>JAHLLH010000004.1 GCA_020444265.1 bacterium
AACATGAACTACGAAACGAAAATCGCTTGACTGCCAAAACAGTCGCTACATTGGACGACTACTCCCCGCCCTTCCAGGGCGGTTCTTTAATATCGGTACCCTGCCAGCCCATAGAATACTCGCCTCGTTCCAACCATATTCGGTAGCTCGAAGCTTCATAATCCTCGGGCAACTCTACCAACCCTGCCAATACTGGATTGGCGTGGATGTAGTCGAGGTACTTTCGTAGATCCTGTTCGTCTCGAACCCGATGTTCCCAGAAGCGCGGTTGCCAGAGGGTGCCTTGTTTTCCAAGGAAGGCAAGATTTGTCCCCCTTTTGAACTGGCGGATGAGATGCGAGAACCTGTTGGTCCCTTGCCGAATGACTATATGCAAGTGATCTGGCATAATCACCCAAGCGATCACTTCACCTGATTGTTTCCGGGTGTGGTGATCGAACGCTTCAAGAATCATCTTCCGGACTTCTGGAGAGTCGAAATAGAGGTGACGGTCTTTCGTGACGAGGGTCAGAAAGTAGATGTCATCGGGATGGTCAAACTGAGCACGAATGTATTGAGACATGGCTCAATGTAGGCCGGATTCTTGAATCCGGCAAGGTCAGGACGATCGCCCTGACGTTCCGTATAGTCTTTGAATCTTACTTCATACGTTCAGGAGGTAAAACCGGAAATAGAAGACGGGGCTTTTGGCCCCGTCTCGATAGCCGGATTCAAGAATCCGGCCTACATTTGATAAACCTTTCACCCCTTCTTCTGAATCTTCGCCCAGGTGTCGCGCAGGGTGATGGTGCGGTTGAAGACGGGGGAGCCCTCTTTAGAATCCGGATCGACGGTGAAATAGCCGAGGCGCTCGAACTGGCAGAACCAGCCGGCCGGTTTGTCGGCGAGGGAGGGTTCGAGTTTGGCGTCGGGGATGATCTCGAGGCTGTCGGGGTTGATGTTGTCCTTCCAGCTGCCGCCGTCGGGGGCCTCGTTGGGGTCCTCGACGAGGAAAAGCTGCTGGTAGAGGCGCACTTCCGACTCGACCGCGTGTTCCGCGCTCACCCAGTGGATCGTCCCCTTCACCTTGCGTCCGTCCGGGCTGTTGCCGCCACGTGACGCGGGATCGTAGGTGCAGTGCAGTTCCGTGATGGTCCCGTCCGCATCCTTGATCACATCGGTGCAGGTGATGAAGTAGGCGTAGCGCAGGCGCACTTCATTGCCCGGGTAGAGGCGGTGGAACTTGCGGTGCGGTTCTTCCTGGAAATCGTCCTGCTCGATGTAAAGCTCACGGCTGAAGGGCACCATACGGGTGCCATCCTCCGGGTTCTCCGGGTTGTTGACCGCTTCAAACTCTTCCGTCTGCCCTTCCGGGTAGTTGGTGATGACCACCTTCAGGGGACGCAGGACACCCATTACACGGGGCGCATGGGCGTTGAAGTCCTCACGGATGGTGTGTTCAAAATTGGCGTACTCGACCGTGCTGTTCGACTTCGACACACCCAGCTTCTCAACAAAACTGCGGATCTGGTTCGGCTGGACCCCACGACGGCGCAAGCCGGAAAGCGTCGGCATACGAGGGTCGTCCCACCCGGCAACCACACCTTCCTTCACCAGTGCGAGCAGGTTGCGCTTCGACATCATGACATGGGTCATGTTCAAGCGCGCAAATTCGATCTGCTGCGGGTGGTGTTCTTCGAGCTGATCGAGGAACCAGTCATAGAGCGGACGGTGGTTCTCGAACTCCAGCGAACAGAGCGAGTGGGTGATGCCTTCGATCGAGTCGGACTGGCCATGCGCCCAGTCATAGGTCGGGTAGATGCACCACTTGTCGCCGGCCTGGTGGTGTTCCTTGTGCAGAATGCGGTACATCACCGGGTCGCGCATGTTGATGTTCGGGTGGCTCATGTCAATCTTGGCGCGCAGGGTCTTGGCGCCATCCGGGAATTCCCCCGCACGCATCCGTTTGAAGAGATCGAGGTTCTCCTCGATGGAACGTTCACGGAACGGGCTGTTCTTGCCCGGTTCGGTCAGGGTGCCACGGTATTCACGCATCTGCTCGGCATTGAGGTCGCAGACAAAGGCGACACCCTTTTCGATCAGACGGATGGCCCAATCGTAGAGGGTCTCGAAGTAGTCGGAGGCGTGGTGCAAGCGTTCGCCCCAGTCGAACCCGAGCCAGTGAATGTCCCGTTTGATCGCCTCGGTGAACTCGACATCCTCTTTCACCGGGTTGGTGTCGTCGAAACGGAGATGGGTGACACCACCGAATTCCTTGGCGATCCCGAAGCTGATGATGATGGCCTTCGCGTGCCCGATGTGCAGGTAGCCATTGGGCTCGGGCGGGAAACGAGTTTCCACACGCCCCTTGAAACGGCCCGTGCGGTTGTGCTTGTGGATGATCTGACGGATAAAATCAGTCGGTGCGGTGTTCGGAGCGTCGGCCATGGGTCTCTTTCTCAGGGTGATTCTGGTTCATACCAGCCTACTGGCGAAACGAGAATGTAGGCACGGACAGGGGGCGGGTGAAAGAGCAGGTTTTCCTGTGGCGAGGGCTTGAGTGGATGAATTAGCGGGAGCGGATCGGGTTGGAAAGAGGTGGAGGAAGGAGTATTTTAAAGAAATGAACAGATTTGGGGGATCAATGAAACTTTTTCTAATCTACAGCATGTTGCTTGCCCTCGCCTTGTGTGTCCTGATTTTAGGATGCGAGAAGGAATCCCCTGCTGAACCGGAGATTGAAACTCAATTCTTCCATTACCTGTTTATGCACTCTGAATTTTCCGCTTCGCCGGATCAGGATGGTTGGGCTGTTGTGGGGATCGACTTGTGGATCAGGCACCAAGACGGAGACGCCTATGATCCGCTCGCGACGATCACCCTGGATGACAGCATCACGTTGGACTACTTCGACGATCCAAGCACATGGCCCAAATATGGCTGGTTCGCCGAACAGACCTTCTTGCCAGGAAGTGAGCACACGCTCCATGTCGAGTCACCCATTTCTGGAGTCGAGGATATTGTTGTAACGATGCCCCAGGAACTGGAACTGATCGAGATCGACACCACCGACCTCTACCCCGGCGATTTTGTTGACCTGACCTGGACCCTGGATCCGGACGTGGAAGTCTATCGGGTCCATGTCAATGGCGAGGATAAAGGTGAAGTGACCAACAGCGACCCGCGAGTTCAATTGAAGTGGTACCCCGACAGCACGTTTACCGTCAAGCTCACTCCTCAGCGGGTGTATTACGAGAGAATCCGCCCACAAGACTCGCTGCTTGAGGTAGCAACAACCTCACACACTCAGGTCTTTCAGGTAAACTGGTAGTCGATGACCATCCTAAGGTTTCGGAAGCCGAAAAGAATAAGGAATTGAACGATGAAAACGCGTGCGGTTTGGACACTGATTGTTCTAATGGGTCTGCTATTGATGGGCCTTGGCTGCGACAAGGATGATCCTGTTTCCCCGAAAGATCAACGTCCCGATTTTGAGAATTCGGAAGGGTACAACATCTCCTTCTATACCAGCACTGTATCAGCGGTTCCCGAAGGATTTTCTCGATACAGCGAACCGACAACAGTTCCAACAACGATAAACGCCGTATTATGGAGTGCACAGGATACATCCGGACTCGTTGGCGATGGTAGTGTTGTGCTGGATGGTACCTACGAACTGACGCCCGATGGCAGCTTCGAGTTCTTGGATGTGGTCTTCGAGCCAGTCTTTCAAACAGAAATTGATGAGTTGTTCCAACCCGGTTCCGAACACACACTCGCCATCGATTCGCCCACATGGGGGCAGTATACATTTGACTTGACGGTACCAGAGGAAATTGAACTGCTTCCCTATGATATCACCGACTTACATCCCGGAGACAGGCTGTTCATCAGTTGGGAGGCTCCTTCGGACTCAAGTTTCTACGCGATTCTGCATGGTGACTCGCTTACCTGGGTGGATGAACCCATCTACGGTCATTATATCACCTACTGGCCCGATACAACCATCGTTGTCGGGATGATGTCCGGAACCCGTGAAGACGCCGTAGGTGCGATGGATAACAGTATCACCACTGCCCTCTACCAGGAGCTGACCTTCGAGTGGTAGGCGCTACACCCAAACTCGATTTTTCTCCCCACCCCGTCTGGATGCAGGCGGGGTGGTTTGTATCTTGTAGCCTGATTTGGTCTGGGAGGTAGGATGATCCGGCATGGAAAATGGACCGCACCGTTGGTCCTGTTGCTGGCAGTTGCGATGATGCTGATCGTTATCGGTTGTGATGATGACGATGACAACGATCTGGATGGACGTTTCCCCTACCCCGACTCGGGGAATGTGGCGATTGTCACCATCACCCATCGTCAACTGGAAACAGGTCGCGAGCCATTAAGCTATGGTGAGGTGGAGGTGCTGATTGATGGGGCACGGACCACGGATGCTGTGGTGACCCTCGCGGACCAAGCCCTCTATTACGACAGCCGTGACCAGGCTTACTCGGACCAGCTGACTCCGGCCCTGGTGCCGAGCGCCTCATCCCGGGTTCGGATCCGCTCCTTCACCTGGGGTGAGGATACCACCTATGTTTTCCTGCCGGGTGACTTTGACCTCAACCATCCCACACAGGGAACCTTTTCTGTCGGGAATGAGTTCCCGGTTACCTGGACCGCCTCCAATCGTTGCCATCGTTACATTCTGCGCATCGGGATTGTAGATTCCACCAATTCGCTGCTGGTGGATACGCTCGGGACGGATGTGCTCGAGTACGCGTGGACAATCCCGGAGGCAGCACGAGACCACACCCTTCGTGTGAAGCTCGCTGCGCATCGTACTTTAAATGATCCGCCTGTCTGGTCTGGCACCTCCGAGACCTACAGCGATTTTACTTTTTCCGTTGGCCCGTAAGAACGTTGGATGGAACCACCTCATGTCGATTGAACCAGAACTGCTGAAGATTCTTGTCTGTCCCGAGACAAAAGCCCCCCTTGTCCTCGATGGGGAGACCCTGGTCAGCACCGATAAGGAGACTCGCCGTCGCTACCGTATCGACGATGGCATTCCGGTGATGCTGATTGACGAATCGGAGACCGTTGGTGAGGACGAGTGGCGTGAGATCATGAAGCGTCACAACAAAGCGTAAAACTCGGGACGCTTGTGGACCACCTCTCGGTGCATGATCGTACAACCCTCGCTTCCAGCCTGCTGAAACGTGGGGTGGTGCTGTCGCTGCTGGTGTTGCTGCTGACCGTAGCTCCGGGCTTCGCCCAGCCGCCCACCTTTGACGGTACATCGGCATTCACCTTCCTCTACAAACAAGTGGAGATGGGTCCACGGAACCCTGGCAGTGAGGGGCACAAACGTGCGCTGGACTCCTACCGGGAATGGTTCGAGCAGTGCGGCGCGCTGGTCCGTCGCCAATCCTTCACCGCCGATGTCCATACGTCCCCGGAAGGATCCTCCCCGAAGCAGGAGATGCGCGGCACCAACCTGATCGCACAATTCGGCAAGGGACGTTCCGCAGATTACCTGCTCTGCGCCCACTTCGACACCCGTCCCTGGGCCGATGAAGATCCCGATCCCAAGCGACGGATGGAACCGATTCCCGGTGCCAATGATGGGGCCAGCGGGGTGGCGGTGCTGCTGGAAATGGCGCGTCTCTTCGCCGAGCAGCCTCCGCCGGGACGAGTCGATATCGTCCTGTTCGACCTTGAGGATTCAGGCGCATCCGGTGACAACGAAAGTTATTGCCTCGGGTCCGCCTACTACGCGAAGAATCACTACGGTCCTGCGCCGATTGGGGCGGTATTGCTGGATATGATCGGCGATGCGGAGCTGGAAATCCCGATGGAATGGTTCAGCTGGGCCTATGCGCCGGAGTGGACGAAGCATGTCTTCGATCTGGCCGAAGAGGTAGAGGCGGGTGCCTTTTACCCGGAAGTGGGCGACCCGGTCTATGACGATCATGTACCACTGCTCCGTGCCGGCATCCCGACTGTCGATCTGATCGACTTCAACTACCCCCACTGGCACACTCACAACGATGTCCCCGAAAACTGCGCTCCCGAAAGCCTCGAGCAGGTGGGACGGGTGCTGGTGCGGTTGGTGTACGGAGAGTGATTTAGTGAAGGTTATGCAGTGAACGATGAAAGCCTGCCGATGAATTCGGCAGGCTTAGTTGTTTGTCGCGCTACTGGGGACTTTACGAGCGTAACTGTCACTTATCGAAGGGTGGCTGTAGCCCAAGAAACCCGGGCAACAAGATTGCCCGGGCCAGTTGTGTAGCACGGGCATCCTGCCCGTGTATCGCGCCCGTAGGGCGCGGAAAGTGGCTTGGGTGCCCCGTCACCCAAGCGTGCATTTCAGCACGCTCCGGCTGAATCGGAGCATCCGGTCACGTGACAGTTACCCTCACGAGCCAAACAGGCTCACACGCTGGTCACAGGGGCCGTTCCCCACTTCATTATCCACGTGGCAGCAGGAAACAGTCACCTTAGAGCTCCGGCGGGGTGCCCTTCTCACGCAGGAAACCGGCCAGCCAGCGCAGTCGGCGGACGACCGTCTCCTTGCCCAGCTCGACAAGGATCTCAAACAGGCTGGGACCGGCGCCCTGGGCGGTGACCGCCAAGCGGACCGGGTGGATCACCTTGCCAAAGCCAATCTCCTCGCCTTCGGCATACTCGCGCATCGCATTCTCGAGTGATTCTTCGCTCCACTCGTCCAAACCATCGTAGGCTGTAGCGAGACCATCCAGCCAGGTCGGAGTGCCCTCGTCCTTCAGACGTTTTTTTGCGGCCTTCTCATCGATGATCGTCGTCGGCTCGGTGAAGACATAGAAGCCTTTTTCTACAAAGTCGACAGGGAAGTGAGCGCGTGACTTGAGCAGCTTGACTGCGACCGGCAGCATCTTGCCCGCACCGGCGGGGAATTCGCCCGAGGCGACCTTTTCGGCGACCAAAGGACGGACTGCAAGTTCGAGCTCTGCATCCGGCAGACGGCTGATAAACTGGGCGTTGACCCACTCCAGCTTCTGCTCGTCGAAGGTGGCGCTCTTGCTGCCGATGCCCTTTGTGTCGAATGCTTCGATCAACTCTTCACGATTCAGCAGCTCACGGTCATCGCCGGGGTTCCAACCGAGCATCGCCATGTAGGAGAGGATCGCTTCCGGCAGGTAGCCCATCTTGCGATATTCGGTGACAGCGGTCGCACCATGTCGTTTCGAAAGGCGTTTTTTGTCCTGGCCAAGAATGAGCGGAACATGGGCGAAGGTGGGCACCGGCCAGCCGAGTGCCTCGTAGATCATGATCTGCTTCGGTGTGTTGGTGATGTGATCATCGCCACGCAGCACAAAGTTGACCGCCATCTCGAAATCGTCCGCCACCACCGCGACCATGTAGACGGGCGTACCGTCGCTGCGCATCAGGATGAAATCGTCGATCGTGTTGCAGGGTGTTTCGATGACCCCATGGACGGCATCCTCGAAACGGATCGAGCCGGTTGGGACCTTGAAACGGATCGCATGGGGTTCGCCCGCATCGGCACGACGTTGCGATTCCTCGGAGCTCAGGTCACGGTCCGGGCTGCGGAAGGCATCGATCCCGCCCGCTTCACGTTCCGCTTCCTTTATCTTCGCCGCCTCTTCCGGGCTGACAAAGCAGCGGAATGCATGGCCACGTTCCACAAGCTGGTCGACCACTTCCTTGTGGAAAGTGAGGCGTGTCGATTGACGTAAATGTTCTTCATCGGCGGTCAAGCCGAGCCATTCGAGTGCATCGAGGATGTCTGCCTCGAACTCTTCGGTGCTGCGCTGCTTGTCGGTGTCCTCGATACGGATGAGGAACTTGCCGCCGTTGTGACGTGCCAGCAGCCAATTGAAGATGGCGGTGCGTACCCCGCCGATATGCAGAAAGCCCGTTGGGCTCGGTGCGAAACGTACTCTCATCTCACTCATGATCGATTCCACTGCCTCAGTGTGTCTGTCAAAAACATGTAAGTGGTGTAAGCCAGTCAACTCTTTTTCTTCAGCATGTAAAACGTGTAGCCGTAAAACTCTGAATATTTGCGAAACATGTCGATCTCGAGCATCATTTCCTCAATCAATTGCTTCAGATCCGGATTGGCGTCGGCCTCCGCTTCCCAGGTCGGTGCCAATTCGACATAGGGAGTGTAATACTTCTCCCACCAGCCCTTCGGGTCGAGACGACGGGTGTCGAGAACCTCGTAGCCCGCATCCTCTGCAATCTTTCTGGCATCGATCTCATCCAGCACGGGGCACTCGACCGATTCAAAGTAGTCCCGGATCTCTTTCGGTGGATCAGGACAGAACCAGGTGATCTCACTAACGACCAGGCAGCCACCCGGAGCGAGCAGACGATTCCAGTCACGAATCCCCTTCTCAAATCCTATTGCAAAGATCGACCCTTCAGCCCAAATCAGGTCGAAACTCCCCTCAGGAAGCTCGAGCTGATCCATTGAACTGGCATGTGTACTGATACGATCCGTCACACCCACTTTTCGCGCCTCCTCCATCACCTTCTCAAGGTAGGGTGGATGGATGTCCGTCGCGACAATGCTACCCTTGGTCGCGCGGGCGAGCGCCATGGTTTGATAGCCGGTACCGCAGCCGATATCTAAAATCTTCGGTTTGCCGTTTGTCAATGGCAGCGCGTGATAAACCGCCGTGGTCATCTCATCGAGTCCCGGTCCCTGACGAGGGAGACGGGAAAACATCTCGAACAACGTTTCCATCATGGTACAGCGTCCCCCCAGACGTGACTGTTTACAATTTGGTCACGGTTTCTTTTCGTCCTCATCACCGGGCATGAAGCGGCTGATGTCGTCCATAATCTCCTGTCCAGGATCCTTTATGGCAGGTGGTACATCAACAGGAGTCGCCTCAACCGTTTCCGGTTGGACCGGGACTCGGGTCGGGTAGCGTTCCTGCAAATCGAACTCAATCCCGCCTGCGAACCCGGCAATCGCATTGTAGAGAACAGCGGCCAGCAGGGTAATCAGGGTGTAGATCACCGACAGGAAGATGGCGAGGAAAAGACCGCCGAGGATCAGCGCGCCGCCAGTCATCACCGGCAGCCCGAACTCATCTCCAACCATGCTGGAGACCATATCCATCAGTCCACCGAGGAAGATGGAGTAGATGAGGAACATTACAAGGACCACTGCGAAGTAGAGGATAAACCCTACTTTCGCCACCGGTCCCAATGGAATCCTTTTCAGCACCCAGGTCATGCACCCTCCGGAGTTGATGGGGTGGAGGCGGCATAACCGGGCCACTCCACCTGACGCCGTGAATATAGGGGACTGGCTGACGGGACGCTATGAATGCACCCATTTCGACTCGGCTCTGGATTGCTCAATGGGAACAAATTAACGCCCGTCCTGATGGACGGGCGTTGTTGTGGCGGGGAGGGAGGGATTCGAACCCTCGGTACGGGTATAAGCCGCACACTCGCTTAGCAGGCGAGCACCTTCAGCCACTCGGTCACCTCCCCGTGGCCTGCTGTGATGCAAGAACCAGCAGGATTTCTCTGCTGGCAACGCCAAAGGTAGAACATTTGGATGCCGAGAGCAAACCCACCTTTGGGCCCACGGAGAAGCGGGGAACATTCGAGCAGGTTCCTATGGACTGAAAGTTTTCCATCTACAGACAAAAAGAAGTGAAGCCCAGCCAGTTGATCGCTCTTGATTCAACGGAGTTTGATGGGTTCTGATCGTTACAAAGCCTGAGTAAAGGGGGGCGCGGCATTGCCGCGCCCCCCTTTTTACGTGAAACAGATCGTGTAACCATCACCGATAGATAATGAAGAGGCGGGTGTCGCCCGGGGAGCTATCGGTGGATACCATCAGGATCGATTCGTCGCTACTTAAACGAATCCCGTTCCTGCTGATTGGATCATCAAACTCGATTACCTCAATCTTCTCGCCTGAATCAAAATCCCATACCTGAATCTCGTTGGCACTTGCAGTGCCGATGTAGATATGCGACCCATCTTCCGAGACGGTGACAGCGCGTGGATAGGGACCGGTATCAAACTGATCCACGAGTCGGAAGTCAGAGGTGTGGACAATCTGGACGTAATGAGGGTAGTCCCCAGCGAGCAGCAGTCGGTTGTTACCACGTGTAAAATCGAGATCCCACAACAAGTACCCCAGGCTGCCATGGTCATCCTCGAGCAACAGGCTGGGGTTGTTTCCTGATATGTCATATTTCCACAAGCTCGCCGGGTAGCTGCCTACCTCACTGATGTAGAGCAAATCCCTGGTCTCATCGATCAGAAGGAAGGAATTGTTCACCACCAATCGTGAGTCGGAGATGAAGTTGACTCCGTTGCCAGGCACCCAGCTATCCGGGTTGGGGACATAGAGCGGGAAACGGTTATTGCCGGTACCATAGAGAACATCCCCGTTGGGATCGTAATCGAGATAAAGCGGTTTCATGCCGTAGGGTCGAAGATCGATCAAGCGGGTGAAAAGGCCCGCATCAAGGGGAATCCTCCAGATCGCCGAGTCCCCCTGGCTGGCGACATAGAGGGTACGGTCGCCTTCGTTGAGCGTGAAGGAAACCGGGTCAAAGAGGATCGGGTATTCTTCCCCCGGAATGGTATCGTTGAACGCGTAGTAATAGTCAATGTTGTTGGCGGTGACATCAATCTCATAGGCGAGATCAAGTTCGGGCAAGGCGATGAAGAGATATTCACGTTGCTCATCATAGAACATGTCAGTAATCGGTGAACCATATTCCGTGAAGACGCCCGCCCGAATCGTATGCTGTGCGCTTGGCACCACCACATCCAAGTCGTAGGTGGCATCCACTCGGTACGTATAGAGCGCACCGAGGACAACATTCGTGTCGAGGTAGGTTGTTGCAGTCGGGCTCTCAATCTGCACCAGCTCCTGGTAAGCGGAGCCATTGACACTGCGCACGATGCTGTAGTACTGGAAGAGCGACTCGTCCGCTTCATGGTGCCATTCGAGACGGTTCGCTTCGTATCGCCGTTCGATTGGGTAGAGTTCGTTCGGCTGAATATCCAACACCGATACGGTTACCGTGTCGATCGCGTTATACTGATGATCGATCTCCGCGACCATGTTGATGTGATGGATGCCCGCCTGCAGGCCACGGTAGGCGAAGACGAATCCCTCTGTATCCGGTACCGCTTCGAACAGCAGTCCCTGTGCATCGCTGAACGCTTCCACATTGACATCAACATCGTTGAAGTCCTGTACCCCGATCACTCGTGCGACAAACTCGATGGAATCGTTGATTGTGAAGAACTGGCTGGAACGCGGGTCGAGAATGGTGATGGCATATTGCGCATTGGTGACAATCTCTGAGACCACAACAAAAACGCTGTCGGTTACTGTTTCTTTACCGTCGCTCACCTGTACCTGGATGCCGAAGCGACCCTGAGCATTGGGTGCGGTCCACTGAACCTGGAACTGATCGTCCGCAGCGGGGAAGTTGCCCTCAGCCGAGGACCACTGGATCGACAGGGAGTCGAACTCCGCATCGGGAGTGCCAGCATCGGGGTCTTCCGCATCGACGAAGAGGGTCACCGAGCCGTTTGGAAGGACCGTATCCGGCTGTGCCCAGGCACGATTGATCCGGGGCGGTGAGTTCTCATCGGAGGCGCTGTCGCAACCTATCATCACCACCAGCAAGGCCAGGGCGAGGAGGGACGGAACAAAACGGGACCAACGACTCATGCCAACCTCGAGGTTTCTGTTGAATCAATTATCAGAAATATAAGCTTCATCACTCGCAAGAACGCAACGGTTTTTCGTGATTGGGAGAACTTCTAGATGACTCGAGACCTATTAAATCTCTCCTGTATTCCGAAGCTCCGAGTTACCAAGTGCCTTGAGAGTGATTCGGAGCACGAGTTCAAACATACTTAGGCGCAGCTCTCCTCCATTAGGGAACAATATGCAAGCAACGATATATTCTTGAGAATCTGACCTTTGTACTTAGGAGGTATGAATATGCTACGGTTTGCTTTGTGGATTATGCTACTGGCGTCGATTCCTGTATTATCATTCTCGCGTGATGCCCGCCATCTTTTCCACGAATCTACCCCATTAGATGTTTGGGAAGTTGCAGTTGAAACAGTAACTCTTGGGGGAGGGTATTATGCAGTTCCTACAGGTCGTACCGGGCTACAGATCATATTTGAAACGGCCGAAAACCTGGAAGTAGTCGGCCGTTTTCAAAACGGCAAACAAGCTGAGCAGTTTGCCTCATTCGAAAATGTTGGATACCTCGGATCTGTTGCGTCGCTGGATATTCTGAACCTTGAGACCCCTGAACACCCATCACTAATCCAGAGCAGACAAGATTGGTATGGGCATCCTCGACTGATGGAGGCTGCCGCTGAAAAGCTTGTTATTGTATGCAACCCTGGTGAGTACCGTCTTGTCGTCTATTCAGTTAGTGATCCTCGTGATCCGGTGCTACAATGCAACACTCTCCTTGCGGAACTTGTAGACGAGCCAACCGATTTGGTAATTATTGATGATCTTGTGCTCATCATCGAGCGATCTCTATTTGTCTACTCCCTGAGCGATCAAGGTTCACCTGAGCTGATTTGCGAAATTCCACCTCCTGCAGTCGGTGTCTCCCCCGCAAACCTTTCTCTTGCGGTGAGCGACAACCTTGTCTGGTTGGTTGGTGCGGAGACGGGTCACGGCAACACCTGGCTACAGGCTGTTGATCTATCAAATCCAAGTGACCCAATCATTTACGATCCGCACCAAGGTCTAGGTGGGTATGACATTGCTGTTCGAGGGGAATTGGCCGCCGTGATAGGCGGCATCTACTGGGAAACGTATCCACCAGTAAGCAGAAGTCCATTTCCCCTTGAACTAGTTGATCTATCAGAACCTGCTCACCCGTTGCTTCTCGATTCTGGGTATACTTCACACGAACTTTCTCGAATCACCTTCTCAGAAAACACTCTGTTGACAACAGCATTGAATGAAGGGCTGAGAAGCTATGAAACTGAATCAGATGGCGGGATATCAGAACGTATCAGGATGCAAAAAGTTGCAACATTTGAGGGGTTGGCAACCTCGCCAAACCTGGTGTTTGTTCCTGTGTATACACGGTCGTGGTTTTATTTCCCAGAAGTAGAAGTGAACGCTTATGATTTCTACCGAGTGTCCATTCAGGACGGTCAGCCAGCGACTGCCTTACCGCCAATTCGCAACGACCAGACAGTACGAACTGTATTCCAGTCAGAACGTGCTCTCTATGTTGGAACCCCAGGATTTCTCACTGCTTACAAACCAGAAACAGGTGGGCTATTTGATGAGTTAAGTTCCATCGAGTTCAGTAACTCGATGGCGCAACGGCGCACCCGATTCTCCTCAGAATACGCAGCAATTGGACGTATGTCACAGGCTGGAGTCAATGTCTACTCGATTGGTGATCCTGAACATATGGAATATCGAGGTGTTTATGGTGCAGAAGCCGGACGTATACGACAAATAGTATTGAATCAGAACAACATGATTCTATTAGGGGATGAAGCGTGGGCAGCGTTCGATATGCGGTCAGGTGAGGATCCTGAACCGGTTTGGTTATGGGGCGACGCACCGAATGAAACCTACTCGGAATGCTGGGCAACATCATCTACGCTATACTGCAGTTACCTGCGTCTGGACGGGACAACAGTAGTTGATTCTTACAATGCAACTGAGATTGAGTCAATTACGATTGGTTCACCAATTACTTTCAGTTTACCACAAGGTTGGATCAATATCTCGCAGCGCGGATCAAGGGAGTTTTTTGCGTCGCTATACTGCTCAGATACTGGCGACAGTCTACAGGTACGTCTATTCGATCTGTCGCGTTCTGAGGGAAACGAACAAGTGGGCAGTTTGACAATACCTTCCAAATATGTCCCGATTGATCTGGGGTGGTCAGGTGGAAGGATCGTTGTAGTAACCATGCACGAAGTATTGATCTTGAAGCTTGGTTCGGAAATGTCATTACATGTGGAAAGTGTATATCCGATAACATCGAAACTGAATCCAGCCTATCCAAATCCCTTCAACCCCTCGACTGTAATCCCCTTTGAACTGAAACAGGCGGGGAAGGTGCGTGTTTCCGTCTTTGATATTCGGGGTCGAAAAGTGAAAACCCTTGTGGATGGGCAGCGTACCGCAGGGCAGCATCGGGTGGAGTGGGATGGACGATCCGCCTCGGGACTACCAGTGGCATCGGGAAGTTATATCGTGCGGTTGGAGGTTGATGGGGTGCAGGCGAGTCGCAGGATTACACTGGTGAAATAAGGGCTGTCTTACTGAACTCCAAAGTGGTAGTACGCTCCGAGCAGGGCGATGATGAACGCCGTCAAGGTGGGCAGGAGACGGCGGGCGCGGAGGTTCCGGTAGTACATCCCGGTGGCAACATTCTGCGCGCCGAGCAGGAAGATGGCGAGGCCGGGCAGGGTACGGTTGTCGGTCCAGCCGAGGACGGCAAAGACTGCTGCGAGGAAAAGGACACCTTGCAACGTCCAGATTCGACTGACCGATTTATCGCCACGCATCAGGATGATCGCAAAGGGAATGGCAAAGAGGGCGTACAGCCCGACAGTAATGGTCCCACCCTCCTTCGGAAAAAGTTTGATCAGGAAGAGCGCCACGAACGCCAGTTCAGCGATGACATCGACCGTACGAATGCCGCGAATCACCATCGGTGGGACACGGAGATAAGCGGCCAGCAGGTACGAGAAGAGGACAATCAGGGCGAGGATCATTAAACCCTGAACCACGGTTCCGCTCCAGAAAAAGGCGGAGGCAAGCGTCGCCAGCACAAAGATCAACAGTCCAGGGTTCTCCCGGATGATCTCATCCCCGAAACTGAAAAATCCGATCGATGGCTTACTCATACATCCCTCATCCAATCCCTCCAGCGGTTGACAAAGGTAGCGGTTGGAACGGCTGCTGTCATCCGGGCATGCGGTGTGATAAGCAGGATGGAGTCACATTTGAACAGACGAAACCGTCCGGTGAATCACCGGACGGTTTCTGCAATGACGCGGGTTGCGGCTGATGATGCGCGGGTGCGTAACCGCGCGGGAATCTGTGTGAACAGTCGGCCGTGAGCAGACTTGGGGCTACTCGCGATCGATAGACCACCATTTATCTTCCTCGGACATCTGACCTTTCGGGCCTTTCAACAGCTCGGCAATGCCGACCAGTAGAAGGCCGGCGATCAGTCCGCCAAGGATCCAAAGTGCGATTGTCATACATCCTCCTCTCCCGCTACATGGGAAGAGTACCACATCGTTTGCAACAAGGTATTGCGAAGGGTCACCGCTGCTCCGTGTCCTGCATCACATTTCCCAAAAATCCAAAACGGATACCCGACGGTGACTGGTACGCTCGAGTGGGGAGGGAAATGGGTGGGATGGTCTGCATTGGGCTTGGCGGGGGTATGAAGGATCAGTTTCGAGCGTACCTGTCACCAAATGATTTAGGGGCTGAAGGGTCTGGTGACAGGTACACTCGGAGGATTTGCCGGGTACGATACATGTGTTTTGTCGAGGGTGGCTGTTGGGGAAAACATGGCAGCGGTGTGTACCAGTCACCATCGGTTATCATCCGTGGGGCTGGCGCGTGTGAGTGTGGTGGTGGCTCTGTAACACCCGGGCGGGGACTAGGGGAACGGGGTGAGTGTTACTGTCACGATTCACGGCGACGTGGACAGTCTGGTGACAGGTACACTCGGAGTGGCTACCCATTAAAGATGTTGGCTTTCATCGAAGCTGGAAGTGGACGCGTGTTGGAAGCGGTGTGTACCAGTCACCAGCGCCTTACCAATTCGGTTTGGGACGGCGGGCGCCGTACTCCAGGGTGCAGGGAGCGTTACGGGTGGTGTGTTGTTCGAGGGCACGGCACCAGATGGCATTAAACGTCCTGCAGCTTTTACCACCATCTACATTATCCCGTGGCCACTCCGCATGCTCGCAGGCCATCGTGCAAAATTTCAGGTCGGCATGGCCAACCCCGGCGTTATCCACTTCTTCCCGTTCGGTCGGAAGGGGTGTGTTGCGATCTCGCTGGAAACGGAGATAGTGCAGGCCTTCCCCATCTCCCGGAACTTTGTGATTCATCGTCTCTCCGTATGCTGCAGGAAGCTACTCGCTCCTCGCCATCCGGGGCAAGGCATGGTATGGCTCCACTATCGTCTGGATCGGATTCTGGCACCTATAGCCAAACCCCAAAAAGTGTGTGCTATACCTGAGAATAGGGAGAAAACAAGCCAATAATCGGTTGAACTTTCGCGTTTTTAGAGTTAGACTATCATAGCATGTGCGATGGTGTATTTGACTGGCTCACGATCATTTGGATTACTCCCAACCCAAAATCGCTGGAGATAGAGATGCCGAAGTATGAGTGGGAGGAAATGCGCATCGTCCTCGATGACATTACCACCCTGCCGACACTGCCAACGATTATGATCAATGCGATTAATATCGCGTTCGATCCGACCAGCAATGTTGATGATCTGCACAATCTGTTGCGTAATGATCCAGCGATCACCGCACAGATTCTTCGCATCGTCAACTCTTCCTATTATGGTCCGAGCAAGACGATTGAAAACCTGAAGACAGCATTGGTCATCCTCGGGATGGATGAGGTGGTGAGTGTTGTGACCGCAGTTTCGATGGCTGATTCACTCCAGGGCCTGGAACAGACGGAAGCTTTTGACCTGCGTGAATTCTGGATTCATTCCGTGGTTGTGGGGGAAATTTCTCACGCCATGCTGAAGAAGGTGAAGATCAGTAATGAGAGCGAGTTGTTCACGGCTGGTTTGCTGCATGACATTGGCATGATCCTGCTGGCAACTCACTTCAGCGAAGACTATGTACACGTCCGGAATGTCGCCAGCGAGACAAAAAAACCACTTCACGTGGTTGAACAGGAAGAGCTTGGCTTCGATCATGCGAAGATCGGCGAATACCTCGCTGAACGCTGGAACCTGCCCGAAAATCTCCGTCACGCAATCCGTTACCACCACGAACCCCAGCTTTCAGAGAATCCCAGCATTGACGTGGCGATGATCTACCTTGCGGACCGTTTTTCGCACCAGCGCGACTCAGGTGCGAGCGAGTGGATGGATGATGTGGAGATGGAAGATGGTGAAGCGTGGACGACTGTCTCTGCGTTGTGGGAGAAACACGGTACCGTACCGATGGGTACGCTCGCCGAGTTTTGCGGAACGCATATTGAGAAGGCACGTGAAAAGGTGCAACTGATGATGTTCTGATCAGATAGATCGGACAAATGAACGTCGACCCTTTCGGGGGTCGGCGTTTTTCAGTTAGAAGCGGCTCCGCATCCAGGCAAAGACAACTCCACCTCCGGCGAGGGCGAGGATAAGCGAAAGGATTGCGTCGGCCCAGGCACCCAGCAGGAATTGCCCAATCGCGAAGGTCAGCCCCATCGTCAGGCAGACGCCACCTACCCAGGCAATCAAGTCCACACGCATGCTTTTCTGCACTGGCTGAGGTCCATCTTCGGCAAGCCAGGCGCGTCGTACCGGACCCCAAGCACCCGGTGGACGAGTCCGTCGGTAAAATGCGACCAGCACATCTGTTGATGCCCCTTTGACCCAGAAGGTGATCGGCACCCAGAAGACCGCGGAGACGAGGGTGATGACCACGACACGCAGGGGGAAGGGGATCGGCGGATTGAGAATGTAAATCGCCGAGGCAACCAGGGTCGAAGCGACCATCGCTGCGATTTCACTCCAGGCGTGGATCCGGTGCCAGAACCAGCGGAGGACATAGACCGGACCCGTTCCCGCACCAAATGCGATCAGGAACTTGAAGGCTTCGGTGACCGAGGTGATCTGGTAGGAGATGATCGCTGTCAGCCCGATCAGCAGAATCATCGACACCTTCGCCGCCACCAGGTAGTGTTTGTCGCTACGTCCGGGGTTGAGCCAGCGACGATAAAGATCATGGGTCAGGTAGCTCGATCCCCAGTTGAGCTGGGTGTCGATGGTGGACATGAATGCGGCGACCAACCCGGCTATCAGCACCCCTTTCCAGGGGCTCGGCAACACTTCGAGGATCAATTTCGGGTAGGCCAGCTCATCATCCACGAGATCCGGGAAAATGACAAGGCTGGCCAGTGCGGCGATGATCCAGGGCCAGGTACGAAGGGCATAATGCGCGATGTTGAACCAGAGGGTTGCGCCAAAGGCATGTGCTTCGTTTTTGGCCGCACTCATGCGCTGAATAACTTTTCCGCCACCATCGCTGTTGATATTCGCCCACCACTGGAAGGAGGAGTAAATCACAAACCCTCCAAATGCACCCGTCCAGAATTCCACGGTGAAGATGCCATCAGCCGGGATGGCAGGGATCAGGGTGAGCCGTTCGGACCCCGCGGCAGCGAGGATCGGTTCCATCCCACCCGCCGCATTGACCGCGAACACCGCGAGGACGATGGCCCCGATCAGGGCAATCAGGAATTGGGCGACATCGGTGACCACCACTCCCCAGAATCCTGAAAGGAAGCTGTAGCCGATGGCGAGCAGGGTAGCAGCAAGCACACCGCCCCACTTCGGTCCACCCCAGACAACTCCAATGATCTTCGCCATCGCCAACAGCACCCAGGACATGGAAATGGTGTTGATGGTCAAGGCCATCCAGCCTGCACGGACCACACGAAGAACACTTCCCGCACCTTTGCCGTAACGAAGTTCGGTCAGTTCGACATCCGTCACCACCTCGGCGCGTCGCCACAACCTGGCAAGCAGGAAAGCGGAGAAGAGGCCGCCGATGGCGAACGACCACCATTGCCAGTTCAGCGAGATGCCGCCACTGCGCACAAGTTTGGTGACATAGAGTGGTGTGTCGACAGAGAAACTGGTGGCGACCATGCTGGTACCGGCAATCCACCAGGGCAATTTGCGGGAGGAGAGGAAATAGCTGTCCGTGCTCTCGTGCGCACGACGTGTAAACAATGCCCCAAGGACAAAGATGAGAAGGAGATAGATCGCAATAGTAAGCAGGTCGGAAGTGGCCACGGATCACAATTCCTGGTAGTCGGACTCGTGTTCCTTGATCAGGTCGAGCACCTCTTCGGCTGTTGAGACCGTGAGCAATGCTTCTCGTAAATCCTGACGTGTGCAGAGACGGCTGATGCGGCTGAGCAGCTTGAGGTGCAGGGATATTTCGTTTTCAGGTGCCAGCAAAAGGAAGAGCAGGTTGACTGGCTTGTTGTCCATCGCACCGAAATCAACACCTTTCGGGCAACGCCCGAAGCCAACCACCGGTTCTTTCATCTCAGGGAGGGTCGCATGGGGCACCGCAACTCCCTGACCAACCCCCGTGGAGAGGGCGAATTCACGTTCCAGAACGGCAGATACCGCTCGTTCGGGATCGATTCCCTGATGGGCATGTGCCAGCCGACTGACCAGGAGACGCAGGACATCTTCCTTGGGTTGGGAAGGGAGGTTCAGGTCGATGCTCGCTTCACTGATCAGGTCACCAAACCGCATGCGTACTCCTGTTCAACATCATTTTCTACGGAATCACCCGGACGGGTCATGCGGAAGCTAATCATGAGGGCTGTCGAATCCAAGAGTGACAAGGTACTCGGGCAACTGAACGGTGTTTGAGAGCAGTTTGTCATCAATCGGGTATTAAAATCCTGAAACGGGCCCGACACAAGGAGATGGAGGGAATTTCGCCCTTGACTTTGAACAAGGTCCGAGTCAACATTAAAAAGAGCAGTTTAATAGCTATGTGAATCGTGGTGGCCGGGGGGCGCTGGACCAGCAGGTGAGGGACACCGATACCCTTCCGGGGAATGAAACGTACTTCCTGATCTGAGTCGTCCTTCCACCCGAACACCACAGCCGAACGCGCATCGGTAAACGTCTTAGGAGTTATCATGAAACGAGTCGCTGTCTTCATTGATGGCAGCAACTTCTACAACGGACTCCGCGACAATGTCGGCCGAATGGATGTAGACTTCCATCGTCTTGGCAAGCTTCTCGCGGCGGATTCCGAAGGAGAGTTGCTCCGCATCTATTACTACAATGCGAAGGTGGACCCGGACTATGATCCGGATAATCACGAGAAGCAGCAGCGCTTCATCACCCACCTCGCCCACACCCCCTACCTGACTCTCCGTCTGGGCAAACTGGTCTACTACCAGGTTCGTGGTGAGGACACCGGCCGCAAGCACTACGCGGTGGAAAAGGGTCTCGATGTCAAGCTCGCCATCGACCTCGTCCGTCTCGCCGTCAACCGCGCCTGCGAAGTTGCCGTCATCGTCTCCGGTGACAAAGACCTCGCTGAAGTGGTTGAGTATGGTAAAGAGATGGGCCTCGAAGTCGTCAGCGCCTTCTTCCCGCGTGGCATGTCCGAGCAGCTCGCGACACGTGCCGACAAGGTCGTCTACTTCGACGAGAAGACGCTTTCTGACATCTTCATCGGCAACCAGAACAGCGAAGATGAGGATGACGAGCAGCAGCCGTTGACCAATCGCTAAGTGATTCCAGCCCGGTCCGCCAGGCTTTTTCTTTGGCCCGGCAAGCTTTGCTTGCCGGGTTTTTCGTATTGTACTCGGTGGCCCTGTTGGGTGGCACGGGCACGCCGTTGCCCGGGTTTCATTCCCAGTTGATGCCCATCGTCATTGCGAACAAGCGGCGACCGCCGCGCTGTGTGGCAATCTGCCGTTAGAATGTCGCTCGCTAGAGCGGCAGCGGGGTGGTGGGGAGGTAAGGGGTGTGAGGAAGCAGAGCGTGTGGCGGGTCCCCTTCTGGCGATGACCGTCGTCAGGGGAATAGAAGAGCAGATTGCTTCGCTTGTTCGCAAGGACGTTTAAGTCGCCCTGTCGAAACAGGTGGAGCGGGCAAGAAGGACATCCGATAAACCCTGTTTCCGATAAAAGTTAGCCTTTTTCTGGAGCATGTTGTACTTTACCATCGTCGTGTGGTTGATTGCCGCCCCTGTGAGATAAGAGAGCCAAACAAGTTTGTTCCAGATGGAACAAAGTCGTGTTTACAAATTCCGGGGTGGCGAAAGGGCAAGAATCAAGCGGAATTCCGCACTCCTTTCTCGGTCAGTGAAAGAAGATAGAACCGGTCTCAAGGGGGTTACTGCGACCGCTCGTATGAGAGTCTCTTTTCTTGCTTTTGATCATGATGTGAATGCACATTGTGCAAAATAGCACATACTACCCGCGTACCTATTTCCATTTCATGTTTGGCCACGGGAAGTGTTGTGTCGTACGCCTGACCCGGGTCGATTGACCCGAGCCGCCGTGCTTCATCCTGGGGGGGACGATGAATCGGGGCGTGGTAAGGTCACCACTCCTACACAGCGAAGACTGGTGGGCAGTCTGGATAGGATTTGCGGTGTTGATTGCCGCAGCCTTCGGACTGGTCCGTCAGGTCCCCAAGCTCCAGAAATGGACTACGTCTCCCCTGGATGCGTTTCAACATGGCGCATCGTTTTCGCCTGACCAGAGCATGATCGTTCCCGTGGTGTTGACGGGGGTTGTACTCGTCCTCCTCTTCGCCCTCGCCATCCGTTTCCTCGGGGATCGACCCTTGCGGTTCATGGCAGGGTTTGGGATTGTCTTCGTGCTCGCGGTGGTATCCTACCTGCTTTCAAGGCAGGTGCAAGTGAGGGCATATGGGCTCGAATACGCGGTCTGGGCCCTTGCATTCGGATTGTTGATTTCGAATACGGTGGGTGTACCGGAGTGGTTGAAGGCAGGTGCACGCAGCGAGTTGTACATCAAGACCGGGTTGGTTCTGCTGGGTGCGGAGATTCTCTTCACCCACATTCTGGACATCGGGGGGCCCGGCCTGTTTGTCGCCTGGTTTGTCACCCCGATTGTTATCCTGGTGATGTTTAATGTTGGGACGCGCCTGTTGAAGATTCCCAGCAAAGCGCTGATCATCACCATCGCAGCAGCGACATCGGTTTGCGGAGTGTCTGCGGCCATTGCAACCGCTGCTGCGGCGAAGGCGAAGAAGGAAGAGTTGACCCTCGCGGTTGGCTTGTCGCTCATTTTCACCGTCCTGATGATGATCTTCATGCCTTGGGGCATTCGCGCGATGGGCATGGATGTGCATGTCGGGGCGGCTTGGATCGGCGGAACCATTGACTCAACCGGAGCGGTGGTCGCCTCGGGTGCCTTCCTTGGCCCGGAGGCGGAGAAGATCGCGGCGGTTGTCAAGATGATCCAGAACGTGCTCATCGGTGTGGTCGCTTTTCTGGTTGCCGTCTACTGGTGCGCAAAGGTGGAGCGCGAGGGGGACGACAAGGAATGCAAGACCAGGCCTTCTTTGAAAGAAATCTGGATTCGTTTCCCGAAGTTCATTGTCGGGTTTGTTGTCGCCAGCGTAGTGTTTTCGTTTGTCCTGATGCCCCTGATGGGCAGCGAAGCGGTGGAAATTGGAATCTTGAAACATGTGAGTGTGCCGTTGCGCGGATGGCTCTTCTGCATGGCCTTTGTGTCAATTGGTCTTGAGTCAAATTTCCGTGAGATGGCCGCCCAGATGTCCGGCGGTAAACCCTTTATTCTGTATGTCGTCGGGCAATCGTTTAACGTTCTGCTGACTCTGCTGGCCGCTTGGCTGGCCTTTGGCGGCATCCTGTTTGACAGGTTGGTGCTGTGAGGCCGCGGAAGCTGCTGCGAGTTCTGCGGTTGACAGCAGGCAGTCTGCTGTTGGCATTGTTCTTTATCGTCCTGTCGTTCGGCCCGTTACCGTCTGGCACAGCGGGGAAGGTGGTTCGCAATAACCTGGACGAGGGCATTGACGCCACCCCCTTTTTCTATACAGAAGCGGACGGGGTTGCGTCAGCGGGAGATGAGCTGAAAGAGGCCTTGCAACGGAACAGGTAGCTCGTTTGGTAGAGTTGCAGGGGCATCACAAATGGCGGAATTGTCCTGACCATATTGTGAAGAATAGCACAAAAACAGAAGATAATTTGTGAATAGAAGGGCGAAATCGTGCAGCCGGTCCCGGAAGGGCAGTTCCTGAGAGGGACGGGTCGAGGCACGAGCAAACGGCGTTAGGGAGGAGTCATGCCAAAGGAGTACAAGACCCCCAAGCTTGACGAACTGGAGAAAGGCCCGTGGCCAAGTTTCGTCAAGGAAATCAAGTTGGCCGCCAAAAAGAGCGAGATGTCGAACGACTTGTTGGGCCAGCTGGAGCAGTCCTACAACGAGAAACTTGGGCACTGGAAGCACGGCGGTATCGTTGGTGTCATGGGCTATGGTGGTGGTGTGATCGGCCGCTACAGCGACCTGCCGGATAAGTACCCGAGCGTGTCCCACTTCCACACGATTCGTGTCAACCAGCCGTCGGGTTGGTTCTACACCTCAGATGCGCTTCGCACGATCTGCGACATCTGGGAGAAGCATGGTTCCGGATTAACCAACATGCACGGCTCGACCGGCGACATGGTCTTTCTCGGTACCACCACGGATCACCTGGAACCGGTTTTCAAAGACCTGACCGAAGCGGGTTGGGACCTTGGTGGTTCTGGTTCGGATATGCGTACCCCGTCCTGCTGCGTCGGCCCCGGCCGCTGCGAATGGGCGTGCTACGATACCCTGCAGCGCTGCTATGACATCACCATGCGCTACCAGGATGAACTCCATCGTCCGGCATTCCCGTACAAGTGGAAATTCAAATTTGCCGGTTGCCCGAACGATTGCGTGGCGTCGATCGCTCGTGCGGACATCTCGGTGATCGGTACCTGGAAGGACGACATCCGTGTCGATGCCGACCAGGTCAAGACGTATGCGGATGAGGGCTTGGACATCTTCAACGATGTCGTGTTGAACTGCCCCGCCAAGTGCATGCGTTACGATGGCGAAAAGAAAGAAATCTCTATCGACAACAAGGATTGCCGTCGCTGCATGCACTGCATCAATGTGATGCCAAAAGCGCTGCGTCCGGGTGTTGAACAGGGTGCAACCATCCTGATCGGTGCGAAAGCACCTATCGTGGAAGGTGCTCTGCTTTCCAGCGTACTGATTCCCTTCCTCGATATTGACGATGAGGAAGAGTTCGAAGCCTTCTGCGACCTGATCGAAGAGATGCAGGACGTTTGGTGTGAAGAAGGTAAGAACCGTGAACGTGTCGGTGAATTCATCCAGCGTGTCGGCATGGGCAACTTCCTCGAGGCCGTCGGTGTTGAGCCGATTCCCGAGATGGTGGCTTACCCCCGCGACAACCCGTATGTCTTCTACGAAGACTTTTACGAGGATGAAGATGAGTAGGCGCATCGGCCTTCTCAACCGTAAACAACAACGCAGAACGTTTGGATAAGGAGTAGGAAAATGGCTGATGCAGCCCCTCAGCGGATTACCGATATCGGCCCGCCAGATTTTCAGCAGTTCCTTCCGCCCGTGGTGAAAGCGAACTACGGCAAGTGGAAATACCATGAAATCGTCGAACCGGGCGTGATGGTCCATGTGGCCGAATCCGGCGATGAACTTTATACGATCCGTGCCGGTTCACCGCGTCTGCTGGCGATAGATACGATTCGTTTCTATGCCGACCTGGCGGACAAGTATTGCGACGGTCATCTCCGTTTCACCAGCCGTCACAACGTGGAATTTTTGACGACGAAGAAAGAAAACGTCGCGAAAATCCGTGCAGAAATTGAAGCGAACGGCAACCCTGTTGGTGGTATGGGTCGTTCCATTACTTCCATCGTCCACACCCAGGGCTGGGTGCACTGCCACAGTGCAGCGACCGATGCCTCCGGCGTGGTCAAGGCGGTGATGGATGAAGTGATCGACTACTTCAAGGAAGAAAAACTTCCCGCGAAGTGCCGTATCGCTCTCGCCTGCTGCCTCAACATGTGTGGTGCGGTCCACTGCTCGGATATCGCGATTCTCGGTATCCACCGCAAGCCGCCGCGCATCGATCATAAAAATCTCGACAAGATCTGCGAAATCCCGAACCTGTCGGCCTCCTGCCCGACCGCCGCGATCCGTCCGGCGACCGTCGAAGGCATGCCCTCCGTGGAAGTGATCGAAGAGCAGTGCATGTATTGTGCGAACTGCTTTACGGTCTGCCCTGCGATGCCAATTGCAGATCCGGAGAACGACGGTGTGTCGATCTGGGTCGGCGGCAAGGTGTCCAACGCACGTAGTGAACCGCAATTCTCGAAGCTGGCGATTCCGTTCATCCCGAACAATCCGCCGCGCTGGCCGGAAGTGACCGAAGCGATCGTCAAGATCATCGAGGTCTGGGCCGCCAACGCACGTCCCTACGAACGTATGGGCGAGTGGATTGAGCGGGTCGGTTGGCCACGCTTCTTCAAACTGACCGGTATTCCGTTCGAGAAGGAACACATCGACGACTTCAAGCATGCCGGTCTCAGCTTCAAACGCAGTGCTCACCTGACGCACGAGGCGTAAAGGAGTCTACCATGGCGATGACAGTCGACCAGATCGCCGACGCGATGTACAAGGAAGTCGAAGAGGCGACCAATTTCGGCAAAAAGCTGAAACCGATGGACCTCACCAAGGCTATGCTCAAGGCCTATGAAGAGGAAGGTGTGGACAAGAAGATGTGCAAGAGCGCGATCAAGAATTTGGTCGACTCTGGCCGTCTTGTTTACACCTATTTCGGTGGTTCGTACCTCGAACTCCCGCATCGTGAAGGTGCTGCGAACGACTGATTTGCTGGTTTCGATTCTTCTCCTCCTTCCGGCGTGATACGTGCCGGAAGGAGGAGGATGTTGATTCCTGGATCGGTTGTTCCAAAATGTGGAAGCAGGTTAGGTATGCGGTTGGGACGGCACGGGGGGGCCGTCCAAGCTGCTAAGTTTGCTCCGGGCAGGGGGCATGTGAAAGGTGGATGGAAATGCCGATACAACGGGCAGCGAAGAAAAAGAAACTGGGTGGACGCGGTGCCCTCGGTGCAGGTCGCGGTGGTGGGTCGTCACGAGAATACTCGGACAAACGGCCTGTCCATGCAATGAAGCTGGCCCCGTGCATGTGCAACTGCCCGCAGGGAACACCGGTCCGTGAGGCGATCAACACGATCAGCCTCCACGAAAAACATGGCCTGTCTCTTGACGAATCCTTTACCAAGGCATGGGAGACATGGACCGAAATCAACCCCTTCCCGGCGATTCTTGGACGTGTTTGCCCTCACCCCTGTGAAGGCGACTGCAACCGGAAGACGAAAGACGGCGGGGTGTCGATTAACCAGATCGAGCGTTTCATCGGCGATTGGGGCTTGAAGCAGGAACTCAAGCTGAAGAAACTTGACGATGCTGAGGATTATTCGGAGAAGGTGGCTGTTGTCGGGTCCGGCCCTGCCGGTCTGAATGCGGCCTATCACCTCGCGAAACGTGGCTACAAAGTGACCATCTTCGAGGCCTTCTCCAAGGCGGGTGGTATGCTGCGATACGGCATCCCGGATTATCGTCTCCCGCAGGAAATCCTCGACAAGGAAATTCAGCGTATCCTCGATCTTGGGGTTGAGCTGAAAACGGGGGTCACCGTCGGCAAGGACCAGGCCTTCTCCGATATCGAGAAAGAGTTTGATGCTGTCTTCGTTGGCATCGGAGCCCACAAAGGCCGTCTACTCGGCCTTGAAGGCGAAGAGGATGCAAACAATGTCTACACCGGTACCCAGTTCCTGAACATGGTCAACTCCGGCAACCCGCCGGATGTCGGCAAGAAGGTAGTGGTGGTCGGTGGTGGTGACTCGGCGATGGATGCAGCACGTGTCTGCCTGCGTCTCGGTGCCGAAGTGACCCTGTTGTATCGCCGTACGCGCAACGAGATGCCCGCGATTGAAGAGGACATCGTCGGTGGTGAGGAAGAAGGCGTCAACTTTGTTTTCCTCGCGACTCCAGTCAGCCTGAATGTCGATGGCGACAAGTGCACCAGCATCAAGTGCCAGAAGATGGAACTCGGCGAACCAGATGATTCCGGACGTCGCCGTCCGGTGCCGATCGACGAGTTTTTCGAGTTGGACATCGACACGCTGATCCCCTCGATCAGCCAGGAACCCGAATTCGATGGGTTGGAAGAGCTGAAGGCCGGACCGAAGGATTGGGTCAAGGCAGACGAGTTCATGGAGCAGGATGAGGAGCACCACCACTTTGCTGGTGGCGATGCACTCAACCTCGGGACAGTGACCCTTGCGATGGCGCAGGGGAAACGTGCCGCTGCGACGATGCATGCCCGTTTCCGTGGTCTCACCGTCGAACATGAGAAAAAGCCGGAGCTGGTCGCGCCGGAAAAGATCCTGACCAACTACTTCGACCCGAAGCCACGCACGGAAGTCGAGGAAGAAGACGTTAAGGAGCGGGTCAAGAGCCTGGTGAAGGAAGTACACCGCACCTTTACCGAAGAAGAAGTGGTAGCAGAAGCAAGCCGCTGCCTGAGTTGCGGCATGTGCATCGAGTGCGGGCAGTGCTACAGCTACTGTCAGGACCAGGTGGTGGCGCGTCCAGTCAAACCGGGCGAACCCTTCACCTTTAATCTCGACGCATGCAAAGGCTGCGAGAAGTGTGCTGAAGTCTGTCCATGCGGCTACATCGAAATGCGTCTGCCGGGACAGGCATCGTAACAAGAGTAAACTAGAACCTCCCATACAGTTCACCTTGTGTGCCTTGGCACGCAAAGCATGAGGGTTGTACCATGGCAAGCTTCGAGTACAACGGAAAAGCCGTCGATGTCGACGAGGATGGTTTCATCGAGGATCCCAGTGTCTGGAACGAGGAACTCGCGAAGGCGCTGGCGGAGATCGAAGGTGTGACTGAGATGAGTGACGATCACTGGAAGATCGTCCACTATCTCCGTGACTACTACAAGCAGTTCGGGATTGCCCCGATGGTGCGGAAGCTCTGCAAGGAGACCGACACTCCCTTGAAGCGCATCTACGAACTCTACCCGTCGGGTCCGGCAAAGGGCGCCTGCAAGGTCGCCGGCCTGCCGAAACCGACTGGCTGCGTCTAAACTGTAGACGATTTGCCGATGAGTCGTTGCCCGGGAATCGTTGCAGCCGGCCTAAGCGGAGATAGCGGAAAAACGCTTGTCGCGCTTGGGCTGGCTGCTGCGTGGGCAAAACAGGGACGAACCGTTGCCCCGTTCAAAAAGGGGCCGGATTACATCGATGCCGCCTGGCTGACCCTTGCCGCATCTGCGCCCTGCCGTAACCTTGATAGCTACCTGATGGAGGAGGCAACCATCCGGGCGAGCTGGGAGGGTGCGACGGCTGGGGCGGATATCGGAGTGATCGAGGGCAATCGTGGCCTGTTCGATGGGGTTGATGCCGAGGGCAGCCACAGTACGGCGGCCCTCGCGAAGTTGCTGGACCTGCCCCTGCTGCTGGTGATCGATGCGACCAAGATGACTCGAACCACCGCAGCATTGGTATTGGGTGTGCAAACGCTCGATCCGGAGCTGCGTCTGGAAGGTGTCATCTTAAACCGGGTTGCCGGGAAACGGCATGCCCGGGTGGCGCGCGAAGCGATCGAATCGGTGACTGGTGTGCCGGTTGTCGGGATTATCCCCAAGTTGACAAACCAGGGAATGATTCCAGGCCGTCACCTCGGGTTGGTAACGACCGACGAGCATCCGGAAGCGCGACAGGCAATTGCACGTGCAGCAGAGGTGGTGGAGGAGCATCTCGACCTTGAACGAATCTTCGAGATCGCCGGGGGGGGGAAGGATTGGAAACCGTCGGCGAGAATGGCCGCTCCAGCAAGGAAGAGGGTGAAACGGGAAGGGACTGTGCGCATCGGGGTGGTGCGTGATGCCGCCTTTCCTTTTTACTACCCGGAAAACCTGGAGGCGCTCGAGGCACGAGGGGCCGAGGTGGTCCCGGTCAGCGCGCTGAATGGGGATGGTTTACCAGACGATTTGCATACGCTGTACATCGGGGGAGGCTTTCCAGAAACCCATGCGGAACAGCTCGCCGCGAATCGACCCTTTCTCGACGCGCTCCATCAGGCCGCACAGGACGGCTTGCCGATCTATGCTGAATGTGGCGGGTTAATGCTGCTGACCGAAAGTATCGAGTACAAGGGCCGTACCTACCCGATGAGCAAGGTGCTGCTTGTGAAGATCGGCTGGTCGAAGAAGCCTTCGGGGCATGGTTACACACGGGGGCAGGTGACCCGGGACAATCCATTTTACCCGGTCGGCACAGATATATCAGGACATGAATTCCACCATTCCAGTTTGGAGGAGGGGCAGGATATCCCGGGGACGGTGGTTGAGTTGGAAAAAGGCACCGGGGTCGGCGGGGGACATGACGGGTTTGTAACGAACAACGTCCTCGCTCTTTATACGCATGTTCACGCGGCCGGTCTTCCTGCTTGGGCAGATGGGATGATCCGGGCGGCGAAGGGGTACAAGGGCTAGTCTGAGCAGAGTGTTTTGTGTCGCTGCGGTCCTCGCAACGGCACGTTTGAAAGAAGTTTGGTTGGGGGGAGAAGGGAGCAGCAGTGGCGATCAAGATGCCGTCGGCTGAGCAGACGGCGAAAGCAAGGCGAAAACTCGAGCAGGAGAAGCAGGAGGAAGCGCTGCATCGCCTGCAAGAGCAAGTTGAATCGGGCCAGGGTGATGCCCTGGTCCACTACCAGCTTGGTGTCGCCTACCTCTCCCTCGAGCAGCCGATCGAAGCGATCAAAGCGCTGAAAAAGTCGATCGAACTCGACGAACGATTCATCCATGCATGGGTCAACCTCGCCATCGTTCATCACCAGATGGGCGAATTTGATAAATCGGTCGAGATGAACCGTCGCGCGCTCGACATTGCACCCGGTTTTGTCCCGGCACGAGTTAACCTGGGGTTGGCGCTGAACGCTTTGGGTCGCTACACATCTTCGATTGAAGAGTTGACACGAGTGTTACAGCTCGAGCCAAAAATGCCTCAGGCGCTGGCGGGCCTCTACGAAGCCCATCTTGCGCTGAAACATGCAGATGAGGCACAACGTTTCCGGAAGCTCGCCGAAGAGGCGGGCGTGAGGTTTGTGGAGTAAGGCTCAAGCGTGGTGTTGTCGTTGTGTAGTCCGTTGTGTCAGACGTCTACGTCTGACACATGATCGCGCCATCGGCGCGAAGAACCGTCAGGTCTTCGCTTCGCTACGGACCTGACGGAATAAAGAACACGCACAGTTGGCAGGGAATCTGCCACAGGGGGGATGTGTGAACGATCTGGCCCAACGGCGAGATGAGCTGGTCGCGCTCTGGTTCGAACGGGTGATGGCATCCTACCCGTCCCAGGCCGCCATGCTGCTGACCAAACAGACCGATCCATTCGCCAATCCGGTTGGCGCTTCCTTCCGACGAGACCTCGCCATTCTGTTTGACCATTTCACAGGCATTACGGACGAGGAGGGCTTTGATCGTGCCCTCGACAATGTCTGCCGGATACGTTCCGTGCAGGATTTTGCACCGTCGCAGGCAGTCGGTTTTGTTCTCGATCTGAAACAGGTTCTCCGTGACCAGGGTTGTTGGATAGATGCGTATGAACCGCAGGTAGATCGTCTGCTGCTCAAGGCATTTGATGTCTACCAGCAATGCCGCGAGGACCTGGCAACTGTACGTGTCAACGAGGCCCATCGGAGAACCGACAACCTGTTGCGCCAGCTGAATCGACGGGATGAGGTGGGGACATAGAGGATAAATGTGTGTCGCTGCGAGGAACGTAGTGACGAAGCAGTCTCGAACCATTTTCCGTGTTGGCTACGCGCTTTGCGCGCAGGGAGTCGAGCTGAGTGATCTGAGGTTGCTTCGTCCCTTCGGTCCTCGCAATGACGCATTGTAAACGTTGTGTAGTTGTTGTGTCAGGTCCTTAGACCTGACACATGTATCGCGCCTGGGGCGCGAATATCCGTCAGGTCTCCGCTTCGCTATGGAGCTGACGGAACAACACATGGAACTGAACGAATCACGTTCCAAGCAGCACTCAACATCGAGCAACAAGATCAAGTAGAGATAAAGAACCCCAGCTAGGAGGAGAACCGCATGAGCACCTGGTCTTCCCTGATCGCGATTGTGCTTTTAATCACAATTGCCATCGTGGGGGTGCAGGTGGCTGGATTGCAGATGGTCTTCGGGGTGGTGATCCCTTACATCGCCATTGCCCTGTTCCTGATCGGCGTCGTCTACCGGGTCATCCGTTGGGCAATGTCGCCGGTCCCCTTCCGCATTCCGACCACCAGCGGTCAGGCACGATCGCTGCCCTGGATAAAAAACAACTCTCTCGAAAGCCCGCACAACGGCTTCACCACCTTCCTGCGCATGCTGCTGGAAGTGCTACTCTTCCGTTCCCTCTTCAGAAATACGAAGACGGATCTGAAAGAGGGGAGGCTGTTGTATGGCTCGAACAAGTGGCTCTGGCTGGGAGGCATAGTCTTTCATTATTCCTTCCTGGTCATTTTCCTGCGTCACTTCAAATATTTTGCTGAGCCAACTCCGGCTTTTGTGACCGCGCTACAAAGTGTCGATGGTTTCTTCCAGATTGGCCTGCCGATCCTCTACATCACCGATATGCTTTTCCTCGCGGCGGTCAGCTTCCTCTTCATCCGCCGTGTTTGGAGTCCGCAACTGCGGTACCTCTCGCTGGCATCGGACTACTTCCCACTCTTCCTGCTGTTGGCCATCGGCTGCACTGGTGTGCTGATGCGCTACTTCACGAAGGTGGACATTGTCGCGGTCAAGGAGCTTGGCACCGGGTTGTTATCCTTCCACCCGGTGGTGCCGGAGGTCGGGGTGATGTTCTACATCCACCTTTTCCTCGTCTCCAGCCTGATCGCTTACTTCCCGTTCAGCAAGCTGATGCACATGGCGGGCATTTTTCTCAGCCCGACACGCAATTTGGCGAACAACAATCGTACGAAACGGCACGTTAACCCGTGGGACTACCCGGTTCACGTTCACACCTATGCGGAGTATGAGGATGAATTCCGTCCGGTGATGAAAGCAGCGGGGCTTCCCCTGGACAAGGAGGAGTAATCATGGCCGTGAAATACAAACCGGACCAGCTCCTCCAGGTCGATTACAAGCCGCCAAAGAAAAGCTGGCTTGATCCAAAGATCGATTTCGGGGAGAAGAAGGGAAACTGGAACTACGGTGCTGTGCCCGATGCCGTAACCCATCTCGAGCTTCCCAATGCTCGCAAATGGCAGCCGAGCGATGAGGACTGGCAGCTTCCTGAGAATTGGAAAGAGATCATCTTTGAGGGGCTACGTCAGAGGTTGGACCGTTTCCGCTCTCTGCGGCTGTTCATGGACGTCTGCGTCCGTTGTGGTGCCTGCGCGGACAAGTGCCATTATTTCCTCGGATCGGGCGATCCGAAGAACATGCCAGTGATGCGTGCCGAACTGCTTCGCTCGGTCTACCGACGTGATTTCACTCTTGCCGGGAAATTGATGGGCAAGATGATGGGTGCGCGTGAGCTGACAGTCGATGTGCTCAAGGAGTGGTTTTACTACTTCTTCCAGTGCACCGAATGTCGCAGGTGTTCCGTTTTCTGCCCCTACGGCATCGACACCGCTGAAATCACCATGATCGGCAGGGAGCTGCTCGCGCTTGTCGGGTTGAACATCGACTGGATTCTGACCCCTGCGTCCAATTGCTTCCGCACCGGTAACCACCTCGGCATCCAGCCGCATGGTGTGGTGGACAGCCTGGAATTTGCGGCGGACGAACTGGAGGATATTACCGGTATCAAGGTGGATCTGCCGATAAACAGGAAGGGCGCAGAAGTGCTGTTTATCGCGCCCTCGGCGGACTACTTCGCCAGCCCGCATTACTACACCCTGCTCGGCTACATGGCGCTATTCCACGAGATCGGCCTCGACTACACCTGGTCGACCTTCGCCTCCGAAGGCGGCAATTTCGGCCTCTTCCATAGCCATGAGATGATGAAACGTCTCAACGCGAAGATGTACATGGAAGCGGAACGGCTGAAGGTAAAATGGATCCTCGGCGGCGAGTGTGGCCACATGTGGCGTGTGATTCATCAGTACATGGGCACCATGAACAGTCCAGCTGATTTCCTCGAGGTGCCAAAGTCGCCGGTTACCGGGACGGTCTTTGAGCACGCGAAATCGACCAAGATGGTCCACATTTGCGAGTTCACCGCTGACCTGATCAAGAACGATAAGATCAAGCTCGATCCGAGCCGTAACGATCACTGGAAGGTGACCTTCCACGATTCCTGCAACCCGGCCAGGGCTATGGGACTGATCGAGGAACCGCGTTACGTGATCAACGCCGTTTCGAACCATTTCCACGAGATGCCCGAGAATACGATCAAGGAACAGACCTTCTGCTGCGGTAGCGGGGCCGGACTGGGGACGGACGAGAACTTCGAGATGCGGATGCGCGGTGGTTTGCCACGTGCCAACGCAGTGAAGTTTGTCAATGAGCGGCACGGAGTTGATCATCTGCTCTGCATTTGCGCAATTGATAAGGCGACGCTGCCGCCGTTACTCGAGTTCTGGGTGCCGGGAGTGGAAGTGGCCGGGATCCACGAGATGGTCGGGAATGCCCTGATCATGAAGGGCGAGAAGGAACGCGAGACAGACCTGCGTGGCGAACCCCTCGCCAATCTGCCGATCCCGGAAACGGACGAGGCTGCGCCGGACGAGAAACCCGTGGAGGAAGCCGACCATGTATGATGCCGGAAAAATTGTGACCGGGCTGCTGATCTTCCTCCTGCTGATCACCTTCCCGGTTTGGTACAACGCTGCGATGGGCAAAGCGCAGACACGGCCCAATCCGGTCGTACAGACCGCCGATGAGCCGGGGCGCGACACCTGTGTCCTCGAGGGTGATGAGATGGTTACCGCACACATGAACCTGCTCGATGAGTGGCGGGATACGGTGGTGCGGGATGGTGTCCGAATGACCGAAACCTTCAACGGCCACAGGATCGAGATGAGCCTGAGTCGTACTTGCATGGACTGCCACAGCAACAAGGAACAGTTCTGCGACGAGTGCCACACCTACATGGATGTCGAACCCTACTGCTGGGAATGCCATGTGGAACCGCGTCAGGCACCCGAAGCGGCACCGGAGATGGAAGGGGGTGAGCAATGAGTGTTGACCGCAGGCAGTTTGTCCGTCTCGCGGGCACTGCGGCACTCGGACTCGCCGCCGCACCCGCTGCGAAACTGATCGCCAGCCAGGAAGAAACAGCCTCGTCTGAGGTAATGCACGAGGCGAGCCTGCCAACTGGCGAGCCGAAGACCGCGGAACGTTGGGCGATGGTGATTGACCTGAAAAAGTGCGCCGGGCATGAGGGCTGTACGAAATGCATCGACGCATGCCATGACTCACACAATGTGCCGGACTTCGGCAACGACAAAGATGAGATCAAGTGGCTGTGGAAGGAATCATTCGGGCATGCCTTTCACGAGCAGGATCTGGACTATGTCAGCGATGAGTTGAAACATCGTCCGACCCTGATGCTCTGCAACCACTGCGACAATCCCGCCTGTGTCCGTGTCTGCCCGACCGGGGCGACCTGGAAACGGGAGGATGGGATTGTGATGATGGATTGGCACCGTTGCATCGGCTGCCGCTACTGCGTGGTGGCCTGTCCCTACGGCAGCCGCTCGTTCAACTACCGCGATCCACGACCCTTCATCGATGAAATCAATGAGGAGTTCCCGACACGGATGCGTGGTGTGGTCGAGAAGTGCACCTTCTGCGAGGAGTTGCTGGCGAAAGGTCAGATGCCGAAGTGTGTGGATGCCTGCGAAGCGGGCGCGTTGGTCTTTGGCGATCTTGAGGATCCGAACAGCAATGTCAGCCAGCTGTTGCACGAGCAGTTTGCGATCCGTCGTAAACCAGCCCTCGGCACACAGCCGGAGGTGTACTACCTCGTGTAAATCCGTTCGGTCAGGTCTTCTGACCTGACCGACTATCCGCCAAATCGGGTGACTTGGCGGAACATAGGTGCCAACCCTCATCCATCGTTGGAGAGTGGCCATGATTGAGAATGCATTACGCGGCGATAAACGTTACTGGACCTGGGTATCAGCCCTCGGCGCAGTGGTGCTGGTCGGGGTCTACTTCTGGTTCCGTCAGTTCCATCTGGGCTTGACCATTACTGGCTTGTCACGAGACGTGGTCTGGGGATTCTACATCGCCCAGTTTACCTTCCTCGTTGGTGTGGCAGCATCTGCCGTCATGGTGGTCCTGCCCTACTACCTGCACAATTACAAGCAATTCGGCAAGCTGACAATCCTTGGGGAATTCCTCGCGATTGCGGCCGTCATCATGTGTATGGCATTCATTTTTGTCGACATGGGGCAGCCCTTCCGTATCGGGAATGTCTTTTTACATCCTTCGCCAAACAGCATGATGTTCTGGGATACGGTATCCGTTTTCGGTTACCTCTTTCTGAACATCATCATCAGCCGGGTGACCTTCCGTGCTGAGAAAAAAGGGGTCAAGCCACCGAATTGGATCCGGCCGATCATCATTCTGTCGATCCCCTGGGCGATTTCAATCCATACCGTGACCGCCTTCCTCTATTCCGGTCTGGCGGGACGGCCTTTCTGGCTATCCGCAGTGATGGCACCTCGATTCCTTGCGACCGCCTTTTCCGCGGGTCCGGCATTGCTGGTGCTGATCATGCTGGTGCTGAGAAAAATATCGAGTTTTGATGCGGGCAAAGAGCCGATCCGTAAGCTGGCGATCATCATCATGTACGCGATGGCATTGAATGTCTTCTTCCTGCTGATGGAGATATTCACCGCCTCCTACAGTGGCATGCCGGAACATATCGACCACTTCAAGTTCCTCTACTTCGGTCTCGACGGGTATACGACGATGGTGCCGTGGATGTGGGGGTCCGCGATCCTCGCGGTCTTCTCGCTCATCCTCCTGTTTAATCCGAAGACACGGAACAACGAGACGTTCCTCGCGTGGGCCTGTGTTGCGGTGTTTGCCAGCATTTGGATTGACAAGGGTCTCGGCATGGTGGTGACCGGCTTTACCCCGAACCCCTTCGGGACCGTCACCCCCTACAGCCCAACCTTCCCGGAAGTGATGATTTCGCTGGCGATTTACGCCATCGGTGCCCTGATTGTCACCTTCCTTTACAAGGTTGCGCTTTCGGTCCGTGCACGGATGGGCCAGGGGTACGAGGCTGCGCATTAGCGAACGACATCTTGTGATACAGGTACCCCGGCTTGGCAGGACAAGCCGGGGCACCCGCTCCGATCTTGTCGTGCGAGTCATCGGCAGCGTGTGGAGATTTCATAGAGATTGCCTGAAAAAACCCGTCCCCCAACTGGGCGGGTTTCTTTATTCGCTATATTTCAACTATTCAAAACCTTTTTGCGTTGATGGGGGCAACGATGAGCGATGGTAATCGGGTGGTGGTGATCGGTGGTGATGCGGCTGGGTTAAAGGCCGCTGCACGGTTGAAACGTATCTGCCCCGAGACGACAATCACGGTGTTTGAACGATCCGAGACCATTTCCTATGCCGCCTGCGGGTTGCCCTATTACCTCTCCGGGGACATTGACAGCCTGGATGATCTCCTGACCACCGCCTGGGGAGAGAAGAAGACCCCCGACTATTTCCTCTCTTCAAAAGACATCGAGGTGAAAACGGGGCACCAGGTCATCGGTATCTACCCGGAGAAAAAGCAGGTCGAGGTACGACGGACCGGGGCGGATAGTTCACGAGCTGTTGCCTACGATTCCTTGATCATCGCGACGGGCGCTTCCCCCATCATGCTGGATTTGCCAGGCTGCTCAGGAGATGGAGTCTGCTGCTTCACACGCCCTAGCGATGCCGTCAATCTTCGTCAGTCACTCGAGCGCAATGAGATCGGCCGTGTGCTGGTCGTCGGTGCGGGCTACATCGGGCTGGAGTTGTGCGAAGCCTTCGGCGCCTTGTGGGGCGTGGAGGTGGTCCTGGTGGAGCGCGAGAATCAGGTCCTCGCCCCCAACCTCGATCCTGAACTGGCGCGGCTGGTGCAGAACCATCTCGAGGATCAGGGAGTCACCATGCGCCTCGGGGCACGGCTGGAACGAGTCAAGCACAACGAGAACCAGCTTGTCGCGGTGCTGGATGATGGATCGGAAGAGCCAGTAGACCGAGTGATTGTATGTGTCGGGGTACGTCCCAACGCTCGCCTCGCTTTCGAGGCAGGGCTGACCCTCGGCTATCACGGCGGCATCCTTATAAATGAGCAGGGACAAACCAGCGATCCAAGTATCTATGCTGCCGGCGATTGTGCCGAATTGCCGGATGGGCAGGGAACCCGTCTGCTGCCGCTCGGGTCAATCGCCAACCGGATGGGTCGAGTCGTTGCCAATTCGATTGCAGGTATCGCCGGGCCCGGCCTGGCTCCCCCGAACGGGGCCGGGATTGTCAAGGTATTCGACCTGACGGTCGGCTCTATCGGCACAAGCGCCAACCGTGCGGTATTGGGTGGTAATTCGGTCGAGGAGTATTGGGGCACCTTCTCGGCCAATGCCCACTACTACCCGGAAAGCACGGATGTTTTTATGAAATTGATCCGTGCTGCCGATGGTCGATTGCTGGGATTGCAAGTCGTCGGACAGGGCGATGTGACACGATGGGTGAATGGATTCGGTCAGATCCTGGACCTCACGGAGGGGAATACGGAAGCGCTCACCCGCTACGAGCACGCCTACGCGCCACCCTATGCGACAGCGCTGGATCCCTTCCACCATTTCGCAGGGATGATCGAAGCCGGGGCGGACTTACAGTATAGTCCGGAAGCATGGGAGGAGCTTGCCGTCGATCCGTCCATCACCTGGATCAACCTGCTCGACGATTCCGAACGATCCTCGGTCACCTTGCCAAGCTTTGCTGGCACGGTGCATGATTGGACTCTTGGCGAGGTGCGAAAATCTTTAGCGACGCTACCGAAGAATAAGGTGATCGTATTCTGTGCCAAGGGTCCACGATCCTACGAGGCCGCTCTCTTCCTGCGGCAGCAAGGTATAAATGCTCGCTACATGGCGGGTGGGGTGTTGATGCTTGGGTGAGTTTGGTGACCGTTACCAAACTCATGGTCACCGAATCGACGTTGAATCGGGCCTGGGCCGGATACGAAACTGGAAGGTATCTGACCACGCTTCGAAGAAGGTCCAGCCATAGATGGTTGGATCACGGTGGTTGTTGCCACGCCCGCTGTAGAGGTCCCGGGTGAACTGGAAAAGATAGAAAGACAACCTTACCGTATCCCCGTCCCCAGCGTGAAACAGCCATGAGGAATCTGCCGTCCGGACACTCGCTGTGTCGCTGGTCGCACGCCAGAAGAGATCGAGTGTCCGTTGACGTTGCCTGCCATCCATCTCCTCGTCCAACTCATAAAGCGGCAACTCAAAATCCCATCGAACCCGGTAGCTGTCCGCCTCGTTAAAGAGAGTGGGACTCCCTGCTTCGATGGGAACATCGTTGATGCGCACGTTGCTCGGGTAGGGGACTTCCGGGAGCTCAAGCGACGCATCCAGGGTACCGTTTTCCCACAAGTAGCGATACTCGAGCAGGGAGGTGGGAGTGATCAGCGTGTCGGCTTCGTAGTAACGATCATCGGCGAGGAAGAGGGCCAGGGGGTGACCATCGACCCAACTTTCGATGGGGCCATCCACCAACTGGCTGCGGAAGCTGAGGGCCCAAAGGGTGTCGCCGACCATCTGACGGGTGGTGATCGAGTAACGAAAATTGGCCGGAGTGTACTCCGTCTGCTCGAACTGTGGTTCACAGCCGATCAGCAACACTCCTGTAAGCAACAGAAACAGTCCCGTCTTGGACATCTAAATACCTCCAGCTTCATTCAACCTAGACGGGAGGTGAGGATGCAGCAAGCCTGGACCAGCAACTCGTCGGAAAAGTGGGAGATGACTTCAGGTCAGTGGGCCGGACCATTGGTACCCCTCGTTTTGAGGCAGGGCTTCACACAACAAGGAAAAGCTTCAGCATCTGGTAGAGGTATGCCTAGTCAGAAGCCGGAATGCGGATACGAAAACGGGTAGTCGGAAACTCGATGTTCCCATCAAAATCGACGGAGAGATTCGCACCGCTGTATCCTACTGTGCCATACCCGGACAAATCATGAAACAGCTGCTTGGTGATCCGGAGTTCGACCTCATCCAGGGCGGTGAGGTTGTCGAAGGTGCGTTCATAGCGGTCAAAAGGTAGACTCAGCTCATCCTTATAATGCTGACCTTTTACCGTCCATTCGAGAACGAGTTGATTGTCATAGGACGTCGGCCAGGATTGGGGAACTGGAGAATGTCCGTTCGTCGGTATCTCAATTGCAAAGGTGTAGCTGTCTGTAGCGGGCAGTTGCACCTCGCTTCCCACTTCGATCGGGAGATCATTGACTCGCAACATCGGTTTGCCAACAAAGCCGAGATCGAGCGTATCGACCAAGGAGCCTTGATCCCAGGTCCATTCGATGGGGTGGAAGCGGCCCGATCCAAGTTCGAGCTCATAGATTTGGGTGTCGTATTCGAAGTTGACCAGGTAGTTGTCCACCCTGAAGCTGGCAGCATCGGAGAAGCCGGGATTGACCACGACGAAACTTGCAGGATCGGTGTAGCCATGGTACAGCGACATGTCCAGACTGAAGTGCCGCGGTCCATCGATTGGGGGACAGCCGAGGAATGAAACAGCGAGCAGGAGAACCGTTAGCAGCAAGGCAGTGTGTCTCTTCATAATATCCCTCACGTGATTATCGGAAATTACGAATTCGACAAGCCACAACTCCAGTATCATTGCAATATGAAATCATTGGATTGTCCCCGATAGTCTCGCCAAACTCCTACCGTGAAGCCCATGCCTTTTCGTACTTTCCAGAGAATTATGCACCATCGTGAACAAAGGCTGGATGGCAAAACGTGGTCCTCAGCGTCCTCGGATTCAACCACCGCACCGCCACCGTGGCGGAGCGTGAATCGTACCAGTTGCAACGTCGTGAACTGGGCGAGGCAACCTTGCTCTATAAACGGATCAGTGGTGTTGGGGAATGCCTTGTTCTGGCCACCTGCAACCGTGTCGAATTTTATCGTGTCGACGATACAAAGGGACACCCGGGGCAAGAGGTGGTGGAGTTTTACCGTCAGCGGGGCGTGGATGAGCCGGAGAAGGTGCTCGATTTCGCCTATCGCCATGTCGGTGCCGGCGCAGCACGACATCTTTTCCGTGTCATCGCGGGGATGGATTCGCTCGTGTTGGGTGAAGACCAGATCCCGGGACAGGTGAAAACGGCCTACTCAGCGGCCTGCGGAGTAGGCGGGCCGGGCAAGGTGTTGCATAAGCTCTTCCACCATGCCTTCCGTTTGTCAAAACGAGTCCGTAGCGAAACCACCCTCGGCGAAGGGGTGCGTTCGGTGCCGGGCATTGCTGCTCAGCTCCTTGCCGAACAAGCCACGACTGGACAGACCGCGCTGGTAATCGGGGCGGACGAGACCACAGACGTGGTGCTGAGTCACCTTGCCAGTACACCTGTCCGTCCGGTCCTGCTGAACCGTACCTGGTACAACGCGCAAAAGCTGGCTGCAGCACACAATGTTGACGCTCGCCCGTGGGAGGAGCTGATAGATGCGGTCGCTGAAAGCGACTACATCTTCACCGCGACCGGTGCGCCGGAAGCAATCTTTCATGCCACGATGATGGGCGATCGCACGGGTCGTCCGCTACGAATCGCCGACCTTGCCGTTCCACGTGATGTGGACCCTGAAGTTGGCACCCTTCCCGGTGTGGAATTACTCGATCTTCAGGATCTCAAATATCACCTGGAACGAGTGGCGGATCGTCGCTGCGATGCGCTTCCCCAAGCCCAGCAGATTGTTGAAGAGCAGGTGGATGCCTTCCTCGAGTGGCTGCATGCGCAGGTCTTTGTCGGTGGCATCGAGGCGGTGAAACACGACATGCACGAGGTGGCCAATGAGGAGCTGCAACGATTCAAAGGCTCCTTCCACCAGGGTGAGATGAAGGCGCTGGAAGCCTTTTCACACGCACTGCTGAAACGATTGATTAAAGTGGCCGCGCACCATTTCGAACCGGATGGCGTGCCGACCGATACCATCATGGCCCGACTCGATCCCGCCGCCCTTGAGGTGGTTGGGAATGGAAACGGGAACCATGAGCGAGCTGCAAAGAAGCTGAGCTGTCGAGAGAAACGACAGAAGCGGGATGGCCAGGAAAAGAAGAGAACGGGGGGAGACGGGGAGCGCGAGCGGTGAGCAAAGCGATGCCGGATCCGGCGAAAGCCTCCAAAAAGACCCTCCGTGAAAAGGTAGGACGTGTTGTTGAGATGTGTGAGCGCGAACGGGGACCTCTGCATTTCCCAGGAGAACGGGATCCCCTGCCCGGGTTGGTCCAGACGCTGCTGACACACAACACGACGGATCCGAACGCCTTTGCGGCGTATGACCGTATGCTGGAGAAGTACGGCAGCTGGGAGGCGATTCATCAGGCGCCGAAAGAGGAGCTGGCTGCCACCGTCCGCATTGCCGGACTGCAAAACCAGAAGGCGGACCGTATCCAGGCGTTATTGGGTTTTTTGAAAAAGACCTATGGCGAGTACAATGCTGATGCGTTGAAAGGGATGGAGTTTGACGAGGCGCTGGCGACCTTCGGCCATCTGCATGGGGTCAAGCATAAAACCCTCGCAGTGGTCCTCTGTTTCGACCTGGGGAAGGATGTTTTCGCTGTCGATACCCATGTTCATCGACTCTGCAAACGGTTGGGCTTTGTGCCGGAGAAATTCGATCCGGTGAAAACCTTTACGGCGATGCGTGAGCTGGTGCCCGAAGGAATGAGCCACCAGTTGCACATTCATTTAATCCGTCACGGACGGGAAATCTGTCACTCGAGAAAACCCGATTGCGAGGCGTGTTCTCTCCAGTCGGAGTGTCGATATTACCAGCTTTCCGGGGGGAAGTAATACACAGTTGGTGTAACCATCAGGACCACGGAAGGCGGAATGCTGTATGGAGTTCGGGAAAGGCAGGAAGAGCGGGGGGACGGTAAAAGCGGCGCTGTTCGGGCTGGCGATGCTACTAGTCGTTGGGATGACCTCGTCCAAAGCTGAAGTGATCGCGGATGCCAGCCTCGCCACGGATTACATCTACCGTGGGCTGGACAATCTGAATGGTGGCCCGGCCTTTCAGCCGACGGTCACCTGGATCACCGGGACGGGAATTGATCTCAATGCCTGGTTCAACTGGGGGTTGACAAATCGCGGGAGCCAGGCGATTCGCAACTTTGACGAGGTCGACCTGACGGCATCGTATACGAAGCAGCTTGGCAGTTTCCTGGTGCAGGGTGGTTTGTTCCACTTGAGCTGGTACAACTTTCCGACGTTCCCGGATGACTACAGCCAGTTCAATGAGGTCTTTGTTGGGGCAAGCCATCCTGGGCTGCCTTTTCAGCCATCGGTTACGGTCAACTACGAGTTGAACGAGGTGGATGGAAATGATTTGTACATCCAGGTCCGGATGGGCCACGAGGTGATGTTTGACAACGATATCCCTGTTTTTCTAGGTCTTAGTGCCGGGTATTATCAGGCCGATTGGATGGACCTCGACGGGATCAGCGATATCAATCTCGAGGTGGGAACGACGGTTTCACATGGGCTGCATGCCGTGACGCCGAGCATTACGATAACCTATGTCCCGCGGGACGAGGTCAACTCAAACCATCTCCTGATTTGGGGAAGTTTGACATTAACACGTGTCTGGCTGACAGGGAGTTGATCGTCCGGAACGCCAGACGGGTGAACCAACATCATAAACAACGAACCAAGGCACGGATAGAAATCCGCGCCACATTTGGAGGGGATTGTGGCAGACAAATACGTTTATTCTTTCGGTAGCGGGCAAGCCGAGGGCAACGCGAAGATGAAAGAGTTGCTCGGTGGTAAGGGGGCGAACCTCGCCGAGATGACCAACCTGGGACTCCCGGTCCCGCCTGGATTTACAATCAGCACCGAAATGTGCAACGAGTATTTCGAGTCCGGCGGCAAGCTGCCTGATTCGCTGATTCAGGAAGTGAAAAAAGCGATGCGCCAGGTGGAGCGCATCATGGGTCGCAAATTTGGCGACAAAAAAAACCCACTGCTGGTCAGTGTCCGTTCCGGCGCGCGCCAGTCGATGCCCGGCATGATGGACACCGTCCTCAACGTCGGTCTTTCCACCGAAACTCTTCCTGGCCTGATCGAAATGACTGGTGGGGATGAGCGTTTTGCCTACGATGCTTATCGTCGTCTCATCATGATGTACGCCGATGTGGTGATGGAAAAGGCCGCAGGGATTGAGCCGGAGCGCGATGACCTCGCCGTCCGTGCCCGTCTCGAAGACCTGATGGACGGCATCAAGGAAGCCAAGGGCTACGCCACAGACCGTGAACTGACCGCCGAAGATCTGAAGATTCTCTCAATGCAGTTTAAGGCCACCGTGCGCGGTGTGCTCGGCCAGCGTTTTCCCGATGATCCCTGGGAGCAGCTCTGGGGTGGCATCCGTGCAGTCTTCCAGTCCTGGATTGGTAAGCGTGCGGTTTCTTACCGCAACATCGAAGGCATCCCGCACAACTGGGGTACCGCAGTCAACGTGCAGACGATGGTCTTCGGAAACCTGGATGACGATTCCGCGACGGGTGTTGCGTTTACCCGTGACCCCTCGACGGGCGAGAATGTCTTCTATGGTGAGTGGCTGCGTAACGCGCAAGGCGAAGATGTAGTCGCGGGTATCCGCACCCCGAACGCTTTGAACCTCGCTTCGAAACGTGAAGGCAGCAACGATCACCTCGCCAGCCTCGAAGAAGAGATGTCCGAGCTGTACGACGAGCTAAGCGGCTTCCGTACTCGTCTTGAGACCCACTACCGCGACATGCAGGACCTCGAGTTTACGATCGAACGTGGTCGTCTCTGGATGTTGCAGACCCGTGTCGGCAAGCGTAATGGTGTCGCAGCTGTTCGTATGGCAGTGGACATGGTAAACGAGAAAATGATCTCACGCGAAGAGGCGCTGCTTCGCATCAAGCCCTCGCAGCTCGACGAATTACTGCACCCGATGCTTGATCCGGCGGCAGAACGCGAAGCCTGGAAGTTGGCCAAGGGTCTGCCTGCAGGCCCCGGCGGTGCGGTTGGACGAATTGTGCTGGATAGTGATAAAGCGAAACGTTGGGCAGAGCAGGGCCGTAAGGTCATCCTCGTCCGTACCGAAACCAGTCCGGAAGATGTTGATGGTATGAAGGCTGCGGAAGGAATCCTCACCAGCCGTGGCGGGATGACCAGCCATGCGGCCCTCGTGGCACGTGGTTGGGGCAAGTGCTGCATCGCAGGCGCGAGTGATCTGAAGATCGATTACCGTGAACGGTCGGTGACCACAGCCCTCGGAACCACCTTGAACGAAGGTGACTGGATCAGCTTGAACGGTTCCACCGGTATCGTCTACCAGGGTCAGCTCGCAGTGATGGCTGCCGACCCGGAGAAGATGGACGAGTACAATGAACTGATGAGCTGGGCGGATGAGATCCGTCGCCTCGGCATCCGTACCAACGCCGACAATCCGAACGATGCCGCGCAGGCGCGTCGCTTCGGAGCCAAGGGCATCGGCCTCTGCCGTACCGAGCACATGTTCTTCGGCGAAGAGCGAATTCGCTCGATGCGTGCCATGATTCTCGCCAAGACGGAAGAGGAGCGGGTTGCCTCGCTGAAGCGCTTGTTGCCCTTCCAGCGTGAAGATTTCTACCAGATCATGAAGGCGATGTCGCCGTTCCCAGTGAACATCCGCCTTGTTGATCCGCCACTGCACGAGTTCCTGCCGGACGAGAACGATCCGGAAGCAGTACAGGAAGTGGCCGATGAGATGGAAGTCGATGCCGGGAAGCTAAGCAGCCGCATCCACGAGCTGCGTGAGCTGAACCCGATGCTGGGCCATCGTGGCTGTCGTCTCGGTATCACGATTCCGGCTGTCACCGAGATGCAGGCGCGTGCCATCCTCGAAGCGACTGCCAAGCTGACTCTCGAAGGTGTCGAAGTGCATCCCGAGATCATGGTCCCGCTCGTTGGCAACTATCTCGAGTTCGAGAACCAGCGCGACATCATCATGAAGACTGCCGAGCAGGTGAAAAAGAGCACCGGCTGCAGCGAGCTGCACTTCAAGGTTGGCACGATGATCGAGGTGCCTCGTGCCGCGATCACCGCCGATGAAATCGCTCCGATTGCACAGTTCTTCAGCTTCGGGACCAACGACTTGACCCAGATGGGTTGCGGGTTCAGCCGTGACGATTCGGCGACTTTCCTCCCGCATTATCTCGAAGCGGGAATCTACCAGGACGATCCTTTCCAGTCGATTGATCAGAAGGGTGTTGGCCAACTTGTACGGATCGCGGTGGAGAAGGGACGTGCGGCGAACAAGGATCTGCACCTCGGGATCTGTGGCGAACACGGTGGAGACCCGGCTTCGATCGAATTCTTCGATGAGGTTGGACTCGACTATGTTTCCTGCTCACCTTTCCGTGTCCCGATTGCACGGCTTGCGGCGGCGCAGTCAACCTTGCGTCACAACGGCGGTCCGAAGCCGGTAGAGGATGCCCCGAAAGCTGGTACGGCGGCAAAGAAGGCAGCCCCTGCCAAGAAGACGGCGGCCAAGAAGCCAGCGGCACGGAAAACAACCGCGAACCCTCGGACGAAGAAGTCCTGAGCGGTGACCGCTGAAGGATGCCATGCGATGGATCGAGGGATCTGACTTTGCGGTCTCTGGGCGCGTTTACTGTACTGGGTGGCCCGGGCACTCCGTTGCCCGGGTTTCACACCCGGTTGGTCGGTTCAGGATCTATACGACCAGATGAATCGGTCCACATGAGTGGGACGCAACCGAGACGAACCGAACGACGAAAGGCGATGCGGATGGGTCGGTTACGCACCTTCTTCCTGACAAGCTTAATTCTTCTCGCGGGTGTGACAGTTGTCCATGCGCAGGTGGATACGATTGCGAAGCGGCCGTACTATGAGTTGACTGCTTCCCTGGCTCCGACTCAACACCGGGCCACAGGATCCCTGCTGTTGCGCTATGTGAACCAGACAGGTGCAGATCTGCACCAGCTGGTTTTCGCAATGGACAACCCGCAGCAACGGGAAGACCTGATCAGCAGAGTGCGTGTCAACCGCCGCTCCGCGGAAGTCACCTGGTTTTTCAAGGACCAGGGGGCACCGTTCGACGGGTTCGAGCTCGATGCGAAACGATCCATGCCGCCGGATGTGGTCTCTGAGGTGGAGATCTCCTTCCAGAGTCAGACGGCAGTGGATCGTGATGATTTGGTTCTTTATCAAGGTGACTGGTTCCCCCGTGTTGTCGGACCTCCAGACACCACGGGGGTAACCGTCGACCGTTCCCTGATGGATGTCGATGGTACCATCGACTACCCGGTGGAATGGCGCGGCGCTCTCTCTGGTCTGATCTTGCGTGAGGATGCCATCGGCGACCGTGTCGAACTCTTCAACGCCGCCGCCGGTATCAAGCATTACGGTATTGTGATGGGCCGTAACCTGCGCATCCTCGAGGATGAGCTCTATGGGATATCGGTCCGCACCTTCACCCCTTCCGACGATGAAGACTGGGGCAGTCGAGTCCTGCGTCAGATTAGCGAAGTCGTGGAGTACTACAAACGACGCACGCCGGTCACCCCCCCTCTCATCCTCAACGTGGTTCCCGATGGTGCAGACAAGCAGCACGCTTCCGTTCTGTTTGCCAACACCCTCACCCTACCCTATCGACCCGGGCAACACACCGCCGACATCAGTCTCGAGCTGGGACGCGCACTTACCGAACTTTACTGGGGATTTGGCGGGGCAGCCGGCCCAGATGTTCGCATCTCGGCGATGGAGCAGGCGTTCAGTCATTATGGTGTGTTGATGTGGTCGCGTGAAACGAATCGCGATACCTCCTGGGTCGAACAGGTTGACAGTCGGTTCCATGCGGGGTTGTTGGCACGTCACCATCCCGCCATCAAGGAGCCGGTCGGCGACCCGATGGAGAATGGATTTGCTGGCGAGGTGGGGGCGGCCAATGCTTTCCTTACCCTGCGGATGTTGGAAAATTCCCTGCCACCCGGCTCGTTTGCCGAACTCTACGACAAGGCTATCGTCCAGTACGCCCACCACGGGATGGACCGCGACAAATTGACAGATCTGCTGGCCGAGCAGGGACTCTCCGTTGACGATAGCATGCTTGATGCATTCGACAATGGGTTGCCGTTGATGGATGCCAGGATTGTCTACACGGAAAACCGTGGTCAGATTCTGGATGCCTGGGCAACCGAAGTGAGGGTCCAGCGGACCGGTGCGGACGCCTTGCTGATCCCGGTTGGAATCGTCCAGACCGACGGCACCCTGTTTATCGAGGTGCTTCAGCCGGGACGTGACTCTGTGCTGCTGCGTTCACCACTGCCCCCGGCACGGACAGTGATTGACCCGGAACAGACCTTACCCTTGCTTAGTTCGGCAGGTGTCGATGCAGAAGCGGTCGGGCTGGTAGCCGTAGCCTTGGCTCAGGAAGAACGGTGGCCCGAACTGCGCGACCTGATCGACCATCTGGATCGAGAAGGATTGCCGAGGACTGGCGAGGTGGCAAACTTCTGGGCAGAAGCCTTACTGCATACCGGCTACTACACCCAGGCGAGGGATCTGCTGCACGAGGCGGTGCAAAGCGGTAGCGGGGATGATGAGTTGGGCAACAATCTGCTGCTGCTGGGCAAGAGCTATGATCTGCTCGGGCAGCGATCCCAGGCGATCGAAGCCTACCGCAGCGCCGCGAACCACATTGGTGTCAGCGCCGAGGCGACCCACCTGATCGAGACACCGTATACACAAGCGAATTGATTGGAACAGGTGCATGCCGGGGGCTCCAACCCCGGACCACTCGACTGGCCCGACACTTTAGTGTCGGGTTTCGTCTGAGTGCGTCACCCTTCGCCGGTCGCAAAACGATTTAGTGGCCTGGGTTTCAGCTCCGTCTCCTACTTGCAGACAGGTCCCCACCCCGTCATTGCGAACAAGCGGCGACAGCCGCGTCGTGTGGCAATCTGCTCTTGATTGCAGCTCGCACGAGCGGCAGAGGGGTGATGGGGGGGCGGGGTGCTCGAGGATGTGGGAGTCCTCGGCGATCCCCTTCAGGCGATGACCGCCGTCAGGGGAGTGCAAGAGCAGATTGCTTCACTTCGCTCGCAATGACGTGTTGGGGATCGGGTGAGAGTAAAAGGTTCCGTCAGGTCCGTGGACCTGACGGAACCTTACTCTATAAATAAACCCGACTTGCAAGCACGTCGGGCCACCCATCTATACTACACAATTCGTTACTGTTTCTTCCCCTGGTTCGCGACTGCCTGCATCGCAGCGGCGATCTTTTCCTGGTCGCCCAGGTAGTAATGCTTGATCGGCTTGAGGTTCTCGTCAAGTTCGTAGACCAGCGGCACTCCAGTCGGGATATTGAGGCCGACAATCTCATCGTCGCTGATGTCGTCAAGGTACTTGACCAGGGCACGCAGGCTGTTGCCGTGCGCCGCGATCAGGACACGTTTGCCCGCCTTGATTTCCGGGGCGATCGTTTCGTGCCAGTAGGGGAGGAAACGCGCCACGGTATCCTTCAGGCATTCGGTCAGGGGAAGTTCATCTGCAGAGAGGTCGGCGTAACGACGGTCCTTGCCGGGGTTGCGATCATCGTCTTCGGCTAGGGCTGGTGGCGGGGTGTCGTAGCTGCGACGCCAGATCTTAACCTGGTCCTCGCCGTGCTTCTCTGCGGTTTCCGCCTTGTTCAAACCCTGCAACGCGCCGTAATGACGCTCATTGAGGCGCCAGTTGCGAATGACTGGTACCCACATCAGGTCCATTTCGTCGAGGGCGATCCAGAGGGTGCGGATGGCACGTTTCAGCAAGGAAGTGAAGGCGAGATCAAACGTGAAGCCTTCTTCCAATAGTGTCTTGCCTGCGGTATGTGCTTCCCCGAGGCCCTTTTCCGACAGGTCGACATCGGTCCAACCGGTGAACCGGTTTTCACGGTTCCAATCACTCTCGCCATGGCGCAGCAATACGACTTTGTACACGCTCCTACTCCTTCTCGCTTCTTTGCGACGCTCGTTCCGCCAGGTCTCCTGACCTGGCAGATCATCGGTCAGGTCGGGAGACCTGACCGAACACGTTCACTCAACCAAAGTCATGGCCAGGAATCCGGCAGTTGCCGGAAGACGAAGCAGCCTTGTTTTCTATGAAAGACCTTACTTCGTCGGGCACAGAGCTCCCCTCTCCCAATGACTTTATTTCTTCTTCCCTTTGCCCTTCCCCTGCTGCTTCTGCGCTTGCTTGAACTTGTCGGCAAACAGGTCGCCCAGGGTGCCGGTCTGCGGGGTTTCACGCAGATTACGACGGTGTGCATGGCAATTGGCTAAGCGCAAGGGATAGAAAGTGCACTGAGCTTCGAGGCACTTGTCCGGTGGGCAGAACCATTCCGGCATGCTCTCGTCGGGGCGCAGATCCGTTCGCACCATTTCGATGATTTCCTGCCACGACAGGGCAGAGGGTTCCACATCCTGTGCTTTTGGAGACCCACGGTTCAACAGCTTGAGTGACGGGTGTAGAAACCAGCCTTCCACCAGGCCTACATCGTTGATGTTGCGCGGCGGTTTCCGTCCATTCCCCTTGCGCTTGACAATTTCTGCGGCACGTAACCGTCCCGAAATCCGTGTCAAATTGAGGATCGGGCTGCCATCCGGCTTCTGGCCGGACTGCAGGGTCACATTGCCAGCACTGGGATCGTAGTAGAGCACCGCATTGGCTCCGCGACGATACCTCGCAGCCTTGATCGCAAGCCCATTTTTACTGGCAATAGCGACCAGCGACAGCCCACGTCCCCGGATCACTTTCGCACTGCGTTCGACCTCATCAATCGCCTGGAACCAGTCCGCTTCACGGGAAACCGCCGCCTGCAGGAAGGGGAAGACCGCCTCGAAATAGGCATCGGTGCCTTCGCCATGCAACGCTGCGAAGCCGATCATTGCGTGCGGCAACAGGATACGGCGTTCCAGCTCCAGGTCGGGCATCGCATTGTCCGCCCCGGCCAGTAGCCAGGCATCCATCTTCAGCAATTTCTCGAGGTCACGACGAGTTTCCCAGCCACGTGCCCGCGCTTCAGTATGTGCTTCACCCTGAACCGTCCATTCCGGCATGGATTTGCGGACATGGGAGGGATCCCCGAACTCCTCGCGACGGAGGAATTCGGTCAGGGTTTTATCAAACAGCTCAGCGGTTTGCTTCAGCGGAGGCTCATCCTCGGCACCCGCTTTCGCAAGCCCGGCGAGCAAGCTGCGCATGACATCGACCACCTTCTGGTCGTCGTCGTACAGACGGTGCAAGCCTTCCACAAGCCCGTGCGGTGCCAGCAGGTGATGGCTCGCCTCACGGCTGGTCAGCGACTGCCCTTTGGCGTCGTGATTCAGTGTGTAAGGGAGCAGGAAACGGTACTGCGGGTCTTTGTCCACCTCGAGGGCTTCTGCTACAAGTTGTGCGGCACAGGTGTCCCACTTGTCCTCGTTGTCCTGGCCTTCGACCGGGTGGGTGTCGAAACGACCCCCGCCGGTGTCCACGGTGAGGACACCTTCTTCCTCAAGCTGCTCAGCGGTTTTCCCGTCCGGCAGGTTGTTCGCGGAGACAAAAGTCAGCGGGGCATCTTCCACCCCGGGGAAAGGTTTTGTGCCGTGGACTTTGAGCATGTGCACAGCAAAGATGGCGTCGAGGTCAGGATGCTGATGGGTGATCAACCCCTTGACCGGCATTGGGCTTGGATTGGATGCTGTCATGCTGGGAAAGCTACGGAGGACGGGGACTGTATGCAACGGCGGGCTTCCTGTGGGATTGTGGCTCAAGGGCGACCTGATCTGAGAATAAAATCGAATTGCCACCAAGTCTGGTGACTCACTTGTATACTGAATGATCCCCCCGGGAAACCCGGGTCGGTGTGACGTGCAGCATTGTTGCGCCGGGAGCTCTCACCTATATTGGTGCGTCAATCAGAACCGTGGCAGGGGGGCAATGGTTAGTCCACGGCTGAGTCAGGAGTGCAATGATGGAACCCATGGGCGAAAATCGCTTCAGCGAAAATCCGCGTATTCATACACTTATCGAGAAGGTCGTCGGCGAGCTGAAAATGTTCACCGAGGACCAGGCTCGTCACATCAATGATTTGGTCCGGATCGGCTCCGCACTCTCTGCGGAACGTGACCTGAACCGTATCCTCGAAATGATCCTCTCCCAGGCACGGCGTTTCACCAACGCCGATGGTGGAACACTCTATCTCCTGGCGGATGATCAGGAGAGCCTGGCTTTCAATGTTGTCCACACCGATTCGCTCAACATCTTTCAGGGTGGAACCTCCGGCAATGAGGTAAAGTTGCCGAATGTGCCGCTCTATGATGAAAAGGGCGAGGAAAACCACTCCAATGTCTCCGCCCATGTCGCGCTGACTGGTAAGGTGGTTAACATCGAGGATGTCTACGAAGCGAAGGGCTTCAACTTCGATGGCGCACGCAAGTTTGACGAGTCCCTCAACTACCGCAGCATGTCGATGCTGGTTGTCCCGATGCGTGACCACGAGGGCGAGATCATTGGCGTCCTCCAACTGATCAACGCTCGTGACCACGAAGGCGAGACCATCTCCTTTGCTTCCGAGCTGGAGGGGATGACCCATGCGCTGGCTAGCCAGGCGGCAGTGGTGCTGACCCAACAGCGGTTGATCAGCGACCTGAAAAATCTGTTCGAATCCTTTATCGAGGCGATCGCGACAGCGATTGACGAGAAGTCAAAATACACGGGTGGTCACATCGCTCGTGTGACTGAGCTGACGATGGAGATAGCGAACAAAATCAACGAGACCGACGAGGGCGATTTCGCCGATTTTTCGTTCACCGAGGACCAACTCGAGGAACTGCGGATCGCAACCTGGTTGCACGATACTGGTAAGATCACTACTCCAGAATATGTTGTTGACAAGTCCAATAAGCTTGAGACTGTCTTCGACCGTGTCGAGCTGGTTCGGACACGTTGGCAGGCGATCCGCCTGGCGAAGCGACTTGATGTTCTTAATAAATTGCTCTTTACAGTCGAGGATAAGCTCGACCCGACGGTTCGTGACAGGTTGATCGGGGAAATGCAGGACGATCTCAAGCAGCTCGATGAGGACCTCGAGTTCCTGGTGACGACAAACAAGGGTGGGGAATTCATGGCGGACGACAAGATCGACCGTCTGAAGGGAATCGCTGCGCATACCTACAACGTGGGCAATGGCACCGACATCCCCTACCTGACCGAGGACGAGGTCTACAACCTCTCGATCCGCAAGGGGACCTTGACCGACGAGGAGCGTGAGATCATGAACAATCACGTCGTCATGTCGATCAAGATCCTTGAGCAGCTTCCCTGGCCGCGCAAAATGTCGGATGTGCCCGCCATTGCCGGCGCACACCATGAAAAACTCGATGGCACCGGTTATCCAAACGGTTGGAAAGAGGACGAAATCAGCTTGCAGGGCAGGATCATGGCCGTGGCAGATGTCTTCGAGGCGCTTTCCGCGAAGGACCGGCCCTACAAGGATCCGATGCCGCTTTCCCAGGCGGTGAAAATCCTCGGCTTCATGGTCAAGGACCGTCACTTGGACGAGCGCATTGTCAAACTCTTCGTCGAATCCGGCCTGGTCAAGGAGTACGCCGAGCGTCACCTCGCGAAAGAACAGATTGATTTGTAATGGGTAAACACCGGGTGGAACAGGTTGATATTTAGGGTCAGTACGTCTTGCAGGTGGACGTGAATGCCTTTAAATAGTGGAAGGTGAGTTGTATCACCTGTTTTGGCGCACCCGTTCAACAAGCGAACACAAATAGCTTCATGCCGTATCAGGGTCATGAGGCATTTTTATTTTTGGGGGGTATTGTGAAACATCTAACAACATTTCTGTTTGTCGCGCTGATCGCCGTGATCGCGATTGGTTGCTCATCCTCGTCCTCCTCGAATCCTGAGCAAGAAACAGATCAAATCGTCGCGTCGGACGTTGGGTTGGAAGCTGGAGGCGATGAATTTGGCACTCCGATCAGCCGCGAAGCGTTGCGTGAAAAGATCATGAACCTCGATTATGTCTATGACGTAATCGTTACGGATGTAGACGGTTGGGATATTGTCTTGTGGCAGGTTCGCCATCGTGCAAACAGGGATGTGGTAACTTATCGTGGTTTACTGGTTTACTCGTCAGGTTACAACCTCTATGAGGGAACTGCAGCAGGAATCTGGGACTACGATAATAATATTTTTGCCTGTACCGCTCTCGACTCGTCGTGGAATGGTGGGCACATCAATTACGACATGCCGTTCCAGGGATATAGTTCGGAAGGACAGCCCTGGCTTCGTGGCCCCTATTATTACCTTGAAAACCCGAACAGGGTGAACAGAATTGACGCTTGGGTTACCGCTGGCACCTTACCCTACCTCGATCCTGGCAAACAACAACCAAGGCTTTCTCGAGAAGAACTTGCGGACTACCTGTGCCGTACGGAAGGAAGGCGAGAAAAAGATTTTGGTGATGAATAGCCGATTCAGGGCGCACAACGTTTAAGGGTCATACCCGTCGAATTGCAGGGTGTGGAACCAGGGGGGAGAATGTTGCTGAAGAAAGTATTGGTTGTTCTGTTGATTCTGTGTGGAGTCGTGTTCCTGGTTGGTTGTGAAGAGGACGATAATCCCACCAGGGATGAAGGCGATCTGGTCCAGTTTGATCTGGGTGGTATGCTTCCACTCACAGGAGACCTCGAGCGCTATGCGTCCCAACTGCAAACTTTCATTCAGTTTGGTCTTGATGATGCCAACGCGATGCTGGCGAATCAAGGAAGTCCAATTCGGATGAATCTTATCGTGGGAGACACCAGGACAGAAGGGGAAGATGCTCGCAGCCTCGCCGAATACATGCACAGAATCAGCGGGATCAACTGTGTGGTTGGGCCCTTGACCAGCCATGAGATTCTGGCCCTGACCACTTCGAGTGTCCTTGATAGCATCCTGGTTTTGAGTCCTGGTAGCACCGCACCAGCTCTTGCACTGCCCGGCGACAACGTTTTCCGTTTTGTCACGAGTGACAGCCAGATGGCTAACGTTTTGTCCCAGAAAATGTGGGATGATGGGATTCGCGGGATCGTAACTCTCTACCGAAACGATATTTGGGGCGTTGCGTTGTCCAGCTATATCGGGGATGCGTTCACTGGCCTTGGTGGGCAGGTGATTTCACGTCATCAGTACTATGGTGCCCGGACGAGCGAGATGACCGAACTACTGGATAGTGTCTCTACCGATCTTGCGGCCTCCGGTTTCAGCGCGGACCAGATGGCACTTCAGCTGTCAACTCTCGAAGAGGGGGTTGAGCTTTTCCGGACGGCGAATGTTTTGAGTGACGAGTATCCGGAAGTGGGAGAGATTCGCTGGTATGGTAGCGATGGGCTCGTGCAAAACCAGTATATGATTGGTGATGACGAGATCAATACTTTTGCGGCGCAGGTTCAATACACCGCTCCTATCTTCGGAATCGCTGAAAGCGCATCTCTAAGTTCGCTTGTCGCGCGATTTGAGGCGGTATCCGATGACGAACCCTGGACCTACTCCTTCATCGCCTATGATATTGCAAGGCTAATTGGTGAAGCGCTAGCCGAGGTTTCCAATCCCAATGATCTTTCTGAACTTCGATCGGCTATTCTCGATGCTGCTGATAGCATGGAGGGGGTCTCCGGTTCGCTCGAGCTCAACGAGGATGGAGATCGTGCCGGGGGGACCTACAATTTCTGGCAAGTGGTTGAGGAAGAGGGTTCAGTTGGCTGGGTGAAACTCTGAGGGGTTTTTTCCAATCCCAGCGGTCCACTTTTTGCATTTTCAATACCCGGTTGCGGCACGTATCCAGCGGTTGCGGCACGTATCCAGCCCTGGCCGGGTGTTTGTTGTCAACCGAACTGGCCAACGGCGCAATCTTCTCTCCTGCCTGTGAAAAAGCCCTTTCCCGCAGGAGGTATTTGCCAGACATTTCAGCAAGTCTGTGAAACAGGATGTTGCCATGGCGGCACCACACTTTGAGTTCTCCCTGCTTCGAGAGGGGATCCCCGATTTTCTCGATCTACCCTGGGACCTACCGCTTGAAGAGTGGGAGGGACGAGTGGATCGTCTCGAGCAAGTTCCGCGCGGGATCAGCCGTCATGAGGTCGTCTTTGTCAACTATGATGGCGTCCTCTACGCCATCAAACAGCTGCCGCCTGAAATTGCAGCACGTGAATACGCCTCCCTGCTCGAGATGGAGGAGAGACGGCTACCCGTTGTGCGCGCCTGGGGGCATCTGGACACCCATCCGTACGGTAACCCAACCAGCATCCTGATCACTCGCTACCTCATACGCTCGCTTCCTTACCAGACCCTTTTCGCCGGGCAAGACCTGATGCAAACGGGTGCCGGTTTACTCGATGCAATGGCAGGGCTACTGGTGCAGCTTCATCTGGCTGGTGTTTTCTGGGGGGACTGTTCGCTGGCTAATACCCTCTTCCGACGAGATGCGGGCACTCTCCAAGCCTACCTGGTCGATGCGGAAACAGCCGAGGTACGGGACCAGGTCTCCGATGGCATGCGTTCCCATGACCTCGACATCATGGAAGAGAATGTCGCGGGGATGCTGGCCGATCTTGCGGCGATGAAGGGAATGACCGCTCCGGCGGAACTGGATGAAGTGGGACGCTACATCCGTTCGAGTTACCGTGGACTCTGGCAGGAAATTACACGTGAGGAAGAGCTGGATCGTGAAGAGGGATGGCGTATCCAGCAGAGGATTCGTCGCCTGAACGATCTCGGTTTTTCCGTGCGCGAGGTGGCGATGACCGGGGCCGATGGACGGTTGCGTTTCAGACCGATTGTTGCGGATCGTCACTACCACCGCGATTTGCTGCACTCGCTGACCGGGATCGATGCGGAAGAAGAGCAGGCACGTCAATTGATCAACGAGGTCCAGCAGCACCGAATCGCTCTCAGCGATCAGCAGGGACGCAGTGTATCCCTTTCCGCCGCTGCCTTCCACTGGCAACTCGAGGTGTTCCGTCCTTTGGCAGCATCTCTGGTCGAGGTGGTCGAAGGTAGCTCCACTGAGACGGAACTCTATTGCGCTCTGCTGGAACACAAATGGTACCTGTCGGAACATGCTCGCCGTGATGTCGGCCACAAGGCCGCCCTCGAAGACATGTTGCAAAACCCAGGGATGATGCCATCTACAGCTGGTGGTCCTGGGCTATAGACGAGGGTGTATTGGTGGTGCAGGGTGGTTGCGTCAGGTTCGAGGTCCGTATGAGGTTGTGTCAGGTCCTCAGACCTGACGCTTCTCTTTCTGGTGAGTACACTCGACTTGCGAGCAAGTTGGGCAACCCCTGGAGGCAGAAAACGGCCGCTGCTGAAGCAGCGGCCGTTGGCATGTGCACGTCAGGCGTGCGACCTCTTGAAGCTCGTACTGGTACTATCCACGGGCACCACCTCCTCTCCGTTCGTCCACGGAAAAGGACGTCGCATCGCGTCCTGGCCGGACCTTCCGGCTGGATGTAATCTACCCGCTGTTGAGCTCACGGGCAAGGTCTTGAAACTGGAATCGGGATTTCGTTCAGGCGGAGGGCCGTCCGAGGTACTCCTCGACACGGCTGGCAAGCTCGTTCAATCGGAACGGTTTCATCAGGACACCGACAAATTCGCTGCCGAGCTCCTCAAGATCGAGGGCATATCCGGACACTACGGCGATGGGTCCGGTGTAGTTCAGTTCACGCAATTTGACGGCAAGCTCACGACCATCCATGTCGGGCATGGAAAGGTCAGTCAGGACAAGGCGAACCTGGTTGGAATCTTCCTTGATGGCTTCGAGAGCTTCACGGCTGGAGCTTGCTGCGATGACAGGAAAACCGAGCGCCTCGAGCATCATACGGGAGGTCCCGAGAATCGTCGGGTCATCATCCACAAGAAGGATAAGGTCATCGTGTTTATGGTCGATCATTTCGTCCAGGCTCCCTGACCCCTGCTGCTACCTGCATGGCAATCTGAATGGTCTCTTAAAAGCCAAGCGGTATTCTGCCTGAATATAGGGCTGGGGACTGTCAACATCCATGGGATTTGTCTCGGAGCAGAGGGATTATTTCCAATACTTAGAAACGCTGGTAAGGTTCCTGTACGAACAGTTCAGGTGTGTCGGCGAACGACTTGGCCACCATGAAACCAGTGCTGTTGAGTTTTATCGCTGGGGCTAGGATTGTTCGGTCCACATGGATGGCATGCATGCCGGCTTGAAGTGCTGGATGAATGTCATTCGGGATCGAATCACCGATCATCACCGCTCGGTCTGGAGCAACCCCGGTATCCTTAAGCATTGCCTGAAAAAAACGCGCATCAGGTTTGGAAATACCCAGCTCCCCCGCGATGAAAGCTTGCTCGAAATAGTCACGAATGCCGTGTCTGGCCAGCAGGTCATGGATGTACGCACCCTGGTTGGCGGCCAGGGCGAGGTGAAAATTGGGCTGCAACTGATCGAGTGCCTGCTTGACTCCTGGTAGCAAGGGGTTAAGCTCAAATTGACGGGGCTCCAGCCAGGTGCGGAAATCGGTCAGTGCTTCATTAGCTGCTTCAAGCGAGGGGGCGTGGTATTCCAGCACACGTTTGTAGACCTGCGGCTGTCCCTCTGCTTCCAGCCGGTTCCTTGTCGCGAGAAAGTCCTGATGGGAAATGTCCTCGCCATGGTCTTGGAACCAATCCGCAAAGAAACGGTAGAGCGCATCCAGCAGGGGACGGTCATCCAGCAGGACCCCACCCACATCAACAAACAGCCACTCGATGTCAGCAGGAAACGGCATCACTCATTCCCACTGGTTCTGTTCCGCTTGGCTCGTCTCCTCCTGGATCGCATGATGCGTCGCTCTCGAGCTGGAACATCTGGCCAATCCGCTGGGGGGACATGGGGCAAGAGCCCCAACCACTCGGTAACTCGATCGACCAGGTTTTCGCTGAGGGTAGTATCGACACGCTTGGGCAGATAAGCCCCCCAGGCTGGGGCGGGGTCGGATGTGAACTCGACCTCCAGTTCAGCTTCCTTCAGCAATGGGTTGAGGAGGTCGCTTAATGGAATCGAAGAAATAGTAAGCGTATCAAGAAGATTGTACGATTTGTTAGAATTATCCGAAACGAACAAATGATGGAGCTGAGTAACACATTCTTCTTGCGATGCGACAGCGACAGGTACCGTCTGATCGGGCAGCGATAGTGGCAACCGTGCGAGGGCCTGCAGGTAGTGAACCACCGGTGTGGTTCGCAGTGATTGTCCGAACCCGACCAGCGAAGGCAGAGGGATGGCGTGGACAGATTCTTTGTCTGCCACAACCTGTCTTACTTCCGCCTCAGCTTCGATCAACCAGCGCCACTCCTCGTCCTGCTCACGGGGATCATCTGGCTGCATCGGCAGGTAGTTGGGCAGCAGGATTTGGCTGACACCTGATGTTGTCGCGAGATCAATCAGGCGCAGGATGGCAAGTTGATGAACCTCCTCGATCAGCGTCTGGGGAGTTGGGGCACGCCTGGAGGGCGGCACGGCCGCGCAGTTGATCAGCAAATCAACCGGTTTGCCAGCTACAAGTAGGTCCTCCCGTTCGATGCTTCTTATGTCGAGTGGAAGGAAGATGAAGCTTTCGTGCTGCTTCAAGCGGTCAAGCTGCCAGGCGGTGTGCAACGGGGAGGAGGCCCCGGGATCGCCATTGTCGATGCCGACCAGGGTCGCTCCTTCGCTCAGAAAACGTTCCGCGAGGCTGTGGCCCAATCCGCCCAGCACGCCGGTGATGGCAATGGTTCGACCCTGCATGGTGCTCGATTCACTCACTTCGCGCCGTCCCGTGCGATGCTGTGTAACTCCAGCCATTGCGGCAGATTTTCCTCGAGAATCTCGGGAGTGATCATGTTGGGACCGTCCGAGGGGCTGCTATCTGGATCGGGATGCACTTCGAGGAAGAGACCATCGACCCCAGCAGCTACTGCGGCACGTACCAGCAGGGGAACCCAGTCTCGATTTCCACCGCTCTTGCCACCAGCACCACCAGGGGATTGAACCGCATGAGTGCCGTCGAAGATGACGGGTGCGTGGCGACGCATGATCGCGAGGGAACGCATGTCGACGACGAGGTCACGATACCCGAAGGTCGCTCCCCGTTCTGTCAGCAGCACGGGCACATCCCCACCCAGCTTCACCTTCTCGATGGCGAATCGCATGTCCTCTGGCGCGAGAAACTGTCCTTTTTTCACGTTAACCGTTTTGCCCGTTCTGCCCGCTTCAATCAGCAGATCAGTCTGACGGCAGAGGAAGGCGGGAATCTGAAGCACATCCACCACTTCCGCCGCGGCCTTCACCTGCTCACGTTCATGCACATCGGTTACCACCGGCACGCCGACCGTCGTCTTGACATCCTCAAGGATGCGCAACCCTTCATCCAGCCCAGGTCCTCGTTTCGATCCGCCCGAGGTGCGGTTCGCTTTGTCGAACGAGGCCTTGAAGATGTAAGGCACGTTGTAGGGACGGCAGATGGAGGCAATGGTCTCAGCAATCTGCAGCGCGAGGTCACGGGTCTGGAGGACACAGGGGCCTGCGATCAGCAGGGGATGACCTGCTGGGTCGAGTTCGAGGGATGGCGCAATCGTAAGCCTGCTCATGCGATGTTCCTTGGTGGTCGGGTTGGTCACTCGGTCGAATATACGTCACCTGAACCTCCGCCCCAACCGGAACCATCCCGGTTCCTTATCCCCCCGAAGAACGCACGCTTCTGTGGGGTTTGCTTGACGGGGAGAGAAACGGAGATGTAGCTTCCCCCCATACCTTGCCATCCTCTGCGTAAATCCGGGAGGAGGGCAGCAACCGGGAGAGCTGTGTGAACCATCTGGGACCGTATCGACAAGGCTGGGGGACTGCTCGCATGCTGTGCGCGTTGCTGGTCCTGCTTGTCGGCATGCCTCTGCTGCTTCACGCTTCCACCGACAGACTTCTTCTACTCGCCCCTGATCCTGCCCGCGTCCAGGATGGAACCGCCTTCTATGAGGTCGTTTTCCCATCTGGTCTCTCCGTGGATAATCAGCGGGCTCTCGCGTTTAAAGAGCGACGTTCTCTTGAGCAGACCGACTCCCTCCGTCTCGAGAAACGGTTCCGAGAACAGCAGCACCTGGTCGGCGATTTGCTGGATGTGCTAAGGGATCTGCGCAAGGAGATGCGAAAGTCACACCCGGAGCAGGCACACACCTTCCCGGAGGGAAGCCTCGACAGCGTACGAACCTTCCTCGAGATCGAGAACCGTGACAGCCTGATGCGAGCACGTGTGGAGATCGATCTGGCACCCTTTGCCACTAAACCCTACCGTCGTCTACTGATTGGCAATCTTCAGCACCGGAAATCGGTGGACAGCAGACGCAGTCATCCGGAGATCAGCTTCTCCGGGGTCAACGGACCCCTCATACAGCATCTGCGTTACCTGGAGTGGTGTGGTTTTCGGCTGGAAGAGGAGATTGTTTCAAAGCTTCAGCTTCTTCACGGCAGTCCCAAGCAGAAGAAATGGCATGAAGAGCTGCTTAAGTCGGCTGGCAAAGCTGTTGAGGAACGCGAGTATCGCCGGGCAATTCACCTGACAAGATTGGTCAAGGCTTCCCAGTGGGGTGGTTCGGAGACGTTTTACGCGTTTGGCTCCTATACGGGACGTCTGTCCGGAGATGTGCACCCTGAAGAAGCGCCGTGGGGCGTTCCGCCCGCTTCGATGAATAGTTTGACTCTCCCAGGTGACAGCCTGCTGCGCAATTCGCCGGATGTCCACTTGGAGAATGGCGTTCGGACCTTCGGGTACGATCACTGCGAAGAATCAATCGCCTGGCTGGAACGTGTGCCATTGGAATCCTCACAAGGGCCTACCGCCGCACTGTTGCTGGCAAAACAATACCGGCAAGAAGGCAGAACAGGCAATGCGCGAGCAGCCCTCGAAGCCATCGCTAATCAGATGCCAAACCTCTACAATGATGAGGCGCGCGACCAGTATGCGCAGGTTCTGATCGCATTGGGCGATCTGCTGGCCGAGGCTGGCGAGCTGCAGCGAGCAGTGGACAGTTGGCAACGGGTGGATCGCCACAGCCGCTATCACGCACAAGCTACACTCAAGGCCGGTTGGGTCGCGCTGAATCGCGGCAATCTCGCCGCGGTTCGCGATTGGGCCGAATCAGTTGCCGATCAGCAGGGCGAAACCCCATCCGGTTATGAAGCTGCTGTCTTGTTTGATCTTGCGGGGGGTGACAGGGACCATCTCGCGGAACGGCTTGAGCAACTCAATCAGCTCGATCACTTCCTTGCCGCCCTGAACAATCTCGAAACGGCTGAGGGGTTGCTGGCATCATTGGACGCGATGCACGATGATGTGGTGATCAATGGAGCGAACGGGGATATCGCCGAGCTGCATCGTCTGGAACGGATCAGTGGGAAAGTACAGACAGCAAGTGTACTCGCTGCCGCGAATCATGCTCCGTCCGGCTTGAGATTCGACGGTCTATCCCCTCATCTCACCTTGCATCCGTTTGAAGAGGAACAACTCGAGGATGAGTCAGTTCGTGAAGCTCAGTTGCGTGAGCTTTTGCGCTCAATCGATCAACTGGCGCATCGCATCGAGCAATGGATACCTGCTCCGCCTGAAGACGACTGGAAATGGGTGGACCGTCTCAAGACCGCCCGTCTGATTCGAGATCAACAGGACGATGCGGTTGAGGAACGTTTCAAGGCGGAGCGGTGGCGGGAACCACTGACCCGTCTCAGGCTGGTGCTTCGAACTACGCTTTTATTTGATGACAATCGCTATCAATTTAACCCGAAGTCGGTGCCGGGTCGTGAATCTGTGCAACAGGCAGAAGCAATTGAACATCGTGTCAAACTCTTGTTGAATAGTGGCCAACCCGCCTCGTTCGAGGCCGCAGCACAGGGGTTGCTCTGGTGTGGGGACCTTTATCGAAACGCCGCCAACACCGTGGATGGTGATTTATTGGGTCGCGCGATATCCTGCTACCGGGCGATCGATACACTCTCTGTGCCGAGTGAGCTGAAGGCATTGGCGCTGGACCGTCTCGCAGCGATGGACCTTGTTGCGGGAGATCATCAACGGCTTCAGCGGGTACGAGCCACTGTTGACACGATACGCGCACGTTACCCTGCATCGGCAGTTCTCGCCCATGCTGATCTGCTTGCGGCGGAAGCGTGGATGTCAGAGAAACGACCCCAGTATGACGACGCTCTGCTCGATCTAGAATCTGCACTCTACCGTCCGGACAATCCCTTCCGAAACGAAACCTTGTATCTGACCGGCTGGTGTGCACTGCGTCTCCATGATGTCGATCGCGAACGGGCCATTCGTGCGTTTGATCAGGCGCTGATGATAGGGGAGATGAGGGACGAACAGCGTTTACGGCAGGAGTTGATCCGTGAGCTTGCCGGTGCTTTTGCACCGCCCTTTGTCGAAAATGCAGACGCTGGCTTCGCGCTGGCAGAGGAGTTCTTCCGCAGGAAATGGAAACGAGTTCCGGAGTATGGATTCGAGTTCTACTTGAAGCTGGGCGATCTCTACCTGTCTGAGCTGGGGGACGAAAAGGCTGCAACACGGGCCTTCCAAATCTGCCGGACCGATTTCAGGGGCGAGGAATATCACCTCCGGCTCGATCTGACCCGAGTCCGACTTGAGGACAAGGAAGACGGGAACCCGCTCGAGGCTTTCGAGCGGAGGCTTGAACTGGCAAACCAAAGCCGTGAGCTGGACCGTACCAGCCCGGAACTGGATTCGCTGTTGGTGCAACGTTTGGTCGAGGCGGTCAGCCTGGCCGCATCGGAGGTGTCCAAAGGAGGCGACAGCAGCTGGGTTGGTCACTTGAACAGGGCGACGGATCTGATGGCGAGGATGGGGAAGCCGCAGGAACGAATTGCACGAGCTCTTTTCCTGCGTGCGGCAACCCTTGAACGGTTCGCGGGGAGCAGCACGAGCTCGAAGACCCTGTTGGCCTACTACCGGACCATCGCACTGAGCTATCCCTCCAGCGAGGTTGCCAGACCATCAATGCAGCGAGCGTTTGCTCTGCTCTACGATGCGCTTGGCAAACAAAAGGGCGAGAATCCGACGCCTCTGAACCCTGCGGAATTGACTCATATCGCGCTCCTGTTGGCAGATCGTTTCCCGGATGACGCCAGGACACCCTCCCTGCTGCTCCATGCCGCCGCCAGCACCAGCGGTGGCAGCTCGGATGCATTGCTGGATACAATTGCAGTTCGATTCCCCGGCAGCGATTCTGCTTTAAACGCGAACAAGCTTTGGTTCAAGCGGAAACTCGCAGGGAAGTATTACGAAGCGGTCTCGAGACGTGCACTCGGACTGCTGGCAGAGTCGCCCGGAAGGAAGCTGAGGGAGGTGGCCGCGGGTGCCTATGCGCAAGCCAGCTACGAGTTGGCGATGCCCCATGCACAGGCAGGCAATGTGGACAAGGCACTACAGCTCTATCGACGAGGTGCCGAGGTAGGGAAAGGGAGCGAGCTTGCGCCCACTCTGCTCTACCAGGCAGGTCTGCTGGCAGCGGAAACGGGACGCAAGGAAGAGGCCCGTGGCTTTTTCCAGGAACTGGTGGATTGGTATCCCGACAGTCCGTCGGCTGCCAGTGCATCCTTTAACCTGGCGCTGACCCTCGGGCAGCTCAAAGGGGGTGAGCTGCTTGGATCGCCCGATGAAGCAGGACCGGAAGAGATAGCCCGCGCATTTGAAGATGCCTACCGTTCCGATTCAACTTCTACCCATGCCGCCACTTTCCTGGCGAACGCAGCGGAGAATTATCGTGTCGCTGGAATGCCTTACAACGAGCTCCGTAACCGTTTGACCTTGCTGCGCCTCTTTCCGGAGAAATCCACGGCTTATAGTAATGCGGTGCGTTGCCTTGAACTGGCCGCGACGCAAGAGCGTGGCCCTGCGATTTCCACAAGCGCGCAGTTCCTCGTCAATCATTATCCAGACAGTGCGCAGACCATCGTCGCATGGTATCGACTCGGGATGCTCGGAGATGATCCCGCCCCGTTCCAGCATGCCATCGAGCTCCAGCAGGCGCTCGAAAAATCCTCCACTCCCGGCCTGCCTGCATTTGCAGATGCAGCTCGAGTTGCGCTGATTGACATGGACGCTGCCGCACAAATATCATGGAAGCCAAGAGGACAATTGCTTGAAAAAGCTACAATAAACAACCAACTGGAAAATATTAACAAATTGTACGAATCATACAGGTCGTACGGAAACTTACCTTCTACTGCTGGTGTACTTGCTCGGGCTCATTTAGCCTGTCTGCTGATTGCAGAGGGGCAATCCCTGGTTAATAGTACCGGGTTTAATCCCAGTCAGCCGGGAGGGGTGGAGGCGGTTGCTGGGTACGAAGCGGCACTCGAACGTTCCTTTGTACTACACAGCGAGGCGTTGGAACACATTACCTCAGCACGTCGTCAGTTGGAGGAGTTGGATAGGCAGCACCAGCAGCTGGCACGAAACTCACGCGTCGAGCAGCCCGAGGCGGACCCCTTCGGTTTGCGCCTGTTGGGTGAATACCTCCCCGTCGGCAAGTCAGCCGGATCTATGCTGACAGTATGGGAGGATTCGCTGCGGGCTGTCATGGCACATCGTGTGCTGGATGCGGCGTACGGGTACCACCGGATCTCGTCGAGGGTAGAGGGGGATCCGTTGGAGTCCCTTCTTGTCCAACTCGAAAGCATGCGTACGATCATCGGCCCTCGTCTTGCGATTGCTACCAGCTTGCTTGGGGAATCTGCGAACCACGGACCTGAACCTTTTTATCACCGCTCCCTGGTCAACCGTCTCCCGGCACTCTATGCCGATTCGGTTGCCCTGGATCGTCTCGACAACTTCCTCGCTCCTCGACAAAATGCTTTGATCGCTGATGTGCTTTCGCCTGGACGGAAAGCGCCAGGTGTGCTGAAAGCAATGCAGCAACGAGCGGACTTCCTGAATGATTTGCAGGATGCGATCGTTTCGACTGTGGACGAGGGAACCCTATTGCTGGCCCAGGTCTACGATAGCCTCGGTCATTTGGCAGCGGTTGATTCCCTGATTCTTGATCGTGTATCGAATCTGCTGTGGATTGCGGATCGCTTCGATCGCGCGGCTGAAAGGTGCGCACGGGAACTGATTGACCTTGAGAGCAGGGCTGGGAAGAGTCCCACTAAAGCGATGAATATTGGTCAGGCTTTACTTCGTGACCAGAAACGAGCGTGGAATGACGGTGCCATTCGAGTGCTGGAATCCATCTGGGTGTTGATCAAGCTGGAGAGCTACGCGAACAATGAACATGTGCACCGACTCGCACGAGAACTGGTGATCCATGACCCGGCGGGGTATGCCGACCTGTTTGACTTGCCACATGGCAGAACGGTTGTTCTGAGCGACAAGAGCTGGTATTTCACAGTGGATGGCAAGGGTGTGCTGGACCGTGTCGGGATCGAGCAGGGGCGCTGGCAGGAGCCTAATCCGGGCGTCCCAGTACCAAAGATGATTCAGGCCAGCTTCCCGGGCGATACGTTGGTTGCTGAAACGTCACTCGATCTTGAGGGGTTGGTTGTCGCGGCAACTCTGGAGATCACAGCATCCTGTCGCTACGAGGTCTTTGTCAATGGTTCCTATGTTGCCGAATCCCTCCATTCTCCAGATTTGACCGGGGTTCCCGATGTATGGGAGCTTCGTACCCAACTGAGTTCAGGGCACAACAGTGTTCGAATATTACTGGAAGATGATCGACCGGTGGCGATGATGGCCCGTATCATTTACACGACCATCCCGGAACCAAAACCGGGGATGGAGATTCGGACAGGCAGCAGCTATGGAGGACGGGAATGAAGCGCATCCCTGTTTTCACCATGATCATGCTCCTCGTTAGCGGAATTGCGTTTGCCCAGGATGCTGTCAGCTCTGATCCCGTGCTGCGGCTCGATGTAGTACGAGTCGAGGCAAAGGAAGTGTCGCCCATTGCAATTACCAGGTTGCACGAACGATTCCCCGACCAGCTGGCCACGCCGCACACCTTGCACGGAACCGTCTTGCTGGATACGCTGCGACCCGAATCCTTCCGTCGGATAGATCCGTTTCAACCAATTGATCTTCCTCCTCTTGAAGAGCTCCTCTCACCCTCTTCAGAGGAAGGCCCAAGTTTGGAACCCAACAACTGACCTGAGGTCAGAACGAGGATATCATGCTCAACGAGTTCTTCCGTTCCTTTCAAGCTGATTCACCCGGCTATCTCTTCATGTGGGCGCTGTTGGTCATGTTTATCTGGATGGCAGCGCTGGCGATCGAGCGGTTCATTGTGGTCTGGATTCGGGCAAATGTGAATGCCCGCCGTTTCATGGTCGAAATTCGCAAAATGGTTCAGGCCGGCGATTTTAAGAAGGCTATCGGTTTATGTCGTGCGGCAGGCCAACGTGCCCTGCCGCGAGTCGTGATGGCCGGTCTGCAGGAAGCACAACGTCACGAGCTGATTGACTACCGAGCTGTGCAGAACGCAGTGGACGAGGCGACCCTCGAGATCATTCCTGAGTTGCAGCGACGCACCCCCTACCTGGCGACCATCGGAAATGTCGCAACCCTGACGGGGCTGATGGGAACCATTTTCGGGTTGATCATCTCATTCCGTGCTGCAGGTGGGGCGGGAGCGGGTACTGGCGAATTGGCGCAGGGCATCTCGGTCGCGATGATGACCACCCTCTCTGGCCTGATGGTCGCCATCCCGGCAATCCTCGCCCATTCATTGATCACCCAGAAGACCAACCAGATCATCGAGGAAATCGATGAGCACGCGGTCAAACTGATCCATCTGTTGACCGGTGGTGCCTGATCATGGCGTACCGTCCCTCACGCAAACGAAAGGTGGTCACGATTGAGCCGGAGCTCAACATCACCCCGATCATGAACCTGATGGTGGTGTTGATCCCGATGCTGCTCGCCGTGGCCCAATTCGTGCAAGTTTCGTTGCTCGAGTACCAACCACCTCCCAGTGAAGTTGCCGCAGATAGCGGTACATCTGAGGAGAAACGGCTGGATCTCGTGGTCAATGTGCTGCCGCGAGGGTATGAAGTGTCGCTTTTTGGGGCGACTTCGGGGAAGGACTATCGTTTTATCGGAAAAAAGGGGGGCGATTACAACATCCAGGAATTGCAGGACCACCTGAAGAGGCTTCATCAGAATCGTGTCGGGGTGGCGATTGACACGGTGTCGGAGGTGGACCCGGTCACAGGGACCTCGTACCGTCGACCGATCTGGGAGTATGTCGATGCGGAGGTGGTTTCTATCGCGGCGCGTGGCGGAACACCCTTCCAGGAAGTGGTCCGTGTGATAGATGCGGCCCGCTCATGGATGGATGAAGAGGGCGTGGTGCACCCGCTCTTTCCCATTCCACGCCTCGGGCAGATTCAGTAGGAGTAGCGGATGGCCTTTGCACCTTCCAAACGACGTCGTCTGAAAACCACTCAGCCTGCAGGCCTGATGCTCACCTCGATGATGGACATCATGGTCATCATCCTGCTATTCCTGCTCAAGACCTATGCGGTTACAGGCGCGCTGATGCATCCCTCTGTCGCCAACCTGCCTGTTTCTACTGCGGACAAATCCCCTCGAAAGACCCTTTCGCTGGTGTTGACCAGCTCTGGCCTATATGAGGACGTCGAGGGGTTCGTTGATCTGAATGTTGCCCGGCGAGCGGAGTATCGTATTGCCCCGGTCTCCGAATTCCGTTCAGAAAAAGAGGTTACCCTGCCCTCTCTCGAGGTTTTTCTGAAAGAACGGCGTCAACTGGAGTCATCTCTCGGGAAAGCGGGGTTATCACGCGAAATGACGATCCAGGCGGAAAAAGATATTCCCTATGCCTGGATTCTACGCTTGATCAATGCCTCTTCGACATCCGGCTATGACATCCTCGAATTTGTGGTGGAAACCGACGCTGGGGGCGGGCCGTGAGTCAAGCGATCTCCCGTTTCCCAAAGCGTTTTAATGCGCACCCTATCCAGGAGTCGGACGGCACCTTCCTCTTCCTGCTCCTGTTGTTGGGTGCGATGCTGATCCCTGTAGTGATGCATCTGCGCAGTTTGCCGCCTGCAGAATTGAGTCAAGCGGAACGGGAGAAATACCTGCGAGTCATCTACCGTGCCCCGGAGGTGATTGTGCCTTCCCCGACAACGACTGTCGAAACACCAAGCGGCCAGACGATGGACGAAGAGGTGGAGGAAGGGCCAACGTTACCACCCGCCCGTGAGACCCTGGTGGAACGAGAACAACGCAGGCAACGGGAAGCACTGACTCGTTCGCAGCGACGAGAATCCCGCCTCAAAAAGATCCGTTCCACTGCACTGTTTACAGCCGCAGGGGCGATTCGTCCGGGATATGGTCTGCAACAGGGGGAGGGCGCCCTCGGGTTGATCGGTGGCAGCCTGGAAGGGATTGAAGCACGTAGCAAGGAGCAGATCGCGGTTCGTCCCGATGTTTCTGAGCTTGATGAGTTAAAAGCGGTTGGGCTGATACGTGATGAGGTCGCCACCCCGAGAGCGAACCTCGAGGTTCAGCTTGATTCACTCAACCTTGCTGGTGCGGAGGTCCGTCTCGATGCTCTACCGGTGCTGCGGGGACGTGCGTCGCCCGACAGTGCCAGAAGAATCGAGGTGCTGCGTAGTGCGATTGCGGTGCAGCTTGAAAGCCTGCGTGGCTGTTTTCTGGTGCAGCGGAGACGGGACCCATCCCTGCAGGGACAATTGGTCGCGAGGGTGACTGTGGCCGCAATGGGTAGCGTGGAACGAGTACAGTTCCGATCCTCCCGTTGGTCCAATCCCAGCCTGGGACGCAGGGTGGAAGCCTGCTTGGAGCAACAGCTCCTCGGGTGGCAGTTCGATCCAGCTGAAGGAACCAGTGTGACTCTTGAGTTTCCTCTGCTGTTCGGAGGAGCGGACGACTAACCAATCTGATTATATCTCAACAACTTCCTGGTGCTTTCCCAGCTTTCTCTCCCTGAAACACGTTTAAACCACAGCACCTTGTCCCTGGATGACCATGGTAAACTGTCCGGTGTCTTTATCCGGAAACCAGATTGACAGGAAAGGCTTGGCAGATTGGGGAGCTGCCAGCAGGAGGGCAGAGTTCTCCCTGACCGAGTCTCACCAGACGGGGTAGAGCATTTCAGCCCTGGGTCAAGGCCTGCTGCTTCTCATCCTGTTTGGCGAGTTTGTGACGCACCAGAATTCGGTTCAGCGGGATCAAGAGCATCGCCATCAAGAAGGTGCTTAGGATGATCCAGGGATGATCGTACCACCAACTCAGCCAGCTCACACGCAGAGCACGCCCAATAATCCACACAAGCCAGGTGAGAAAGACAGCATCGGCGAAACTGTCGAAAAAGAGGCTGCCGAATCGGAGGTGATGATTCGTGCGGGGCATGAACTTGGCTGCGATGATAGCGACTGCCATAAAACTCAATAAAATCATTAGGGCAACAAACACTAACGTTCGTTCCATAATGGGCTCCTGATTTTGCGGGATAATCATTCGCCGGCTCGTCCTGATTACACGCAATATACACTCTGGTACAGAGGCCCGCTAGCATTCTGGCGTCTGGAGGTTGATTCAATACCAGTGGAGAGCACGCTCTCGCTGACTCAAGGGGCAGAGCTGAACTCAGCAGGTCCACGGCATGTTGCGTATATTCCGGGCTGCCGGATCGCTGCTCGGCACGTGACGGGAAGGTGTTGACTTCAGGTAGGGAGGCGTCTGTGTACCGGACCCATACATGCGGAGAATTACGAGGCGAACACAAAGGCCAGCGGACCACATTGGCAGGCTGGGTGGCGCGTGTTCGAGACCTGGGCGGCTTGATTTTTATTACTGTACGTGACCGTTATGGCCGTACACAGGTCGTTTTCGATCCGGCGGACAACGCTGAACTCGCGGCGAAAGCCAAGGAGTTGCGCTCAGAATGGGTGGTTCGATTTGAGGGTGAAGTACGGTCCCGTCCGGACGACATGATCAACAGGAATATGCCGACCGGCGAGATCGAAGTGGCAGCAGATACCCTCGAGGTACTCGCTTCCTGCGAAACTCCACCGCTCCAGCCGGAGGATGAGTTTGAGCCAAGCGAGGAGCATCGGCTTCGCTGGCGTTTCCTCGACCTGCGCCGTGATGTGATGCAGGCTAGCCTGATCAAGCGGCATGAGTTGCTGCAGTACACACGCCAATTCTTCTCGGGAGAGAAGTTTCTCGAGATCGAAACGCCATTCCTGACCAGGTCCACCCCCGAAGGTGCACGCGACTTTATTGTCCCGAGCCGTATCCATCCCGGAAACTGGTATGCGCTGCCACAATCGCCGCAGACCTACAAGCAAATCCTGATGATTTCGGGGTATGATCGATATTTTCAGATTGTTCGCTGCTTCCGTGATGAGGACTTCCGCGCGAATCGTCAGCCTGAATTTACCCAGATTGACGTTGAAATGGCCTTCCCGCACCGTCAGGACATCATGGACGTTGTGGAGCGCTACATGAGGGGCCTCTTCGAAGAGATCATGCATGTCGATTTCCCGGCGGAGGTACCGGAGCTCAGTTATGCTGATGCGATCCGTCGATTTGGAAGCGATAAACCGGATTTGCGGATTCCGTACGAATTGGTCGATTTGTCTGATCTTCTCAAGGGTCATGGATTCGCTGTGATTGACAAAACCGTTGAAGATGGTGGGTTTGCGGTCGGCCTGCGTGTCCCGGGCTTCAAATCGGCTTCCCGTAAGCAGGTGAGTTTGTGGGAAGAGTTTGTGAAGGAGCGTGGCCTGGGTGGCCTGATGCCAATGCGAACCGGCGAGGAGGGATCGTGGACCGGGCCGCTCGGAAAGTTTGTGGCTCCGGAGGCGCTGGCGAAGGCGTCGGATGCTCTCGACCTCAACCTTGAGGATGATCTCGCCTTTGTCGCAGTCGGCAAAGCGCCCCGAGTTTTCCAGGTGATGGGCATGCTTCGCCTTGCGCTGGGTCGTGAATTTGGTTGGATTGATCCGAATCGTCATGAGCTCCTCTGGGTAACCCAGTTCCCGTTGGTAGACTACAACGAGGAGGAGAAGCGCTACGAGCCGCTCCATCATCCCTTCACGGCACCGGAGCTTGACTCCTGGAACGAGTGGGTAGATAAAGACCCAGCCAAGATTGCAAGTCAGGCATATGACCTTGTTTGGAACGGCGAAGAAGTGGCCGGGGGAAGTATTCGTATTCACGATCGCGAGATGCAAGCGCGTCTCTTTGAGATCATCGGCTTAGATGCAGAGACGGCACGAAAACGATTCAGTTTCCTGCTGGAAGCATTGCAATATGGGGCTCCACCTCACGGTGGTATTGCCTTTGGATTTGATCGATTGGTGATGCAGATAACAGGTAAAGATTCTATCCGCGATGTTATCGCATTTCCGAAAACAACAGCGGCTGTTGCCCTGTTCGAGGGTGCGCCGGGCGAGGTGGATAGTGGTCAATTGGATGATTTGCGTCTTCGAATCTCCAAATAACCGGAAGATGCCCGATGTTACCTTCTCAAATGGATTGATCAATGAGAAGATTGCCTTGACATTGAAACGCATGTGAAGTATTTTTCGGTCGATAGTAAAAAACTGCGGGGTCCCGACTTCTCAGAGGGAAACAGCTGGAAGCGGGGACCGTACATAGGAAAACGGGTTTTTGATACGTGCCCAAACGGCGAGGATTAGGATGAAACGTCCAGGTATGCGGAGAACCTTGATGGTTCTCACAGCTGCCCTCCTGCTGGTGGCACTTGGGTCGGGATGTACCAAGTATGCCAGTGAGGAAGACCTTCAGAATCTTGAGCGCCAGAAACAGGCGGCTCTTTCAGCTGAAAAGAAGGTCGAGCAGTTGAAGGCGGAAAAGTCCGATCTCGAAAAAACCGTGGCGCAAAAAGAAGCCGAACTGCAGAAGGTTGAGGCTGAAAAGGTAGCGGTCACCGAGCGCAAGCAGCAGAAGATGGAGATGATGCAGGGTGACGATGCCATGATGGGCGCCAAGGATGAGAAGAAGATGAAGGACAACATGAAGGGAGACAAGTGATGAAAAGGACTGGAATCGTCCTTGGCTTGGCTGCTGCCCTCATGTTTTCGTTCTTTATGGCAGCTCCGGCAGCCGCCCAGGACAAGATGACCTTCGAAGAGTACCAGGCTGATCTCGATCGATGGGCCCAGCGTGAGCAAGCTGCCCAGACCCAGATCGCCACTCTGCAGGGCGAGATTGATGCTCTCAAGCAGAGGATCAAAGGACTCGACGATCAGATTGCCGCTGTCTGGCAGTCGATCTATGACATGCTCGGTCTGACCAAGGCTGACCTTGAAGAGTACTCGGGCAAGCTGGACATGCTTTCAGGTGACATCGCCAACTTTGGCCGCTTGACACCGGAAGAGATCTACCAGCAGAGTGCCAAGCTTGACATGCTGTACGAAATGCATGGGAAGCTTGCCGGGCACCCGGCGGCATTGCTGAGCCAGTACAAGGATGTGCTGGATCGTCTGGCCGCGCAGCTTGATTCGATCAAGGCCCGGATGGCGAAACCGCGTGTGATCAATTACACCGTGGTTCGTGGCGACTACCTCTGGAAGATTGCGAAGATGAAGGATCATTACGGCGACGGGATGAAGTGGATGCGTATCTACTCCGTCAACCGTGAGCAGATTGACAATCCTGATCTCATCTTCCCGGACCAGAACTTCAGCATTCCGCTGGATATCGACAAGAACTCCCAGTATCTCGTACAGCGGGGTGACCACCTGTACGGTATCGCGGAGTCCTTGTACAACGATCCTTTCCAGTGGCGGAAGCTGTACGAAGCCAACAAGGATCTCGTTGAAGATCCTGGCTATATCGTACCGGAGATGATTCTCACCACACCTGGGCGTTGACCCTGGTATGGTAGGGATGATGTTGCGGCATCATGTGGCTGCAACACTCTTTCTGGATGAACTTCTATAGCGGCCCCTCGCCCCATCATGGGGCGAGGGACCGTTTTCTTTACTGAAGAGATGAGTTGAAGATCGAATACACCATCAAACTCGATCCGGGGCTTGTCCCACGGATTGTTGGCCCGCAAGACGTACTGCTACGCAGAATATCGTCGATGGTTGCTTCGCAGATTGTCCTGCGCGGTAATCAGTTATTCGTGGAGGGTCCGGACGAGGAAAAAGTGAAGCTCAAAGCCTTATTCCGTGACCTTGAGGGAATGGCGAAACGACACCACCTCGATGACTCCGGCCTTGATGCGGCGCTGACACTCGCGGGTTTTTCTGCAGCGGATCGTGGGTCTGGCAAGAATGATTCGGGCGAAGGATTGGTCGTTTTCGAACGGCCTGGCTTCACGATAAAAACCCGTAGCGAGAACCAGGAAGACTACATCCAGTCGACGCGTGAAGCGGATCTGGTCTTTGCCGTTGGACCGGCGGGGACTGGGAAAACCTTCCTTGCGGTGGCGGTTGCTGTGCGTGCCCTGCTTGACGACCTTGTGGACAGGATGATCCTTGTCCGGCCCGCTGTGGAGGCAGGGGAGCACCTTGGCTATCTCCCTGGTGACCTGAAAGACAAGGTAGAGCCTTATTTTCGACCGATTTATGATGCCCTGATGGACATGTTGACTCCGGAGAAGCTCCGGAGGTTCATGGACCAGGGAAGAATAGAGATCGCCCCCCTCGCCTACATGCGAGGCCGTACCTTGAACAACGCCTACGTGCTTCTGGACGAGGCGCAGAATACGACGGGGGAACAGCTAAAAATGTTCCTCACTCGTCTTGGGGCACGGTCCAGGGCGATTGTGACTGGCGATCTAACCCAGATCGACCTGGTCGACAAGACCGCCAGCGGCCTGGCGGAGGCAATGGTGATCCTGCGGGGGATCAAAGGGATACGCTTTGTGAACCTCGATCACCGTGATGTGGTCCGTCACAACCTGGTCAAGGAGATCGTTCAGGCTTATGAACGAGAACGGCGAGAAAGACCCACAGACGAATCCTGAGCAGGGCAAGGGAAAGAAAAAGCGTTCGGTTAAGCTTTATCCCACTCTTCCGCTCAGTTTACTGGTTGTGATCATTGCGGTCACCGTCTTCCTCTTCCCCCATCAAGGGGGCTTTCGCTACTCGGACTACTCGTTGGGCTCCATCAGCCGCGAAGAGGTGCTGGCGCCTTTTACCTTCGAAGTTCTGAAGAACGAGGATCAGCTTACTGAGGAGCGTGAAGCGGCTCGCAAGGCAGTAGAGCCGGTTTATGTGCGCACCGATTCTGTGCGCCGTGACCAGTTGAACAACCTGCGCGGCACCTTCCGAGCAGCGGATCGTGCGCGTGATTCGCTCCGTGTGTATGCACGAGTGAATGACCCTTCCCTGATTGAGCGACGGCGCGAACTCCTTTCCGACGTACGAGATACCTACAACGCCAAGATCAATGAAAGCGCCTGGGCGTTTATGATTGGCGACCCGAAACGGCGTTCTGTGCAGGATGACAAGCTTCTCACTCCGGAGTTGCTTGAAGCCATTTTGCGTGACATCTACGCACGCGGAGTGATTGATCGAGTACGTGACGAAGCTGACGCTACACGTGGGCAGATACGTGTTATTACGGATGGTGAGGAGCGATCTGTTCCTTTAACGGCCGTCTATGACCTCGCCCGGGGGCGCAATGAAGCACTGACCGCGCTCAATGCCGAGCTGGCCGAAGAGGTGGCCCCTGGTGATTCCGTGGTCAAGGTCGGCTACGAACTTCTCGTTTCGTTCCTCGTCCCGAACTTGCTGTATGATCAGGAAGAAACCGAATCGCGTCGTGAGGCGGCCGTCGCAAAGGTGGCTATTGTTGATGGGATCGTGCTCAAGGATGAGCGCATCATCGATTCGAACGAACGCATCACCCAGCATCACCTCGAAGTGTTGCGTTCGATGGAGATTAAACGATCGGAGCTGGCGCGCGAAGGCGGTGGCTGGAACCGTATCCTGCCCTGGGTAGGCCGGGTGCTGCTCGCCGGTTTGATTTATACCTTCTTCGGTTTCTGGCTCTATCGATTCCGTCCCGATATTTACCGTAAACCGAACCGTCTCCTCCTTTTCTGGGTGATGGTGCTGCTGATGGTGCTCTTGTACGGCACCGTCTTCCTCAACGAAACGGCGAACCCCTATCTCTTCCCGGCGGCGTTGGGAACAGTAATCCTGACCATTGTATTCGATGCGCCCGCCGCATTGATTTATGCCATCACCATGGCACTGGTCATCGGTGGGCTGGGTGGCAATGAGCTCTTTACGGTACTCGGTGTCTTTGTACCGGCTGTTCTGGCAGTCTTTGCTGTACTGCGTGTCCGGACACGTGTACAGATCATGCGCGCCTCCCTCTTGATTGAAGCGGGCTATCTGCTTGTGATTGTGATGCGCCGGATGCTGACCTACCAGCTGGATGCCACCATCCTCAGCGATGTGATGTATGCGACGATCAATGCCTTCGCGACACCATTGCTCGCCTTGGGCATGCTGATCGCAATTGAGCTGATCTTTCGTGTTACGTCCGATCTGACGCTGCTCGAGCTTGCTGATCTCAACCGTCCCCTGCTGAAACGACTTTCGCTGGAAGCGCCCGGGACCTACCACCACAGCATCATGGTCGGCAACCTGGCCGAGGCTGCGGCGGAAGCGATTGAGGCCAACCCACTGCTGGTCCGTGCCGGAGCCTATTACCACGATATCGGCAAGATGGTTCGACGGGAATACTTTGTCGAAAACCAGCTTGGCCAGGGGAATATCCACGATACCCTTGAACCGGAAGAGTCGGCGCAGATGCTTGCCGATCATGTGATCCAGGGTGTTAAAATCGCAGAACAGTACCACCTGCCCGAGGCGATCAAGGCTTTTATCCGGGAGCATCATGGTACCGGCATGATGATGTTCTTCTTCAACAAGGCGCTTGAAATTCGTCCTGAAGGCAAAGTTGAGGAATCGACTTTCCGTTATCCGGGACCAAAACCGCAGTCGAAGGAAACCGGCATTCTGATGCTGGCGGACTCGGCAGAAGCGGCGACACGATCCCTCGGCGAGCCGAGCGAAGAGAAAATTCGTGAGGCGGTACGGAATGTGATCATCAACAAGTACCGCGACGAGGAGATGGATGAGTGTCCGCTGACCCTGCATGATCTACGGATCATCATGGAAGCGTTTGTCCCGATTCTGCAAGGCATCCATCATCACCGTATCCGCTATCCCTCGCGTGAGGAGCTGGAGAAGAAACGTCACCGCAGCACGACGGCTTCGGCTAACGAGGAAAAGGAATGAAGCTCTTCTTCGACGTCGAAGGATGGAAGCTGGAGGGCGAGGAACCATTCCTCGCCTGGCTTCGTAATGAGTTCCTGCGTGAAGGTGCTGAAGGGGATGTAAACCTCGTCCTGGTGGACAATGAGGTGATTGAGGAGCTGAATGTTGCCTATCTCGGTCACGAAGGTCCGACGGATGTCATCTCGTTCAATTTGGACGATGAGAACGAGGATGAGTTCGTTGTGGTAGAGGACGAAGAAAGTGATGAAAACGAGACGGATTCGGGGGAAATAGCTTTCCCTGCCGGAGAAGTCTATGTAAGTTTGGAAATGGCCGACCCGCAGGCGCGTGAATACCAGGTCAGCCTGACCGACGAGGTGTCCCGCCTTATGCTGCACGGTGTGCTGCATATTGCAGGATGGCTTGACGACAGCGATGAGAACCGCGCCGTAATGTCTCGTCGTGAAGATGAAGGTTTGGCCCGCGCACGGGGGGAGGGTGGAATATTGCCCTGGAACCTGCGTGGACCAGCCGCAATGGAGGGGTAAACCTAGGGTGGACCCAAACAGTATCATGACAGAGGTCCTGGTCTTTGTAGGGCTTCTGTTGCTTTCCGCGTTTTTTTCCGGTAGCGAAACCGCATTTTTCTCCCTTTCCAAAGCTCAGATGCGGACGTTGCGTTCTCGGACTGATCCGGGAGCCAAACGTGTTGTGTCGTTGCTTGACCATCCTCGACAACTCCTCGTGGGCATCCTGGTCGGCAACACGGTGGTCAACACGGCGGCAGCCAGCATCTCCGCCATTGCGGTCAATCGAATTGCCCTGGCAGCTGGGTTCAACCCAACCATTGCACTTGTCCTGCAGATTGTCACAGTCACCTTTGTCCTGATTGTCGCTGTCGAAATTTCGCCGAAGGTGTTTGCCCTAAGGAACAATGAGTCCTGGGCCATCCGGGTTTCCTGGCTGGTCCGAGTCCTCCTCTTCATCCTATGGCCGTTAACCCGCCTACTGGTCGGGATTGTCAACGGCATGGCCAAGATGTTCGGAGTCGAGGCAACACGTGTCCTCTTCAGCGAAGAAGAGTTGCGCACCCTCGCGGAAGTGAGCGAGGAGCATGGCGTGCTGGAAGAAGACGAGCGCGAGATGATCCACTCTATTTTTGAGTTCGGTGAAACCGAAGTGAGTGAGATCATGGTTCCCAGGATTGACATGGCTGCGATCGGGGAAGACGCGTCGATAGATGAAGCGATCGAACTGGTCCGTGAACGCGGGCATTCCCGCATTCCGGTTTATCGAAATGATGTAGACCACATCGTTGGTATCCTGTACGCCAAGGATCTGATCGGGCACAACGGGAATGGGTCCCCTTCACCGACCCTGCCCGCTGTGATGCGCGAGGCCTTTTTTGTGCCGGAATCAAAGCGCATCAGCCTGCTGCTGAAAGAATTCCAGCAGCACAAGGTCCACATGGCGATTGTGGTGGATGAGTACGGCGGCACCGAAGGATTGGTGACCCTCGAGGACATAATCGAGGAGATCGTCGGCGAGATCCATGACGAATTCGATACCGAAGAGGTGGTGTTGCGCCGTCTGGATGACGGCGATTTCCACGTCCTTGCCAAGATGGAAGCTTCGGATTTTAACCGGGCGATCGGCGAGGCTATTGTACCCACCGAGGATGATTATGAAACTCTCGGTGGCTTCATCTTCTCCCTCGCCGGAGAAGTCCCCTCCCCCGGTCAAACCTTCTTGAGCGAAGGCTGGTCGTTTACGGTGAAGGCGGTGGAGGGCAATCGTGTGGTTTCGGTACGGGTACACCCGCCCGCGGATGTAGAGGAAGAATCATCTGCGGAACCAACCGACCGCACCATGCGGGGGCCGGCCTAGGGGTCGAGTCTCCGGCAACCACTACCGCCGGGTTGCGGATACCCGGGGGTGGAAGCAGATAGAAGCTCATGGTATATGCTGCACCGTCGACCATTGTCGACAGGGACATACTTCCGTTCGTGCAACGGCCCCAGCGGTATGCTGGACTGGAGCTGAATCGGACGGTGAAACCGGATGCTGAGCTGCGCTGGGCCCTGGCCTTCCCCGATCTCTATGAAATCGGGATGAGCTGGCTCGGTATGCAGATTCTCTATCATCGCATCAATAGCCAGTTTCGCGAGGTCGCTGCGGAACGTGTCTTCCTCCCCGAGGAGGATGCCATTGCACGGTTCCGTGCAGCCAAGCTGCCGTTAACCACCCTCGAAACCCGAACCCCGCTCAAAGACGTTGATCTGCTCGGATTTACCCTCTCCTACGAGATGGCTATGCCCGGCGTGCTGGAGATGCTCGATCTGGCAGGTATTCCGATTCATACAGCTGAGCGACGGGAGCAGGATCCAATCGTGCTCGCGGGTGGTCCAGTGATGTTCAACCCTGAACCCCTCGCTGATTTTCTTGATCTAGTTGTCGTCGGTGAAGGCGAAGAAGTCGTCCTCGAGATCAGTCGGATCGCATTGCGTGGGAAACGGGAGGGGTGGTCACGTGATCGCACAATCCGTGAGCTCGCCGATCTGGAGGGCCTCTATCGACCATCGGCGTATACCCCGACCGTGGGGCCCGATGGTCGTCTGGTTGTCAGCAGCGATCCAAAAGCACCACCCCTGGTCCGTGGATTGACTGTCCCGGAACTGCTTCCCGAATATTATCCCGACAAACCCTTGCTGCCCTTAGCGGAGGTGACCTTTGACCGCGTTTCGCTCGAAGTGATGCGCGGTTGTACACGAGGGTGTCGTTTCTGTCAGGCGGGGACGCTGTATCGTCCGGTCCGTGAACGATCTGTTGACGATATCCTCGCCCAGGCAATCGCAAATATCGCGGCGACGGGGCATGAAGAGATAAGCCTGACCTCGCTTTCGACGTCGGATTATGGACCCCTTCCTGAGCTGATCCCAGCCCTGCGTGACACCTTCCGCGGTAAGGGGATTTCGCTGGCGTTTCCTTCGCTCCGACCTGATTCGTTCACCCCGGAAATGGCACGTGCCTTCCCGGATGGACGCAAGGGTGGGATCACCTTCGCGCCGGAAGCGGGTACACAGCGTTTACGGGACATCATCAATAAAAACTCCCGTGAAGAGGATTTACTTCGGGCGACCACTCTTGCATTTGGCGAGGGGTACAATTCGGTCAAGCTCTACTTTATGGTTGGCTTACCGGGGGAACGAGACGAGGATCTCGCGGGCATCGCCGATCTCGCGAGAAAGGTGGCCAAGACAAGGACTCGGAACGGGCAAAAGGTGACCGTATCGGTCAGCCCCTTCGCGCCAAAGCCATTCACGCCATTCCAACGCATCCCGCAGAACAGTACCGAAGAATTCCAGCGGAAACTGGATTACCTGCGGCAACAGTTCCGCGGTGTGCAGGCCCGGTACAATGGGCATGATCCTTCCAGCGCCCTCTTCGAAAGCGCGTTGGCGCGCGGTGATCGTCGCCTGGGCGAGGTAATCGAACGAGTCTGGCGCAATGGTGGTATGCTGGAAGCATGGAATGACCGTTTTAACCCGGAACGGTGGCACCAGGCGTACCGAGACAGCAACCTCGATCCAACGGCCTATGTGGCCGCGATTCCGGGAGGTGCTGCCCTTCCATGGGGACACATCTCAAAGGGCGTGACCGAGCGTTTCCAGGAAGTTGAAATGACTCGTTCGCTCAAGCTGCGAACAACCCCCGATTGCCGCCAGGGCCGTTGCCAGGGTTGTGGTCTGGAACGTTTCATCCCCGAGGCACAAAAGGTTTGCAACATCTACCCGGCCAGCAGTACCCCGCCTTCGCCTGCGGAGGAGCACCAGAATCCGGCTGAGGTGGTGAATACGGCACGGTTGCGGTACCGTCGTGGCGCGTCCATGCGCTGGACGGGTCACCTTGACCTGGTTCGTATCTGGACACGGCTTTTGCGCCGTGCTGAAGTACCGGTTGCCTTTTCCCAGGGATTTCATCCACATCCAAGAATATCCTTCTCGCCTCCGCTGCCTGTTGGCATGCTGAGCGAGGATGAATACATCGATATCGATCTCGCTGTGGAAATCACAGCGGACGAACTGTTTGAACGGTTGTGTCGTGCCGCACCTGACGATCTTGAGCCGGTCGAGGTGGTGCTGTCCAGCAAGCGGCTGGAGTCGCTGGCAGGACGTGTACGGCGTATGGAGTATCTCCTCCCGGTAGAGGGCAATGGAAGCCGCACCGGGAAGCTGAAGTCTTTCCTCGCTTCAGAAAGTGTGCCGATCCGGCGTGTACGGGGGAACAAGGTGCGTGATGTCGATTTGCGTCCCCTTGTTGAACAGGTCGACCCCGAAGAAACACCCGGCTGGTGGCGTGTCCGTCTTGTCGTGGACAACGGTGCCACCGCACGCTTGGAAGAGCTCGGCGAAGCGTGGGGACTTGAAGAGGATGTGCGTGCGCAAGCAGTACGCGCCGCCATGCTCGTGGAAAGTGATGAGGGATGGTGTCGCCCGATCGATGCCATCCAGAACGAAGTGTCTAGGGCGAAAGGGGTGGTGAGGTGAAGAAAGAGATTGTGATCAACACCTCCACCGCGGAAACACGCATCGCCCTGCTCGAGGACGGTCAACTGGCGGAAGTTTTCGTCGAACGTCCCGAGAATGAGCGTCATGTCGGAGATATTTATCTCGGACGGGTACGGAAGGTGCTCAATGGCATCTCGGCAGCGTTTGTCGACATCGGGTGGGAGCAAGATGGCTTCCTCCATTTCAACGATGTAGGCAGTCTGTACGAGATGGACGATGCGGAGGAGGAAGGGAACGGCAATGGGTCCGGAAATGGCGGACGCAGCCGAAGCCCTGCCCAGGTGAATCTGCGGGCTGGCCAGGAAATCCTGGTCCAGATTACAAAGGAGCCGATTGGCGGCAAAGGACCTCGTGTTACCAGCCAGGTCTCGCTGCCGGGACGATTTGTCGTTCTCGTGCCAAACGAAGAGCTTATCGGCGTATCAAGGAAAATTGCCGACCCGAAGGAGAAACGTCGGCTTAAGAAGCTCGGGAAGGAGCTGAAGGAGTACGGTTACGGATTGATCATCCGGACAGTGGCGCAAGAGAAAGATGATCCCACTCTTCGGATGGACATTGAAAAACTGGTTGACACCTGGAAACGGATCGAGAAAAAGATGAAGGGTGCTTCCGCACCCAGCATGATCTACAAGGAAATGTCGCTTGCAAGCAGTGTCATCCGTGACCTATTCGGTCCTGATATTGACCGGGTTGTTGTCGACTCCAAGCCGCTCTTCAAAGAGCTTGTGCAGTACCTGGAGAGTGTCTCACCGACGTTGGTAGATCGTGTCGAGCATTACAAGGAGAAGATCCCGCTTTTCGATCACTACAAGATCGAATCAGAAATCGAAAAAGGGATTCGTCGGAAAGTATTCCTTCCAGGAGGCGGGTACATCATCATTGAGCACACCGAAGCAATGGTGGTGGTCGATGTAAACAGCGGACGGTTTGTCGGGAAGCAGAACCACGAGGAGAACAGCCTCAAGGTCAATCTGCGTGCAGCACGGGAAATCTGCCGTCAGCTTCGCCTGCGCGACATCGGCGGAATCATTGTCATCGACTTCATTGACCTCTGGGACGAGAAGAACCGGAAGAAGATTTACGATGAAGTGAAGAAGGAACTGAAAAAGGATCGTGCGAAAGTCGATGTTGCACCGATTGCCCATTTCGGCCTGATGATGATGACCCGTCAGCGGATCAAACCGTCCCTACTCTTCACCTTCAAGGAGCCCTGCCCAACCTGTCATGGTACCGGGATGATCCCCTCGAAGGAGACCGTGGTCACCGAGCTGGAGAGGTGGATTGCACGTTACATGAATCGGACTGGGAAACGACGGTTGCGTCTGGTGGTCCATCCTGATCTGAACGCATTCCTGACACATGGCGGGCTTAAGAGCAGATTAAACAAAATCATGCTCCAGAAACGTATTCTAATCCGGATGAAGGTGGATGGTGGCTTGCCACCAACCGAATTCAAAGGGTTCTCTGTGAGTGATGGTGTGGATGTGACCGATCAGTATCGGCAATGAGACCCGTCTCGCTCGGCTTGCGGGACGTACATTTGCACCTTACCTTTTAGCGGTTTGTTAGCTGGGCCTATCGGTTCGGCAGAGGTAACAGATCACATCGGTGCCGTCTTATCGGGGCAGCGCCCGTAAAGTCATCAGCCGGTACTGGGGGGCTACCCGGACCGGGGTCACGCAGTGCTCGGAGGAAGCAGGATGTCGCCACATAAGCCGAGAAAGACCGAGCTTAGTTCGAATATGGAGGACTACCTCGAGACGATCTATTTGCAGGACCTCGAAGGTCAGGCCGCCAAGGTGAAGAATATCGCCGATGCGATGGGTGTCTCCAAGCCATCTGTTACCGAGGCGCTCAGTGTGCTTCAGGATCGCGGCCTCGTACTGCACCAGAAGTACGGCGATATTGAGCTGACCGAAAAAGGTCGTGTGACAGCAGAGGACATTTACTACCGTCATCAACTCTTCCATGACTTCTTCCTCAACATCCTTGGGGTGTCTGAAGAACAAGCGGAAGATGACGCCTGCAAGGTCGAGCACCTGGTCAGCGATGAGACGACAAAGCGGGTCGAAGCACTGCTGGAGTACCTGAAGGGTTCAAACGATCTGGTTCAGAAGTTCCATGCGAAGCTGGGTGTGAAGTAAACCACCGCATCGATTTTAGAGTCATAACAAACGCGCACGAGAATCGTGCGCGTTTTTCTATTCAATCGACTAACCTCAAGGGGCATATCAGCCCATGGAGCGTCCAATGATTGCACTCTTGATCATCCTGTAACGGGTGGCCAAGAGCTTTGATGCCATGGAGAACATGATCTGGTTGGTCGCCATTTCTGCCATCTCTGTGTCGATGTCAACATTGTTAATGCCGTTCAGGTTTGGTGCGTCACTGACACGGATCTCCGGGGTGACACGTTCCAGGTTGCGAAGCCCACCATGCAGTGGTACATGGTCTCGATTGGTCCGAATCATTGACGATCCCTTACGGTCAATGGCACGGGTCAACGCCTCTTCAAAATCTACCTTCCGTGACTGGTAGCCAGGGGTTTCCGAGTTGGCGATGTTGGCGGCTTGAACCTTTTGACGCAGAGCGTACGCATCGAGCCCTTTCCGCAGCTCGATCATGGCATCCATTCTGTTGAAAATGTAGTTGTGTACTTTGTTTGCGGACATGAGCAGCTCTCCGAACAGATCCTTCTCACAGCAATCACCAACAAACAAAGCAACTCCTGTGCCTCCAGGTGATGATCACAGCAAGGGCGGGAGACTCCTGCGCTTCTCGGAAGTATGTAGTTGTATTTTCTTCATATAAGTATCGATAGGGGTAGAACTCTATTCCAGAAGGAGGGCAAGTCCGGTAAGCTGTGGGGTATAAAAAAATGCCGGGACGGTAATTCTGTCCCGGCAACAATCAGGAAAAAGAGCTTACTTGGAAGCCTTCTTTTTACGGGGGCCACGCCGACGGTCCTTTTTGGACTTCTTCATCTCGGCGAGCTTCTCATTGAGCTCGTCCCCGTCGAACATGTAAACCATGCTGTCGCCCTTGCCGCTTGAGAAAAACGCGATGTCAAGGCGCTTGATCATCTTGCGGACCTGGGCAACATCCAGCCCCATGGTCTCAGCATACTTCCGATCACTGATGTGTGCCATCGAATCATCCTCCCACAGGTACGTTATGTGTTAATATCATTCATATTTTCTTCATTGATAAACTATGTTCTCAAGCGAATCGAGTCAAGAGGTTTATGAGTGATTAGATGCAATCAATAGCACTGAGACATCTATTTGTCTTGTTCGAGAGAGTGATGTTGTCTCTTCACGAGCGGCTTTGAGACATTGGTAAGTATCAAGCCTGCTTTTCAAGCTATGTGAACTCAGAAAACGTTGCCACGCTCATTCTTGTTGATCATAAGAGCATTTCGAATACAAGAGGCTCATAAGCCCTCAAAGAATACCGCTTGCATTTCGTGACCAACGATAAACATCTTGCAGAGAAGGTTTTATGGGTGGTTTGAAGGGGTCGAAAGGACGTGATGGAGCAGAACAAGACGCCTTTAAAGGATGAACTGGAAGAATTTCTCTCCCACCTTCGTCTGGAACGGTCGTACAGCGATAACACCCTCCTTTCCTACCGGCGAGATCTGGAACGTTACTTGCTGGATATGGGGGAGCAGGATGTCTCTGTGCCAAAGGATATCACTCGGCAGATGGTGACGGGTCATCTTGGCTTGCTGCGTGATCTCGACCTTGCAGACACCTCTGTCGCACGTTCGGCTTCAGCTATTCGTCACTTCCACCGCTTCCTGTTGCGAGAAAACCTGGCTTCTGCTGACCCAACGACTCATCTGAAACAACCAAGACGCGCCCAGCGTCTTCCCACCTACCTGACCGTCACCGATGCGGAAAGGATGATGGATGCACCGGATACCTCCACGGAGTACGGTATACGAGATCGTGCGATGCTCGAGCTGCTCTGGGCATGCGGACTGCGTGTGAGTGAGCTGATCGGGATCCGACTTGTGGACGGTTTCTGGGAAGATGGCTTTCTTCGGGTTTTCGGCAAAGGGTCCAAAGAACGCCTCGTTCCGGTCGGGTCTTCTGCAGTCCATTGGGTCCGATCAGAATACATGGGAAAAGGGGTCCGCGCCAGCCTGGCGGCGGGACGAGGTCGGGACGATAATGTTCTCTTTCTTTCCCGCACGGGTCGTCCCCTGACACGTGACATGGTCTACAAAATGATCCGTAGCTATGCGGAAAAGCTACGTTTGTCCGTCCACGTCACCCCCCACGTATTCCGTCATACCTTCGCTACACATCTGGTTGAGGCGGGAGCGGATCTGCGTGCCGTCCAGGAGATGCTGGGCCATGCCGATATTTCGACCACCCAGGTCTACACGCATGTCGAACGACAAACCCTTCAGCAGGAACATCGCGACTTCCACCCACGCGGTTAATGTACCCCTTCCAGCTCAACCTTGACGGTCATACAAACACAAAAACCACACACTTCTAACGCAATCCTCACATTAGCCCCCCTCGAGCTTACAATTGTTAGAGCCATTCTTAGCGTGTATAAAGTTTTAAGATATTGATAAGAAACGAAATAGAGATCACCAAGCGCTAGATTGTGAACTCTTGACACAAGTTTGTTAAGATTGTGTGAGACTTCTGTTGGGGTTATGTTATTGACAGAGAGGTTGGTAAGGTCCAACCAAAGGAGGGTCCGACAATGATGCGCAAAGCGACAATTCTGATTCTGTCCGCGCTTCTGATGGCGCTGAGCATGGGATGCGCCGGGACTCTCCAGCAGGCATCGACGGATGAAGCAGGTCCGCTCGAGTTGCACTACGATATCCAATATGTCGACAACACGGCAATCGGTATTGAAGTGCTTGTAATGTCGCCCGAACTCCCCTTCAAAATTGAATCATTCGAACGCGGAATGGATCGTGCGTTCGAGCAGGTCGCCTACCGTCTTCCAAAGAGCACCATTCTGGAGCGCCAAGCGGATTTTCGTGACGTTCTCGCAGCCACTTTCAAAGCAGAAACCGGGATTGATGAGGCGAGTCTTTTCTTGATGAACATCTACCAGACCACATGGGATGAACGTGGGACGGTTTTGACATTGAAGTAGGGTAGGGGCCCGAGGGCCTCTGATAGCAGCAGGAACCAGGGTCAACCGCCCGGCATTCGCCGGGCGGTTGTTTTTTGGTTAGGTGGGTATCGTTGCGAGGAATGGTCATGGCCTGACGAAGCAATCTCGTATCTCTCATCTGGTTTCCCTGCGCGCTTTGCGCGCAGCTTCGAGCGGGTGAGGGATGTGAGACTGCTTCGTCACGTTGTTCCTCGCCGCGACACACCCCATTGTACTTCCTCGTGTCGTTGCGAACGAAGTGAAGCAATCTCGTATCTCTTATCTGGTTTCCCTGCGCGCTTTGCGCGCAGCTAGGAGAGGATGAGTGGTGTGAGACTGCTTCGTCACGTTGTTCCTCGCCGCGACACACCCCATTGTACTTCCTCGTGTCGTTGCGAACGAAGTGAAGCAATCTCGTATCTCTTATCTGGTTTCCCTGCGCGCTCTGCGCGCAGCTTCGAGCTGGAGAGGGATGTGAGACTGCTTCGTCACGTTGTTCCTCGCAGCGACACTTCTATCCTGCTTCAGAAAGGTCAACCCATTTAGGGTTAACAGACTGAATCAGCTCGATCTTCTTTCTGCGAGATCCACCCTTAATACGTTTTTCCTCGTTGATGGCATCTCTTACTTCGCTGAATTCTCTATAATAAAGGAGCTTGCACAGTTTATACTTCTTTGAGAATGCTCCCCCAACACCATGTTTGTGTTCCTCAACGCGTCGCAGAAGATTGCTGGTGACACCTGTGTATAACACAGTATTATTCCGATTTGTCATGATGTAGACATAGTAGGTTTTTTTCATTTTGTTGTCTCCATTTGTATCTGTCGCAAGGTAATACGTCAGTTTCGATGCGAGGAAGACCTATGGCCTGATGAAGCAATCTCGTCTCTCTTATCTGGTTTCCCTGCGCGCTTTGCGCGCAGCTAGGAACGGGTGAGTGGTACGAGACTGCTTCGTCACGTTGTTCCTCGCAGCGACACACCAAACGCCCGGCTGAAGCCGGGCGTTTGGTGTGAATCGCTCCCAATGCCGCTACAGAAGCGAGGAAGCGAGATCCGACAACTCGCTGCGTTCCCCCTTCTCAAGGGTGACATGGGCGTAAATATCCTGCCCCTTCATCCGGTCGATCAGGCGTGTGAGGCCATTGGACCGGCTGTCAAGGTAGGGGCTGTCGATTTGGTGCGGATCGCCGGTGAGGACGATTTTGGTTCCTTCGCCGGCACGGGTGATGATCGTCTTCACTTCGTGTGGGGTCAGGTTTTGGGCCTCATCGACGATAAAGAAAATCCGGTTCAAGCTTCGGCCACGGATATAGGCGAGTGCGTTGATCTTCAGCTTCTCCGTCTCCAGCATCTTCAGGATCGCCTGGTAGGAGGAATCACTGTGTTTATACTGGCCACGGATCACTGCGAGGTTGTCCCAGAGTGGTTGCATGTAGGGGTCAAGCTTTTCGCTTATGTCACCGGGGAGGTAGCCAAGCTCCTGCCGCCCGAGCGGAACAACAGGTCGTGCCAGGTAAACTTGCTCGTATTTTCGTCGGGTTTCGAGGGCACCCGCCAACGCGAGCAGGGTTTTCCCTGTACCGGCTTTGCCGGAAAGAGTCAGCAGTTTGATGTCAGGGTTGGTCAGAGCATCAATGGCGAAGGTTTGTTCGCTGTTACGCGGCATGATCCCGTAGCCGCTGCGTTTCTCGATGCGAACGAGGCAGGCGCTCAGACGATCATACCTAGCCAGTGCGCTTTTGCCATCACCCTTCAGAACGAAATAGGCATTCGGGTGTGGGGTTTCGATACCGAATTCTTCCACCGGCACTTCGAAAGGAGGCTGGTAAAAGCGATCAATCAAGCCGCCATCCAGGTGTTCCAGCTCGAACCGTCCCTTGTAGAGTTTGTCGAGCTCTGGCACCTTGTCGTTTTCGTAATCTTCCGACAGCATTCCCAGCGCACGTGCTTTTAATCGCAGGGAGACATCCTTGCTGACAAGGACCACTTCACGGCTTGGGTTGGCATCCCGCACCTTGCAGGCGGTGGAAAGAATACGATGGTCAGGAGAATCCTGGAGGAAGGTGGCTTTTACCGCTGGATGCAGCGCACCACCGACCATCACACGCAATCGTCCACGGCCATCTCCGAGCGAGACTCCTTCGTCACTCGTCAATCCACCGGACGGTGCGAGATCATCGAGGTGACGGGCCACTTCACGGGCATGGAAGTTGAGCGTATCGGGACCTTTTTTGAAACGATCCACCTCTTCCAATACGGTGATCGGGATGGCGAGATCGTGCTCCTCAAACCGATTGATCGCGGTCGGATCATGCAGTAAAACATTGGTGTCTAGCACGAACAACTTGGTGTCTACCTCACGCGGGGTTAACCGCAGGCTTTCAACCGCCCCCTTGGAGAGGGGTGGAGTGGTCGGGGCATGAACACCATTGCCGTTGGTTTTTCCGGTTCCGTTTCCTCCCTTGACTGAAACGATATCGATGGAAGGTTGGGTCGATTTTCTGCTGGCAGCCTTAGAAGGAGTGGAAGCTGCTTTTGTAGTGGATGCAGGTGTGCTCTGTTTGTTCGTTTTCGTCTTTTTGGTCAGCGCTTTTTCTTCGTTGGCCAGGGCTTCTTTGGCCACCTTTGCGGCACTCTTGGGTGCCGAGCGCTTTTTCGAGCCTGAAGAAGGTGTGCGTGATGGACTCATGCCGCCTTCCTGTTGATAGGTGGTCTGGGAAACGCCCCTGCGTTTCCTCCGGGTTGCGTCTTGAATGGAGAGAGAGGACGGCGGGCCGCAACGACCCCGCCGCAGGTGGTCCGTCCCTTCACCGGACCTTGGGAATCACGATGTCTGGGCTTGCTGATCCGCTCTGTCTCAGCGGATCAGCACGACTTTCTGAGTATTCACGAACTCGCCGGCGGACAGCCGGACGAAATAGACGCCACTTCCGACCTTCGAGGCATCCCAGGCCAGCATATGCTGACCCGCAGCCAAGGTGCCGGGTGTCAACCGGTCAACCAGGCGACCGATGGGATCATAGATGTTAATTGTTACACGTTCATGTTGTGGGAGGGCCACCTGGAGACGGAGGGTAGCGTTGAACGGATTGGGATAGCTACCCAACGAGAACTCCTGTGGCACGTCGGGCTCATCCACTGCGCTGTCCGTCTGCACGAGAATGTGCCATGTGTGGGAGACACTTCTCGATTCCCCGCCCTCACCATACCAGGCGACCACTTCGAGATCAAATTCGCCGACCTCATCGAAACGATGGGCAAAGTCCTGGAATTCGGAGAGGGGTTCGCCGCCAACAAAGTGGTACTCATAAGAAATTGGCCACCCGCCTGGCCCGGACGCCTCGACGTAGAAATTGACCAGTTCCTGCAGGGTGACCGTCAGTTCCCCGGTGTCAGGGACGATCTCTTCCAGCTCTGGCGGGGTTGGTTCGACAACGTTTATCGTCCACGTGTTGGATGCCTGCCCGATCCCCGCTTCCGATTCGTACCAGACATAGGCCGTGATCTCTTCCACGGCGGGGTCGTCGAAGAAAACGGTCACCGATTCTTCTTCGGCGATGGTTGCCCCATTGCGTTCGAAACGGTAGAAGAGGTCATAGCGCCCGTTGACATCCCCGACATATTCAAAGTCCAGTCCAGAACCCGCTTCGATGGTAAGCTCATTAATCGAAGGTTCCTGGGTGACAATGGTCGGCGGCGGCTGGTCTAGCAGGGTGATGTACCAGATAAACCGTGAATTGCCGCCCGCTTCGTCGGTGACAACAGCTGCGATTTCCAAGGGAGTTGGATCGGTAGGCCCAAATGAAAACTCGACGGAATCGGTACCCACAACAACCGCCTCACCATCCTGGAACCATTCCCATTCCAACAGGTTATCGTCCCCATCCGGATCGGTCCCGAGGGCTGCGAAGAGGAAGGTCTGGCCACGGATGATCGAAGGGTGATCGTTCTCCGGCAGGATGCCGCTTAACACTGGTGCGAAATTGACTTCGTCGCCATTCCAGAGAGGCTGAATGGTAACTGCGCCGTACATCTCGATCTCATCGTCGTCTACGATCCAACTGTCGATTTCGAGCGGATCATCCGATCCCCAGTAGTTGTTCTGGGCGGAGACAGCGTGCGGGCTGAAATTTTCGATGGCGACGATGTTGCCATCGTAGCCGTTCTCGACGAAACGATTGTACCCGCGCGCAAGGGGATCCTCTGAGCCGGAGGTGCCTAGTTGAAGCGCGAGGGGTTGGTCGATGGTTTGCTGGAGACGGACACCGACGGCATTGCCGACAAAGACATTGCCCGCAGCACGAACACTCGCGCCCGATTCGACACGCAGGCCTTCGCCGGAGGAGGCGAGATCATCAAGGGCAGTGTTGGTGCGCAGAGTGCATGCCTCGACATCCATCGTGGAATAAGCACCGGAAATCCAGATGCCGTAGGCACAATTTTCAATCACCGAGCCGTTGATGCTGATCGCCTGATCCTGTTCGCCGATGTTGTCGATCCGGATGCCTCCGGACTGGTTGTTGTCCGATCCCTCGATGATGCAGTTCTCGATCTCGACAAGGGTTGCACTGGTGGTCGGGATGGTGATGGCGGCGTTGTCCAGGTTTGCGGAGGCCTGGTTAAAGCGGAGGATGGTTGTGTTGTGGACCGAGGCAATACCATTGAGGATCAGGCCGCCCTCGTGAAGATCATGAAGGAAGCAGCCATCCAGTTCGAGGGTTCCGCCCGCTGTCGCCTGTGCGCCGCTCCCGATCCAGTCGAAAATGCGGCATCCATTCAGGTCCGCATAGCCGCCATCTACCCAGACAGCATGGTTCAGGCCCCACATGCCGCCCCCTTCAAGGATGGCACGGATGAGGTGGAGACGGCCGGTTGATGAGACACGAAAACCGCCGGGACCATCATCGAACCCCTCTTGCGGCTCGCCGCTGACGATGACAGAATCGGTCGGCTCCCCCTCCGGCAGACCGATCAACAGGGAACCATGAACCAGGTAATCCTGCTCACCATTGTCGTCAACGTGGATATTTCCAAGGATCGCAAGGGAATCTGTCTGGGAAATGACCAGGGTCTCGGTCGATTCCCACCGTGCCTGCTCGGCGTTCCAGCTGACCACCCCATCCGAATGGGTTACCAGGCTGTCGGCGGTCCAGGAAACACCTGTGCCAGGTGTGGTATAAGCAACGCTTACAGATGGCACGAGTAGAGCAAGTGCAACGAAGACCCAGAAATGCGGGATAAATGCGTGGTGAGCCGGTCTCATCTGGAGAACTCCTTGTAATCCTACGGCCCTCTCTCAAACTATGGGAACCGCTGGAGCCTGCACAAGCGAGACCATGCAGCTCCTTGAATTGGATGAAATGTTCTCTGCTTTCACAAAGATTGCCCGAAACAGAGGTATGGTGAGGTTTCGGAGGGTTTACGCGTACAAAAGAAAAGACGGAACCCTCTCAGGGCTCCGCCTTTTGACAGATGTTATTTCAAACCGCGGGTGGTTAAGCAGGCTTTATTTCAGCAGGGTCACCTTGCGGATATCATGCCACTGGCCGGCATCCACCTTGAGGAAGTAGAGGCCGCTGGGCAGTTCGCGAGCGTTGAAGCTCCAGCTATGGGTGCCGGGCTGCACGAGGCCGGGCGTGAACTGCGCGACCTGACGTCCCAGTAGATCATAGACCGCGATCTGCACCTGGGAAGCGGTCGGCAGGGCATAGCGGACGCTCATCTCGGCGTTGAAAGGGTTCGGATAGGTCGAAACAGAGTAGGCGATGGGGAGCGTTGGTTCTTCCCCAGCCGAATTGGTGCTGACAATCACCGTCCACGCATGATCGTCCCACGGCGTTTCACCAGGGGTTTCATACCAAGCGGTGGTGTTAACGATGTACGTCCCCTCAGCGTTAAACGTGTAGTTCAGCTCGTTCGTGTCCTCGCCGGCGAGTTCTTCTCCGTCCAGTTCCCATGAGTAAAGGAGCTCGGCTGGTTCACCTTCGAGGGTTGCGGTGATCGAGAAATTGACTTCCGAGCCTTCGACCACCCGGACCGTGTCCTCTTCGGGCGACCAGTCGGTGATTTCCGGCCAGGCAGGACTTTGGACCGTGATCCCCCAAGTATGGTCGACGCTGTCACCCTCGGTATCGAAGACCACGACACGCAAGGTGGTTTCAGTAGTATTGTCGTGGCCGAATGAGAGCGTGATGCTCGATTCTGTACCGACGGGCTGTTCTGGGCCTTGCGTCGGGTCGTACCACGCATAGCTAAGGGTTTCGTCGTTGCCGTCGGGATCGGATGCTGTCACAGAGAAGGTGTAAGGGTAGAAACGAATAACGTCGACCGTCGCCAAGTCTGGATCATACGAGTCGATCACTGGCGGCTGATTATCTCCACCACCCTCGCCGTCCCAGATCGGCTCGTAGGTGACCAGGCCTTTCGAAGCGTCGTCGGATTCATCGTAAATAACTTCGGCGACTTCGGCAAGGTCGGTGGTGCCCCAGTAGTTGTTCTGTGCGGAAATATCAACAGAGACGTTGTTGTAAAGTGCCCAGGTGGTGCCACCATTGCCGTTGTCGAAGATCCGGTTGTAGCCTTCGTCATAGTCGTTTTCAGCATCTTCCACACCTAGGACAAGGACCGAAGTTTCACCAGCGGGAACCGTAATGCCCCAAAGGTTGCCGGAAATGACATTGTGGCTCGCGTGCGCTTCACCGCCGTAGACCGAAATCCCGGAACCTGCGGCATTGGGAACGTTGTACGCGGTATTGTTGATCAACTGGCAGTTGGTGATTTCTGCATAGGCACCGTCCGACTGCACCACGATTCCGAATGCACAATTTTCGACCGTCGTATTGGTAATGACGGCTGACTGCGATGTGCCGGTAAAGTTCCAGACCGAAATCCCACCGGAACGGTTGTCAGGTACACCGGAGAGATAGCAGGAATCGATGATGGCGAAGTTTTCGCCCTGGGTTCCGACCGAAAGCGCTGTCTTGCCGCTGCCTGGAGTTGCCAGGTTATTCCGGACGAGGCTCGAACCGCGAATCTCAAGGGTTGTGCCGGAATTGGCGGAGAGAGTGTACTCATGGTTATCGTGAAAGAGTGTGTTCAGGATGACGGCATCGGCACCACTGAGGCGTGCGCCATAACCCGCCCAGTTGGTAACTCGGCATCCATCCATCCGCAGGGTGCCGTCCAGCACACGGACGCCATCGTCAATCGCGTCCGCCCCGTGACCTTCGATAACGACACGGTTCAGGTAGAGTCTGCCACCATCCTGAGCATAGACACCACCGGCACCGTCTCCACGACTTAAATCTTCACCTACAATGAAGACCGAGTCTGTCGGTTCACCCTCGGGGTCGCCGATCAACAGGCTTCCACGGACATGGATGTCATACCCTTCGTCACTGGAGGCCTGAACATAAAAGTTATCAAAGATGTAAACACTGTCTGTGGCAGCAATAAAAATGGTATCGGTGGCTGTCCACCGCTCTGCCACATCATTCCAGGTAATCACATCACCAGCATCCGCCGCGAGATCTTCCACCGACCAGACAACTCCGGTGCCTGGCGTGCTGTACGCGAAGGCCGATATTGGCAGAATCAAAGCCAGGATGAACAGGGATGCGAGAACCGTACGATAGCGAACCGTTTGCATGAAACCCTCCAAAAGTGTGTTGTGGCTCAATCGTAAGAAGGTAGGAAACCTTCTACAAAACGGCAATGCTGACAGGAGGTTTGTGCCCGCAGGGTCGTCCCTCCGTTAAACAGAAAAACCCGGCATCGCTGCCGGGTTTCAGACAGATTGAAATCGTGGATCAGTGACCCATTCCTACATATTGCATCTGCTTGAAAAAGGTCTGGAAGTTCTCCACATGGGCTTCCATCGTCTTCTCAGGGCCATAGCCCTTGAAGAACCAGGGACCGTCCGGGCTGAGCACGATTCCGGAGATGTTCATGTAGTCCGGCATCATCGGGGTTGGCGTCATACCGGGCATGGATGATGGCTTTTGGTTTCCCCGGAACTGCACCATCGTGATTGGCATGCCGGTCACCTCGATCTTGGAGCGCTTCACCATCTCTTCGGTGATCGGGTTGCCATCCTTCGTGGTGAACTGGTTCATCCAGCGTGTGATGTTTGCCTCGACACTGCCTGCATCGGGCCCGAAGTAGAAGACCGTGAGGTCGCCGGGTTCGCTGCCTTCTGCGGCAGGAATCTTGAACTGTGCTTTACGCATCGAGGAGGCAGGTTGTACCGATTCCCAGCCTTCGGGCAGGGTGGTCTTGAGCGGTCCTACCTTGATGGTTCCATCTCCGAGGTCGGTCACACCGCTCGCAGCAGCAGAGGGTACTCGGGTGGTCGGAGTCGGTACCTCATTCGAGCCTTTAGGCGGCTTTTTTTCACAGCCTGTCCCCGCAATCAATATCAGCGTCAGAGCGGAGGGCAGGATCAAACGTATCATGGTTCTCATCGTAGTTCCCTTCTCGGTCCTGGACGATAAGACGTCCGAAATTTGCTAACGCGCAAAAGATGGCTTATCCGCTTCCCGCAGGCAACCGGGAAACAGGGCTCCCAACGATCAACCGAGTGCAACCCTGACGGGGGTGATGCATCCTACATGTACAAGAGATAGGTGCAACAATTGCCTGTGAGGGATGTATGGCTGGTTCAATCACACGTGAGATGGACTTGGAAGACCTGGTTGCCCAGGCCCCGAAAGCGGTTCGCTCGCTGACACGGCGAAACATCATCTGCATTCAGTGCGGGACCCCGCTCTGGAAGACGGTAGAGGAAGCGATTCGCGACGCGGGGTATGAAGAGGGTGAGGTGGATGGTATTGTCGCCGAGGTGAACCAGGAACTGCTGGATGCTTGACAGCTGAAGTGTGTACCTCTCACTTTTGTGACCACATCTGGTTATCTCGCATCGAGCGAACGGGGTGATCGAGCAAAGAAGCTTCCTCTCATTCTCTTCAAACAAATCTGCCCCGGTGGCATCTCTGGAGTACTCGCCCAACAAATTCCAGAGCGGTTTGGGCAGACTTTGCAAGAGAAGTAATAGACACCGGTTTGTCCTACAAATTCATTACGTTTTAACCCTTCCGCATTCTCGGCTCTTGAGGATGCAATGATTGTGAACCTTGCCGCGTTCTGGAAAACATCGTTAGATTTGATAGACAAGTCTACCAGGTGTGCCCATGCAGATCGGTTTTCTCTCCGAAAGCCTTGAAGATTATCTCGAGGTCATCTTTCGCCTGCTGCAAAAACAGAAGGTTGCACGGGTTCGTGACATCGCGAATCTGAAGGACGTGAAAACGTCCAGTGTGGTCTCCGCATTGCAGCGTCTCGCGAAAGAAGGGCTCGTAGACTACAAAGCGCGCGAGTATGTCGATCTGACTCCGGCTGGGCGTCAACTCGCGTTCCGCCTTTACCAACGGCACACCTTCCTGAAGCGATTCCTGACCGATTTCCTCCAGGTGGATCACGAAACCGCTGAAACCGACGCCTGCTCGATGGAGCATGCGATCAGTGTGACCACTCTCGATCGCATCACAGCGATGAGCGAATTCCTCTCCTACAGCCCGGATGTTGAAAAGGATCTGATTGACGGGTTCCGTGACCGTTGGTTGGCACATCTACACAAGCAGAAGCAGGGGCACAAGGATTCCGATGGCGAGAACGGGAAGGATGGCATCGTTGCCCTGAGCAGTTTGAAAGCGGGGCAGAGCGGGTACATCATCCGGATTGCAGCTGCAGATGATTTGCGCCTGTCGCTGATTCGCCGTGGCGTGCTGCCTGGAGCCTCCATCCACCTGCTCGAGAAACTGGCGAGCGGTTCGCTGATGGTACGGCTTGCCGGGGAACGGATGGAGTTGCAAAAAGGGGATGCGAAAGCGGTCCTGATTCGTCCCCAGGTGGAACGATCATCCGATACAGCGGAGAACGGTGAGACAGTTCGCACGCTTGCCGACATGACGCCAGGTTGTGCGTTCCGTGTGAAGCGAGTGACCTCCAGCGGGGAAATTCGTGCAAGGATGAATGATATGGGGTTTATCCGAGGTGCGGAGGGACGCATCCTGCGTGAAGCCCTGCTTCGTGACCCCATCGAGGTCGAGCTGGCAGGCACTCTTCTTTCGTTGAGACGACTGGAAGCGACTACGATTGTGGTGGAGGAACTGGATGCGTGACCGAACTCGCCACCGCAACCGTTTCCATCACACGATGAAACGGGATCTGCTCCATCGGGATCGTCCACAGGGGGGGAGACGGTCTGGGAAGGTCTTTCGGATTGCCCTCGCGGGAAACCCCAATGCGGGTAAGACCAGCCTCTTCAACGCTCTGACCGGGCAGCACCAGCACATCGGTAACTACCCCGGTGTGACGGTCGAGAAGAAGATCGGGTTTTTTAATACCCAGGACATCAGTCTCGAGATCACCGACCTGCCCGGCACCTACAGCCTGACCGCCTATTCGATTGAAGAGGTTGTAGCACGTGACTTTGTCATGTATGAGCAGCCCGACCTGATTGTCGATGTGATCGACTCGACCAACATCGAACGAAATCTCTATCTCCTGCTTCAATTCCGTGAGCTTGGTGTCCCAGTGGTGGGGGTGCTGAACATGATGGACGAGGCCGAAGAAAAGGGCATCCAGATCGACCATGAGCAGCTTGGAACGATCTTAGGAATCCCATTTGTAAAAACGGTCGGCCATCGTGGCACGGGAGTCCAGGAGCTGGTAGATCTATTGCTCTCCCTCGCACGTGGCGAGGAGACCATTGAGGGACGGCCTGTTAATTATGGCCGGGAGCTGGAAGGCCAGCGTGAAGACCTGGTCGCAGAACTGGCCCTGGACCCCAGCTTCTCCTCACAGTTCAGCCTTGACTGGATGGCGATTAAACTTCTCGAAGAGGATGAAGATGCGATCGCGAAGGTCAAAGGGAGTCATTTCCAGGCCGAACAGATCATCGAACATGCGGCACGCGCCCGGACATGGATCAAACGCCACTTCAACGAAGAGGCCGGGGTGGTGGTTGCCGAGCAACGCTATGCCTACATCCACGGTGCGGTGCGTGAGACGGTCAAGAAGAAACGACCTCGTCATCGGATTACTACAACCGAACGAATCGATCGGATCGCCTTGAACCGTTTTGGTGGCCTCTTTGTTTTCTTCGCCATGATGTTCCTCGTCTACCAGTTTACCTTCGCCATCGGCAACCCCCTTTCCGACCTGATTGATGCCGGGTTTGGTGCACTTGGGCAACTTGTGACCACTCTACTGCCAGCCAGTTTGCTGCGTGACCTGGTTGTCGATGGGATCATCGGGGGTGTGGGTGGGGTGCTCGTCTTTTTCCCTCTGGTCATGCTGCTTTTCTTCGGGTTGGCATTCCTCGAGGATACGGGCTACATGGCTCGTGCCGCCTTTGTGATGGACCATTTTTTCCATCTATTCGGGCTGCATGGACGGTCCTTTATCCCTTTCATGATTGCTACCGGGTGCGCAGTGCCAGCGGTCATGTCTGCAAGGACGCTCGTCAACCCCCGTGACCGGATCATCACCGTGCTGGTCACTCCGCTGCTGATGTGTGGCGCAAAGTCTCCGGTGATCGCGATGCTCGCAGCCGCCTTCTTCCCGGAAAAATCAGCGTTGATTTTCTGGCTGGTCTGGTTGGCCGGTTGGTTGATTGCCTTCACCATCGCGCTGGTGTTCCGCCGTACCCTCTTCAAGGGCGAGGCGGCACCCTTTGTAATGGAATTGCCACCCTACCGGATGCCGACTTTCCGGGCCATGGTGCAGCACATGTGGGAACGAGGTGTCCTTTACCTGCGCAAAGCGGGAACAATCATTCTCGCGGCGAGCATTGTCCTCTGGTTCCTGCTCAACTTCCCCCAGCGAACTGCCGACACCCTGCCGGTCTCCGACCCGCAGATGGCGCAAGTTGAGCAGACGGTTGCTGTGGACACAGCAATGGACGAAAACAAAGCGCTCCAGGATGACCTGGTCTACAGCTATGCGGGCCGTATCGGGCACGCCATGGAGCCGATCCTCCGTCCCGCCGGTTTCGACTGGAAGATTGGAGTTGCCCTGCTCAGCGGTGCGGCGGCAAAGGAAGTGATTGTGTCGACCATGGGCATTGTCTACGGTGTCGGGGAGGCCGATCCCGACCAGGAAGCCTCCGCCGAACGTGCACCATTGCGTGAACGCATCGCCTCCGACCCGACTTACTCACGCGCCACAGCACTGGCCCTGATGTTCTTCGTTCTGATCTACTTCCCCTGCATCGCCACCCTGGCGGTGGTCAAGAAGGAGCTTGGTAGCTGGAAGTGGTCAGCTTTCCTCGCAGTCTACACGGTTATTGTCGCATGGGCGTTGGCAGTGACTGTCTACCAGACGGGAGTGCTGTTTGGGTTGGGGGCGTAAAAGGGGGAGTATCTCATTAGGATGCATGAGGTTGTAATGTGCCCCGGCTTGTCTTGCCAAGCCGGGTTTCTTTAAGGAGCAAAACGCCCCGGTTTGACATGTCAAACCGGGGCATCCTTTTGTATGTCAAGTGTTACCCCAACCGCTCGACCAACTCCTTTACATCACCCCAGTGGAAGAACCGTTCCTTCGGCAAGGCGCGCAGGTTTTCTCGCCATCCTTCGACATCCGAACGTGTGACCGCAAGGATCTTGTTCGCTGCATCAGATGGGGATTCGTAGGGAATGGTCAGCCCAAGCCGCTCACGCTTGATGACTTCGCTATTCGCTGAACCCTGGTTGTCGAGCATCGGGACACGATAGGCGCAGGCTTCGTAGAAACGGTTGGTACGTGGCCAGTTACGCACGGGTCCGGGGAGCTCATAATCCGCGGTGGTGAAGACAAGATCAAGGCCATCATACATGCCCGCGAGATCGGTGCGCGGGTCGTATCGCCCCTCGAGGCTGATATTGTCGAACTGGGCGGCTTCTCGCTCGAGTACCGGTTCGAGCAGGTAGTCGGGGATGCCACGGACCCGGATGTGGACACGGTCTCCGCCCTGGAGAGCCGTCTGCTTGATAATCTCCCACGTCCTGCGGCAGCGCAGCACACCGAAATAGCCGATGGTGAGGCGATCGCCAGTGGCAGGGGAAGTGTTGACCCCATTTCTTGGCGCGACACGGTCTTCGTACAACTTGTTTTCGTACAGCAGCACCTTTTCATCCTCCACGCCGAGGTAGGGTCCGAAGTAGTGGTCTGTGAAGGCTTGAGAGGTGACGACAATATTGCTGGCACGGCGGACCATCCAGCGCTCAAAGCCACGCAGGATGCGACTGACCAGACTGTCGCCCGCCTGTGCTGTGCGAATATCGGCGACATGGTACACCAGGGTCGGGCTGTTAGGGGTGAAGAGCAGCGCGAGACGGGCCAGCAGCATCAGATCAAACCCCATGGCATAAATGACATCCGCTTTACGGAAGGCATAACTCAGCCTGGGCAGGCTGAACAGCAGAGGGAGGATGCGTGCGGCGTAGCGGCGATGTCCAAATCTTGCTTGTACGGTCTGGGAGACTTCGGCAGAAGGAAGCTGGCCATCACGCACAAAAAGATGCGCATGGAGCTGGATCCCGGTTCGCTGCACCTCTTCCGTGAAACGGACAAAATGCGGATCTCGTACCACGGGTACGAGCATCTGCATCCGTTGCATTTCGAGGTTCATCACGGCCAGACTCCAGGCATGGTGGCAGCCACATCAACGGTGCATTGTAGCCAGCAGGTAGCGATCCTGCAAGAAGATTTTGCGAATTGGACATTACACTCTGCTGGTCGCTCGTGGGTGCTGACTCGCCCCTGTCGGCTGGTAGAAGGTGCGCTATTGCGGGAGAAGGGACATCTCGGCAATCTTTACACACATGCCCGGCTCGAACCTGTTCGCAGAGGTGTAAAAACGTCCGGCACAGTCCGTGAATTTGGAGAAAAGATGGATCTCGGCATTCGAAACCGTGTAGCGTTGGTCACCGCAAGCAGTGCAGGGTTGGGTTTCGCCGCAGCGAAAGCACTGTCGATGGAAGGTGCTCGTGTTGCGATCTGCGGACGGACCGCTGAGACGCTCGAGTGGGCGGCGGAAACGATCCGTGCAGCAACCGATGGGGAGGTGGTTTCCTTTATCGCCGATGTCTCCAGGAAAGAAGATTGTGCTGAACTGGTGAAGAACGTGAAGGATGAGCTTGGGCCGATTGAGATCCTGGTCAACAACTCCGGAGGTCCTCGTCCCGGTCAGTTTGAATCCCTCGAGGATGAGGATTGGCGAGCGGGGCTCGATTCAACCTTGATGAATGTGGTTCAGCTGGTCCGTCTCGTGTTGCCCGATATGAAAGAAGCGAGGTGGGGACGGATTGTGACCATCACCTCCTCCTCGGCGAAGGAGCCGGTCGGAACCCTACTGCTCTCGAACACCATTCGCCCTGCCGTGCATGGCTTGACCAAATCCCTCGCACGTGAACTTGGCCCGCACAACATCACCATCAACACCGTCCAGCCCGGGTATTACCTGACTGAACGGCTGCGAGAGGTGGCGCTGATCAATGCGGAGAAACAGGGTATCAGCGAGGATGATGCGTTGAAAAACATGGCGGGGGACACACCGCTGGGACGTCTTGGAAAGCCTGACGAACTCGGCGAAGCCATTGCCTTCCTTTGCAGCAAACGTGCTTCCTACATCACAGGGACCACTCTTCTTGCCGATGGGGGCCGTACCCTCGGGACGAGTTACTGACCCGTTTCTATTACTTGTGTACGCAAGAGGCATCCTGCTGACCGGGAGGCATGTTGTCTCTTTGTGATTTGGGTCAAGTCTATTCGAGCACAGTGGTTATACACTGAGTGAGTTGGTGTACGCAATACAGAATGACCGTGGAGAAGCTGAGATGAATCGTCAAGCCCCCCTCTTCCTGGTTCTGACTCTGTCGCTTCTGGTAGCAGGACCTCTCGTCGCCCAACCCTCCCAAGATTGTCAGCTCGGAGTCGGAACCAACATTGCTGGGCCGGTGGACTACGGCAGCGAATGGCCCTTTGTAAATGCCTTTAAGTATTCGCGCACCTGGACCATCCAGAACTCAGTCTGGGTCGGGGGTGGGGAAAATCCATGGGACTATGAAGCGTTACATGATTCCCTTCAGGTGGATATGGATGGTTACCCGCTTTACCTGCCGCAGAGCTTCGCTTCTGCCGAAACATCCGTGGTGGTGGCGGCAGTATTCGCCAATCCAGTGGTGATGCCGCAGGGGGATTATGTGATGCTCTATGAAGGTGTAGGCACGTTCGAAACCTACTCCGCCTTCACTATCACCAGCAGCGAACCAGGTCGTCTGGTCATCCATGTGGATGCTGATCCGAACGATAATATTGGCACCATCCGTATCCTCACCTCGGACGAGAGCGATCCCGTGCGCAACATTCGCTTCATTATGCCGGGCCACGAGGAAACCTACGCCAGCGAACCCTTTGAGCCGAACTGGCTGGAGAAGCTGGAACCCTTCAACAGCATTCGTTTCATGGACTGGGGCATCACGAACAACAGCATCCTGAGCAGCTGGGAGGAGCGTCCCCACGTCGATGACTACACCTGGACCCGGCACGGTGTGCCCTACGAGTGGATGGTCCGTTTATGCAACATGACCCAGAAAGACATGTGGATCTGTGTGCCGCACCTTGCGGACGATACTTACATCGAGAACCTCGCAATCCTCGTACGTGACAGTCTCGACACAAATCTGGAGGTCTATGTCGAATATTCCAATGAGACCTGGAACTGGATGTTCGAACAGACCCACTATCTGAATGACAATGGCGATCAGGACGTCCCCTGGCCGGAACGAACCGTTCCCTATATCCAGAACACTCTCGACATCTGGAGTGGGGTCTTTGAGGGGCAGATGGACCGTCTGACACGAGTCGTTGGTGTGCAGGGCGGCTACTTCGATGTTGCAAATCGTGTCGCCTCCAACCTGCGTGAGGGCAGTGTCGATGCCCTGTCCCCTGCCGCCTATTTCCACTTTACCAGCGAGGGCTATGAGGCGCTTGAAACGGCAGGTGAGGATGCGACGGTGGAGATGGTGCTCGAATGGGCAGAATATGGGATGGACCATGAATCCTATCCTGCGATGGTTGAGATGGCAGGACTCGCGGAAACATTAGGGCTGGAGCTGCTTTTCTACGAGGGTGGTCAGCACTTGACTCCGAACCCATTTGGGAGTGTGCAACCCTATAACCAGGCTTTGGTGGATGCTCAGTTGGACGATGGCATGTACGACCTTTATGCAGATTGGCTGGATCGTCTCAGAAACCTCTCCGACGACCCCAAGCTGCTGATGAATTTCTCCTTCATGTCACCACTCTCGGGACGCTACGGTAGCTGGGGAGCGCTGACGAGTGTCGATCTGCAACCGCCTTACATCGAGACCGCTCCCAAGTACCAGGCCCTACTCGAGGCGATTGTACTCTGTGAGGAAACCGGGATAGGCGAAGGGGGGCGGGCGCACATGCCATCGGAGGTGAAGCTACTGCCCAACCAGCCAAACCCTTTTAACCCTGTCTCTTTGATTACCTATCAGCTTCCCGCCGATCAGCCGGTGAGCTTGAGCTTGTTTAATGTGATGGGGCAACGGGTGATGGTGCTCGACGAGGGCCATCGTCGTGCCGGTCTGCACCAGGTACAACTCGATGCTTCCGGCCTGGCGAGTGGGGTTTATCTCTACCAACTCGAAGCAGGTAACCGGAAACTAACCCGAAAGTTGATGCTGTTGAAATAGGCCCTGTTTTCATGGAAACCGGCAGGCAACTATCCACACGGAATCGTTGCCTGCCGGTTTTTCGTTGTTGCGCAAGTGAAACAGGAGGTTTAGTATAAGAGAGGCCCTATGATCATCATGAGGTGACTATGAAACACATCTACTTATCCCTGCTTGCCATCACCCTGTTTATGGGGTGCGCTGCTACCTACCGTTACCCGGACACCCCCCAGCCGAAAATGGACGGGGGAGAAATCGTCCGATACCGTTTTGAAGGGTCAGGGGAAGCCGTTGTTCTTTTCCCGGAAAATGGTAGCCGCGAGGATGCGCTACGCTTCAAATCTGGTGCTCAGCTTAGCGTGCGGACAGGAATCCTGACGGATCCCGAAACACGAGTCTCGGGCAACTTCAGCTTTGAGGACAAGGTGACGGGTGAAAAACTCTCGATCCTGGCCAGCGCACGTTACCCGGAAGCATTTTTCAGCGAAGGACACGATGATCTTGTTCGCGCGAATGGGGATTTTGCCTTGCTCGATGGCGAAATCCCAAGGGGGCTTCTTTCATACGATCTCAGTCGTACCACCAACCAGTCCTTTGGTGAAATGGAAGGATGGAAATACACATGTGGGGTTGAACGTGGATCGGAAGGGGTTGTACTGCGCGACAAGATCGGTGTTGTTGCTCGAATCGCTATGAATCGGACGAGGATCACCACACAGTATCGACCGGGCACGTCCGATAGCGAGATGCGTCGTGCAATGAAGGCTTTCCTGTTGACCAGGATGCTCAGTCGTTTTGTCCTTTCGCAACGGCCAAACCGTGTTGACATCCCTGATCGTACCGTTCCCTGGATAACCTGGCCCCCGGTCCAAATCGGCAGCAGGTAGCTCCAGGGCAAACGTCCCGATGGTTGCTGTGACCGATGATCCGCACGTATCCTGTAAATCCCGACACCCAGTGGTGGCGGGATTCTTCATCTGGCGTGGCAAAGAGAGGATTTCATGGGTACCACCCAAGCTGGCTTTAAACCGGATACACGTGTCCGGAATGAAATTCCCGACGAGTATCGTTGGAAACTGAACGACATTTTCTCTTCGTGGGACGAGTGGCAGGAGGCCTACGATCAGCTGGAGGGGATGATAGGAGAACTGGCTGGGTACAAAGGGACCCTGAACACCGGGGCGTCTAACCTGCATGATTACCTTGCCCTTGGGGACAAGGCGGGCGAACTCTCCTACAAGGTGTGGTACTACCCAATGCTGACCTTTGATCAGGATCAGCGAAAAAATGAAATCGATTCGAAACGTCAGGAAGTACAGATTCTCTTTGCCCGTTTCTCGACTGAAACCGCATGGTTTACCCCGGAGCTGCTGGCGCTGGGATGGGAGACAGTGGATAGCTGGCTGAACGAGCACGAGGGATTGGCAGTCTACCGTTTCCACCTCTCCGAACAGTTCCGTATGCAGGAACATGTCCTCGATGAAGCGGGCGAGCACCTCTTGTCGTTGGCAAGCCGTTTTGGCGGCACGCCGAACAGCATTTACTCGATGTTGAAGACGGCCGATGCCAAGCACCCGGAGGTGACGCTGTCCGATGGATCAACAGTCACTGTATCGCCCGGTTCTTACGGCTCGATGCTGCATACTTTGACCAAACAGGCAGACCGTCACGCAGTTTTCGAAGCCCACTACAAGGGGTATGAAGGGTACGCCAACACCTACGCAGCTGTTTACAATGGCGTCCTCCAGCGTGGATGGTTCTATGCGCAGGCTCGTAAACATGAGACCGTCCTTGAAGCAAAACTCGAGGGCAATGCGATTCCTCGGACGGTGGTTGAAACCCTGATCGATACTGCCAGGCAGGGTACAGCTCCTCTTCAGCGGTATCACACCCTGCGTAAACGGCTTCTGGGCCTGGAGAACTATCACCTCTACGATGGCTTCGTTACCCTTTTCGATTTCGATCGCAAGTATGCTTATAGCGATGTCCAGGAATTGATTCTGGAATCGGTATCCGTATTAGGCGACACGTATGTCCAAAAAATGAAAGAGGCGTTTTCGGGTCGTTGGATTGATGTGTACGAGAACGAGGGGAAACGGTCTGGAGCATATTCGGCAAGTGTTTACGGTATCCACCCTTACATGCTGTTGAACTACCAGGATACGCTCGATGATGTCTTCACCCTGGCGCATGAGCTGGGGCATACGATGCATTCGATCCTCTCCGATGAATCGCAGCCTTTTGCCTATTCGGACTACACCATCTTTGTCGCAGAGGTCGCCAGCACACTGAACGAGGCGCTACTTCTACGTACGATGCTGGAGCGCAGTGAGGATCCACTGGAACGTGCCGAGTTATTGCAGCACGCGATCGACAGCATTGCCGGGACTTTCTACACCCAGGCACTCTTTGCTAACTACGAGCTGGAAGCGCACAAGCGCGTTGAGACGGGTCAGCCGGTGACGGCGGATGATCTGAATAAGCTCTACTTCGGCTTCCTGAAAGAGTATTACGGTGAAGCGGTGGACCATGATGAACTCTATCGCGTCACCTGGGCACGCATCCCCCACTTTTTCAACAGCCCCTACTATGTCTACCAGTACGCCACCTGTTTCGCCTCGTCCGCCCAGATCATGAAGGGCATCCTGACAGAAGATGAAGCAGAACGTAAGGAGGCCGTGGATCGATACCTCAACCTGCTTCGTGCCGGTGGCAGTGATCATCCAATGGAACTGCTGAAACGAGCCGGGGTGGACCTGAGCCAGCCGGAACCAGTTCAGGCGGTGGTCAAACAGCTTGATGAGCTGATCAATCAGCTCGAGCTGGAAGTGGAAAAGCTGGGGCGGTAGAGGTCAGCTCTTCAGTACGTGGCGGATACCGGTCGGCGAACTATTCAGCATGAAAAGATGGATTTTCCAGCGCAAACAGGGATTCCATCTTGTACTTGATTCACCGTTTTCTCGTCTTGCATGTAGCAAAGTCTGATTTTACTCAGGCTGACCATGCAAACAGTATCCACATGATCCGGGGGAGAAAGGTAGCGTTTTTTGTATGCCAGCTTTTGAACCGTTGACCAAAGAAACCCTGCCCACATATCACAGTCGTATTGAAGCCATCCAACCCGATGCCACCCCGTTGTGGGGGACGATGAATACGGCATCTATGTTCCAGCATCTCCGTTTCTACAGCGAATCCTCCCTTGGTATCAGGACCATGACCGACAAGTCAAATGCCTTGACTCGGTTTCTGCTGAAACGGTGGTTCAGGTCTACACTTGGTATGGGCAAGGGCATGCCAACCCTTGATATCATGCGTCCTTCCGACCCTGCGGAAGCAGAAGTGGAACGCGCCAAGTTATTGGACCTTCTGGAAAAGTTTGTTGAGACGGTGGCTGAACAACCAGATCGAATGGAGATCAATGAAATGATGGGACCGTTACCGATGACCGAGTGGTCCATCTATGCCGGCAAACATATGGATCACCATCTTCGGCAATTTGGCGTATAAAAGAGGTCGGTATCCGATTATAATACAGATGAAGAAATCCACGTCGCGATTTCACGGATATGGCGTGCGTCGGTCCCGCAGCAGCCGCCCAACAAGGTGCAACGGTTGGAGGATGCAGCTTCGGCCATTGCCCGTCCAAAGGGTTCCGGATCCTCCCCTTCCAGGTGATCCAGACCATCCAGCTCTTCCGGACTTCTGGCGGAGGTATTCGCCTGCAACCCGATGATACGGTCGGTCAAGTCGTAGCCCTGTTGACGTTCCGCTTCCATTGCTTTCAGGAAGACGGATGGATGGACACAGTTGACAAGGTGAGTGACAGGCTTTGGACTGACTGTGTTGTCGATTGTGGTCACGATCTCATGAAGTGGGGTGCCGTCCAGCAGAGTGCCCTCGGGACGAATAACATAGCTGATGATATAGGGGGTGCCGGTTGCAGCAAAGGCATTTGCAAGGCCGACCGCTTCGCTTGCGGCTGGAACGGTCGAGGCGATCAAAAAATCAACCCCGGCATCGGTTAATTGGGTTGCCTGCACGCGATGAAATTCGGTAGCATCCTTCTCGCTGAGCGCTTCAGCAGGAGCATAAGCATCCCCTTTCACACCCATCAGCCCACCGATGTAGATCCGTTGCGCATACTCCCCTTGTTCATCCCGCAGTTTTTTCAGGTAGTCCACCGCAACTGCATTCAGATTTGAGTCGCCAGGCACACCTGCCGCCTCGAGTCGCTCCGGATTTGCTCGCCAAGTAGGGGTCAGCAGGACCAGCGGGAGGCTGGCTTCTCGTCCGATCCCGATATACTCCGACTGCAATGCAGCCAGCTGCGCACGTCCCTGATCCGTCAGCAACAGCGAAGCATTGGAGATATGCGGGTCGAGCTCATGGCCCAGTTCCCGGGTCAATCGTTCGACCAGTGATCCTTCCATCAGGATCGGGTGACGTGCCCGGATCAACGATTCGAAGCTTGTTTCCTGCATCACACCTTCCTTAGTCAAGCAATCCTGCGGAGTGGATTTTAGGTTCGAGCTCAGCCCAGCAGACCGGCTGTTGCCGTCCCTCGGCGAATTCCTGTTCGAATTGTTTGCTGATCTCGAGGCTACGCGGATCGTCGCTCTCGAAGTGACGTTCCGGGAAGTGACGGTGCATCAGATGGAGCAGGCCGGCGTGCCCGGATAGGGGAGTCAGCAGCGGCGGCGGGCTGATCCCAAGTCGTTTCTTCGGGTCAAACCCAAACAGGCTATCGCTCTTCTGATGCAGTGCCTCCGGGGTCGTGTCGGATGGTACTTCCCAGGCATCCGTACCGGAAAATGCACGGGCGGAAGCGTTCATCCGGTCCGCAGCGAGGGTCTCACGCAGGCTGATCAGGCCGCGAATATCCATTTCGGGGTCAGTGTGGAAGAGCATCGCTTCAGTTGAACCCCATCCGGCGCCCATACCGAGTCCAAAGAGGGAACTGGCTGCCCCGGCGCCTTCCTGGATTCCGGAGAGCAGGTTCGCGAGACCAAGCCCCATTCGGTCGCTGGCCTGTACCGAAAATCGATCCAGCGGAAGATCTGTCGAACGATGCAGCGTGCGTACCCAACCAGCCAGGGAACGTGGAACCCGTTTCACAGCAACGGGTGAGGCGAACCCGGTGGAATCGACAAGACGGTACCGTGTCGCTTGCCCACGTGCAATCCCCTCGCGTTCGCAAAGGGCGATCAGCTCTTCCACATCACTCAACCTTGCTCGTGCGATGTCCTGCAGCGCTACCTCGCTGCATATACCAAGCAGGGCCGCGTCCCGTACTCCCTGTGCCGCTGCTTCGATGGCACGGCCCGGACCGTGAGGCAGGTAACGAACCCCGGCAGTCTGTGGCGAGATCGGGATGTCGAAGACGATCCGTTTCACACCGAGTTTCGCGAGATCCTTGAGACGATCGTTGCGGGGCTCGAGACGGACAACTGGTACCACCGGGAAGCCCTCTGTCGCAAGGGCCAGCAGGTGGGTCAGCGTGGCACGGTCCCGTTGCCATTCGCTATAGACTTCGAGCTCGAGTGTCAGGTCTGCTCGTTTCGCGAAGCGTGCGAGATGGTCGCAAACCTCGATGATACTCTCTTCGCAAGGCGGCGCGACTCCCCATGTGCCGAGGGTCAGGGCCAGTTCTGTCAAATGCACCAGAGTACTCCCGTTGCTTTCCTGCGCCAATATACCGAAACGGGTCGGCAGGATGGAGTACCCAGGCAGTAGACATCTCCTCCAATAAAGGCTATTGCCATCGCCATTTTATGGAACAGGGATAACTGCCGAGCGTACATACCACTAAAAGGGAGAGGGTCCACGTGACAAGAGTTGAGGACCCTTGGACTGACCAATCATTTACCTACATACGAGGACTTTATGTCAAACGCTACACTGTTTGTTTCCGGCGCGTCGGGGAAGCTTGGACGGCGTGTTGTGGAACTTCTGCTCGAGGCTGGAGAAAGCAACGTGATCGCGGGGTCACGTTCCACCGATAAATTGATTGAGTTTGCGAACAAAGGTGTCGATCTGCGTCCCGCGGATTTTGACAATCCCGATCAGCTCGCCGAATCGCTTCAGGGGGTTGATCGTTTTCTGCTCATCAGCACGGATGCGCTCGGCCAGCCGGGGAAACGTCTTGAACAGCACAAAAAGGCTATCGAGGCTGCGAAGAAGGCCGGGGTGAAACACGTGGTCTACACCTCGCTGGCTCGTGCCGAAGCGGACAACCCGGTTTTGATCGCCCCGGACCATCATGGCACCGAAGTGGCACTGAAGGCTTCCGGCCTTGGTTCGACCTTTCTGCGTAACAATATGTACACCGATGTCCTGCTGATGGGTCTTCCGGGTGCGGTGGCCCGTGGCCAGCATTTCAGCGCCACCAAGGGTGGGAAAGCGGCCTATGTGACCCGTGAGGATTGCGCACGAGTTGCTGCGGCGGCCCTGGCTGATGATTTCGAGGGGCAGCGCACCCTCGAGGTGTCCGGTCCCGAAGCGATCACCCAGGAGGAACTGGTGGCGATTGCCTCCGATGTGACCGGTAAACCGGTCCAGCATATTGAGATCAGCAACGAAGAGTTGACCAGGGCGATGGCGGGAGCAACAGGGATGCCGGAAGCACTGGCGAAGCTCTTTACATCCTTCGACGAGGGCATTGCCCAAGGCTACCACGAGCTGGTGACCGATGTGGTCGAATCTTTGACGGGGAAGAAGCCGCAGACAGTTCGCGACTTCCTCTCCGCCAACAAGGAGGCTCTGCTGGGCTGACCGGCAGTTGGTATGGATGACAGAGATGGCCCGGGCAAGCTTCGTTGCCCGGGTTTCTTTTGTCTGCGAGGAGGGTAAGGTTTTCGGACCATGCTGTCATCCCCAGCGCACAAGGGTGTGGGAACACCCTTGTGGCCAAAGGCCACCCCGTGCGCGTCGGGGATCCCCCATGGATTCGCACCCGGAAGGGGATCCCCGACGCTCGCGGGTTCCCTGCGGTCACGACATGGCTGACGCCATGTTGCGAGCTGGGGATGACAGCTGAGTCATGCAGAGAGAAAAAGCGGCAGGTCAGGAGACCTGCCGCAACAGTTTATCGATCACACGGTTTTTTGACGGGTTCTGTCAGGTCCTTAGCGAAGCGGAGACCTGACAGATAATCGCGCCTCGGAGCGGGAGACTAGACCCGTAGGCCCATGCCACCTATTTACGCGTCGATCCCGAGACGTTTCCGTGTGTAGGGGATCAGGCCGCCTGCATCCATGATGCCAAAAACAAAGTCGCTGAAGGCGGGGAAGCTCCATTCGCCCTTCGCGCCCTTGATGACACCCTTGTCGAAATCAATCTCAATCTCGTCGCCGCTCTCGAAGTGTTCCTGCACCTCCTTCGAGGTGATGAGCGGCAGACCGGTGTTGACCCCGTTCCGGAAGTAAATGCGGCTGTAGGAGGGCGCGATCACCGCCCCGACACCCTTGACCTTGAGGCAGACCGCCGCCTGCTCACGGCTACTACCACAGCCGAAATTTTTTCCTGCGATGATCACATCGCCCGGCTGCACCTTGGTGGCGAAGTCCGGATCGAGATCCTCCATCGCATGCTCGCCCATCTCAGCGGGATCGTTCACCGTGTACGTGTACTTGCCCGGGAAGATGACATCCGTGTTGACATCATCGCCGTACTTCCACACCCGTCCCTTGACCACCTTATCCATGCTCGCCTCGTCGTCATATCCGATTTGGCAAAGATACAATAAGGAACCATCGTGGTGAAAGGGCGCCGGGAGGGACTGGATACTCGCTGCGACCTGCACCTCGACACCGATCATGCTCAGACGTGGTTTGTCAGGAGAGCGGCAGCAATGGTAAACCCGCTGCAGTCCTAATCGTATGGTTACGATGGACTCCATGCGTGATCCACAATTGATCACGCGCTCTGCCGAGAGCCTTGGAGACAAGGTATCAAATCCAGAAATCGTATGTATTTTACGGATTATCTTTGCATATCGACTTCCAACTCTGGACGTATAACCCACCTGATTGAACCAGATTCACAACCGCGATTGAGGATACCCCCTCTCACGGCTGTCAACTCCTACGGGTGCCGGGGGGCACCAAGGGGTAAAGATGAGTGCAATGCGTGCTGGTCTTGTGATGGCGGCTGTTCTTTTTTCCACCATCCTCTGTTTTGTTTCATGCGAAGAAAATCCTGCTGACACGGAGGAGCCGGATACCACCGCCTCCCTGTTTCTTGGTACCTGGCTTCGTTCAGAACGACAAACGGGTGGCGTGAACGCCTTTTTCCCGATGACTGTCGTGTTTGATCAAGACAGTGTCGGCTCTCTCACCATGATGCGTGAAGAAGGGGTAGAGAACCAGGATTTCTCGTGGTGGTCGACCTCGGATTCCCTGTTTGTTCAGGGAGAAGATGAAGATCAACCGATGCGTTTCCGCTACACCCTCAGCGGGTCGAACAACCTTACCCTCTCCTATACGGACGACGGCACAGGATATATCGATCGATATGTCCGATGGGGCAGCGCGAAAGACCCACAGGTGGCCGGGGATTGGGATCAGGTCTCGGTCACGAGGGATGGCGTTGCGGTGGAAAGCGGTCCCATCCGTGTGACAATCCATACAGATGGTACCGGCACCCTCGCAATGAGTGGACAGCAGGCGACTTTCACATGGTGTACGGTTGAATCACGTTTTCTTTCGCTGAACAACAGCCACATCGGCTCCGTGGGGGATTGGAACCGAAACGGAGATGTATTCACTGTGGGACAGCAACGTGAAGACGGCTACTACCTTCAGACCTTTCAACCCTACCAGATCAATCCAGGTCTGGACGAGGAGTTGGTCGGATCGTGGGTGATGGAATCTTTCACCATCGGGGGAGAATACCAGCGGGTGGAGGGAATTGTTGCCTTCTTCGGAGATGGTACTGGGAATGCGCATTACGCATCCGAGTTTGGTGTCACGTTCGAGGAGTTCGGATGGACTACGGAAAATGATACGCTGACCTATATGGTCATAGAACCGTACGACACGACGATGTACCTCTGGTACGATATTGAAGGGTCACGTGCCGAGTTCCACAACTCCAATGATGGCGAGGCTGTGGTTGAGGTGTTTTGGAAAGACGGTGGAGTGGTGGACGAAGAGATGGTGGGGACCTGGATTCTGACACATCCCTATTCCGGGGACGGTTTTGTTCAGATGGCAGCCACCAGTGTTCTTAATTCAGATGGAACCTGCCAAATGTCCCAGCGGATGTTCAATCAAGACCCATTCAACCCGGGTTGGATGGAACATATCGAAATGGAAAACTACACCTGGACGGCAGTCGGAAATCGGATTCTCGTTCGACAGACCGATAGCCCGACAGGGTTTGTCATTCCATTTACGATGGACGGGAATGTGGGCACATTCAGCATTCCATGGGCCGGAGAACGGGATTTTCACCTCTTCACCGGCAGTTTCCCGGAGAATCAACTTGGAACGTGGGTGAATGTCGAAGTACGCATCGCTGGCTATCCCCAGGCCATGAGGGGTAGTGAGGCAAAGTTCTACAACGATGGAACCGGGTCGATTTCAACCGTAACGGATTGGGATGACGACAACCGCATGATTGTCCAGCGTGACTCGATCAATTGGTTTGTGGATCAGGATTACTTGCTCATCCTGTCGCGAGAAACAGGATTCGGTGAAGTAATCGCAGTCGAGTCCACAGGTGATGTGGCATCCGTCGAACGGTTTGAGTTCTTTCCCGATTATGGTACGGTGATGACGATGTCCATCATCGAAGTTCGAGATACCGGTGGTCTGGATGACAACGCTGCCGGGTATTGGATTCAGGTTTCTGAGACGCGCAATGGTGCTGATAATCCCGATTTTGATCCTTCAACAGTCTCGCTTAACCTGGATGGAACAGGTTCACATACGAATGATAATGGGGAAGAGACATTTACCTGGAGCAGCAATGCCGCGTATATCTTCATCCGATTTGCTGGATTGGATTTTATTCCACCCGCGATGGCGATCGGGTATTCGATCAGCGGGACTTCCCTGAATCTGACCATGTACGAACGGGACGAAGGATCACCCGGCGCAGTTGCAGTGGTGGAGACCTATACTCGACAATAAGATGGTTTGAGATTTGGAAGATGAATAATCAGACAACCCGGCAGACCATCGTCTGTCGGGTTGTCTTTCGAGGGGAACAACGTTCTCGTAAATCGGCGATCAGTGCTGCGCGATTAAAACCTTGCCGCCACCCGCGCATGAACCACTGTCGCGCTCCAGCCTTCACTGGTCGGCAATGCGGTGGCGACGGTTAGCAGGCCGATGCCGGTGTCGATCTGGGCGCCGATGCCGTAAGAGGATTCCGTGCGAGTGGTGCCGCTATTGTCGAGCACGGTACCGTCCAGCAGGACGAAGAGGCGGCTACGTGGACCGACGAGCCGCCTCGCCTCCAGGGTCATCCAGCCGGCACGAGGGGCCAAGAGCGAACGTTCCGCGAAGCCGCGCATGGTGCTCGCGCCGCCGATCCGGCTCCACTCGGCGATGGGGGGAAGACCTCCTTCGAGCGCACGTACTTCTGAAGCATGCACCCCGATAAAACCGACCCAGCCCGGCGACACTTCCACCGTATGCTCGAGGTCGAGTGTGGTGCGCAGCAGTTGGCCGGGGGAGGTGTCCGAATTGCCCCAGGGCCAGAGACGTTCTGAGCTGGCGCGGTAGATCCCGCCGGTCCGTGGGTTCTCAGCACGGTCCCGTGTGTCGAGCGACAGCGCCGCTGTCGCGCCGACCAGGCTGTAGGTCAAGCTGTCCGGGCCGCTGGCGAGGCTGTCGGCGGAGACCGATCGAGTTCGAGCGCCGAGGGTCGCCGTCCACCCCTGTGCGAACTGGGCATCGGCCGAAAGTCGCCCTTCGAGCGCCACATACTGCGAGTCCGCCACATCTTGTGCCAAGCCGATCTCGGCGCTGATCGGAGAGCCTGCGATCCACGGTTCACGGTACCCCAAAGCGAAGCTGGTGAGACGTGGGTTATCCCGTCGCCAGCTTAAATCGAATGAACGACCTGTCCCAAGCAAGTTGCTGAGGTGGATGTCGATCACACCCGCGATTCCGCCACTGTTGTTTTCTTCCGGGGCATAGCCGAGTGCGCCTGAAACGCTGCTGGTGCTCTGCTCCTGCACCCGGTAGAGTAGCCCATAGCCGCCCGCATGATCACGGAACAGTTCGCCCTCGCCCACCGTTGCGAACCACCCGGTCCGTTGCAGGTTCCGCCGCGCTCGTTCCACATCACGACGATCATACCGCTCACCGGTAGGGTACTGTGCCAAACGGTTCAGCACCTCGGTTCGGGTCCGTTTGTTTCCTGCGAACTCAATCCGTTTGACCGTCACTGCCACGCCCGGGGTCACCTCCATGCCGAGACGAATGCCGATGGTCTCCTCGCGGAACTCCGGTACGAGGGGTCGTGTCACCACTCGTGCGAAGGGGAAGCCGTTCTCCTCGTAGGTGGTGGCGATAATGTCGAGGTCGCTGTTCCAGGTGGCAGGTTGAAAGGTCTCGCCCGGTTGGGTGCGCAGCCGGGCGAGGATCTCATCGGACGAGGAGGAACCTGGGCCGCTGATGGCGATGGTGTCCACCTGCATTTCTGGGCCTGGATCAATGGTAAAGAGGAGCTCGGCAAATCGTCCACGAGGGCCGTAGAGCAGCTCAATCCTGTCGAGTTCGGCGAGGGGATAGCTGGTCAGGGTGGAGACTCGGCGTCGGATTGTATCGGCAGTCGCGTGCAAACGATCAATCGAAACCCGTTCCCCTTCCTCGAGGCCGGTGAGGTGGACCAGCTGGCTTCGTCCGAGGGTCGGGGGGCCTTCGGGTGCGATGCGTCGCACTCGCACATCACTGCCGGGAGCAGGGGGAGTATGGGTCAGAGAGGACGTTCCACAGCCAAGGCAGAGCAGTACGTTCGCGGCGAGGAGCAGTCCCAGCCACCTACCCCGAATCCAACTTCTGGTGCCTTTTTCTCCAGGAATCATCCTGTAAGATACGCTCCCATGCCGTCTCAGGATCCCGGAGAGCCCCCGTTCAGGGACAAAAACAACTTCCATGGACGGGGATGTGGATAAAGGGAGCGTGGAGAGCGGTCTCGAACCGGTTCGTTACCAGGAGTGAGGCTCTGGTGCAAATGGTACTTGGGATCGCGAGAAAACTCGAGTATTTTTGCGTTTGATTTTCCAACTCTCCGTGACAGCCTCGTTTTAGGGTTGCCAGCGGGATCTGTCCAACCTCACAGTGTGATACCACCATGAGTCGAAAACGCATCGCAGTCACCACAGGCGGTGGGGATGCCCCAGGCCTGAATGCCGTTATCCGCGCCGTCGTCAAAGCCGCTCGCAACCGATTCAACATGGAAGTCATCGGGATCGAGGATGGTTTCGAAGGCTTGATCAATACACGCCGAATTGTCGACCTCGACCGTGAAGCGGTCAGTGGCATTCTGCCGAAGGGTGGGACCATTCTCGGCACGACGAACCGTGGCAACCCCTTCGAGTATGAGCTGAAGGATGCAGAGGGGACCGTCAAGACGGTTGACCTCTCCGACAAATGCATGGAGAACTTCGAGGCACTTGGTCTCGATGCCCTGGTCGCTATCGGCGGCGATGGCTCGATGCACATCGCTCAACGTTTCTACGAAAAGGGCATGCCGGTTGTCGGGGTGCCGAAGACGATTGATAATGATCTGCTCGCCACGGATGTCACCTTCGGTTTCAACACCGCTGTAACTGTCGCAACCGAAGCGATTGACCGTCTGCATACCACCGCCGAATCGCACCGTCGTACGATGGTGCTCGAGGTGATGGGACGTGATGCAGGTTGGATCGCATTGGAGGCGGGCATCGCCGGTGGCGCTGACCTGATCCTGATCCCTGAAATCCCCTACGATGTCGATACAGCGTTGAAGTATATCAAACGCCGTTACGCGCGCGGCAGCAACTTCAGCATCGCGGTTGTTGCGGAAGCGGCCAAGCCGTTGCCGCACGAGCATGATAATCTGAACCGTCGGCGCAAGAGCGACACACCAGGCACCTGGTTCGCAGGGATGGTGCAGAAAAACCTCGGCGTAGAGGTCCGTCACCTGATCCTCGGCCATTTGCAGCGCGGTGGCAGCCCGACCACGCTGGACCGTATGCTGGGCACCCGTTTCGGTGTTCGCGCGGCCGAGCTGGTGGCCGAACAGGCGTTTGGACGGATGGTTGCTCTGCAGGGAACCGAAGTTGTCGATGTGCCAATTGAAGATGCGATTGGTAAGCAGAAGTTTGTCGATCCGGATGGTCAGCTTGTACGCACCGCCGAGTCGATGGGCATTTTCTGCGGACGCAAAATGGATTACTAAGGTCGCAACCGCTTCCAACCAGAGACAAATCGACGGGCCTTCCTGCACGGGGAGGCCCGTTTTTTGTTGTCCTGCTTCATGATTTTACTGACAGTCTGTTACCAGCCCACGCTCCGGCCTGAAGTTGCCTGTCGATTCGTCCGCCGCTACTTTGAAAGAAAAGGGGAGGCGTCCGCCCTCCGTACTGTGGACAAATCGAGGAAGCACTCCGACAATGAAGGTACCTCAAGCTCCCGATCACATTCAGGCGTTGAAGCCCTACCAACCAGGTCGGTCTGTTGCGGAAATTCGTGAACAACTCGGACTGGAGAAGATTGTTAAACTGGCCAGCAATGAGAACCCGCTGGGCCCGTCGCCTGTGGCAATGGAACGGATTCGGAACGTGCTGCTCGGTCTCGCCACCTATCCGACAGGTGGCTTGACCCTGCGTCAGGAGTTGGCGAAAACGTTGGGTGTCGGCCTCGAGAATGTGGTGGTTGGTTCTGGCAGTGAAGGGGTTCTCGCCTCGGCGATGCGTTCCTACCTGCAACCGGGTGATGAGGTGGTGACCGCCGAGGGAACGTTCATTGGCTTCTATGTACTCGCCAATGCCCAGAATCTGGCGCTGAAGACGGTCCCGTTGACCGAGGAGTATGCCTTCGATCTGGACGCGATCGCGGATGCGATTTCGCCGAAGACGAAGATGGTCTACCTCGCCAACCCCAACAACCCGACCGGTACCGCCTTCTCGAAGGAGCAGTATGACGCCTTCCTGAAGAAGCTGCCCGAGGGGGTCCTGGCGATTATGGATGAGGCCTACTACGAGTTCGCCGGGGAAGCATGGGTCAACTATCCAGACAGCCTGCAATACAAGCACGACCAAGTGCTTACCCTGCGTACTTTCTCTAAGGCGTATGGGCTGGCCGGGTCGAGGATCGGATACGGGATCGGTCATCCCGATTTAATCCTCAACCTGCTGAAGGTGAAACTCCCCTTCGAACCCTCCGCGACCGCTGAAGCGGCAGGGCTTGGAGCGCTCGAGGACGAGCAGTTCCTCAGGCGGACCCTCGAAGTGAACCGTGTCGGAAGGCGGCGTCTCCGTGCCAAGTTGGATGAATTGGGACTGGCCTATACGCAGAGTGTGGCGAATTTTGAGCTGATCCCGATGGAGAGCGCAGAACGTGCCGACTGGTTCAGCGATCAGCTGCTGCACCGGGGTATCATCGCCCGTCCCATGGTCCCCTTCCGTCTGCCGCATTGTGTACGTATCACGATCGGCAAGGAAGACGAGATGGATATGTTGCTCGAAGCGCTGGACGATATTTTCGGGTAGGGCAAAGGCTGGCCCGGGCCTGCGGCCCGGGTCTATTCATTCTTCACATCTTCCCGCGCTCAATGGCCAACATTGATCACCCCACAAAACGGTTGCGTCAGGCCCGAAGACCTGACGCATTAGTCTCGAAGAATGATTCCGACTTGCGAACAAGTCGGGCTCCCCGTTTATGCGAGTAGACAGTACAAACAGATGGCAAAGGGAACCGGCATGGGCCAGGGGTGGTCATGCCGGACCCTTTACCACCCATCCAAGAAAGAGGCGACCCTCACCCCGGAATCATCCCCGTCGGAAGGGAGTTCAGGTCGATTTTGAGACGTTCTGCTCGTTCTACAGTCTGGGCATTGGGCACGATGGCGAAACGGTGTAGCATACCGAGATCGTTTAACGTCTGCTCGACAAACCAGGGGACTTCTGCGAGTACGAGGTCGCCCTTTTTCGCCTGCAACCGTTTCTCGGTCGCCAACAGTCCGGCGAAGAGGGTGTAGTGAAAAAACTTCATATCACCAAGGGTTAACACGACACGCTTGGCGCCCTCTTCAATCCTCGCTTCCAACAGCTCTTCCAACCCGCCTTCGAGGTCCATGTCGAGGGCACGGCCCCCAAATACAAAGAGGGTGGTACCCGAGCGACGGGTGGCATAGGAGGTAAACTTCATCTGTCCCAACTCCAATTGTACCAGCTTCGCTCTTTAGATTGGCAAGGGGCGTGCCGGGTTGGAAGTCTAAAAGAAACAATAACTAGAAGTTTGAAGAAACGGCAAATTCTTCCTGATCCTGGTTCGGGAGTGCCGGGTGAGACACAGGATTCAGTTGCAAGTAAAGTTTGTTTAAGCTAACCTCTGGGGAAGAGTAGCCACCGGAGCCCCCATGTCACACAACGTCTCCTACCACATCGCTGAGATGTGCTGTGCGGATGAAGTTCGTCAGTTGAAGGATGTTTTGCTTCCCCTTGTCAGGGACGAAGAGAATCTCTTCTTCGACCTGATGCGTACCAAGCTGACCATCCAGGCGCCGGACGAGGTGGAAGAAAGCCAGCTTCGGGACGCGATTCGAACTACGGGAATGCATGCCGACCCGTGGGTCGAGGGGGGAGTTGTTGAAGAGGGCGGCTGGTGGAAACAGCATGGAAGAACTATTCTGACCCTGCTCGGGACTGCGTTGGTTCTCGTAGGCTTTCTGTTGCATGCCCTCTCTTCAGGTGTCGTGAACGCGCTCACCGCTGAGGGCTTCACACCCCTCTCCGCCATCCTCCTCTATAGCGCGGCAGCAATCGCTGGCGGCTGGTACATCCTGCCGAAGGCGTGGATTTCGCTTCGCCGATTTTCTCCGGATATGAACCTGCTGATGACCCTCGCGGTGATCGGGGCGATGCTGCTCGGCGCCTGGCTGGAAGCGGCCTCGGTGGCAGTCCTCTTTGCTTTCTCGCTATTGCTGGAAAGCTGGAGTGTCAGCCGTGCGAGACGTGCGGTCGAAGCACTTCTCAACCTCGCACCGGACACGGCCCTCCTGCTCACTCCGGGCGGCGAGAGTGTTGAACTTCCGGTGGGAGATATCCTTCCGGGCCAGCGTGTACGAGTTCGTCCCGGAGATCGTGTTCCGCTCGATGGCGAGATTGTCCACGGCAGCACCTCGCTGAACCAGGCGCCGATTACGGGAGAATCGATGCCAGTAGATGCCGGGGTGGGGGATCAGGCGTACGCGGGCTCGATCAACGGCGAGGGGGTGATCGACCTGCGTGTCAGCCACCCGGCGGACCGTACGACCCTCGCACGCATCATTCGATTGGTGGAGGAGGCGCGCAGCAAACGAGCAGCCAGCGAAAAATGGGTGGACCGTTTCGCACGAGTCTACACCCCGGCGATGTTCGGTTTGGCGGCCATGGTGGCGCTCGTCGGACCTTTGCTTGGAGGCGGCGAGTGGGCGACCTGGGCCTATCGGGCATTGGTTGTGCTGGTGATTGCCTGCCCCTGTGCGCTGGTGATCTCGACCCCGGTTGCGGTGGTTGCCGGGATGACCGCGGCCAGCCGTCGCGGGCTGTTGATCAAGGGTGGCGTGTTCCTCGAAGCGCCGGCACGCTTAAAGGCGATTGCCTTTGACAAGACCGGAACCTTGACTCACGGGGAGCCGGAGGTAGTTGCGTTCCAATCCTTGAGTGGTGAATCCGAGGAATCGCTGCTGAATGTCGCGGTGGCGCTGGAAAAGGACAGCACTCATCCCCTCGCGCAGGCGATTGTTGCCTTTGGCAAGGAGAAAAGTCGGACCACGACAACAGCCTCTTACATACGCAACCATACCGGCCTCGGCATCGAGGGAGAAGTGCTGGGCGCGAGCTGGCGCATTGGACGAGAACATTTCCTGCAACAGGTTGGCGTGGACCTCGAGTCGGTACAGGGGGAGATCGAAGCCCTCGAACAGGAGGGAGCGACGGTGGTCCTGCTGGCACGCGATGCCACCCCCCTTGCCATCTTTGGTCTGCGGGACAGCCTACGCGAAGAGGCGAAACCAGCCATCGCCGCGCTGAAGCAGACCGGCATCGAGCACCTGGTGATGCTCACCGGGGACCGTGAGACAGTTGCTCGTAACCTCGCTGCTTCCATTGGAATCGAGGAGGTCGAAGCCGATCTGATGCCGGAACAAAAAGTGGATGCCATCCAGAAATTGGTCGACCGGTATCAGCATGTGGCGATGGTTGGAGATGGGGTCAACGATGCGCCTGCGCTGGCGACCGCGTCCTTCGGAATTGCGATGGGGGCCTCCGCTACTGATGCTGCTCTTGAAACAGCGGACATCGCGCTGCTCGGTGACGATTTGAATCGTCTCCCCTGGCTGATCCATCACTCGCGGCGCTCGCTGGGAATTATCCGTGCAAACATCGGCTTCGCGATCGGGATCAAAGCGCTCTTCCTGGTCTTGGCTGCCTTCAATCTCGCCACCCTCTGGATGGCGATTGCCGCTGACATGGGCGCCAGCCTTGCGGTGACCTTCAATGCACTTCGGCTCCTGCACACAAGGGACTAGCATCTGGCCTGAAGACCCTTCCCTGTTGTGCCTGGGAACGATATTGCGGGAACTCGCCCGTAACCCTCCTCGTACAACGAGAGCGATGCATGGGAGAGTCGGGCGAGGTGTGAAAAACGTCCCCAAAGCGTTGAGCCACCCCGTCCGGCTCCCTATTTTACTGGTAACCTAAAACAGTATCCCTAGATAGACGGCTTTTACGACCTCACTCCGTTCCGGGGGGAAGGCAGTTTCTGTCAGACCAAACCGGGAGGTGATCATGGATCGTGTCAACGTCTCCTTTCTCATCACCGCCGAGGACAACATTCGTCTCACCGCCCTCGCGGAAGCCCTTCATGTCAGTGAAGATGAAGTCATTCATCAACTCCTCGCCAAGGAATACTCATCCTGGCAGCAGGAGGTGATTACGGGCGAGTCGCCCGATCCGGATGAAGCAGTCTGACCGGATCGAGGCAAAGGAACCTGAGCAAACCCGGGTGCGAAGCATCCGGGTTTGCTTTACCTTCCCCACGACCCATCAACCAACATATGAACGAGATCATGAGCCCGACCCTCCTCGACCTTGACACCCTGCGCGCGTCCATTGAAGAGATGGATGGTTTGCCAACTGAACAGCCTAACGAGCTCAGCGCTCGCCTCGATACGCTAACGACTGCCGAGATCCTCGGTGTGATCCACGGCGAAGACCGGACGGTTTCCGATGCGGTTGAAGCGGCGATTCCGGCGCTGACCGAGGTGGTCGAGGCGGCGGTGACGTCAATTCGCAACGGGGGACGGTTGGTCTATGTCGGGGCGGGAACTTCCGGACGGCTTGGTGTACTCGACGCCGCCGAATGCCCGCCGACTTATGGTGTGCCGCCAACCATGGTGGTTGGGATTATTGCCGGCGGCGAAAAGGCGCTGACAATCGCCCAGGAGGGGGCGGAGGATGATGAGCAGCAGGCGATTCGTGACCTGGAAGCGCACAGCATCAGCGAGAAGGATACCGTCCTCGGCATCACCGCGCGTGGCAAAACACCCTGGGTGCGCAGCTTTCTGCGTGAGGCAAATCGTCTAGGCGCATGGACCGGCCTCCTCACCTGCAACCCTGTGGATAAAACCGAGGAGCTGGCCACCCTGGTCACCCTCGAGGTCGGGCCGGAGGTGGTGACCGGATCGACACGGATGAAGGCGGGTCTCGCGACTAAAATGGCTCTCACCATGATCTCGACGGCAACGATGGTGCGTCTCGGGCGTGTCAAAGGGAACAGAATGGTTCATTTGATGCCCAACAGCACCAAGTTGCAGGCACGGCAAGTCCGTATGATCATGGAGGAGCGCGGGATCAGCCTGGAAACGGCGTACGACTTGTTGAAACGCGCCGATGGTGACCTGGAACGCGCGCTCAGGGGGGACTAATGGGACGTGGGCGATCCACGATCCGTCACCAGTTCAATCGTCTCCCGAAACGACTTCGGGACCGTGAATCCGACGACCTCTCCTCGACAGAGATCGAGGTCGGTGATGGTGCGACTCGAGACACCATCGCACGTGGGCTGGTCGCCCTCGCTCTGGTCGCTATTGCCGCGCTGATCATGATCCAGTTGTTCAACCGTCCCGCAGTCGAATCCACCGCCACCTCCCAAGAGTTGCAGTCCATCCGTGACCTCGGCAGCGGAGTGACCACCCTGATGATCGAAGAGTTTCACCGGGATGGCTGGCAACGGTACCACTTCTCCCTGGATACCAGTCAGTCCGTAGACGGTTTGCAGCAGATTGCCTCCCAGCTTCACCTGCCAACTCTCGTCCGTGATGTCATCGAGAACAAACGGCTGCGGGTTTTTGTCACCACTGGCGGCGCATTGCCGGTTGCGATGGCGGATGAGATCGCGCGCCGTTACGGCAGTTATGCACGGGATGTTTTCGAAGTCTCCTGCCTGCTCAGTTGGATTTCGCTGCAAGGGGCGGTGGTGCCCCAGTATTTTGGGGAGATGGAAGAGCAACTGCAGGATGCCTATCTCGCCAGTTATCCCAAGGTGGCGAAACGGATCAATCACCTGCTGGGACGGTGCGGGATGGAAGGGACGATGAGCGAGGCCTATCCCGGCGATCCGAACGATGTGCTGGAACAGAGCTTTGTCCTGTTTGAACAACTTGATGAACTGATTCGCAGGACATCGCGGGAGTAGGGAGCTTTCTTCGCGGTTTGTTCCTATATTCTAAGTACTATCAGCATCCCCGTAATGAATCGTATGGAGGGGGCAGGTATGAATACTTTTGCACGACACTGGACACTGGGCGCCATCCTCGTCTCAGTTCTCCTCGGCACCATCTCCTGTAGTTCGGACAATCCGGTGGATACCGAGCCTCCGACTGATCCACCTGCACACGACACCCGTTCACCATTCATTCACATCGTCGTTGAGTCGAGCAACACGGCGGAGGGGTACTCTGTGGATAAGGTTGGCGTCTACCCGACCTACGGCGCCCCTTGGAATCCCAATGGCGGACCAGTACCGATGGTCATAGTCGGGATAGATGGGTGTGATTTTCGGTTAAACGGCAAGGGCCCGCTTTCCTTGGTAGAGGACAACAACTTCAGCAAAAGCACCTACTTGATGGAACCGTTGACAGGGTTTGGCTATCAGCCTCCTGACCCGATTCATTTTTGCGCGTCGCTTCCTTCTGAGGAAGAAAATTACCCGGGTGGTTATCCCGCATTCAGTATCGAACTCCCCACAGAAGCAGTCGAGGTGGAGGTTCCAAATCTGACCCCGCTTGATCCAAGTGGATCTGTGGTCTGGCCGCCGACATACCATACCAGTCCAGATGGAGAGTGGATGATCCGATTCACTCTGCACCGGGACCCCGAGATGGATCCTTCCATCGCCACCGTCGTGGTTGACGAAGAGTATATCTGGACCGACGGCTCCTTCGAAGATGAAATCTGGTCGCAAGTCCGTTTTACCCAGCCGGATGCAGAAGGGAATGTGGATATTGTCATCAGGCATGAGCTTCGGAGTGAGGCCAATGTGATCCGTGTAACCCTTCGCTACTCAGCCTATTCAATCGCTGAAACGGTGGACATTGTAGAGGGGAAAACGGCCCTGATCTGGGTAGAAGAAGAGGCCACATTGACACGTGACTGCGCAATCGATACATCAGCCCCTGTAATCTGGTGATGCATGACGTTACCTGGAGACTGCTCGTGATGAAAAGCAAACCGATCTCACTTGTCCTCCTGCTGCAGGTGTTGCTGGCTGGCTGTGGGGTGGAACCGCAACCCTTTGATGGCCGACGTGCAAACTTCGATGTGGAGATCTACACAACCTTCGAGCAGCTGATGCCGGCAGGATTCACGACGGAACCTGTTTATGTCGGTGCCAGCTACTCGAGTCCGTGGAATCCGGATGGTGGCGCCGTGCCAGCCGTGGTGGTGGATATTAATGGCTGCGGCATCACCGTGAATGGTGCGGCGATGCAGGATAACGGAGAAAATCCTCGAAGTGATGGCTATCGCCGTTACATCAATGCGGAACCTGTGCTGGTCTACCAGACTATGGGTGGTTTGTCGAGCAGCCTGGAACCGGTGACAATTGCCATCGACCTGCCAAGCGAAGACAGCTACCACTACCCGGATGGGTATCCCCGCCTTGAAACGACCCTTGCACTCCCTGATTTTCAGTTTGAGGAATGGTATATGGGGGCGACGGTTGCCGAAGGGGATACGATCCGCTATGGGTGGACACGTGAGCCCGACTTACTCCCATCCTGGTCGCTGGAGAACGATCCCGACGATGCCCACCTGATCCGCACCTACCGGGCAGCGGGGGAGGTCGTACGGACGGATACCCTCTGGGTGGATGCAACCGCTAATGAACTCGAGGTCGTGGTCGGTGAATTTGGTGCGGGCCAATCGAACCGTTCCCTGGAACTTCGTTTTCAGCTCACAACCGGGACAAATTCCACCATCACAGAAGTGGTCCCGGGTAAACAGGCTTCCATTGGATTGCGTGAAATCCGGGAGTACAATCGAATCTATGCCATCCAATAAATGTGCAAAAAAATGATCCAGCACATAGTGTCTGCGCTCACCGTCCTGCCCGTCTTTGAAATGATCGGTATCCCGGCTGAAGGAGCGACGAGGCAGGCTGGCAACTGCAGGATTTTCCGTGTCGAGCACTACGACAGCGGAGCCATTCTGACTGCAAATAATCCTCCATCAGGGAGAGAGAGATGAACCGCGAAAAGCATCACATTCTTTCACTGATCGCCGCGCTGATCGTTTTCTCTCTCGGCATTGGGCTGGTGGGTTGCAACACGGAAGAGGAACCCGGGGAGAAACACCTTGCACCCGAATCCGTTGACTACAGGGTTCACATCGATTTCGCCGTTGTCGGCGATAGCTTGGCCCCGCCAGAAGCGACAGTCTCTCTGAACTATATCCATTCAGAGATGTTTACGCTGCATGAGTGGGAAGGGATTGCATCGGGGTGCTTTGGTTCTGAGCCAAGTTCCAGTCCAACGATCTACTATGACCAGTTTGATTGGGCACCGTTGCGGGATGCGCGTGTGACCCTGAATAGTATTGTCCTGGATTTTCAAGAGAATCAGTCCATACTCCCGGATAGCAGTTTTTATGGTGGTTTTGCTAAGTTCGACCTGCCAGATGTTCCCGGGTTCAATCCGCAACCAGGGGACTCAACTCATCTGAGGGTCCAGGTTGAGGGTTACGACATGACCTATCAGGATACCTATGAGCCAGTAACCCTTTTGCCCATTGTTCCCTTGGATCTTCCCGAGGAGATGGCAGTCTATTCCCCGGGGGATACAATTGTTTTAACCAGTTCTGCAGCTATTTCTGCGCGAATAACCGCACGGCTCTTTGAGGATTCAACGCTCACCAGACAGCAAGCGTATGCCTGGTTCAGTTCCGAACAGCCGGTGGTTGAGTTGCCGATCTGGCAAGGGTACAGTGAAGGAACCATCTATCTCGTTTGTACCCAGGAAGGACCATACGGCAGAAATTACGTTCACAAACGCACCTTTGTGATTCAGTAAAGGGAAAATGGGAATGTTGTGTCCTGGTCCCAGCGCGAGTGTCGCCTGAGAACCCAGATGTGATCAAGTGAGCCATGAGATTAAAGTCAATTGGAGATTCGAACGATGAAAATGATTCCTTCAGTTCTGCTGCTCGTCTTCGTGCTCACTGCGCTGGTCGGCTGCTCGGAGGGCCCACCCGAATTTGATGGCCGTCGGGCAGACATCACAACATGCGTCCAAAAAAGAGGGTCTTTCATTTCCTGACGAGTCATTTATAACATTGACAAGATAGACGAAGGTGTGACAGGAGACTAAGATGCAACATCGAATGAAAGCAGGACCATTTATCGCAGGTAGCGCGCTCTTGATTTGGATGATGATCGGTACGGGCTGTACGGTGGTCGAGGATGTGAAACCGGACGGGGTGCAGGCGTCATTAGGCATGGAATACATCGTGGCCGAGGATGGAGCGGTGACAGCCGAACCATCCGTCTCCCTGTGGTACACCTACCCGGACAGGCATCCGGAATCCAGGGGATTCCTCTACTTCAGAGGGGACACCGAAGTTCATCATCAGCCCGGCAACCGCAGAGTTCTGGAAGAGGCGGTTGTCTCCGTCGGCGGGATGACCCTCGAATTCCTGGACTACGACCAAACGTCTGATCGTGCGAGGTTTGGGTTGCCGCAAGGGGCCGTTTCCACCATTCGTGACGGCGATGATGTCGAGTTGGTTGTGGACGCGGGCGAGAATCCGGTCAACGGCGCAGGAATCGTCTACCTCCCGGATTTCACCATGCTGCACCTTCCGGAAGCAGGTACGGTGCTTTCTGCTGGGGAGTCGCTGCTGGTGGATCGTTTCCAGACAGACTGGTCCTACACGTTTGAAGTTGACGTTCTTCGTCCGAATGGGAACTGGTACACGCATGGTCAGGGGCGCTATTCGCAGATATTTGACGGCGAGAACTACCGGTGGACGTTCGACCTGCCGTCCGACCTTGTTTCCGATTCGGTACGGATCGTTGTCCATCAATCCACAGACCATGCCTACGCGAATCTGACTCGAAGCTGGGCGGTTGCCCATCCCGATGAATAGAATGTGAGTTGAATAAAAGGTGCGAGGGAGGCAAACCGATGCGACGAAGCACACGGCACACAGGCATGGTGATCGCTCTTCTCTATCTGGCGACCTCGATTGGGCTGGTCGGCTGTGGAGATGACGATCCGGAGGTCTATCCGCCCCTGGTGGAACCGTTGTTTTCTGCCGCCATTACCATTCAACCGGATGATACCTACCACGTCACAGGACATACCTTTCTTCAGTTTCGTGGAGGGGGAAATGATATGCCGGTTCCGGAGGAGGACAACACTTCCGGAATTGGCTGTTTTGGAGGTGACGATCCTGATCCGGTCTATGAAATCGGGGACTACGAAAACATTGAGAATGCTGTCGTCACCTTGAATGGGGTTCAGCTTTTTACAGATACCTACGAGAAGTCAGGTGGATGGGAACCACGGCAGACCGCTTACTGGCCTGGGATTCCCTTCGACATGCCTGAGGACAGTTTCCTCGTGATGAGTGAGGGTGATACCCTCTTCCTCGAATTCGATGTTCCTGAAGAAGAGGAGTCCCAGCTCGCCCCGGTTCCGCTCAGGCCGAATCGTCCCCCGCATATGCCGGAGAACTTTTTCGAAATATCTCTTTCCGACACTCTAGTTCTTCAGGAAATCATCGGCTATTGGATCAACCTGAGATCGTTGGACCAGCAACGTACCGCCTTGACGCGGCTTGACGAATGGGAGGAGCCCAACGGGGATTGGTACGCACACTACCTGTTTGAGCCTTGGGTGACAGAAGGCGACACCCTACTGGCCGTGTGTGATTGGACCGAAAAACTTCCTGGTTCACCCTGGGGACATATGTTGGCCTATAACGAATTGCGATATTTGCTGGTGGTCGAGTAGGAAATGAAACTTGATTCGTGTAGCCCAAGAGGTTACCCGGTCGTATGAAACGGAGGATACCGATGAGATCTATTCGAATACCCATGCTGCTTGTTGTACTTGGCTATGCTGCGCTGGGTTTTGGGCTGGTCGGCTGTGAGCCGGATGAGGGAAAAAAGAAGGAGGTGCACCTCGATCCGGATGCGGTTGATATCTCCTACCTGTTCCAGTATCCCGTCGAGGGTGGGGTGATATCTCTCCTTCAGCCGACTGTCCGGCTTGGGTACACAAGCACACCGGTCGATCTAGTCGTCGAAGAATCGGGAGTGGGCTGTTTCGGGGTCAACGAAACTTCCTCCCCGACCTACTACTACTATGACCACCCCGATTACACTCCCTTGCTGGAAGCGGTGGTGATGGTCAATGGTACCCAGTTGGTGTACCGTGAAGCGCTTTCGTATCTCCCCGCCGAAGATTTCCGCGAAGGATACGCAACCTTTGTTGCCCCCGATGGGGTCCAGTTTGGAGCCGCACCTGGGGACACGTTGAGCTGGTCTGTTGAGGTGGAGGACTATCCGATCACGTCAGATCGTCCCGCCGGTTGGGAAATTATACCTGAGGTGGCCGAGCCGGAGCTGCCGGAAAACGGGACCATCATCCATCCGTCGGAGGCGATTTCGCTCGATCAGGATGCTGCAGAATGGTCCTACCACTATTATTACCTTTTTAAAACTAGTGATTTCAGGGACCACATTTCCGACGCGCACGTGGACGCTGATCGTCCAGCTGTTTCTAATCAGAACATATTTGTCCCCAGTATTGTTCACTCAGACACCCTCTGGCTGGTTTGCCATCAGTATTTCCTGTGGGATGAGCCCTCTTTTCAAGGGGAACCAGGAATCATTACTGGCGGAGTGTATCAGTGGGTGCGCACGCTTGTTGTGGAGCAGGAGTAGACGGCTCCAGGCGGGCTTCGAAACCCCTGACAGGCTGAACCCTCTTTTGTACCTTGTAGCTCCCGGCAGCGAATGGCTGGCGGGAGTTTTCATTCCGAAACGATGAGGATGTCCGATGGCCTACCAGGGTGTCGACTACTACCATCTTGATGAGCTGCTGAGCGATGAGGAAAAGCTGGTCCGTGACAGTGTACGCGACTGGGTTTCCGAACGGGTGATTCCGGTGATTGACCAGCATTTTCGTGATGCCACCTTCCCGGGCGAACTGATTCCGGAAATGGCCGAACTCGGCCTTTTTGGACCGACCCTGCCGGAAGAATTCGGCGGCGCGGAGATTGGTGATGTGGCGTATGGGCTTGCGATGCAGGAGCTGGAACGTGGCGACAGCGGCATGCGCTCCTTTGCCTCCGTCCAGTCCGCGCTGGTCATGTACCCGATCTACACCTGGGGCAGTGAGGAGCAGAAACGGACCCTGTTGCCGAAACTGGCACGTGCCGAGATCATCGGCGCTTTCGGTCTGACCGAACCGGATTATGGCTCGGACCCTGGCTCGATGATCACCACTGCGAAAAAGGTGGACGGCGGCTACCTGCTCAATGGCGCAAAGATGTGGATCACCAACTCGACCATCGCCGATTTACATGTCGTCTGGGCGAAGCTGGATGGACGAGTTGAGGGTTTCCTCGTCGAGAAAGGGGCGAAGGGGTTGTCCGCCCCGGAAACCAAGGGCAAGTGGAGTTTACGTGCCTCGGTCACCGGCGAGATCATCTTGCAGGATGTTTTTGTCCCGGAAGAGATGCGTTTGCCGGAGGCGCACGGCTTGAAATGCCCATTGATGTGCTTGAACCAGGCGCGTTACGGCATCGCGTGGGGAGTGATCGGTGCAGCGCAGGCCTGCTATGACAGCTCGCTGAATTACTCGCTGACACGTGAACAGTGGGGCGGGCCAATTGCCCGTCACCAGATGATCCAGGACAAGCTGGTCGAGATGATGTCCGAGATCACCAAAGCGCAGCTGCTGGTCTGGCGCCTGGGAAAGATGAAGGAGGCGGGCACCAGCACGTTCCGTCAGGTCTCGCTCGCGAAACGGAACAATTGCCGGATGGCGCTGGAGACAAGTCGTGTCGCGCGCGACATCCACGGCGCGAACGGCATCGCGGACGAGTACCCGATCATGCGTCACATGATGAACCTCGAATCGGTCTACACCTACGAGGGCACTCATACGATGCACACCCTGATCGTCGGGAGTGACATTACGGGGATCGACGCATACAAATAACGCAGCGTGGCCTGCGCCTGCGGCGCAGGTCTATCCTGTTTCCTCACCGTATTCCATTTGGGTGGCCCGACTTGCTTGTCAAGTCGGGTTTATTCATGTAGGCCGGGGTTTCCAACCCCGGCGAGGTCCGGCTGCGGCCGGACGTTCCGTTTTATAAGGTGTCAGGTGCCTTTGGCACCTTCTCTTTTGCCGGATTCTCGAATCAGCCATAGTCAGACAAGTCCGGCCTACACTGGAATCCAAAACCGCCACCCGGTTGGGGTGGCGGTCAGAGAAAACAATCACAATTATCGTCGGGGTCGTCCATACGACCTCCATGTTGGGTTTTTGACGTCATTGCGAACGAAGCGTAGCGACGTGTGGCAATCTGTGTTTGAACGCCATCGAGGATGGCGATGCACGGGCAGGATGCCCGTGCTACAGGTTACCTTGCCCACGCTTGCAGGGGGTCGATGCTGCCCAGCTCAACCGCCTCACGGATCACCTCGAACATCTCACGACGGATGAAATAAAGCGCCGCGTAATTCCGCTGGATCACCCGACCGTTGTTCAGGTACCAGTGCAGCATCTCGACACCCTCACGTTCCCGGACCAATCCGAGCGCGTAGTCGACATTTTTACGGGTCGGCAAGTCAACGGCCTCGTCCAACTGGTTCATCAAGATGACCACATCATCCTGGCTGCCTCGCTGCCCGCACTGAGTGAACTCCTGCAACGTCATCCTTCCCTCGGCGGTCCATCTCGCACCAGGATGTTGGCTGGGTTGCTGGTTCCGGCACATGGTTCTGCTCCTTTCTTCTGATTGCAGGGAAACAATAAAAAGCCCCCGTCGAGCCTGCTCTCGACGGGGGCATTGGAATGCAGTTGTTGAGTACAGCTACGGTTCCATTCTCATCCAGGGCAGAGCGGGTCGGGTGCGATCATCGCGGATGATCGCACAGCTATCGACGCCTTGCGGGGTCCCAATGGTGAAGGTTCCGTTCATGGGGCCAAATCTGGGGTGGTGGATGCTTGGAGTGCAAGGGGATGGGAGAGCCTTGTGTTGTTCATGAACCGGTGCCCCCGAGGCAAGCCTCGAGGCCTCCAGGGGCACCCGGAAAAGCTTTCCTTGGTCGAATGAAGATTATGTGTATAAATTCACATAAGCGGACAGCGATTTGGCGCTCCAGGTGGCGGGATTGTGTAGAAGCCCCGTAAAAACTGGAGTGAGCAGGGGTTGTACGTCCGAGAACAAGCACCAAAATTCACGATGTCTAGTGATAGTGCCGGGCAACCGGCCATGAACGATAAGGGGAACACAGCACGTGATCGATTATGTCCACCCAGAGGTGCCGACCCAGGACAAGCGTTGGCGTCTGGTTCAGGCGGAGATGAGGAAGCATGGAAATGCTCACTCTGCCCTGATCCAGACCTTGCACGCGGTCCAGGATGCCTATGGCTACCTCGATCCGGAAACCCTTGAACGGGTTGCCGCCAATCTGCGTCTCCCGCTGAGTAAAGTGTGGGGAGTCGCCACCTTCTACCAGCACTTCCGGATGAAACCTTCCGGGAAGCATACCTGTGTCCTCTGTACAGGCACCGCTTGCTACATAAAGGGAGCGGGGGAGTTGCAACGTGCTGTCGAGGAGTACTTCAAGGTCAAGCTTGGCGGAACGACTGAGGATGGGGAGTTGTCCTTCCTCTCGGCACGATGTGTGGGTGCCTGCGGTCTCGCTCCGGTGGTTGTTGTCGATGGCGAAGCGGTCGGCAAACTAACTCCGGAAGCGTTGATCAATCATCTCGAGGGGGTCATCGATGCTGATCAATGATGAACTACAACAGATCGCACAGCCGATTCTGGACGAGGAGGCCGGTGCCGAGCACAGCATCCGTGTCTGTGTCGCCGCAGGCTGTATCTCGTCAGGCAGCGACAAGGTCCTGAAGGAGTTGAAAGCTCAGGTCAAGGAACGTGGCCTGGAAGGACGCTGCCTTGTCAAAGGGGTCGGTTGCATGGGCCCCTGCGCGGGCGGCCCGGTGGTGCGGGTGGATGATGGCGACGTGATGTACCACAATGTCGGCTCGGACGATGCGGGCGAGATTCTCGATTCGCTCGATGGTGAACCGGTTAAGCGTCTCGCTCAATCGATGGACACTCCCTTCTTCAAGCGTCAGGTTAAAATCGCGCTGGAAAACAGTGGCGTGATCGACCCGGAGCGTTTGGAAGACTACGTCGCCCACGAGGGCTACCATGCTTTAGCGCGAGTCCTGACCCAGATGCAGCCGTGGGAAATCATCGACGAAGTGACTCGATCAGGACTGCGTGGACGAGGTGGCGCGGGCTATCCTGCCGGGTTGAAGTGGAGTACCGTAGCCAAGGCGGGCGGCACGAAGAAGTATGCAGTCTGCAACGCGGACGAGGGCGATCCGGGTGCTTTCATGGATCGCAGTGTCCTCGAAAGCGACCCTCATCGTGTGCTGGAAGGAATGGCGATTGCGGCGATGGCAGTCGGGGCCGACCAGGGTTACATCTATGTTCGCGCTGAGTATCCGCTTGCGATCAAACGTCTCGAAAAGGCGATCAAGCAGTCGGAACGTGCCGGCATCCTGGGCAAACGCGTACTTGGGACCACCTACGACTTCCATGTGGATGTCCGTCTCGGCGCAGGTGCCTTTGTCTGCGGCGAGGAAACGGCACTGTTGGCATCGATTGAGGGACGGCGTGGCACACCACGTCCCCGTCCGCCATACCCGGCTGAAAGCGGCCTGTTCGGACAATCGACCTTGATCAACAATGTTGAAACCTACGCGAACATCCCGGCACTGATCCGCAACGGTGCCGACTGGTTCAGCTCGATGGGCACCGAAACCAGCAAGGGGACCAAGGTTTTTGCGCTGGCGGGCAAGGTGAACAACACCGGCCTGATTGAAGTACCAATGGGCACCACCCTGCGGGACATTGTCTACGAGATCGGTGGCGGTATCCCGGAGGATCGTCCCTTCAAAGCGGTCCAGACAGGCGGCCCCTCCGGTGGCTGTATCCCGGCGGACCATCTTGACTCGCCGGTGGACTACGAAACTCTTTCCAAGCTGGGCTCGATCATGGGGTCGGGTGGCATGATTGTGATGGATGAATCGTCCAACATGGTTGATGTGGCCAAGTACTTCATGGAATTCACCACCAGCGAATCGTGCGGCAAGTGTGTCCCCTGCCGTGTCGGCACCACCCACATGGAAAACCTGCTGACCAAGATTCTTTCCGGCGAAGCGACCCACCATGACCTGCAGCTGCTCGAGGAACTCTGCGACCTGTTGCAGAACACCAGCCTCTGCGGTTTGGGACAGGCAGCACCCAACCCGGTTGTCAGCACCCTGCGCTATTTCCGTCACGAGTACCAAGCGCTGTTGACTGATGACGAGGTGGAAACCACCGCGCAGGAGGAGGCAGAATGAGCGACCAGACTGTCAGCATCAAAACCCTGAAGATCGACGGCCGTGACGTCAGTGCGCGTGCCGATGAGACCATCCTCGCGGTTGCCCAGCAAAATGGCATTGACATCCCGACTCTCTGTCATCTCGACGGCTTGACCCCGGTCGGAGCATGCCGTCTCTGCCTGGTTGAGATCGCAGGTTCGAACAAACTTCTTCCCGCCTGTGTCACCACCGTGCGCGAAGGCATGGAAGTCTTCACCGAGTCGGAGAAGTTGAACCGTTACCGCAAGATGATTCTTGAGCTTTTGTTCAGCGAACGGAACCACATCTGCGCGGTATGTGTCTCCAATGGTCATTGCGACCTACAAGATCTCGCGGTCCGTCTCGGGGTCGACTTCATCCGTTACCCCTATCTCCACCCGGTGGAGAAGGTGGATGCCTCCCATGATCGTTTCGTCCAGGATGACAACCGTTGCGTGCTCTGCGGACGGTGTGTACGTGTCTGCGGTGAACTGGAAGGTGCGCATACGTGGGACTTCATGGGACGTGGTGTTCAAACTCGCGTGATTACCGATCTCGACACTCCGTGGGGTGAATCGGACAGCTGCACCAGGTGTGGGAAGTGTGTGCATGTATGCCCGACGGGTGCTTTGATCGAGAAGGGACGGTCTGTTGCCGAGATGGCGAAACGCCGTCAGTTCCTGCCCTACCTCACCCTGATGCGCCAGGAGGACCAGCAATGAAGAAGACCACGATGGCCACGATTTGGCTGGATGGCTGCTCGGGCTGCCACATGTCGTTCCTCGACATCGATGAACGCATCCTCGAATTGGCGCAACGTCTCGAGATCACCTACAGCCCATTGGTCGATACAAAAAGCTACCCGGACCATGTCGATGTGGCAGTGATTGAGGGGGCAGTCAGCACGGATGAGGACATCATCAAGCTGAAGAAGATCCGTTCCAAAACTGGCCTGATTGTCGCGCTGGGCGATTGCGCGGTGACCGGTAATGTGCCCTCGATGCGCAACAACTTCCAGGTTGGCGATGTACTGGACCGTGCCTACGTAGAAAATGCAGCACGTCAACCGGGCCGTCCCCACGAGATGCTGCCCTCGCTGCTTGAGAAAGTGAAGCCCGTGCATGACTATGTGAAAGTGGATGTGCATGTGCCAGGTTGTCCGCCTCCGGCGGATGCGATTTACTACGTGCTGAGCGAAATCCTGGAGGGTCGCAATCCCGATCCGATCCAGATGACACGGTTCGGGAGGTAAGAGATGGGCAAGCAGATCATGATCGATCCGATCACACGGATCGAAGGGCACGCGAAAATATCCCTGCATCTGGACGATAGCGGAGTGGTGGACGAGGCTCGAATGCACGTTACCCAGTTCCGTGGCTTCGAAAAGTTTTGCGAAGGTCGTCCCTTCTATGAGATGCCCTCGCTGATGGCACGGACCTGCGGCATCTGTCCGGTATCGCACCTGGTGGCGGCGGCAAAGGCCTGCGATGACCTATACTCGGTTCAGATTCCGGAAGCGGCAGTGATGCTGCGACGGATGATAAACCTGGCGCAGATCATGCAGTCCCACGCGCTCAGCTTCTTCTATTTGAGCAGCCCCGACCTTGTCTTTGGTATGGATGCCGACCCGGCGATGCGTAACCTCTTTGGGGTACATGCTCAGGACCCCCAGTTGATGCGTGATGGCATCCGTCTGCGCCAGATCGGTCAACAGATCATTGAGCTGCTCGGCGGCAAACGGATTCATCCCTCGTGGGTGGTGCCGGGCGGGGTCAACGCGCCTCTGACTGAGGAGCATCGTGACACCATCCTTGCAGTGCTACCCGAAGCAAAAGCGCTTGCACAAAGGACGCTTCGCTGGTACAAGAAGATCATGAAGCAGTTCAAGCCGGAGATCGACACCTTTGCCAACTTCCCCAGCCTCTACCTAGGGCTGGTGGACAAGCTCGGTAATCTCGAGCATTATGATGGCAATTTCCGGATGATGGATGCTGCGGGAAACATCATCATTGACCAGTTCGATACGCTTCGCTATGCGGAGATCATCGAGGAAGCCGTCGAACCCTGGTCCTACATGAAATTCCCTTACTACAAGAGCCTTGGCTACCCGCGTGGCATGTACCGTACCGGCCCGTTGGCACGCCTCAACATCATTGATGCTTGCGGCACCCCGATGGCGGATGATGAGTTGGAAGAGTTCCGTGGCGGCAGCACCAAGCCGGTGCAGAGCTCCTTCCACTACCACTGGGCACGTTTGATCGAGATCCTCTTCGCGGTGGAGCGGATCGAGGACATCCTGACCACGAAGAGGGTGATGACCAAACATGTTCGTGCCTACGCCACTCCGAATAGTTTCGATGGGATCGGGGTGACAGAAGCACCTCGTGGCAGCTTGATCCATCACTTCAAGATTGACGAGCAGGGGCTGGTCACCTGGGCAAATTTGATCATCGCGACCGCGCACAACAACCTCGCGATGAACCGTGGCATCCTCCAGGCCGCCAAGACCTTTGTCGATGGCAATCACCTGAAAGAGGGGATGCTGAATCGTGTCGAGGCGGTGATCCGTGCTTTCGACCCCTGTTTGAGCTGCTCCACCCATGCTGCTGGCCAAATGCCCTTCCATGTGGAGCTGGTGGCCCCGGATGGCGAGTTGCTGGATGAGGTAAAGCGAGGCGTGTAACTGTCAAGGGAGTCGTTGACGAAGTGGCATGGGGGACCCGTCACCTAAGCCACTTCGACACAAGTGAGTGATCCAGGAGTAGGCGATGGCACGCACGGTGGTGATCGGTTATGGCAACCCGCTTCGCGGGGATGATGCTGCGGGGGTAGCCGTTGCCCAGGCACTCCAAGAGAGGTTGAATGATCGGCCTGATGTGACGGTTGAAGCAGCGTTCCAGTTGCTCCCGGAACATGCTGCCCTGATTGCCGAGGCAGATCGTGTCCTCTTTGTCGACGCTGCCCTCGATGGCTCACCGGGGGAGGTGAGATCCACTGTGGTTATGCCTGTTACACCACCTGGCTCACCCTTGACCCACACCCTGAGCCCAGGGCAGATCCTCGGGATGTGCCAGCAGCTCTTCGGGAAGTGTCCTCATGCCACACTCTGGACCCTGACCGGCTGGGAGTTTGAGCATCAGGAAGGGATGAGCGAACGGATCCAGCAAGCGATGCTGGGGTGGGTCGAGCAAATCGTAGAGGACTTGTTGCATCCCCCTGCACAGGCTTCGTAAGGGAAACAGATGCTCGAACCGTTCCGTCAGGTCTCCCGACCTGGCGGATTTTCTGTCGGGTCGGGATATCTGACAAGAGGGAGTGTGTCATCCCGGGCTTGACCCGGGATCCAGCATCCTTCCTTTCTCGGAGCGACTGGGTCAAATCTGAGGACGGTGTTACGCTTTGAAGCGGTGTTGATCGACGGCATCCCGTTGCTCTACCAAATGCGAACCCTCCCCTTACTCCACCCTTTGGATGACCTCGGCTTTGGCCTGGTCGCTCGTGGTGAGTTCGGCTAGCTAGGCCCCGGGTCAAGCCCGGGGTGACACAAATAGCGGCGGACCCACCACCCCACAAGAGGCCATTGCCGGCCCAAGTGTGGCGGAACCGTCTTTCATCTGCTACGTTAGCCACGAGACCAACGGGGAGTGGAAGATGGACAAGCTGGGTGTCTTTTCGGAAGTCGGACGTTTGAAAACCGTCCTGGTGCATCAGCCGGGGTGGGAGCACAAACGGATGGTGCCATGGAACCGTGAGGCCTGGCTCTTCGACGATATTCTCGACATCGAATCGGCACGACCCGAGCACAAGGCGTTTGTGCTCAAGATGCACCACAATGGTGTACAGGTCATCCACTTCCTCGATCTGCTCAAAGATGTCTGCAAAGATCCGGACCGTCACCGCGAGGTGGTCGCCGAGGTCTCCTGCTGCCTGCCGCATGGTCGCCTTCCAGACCACATCGACCCGATGGATATCCAGCCGACTCACCTCATCATGGGCTACCCGGAACACTTCACCCTGAGCGAGGAATTGATCCTCGAACCGGTGCCAAATTTCTACTTCATGCGTGACCCGGCCTTCATGATCGCCGACAAGCTGATCATCAGCCATCCGGCCCGTATGATCCGTATGCGTGAAGCCTACCTGCTCCGAGCCGTGGCCACACGTCATCCGATGTTCGAGGGGACCGACATCTATGATGGCATCCTGCTGGACGATGAGGCGAGCATCGAGGGCGGCGATGTGCTGGTGCCGGACGGCGAGAATGTGATTGTCGGGCTCGGGGAACGGACCAATGATGCTGGAGCGGAGCATTTGGCTCGTTACCTCTTCGCAAATACCGACGTCCAACGTGTGATCAAGGTGACCTATCCCAAGCGTCACGAGTTCATGCACCTCGATACGTTGCTCACCTTTGTCGACCGTCAGCAGCTGGTCACGATGCCCTATTTCTGGGATCAGCCGGAATTGTATGCCAAGATCGCCGAACGGACCCAGAACCTGGTCAAGGCGCATGGCGGCAGTTACAGCGGCCCACCCCCTGAGCAGCTTGCCAAGGGGCCCACCATGGAAGTGGTCAACCGGGATGGCAGCCGCTACACGCGATCCAATGTCCTCGAAGGGCTGGTCGAACTCGAGTTGGCGGTACCGGATATCACGGTCAATGTGGCGGGTGCACCGCAGTTGTACCGGTCGAAAGAGGAACACATCCTCGAAGCGCTACGTGAGCAGTGGAACGATGGCGCCAATACGGTGGCCCTGAAACCGGGTCATGTGATGAGCTACGCGCGCAACGATAAGACCATCGCGGCCCTCGAGCATGTGATGGTGGAAGTAACCACCTTCAACGGTGGCGAGCTGGTCCGTGGACGAGGCGGCGCGCGCTGCATGACCATGCCGCTGCTGCGTGAAGCGCTGTAGGGACTAACCTATGGCGGTTGAGGTGTCGCTGCGAGGACCGCAGGGACGAAGCAGTCTCGAATCGCTCCCCCTATCGAAGCTGCGCGCGCGGGCGCGCAGGGACATCAGGTGAGTGCTATGAGATTGCTTCATCCGGCATTCGCCGGATTCGCAACGACACCTTGAATTGCCGAGAAGTTGTTGTGCTGATAGGCACGTTTGGGTGGCGGGGCACCCAAGCCACGTTGTGTCAGGTCCCTGAGCCTGATTCACGTTCACCATTCGAGCCGAGAACACGAGGAGTGATGTGACCAATCTTCCCCTCGCCATCATCCTGCTTTGGGTGGCTGCGACCATGTCGATCCAGAGCGGGGTGGACCTCTATTTCTCGAAGACGTTGCTTCCCGGGACTCAAAAGGCTCGTTTCTGGATCCTGATGGCGGCCAACGGGGCCGCCTTCCTGCTTACCGGCCTGGTCTACCGTCTCACCCTGCCCCTGACCGATGCCTGGTTGATCGCAAGCCGTGAACAGGGGTCGATGGCGGTCACTGTCATGCTGCTGATCCTGGTCTACTTCCTTTGGATGGCGCCGATTATCGGGATCCGTGGCTATGTGGTGCAGGAGTGGCTGCTGGGCGATGCGATCCGTGAGAAACGGCAATCCTGGTGGGGGTACGCGGCAATCGGGACCATCACCAGCGCGCTGCTGCTGGGTGCCCTCTACATCGCCCTGACCATCGTCCCGCCCCTGATGACCGGCATGGACAGCCCGAGGGGTTGATGGGGTAAAAGGGGCCTGTCGCGCTTGGCAGATGTCCACGTTTGATCAGGTAATCTGCCCGGACAATGGTGTCATCCCGGGCTTGACCCGGGATCCAGCATCCTTCCTCTCCCCGGAGCGACCAGGTCAAATCCGAGGTCCACTCTTGATACGAACGGCGGTGTGGAGGGATGACATCCTGCCAAACGTCCAACAAAGAACACGACACCCTTACTCCACCCAGGGCAAGCCCTCGGCTTTGCTCGAGATGCTCGTGGCGACATATGGTAGCTGGACTCCGGATCAAGTCCGGGGTGACACCACAGCCTGTACATGACCTGTGGATAACGAGGTGAGATAAAATCCCGATCAATTCGCCTTCGCAAAGGCTATGGCGGGACAAGAGTCCCGGGCCACCCCTGGGCAATTTACAGCTCCAAACCCGCTGCACTACTCCCCAAGCAGCGTATCTCCGCAGACACTCATCAACTTCTGGTTGATGTAGTCGTTGAGAGGTAGGGAGCTCCCGCCCGCGACGTGAAGATTCTCGAGTCCCTCGAGGGGGACGGCCATGGAATCCGCGTAGGGAACGAGGGCATCCTTGTACTGCCGTGCAACCCACCTCAAAGAGTCACAGTTTCCATCTTCGGCATAGGTCTCCAAAAGCCGTCGCAGAATCACACGGGAGGTGGGGAAGGATCGCAAAAGGGCAGTGGCAACATCTTTGTTCCAGTCCAACTGGTCGCCAAAGTACGCCCAGGCGAGTGAATCGTAGGCGGTTTCACGCTTGGCCCGGATGATGGTCCAGGGGTCCTCAACCGTAAGGATTTCTTTGCCAGGGATGGGCTCATCTTCAAACACAACCGGCTGGAAGATGTAGGCGGAACCATCATTCGGAATGGGCAGGTCGCGGAGATCGAGCAAAACGTGATCAGTTGTCCAGCCATACTCCCACACGAGATTAGTCGTATCAGGAATCCCAAGTTGAAGTGGGAAATAGTTGATCGCGCCTGTTTTGACGGACTCGATTTTCCAGAATAGATGGGTGCGCACCTGTTCATAGCGAAGTACGTCGCCCCATGCTGGGGTGGGGGCTTTTCCAAGTCTGGCAAAATGGATAGAAAAGTTCATTCTAGCTGGAAGATCGGTATCCTCCCAGATCATGAACTGTGGAAAGGTGCCGTATTTGGTTTCGAAGTAGTTGATGAAACTACCTGTCAAGGTTGGGAAATTTGAATCTGTGCCTCGGTATGCATAGCCGGCCTTAAAAAGACCTTCGTCATCCCACGGGAGTACCGCAAAACAAACCGCGACACCCGCTAGCAGAACTCCAGACATCCACAAGGCTATCCGTCGAATTGTTTTTCTCATCGGAATTTTCCCTACTTATATATCATCACATGATAAAAAAATGTCTGAATTGGTGAAACCAGAATAGGGTAGCCTGGGACTTTTGTCCCAGGTTTCTCTATAGGACGTGGTGTCGGAATGTTTGGCTGGTACAAGAGCTGGATACGTTGAAACCCGGGACTAAAGTCCCGGGCCACCCAAGCAATTAATCCCCCAGCAACGTATCCCCGCAGACACTCATCAACTTCTCGTTGATGTACTCATTCGCTGGTAAAAAGGACCGCGAGGATTCCACACCTGCTATATGCATGTTGTTAAATCCTTCTAACGGTACGGCCATCGGATCAGCATTAGGAACCAAAGCATCCTTGTACTGCCGTGCCACCCACTTCAGCGAGTCACAGTTTCCATCTGCGGCATAGGTATCCAGTAAACGTTTCAGTATCGCACGCGAGGTGGGAAATGACTGAAGCAGTGCTGTAGCAATATCCTTGTTCCAATCAAGTTCATCACCGTAGTACGCCCAGGCAAGTGAGTCATAAGGGGTATTTCGCTTAGAGCGAATCACACTCCAAGCATCTGTGGAGCGAAAGATTTCTTCGCCCTCAATTGGCAATTCTTTAAAGACTACAGGTTGGAGATAGTAGGCTGTAGTGTCACTGGGGAAAGGAATGTTGCGTAGGTCAACTAGACCGTTGTAACTCCATCCGTAACCCCATTCGGTATCAACTATGTTACAGGTGTCAGAAGAACTATCAGTGAATGGGATAAAGGTAATTGAACCGTCTTTCACTGATTCGATTCGCCAGAATAAGTGTGATCTGACTTCCCCGAATAGTAGAGTATCACCCCATGGGGGGATAGGCGATTTTCTAGGACGGTCGTATCGGAAATTCAGGGCAATTTTCGCAGGCTGATTTGTTCCCTCCCAAATCATGAACTGTGGGAATACACCAAACTTAGTCTCAAAATAGTCGACGAAATTTCCGGTCAAATATGGAAATCGTGCATCAGTACTATCGCGTGAATATCCGTACTTAAATATGCCATGATCGTCCCACGGAAGTACCGCATAACTAATCGCGATACCCGCGAGCAGGACACTCAATGTCCATATGGTCGTTCTTTGAAGGGCTGCTTCCACTTGATCCTGCTCCAGGAAATTTTATTCATTCTTCTAATAACGTATCCCCGCAGACACTCATCAACTTCTGGTTGATGAAATCCTGTGCTGTTGTGAATGAAGGTGTCGAGGCACCAGCAATATTCAGGTTCTCGAATCCCGCGACTGGCATGGATAGGGAATCTGCACCTGGCTGGACTGCATCCAGATATTTACGGGCTGCCCATCGCAAGGAATCACAGTTTTCATCATTTGAATAAGCGAGGACCAGCCTGTAAAGGATTGCCCGGGAGGAGGGAAAAGATTGAAGTAAAGCGGTTGCGACATCCTTGTTCCATTCCAGTTGTCCCCCATAGTATGCCCAAGCGAGCGAATCGTAAGGGGTTTCCCGTTTTGATCGGATGATCGTCCAAGGGTCCTCTGTTCGGTAAACTTCTTTTCCTCCTATTGGCTCCCCTTCAAAGACAACTGGCTGGAACAGGTATGCAGAACCGTCATTTGGAATGGGCAGGTCGCGAAGGTCAATGATTATTTTACCAGTCGTCCAACCATAATCCCAAACAAGATTCGTTGTGTCAGCAATTCCCAATTGAATCGGGGTATGGAATACTGCTCCAGTTTTAACGGACTCTATTCGCCAATAGAGATGAGTTCGCACTTGGGCATAACTGAGTACACTATTCCAAGGTGGCGTGGGCGCCTTTCGAGGTCTGACGAAGGAGATTGAAACGTTCATTTTCGAAGGTAGATCAGTATCCTCCCAGATCATGAACTGCGGGAAGGTGCCATACGTGGTTTCGAAGTAATTTATAAAACTACCAGTTAATGTTGGGAACGTAACGTCCGTATCGTAGTAAGAATACCCTGCCTGAAACATCCCATACTCATCCCACGGAAGTATTGCATAACAAATCACGACACCCGCTAGCAAAACTCCAGACATCCACAAGGCTATTCGTCGAAAAGTCTGTTTCATGCTATCCCACACCAACTCCAATTGTATTACAAGGTAGGGCATCACAACGCAGGAAATGAAGTCCAGGTCTGTAGATTCGGGCAACGAGTAGCGGTTTACTTCCGTGTCAACCCCAGTACATTCGGCACGGCCGGACCATCGCCATAGCCGTTGGGACGGCTGAAGTCGGTTTCACGGCCCGAGTGGAATTCCTGCTTGTGGCCTGCGATATCAATGTAAAGCTGCGCCTGCAAGCCACCTTCGAGATGCTGGGCGGTTTGCAGGTCGAGGGGTAGTGTAAGCAGCACCTTATTAAACTCGTACATTGTCACAACCGCAGGTGTGTAGATCATCAGCAAACGTCCCTTGCCATCTTCTCCCATCGCCGCTTCGCTCCACCACGATTTTCCGCCGGGTTGCCAACGGTTTTCACGGGGTCGTTTGATCAGACGGAGATTCTGGACGAGGGAACCGTATTGCTTACGGATCGCCGGCATCGAATGGGTGTCAAGGTCGTAACTCTTCCAGGCGGGCAGCTTTTTCTTCACCGGATCGAAGGCGAAGACAGCCATATAATTGCCATGCTTACGCGGGTTGTTCTGGTGGCGACGGGTGACCATCATGCCGATATGCGTCTGCATGTCGGTATCGTAGAGGCCGGCATTGATCACCACCGACGAACCGGTCTGCTCGGCCCATTCACGGCTGGACAACCCCTTGTCGAGTCCCTCTTCGCTGATGCTGTGCGCATCCAGCTCCCATTGGTCCGGATGGGCCCGGACAATCACCACGAACGAGTCGCTGTCTGCTGTAGCCCCGGGGAAGGGGAAACGTGCCATTTCCAAACCGGGTGTGAGCTCCTGCCAGGTGGACCGTGGGATTTGGGCGTACGCAGGCATCGCCGATAGCAGCAGGGCGCTGAAGCCTAGGAGCAGTGCAAGGAAGCGGTGGCGTTTAAAAAGGGGCATGAGATGCTTCAACGCGAGTGAGGGAGAACTTTGTTGGGATTGAAGACGAGTTCGGGGTCAAACGCGCTTTTCATCGCACGCAGCACATCGATCTCGTCCTGTGAGAACTGGAGGTTCATGTAGCGGTTCTTCGCTGCGCCGATGCCATGTTCGCCGGAAATGGTCCCGCCGAGTTCGACGGTCGCCTTGAAGCATTGAACAATCGCATCATGGGCACGAGTCGCCGCCTTGTGGTCATCGGCATCGTACATGCCGTTGAGGTGCAGGTTCCCATCCCCCGCATGGCCATAAATCGGGATGCGGGTATCGTACTGGTCGGCGATCAGCGCGACTCGATCGATCAGGTCGCCAAGCCGTCCAATCGGTACCACCACATCCTCGTTCATCTTGCCGCTGGCGAGACGTGACAGGCTGGGGCTGACCAGACGACGCAGCTCCCACAACCGTTCACGTTCTGCCTCGTCGGATGCCGTATGAATCTCCAACGCGCCCGCTTCCTGCAGCACCTCGAGGATACGTTCCGCTTCACGCTCGCAGACATCACGTTCCCCATCGGTCTCGATCAGCAGCGCCGCCTGAGTGCCGTCGGGGAAAGGGTAGGGGTCGTGGCCACGGATCGCTTCGATTACGGATGCGTCCATGAATTCGAGCACACTCGGCACCAGTTCGGGCAGGATGGTGTGTATGGTGGCAATCGCCTGAGCCGTTTCCGCGAAATGGGCAATCAGAGTGCGTGTTGCTTTCGGAGCGGGAATCAATGCCAGCTTCATCTCGACCACAATCCCAAACAGCCCTTCCGAACCGATAATCATCGGGGTCAGGTCGAGCGGGGTGGGCTCATCGGCGAGTACGCCCGTGCCGTGGACCGTGCCCTCATGGTCGACGTACTTCAGCCCGAGGACATAGTCTTTTGTCGTGCCGTACTTGACACAACGTAACCCGCCAGCATTCTCTGCGACATTGCCGCCGATGCTGCTGATGCGGTAGCTACTGGGGTCGGGCGGGTAGAGCAAGCGATGTTTCGCGGCGGCTTGTTTCACATCTTCGGTGGTCAGCCCGGGTTCGCAGTGGAGCCAGCGCTCGTTGGCATTGACCTCGAAGACCTTTCGCATCTTTTCGGTGACCACCACAATCCCGCCACCGAGCGGGACCGATCCGGCACTCATCCCGGTGCCTGCGCCGCGCGGAACAATCGGCAGTCCCTGTTCACGCGCGAACAGGACTGCCTCAATCACATCCTCGGTTGATTCACAGAGGATGACCAGGTCGGGATCATGGTTTCCGGGGGGAGCGGTGTACGAGGCATCGACGGCGTAGACGAGACGGTCCTCATCCCGATCGAGCACCTTGTGGGCACCGATCCGACGTTTCAGCTTCCGGTAAGGATCTCGCGAAAATAACGACAGCACAGCCGCTCCGGGTTCGAGGTCTTCCATGATACGACCCTCCCAATATAGCGGTTCCATGCTCTCAGGCCAACGTAAAAGGGGCTGCCGAAGCAGCCCCTTGGAATATCATCTGGTGTAGATCCTTCAGACGCTATACTGCACCGTCTTCTGGATCACGAATCGCCACGGCGATCCATTACTTCATGTAGACAACCTTGCGTGTGGCGCTCCAGCCTTGGGCTTTGGCGACGACGAGGTAGACGCCGGCGGAGCCGGTCGGGGTCCAGGTCATCGTGTGGCTGCCGCTGCCGAGGGCACCCTGGTGCAGGGTGGTGACCTGACGGCCCAGCATGTCATACACGGCGACCGTCACCGGGGAGGAGTTCGGCGATTCGATGACCACGTTCAAGCTCGGGTTGAACGGGTTCGGGTAGGCCGAGGCAATCGCCCAGCTACCGGGCAGGACACCCTCTTCGCCAACCGAGTTGGTCTGCGCGGTGAAACTGAAGGTGTCCGTCGAATTGGTCTCGAGACCTTCATCGTCTGCCGCGATCACACGCCAGAAATACGTTTCACCATCCGTCAGACCAGGATCGTTCAGGACAGTTCCAGTGAAAGCGCCAAGTTCTTCGTTGAAGACAAAAGTACTGAAGTCATCGTTCTCGGAAACTTGAAGAGTGAAGACAACCGCTTCTTCGCTGTCCGGATCGTTGCTTCCTTCCCAACTGAACTCAATCGGGCCGTCCGGGTTCACCGTCGCGCCATCTGTTGGCGTAAGTAGCGTGAACGCTTCGGGGGCAACATTGGCCGCAACACCGGTACCGTTCACCGTAATCTCGTACGATCCTTCATCGGGATCATTGCTGGTGATGGTAATCGTGCCGCTGTACTCCTGCTCCATGGTGGGCTGGAAACGGACCTGCCAGAGCTCCTCTTCGCCTGCGGCAACCTGGAAGGGTGCGGCCGGCGAGAAGGTGATCTCATCGGTGTCGGATACGATATCCGTGATCGACAACTCGGCATCACCCGTGTTCTGGATCGGCAGGTTGATGGTCAGTTGGATGCCAACGGTGACCTCGCCGAAATCGAGCGTGGTGACATTGGTGTTGATATCCGCTTCGCCACCGCCAGCCGCCTCGGGGATGGTCATCGAGATGGTATAGATGTAGTCGCCGCTGGTACTGAAGTTGTTGTTCGCTGCGTTCCCTGCGACATAGAATGTCACATCACCCGTACCCGCTGCCGGGGCAGTCCACTGGAAATCCCAGGAGTTGCCGGTTGTTGAGCCGGCGTTGGTGCCCGTCGAGGTGTGGTTGATGTAGTCACCATTCGCCTGGGTGTTGGTGCCATCGGAGATGACCAAAGCACCAGCAGTCGCGTTAGACCCATCCTTCGGAATAGCCTGGAAGCCCCAACGGCTCTGGCCATCATCGGTCAGGGATACGGTGAGGTCATACGTTTCGCCCGGTTCATATTCCAGGATTTCAGAAATTGTCAGGCTTCCATCGCCTGAATTCACACCAAAGCTGGAATGACACACGGTGCAGTTGGCATTACCAGGGGGGTCGCCAGCGCGGCCCTGGGGGGGACCACCAGAAAATGCAAAACTCATCGATACTGTGGTTAGCAGTGCGACGAAAGCAATCGCAAACCGTTTCATCGTTCTAAACCTCCACTCCAAAAGGGTCATCATCCGCGGGGAACGGGTTATCGGCGTAACATCTGCTTCATACTACGGGCGTTGAGTTAGGCTAGGCAAACTTAACGTGTTAAAAAGGAAATGAAGATGGAGGCCTCGAGGGAGACACCGTGCAAAGCGGATTGCTCCAATTGATCCCTCTCTAACTTCAATCCTACCTTAGCCGCATGGCACAAAACAAAACTCATTATGTCTGCCAGAGTTGCGGCTCCTCTCAGCCTCGATGGCTGGGGCGATGCCCGGCGTGTGGTGGATGGAACACTCTCGTGGAAGAGGCGGCGCCGGGGAAAAAGGAACGCGCTGCGACCAAGGGTGGGGCACGCAAAGCAGAACCCACCGTCCTCGCCGACCTGCAACCGGATCGGTCACCACGGGCCAGCAGCGGCATCCCCGAACTGGACCGTGTCCTCGGCGGTGGTTTTGTCGCCGGGTCGAGTGTGCTGATCGGAGGCGACCCCGGTGTCGGCAAGTCGACCCTGCTGCTGCAGGCCGCTGGGACGATGGCGGTGCAAGGAGTGGGAGTCCTCTATGTGACCGCGGAAGAGGCGCCGGCCCAAATTCGACTGCGCAGTGACCGTCTCGACATCGCCAGTAAGGAACTCCAGGTGCTGGGCGAGGCAGATGCTGATGCCGCCATCGCCTGGGCACGGAAGCTGAAACCCGGTTTGGTCATCGTCGACTCGGTGCAGACCTGCCGCAGGTTGGAGTTCGATTCGGCGCCGGGAACAGTCACCCAGGTACGTGAAGTCGCCAATCTCTGGTCGGACTTTGCGCGCGAAACCGGAGCCTGTGTCGCGTTGGTCGGGCATGTGACCAAGGAAGGGGCGATTGCAGGGCCACGAGTTATTGAGCATCTGGTCGATGCGGTCCTGATGTTCGAGGGCGATCACCTCGGCTCGGTCCGCATCCTGCGTGCCCTGAAAAACCGATACGGCGCGACCGGTGAATTGGGCGTCTTCGAGATGACGGGTCAGGGGCTGGCCGGGATCAGCGATCCCTCGCGGCGGTTTGTCGCTCAACGCAGCGAAGGAGTGACCGGGGTGGCGGTGGCATCCGTCATACGTGGATCACGGCCCATGCTGATCGAAATTCAGGCGCTGGTGACCTCATCACTCTACGCTTCGCCGCAACGTAATGCCACAGGTGTTGATCCACGACGCATGGCGATGTGGATTGCGGTGCTCGAGAAAAGAGTCGGCCTCGGGCTGGCGGGCCGTGACATCTTCCTTAACGCGACCGGTGGGCTCAAACTTGAGGATTCTGCCGCCGACCTTGCCGCTGCCGCCGCGATCAACAGCAGCTTACGTGACCAGCCGCTCGACCCGGAAACGGTGATGATTGGGGAGATCGGCCTGACCGGAGAAGTGCGTGCCGTTGCGGCGATGGACCGTCGCCTCTCCGAAGCGGCCCATCTCGCTTTCAAAAAAGCAGTTATCCCACACGGCTACAAGGATGATGTTCCGAAGGGGTTGAAGGTGATTCCGGTGAAGACGATGGACGAGGCAATCGAAGCCTCGATGGGGAGCTAGGCGATGCCGTTCAGGATTGAAGCGACTTCCGGGCGAGCTCGAGCCGGGACCATCACCACTGATCATGGCGAGGTGCCGACCCCGGCCTTCATGCCGGTCGGGACCGTCGGCTCGGTGAAAAACATTGAAAGCCGTGAGCTGAAGCAGCTCGGGGCGAACATCTCGCTGTCGAATGCCTACCACCTCTACCTGCGTCCTGGCCTGGACACGCTTCACAAAATGGGTGGGCTGCACAAGTTCATGGCGTGGGATCGACCCATCCTGGTTGATTCCGGCGGCTTCCAGGTTTTTTCGCTGGCAGATTTGCGCAAAGTGAAGGAAGAGGGGGTCACCTTTCGGAGCCATATCGACGGCTCTGCTCACCTCTTCACCCCGGAAAAGGTAATCGAGATTCAGCGAACCATCGGACCCGATTTTGTCATGCCACTCGATGAACTGGTCGGGTGGCCTGCGGAACGTCAAGCAGCCGATGATGCTGCCCAGCGGACTTGGCGCTGGTTGCAACGCGGCTTGGAAGCGTTCGAAAAGAGCGAACCGCTCTATGGGCACAAGCAGATCCTGCTGCCCATTGTACAGGGATCATTCTATGACGATTTGCGGGTTCGGGAGGCGGAACGGCTCGCATCCTTGAACGCCGAGGCCTATGCCATTGGCGGGTTAGCGGTGGGAGAAGAGACCGGTCTGACCCGGAAAGCGCTCGACATTGTCACCCCGATCCTGCCGGAGGATCGTCCACGCTATGCGATGGGAGTGGGTACGCCTTCGGACATTCTTGATGCCATCGGACGTGGGGTGGACATGTTTGACTGTGTGGTACCGACTCGTAACGGCCGCCGTGCCACTCTCTTCACCTTCAACGGTCGGTTGAATATGAAGAACGCGAAGCATGCGACCGACGATTCGCCGGTTGAAGAGGGGTGTCCCTGTCCCTGTTGCAGCCAGTACAGCCGTGCTTACCTGCGTCACCTTTATGTCGCCGGTGAATTCCTCGCGATGAAGCTGGGTAGCGCACACAACCTCAGTTTCTACTTCCGGATGATGGCCGAAGCCCGTCGTCAGATCGAAGCGGGCACGTTCGAAGGTTGGGCGAAAGTGATGATCCCACGTTTTGGCGCACCTGAAGTGGTTGAAGCCTAAGAAAATCAACAAGAAAGATATTGTACAAATGGTACGATACGCTATTACTGTACTAATCTTGGCTACATTGCTCTACCCTTTGCCGGCAGAAGCACAAGGACCGGCATGGCCCGCTGATGACCCTGATCAGTGGCTGTTGGCGTTTGTCGATGTCGAGACAACGGGACTGATCCCGGGCTACCACGAGATGATCGATGGTGGTTTTGTTTACACCGATCTCGCGGGCAACGAAGTGGGCCGCCTCTTTGTCCGCATCATGCCGGAGCAGTTGGACCGTATCAGCGAGGGGGCGGTTGCGGTGAATGGATTCGATGTGGAGCTTTGGAAGGAACGTGGCTGTGTCACTCCTGTCGAGGCAGTTGAACAGATCGCTGCATTTCATGATTCAGTCACGGCGGGCAAGCAGGTGATGCTGGTCGCACTCAACAGCCATTTTGACAGCGCCTTTCTCGATCACCTGATGCGCGGTCAAAACCGTTCCTGGCGCGAGTTTTATCACTACTTTATCCTCGACATCCCGTCGATGGCGTGGTCACTGGGGTTACGTGGTCTGACTGGAACAGCCTTGAGCGACACCCTGGGTATAAAGGACGAGCCCCATGACCCTTTGCTGCACACAGGAATTACGGGAGCGTTGGTGAATGTTCGTATTTACCGCGCGCTCCTTGACTATCGTACTTCGTTTACACGTGACCAGGGAAATTGGGATAAATGATGTCTGACAAAAGCAGCGACGTGAACGAAACTCCTCATTCCGAGCCCAAGGGCAAACCTTGGTTTTTCATCGGGATCATTGGTGGAATCCTCGTCGGAGCTATTTTCAGCAACGTCGGGGCAGGAGTCGCGATTGGGATCCCCTTTTGGCTCATTATGAGTATGGTAGAAAAGAAGCGAATGTCCGGCGCGAAAGATGCCCGGGGCGAACAGGCACAGGGTTCAGGTGAGTAGCGACCCTGGAAAGGGGTGATTGGGACTATGTGCCGGTATCGTTTCACACCTGACAGAAACGATCGACCCGCCGGGCTGACCGCCTTTCGGCGTGAACAGGTACGTCTCTACCCTTTCCCGATCACACGAGGCCAGACGACCGTTGAGCGGATGGTTCGAGATCAGTCAGGAGGCCTTGATTTCCAGTATCCTCATCCATCGCCTCACGACGTCGCGAAAAAGCGCTTCTCGGTGTGAGGCATTAACGGGTTCACGATCCTCTCACTTCAGGGGCATGCATGACAACAATTATGTTCCTGATTCTCGGTGCAACAGCCCTCGTGCTTGGTGCGGAGATGCTGGTCCGTGGGGCGAGCAGAATCGCCAGTTCCATCGGGGTCTCCAACCTTGTGATCGGGTTGACAGTAGTTGCCTATGGTACGAGTGCACCCGAATTGGCGGTAAGCGTTCAGGCGGCGCTAGGAGGATCGAAAGACATCGCTGTCGGGAACGTGATCGGAAGCAACATCTTCAACATCCTCCTCATCCTGGGATTATCCTCGGTTATCACCCCCCTCGCCGTTGATCGGGCGATCATTCGACGTGAAGTTCCCATCCTTATTGGTGTTTCACTTCTCGTATTTGCCTTTGCAAGCACGGGGAACGTATCCCTGCTCGAGGGGGTCGTTCTACTCACTGCCCTTGTCTGCTACACACTGTTCCAACTCATTGGAGTGCAAAAATCTCCCGCCGGTCGCGGCAATTCAGGTCCAACTTCAGGGCCCCGTGGACGGACGCAGCTTGCGGTATCCCTCGGGATGTCTTTGGTGGGGTTGGGTCTGCTTGTAGCGGGGGCGGATTGGTTTGTTGAGGCGGCTTCCTCGATAGCTCGGAAGATGGGGGTTAGCGAGCTCGCGATCGGCCTGACCATAGTTGCGGGCGGCACATCTCTTCCCGAGGTGGCGACTTCAGTGGTCGCAGCCGCTCGTGGTCAACGGGACATCGCTGTGGGGAATGTCATCGGCAGCAACTTGTTCAACCTGCTGGGTGTGCTGGGCGCATCGGCGATGGTGGCGCAGGATGGGCTTGGTGTCAGCATACAAGCGCTACAGGTCGACTTTCCTGCTATGATCGCGGTCACCTTCCTCGCTTTGCCAGTCATGATTTCAGGGGGACGGATCAGCCGGTGGGAAGGTTTGTTATTCCTGGGGTTGTATGTGCTCTACGTGACCAATCTCGTCCATTTGCAGAACGGATCTTTCCTGTTCGGTGCGTCCATGGCGCAAGTCACAGGGAGCCTCGTAGCGATCAGCCTGGTTGGAATTCTATTGACCTTTTTCCAGTTGGTATCCCGTCGGCAATACAGGACGACGCTTGGAGGCAGGGGGAAATGACCCCACAGGGAAACGTTCATGTCCTCTTATTGAGGTGATTTCCCGTCCGGATTGAGGACATCCGTCCGGCATTTCTTTCCGCGATAGGCAGAGTCCGAACAAGCTGTGCTGGTGTGTTACGACCTGCTTAATAATAGGGCTCCATGTCCACAATGAGACAGGCTATCTTAAGCTTCTGATATTCTGATTCTTAGTGAGTAATTCGAATTCGAAAGACAAGTACGACCGTCAGTTACGATTTGCCGTCTTGTTCGCTTCTGCTGGCCTTCGATTTGCGTTACTACACGGGTAACCCACATTTTGCTGGTATCGTCGAAACACTCCAGGCAGGCAGCTAGATGGATCGTCCACAGAGAGTGCTTTGTTTTGCTCCGTACAACCGTTGGCAATTGCACGGTGTATGGGAAATGACCATCCTGCACGGGCTGCGTCTGCGCGGCGCCGAGGTGCGTCATGTTTTCTGTGATGGTGCCTTCAGCGATTGCGACATCCACTGGAAGGCGACCAATCCACGCACTCCTGTTTCCTGCCTGCAATGCCAGGCATCGGTGGCAGAACTCGCCTCCCAGTTAGCTTCACCTTATGAGTGGGTCAGTCAGCATATTCGTCCCGATGAAAAACGTAAGGCGTACGAATGGGTGCGTACCCTGCCGCGCGAGGAGCTCCCCCAGGCGGTTTTTGAGGATCGTCCCATTGCGGATTGGGCACGGAAATCGATGCACCAGCATTTCCGAAATTCGGAACTAAACCTGCAGGATCAAGAGGTTGAGGAAACCTGGCGTTCCTACCTCTACAGCACCTTGATTTCATTCTTCGCCGCCCGTCGATTGTTTGATGAATTCAAACCGGATGCAGTTTTCCTTTTTAACGGCTATTTCTCGGTGATTCGCCCGTTCCGTGAGTTGGCCCTCGAACGAGGGGCGACGTTTGTACGTCATGAACGTGGCAAGGTGAAGCACAGCATCTACATCGCCGAGGGCGATGCCAGCACGATGCAGGTGGATCAGCTCATGTGGCAACAATGGGCAGGGATTCCATTAGCAAAAGATCAGCTAGACAATATCTACCAGTTCCTGCTGGACCGTCGTGCGGGACGCAACCAGACCTGGCATGTCTTCAACCCGCCCGCGAAGGATGTGGAGGAAGCAAAGGCGCAGCTGAAACTGGATGGCAGCAAACCGGTCTGGGCGGTCTTTCCCTCTTCCGATGACGAGGCGGCGGCGTTCAAGGAGCGACGAGAGGGGTACGGCGACCATGATGGCTGGTTAGAGCACATTATCCGGTTCGCCGGAGATCATCCAGAAATTCAGGTGGTCGTGCGGGCGCATCCGAACATCTCGCATACCGCACGCGGGACCAATCGCAGGCAGTATGATTACTTTGCCACCCTCAAAGAAATGGCACCCTCGAATGTCCGAGTGGTGATGCCTGAGGAACCGGTCAACAGCTATGTCCTGATGGATCTCGCCTCGGTCGGTCATGTCTTCGTCAGCTCAACAGGGCTGGAAATGGCTACCATGGGCAAACATGTTGTCGTAGGTGGTGGGGCCAGCTTCCGGGATAGCGTATTTGTCAAAACAGCACGTTCTCCCGAACATTTCAACACCCTGCTCGAGGACTGCCTGACGGTCCAGGGGAATGAGCTGGACCGTGAGGTGGCGCGCATGGCATTCCGTTATGCTTACGGGCAGTTCTTCCGGACATCCGTCGTCTTCCCGCTGGTCCGTATGCCGGAAGTGCATCGAGGTGAACCAGCCTACCAGAACCTGGGCGAGCTGCTACCCGGCAAGGATGCTGGCCTCGACCGTATCTGCGAGATTATCCTCGGGCAACGCTCTGCGATCGATCCTCCCTCGGATGATGATCTGGTGAGAGGGCTGGATCAGGAGAACGGTTTCCTCGCAGAATTGTTCGGCTAATCGCGCACTTCCATGCAGACCTTCGTATCATCGACAGTCCCAAGGTTCATGAACAGGAGATCGATGATGCCCATGATAGATAAAACCAAACCCGTCCTTGTCACCGGCGCGACCGGCTATGTTGCCGGGTGGCTGGTCAAGCTGCTGCTGGAGGATGGGCTGACCGTGAATGCGGCGGTCCGTGACCCAAACAACCAGAAAAAAATCCAACATCTTGTGGATATTGCCAACGCCTCCTCCGGAACAATCCGCTTCTTCAAGTCCGATCTGCTCGAGGATGGTTCCTATGCCGAGGCGATGGAGGGCTGCGAACTCGTCTACCACACCGCGTCGCCCTTCTCGACCAGTGTCGAGGATCCCGTCAAGCAGCTGATCGAACCCGCAGTCAACGGGACACGTAATGTGCTCGAACAGGCGAACCGTACCGAAGCAGTGAAGCGTGTAGTGCTGACCAGCAGCTGCGCGGCGATATACGGCGACAATGCGGATGTGCATCGTGCGCCGAATGGCATCCTGACCGAGGAGGTCTGGAACACCAGCTCAACATCAACCCACCAGCCCTATTCCTACTCGAAAGTAAGCGCTGAAAAGGAAGCATGGAAGATTGCAGGGGAGCAGTCACGATGGGACCTGGTGGTGATCAATCCCTCTTTCGTGATGGGCCCCTCGATGAACCCAAAGCAGACCACTTCGGAAAGTTTCCAATTGGTCAAGCAATTGGGAGACGGCACGCTGAAGAGCGGTGTGCCAAGGATGGGAATCGGAGTGGTCGATGTACGAGAGGTAGCTTTCGCCCACATGAAGGCAGGGTTCCTGCCGGAGGCGGAGGGACGGCACATCCTTTCCGGCCACAATTCGAGTTTCTATGGTCTGGCGCAGGCGCTACTACCCACGTTTGGTGATCGCTACCCGATCCCGAAACGTGCCCTTCCAAAGTCGCTTGTCTGGCTCCTTGGCCCGATGATCAACAAGGCGCTGACTCGCAAGACCGTTTCGCTCAACGTTGATGTCGCCTTTAAGGCAGACAACACGAAAAGCCGTGAAAAGCTTGGAGTGGAGTATCGTCCCCTGGAAGAATCGATGCGAGATATGTTCCAGCAGATGATTGACGAGGGTCTGCTTTAGTCCGAGAGATTTGAACAGTAAGAACGGGGTGCTGATCGCTCGGCACCCCGTTCTCATGAAACCTACTATAATCAACAGGAGAGCAAACGCTTAAGCGCAGCAAACCACTTGATCGCTATCTACTCTTTTGCCTTGGGAATAAACGCTGCGACCAGCAGCCCAACGCCGATTCCGGCGAGGATGCAGCCGACGAAGATGAAGACTGATGTGGTCAGGTAAAAGAAGCCAATGCCGAGGCCAACCATCGTGCCGCCGCCCATCGCCAAAGCGCTACGGTCTTTTGTCGGATCTGTCATCTTCCTCCCCAGAATAAGGTCTGCTTGAACGTCAGTATGGTAGGGAAGCTGAAAAGAATAGGCAACGGTTGAATGTTGAAAGCAGGTGGTTGAGTCGAATCGGGATGCGGAGGGATGGATCGATCCCCGAACTGAGACGTCTCTTTGGCTCCATGCAGGATTGCGTGGCTACATTGGCTGAGATGGTCCGAACTGCTGAGGGAAGATGCACTTGAAAGCACTTTACGACACCATGTGGAAAGATGCCCATGCGAGGTTCGAGAGGGGCGATTTTGAACTCGATCAGCATATCAATTCATCGCTGGATACCCGTCGCGGCCTGACCCTGCTGGCACGACCCCCTGCATATATCCTCGACTCACTTCAAGAGCTGCTGACGACCCTGAGCCCGGTTGTCGAAGGGCAGTACAGTTATCCACGCAGTGACATCCACATGACGATCCTCTCGATCATTTCCTGCTATGCCGGTTTTTGCGAGGAGGTGGTTCCGCTCGAAGAATATTGTCGCCTGATCCGCAATAGCGTAGAGCACGTGCCTCCCTTCGAAGTAACCTTTACAGGATTGACCGCATCTCCTTCCTGCCTGATGGTGCGAGGATACCCTTCGGGAGAGGGACTAACTGTCCTGAGGGACCGCTTGCGTGAAACCTTCCTGGAGAGCGAACTTGAACAGTCGATCGATTCACGGTACCGGATCGAAACCGCGCACCTGACCATCCTTCGCTTCGCACGGTCCGTGGCGAGGCCAAAGGAATTTCTTGATCTGCTGCGTGAGACTAGCACAATCGAAATAGGCCGTTGCAAGATTGACAACGTGGAGTTTGTCGCGAACGATTGGTACCAGCGTCAGGCGAACACTCGTTTGATTGAGCGGTTTCAGCTTGGTGGAAGGGATTCGTGAGAGTCCGATTGGGGGAGTGATGAAGCAGAAGATGAGTGAAGTCAACGCCTTTCTGGAAAACAAGCGATTGGCGATTGTCGGCATGTCACGTGACGAAAAACAGTTGAGCCGTCACCTGCTGAAAGCATTTGGGGAACGTGGCTATGATGTCGTGCCGGTGAATCCCGCTGCGGACGAGATCGGTGGCTTCCCGGTTTCGCATACCATCAACGAAATCGATCCACCGGTCGATGCTGCACTGCTTATGCTCTCAGGAGAAAAGGTCGAGCAAGCTGCGAACGATGCCCTTGCGGCCGGGGTGAAGAACCTCTGGATCTACGGGGTGACCGGCCCTCGTGAGGTGGACAAGGAACTGCTTTCTGCCCTCAAGCAGAAGGGTGCCAACGTTATCGCCGGCTATTGCCCCTTCATGTTCCTCGAGGGTGTCGAGACAGGCCACAAGGTCCACGCCTGGATATGGAAAGCCATCGGGCTCATGCCGAAAAAAGGGTGATGAAAGAGTGATTGACCACAACTCTAATCTTCCTTCTTATCCTTAGGAGGGGCGAAAGTGATTTTCTGACGAGAGTATACTTCAACAGGAGTATCGAGCTGGTAAGCAGGTGTAAAGGTCATCGCTTTCAATACTGATTTTGCTGCTTTGCCAAATCCCATATACTTCGGGCTTTCGACCTTGACTCTGATGTTGCTCACCTTTCCATCGACATCGACTTTAAATGTGAGAATGACAATCCCATCAACACCCTCAACTTTCGCTTTTTCCGGGTACAGATTATGCTCATCTATGTATTGATATATGGCTTCGGGACCACCAACTACCTGCGGAGCTTTTGTAATAACAATAAACTTGTCTTTTTTAGTTAACCCTGTGCATCCTGTCATTAGGAATGCAACAAGGAGTAACCCTACAATATATTTCATCTTCGATACCATCAATAGCCCCCTTCTTTCGTGACAAGCAGGAATAGTATTCTCATCCGGTGTTGTTTCAGCTCTCAGTATGTGTTTCAGATAGACGTATAATAAGGTCGGTCGCAACAAATTTCCAGATCTACCTGATGACGTTGGGCGAATGTTGACGGCCAGGACAACCAACAAGCATGTGTTCTGCCAGATCGGTTACAAGTTGGAGAGCATGGGCGAGGCAAGAAAGTTCTTCCAGTCGAACCCATCGCCTGGCAAAATGGCAGGTGAAAACGAAGAAGAGGTACCCCCTCATAATCAAGGCGTACAGATTGCAGCATGGTCCTCAGGTAAGGTAGATTTTTACGAGGCCTGTGCAGGGTTACTTTACACGGTGTGTTGTTCTGATCGCATCAAATGATCTTTCTAGATCGGATAATCAGAAAAACTGCGAATAGTATTTCAGACTTCCCGAACAGGCTTAAGATAGGGGCCAGCATAAGTAGGATATCCGGAAGGGTGAAGTACAGCAGGCTGTTCAGGAAGTCGGACAAGCCGCCGAGTAGGCCGAGAATACCCAGCTAGCGAGGCAGCACATTAGATTCCATTACCTGCAGACCGAGATCAAAGAGGTGGAAGCCAAGCACAATATGGCAAAAGGGAATCCTTCACCCTCGATCCACTAGCAATCGTCCTCAAAAGTTCGGTTTCCGACCCCATCTTTATCTCGGGACGATTATCCTGAGAAGTATCCTCTGGTCCTGATGGTTAGCGGGACAGCTATCAAACGACGAGATTATCATGAGCGGAAAGATGATGATGGATACATACGACCAGCATCGCAACTATCGTCTTTGCAACAAAGGTGGTTCTGTTTACCTGGCGGTTGAGGGGGTTCTCTGGTTGAGTTCAGCAACGTTCGGGGCCATCGGGCAGATTCCGGTTGCCATGCTCCTCCTGATGGTAGGGGGGATGTTGATCCACCCGATCGCTGCACTCGTTTCCAAGCTTCTGAGGTTGCCCACGCCCAATCCGTCAAACCGACTATCATCTTTGAACACATGGATCGCCCTGACCATTCCTCTCGGCATCCCCCTCATTTTCATGGCAACAGCAGGCGGCCATGAAAACCACTTCTTTCCGGCGTTTGCAGTTCTCGTCGGTGCCCATTGGCTACCGTTCACCTATCTCTATGCGATGAAATCATTTGTGTTTCTGGCTGGAATGATGGTTCTGGTCGGAATCCTCTTCGGGTTCGAATACACCCAATCCTTCTCTGCATCTGGCTTTCTTATCGGAGGCATTCTTCTACTCTTCGCAGCCACTCATCTGGTAATCGTCCGCCACGAAACACAACGTGATTCTGACGGTACCAGGGACTAGAGTGTGTCCCCCTCACGCCGGTTCTGCGACGAGCAAACGGCAACGGACTTCCGTCCCTGCGAGATTCTCCTCACGCTGCACCCGAAATCCGGCGGTGCCCAACTGACGCTTGAACGCCTCCCAGTCTTCAGCACGACCCGGCACCGATTGATCCTTGACGAACGCCACCTCGCCATCCCGTTCCAGCACCCGACGCACCTCGTTCAATCCCTTTTGCTTGTCCTCCCAATGATCAAAGGAATCGAAGGCGACGATCAGGTCGGCGGAGTGGTCCTCGAACGGTAGCTCTTCCGCACTGCCCAGTCTGAACTCGATGCGATCCGCGTGCGGGAATCCCACGAGACGCTCATGCGCGATCTCGATCATCCGTGGCACAGGATCAATGCCAATGAAGCGTGCGGCCGCTGATAACGTTGCAGCGTGACGGATTGCTGCCCCTGTCCCGCACCCGATATCAACGACTATTCCCTGCTTCGGGATGGCTAGCGCATCCATCGCAATCCGGTTCGTCTCGTACTCGCCATACTGCTTCGCATACCATTCCGCGGTCTCGTTCGTCCACTCAGGCATCGGGGTACCCTGTCCGTTTGGTTGGGATGTAAAATGGCTAAATCGACGGTTCGTCGGAGAACACCCTGACACATCCTCCAGTTCCTCAACAGCGTCTATGTGCAGACGTGCTGATTGTCAAAGGTATTTAAACTTGGGTGCACAAAGCTACGCGATCTCACATCAGGTCATTTCAAGGGTTTCAGCCCAGACGTGGATATCTTTCCAATCTCGGTAATCACCTTCCTTAACTCTTCGTGCAAGCAGTATACTGCCAAGCAACATCTTGGTAAAAATGGACATCTTAGAATAGTCCACTGCACCACCAAAGCCTTTAACCGCGAATGGACTCACGCTCGGTACGAGGGTTCGCAATTTATCCGCATACTCTTGAGCGGTTCGTAAAGAGTCTTCCGTTCTTCTCGAAAGTGTCATGCAGGTGAAGAAAAATGCCACCGGGATTTTGCTGAGCACTTCCCGATTTTCTTCCACGAACCCGGTCGCCTTGGGCATCCATTTGTCATACTGAATCGGGCTGCCGACAATGACGGCATCATATGCGCTCAGGTTTTCGACGCTGTCAACTCTCAAAACATCAACAGAGTTTCCGGATTCGTGAAGCGTTTTCCCGATCGCGATCGCCACCTCGGCAGTTGATCCATAGTCACTCTCGTAGGCGACCAGCACTTTTTTCCCCGTTCCTAACCTGCTCTCGAGAGACGCTTCGGGGAAGGGCTGGTTTCCTGCAATGGCGGTCTCTGGAAAAAGAAATCCTGTTCCCAGTGCAGATGCGCCGAGCAACCCGCCTGCAACTTTGGCGCTACTGACCATGAAATCTCGTCTGGTATGGTCTTTCATCCTGGATTCTCCTCGATCAAACATCCTGACAGTGCTCCTACCGGTATCATTTCCCTGAGCACTCTCTTCTCAGTTCCAAATGACGATGGCATGATAGGGAGTCGAATTTGGCGTTGCAATGATAGAAAGGCCATAATATCTTGCAGATCGTCCAAAAGGAGGGATGTAATGAAGACTCTGTCCGCTGAACCACCCCGGCCGCTGCCGGGGAATGACGATTTCCTCGGAAACGCTCTGCACCACCTCCGTATGCAGACGGCACTCTACTGTCGGTCAGAATTGACCGCACCCTGGTCGATTGACATGCCTGTGATGGAAAACATTCTGATGATTCATGTTGTCTTATCCGGTCAGTTCTGGCTCGAAATGGAGGGGGTGGAACCACAGCTAATTCGGGCAGGACAGCTTGCGCTAGTCGCCCATGGAGATGGACACCGGCTGAGTAGCGAGACTGGATTGCAAAGCAGAGAATTTTTCTCCCTACCCGTTGAGAAGGTGAACGAGAGTTATGAGATTTTACGACATGGAGGAGGGGGAGAGGAGACACATTTAGTCTGCGGTGTGGCTTCCTTCGGTGACCTGATCGCGAAGCAGTTTTTCTCTGCACTGCCTCCATTCATCCACTTGGATACCACGGATTCTCCGCAGGGTGCCTGGATGCAAAGTACGATGAACCAGATGGCCTACGAAGCTGGCGCCATGCGTCCGGGTGGGGAAACCATGGTCACCCTGCTTGCTGACCTGCTAGTTATCCAGGCGATACGCTCCTGGCTGAATTCTCCCACGCACCAGACAACTGGATGGCTCGCCGCAATGCATGATCCTGCCATCGGTCGTGCGCTGGAACTGATTCACACGAACCCCGGCCATCCGTGGACGGTATCTGAACTGGCAGTAGAAGCTGGCAAATCGCGGTCGGGATTTGCCGCTCGTTTTTCGGAGCTGTTGCGTATGACACCGTTTGAGTACATCAATGAATGGCGAATGGGAATCGCGACCAATCTACTGAAAGAAGATCACCTTTCCCTCCACGACATCGCCGAACGATGCGGCTACACCTCCGAAGCCGCCTTCTCACGTGCCTACAAACGGCAAACCGGCAGCACACCAAGGCAAGTCACACGCAACAAGCACTACGTTCACTCTCTCGCTGAGGCTATTCCGGAGGAACACTCATCCTGAAGTATGGGGGATCTCCCTAAGTATCACCAGCAGGGGGAAGATCACAAAGAGTGATCCCGCGAAGCAAATGGGGGACAGATGTCGATAAAACACGAGAGATTATTAGATGTCTGTCCCCTTTTTCCGTCCCCGATACGATCTGTGTGCGGGAATCCCTCGAGTCGCTCGTGCGCGATCTCGATCATCCGTGGCACGGGATCAATGCCAATACAGCGTGTGGCCGCTGATAACGTTGCAGCGTGACGGATCGCTGCCCCTGTCCCGCACCCGATATCAACGACTGTTCCCTGCTTCGGGAGGGCTAGCGCATCCATTACAATTCGGTTCGTTTCGTACTCTCTATACTGCTTGGCATACCATTCCGCAGTCTCGTTCGTCCACTCAGACATCGTACTTGTACCTCGTTGCGGGGAGCTAGGGAACAACATCGTCCATTGCGCTCCGTTACGAACGTATAGAGCGGGCCACGATGGGGTAAAATCATTTTAGTTTGCAGGAGGGTTGTGGCTTTTGTTACAAGGGGCTTTTCTGCCTCAAGCCATGCTTCCTTAATCGAAGTGCTGGATCAGGAAGACACCTCTTTTCTACTCGAGATAACAAACCTATGGCTTGGTTGGACAGGCGAACGAGACAACTTGCCCAGCCAAGCATAAGGGATACCTCCGTCACGATTTGCATACTAAACGGACCGAGACTATATTCTTGGAGACAAGTCTGTAGCGCAAACAAGTCTGAGGGGGCACAAGATGAGTGATGTAGATCTGGACAAAGTGAGGCGCAGGGCGCTCACAGCACATATGTATGATGGACTATTCGAACTCTATATCGGGTTTGCGCTCTTCTTCATAGGCCTTACAGAGGTGCTGGGTCACTACACAGAGAGCGAAGGGTACCAGACCTATTACACGCCGGTCCTGGTTGTCTTCCCGCTTTTTCTGCTGTTTATCGCCAAACGGAAAATTACACGACCTCGCATAGGCTATGTCGATTTCAAAAACTCACGACACACAATAAGCTGGTCCAAGATGGTGCTCGTTTGGGTAGGGATCATTGCACTCGTCGCTCTGGTCTATCTGATTCAACATCTCCGTGGGCTTACACCTGCTGAAGTTGGATTCAAAGTGGCACTCAAGCAGCATGTTGGCCTCTACACAGCGATTTTTATTTCCGCGATCCTCAGTACCATGGCAGTAATGGGCGAACTCCCTCGATGGCACCTTGGTTCGCTGCTGTTCCTGGTTGTCTTCGGTATCCTCTATGCCTTCGATCTTTTTCCCGGCATAGGATTTGTTGTCTGCGGCATTGTCCTTCTGCTGGTGGGAGGCATGAGTTTACGGGCCTTCATTCGCAACAATCCGGTACTGCCGCCTGACGCTTTTGCAGAGGAAGAGGCTCATGAACGAACCGAATAAAAAAGCAGGAATCGAATTGGACGAGATGGTCCACGCTCCCGCGCGACTGCTCATTTTAACGATTCTTTCCGTGACCGGGTCGGTGGATTTCACGTTCCTGCAGAAGCAATCACAGTTGACCAGGGGAAATCTCTCCTCTCATCTGCGAAAACTTGAGGATGCGGGCTATGTAAAGGTGACCAAGGAATTCGTAGAAAGAATCCCACGCACCCTGATCCGAATCTCTGACACAGGGTTCGAGGCTTACAACCAGTATCGCGAGGACATGAAACGCCTTTTGGATGATTAATCTACTCGATTTTGTCCGATAGGTTGGATCATCCACACCGCACTTACCTGTTGAGATGGTGGTAGAGTGAGCAAGACTCATTTTGCCCGATTCCACGGAGTCTTACGTACCAGATTCGTGCCCATACCTGGCCGATTTGATGTGGTCAATCGATGGTGCTTCATCTCATTTGCCTTGTACGGGACGCATGATGGCTAGTGTGAGTTCATCGGCGAAGGACTGGTTTAACGCTGGTTTAACGAGAGATGACTGACCAGCAGACGGTACCACATGGAACCGTAAAGCATATCGACACGGATATCCAGGTTTTGACCCGGGTCGATTTCGCATCGATCGAACGCATCCTGAAGGATATCGTCGGTCCTCGACAAGATTTCTTCTGAACCGCTTTTGAAACTCTTCCTCTTGTTGCGCCTGAGCCATTAAAATGCTGGGGTGCGCTCCTTTGAGGGCTTGATGCCGTATGGTATACGTTTTTGAGGGTAGAGGTGCATGAACCATGAGGATGGTAGCACCCGTGTTTTGCTGAAGCCGAAGCGAATCAGTTCTGTAGATAGGGGTGGCAAGCAAAGGGGGGCAACGCCCGTACGTCCATCTTAAACGAAGCTGACCTGGTATCTGGAGGGACTTTTACATGGTAGCTGGACGCTACTCCTTAGCTCGATGTGTACTCGTTTGATACCCCTGGTTTAGGGTATGTCAAATAAAAACAAACTCAATTTCGCCTGACAGGTATGGCCCTTCTTTTGCATGAATCTTTCTATAAATCTTTGTAATAGCCCAACCTGGGAGTTTTGGCCATGGTGAAGAATTACCTTCTCACCGCGCTCCGTGTACTCTTGCGTCGCCCCTTGCAAAGCGTCATCCATCTTATTGGTCTATCAACAGCAGTGGCGGCCTGCTTTCTGATCTTCAACTATCTCAGGCATGAATGGAGCTACGACCAGTTCCATGAGGCGAGCGACCGCAGCTTTCTTGTTTTGTTGAGGTTCACCCATGAAGGCGAAGAGAATATCAACTCGACGGTGAGTGCAAAGATGGTGGATGCGATCGGCGAGTCGCTTCCGATGTTTGAACGGTTTGTCCGCATCGCTGATGGTTGGGTTTCACCAGTCCGTGACGATCTGCCTTTCCCGGCTCAAGGCCTCTATGCAGATGCCGGCTTCTTCAAACTCTTCGATTTCCCCTTGCTTCGCGGGGAGGCTGGGGCGGTGCTCAACGATCCAACAGGTGTTGTGATCAATCGCAGCATGGCCCAAAAAATCTTCGGCCGTGAGGATGTACTGGGGCTGGCTCTGCCGATCAACATACAGGGGGAACGGCACCAGTTTACTGTCAGCGGTGTCATGGAAGACCTGCCCGACAACACCTTTCTTCCTTCGATCGTGGGGAAGTGTGAAATCATCCTGCCCTTTTCAGTCCTGCGCAAGCAGATGGCCAGCATGGAAGAACAGAACGACTGGGGCATGACATTCTCCTATACACTTGCCGAAACACGCGAAGGAGTGGATCCCGTCGCTGCGGAAGCGGCCTTGCAAAACCTGGTCGAGCAAGTGGAAGATTACGGCCGGGAGTCGACAGAAGTCCATTCCTACGAGCTGCAGCCGATCACCAAACGCTACCTGGCGCTGCACAACCCACGAAATCATCCGACATCGACAACGCCTACCGGATCCTTCGTCCTCATCGGCATCGGCCTGGTCATTGCGCTAATCGCCTGCATCAACTTCACAACCCTGACCATCGGTGGCTCCTTTGGGCGGGCGCGAGAGGTGGGCGTACGCAAAGTCATGGGCGCGAACAGCAGGCAGGTGGGTACCCTCTTCTGGGTTGAAATCGGTATGCTGTCAGCGCTTTCTGCTTTGTTCGGGATAGGTCTTGCCCTGCTCGCCAATCCTCTCTTCAACGAGATCGTTCAGAGCAACATCGCATTACGTTTCGATGGGATAAGCCTGCTCGCGCTGGGAGTGTTGTGGGCATTGTTGCTCCTGGTATCAGGGATCTACCCCACACAGGTCCTCTCGCGCTTTGAGACGATCAACGCCATGCGTGGTTCGGTGCAGGTGGGAGGGCGCGGCTATCTCAGGCGCAGCCTCGTTTTTTTCCAGCTTTTCACCTCTGTCGCCCTGATCTCTGTGACCTTGCTGATGCGTGAACAGCTCTCGCATATGCTCAACCTTGACCTCGGTTACAAAGGTGATCAAATCCTGAGAATTAACGCATTTAATCGAGATTACAGCGGTAAGCAGGCGGTCGAACGCCTGGCGGTCAAGCTGGCTGGCGAGCCATCTGTTCTGGCGGTTGCGGGTTCAGCCAACAGTCCGGGGAGTGGTTTGATCTGGTTCTCTTGGGACGATGATGGGGTGACTCACGAAGACTTTCGCGCCAACACCGTCAATGGGGACTTTGTCGATGTGATGGGCCTCGAAATCGTTCAGGGCAGGGATTATTCAGAGGAGATCCCTTCCGACGCTGACCGTGCCATCCTGGTGAATGAAACTCTGGTCGATCATTTTGGGTGGGCTAACCCGATCGGGCAGCGCTTGCCAGGTAAGTTCCGTGACCACGAAGTGATCGGTGTGGTGAAGGATTACCATTTCGAACCTCTTACCGAAGAAATCCACCCGTTGGTAATCGCACAGAATGTTCAGATTGTTTTCTCGGTGCCCCTGCAATGTGGCTGGCAAAACTACGTTACCGTTCAAGAGGCATTAGTAAAACTGCGGAGCGAGGATCTCGCCTCCGGGGTAAATCGGGTGAAAGAAGCCTGGCTGGAAGTAGCACCTGACTTCGGCTTCGATTCGATCTTCCTCGATGAAGAGGTCCAGAAATTCTACGAAGAGCAACGCCGCTGGGACCGTACCATCACCATGGCATCGATCCTGGCGATGCTGATCGCCACCCTCGGTCTACTCGGTATCGCTAATTTACAGGTTGCCCAGCGAACTCGTGAGATTGGCATTCGTAAGGCCCTTGGCGCAGGTGAAGGCTCGCTGGTGCTGTTGCTGTCGCACGAGGTGATCTGGTTAGTGATCTGCGCCTCTCTGCTGGCGGCACCGTTGGCCTGGTGGATTGGGACGCTTTGGCTGGATCAATTTGCCTACCGTATCAGCATCAGTCCTTTGCCGATGCTGCTTTCGATGCTCCTCGCCCTGACCGTTGCCCTCTTCACTGCTGGGCTTCTCGCCTGGCGTGCCTCACGGATGAACCCGGTGAAGACGCTTCGTGCAGAACGCTAACTGCATCGTTTTGTGTATAAAAGAAGCCCCGGATCTCCGGGGCTTCACATCTCTCCGGACAGGTATCTCCCGTCCGGGCTGCTGCCCACCTCCCGTGCCCGTTGGCGGACACGCAGAACTCGGGGGTTGGGCGCACTTCTGTCGTTGCAGGTTACTCGGTGTCGGCGGCCGCTGCAGCCATCACGACTGCGTTCTTGCTGATCTCGACGCTGTCCGTGGGGTTCAGTCCACTGGACGCGTTCTGTGCCACCGAAGCCGCCTGCTTGCCAGCAATTGCTGCGCCGCCAGCGTGGACCTGTCCGCGAAGGGCTGCTGCGAACATCTCCTGCTTCACGAGTTCCTGGTTAATTCCGACGCCATCCATCATGACCTCCTTGTACTGCTTATGTGATACGTTCTCCAAGTGCCGAACGTGATCTGGGCTCCTTCTACTCTTCTCATCGGCAGGGGATGGCAGGACTTTAGCTTTTGTGGGCAAAAATGGCGGGAAATGATCACGAATCGCCGAAAACTCTCTGCGACTACTCGAAGTTCTGGACGTGAACCAGAATGCGGTTGATGGTGAGGACAACGTGAAACAACAGGCATGATTCATTCTTTACAACAACTTACAAACAGTCCCACTTCTTCCATGTGCTGCAAAACCTCAAGCTCGCCACGTATCCTTCCCACTCCACACCAACAGCGTTATTCTCACTCCTGGAGCGCCGGTTTTTCAGGATGCAAATGGTAAAACGCTGGACTGCTTCGCCTGATCCGCGGTTTCATTGATCGCGCCGATTGGCAAGATTTGGTTTTACACTGGACGATAGTCGAGGGAGTGGACTACGACAGTGCTCGCAGGTCACGCAAATCGGCAAGAGAGCCACGCTGAGGCCTCGCGTCCTCCATTCGCACGATTCCCAAGGCGAAAATGCAGGCGATTTCCCGCAAACGATTGTCCGGTATCCTCAGGTTCGGGTTCTGCTTCATCAAGTCCTCCTAGACGTCTTACACATCCGTCTAAGAGATACATACCGGGAGGGTGTTGATGAAGACCCAGGTTGGAGGAATGCTTCCTTCAAACAGGGTCAATCTCCCTTCATACCCCCTGTTCTTCCGGGACAGCACCTCGAGGACGTATGCCCCAGAGGGACATCCCAACAGCGATGAAGGATGCGACAGCGACCGATCCGAGCATCAGAGCCATCATTAATTCCGCGCCCGGGGCTCCCTCCGCACCACTCGCGGCGACTGGGGTGACCTTTCCAGCACCGAAAAGTGCACCAACCAAGACACCAAGCCAGTTGATATAGCTGGAGTAAAGCCAGCACCAGTACATCACACGCTTTTGTTTATCCGAGAGGTCAAAGTGGTTCCAGATCGAACCGATGGCGATCAGCAGAACACCACTCAGCAGACCGATGGTATGAGCTGAAAGGCCGAGACGGGGAATTTTCATCTGGGGGATGAATAAGCCGAAGAGAAGCGCTACCAGAAAGAGGATGAAACCATGACGGATGAATTTTCTTTGCATTGTGCACTCCATAAACTGTACCGAAGCTGACGTTTCTAAGAGATGGTTTCGTGCAATCACCCGTGCAATTGAGGTCGCAGGAAGATAGGACTCCCTAACTATTAATGCAATCGTGGTTTCGGGTCCAACCACGATCTGTTGTCTTCGGTCCAAAACATGTCATCCAGAAGTCTCTTATGACTTTCCACGAACAAGTGCTGGAGGTGAACGTCCTGTATCAGCCACGATCCGCGACCTTTGGCTTCATTGAACTTGGAGGTTTGGGGTGCAGGTTTGAATAGGACGCCGAGAAGGATGTCTGCTTTCTCCATTCGCATGAATCCCGCACAGGTTCATCCGGTGTCATCCTGTTCGGTTTCTTCTATCAAATTACTACTCAGGGATCTTATGCTCGGTCTAAGAGATGCATCACGTAGGGAGATTGATTTGACGAAGGTTTGGGCGGATTCCTACTATAAACCGGGGTCCTTCCCCGTTTATTCGTGGATGAACAATGGGTGTTGCATGCGGAATGTTGAGAGTGAAAAACGTTCCCCGGTTGTCGTTGCCCTGTTGGTGTTGCTTGGCTTCCAGGCGTTGAGTGGAATCGGGGGTGGAGTGTACCTCGTTGCGGATCCCAGCGGAGCCGCGATCGGATTTCCCGAAGGTATGCTGGACGGTGCGGTATTCAAGGACTACCTGATCCCCGGATTGATTCTACTGCTGGTGCTGGGAGTGTTCCCCACGGTGGTTACACTTGCGGTGTGGAGACGGCAGGCATGGGCCTGGTTTGGCAGCGGAGCCACAGGAATTGCCCTGGTCATCTGGATTCTTGTCGAAATCCTCATTGTCGGCTATATGCCGGACCCCCCGCTCCAGGCGATCTACGGTCCTGTGGGCGCTCTTATCCTACTGCTGACACTTCACCGCTCCACAAGGATGTACCTGGGGCAGAGGGCGGAGGGATAGCGGGATCCCGGTGCATGGAAGCAAAGCTGAGTTTTCACGCTTCTATATTGTCCCGTCCTGAACCAGGTTGACACATTTATTGGGAAGTCTTTGCGCACGTACATGAGGCGAGACCCTGTAACCTGCGCAATAAACCGGGGGGCTTACATGCAAATCGATCATCGTAAAACGGGCGGGAAGTACTGGTGGATTATCATGCCGGTGGTACTGCTCTTTTCAGCCTGTGCACCAAGCACTCGATTGATTGAGCCGGTAGATCGTTTTGAGGTGAACCGCTATACGGGCAGGTGGTATGAAATCGCCCGTTATCCCCACCGTTTCGAGAAAGATTTGTCGAGGGTGACTGCAACCTACACGTTGAATGAGGACGGTTCGCTGGATGTAGTAAACCGTGGCTACAATGAGGTGAGTAAAGAGTGGAAATCCGCTCGGGGAAAAGCCTATTTCAAGGAGGAGCCCACCCTCGGTTTGCTGAAGGTCTCCTTTTTCTGGCCGTTCTATGGCGAATACAAGGTCATTCGACTGGACCGGAAAGACTATTCCTATGCTGTGATCACAAGCAGCACGTTCAAGTATCTATGGATTTTATCCAGGGAGCCTCAGTTGTCGCAGGAGGTGTTGGACGGGTTGCTGAAGGAGGTTGAAGAATTGGGGTTTGACCGTTCACGGATCATCATGGTCGACCAGTCATCCCCCGAATGAGGTCGGATCCTCCCTGAACAGGAACCGAGTCCTTTTTGCCTGAAGATCAGATGATGGTAAATGGGGTCAGACTCTAGTTATCCCCCTACAATACCAGGGGTAGTGTATAACAGATAGCTAGCGACCCAAACCATGCCACCAGGATAATATGGAAGAGGGGCTTCCCTGCAGGAGGTTTGAAGTAGACTATCTGCCAGCCAGCTCGCCAGAACCAGAACAAGGCAAGAACCAGCAATACGCCCTGCGCCAAACCTTGAGCTTCAGCGAGTTCTGAAGAATATCGTAGAGAGAGATAGGCTAGCCCGATGAAAAGGGCATACAACGCGATATGGATCGTGTAAAAAATTCTACTGTTCGGTTCTTTGACTTTCTGGAACGCCCGACGCCAAAGAAATAGTTTCGGGAAAGTAAGGTGAAAGACGAACATCAGCAGGGTGAGAATCCCACCACAAATGACTGAAACGTGGTTCATTTCCATTTCAAAGCCCTTTATCCAGATGATGGAAAAATCGCTGAAATATACGGACTCTATGTTCAAGCCAGATAAGACTCCCAAGCAAAAGGGGCTATTATCTCAACGAGATTATTTGTAAATGGGGTCTGTCCCAATTTTGCCCACTGCTCATCCGAGATCAAGTGTTCGTAATGACCATAGAGTTCTGGCCACTAACCACTGATCCGCGGTGTAATTGATTTTGAAGGCTTGGAGAGGCTTGGTTCGGTAGGTTTGGAAGGGGAAGACAACAGGATGTTCGCGTACACCATTCGCACGATTTCCTGTGCGAAAATGCAGGCGATTTCCCGCAAACGTTCTTCCGGTGTCATCTTAGTCGGGTTTTTCTTCATCGAGTCCTCTTAGGCGTGGTACACATCCGTCTAAGAGATACATACCTGAAAGGGGTTTGATATGACGAATCTTGGAGGAGGAAGAACTCTTACGTGTTGGACCCGTATGCAATCGTATTTTAATCTTCAGGTTGACTCTCAGTCCCTTGGGATTCGAGGTATGCACGAGGTTGGATGTCGGATTTGTTTTTCGAGTGAAATGATCGTGAGGCGAGGCCACCATGTTTGTTGATTTGAAGCGAAGATTTAGAAAATGGGACAAAGAAACGAGCGATTTGTTGGCAATGATGGAGTTAATTCAGCTCGACGAGTCTGGTGAGTTTCAATATTCAAGGGGATGGGAGGAATTACTCGAGCGGAAATCGACAATTGTGTTAGGTGAGGCAGGAAGTGGCAAATCGGTTGAGTTCAAGAATCAGGTAGAGCGAATTAACAGTAATGGAAAATTTGCTTTCGGGATAGAAATTCACGACTTGTGCAAAAATCCATTATCTAATTGTGTTGATCAAGCACTCTTTAAGAAATGGCGTAGATCAAAGGAATCTGGTTATTTCTTTCTGGATTCACTCGATGAAGCCAAACTTCGCCAAAGCACTCTTAGACAAGCATTACTTTCTCTATCGAATGGCATCCAGGGATTTGAGTCAAGAATTCATATATTTATTTCAAGTCGAACTAGTGATTGGGATAATCGAACAGACTTTGAAGAGTTCAGTGCAGCTATTAAGAAATTAGTTGATCTTAAAAGGGATAAAATATCAGAAGATGCTAATTTAAATGCGGATAACCACGAAAATATTATAGAATCATGCTTTGTGCTCCTACCTCTTGACGGTTCTCGTGTAGTGCAGCTTGCTAAAGCAATTGGTGTTGAGAATCCTTCAGGCTTTTTAGACGCAATTCGGCATGCAGGAGCAGAGCCACTCGTTGGGCGCCCGTTGGATGTTGAATGGATGGCAGAGCATTGGATTGAGGAAAACCTAATAGGTACTTGGACAGAGATTCTAGAAGGCAAGATTTCTGCCGCACTATTCGAGCGTCACCGCGAGCGTGAATCCAGACTTAGTGATACAGACGCATATGGTTATGCAGAACGAATTGCAGGATTCATGTCATTGTCTAATGCAAGATATATCTCTGCACCGGGAAATTCGACCAGCGAAACTGGAATTCTGCCTATAGATGATCTCGCAGCCGATCTTGAATTGCACAAAAGGCATGAATTGGTTTCACGAGGAGTGTTTGATGTTCCGACCTTCGGACGTATCAAGTTTCACCACGAGTTCATTCGCGAGTACTTGGCTTTCAAATGGTTGGCCCGTCCGGAGTTCTCACGACAAAAAGTGGCTCAGTTGTTCTTTTCATCGGGTGAGGCACATCCAATCCCAATGCATCTTAAAGCCATAGCTGCTTGGTATTGTATTTATAGTCCTGACTTTCGAAGAACGGTAATCAGAAAAGAGCCAGAGTTGCTATTTGATTTGGGGGATCCACAAGCGATTTCGGTAGAAGAGCGTATACAGATTCTCGAATCTCTTCGCAGAAAATACAAACACAGACTAGAGTTCGGCTTTTACTACGACAGATCGCGTCTGGCAAGATTTTCTAATGGCTTACCTACCAAAGCTTTGGTGAGCTTGCTGGAAGACCAGGAGGCACCTGATGAATTTGTTAGAACAATTCTGGAGATTGCTCTCGCCGGTGAACACAAAGATCTAGCAAATCAGGCAACCCAGATTGCTCTGTCTTCTGAACGAGGCCCTTCTGTCCGAATTGAAGCAATCAACGTAGTATCAAAGCTTGGATCCTCTGAATTGCTTTCAGTTTTATCCGGCTTGAAAAACGATCTATCGCTTCAAGAGGAAATTGCCGCATCTCTTATTGACTTTCTATTCCCTGGTATTCTCACCATCGGTGATGTTACAGCCGTTTTGAAGGGTATAGACAAGCGGCCCAGACATGTCCATACGCTGCTAGACTCAGTTATTACAAGGAGTATCCCAGAACATGCTAACTTAGAGCAACTTATTGAGATAATAATCGGTGTTGGGGACTTCGTGTTCAAGGAAGATGAAAGGGGTGATATTACAATCCAGCAAGGCCAAGGATGGCTGCTCAATGGTCTATATCTCTGGGTTACTAAAGTGGTTAATCAAACCAGTATTGAGGTATACAACGATCAACTTCTAAATGTAATGCACCTTCTATTTCACCATATCTATTCCCACCTCCATTCAAATCTAGATTCAAGTGAGTTCTTAAAGGCAGTGGCTTCACGATCTTCTGTAAAGCGCGTGGTTATTGATTATTTGTTGAAAATCCATCCCAACACCACTTGTAGAAACATTATAAATGATCATAATCTCTATAATGCTCTAAGTATGGAGGATTCTGAGTGGGTACTAAAGTATGCAGAGTATGCTGAATTGGATCGGGCGAGTGAGTCCGCCAAGGAATTAGTCTGGGATATATACTTAAATTCGAACAGGACGGCTAAGGCAAAGCGCTTTGTCAAACAATTCAACGATCTTATACCAGAGAAAGCAATTCGATATAAGAGAACGATTTTGGGGATACTCAAATACAAATTGCACTTTCATCGTCCGCGTTGGCCACGCTATAAACATAGACTACTGCATTGGAAGAACTTGTTTCTTGACACATTGCGATTGCTGGTTAACCTTAAACAAATTCAAGCAGGCAATCACCTACAAAATCTTCAATATCTGGCGCGTCTGATGCAAGAAGAGTCGCCTTCAAGCTATAGCGCGGTTAATCCAGAGAGAGTTAGGAATAGGCATGGCAGACTGATTGAAGATGCAGCTGTTGAAGGGCTTAAACGTAGATGGCGAACATACAGCCCACCGTTACCATTTGAGAAAGAAGAAGGTCGAGGCACTACCTACGGCACAATAGTAGGGCTTGCGGGGTTGTCGCTTGAGATGCCAGACCAAGGTTTAGGTCGCCTCGACAATCAGAGCACCACTGACTACTTGAACGAAGTTGTAGTAGGATGGGCTATTGACCCAAGATCTTTAAATAGAGAAGAGATCACGTTGATGACTCGATACGCCATTCACGAGCTCAACCAGCCGCCGAAATGGTTTTCGGTTGTAGCTTATTATCACCCCATATGGGTGATAGCAGCACTTTCTGAGCAAATAGAATATGAATTCGATTATCCGCCGGGTGAAGAAGATCTTGAATGGGGAATGGCAGTCTTCAGGAAATTCCCTTATTTAGATGATTGGGTCAAGCGATCATTGGCCGCACCTTTCCAAGAACAATTCATTGCCAAACAACCACTACACACCGAAGTACTGAAGCGAGCGCTCGAAGTCTTAATGACCGACGAGTACTTGTTTTTCGTGCCTCTCGTCAACCTTGCTTCAGAAGAACTAGGCGATGAGAGACTTGAACCTGGACGCTTTGCGGTTTGGTGGATAGTCTTTGCACATAGTCAGCCTCAACGCGCTACAGAGGTTTTACGTACCCGATTGTCGACGCTTTCATCTACAAAAGCTGATCAACAGATGGTAATCCTACTTGATTTACTTCACGATTGGTTTGGTGATCGACATAATTATCACTCAAGGTGGCTGTACAATGAGCTGATTCTAGCCTCTTTGATTCCACTGATTCATGCCCACCTTCGCTACGAGGAAGACCTGGAACATGAGGGAGGGTATAGCCCCTCAGCGCGTGACGAAGCTCAAACGATGCGTTCAATAATATTGGGGCGAGCTCGAAACATTGGTGGTGACAAAATTCGAGAAGCATTTGAATTGATCGCAAATAAAGAATCTAACCCAGAACGTGCTGAGTGGTTCCGAAACATGGGCGATGTGTCTGAGCTGAGAATTGAAAGGCTAAAACCGATGACGATTCCTCAAGTATTTACTTGGGAATCAGAAAGTACTCTTTTGGTTGAGAACGAGCCAGATCTATTTAGATCAACCCTCCACGTTCTTGGAGAGATTAAAGCTTTTATTGAAAATGACGACTTCAGCATTCGAAATCTATTTGTCGAGAATAAAACCAAGAGTCCAGTGAAAGAAACTCAGGTACAGCTATGGCTTGCACATGAGCTCGAGGGTAGAAGTCGGGGCCAGTTCAGTGTAGAACGTGAACCCGAGGTAGACCTTGGGAAAAAACCGGACATTCGACTGTCTAATCCCAAGAGCAAAGGCCCGATATCAATCGAGGTGAAAATTTCGAGCCAATGGAGTGGAAATGAGCTTAAAGAAAAGGCGTTGGAAGAACAGGTTACTACCAGCTACCTTAAGGCTTGGAATTCAAGGCACGGGATTCTACTTATTTGCAATATTGGGCCAAAAAAGGAATGGGAAATCGGGGGCAAGAAGCTGAATTTTCAATGTTTGATAAATGAACTCCAAGAATACGCTAATCTGATCCTCAATAATAATCGTGAGATAGAAGATATTCGTGTTGTTGGGATTGACTTTAATTAGACGAAGCGGAGTAGAGTCAATTGCCAAAGTTTTATCTACTAGGTTTTGGATACCGAGGTCGATTTGGGCATTTAAATAAGGATCGGCTTAATAGATAGAGGGGAGAGAGTCGAGTTGTGGATGGGGAGTTTTGAAGAGGAAAGAGTGCTGAATCAAACCTCTATGGGATTCTGTGGGGTGAGGATTAAAAGGATACTGGCGAAAAGTGAAACCGTAGATCTTCAGGAATAGAAGGGTTATCGGGGGGGGGAGACGTGCTGCTGAGAAAGCGTGCGCGAAAAGGTGACAGTCACTCTTAAACGTCAACACCTTGGTGACTGTCACATACAGTGGGTAGTAAACGAACGTGGCGACCCAATAAGGTCGCCACGTTTGGTGAGCCGAGTGGGACTCGAACCCACGACCTTGGGCTTAAAAGGCCCAACTTGCGATTTTCGCTGAGTGTGGTACTCGAATCTAAATAGCTATAAGTCAAGGAGTAAGATGTGGGTTTATTGCTGTAGTCTGTCGTGCTCCGAGGGGAGGTCTTGCGATTTACTCCCCCATAGCTCCCCCATAGATGTCGGAGGGGAGGGGGGTGCGGGCATGTGGGGTGCCCCTGCCTGCGGGCAGGTACAATTATTCGGCGCACAACATTTTCTTATATTCTCTGCCACTCTTCGAGCTATTGGTTTTGAGCCAAACAGCCCCCACAGCAAGGACCTTCAGGTCGCCACTGAGGGGGCTGTCGCGGAGGGTATGGGATTCGAACCCATGAATGTGGTTTCCCACATCTCTCGATTTTCAGTCGAGCGCAATCGGCCACTCTGCCAACCCTATCTGGGGTTCAGCAAACCCTGGATACGGCTGGGTTAAAAGTAGTATAACAACATTTTTCGAATTGTCAAGTCTACAGCATCACCGAAATCACTTGCGGGTCATCTTCTTTCTCTTTGGAGTTGTCGCTTGAAGCGATTCGCTATGTTTTCCAAGGATATAAGTAGTGTGCAGTACATTCTCTGTGATTTCCGCCATATGGTTGACCTCTGATTTTTTTGGATTCCACCCCCGATGATTCGCTGCATGTCCTGCTTCAACAACGGAGGCAAAATACTCGCTCTGTTTTCTTCCAATCAGGCCTGCACCCTCGATAGCCTCTAACCCTTTTCGGAATGAACTCTGTTCTCCTACCCGATCCCGGATAACGAAGTCCGCCATCGCGCGCAATCCCATTGCCGCAAGTCTGTTTGAATGATGCGAGATGGCGCTGTAAACTTCGCGCATTAGATCTCCAAGGTCTTGCGGAAGACCACCTATCCAATCAGGTAATTGCCTCGCAATGGAAGCTGGATATTGAGTAACCCCGAACTCCTGATTGTCAAGAAACTCAAGTTCTTCAACCTTATATGCGTCACACCCTTTGCATTGGAGCACTTTCCATACATAGTCAAACTTGTACCAAGAGCGGGGATCACTTTCGTTCGATAAAAAGGACTCCGACCAGCTGCCTGTATGCTGAATGATATGTTTGGTCTTGTGCCCGCAGTTGTTACACCATGAAAGTTTCTCAACTAAGGCTTCATTATTTTCCGTTTTCATGCCTTCTCTCCTTGCCGCCTCTACCCTAAAGTTCTTGATAGAAGTTACTCGCACACATTCAAGGCGATGGACTGGATTTCCTTCAACTTCCCTCGATTTTGTCATACCCATCCAGCCGGACTTCCTGAATCTTCATGTCATTGGACACGCGGTTGAGGAAGTCGCTGACGTCGCTGTTCAGGTCGGCGAGCTTGTTCAGGGTATCCCAATCGATTTCGTTCTTGGGCCGTGCAGGGTAGAGAACCCTTGAGGCGTCCCTGTCCTCTATATCCAGGAGGATCACCCCAATTCCGAAGGCTGTGGATAGACGTTCCAGCTCACTCTGGAATTCTGGTTCATTGCTGATCGAAGCAGCCACCAGATACCCCTCATGCGCCCACGATGAATTTGAGACAGCTTGAAAGAAGGACTCCCGAAGGTTGCCAAAGCTGAGGGAGCGTTTCATCTCAAACGAGTAAAACCGAACAACTTCTGATCCGGTCACTTGTGCCAGTTGTGAGATACTTGGGTGCCAACTCTCGAAGAAAAACTGAGCACCTATAAGATCAGGGTGCAGCCATTGGTTTTCTTTTCGGCTATGCCCCTTCTTGGATTTCTCGTGTCTGATCGTTTTCGTATACACCGGGAAACGGAAATAAGCAAATTGGCTCAGGTATTTGTGCAGTTCGCGTTCTTTTGGGAGTTGTTGTTCGGTTTTTTGTTCGATCTTCTTCTCGATGGTTGATTGCCACTTTGGGGGAAGGTTCAGGGACTTGACAAAGAAGCGAGTAGGTCGTGATCCGATACGAAAGAACTCAGTTTCATCGGGTTTGTGTTTTGTCTCCCAGTACAGGGTAGATATAATAGTGGCATCAGGAGTCTTTCCTTGTAGAGTACTCAGCTTGTCGAGTCCCTTCTCAACGGCATACTCCCAAATCTCTGCGCCGGTCAGTGGATACCCTACTTCCTCGATCACCTTGATTGCGAGTTGACGCCATCCAAGCTTTGCCATTGCCCCTCCTGATTCATGTAGATCGAACGCACAGCTCTCAAACATAACCCCTACACATCCATCCCCGCACCGTTAACCCGCAACCAGTTTTTACGCTCACGGTAATCGGGGAGCACTTTGTCCACCTCGTTCCAGAACGCTTCTGTGTGGTTGGGATGGACGAGGTGCGCGAGTTCGTGGACGATGATGTAGTCGATGATGGTAGCGGGGGCCATCATGGTTTTCCAGTGGAAATGGACGAGACCCGCCTCATTGCAGGATGCCCAGCGATGTTTGAGGTCCATCACCTTGAGGGCTTTCACCTCCACACCCATCCGCTCAGCGAAATATTCCACCCGTTGGAAAATTCGAGCTTTGGCCTTCTCGCGGTAGAACTCCTTGAAAGCCTTGTCCGCATGGCCGTTGTGAACGTAGTCGCTGTGCAGGCAGAAGTACCCGTCCTTCAGCAGCAAGGGCGCGTCCTGGTCATTCACGAGCTTCAAACGGTACGTCCGACCCATATACAGGAAGCCCTCACCATTCACATAGTCCCGGCGAATCTTGGTGGCGTTCAGGTCACGCCACTCGGCGAGGTTGCGGTATATCCAGGACCGCTTCTTCTCCAGCATCTCCTCGATGTCACCCGCACTCAGTTCTTCCGGCACCAGCACAGAGACCTGCCCATCCCGCTCGATGTAAATGCTCGCGGTTTTACGCTTGCTGCGTGTCAGCGTGTAGGCAATGTCCTTGTACTGCTGCTGCATCATGAGAGAAGGTCCTTGTGCCGATGCTTCGCGAGGTTAGTGATCTCGGTGACCAACTTTGGCGTTTTGTCCGCGATGGCATCCACCTCTGAGCCGAGCAGGATTTCCGAGATGGATGCGCGCAACTGCCTAACCGCATCCGTGTTGTTCCAGAAGTTGATGATGTTGATCCGCTCGGCCAACAGGATCACAACTTCCGCAGTGATCCTCTTCACTTCAGGATCGTCCTCGGGTGGCATCTGAGTGCCTTCGTAGGCTATCGAGGCGATGTTGGCATAGAAGGGCTGAGCCTTCCGTCCGAGGCCCTCTACGGCGTCCTTACGGCCTTCAGCGGCCTCCTGGCGGATGGAGAACAGCTCGGCGAAGAGCTTGTCCCAGTCGTCCTTGTACTTCTTGATGGCGTCCTCGAGCTTCTCGCTGATTTTCTTGTAGAACGCCGGGTCCTCATTAAAGTGCACCTTGGCGTGCTTACGGATGGCGTGCTCCATCTCGCTCGCTTTCGCTCTGGGGCTTTTGCTCGAGTGCTTGTCCAGCTCCTTGATGAACTTGTCCGACAGCAGCTCCACGGGTGGAATCTTCGGGTTGATCCCGAGGCTGATGAGGTGCTCGTCGATCAGCTTCTTCACCTTGCCACCCACGCCGGAGATGGTCAAGGTCTCGTCCTTGTACCGCTGACGGACGTGGGCCATAATCACCCCGAAACGCTTGGCCGGAATCTTGTACGGGTTGCCGCTGGGGTTGGGCAGGACCACGTCCAGGCTGGTGAGGAACTTCTTCAGGTAGACCTCGAAGTTGGCCCGCTGCTTCAGGTCCTCCATCTTCGTCACAGCATCGTCGAGAATCAGGTATTCCTCGGCGGTGGTCATCTTTTTCTGTTCAACAAAGTCCTTGATCCGGTCTACCTTCAGCTCGGTGAACAGGTTCAGCAGGCGCTGGTACCGGGTCTGAAGGATCGGGATTTCATCGGACACATCCCGCAGCCCTTTCTCCACCTCATCGGCATCTTCCTGGGCATAGATCGAGAGGGCATCACTAAGGTGATTGGCGAGGCCGATGTAATCCACGATGAAGCCACGACTCTTTCCCTTCGCCACACGGTTCACGCGGGCGATGGTCTGGAGCAGGTTGTGATTCTTGACCTTCTTGTCGATGTACATGACCTGCTCAACAGGGGCATCAAAACCGGTCATCAGCATATCCACGACTACAAGGAACGCCACGCCTGTGAGTGGTTTCTTGTAGTCGAACCGAGCTTTGAAACTTTTTACTGCATCCATCTCCCTGGCACGCTTCCGCTCGATGGTGATCTCAGCCAGCTCGTTCGTACCCATACCCGAGATGACCACCACCACCTTCAGGAACTCGATCTTCGCAATAAGCTCATCATTGCGGTGGGCCTCGAAGTCCTCCTCGGTCATGTCTTGCGGGTCACCTTTCCAGACCGGTTTGGCGTACTCGTAGGCGAGACGTTCCTCGATGGCCGCCTCGATGAAACGCCTGTACTTGACCGCTGCCTTCTGCGAGGATGCCACCACCTGCGCCTTGAAGCCGTTGGGGAGGATTTCATCGATGTAGTGGTTCACCATGTCACGGGCGATTTCTTCGATGCGTGCATCCGCTTCGAGCAGGTCTCCGGTGGTACCCCACTTCTGTTTCAGCTTCAGGATCTCGAGTTCGGTGTGTTCCTGGATGAGGTCGTCGAGGGGTTTGTGTTCCTTCCCGGAAATCTTCCGCAGCTTCGCCAAGTTCGCAGCACGGCGCATCTGACTCTCGACAATCCTCCGGGCTTCAGCGTCCACCTTTGTGTCGAATTCGTGCTTCCGGTCTACCGCTGCATCGTGGGTCTTGCCCTCGTAGACGATGCGCACCGTGGCTCGGTCTGCGACAGCATCCAGCAGCATGTACTTGTCGATGTATGTCCCAAAAGTCGAGACGGTCTTGTGTTCTCGCTGTTGACCATCTTTCACCTTGATGAGGGGGGTGCCGGTGAAGGCGAGACGGGTGGCATTTGGGAACGCTTCGACAAGGTTGTCACCGAGATCGCTGCCATGACTGCGGTGGGCCTCGTCGATCATCAGCAGGATACGGCTGCTCTCATTTACCACCCCGATCCGTTCGAAGCGGGGGATAGTGAGGGCCTCGTCCAGGTAGTCCGGAACATCGTCAAAACGCTCGCCCTGGAACTTGTGCACCATCACCATGTTCAGGTTCGAGGCATCCGTGGCGAGCTTCTGCTTCATCATCTCGGACGACTCGATGGTGGTCACCTTCTCACCGGAGAGTTCCGCGGTCCGTGTGAGCTGGTCCTCGAGGTCGGTACGGTCACAGACAAGGCACACCTTGTAATCCTTCAGGTCCTCCAGCATCCGCAGCTTGCGGATCACAAAGACCATCGTCAGGCTCTTGCCCGATCCCTGGGTATGCCAGATAACACCCGAGCGTTCTTCGGGGGTGGACCCCTCGCGCAGCCGTTCGATGATCTTGACCATTGCCCTGTACTGCTGATGCCGTGCGAGGACCTTCACACGCTTGTTGCCCGCATCCATGAAGACGGAACAGGTACGGATCAGGTCGAGCAGGGTCTCCTTCGGCAGCATCCCCTGAATCAGAACTTCCTGCGCGCGTTTCTTGCCGAGTGGTGGGTCGTACTCACGATACTGCTCGGGGAAGATGGAGCGCCACGGGTACCAGAACTCCTCGTCCGTCGCGGTGATGGTTCCGAATTCCGCTTCCTCGCCGATGGTGCGGATCAGGAGCTGGTTTGTCCAAAAGAGCTTGGGCTCGCCTTCATGCAGTCCTGCCAGCCGGGTATCCTCGCGCTGGTCGGAGTACCGCATTAGTTGCTGAAACGCTTCATTCAGCGGGTTGGCTTCGGTCTTGCTGACACGTTTGCACTCAACCACCCCAATGGGCAGGCCGTTGACAAAGAGGACGATGTCCGGGATAATCATTTCCTTGACACGGCCCGGAGTATCGATGCGGAACTGGTTGATAGCGTGGAAGGCGTTGGCTTCGGGGTGGTGGAAGTCGATCAGCTTGACACGAGGGTGTTCTTCACCGGTGACTTCATTCACATCGGCATGCGCCTGAAAGAGCAGCCCAAGGATCGATTCGTTCGCTTCGGCGAGGTTGCGAGGGGCGCGGTGGTAAACCTCATCAAGAAGTGCACCGAGCTGCTTGTCGGTCAGCCACGGTTTCCCGTCCTCGGTCAGGTTGATGGCCCGGATCGCCTCGAAGAAGACACCCTTCAGCGCCACCTCACGAAAGCTGCTCCGCAGGCTTGCCGCAGGGTCTTCAGGGATGTCCGTCTTGCTGCCCACCGCCTGGTCGATTACCGCCCAGCCGAGGGCTTTGAGCTGGTCAAGGAAGGGCTTCTCTACGTGCGTGTATTCACTCATCGAGGGCATCCATAGCTTCGTCCACATTCACCCGGACCTTGCCGGTCAGGAGGTCTTGCATCAGGCCTGTTTTCAAGTGTTGGAGCTTCTCCAAGTCAGACCGATAGGTGTCAATGGTTCGATTCATAGTCTGGAATACATCAGCAACTCGTTCTTGTTCTTTTGCCGGGAAGACCGCCACAACGAGTTCTCGAATTTCTTCAAGGTGGAGGTTCGTCACAGTGCCTTGTTTTGAGCGTTTCCTAATCTGAGCCCACGTTTGATCTGACTGAAGGTAGTATGTCAGGAATCTGGTGTTGATCTTCGACACGATTGGGCGGATGAGTGCAAGACTGACGAAGATCGAAAACTCCCAGTCCCAATCAACAATTTTCAACAGCCCAATAGTACCATTCTTAGAGAGAAGGATGTCCCCACGCATCGGATTACATCGAAGGGTGAGTATTCGGTGTTCTTCAGGGCTAATGTATTTCAGCTTGCTAAAATCAATACTGGTATCCTGTATATCTGTCACCCGTAAAAAAGGTACTCCGTGCTCTCGATATTCGGGCGTGAAGTGCGTTCCGTCGATGATCTTTTCTGTCAACTCCTCAAGTAACGATGTATCCCACTCTTTCGGGATCATTCCGAGTTCGGAGGGTTTGTATAGGTCGGGGGCTTGTTCGTAGGGGGGGCGAAGCTGACCATGTTCGTCCACGCCACGGGTGAAGAGGTCGTGCATCATCCCCTGCTTGATGGACTCCTGCTTCGCGATCAGCGCCTCCGTCCGCTCAATCAGGTTGTCCACCGTCGTCAGGATTTCCGCGATCTTCCGCTGCTGCCCTGGGGGGGGGGTTGGAATTAATAACCGCCGGACATCTTTCGTGTTGATAGCTGGGTAGTTCGAACCCACCACATGGCCTTCAACCTGCTTGGCGATGTTGTCTGACAGAATTGAGTAAAGGATGAATCGATCATCCACACCCTGCTTGGCAGTCAACACAGCGAAACCGGTCGAGGCAACTGTAAGGTCATCGGAATGATCGAATTGGGCAAAAGCGCGAAGGTTAGGACGCACTGTTGACATTAATACATCGCCTCTTTTCAGCACTTTGCGTGCACGGGATGGGGCTTCACCATAGGGGATTTTATTGGATGGCAACCGCAACTTACCCTCAAAAGCAGAACTGATATCGATGTAGAAAAACTCCTGGGCAGAGGGTGTGATAACACTGAGTTGCTCTCGGTCAATTTCAGCAAGCTCATCTAATGGTTTCCATTTCCAATTTGTTGGTAAAGAGTCACTCATAGCCCAACTCCTTCAAAAACTGGTTGAGTCGGGCGGCTTCAGTGTCTCGGGCTGCGAGGATGTCATTGGCGGTGACAGCGTACTTGTCGTACAGGTTCTCGATGGCTGCGATCAGACTGCGCAGGAACTGCCGGAGGTAACCGTCATACTGTTCCGATAGCAGCTTGTGCAGCCGTTCGAGGATCAGGGTGCGGGCTTCGTCCTCGGTGATCTTCTTGCGGGCCTCGGTCACAAGTGCTTCGGTGCGTTTCTCCACTTGCCGGACATTGGCACGTTTCTCCTTCAGCTCCTTCTCCAGGTCGGTGTGGGTTTTCAGCTTGGTAGTGATCTCGTCCAGGTCAGTCTCGCACTCATTTCGCCGTTTTGCGAGCTTGTCTATCCGCTGCTTCTTCTCCTCTACCTCCTGCCGATCAAAGAGCGAATTTTCCATCCGTTGGAGATCCTGCTTCGCGATCTTAGAGTCCTTCGTGAGCTGAGTGATCTCACCCTTCAGGGCTTTCTGCTGGTCTTTCAGCTCCTTGACCGTTGCCTTGGGTAGGACATCCCCATCAGGGTCGTCGCTATCCTCGCTATCCTCCTCTTCGGAGGTGTCCGCAGCAGCGAAGAGGGCGGTCAGTTCGGCTATCCGTGCCCGGTCTGCTTCCAGCTCCTCCAACACCTGCGGGAACTGGGACGCGAGGATGTCATCCTCCGGGATCAGCTCTGCACTCCATCCGCTGGCAGCGATGGACTTGAAGTCCGATTCCAGCTCTTTCATGTAGCTCGCGAAGGCACCCCGTACCTGGTGCAAGGTCAGGATGCCCTGCGGGGTCAGCACCTCCTCGATGTCGTCGAGAAACTTCCTGCGCAGGTCGAAGAGGGCCTGGTCACCCGCCCCTGCGAGGGCTTCGATCTTTGGAAGATTTGCTGACCACCAGTCATTCAGGGCGTTGTGGAAGGCTTCATGCTTGGCCTGGACACCCTCCGCCGATTCAATCAGAGGCTTGATAGCTTTCTTGTTCTCTATGGCATCAGAGAAGTTCCGGTAGGCTTCCTCACGAGGGGCGAAGAGAAGTTCACGGACGCCGGGATAGACGCTCCAGGCATCCTTCAGGCTATCGATCTCGGCGAGGGGTACGCCACCATGCAGGTGAGCACGCACATCATGCGGTTCCGGCGGAGGGCTGTTGTCCACATAACGCCGGATGTTGAGGTTCCAGTCTTCCGCTTCCAACTCGCTGACGGGGACGTTCCGTGAGTACTTGGGTTCGTCCAGCTTCTTCCGGTAGACATGGGTGATTTTTTCCAAGTCCTCCGGGCGCAAGCTGTTCTGGTTTTTGCCTTCCCTGTACTCCCGGTCTGCGTTGATGAAGAGGATGCTGTCCCGTTCCCTTGCACCCTGCTTATTGAAGACGAGGATGCTGGCAGGAATGCCGGTACCATAGAAGAGGGAAGGTGGAAGGCCGATCACCGCCTCGAGGTAGCCGTCCTCGATGAACCGTTTGCGGGCTTTGCGTTCGTCACCCCCACGGAAGAGGACCCCGTGCGGCATGACCACGGCCATCCTGCCTTCTTCCTTCAGGGACGCCACCATGTGCTGCACGAACATCAGGTCCGCCTTTTTGCCGCTGGTAGGCATCCAGGTGTGGAACCGTTCCGTGAACTTCATGTTCGTCTTGCTGTAGTTCTGACTAAAGGGCGGATTTGCAATCACCCGGTCAAAGCGCTGCCACTCACCCCGTTGGTCCGTGTGTTCCGGCTCGAGAAGGGTATCCCCCTGCTTGATGCTGGCGGACTGAATGCCATGCAGCAGCATATTCATCTTGCAGATGGACCATGTGGTTCCGTTCAGCTCCTGCCCTGCGAGGAAGAGGTCAGTGGTATCCCCACCGGACTCCTCCACGTACTGCTTCGATTGGATCAGCATACCACCGGACCCGGCGCAGGGGTCGTAAATCGACATGCCCTGATGCGGTTCGATGAGCTGGACCATCAGCCGGACAACAAATGCAGGCGTGTAGAATTCCCCACCCTTCTTGCCCGCGCTGTCTGCGAAGTACTTGATGAGGTATTCGTAGGCTGCACCGAGGAGGTCAGGGAACTCGAAGTCCTCGTTCGAGAGGGGGATGTCATCGAAGTGCTGAATGAATTCCACCAGCCGGTCATCGCTGACCACCTTCTGACCGACCTTGCGGTTGTAGTTGATGTGCTTGAGAACGTCCTCGAGGGTGTCCGGGTTGGCATCCTCGATGGCCCCCAGCGCCTTATTCAGCCCTGAGCCCACCTCTTCCTTCAGATGCTTGATTCTGGACCAGTGCCCCTCCTCGGGGATGACAAAGGAGTAAATGTCCGGGTTGTTGTCGAGTTGCTTCTGAATGCGATCATCCGGCCAACCGAGGCGCTCGTATTCCTTGCGTTTCTGAGCACGCTCCAGGTCGTATTGGTCGGAGAGACGTTTCAGGAAGAGGACGCCAAAAATGAAGTCCTTGTATTCGGAGGCGTCCATATTGCCGCGCAGAATATCGCAGGCGGTGAAAAGCTTGCTCGCCAACCGGGGGAGGGTCAGTTTTCCATCTGTGTTGCTGTTCCCATTGCCGTTCCCGTTCCCATTCCTCGCCACTGCTTCCTCCTGCCCGTTCGCTGGTTTTCATTCTTCCCTGGTGGGGTGACCCTGAATATTGGGAACTGGGGAGGAGGTGTCAACCAACTCCGGGGTGATAGGTAGCGCGAAGCACACAACCGCCTCGCTTTTTCCAACCATTGGAAAGTTCCATTCGAGCACATCGTGGAAGGGCCTGAAGGTACCGATCACTCAGCCCTGTCCAGTAAAACTAAGCGAAGTCCGCGAGCACCCCTTGGAGGAGCGCTGCAAAGCCCCTGAAGGGCGAGAATGTGTTGCTGTGACAGTGAAAACAACCCAGTGTGCCCTTGATCTTGTTTTGTACAAAACGTACATTCAAGAGCACATTGAAAAGCGAGAATCTGAGCGATTGAAACGCTTCGTTTTCTCAAGCCCCAAAAGGTAAAAGCCCCTTTCGGGGCTGGCGGGCAAGATGCCCGCCTGGTGTTCAGCTCGCTCGAATAAGCAATAACCTGGGGTCGAGAAACGTGAGATACGTGAGATGAACTACAAAGCTCTCACTCGAACGTTAAGAAGAAGACTCTTTTTTTAACGTCTGAGCACTATCTATCTCACGTATCTCATGATTCTCACCCTGCGAGACGGTTACCGGGGAGTGCGTAACTCCCGGAATCAGTCTTGCACAGGACACCGTCCCTGACCATGTCGTTCAGAAGCCTGTTGACGGTCTTGGGATGGCGGTCCAGACGCTGCGCGATATCGGTGTAGAACATGGGTTCCTCACTCTGCTCGATCAACCGATACAAATCGGTCCTCGTAGGCGACAAACCGGGGGGAGGTGCATCCCCTTCAATGAGCCACCCACCTTCGGTGAGGTCCAGCTTGACCTGAAAACTCACCGAAACTACATCACGGCCACCGATTCGCAGCACACCATTTCCCGGCGAGGAAGTCTCGAGCAGGATGATGGTATCCGCTGTGCCGGTCAGCCCGAAGGAACCAGACACACTCGAGGTCCGTTTTGTGCTTTCCCGCTCCTTCCGTGTGTGGTGAACGCAGAGGATGCAGACACCATACTTCATGGCGAGTTTCTGAAGCCCGGAAAGCATCTCCACATCGTGGAGGTACACGCTCCGATTCCCACTCGTGTCTTCGGCGATCCGGCCATACGTGTCAATCACGATAAGCCGAGGATTGTCCTTGGACATTAGCCACGATTCAAGCTCCTCAATCGCACCGTTCCGAATACGACTCAGACCACCTGCGTCCACGAAATCAAGATCACCATCCTTCGGCCACTCTGAGGCGTTCAGGAGTTTGTGCATCCGTGTCTGAAGCCTGTTCGGACTATCCTCGAGACCACAGTACAAGATCTGGCCCTGGTTCGTAGGATACGCTCCGAGGGTGGTCTTTCCCCGCGACACATCAAGAGATACCTGTAGCGTCAGCCACGATTTCCCAGCCTTCGGCTCACCTGCGAGAATCGTGAGCCCCACAGGAAGCAACTCGGGGATGACCCATTCAGGAGGTTCGTACGCTTTCGTGAGGAGGGCGTTGGTGTCGAGAATGTTGAGGAGGGACCCACTCCGCTTCTTCTTTCCGTCCTGGTGGTTCTCCAGGAACGTAGCGGTCCACTCCGGAAGTGATGCAGGGTCAAAATCTGAGGTGCCTGCAATCCGATCCACAAGTTCGGCGGTGGAGTGACCCTTATCGAGCCACTCGCTGACATCCTTCGCATCCGAAAAGGGCTCAACCAGCTTCAACCACTCAGCAACCTCATTCAAGCTGGCAGAAGCTTTCAGGCTATGGCTGACTCCTGCACGGTCAGCATCAGAGAGGAAGATGACCTTCTTTCCCCTGAAGTACTGCTGGTATTCACTCCGGTACGCTCCAGCGCCATCGGGGAAGGTGGTCACACAACCCATTCCGGCTTTGACAAGGCGGTCAGCATCTTTCTCGCCCTCCACCACAATCACCCGTTCTGCTTTCACGAGTTCGTGGAGACGGTAGGGTACGCGACGGACCCCCTCCAAGCCATTGGTGTAGCCGCCCTTACCATCAGGGCGGCGGTGATAAAACCGTTTTCCTTCCAACCGTACCAGTTCGGAGAGGAGGTTGCCCTCCTCATCCGTGTACTGGTAAATGGTTTCTTTCTTGGGGCTGGGTTCGAGGCGCTCGGGATAGAGGTCTGCCATTTTGAGCCCAAGTGCCTCAAGAATGCTCTCGATGGTGCAACCAGCTTGGCAGTGCATCAAGACACGGCCATCCGGTGCTTCAGCGATGGACAGTGAAGGGTTTTTGTCGTCATGCGCAGGGCATTGTGCCAGAAATCCCTTGCTCTGTTTCGAGAAGCGAAGCCCCTTGTCGGTGAGGGCCTGCAAAACCCTCTGAAGTGGGAGGTTATTCATTGCCCACCTCCCGTGCAGGAAGACCCTGCTCCTCGCTTTTCTGTTCCACCCAATCGAAGAACGCTGCTTCGTCGATCAGGATGCGCCGCCCAGCGCGGCGAATGACTTTGTCGAAGCCGTTGGTTTTCGAGTAGAAGACCAGATGACGCAATCCCCCAAGGGGTGGCCATGCGTGGTACTTCGGCCAATCCGCCAGTGGGATCAGCCTTGGCTGCTTGGAAATCATCTTTGCCTCACAAGTAAATGAATCGTTCAACACTGCGCGCGCTGGGACGAGAATAGACTTGATGAGGCTTGGAGGTTAAAAGCTTAAATCGGGGTGTTTGGGATGTGTAATATTTGCAAACGTTTATTCTTCATTTTCACCGGATTCATCGTCTGTGGATTCCTCTCCATACACTTCTGGGAGGATGTCACGCAGAAGCTTCCGCTCTTTGTAGTACAGGTTTGCGACGTGTCTCCACTCGATGTTGGTTGCTATCTCAACTTTGAAAAAAGCATCCTCAAGGGTCTTTGCTGAGCCATCTTCAAGCAGCTTCTCCACAGCACAGAACGTCTCATGCTGCCGGGCTTCGGTTTCCCAATAGTCCTTCTGGTGGCCAGGTTTTTTTCTGAGATTGAAAGCTGAATCAGCACTTTCACCATTCAGAATTCTTGTAAAACACATGACCGAATACGCCTTCAGAGGTTCAGGGAACTTCATACCTGCTTCGTTAAACTCCTTCATATGGCCAATCAACATCATGGCGTTTCTTGTTTCTCCATCTTTCGCTGAGGCAATCAGCACTTCAAGCATTCGATCCTGAGCCCACATGGGTATTCTTCTCCTCTTGGGACTATCCAATGAACTTCGAGTTCATCCGTTCGAGAATGGCGGATGTGTGCTGCTCGGTCAGGTGTGCATAACGCTTGACCATAGCGAGGGTTTTGTGGCCCAAGACCGCAGCGATCTCCGAGGGTGTAGCGCCACTCATGGCGAGATAGGAAGCGGTGGAGTGCCTGAGGTCATGCCACCTGAAATCAGTCAGTTCAGCCTTCGTAACTGCGTTTTCCCATGCCGTGCGGAAGTCGATGGGTTTCTGAGGGTCGAGGCCTGGGAAGAGGAGGTCTGTGTCGATCCTCCGCAGCCGACTTTTCTCGGTCAACAGCTCCAAGGCTTTCCCTCGGATCGGAACGGTACGGCGTTCGTTGTTCTTGGTCTCGTGGAAGGTGGCCATAGACTTGTTAAAGTCGATCTGTGACCACGTAAGACCCCATATCTCGCTTCTACGGGCACCTGTTGAGAGGGAAAGCAAGACAGCGAGGTAGAGGTCTGGGTTATGGCTTTCCTGGCAGGCATTCAGCAGACGGGCGCGCTCATCGTCGTCAAGGAAGCGTACCCGCCCCCTCGGTTCCTTGAGTTTGCGAACTTTCCGCATAGGTGACTCGTCCAGCCATTCCCAATCCTTTTCAGCAGCGGAGAGAACACGTGAGAGGGTGGTTGTGTAGCGGTTGGCTGTGCTGTCGCTCTTTCCCTCACGGATGAGCTTGTCACGGTACTGAATGATGAGGCTGGGGGTGAGGTCAGCAAGAGTCACAGCGCCGATTGATTCCCGCCAATAGCGGATGTGAACCTTTGGCTTGGCTTGGTCCTTGAACCGGGGCAGGGCATCCTTCTCCCAGCGGTCAAGCGTTTCTGTAAGGGTGTGTTTCTCGGCGGTAGCCTTCTTGAAGTAGCGCCGTTCCCTGATCTCGGTCTCGGTCTTCTGAGCCCACTTGGTAGCGTCTGTCTTGCGGTCAAAGGTCTTCGAGACGGTTGGGTGTCCCTTCAACCGAACCTGAACCCGGTAGGCGGTTTTCTCCTTGACCTGACCGCTCTCGTCTGTGTGCTGCCAGACTCTTTTCTCGATGTACGCCATAGGTCACAACCCTCCGGTTTAGCCTACAGCAAGCTACAACACTTTTTCTGGGAGTGCACCATAGCTCCCCCATAAACAGAAAAAAGGTTCAGGCGTGACGCCTAAACCTTTGTTTTACTTAGTGAGCCGAGTGGGACTTGAACCCACGACCTTGGGCTTAAAAGGCCCCTGCTCTACCAGCTGAGCTATCGGCTCGACCGGATCGGTGCCCTGAGGGCGACCGGTCGCTGTAAAATCCCGCGAGGGAGGGCGGTGTGCCTGATGAGTGGGGGGCAATCATCAAGGACGCCTGACCCCTCCAACGCGGAAACGCAAATCTAATCGTTTCACATCCCCAATGCAGGCCCTGATTGGGTCACCGGGAGACGTTTTCCTGCAAATCGGCGGTTTGCCACGAGGGCAGGGACTCGCCGGGGTACGTGAACCTGGCGAGTGGGGCCGATGGTTGTTCAACAGCGTTCGCACCTGCGGTGCGGGAATGTCGATGGCCTGCGGCCATCTTCGCCGGGGTTGGAAACCCCGGCCTACTCGACAACTGCATCGCCGGATTCAAGAATCCGACCTACACTGGATGAATACTTCCGACTTGACAAGCAAGTCGGGCCACCCCGAAAGGCCACACTTTGCATCCGGGGCGGCCCTCAGGTCTCCACTATGTTCAGGACCTGACGGAACACAATCGCATCGCCGGATTCAAGAATCCGACCTACACTGGATGAACAGACCCGACCTGACCAGCAAGTCGGGCCACCCTGCCTTTTAACGCATCACGATAACCGCTTCACGTTCCGGGCCGACACTGATGATGTCGATCGGGACACGCGTCTGGTCCTGAATGAAGTCGAGGTAGTCCTTGCAGGCCTTCGGCAGCTGCGCGTAGCGACGGATATCCGAAATATCCTGGTTCCACCCCTGCAAAGTCACCGTCTCAGGCCTCACCTCATCAAGCAGCCAGGGTTCGGCCGGGAAATGGTCGATCTTGCGGCCCTTGTGGGTGTAGTGCGTGCAGACCTCGATTTCTTTCAGCTCGCTCAGAACATCCAGCTTGGTGATGGCCCAGGCATCGACACCGTTGACACGAGCCGCATACCGTGCAATCACAAGGTCCAACCAGCCGCAACGGCGTGCGCGACCTGTGGTCGCTCCAAATTCACCGCCCCACTTGCGGAATTCGCTCTGCAGCGGTTCCTCGTGCTCGGTGGGGAAGGGGCCATTGCCGACACGGGTCGTATAGGCCTTCATCACACCGATGACCTTGGTGACAGCTCGTGCGCCGATTCCCACACCTGTCGCCGCAGAACCTGCAGTCGGGTTCGAGCTGGTGACAAAGGGATAGGTCCCGTGGTCAACATCAAGCAGCGTACCCTGCGCACCTTCCAGCAGCACATCCTTGCCATCACGGATCGCTTCGGACAGCATTACCGAAACATCCTTGATGAAGGGGTCAACACGCTTGTCGAAATCGATGTACTCGTCGACGATGCGATCCACATCCAGCTCGGTACCGTGGTAATAGTCTTTCAGGAGACGGTTCTTGTCCTCGAGATTGGCGCGAAGCTTCGTCTCGAAATAGGAACGGTTCAGCAGGTCGACAATCCGGATGCCGGACCTTGCATACTTGTCCGTGTAGCTTGGTCCCATGCCACGGCCCGTTGTGCCGATCTTGCGGCTGCCCGCTTGAGCTTCCGCGGCTTCATCGATAGCCCGGTGATAGGGCATGATGAGATGAGCCTTCTGGGAGATGAAGAGACGGTCCTTGACCTTGATCCCCTTGTTCTCGAGCATTTCAATCTCGGTGAAGAGGATGCGAGGGTCGATCACGCACCCGTTGCCGAGGCAGCAGGTGGTGTTCGGATGCAGGATACCGCTGGGGATCTGGTGCAGGATGGTCTGCTCGCCCTCGTGGACGACAGTATGTCCTGCGTTCGGCCCCCCCTGGTAACGCGCAACGACATCGGTCCGTTCACTGAGCAGGTCGACGATTTTCCCTTTGCCTTCATCGCCCCACTGGCAACCGACGACTACGCTTACAGCCATGAAACCTCCCCGTGGCAAAATCGGGTCGCCAGACGCGTCCCCAGACACGTGCGACACCGGATCATGCAAGCAAGATAGCGCCCAAGCTGGGCACAAGAAAGCCCGGGGATGCTGCCCCCGGGCGGACACTCCAGTTCCAACCGGAGACTACTTCTTGGTCCGTTTCTCCGGTTTACGAATATTCCACTCCACCAGGATCGGGCTGGCGACGAAGATCGAGGAATAGGTACCCACGACCACACCGGCCAACAGGGCGAAGGCGAAATCATGAATCACCGCGCCACCGAAGAAGTAGAGGATGAAGACCACAATCAAAGTCGTGCCGGATGTCAGCACGGTACGCGACAGGGTCTCGTTGATGGAGATGTTCACCTGGTCAAGGAACGGTTTGCTGCGAAGCTTCTTGACGTTCTCGCGGATACGGTCGAAGACAACGATGGTATCGTTTAACGAGTAACCGACAATCGTCAGGAAGGCTGCTACAACCGCAAGGCTGATCTGCAGGTTGAGGATGCTGAACAAGCCGAAGACGATCAACACGTCATGCGTCAACGCCGCAATTGCTGCGATCGCATACCGGTACTGGAATCGCCAGGTGATGTAGACGACGATAAAGAAGAGGGATGCGATGATGGCCAGGATCGCGGCATTGCGCAATTCATGACCAATCTTCGGGCCAACCGCTTCCACACTCCGGACGGCTGCCTCGTTGCCCGGGAAGGCAGCTTGGAGTCCGCTCAGGATGGATTCGATCTGCGCGTCCGCGTCCGCAGCTTCCGGGATTCGGACCATCAGGTCTTCCTGTCCTCGCCCAATAACCAGCTTCACCTCTGCATCGGGGAAGCCAAGCTCGCCCATCGCGGCGCGAACATCAGACTCCTCGACATGCTGCTCAAAACGGAGGACGATGGAAAGACCACCGGTGAAGTCGATCGAATAGTTGGGTCCGCCGCGGAGGACGGTGGCCACAAGACCGATTATGATCAGGGATGCGCTGATGAAAAACGCGATCCGGCGCTTGCCCTGAAAATCGTAGTGAGTGTTTTTGAAAATCGTGAACATGGTGTCAGATGCTCAGCTTCTTCACCGACCAGGTGGCGGTGATCCAATCGAAAATGGCCCGGCTGACAACAAGGGCTGTGAACATGGAGGCGATGATACCAATCATCAGGGTGAGGGCAAAGCCCCGGATCGGACCCGTACCGAACTGGTAGAGGACGATCCCCGCGATGAGGGTGGTGACATTCGCATCCATAATGGTAATGAACGCACGGTCAAAGCCGTTCTTGATCGCGTTCCAAACCGTCTTGCCCGCGATCAACTCTTCACGGATACGCTCGAAGATCAGCACGTTGGCATCTACCGCCATACCAATCGTCAAGATGATGCCCGCAATACCCGGCAGGGTCAAGGTAAAGCCGAACCCACCCAGCACCGACATCAGGAAGATGATGTTGAGGAGAAGGACGAGGTCCGCGATAAGGCCGCTGCCACGGTAATAAATCGCCATGAAGACCATTACCAGCAGAAGGCCGAGGACCGCGCTCAGGGTACCCGCCTGGATCGAATCGGCACCGAGGCTCGGACCAACAGTCCGTTCTTCGATGATCTCGACCGGGGCAGGAAGCGCACCGGCACGCAGGACGATGGCGAGGTCATTGGCCTCTTCCACCGACTCGCTGCCCTCGATGATCGCGCGGCCGTCGGGGATCCTTGTACGGATCACCGGCGCCATGTGGACCTTGCCGTCCAGCACGATCGCCAGGTGCTTGCCAATGTTATTTTCCGTGATGCGCGCAAAGCGACGTGCGCCGTCACGTTTCATGGTCAGGTTGACAATCGCCGCACCGGCCTGGGTCGGGTCGGCAGCGCCGGAACCGATGGTCACCTGGGCATCCGAAAGGGACGATCCGGTGAGCTCGGCACGGGTCTTCAGCAGGTAGAGCATCCAGAAGGTCTGCCCGTCCTGCGCGACTTCCGATTTGTGGCCCCAGCGGAAAACATAGTCCGGCGGGATGATGCCCTGGACGTCGGTACGGTTGAGGTAACGCTCGACCGTATTCCGATCCGATTCCAGCACCATGATCTGGTTCTGGTAGAGGCTCATCATACTGGATAACGGATGGTCGCGGTCGAACATCATGCCGCTGTCGGTGCCTGCGGAGGTGTCGGCCGCCATCTCCCCGCCTTCGCTGAACAGCGATTGCGTCGAAGTGGTCTCATCCGTTTCAGCGTCGGCATCGTTGCTCATCGCTTCGCCGGCATCAATGCCTTCAGCCATCCGGTCAAACGCACCTTCATCCTCAAGCTTCTCGGCAAGCAACTCGTCCAGATCCTTGATCACCTGCGCGGTGACTTCCGGTTCTGCGACAAGCTGGAACTCGAGCAGCGCCGTCCGTCCGATCAGGTTACGGGCGCGAGTCGGATCCTGAACACCCGGCAGCTCCACGACGATCCGTCGTGTTCCCTGCTTGGTAATCGAGGGCTCGCTGACACCGAACTCATCAACACGGTTGCGCAGCTTGGTTAAGGTGAGGTCCACCGCTTCTTCGGCCTGGGTACGCAGCTCTCGCAGGATTTCGCGGTCCGACTGACGCGGATCGCCAAAGTAACGCGCCATCGGAATGTCGCGCTGCGAGAATGCGTCCAGCATCGCCGTTTCGAAATCTTCGTCCGGGTTGGCCGTCAGGCGCGCCTCGACTTCCTCGCTGATCTCGGTGAAGGTGGCATCAACATTCTTTGCCGTGTTCTTCATCAGGTCAACAAGGTTCACTTCGAGGACCAGATGCATACCACCCTGAAGGTCGAGGCCGAGCTTGATCGAACCATTCTGCGATGCATCGAGCTTCTGGTAGAAGTCGGTGCGCAGGTCATGGATTGATCCAAGCACGTCCTCGCGGGTAGCGGCATCCAGGCTTGTGTCGGTCCGGACCTCATGGGCCAGGTCGACATCGAAGCGGAAGATGTCTTCACGAAGAATGGATGGGTCCATCCCGGTCTTTTCGCTGATCTCCCCAAGACGGCTGTCCAACTCACGGTTGAGCACAGTCGTGTGGTAGGTCGGGTACAGATAGACCAGCGCGAGGACTACCAGCGCCAGGATGAGCAGGGTACGGAATAGGTTTGAACGTCCCATGGAGTTTTGACGGAGAATGTTGTCCGCCGGGCACGGCGGAAGGTTCATAGTGCATTCACAGTGGGAACGGCGCCTGCCTTTTCTCGCCCGTACGGTCAGCCTTGCTGTCCGCCAAGCCCAGTTCCCGCCATGAAACCGTCTGTTTCAAGCTCGACCTGCGTGAAAAACCGGTCCCCGTTCGGAACCGGCGCAAATCGAACCCCTGAATATACACGAGGGTCCTGAGTGAGTCAACCAAAACAATGGTGCGCTCTCGGTGCGTTTGGCCCGGGGAGGTGGGGGGTATCAGGGTGACTGGTACACCATCTTCCCAATGGGAAGATGGTTTCCATCCCCAGCAGAGTGCCTGGGAGAAAAAGTTGGTGCTTCACGGAGTGTACCTGTCACCTGTGTATGGTTAGCGACGAACGATCTGTTCCACTTCGCCCGAGACCAGGTGACCGGTACACTCGATGCGAATACCTGTTCCGAAGGCCAGTACTTCTGTCAATGGGGATAGGATCGCTCGTTACCCGACGTTGTGTACCAGTCACCTTAGCAGGCCAGCCGGGATACAGTTGCTTCTACCAGTCCATTGTTACAATCCGACCATCGGTAAAGCCGGTGAAGGTTTCCGCGCTCGCAATACGTACCCCGTCAACCAACTGATCCTTGGTCACCCCGTGCGACTTCATGCACATCGGGCAAGCGTCAATGTGAATCCCCTTGTCCAGTAACGCCTTAACAAGCTGCTTCGAGGTCATCTCGAACCCTTCATATGTCAAGTCAGGGCCGTCCTTGGTGACCAGGAAAATGGCATCAATGTCGAGGAAGAGCTGGACATCGTGTACCTCGGTCATCTTGAGTGCGAGGGTGAGGGGCATCATGGCACGATGAGGATCATCGACCGATTTACTGATGTGCATCAGCATGCCGTCTCGAACAGTGTCTGCCTGCTCGCCATTGGTCTGCAACCAACCGAGCGAAACAATCAGGACGACCGCTGCGGCGATCGCCAGGTAGGACGAAAAGCGCTTCATTCTGCCTCCGGTATGGAAAGGATGGAGGTTGCCGGGGGGCAAATCGAAAGTTCGTACCGGGATGTGCACAAATCCAAATTCGGTAAGGGGAATCACATCTTTTCATGAGCTGGTCTCTCAAAGTCAGCTCTGAACAGGCACCGTCTCGAGCGTCTCGTGCAGGCGGCTGTACCTACCCTGCGAATCCCTTATATTCCTCCGCACGTGAGGTACGCTTTACCGAGGCGTACCTGTGTTTCTTTCATTGACCATGCGCGACGATTGTCTACCAGGAACCAGATAATGCCTGAAAAACTGCTGTACGAACTCTCAGTCGAAGGACGCCGTGGTGTCCCGATGCCATCCTCTGATGTTCCCGCTGCTGATACCCTGCCCGGGTCGCTGGCACGTACCGAGGATGCACCGTTGCCGGAAGTCTCCGAGAACGAAGCGGTCCGTCACTTCGTCCGACTATCGACGATGAACCATCATGTGGACAAGGGTTTCTACCCGCTGGGTTCGTGCACGATGAAGTACAACCCAAAGGTGAACGAGTCCATTGTGGCGATGAAGGAATTCGCCGATGTGCATCCCTTCGCGCCGACACGTATGGTCCAGGGTGCGATTCGTGTCATGGTCGAGCTGAATGAGGCGCTCAAGGAAATCAGCGGCTTTGCGGCCTGCTCGCTGCAGCCACCTGCGGGGGCGAGCGGTGAGTTGACCGGCCTGATGATGATGAAAAAGTACCATGCGGACCGTGGCGATTCCGGCCGCTACCGTGTCATCATCCCCGACTCCGCACACGGCACCAACCCGGCGACCATCGCCTTCGCTGGTTGCGAGGTGGTCGAGATTCCCTCGAAAGAGGATGGCACCCTTGACCCGGAAGCTATCCGTGATGCGGTCGATGAACGTCTGGTCGGTCTGATGGTGACCAATCCGAACACCCTCGGCATCTTCGAGAGCAACATCCGTCAGGTGGCGGACATTGTCCATGAGGCGGGCGGCCTGATGTACATGGATGGGGCCAACCTGAATGCCTTGCTCGGGATCACCACTCCCGATGCCCTCGGCTTCGATGTCATGCATATCAACTTGCACAAGACCTTTTCGACGCCGCATGGTGGTGGCGGCCCAGGCAGCGGTCCGGTCTGCTGCACCGAAGCACTCGAACCCTTCCTGCCAACTCCGATCGCAGCAAAACGTGGTGACAGCTACCTGCTCGATTGGGACCGTCCGAAATCCATCGGCAAGATGCACGGCTTCTATGGCAACTTCGGGATGCACGTGCGCGCGTTGACCTACATCTGGAGCAATGGCAAAAACGGCCTCGAGGATGTCAGCAAGCTGGCGATCCTCAACGCCAATTATGTGCGAGCGATGTTGCAGGATGACTACGAGCTGCCACGTGCGGATCGTTGCCTGCACGAGGTCGTCTTCAGCGCGGACCGTCAGGCGGCCAACGGTGTCAAGGCGCTCGACATCGCGAAACGGCTGCTCGATTTTGGTATGCACGCGCCCACTGTCTACTTCCCGCTCATCGTCCACGAAGCGATGATGATCGAGCCGACGGAAACCGAGTCGAAGGAAACCCTGGACGAGTTCATTGCCGCGATGAAGCAGATCGCGAAGGAAGCCATCGAGACACCTGAACGATTGCACGAGGCCCCGACAACCACCCCGGTCCGTCGCCTCGACGAAGCCGCCGCGGCCCGTAACCCGAATGTGCGGTTCACGAAAGCGTAGCAAGTATTTAGCGTATATGCACTTGTTTGATACAGACAAAAACCCGGGACAATTGTCCCGGGTTTTTATTACGATCATGCTCTGGCAAACAAAGTTGATTCATTTGGCTGGAAACGAGTTTACTTGCCCAGGAATACCGTCCACTGAAGTTCGAGAGTGTTGAATCGGTATTCCTGATCATACCTGTATGGACTACTAAACTCTTCACCAGTAAGGTTCGCCCATATCCGGTATCGATAGGAAGCCCAGGCGACATCGAAACGCATGATGGACAGATCGAATCCTGCACCGATTGAATACCCTACCGCACGCCCTGGTTCCAATACCCGTACGAAATACATCTCGCTCATAGGATCGTCTACTTTGCCGCTATAAAGGGGAAGGGATAGCAGGCCGCCTCGCAACTTTAATGCACCGTTTGACCATTCTTTTCGGTATTCCAACCCGATTCGACCACCGAGCATCAAGTTGGAATAGGCGTATGGATCAGTCGTCAATTTACTACCGGAGCTGTACGTTTGCGTTCGTTCGATGTTGTTGGGATCTACTACATCTACATCAAAACTGATATCCAGGTCGGACAAAGGAGTGAATAAAAGACCCAGAGAATACTCGTTCGGCTGAGTATCCACCTGTTTGCCACTGGGATAGGAAGATTCGAAGTCATAGGAAGGACGGTATGACAAGCCGAGCACTAGCGGCAACTGTCGTTCGGTGCGGTTGAGGTCAACAGTGAGACCAACTTGAAGACTCGACCCCTCGTAGTTCGTTTCGTAACTACCCGAGTAGAGAGTCTCGTTTGACTTCTTACCATCCAGAATTCTCAGAGCGAATCCTGCTGTTAGTGGTTTCAATACGTCTACCGCCGCGCCCAAAGAGAGGAAGTGGGGATTCCCCTCTTTGGTACTATACTCGTAAATGCCTGGTTCCCTCTTGTTCCAGTGTCGTTCATACGCAAAGCCGACCGCCCACCTGCGGTTCCCAGGATGAGAATAGAGCAGACCAGCGCTGTTGATCGCAATTTCATTCGACAGGGAGGAGTTGACCATATTCCGCTCTTGAATGCCTCGAGCCATGAAAACCGCGCCTTGAATGCTGATGGATGTTCTGCTTCGTGTCAGCAGAGAGGGGTTATTGGAGATGACATTAATCCCCGTCCCAGCAGCCGTGGTGACACCGCCCATGCCGAGGGAACGGACCCCGGCGTTCATTGGCCATTCTTCAAACGCGGAACTGGTGGTGGCAATCATCGCAAAGGCGAGTAAAAGGAAGAAACGAGTTTTCATCGGACGATCCTGATTAAGTGATTGTTTTATGCCTTCCTAAAAGATAGATGTGTGGGAAAAGGTGCAGCAAAAGGTTAGACTCTCCGATCTTTGCCCCGGAGATGAATTCAACGCACGCTAACTCTGTTATCTGCTATTTCAGATAGACCAGTTTCTGCGTACGGATTGTCTTTGTACGGCGACAGAGTGGGTACCCTGAATTCCCGGCCCGGCTCAACTTCGCACCCCACAAAAAAAGATAGCGAAGACCAGGAACGCTGATCTTTGTTAGAAGACACAGCGGACCTTTCGAGATACACAGTTCTGTTTTTCTCTGGCTCCAGCCCTATATTCACCCAACATCCAACCGAGGAAGTGCTAACCGTGAAACTGCCCGACCCATCCCCGATTTCTCCCGACGAACTGGCACGGCTTGCGTTGGCACGTTTTGTCGCCATCGATTGCGAAACCACCGGGACGGACCCGGTCCGTGGACGAGTTATCGAACTGGGGGCGGTGCGCTTCGAGGGTGGGGTCGAAGTGGCACGCTACAGCGAACTGGTCGGTATCGATCAGGACCTCGATCCTTTCATCACCCGCCTTACAGGTATCACCGATCAGGACCTTTCAGGCAAACCTCGCTTCGAAGAACTGGCCAAGGATTTTGTTGATTTCCTTGGGGATAGCCCCTTGGTCGGGCAAAACGTACAATTTGATATCTCCTTCATCGAGGAGGAGCTGAAACGGTTGCCGGCAGGGATGGATGTACGTCTCGCACGATCGGCAGTCCACGATACTCTGCCTCTCGCTCGTGCCTTTTTCCCGACCTTATCCTCATATGGGCTCGGAGCGTTAGCCCGTCAACTTGGTGTCAAGCTTGCCCAAGCACACCGTGCCGCCGAGGATGCCGCCGCCACCGGCCGTGTGCTGGTCAATCTGCTGCAACGTGCGAGACGTATCCCGTACGGTGAGCTGAATGAATTGAGCCGTCTGCTTGGCGGAGCGGCCTTTACCATGGGTGCTCTGATCGACGGCCTGATCAAGATCGGTCCGGGCGCGCTGGGGGTTGAGGAACGCGAGGAGGAGCGGGACAATCGTGTCGGGGATTGGGGACCCGATTCCTGGCATGATCTCGAACCGATCAAGCTCGACAAAACCTGGTTCGATACCTTCTTCAAGGAAGAAGAGGAAGGGCCGTTGCACGATCTGGTGCCCGGCTATCAACGGCGCGATGGCCAGGTTGAGATGGCCGAAGATGTTTACAACACCCTGAAGGATGGGGGAGCCCTGCTCGCCGAAGGGGGAACCGGGACCGGCAAAAGTTTCGCCTACCTGTTGCCTTCGCTATTGTTTGCCCGCAATGTGGGCAAACGTGTGATGGTCTCGACCCACACCAAGCATCTGCAAAATCAACTTTTCGACAAGGACCTGCCGACCCTTTTCGAATCCCTCGGCGGCGGGATGCGAGCCGTGCTGCTCAAAGGACGCGGGAATTACATCTGCCGCCGTCGCTTCGAGGCCCTGATCGCCGACCCGGAAGCGCTCAAGCCTGAGGAACGTATTGCGCTGCTTCCGTTGGTCCGTTGGATCCTGCGTACCAAAACGGGCGACATCCAGGAGGCGACAGCGTTTCGTCAGGGTGGCGTTCGCAGCCTCTGGCCACGGATCTCCGCTGATTCCGGCTATTGTACCAGCCGTACCTGCCGTGGCAGCAAAGATTGTTTTTTGCACCGTATCCGCACCAGCGCCTTGCGCAGCCATGTGGTGCTGGTCAACCACGCCCTCCTCTTCAGCGACCTCGCCAGCGAGGGAGGTGTACTCGGCGAATACGGCCATGTCATCTTCGACGAGGCCCATCATCTCGAGAAGATCGCGGCGAACCACCTCGGCATAAGCTGGAATATATCCCAGGTTCGAGCCGTCTTGCTCCAATTGTACGATTCGTCCGCCAAGCGTGGTGTGTTGACTGGCCTTCGAGCCTACGAGGCGCTGGTGGAAACACCGATCGAACGGGGCGATGCGGGGCCCGGCCTCGTCGACAAGGCGATGGAATCTCAGGCCACCGCCATTGATACGGCAGAACTGTTCGCGACCGAACTCGATCTCAGCGTTGGTCATGATGCCGAAGGATCAGGTAATGGCTACTCACGTAAAAATCGCTACACCTGCGGACGTGACGAGTTCGAGGACCTCGCCACCTTTGTTCGGCGTCATCATGCGGCGATGCGTGACCTCGATGGCTGCCTCAACGACCTCGCGCGCGGGTTGGATGATCTCGATCTGGAACCGACGGAAAATGGCGACGATGTCCTTGCCGAATTTCGCAGGCTGCACAATGAGGTGAAACGGCTTGACGAAACCTTCCTGCGTTTGACCGGGGATGAGCAGGAGAACATGGTCCTCTGGTACGAGGCGCCTGCGGTAACCAGCCGTCAACCGGTCCGCTTGTTTGGTGCCCCACTCGATGTTAGCAAGGTGTTGCAGGACAACCTCTATCCACGACTCGAAGCGACGGTAATGACCAGCGCGACGATGACAGTCAACGAGAGCTTTGACTACATTGCGGGTCGTCTCGGTCTGCCCGATGCCGAAGGGAAACTCTACCCCTCGCCCTTCGACCTGCGCGGTCAGCTCTACATCGCCATCGCCGATTTCCTTGGCAACCCGAAGCAGGATATCGGACGGTTTACGCAAGGTGTCGGCAAGCTGGCGTGGCGCTTGCCGGAAGAACTCGATGCCGGTACGCTGGTCTTGTTCACCAGCCAACGGATGCTTCAGGAAGCCTACGGTTACGCCTCCCCCTTGCTCGAAAAAGATGGCTGGCTGACCCTCGCGCAGGGCATCGGTGGCAGCCAGGCGGAGATGCTGGAGAAATTCCGTCTTGAACGGAAATCGGTCCTCTTCGGGGTCGATTCTTTCTGGGAAGGTATTGATGTGCCGGGCGAATCGCTCGAGCTGGCGATCATCGCACGTTTGCCCTTCGATGTTCCGACTGAACCTCTGATTGCGGCACGTGGTGAAGCCATCCAGGAAGCGGGTGGCAACCCCTTCATGAAGTACACCCTTCCCGAAGCGGCGCTGAAGCTGCGTCAAGGTATTGGACGTCTGATCCGCACCACCGGCGATGTCGGAGCGGCTGTCATCTGCGACCCACGATTGGTCTCAAGCCGTTGGGGCAAAGTGATCATCAATTCGCTGCCCGTCACCCCCGTCGTCTACAAGAACTACGACGACCTCGCCCGCGACCTGCACGCCTTCCTGCGCAACGAGTAAGACACCCAGTGTGGCAATCCGTTATCAATGTAGGCCGGATTCTTGAATCCGGCGAGGCCACCGTGGAACGGTGACGTTCCCTATTCGGTCAGGTTTACGGACCTGACCGAACGCAGGAGTCGTCTACAAGAACTACGAGGACATGGCCCGTGACATGCACGTTTTTTGAGGTCGGATTAATTCAGAGCCAGAATGCCCCCTCTCGTCTCCTTGAAATGTGAATGCTTTCTCAATATGTTTACCGTGAGAACGAGATCATCAATCAACCCGATAGACAGGGGGAGTCATGCACAAGAAGAGCATTGAACTGCTGAACAAGGCAATTGCGGACGAGCTGACCGCGGTCCATCAGTACATGTATTTCCATTTCCATAGCGACGATCAGGGTTTTGAGCTGATGGCGGCACTCTTCCGCAAGACGGCCATTGAAGAGATGATGCACATCGAGTTGCTGGCGGAGCGCATCCTCTTCCTCAACGGTACCATCGAGATGAAAGCCTCGGACGATGTTGTCCCGGTGCATGATCCGAAAGGGATGCTCGAGCTGGCGACGAAAATGGAAGAGAACAGCGCGAAGGACTACAATAAATTCGCCAACGAGTGCTCGAAAAACGCAGACAACAATACAAAGAAGATCTTCGAAGCGCTGGTGGATGACGAGGAACGTCACTTCAACCAGTACGATGACGAGCTCGACAACATGGGCCGTTTCGGCGACAACTACCTCGCCCTGCAGACCATCGAACGCTCCAAAGCAGCCTCCGGCGGCGCGCCCGGCGGTGCAGGCGCTGGCGCCTGATCCATCGTGACATGCTTCAGTAGTAGACTGGCCCGGACAGCTTGATGTCCGGGTTTTCTTGTTGGAACTGGCCCGGGCAATCTTGTTGCCCGGGTTTCTTTTGCTCAGGCAGATGGTGATGCATGGTGGAGGGTTGCGTCAGGCCCCGAGCCTGACGCAATATCCGTCAGACGTGGGCGTCTGACGGAACGGGCAGCACGTGCGTGACGAGGTTAGGCGTGCCCCGGCTTGTCTTGCCAAGCCGGGTTTTAGCAATGGAGAAAGTGTCCGTGAGGACACCCCTTTCGCGCCTGCGGCGCGATGCACGGGCAGGATGCCCGTGCTACAGGGTGGCCCGGGCAGTCCTCTGCCCGGGTCTCACTCCCCGACAGAACCGTTTCAGCAAGAGGCACGCACCCGGCTGCGTCAGGCCCCCAAGCCTGACGCATGATCCGTCAGACGTGGGCGACTGACGGAACGAGGTAGTGGACGTCTGACGGCACATACCAGGGCGAACGGTTTGGGTATACCGTGCTGATAGGCACGCTTGGGTGACGGGGCACCCAAGCCACAAAAAAAACCGGGCCGTGGATGTCGCCCCACGGCCCGGGTTGCGTCGTATCCATCAAACCCGCTGTCGCACGGGGATTGAGGTCCAGCAAAACTGTAGATCCTTCAGGCTGTGCATTGCACACCCTTCTGGATGACCATCGCCACGGCGATGGTTATTTCACCAGCATCACCTTACGGACATCCTGTGCCGCATCGGTCTTCAGCACGACAAAATAGGTGCCGGCCGGCTGCGAAGTGGCGTTCCAGCTCGCCTTGTTCATCCCTGTCAAGAAGCTGCCATCGACCAGCGTGGCAACTTGACGTCCCAGCACATCAAACACCGCGAGGCTCGTCTTCGCACCGTTGACCTCAAAGCTGATCGTGGTCTCCGGGTTGAAGGGGTTCGGGTAGGTGCTGACAATCTGTGCTGAGGATGGGATGGTGATCAGCGGGTTGTCTCCGACCGAGCTGACCTCGCCATCGGTCACCATGATACCATCGACATCGGTCGCGGCGGTACCCATGAAGTTGAAGATGTACACCCCAGGTGCACCGGCTGCGAGGTAGGTGTCATCGGCGACGGTAAAGGGCGACCCCGTCATCTCTGTATCATCGTACCAGAGACTGATCTGGTCGCCGAAGACATCAATCCGGAACTGGTGCCAGGAATCCTCAGCCGGCATCCCGCCGGGAATGTCCTCGCCGGTCCATTCGCTGATGATGGTCGGACCAAAGCTCTCGCCTGGGTACTTGACCAACTGGAGACGGGCATCGCTGTCAAAGTCCGAACGGAAGGAGTAGTAGGAAAGCGAACCGCCAGTTGTATCCATGCGCGCGACAACACCGTTGTAGGAGCTGGTCCCAACCGTGGTCTTGACCCATGCGCTGTAGGAGTAGTCTTCCATGTCAATCGGGCCGAAGCAGGTGGTACCCACACCACCGCCGCTGCCTTCATTGGTCAGGTGGCCAATCCAGCCGTCCTCATCGGGAGCGTTCTCATCAGGGGAGGAAACGATGTTCTCGCCGCCTTCCCAGACGCTGTACCAATCGAGGGCGAGGCCGCCATCAAGAAAATGCTCTTCGTACAAAACTTCCTGTGCGGAAACAGCGCCGGTCAGGGCCAGCGCCAGGACAAAGCTGAGTGCAATGCGCATGGCAACATCCTCCGTAGTTGGCATCTTGTTCAAGATGTCCGGGGAGTGAAGGACGATCCGGGCGGGCCCGTTTCGCCGCGATCCCCATCCGACTCTTTCTGCCGTCCGGGCTACAGAACTCCGTAAGTCGGCCCGAGAAGGGAAAGTAGACGGATGATTGTTGTCGAATCAATTGATCAGGCCAACGAATTGAAATCAATCCTCCATCGTGGCAATCACAAGAAACGATTCATGCTTGTGGAAAATGTCACGGAATCCTCACAAGGAGCCCATGGGACAACTCGCATTAAACGGCTGCCTCATGGACTGCGTCCTATGGTCGAACGGAGCGGATAACGATGGATGAGGAGAATACGATGAACGCGAGAACAGTTGTTGCGATGGCAGTTATGATGTTGATGATGGTCGGCACGCAGGCCCAGGCGAAATCCCCACGTGGGGAACGCCCCCCTCGCGCCCCACGTCCTGCAGTGGCACCCGATCACCAGAGGTTGCCCGGGCACAGCAAGCTGGACAGGATGATCGAGCTGGGGTTGTCCGACAGCCAGATCCTTGAGATCGACCAGGTTCGTCAGGATCACATGGAAAAGGTTCTCCCCCTGAAGCGTGAACTCCATGACCTGATGGAACAGAAAAGGGAGCTAGGCGAGGATGCGTCCACAAACCGGGACAAGATCGTCCAACTGAGCAAGAAGCTCGGCGATATCCAGGCCGACCTCGAAGGACTGCGGATCGACCTGATAACCGATGCAAAGAAGGTGCTGAGTGACGAGCAACTGGAGAAGCTCGGCGACCGTGAACTTTTCGGGATGCACAAGGGTGGACGGTTCCCGCATGGGCCGCGCCGGGGGCAGCAACCTCCACCTCCTCCGGACAGCCCGGAACCTCATCAGGATCAGCGATAGAGAGACGGTTGTCTTCCAGTCATGATCCTGGCCAGCGTGCAACGGCCCGGCCTTTCGCCGGGCCGTCTTGTCTCTCCCAATCACGTGAGAGGGTGACCACCGTCATCGAATGGGAATAAAAATGAGGCTACACTCATGAAAAGGCTCCCAACGATTCAGGAGGTTCCATGCGGCAACGTGTGATTGTTTTTTCCCTGTTCTTCGTATTTCTCTTTGCAGCGGCAAATGCTTCCGCGACGACTCTTGATGGCAACAAGTATGGAGTCGGGCTGCAGGTAGTGGATGGTGGTGCGAGTGGGTTGGCGATGACCATCGATCTCAAAAATTCACCAGCCTCAATCCAACCGATTCTCGGGTTCAATGATTTTCCCGCATTGGCTGGCCGTCTGCGCTATGCGTTCATCCAGAAACGCTATCTCGATGGCTATGGCTATGGCATGCTGGGTACCTCGAACGCTGAACCGCTGATGGCCGGTGCAGGAGTCGGTATCGAGTGGGACTGGCGCATGCTGGACCGCTCCCTGCCACCCGTATCCTTCAGTTTCGATATTGGGTTTAATACGGACCGTCTCGGCTACGGCCTCGGAATCCATTACACCTTTTAGTAGTTGCTTTTCCCCGCATTCGTATCGCCCCTGCACACTCATCTCCGGGAGTGTGGGGGCGAGACCTTTCTGGCCTCCCCATCGCATTGCCATCTCCGAGCATGAGGGATATCTTCTCGCATCGCAAACGGCTGGCGATTACGATCACCTACCAACACCATTCTGACCGGGGGCAGGGTCTGAACATGGATGCATCTCAGCAGGAACCAACGGCAGATCAACCCCGCGACGACATCTTCTGGGTCCATGATCTCGGGTGGGATGGACGAGGGGTTGCGAGGCGGAGCGATGGACGTGTGATCTTCATCTGGGGCGCTCTGCCGGGGGATTCGGTTCGTGCCGACGTGGTGGATGATCCTCCGAAAGGCCCACTGTCCGGTGAGTTGCGAGCCGTGCTGGAACCCTCCCCGCAACGTGTGCCCCATCCCTGTCCGCACTACTATGAAGGTTGCCCTGCTTCCTTATTGGGTGCGGTGAGACGCGAATTTTCGCTTAATTGGAAACGCGATCACCTTGTTGAGACCTTCCGTCGTATCGGAGGCTTCGAAGGGGTCCTGGTTGAGGATGTCATTCCCTCGCCGCGCCAATGGCGGTACCGTGAACGGCTCGAGTTCACGATGCAGCGTATTGGCGAGCTGTTGAAGATGGGCTACCAGACAAGGGATGGGTTGCTCCCGATCCAGGATTGCCGTCTCGGCGGCGAGGAACTGGTTGGACCCTATCGTCAACTGCGACGTGCCCTGCCGATGTTGGATGAACATCCGCACCTCGGCGAAGAGATTCCGTTGCGCCTTCTGATTCGTGCCAACGGACGCGGGCAGGCTGTGGCGGTGGTTTTTGTCATCGGCAAGGAGGTCCCTGACCTGGATCCGCTGGTTGCCTGGCTTGGCAAAGCAGACCTCGTTGGCTGGCAGATTCGATTATCGAAATCGGTGAAACGGCGCTATTTCGGGTCGAAATTGATTCGTGAAGAAGGTGAAACCACCGTCTACCAGACCATCGTGGGACACGAACTACCCACCGAACCGATTTCCTTTGCGCAGGCAAATGTTCGCGCCTCGAAGCTGCTTGTCCGTCTCGCCCTCGAACATGTCACTCCGGAAAGCAATCTGCTAGACTTGTACGGTGGCTATGGAGCGTTCGGGCTGGAGCATGCACTGCGTGGGGGACGTGCCACGGTTGTTGATTCTTCACCTTCCGGTATTGAAGCAGGCCGTGCCTTCGCCAGCGAACACAACCTTCCAGTCGATTATGTCGCCCATGATCTCGGCAAGACCGAGGGCCTTGAGGTGGATTTCAGCAAGTACGATGCGATCCTGCTCGATCCGCCGCGATCCGGGGTGGAGCAGCAGATGCTCGAGTTGCTCGACAACAAGGGCCCGTCGCGCGTTGTCTATGTTTCCTGCCACCCGGCCGCGCTGGCTCGTGACCTGCGCAGGATGAAACACTATACGACGTCGTTGATCATTCCGGTCGACATGTTCCCCTCGACAAGCGATCTCGAAACCATCGCCGTGCTCGATCGCGCCTAGCCTCTGCCTGGCCCGACACTTCAGTGTCGGGTCTCTTCGGAGGTCCTGGACCGATACAGTTTCCCGTTCAGACGAAAGTGAACCTCTTGTCATCCCCAGCGCGATAGGCCGTGGCAACGGCCTTGCGGGCAAATGCCCGCCACCAGCGCGTCGGGGATCCCCTGTGGTGTGGATCGTTGGGTGGGGTGCTCATGTTTTGGGGATCCCCGACGCATGCCGGTGCGCATAGCGCACGACAGGGTTGGCACCCTGTTGCATGCTGGGGATGACAGAAGCACGGTCCAATTCACGTATATATTGGGCTGATTGACTCCCCCTTCCGATGCAACACTACACAAAACTGCTGAGGCCAGCAATACGATCGTTGTAGGAAGAACATCCTTGCTCCGCTCCAGTGCCCGCCCGCACCACCCATGCAACCCAAGCACCATCCCGCTTTCCACACTATCTTCCTCAGAACCAACCGAACATGAAGAGAGGAAAGCTATGGACCTGCTGCGCAAGCTCACCCAGACATCTGGTACCCCTGCGAACGAGGACGCGATCCGTGAGATCGTCCGCAAAGAACTCGAACCCCTCGTCGATGAAGTCCGTCAGGACAACCTCGGAAATTTGATTGGGGTGAAACGCGGCAACGGCGGTCCGCGTGTCATGCTTGCTGCGCACATGGACCAAATCGGCTTCATGGTCAGCCACATCGATGACAAAGGCTTCCTCCGCATCAACCCGACTGGTGGCTTTGACCCGCGTACGCTGCTCAACCAGCGGGTCACCGTGCACGGGAAAAAGGTGCTTTCGGGGGTGATAGGCAGCAAGCCGATCCATGTGCTGAGCGCCGAGGAACGAAAGAAGGCGCTTGAAGTGAAGGATTACTTCATCGATCTCGGCCTGCCGGGCGACAAGGTAAAGGAGTTGGTTCGTGTCGGCGACATGGTCACTTGGGTTGGCGACCTGGACGAAATGGGCGACATGTGGTGCAGCCGTGCGATGGACGATCGCATTGGGGTTTACATCATGATCGAAGCGCTCAAGAAGCTGAAAGACCATGACTGCACCATTTATGCCTGCGCTACCGTGCAGGAAGAAGTGGGCATCCGAGGCGCTACTGCCGCTGCGGCGGAAATAAAGCCAGAGATCGGGATTGCATTGGATGTAACAATCGCCAATGATGTCCCCGGAGCCCAGGAGAAGGATCAGATCACCATCATGGGTGGGGGGATCGGCATCAAACACATGGATGGCGCCTCGATTTCAAGCCCGAAGTTGGTCCGTCACCTGCAGGATGTTGCGGATGCCGCTGAGATTTCATGGCAGCCGGAAATCTTGCCGGCTGGTGGCACCGATGCTGGAGCGATCTGGCGTGTTCCGGGTGGTGCCCATGTCTGTACCCTGTCGGTGCCCAGCCGATACGTGCATTCCACCGTCGAGATGGTGCACAAGGAAGACGTGCAGGGAGGCATAGACCTGCTCGCAGCCTGGTTGGGAGAGGCCGGGAAAGTGAAGTACTGAAGTGAGACCCAAGTTCGGTCAGGTTTCCCGACTCGTTGTGTCAGGTCCTCAGACCTGACACATAATCGCGCGGGAGGCGCGATAGACCGTCAGGTCTCCGCTTCGCTAAGGACCTGCCGGAACGATAAAACGCAGATTGCCAGTCAGCCGCATCTGGAGGATGAGATGGCAAAAAACAAGGGTGACCGTACCCTGATGATGGGGACGGGCTCAAAAGAAGATCTCGATATGTATTTCGAGTTCTACTTCGGAGCCCATCGCCCGCCCCTGATGCACGCCGACCGGGGCTGGCATCCGCCCGCGGATATGTTTGAAACGGATAAGTCCATTGTTATCCGGGTCGATCTCGCGGGCGTCGACATTCAGCAGGTCAACGTGGTGCTGGACAAAGAATCGCTGACCATGACCGGCTGTCGGATGGAGCCTGAAGGGGCCGAGAAACGACAGTACCACAAGATGGAAGTGCCCTACGGGCCGTTTGAACGGGTCTTTCGCCTGCCGGTTTCAGTCTGTGCGGATGAGACCCGCGCCGAGTACAAGGACGGTTTTCTCGTGATCGAATTGATGAAACGGGACAAACCTGTCGCACGTAAAACTACCATACGAATTCGCTAAGACAAGGATAGATCCCATGGCCGCGAACTCCGCTGTCGACTCAAGCGCAAGCCAGCCGGAAGCCAATGCCATTCCCGATGTCCTTCCGCTCTTCATGCCGAAGGATCTCATCATCTACCCCGGCCTGATTGTCCCGCTTTCCATTTCGGATGACGATGTGGTCAGCATGGTGGATGATGTGATGAAGAAGGGATCGCGCATCCTCGGCGCCTTCCTTCGCAAACCTGATTCGAAAGACGGTGATCCCAACGGGACCTATCGTCTCGGAACCGCCATCACCATCCACCGCATGCTGCGTGTCGGTGATGGTACCATCCGGATGATTGTACAGGGCCTTGAACGGATTGAGCTGAAAGAGATCGTTGACGAGAAGCCATACGTGACCGCCGAGGTCGAAGTTATCCCGGTCAAGACACGAAAGACGGTTCGCCTCGAGGCAATGAACCGTGCGCTGATCGAAGACTTTGATAAGATGGCCGAGCTGACCCCGGATATGCCGGAAGAATTCAAGCTCGCTGTTCACAACCTGGACGATCCGGGTAGCCTGGTTGACCTTATCGCTTCCAACCTCGACCTTGATCCGCCTGTTCGGCAGCAAGTACTCGCAACGATTGCCGTGCCGGATCGTATCCGTCTGATGCGTCAGCTGATCGACAGAGAATTGCAGATTCTTCAACTCGGTAACAAGATCCAAAGTGCGACACGGGGCGAGATCGAAAAGTCCCAGCGCGAATACTACTTGCGTCAGCAGCTTCGCCAGATCCAGAAAGAGCTGGGAGAAGAGGAAGAGGGTGGCGAAGCCCTTGAGTGGCGTAAAAAAGTAGAAGAAGCGGACCTGCCGGAACGAGTTCTTGAAGTTGCGGAAAAGGAGATGGAACGTCTCGAGCGCATCAACCCCGCGTCCGCCGAGTACTCCGTGGTTACCACCTACCTCGACTGGCTGATTTCCCTTCCGTGGGAAACCATGTCCGAGGATAATCTCAACCTCGACCACGCATTCGATGTGCTTGAGGAAGACCATTACGGCCTACAGGATATCAAGGACCGCATCATCGAGGTGCTGGCTGTCCGCAAGTTGAAGCCGGATGCCCAGGGTCCGATCCTTTGCCTGGCAGGCCCCCCGGGAGTCGGGAAAACATCTCTTGGGCAGTCGGTCGCTCGTGCGATGAACCGTGAATTTGTCCGCATCAGCCTCGGTGGCGTGCGTGACGAAGCGGAAATCCGTGGCCACCGCCGTACCTATGTCGGTGCGCTGCCGGGACGGATTATCCAGGCGCTCAAGAAAGCAAAGACACGCAACCCGGTCTTCATGCTGGATGAGATTGACAAGCTGGTCAGCGATTTCCGCGGCGACCCCTCCTCGGCCCTGCTCGAGGTGCTCGACCCGGCGCAGAACAGCACCTTCTCGGACCACTATGTCGAGATCGATTTCGACCTCTCGAAGGTCTTCTTTGTGACCACGGCGAACTACCTCGAGAACATCCCGCCACCCCTGCGTGACCGTATGGAGATCATCCGTCTCCCCGGGTACATCACTGAGGAGAAGGTCCAGATCGCACGTCAGTACCTCGTGCCGCGCCAGATCGAGCGGAATGGCTTGAAGAAGAAACAGATTTCGATCCACAAAAGTGCCCTCGAGGATATTGTCGTTTACTACACACGTGAGGCGGGGGTTCGTAACCTGGAACGCGCCATCGGGCAGGTTTGCCGTAAGGTGTCACGCAAGGTGGCAACCGTTGAAAACCAGCCGAAGGTGACCGTGACACGGAAAAATCTGCATGAGTTCCTCGGTCCTAAAAAGATCACCCCATCCTGGGCCTCTCGGAAGTCGTCGGTTGGTGTCACCAATGGCTTGGCATACACGCCGTACGGCGGGGATACGCTGAAGATCGAAGCGCAGCTGATGCCCGGCAAGGGCGGTATGAAGATCACCGGTCAGCTTGGTGATGTGATGAAGGAATCGGCTCAGATCGCGATGTCCTGGATCCGTGCCAACCAGAAAAAGCTGGGGATCAAGCCGGAAACGTTCCAGAAGTACGACCTCCATATTCATGTGCCGGAAGGTGCCACCCCGAAGGATGGCCCATCGGCGGGTGTTTCGCTTACGACCTCACTTGCATCGATCTATACCGGACGGAAGGTGCGGAGCGATGTGGCGATGACCGGTGAGATCACCTTGTACGGTCATGTGCTGCCCATCGGCGGTCTGCGTGAAAAAACTGTCGCCGCCAACCGTGCCCGCATCGATCATGTTATCATCCCGTGGGACAACCAGAAGGACCTGGAAAATGTCCCGGATGATGTGCGTTCCGATGTCGAATTCCACCCGGTGAAGGAAGTGGAAGAAGTGCTCGAAATTGCCCTCGAACCGGCACGGAAACCGCGCAACACGTCCTCGAACAATGGGCACAGCAAGACGAAGACGGCTACGAAAAAGTCACCCAAACAAGAGGCAGTGGAAGCATGATTCTTGGTGCTCACGTCAGCACGCAGGGGGGAGTGGACAACGCTCCGGCGAATGCCGAAGAGCTTGACATCAAAGCGATCCAGATCTTTTCGAAGAACCAGCGGCAATGGGTAGCCAAACCTCTCGAAGAGGAAGCGGTCAACCGCTGGCACGAGGAGATGAAACGGGTCGGGATCACTCATCAGGTGTCGCACACCTCCTACCTGATTAACCTCTGTGCACCGGACGATGAGAAACGGGAAAAATCTCTTGACTCGTTGGTGGATGAACTCGAGCGAGGCGAAAGGCTCGGCCTGACACATGTTGTGCTCCACCCCGGCAGCCACCTGAAGGAAGGTGAGGAGTGGGGACTGACCAGGATTGCCGAGTCGCTTGATATTGTGCACGAGCGCACTGCCGGGTTCAAGGTGAAGGTGGCCCTCGAGAATACCGCAGGACAGGGCACCAACTTGGGCTACACCTTCGAGCACCTGAAATCGATCATGGAGCAGACCAGGGAGCATGAACGGCTGGCGGTCTGCTATGACACCTGTCATGGATTCTCGGCGGGCTATGACCTCCGTACGAAAGAAGTCTATGAGCAGACCTTCTCGGAGTTCGACCGGATTGTCGGCATTGACCGTCTGCAGCTCTTCCATTTGAACGACACCAAGAAAGAATTCGGCAGCAAGAAGGACCGTCATGACCACATCGGCCAGGGAGGCCTCGGCCTCGATCCCTTCCGTTTTCTGCTTGCCGACCCGCGCTTTGAGAAGGTCCCCGGCTACCTTGAAACCCCCGAAGACGACCTCGGTGGCTACGAGTACGACTTGAAGCTTTTGCGCGAGATGCAGGTCTGAACAGGTGACTGGCAGACGCTATTTGCAGAAGTCGTGTGCTGATCAACGCTGCTTTGCCTGGCCTGACCAATAAATGTCTGTTCAGAGTGTACCTGTCACCGAGTGTAAGCGATGGTGACAGGTACACTCGTTTTTTCAACCGATTTCATCGCCCATGATTTCTCGCTGTATCCCTGAGTGTCGCGCTTTCCCCCGGTGATGTGTACCAGTCACCCTCCCAGAACCTTGTTGAGAATCAAAAGGAAAACTGTCACAGCCCAGATTGCCCAAGTAAGAAGCTCTTCTTGACTCACAGTATTTCTTGGTTTACGTTTTCTCGTCCAAACAGGGGAGTTTCGGGCAATGAGTGTCTCAACAGAACGATTGCTTGCTGAAGTACTCGAAGAACAGAAGCAAATCAACCGAATGCTGCGGTTTGTCGCCCATCGTCAGGCGCGAGAGCTGATTGAAGAGAACTTGACCAAGTCGATTGAGAGGCGGGTCTATGAGCTCTCGGATGGCTCACGGTCAAGTCGCGACATTGAGAAGACAGTGGGCAAGGAAGTGACCCAGCGTACGGTCGTTTCCTGGTGGCAGAAATGGCGCCGCCTCGGCCTGGTCGAACAATCCCCCACCTATTCCGGCCGCATGCGCCAACTGATGCCCCTGGAGGAATTGGGGCTTGAGATCGACGTGGATAACTCGCACTAATCCTCGCCGATCCGATGGAACTGACCCGGGCAATCTTCTTGCTCGGGTTTCTTATTGTTCGGCGTGCCGTCGATCGGGTTTATTTATCCAAAACAAAAGCGTCAGGTCTGAGGACCTGACGCAACCATTCTGACAAGTGAGGATTTCCCTTAGCCGATCTCGACCAGGGTCAGCTCGAAGTTCAGGGCCTGACCGGAAAGGGGATGGTTCGCATCGATGGTGATGGTATCGTCGGTCACCTCGGTGATCTTCACATCGTTTACCTGGCCGTCAGGGCTCTGCGCCTGAAGGAACATGCCCACTTCCGGGGTCAGTTCTTCGGGGAGACGGGAACGTTCGACGGTCCCGATCAATTCTTCACGCGGCTGGCCATAGGCCTCGTCCGGGTTCAGCGCGACACTCTGGGTCTCGCCAACTTCCATGCCCTCGACCGCCTTGTCAAATCCGTCGATCACCATCTTTTTGCCCAGGGTGAACTCGATCGGATCACGATCCTTCGAACTGTCAAAGACGGTACCATCGTCAAGTGTACCCGTGTAGTGCACCTTGACCGTATCGCCTGCTTTTGCCTTTGCCACGGCTTCTCTCCTGTGGGGAACCAAATAAATCGGCAGGCCCAACGTGCCCGCCGTTCTCATCAATGAAGGAACCTAGTGCCTGCTAACCATTGGATCAACCCTCAGGGAGCCGGATTCGCGCAGAGCGAGGCGGGTGTGAAAGGTACCCTCAGTCGTAGCGAGCTTATCACGATTTTGAGAGAGGTACACCTACTCAGATGGGTAAGGCGGTCAACTTGGAAACAGGCACTCTGTGGTCACTTACACCATCAGCTTCAGTTTGAGTGTGGAGTCATTCGAGAAGTCCAGGGTCTTGGGGCGGACACGGTTGCCATCGGGATCGGCATAGAGGATCAGGAAAGGATGCGCCGGGGTTGTGCCCTGTTCCTTGACGATGGCATAGTACCCTTCCAGCCCGAAAGCGCTGCTCTGTTGGACCTGGATCATGCTGCCGGTCGGGTAGAGGCAGACAATCTGGCTAAAGGCATGGCAGACCGCCTGATTAAACCGTTTCCCCGCAAAAGACATGATCATACCCAGCGCATCGGCCGGGTCGAGAGGGCGTGGCACCTCGCCATTTCCATGCACGAGGTTGTCGTAGCTCTCGGCGATGGAGATGATTTCTGCGTAGCGATGGATGCCATCGTCGGCACGCTCCAGGCTTCGCGAGGGTGGCAGGTTGTCACCCTTCAATCCCTGCGGGTAGCCGCCCCCATTCTGCCACTCATGGTGGTGCAGCACTGTTAGACGTTCAGCGACGAGCGATGGATCGGTATTGTGAATCAGGATGGAGCCATAGGTCGGATGCTCCTGGAAGCGCTCAAGGTCATCTCCCTCGAGCTCGTGCTTTGGGCGAGTCATCAAATCGTCACCAAGGCAGACCTTTCCGAAATCATGCAAGATGGCGGATAGGCCGAGCTCACGCAGTTGACGGCTTGTCAGGCCAAATTGACGGCCTATCAGCACCGCCAGGGCCGCGACATTGACAGCATGACGATAGATATAGGTCGAGGAGGCGACTTCGGCGAAGATGTCTACGAGGCCGATGTTTCGATCGATGATGTCACGCACGACACTCGAAACAGCGTGCGACATGTCATCGACATTGGGAATATTGAAGAGGTCGGGCTCAGAACTGAGCAGGTCGCTGGTGATCTGTCCCGCCTCCGCCTTCATCTGGACCGCATGTTTCAGCTTGTCGACACCCTCGTGCAAGGCATTTTCTGCGAGACGGCGGGTTGTGTCAGACAAAATGTCCTGCGGGGTGATTTCTTCAAATCCATCTTCTTCTACATAGGTCCACTGGTAGCCATAGTCGCCCAACAGCTTGATGTACCGAGGGTCCAGCTTCTGCCCGGCGGCAAGGGCGAGAGTGTTGGTCGCGGAAAAAAGCGATCTGCCCAGCACCATTCCTGGCTCAAGGTTTTCCACGGGTATCCGTCGCACACGTCCCTCATTGTCTTTCGTGAGACCCACTTTCCAGGCAGCGGCTCACGTCTGTCCATCCCCCCATCACGCTGAATTGATAGGGTCTTTGCATTGTCGTAACTTAGTATCAAGACTGGGGACACGTTAAGCCGTGAGTCAGGTCACATGTCCTCATCCTTTTCATCAGTCGGAGATAGTTTGATTAAGATGGCGAATGGCAGCACTTTCGGCAAGGGTACTCCTCCCGGAACCGAGATTGGTGTGGTGATGGAGGTTGATGGCGACACGGCACGTATCAAGCCGCAGTCAAGCGCGGTCTGCGATACGTGCGGCTCCTCGTCAGTCTGTTTCCCGTCGGAGGGTGAGAGCCCCTTGATCGAAGCTCGCAATGAGGTCGGGGCGACCGTGGGCGATCTGGTCTCCATCGAACGTGGCGAGGCACAGCGCATCGGCGCTTCCCTGGTCCTCTTCGGTCTGCCGGTGGCGACCACGGTTGGCGGTACGCTGCTCGGTTCCAGTTCGACCCAGGATGTGACTGGCGGTGCGGCTACCGGCGCGATTGCCGGGCTCGCCCTGGGCATGCTGTTGATCAGCCTGATCAACAAGATTGTTGCACAGCGATCCGGCCTGAATCCCGTCGCCAAATCCATTCTCGGTCGTACGGAGGTGGTGGAGCACGGGTCGCAGCCCCCTCTGCCCGGCACTCCATGACCCTTGAAGGTCGGATCAAACAAGCCGCGATGGAGCACGGCTTCTCCTTTGCTGCGATTGCTCCCGTAACCCCTCCGCCGTACGCAGACCGTCTGAATGACTGGCTCGACGCAGGCCATGCTGGTGAGATGGGCTGGCTCGAAAAGAATCGCGAGAAACGCCAGGATCCACGTCTCCTCCAACCTTGCACCAAGTCCATCCTCGTAGTAGGCCTCAACTATTTCCAGTTCGTGCCACCCGAATTGCTCAATGATCCGTCACGCGGACGATTTGCACGGTACGCACTCGGAAAAGATTATCATGACTTGATCGTGCCCAGGCTCCGTATCCTGGCCGACGAGGTTAGCGATATCGCAGGACGGAGGGTGGAATCCCGTGCCTACACCGACACAGGACCCTTGCTTGAACGACCTGTCGCGTTTGGTGGCAATGCTGGGTTTCTCGGAAAAAATACTCTCCTGATCCGGCGTGATTTAGGCTCCTATTTTTTCCTCGGTGAACTGCTTTTGGACCTCGAACTCGAACCCGACCCGGAAGAGCGGGTATCCTTCGGCTGTGGCATTTGCCACCGTTGTGGAACCAACTGTCCCACCGGGGCACTCGAGACCGAATTCAGCGTCAAAGCAAACCTCTGCATCAGCTACCTCACCATCGAGCACCGTGGTCCGATCCCGAGAAACCTGCGTCCGAAAATGGGCAACTGGGTCTATGGCTGCGATGTCTGCCAGGAAGTTTGTCCTTACAATGCGCGCAATCAGATGGCAACCACCGAAGAGTTTTTTATGCCACTGGTCGCCGATGCCGCCGCTCCGAAGTTGTCCGACTTGATGTCCCTCGACCAGGATGGTTTCAGCAGACGGTTCCGTGGCAGCGCTGTGAAACGGACCAAACGTCGCGGGCTGTTGCGCAATACAGCCATCGCGTTGGGCAATTGGGGCAGCGATGAAGCCCTGCCTGCCCTCAAACTGGGGCTGAAGGATCAAGAACCGCTTGTGCGAGGGCATGCTGCGTGGGGAGTCGGTCAAGTTGCTGGGGTTCGGTCGAAAAGTCTGCTCGAGCAAGCACGCAGCTGGGAGGAGGATGCCACCGTTCTCACCGAAATCAACCTCGCCCTCGAAGAACGAGGCTGATCACCTGGCCCGGGCCTGCGGCCCGGGTTTATCCTTTTATCACCCCTCCTCTCGGGTACTCGCTCGGATCAACCCCCACGTCATTGCGAGGACCGTCGCGCAGCGAAGGGACGTGGCAATCTGGGTTGTACCAACGGTGTTGTCAGACACCGTTCGGGCGAGAGTGTGGAAATGGGGTTCGTGGGTGAGGGCTGTCGCTCCTAATCAAGACAGATTGCCGCACTGCGCTTCGCTACGTTCGCAATGACGTGCTGGGACCATTCTGCGAGTGGACTGGGGAGTGTGACCCGGAGCAAGCCCCTGGCCACCCTGTAAAAAGGTTGCGTCAGGTACCTCGACCTGACGCATTTCTACTCATAAATGAACCCGACTTGGCAAACAATTCGGGCTACACTCTTCAGACGGACAGCTCACCTCAATCAACCTGGCTCGGCGGCTGGGTGAAGAGGTCCTCGACTTTTTGCAGCTTGACAGTCAGACGGTCATGGATGTCGAGCATGGCATCCTTCAGGCCCGCATACTCGGTACCCACCACCTTGCCATGCTCAGCCATTTCCTCGAGACTCTGTACGACCATTTGAATTTTACGAGTTCCTTCCCGGACCGCCTGTTTCAGTTGACGGACCTGCTCTGGGGAATCGTCGCTGGTTATGTCGGCACGGCCCGACATGACAGTGAGGGCATTGTTGAGATAATGGGCGAGGGTGACCATCAGTTGGGAGAGAGTTTCGGCGCGGGCCTCCTCCGCGACTTCCGCGGCCCCGCGTCGATGCCTCAACTGTGAGGCCACCCTCGCCACAAGCTCATCACTATCAAAAGGTTTGACGATGTAATCATCCGCCCCGGCTTCAAAGCCCAGTTTCTTCTCTTCCGGGTCGGGAATCGCGGTCAGGAAAATGATCGGTACCTGTTTCATGGCAGGGTCGGCACGAAGTTGACGTGCTGCTTCGAGGCCATCCACTTTCGGCATACGGACATCCATCATGATCAGGTCCGGATGCTGGTTCCGTGCGAGGATCAATCCCTCCTCGCCGTCACGTGCGACCAACGTCAGGTAGCCAGCATGGGACATCAAATGATCGAGCAGAAGCCGCATATGCGGTTCATCGTCGATAATCAGGATACGATCTGCCATAGAGTACTCATGACCTGAGGGTGGTTGTCTGGAATCATGTTCCGTAAATTTGTGATACTGGGAAGTATACGAAAAAGTGAGTCACGGGGCACCTCTTCGAGCAGGATGGGTCGAAAAGCCCGGATCACAACTGCTCATTGTCTCTCACCGGCTTCCCTCCTTTGTGTCACGTTACGCATTGTGCCATATTCCTGCATGCAATCAAGGGATCGACAACCAACGTGTGGAGGCGAACGATGAGCTTCGAGAAGCTGCACCTCGAGGTCAGTGAAGGAATCGCGACAATCACCATCGACAACCCGAAGGCGAACGCCCTTTCTCGTCAGGTGATCAAAGAACTGGACCGCGCGTTTGCCGAGGTGAAGGGCGATGCGGATGTCAAGGCTGTGATTCTGACCGGCGCGGGACGGATGTTTGTCGCCGGGGCGGACATTGGCGAACTCAACAAACTCTCACCTCTCGAAGCGATGGAGTATTCACGATCCGGACAGCACCTGATGACACGGATCGAGTCGCTCGCCAAGCCGGTTGTCGGGGCAATCAATGGCTTTGCGTTGGGAGGAGGCTGCGAAATTGCCATGTCCTGCACGCTTCGCATCGCCACCGATGCCGCAAAATTCGGTCAGCCGGAAGTAAAGCTTGGATTGATCCCCGGATTCGGCGGCACACAGCGTCTCCCGCGTTTAGTCGGCCCCGGTCCCGCACTCGAGCTGCTGCTGACCGGCGACATGATCGATGCAACCGAAGCTCATCGTCTCGGACTTGTCAACAAGGTTGTCGAGGGCGACAAGCTGATGGACGAGGCCCGAGAGTTGGCGAATAAGCTCGCCGCAGTCGGCCCGGTGGCTCTTCAGTTGACCAAGGATGCAGCTTATCGTGGCATGACCATGAGTGCAAGCGATGGCATGCGTTTGGAAGCCGATCTCTTCGGCCTCGCTTTCGCGACCGAAGATGCCAAGGAAGGAACCGCCGCCTTCCTCGAGAAACGTGCTGCGGACTTCAAGGGCAAATGAGGAATTCGTGGGTGGCTCGGGCAGTCCCCTGCCCGGGTTTCATACCCCGTTTACACGCACCGACCTGCTGTTCCGTCAGACGCCCACGTCTGACGGATGCATGCGTCGGGCTCGGGGATATGGCGCAACGGTTTGAGAATCGATTCCCCTTGTTCCGTCGGATCCTCAGATCCGACGGTGATTCGCGCCTAGGCGCGATCCACTGTCAGATCTCCGCTTCGCTAAGGATCTGACAGAACGTATAGGATCTGACAGAACGTAAACGGTTTGATAAGAAGCGAGAGTGGAAAACTTCATGGAAAAACCCCTCAAGCAGTACGGTCTCCGTCGTAAAATCCTTCGCACGTTGACTCTGTTGCTGCTGGATGCAGTCAAACACCCGGACAAGCTCAAACTTGCCTACAGTGTCGGGGATGGTTATTTCTTCCACCTCGGCGGCGACCATCCACCCCTGCCGCGAGATGTTGTTGCGATCAAGCAGGCGATGCTCGAAGCAGTCAAAGCGAACCGTCCCATCGAGACCGCCCAGATGGATCGTGAGGAGTTGGTTTCGAAGCTGACCGACCTGAAGCGGACCCGGACTCTGGCCTGGTTGCAGGACCGCAGCGAACCGGCCCCAACATTGATTCGTCGCAATGGGGATGTTTTCGCCTTCGATGGACCGTTGCTGGATTCGACGGGCCAGGTGGGACCTTGGGATTTGGTGCCTTACCCGCCTGGTCTGCTGCTTCGTATGCCGCCGAATGGGGTCCAGGAACTCGGCCCCCACCGTGAACGGCCCGGTCTTTTCCGTGCGTTCTATGAGGGCGATCAGTGGGGACAGGTGCACGGCACCAGCTATGTCAGCGATGTTAACAGCGTCATCCGTACCGGCACCCTGCCAGACCTGATCCAGGTTTCCGAAGCGCTTCAGGACCGGACCATCGCAAAGATTGCGGACAAGATCCTGACCACCCAACCGCGTCCTTCTGTCGTGCTTGTCAGCGGTCCATCCTCATCCGGCAAGACTAGCTTTTCGATGCGTCTGCGCACCCATCTTCGATTGCTGGGCATGGTGCCGCATGCCATCGGGTTGGACAACTACTACCTGCCACGAGACCAGGTGCCGAGGACGTCAGACGGGGACTACGACTACGAACGCCTCGAAGCACTCGATATCGACCTGTTCAACGAGTCCCTGCTGCGTCTGATCAGCGGGGACAGTGTCAACCTGCCCGTTATTGACTTTAAGACTCATGATCGCAAAGAGGGTCCGGCGGTCAAACTGGATGGCCGTGGCATCCTGATTGTCGAAGGCATACATGGTTTGAATCCGCATTTGACCCCGCATCTCACGGCGGCGTCAACCTTCAAGGTCTATGTCTCCGCGTTGACCCACCTCAACCTGGATCGTCTCAACCGTGTCTCGACCACAGATCTGCGTCTCCTTCGAAGGATGGTGCGAGATCGTCGCTCACGTGGTTACCCGGCGGACGATACGCTCAGCCGTTGGCCAAGTGTCCGTCGCGGTGAATTGCAGCACATCTTCCCCTACCAGGAAGAGGCCGATGTGATGTTCAACTCGGCGCTGCCTTACGAACTGAACGCGCTCAAACCACTCGCGCATGAGGCGATGCAGGAATCCGCCGACCAGACTGTACAGCGGGAGATCGACCGTCTACGTGACATCCTTGACGGGGTCCAGCCCATCGGGGTGGATACGTTAAACCGTCACCTGCCCCCGACAAGCATCCTGCGCGAGTTCACCGGTGGGAGTGTGCTCGTCGCATGATCCAGGTGGAAGTTTGTTGAATTTCTCCGGGTGCTACGACAAGTCGTACCGAGCGAGCGTATATTCCGCGGGTTCGCGAGATAAGGACAGTTGACCAGGAGCGGCGTACGATGAGCGAAAGCAATGATCAGGAACAGCTGAACCAGACGGATCAACCGGTTGAGGAGGAGAAAGAACTATCCATCCTCGACAACCTCAAGATCCTCTTCGGTGCATCACGTGCCTTCTGGCTGGTCAACCAGGTAAATTTTTTTGATGGGATCGCCTACTTCGGCATCCTCAACCTGCTGACCCTATTTATCAACCGTGAAGTCGGACTGAGTGAAACCTGGACCGGCATCAGTGTCTCCTGGTTCACCGGCGGTGTTACCCTCTTCATGTTTGGCGGTGGCTTTGTCGCGGACAAGCTCGGGGTACGCCGGTCGTTGACTCTCTGTTTGATGGGTCTGCTTGTCGGACGAATGCTGCTGGTGGGCAGCCCGATGTTCGGCGGCTTCGCCACCGATGTCGCGCTCTGGGGCGCTCTGCTGATCATGGCTCTCGCGACTGGCGTCCTGCAGCCGACCATTTACGCCGGCGTTAAAGAATTCACCGATCCCCGCACCGCGACCATCGGCTACAGCTTGCTGTACGCCATCATGAATCTAGGCATCGTTGCCAGTACCATCGTCAGCCCGCTGATCCGTGAGGGAGCGGTCGGCAAGGAAGCGGCATCACAGGGCGGGGGCATCAGTCGTGTTTTCCTGATTTATGTCGGGGTCACTCTCTTCATGCTCTTCCTGCACCTGGTGGGCTTCTCGAAGAAAACCGAGGACCGGGACCGTGTGGTCGAAGTCGTAAAGGACGAACCCTACGACGGACCGAAGAAGAGCTTCCGTGAAAAGATGCGTGAGCTGCCTTTTCTCGATTCTCGCTTCATTTTCTTCATTTTCATCCTTCTACCGGTACGCACCCTCTTTGCGCACCAGTTCCTCACCCTGCCCGACTATGTGATTCGTTGCTTCCCGGAGGGAGTTGGCGCACGGTACGAATGGTTCCAGGGATTAAATCCTCTGATTATTGTCATTTTTGTGCCGCTGATTGCTGCGTTCACCCGAAAGGTCAACATCATCAAGATGATGATCATCGGCACCAGTATTTCGGCCATTACCACCTTTATCCTCGTCCCGGGTCCGCATCTTTCTACTCTGATTCTGTACGTGGTCCTCTTCTCGTTCGGTGAGGCAGTTTGGTCGAGCCGTTTCCTTGAGTATGTTGCCAATCTTGCCCCAGCGGGGAAGGTGGGAGCCTACATGGGATTGGCGGGGATTCCGTGGTTCCTGGCCAAGTTTACGACAGGCTTCTACTCGGGCTCGATGATCGCCCACTTCATTCCGCGTGGTGGCATGCAGGATAGTGGGACGATGTGGCTCATCTACGCACTGATTGCCTGCATCACTCCCATTGGGCTGATAATCGGCAAGAAGTGGGTTGAAAAGGGCGTGTTGCAGAACGCCTGACGTATCAATATGCACGGTCGGCTTCGAGGGGTTACCACAGACGTAAAGGCTGTGGTAATCCTGTTTACGATACTCTGTTCCGGGGAGGGTGAATGCTGCCCACAACCAGGAACGTAGTGTATGCGAATCGCAACACTGGTGTGGTGACCGCTACACCAAAGTGCACATCTCCCCTAGACTGGCACGATTCGTTTTCATTCTCAATGTCTTACCATAGTTGCACTTACGTCATGCTCTGGAGACTGGCACAGCTTTCGCTAGGTGGCGGGGCAGAGACAGATTGTGCTGAGTTTCTCAAACTAAAACGAGAATCGACCGATGTGTGAACGTGTGATGCGTCAACTACTGGTGGGAGTTATGATCTTTCTGGGGATCACTGTCCCACTCTTCGCCGGTCCACAGGCCGGACAGCCCATTCGTGGGTTTGTCGTGGATGAGACCAACGGCGAACCTCTTCCTGTCGCAAACGTGAGCGTGGTGGGAACATCACGCGGATCGTCGACCAACCTGGACGGCTTCTTCCTCATTCCCGCGATGTCACCGGGAAGCTACACCCTCCAGGTGAACTACCTCGGCTACCAGATGACCGAATACGAAGTACAGGTCACCAGCGAGGTGATGTCGCCGATTAAAATCGAGCTGAAGCCTGCATCTTTCGAGTTGCAGGAAGTGGTGTATGTCGCCGAGGACGAGGATGATGACGCGAAGCGTGAAAGCCCGCGTGTCTCCACGGTCCCGGTCGATGCGGCGGCAATTCGCGCCATGCCTGCCCTCGGTGCTGAGATGGACGTGCTTCGTGCCGTGCAGGCGATTCCGGGTGTGAAAGCGTCGTCGGAACTCTCCAGCGCCCCCGTCGTACGCGGCGGCAGCCCGGACATGACCCTGATCCTGATGGACCAGAGCACGGTCTACAACCCCAGCCACATGTTCGGCATCTTCTCGACCTTCAACGGTGATGCGGTCAAGCGTCTTGAACTGATGAAGGGCGGCTTCCCGGCAGAGTATGGCGGTCGCGCCGGATCAGTTCTTGAAGTGACCACCAATGACGGTAACCGCAAGGAGACAGAAGGTCTCGTGTCGGTTGGTGTGGTTGCTGCGCGTGCCGCACTGGAAGGTCCCCTTGGCAATGAGCGCGGCTCGTATGCCATCAGTGGACGCCGGACCTACTTCGAACCCGCCCTCGCCGTCATGCGTGAAGCCTTCGATACTGATTTGCCGGATTACTACTTCTACGATGGCAATGGCAAGGTGAACTTCGACATCACGCCGAAGACCACCCTCACCGTTGGTGGCTACATCGGGCTTGATGAACTCGACTTCGAGTTCGGTTCGGACGATGCACGGGCCCTGTTGACCACCTACTGGGGCAACCGCACCGCGACTTCGCGTCTGCGCCATGTCGTCGGCGACAACGCCTTTCTCACCATAGGCTTGAACTGGAGCCGCTACCGCAGTGGTGCCGAGTTCTGGTCGAAGAATCCGAACACCGGTGAGGATGTGCTGATTCAGGACTTTAAAAACCGGTTCAACGACTTGAACCTGCGTGGTGACTACGAGTACCTCGGGTGGGAAAACCACAAGTTCAAGACTGGCTTCATGTACAGCAGCCTGAACACAGATGTGATCAACCAAACCGAAGAAACGACCTACGTCAGCATCGATACAACCACGAGTAACATCTCGGGGTACGTCCAGGACCAGTGGCGGCTGAACGCACTTTGGGAAATTATGCCGGGCCTGCGTACGACCTACCACCAGGATGGTGATCTGTTGCTGTTCGATCCGCGTTTCGCCGTCGTCTACCATCAGAGTCCTGAGATGCGTTTCAAGGCAGCCGCAGGACGGTACCATCAGTTCGTCAACGTCATCTCTGCTGGCGAAGCTTTGAGCTTCTTCGACATCTGGGTGCCTGCGGACGGAAGTGTCGACCCAACCTACATGGACCAGTTTGTCCTCGGGTGGGAGTGGGATTTCAATCGCAACCACGAGGTGACCATCGAGACCTACTACAACAACATGGGTCAGGTTCTCGAATACAACATGAACACCGACGAGGCCAACAGCCTCGCCCAGGCCTTCCTACAGGGCGAAGGTCGTGCCTACGGCGCCGAATTCATGGTTCGCCGCAAACATGGCCGGATCACCGGTTGGCTGGGTTATTCGCTGAGCTGGTCGGAACGTCGCTTCCCCGGTTCAGAGGTCAACAACGGTGACTGGTACTTCCCGAAGTATGACCGTCGCCACGACTTCATGGCTGTCGTGCTGTACGACATCAACGATCGCTGGAGCGTTTCGGGCCAGTGGCGCTACAACACCGGCCAGGGCTACACCGAAGCTAAGGCCTGGATGGATTATACGCTTGATGGTGCCCCGCAGAGTTCGCTTCCGAACAACGGGATCAGTGGCTTGTACGGTGCAAAGAATAATTACCGTCTGCCCGCAGACCATCGTCTGGACATTTCAGCGGACTACAAGCACCATTTCTTCGGCCTGCCGGCCAAGGCGACCTTGAGTCTCTACAACGCCTACAACCGTCGCGCCATCTTCACCCGGAACTACGACAAGAGCGAAAATCCGCCTGTCGCAAACGATGTAAAGCTGCTTCCGATCCTGCCGTTGGTCGGCTACGAAGTGAGGTTTTAGATGAACCAGACCATGACCTTGAACCTGACCGGCATGCGTGAGTGGACGATCCGCGCCGGATTTGCCCTGATCCTGATGACGCTTCTCTTCATCACGGGCTGTGACAGTACCCCGACGGAAGTCGAGGATTACGAACCCGAAGCGCAGCTGACCGCATTCCTGCACACCGGCGAAGCGATTGACATGATCAACCTGCACTGGGTGGGACGATTCAACAGGTACTACGACCGTCGCGACCTTGGCATTGTGAACGCTTCGGTTAAGATCTTCCCGGTGAAGGATGCGGATGGGAGCGATGCTGATACGACGGGTCGTGTCTGCTACTTCACGGACCATCCCGACAGCATCGGCGACTACCTGCCGACCTCGGTCTACATCCCGGAAGGGTTGGTCCGCTACCGGATTGAGGTTCGTAAGCCGAGCGAGGGCATCGACCTCTGGGCGGAAACCACCTCCCCGGACACCTTCAGCTTCCAGATCTACCAGAATGACCTTGAGGTCGATGTGGATGGAGACACCCTGACACGCGAAATGCCAGACCTCTACATTCGCTGGTCAGAGTCAGCTGGTGCGGAAGGTTACCAGGCGGGTATTCTCGCGACAGGTGATCCTGATACCTTGCTGCCGCTGGATCCGAACTACGACCCGACCGATGAAAACCAGGTGGAACAGTACGAAAACGTCGGCTACTACAACTACACCGTCGCACCCGACTACCAGCTGTCGATGACCATCGCCTGGTTGTTCTTTACCTGGGAAGGGCCGACACGCATCGATATCCGGGCCTGTTCGAAAGAGTACTACGATTACTACTTCAGCAGCCTGATGGGTGGCAGCCAGAACCCGGTGATGAATGTGCACGGTGGCGTGGGGATGTTTGGCGCCACGGCCGTCAACACCTTCGAGGTGTTCATGGATCGAGCTGAGCCCAATCCGTGACCTTTCCTTTTCGAGTGATCCTAACCCGGGGTAAACAACCCCGGGTTTTTTTTGTGGGCAATCAGGGGGCAGGTATGGTCATCATTCAACTGCGACCCTTAGAGTCGAAATCGCGAAAAAATGAGTAGAAGGGGTGGTGGATGTGATCTCACTCACATCCATTGGGGATGGCGTCCCGCATCTTCTTTCAGATGCACCGAGAGACGGTGTGCGGGGGATTGAATGGAGTGGTGCAATGAGTGGCATCCTGATTATCGCAGTGGCTGGTGTGTTGTTGTTTGCAGCCAATGAATGGTACCTGAAACGAAGCCAATAAGGTGACTGTTGTCAGGCCCGGTCCAGCCCAGGCACCGGACCTCACCTCACGCGGCATCCGGTCCCTCAACCGGATGCCGCTCCGTTTGTTCTTGAATGAATGCTCACCAGTCTGTCTTCCCGGGCTTGACCCGGGATCCAGCCGAGAATCTCGTCTACGAAGAGAACCGCTGATTCTCGAGGCAAAGAGGAGAGTTTCAGTTCCGTTACGTCGTGAGCGTCTCATCAGGGTGGCCCGACTGGGTGGCCCGACTTGCTCGCAAGTCGGGTCTATTCATCAAAGAAAAAGCGCCAGGTCGACGGACCTGACGCAACCACTTCTACGTGCTGAAATGCACGCCTGGGTGACGGGGCACCCAGGCCACAAAAAGCCTCACCCTACCTGGATCAGCCCATACTCCATCGGCGTGACTACTTCGGCAGCATCGGGCAGCACCACCACCGTATCCTCGACGCCAACCCCACCATCCTCGAAGATGATCTTCGGTTCGACCGCCAGCACCATGCCACTGATCAACGGCTCCTTGAAGGGTTTGGCGAGGACTGGCCACTCGTCCATCTCGATCCCGACACCATGGCCGAGGAAACGGACCCTGTTGTCGCCACGGTTCATGAAATTGTCGCCGTACCCAGCCTTTTCCGCTTCAGCGACTGCCCAGGCATAGATCTCTGCCGGGATCGCGCCGGGCACCATCTGCCTCAGCACCGATTTGTGAATCTCAACGCAGAAATTGTGCGCATCGACAAACCGTTGGTCGATCTCCCCGATGTAATACGTCCGGGTCATGTCAGTCATGTAGCCGTTGTACCCGGCGGTGTGATCGGCGATGATCGGTGCATTCTTGACAATCGGATTGCCGCCCGCACCCATCGGGGCGAGGGGATTGCGTCCCGGTTGACCAATTGGACCATCGAACGCGGTTGTCGCGGCGGCGGACGCTCCGCAGGCAACGACACCTCGTGCTTCGGCGTTGAAGGCACGGGTTCTGGTCATCGACTGGTCGCCGGCGACACGCATGGCCACATCCATCAATGCCTGCGCTTCGTACTCGTAGACCCCTTCCTGCAGGATGTCACGCAGGCTTTCGAAGCCAGTTGCAAGGATTTTTCCGCTGTAGCGAACCTGTTCGAGTTCTTCCTCGGATTTGACAGCTCGCTGGTAACGGATTTTGGATGAGATGTCGATCGACTCCCCGCCATCCCAGATAGCGTTCAGCAGCATTTTGTGATGGGCGACAGGCAAAGAGTCCTCTTCAAACCCGATCCGTTTCCAACTGCCAAAACCCGCCTGCTTCATCGCATCGGCAAGTTTGCCCATGCCACGCACCGGGACCGTTTCAACCGGCAGATTTTCAGGCAACCAGCCAGCCCCGCGCCAGGTAAAGAGGATCGGGTTACCATTTGTCGGCATGGCTAAAGCACCCTGGAAGGCGGCGCCAGTAAAGTAGACGAGATCGGCACGTTGCAGGATCAATGCACCGTCGAGTCCCAGCTCCTGCACAGAACCCTGAAGGCCGCGCAGACGGCGGCTTAATTCGGTTTCGCTGAACACACCCTTTGTCATCGCGGAAGTTCCTCTGCTGGTGAAGTTGGTTGTCGAGTCGAGAGTAGCGTAACCGTCGTTCCGTTTCAAGGGGCGCGGAGACGGATTGGCGCGGGATGGAGGGATGGGCTGGGCCTTCAGCCGGTGACTGGTACGCCCTGTTGCGGGGTGCATCGAAGGGTTCCAGCTGCTGCTGATTGCGGATTGGGTGAGGTGGCTGGATGTTCCGAGCGTACCTGTCACCATTCGAAGCAGGAAGTTCGGTGACAGGTACACTCGGCGCCCTGACATGCATCCTGCTAAACCCTTGAGTATCAGAGGAAACCTTCAGCACTGATAAGATTGTGTGAACCAGTCACCTTCGGTACGCCTCCGCTATTCACGATCAATTTGACCGAATCCCGTTGCCTGACTTGATTCCGTCAGCCCCGTACCGTAGCTAATTCCCCATCCGATGAAACAGGAGCTTCTCCATGACTACCGGTGCTGTGCTGCTGGTCCTCGCTGCAACTGTCCCCTGGGTAACCTGGGTGGTGATCTACTACCTGAAAAACCGTAAGGGGGATGGACGATGAGTGTCACGATTGTCATTGTGGTCCTCTATTTCCTCGTGCTGCTGGCGCTGGGTGTGGTCGCCTCGAGGCGTACGAAAACGGTCGAGGATTTTTATGTCGCCGGGAAAGGGCTCGGCTTTTATGTCTCAGCGTTGTCGAGCCGTGCCACTGGTGAATCGGGCTGGTTGCTACTCGGCTTGACCGGCATGGGTTGGGCGGTAGGGATTAACGCCTTCTGGGTGATGCTCGGCCAGATGGCGGGGGAGAGTGTCTCCTGGATGCTGATTGCCCGTCCCTTCAAGCGAGCGACGGACCGTTTCAACTCGATCACCATTCCCGACTACCTCGAATCAAGGTTCCGCGACACCAAACACATCCTGCGCTGGATCGGCGCCTTGGTGATTGTGGTCATGGTCACCGCTTACCTCGCGGCGCAGTTGACTGCCAGTGGGAAGGCGTTCCGTGACTTTCTCAACATGGACTTCCAGACGGGTGCGATCTTAGGGCTGGTCATTGTGCTGTTCTACACGACACTCGGCGGATTTCATGCCGTCGCCTGGTCCGATCTCTTCCAGGGCAGCCTGATGCTGCTCGGCTTGATCCTGGTGCCGATCATCGCGATCAAGACGGTTGGCGGCCCTGCGGAGATGATTGGGTCCTTGCAGGGTGCCCATCCTGAGATGCTGACTGCCTTCGGCAAGGATGGCATCACACAGGCGGGTGTTCTGACCGCTATCGGGTTTATCAGTCCGGGGTTGGGCTATCTCGGGTCGCCACAGCTATACACACGCATGATCGCGATCAAGTCGGAACGTTCCCTCATCCCCGGTGCGTTGGTCGCGATTCTCTTCACTCTCTTTACAAGTGGCGGGGCCATTCTGGCGGGGATGGCAGGCCGTCTGCTCTTCCCGGAACTGGCCGACCAGGAAGCCATTTTCCCGCTTTTGGCCAATGAACTGTTCGGAGTTTTTCTGACTGGGTTATTGGTCGCGGTGGTGTTGGCAGCGGTGATGTCCACTGCTGACTCGCTGTTGATTCTTGCAGTTTCCGCTGTAGTCCGTGATGTTTACCAGAAGGTCTTCCGCCCGGAGGCGACCCACAAACAGGTGGTGATGCTCAGCCGCATCCTGACCGTCGTCATCGCGTTGGTCGCCCTCGCTTTCAGCCTGATGGAGATTCGCCTCGTCTTCTGGTTCGTCCTCTTCGCGTGGGCAGGCATCTCGTCGGCCTTTGTGCCAACCATCGTTTTGTCACTCTTCTGGAAAAAGATGACGTTACGCGGGGCGATAGCATCGATGGTGGTCGGCTTCGTTGCAGCGATTGCCTGGAAGCTGACCCTGGGACACATCCTCTACGAGATGGTCCCCGCCTTCGCCCTGTCACTCATCGCGGCAGTGGTTGTTTCGTTGTTGGACAAGAACGGGGAACGTGGCGAAGTGGATAAAATTTGAGCACTGAAACTGGCCCGGGCCTGCGGCCCGGGTCTATCCTGTTTTTACCCCAATTATCCGATGGTTATCACCCATCATTCTCATCATGATCCCTCAGATACCGCACATCATAAAGGTCGAGGCGACGGTCCATCCAGTTGCGAGTCGTACCCGCTTTCCGGTGACGTTTCAACATCTCCAGGTCCACATCGCTGATGACCACCGTCTCCACGTTCGGTGTACACTCTGCAGCGATCCCGTCACGTGCAAACTCGAAGTCGGAGGGGGTCAGGATGGCCGACTGGGCGTACTGGATGTCCATATTCTCAACACGGGGCAGGTTGCCAACGGTCCCCGCAATCGCGACATAAACATGATTCTCGATGCAACGGGCCTGGGCGCAGTGACGGACCCGCCAGTAGCCGGAGCGTTCGTCGGTGCAGAAGGGCGTGAAGATGATTTGTGCACCGTGCTGGGTCGCGATACGGCTTAGCTCCGGGAATTCGACATCGTAGCAGATCTGGATGGAGATCCGGCCACGGTCGGTCTCGAATACTTCAACCGCATCCCCCGGTTCAATCCCCCACCAGGTCCGTTCGCTGGGTGTCACATGGATCTTGTACTGCTTCCCAATCTCGCCATTACGTTTGAAGAGGTAGGCGATGTTGTAGAGGTGGCCGTCCTCCTCGGTAAAGTGGCTGCCCCCGACAATGTTGACGTTGTAATGGATCGCCAGGTTGCTGAAAAGTTCAAGGTATTGCGGAGTGAATTCGGACAGTTTTCTCGCTGCAGCACCCGGCTGCATCGGTTCGAGAAACGAGAGTAGCTGAGTGGTTATCAATTCCGGGAAGAGGACAAAATCAGCCTTGTAGTCGGATGCAACATCAACAAAATATTCGCATTGGGTAGCAAAATCGTCGAAGTCTCGAATGGTGCGCATCTGGTATTGCACTGCGCAGATACGAACCGGACGCGATGAGAGATACCTTTTGTGGCTGTCTGGACGGTAATCGACATTCGGCCATTCGAGCAGGATGGCATAGCCCTGTGAGGAGGCGTCCTCTTCTAGGTAGTCCGTCATGATGCGCTTCAACACGAAGCCAATCGCGAGCTGTGCGGTCAGGACCGGATCGACCAGGGCTTTACGAACCACGGCATCGACATACTCACGGACATTCATCTTGTCCGAATGCTTCTCATACCCCGGAATCCGTCCGCCGATCACAATCCGCATCAGATTGTGGTCGCGTGCCAATTGCTTGCGCGCATCGTAGATACGACGTGCCAGCTTCAGACCGCGAAACTCTGGGTGGACCATGATCTCGATGCCGTAGAGGGTGTCACCCTCCGGTGTATGATTGCTGATGTAGCCGTTCTCGCTGACCTCTTCCCAATGATGGGTTTCACCATAGATGTCATAATCGAGAATCAAGCTGCTGGAGGAGGCGACCAACTCGCCCTCGTATTCAACTCCGATCTGTCCCTGGGGGAAGGTGCGCAACTGGCTTTCAAACTGGTCACGTTGCCAGGGTTCCATCCCGGGGAAACAGGTGAGCTGCAACTCGATTACACGCTCGAAGTCGTCGAGGGTGAGGTGTCTTACGATGACCTTCTTCTCAATTGAATTGAGATCGATGGTGTTCATGAGCTACTCCGGTGGTTGAAGCTGTCCTGACCGGTAGGATACAATATCCCATTCGCCAATGTGGTCAGGCTGCTAATTTACGCAGATACGGGGAGTGGAAGGGATAGAAAAAAGGGTTCGGAGCTGCAACAGCAGCATCCGAACCCCAATGGTCACCGAAAATAGAATTCCAACCTATTTCACCAGAAGCATCTTGCGTGTGTCGGTCATCCCGACCGCTTCAAGACGGTAGAAGTAGACCCCGCTCGGGATGCTTGCCCCATTGAACTGAATCTGGTGTTGCCCGGCGCTGACCGGGGCATCCAGCAAGGTCGCCACCTGGCGTCCCAGCAGATCGAAAACGCTCACCTTCGCGAATCCGGACTGCGGAATCGTGAAGGAAATGGTCGTGCTGGGGTTAAACGGATTCGGATGGTTCTGGGCCAGCTCGAAACGAATCGGTGCAGAAGCAGCCTGCTCTTCGGCAGCAACCGTCAGAGTGTTCAGGTAGAGCCCGTGATTGGTCAACGCCATCATCGAGCCGTCCGATCCTGCCCGCAACTTTGTGACGCTGCTGAACCGGAAGGGAACCTGGGGCAGTGTAGGAGTGATGTCACTAAAGCTGTCGCCATCGTCGCCAGAGGAAAGCAGACGAGTCTGCTGCAACCCATTCGCGTTGATCTGAACCTCGACCGCGGCGAACAGGGTTCCGCTTGCATCATAGGCGATATTGATCCTGCCGTTCTGCCAGTATTCTGCGCCCAACGTGTTATTGATTGCTGCCATGATGTCTGTGGAGGTCTCGCCGCCATCCGTTGTGCGTTCGATGCCGCCAAATCCACCCGCCAGCAGAAAAGTGCTGTTGGTCGGGTTGCCAATCAGTGTTTCCGGGGTGGTGACATCAATGGTAATCGGGTTCCACGTTGATCCGTTGTCTGTCGAAATGCGGATTCCGGTCCAATCGGCCATCAGCATGTCGCCATTCCCATTGACAGCAACCTTGCCTGCTGCGTCCGTAGAAAGCACTGTCCAGTTGACCCCTCCATCAGTCGAACTCAATAGTCCGCTTGTCTGGGTGGAAGCGTAGAAGGTACCATCCACCTCGACCAGATGGTCGATAGTCGCTTCCAGTTCGGAGGCACCATTTACAGCGGTCCAACTGGTACCATCGCTGCTGTAGAACCCGCCGGCGTGGGTACCACCTTGGTTGACCCCGCCGAGAACAACCATCTCGCCGTTTTCCCCAACAGAGGCCGCTTCGACATACATCGAATGGGATTGGTAACTCGGGGCTTCCACCGTCGAAAAACCATCGCCAGTATCAAAGAAGGCTTTGCCACTACGCAGGATAAACACCTCGCCATTGGAACCCACAGCAGCATCGGCCATCAAGCTGCCGAAGAGGCCGGATGTAGTCGTACTCCAATTCGAACCACCATCATTACTTGAGTAAACTCCTTCTGAGGTGCCCACCACGATGGTGCTGCCACTCATATGGACCATTTCCAGTGCAGAGATGTCGTCAGGGTTGACCAGGTCGAAATCGGTACCATTGCTGGAATAGAGGAAGCCGGGGTGACGGGCAATGACAATCGATCCATCGCTACCCAAGCTGAAGTTGCCGAGGGAGAAATTGTCATCGGTGGCGTGAATTTCGGTGCTGGTCTCACCAAAATCTGTGGTGGTACGTAAGGCGTGAACCTGTTGGATCTGGTAATTGTGCGTGTACCAGAGGGTGCCATCACTGTCGAATTCCATGTCTTCAAGGGAACCGAAGACGCCTGTAAACTGCTGCTGGGTCCAGTTGTCGCCGCCATCCTCGGAGTACCAGACAAAGATGCCGCCAGGACGTTCCATGTGGGCGACTACGCTGCCGTCGACCGGGTTGATGCGGAGACGATAGATACTCTCCCATAGATTGCTTTCACGGGATAGCACTCGCTGCCACTGCCCACCGCCATTGGTCGAACGGTAAATCTCGTACATCGTCGCCGCATAGAGTGTGTCACCGTAGCGTACAATCTGCTTGATGTTTGGCGGATACCAGCTCAATACATGGAACGAATGGCAGTCGGAATTTCCCAAAAGGGCCTGATCCGCTGCGATCAGGATACGGCCATCCTCCATCTCGACGGCACGGCTGCCGCTGGAAAGGTCCAGTGTGCCAACGCCAGCGAAGTGCCAGCTCTGCCCACCATCGAGGGAGGCGAATAGACCGGCCGATGTTGACATCAACAGCTTGCCCGACGGGAATTCGTGGATGTAATTCGTGTTCGCATCGAAGGGGGTGTCGACCAACCCCCATTCTGCGACGGATAAGCTCGCTACGACGAGTAGCATCACTAGAACTGGTACCAGCCTACGCATCCTTCTCCTCCAATAAATATCAGTATCAATCAGTTGTTTTCCGACCAGCGTCATCGGGCGCTTTCACGGAGTCTAAATTAGGAACGCCGAACATTATATTGGAATTTTTGGTTTTTTTGTGAGTGATGTCACAGGAACCAGAGTCAACGGGAGCATCATTTCAAGGCAAGTGTCCGGTTAGCAGAGCAGATGTTGAGTGCATTTCCGGGAGGTGGGGGCTGTATATTCCAGACGGACGAACCGGAGGAGCGCCAGACCCATGGAGCAGATCAACCTGATCGATGTCACCTTGCTGTTGGCAGCCGCCCAGGGCATGTTCCTGACCATCTACCTGCTGCACCGCCACCGCCGTCCCCTTCCCAACCGCTTCCTCATTGTGCTCAACTTCTCATATTCAGTGATCCTGATCGAAATGATGCTGGAGGAGCTGAACTTCTGGGATCCTTTTCCCTGGCTGATTCCCGTTGTTCTGGGCATTGTCTTCGTAATGGTTCCGGCTCACTACTATTACGCTTTGCATCTGACACGACCTGGACGGAAACTCCAGTGGCGCGACTTGCTGCACCTGTTGCCATTTGTACTGCTTGAACTGTTCCAGGGAGTAGGGATGCTGCGTGGCCAGGATCCGACGGAAGAGTTGTTTGTTCCCAGCCATGGTGGAATCACTGTTTTTAACCTGATCCTGATGGGTTATGCCCTAGTCTACATGATCCTCACGCTGGTTCGCCTGGAACGGCATCGTGCGGCAAGCCTGGCCTTTCTCTCCAACATTGAACGCATTCAGTTTCGTTGGCTGAACAACTTGACCTGGTTGACGATCATCATCCTGATCTCGTTCTCGCTGGAAAACCTCCTGTTGCTACGAGGGATTCAGCTATCCGACGAGTTTAACCTTACCTCACTACTTGTGGCGTTGTTTGTCTACGCATTGGGTTACCAGATCCTGCTGCACCCGGATATTCTGGTCGTGCCCCGTGCCGAAACTCTTGGCGCAAACGAGCAGGCTATTTCCGCTGAAGGACCAATTGACGTGCTGAGAGAGGACGCTCCCAAGTACCAGAAGTCGGGTTTGAGCGACGAGCGGGCCGATGCGATCCGGACGGCATTGTTGCAGGTCATGGAGCAGGATGAGGCTTTTCGCAACCCCGATCTCACACTGATCGATCTCGCCGACCGTCTTGAGGTTTCGCCGCACAATCTCTCCGAAGTGATCAACACACGGCTCGGCGTCCACTTCTTTGATTATGTCAACCGGTACCGTATCGAACAGGTGAAACGGGATATTCTTGATCCCGGCAAGCAGCATTTGAAAATGCTGGCGATTGCATTTGAAGCGGGATTCCGTTCCAAATCCTCCTTTAATCTGCTCTTCAAAAAGCATGTGGGCATGACCCCCTCCGAATATCGTAAGCAAAACAGCTGAAGCAGGTCCAATCCCAACGGATTGGACCACAAATCCTGCGTTCACAGGTCCAAACCCACGGGCCAAGGCGAATTGCATCACCCAATACCCTACCCTGCATCCAGCAAACGAGCCAGGACCGCCTGACCTCTTCAACCAGCATGGGTAGAAACGTGACTCACTCCCCCTTGAATCCGACGAAATCGCCAGTTCCGAAGCTTGGCATCCGGATCTTCTACTGGATTATCCTGATTCTCTCGATCCTCTTTGTGCTCGCCGAACTCAGTTTCGGCCAGAGCGATGAATCCCACCTCGGTGCGATCCGTGGACGGGTTGTCGAACAAGGTTCGCTTGATCCAGTTGCAGCAGCAAATGTGCTCGTGCCGGGTACGACTCGCGGCGCGGCAACCGATCTCAAAGGAGCATTCCAAATCGATCATCTCGAGCCTGGTACCTACAGCCTGCGTATATCGTCACTGGGCTATGAGGAGAAAACCATCTACGATATCCCGGTAAGTCCGGGACGATCGCGTTTCCTCGAAATTCGTCTGCATGCAACAGCCGTTGTCGGGGAAGAGGTGACCGTGACCGTGGATCGTTATGTCCCCTCGACCCCCGAATTGCCTACATCCGCACGAAACCTTCGTTACGAGGAGGTTCGTCGAGCTCCCGGCGGGCTTGAGGATGTGCAGAGGACGGTGCAAGCATTGCCCGGAGTGGTTACCTCGAATGATCAAGACAATGCGGTGATCGTCCGTGGTGGTGCCCCCGATGAAAACCTGACCATCATTGATGGCATCGAGGTGGAAAACACCAACCATCTCACGATCGGCGACGAGGTCAAAGGGAATGGTGGGCCGATCAATGCGCTCAGCACCGAGTTTTTGCAGGATGTTACCTTCGCGAGTGGTGGGTTCTCAGCACGCTACGGGGACCGTTTGTCCTCGGTGCTCGTGCTGGACCTGCGCGAGGGCAGCCGTGAACGCTACGCCGGGGCGGCGGACATCAATATGGCCGGAGCAGGTGGTTATGCAGAAGGGCCTCTCCCTGGCGGGAAGGGCAGTTTTCTTGTCACCGCTCACCGTGCTTACCTCAACCTGTTGCCTCCAGAAGATTTTGGTGTCCAGTCCTGGCCAGACTACTGGAATGGTCAGGCGAAGGTGACTTGGGATTTCTCGCCTCGTCACCACCTCGCCATCAACACTTTACTGCTCGAGGATGAGGTGGATGACCGTGAACAGCCCAGCGATGATGAGGATGGAAAATGGGATGGTCTGATCTTACATACCCGGCGCATGATGACCGGCGCACGCTTGCGAAGTGTCTGGGGCAATGGTTTCAGCGATCTGGTTGTGGGACGTTCTACGGCAATGTCGGAATGGGAATTCATTGCCAATGAGACCGACAACGCGGGGACTGTCCATTCACGGACTACCACGAAGAGTCGACGAGCCACCACTCAGGACCAGGTGCACCTGCACTGGAATGGGAATCTTCTTCAACACGACCAGTGGGCCGCTGGCCTCAGCCTGAAGCCCTTCCGCTACGAGTACACCTTCTACACAGAAGGTGATTCGATCCTCTACAATGACGATGTTCTCGGCGGTGATGCGGACAACGATCCGGATGTTTTCCAGTACGACGACCAGCGTGAAAAAGTGGACGAAACCGGCCTGAAAATCGCCTCCTACCTGCAATTCACGTGGCGACCGACCCGAGACATCACCTTGACCGGCGGAGGACGACTCGATGCCTTCGACTACGCTGAACAAGTTACCCTCGCTCCCCGGTTTTCCGCCAGTTGGTCCTTTCGACCACGGTGGGCGGTCAGCATGGCATACGGCCACTACTACCAGTCGCACGATCCCTCGGTTTATATGAACAAAGCGGGTCAGGCTTACAACAAGACGCTTCCTCATGCACGTGCCGACCAGATTGTTGCTGGCTTTTCATACCAACCACGTAGCTCCTCACTGCTCACAATCGAAGCCTTCCATAAGGACTACACCAATCTGCTGGTGCGTGAGGAGGATGTGGTCCGTGAGCAGACCGACAACAGGATGTACCAGAGTGACCGTTGGTTGAAGGAGGCGACAAAAGAGGCGTGGGGTCTTGAATTGTTTGCCCAGCAGAAACTGGCGGACCGTTGGTACGGCACCCTCAGCTACTCCTATGGCAAGGCGGAAGCGGATGACCCGGCCTATGGGGAGTACCCATCTGACTTCGATTACCGTCACGTCGCCACCGCCACCCTCGGCTACAAGACCTCGCTGATCACCAACAAAGGCTACCGTTCCTTTGTCACTCGCCCCTGGGGTTGGTGGCTCTATGTGGTACCGATCAACGGCGATGAGGTGACCTTCTCGAGCCGGTACCGCTTGATGAGCGGGCGGCCCCATACAACGCAAATCTGGTACGCTGAGGGTGAAGAGTCGCCGGAACCGATCTACGAGGGCCATTGGGAGGAGGGTGCACACAACAGCGAACGTTATCCCACCTACAGCCGCTGGGATATCCGTGCCGACAGCAAGCACTATTTTGGACGATCTGCTCTGATCTATTATCTCGAGATCCAGAACATTGACGATCATCTCAATGTTGCGGATTACATCTACAAGGAGAATGGTGTCCGCGAAACAGCCCTCCAGTTCAGGCAGTTTTGGGTGCTCGGGATTCGATATGAATTCTGAGGTTTGACCTTGAGGTGTCATCCCGGGCTTGACCCGGGAACCAGCTATCAGCTGCATATACGAAGCTGAACCGTAGGCCCTTTTGCAGCCTCGACAATTCGGGGGTGGTAACTGCAGGACGAACCCTGCATCCCATGTCAAGGAACCTGACGCCCCTCGCCTGGTCATCCTCGGCTGGATCCCGGATCAAGTCCGGGATGACATAGGCAGCAACTTATCTAAAACTGCCGCTGAGAGACCCCCTCCGATCTTGCGCGGGACATCCTTCGGCAGTAGGTTCCCGCCATCACAACCTCACCCGCCCGGGCACCTCTCGAACTCCTGTCTGGGACGGGGTCAACCAGATCCAACCCTGGGGATGCCATGAGCGCCATTGTTCCGATCAAACGTGCCTTGATGTCGGTGACCGACAAGTCCGGCCTGACCGATTTCGCCAAACCTCTTGCCGATGCGGGAGTCGAGATTCTTTCCACAGGCGGTACCGGCAAGGCGCTCGCCGAAGCTGGTATTCCTTTTGTCGAGGTCTCGAAAGCGACCGGCTTTCCGGAAATTTTCGGGGGACGAGTTAAGACGCTTCATCCCAAAATCCACGGTGGCATTCTGATGCGCAGGGGCAACGGGGACGATGCTGCGCAGGCTACTGAGCAGGGGATCGATCAGATCGATCTGGTCGTCGTCAATCTCTACCAGTTCGAGAAAACCGTCGCCAATGAGGGGGTCACCTTCCAGCAGGCGATCGAGGCGATTGACATCGGTGGTCCCGGGATGATCCGTGCCGCCGCCAAGAACCACGCTGCGGTTGCCGTGGTCACCAGCCCCGACCAGTATGCCCTCGTGCTCGCCGAAATCCAGCAGCAGGGCGGTTTGCGTGACACCACTCTCCGCACCCTCGCGGCGAAGGCCTTTGAGCACACCGCCAGTTATGATCGTGCCATCGCCGACTGGTTCGCTTCGCAGGTCGAGACAGTCTCTGATAAAGACAACGCTTTCCCCGAGACCGTCCGCATCAACCTGACCAAGCAGCAGTCGTTGCGTTACGGCGAGAACCCCCACCAGGGTGCGGCTTTCTACCGGATGCAGGGTGAGGAGCAGCTCGGTGTTGCCGCCTGCGAGCAGTTGCACGGCAAGGAACTCTCCTTCAACAACCTGATCGATGCCGACATCGCGCTGAGCATGCCGTACGAGTTCGATGAGCCCGCCGTGGCCATCCTCAAGCATACGACACCCTCCGGCGTTGCCATCGGCGGGACCATCGCCGAGGCGGAAGCGATGGCACGTGCCTGTGATCCGCTGAGCGCCTTCGGCGGTATCGTCGGCATGAACCGTCCGTGCGACCTCGAAACCGCTCAGCAGATCGACAAAGCCTTTACCGAAGTGATTGTTGCGCCGAGCTACACCGACGATGCGCTGGAATTGCTGAAAAAGAAAAAGAACCGCCGTCTCTTGGTCGCCCCGAAAGAAGCGGCGAAGCCCTTTGGGTGGGATATCCGTCGTGTCGCCGGTGGCGTGCTGGTGCAAGATCGTGACGCTGGCTTCCCGGAACTGGATGAGCTGAAGGTGGTGACCAAACGTCAGCCGACCGAATCGGAATGGCGTTCCCTGAAATTCGGCTGGATCGTCTGCAAGTATGTCAAGTCCAATGCGGTCCTCTTCGCACGTGAAGGCGCGACCCTCGGCCTCGGTGCGGGGCAGATGAGCCGTGTCGATGCGGTCCAGGTGGCGGCGATGAAGGCAGCCGATGCGCAGATCGACCTTGCTGATTCCATCCTCGCCAGCGATGCCTTCTTCCCCTTCCCGGATGGCCTGATGGCTGCCGTGAATGCTGGAGCAACCGCCGTCATCCAGCCCGGCGGAAGCGTGCGTGACGATGAAGTGATCGCCGCTGCTGACGAGGCCGGAGTAACCATGGTCCTCACCGGCCGCCGTCACTTCAGGCATGCGTAAGGTGGATCGGTTCCAGACAGTTTTACTTTTCGTTTCGCGAGGGTGATGTGTACAGCGGTCATCGCTAAGCACACTGATGGTCCTCAGGGTACTGCTCGAATGAAAAGTTAAACTGTCTGGATGCTTCACCTCCAAGTCGCTACTTCACCAGCACCGCTCTCGTTGACACCTGCTGCTCGCCTTGGGTAAGACGGAGGATGTAGGTCCCGCTAGCCAATCCGAGCGATGAGGTGTTCCAGGTGGTGCTGTGCTGACCGGCGGATTGATGCGGTTGGTCGAGACGGGTCACTTCACGTCCCAGCAGATCAAAGACCTGAAGGGTGACCTGCCCCGCTTGGGGGATGGTATAGGTGATCCGGGTTTGCCCGTTGAAGGGGTTCGGAGCCGTGCTGAGGATGTGGAGAGGATCAGGCAGGGATTGAGATTCGTGTGGTACATCCAAAAAGATGGCATCGGTCCCTTTCCACAATTTGCCTCCTCCAGTGCCGCGATACACTTCCAGGTCATTATTCACCTGAATGAATGACGATCCCCCTGTGAGGCCTGCATGGATGGTTCTCCAGTTCACCCCCATGTCGACGCTGTATTGAATGCCATCTGATGTTGCTGCAAGGATAGCGGACGGTGAAGTGGGGTAGTAGGTGGCACAATAAACATAATCAGCAGGTGATGGTTCAGTGTTGAACGTTTCCCCATGATCAACAGACGACAAGATTAGGGCATCGTCTTCGATTCCGTACAAATCTCCTGTCACGGGATGGACGTAAAGATTACGTGCCTGAAAATCATCCTGGATTTGAGTGTAGTTCAAGCCCCCGTCGTCGCTTCGGTATAGCGTGCTGAAGCGTTCATTCTGGAAATAGAGACATTGAGTGTTGGTCGGATCGGGAATGAAGGAACCATACCGCGATCGAATTTGGTTCAAAGGTGACCAATTCTCCCCCGCATCGGTTGAATAGTAGCTGTTCGGATAATCATCGGACTGGAGATGCTCAAACGATACCAAGAGGGTATCCGCATCAGGGCCCGACATCCAAAAGGAATAGAGTTCAAAGCTGGTACGTGAACCGAATTGATCTGCGATGATATCTTGCCAGGTCTCGCCGCCGTCTACAGAACGTTCAAGCCGGTTCAGAATACCAACCTCTTCATTTCCCCACACACCCCAACGGTGGTGGATAGCTGGATTCTGCCAACTGATAAGGTACCGCCGCCATGTCGTCGGCGTGACATGGGACCAGCTTTCAGCATGATCCTCGCTTTTCCATAAACCCGAAACTTTATTGGTAACAAACAGGGTACCAGGTTGAGCAGGATGAATTGTGAGCGAGAGAAGCGTTGCTTCCGTATAACCCTCCCCGATGCGTTCCCAATCCAGTCCACCGTTTGTCGTGCGGAACAAGAGGCCGGATCGGAAACAGTACAACGCATCACTTTGGGTTGGATGGGCAAATGCGGGGAAAGGTGTCGGGTCCATGGAGGTGCTTGCTAATGGCCAGGAACCTCCTTCTGCAAAGAGAGGGGTCCATGTCTGCCCTGCATCAATACTTCTCGATGGGTTTTCCAGACTGTATTTGTGCAGAGTACCGTCATGAGCGTACGTGACGATTGCACCATCGGTTTCGAGTATAGTCCATTCGTTCCCGCCATCGGGAGAGATATGATAAACTCGATTACTTGGAGGGTGCGAATAATCAAGAAACGTCGCAAGGATTTGAGACGGATGCTCAGGATGGATCGTCAGCTCACGAGGCAGTGCGTCGTAGATCAGTTGCCAGGACAGACCTTGATCATAGGAAGCAAAAACCCCGGATGATTCTTCAACATATTGCCCGGACACGTAGATGATTTGAGGGGATGTTGGGTGGAAGCAGACCGCATTGCAGGAGAGAAAATTGGGAAATGAAGACCAACTGTCCCCCAGGTTTGTTGAGACGAAAAGTCCCTCATTCGTGGGCAGGTAAATCGTACTGTTCCAGGGCGCCATGACGGGACCACCGTTGAAATACCCGACGGTATCAACAGAAACAGGATGTTCTTCCCAGCTTACCCCTGCATCTGGCGAAAGGTAGAGGACTCCATTATTTCTGAAGGAAAGCGTGAGCAGCGTGTCCGGATGTGCGTAGGATGAAGTAAAGAGCGGCAGCATCGCATAGTGAAGAGAGTCGTTGTACAACGTGAAGTTTTCCCCGCCATCCGTTGAGCCCCAAAATCCCCTACGGCCAAAAATCAAGAGCTTTTCCGGGTTACTCGGACTCTGGTAAATCATATCTGGGTAGCCACCCGGAATCGATATTTCTTCCCATGATTGCGGGGAGGCTGAAAATGGAACCACGAGGACAAAGAGGATGGAGAGCAGCAGAACAGTGATTCGACATTGATGGAAGCATTGAAACTTCATTGTCGCCCCCCCGGATTGATAATAGATTCCATACTGAGAAGGTATGCGATTACGGGATACGACACAATAATGTCACATCAGCAGACCAAACATCTCCCAAACCCCCCGGAAGCGCTTGATTGACAGGCATTTCGTGCCTACCTTCGCATCCGAACGGTACCGTTATGTCAGGCTTGACCGTAACCCCCGGATTAACCGGGGTTTAGGCGGAGACCTCTGGATGTCCCTCTTTAGCTTCGGATCCTTCTTTACCAGCGATATTGCCATGGACCTCGGCACGGCCAACACCCTTGTCTATGTCAAGGGAAAAGGCATTGTGGTCCGTGAGCCGTCTGTCGTTGCCATCCGTAAGGATGACGGCAAGGTGGTTGCAATCGGGCGTGAGGCCCGTGAAATGATGGGCAAGACCCACGGGCAGATCGAAGTGATCCGACCCATGCGTCACGGTGTCATCGATGATGACGAGGTCGCGGAAATCATGATCCGCAGCCTGCTCCGGCGTGTGGTGAAGAATCGTCTGATCCGGCCCCGCGCGATTGTCTGCGTCCCCTCCGGAGTGACCAAATCGGAGAAACGCATCATTCGTGATGCGGCCGAGCACGCGGGTTGCCGTGAGGTACACCTTATTGCCGAGCCGATGGCGGCGGCGCTGGGTGTCGGCCTGCCGGTCAGCGAAGCGGTCGGGTCGATGGTCATTGACATCGGCGGTGGCACCACCGAAATCGCGATCATCTCGCTTTCGGGTATCGTCAACGATACCTCGATCCGTGTAGGTGGCGACGAGATGGACGATGTAATCGTCCAGTTCATGCGTCGCAACTACAACCTGTTGATCGGCGAACGGATGGCGGAAGAGATCAAGCAGAAGGTTGGCTCCGCAGTTCCGCTCGAGCAGGAACTGTCGATGATCGCCAAGGGCCGTGACCTTGTCGCCGGCATCCCGAAAGCCATCGAGATCAACTCGGTCGAAATCCGCGAAGCGATTGCCGAACCGGTCGGGCAGATTGTGGATGCTGTCAAGCTCGCCCTCGAGCGGACACCCCCGATGCTGTCCGCTGATATTCGAGACCGTGGCATCATCCTCACCGGTGGTGGCGCTCTGTTACGTGGGCTGGATCAACGTCTGCGTGACGAAACCTCGTTGCCGATCAACCTCGCGGAAGATCCGTTGACCTGCGTGGTCCGTGGCACCGGTGTGGTCCTCGACAATTTTGAACGGTACGAACCGGTCCTGCTGAAGAACTGACCGGACGTTTTCGTCGCACGTTTAGAGTAACCCTTCCTCGGGGCACGATGAACCTGTTGGCCTTGCTTGCCGCCCTGCGTGACTGGGTAGCGCTGATTCTCGCGCTACTCATTTCGCTGGTGCTGATGAATTCTTCCAGTCATCCCGCAGCGGATACCTTCCGAGGTGGGATGGGTAAGACCCTCTCGTTTATTACCGCACCCCTGACCATCATCCCGCGCAGCGTCGAATTATGGGGCGAAAACGCTGAGTTGCGTGCCAAGGTGGTCGAACTCTCTGGCGAACAGAACGACTGGCGGGACGCGATGCTAGAAAATGTCCGTCTCCGCAAGTTGCTCGGTTTCCGTGACCGTCCCGAGTTTACCTACCTCGCCAGTGAAGTGATCGCACGCGACCCGACCATCACCCTGACCAGTCTCTTGCTGGACAAGGGACGGCGGGACAGTGTCAAGATCGGCCAAGCAGTGGTGACCGCTGATGGACTGGCTGGAATCATCCACCGCAGTGATCGCTCCTCATCGGTAGCCCTGCTCGCGATTGACCGCAACTTTGCGGCGAGCGCCCGTGTTGAACGCAGCCGTGTGGATGGCATCGTTCGCTGGGCGGGTGGCGAATCGCTCGAGCTGACCGAAGTGCCGCGCAACCTCGATGTCAAGGCGGGGGACCGTGTGGTGACCAGCGGCCTTGGCGGGGTGATTCCCGGGGGTATTCCGGTTGGGGTGGTAACAAGGGTGAAACGTCAGGAAGGCCTCTTCCTAAGCGTCCACATTGATCCTTATGTCCGTTTCTCACGGCTGGAAGAAGTTTTTATTCTGCTTCCGCGAGGAGGCAGCCGATGAACCGGACACGGACCTTGATTATTGCGCTTGTTGTGGCGGTGTTGCTCCAGGCATCGGTGATTCCCTACCTCGCCATCGGAATTATCCGTCCCAATGTGCCGGTTCTCGTGCTTGCCTTTACTGCAGCTAGACGTGGCCCCTATTTCGGGGTGATCGCCGGTTTCCTTGTCGGGTTGGGTGTGGACCTGCTGAGTACTGGTTTCCTCGGGTTGTCATCCTTCAGCTTCAGTATAGTCGGGTTCCTGATCGGCAAAGTTTTTTATTCCGATGTTCCCATGTCGGTGGGCCGTTGGGCGGTCGCAAGTGGAGTGGCCACTGTGGTCTGGGCCATTCTATTCATGTACATCTACACGCTTGGCACCCAAGCAGGCTTGCTTGCCGTCCTCATGCGCCAGGCTGTTCCCACAGCGCTCTACACCTGGGTGATCGGCATGTTCTGGGCCATTAGCCCCCTGTATGAACGGCGGGGCGGGGTGCGGCTCGATTGAACGGCCCGCGTCGATTCGACCTCTCGCGTCTCCTCGCGGTGGGTGTCCTCATCTCATCGCTGTTTGGCGTTCTCGTCATCCGTCTGGCCCGTCTCCAGCTGGTCCACTCGGAGATGTACCTGAAGCAGTCGGAAACGAACCGTGTTCGCATCCTTGAAAAGCCCCCTCTTCGTGGCCTGATGCTCGACCGGAACGGTCGCCTGATGGTAGACAATTATCCCTCGTACACTCTTCTCGCTGTCCCGCAGATGCTCGATCAGAACGATCAGACACGTGACACATTGCTCGCGTTGACCGGTCTTGACGAGGAAGAGTTCAACCGCCGTTTGCATCGGATTCCGAAGAACCGTTACACCCCGGTCAGAATCATGCGTGATCTCGACTTCCCGACACTCGCTTCGCTCGAGGAACGGCGTGCACGGATGCCGGGGATCATGTTTCGGGTGGAATCGAAACGGGCCTACCCGACACCGGTGGCGCCGCACACGTTGGGCCATATCGGGGAGTTGAAGGAAGAGGCGAAGGAGAAGTATCCCAACCAGCAGTCGGGGGATATTGTCGGTCTTGCGGGTCTCGAGGAACAGTGGAACGATGTTTTAATGGGTCGCAAGGGAGTCGAGTACCTCGAGGTGGATGCGCTCGGGCGAGTGGTCGGTCCGCTGTCCGGAGTGAAGCCGATCCCGCCTGAGTCCGGTAGCGACCTGGTCTTAACTATCGACCTCGACCTGCAGCTACGTGCAGAAGAACTGCTGGGCGAGCAGGCCGGTGCGGTGGTCGCGCTGGAGCCTCAAACAGGCGAGGTGCTCGCCATTGCCAGTAAGCCCGATTACCCACCGGAAACCTTCGCTGGGTTGCTGACTCCAGACAACTGGCGGCAGTTGCAGGAAGATGAAAATACGCCCTTGTTGCATCGAGCTGTACAAGGGCTATATCCGCCCGGTTCAATCTTCAAAATGTCAGTACTGACGGCTGGGTTGCAGACAGAAACCATCACCACCTCCTGGAAGGTGACATGCAACGGCGTGTATCAGCTCGGGCGGCGACCCTTCCGCTGCTGGAATCGTGGCGGGCATGGCGAGGTAGACCACGAGCTTTCGATCGAAGCCTCTTGCGATATCTTCTACTACCTGCTCGGCAACAAGATGGGGATCGACAAGTTCCACGATCAGATCAGCCACTTTGGCTTTGGGCAGGTGACCGGGATTGATCTGCCACACGAGAGCTCAGGGCTGCTGCCCGGCCGTGATTTCATGGACCGCCGCTACGGCGAGAATCGATGGACCAGTGGTCACCTTTTTAACATTTCTATCGGTCAGGGCGATGTGTTGGTGACTCCGCTGCAGTCGGCAGTCTTCGCCGCGGCTCTCGCCAATGGTGGCTGGTGGCTGACTCCGCATCTCGTGCGAGAAGTTAAACAACCTGATGGTACGGTCATTCCATCAGAGGAACCGGAACGGCATGAAACCGGTTTTGATCCGGAGATTCTGACCCTCGTACGCGATGATATGCTATTAGTGACCGAGGGGTCGCACGGAACCGCGCACTGGCTGTACGATCCACGGATGCATGTGGCAGGGAAAACGGGTACCTCTCAGAACTCGCAGGGCGAGGACCATGCCCTCTTTATTGCCTTTGCCCCCTTCGAGAATCCGGAAATTGCGGTGGCGGTGGTTGTGGAACATGGAGAGCACGGCTCCACCGCTGCGGCACCGATTGCGATGAAGTTGATCCGTCAGCACCTTGGACTTGATGACGAAACCTGGCAACGCTACCGTTGGAAGATCATTGCGGATCGGAGACGAGCTCAGGCGCAGCTGCAACCGGAGGGGCCGACCGAATGAGGCTGGGACGGCGTGAAGTCGAATGGGTGCTACCTCTGTTGATCCTCTTCCTGCTCGGGATGGGGGCAACCGTGCTCTTCAGCGCGACCCACAGCCAGGACTTCTCGGTTTTCAACCGTCAGCTCCTCTATATCGGTATCAGCTTGATGCTCTTCACCGGGGCGGCCTTCCTGCCAGACCGTGTCGTCTTCGCCTTCGCCTATGTCGCCTATATCGGCAGCCTGCTTTTGCTGCTGCTGGTGTTGTTCGTCGGTACCGGACCAACCGGACGATGGCTGGGGTTGGGGGCGTTTCATATCCAGCCCTCTGAGTTGGCGAAATTGACTACGGTCCTGGCATTGGCGCGGTTCCTTTCGGACCGTCGAAATGACTTAAGCCAACTGAAGAATATCCTCTACCTCGCGGTTATTGCGGCGCTTCCTTTCCTGCTGATCGCGATTGAGCCCGACCTCGGTACCTCGCTGGTTATCCCAGTGATCGCAGGGGCGATGGCTTTTTGGGGAGGGATTCCCTTGATCGCAATGGTGCTGATCCTCTCGCCTGTGGCGGTGATGGTCGCAAGCATCAATCCCTATTCGCTGGTCGCTGTTATCGGGATGCTGATTCTCTTCGCCTATGTGTCTGGTATTCGCTTGCCACTCGGCTTGATCTGGGGGACAGTTGTGGGTGTGATCGGCGCATTCACTCCGACTCTGCTCGGGCATTTGCAACCCTACCAGCGGCAACGATTGACCGCCTTCCTCAACCCGGAGGCCGATCCGCTTGGATCGGGCTACCAATTGATCCAGTCCAAGGTGGCGATTGGGTCGGGACGGTTCTGGGGGAAGGGATATCTCGAGGGCAGTCAGACCCAGGGTGGGTTCCTGCCTGAGCAGCAGACTGACTTTATTTTTTCCGTCGTCGGCGAAGAACTCGGTTTCTTCGGGGCGGTAGTCGCTCTGTTCCTCTTCTGGTTGCTGATTGTGCGTTTATTGATGTTGGCAAAAAAGGTTGCGAACCCCTTCTCGAGTCTGGTGACTGTCGGGGTCGGATCGATTCTTGCTTTTCAGGTGATTGTGAATGTGGGCATGACGACTGGGATTATGCCGGTAACCGGATTGCCCTTACCCTTGTTCAGTTATGGCGGGTCCAGTATGATGACCACCATGATCGGTCTCGGCCTTGTGACAGGCATGGGATCGAGATGGCGTCAACATGGTTGATTCCCACCTCCTCGAGGTGGTTGCCGGGGTGGAATTGTCGTAAGATTAACACAAACCTAACCGGGCAGTAATAAACTCGCCATCCAAACGGAGGCAGTAGATGAACATCCTGAGTAAGCTGCTTGGGGCCCCTTCACCCTTCGATGCATTGCTTGTCCATCTTGACAAAGTGATGGAGTGTGTCGACTTGATTCCTACCATTGTCGATGCGGCGATGGAAGGAAAAGCAGACAAGGTGGAGGAATTATCCCATGATATTTTCCGCCTCGAGCACGAAGCAGACGAGATCAAGAATTCCATCCGTGACAACCTGCCGCGCGACCTCTTGCTTCCTGTTTCGCGCATCGACTTCCTCGCCTTCCTACGTGAACAGGATTCCCTCGCGGACAAGACCGAAGATCTCGCGATGATGCTTTCCATCCGCAAGCTGCATCTGCCGGAGGATTGCGGCAACCGGAAATGCCGGGACGAGCTGCATCACATGGCTGTGCACGCGGTGAATTCCGCACAGCAAGTCGCGAAGATGACCCGCAAGATCGAGGAGCTGCGTCAGCATGGCTTCAAGGGCGATGTCGCAACCAAGATGCGCGATACGGCGAAGGAAGTTGGCCACCTCGAGTGGAAAGCAGACAAACACCAGTACCGTCTCCTGAAAACCCTCCTTCAGCAGGACGAAAGGGAATGGGCGTTTGTCGATTCCTACGTGCTGATGCAGGTGATTACTGCACTTGGCAAATTGGCGAATCATGCGGAAAGCATGTCGGACTACCTGCGACTGATGATCGCAGAGTAACTCTCGAGTGAGGACATGGATTTTCTCTCCTCTTTTCTGAACACGACAGATCCGAACATGATCGCCCTGGCCATGATGGCGGTTGGCTTCGGGATCTACATGGCGTGGACCATCGGTGCCAACGATGTGGCCAACGCTATGGCGACCAGTGTGGGGTCGGGCACCATCTCCCACAAACAGGCGGTTGTTATCGCCGGTGTGTTTAACTTTTCCGGCTGTGTCTTTGCCGGGGGATCGGTGACAGAGACGGTCCGTAAGGGGATTGTCAATACGGATCTGTTCATGAACGATCCGAACCTGCTGATCCTCGGGATGGTGGCCGCGCTGCTTGCAGCGGCGCTCTGGCTGCACGGTGCGACCCTCTTCGGCATGCCGGTTTCCACGACCCACTCAATTGTCGGCGCGATTGTCGGGTTCGCCCTGCTGGTGTACGGGGTCCAGGCGGTCAACTGGGACAAGGTCATCCAGATCGTCCTGAGCTGGGTCGTCTCCCCGCTACTGGGCGGCTTGATCAGTTACCTGATGTTCAGCCTGATTCGCCGTTCCATTTTGAATGCGAAGGACCCCGTCTTATCGGTGAAGATCTGGGCGCCCTTGTTTGGCGCCCTTACTATTGGGATCATTGCGATCTCGATGATCTTCAAGGGGTTGAAGAATCTTCACATTCATGTGACGACCCTGCAGCTGTGGATGATCACGCTCGGGGCGGCGCTGATTGGTTTTATCACCATCTCGATCATCGTCCGGCGATTGAACATGGAAGGGCGTGACGTCCGCAAGGTGGAACGTGTCTTCATGATTCTGCAGCTGCTGACAGCCTGCTATGTTGCCTTTGCACACGGTGCAAACGATGTTGCGAATGCCATCGGCCCGGTTGCGGCGGTGATCGCTACCATCCAGGCGGGCATTGTCGCGCTGGAAGTACCGGTCCCCTTCTGGATCCTCTTCCTCGGCGGCGCCGGCATCCTGACCGGCTTGCTGAGTTACGGCTACAAAGTGATGCAGACCGTCGGCAAAAACATCACAGAGATCACCCCGACTCGTGGCTTCTCGGCTGAATTTGCTGCCGCGACCGTCGTCCTGATCGCCTCGAAGATGGGTATTCCGGTGTCGACCACCCACACCCTTGTCGGTGCGGTCCTCGGTGTCGGCTTCGCCCAGGGCTTCGACGCCTTGAACTTCAAGGTGGTCCGTTCGATCGCCTTCTCCTGGCTGATCACCCTGCCCATCGCAGCTATCCTGACCGCCGGCATCTTCCTCGCCCTACGAGCGATCTTCGGGATGTAAGCTGGCTTCTGTTTGAGATTATCTGGCCCGGGCAATCTTGTTGCCCGGGTTTCTTATGTCCGGCAGAATGGTGAAGCTTGATTAAACGTGCCCCGGCTTGGCTTGCAAGCCGGGTTTCTGAAAAGCGTAAGTAAGGTTGTACCCTTCCACACCGTGCCACACATCAGGTCTCCACTTCACGATAGACCGGACGGAACGCCTACCTTCGTTGGCCAAAGGCTTGCCACCAGTTTAAAGCGGGTGTAGGTTGTTTGAGTGAATCAGAGGTCCCCAATGAAACGCCCTGTTCTTCACTTCTTGCTTTCCTTCCTTGTCGTACTGCTCTGTTCAGCCATCACCTCCGCCCAATGGTCCGCTGAGGGTGTTCCCCTTGTGGAAGGTGGGATAAGTGGTGTTGGACGCTGGCAGGTGGTAGCGGATCACGAGGGCGGGTTCTACTCTGTGTACGATGCAAGTGGTCTGGGCTGTCGCGTCCAGAAGTTCGATAGTCTGGGCTATCGCTTGTGGGGCGAGTATGGGCTTCGGATGTTCCCCGATTCCCTCGACTACGCTGCATCCTTCATGGGGGCCGACTCGACTTCGGATGGCGGTGTGATTGTTTGCTTTACCAACTACACGATTCACCCTGAAACCGGGATTGATGTTTACGCACAGAGGTTCAGCCCCGATGGCGAACGCCTCTTTGGCCCAACGGGTGCAGTCCTGAGCGAAGCACCCGGTCATCAGATGATTGATGGTGCAGCCAGTAAACAGACCATTGGCGACCGAAATGGTGGCATCTGGGCGATCATGCTGACAGATGTCGCCACAAGCACTACGGTGAACGGAGTTAATGGGGACGGCACCCAGAAACGAACGACAGACTACGTTGTAGCTACAGATGATATCGAAATCGATTCACGGTGTGGATTTGGTACGGACATTTACGGCGGATTTGTCGTTGCTTGGTGGGATCGTAGCGGGCTCTACCCGATTCAACGATGGAAGCGAATCTGGCTGGATGTGAATGGTGATGAAGTCGATCCCCCAAAGATCATCGGCGAGAGAGATTTTTTAAGCTTTGGCGATATCGATATCCATGGATTGCAGGATGGTAGTCTCTTTTATTCATCCTGGTCGGATTACCAACGAGAATATGCAGATCACTCGTTGCACTGGGATCTGGATCTGGAACACCACTATCTCGGATTGGTTGCGCCAAAACCGAGTAATTCTGTTTTGACTGCAGGTGAAAATGTACAGAGAGTCTTTTACGCCCAGAGTGGTGCCTACTTGTATTGGCTTCAGCCTGATGGATCACCCGTCTTGGATGAAGCCTTAACACAGGTAGATACCACCCGTTTGCTCAATACTGTTTTTAGATCGCCACTTTTCGCGGACCGTGACAGTCTGACATCAATGTCGGTTAATTCCAGGCACCAGAACGACCCCGTGATTAGCTACGTTGTCTCAAGCAAATGGAACAGTGAAGGGATGAATGACTGGGGTAGATCGATAACAGTTATGCAAACTTTGCTCTCCTTTGGCTTCTTGACTGGTGCAGGTCTTGCGGATAATTCGATCGCAATCGCACTACGACGTCATGGATATGATGATTTTTACCTCCACTTCAAGATCAGGCCTGATGGATCTGTTGCTGGTGTTGAGAACGAAGTTATGGACCCAAGGCAGGATGTAATTCCCAGCGCGTTCACACTGGTAAATGCCTATCCAAACCCTTTCAACGCCTCGATTCAGTTTAGCCTTGAAGTATTGGTTCCAGGGTTATACACAGCATCGCTCTACAATCTAATTGGACAGCAAGTCGATTGCGTGGAATTCAACCTGATACCAGGGGCAAATTCGGTAACCTACATGCCTAAAAAACAACTCGTGTCCGGGGTCTATTTCGTTCGGTGGACTGATGGACAAAAGTTGATAGCGCAACGAAAGATCGTTTTCATGCAATAGCCCCCCACTTGACTCAATCCCCTTCTCGATTTAGCTTGAAGAGCTTCCAGGATAAACTGCCCGAGGGCGGTTGGGGTGCAGGGAGCCCCAACACGCCTTCGGGCAGCCTGTTTTTCAGGCCTGTCCATGCCTACCTTGCTCCATCTTTAGAGGAGACCTTTTCGTGAAACAGAACAATGGCATGCCTGCGGTGCGCCGCAGCACCACCGTCCTCGCGGTCCGTCACAAAAACCAGTGCGCGATCGGGGCCGATGGGCAGGTGAGTTTTGACGATACGATCATGAAGGCAACCGCCGACAAGCTGCGTACCCTCGCCGATGGCAAGGTTGCGGTTGGGTTTGCGGGCGGGGTCGCGGATGCGCTCACCCTCTTTGACCGCTTCGAGGAAAAGCTACGGATTCACCCTCGTGACATCCGACGTGCTGCCGTCGAGCTGGCGAAAGAGTGGCGCATGGACCGTGCGCTGCGTCGCCTGGAGGCGCTGCTGGTCGTCGCGACACGCAAAGAACTGTTTCTCATCAGCGGACAGGGCGATGTGATCGAGCCGGATGATGGCATCCTCGCCATTGGTAGCGGCGCACCCTATGCGACTGCGGCAGCTCGCGCGATGGTCCGTCACGGGAAGGCGATGGACGCTCAGTCCATCGTGATCGAAGGCCTCCAGATCGCCGCCGAAATTTGTGTCTACACCAACGACAATTTGCAGGTAATCAAGCTGTGAAGAAGAGCATCTTTGACCTGACCCCCCGTCAGATCGTACGCGAACTCGACCAATACATTATCGGCCAGGATGAGGCGAAACGTGCCGTCGCGATTGCCCTGCGTAACCGTTGGCGTCGCCGTCGTGTCGAAGGCGAAATTGGCGACGAAATCCTGCCGAACAACATCCTGATGATCGGTTCGACCGGTGTCGGGAAGACTGAAATCGCACGTCGCCTCGCTCGCTTGGCGGGCGCGCCTTTTGTTAAAGTCGAAGCGTCCAAGTACACCGAAGTGGGGTATGTGGGACGTGATGTCGAGGGGATGATCCGCGACCTGGTCGAATCAGCGGTCGCGCAGGTTCGATCCGAGTACACCTCGATGGTCGAGGAGGAGGCCGAGGAACGTGTCGAGGAGCAATTGCTCGACCTGCTGCTGCCCCCGCCACCCAAGCAGAAACCAACCTCCGAGCGAGCCACTGTGCTGAGCGACATCATTTCCGCGATGGATGCCCAGGTCGGAGCGGAAGAGGGTGGGGACGAGGATACGCCTGACGAGACCCCGGAACCCCCTGCACCGGAGGTATCCGAAGCGGCGAAGGAGCGTTACCAGCGGACGCGTGAAAAACTTCGGACCCGCTTACGTGAGGGCAAGCTCGAGGACCGTGAGGTCGAGATCAGGATGTCCGAGCGTGGCGGCGGGATGCTGCAGGTCTTCGGCCCGATGGGCATGGAAGAAATGGGCATCAATCTGCAGGAGATGCTCGGCCCGATGATGGGTGGCGGGAAGAAGAAGAAACGGCGGGTGACGGTCGGCGAAGCGGCCAGCCTGCTCTTTGCCGAAGAAATCGACCGTCTGCTGGATATGGATGCTGTCGTCACTGAGGCGATGCACCGTACTGAAGAGATGGGGATGATCTTCATCGATGAGCTCGACAAGATTGCGGGCGGCGATGAGGGTGGTGGTCCGGATGTCAGCCGAGAGGGAGTCCAGCGTGATATCCTGCCGATTGTCGAGGGGACACGTGTCACGACCAAGTACGGCCCGATCAACACTGACCACATCCTCTTCATCGCGGCGGGCGCCTTCCATGTCAGCCGTCCCTCGGACCTGATCCCGGAATTGCAGGGACGTTTCCCGATCCGTGTCGAGATGAAAAACCTCGGCAAGAAGGAGTTTGTCCGCATTTTGACCGAACCGCGTAACGCTTTGGTCAAGCAGTATGTCGCCATGGTCGGAACAGAAGGAGCGACCCTCGAGTTTGAGAAGGATTCGATTAAGGCGATTGCGGAATTTGCCGAGCAGCTCAACGAGACGATGGAGAACATCGGCGCACGCCGTCTCCATACCGTCATGACCTCCCTGCTCGATGATGTCCTCTTCAAGCTGCCTTCGCCACGCCTGAAGAAGATCGTCATCACCCGCAAGGATGTCCGTGCCACCCTCGAATCGATGCTCGAGGATGAGGACTTGTCGCGGTATATTTTGTAGTGTCAAAAGAGATAAAAAAGCGGGTGCATATCGTGTGCACCCGCTTTTTTATGAATAAAACATGACTCGCAGGATTGATCTACTTAGCCTAGCTTTGCCAAGACGTTCTCAAGCTTGCCAGCGACTTGGCTTGAGAGCTCCTTCATCGCTGGATTATCCAAAAGCTTCGGCATCATGTTCGGGTCCATTGCGGCCACGACACGGTGGTCGCCATCATCCCAGACCACCACATTGCAAGGCAGCAGGACGCCAAGCAGATTCTCCGTCTCCAGCCCCTGGTGGGCGAAGGGCGGGTTGCAGGCGCCCAGGATGCGGTAGGGTTTGTAGTCCAGGTCAATCTTCTTCTTCAGGGTGGCGGTGACATCGATCTCGGTCAGGATGCCAAAGCCCTCGTCCTTCAACAGCGCGGTCACCTTCTCAATCGCTTCATCAAACCCCAACTGCGTGGTGGTTTTGATGGCATATCCCCCAACGTGTTCCACGGGTATCTCCTTGTTCGTTGTATGTGAAGCTCGTATACCCTGAGATGCGTGGGTGGGGGAAAGGTTGCGGGCTCTCCTGTTCAAGTGGCTTGGGTGCCCCGCCACCCAAGCGTGCATATCAGCAGAGAAAGGTTTGGAGGGTGGAATCGCTCGTATTTCGCGCCTGGGCGCGAGAAGGAACGTCCGGCGGGTGCCGGACCTCGCCGGATTCGGAGAATCCGGCCTACACTTGATGACTAAACCCGACTTGACAAGCAAGTCGGGCTACCCCACTATCTCACCAGAAACGACAAACGCCCGGCATGGCCGGGCGCTACAGTCTCTATCCAGGGCAAAAAGCCTTAGATCTTCGACTCCTTGTACATTACGTGCTTGCGGATGGTCGGATCGTACTTCTTCATCTCGATCTTGCCCGTCGAGTTCCGCTTGTTCTTGTACGTCGTGTAGAAGTGGCCGGTGCCGGCGGACGATACCAACCGGATTTTTTCACGCGCGGATGCAGCCATCGTAATCTCCTATCCACTATCCCGACCACCGAGCCGGGGTTTTCTCATGAGGAAACCAATACTAACCAGAGAACCCCCATCAAGGCAAGAGATTCACGCTTTGTCTCTCGGGGTGGGGAGGCCTCTTCCAAGTTATTGCGAAGATCGAAGTGAGGAAGCACCTCTGACAACGAGGCTGCTTTCCTACTCCCACCTCGGAAAGGGATCGTCCATCACCCCCTCATCTTGCTGCACGAGGCAGATGTCAAGCGCAGCAATCAACGCCTCCCGGTCCATATCCTGCCCAATCACCACCAGCCTCTGCGCAGGCGGTTTGCCTATCATGCGCCAGCTCTGGCCCGGTTCGAGCACACCGGAATCGGCGGCCTGGCTCCAGACAGCGGCACGTTTCGGACGTGTTGCCAGGTAGAGGAACCCCTTGCAACGCAGCACGTTCTCCCACAAAGGTGTGTGCAGCAGCTCGAAGAAACGGCCCGGGTGGAGCGGGTCGGATCGTTCCCAACTCAGCGAGCTGATCCCGTACTCTTCTGTTTCGGGAGGTTCCTCGCCACGCAGCGCCGCCGCCCAGCCGGTATGCTTCATCGCCTCTTTCAAATCAAAGCCATCCGCACCGAGCAAACGGTCTGGGTCGACAGCACCAAACGTGGTAACACGCTGCTCGGCGGCGGGGTTGAGCTGGGTCAGCAGGGCTCGGAGTTGTTCCAGATCCTCCCCGCTGACCAGGTCGGTTTTGTTGATCAGCAGCAGGTCGGCGGTTTCAATCTGGTCGACAAGTAACCCGGCAATCGACCGGTCATCCTCATCGCTGATCCCAATTGCGCGAGTGCGCAACTCATCCCCGGACTTGAAGTCTGCCGCGAAACGAGCCGCATCGACTACGGTCGCCATGGTGTCGATCCGTGCAATCTCTCCCAATTGAGCCTCGCCATGCAGGGGTAACGAAAACGCGGCTGCGACCGGGAGGGGTTCGGAGATGCCGGTTGATTCGATCAGCAGATGGTCGAACTGCCCCTCCGCGGCGAGCCGTCCCACCTCGGCGACAAAATCATCCCGCAGGGTGCAGCAGATGCAACCGTTCGCCAGCTCTACAAGCTGATCGTCGCCACGCAGCACCGTTGCATGTCCCTGCTTCAGCAGGTCGGCATCAATGCTGATCTCGCTCATGTCGTTGACCAGTACGGCAACACGTTTCCCATCCAGGCGTGGCAGGATATGGTTTAGAACACTCGTCTTGCCCGCACCGAGAAAACCTGAGAGGATGGTGACTGGGAGTTTACGCAGCTTCATGGAATGGAGTACCTTGCTAGTGTCTGGCGACGGCAGTCGTTGTTCCGATGTAGTACCGTCCGCCGCCTCCACGTAAAGTGAGGGAGGCCGAACATGGAACGCAATACTCGTCAACGCGGAGCGATCCGGAGCGCCCTCGAATCCGCCGACCGTCCCCTGAGTCCGCAGGAAGTCCTTACCCGAGCCCGTCAGGACGTTGATTCGCTGGGCATCGCCACCGTCTACCGATCCTTATCCTCCTTCGAAAAAGAGGGCCTCGTCATCCCGGTCCACCTGCCCGGCGATCCAACCCGCTATGAACTCGCCGGTAAAGGTCACCACCACCATTTCCGTTGCCGAAAATGCGGTCGAGTCTTCGAGGTCGAAGGCTGCCCCGGCAACCTCCACCAACTCACCCCCGTCGGTTTCAAACTCGAGTCGCATGAGGTGTTGTTGTTCGGATTGTGTGGAGAGTGTGGGTAGGCTGCGGCACACCTGAAACATTCTTGTTAAAAAGTAGTATTATCATCGACTAAAGAAGCCGGATGAAGCATGTTGTGTGTTCGGCTGAGACAACCACAACCAGAGAACCCATTCATGATCACTCGTCAACTTGGAAATTCGGATTTACACCTGACAGAAGTTGGATTTGGCGCCTGGGCGGTGGGGGGCGATTGGAAGTTCGGTTGGGGGCATACCCCGGCGGACGAGGCGGTCGCGGCGATCCGTCGCGGGCTCGAGCTGGGCATCAACTGGATCGATACCGCAGCGATTTATGGCCTCGGACGGAGCGAGGAGCTGGTTGCGAAAGCGATTGAGGGGCATCGGGACGAGGTCATTGTCGCCACCAAGTGCAGCCTTGTCTGGGACGACAAGGGCGAGGTGGGGGACAACCTGACACGCGGTAGTGTTCGTCGTGAATGCGAAAACAGCCTCCGTCGCCTGAACACCGACTTCATCGACCTCTACCAGATCCACTGGCCGAATGACGATCCGCACATCGAAGAAGGTTGGGAGGAGATCGGCCGTCTGATCGAGGAGGGGAAAGTGCGATACGGTGGTGTGTCGAACTTCCTGACCTCCCACCTCGACCGTGCTGAATCCATTCACCATGTCTCCAGCCTGCAGCCGCCCTACAGCATGTTGCGACGTTTCATCGAGGATGAGGAATTGCAGTGGTGCGCCGAAAAGGGGACCGGGGTGATCGCGTACAGCCCGATGCAGTCCGGTCTGCTGACCGGCACGTTCTCGATGGAGAAGGTGCAGGATACGGATTTCCGTCAGAAGGCGGGCGAATACCAGGAGCCAAACCTCTCGATCAACCTCGACTTTGTCGAGAAGTTGCGTCCGATTGCCCAGAAGTACGACAAGACGGTCGCCCAGCTCGCCATTGCCTGGGTGTTGCGTCGCCCGGAGGTGACCAGCGCAATTGTTGGGGCACGGAAACCATCGCAGATCGAGGAGACGGTCGGTGGTGCAGGCTGGACCATCGAACAGGAAGACCTGGATACGATCGAAACCCTCTTGCAGGATCGTGAAAACCGTCTTCGTGAGCAGAACGGGTTCCTCATCCAGATCAATCGTTAGAGCCTGCCAAACCGCCTTCCATGTTGTATCTTGCCAACCGGCCCCGGCACAGTGGGGCCGGTTTTCCTTTCGTGAATGGTTCAACGGAGTGATCCCGTGCAGAGGACGAAGCCAGCGAAACGGATGGGCAGCTTCCTGCAAAGGCTGCTGATCTACCTCATTCTGGCCATCCTCTACGAACTGTTATGGATGATGCAGCGCAGATGGACGCATACGATACGCTTGGGTCGTCGGGCGAAGCGAAGCTGAAAGAGAAGGGGAGTGTCTTCCTCGCCTTCGCCGTACCGGTTGCTGATGGTGATGCTGCCGATGAGCAACTCGCAGCTTGGCGCAAGCAGTATTACGATGCGACTCATGTTGGTTCGGCACGCCGTCTCGCGCCCCCGCCCGACGGGGAGGAGCGCTATGATGACGATGGAGAACCTCATGGTTCGACCGGTCCACCCATCCTGAACGCCATCAAAGGCGCCGACCTCTGGGGCGTGCTGGTAGGCGTGGTGCGTTACTATGGCGGCACAAAGCTGGGTGTCGGCGGCCTGATCCGTGCTTATGGCGGCGCGGCGGAAGCGGCGATTGCTGCGGCGCGCAGGAAAACGATTGAGATTACAGGCACCATCGAGGTGGAGGTGCCGCATGATCGAGCTGGGGCGGTCTATGCCCTTGCAGAAAAACTGGACGCGAAGGTGTCCGCACCACGTTACACGGAAGAGGGATTGATCCTGCCGATGACCATGTTGGCATCACGAGTTGAAAACGCGGTCGCTGAGGTGACCGAAGCGACTGCTGGACGTGCCGAGGTGAGGGTGGTGCAATGAGCACAGAAGAAATTCTGCTGATTGTCTCTCTCGTACTAAGTGCCTTCTTCTCCGGCAGCGAAACGGCCTACACCGCCGCAGGTCGTCTGGCGATGGAGGTCTATTCCCGTCACCAGCGACGTGGGGCCACGGTAGCGAAAAAGCTTTATAGCCGACCCACTCTACTCTTTTCAACCACCCTTGTCGGCAACAATCTGGCCGGCGTACTCTATGGTTCACTCGCCGGATTGCTGATGGTCCGGTGGGGGTTTTCGCTGGAAGCCATCTTAATCCTCAGCCCGATGCTGGTGCTTCTTGTAGGTGAGGTGCTGCCCAAGACTCTCGCTCGAGAACATCCGGAACGGTGGGCGATGATGGTTGGCTGGCCGCTCTACATCATCTACTTCCTGCTCTATCCCCTCATCATTGTCGCGCAAGGAGCAAGTAAACTGGTCCTCCGTCTTTTCGGGATGAAGAACGATGGTGACGAACCCGCTGCGGTGACCCTGGGTGAGCTGCGCGGTCTCTGGGGGGAACTCTACCGTAGCGGTGAACTGGACGAAGAGGAGATTGAGCTGCTCGATCAGGTAGTCTCGTTGCGGGAGCAGAAGGTGCACGATGTGATGACTCCACGTGTCGACATGGTTGCACTGCCCAGCGGGGCGACCATTGAGGAGGCGGAAAAGCTGGTCCATTCACGCGGCATGAGTCGTATTCCGATCTACGAGGAATCGCTGGACCAGATTGTCGGTATCCTGCTCGCCAAGGACTTACTTGATAAGCCCAAAGACATTCAGTCGATCATGCGTCCACCGATGTTCATCCCTGAGCAAGCCTTTGTTGCCAAGTTCCTCGGGCCTTTCCGACGAGGGCAGGCTGGGCTGGCAGTTGTGATTGACGAGCATGGCGGCACGGCTGGAGTGATCTCGCTTGAAGATGTGATCGAACAGCTTGTTGGGAACATTGAGGACGAGCACGATCCTCGTGAAGGAATCGGTAAGCAAGTGACGAGCGTCTCATGGTTGGTCCCGGGACGCGCTTATCTTGATAAGGTCAAGCAGGCCTGGGGGATTGTTCTCCCCCAGGGCGACTACGATACCGTAGCCGGGTTGATACTGGATCGATTGGAGCGTATTCCCAAGGTTGGGGAAACGCTTGAGGCCGGACCGTGGATCATCAGAATTGCATCTGCGGACAATCGACGAATCAAACGGGTGCTCATTCGAAAGGCTGGTCCAGGGCGGAGGTAAAGCTTGCGCCGAGAGACCGCCCGGAGTACCTTAAGGGCTGATATAGCTGAAGTTCGTGCCATAGTGGATCGTTTTACCCGCACAGGTGAAGCATCTACCGGATCCGGGGAGGGGTCGGTGAAGCAGGATGGCTTGAACGTGGTCGATCTGAACAAACAATCGAAGACAGATCGAGATTTTGCGCGGCTTGAAGAACAAGTTCAGCAGCTGCGTGATCGGCTTGATCTTCTTTCTGATCAACTGGAATTTTTCCAGATCCTCCTCGATTCCATTCCCACTCCTATCTTTTTTGAAGACCTCGACCACAAGGTCACCCTCTGTAACATGGCGTTCGAGACCGTCATCCAGTCCATTCGAGAGGATGTGCTCGGCAACTCGCTCAAGGAAATCCTAAAGGACTCAGGCCTCGCAAAAGCGTTGTGTGGCCCGGAAATTACCCCGGAAAATGCACTTGAACCGATGAGCTGCGAACGGGATGTCTCCTTTGCAGACGGCAGTACCAGGCACGTAGAAATCCGTCACGTCGTCTACTTCAACCTGAATGGGGAACCGGCGGGGACAGTGGGAATGATCATCGACCTGACGGACCAGAAACGTGCTGAGCGGGCAGAAATTGAAGCAGACCGACTTCGTACCGCTCAGAAGCTCGCCATCTCCGTTGCGCACGAATTCAACAATCCTCTGATGATTATTGCCGGCGTACACCAGATCCTGAAACCGGCGATGAAATCGGCCCTCGACGAGAAGCTTCAGGAACACTCGGATCGTATCCCGAAAGCGGTCGAACGGATGCACAACCTCGTACAGAAATTGATGAAGTTGACTTCATTGAAAGAAGCTGAGTACGCCGCCGGACAGGTCTTCTACGACCTCAACGCCTCCGCCGAGGAGCAGCCTGACCCGGACGAAGACGAGTAATCTCTCTGCCCCTTGCCCCTTCACGTCGACACAAGTACTTTTCGCTGTAGGTTCAGTTTTTCAGCGGGATTTCCATGTCCAAGTCAATTCGAAAATTGTTGCTCCACCCATGGCAGGTCGGACAAACCTGAACATGTTGATTCAGTGTCCATTCGTGTGGCAGATGAGTTTCATCAACCTGTTTATGGAGTAGTTATGAGCAACATACCAAAGTTCGACCAGGTTCGACCCACCCTAGGCAGCCACATGCTGACCGATGGCATGCACATGGTGTGGGACATCGATCAGAGTGAAGGCAGCTGGATTGCAGATGGTCTCTCTGGAAGGAAACTGCTTGATCTCTTCAGCTTCTTCGCGACCAATCCGGTCGGCCACAACCATCGGAAGATTGTCAGCGGACCAGCCGCGGAGGAGATAGCCCGTATCGCGGTGCATAACCCCTCAAACTCGGATATCTACACCCGTGAGATGGCCGACTTTGTCCAGATCTTCTGGGAGACCACCATTCCAGATGGTTTCAAGTACACCTTCTTTGTCGCTGGCGGCGCCCTGGCAGTCGAGAATGCTCTGAAAGCAGCGTTCGACTGGAAGGTGCAGAAGAACGCAGCGAAGGGGATTCGGGGCGAGAAAGGGACCAAAATCCTCCACTTCAGGGAAGCCTTTCATGGCCGCAGCGGCTACACGATGTCCCTGACCAACACGCTGCCGGACAAAATCCGTCGCTTCCCGAAGTTCAACTGGCCACGTGTCAGCAATCCGAAGGCGATCTTCCCGCTTGAGAGCCACATGGGTGAGATTGTCGCGGCGGAACGGAAATCGATCGAGGAGATCAAGCAGGCCTTCGTTGACTACCCCGATGAGATCGCGGCGGTCATCATCGAACCGATCCAGGGCGAGGGCGGCGACAACCATTTCCGTCCCGAGTTCTTGCAGCAACTTCGCACCCTGGCGGACGAGAACGAGGCGCTGTTGATCTTCGATGAGGTGCAGACAGGATTGGGCCTGACCGGCCAGTGGTGGGCCTTCGAATCTCTCGGGGTGACCCCGGATATCTTCAGCTTTGGCAAGAAGATGCAAGTCTGCGGAATCGTTGCGGGGCCAAAGCTTGACGAAGTAGAGAAGAACGTTTTCCACACCCCGAGCCGCATCAATTCGACTTGGGGTGGCAACCTGATCGACATGACACGTGCCAAGCATTACATCCGTGTCATCGAAGAAGAGAACCTGCTGGCCAACACCCGTGAACAGGGTGCCTTCCTGCTGAGCGAATTGCAGAAGATGGTCGCGGACTATCCGCACCTGCTGAGCAACGCGCGTGGACGTGGCCTGATGTGCGCGGTGACAGTCCGCGATGGCGAGACCCGTGACCTCATCACCCAGAAGCTCTATGAACGGGATGTGATGATCCTCGGTGCCGGCTTCACCAGCATCCGTGTCCGTCCCAGCCTCAACATCACCCGCTCAGATATCGAGTTTGGAGTCGAGAAAATGCGTGAGGTGTTGGCCGACATTCGATAAATACTATTCAAAGATTAGCAAAAGCCCTGTTCCAACCCACAGGGCTTTTTTGTCTCGCTTTTTCAGACCATCCGGATCGTACCTCGGCTGCAAATGGGCAGACGATTGCTCGGGTTCAGGATCGTATTCCTTCTACGAACGGTCCCTGCTAAGATATTCGGTTTGAAACAGCAAGCTCATCAAAAGTACGACGTGGGATGGAGATCCTGATTCTCTTACTCTTCCCCAGCTTCTACGTCACATACGGTATCACTCATCGTGATCAGTTCATCGGTTTCCAATCTTCATCGTCGATTCGGACCACTTTCGGGGAGTACCCGCCAACCAGCACAATATTGTTCGGGGTGAGGGTGACTGTTTCGACCTTGCCGACATTTCCGATGGAGCAGATTGACCAGCTCCGCTCCTCGATGTCATAGAGATAGAGGAGGGTTTCGGATTTAATCCGAATGGCGCTTGGATCGTCCCCGACCTGTTGACGGGACCTTTTTGTCTCGACAATTAGCGAACGGCTGAGCTGACCCTTGTTGTTCCTGAGGAGTTGGCTTTGCCCGTTGATGTCGGGCTGGTCATATCCACGGCTCTTGAACCACCTCAGTCCCAGGTCTGGGCTGATATAGAGGTCAGTGGAAGCTAGGTTGTTCGAGACCGGACCGACGGGGACGATGGATGTCCGCATTGTTGGTGTCGTATGCAGATTCCAGCCTTTGCCGCCGTCCCTGCTGACATTCAGCTTGCGGCCCTTGTAGAGCCGGACCTCTACGGAGTCATGGGCAAGAACGAGATCACCCAAGTTGGATTTCCTCCCATCCTGCTTCCAAGTCTGGCCACCGTCACGTGTGATCCAGTCATCCTTGTCGCAATTCATCAACCACGAATCAGCATCTGAGAAGGGGAACGAGGGTTCATAACGCTTGTATTCTTCCCCGGAGGATGTCTTTTCGGGCAGGTTGGCTTCTGTCCAGTTCTGACCTGCATTCGACGAGGTATAGACCGCCTGAGAACCCATGGCGAATACGAGTGACGGGTCAGAGGGGTGGTGGGCGAACGAAGTCGCACGGAAATCCGATACAGTCTTCCAGGTCTGGCCCTGATCATCGCTACGGATAATACCGGAGAAAATGCCTGCAATCATGGTTCCCGCAGAATCGGGAAGGCCGATGCTTTGTCCAACCGCTGGAGTCCAACTGACACCTTCGAGGTTGGGGGCATCAGACGTGGTATTCTCCAGCACATCCCAGGGCTTTGGCGCGAAGCTCCACTGATTCTCACCCGGTGCGGTAATCAGGGGATAGGTCGGATGCTGTGGCTGAGGACTGATTGCCAGGTAGACATAAAGGTCTGGGTGGACCCGCAGGAAAACGTTTTCAGGATTGTCCGGGTCCGTTTGTAGTGAACGGGAGTAGATGGTTGTGATCGTATCCTGCGTGCCCGGGATGGGCAATGGCGGAATCGACGCCGGGACTGGGATCAACGTTGGTTTGGCTGTTTCAGTTGTGTGGTTGCCATCGAGCTTCCATTGATAAATATCATCCCCGCCTCCTTGAGAGTTCGTCCGGCCAACAACCGCTGACAGGGTGATGTGATGCTGAAGGGTGGACACATTGATCGCAATCAGGCGTTCGGCACTTGGCATGGTAACCGGTTTCCATGTCACGCCTGGGTCGGTCGATTCGACCAGCACTCTGTCGTCCGTCCCTTTCCACAAGACCTTTGCCAGCAGATGCTCTGCATTGAATGGGTTGATGATGAGTTGATCCACCATTCGGATTGTTTCGCTCCCGCGAGCTGTCCAGGTTGTTCCATTGTCCTCAGAACTGAAGAGGCCCTTGGTCGAGGCGGTCATCCACACTTTTTCGGGGACGATTGGATCAGCAATCAACGAGCCGATGTCATTTTTGTCGACCTGGATCTCGCTGCCGTCTGTCATCTGAAGGACACAGAAGCCGGAATAGTCGTCGCTCTTCTTAAAGAGGAGCGTCCACTCGGAATCACTTTCGCTGCGACGATACCATTCCCTGATCGCGTTCTTTCCAAACCGGGTTTGCTCTTCCCCGCTGGTCGCGATCATGTTGCTCAACGGAGCGTTCTGAACCACCAGGTCGATTGTTTCAAGGGAATAGGTAGCATGGGGAATAAGTGCAAGGGCCGTAAGGATCATCAGAACGAGCGACCGGTAACGATAGAGAGGGGCGAGCTTCATGACAGTGTCCCATTCAGTGCGGCGTTAACGATTCACTACTCGAAAATCCTTTCCTTCTGTGCCGTAATACTTCGAACCGAACGATGCTGCATCGCGAGATGAATCGAAACGGCCTACCCAGACTGCATACAAGGTTTTTCCACCACTTTTGATAGGTACCACATCGACGGTGAAGCCACGTTTCGTTTGCCGGTCCGCGAGACGTTGCGCATTGACCTTGCTGCCAAACGCGCCAATCTGCACCGTATGGCTGTCGCTGGAGGAAGGTGCGGGAGCTTTTGTCAGCGCCATCGGCGCGGGGATCGTTCCTCGGAAGAGGGTGTTGGCGAGCTGGGGGTTGGTTCTGACCTGTGCGAGTGCATTGTTGATTTCGCTGCGGTTGTCGACCAGACGCCAATACCCATAGAGATGGAACCAGGCGACCGTCTTCAGTTCGCTGGAAATGGACTTGTCGGTGGCGAAGCGACGCATCTGGTCCACAGCGGAAAGGCCATCATCATCAACCAGCGCTCGCGCCAGCAGGCCTTCGTTGCTGTCGTTCCAGGCACCACTGGCAACACCATCGGTGATGGCATCCACTTCACCTGCGAGGAGGAGGGGCATGAGGGACGGGGCATCCTCCGGGACCGTCTGTGCCCGAGAGGACAGAGGTAGAAGGAGGGTGACAAGTAGCACTGGGAAAATCAATCGGCGCATCAGACTCGCTTCCTTACTCAATACAGAAAGATAGCGACAGAAAGCAGAGGGGATGCAAGCAGTACCGTGGCAATGTGCTGGGTACGATGCTGAACCCTCCATCTGTCCCTGTCTCCACTTGTGACAGGGGGTTCAATGTGGCTACTCTCTCAGGATACACCGCAGGAGTCGGCCTGAACGCGGCAACACCTAGGGGAGCCGCATAGATGGAGATCGATCCCATGATGCATCTAGTGTCCGCAAGGACCTTGTTTTCCACACTGCTGATCCTCGCTTTTGCGGCGACCAGCATGGGCAAGCCTGATACCATGAACCGTGACGAGATCCCTGAGCAGTACAAGTGGGACCTCTCCCAGATTTACTCCGATTGGGAGACCTGGGAAACGGACATGGGCAAGCTGCAGGAGATGATGGACAAGTACCAGGAATACAAAGGCCATCTCGGTGATGGACCGGACGTCATCCTGGAAACTGAAAAGCTGGGCGACGATCTGGGCATGCTCGCCTACAAGCTCTACACCTATCCCTCGCTGATGTACACCCAGGATACCCGTAAATCGGAAATCCAGGGCAAGTTGCAGCAGGTTGGAATTCTCTTCGCCCAGTTCGGTGCCGCGACCGCATGGTACACTCCCGAACTGTTGAGCATTCCGCAGGAGACGATGGAAGAGTGGATCGCCAGCACGCCTGAGTTGGCGCCCTACAAGTTCAACATCATGGAGACCTATCGTCTCCAGGCGCACGTCCTCGATGAGATGGGCGAGCAGCTGATGGCGTACTCATCCCAGTTCTCGGGCACGCCGCAGAGCACCTACAGCATGATGTCGAATGCCGACGTCAAGTTCCCGGAAGTCACCCTGTCGGACGGCAGCACGATGAAGGCGACCAACGGCAACTACGAGTACAGCCGTTTCAGCCATCGTAACCAGGAAGACCGTGAGGCGATGTTCAAGGGTCACTTCAGTGTCTTCAACGACTACTCGAACACCTACGCCGCCATCTACAACGGCATCCTCCAGCGTGACTGGTTCCGCACCCAGGCGCGGAAGTACGAAACCACCCTCGATGCCGCCCTGGAAGGCAATGCGATTCCGACCTCGGTTTACCTGAACCTGGTCGAGACCGCCAAAAAGGGCTCCGGCCCGCTCCAGCGCTACCAGGAAATCCGTCAGAAGGTCCTCGGTGTCGAGCGTTATCGTTACTTCGATGCCTACATGCCGCTGATCGAAATGGATTGGGAAATCCCCTTTGACGAAGTCAAAGAGCCAATCGTCGAATCGGTTAAGGTCTTCGGCAAAGACTACCAGAAAACCGTCGAACGTGCGTTTGATGATCGTTGGCTGGATGTCTACGAGAACGAGGGTAAGCGCAGCGGCGCTTTCTCGATGGGTGTCTACGGTGTCCATCCCTACATGCTGCTGAACTACACCGACACGGTCAACGATGCGTTCACCGTGGCGCACGAGATGGGCCACACGATGCACACCGTGCTTTCGCACGAGAACCAGCCCTTCAACACCGCATCTTATGTCATCTTTGTTGCGGAAGTGGCCAGCACCACCAACGAGGCCTTCTTCCTCGACTACCTGCTCGAGCACGAGAAAGATCCGAAAAAGAAGATCGTCCTGCTCCAGCATGAGATCGATGCCATCAGCGGCACCTTCTATCGTCAGGCGATGTTCGCCGACTATGAGCTCAAGGCTCACAAAGCGGTCGAGGCTGGCCAGCCGATCACCGCGGAAACGCTTCAGGGTCTCTATCTCGAGACGCTGCACGATTTCTTCGGCGACAGCATGGATGACCAGGAGTGGTACAAGAACACCTGGGCACGTATCCCGCACTTCTTCAACAGTCCCTACTATGTCTACCAGTACGCCACCTCGAAAGCGGCTTCCAGCCTGATTTTCGAGAAGATGACGAATGGCAGCAAGAAGGAGCGGAAGGCTGCAGTCGAGAACTATCTCGAATTGCTGAAGAGCGGAGGCAGCGATCATCCGGTTGCCCTGATGCAGAAGGCCGGTGTTGATTTCACGACGACCGAGCCGATCCAGGCGATGGTGGATCGCATGGACATGCTGGTCACTCAGCTTGAGCAGGAACTGATCAAAGCTGGTATGCTCGAGAAGATGTAAACAGATCGGGGGAGGACGTCATTGCGCGGCTTGCCCGCCTCTGGCGGGAATCCGGCAGTTGCCGGATCATAAAGCAATCCCCTTACTGATTGTAGTATTTGTTGCGGCAGGTCTTCGGACCTGCCGCAACTTTTTTGGTATATTCCCCCATGTCCAGCAAACAACCCACCTACGACTACATCATCATAGGTTCCGGCTTCGGCGGGTCGGTCTCAGCCCTCCGTCTCGCGGAAAAAGGATATCGTGTCGCGGTCCTCGAACAGGGACAGCGATACCGACCCCAGGACTTTCCGAAATCAAACTGGAATCTGCGCAAGTATTTCTGGCTACCGGCCCTGAAGCTGTATGGCATCCAGGCAATGACCCTTTTCAAGGATGTTTTCGTGCTGCATGGTGCAGGGGTTGGGGGTGGAAGCCTCGTCTATGCCAACAATCTTCTGGTGCCACCAGATAGCGTGCTTGATGATCCTCAATGGGGAATCAAAGGGTGGAAGAAAAAGGCGCAGCCCTTCTATGCCCTTGCGAAGCAGATGCTCGGTGCAACCCCCAGCCCGGTGGTGACTCGTGCCGATGAGCTGCTGAAAGAGTGTGCGGAAGAGAAGGGGCGAGGTGAAACCTTCCATATTAACGATGTCGGGGTCTTCTTTGGCGAGGAGGATGTTACTGTCCCCGATCCCTACTTCGAGGGAAAGGGCCCTGCGAGGACGGGCTGCCTGAAGTGCGGCTCCTGCATGACCGGCTGCCCACACGGTGCAAAAAACACCCTCGACATGAACTACCTCCACCTCGCAGAACAGCTGGGCGTGGAGATCATTCCCAATACCAAAGTGACTGATGTGCGACCTGTAGGCGATAAAGGCTACACATTGTTGACCAGGACAGTAAAAGGATGGCGGACTCGATTCAGACGCTTTAACGCACATGGGGTGATCTTCGCAGGCGGTGTGATGGGCTCCGTACCCCTGCTGGCGGGATGCCGTGAACGAGGATCCCTACCCAAGTTATCGCCGCAGGTGGGGAATGTGGTCCGCACCAACAGTGAAGCACTGGTTGGAATTCGTGCCCGGAAATTCGATGTTGACTATTCGGAAGGGATCGCCATTACCTCGGGCATCTACCCGGACGATGACACCCACATTGAGACAGTTCGTTACGGGAAGGGACATGACGCCATGTCCTTGATTGCCACTTCGCTGGTCGGAGGCAGTTCGACTGTCCCACGTCCCCTGCTCTTCCTGGGTGCGATTCTGAAGAACCCGCTACGTTTCTTGCGCAGCTTGTGGCCTTTACAGTGGGCGGAACGTGCCACCATCCTGCTGGTCATGCAGAAGACTGACAACTATCTGCGCCTTGAAATGAAGCCGCAATGGTGGCTGCTGGGCAGAAAGACCCTCTCCTCAAACTGGAACACGGACAAGAAGGTGCCTTCCTACATTCCCGTCGCAAATGAATATGCGACAAGGATGTCCGAAAAAATCGGGGGCGACCCGATGAGTGTGCTTCCTGAGGTGTTGCTCGATACTTCATCTACTGCACACATTCTTGGTGGATGTCGCATGAGTGCGAATCCGGAGGAGGGGGTGGTCGATCTCGAGGGTCGGGTGCACGGCTATGACAACCTCTATGTGATTGACGGTTCCGTTGTCCCGGTCAACCTCGGTGTCAACCCATCCCTGACCATCACCACCCTCGCCGAATACTTCATGTCCAAAATCCCGGCGAAAAAGAGATAAGGATGAGTTGGTATCTGGCACGGCTTACCTGGTTCCTTGCTTTTCTGTTTTTAACTGCCGGGTGTGGTTTTGAATCCCGGGAGGAGCAGGAATCGTTTGCAGTAACGGTCGATTCTCTGGATTACCCTTTCGGTGATAGCCGTGTCACATTCAAGCTCGATTCGCTCGATCAATCGTTGTATCAGATTCATATTCAATCGGATGCTGGTGACGCGAGTCCTCCCCGTGTACTGACCTTGCCCTATCCCGTCTATCGGTTGGAGGCAGGTGATCTGGACCGTGATGGATCGCTCGACTTGTTTGTTGGGGTCTTCAAATCCTGTCGCTTTGATTCGGTCGCTCGAAGGCGGCTGTTCATTTATACTCTCGAGCGGGGGTGGTTACGTTCTAAATGGCTCGGGACGTATCTTGCAAATGATCTGCTCGATTTTTATGTCGAGGAATATCCAGAGAGCACACGGGTGCATACCCTCGAGATGAAAGAAGATCAGTATTACACAGGTACCTATGCCTGGGGCTCATTCGGGCCTGAATTGGTTACGTATGCAAAAGGGGGATGGAATGACGCGGATGTTTGGTCATCGTCACGGGATGCTGATCGTTGTCCTGGCTATAATGTTCAGCCTGACCGTAGGCTGCGAAAAACAAGAGAAAAGTGAATCAGACGGGCAATTGCCGGATACCTCCACCGCGAATGCGATCGAAAAGAGTAAAAAAGCCTTTTCGGATCGTGAAAAACGGGTGCCGCGAGATCCGTTTCGCCCGAAAGCACGTCAATCACAATCCGAGCGGGATGCTGAAGAACAGCGACTCAAGAATGAACATATTGCCTCGCTGCTCAATAAAGGCGATTCATCCATCTTGCGTCCCAATAAAAAATCACTTCTGCCTGATTTGTCCGGTTTCGAGGGCAAAGGGGTGCTCGCATCCGTCGACATGAATCCCCTGGGTACAACAGAAACCAGAGCGGAACGCGAAGGTGTCTGGCGCGAGAATTACTACAAACGTCTGACATTTGAAAAGTACTACGGTCAGAAGATCGACCCGCCACCGCTCGATCTCGAGATGGATATCCATCATTTCGATCTTGAATCCCTAATTCATCTCCGAAACGAAGTCTTTGCGCGTCATGGTTACCTGTTCACCAACGCGCTTATCCGTGACTATTTCAAACAATACAAATGGTATCAGCCCGTTTTTTGGGAACCGGATCGTGTCATCGAATTGAGTCCGGAAGAAAAAGCCTTTGTCGCTCGGGTCAAGGAGCGTGAAGAAGAACTGATAGCAAAGAACGAGGCTGAGTGGTCCGAGACAACTCTCGGGCGTATCGAAAATGTTGTCAACCTCGGCCAGTTCGAATCGATTCCGGATACAATGTACAAACTGCTGAAAAATAGAAATTTCGTTATCAATTGGACGGAGGGTAGGTACCAAGAATTGCATCATGTTTATGATCGCAACCTCTACCATTGTATTCCCAATTTCATCACGACAGACCTTTACCTGCGGCTGCTGAACGTCCACTACAAATACCTCCTGATGGACCTCGAGACGTCTGAAATGGCACCCTTGCTGCATCATCTGGTGCTGGGACTCTACCAGGAGATGTTGGCATTTGAAGCGAACTCACCGCTTGATGAACTATTGCAGGATGCAGTTGACTACAATCTCCTCGTGCTGGGTGTCGCGGGGAATTTGCTCGAAGAAGGAAGTTGCGCTATTCCTGACAGGTTGCAACCCGATTTTGACCGAATCTTCAGCAAAGCCTATTCCGCTTCCGGGATCGGAGCAAGGGAACTGGATGCCAACACGCTCGATTTTACACAGCTGAAGCCAAGAGGGAATTACACGACACGCCCGGAACTAAGTCGTTATTTCAAAGCGATGCGATGGCTGAACAGCTTGCCGATTCATCTCGACAGGATCCGTTCACTACAAGCGGCGATGCTGCTCGCTCGAGCCCTGGATACCAATCCGGAGCTGACCGTGGCGTACAACTACATCGAAAACCTCACCAAGCTGTTCGCAGGGAACGGCGACAACTTATCCCTGAATCAGATGCGTCAGATGTTGGAGAAGCACGCCAAGGACGCAGACCTGTCCTCTTACAGCGACACCAAGCTGCTGGCGACCATTCGTGCAGAGCTGATCGAGATGGACCCGGAACGGATCAAACCCACCTCTTCCTCGCTCGAAATGCAGCGGGAAATGAACCGTCCGAAGCTGCTGTTCACGGCTTCACGGTACATGTTTGATGGTGAGATCCTGCAACGACTGATGAGCCATGAACGTCCCTTGCCAATGGCGCTTGATGTTTTTGCCGTGATGCATGGTGGTGAAGCGGAACGAACCCTGTTGGAAGGGTACCGTGAAGGGCACCAATGGGGTGAATATGCGAGCATTGTGAACCAGTTACGGTCAGAACTAACGGGAAATATTGACTGGAACGAATCCCTCTACAACAAGCGTATGGATCTGATTCTCAGTATCAATCAACGCGATCCCCGCGCGCCGGAGTTCATGCAGACCCGTCGCTGGGAGCGCAAGGATATCCATACCTCTATCGCGGCCTGGACACAGTTGAAGCACGAAATGCTGCTCTATACGAAACAACCCATTTTCGCCGAAGCTGGCGAGGGTGGTGGTCCGCCTCCTCCAATCATTCCTGGTTACATCGAGCCGAATCTGTCATTCTGGAACAAGTCACTCGAATTGCTGGAGGCGACGTACCTCACCCTTGATATGCAAGGTCTGATGACAACGCAGCGTGCGGCGAATTTGCAAAGCTGCTTCCGCATAGGTGATTTCTGTCGACGTATCTCAGAAAAAGAGTTGGCCGGTGAGAAAGTGAATGACCGGGAAATGGAAGTCATCATGTGGCTCGGAGCTCGAGTTGAGCACGCCATGTACAGGATCATCCCCAGGGATGTAGTGGAGGAAAAGCTGCCAATCGTCGTCGATGTCGCATCACATGTCGGCACAAAAAATGAGTGCCTGGAAGAGGCGATAGGCTACGCGGACGAGATTTATGTGATCGCGGAAATCAATGGGCGGCTCTATCTGACCCGTGGTGCGGTGATGAGTACCTATGAATTTACGCAGCCCATCTCGAACCGTCTGACCGATGAAACCTGGAGGTCGATTCTGATGCGCGGACGTGCGCCTGAACGGCCTAAATGGACCAAGCAACTGGGAGACCATCTTCAGGCACCCAAGACCAAACCCTTTTACGGGGATCACACGGACTTTCTCTACCTGAGGGGTCGATGAAGTGTCTGCCTCTCCTCCTGCTGCCCCTCTTGCTGGCAGCAGGATGCGGGCATAAAGAGAAGTCACTCACCTTGATGATCGGGGGAGATATCCTGCTGGACCGAGGAGTCGAGCGATCACTTGAACTCTATGGTCCGGACCTGCTGCTTGAGGAGGTTCAGCCTTTATTGGATCGTGCCGATGCAACCCTTCTAAACCTCGAATGCCCTATTGGAAAATCGGATGATCCGGTTAGCAAACCTTATGTGTTCGCAGGCAATCCAGCTTGGCTGGTTCCGCTTAGAGAGATAGGAGTAACCCACCTCAACCTGGCCAACAATCACGCCTTGGACCAGGGAATCACCGGGTTTAGCGAGACCCTTGCCAGAACTCGACAAACGGGATTCGGCCTGGTGGGCATTGATTCCTCAGGATGTTTGCCCACGCTGATCGTAAAAGAGGATGTTCGTGTCGTTTTATTCTCGACCAACCGTGTCGAAGTCGATTCTTCTTACGTTTTACCTGATCAACCTGGTCCTTGCCAAATTGAAATCGACCAGCTGGCGCACCTGATCCACCAACAGACAACAGAGCATCCCGAAGACTGGATTGTGGTCTTGCTCCACTGGGGTCAGGAATACCGTTCGGCCCCTCTGGTACGTCAACAGCTTGATGCGCGAATACTGGTGGACGCAGGCGCGGACGTGGTGATAGGCCATCACCCCCATGTGGTTCAAGGGTATGATCAATACAACGGCGGCTTGATTGTCTACAGCGTAGGCAACTTCCTTTTCGACCAACAAGCGGAAGAGACCCTTGAAGGGTGGGTGGTTGAACTCAGTCTACCCAGTGAGGGTTTGATGAACTGGAAGATACACCGTTTCGTCCGTGACCCGATGTCTGGCCTGCATGCGCTGCCTTTCGCCCGGGAATAGGGCCAGGAGTACCACGAACCAGCAAGCGTAGTCTTCCGATTAGAAGCTGAAACTCACTCCAACCCCCGGTGTGCCTCGATCCCCAAGAAGAGCGGGTTGAAGACGTAAAGCGGTTGACCGATTCTGCCTGTGTCGCACGACGGCATGTGCGATCACTGCACCATGTACTGCACCAACAAAAACATCGCTCGGCCAGTGCTTGTCATAGGCAATGCGTTGCAAGCCGATCGTCCCTGCATAGGTCCAAGCGAGGAATTGCATCGGCAGGTAGTCCACATTCATCGAGATGACGGTTGCCATCAGGAAAGCATTGGAGGTGTGACCGGAGAAGAAGGAGTGGCCTTGTTCGGTGTGGAAGGTATAGGGTCCGGCTCCACGCTGAGGACGGGCCCTTCCAGCGATTTTCCATGTCAGTTGCTGGGTCACCCCACCAATCAGATAGGCTTCGAGTGTCCCGATTGAAATTTCGTAGATGGTCTCATTTTTCAGAACCGCACCCAGTACCATCCCACCGACATAGTACCCCGTATTGATGGACTTCAGAGCACTCTTTTCGATGTTGGAGCCGAGCTTGATTGCAGGTTGGAGGGGATAGTCACCGCGGTTGTCGCGGATTGCATCAAAAATCTTTTGTTCCTGCGAGTAGAGCCCGCCAGCAATCGCGACCACTCCTGCTGCGGTCAGCCAATCTCGTTTATCCCAACGGAACGGTGAGGTGAAAATCGAGGCAGCATCATGCACAATACCAACAGCTTCGATCTCTACGCCGTTCCAGATACGATGGTGAATTGGTTTGTTTTTGGAGCTCGGATCGGGAGTCTGTTGGCCCAGTTCCTGGGCGAACAGGACTGCTGGCAGTGCAAGCAGCAAGGAAAAGACAGGGATACCTTTGATCAAAGGACGGACAATACGCAGGGAATCGTTCAACGACCTCGCTCCGCGATCCATTTGGCGACCGCTTCGGTGTACAGGACATGCTCGAGTTTGAGGACACGAGCGGCGACTTGTTCCGGGGTGTCGTCCTGGTGGACCTCGACCCCGCCACGCTGCAGCAGGATCGGGCCACGATCATACTCAGCGTCAACGAAATGGACGGTAACACCCGTTTCACTGTCACCGCAAGCGAGAATGTCCTCATGAACATGAATCCCGTACATCCCCTTGCCTCCGTGGGCCGGAAGCAGGGCCGGGTGGATGTTGAGCATCGCTTTCGGGTAGGCTCGAATCAGAGCGGGGGGGACTTTTTTCATGTAGCCTGCGAGGCAGACCAGGTCTGTGCCCGCATCCTGGAAGGCCTGGATCAACGTCCGGGCGAACTCTTTGCCACTCTCAAACTGGTCACGTGCGATGGTTTTCGAGGGGACTCCATACTCCTGAGCGACCTCATGCACCCCTGCATTCACCTTGTTGGACACCACCAACGCACCTTCGGCATTGAGACGTCCCTCTTTACAGGCACGTAGCAGTGCTTCGGCATTGCTGCCCCGTCCGGATGCCATCAGCCCCAACCTGATCCTGCTCATTGCCCCCTCTTCACCAGCAGTGTTCCAGCATTCGTATCCAAATCCGCCTCCGCCCCCAGCGGGAGGGTCCAGCAAGGCCCGACATGACCGTAGGGTGCACCGCGGACGATGGGTACATCATTCAACTTTTCACTCAACAACTCACCAGCGAGAGTGGCCCAGTCGAGACGATCTCCCTTCACATGCTGCGCAAAGGATCCCAGTACGATTCCCTTCATTCCTTCGAAAGCACCTGACAAGTGAAGCTGGGTTAGCATTCGATCCACTCGGTAGGGAGGCTCGTCGATTTCTTCAAGCAGGGCGATGGCCCCGCTGAATCGGGGTGCCCATGGTGTTCCGCACAACCCGGTCAGAACCGCGAGGTTGCCCCCCAGCAAAGGGCCATGCGCTTCACCTTCACAAACGGTTGTCAGTGACCAACCCTCGGGTAAGGGAAGAGGTTTATCCCAGGCATGTCCTTCCAACATCTCGAACCAGCAGGTATGGCTGAAGGAATCCAGCCCTGAAAGGCTGCCTTCTTTCGCTTCGTAGCCAAAGCCACGTGCGAGCTGCGGGCCGGTGAAGGTAATCAACCCGGCACGCTGATAGAGAGCCGTCTGCAAGGCTGTAATGTCGGAGAATCCGATGAACGGTTTTGGATGCCGGGAAAGCGTGTCGTAATCAAGTTTGTCGAGGAGACGCAGGGTGCCATAGCCGCCGCGTGTACAGATGATGCCATCGTAAGTCGTGTCGCAGAAGGCGTCCATGATGTCCGAGGCGCGTTGCTCATCGGTCCCGGCGAGGTACTGTCCGCGACGTAAAGCGTGCGGCATACGAAGGACTTTATAGCCTTCACGGCCGAGAACGGCAGCGCCACGACGAACCTCTTCATCGCCAACCGGCCCGGCAGGGGAGAGGGTAGCGAGGGTGGCACCTTTGGTCAATGGTTCGGGGGTCATCGCCACAAGTTGGTTACCAGGCGGTATTCACCATAGCCCATTTCATCCACAAAGACAAAACGGCGCTGTTCGTTGTAGTAGTACCAGATTTCGTACGGCTTCGAATTGACCTCGAAGGGATGACGTTCCACCTCATCGGGGGGACCGAAACGGACATAGACCTCACCGCGATCAGTCTCCCACCCTTCACGGAACCCGCCGAAGAGCAGGTTGGACCGCTCGATGCGACCATAGTATTCCTGCATCAGCTCATTGGTCTGGGTATCCGGCGATGGATCCTTCTCTTTCCAGTAATCGAGGAAAAGCGTTTCACGATCCGCCTCTTCGGCACGCAGCATTCGTTTGACCGCTTTGGTGTTGGCGATGTAGCGAAGCTGACGAATAGCAGTGTCGAGGTCACGCACTGAGCCAGGGACACCGGAGAGGTGGACACGGAAATTCATCGCCTTCAGAGCTGTTTGTCCATCCCCCTTCACCTGCATCTCAATCACATACCGACCGACTGGCAGGTTGCCCACTTCAATTTTCTGGAAATGGCGGGTGATCGGAAGAGTCGCGACCCGTTCCTGGGTCACTGAGGTGACAATGGCGCCCTTGCTGTTGACCACGCGAGTGAAAATCATCAAGCTATCCGCCTGGGGCGGATATACTTCGTAGTAAACAAAGATCGGCTTGCGAGAATCGAAGATGGTACGGTCAACATTCGGCACAATTTCGTAGGTGCCATCCTGGGTTACCCGGACTTGTTTGGCGAGAACCAGGTCGCCCAGTTCGAGCCCGCCACGGCCATAGGCTGGCACTCGAATGGTCTGCTTGACCGTCGTTTTCTCTTTCGTCTCCAGGTCAGTCAGGGTGGCGACGATCATATAGGTCGATGGTGGCATCTCGATGTCGGTTTCTGAGATGTCGTGCCGTTCGCGGGAGGAGGTTTCCTCGAAATCGCTGACGACCACCGTCGAACGCCAAACCCTGTTCGCGTACCGGGGCGAATTCTCATCCTCCCCGGTCAGAACCGAAAGGTCGACCTCGTAATTGGCCTCGTAGCCACGCATGGAACGGACAAATTGAAGGTCGGCGTAAGAAATCTCCACATAGGTCAGGACACGGGTCATGCCTGGTTTCGGGGAGAGCAGGGATACGCTGTTCAGGCTGAATTCAGGCAGGCCGATCCGGGCGTACCCCGGCATGTCCGGCTGAGCGGACGAGACTGCGGGGAGCAGAAACGCGCAACTGGTAAGTAGAAGCGCGAGGGTAAACAATCGTTTCATCAAGTCTCCATGGAAGGAGGTGCGGCTCGTACATGCAGGACGAAAGGTTCCGCATCCGTCACAATCCCACGTCGAATCTCGCCGGGGGAACCTTCCCCACTCCAGAGTACATCACCATCGACGTCCGGCGCATCCCAAACACTACGTCCCAGCAGAGTTTTTTCTTCGACGGTCTCGAGAAGTACATCGACCTTCTGACCAATACGAGCGGAGTACCAGTCGGTCGCATGGTCCAGTGCGAGCTCCATCACTTCGTCGGCGCGAGAGATAGCTTTATCCTCGCTGACAGCTTCCTTTTTCGAGGCGCGAGTGCCCTCTTCGGATGAGTAGCGGAAGACGCCGAGACGGTCAAACCGAGCGGCATCCAATCGTTTCAGCAAGGTAGCAAATTCTGCCACTCCTTCGCCCGGATGGCCGACAATTACACTTGTTCGTAGAGCGATGCCATCGATGGTTTCACGCAGTAAGTCGATCCATCGTTGCATGAAATCCCACGATGTGCCTCGCCCCATCGCTTTCAGGACTCGATCATCCGCATGCTCAATCGGGAAATCGAGGTAGGGGACCAGTGCGGGGGTGTCCGCTAGCGCTTGGACGAACGATTCACTAAAGAGCGGTGGGTGGGTGTAGAGGACACGTAGCCAGCCGTCATGCTTCGCGACTGCTTCTCCAAGTTTGGGAAGCAGGGTCTCGATGGTGGAGCCATCGCCGAGGTCACGGCCCCACGAATTGACCTCTTCAGCGGTGACAATAATCTCACGGACTCCCTGGACCAGGAGACGATTCGCTTCGGACAGTATTGAACCTGGCCTTCGGCTCTGGTAGGGGCCGCGAATGGTCGGGATGGCACAGTAGGCGCAGCGACGGTCACACCCTTCCGCGATCTTCAGGTAGGCGGTGGTTTTGCCCTCGACGCGGCGCAAAGCTGCTAGGACATCCTCGAGGTCGCGGTTGAAACGGCCCGGATGGTCGGAGGGTTTGCTGGTGGTCTCATTCAGCAAAGCGTCCGCCTGGACGGCATCAATCGAGCGTAGCAACTCAGCTGTTTCACCCGAGCCAAACCAGCCATCCACCTCGGGTACTTCCTTCGCCAGTTCGGATCTGTAACGGGCGGGCATGCAGCCGGTGACGTAAACCGTACGGTTTGGGCCCAGTTCCTTCCAGGCAACTGCTTCCAGCATCGCCTCAACTGCTTCCTGCTGTGCATCGCCGATGAAGGCGCAAGTCGAAACGATTACCGTGTCGGCATCGTCGCTGGAGTCGACCAGACGTGCGCCGAGCTGTCCAACCCCCCCCTCGACCAGGTCATTGTCCACATCCAGCTTCGGGCAGCCGAGACGGTGGAGGTAGACTCTGCGCTCTTGCTCGCTCACGCGTCGTTCTCTTCCTGCTGCTCGTCAGCCTCTTCAGACGATTCAGTGGATTCCGCCTGTTCTGCCAGGGCGAGGCTCGCCTCATCCCCGAAGACCGCTTCGACCACGAGACGTGGCTCGAAGGGTACAAGGTCGTCGATCCCTTCCCCGAGGCCGATCCAACGAACCGGGATACCCAGTTCGCGTCCAATTGGCACCAGTACGCCACCCTTGGCGGTACCGTCCAGCTTGGTGACCACCAATGCCGTCACCCCCGAGACCTCAGCAAACGCCTTGGCTTGCGACAGGCCATTTTGACCGGTTGTGCCATCGACTACCAGCAATACCTCGTGCGGCGCTTCCGGGACCAGCTTTTTCGCGACACGGTCCAGCTTGCCAAGTTCGGCCATCAGGTTGGTCTTGGTGTGCAGGCGTCCCGCAGTGTCAACAAGTACTCGTTGTACGTTTCGGCTTAAAGCAGCGGAAAGACCGTCATAGACAACCGATGCCGGGTCGGCACCCGTCGCACCGCGCACGATGTCGACCCCTGCACGTTCCGCCCAGATCGCCACCTGTTCGACCGCCGCGGTACGGAAGGTGTCCGCCGCGACAATCAGCACCGACTCGCCTTGCTTGGCGTAACGATTCGCGATCTTCCCGAGGGTTGTCGTCTTCCCGGTGCCGTTGACCCCGACAACAAAGGTGACATGGGGACGGGGCTGTTCTTCCTCGTCGCCTTCCGTTTCTTTCTCAGCGACGGTCTCTTCAATCATCCTGTCGAGCTCCTCGCGCAGAACACGGAGGACATCCTCGGCGGTGACCGATTCGAGCCGAAGCCGTTTCCGCAGACGTTCGATCAGCTCCATCGAGGTCTCGACCCCGAGATCGGCAGTGATCAGGATTTCCTCGAGCTTCTCGAGGGTCTCCTCATCGAGTTTAAGTGCCGCGCCGACTGCCTCACGGATTCCTCCGACAACCGCATCGCGAGTCTTTGAGAGGCCTTTGGCGATTTTCCTGAAGAAGTTCATGAGTTACTTCGTTGTTTTTTGGATTGGTTAAACAGGGTGCTGGTCAGGGAGAAAAGTACGGCTTGCAGCGGGCGGTTGCACATCATTTCCGGAGGCTCATCTCCCAGTGCGCGACGGTCTTTACCGGCTGCCCCCAGGACTGTGGGATGATCCCCTGTTCAACCTTCGCCGCTTCTTCGATGCTCTTCTTATGGAGGGTAAACTGAGGAGTTGACCCCTTGAAGCTGGCGCAGAACGCGAGCAAATCGCCCTTGTTGGAGTAATGGTGTGGAATTCCCGCCTCGATCCCTTCGGTCGGCACCCAGGTCCGTTCCTCAAGATGGTCTCCCATCCCGCAACGGCTGTCCTCATCAGAGATGATGACAATCGAAGCTTTACCACCCGGTTTCAGCACACGATGTACTTCCTCGAACGCTAGCTGCATCTCAGCTTTGGTGCCATGATTCAGCACGTTAACCGACAGCACAGAGTCGAAGTTTTCAGCCGCGAATGGGAGTTCAAGCATGGAGGCAGGGAGGAGGGGGACATCAGCATCGGGAAACTCCGCCTTCACCCAATGATGTGCCACCGCCAACCCTTTCAGGGATATATCGGTGCCGACCGGTGAGTGACCCGCTTTCAGTAGCGGTAGCAGATGACGTCCCCCGCCACAGCCGAGGTCGAGAACAACGCTGCCAGGTTTGAGCGATTCTGTGAAACGTAGTGCCGCCGGGTGGGGGTCCTTGAGGACGAGATCATCTTGATTGAACAGTTCATTCCAGTCGGGCATGTTGACCTACTGTTCTAATTGCTGACAGTTACGAATAAGATTTATTTGTGACAGTCACTGATAAGTAGCACTGCGATCAGGACCTCAACCGCACGTCGCCCCAGCCGAGTTTCTGGCGAAGGACATCGTAGAAGAAGCGGCCTTTGAAGTTGACAAGGCAGGCGGAAAAGGGGGCGCGTTTGATCGTTAGCGGTTCGCCGCTGTTCAATTGGCAGACTGTTTCGCCGTCCACCGCGACACTCGTGTGATCGGCGGGGGTGAAGGTCTCGACCAGGATTTCTTTGTCGTGGCTGATGAGCAGGGGGCGGTTGGTCAGGGAGTGCGGATTCAGCGGGTTGAGCAAGATGCCTTCCATCTTCGGCTCGAGGATCGGGCCCCCGGCAGAGAGGCTGTAGCCGGTAGAACCTGTGGGTGTGGCGATGACCAAACCATCGGCGCGGAAGGTGTTGAGGAAGACGCCATCGATGGTTGTTCGCAGCTGGATCAGACGAGCATACCCCGCTTTGTCAATCACCACATCGTTCAGAGCATGCCAGGGCCCATTGTGCGGCCCGTTCTCCGTGGAGACCTCGAGGATCATCCGTCGCTCGATCTCCCAATGGTCATCGATCAGTTGGTCCGTGCGCATGTAAAGCTCACCGGATCCAACTTCGGTCAGGTAGCCAAGCCCACCGAGGTTGATCCCGAGGACAGGGGTTTCACGTCCCTCGAGCAGTTTGACACTGTTCAGCAGTGTGCCATCTCCGCCGAAGCTGAGCAGGACTTCCGCCTTGTCGACCACCTCTTCCGGTGTCAGGAAAGATCGTCCCTTGAGACCCACCACACCGGCGAAATCATCGGAGAGGAGAAAGTCGATGCCTCGTTCCTCCAGCCATGCTACATAGGCAGGGAGGACGACACCGATCTGTTCCTTTGTCCGGTTTCCGATCAAGCCGAGGATCATGGTTTCCTCACCGTCCCAGGTTGTCCGGGTCGATCGCCTCACGCTCTCCACCGGCGAGGAGCTTCTCGACATGGACCTTGGCCTTTTCCAGCTTTGAGCGGCAGCGGGTCAAGACTTGCTGCCCCTCCTCGAACATTTTGAGCGAATCATCCAGCGGAAGCCCGCCTTCTTCCAGTTTGGCGACGATCTCCTCTAAACGATCGAGATCCTGCTCGAAGGTGGGCTGCTTTTCCTCTTTGCTCATCGATCAGGCCTTCGTTTTCATGGTGATGGGAAGAAAGTACGGTGTTTTTAGGGTGGATGCACGCTTCTGCCGGGTTCCTGCTGGATCGCTCTGTTGCGTCAGGTCTCCCGACCTGACGCACTTTCAGGCAGGTCGGGAGACCTGCCTGAACGGGATCGACCTGCCTGAACACGTCCCTTACTTCCCCGGTTTTTGCGGACGCACCTCTTCAACCCGGGCGCTCGCCTCTCCTCGTGCCAGCATCAAGTCGAGAACCTGCCCCTCGACCAGGTCGGAGGCATCTTTGATCACCCAACTGCCGCTTTTGATCACCGCATACCCGCGTGAAAGGACTGCTGTCGGCGAGAGGGCAGCCAGGCGATCGCTGTAACGTTCAAAGCGGTCTTGCGTTCGCTGCATTCCGGTAAGAAGGGAGCGTTCCGCCCGCGCTTCGAGGTCATCCACTTGCTGGCTGAGCTGCAAAAGATTGTCGGGCAGGCGACGCAGGCCGTATCCCCCGGCCGCACGTTCGATCCGTTGCCCGAGAGCTTCGACCGTGAGACGTGCTCCTCGTCCAAGGCGGTGTCCCATATTGTCGACGTGACGCAAAAGGTCGAGCCGATCTGGAGTGGCCTGTTCGGCCGCACCGGTAGGGGTGGGGGCACGCAGGTCGGAAACAAAATCGATCAGGGTGGTATCGGTTTCATGGCCGACGCCGGAGATAATCGGGATGGGGCAGTCGGCGACCGCACGAACCGCAGGTTCTTCGTTAAAAGCCCACAGATCTTCCAACGAGCCACCACCACGCGCGACGATAATCAGGTCAGGGGTGTCGGGCAAGGTCTCGAGTTCATGGATGGCCCGTGCGACATCTTCGGAGGCTCCTTGTCCCTGCACTCGTGCCGGGGCGAGGGTCACCTTGATGTCAAAGCCACGCCGTGCGAGGGTCACCAGCACATCACGGACGGCTGCGCCTGACTCGGACGTGACCACACCGATGTGACGCGGGGTTTTCGGAACAGGCTTTTTCCGTCCCTGGTCAAAGAGGCCTTCGGCTGCAAGTCGTGCCTTCAGCTTCTCGAATTCGAGGGCGAGCGCACCCATCCCGGCGGGTTGCATCACCTCGCAATCGAGCTGATAAACACCGGTTTTTTCGTAAACAACAATACGCCCGAAGACCAGCACCTCAGTGCCGTTCTCCGGGCGAAAATCAAGTCGCTGAACTCGAGTCCGCCACATGACACCACGCAGCTTCGCGTCGGCATCTTTCAGGCTGAAATAGAGATGACCGCTGCGGTGATGTACCACATCGGTTAACTCTCCACGCAGCCACAACGAATCGAACGAACCCTCAAGGGTCCGTTTGATCAGGCGGGTGAGTTCGCCAACCCCGTAGACTTGGTCAGCGACATTCATTTGCGCACGATCCAAAGGATTGCGGACAATAGAAGGGATAGCAGGATGCTACTGGCGATGGGGATGTAGATCCTAAGACTTCCTCGCCGGATGAGGATGTCACCCGGCAGGTGTCCAAGACCCAGTTTCCCAGCCGCCAGCAGAATCGCGCCTGCAAGGACAAGCACGAGGCCGACGATTAATACGATGCGACCCATGTCCTGCATGGCACGTTCCTAGCGCTTCTTCTTCTTGTGCCGATCTCTCTTCCTGCGCTTCTTCCTTTTGTGGGTGCGGATCTTTGCAAGTTTCCGCTTTCTACCGCAAGGCACTTGGACGCCTCCTGGCGTATGTACTTGGCCGGATAATTGTCCGGCTGTCGAAAATCCTGCGAAAAATAACGAGGCCAGAGGCCTCGATAAAGAACATCACGACATTGGCTCCTCGAGCGGAGCACCCCGAAAGGTGCTCCTCAAGGGCGCTTACTTCCCGTTGACGCGTGCCTTCAGTTTATCGGAAGGACGGAACACCGGAGCCTTCTTTGCATCGACGCGAATGCGCTGACCCGTTTGGGGGTTGATCGCATCGCGGGCGGCGCGTTGTTCCACCTTGAAGGTGCCGAATCCACGAATTTCAACGTGGTCATCTTTCACGAGAGCATCGCTGATGCCTTCGAGAACTCCTTCCACTACCGCAGCGACCTCAACCTGGGTGAGTCCCGTGCCTGCGGCCACAACAGATACCAAATCAGCCTTGTTCATCGTACCGTCTCCGGTTTCCAACGGTATTGAAAGGCCCCACGGCCTTCCAATCTGTTAAACACTTTATCCGCTGCATTCTCCAGCAGCAGATCCATCCACTCGTATGTACGACTCCGCGGCGGACGAACCACCGTCGGATTGCCGTCTATCTGGGCCATCCCCGCAAGTACCTGTGTTGCATGGTACTGATCACCGAGAATGTCTACCAAGCCGTTCTCTTTTGCCTGACGTCCGGTGTACACTCGCCCATCCGCCAGTGTGCGAACAACTGCTTCGTCCAGCTTCCGTTCTGTTGCTACGATCTCGACGAACTGGTCAAAAGCGTCGTCAATATACTCTTGAAAATACGCTCTTTCCTCAGGGGTGAGCTCCCGAGCAGGGGTGCCAGAGTCTTTGAATTTTCCGCTTTTTACGACTTCTGACTGGACCCCGATTTTCTCCATTAGTTCCCGAAACTGTGTAAATTCAATGATTACGCCTATTGAACCGGTTGTAGAAGAGGGGTTGGCGACGATCGAATCAGCACCCAAGGCTGCGTAGTATGCACCGGAGGTGGCAATATTTCCCATCGATGCGACCACAGGTTTTTCAGCACGGGCTCGTTTCAAAGCCTCGTACAATTCTTGTGATGCGCCGGTTACCCCGCCGGGACTGTCGAGACGAACCAGGATGCCCTTGATCTGGTCGTTCCGGCGGAAACGGTCAATGTCCTCCACCCACTTCCGCGAGTTCCAGATTGGTTCGGAGATTTCAACCAACCCGATTCGTTCGCCGGATCCGCCTGCCACATCCACCCAGTCTCTGCTGTCACCCGATCTGCCGGTCACAAGAAGCACCAGAATGATCAGGGAGCCCAGAATGAATAGGGCGAGGATAAGGTCGGAACGGCGATTTTTCATCCCTGGCTGCCTTGCTGAATACGGACAATCAGCTTGTCGCCGGCACGCAGAGCTCGCGCGTCACGAATGTTATTCCAGGTCTTCAAGTCTGTCACAGAGACATCAAATCGTGTCGCGATTTCCCACAATGTATCGCCCCGCTGAACTTGATAGACAATGGCACCTTCAGGCGTAGAACGCAACGGTACTTGGAGCATGTCTCCTGGATGGAGAGTGCTTCTGCTGGTCAATTTGTTTGCCGTCAGCAGATCAGCTGTGCTGACACCGTGCGCTTGCGCAATGGACCAGGCGGAATCTCCACGACGGACCCGGTACTTGCCTTCATAGCTGATCGGCGAGGGCGCCACTGCAGATTTGCTTGACTTTGTTGATCCAGGTCTGCGCAGATCTGCTGGTTGATAAAGGACCAGCTTCTGGCCTGGGTAAATCACGCTTCTTTTGTGGAGGTTGTTCCAGCGAAGCAACTTCGAGAGTCCGAGGTGGTACCGCTCGGCAATCTGCGATAACGTTTCGCCGGAACGAACCCGATGAATCCGTCGCTGCATACCATCGGGCAGCTCGGGGTCGTTCATCGCATACAGCGCGGCGTAATCCCCATACTTCCCGCCCGGAGCGACCGGAATCAGCAGGTAGTCGCCAACCGTGATACGGTTCGGGTTCTTGATGTCGTTGGCGGGTACATCCATGATCGCTCGCATCGAACTGCCATATTTGCTCGCGATCACTGACAAGGTTTCACCACTGCGAACACGATGCCGAACCCAGGAGGTTTTCTTTTCTGCCGGGATGCTGGCAATTGCATCATCAAAACGGGCGCTGAATCCATCTGGTACGAAAAGCATCGCCTTGGTACGGTTCGGAGGTGTGCACCAGCGAAGAAGAGCAGGATTCAAGTCGCGCAAGACCTTGGCTTCAATCTCGAGCGCTTCAGCAATCGCATTCAGCTCAATCGGTTCGTCAACATAAACCGTGTCACGAGGGGTATGCGCTTTAAAATCGATCGGTGCAAAGCCATACGCTTCCGGGTCACTGGCGATTTTACGAGCCGCGAGGAAGGTTGGGACATAGTTACGAGTCTGGGAGGGCAGGCGGCGCATGTTCCAGAAATCCCTGCCGCCGGAGCGTCGGATCTCACGACGGACTCGTCCCTCACCACAGTTATAGGCGGACAGCGCCAAATACCAGTCGCCCAAGTGTTCGTAGAGCTGACGCAGGAACCGACTCGCTGCGTGGGTCGCCAATTCAGGGTCACGCCGTTCGTCATACCACCAGTCGGCTTCCAGATCGAAGGTTTTTCCGGTCGAATAGATAAACTGCCAGGGGCCGACGGCACGTGCCCAGGAACGAGCATCGTTGCGGAATCCGGATTCAATCATCGACAGGTAGACGAGGTCTTCGGGGACACCATGCTGACGTAGGATTGGGGTCATGCGCGGGATCATTGCTCCGGCACGTTCCAGCCAGATGGTCATCGCCTTTCGTCCGCGCGGATTCTCTGTGAAGTAGGTGAGCATCCGTTCGACTTTAGCGTTCACCGTGTCCGGGATTCCAGGTAGTGCATCGACTTCCACAATCGTGGTGTCGAGTACGACCTCGAAGCTGTCTACCGACAATTCCTCCAGCAAGCTGTCCGGGGAGAGGGTATCGCTTTGATCTGCGATCAGGGCGCTGAGGCCTTCGTCGGTCGCAATCAGGTCTTCGATGGTCGTATCAAACCGATCCTCGTAAGACTGGGTCCACTGGGTCAGCGTATCCAGCATCGAGGGTTGTGCGTCAGCGGGAACATCCAGAATGACACCTTGCAGGGTCATGATCGCCTGCATCATGGCTGCGTCCGCCGCGCTGCTGTCACCTTGCGCGAGGGCATCTTCCCCTTCACGCATGTAGCGCGGGGCGGCTTCGAGGGCATCCTCGGCGCGCATGGACTGGTCAACAGGTGTTGATTCTGTCATCATCGACGAGGAATCGGACACCGGTTGTTCCGTTGTCTGAAGCGCGCTGTTGCCTGCGCATCCGGTCAAGAGGAGAGAAATGGCAGCCGGCCCAAGTAACACCGGGAGCCATCTCCTTCGTATAAGGTCAAGCATCAGAATCCAAGTTCCCGTTCCGTACAGAAGTTTCGGTAACTTACGAGTATGGCTTGAGACGCCGCAAGTGTTCCGTTTATCCACCCACCTCCCCTCACTCCTTCGCTTGCCGCACTCGATGAGGGGTCGTACATTCCTGAATGAAACATTCACGCGCGATTCCGCTGCTTATCCTGCTGATGACCACCTTCTGGACCGGGTGTGTTACTCATACCCTTTTTGTTGATCTAAGTTCTTGTGGGGTAATACGTTACATCCTCGAGGGCGACAGCCTGGATGTCTATGATGGCCGTATCCCTCACCCCCGTGGGGATGCCTGGACCCTCGCAGATCGCAGCAGCGGCATGAGCGCCGACAGCAGCATGACCATCCTGCTCGACTATCGTGCTCCTCTACTTGAGAGGGTGGTCCATCCTCTCGCCCCTCGCTCGAAGGAGGGATGGATCGAGGTCGATCAGCAAAAAGGCATCTTCGTCCACCGGAAGACTCTTCGTGTAAGTTTCCCCTCTTGGGATGTCCGGGAGCGGTTCGGTGATCCCGAAGATTTCATCCCTGAAGAGGTGCGTCAGCTCGAAGCAATCGGAGCGGACACCCTGCTGAGTGAGTCGCGTCAAACAGAGCTGAAGCGTCTGAAGGCGAAGGGGATGCAGAAGGGGGCGGCTCAACGCTACCTCAAGCAGGAACAGGCGTTGGTGCATGCGTGGTATGATGATCGAGGTCTCGCGCTACCCGATAGTGTCATGGGTGATGCGCTGGGTCGTTTTTCCGCCATCCTTCAGGCTTATCTGATTACCCTCCGGGACGACGATCCCCTCGATGTGTCGCTCGAGTGGTACAGTGATTTGAAAGAGACGATGGTGATTGCCGCCGTTGAAGCGACTGGGGGCGAGCGTGAGTGGTTTTCCGCAGCTTCGGATTCACTCGAACTGGCTTACAAGAGTTGGGTGGACCTGGAAGACGATGCTATCGAGGTTCGTGTTTTAATGCCCAACTGGCGAGTGTCGACCAATGCCGATACCATTTCCGGGGATACCCTGATCTGGGAGTTGGATCGTGAGCTCTTCGCCGATTCGACTGTCTACCTGAGTGCGATTGGCTATGACCCAGTACCAGTGACCTGGGTGATCGCGCTCCTACTGGTTGGATTTGGCCTGGGACGCTTGTTGCTTCGGATAAGACGAAAGCGTAGCCTACCCTCCAACGATTAACGCACCTGCCTCCGTGGCAAACCGAGGATATTTCCGGATGAACCTTGAAGAGTTGACGCTTGAGGTGATGGGCCTCGCGCGGGAGGTCGGACTCTGGTTGAAGGAGGAACGGTCTCGCATCGGTGATGAACAGATCGAGGTGAAGGGGCAGGGGGATTTTGTTTCTCATGCGGACCGCCACGCGGAAGAACAACTCACCAAGGGCCTGACCAAGATGCTGCCAGGCAGTATTGTGATGGCTGAGGAGTTCACCCCAAATGCTCGAGGTGGAGAATTCCGCTGGATCGTCGATCCGCTCGATGGCACCGCCAACTACCTCGCGGGACTTCCTGCCTATGCTGTTTCGATTGGATTGGAGGACCGTCGCGAGAACCCGGATGGTTTTGGCAAACGGTTGCTTGGTGTAGTGTATGTGGCCGGCTTGGACCAGATGTATGATGCCTGGCTGGGCGGCGGAGCACGCAAAAACGGGGAGACGATCCGCGTGCATGCGGAGCGTGAACTGAATCGGTCGATGATCGCGACCGCCTTTCCTTTCAGGGAACGGCACCGGATTGATGGCTATCTTGACCTGTTTCGAGATCTTTACCCGAAGATTGCTGATTTTCGTCGGATCGGGGCGGCTGCTGCGGATTTATGTTGGGTAGCCGATGGCACCTTTGATGGCTATTTCGAGATGGACCTGAAACCATGGGACCTTGCGGCGGGTAGCCTGATTATTGAGGAGGCCGGCGGAGTTGTCAGCGACTGGTGGCGTGAAGATGTCCTCAAGACTGGTTGGGTCGCATGCGGTACTCCGAAGGCCTACAAAGAGATCATGGCGACCATCGAGAGTATAGGTTTTCAACGACCTGAGCATACCTGGAGATAGGAAGAGTAACAGATGGAACGTCGAACGGATATTCGGGCAAAGGTGGCTCGTCTCGCTGATGCTGCTGCAATGGTTGTTCGCCGCACGGGACGCTGGTTACGTGATGAGCAGGTACGAATTGCCGAACTCGAAATTGAGGAAAAGCAGCATGGCGACTATGTCAGCCGTGCGGACCGTACCAGCGATAAGATGCTGCGTGAGGGATTGACCGGGATTCTTCCCGGCAGCGGAGTGCTCAGTGAAGAAGCCGATGAGCTGACCGGCGATTCCAACTGGCGTTGGATTGTAGACCCGCTCGATGGGACAACCAACTACCTTTCCGGGTTGCCCCTCTGGGGGATATCAGTTGCACTGGAAGATCGTACCGGTGTCGAACCCGGGGAATGGGGTGACCTTCACCTGGGTTTGATCTATTTGCCCTCATTGAACAAATTGTACGTTACTCGAGCTGGTGAAGGGGCGACCTGCAATGGCAGGCAGATCGAAGTTCGTCCCCGTAGCGAGCACCGAGCCACCCTTTCTCATTGGTGGCCGATGGACCTAAATGATCCCCTCGATGCATTCCAGGAAGTGGTTTCGGACTTATTGCCGACGGTTGGCGCTGTACGGAACCTCGGTAGTCCTGCCGCCGAATTAGCGATGGTTGCCGAGGGTAGCCTACAGGGCTTTTTTGCGATGGATATGGAACCATGGGATCTCGCTGCTGGCATCCTCCTCGTCGAGGAAGCGGGTGGGGTGACGAGCGACCCTTGGAACCGTAATCCGCTGACCACCGGATTCCCCATTGCAGGGCAGGAGGCGCTGGTGAAACGGCTGAAGGCTATGTTGTCAGAGAGGTTTGATGCGCCTGGGCAAAGGTCGGATAACGTTCTACCCCTTCAGTAGGCCGCACGATGGCAGCCTTGATTCTCCCGGGAAAACGAGCATCCCTGCGCAAAGTGATGGTGCTCTCGATTGATGGCACCCCTCATTCGTTGATCCGGCAAAGGATGGCGGCAAATCCCGATTCCATCTGGCATACTCTGACAGACCAGGCGCCTTTACACCGGATTCGGTCCAGCCGTCCAGAAGTCTCTTCGGTTGCCTGGGCTTCCTACCTGACTGGTACTACTCCTTCCCATCACGGCATTTTCGGGTTTGCGGAACGAACCCTGAATCCATTCCGTCTCTACTACCCAAATGGCTCCCATTTGCGTGCACCGACTCTTTTCGAACGTGTGCATGAAGCGGGTGGGACTGTGGTTTCGCTCAATGTGCCTGCCACATCCCCTGCTAAACCTTTGCAAGGAGTTGTTGTCGGCGGATTCCTGCTACCCCGTCTCAAAGGCAATGTCCAACCGCCATACCTTGGTGCCGAGCTGGAGCAAGCTGGATATGTGGTTGATACGGACCCGGGTGTGGCTCATCGTGATCGGGCTGTGTTTTATCAGTCTTTGGTTGAGGCACATGATGCTCGGGTCGCTGCGGGGTTACGATTTGTCCATGAGGTGGATTGGGACCTGTTTCATCTGCACTTGATGGAAACAGACCGTCTCTATCACTTCTACTGGGGGGAGCCGGACTGGCAGGATCGTTTTGATCAGTTCCTGGATCGGGTCGAACACACCGTTGCGCAATTTGCCGCCATTGCACGTGATAAAGGGGCGGCGCTGGTGCTGCTTTCGGATCATGGTTTCACGCGGTCTCGTCGCATCCTATTTGTGAATGCTGTTTTGCGAAAAACAGGGTTACTTCGTTTTCAGCCGGGACAAGTACCATCTCTTGAAACAATCGATCCATCGAGTAAAGCGTATGCCTTACCACCAGGGCGGATTTTTCTTAACCTCCGTGGCCGTGAGCCGATGGGAAGCGTCGCCCCCGGGCAAGACGCGGAACAGCTTCTCGCCAGTTTGCAGGCGTTGTTCAGCGACTTGAAGGACAACCTCACCGGAGACACCTTGATCGATGAGGTCGTCCGCCCTGCTCAAGTTGATCGCGGACCTTTCCAGCAGGAGGCGTCCGATCTGCTTTTGCACGCTAAGGATGGGATCGATCTGAAGGCTGATTTCTCCGCTGAACAGATCCTCGATACCCCCAGCATCCTCGTTGGCACCCACACCTATCTCAACGCCTTTTTTCACGTCAGCAATGCCACAGCTCCTACCTGGACAGATGACGAAGGGGATGTTGCGGCCGCCGGCCGATTTGTCGCATCCTTGCTGAACCTTGCCTGATCACCATTTTTTTCATTGTGATCCACATCAATGCATAGATATTTCAAGAATTGTACCATACTCTGTTGGAGAATAGTTATAAGACAGAGGCTGGTATGGTTCAGCGAGCACCGGCAGTGGCGGGGAGCTTTTACCCCGCATCACCCGAGCACCTCCGCAGTGAGGTCAGCCGTCTGATCACTCTAGGCGAGATTGTTTTTGCCGGAGATGTCATCGGTCTGCTCGCTCCACATGCTGGCTACATTTACAGCGGGTCGATTGCTGGAAGTGTTTATTCAACCATCGTCGGGAAGCGATACGATACAGTTGTCCTGGTCAGCCCCTCCCATCGGGACGCATTCAACTTTTCTTCGGTTCTTGGTGAAGGAAGCTATGAAACACCGTTGGGGTCGCTGACGGTTGACCAGTCAATGGCTACGCAACTCGTTCAGTTTGATCACAACGCTCGCCTCGATGATCGCGGCCATCGTCCTATCGATGGCTTGGGAGAGCACAGCCTTGAGGTACAGCTGCCGTTCCTGCAGGTCGCTCTTGAGGATCGTTTCAAGATTGTTCCGATCGTGATGGGTGCCCAGCATGATTCCGCTGCCGACTCCCTCGGCGAGGCAATTGCCAAGGCGGTTCGGCTCAGTGGGAAACGTGTCCTGCTGGTCGCCTCCAGCGATTTGAGTCACTTTCATGCAGAGGAAGCGGCGAGACGGCTGGATGATCAGATCGTGCAGGCCATTCAGAAGTTCAGTAGCCAGATGCTATGGGAGCGAATCGAATCCGGACAGGGCGAGGCATGCGGTGCCGGCCCGATTGCAGCCATCATGACTGCCGCAAAACTCCTCGGAGCGGATTCATCTGTGGTAGTTGATTATGGCACATCTGGCGATGTTCCCACTGCAGATAAGGAATCGGTCGTCGGCTACCTCTCGGCAGCATTTCTGCGGAAGGATGAGCCAGGATGAGCCCGCTGATGGAAATGGATCAACCGTCGGTCGGTTTCGATTCAGATGTACCGTTGACGGAAACTCAGCAAGTATTCTTACTCCAGCTTGCATGGCAGGCGGTTCAGGCGGCAACTCGATGGGATGACCGCCCCGAGGTGCCGTCGAATCTCGAACCACGTTTACGACAGAAACAGGGGGCGTTTGTCACCCTGCATGGACGTGAGCAGAAGCTGCGTGGCTGCATCGGGTACATGGAATCCCATTTGCCACTGGCGGAAACCGTCACGATGGCGGCACATGCTGCGGCGAGTCGTGACCCACGTTTCCAACCCGTTCGCAGCGAAGAACTGGATGAGCTCGAAATTGAGATCAGCGTCCTCTCCACGCTTCGAGAGGTTGCTTCGTCGGATGAGCTCGTGATCGGCAGGGATGGCCTGGTGGTGTCGGATGGACGGCAGCGTGGGCTGCTGCTGCCGCAGGTCGCGGTTAAACAGGGCTGGAGTATTGAACAGTTCCTGGGGGAAACGTGCCGCAAGGCAGGTTTGCCGTTCGATTGCTGGAAGGAGTCACGAGTTCTAGTGCAGCGATTCAGTGCAGAGATATTCTCCGCACCCGCTCCTGAAACTCATTGATTCTGCTGGGGTGGAAACAGAGAGATATGGCTTTTTGGTTGTTGTGAACCGACACCTCCAGCTATATTGATCCACACTCAGGGAAATGGGCTTCGCTGGGATAGTTAACTACGAGATACGATGAGCAATACGACGGACAGCCAAAAGGAGTCTGCCCCGATTGATGAACGGCAGCTTCTTGAGCTCGTCAAGTTGTTCGAGGGGTTCACTCAGGCATCGTCAACCTTTGCCCAGAGTTACCGTGCCCTCGAACAGCGGATTGCCAAGCTCTCCAGTCAGCTTGAGGAGCAGTCTCGTCTGCTCGAGCGGACCGAGGGGTTTCTTTCTTCGGTTCTGGCACATGTCCCTGTCGGCATTGTTGTCCTTGATATGGACGGCTGTATCAGCCTCTTCAACGAGGAGGCGGAGCGACTGTCCGGTCATCGTTCCGAGGACGCAGTCGGTAAACCCTATGGTGATGTCTTCCCTTGCGAAGTGACTGAACCCGATTCCGCATTGTACACGTTGACGAACGGGACGGTGATAGATCCGCGTGAAAGACAACTCGATGTCAATGGGGGCACGCTGCCGGTTCGGTTCTCCACCTCCTGGATTTTCGGGGATGACGGCCAGACCATCGGCGTGCTGGAAGTCTTTGAAGACTTGACTCCGTTGCGTGACCTTCAGTCACGGATGCAGCAGAGCGCCAGCCTGGCAGCCCTCGGTGAGATGGCCGCGCAGGTTGCACACGAATTGCGGAATCCCCTTGCCGGTGTGCAGGGCTTTGCTCAATTCCTGCAAGAGGACCTCGGCGAAGACCATCCTGCGAAAAACATTGCGGACAAAATTATTTCCGGCGTCCGTGATATCGATCATATCGCCAGCCGTCTGTTGGAGTTCACCCGCCCGATGAGCCCGCAGATTGCCCCGGTAGATCTGGTGGCGCTGCTTGGTTCCGAAGTAGACCTGGCACGGTCCGAAGCTCAGAGAAGTGGCAAGGATATTGATGTCTCTTTGGTGCTTCCGGAGGAACATATCAAAGTTGCCTGCGATGGTAGCTTGATTAAGCAGGCGGTGCTCAACCTGTTGAAAAACAGCATTCATGCGGTTGACTCGACCGGTCGAATCCGTATCTTGCTCCGCTGGGATCTGCTGCGTAACCGCGTCCGCATTGCGGTTGACGATGATGGTAGCGGTATCTCCGAAGAACATCTCCCGAAGATTTTCAACCCCTTCTTTACCACACGGACGAAGGGGACGGGTCTTGGGTTGGCCATGGTTAAGAAAATTGTTGATGGGCACCATGGCTCCATCACGGTCAAATCCACCTTGGGTGGGGGTACAACCTTCACCCTTGAACTTCCGATCACGAGGAGTCAATGAGTTCAAGCCGTATTCTAGTTGTCGATGACGAAGGGTTGGTACGGGAATTTCTCGCCGAAGCCCTGGAACGTATGGGGCACGATGTCATCACCGTTGAGGATGGCGAGACCGCCGTCAACACAATCGGCAACCGCGAGTATGATCTCATTATCTCTGACCTGAAGATGCCTGGCATCGGCGGGCTGGAAGTGCTCGCCCATGCGATGCGGAAAACCCCCGAGACGCCGTTCATCATCCTCACCGCGCACGGTACCATCGAAAATGCTGTCGAAGCGATGCGTCGCGGTGCCTACGATTACCTCTCCAAGCCGATTGACAACGAGCTGCTGAAGCTCACCGTTGGTCGCGCGCTGCAAAATCGTTCACTGGTGCGTGAAAACAAGGTCCTGCGGAACCAGGTTGAAGTGGAGCAGGGGATTACTGCGCTGGTGGGTGAGAGCGAAAGCTTAAAAAAGATTGTCTCGATGCTCGAGGTGGTCGCTCCTCAGCCGGTCGATGTACTGGTCAGCGGCCCGTCAGGGACAGGTAAAGAACTGGTCGCCCGTGCGTTGCATTGGTCAAGCCCTCGTGCAAAATCTCCGTTTATCAAAATGAATTGCGCCGCCCTTCCAGAGGGGTTGATCGAGTCCGAATTGTTCGGGCACGAGAAAGGTGCGTTTACTGGCGCAATCCGGACACGGAAAGGCAAATTCGAAGCGGCAAGCGGCGGAACGATCCTGCTTGATGAAATCAGCGAAATGCCGCTCGCGCTTCAGGCCAAGCTGCTGCGTGTGCTGCAGGAACGTGAGTTTGAACGAGTGGGATCCAATGAAACGGTCTCGGTCGATGTTCGCGTGGTCGCAACAACAAATCGAAACCTGGCTGAAGAGGTGCGTGAGGGACGGTTCCGTGAGGACTTGTTCTTCCGTTTGAATGTGGTTCCAATCGCATTGCCGTCCCTGTCCTCGCGCCCCGATGATGTTCCCTCTTTGGCCGCTCATTTTATCGAGAAGTATGGGGATCGCTATGGCCGTCAGTTTGAAGCCATCGATGATGAGGCGATTGACTACCTGAAAGCGCAGCCCTGGCCCGGTAATGTCCGTGAGCTGGAAAACCGTATCGAGCGGGCTGTTGTGCTTGCACGTGACATGGTCATTCATCGCAGCGACATCACCCTCGACTCCGAAGAGCTAAGCAGCACGGTGAAGGGACCGGCGACATTTGGCCCCGTGACATTAGGCGAACTCGAGAAGAAGCACATCCTGCAGACCCTCAAGGAGCTGAACTTCAATCGTACCAAAGCTGCCGACCGTCTGGGCATCTCCATCCGCACCCTCCGAAACAAGCTCAACGAGTACCGTGAGCAAGGCGAGGACATCCCGAAGGGATAAGCAGGGATTACTTTCTTTCCAGCCCTGCCACCAACAGATTCAGTGCCCAGTCAAAACTTTTTGTAACCTGTTCCGGTCGACCAAACCCGGCATCCAGTTCGAGCACGGCAAAACCATGTGCCAGGCTGCGCAGTGTGCGGAGAGCGTGAATCGCCTCTTGCCCCTCCAGCCCAAACCCTTTTAGTACAGCCATCCCGATCTCCAGGATACGGTCGTCGGTCATGCGTTGCAGCTCATCACTCCTGTCCGGGGCGGTCGCCATCGCATGCAGCAGCCCGGGGTTGCCGAGCGCGAAAGCACGGTATGCAATCCCAATGGCTCGAAAGGCATCTGCACCTGCTTTCCCGATGGCAGCCCGTTCCAGTTCTCGTGTGAGCAGGGTTTGAGCGTGCACCGCGAGAGCCTTCCGTAACCCTTCAACCCCCTGCACATGGTTGTAGAGCGAGGGTGGTTTGATGTCAAGTTCGTCCGCGAGGCGATTTAGGGTCAGATGATCCCACCCCTCGCGGTTGGCGATTTCACGTGCCGTCTCGAGCAATTCGAGACGGGTGAACTTTGCTGGACGACTCATTGGTTCGCCTCCAGGAAACTGGTAATCGCATTGCTGGTGATCTCCGGGAATTCTGCCTGCGGGTAATGGCCTGAGCCCTCTACCAGCAGGGTGTCCGCCTGGAAAATCTCAGCGACTTGTCGCATTTCGTCCGCCGGATCTGGGAAGTCCTTGTCCTTCTCACCGAAGATGACCAGAACCGGGGCTTTGACCTCCGGGGTACGTGCGATCGCAGGCGAGTGGCTGGAGAAGAAGGTTTTACGTACCGCTGAAAAATGGCCGGAGGCACTTAGCATCGAATCCAGATCGCTCATGTACTGATTAAAGTCAGCAGGTTTCTGGCTGACATAGGCACCTTTCATCACACTCAGCCAGGCGCTCTTGCCCCAAGGAGGCATCAGGGCGAGTTTGAACATCGCCATCTTCAACCAGCTGACCTTCATCTCGCGAACAAAGGGGCCAAGCATGACGATGCCTTTGACTTTGTCGGGACGTTCCGCAGCAGCCCAGACAGAGACGGGTCCACCCATCGAATTACCAATCAACGCGACCTCGTTGGCCTTGAGCGTATCAATCAAGGCAACAACATCCTGCCCGACCGCCTTCGAAGAGTAATCGCTGTATGTGGTGCTGGATTCATCATGTCCACGCAGACTGATGGCGGCAGTCCGCCAACCGGCTTCGTGAAGTTGGGGGACGAGGAAGCGGTAGACATGACGGCTGTCGCCCATACCGGGGATAAGGATGGCAATCGGCCCTTCTTCCGGGCCAGTGAGTTCATAGGCGGTACGGCCATCTGGATTATCGATGTAGTGGACCATGGGGATTTCCTTCGTGATGTCTTGGTGAGTGGTTTCCTTACTCAAGCCAGTATGTGTGCTTCCCACGAGGGTGAGCGTGGCGAGGAGGAGGTTGACTAGGTGTTTCATCTTTCATCCCTGTTTAAGCAAACCTAATTCGTATATAAACTAATTAGTTTAGTAAAGTCAATAGGGGGATGTGATCGTGACTCGCGAGATACTCCAGAGGCGAACCTGCCAACAGCTTCATGTCATCGTCTCCCCCGGACATGATGATCTGCAGAGAGGCAATGGCATCCTGAAAAAGGCCCCCGCATTTGCGAGGGCCCTTTGTCTAACCTGTATGTCAACTTGCAATCATCTCCAGACTGCGTAGATCGGCTCGGAAAGTTCACCACTGCCGATCAGTACACGGCTTCCGGCAGTCGGAGTGACGGCCAAGAGGAGGTAGACCTCCCCGTTCTGTACGCAGACCGTAAACTCGCTGCTGTCCGGGTTCCATGAGGGCCGGGTATCCTGACGGTTCTCTGTCGGGAGAACGATTGGATTCGGCAGCAGCAACTCGCTAATTGTCTCCGTGTTCAAATCGTAGACCAGGAGCGACGGGGTGCCGGAGAAGATTCTCGAAAACATGGCAATCTTGCTGCCATCAGGTGACCAGGAGAAGCTTGTCGCATTGGAGCCGTACTCCTCAATGCTGATGCTGTCCTGGGCAATAAAGGTGCCGCTGCCGATGAAGAGATGGCTGGCGTTCGGTCCATCATCATTGGCCTCCAACCAGGCCGAGTGGGCGCCGGTGGGATCAAATTGAGGAGACCAAACCAGCTTTTCGCGGGTACGCAGGATGTCATCGCCGCCATTGGCAAAGACCATCAAGCGACCCGTATTCGGAATTGCGGTGTTGGTGACCGCGATGGCAATGCTGTTGTTGGTCACAGAGAGGGCTGGGCGACTGCTGAAGGTCCATGGTGCATCGATTCGGCCATAAAAGGAGCTACCCGTAATGGGCGGCACCGCGTGGGTGTACAGCTCAACCAGTGCGCCATCGCCCGGGGTTGCATAGGCGATTCTCGATCCAGCGTTTGAGAAGGAGAAAAGGCTGGGCAGGACATAAGTCAGTTCAAGACGGCTCTGGCCGTCCTCGCCCACCAGGTGCAGGCTGCCAGTATCTTTGTCGTAGAGTGCCAGGGCTGGATCGCTGGAATTGTCGTACCCGGGGTTCCAAGCGATCACACGGGACGGATTCCGAACAAAGCTTTCTGACCCAACTCGTCTCAAATAGGTGATGCCATCACTTGCCCAGGTACCGATGTAGTTATGGAGATTCTTGAATGCAATTTCTCCTAATGGAGGCCCATACTCGATACCACGTACGGCAAAGCTGTAAATCTGGCTTAGAATTTCCTCGCCGCTTGAGGGACGTGCTGCGATTCTCCACCGGTATTCGACACCGGGTTGCAACGCGCCATCCACCTGCCATTCCGTTTCGCTAATCCCTTCTGCGACACGGACCAGGTTCTGACCGGATGTCAAGTAGACATCATAGGTCAGCGGTTCGGTGACCCCTTCCGCCACTTCCCAGGCGAGCGTGACATAGGGTTCGATGTCGCTCGCACCATCCAGGGGGTAGGGATTACGCGGAATGCGATCATCCAGACCAGTCACCGTGATGTCGATCGAGTCACGTACGGTGGTTGTCCCATCTCCCACAATCAGGTGGATGCGTGCAACCACAGCGGAGTAGGGAGGGGTCCAGATCGCGAGCGTGTCCGTTTGTCGTCCAAGAAATCCGCCTGTCTGGGTCAACCAACTGAACGTGAGTGAATCACCATCCTCATCACTCGCATGGGCGATCAGGGTGACCGGGTGACCGGATTGGACGCTGGTTTCGCTCGCTGTGATGGAGTCGATCACAGGTGCTTGATTGGATGGACCGGTTGGTGTGGGAGGTGAATCCTCTTCGCAGCCGGCCAACACGATGAGAAGGAGCAGTGCAAGGATAGCAGACAAGTTGCGCTTCATCGATGGTTCCTCATACGATAATCTATGCGGGGTTTATAAAATGTAGCACGGTGAACACCCCTGTCCAACCATTATTGGGGGCTTGCAGATTCGTCGTGCTGGGCTGCATTCTCGACTGCTTTTCCGTGGCGTAACAGATTTGATGCCGAAATCAGCGCATCTTCGGTTCCTGTCAAAACGAGTCGATCTCCAACCTCCAGAACCGCATGAGCGGGGTCAAGCAGTGAGCTACGTTCGCGAATAACAGTCACAACCGTTGCGCCAGTCTCTTGGCGGAGGTTCATATCAACAAGGGTCTTCCCGATGGCAGGATCCTGCTCTTCCAGGATCACCGAGCGGAGTTCAATCGCATCCAACTCTTGCACAGAATGAGCCCAGGGAATGGTGGAGGGGGCGAGGCGGTAGCCCTCCTGCCTCAATTCATCGAGATGGCGTCGAATGGTTTCACCCGGGAAACCCAATCTCCTCAGTAGGGTACCCACGACCTGCAACGAGGTTTCCAGTTCTTCGGGTATTGCCACATCGGCACCGAGGCGGTGCAGTTCCTCCAGGTCGGAAGCGAAGCGTGTCCGGACCAGAACCGTGATACCCGGTGCCTCTCGCTTCAGCACCTGGATGATAGGACGCAGGGTGTGCGGATCATTGATCGCGACTACCGCCGCTTTCGCGTGGTGGATGCCGAGCGCCTCAAGTACCTCTGGACGGGAAGCATCACCCAGTAGGATCGGTTCTCCGTTCGCCTTTTCCTGCTGAACGGTAACCGGGTTCATCTCGCTGATTCGGTAGGGGACTCCCAGTGCGCGCAGCACCTTCGCGATGGATCTCCCCCCAAGCCCATACCCGATGATCAGGACATGTCCAGCCTCTTCTTTGTGCTCGGCACCAAGCTGTTCGACCGGTTCCGGGTGACGTGCCGCGAGACGTGCGGCCAGCTTTTCCGCTCCTTTGCTGGCGAAGGGGGTGGCCAACAGGGTTAGGGCGGCGGTGGCGACAAGCGGCTGCATCAGCGCTTCCCCGATCAACCCGGTGGAGCTGGCTATCAACAGGATGACAAAAGAGAATTCGCCGACTTGGCCGAGGTAGGCACCTGCACGCAACGCTTGCGCGGGAGTTCGTCCGAAAAGACGGGCCAAACCACCTACAATGGCCCCCTTCCCCAGGTAAACGACGACCGTCATCAGCAGCGGCAGCCAGGGAGCTGCGATCAAGGCGCCGAGGTCGAGCAGCATACCAATCGAAAGGAAGAAGACGGCGAGGAAGAGCTCACGGAATGGTGCGGCTTCGGCGAGGGCGAGGTGACGGTGTTCTGTTTCGCTGATGACCAACCCAGCTAGAAAGGCCCCAAGTGCGGGCGAAAGGCCAGCGAAGGTGGTCAACCAGGCAGTGGCGAGCACGATGGCGGCAACAGACAGAAGAAAGAGTTCACGGCTGCGTCGTGCCGCGACACGATCCAGCAACCAGGGTACGATCCGTCGTGCAAGAATCAGGACGAGGGCGATCAAGCCGACCGTCTTCAGCAGCAACAACCCAATTGCACCCGCTCCACTCTCCTGTCCAGCGAGTAAGGGTATGGCGAGAGTGATGGGGACAACCGCAAGGTCCTGAAGCAGCAGGACAGCAAGAGCAAACCGTCCATGCGGGCTGTCGAGCTGGCCATCATCGCCCAGAAGACGGAGGGCAACGGCGGTAGATGAAAGCGAGATGAAGAAACCTATCGCTGCTGCGACAGGCAAAGGCAAACCAAACGCTACCGCCAATCCCCCTGCAAGCGCAGCAGTACCAACTACCTGGATGGTGCCACCTATTAACGCTTCACGCCGAAGCTCCCACAAGCGGGAAGGGGATATTTCAAGACCGATGGAGAAGAGCAGAAGTACGACCCCCAACTCGCTGAGGTCACGAATCTGCGAGGTGTCGTGCAACAGGCCGAAGGCGAAGGGCCCGGCGATGATCCCGGCAAGCAGGTAGCCGACGATGGTCGGGAGACGCAAACTGCGAATGATCAAAGCTGCTGCAAGGGCTATCATAAACAAGAGCGCCAGTTCGCTCAAAATCGCCGGTCCATGCCCTTCCACAACTCCTCCTCTATCGTTTACGTCGACAAGCTTTGCCGAAAGATGGCTCGCCTGACACGCCAGGGAAATGGTTTTGGTGTCCAAATCGACGGTTCATCGGCTCTCCGGGAGTCGTACGTTAGGGAACGACCCGCTAAGATCTGCGTATTGTTTGGACAAGCTAACAATACATCGGAACCCATGCTGGGTGCTGGTGTGGAAGAAGGGAGATCGAGGATGGCAGGGCAAAAAGGGAACTTGGGTATTCAGCGTGAACGGTCACCGGTGCAGGCGATGGTTAGACCGATCCGTGACTTCCTCCAGCTCGAAGCTGCAGGAGGCCTGCTGCTCTTGGCAGCGACTGCTGTCGCCTTGATCTGGGCCAACTCACCCGGCGGCGATCTCTACCTGAAGCTCTTCAAGAAGACTTACATCTCCATCGGGATCGGTGATGCCAAAATCGCCATGTCGTTCCTGCACTGGATCAATGATGCACTGATGGCGGTCTTTTTCCTGCTGGTTGGCCTCGAGATCAAACGTGAACTGCTGACCGGCGAACTATCCTCGGCACGAAAAGCAGCGCTGCCCGTCGCGGCTGCGCTTGGCGGGATGGTTTTACCTGCTGTCTTCTACATTCTTCTTAATCCCTCCGGCGATGCCCAGGCGGGCTGGGGCATCCCGATGGCGACCGATATCGCCTTCGCGCTGGGGATCCTGACCCTGGTTGGACGTGGGGTGCCGATCGCCCTGAAGGTTTTCCTCGTCGCTTTCGCAATTGTCGATGACCTCGGTGCGGTGCTGGTGATCGCTCTCTTCTACACCGAACAGCTCAGCTTTGTCGCCCTCGGCATCGGGCTCGGAGTGCTGGCATTCCTCTTCCTGCTGAACAAAATGGGTGTCCGTTCGCTCGTGCCATACCTGTTGGTGGGGGTTGTAGCCTGGGTAGCCTTCCTCGAGAGCGGTGTGCACGCGACCATCGCCGGTGTTCTGTTGGCCTTCACCATTCCGCACCGTCCGACGTTCAAAGTCGGCGAAATCGGTCAAGCGGGCTTGAACCTGGTGAAACAGCATTCCGAATCGCTCGAAGCGGGGGATGAGGGGGGACGTCACGGTGTTCTCACCCACCTGCACCAGCTCGCACGCGGCGGCCAGTCAACCCTGGTCTATCTCGAGAACACGCTGCATCCCTTTGTCATGTACGTCATCATGCCCATCTTCGCGCTTGGCAATGCTGGGGTCCGGTTTGAGGGCATGGGTGCCTCCGCTCTCGCCGATCCGATTGCCCTGGGGATTGTTCTCGGTTTGGTGGTTGGCAAGCAGGTCGGTATCGTTGGCTTCTCCTGGATCGCGGTGAAAGCGGGCTGGGCGGACCTGCCGAAGGGAGTCGGTTGGTCAATGCTCTATGGTGCTGCCACATTGGGCGGGGTTGGCTTTACGATGAGCCTCTTCCTTGCGGGGCTCGCCTTCGAGGGCTCCGAGTCTTGGCTCGACATCTCGAAAATGGGTATCTTGCTGGCGTCAGCCATCAGCGGCCTGTGGGGCTGGGCATGGTTGAGGCGCGGACAGCGATCCGTGACCGAGTAGCAGGGGACAGCATCAGGGCCCGAGGGGGCAACCGGAGCCTGCCCTATCGACCCTGGCCACCGTTGTCGCAGGTAGCCCAACCCGGCACGATGGCAACTGTGAACGCCCGGCGAAATCTTTCGTCGGGCGTTTTTGTTTGTGCGGGAACAACACGACTATATTCACTCTACCCGCTTCCAGTCGCGAATAGGGATACACAGTATGGATATAAATAGGTCGAATAGAACTTATCGTACGAAATGTATCTTATGGGCCATACCTCTTGCATTGTTGATGACCTCGATTGGTTCTGCACAAGTTGAACTGGTTGACAAGATTTCCCTTGTGGGTGGATTTCGGGAAGCTGAATCGTTTGAGGGGAATTGGTATATTCTTGATACCCCAGACCTGCTAAAATCCTCCAGGAACGGGGTGTTGGATTCGACCACACTCGACCTACCCTTTGGGTCCATACAACTTCTGGTTCAAGACAATCTGGCAATCATCCGCTTCTGGGAGCACGATGTTCATTTCTATGACCTGTCAGATTCCTGGCCGCCACCTCTACTGAGTCAACTCCACTTCGTAGATGAGGTTCGCTACATCTCGACCTACGATACCCTGCTTGCAGTCACTCTCGAAAATGATGGGTATCAATTCTACAGTCTTACTGATCCGCATGACATCGCCCTTACTGGTTCCATATCCTGGCTTGAACCAGATGAAGAGGAAACGTTTGCGTACCGATCATTGGAGTGGAATGGCGAGTATATGGTTGCGGGGAGAACGTCCAGATACTTCAACCACTCGGAGGGTTGGATGGATCTGCAAGATCAAATTATCTGTTACCAGATAGGAGAGAACGGATCACTGACCTTTGTGGATAGCCTTCACACCGCCAACGATAAGCTGGATTTGGTTGATGATCGACTGCTGGTCTGGAATCAATCAATCTACCAGATTGAATCAGAGGGAGGCTTCACTGAGTTGTTGATGATTCCCAGTCACACCGGCCAAATGGCTGTATTCGATTCGTCGCTTTACGTATCGGCGACAGACTCAACCAGGGTTGCTCGGTTTTTGCGCCAGTATCGTTTCCAATCCGGCGAACCCATTGTCCTGCAAAACGAGATTGATCTTGATCCCGGATTGTACCTCTCGCTGGCAATCGATGATAGCTCAATATTTTGTGGTGGCTCGCAATCAGCAACAATTTTTTCACGTGATCAGACCTCAGGCGTGGTCGGGGATTCCATTGGAGCACTTCAGGGCGGTCAACGTTCTGTGAATGTTTCACTGTCTGGAAATCGCTTCATCTACATGTCGGATGATGCCAGCCTCACAACAGGGTTATTTGATGAAACGGGCATCGGCGAATTAGTTCGTCTCCAGAATGACTCTCTTCGTGGATTCGTCGAGCTTAGGGAGTCCCTGCTGATTACCGATCTATCAGGCCCGGGCCTGGGATGGTGGAATGTCACAGAAAATGCCGTGCAGCTTGTGCGAAGGTTTGGCACCACTGCACTCGATGTAATTATTGCGGACCAAGTAGTTTGGACACTGAATTACCAGCATGTTATTCAAGCCTACTCAAGAACGAATGGTTCACTCCTCGCCAGTCTTGAGGCGCAAAATGTCACCTTACAGTATATCGATCTGATTGATATGACTCTTTTCTGTATGTATACTGGGTTTAACGGCAATGGATTTCTTCGATGGAATGTCGCGAATCCAGCTGAACCTGTTGAACTTCCGGGATTGTCCTTTTCCGGTCCAACTGGTGAGTTTAATGTATTGCAGGGAGGCGAGCATTTCGTCCTCCGAACCGAGCAAGCTGTCAGTCTGAATCAGATTGGTACCGATGGTTCAACCTGGGAAATATGGGCGCTTGCATTCCAGGGTTCATATGTCAGAGACATGGAGAAAATAGAGGATCGCTTGCTGGCATTTATCGTTAATGGAGGATCTGAAACCCCTGGCGGTCGCCTCTATGTGTATGATATTCAAGCTCAGGGTAACCCAACCCAGGTAACCAACTTTCCGTTGGCCAGCCCTGTTTCCTCTATCTCGAGTTCCGGACAGTATCTGATGACGGCTGAAGGGAGACGGCTCAGGTTGTTCGATTTAGCAGGCGCTCTTGATACTCCTGAAACAGAAAATAATTTACCCCGAGGGTTTACTGTTTTTACACCCTGGCCCAACCCCTTCAACGCTAGCGTCACCATCCCCTTTTTCCTGCCGCAATCCGGGGATGTGGGGGTGAAGGTGTACAATCTTCTGGGGCAGGAGGTGTGGGGACGGCAGATGGGGGCGATGCCCTCGGGCTGGCACCGGACGGTGTGGGATGCGGATGGGAGTGGGGCTTCGTCGGGCGTGTACATCCTGCGTCTCGAAGCGGAAGGGAAGCAGGAAATGCGACGAGTGACACTGGTGCACTAACGGAACAATCACTGTCATGCCCAGGCCCCATGCTGGCCGCAGCCAGCACAGCCAATTGTGTTGGGGCCGTCGGGCATCCCCCGTGGTCGAAGACGATCCCAGGTGCCTCATGTCCAGGGGATCCCCGACGCTCGCAGGTTCCCTTCGGTCACGATCCGGTTGGCACCGGATTGCGAGCTGGGGATGACAGGACTGTCTCGAATAACACCAAACGGGACGAGCCGTGCGCGATGCACGGCTCGTTCCGTTCCCTGAGGCTGTTCCCTCGTACTACAGTTGTAAATCGATCCCTTCGATCGCGACGAAGATGTCGAGTTCGGCATCGGGGTAGTTGAGCTGTAGATAGCGACGTGCTTTCAGCAGCAGCTCACGGATGAAGGAATCGGGATAGTTTGGTTCGTGGTGGAAAAGGGCAAGCCGTTTCACATTGGCCCGTACAGCAATATCGACCCCGATCACCGCCGTCGAGTGGCCCCAATCTTCCTTGACCAGGCTTTCCTCGAGCGTGTACTGGCTGTCAAAGACAAAGAGGTCTGTTTCGCGGACAAATTCGATCATCTCACGGATCGCTTCGTCGTCGTCCCGTTTGTACTCGCTGTCGCTGGCAAAGACCATCGACTTGCCGCCATGCTCGACACGATACCCGAAGGATTTGCCAGGGTGCTGCAACTCTTTCGGGATGAAGGAGCCGCCACCTGGCAGGGGATAACGTTGCCCCGGCTCAACCTTGTTGAAGCGGATATCAGCGGGGAAAACATCGAGTCCGATAGGGAAGTAGTCGGGCATTTGCTGGCCACGGTACCGTCCCTCGAGATTTTCATGGCCGCCATGGATGGTGATCTTGTTGCGCTGGAAGAGGGGACCGAAGAAGGGGAAGCCCTGGATATGATCCCAATGGGTATGGCTCATCGCAATATTGAGCTCTGCTTCGCCTTTGCTGGCGGGGCCATCCATCAGGTGACGTCCCAAATTGCGAATGCCACTGCCCGCGTCGAAGATGATGGAACCACCATCCCAATCAGCGCTGATGCAGGTTGTGTTGCCACCGACCGTGCCACGTACCAGCATACTGTGGTGTTCACGGAGGTAGCCGGAGACCTGTTCCGGGTCACGGATCCCTGCACGGACCACATCCTCGGCCATCGCAATCACTTTGGATTCCACATCGGCCGGGCTGATCGGTGTCGGGATACTACCGCGCACTCCCCAGAACTGCACTCGCATTCGGATCTCCCTGTTCGTAAGGCTGAACCTACGATGACGTTTTCGGAAACGGTGTGAGTTTCGTCACGCCTGCCTGCGATCCAAAACAAAAAAGGAGGAATGGGGAGGCAGGGGTTCGCCCGAGGGCGACGTATTGTACTGCCTGAGCCATAGTAAATCCAAGAGTAGTAGGCGTTCCAAACACCAAAAGTACGTAATTCTGTCTCCGCGAGAGAAACCCCCCTCGCCGCACAGGGCGACGAGGGGGGTGGCAATGTTCAGCCTTTTTATCGTCTAGGCACCTTCTGCGGCACGCTGGGCCGCATGGTTTTTCTCGAGTGTCGGTACGACAAACTTGTTGAAGGCCAACAACGCGAGAGCCGTTGCGACGCCGATAGCACCGAAGAGCATCCACATCAAGCCCGGCTTGAGTTGCTCTTTTGCAAGCACTTCATAACCCCAACCCGAGAGGATACCACCGAAGAGGTTGCCGAGGGCGATGGAAACGAAGTAGTAGCCCATGAAGAGGGCTGTCTTGTTCTTCGGGGCGATCTTCGCGACATATTCCTGGCTCTTCGGCGAAGCAATCATCTCACCAAAAGCAAAGACCAGAATGGCGAAGAAGGTCAAGGCGCCGGTCACAGCGATGCTGTTCAACGCGATACCTGTACCCGCGACAATCGTACCCACGACAAGTACCGGGAAGGGCTTCCAGCGCTGGATCACATAGCTGACCAGGATCTGGAAGATGACAATCGACCCGGCATCAATGTTGACGATGTATTCCGGGTTGACCTGACGGTACTTCAGGGCCCATTCCTCCGCGATTGCTGTGACGGAATTCGTGTCAATCGTTCCGCCCATCGCCGCGAGCTGGGTAAAGGTCGCGCTGATCTCCTCAACCGGGACACGCACTTTGTAGTGCACCAACTCGAAGAAGATCTGCTGCGCCTGTGCCGCGTTCACCGCACCATGCTCATGCGCGAGACGCACAATTTCGGTCGAAAGCTGATCGATGTTGACGCTTGCGAGGAAGTTGACAAAACCGGGGCCAAAGATGCCGGCGGCACGGACCATGTCAGAGGTGTCGACGAAGTCACGGATGTATTCCGGCAGGGTAATGAAGATCTGGTTGAAGCTGGCCCAGAACCCGGACAGAATCAGCAGGTAGAGAACGAATGGCCAGTTGCCGACTCTTGCTTTCCGTGCGTACCACGGTGCATCGTCCGAACCCTTCGCACCCAGGTTCCAGAGCAGGTTCAGCACGACCCAGCCAGCAGAAATGCCGAGGCTTAAGCCCCAGCCCATCCAGCCACCACCGGAAACCATCATCAGGAAAATGATTGGCACCACGGTCAACGCGAAACGACCGTTACCAAGCACCTCTTGCGCGTCCAGCAGCACTCGTTTCAGGCTGCGCTTCTCCTCCGATCCGGACTCTGTTGTCGGCTCTTTGTAGAAGAAGAGAGTCGGGATGAAGTTGATCGCAATCGTGATCGACAACAGAATGAAGACGTACTTCCAGTCCAGCACACGCAGCATACCGGCGAAGATCGGACCGACAAAACCGCCGACGTTGACAATGGTGTAGAAAACACCGAAGCCCATACCGCGATTGGTGTCATCGGTCGTCTTACCAACCGTACCTACCACAACTGGTTTAAAGGTTGCCGCACCAACCGCCACCAAAAGGAAGGCTCCGAAGAAGCCCCAGAAACTGGTGAACTGGCCCAGCAGGAAGTAGGCCGGGGTGAGGATCGCGAAGGCAACAAGGAAGGTATTCTTGTAGCCATAGCGATCTGCCAGGGCGCCGGTAATCACGGGAAGCAGGTAGAGCAGGAAGGGAATAATTCCCTGCAGGATACCGCGCTGAATACTGTCAAATCCCAACCCGCCCTGTGCAATCGGGCTGGTCATGTAGAGAGATGAGAGCGCAAAGAAGCCGTACCAGGCCATACGCTCGAAAATTTCCATCACGTTCGCGACGTAGAACGTCCGTGGGAACGGAGTCATCTTCTGCTTGGTGCCGCTCGCCTCCGCCATCGCTTCCTCGTGGTTGATGAATGTGAACTCGATGATACCGACTGGGACAAATCTTCCCAATAAGGTTGTGGAAGATACAACAGAGCTCTTCCTCGTTCCAACCCGGCGCCCTCGAGAATCTACAGGTTTTTTGGCGGCTCACAGAATCGGTCTCAAGCGCCAATTCGTGATTCTCGTTCCTTATATTCCACGGTTCACAAAGAGGGAGAGAATGCGTTTTCTGAAAACCAAAGGTTCATTCATCGTCATCCTCGCGGTGCTTGCCATTGCCTGGGGGGTGGGAACAACCGTTCTGACGGAACGTTTTGGGTTGCAGGGGCTTGTTATCGGGATGAGTGTGGCGTTGTTCATGCTTCTCTTCCTGGTGCTGGAAACCCATGAGCGGTTGCGGAATGTTCGCCTCGAGCAGCGTAATCATGATCGTCAACTCCAGTCGGTGTTAAACCTGCATGCAATGCTCAAGCTGGAATCTCCCCTGCCAACCATGCGACTCGCAGCCCTCTCACCGGACACGGCAGTCGAGTATCTCACCCTGATTCGTGACCGGAAACCAGAGACGATCGTCGAACTTGGCAGTGGGGTTTCGACCCTGATTGCCTCCATGCTGCTACAGGAGCAGGGGGGTGGACGAGTCATCGCGCTGGATCATGATGCCGACTGGCTTGAGCTGACCCGACAAATGCTGGTCCGGCACAAGGCGGACAGCGCTGCCGAGCTGCGTTATGCCCCCCTCATTCCTGTTGAAGGTGCTCTTCGACCCTGGTACGATCCGAAACAGCTCGAGGACATTGAAAAAATTGACCTCTTGCTTGTGGACGGACCGCCGGACTATGGCGATGTGGGAGCACGTCAGCCCGGCCTCAGCCTCCTCCTGCCAAAGCTGGCTGATAATGCAGTCATTGTTGTGGATGACTGCTGTCGTCCCAAGTGGTACAAATGGGTCAAACAGTGGGCGGCACAGAACAAGTTTGATATCGTGGAACCGTTCGCTAACGAGAAAAATTCCCTTCTCCTTTACCGGAAGGGGTGATCTCCACCTTCCTCGACTCTGGCGAGCAACACGCCGCACTTTGCTGCATCCAACGGATGTGATCGCGCCTTGAAGGGGAATGGCGCATCGGATCGAAGCATGGAGTGGAAGGTGTCCCAGATCGAGATTAAGCAGAAAAAAGTTGTCCTTTTCACCACGCCGACATGCAGCTGGTGCCGCAGGACGAAGCAATATTTTCGCGAGCAGAAGGTCCGTTTCAAGGAAGTGGATGTCTCACGCGACCGGGCAGCCGCGAATGATATCCGCCGGATGACCGGCCAGATGGGCGTCCCGGTGATTTTAATCGGCAACAAGCCGATTGTCGGTTTCGATAAGCCGCAGATAGATCGTCTCCTGGGCTTGTGAAGTTGGTAGAGTCAGACAAAATCCGTTTGTTTGTGTTAAAAACGATAGATGAGGAGTGAGAGACAATGAAGCTCGAACCGCTCGGCGATCGTGTCGTCGTCAAAGTCAGCGAACCGGAAGAGAAGATGGTTGGTGGTATCATCATCCCGGATACCGTCAAGGAAAAGCCGGTTATGGGTGAAGTGGTGGCCATTGGTACCGATGATGAAGTCAAGGAGAACCTCAAGGAAGGTGACAATGTCATCTACGCCAAGTATGGCGGCACCGAGGTGACCATCGATGGTCAGGACTTGATCATCCTCTCCTATGGCGATGTGCTGGCGAAGCTCGGCTAAGCCGGTCTCCCTGAAAAGTTTGAACACCCGGCGGGAAACTGCCGGGTGTTTTTTGTTGCAACCTTTTGAGGAAAGGTAAATTAGGTATACCAAAGTGCTTGGGTCTGCGAAGATGTCTTCCTATACTATCAAAATTGTGCTGTCTACCCTATACGATGAGCCGTTCCTATGAAAACGATCCATCTGGTCATCAGCCTGCTCTACATCGCTCTCCTCTTGTTCCCCCAGTCTGCTTGCGCCCAATCCTACAACAGCGTCCATCCACGGCTCTGGGAACCAGTGCTGGAAGGGTTGCGTGCCGAAGCGATGGGTGGGACCAGGATCGCTACCGGAGAGGATGTTCAGTCCGCGAATGGAAACCCTGCGACGTTGCTTCACTTGTCAAGTACAACGCTTGAACTAGCCGGACGAGAGAGCTCATTTGAAGCCAGCAGAGGATTAAATCACGAAGAACAATTGTCCGGCTGGCAACCACGATCTCTCGCCATTGCACATCACACTCCCCTGTTGGGTATTCCGTTGACCTTTGCCTTTGGCTATCAACGACCCGAAAGCCGAGCAACCGTGATTGATGAGGAAAATCAGGACAACAGTCGCCAGGACGGCTTCTTCGGTGGGGTTGGATTCGAACCCGTTTCGGGTGTCTGGCTCGGTTTCTCTGCATCCCATCTTCTTGCCGATTTCAGACGTGAAATCAGTCTATTCCAATCTGGGTCATGGAGTGAGATTGTCTACGAAGAACGGATGCGTGCGACCTTCTTCCGAATTGGCATTCTCTTTGATCTGTCGGAAGGTATCACACCCCTGCCTCTTCAGATCGGCGTAAGTGTTCGTCCCCCTGCTGACATGAAGCTGGAATCGAATCTGAGCATGTCCCGTGAGGTTGCGGAGATGCCCCCCGTTCTCAGTACCGGACTCGCGTGGGCACCATTTCAACGATTTCGAGCAGCAATCGATCTCGATTACTTCCAGATTTCCGGGAGAAGAATTCACGGAGATGTCGCCCATCACCTGATCAGCATGGGGAACCGCGACATGGCTTGCCTGCGGTTCGGGGTCGAAAAAGTCTTCCCGATTCCCAAGGGCCACCTGGCACTCCGGGCAGGAGTGCGCACCTTCCCGACTCTCGAGGCGGATTATTCGGACGATGTGTCGTCCGGAAGTCCGCTCTATGGTTTTGGCTACACCACCGGTGCGGGCCTGCGGATCGGGCGAGCTGAACTGAACTTGGCCATCGTGCATCTCGATCGGTACAAGGGGGTGCAGCAGTCTCCTTTTGGTGATCCGTTTGGGGCAGATTTTCAAGGGGATTACCACGCCTTCTCTCTTGGGTTCAGCTACCATTTCCAGGTGGTTGACCCAGACAAGGTGGTGTGGAAACCGAAACAGCCACGGAAAGAGGCAGCCATGCGATAGGGTATCAGGGTAGACTCGAAAATTGTCTGGTGGATGGAACCGAAATGTAACTGCGCTTCTGTTTTGCCTTCGGCTCCACAGAGCGTCGCATCATGTCACCAAGCCGCCTATCTTAAACCAAAATCATCCTCGCACAATGATTCTGGGGGAATACTATGCCTTCGAGAATATTCCGCAATCTGCTTGCAATATCCGCTGTCTTTCTCTTCCTGGTACCATCTGCCCTGCATGCCCAGTCAGGACTTGGCTATCGTCCGGTTGGCCAGCAACCCTTTGACAGTGGCATCCGTGCCACCGGCATGGGCGGCGCATGGCTTGCAGCGGGGAATGAGCCGATGGTTGTCCACGGAAACCCCGCTCTTGCCGCAGCCTTCCGGCATCCCGGGTTTGGGATCAGCATGGACCTGACACGGCTGGATAGTCGTACATCGCATCAGGGCAACCAGTCCAGTATGTACACGCCCGGAGAGGCGCGTCCACGGACCGGTTCCTTCCTCTACCCCTTCGGTTCACCAACTCAACGAATGACTGCTGTGCTTACATGGGAACGGGTCACTCACTCGAACAGCACCTTCATCGAGAACGAGTTCTATGACTCAGGTTTCCCCTACTGGGTGAGCGGATCGTTCGCGTTCGAATTGACGCGAGGGAGTTCCGTGGGGGCCACCATCGGCTATCTTGGGGGTGGGTATGAGATGAGCATCGAGGAACACACTCCTGAACAGCTGTTTGGGACAGGTCGGGTGATCACCCTGGGTCAGACATTCAGCGGCCTGAGTGTCCGTTTCGGGTACCATGTTGATCTGCCGAAAGCGGGCATCAACCTGCCTCTTTCACTCGGGATGATCCTCCGGCCCGGGTATACCATGCAAACCACCTACCACAACCCTGGCCATGAAGATCAAGACATCGAGATCGATTCTCCATGGCTTGCTGGGGTAGGTCTCGCGTGGCGCCCGATGCAAAACCTGGAAGTGGGATTCGACCTGGAACGCTTCATGTTCCAGGGCACGGAACGGCGAAATGAGCCATCCTTCTATTACCCGAGAAGATATCCCGTCGTCGAGCATGACACGGATATGAATGGCTATCGGTTGGGTGTCGAATACACGATGGGCTCAGGTGCGTTGCTCTTCCAACCGCGAATCGGGGTCAATTACCTGCCAACCCCCTACACCGGGTATGACAGGGAGTACGATGAAACGGATTGGCAGGATTTTGAACCCGTCCACTCGTTCGGGAAGACGATTGGTTTCGGATTGAGACTCGGAGCCGTCCAGCTTGATGTGGCGTACGAGCACGCTACGTCAAACTACTCGCAGACCATTGCCTATTACTACCCCTACGGTGAGAGTAGCATACCCGCGACGGAATACACAGTGACCACTGAACAGTTTCTGCTTGGCTTGGCTGTCTGGTTTTGAATGGGATGGGTGATGAGATGAAATGTGTCATCGGCTCTATAACTCGATTATCTGTTATCCTTCGTTTGATGGTTGCGCTTCTCCTGGTGGTTCTCGGAATCACCCCCGTGCTGGCCTTTGACTGGTTTCCGATTGACTCCGGTCCGCGCAACCTCGCCATGGGGGGCGCATGGCTGGCCAGTGGACGCGGGAGCCAGGTGATCGTTGGGAATCCCGCTCTGCTTGGTTTGCACACCCGGTCCCGGATTTCGCTGAACCTGATCAACACCCACGACAAGGTGGATGCGGTCGACCTGATCACCGGTGAAAGGGATCACCGAAAGAGCGATCCTTTCATCTCGTTTCATGGTGGCGGTGCGGTCGGGATTTTGCAGATGCGGGAGGGGTATCATGGGGTCCCGGCACCCGCGATCCATGTCCAGCGGCAAGTGGGCCCTGGGTATGCTTCCGGACAGGAGGACGGGACCGGTGGTCCTGTTGCCTACAACCTTGGTTTCGGCTACCAGTCAAGGATTGGATTTGCGCTGGGTGCCGGATACAGCATGGTCACTGGATCCTATCGCGGGGACGATGCAGAGAAAGCAACCTTCTACACGGCGTTGCGCATCTACTTCGGTGCTGCCATCCCGTTCGAGCGCTTTGGTTTCCCCTTTCCTGTGACCCTCGGTCTGACCCTGCAGCCTGCGTACACCTATGAAGGTGTGAATGATTCGTACCGTTACCCGATGTCCTATGACATGCCGTTGACCTACGGCATCGGCCTCGCGGTCGAACCCTTCCGTTGGCTGCTACTGTCATGTGACGCACGCTATTTCATGGCGGAAGGAAAAACCTACCAACCCGGTGGATTGAGCGGAGATACACGTTACCCTTTAACCTCACGCGACGAAACCGAAGTGGAGCTGCGTGGCGGGATGGAGGTGGGCATCCCGGTTGGTGAGGCGACCTGGTTCCTGCGTGGCGGTGTCAGCTGGCTTCCGACCCTTGTCGATCTTCATAAAGAAAACCTGGTCTACTTAGAGCTGAAGGGACGACGGCCTCGTCACGAAACCTGCTGGAGCTATGGCGTAGGGGTGGCTACCAGCCAATTCGAAGTCGATGTGGCGATCTATCAGCGAACGCAAGATGTGGAGGTATGGATAACACCCACCCCCATCTGGTTCCCGGGTAGCGAGGCCATGCATGGGAAGGGGAGTGCGGAGAGCTTCGTGATCCAAATGGGACTGACCCTCTTCTTTACCCCGCCGAAGCAACCGGGAGAAGATGCATGATTCGCATAGTGATTTGCTACGTGACGCTGCTGCTGCTGCCACCACTCTCCTTCGCGCTCGACCCGAACCCGACGGTCACCGGGGCACGATCCATGGCGATGGGCGGTGCCTGGTATGCAGCAGGGTATGGGTCCGAAGTGGTCGAGGGCAACCCGGCGCTGTTGACGAGGTTTCAGCAGACGACTTTTTCAATTGAAGGGAATCGTTTTAACGGTTCTCTGTCCCAGGAATACCATGGTGGTTTTTTTGGAGATGATGTAAACACGGAAGCGAGGACCGATCCTCACACCTTGTTTTCGCGGGTCGGACTTACGGTGACACGCGGTGGTGAAGGAAGACGCAGTTCATTTGGCATGCAACTGCGCCGTCCACTCACAAGGTCGATGCCCTATGTCCTCGATGATGGGAAAGGGGGACCATCCCTCCTCGTCCCCGCGCTCGCCTTCGAACCCTTGAAAGCCGTTTCGATTGGCGGTTCGTATACCTACCTGTTCGGTACCCTGAGAAATGATTCAAACCAGAATCTTCCCCTTTTTGAACGTTCAGTCTGGCACCGTAACCCATCCGAAACGGAGTACGAGGGCCAATCCTGGATAGCCGGGCTGTCGATTGACCTGGCACGTCTTCATCGCTCACTCCCCATCCAGATCGGAGTCCGTTATCAGCCGGAATGGGACTACAGGCTGATGATTCGAGAGGATGACTGGCATACTGTGAATAATCATGGTGAACGGGTAACACGGGAAGGAGAGGACTTTGACATCCGTGTCGAGATGCCTGAGCGAATCGGTGGCGGTGTCGCGGTGACTCTCTTTCGGCGCTTGACCTTGACCGGGGACATGGAGTGGTACGGTTGGGAGGGACCGCAAACCTTCCCCACCTCTTCCGGTCCAGTTGAACTGAATGACTCACTCTCCTCTATTGCTCATACGCCAACCAGTTGGGGGAACACGGATCAAACCGGCTGGCGGGCAGGGTTCGAATACATGCTGGGCTCGAGCAAGCGGGCTCTTTCCCTGCGAGGAGGCTATCGGAAGGACGCGACAACAGGTGGGGCACGAACCGGACAGCTGCGGTTTGATGATCCTCACTTTGAGGGCCTGACTGATCCGGAGGATATCTTCGGTGAAGTGGAGTGGCTGTTTTCCTGGCCCTCTGATGAGCCTTACTACAGCGAAGCGTGGTCGCTCGGGGTTGGCTTGCTTCTCGGGAATACGATGCTGGATATCGCGTGGACCTCACACACGGAGGTGTATCGCTACCTGTATGAAACACCTGATTTCGGGGGAGCGGGTGTTTTAGAGACGGTAGAACGGAACGAAGAAACTCGAGACATCTTCCTCGCGAGCTTCAGAATTGCCTTCTAGCACAACAGGGGGGTGGAACGAAAATGGGCACCCTTCGGGGTGCCCATTTTGTCTATCGATTGCCGTTCCGTCAGCCGTCCCGGCTAATACAGGTGACTCAGAGGGGCGCACCCGCTTTTTTGCCCATCTGAGCGATCTCCTTCATCGCGTCGATGGCGGTGTCGATGTGTTCGGCAGTGGTGAAGGGGCCGAGCGAAAAACGCACGGTTCCGTGCAAGTCGAACGAGCCAATGCCCTCGTGCGCCTTGGGCGCGCACTGCAGGCCGGTACGTGTCGCGATGTTGTGGTCCACATCGAGCATGATGCCGACATTCATCGCCTCGACACCGGGCACGTTGATCGAAACCGTAGCGATATGGTTCTCGAGGTTGTCGCAACAGTAGAGCGTGATGTTGTCGATCGCCTTCAGTCCATCCACCAGCTTCCGGGTCAGCACCATCTCACGTTCATGAATTGCCGCTGGACCACCCTGTTCCTCGATCCACTGCTGACCGGCGAACAACCCCGCGACCCCCATCAGGTTCATCGTGCCGTACTCGAGACGATAGGGGTACTCCGGCAGGTGGTAGGGGTAGGCGGAACGGACACCGGTGCCGCCGGCACGGGTCTGTGCGATATCAACATGGTCACGGACCACAATCACACCGGTCCCGGTCGGGCCCATCAGCGCCTTGTGGCCGGTGGCGACCAGCACATCAATGTTCATCTCCTGCATGTTGATCGGGATGACCCCGGCGGTCTGGGATGCGTCGATCACAAATGTCGCTGGAGTCTCTTTGACGATTTTCCCGATGGCGGCGACATCCTGCACGGTTCCGATCACATTCGAGCCGTGATTAACAATCACCAGCGTGGTGTTGCTTTTCATTGCGGAGCGGACTGCATCAGGCGAGACAAACCCCGCCTCGTCAAAGGGGAGCCAGGTGACTTCGATGACCCCGTCACGCTCCAGCTCGTTCAAGGGACGCAGCACGGAGTTGTGCTCTACACAAGTGCTGATGACATGGTCACCCTTCCGCACCAGTCCACGGATGATCAGGTTGAGCCCATCGGTGGCGTTGTGGCAGAAGACGGTTCGTTCCGGTGTGTCACCGTGGAAGAAGTCGTTCAGCAGGACGCGAGTTTTTTCAACGAGGTTGCCGGCATCAATCGCGGCGTCGAATCCGGAACGGCCCGGGTTGACCCCATTGTTCCGGTAAAAGTCGATCATGAAATCGTAGACCGAATCAGGTTTTGGCCACGACGTAGCGGCGTTGTCCAGGTAAATCAACGACCCATTGTCCATCGGACTCCTCCCCCATGTCCGTTTAACGTCACTCGATCAGTGCTTGCTTGTGCAAGATAGTGCGAGAGCTGGGGTTATGCACGGAGGGGAGAGGCGTTGATACTTGAAAGCTGCGTCTCTACTCGAAGTTTACGGTCAGGATGTCACCATCCCTTGTGATCGGAAATGACCTCAAATCTTTGGTCGCCGGGCCATGTGTCACATCGCCTGTGAGCGAGAAATGGGATCCATGACAGGGACAATCCAACGTCGCTCCAGCATGAACCGTGCACCCCTGGTGGGTGCAGAAGCTGTCGAGGGCATGGAAGCCGCTACTGGTATGGGTGACGATGAGGGGACGGCCCAACTGCGATCCACCGATGGAAGCCGAGGTGTCCTCCTGTTCCAGGGCGGGGTAGTCCGCGAGGTCAATGTCAAAGGTGCCGCTGACACCAGAATAGTCCGGGCTGACCGGATCTTCGCTGCAACCAATTCCAGTCAGGGTGAACAGCCCGACAACACCCAGCCTGGATGCTGTCACAAGAAAATGGCGTCGATTCTGCTTGTTCATGCCGCCTCCAAACAAAAGCCCTTCCGAGGCTGGCACAAGATGACTCCTCAGGCTGGGGGGACCAAGAGTCAGTCGTAGAATTGGGGAGATTTCGATTTGTTTGTGACAGGTGCACGCCCTGGCCTGCGGAATGATCCGGACGATCATTTCAAACACTAGGATTCCCGGGTAGCTAGAAAAAAATGTAAAACGGGACATCCATTCCGGAGTCCCGTTCCATTCTACAATCACGTACCAGGCTCAAATCAGTCCATGCTGACATACTTTTCCGGATTTTTCCGGAAGGACTTCAGGGATCGTTTAGTGGAGAAATACCACCGCTTTCCATCCTTATCGAGGACCCGGGTGTTCTCTTCTACCGTGCCCTCGTCCCCGTTGACCGGATCTTTGAAGTGTTTCACACCCTTCGCATCGACCGTGGTCACATTGGCCGGCAGGTAAAGCTCGCCCAACCATTTATCTGGGTTCTTACGGAAGGGTCCCTGGCAGGGGGGGCAGCAGTGGTAGAAGGTGACACCATTCAGGACGGTGACGCCATCCTCATTGCCAACAACTCCCTCACCCTTCATCACCGGGCAGGTGAAGTACTTCCCGCCATCCGCTGTGGTCCAGACATTACCTTCGATAACCGTGTTCTCAAGTGGCTGCTCTTCCGCACGGGCAACACCCGCAAGAACTGCCAACGCCATCACCAGGACCGGAACAATCATTTTGCGAAACATGGTCTATCTCCTAATGGAAAAGTCGTTTACTCACCAATTGTTGTACTCAGGCTCAGCAAGTAGGCCCGACCCAGCAGGGGGCCATAGATCATCGCAGCATCAAACTGCTGAGCGCCTGTTGTCGGGTCTACCACCAGTGGGTTGTCCGGCTGGACGTAATCAAGCGCGTTTTTCACCGTTCCCGCCAGCGTGATCGCGCCCCAGCTCTTGCTCATCCCCAGGTCGAGAATCAGGTAGGTCGGAGAATCGCTCCGGCCTCGTCCTTCGGGTAGTGCCTGAGGTCCAAACAGGCTGCCTGTCACCTCGGCCATAACTCCGGGCCCGTTCCAGCGTTTCATCAAGGTCGAATTCGCGGTGAAACGGTTCTGAAGCTGGTTCAAATGCCAGCCTACGTTGTCACGGTACTGCACATCTGAAACCGTCCCGGAGAGATTCCAGCTCCAGCCATTTGAAAAGGCGAGGCTGTAGCTGATTTCGACTCCACGTGAAAAGGCGTCTTCCGCATTGGTATAGCGTGTGGTGCCATCCTGGTGGCTGCCAAAGCTGAGTACGACCTTGTTGCGGAACGTCGTGTAGAAGGCGGTAATGTCCACATTCTGGCTGTAGCGGGCAGCGGGAAGGGCATGGTTGATGGTGAATGATCCGCCAAGATTCCGTTCGGCAACCAGATCATTGGGGACGACAACATTGTCAAACCCTGCATGGACCGCTTTGTCGAGGCTGAAAATGGTGACCGGACGATACCCGGTTCCGCCAGCTAAAATGAAGGTCCAGTCGAATGCGGGCTGGAAACGGAGCGAAGCGCGAGGGGTCAGGACAACCCCATCGGCATCGTAGTGCTCGGTGAGCAGGCTTCCCTGGACAAGCCAGAAGGGGCCCGGGGTCCAGACATGACGAAGCTGCAGTCCGGGGACTCGAAACAGCTCGTCCGTCGAGTTCGCAAGTTGCAGGTTGTCGTCGTACTGGTCATACCGATACTCAAACCCGACTTCTGTCTCATTCAGGGTTGACCAGGTGCGTTCTACCCCAACCCGTGATACGGCGAGGAGCTGATCGGCATCGTATTGAGTAATTCCGTACCAGGAATTCTGGCTGTGAGTCACAACGCCTGCGGTCGCCTCGAAGGTGTCGCGCTCATTAAGCTCTAAGGTGACAGCGGAGGATGCTTCGTAGCGATCCGTAAAGATTTCTCTGCCGTAGACACTGTCCGAACCACGGTCCGATTCGGTCCAGTTGGTCACCCCGGCAAACCGTCGCTCGGTGAAGTATCGTCCCCCGATACGGAACGTGCCCGTTTCACCAATCGGATTTCCAATCGACACCGATCCGCTGCCGCGATTGTACTGTGGGGAATCAGTGACGCTATCGTTGTTCTGGTCGAGCATTCGTGGCTCGGCGCTGTAGTTGAGCGATATCCGGCCGGATGCTGCACCCAGCAGCGGGGTGCTGATCGAGGTGGAAAGGGTGTGCTGGAGGGTGCTGCTGCCCGCAAGATTGATATGTAGCCTCTTGCGATTGCCCACGTTACTCGAGACGAGGTTCACACTCCCCGCAACCGCACCGGCACCGCCACGATCCGAGCCGGACCCTTTAACCAGCTCGACACTTTCCAGGTCATTCACCGAGATACCATCGAAACCGTACAAGGCACCCAAGCCAGACATCAAGGGCAAGCCATCGACACGGACTTCCGTGTAGGAAGGATCGAGCCCCTGCATTCCTATTCCTGCTGAACCGCAAAGGGCGCAGGGACGGGTATTCAGCCCGGTCTGTTTGGAGAGGGCACTCAGCAGGCCACCATCATCACTGTTTTCCTGCAAGCGTTCCTGCCCGATCACTTCGGTGCGAACCGGTTCATCCACTGAAATGACGGCCGATTCACGTTCCGCCTTGAAAATGATGTCCTCGAGGGCGACCGGATCATAATCGAGTGTAATCTGAAGCGATCCCGAGGGTTCCCGTGGGATGGTAATAGGCTGCTCAACCGTCAAGTAGCCGACCATCCGCACGATCAGAATGTACTCGCCCGGTTGTACACCATGAAGGTGGAACGTACCGTCGAGATCAGTCGAGGAACCAAACTTGGTGTCCTTCAGGAAGACATTGGCACCACTCAAGGGTTGGCCACCATCATCCACAACACGTCCATCCACTCCCTCGGCACGTGCTGTTGCGCTGCCAAATGTGAACAAGGTTAAGAGGGTAATCCCCACGAGGGCATTACGTAACCGTACCGTAAACATGACTATCTCCGTCAAAAATCTAGAGGGTACCGACCCGTTTGGTCGGAGTACATCAACTCAGGATCAGACGGAGGCTTGCGGAGGGTGGTCGAGCGAAAGGACAGCTGCTTCCGGGATGAAGGCCATGACTTCGGGGGTGATGGCTTCTACACCATTCAAGTCTTGCAACCCGATTGTCGAAAGAATGCAGGCGCTCAGCTGCACATGAACGGTGCAGGAGCAGGAAATCAACGTCGTATCAGCAGGATTCCCACAGTCCATGTTCTCGCAGCAGGAGCAGTCATCACCGCAGCAGCTGTAGAGCGCACTGATGGATGGGGCTGGGGTGTCGGCGGGCAGATAGAGCTGCCCGCTCGGCATCAACCCGATGCCGAGCAAGAGTAGAATAATCAGAGTGGTAAAACTCTTGCGCACGATCCTGCTCCTTGCATTCTCAAGTACAAAGTAAGGCCGAAGTTGATGCAAGATCAAAGGACACGAAGTTTTGAGCGAGGCATTTCCTGCTAAACGGTGAGTAAGTCACGGATACTGTTCAGCCAAAGCTCAGGACTAACGGCGGAAAGCTTTCCCGGGTCACCGAATCCATATGCCGCCGCGGCAGCGGGACAACCGGCGGCGTGTGCGGCCTGAATGTCGGCAGGTGTATCGCCGATGAAGAGGGAGTCCGCTGCGGATGTGCCCAGTTGTTCGAGGGCGAGGTGGACCACATAGGGGTCTGGTTTGACAGGCTTGCCAAGGTCGGTTCCGCAGATCACATCCACATACCCGTCCAGCTTCAATCCCTTGACAACAAACTCCGCGGCTTCCTGGTATTTGGTTGTCGCAACCGCCAACTTGGCGCCCTGGCTGCGTAATGCTTCGAGGGTTTCCTGCACGCCGGGGTAAATCTTGATCCCGTCCGGAAAGTGGATGTCATGCCCGGCACGATAGGCCGCAAGCATTTTCGCGAAGAGCTCCTCGTCCGGTCCCTCGCCTCGATCCTCGATCAGGTAGTGGTCGAAGATTTCGGTGAGGGGACGGCCGATCCAACCGTAGGTCGATTCTGCCGGGATGCCGAAGATCCCAACCGCATTCAACGCAGCAACCAGACCCTCCCCGATCGGCATGCTGGAATCAGTCAGGGTGCCATCGAGGTCAAAGATGTAGGCGGCGAAAGGGCTGCTCTGCGGCATAAGCTCTCCTGGTTGGGATGAGGGGGCAAAATAGGGCGGGCAAGGGTGTCAGGCAAAGGAAGGATGCATGGAGGTTCCAAGATACGTCCCTCCAATCAATCCGTCTCAATCTTTCCCACGTCAACCATTCGCTATGCGCAGACCCTATCTTTCTCATCTTGCATGAGCCGATCACGATTCTGGAGGAATGGAATGAACGCCCGCAGGCTTCTTCCTAGCCGTTCTCTCGCTGCCCTCCTGGCAGCTCTTTCACTCTCATTTGGACTCCCCCTTCACGCGCAGGATGCTGGCACGCATGGTTACATGCGTTACCCGGATCTTCACGGGTCGAAGGTGGTCTTTACCTCATCCAATGATCTTTTCCTTGCCGATGTGTCCGGGGGGATGGCCACACGCTTGACCTCGCATGAGGGGCAGGAACGGATGCCGAAATTCAGCCCCGATGGCAACTGGATTGCCTTCACAGGGGAGTATTACGGTAATTCGGATGTTTTTGTCATCCCTGCGACCGGTGGCGAACCACGCCAACTGACCTTCCATGGTACCGCCGACATGGTGATCGGCTGGGATAAGCAGGGTCGCGTTCTTTTCAATAGCGACCGTCTCCCGCCCTATCGCGCCCGTGAACTGTATGCTGTCTCCCCGGATGGTGGTTTCCCGGAAAAACTTCCCTATTTCCGTGGCGCGTGGCTGGCCGAAGAACCGAATGGTCCACGTGTCGCCCTGATCCACAACTACATGCCTTTCCATGTCTGGAACCAGTACAAGGGCGGACAGGCCGAAAAAATATGGGTCGGTGATCCAACGGTTCCCGAATTCGAGCTCGTAAGCCATTACAAGGGCAATGAGTCCTTCCCGATGTGGGCAGAGAACGGTCGTCTCTATTTCGTGATGGACAGCACAGGACGTGAAAACATCTGGTCGATGATGCCCGATGGGTCTAGTCTGGTTCAGGAAACAATGCTCGATGGCGATGATACACGATGGCCCAGCCTCGATGGAGACCGAATTATCTTCCAGAAAGGCCTCGGCCTCAGCCTCTTCTCACTGAGTGACGGCAGCATCACAGACCTGGATATCACCGTCCCCAGCGATCTCTACCGCAAGATGATCCGTTATGTGGATGCTGGTGACTTCATTACCGATTGGAAAGTCAACGAAGATGGCAGCCGTATCGTCGCCGCTGCTCGTGGCGAAATCTTCACCCTCCCTGTCAAAGGGGAAGGGTTGATCCGTCAATGGACCTTCAGCAGCGGCAGCCGTGAGCAGGATGTCGCTTTCCTCCCCGATGGGGAAGGGAGCATTCTCGCCATCTCCGATGACAGTGGAGAGGAACGATTTGTCCGTTTGAACGATCCCAATGGTGAGCTGGCTGAAATCGAATCGGCACCGCTGGACGACTGGAAGTATGATTTTCGAATCTCACCCGATGGTAGCAAACTAGCCTATTGCAGCGGCACGATGGACCTCTGGCTTGTTGAGATCGAGAGTGGGAAACGGTCCAAAATCGACAGGGGTGGTTGGGAGATCCATGACTATCGCTGGTCGCCGGATAGCCGTTACATCGCTTATTCCAATTCCCAAGATGACCGCTCGTTCCTCTATATCTACGATACCGAGGAAGGGGAACGTCACCTGGTCAGCAACAAACAGTTCGCGACATACAGCCCTGCCTGGGACCCGGAAGGACGATTCCTCTATTGTGTCAGCGACCGCAACTTCAACGCGTACCAGCACCAGGGACGTGGACAGTTCTTCTTTGGTCACACCGCAACCCTGATGCTAATCCGTCTCCGCAATGATGTCGCCGATCCCTTCATCGCCCATGGCGATGTTTACAGCTCCGGCATCCCCGAAGCGAGCTGGTTGGAAAGTGGGGAGGAGAAGGATGATGGGGATGATGACGAGGAAGAAGAAGGTGTCCAGCCGCTGAACATCGAGTTCGAGGGAATCCTGGCACGGACCAGCCCGATCCCTGAAAAAGCGGGCAATTATAACAACATCGAAGCAGTCGGCGACAAGTTCTATTTTGTCGAGTATCCGGTCCGTGCGATGAGTGGGCAGGATGGGCACACAAGTGCTTCCACCTCAATCCGTCTCTACGATCTCGCGAAACGCGAAAGCGAAGAGGTGCTCAGCGGAACCGGTAGCTACGAGCTTTCGGGGGATCGTTCTACCATCATCGTCCGAAAAAACGGCTCTTGGTATTACGGCGATGCTGGGTCGAGCTCCCTGTCTACCGGCGGGGACAACATGGTCTCGACCGATGGCTGGAGTATTGAGGTTAACCCCGGCGAAGAGTGGAAGCAGATCCTGCGTGAAAACTGGCGTCAACAGCGCGAGTTCTTCTATGCCGGCAACATGCACGGTGTCGATTGGGAGAACGTCTACGAGCGTTGGGCACCGCGGATCGACCGGATGACCACGCGTGACGATCTCCTCGATGTACTGCGCGAGGTACAGGCGGAGTTGCATGCGGGGCACGCCTATGTCTGGGGCGGAGAAGTGCCCGAACCAGACGAGGCTCCTGTTGGCTACCTTGGCATCGACGTCGAACCTGACCAGCAGAGCGGCTACTACCGCATCAGCAAGGTGATAGCGTCCGAACCGGGGACGGAGAATGGCGCATCGCCCCTCTACTACGCCGATCCCAGCGCTGGTGCAGGAACCTACCTCCTGGCGGTCGATGGACGCCCTGCCGATGCATCCCAGAACCTCTTTCGTCTGCTGCAAAACAAGGCGGGCAAAGAAGTGGCGCTGACCCTCAACGAGAAACCCTCGATGAAGGGTGCGCGCGAGGTGATCCTCGTGACCATGCGCAGTGAACGTGACCTGCGATACTACGACTGGACGCACCAGGTGTTGGAGTATGTCTCGGAGAAGTCCGATGACAAGCTGGGCTATTTCCACCTGCGTGACATGAGCAGCAATGGGATGAAGGATTTCGGCCGCAACTACTACCCCCAGCGTCTGAAACCAGGAATGATTGTCGACGATCGTTACAATGGCGGCGGGAATATCTCCGAACTGCTGATGAAAGAGATGACCAGCCCCATCTTTGCCTTGCAAGCCACTCGTTACGGTGCACCTAACACCAAACCACCGAGCTCCTATTATGGTCACCTCGCTGTGTTGATCAACGAGGCGACTGCATCCGATGGCGAATCGATGGCCTATGCGACCCGTACCCTCGGCTTCGGCGAGTTGATCGGGGAGCGGACCTGGGGCGGTTGGGTCTGGATCTGGCCGAGACGGTCCAATGTGGATGGCGGCGGTCTGTCGGTACCGGAATTTGGAGGCTGGGGCATCAACGGCGATTGGATCATCGAGGGTGATGGTGTCAGCCCTGAGGTAGAAGTGATCAATGATCCTGCCAGCGAGATGCAAGGCATCGACCCACAGCTCGACTATGCGATCGAGTCCTTGATGCAGATAGTCGCCGATGACCCACGAGTCCTGCCTGGACGACCTGAGGAAGGGCCGGTGAGGTAAGGTGAGATGACCGTTTCCCCGCTGGGTCCGCCGATACGACTGATCACGTGAGGAAATTTCACGCAGCGTTGTTGTTGAGATACCTGGGGGTAGCTGTCACGTTTTTTCCCCAAGGTGACTGGTACACAGCAGGTTGAAGAGGCTGTGTGCGGTCCTTAGGTAGAAATCTGACTTAAACGCGAAACATCTGAATGCTCCGAGTGTACCTGTCACCGCTATCCTGTGAGGGAGCGGTGACAGGTACACTCGTTTCTGGGTGTGTGGTACATCGCCGGGATGCGGGGGAGGGGAGCTGTAGTAGAACACAATCACACCATGTGTACCAGTCACCTTCGGGATGCAACAGTCACGACTGCGCTCACCACAGCAGAGAATCGTTCTTCATGCTCTTGCAATAATATATTCATATGAATATAATTCAGCCGAACAAAGTGCATGTGAATAGAAAGCAGGATGGGGTACTAATGGGAGAAAGCATTCGACGAACCAGGATTGGGTTCTGGGCGTTTCGTGTCGCAGCGGATTATCGTCACGCGCTCGAGAAACATTCGAGAACCCTTGATCTCGGTGCACAGGATGTCTATGTGATGGTCACCCTGATGCGCTTGGGACCGAGTTCACTCGTTGAACTGGCGCGAGAGCTGGAAACTCCGCACCCCTCTATCGTGCGCCAGGTGGATGCGCTTGAGAGCCGCGGGTATGCGCAACGGTCTCCCCATCCGGAGGATCGCCGGATAAAGGTCGTATCCCTGACCGCGCAAGGGATGAAGCTGATGCCGAAGGTGAAAGAGTGGTTCGATGCCATACATCAGCAGGCCACGGCTGGGATGAGTTCTGAAGAGGTTGATCAGTTGCAGCGCGCGCTGCAAACGGCCCATCACAACCTCTGTCCCTCCCATCGACCCAGCAGATCATCTTTCGCAGAAGAGGCAGTAGAAACGTCTCAAAAAGAAAGCAACGATTGATGAATACGAGTGGCAACAATCAAACGGGTGGTAGCCGACGCGCAGCGCTCACCGAGGGCAGTATCCCGCGTAATCTCTGGAACCTCGCGGGGCCGATGGTGATCGGCATCGTGGCGGTGATGGTCTTCAACCTCGTGGATACCCTCTATGTCGCCCGTCTCGGCACCCTCGAGCTGGCGGCGATCAGCTTCACTTTCCCGGTGGTGAATATGATCGGCGGGCTGGTCATGGGGCTGGGTGTCGGAGTGACCGCTGTCCTCAGCCAGGCGATTGGGGGTGGGGAACAGGAGCGTGTCCGTAAGCTGACACGCGATGCCCTCATCCTGTCGGTCAGCCTGGTCATTGGGACCAGTGTGATCGGTATTCTCACGATCGACCCACTTTTTAAAGCCATCGGGGTGCCCCCCGATATCATGCCGCTGGTCCGTGAATACATGATCCCCTGGTACATCGGGATGCCTTTCCTGGTCATCCCGATGGTCGGCAATTCGGCGATTCGTGCTACAGGCGACACACGTACCCCGGCGATGATCATGGTCGTCTCGGCGGTGTTGAACATCATCCTCGACCCGTTGCTCATCTTTGGTCCCTGGGTCTTCCCCGAATGGGGTCTGGCGGGGGCGGCGATTGCGACGGTGATTTCACGCTCGATCACACTTCTCCTGTCCCTCTACGTACTGATCTACAGGGAAAAGATGATCGACACTCACCTGCCGAAAATGAGGGAGATGGTCGGAAACTGGGCTTCGGTGATGTCTATCGGTCTGCCCGCATCCCTCACCCAGATCCTCATTCCGATCAGCTATGCGGTGCTGACGAGAATCATGGCGGGTTTTGGCGCAACCGCCGTTGCGGCATTTGGTGCTGGCGGACGGTTGCTCATGTTTGCGATGATAGTTCCGATGGCCCTGGGTACTGCAATGACCCCCTTCAGTGGGCAGAATTGGGGAGCGGGACGAGGAGAACGTGTGCTGGAAGGTGTCCGCACGAGCACACGGTTTGTCGTGTTGTATGGTAGCGCCATCTACCTCGTGCTCGCTCTGTTGGCAAGGCCTGTTGCCAGCCTCTTTACACCTGACATTGAGGTGGTTGAGGTGATGAGCCTGATGATCCGGATCAACATGATCGAGATTATCTTCACCGGTATTGTAATGATAGCAGGGCAGACATTTAATGGTCTCAAACGGCCTCTGAACGCCACCCTGCTGATTGCTATCCGCTTTGGTGTGTTTGTCATTCCGATGGCCTGGCTCGGATCGCATTTCTTCGGGCTGAATGGTTTCTTCGCCGGGTCGGCAATCGGCTCGGTTCTGACCGGGATCATTGCGTGGATATGGATACGTCGTCTTGATCCAAGCAAGGCGCCGCGTCCCCAGCAGGCCCCCATCGCCGCAAGCGCGTAATGAGTGGGATTGTCGGGGACTTCCCTCCCGGGCTTCATTGCCAAACTTTTCCCCTTGTACCCCGAACGGCCTGGATGTATCCATCCGGGCCGTGCTCATGCAGGGTTCTACCTCCAGTTACGTGCGGGACGATGGTGTGAGAATCAGACGTGCCTGCATTCGTGCAAGAAAGACCAGGAGAGCGAGGACAACAATCGGCAGCCAGGGTTGGGAGACCAGTTGTATCCAGTCCAAACCGAGGTACCGAATGAAGTTCAGCGAAAGGATGAAGGCAAAGATCCCGACGAAAACGAAGACCTGGGCGATGCTCGTGGACCTAGTCCGAATCGAGGATTGGATGAGGATGGCCAGCAATACACCTAACGATATCAGGCTGGCAATTCCTGGCCCGTAAAGCAGCGGAATCTCCGGGTTGATCAGGTGCATGGCGGTCACCGTCACAAGGGTAATCAACAGGCTCGGCAGCAGCTCGATCAGGGTGAGACGGAAGAGGGCTTGATACTGGGTCGCTTCGTTCACAGGTAGAACGCCGAACAGATTGCCACGCTTCTCGATAGAAAAGGCCTCTTGTTGCATATAGAGCAGGAAGAACCCCGGCATACCGCCGAACATCACCAGCATAACCGTAATGGGGATGAGATCATCCAACTCAATTCCCCCTTCTGTGAATGCAACGGTCACAATCATGAAGAGCGGGAAGAGAAAAGCGATCAGGAGGATGGCAATTCTCGAGACCTGGTAACGCAGTTCACTGCGGATGATCGCCCCAACCGGGTTTGGAAGCGTTGAGTCCATCAGGAGGTCCTTCCAGACAGGTATTCCAGCCCACGATATTCGCCCGCGAAAATCCAGGTGCCGATCAGCGCAATCAAGGCGGTGGCAACAGATACAGCAGGGTGAGCAACCAGTGGCGCCTCTGTCGAGCAAAGATGATCCGCGAACAACAGTAACGGGAAGACCAGCAGCAGCATCCCGATCAGAAGGGTAGCAGATCGTGCCCGCTGATGGATCGGTGCAATCAGCGAGCTCGCGGATTGGATGATTGCGATGATGGCGCTGACAATCAGCAAACTGTTCAGCATGAAGAAACGAGGCAGCTCGAATCCGACCTTTTTCACATAGAGGCTCAGGATTAGCACGGTCACCAGCACGGGGAGGTGGAAGAGGATAGCCATCCAGAAAATCACCTGTTGACGGGTGGACCGTTTGGTCGACAACGGTTGCAGCAGAAGCGGCCGCTTCTCCTTGCTCATCAGGTTGTGCCAGTTTTTATGCAGGGCAATGCTGCTGAAGGCGGCAAAGGCGAGGATCAAGCCCCAATCGGATGCCAAAGCATCCAAGGTTGTCGGGCCATCAAACCCTTTGAACAATAACATCAACGCCGGAAAGGTGAAGATGACAGCTGTGGGCCAAAGCTTGGGAAAGCTGTATCGTAGCTCGGTTGTTAGAAGGGTCATCATCTCAGCGAGCTCCGTAACGATGCTTCATCAGCACGACTCGGTGGTTGAGGCCTGAACGTGCGACTGCAAGCAGGATTACAACAAACAACAGGGTGATCCCCGAGAAGAGATAGAGCCAACCCATCGACGCGAAATAGTCAAACATGGGATCTGTAGAGTCCGCATTCGGAATCACGTAAAAGCTCAGGAGCAAGGTGATCGGCACAAACATCGGAATGAAAAGCAGGACAAACAGAAAAGCCTGCCGTGTGTAATCCGCGAAGTGCTCGATGACGAGCGAATAGGCCATCCAGGTCAGGTCAAAGAGGAAAAAGACCAACAATCCCACCCAGGCGATCTCAACACCAAGACGTGCGAACAACAGGCTGGTAAAAAGGATGGTGCCGCCATACAACAACATCTGGACCAAGGTGTACCCGAGACGCATCGTGCCGACATCCATTGGCTTGATCGCAAGCGGCGCGATCAGCAGGCCACGCAGCTCCTCACGCAGGTAGCCGGTGCTGGCCCCGACCCCAATTGGGACCAATGCCATGAAGACATACATCATGTAGACGCTGCGCAGTGCTTTCTGCGAAACATCCAGCAGGAGCATGCTTCCAGCGAGCATCGGCGGGGCGAGCAGGCAGAAAAGCAGCGCTCCCAGCAGGACGTTTTTCCTGTACATCAGCTCTGTAGTCAGCCAGGTCCACACGAGTGTTGTTCCTCACGTTTCTGAGTATTGGTTGAACCACTACACGTTGCTTCAACCGATGGATACGCCCTTATTTGCAACAAAGGGTCGAAGGGCCCATCGTGTCCCGGAAAGCCGGAGCAAGGCGGTGCATATGACCGCACCCAGTCCGAGAAGCACCAGGACAACAGGCCAGCTTGCCAGTTCGCTGAACAAGGGAGTGCTCGCCTTGAACGAATCAAACAAAAACAAGTTCAGATACCAGAAAAATGGAATCATGATCGGAATAGACAAGCCCATCACTTTCAGGTATTCCTGGCTGACATCTGCAAAATGATCCACGATCAGCCAGTACAAGGCCGTGACAAGGAACATCGAAAGGAAGACCAGCAAACCGGGAAGTGAGATGGACACGCCCGCAAATCCAGCAAGCCATCCAAGGAGGAGCAGTGCAAGGCCGATATCCAGCGAAGGGAGCACGTTCATCAGAATACGACCACCCGCCAAACCGCGAAGGCTGACACCGTGTGCCAGGATCAATGCCCGGTTTTCAAAACGCAAGCTTTTGCGAATGCCATACACTAGCCAGTTCCAGGATACAACCACCCCGATCACGAAATAGAGCATCACGCTTCGTTGGGCGTACGAGTTCGCTTCAAACAGCCTCAGGATCGGGATCGATAGCAACGGGATCAGGATGCTCGCGATCGCGCCTCCCACCAGATGGCCCTTGTGGTAACGGAACTCGGTTTTAATCCATGTCCACATGGAGGCCTCCGCGGAGGATCTGGACCGCGATTTCATCGAGGGTCAAACGTGACTCGACAGGATCATTGATACCGTTTGTCTGCAAGGCAGCGAGCACACCGTCACGGTCCTTTGTCAGTACAAAGTGATCCATCCCTTCGCGACGATAGACCAGCACCCCCGGCAGCTTCATGGCGGTACCATTGCTGCGGAAGCTGATCTTTCGCCAGCTTTCAGTCATCTCTTCCTTTGGGGTCCGCAGGATGAGGTTGCCGTCGGAGAGGAAGGCGAGATCATCGGCGAGACGGGACAAATCGGACAAAATGTGCGTTGAGTACAGAATCGACATATCTCCCGATCCCATCATCTCATAGAGCAGCTCGAGGACCTCGTCCCGCACCACCGGATCGAGCCCGGAGGTCGGTTCATCGAAGAGGCAGAGGGAGGGACGATGAGCCAGCGCCATGATCAGGGAAAGCTTGACACGGTTCCCGCGTGACAGGTCACTTGCCTTTTTACCCAGGTCGAGTTTGAAACGGGCTGCGAGCTGGTTCGCATAGTCCTCATCCCAGCCGGGATGGAACTTGGCGACAAACTCGAGGTTTTTGCGTGCCGACCAACGTTCATAAAAGGCCGGTTCATCCCCGACAAACCCGATCTTCTGCTTCCACTCGATCTTGTTCGGGTCTGCCGGATCACCGTGTACGAAAATCTCACCTTCGTTCGGCTTCACCAGCCCGATGATGCTGTGCAGCAGGGTCGTTTTCCCGGCGCCGTTCGGCCCGATCAAACCGAGCACCATCCCCGGTTCGAGCTCGAGATCAATCGGCCCGAGGGTGAACCCTTTGTAACGTTTGCTGACTTGACGGATCGATAGTGCGCTGCTCACGATCCCACCTCCTCTGCTCGTACGATCTCATCGATCAAACGTTTAATGTCTTTCTCAGTCAGACCCGATTGACGTGCTTCGCGTAAAATCGGGGCGAGTGCCTCACGCAAGCGGTCCAGTGCGATCATTTGTTTTCCCTTTCCATCGAGCGATGCCACAAAGACCCCCTTACCCTGCCGTCCCACCAGCAACCCCTCACGGTTCAAATCCTCGTAGGCGCGCTGCACGGTGATGACACTGACACGGTGATCTCGTGCGAAAGAACGAATGGAGGGGAGCGAATCCCCCTCCTGCAGGTCGCCCGCGAGGATCTTTTCTCGCAGTTGACGCGATACCTGCTGGTGCAGCGGCTCTGGGGAAAGGTCGGACAGGTGCAGGAGCATAGTGTTATCCCTTAACTGTACATAGTGAATATGTACAGTAAGTACGCCGGAGTCAAGGGGTGGAGAGGCAGCCTGCCTCTCTTGCGGTGTAATCCTTGTCTATTTCAATATTTGTCATCCCCAGCGCGATAGGCCGTGTCAACGGCCTTGTGGGCGAGAGCCCACCACCAGCGCGTCGGGGATCCCCTAAGGCCATGGTCCTAAGCTGAGGCGCTCCTGCATAGGGTATCCCCAAAGCATGCCGGTGCGCTTTGCGCACGACGGGTTTGCACCCTGTTGCATGCTGAGGATGACTGAGGTGCTATCGTTCGATGGAAAGTTCGAGAGCGGTGCGCAGCTGCTGCATCAATCCAGATGATCGCCCATCCTCGATAAGCCGGGTAAAGGCTTCGCGCTCTTGCTGAGCGCGTTGTCGGACCGATTCGATCAGCAATTTCAGGGGTTCGATGTCACGAACGATCTCTGTTTCAACGCCGAACCGTTCCTGCAATCCCGCCTGGAGGAACTCATGCTGCATCGCACAATCGTTGTAGCGGCCGAGGTGTTCCTGGAACCGTTTCAGCCGTTTGACAAATCGACCCATTGCCTTGCCCGGGTAAAGCGGGTGGAAAAATTCGATCAGGTAGCGCAGCTTTTTAATTTCGATACGGACTTCGTGAAGCTGGTAAGGTGGGGAGGAGGTGTCGATCAGATCGATGGCTGCTTCGACCAGATCGTAGTGATGCAGGATACGAGATCGTGCGATGGGGGCGATGGGCTGGAAAGAGGCTTTGGGATGATCGTCCCCTTCCGCGAGGCCTGTGAGGAAATGATCCCACTCGTCCAGCAGATCAGTCACCTCGTCAGTGACCAGCCAGGATGCGAATTGGTCGAAGAGTTGACATCGTTCCGTACGGACACGTTCGAAATAAGGGTCCAACCCATCACGCATGCCCACCGGCAGCACCTCGCTCAGGGTGGATTGATCCTGCAGGAAAACATCGAGGTCGCGTAGACGGTTGGTGGAGCGGCCCAGCAGGGATAAACGTTTCCGGTTCCGATTCGCCTGCTTCTTCCCGATCAAGTCGCCCAGCAGCGACAGCACCACGCGCGACTTTCGTATCGCGATCCGGAACTGGTGCAGCTCCTCGGGGTCGTGGTCTTCCAGCACAGCGGGGATACGGTGTCGCATCTGCCCCAGCAGCTCGAGCAAGAGGGCCCGCACTGCCAGTGCGGCGGGCATTTCAGCATGTAGATCAGGAATAGGAGTTGCTGGCATGGATCGTTTCCATGGATGAATGACGGGATCCTGCAAGATAGAGCAGGAGCTTTTCAAAGTGTGAGTTGAAAAGCATCATTCAAGCTGTCATTGGCCTATTTCAACAGCATCACCTTTTGGAGACGGGTGCCGAAGTGGGGAGAGGTGGCGCGGATGAGGTAGAGGCCGCTGGCGTGGTGGGTGCCATCGAAGGTGAAACGGTGATACCCGGGGGAAAGCTGGCCATCGTGGAGGAGCGCGGCACGACGTCCCAGCAGGTTGAGCACCTCGACCCGAACAGGGGCGGATCGAGGCAAAGCGAGCTGAATCAGGGTCGAAGGATTGAAGGGGTTGGGTTGTGCCGGGGCCAGCTCGAAGCGGGTTGGCAGATCAGTACGGTTAGGTTGGTCCGGCAGGGCATCGGTCACATTAGCACGCAACTCAACCGTCTCACGAAATGCTTCAGGATCGTTGCAGTCAAAGCGAAGCGTGTCTAAGTGCTCATCCATATCAGCCGCATGGAATTGAACGGTCACCTCCGCCTGCTCATCCGACGCCAGCACCAACGAATCCGCCCCGAGATCGAGGCTGAAGGTGGGGTCCAGTACAAGTCCACCCCGCACGACAAGCGTTTCCACCCCCGTGTTGGTCAGCAGCAACGTTCGGGATACCGTTTCCCCCTGCTCGACCATTCCGAAATCGACGAGGTTCGTATCCGGCTCCACATTCGCCGCCCAGAAATGCTCGGTGGACCAGGGCTCGACATAGGTTGGCAACCATACGAGTAAAGTATCGCCTTGTCCATCAGGATTATTTGTCGGGTTGAATGGTCCGGTAGGATCACCCCAGAAGTTGTTCTGGAGTTCGAGGTGTGCAAAATGGCCTTCGTAAATGAATCCAATGTTTTCAACAAAATCTGATTGACTGATCTGAAGACTTGATTGACCACTACAATGGATCATTCCAAGCCAATGATATGGACCGGGTAGATCTGGTTGACTCGAATTCTGAGAGATAAGGTTCTGCTGCATGATGACCGAAGAAGGAACGCTGTTTACTTCATTAATTAACAGCAAGCCATAAACGCGTCCTCGATTCTGGATGAAGCGATTCCTGTTTAATATGACATTACTCCCGCCAATTCGAATCCCGCCAGCAATTGGGGCAACATTGTTTTCGAATACATTATTCTTCATTTCGACATACGAGGAGAGAAGGATTTCGCACGCTCCGCCATTCCCGGAGAGCATGTCGGGATCATAGTTTGCGACGTTTCCATGGAAGACATTTTGAGTAACCCAAGCACTATCAAGCGGCCCCAGCTGTAGTCCGCCTGCAAAATATGCTGAATTATTCATAAATACGTTATCTCTGATCGTCCAAGTACCCCCATCCACCCAAGCTCCTCCACTCTCGCCGGTATTTTCATTATTTAGAAACTGATTGTTTAAGACTTGACCATTTCCTCTATATAGGCGGAGTGGAAGCCCACTATTTGATTCAAAATGGTTACTGCTAAATTCAAATTCTCCATGCATCGCCAGAAACACAAATAGATTTATATAGGATTGATTGTTGTAAATCACATTATGGCGAACTGTGACATCCGAAGAGTCAATGAATGCTGCTGCGCCTGTATAGGCAGTGTTTCCAATAAAATGGCAAGTATTGAGGAGGATTGAGGTGTGTTTTGCATACAGCCCCCCTCCCCATGGCACACTATAGTTGTCAGCAGTGCCGTTTTCGATCGTTAATCCGTGAATCTCCAGATGAGTCTCGCCATTGCCTAGAATTGTGATGGGACGAAAGAGGTCCTCTCCCTGTAGCCGTGTGAGTCTAACCCAGCTTGTATCTTCGGTCTCAAGGTATCGACTCGCAATGACAATTGATATTGCAGAAATCAGAATTTCTTCCCCATAAGATCCTGTATCAATCAGGACAGTATCGCCTTGAATACTGCATGCATCTATTGCCTCTTGTATTGTTGGATAGTCGCCTGGTACGTGAAGAGAAGCACTAAATAGTGGCTTGGTTAGGACGATAAGAAGAATGGAGAAAATGTATGTCTTCATCAGAGTCTCTACTAAGATTGTAGCCTGCAGCATCGAACAATATAGGATGCTGCAGGCTCAGATAGAATCTGTCACCAATCAAGGGAAAAACTTGCTGTTCCACTTCCATCACCTGTCCAGAAGAACTCGACTCTGAAATCGCCATAGGGAAGTTTTGATGGAGGATTCAGCACAATGTTTGTGTAATCTTGATCATTTTGCATAATGATCAGAGCATTCTCAAACCCCATACCCCAGAAAACGAATTCGTTCCTCAACCTCGCTGCTGGAGCCAGAGTTGCACCACTTTTACTGATCACCTGTGTGACATTAGCTGGGAAATAGGTTGCAGTCCCGTTCCAAGTAGCTGCCCCACCTGGACCTAACACGGCAGAAAACGGTTGAGCAAAAGTAGGAGAGGTGAGCATGACAATACCCAGCAGCAGTGCAAAGCCAACCAGTACTCGTTTCATCTGTTCCTCCTAAGAGTTATAAGACCTTCGTGATTCTACCAACCATGAGGGGGGGTGCAAGAATATTTATCGCTACATTGAAAATAATAAATATAAATATACTAAAATAGACTCTCCTAACAGATCAATAGCTTTGCCATGTATCTACTGGATCACCCCTCCTCGACGAACAACAGCACCCTTGGCATCTCAGGGTTGGTGGCGACGTAGGTGGCGGTCAGACGGAGGCCTTCCATGTCGAGCTGCTGATCGCTGGCTTCATCGTATGCTTTACGGATAATTTCCCACTCGGGCTCGGTCGGTCGAGGTGGGGCGCTGAAATCATCGGAGGGGAGACGGTAACGGACTCGTCCATTGTCGACCACGGTCAGCACCCCGGGGATGTAGGCCAGGCGACGACGTGCCAGGGCTTCGAAGGAGACATGCGGGAAGAGCTCTTTCAACTCGTGCAGGGTGCGCCATGCTTCCGTCGAAAACTCCTCGTGCGGCAGCAGCAGTTCGCTGGCGAGCTGGTTGGCTTCACGCTCCTCGTTGTCATCCAACTCGTCCGTATGCCCCAGCACAATGTGCGCTGCCTCGTGAGCGAGGGCGAAGTGTTGACGTTCCGGGGGCAGCGCCGAGTCGAGGACCACCACCGGTCCCTCCGGTCCATCATACTTGTAGCCGGAGACCTCGTGCGGCAGCGGGGTGTCGTAGCGAAGACTCAAGCCGTGCTTCGCCGCGAAATCATGCGCCCAAGTGGTTGGTGTGTCATTCATGGTTTAGTCGAGTGTAGGCCGGGGCTTGCCTGCCTGTGGATGGTTTCCAACCCCGGCGTAGTCCGGGGGAAGCCGGACGTTCCATTGAATGATGTTGTTGATGTTGAATCAGATCCTCAGATCTGACACTTGATTCGCGCCCTCGGCGCGATACTCTGTCAGGTCTCCACTTCGTTCAGGACCTGACAGAACTCTAGGTCTCCGCTTCGCGAAAGACCTTACAGAACGTCACTATGTGGAACGTCCGGCAGAGGCCGGACATAGCCGGATTCAAGAATCCGGCCTACCTCTAGCCTTCATCCCCATCCGCACCTTCTCCCTCGCTGAGACCGTACTTCTCGAGCATACGGTAGAGGGTGGCACGTCCCAGGCCGAGCTTTTTCGCGGTCAGGGAGATGTTTCCATCGCAGGCCTCGTAGGCTTCCTTGATTGCCCACGCTTTCACATCCTCGAGCGAAGGGACATCGTCCGCACTACGGAAACGTGGCCAGCCCTCCCCACTGCCACCGCTATCATCGGATTCCATCACATAGGAGGGCACCGCAAAGGCTTCCTCTTCTGATGGAGGTTCGACCACCGTCTCGCTCGCTTCAGGTACCACATCACCTCGAATCACATCAGGCAGATCGGCGGCGGAAATCACCTCTTTTTCGCACAGGACCATCGCACGGGTGATGACATTCTCCAACTGACGGACATTGCCGGGCCACTCATAATCGACGAGCAGTTTCATCGCCTGCGGGGTGATCCCGCGAATGTCGGATCGTCCCAGGTGTTTCGCGTGTTTGTCGAGCATGTGGCCGACGAGGATTTCCACATCACCGGTGCGGCTGCGCAGGGGCGGCATCACGATGGGGTAGGCGTTGATCCGGTAGTAAAGGTCTTCACGGAACCGGTTCTCCTTCACCTCCACGTCCAGGTCACGCTGGGTGGCACAGACAAGACGGACATCAACTGCTATCGGTTTCGCTCCACCGACGCGTTCGATTTCACGTTCCTGCAAGGCACGCAGCAATTTTGCCTGCACGCCCAGTTCAAGTTCGCCAATTTCATCGAGGAAAAGGGTGCCCTCATTGGCCAGTTCGAACTTTCCAATCTTTCGTTCCAACGCCCCGGTAAAGGAGCCTTTTTCATGGCCAAAGAGTTCCGACTCGACCAGTTCACGCGGAATGGCGGCGCAGTTGACAACGACAAACGGCTTGCTGGACCGTTGCCCGCTGTAGTGGATCGTCCTCGCGATCAGCTCCTTGCCGGTGCCCGATTCGCCGAGGATGAGGACGGTGATGTCGTTGTTCAGAGTGCGTTCGGTCAGCTTGAAGATGCCACGCATCGGGGCGGATCGTCCGATGAGACGGTCGAAGGTGTTCGACTCTTTCACCTGTTGACGGAGACGTGATAGCTCGGAGGTGATGCGACGTCGCTCGACAGCGTGACGGACCGAGCCAGACAAATGATCGTCCGGTACCGGTTTGGTGAGGTAGTCGTACGCACCTTCACGCAGGGTTTCAACAGCCGTGCGGACACTATCCTGCCCGGAGAGAACCAGGACGGGTAGTTCGGGATCATGGGCACGCATTGCCTTGAGGGTTTCAAGGCCACCCATCCCGGGCATGACAAGGTCGAGCAGCACCGCATCCGGGGTGTTGCCCTCTTCCAGCCAGCCGAGGGCACTCTCGCCAGAATCGCAGTGATGGTAATCGAAGCCTGATCGTACCAGACGTAACCCCGATTCCTTTGCCAGGATCGGATCGTCATCTACAACTAGAATCAGTCCCGCAGACGATTCGCTCATGCCTGTCCCGCAATCATGTTGATGTGCAACCAAGGTTCCTAGTTGTCTCAATATGAAACAATAGAAGGTAGCCAGTCTTCTCGTAGAAGAGCAATTCGGTTACGGGTATCCCCATCGCTCCTAAATGTTGTGGCTCGGAGCCAAACGGCTGATTCGGTTCCCTATATTGGCCCCGATTGAAGGAAGGTAGCATAAGATGAAAAGGTCACCACTGGTCATCATCCTGATGTCGGTCTTCATCGCCTTGGTCGGCTTCGGGATTGTCATACCGCTGATTCCTGTGTATGCGGAACGGTATGGTGCGAGCGGGATGGAAGTCGGGCTGTTGATCATGATCTACAGCCTGATGCAGTTCATCTTTGCCCCGATTGCGGGACGATTGAGCGACCGGATTGGACGGCGGCCGGTGATTATCGCCGCCTTGCTGCTGACCTCGGCATCCTATGTCCTCTTCGCCATGGCGGACAGCCTGCTGATGCTCTTTGTCAGTCGTGCGTTGGCCGGGCTTGGCGGAGCGGATATTACAGTCGCCCAAGCCTACATAGCCGATGTGACCCCTCCTGAGAAACGGGCACGCGGGATGGGCTTGTTCGGCGCAGCGTTCGGGGTTGGCTTCATTATTGGCCCAGCATTGACTGCGTTAACCGTTCCTATTGCCGAATGGATGCCGCCGATCATCGCGGCGGTACTCGCGGGTGGAACATCGATCTTTGCACTGTTCGCACTACCGGAACCGGAACGGCACCGTGAACGAGGACCGCGCAACATCCTGCCGAGTAGCGGCATCAGCCGTACCCTGCTGATCATCTTCGGATTCAACTTCATTATTGTCTTCACCCAATCGATGCTGCAGAGCATGGTGGTGCTGTTCAATGTGCACCAGTTCAACTGGTCCGAAATGGAGAACGGCGCCTTTCTGGCGATGATTGGTGTGGTCGCTGCGTCGATCCAGGGTGGATTGATCGGAAAATTGGCGAAACGATTCGGGGAACGAGGGCTTGTTCGCTACGGCTTGCTCATCGCAGCGACCGGACTCTTCCTGATCAGTCGGGCCGGGTCGGTCTGGTTCCTGATCGGAGGTGCGGCGGTAAACGCCATCGGGTTTGCGGTGATGCTGCCCTCGATGTCGAGCCTGGTCAGCCGTAAATCACCAGCGGATCGTCAAGGACAATCCCTCGGGACCTTTCAGTCTACGGGGAGCATGGCACGTATTCTCGCACCGGTTGCTGGTGGGTTTCTTTATGATACCTTCCAGCCGACGACACCCTTTTTTACCGGTGCACTGATCGCATTCGCGGCGGGATTCGCTTCCTTCTCGCTGCTGGGGGGAAAGAAGTGGGATGAGGAGGAAGCACGGGAGAACGGCGAAGCTGAGCCGGTCTAACCCTGGCAAACCCTGGAAGAAGGCTTGCTGAACGATGACAACTCGCAACCCCCTGCGACACATCATTCTTACCACCTTTATCGCCCTGGTTGGCTTCGGGATGATGATTCCGCTGCTACCTCTGTTTGCACGTCAATTCGGCGGCGGTGGAGTGGTGGTCGGCGCCCTGCTGGCGCTGAACCAACTGGTTGATTTCTTCTTCGCACCCTATGCAGGCCGATTGTCGGATCGTGTGGGACGCCGTCCTCTGCTGCTTGGCGCACTCTTTATTACCGCTATAGCCTACCTCCTCGTCGGCTATGCCGGCAGCTTGACTGCCCTGGTCATCATCTGGACCCTAGCCGGGTTCGGGTCGGCGCAAGTCCTGCTCTCCCAGGCCTATATCGCCGATGTGACCAATGCGGAAGGGCGTACCCGTGGAATGGGTCTCTGGGGCGCGGCTTATGCTGTCGGTTTTGTCGTAGGCCCGCCGACAGGGGCGATGCTATTTGACAGATCCCCGTTGATTGCCGCAGCGGTTGCCGCCGGGTTTACCCTGCTGGCAACCCTCTACGCACTCGTTTTTGTCGTCGAACCGGCCCGTCACAAGAGTGATGGTCAAACCGATGCCGGGGTTCGCCCCGCGCTACTTCAGGTGCTCAAGCCTGTTGTGGTCGGTGTCATCCTGCTCTATTTCGTGGTCATCTTTGTCTGGAGCAAGCTGACTGCGATGCTCGCCTTGTACGGTGCGGATGAGTACGGCTGGACGGTCCGTGAGTACGGCAAGTACCTCGGCCTTATCGGGCTGGTTGCGGCCATCATACAGGGCGGGCTGATTGGACGGTTGGCGAAGATGTTTGGTCGACGGTACCTCGTGCTTGCCGGCTTTGCCCTGTTGGGGACAGGCATGATTCTGCTGACCGGGCTTGAATCATCCTGGATGGAATACCTTTCCGCGACCTTGATTGCCATCGGCTTCGGTCTGCTTATGCCCACATTGCCCGCCATTCTCAGTCTTGAAGTGGCCCCGGAACGGAAGGGGCAGGCGCTGGGTATTTTCCAGTCGGCGAGTACCCTCGCACGTGTCCTTGCCCCGTTGGTTGCAGGTTTCCTTTATGACCGAGTCACTCACTCATCGCCCTTTGTCGCCGGGGGGATAGTGTCGTTGGCGACCGTGCTGGTTGCGCTGTTTGCACTTGGTGTGGTTGGCCATCGTGTAAGGACAAATCGTTGATGGGTTGATTTTCTGAGGTTTGTGGTTCCGTGTGAGCCCTTGAAACCGTATATTGAAGCGATTTCTGCGTCTTATTCCGGCAGGGAAACCATTTTCAGGGGAGGGAGCGTGACGGGCGACTGGATGGCCCTCGTGTTCGAGCGTTTGCAATCGGCGTCCCGCTCGGTCCGTCTGACCCTGCCCCCCACCCACCACGAGCGTTTCTGGGCACGTTTCCTCGAGCTTGCCCAGGTCAAGCAGAGTGGACTGGCGATTACCCTGCTGCTTCCGCAATGGCCCGAACCGATCGAACCGATCACCGCACTGTTGAAGATCCTTCCCGATCTCGAACTGACAAGTCATGAGCTGAGTTGGTCCGCCGCCAAACCATTGCCCTATTCGCTCTGTGTTGTGGATGATCTCTCAGCGCTCTTTGTTGCGGGCAATCCCGATGCGCAGGATGGGACCGGTTACTGGCGGTTTACCGAGGATACGGACGAGACGAGAGGGCTGCGTGATGCCTTTGACCGTCGCGCGGCCAGCGGAACCTGGGGGCTTGATCCGACTTCATGGATGGAATGGCTCGAGCAGGTCGCGCACCGGAAGGTGACTCGTACTGCACTTGGCTCGCTGCATCGTGGGGAACGTAAACTGGCCGGAGCGACTGCGCGAGCATTGAAGACACTGCCGAAACGTGGCTTCTGGCTGATCAAACCACGCGACTCCGCTTATGGCCTCGCTGAACCTCCCGGCATTCTGCACTGGGGGCAATGGGTCCATCACAGCCATCTTGCCATTGGCTGGCCGGAGCTGGCGGATGCTTTCTATCGGCGTGGAAAACTGCCGAAACGGGCCGATTTCGTCAAATGGATGATCGAGCACTACCCCGGGTTCAGAGACCGGGACCGTGCCTATGCCACCGCTCGCGCTTTCATTGAGCAGATGCGCACCGGCGACCGTATCGCCGCCGTCGATGGCTGGACCGCCAAGCAGGCGAGCCCGGTTCGTTTCCACGGTTGGGGGCGTATCCACGGCGAGCCGGAACTCGAACAGGATGGGGCACGGTGGCCGCTGACCCGTCCAGCACACTGGCAGCGATTTGAAGTGGAGCTGCCCGTGGAGGCAGTTCGAGCGGTCACCCAGCTCGATAGCTGCACCTACCCGATCCACCGGATCGACGGTCCCCAGTTCAGCCGCCTGACCGAACTCGCCGACGATGTCCGTCGCACCACCGCCGACTCCCAAATCACCCTCGACCTCTCCTTCATGGGCCGCATCAACGGCCAGCAGGATTTGCTGTAAGCAAGTGGCTTGGGTGCCCCGCCACCCAAGCTTGCATTTCAGCACAACCAGTGCAAACCTGAGCGACAAGCTTGCATTTCAGCACAACCAGTGTAAACCTGAGCGACAAGCTTGCATTTCAGCACGAAGAGGTGACCTATGCCAACCCGCTACAATGAACCCGGCTATGCCCACATGCTCACCTTCAGCACCTACCACCACAAAAACCTCTTCTGGGACGATGAGCTCGCCCACCTTTTTCTGACTCATCTCGAATTCGAACGCAACTTGGGTCGGTTCCTGCTGTTTGCGTATGTCGTCATGCCGGATCATGTCCACTTGGTGCTCCAGCCGATGGCGGCGGAAACCATCTCTGGGATTCTACATGGAGTTAAACGAGGGTTCTCCTGGCAGGCGAATCGGTATCTGAAAAGTCTGCCCGATTTGCGACGATTTAATGAATTATTACCCATGAGACGAGGGGAGACAGGGTATCGGTTTTGGCAGGTTGGCGGGGGGTATGACAGGATCATTCGCAGCAAAGAGGCGCTGCGGAAAATGATCGTTTACATACATGGGAATCCTGTGCGGAAGGGGATGGTACAGATACCGGAAGAGTACCCTTGGTCAAGTGCGAAAGAATGGGCGGAATTTGGAACAAGGCAGGCATTAATTGATCTTCCTGATTGGTGGAAAGAATCGATTTGAACGTTGTGTGCTGATATGCACGCTTGGGTGACGGGGCACCCAAGCCAATTAAAGCCAATAACAAAGCGGCAGGTCCGCAGACCTGCCGCAACCAATTCCAAGCTAGATTCACCTCACTTCACCAGCACCATCTTCCTCACCGCCGAGAAGTGGTGGGGGACATCCATCTTCAGGAAGTACATGCCGGTCGGCATGTCGCCGAGCTGAATGGTCTGGCGATAGGCGCCCGCACTCATCCGTTTGGATACCAACGTCTTCACTTCACGTCCCATCACATCGTAGAGCTTCATGCTGACAAACGCGTTGCTCGCCAGGGTGAAGGGGACGATGGTCGACGGGTTGAAGGGATTCGGATAAGCATTGCCGAGACTGAACTCGAACGGCAGACCCGATACTTCGCCTACGGACAACGCTTCGGTAACTGTCAGCTCGAGTGGGAATGTGTAGTGCTCGGGGACCGTATTGCCGGACAGCGTCCAGTTGCCTGTAAGGACATCATCCTCGCTGTAGAAGGTCGCATCCCAGACAATCGGGACTGGCACAGAACCACCAGCAGGAATGGTGACCTCGGTGGTCGAGCTGTAGGCCCAACGGTGGGACAACTCCAGCGTGTGAGCCGTGAACAACGGCGTATACTCTTCGTTGAACGCCATTTGTGTGAATAGCTCGCCATCATTCTGGACCCCGATGGTCGCGCTGTTGGTGGTACCTGTCATCGCGCCGTAGAGGAAGTCGATGGTGTTGTCGTTGCGGAAGATGACCGAGAACCAGAGTTCAGCAGCAGCATCCCCATAACGACCCACACCGTTGTACTTCACCGCGACCCAGCTCTCATCTTCCGCCGTGGTCACCTCGATGTTGCCGTTCCCGGTCAGCAGGTCATCCCAGAAGGGCATCACAGCACGGATGTTGTCGAGACCCGGCAGAGCGGTGTTGCCGTAGGTGTTGTTCGGGTTGATCACATCGAACGAGACGAAACCGTTGGTCCCAACATAGATCGTGTTGACCGTATCCCCGTAGAAGTCGAAATCAAAGGGGAAGGTGTAGGGACCGCCGAGGACATCGTCACCAATCGGACCGTACTCAGTGTTTCCGGGCAGGTCATAGATGTATTCCGCTTCCGAGGCGACCATGCCATCAAAACCGGTGTCGAAGCTCAATATCCCGGTGAAATCGACATCACTCGAGTTATCAAGCGTCAGTTCGCCAGCAGTTATCGAACCCGAAGGAGCTGTTCCGGTCGGGTTCGCATCGACCGCAACGACCGCCGGTGGAGTGATGGTGAAATCGACATAGGAGGAGGCGGATTCATCTGGGTTGCCAACGGTGCTGATCCGCATCCGGGCGGATGAAGAGGCTGGTTCGGTGACTGTCCAGCTGGTTTCGCCCGTATTCTCAACCGATTCGACGATAGTCGTCCACTCGCCGTCTGGGTAGTCACGGTTCAGCTCAATCATCACGTTGTCGCCAAAGGCTTCGGCATCCCAGAGGATGGACTCGTCCCGACCGATGAGCCAGGTTTCGCCGCCAATTGGCTTACCGAGGTCGGCAAATTTCCCGTACTTCGCCTGCACCACCTCCTGGTCGCCATCATTCTGAACGAAGGCAACGAAGGCCGCGTTGTGGGGGAAATAGGGCTGGAGGCCGGAATCGCGACGAGCGATGCCGGTCGAGAAGGTCAACGTGTCGCCGGTATCGCCGGTATGATCAAAATCAAATCCATCATGGCCGTTCGCCCAGCCGACGAAAGCGTTGTGGAATTCTGTCATCCCGTTTGGCGCGGCTGGCTGCCAGGGTTCATAGATCTCGACCAGTGCGATACGCAGGTGCCAATCACCGTTGATCGCCTCGTTGGCGACCGCTCGCACGGTAACCAGCAGCGAATCGCCATCTTCACTCATTGTCTGGGACATGGTCAGCCAGATGGGTGATTCGACGGCGATATGTTCTTCGTACAAGGTGTTGATCGAGGCCTGGCTCTGTTCACAATCCGTCCCGTCGATGTAGGCATCTGGGACAAAGGTGACCCCGTAGTATTGACGCCTCGCATCGTTGTCGTTCGGATTGGCGTGATACCAGGGATCATCTCCCGGGGCGGGCCAGTACATGTGGTAGTCGATCGGGATCATGTTCTCGAGGCCGAGGTTGTCGGCATAATCATCGAACCAGCCATGGAAGGTGGCGCAGGGTGCGCAGGTGGAGCTGGTCAGGTCCTCCAGCAGGACAGTACGTGGGTAGGCGTACAGGCTTGTGGCAATCAGCATTGCCATCAGCAACAACCCAACTCGTCGCAAGGTCATACGATACATCCTTTCGCTGTGCACGGCCGGCTATCCTTCTATCTGTCTAAAAGTAGAATGCTTCGAGACTTCGCTCAACCAGATAGGAGAAGCGAACTCATCTTTTTGGATCAACGTGAAGCCTGGTTGCTCTGCAATCGCCTATCCCTTTACCTCCCTTGCTTTTCTCCGATGGGAACACGACCTTGCCTCCACTAGTATCTTGATGGACTGTAGTGGACCCACCGGTGGTCCAGCCCTTGCCGGAGGCAGCTTTCCGGCGTACCGTGGAGCTCATGAACTACACGCTTTTTATCGCGAACCGGTACCTGCGCTCGAAGCGACGGACCGGGTTCATTTCCCTGATAACCTACCTGTCCGCAGCCGGTGTCGGCCTGGGGGTGGCGGCTCTGGTCATTGTTTTATCGATCATGAACGGCTTCGAGGAAGAGGTCCGGGCTCGGATTATCGGGGCCGATGCGCCTTTGCGTGTGACCACTTTCTCCGATCGTGGCGCCCATGACTGGCGTGCGACCGCCGAGCAGATTTCGAAGATGGACAAAGTCGAAGCGGTCACCCCTTACATCCTCGAGAAGGGGATGATCCGCAATCGACGGCACACCGAAGGCTGTGTCATCCGTGCGGTTGATGTCCCCACCGTCGAAAAGGTCAACAGCCTGCAAGAGATGCTGGTTGCCGGAACCCTCGAAAACCTCGACCTGCCGGACGGCGCGGAAGGGATGCCCGGCATTGTTTTGGGACGCTACCTCGCCGATGTCCTCTATGCCGATATCGGGGACACCGTCTACCTCTTCACTCCGACCGGCATGAGCAGCATGTTCGGTCAGCCGCGTGTGGGGCAGTACAAGGTGAATGGTGTATTCGAATCCGGTCTGGCCGAATTTGACCAGGTCTTCGCGATTATTGGCTTGCGCGAGGGGCAGCGTCTCTTCTCCATGGGTGACAAGGTGACCGGCCTCGATGTCAAAACCACCACCCTCGAAGCGGCAGGGGAGGTGAAGGAGACGATCAACAACGAGATCGGCTACCCCTGGTACCCGCGCACCTGGTTCGAGATGCGCAAGACCCTGTTCAGCTGGATGCAGCTCGAAAAGTGGGCGATGTTCATTATCCTTTCGCTGATCATTCTCGTAGCAGCGTTCAACATTGTGTCGACGCTGGTCATGGTGACCATGGAGAAACGGAAGGAAATCGGCATCCTGCTGGCGATGGGGGCGACCCGTAAAGAAATCGCACGAATTTTTGTCTGGCAGGGGCTTGTCGTCGGCCTGATCGGTACCGCCCTGGGGCTGGCGGTGGGCTATGCGTTGATGTGGGCGCAGGTAACCTTCGAATTTTTCAGCCTGCCCAGCGATGTCTACATGATCAATGTGCTGCCGGTGAAAATGCACCTGCTCGACTTCACGGCTGTTGGAGTGGTTGCGATTGTTCTCTGCCTGCTTGCGGCGGTCTACCCAGCGCGACGTGCCGCCGAACTCGACCCGGTGGAGGCGATTCGTTATGAATAGCATCTGCATGCGTGGCCCGGGTGCCCCGTCACCCGGGGTTACATCTCAGCACACGGATGTCTCAACGGTGAGTTGCCCTGGTCTTCACCGTGCTGAGATGCACGCTTGGGTAGAGGGCTACCCAAGCCATGTAGGTTGGAAAGCGATACGCGATGAATAGTGCAGTGATAAACGCCCTTGAGGCCACAGCCATCAGCAAGTCGTTCCAGCTCGGCAAGCGCACCATTGAAGTGCTGCACGAGGTCGATTTTGCCGTGCAACGTGGGGAGTTTGTTGCCGTCGTCGGACCTTCCGGCGCGGGAAAAAGCACCCTGCTGCACATCCTCGGTTCGCTGGAGCAGCCGACACATGGCTCGGTCAAAATTGACGGCGAGGTAATCTCCGCCATGGGCGAAGAGGCCCGTGCCCTGCTGCGCAGAGGGACGATCGGCTTCATCTTCCAGTTCCATCACCTGTTGCCCGCTTTCACGGCACTCGAAAACGTGATGATGCCGGCGCGCATCCTCGCTGTTCCGGAACGAGACATCGAAGCTGAGGCACGGGAGTTGCTTGAATCTCTTGGTGTCGGCCATCGTCTGGACAACAAGCCAACCGAGCTGTCCGGCGGTGAGCAGCAGCGAGTTGCGGTGGCGCGTGCCCTGATCAACAGCCCGCGAGTCATCCTCGCCGATGAACCGACCGGGAACCTCGACCGGGGGACAGGACGTAAACTGGAAGAGGATCTGATCCGTTTCGCCCGCGACAAGCAGGCGGCGGTTGTCGTGGTTACCCACAACGAGGAGTGGGCCGCCAAGGCCGACCGGATGATCAACCTGGTTGACGGGCGGATCGCTCTTTCATAAACGGGTGCCCCGGCTTGACGTGTTCTTTGTTTAGCACACACAACTTGAAACGCATCGGATGCGAGGATGACGCATCTAACCAGATACAGGGTTAGTGTGGATAAATCGGGTCTTTTGTCTCCGGGGATTGTGCATGACCGCCCGGATGGCCCTTGATAATCGTTAGGCACTCCTATATTAGAGGAGAAGGGTGGAGGATCTGATCTTGATCTCCACCAGGGTCCAACCCCAACAGGATGGGCGATGACGAACAAGTTTTCATTCCGTGTGCAGCAGGCGATTCAGCATGCCCGTGAGGAGGCACTGCGTCTGGGCCACGATGCGATAGGTGTGGAACACCTGCTTCTCGGGCTGATTCAGCTCGGTGAAGGGACCGCGGTCCAGGTGCTCCAGTCCCATGGAGTCGACCTGGAAGAGGTCCGTGAGACGGTCGAGGAGGCGATTGAATCCTCGTCGACCACCATGAAAATGGGGAATATCCCCTTCACAAAACGCGCCGAGAAGGTTCTCAAGGTCTCCTACATTGAGGGGAAAAACTACTCGGCGGAGAACATCGGGACCGAGCATCTGCTGCTCGCCCTGATCAAGGATGAGGACAGCCTGGTTTCCCAGGTCCTCGCCGGCTACAACGTCACCTACGACTCTGTCAAAGCGGAATTGGACAATATGAACGCTGAAGAAACTCCTGAATCCCGGGATGTAACTCCCCAGAAGCCGGGTTCCAAGAGTAAGACCCCGGTGCTGGATCACTTTGGACGGGATCTGACCAAACTGGCGCGCGACAAACGTCTCGACCCGATCATCGGGCGTGAGATGGAGATTGAACGTGTCGCGCAGATCTTGAGCCGACGCAAGAAGAACAACCCGGTGCTGATCGGCGAACCCGGGGTCGGCAAGACCGCGATTGTCGAGGGCCTCGCGCTGCGCATCATCCAGCAGAAGGTCTCCCCGGCACTCTTCAACAAGCGAGTCATTGCGCTGGACCTGGGCGCGATGGTCGCTGGAACCAAGTACCGTGGCCAGTTCGAGGAACGGGTCAAGGCGGTGCTGGCCGAGATCGAGAAGAACAAGGATGTCATCCTCTTCATCGATGAGCTGCACACCATCGTCGGAGCCGGATCGGCTTCCGGCAGCCTGGATGCCTCCAACATGTTCAAGCCGGCGTTGGCCCGTGGCGAGTTGCAAACCATCGGCGCGACCACGCTCAACGAGTACCGTGAAAATATCGAGAAAGATGGCGCACTCGAGCGACGATTCCAGAAGCTGATGGTGGATCCGCCCTCGATTGACGAAACCATCGAAATTTTGCACGGTCTGAAGGCGAACTACGAGGAGCACCACGGCGTCCACTACAGCGATGAAGCGCTGCGTCAATCGGTGCTGCTCGCGGAACGTTACATCTCGGACCGTTTCCTGCCCGACAAGGCGATCGATGTTCTTGACGAGACAGGCAGCCGCTTGCGCCTGATGAACCTCGTCGTCCCGGAAAATATCGTCGAACTCGAGGCGAAGGTCGAAGAATTGCAGAACAAGAAGGACGATCTCGTCAAGAGCCAAGAGTACGAGAAAGCCGCGGAACTGCGTGACGAGAAGCGTCAGCTCGAGGAAGAGCTGGCAAGCGCGCGCAAGGAGTGGGAAAATAACGAGCAGGCGGCACCCATCGAGGTGACGACTGAAGACATCGCCGAAGTGGTCAGCATGGTGACCGGTATCCCGGTCAGCCGTGTCGCCATCAGCGAGTCGCAGAAGCTGCTCGAGATGAAGTCCCAACTGAAGTCGAAGATTATCGGGCAGGATCAGGCGATTGAGGAGCTGGTCAAGGCGATCCGTCGCAGCCGCACCGGCCTCAAAACCCCGAACCGTCCCATCGGTTCCTTCATCTTCCTCGGGCCGACCGGTGTTGGCAAAACCGAGCTGGCCCATGTGCTGGCCGAGTACCTTTTCAGCGACCGTCACGCCATCGTGCGCATCGACATGTCCGAGTACATGGAGAAGTTCAATGTCTCGCGTCTGATCGGTGCGCCCCCCGGCTATGTCGGGTACGATGAAGGCGGTCAGCTTTCGGAGAAGGTTCGCCGTAAGCCTTACAGTGTTGTCCTGCTCGATGAGGTCGAGAAGGCGCATCCGGATGTTTTTAACCTGATGCTCCAGGCACTCGACAATGGCGAGATGACCGATGGCAGCGGACGGCGTGTTGATTTCCGTAATACGGTGATCATCATGACCTCGAATGTCGGCAGCCGTGAAGCGAAGAAAGGGTCTATCGGGTTCGCTGAGGAAGATGATGTCCAGCGTGACTACGACGAACTGACAGCGAAGATGAAGAGGACGGCGGAAGAGATGTTCCGCCCCGAGTTCCTCAACCGTATCGATGAACTGATCGTCTTCCGCAACCTCGCGCGCGAACACATCCTCGAGATCGAAGATATCTACATTGAGGAGATCAACGAGCGCCTGTCGGAACGCGGGATCGAACTCGAGCTGACCAAGAAGGCGCGAGAGTTCATCTGCGACAAGGGCTTCGATGCCAAGACCGGCGCACGCACCCTGCGTCGCGCCGTCGAACGTCACCTCGAAGATCCCCTCGCCGAGGAGATGCTGAAAGGCGACATCGATGATGACCAGACCGTCAAAGTCGACGTCAAAGACGACCACCTCATCTTCAAAGGCGCCCCGAAGAAAAAGGAGCCGGTGGAGAAGTAGGGGAGGGTAAATCATTATTTGGCTCGACACTTTAGTGTCGGGTTTCCTCGGAGTGAAAACCGGATTCTTGAATCCGGCGAAGAATTAAGTCGGGGTTTTATACCCCGACTTTTTCATCATTTAGGCAGATATATATCTGCATAGTCTTTCCATGGTAAACTCCTTTGAGTGCCACTCACAATTTTAATAAACTGCCTATCTCTCCTTATGTTTTATGGATCGAGAGGTAGAAGCGATAAGAAACCAGCGAGTTACTAAAGTGTCAGTGTTAATTGTGAAGCAAAGAAATCAATCCGAGATAACGCATGATTGTGTTATACTTACTCCACTAGGTTTTTATCCCTTAAATAGTTTTATAATTGATGATGTGGGCTATATTGCAAATAAAGATATTTGTTATTGTATTATTCCTAATGATAAATCGTTCAGACATGACCCTTACTCAGACATGCAGATCTTCAGATCAAAGGAAGTTGTATTGTATTCTGCTCTACTTTTAGCAATACCAGATCAGCAGGGAATAAACATTTTCTATCCTGATCCAGACACTATTGCACTCAGTATTAACAATATCAAAATGACTGAAGGTTGGTTTAACTCTTTTGTGACGCCAATAATAAAAAAACATATTGTCAATGAAAGGAAAGGAACTAGGAGGAGGTATTCACCGGTTGAAAAGTTGATTTATAGGACGCCTTTAATAGGGGGGCGTTCCTATGAGTATAGAGATGATAGTAATGTGAATAACGATGCGCAAAATCTGTATTGTCAGATAGATAAAAACAATAAGGTCTTGATGAGAGGCTTGTATGCGTTATTAAAGTCTAATATGCTTCATGTGCACAGAATGTTTCTTGAGGAGGCGACAATGATGTTGTATATATCAATGGAGTCCTCCCGTGTTCTGGTGCTGGATATATTGAAAAAGGAGGGAATCAATAAGCCAACTTATGAAGATGCTGCAAAATATATCTATGATGTCTTTGGAGGGCCATATGCTCTTGAAGGATATTTCAAATATGATTTTAATAAGCGTGCCGTTGTGGTACATCCCAAAAGTAAGTTTGGAAGAATGTCATATCCCGATTTGGAAGCAGATGACTACTATGATTTATTTGATGATATGCGCTCTGTCTATAAGCACATAGTTGAGAAAAATGGGGTTATATAGGGAAAGACATGGTTAATAAGAGGAACGTCCGGCTGTCGCCGGACCTCGCCGGGGTTGGAAACCCCGGCCTTGTATATTCGTGTTGTCCCCCTCGAGTTCGTCTCCGGCCTTGGGCAGACCCCGTATGTAGCGTGATCCGAGGGGGGTTCCGTTCATT
>JAHLLH010000005.1 GCA_020444265.1 bacterium
CCACCAGCGCCGTATCGCTTCCAATGGTCGACAGCGCCGAACTGATCCCCGCTTCTGTCCCAGCGAAATAGGCCGGAGCGTAGCTGATCTCGTTGACAAAGGTCAGCTTCCGCGCATGGCCATCCGCGCTCGATCCGTCGTGGTAGTGCCCACCGTTCGTCACGAACACCGAATTCAACCACTCTGCTGTCACATTCGTGCCCGGCGTACCCGTTTCCGGGTCACGGTTCACAAAGGTCGTTTTCTGCGCCTGAACCTGGCTGGAGAGAATCACTCCAACCAGGACGAGAATCTTGGCTATCCGCTTCATGAGAGCCCTCTGTTTTCGTACTCACGTATATTGATATGACAGTCCACTTTTACGGAGTCCAGCCATGCCATACCGCATCATGGTCATCCACAACAGCTGTGGAGAAACGCCGGTCGGCAACTACACCTACAATTCAGAAGAAGAGTTTGACAGTGGGGACTTTTCGGTACAGTGGAGCACATGCATCCACTGCTTGAAACGATACCGCTGGACCCATCACAAGCGTGCCCGTGGTGGGGTGCTTCCTGCCTATCTGGAAGGTCATAACCCGGCCGTACGTGCCTTGCTGCGCATGGCCGAACAGAACCGAAAGAATCAGGAGACCGGCAAGTAGGTGAACCTCGGCTCGACATGCGCCTGGATTACCTTACGCACCGCGATCTCGATCTCGGGAATGCCTGTTTCGTCACGCAGGCTATCCCCGGCAACACTTTCTCCGGCTTCAAAAAAGTCGATCGCGCTCACGTGCTGAAAATGCACAGTCAGGATCGCCGGTCCCGTTTCCTCGACCGTAGCCGTGTATCCCAGGTCCGCGATATACTGAACCAGCCAGTCCACGTTGGATTCGTACAGACTGCGCCAATGCAGGATGACCCGTTGACGGAAATTTTCGTCCGTCTCTTCAAACAGCTGCACCAGGCCAGCGGCGTCCACCCAGTCATCGAACGTTTCATCGCTGGTTTCCACCAATGCTTCGTTCAGCAGGTTCACCACCGCCGCATCGAAACGTGCCGCTTCCTGGGCAATGCCGGCAATCAGGGCGGACATGACCGGTGCACGAAGTAAGCTGTCCCACAGACGGCCACGCGGGAACAGGGCACGGATCATCTGTTCGTACTGGTCAGCGCTGTAAGGTGTCCATACTGTGATCGGTCGGTAATCAGTCGCCATGTCACACGCTCGTGAAGGTGATTGCATCCAGCACTGCGTACTGCCCGCCCGTCAGTTCTACGTCAGCAGGCGGGGATACCGCCTCGTATCCTTCGCCCGTGTCCACCGACATCGACGAGATATCGTACAGTGTCACATTTGAACGCTGCAGCGCGTTGTGCACCAGGCTGATCGCGAACGATCCCCCTGGGTAGATCTTCTCCAGCATCAGATCCTTCAGGTTGCTGGTGATCAGGTCACGGGTCGTCGTGTTGTTCGGACTGATTCCCAGGGTGAACTGCACCGACACACGTTCCGGCTCGATCATGATCAGCTGCGCAGCCGAGGGTTTACGGTTCGACGCCCCCACATAGGCCTCAACCGCATCCAGCAAGGCTGCACTCGGGATCGGATCGTCCCCATCTGCCAGGACGGACAGGCCCACCGTTCCTGCACCATCGAACAGCGGATAACACCACGCCTTCGCCACCCCGGCCACCTCTTCCGCCCATATCTCGTAGTCCGTATCGGATCCACCCAGGCGCCTGGCACGATCCAGTGCGGCCATACGGGTTTTATAGGCCGTGTCCGTTTCCGCTGCCGTCCCGCCCGTCAATCCTTCACTCCCGATCGTAGCCGAAGAATCCACCCCTGCGATCGGAGTCAGGATCGTCAGGGATCCACCCCCGGCCGTATTCCCGTTTGTACCAGCCACCTGGGCTGTCACATTCACCTCGATGGATCCACCAGCGGGAAGGGTCGCCAATTCATCCGTCGTATAACGCACCCCATCCTCACGCTGCCAGATCGTTCCAGCCGGGACCGATTCACCTTCATCCCCAGTAATGGTGATCGGCCCGGTTGCATAGGTCGCCTGCTTCCGGGTGATTGAACGCACGTACCCGTGACGGTCCAAATAGGAAGCGTCCGAGGTTTGCACGAACATCTGCTTTCCCTGCCATTCGAGACGACCCCACAGGATGTGGAACAACCCTGCCAGAACCCTGGCGAGAACCCGCACCAGGCCACGGCTGGCCACCGCCTTCGATCCGCTGATACGACTGACGATGTCGTTCTCGATCCGGGTGTTCAATTGCGAGATGGTTGGACGTGTTACCGGCATGCCACCCTCTTCCGTTAGCCCAGGGATACAACCCCGGATTCCCACAGATAGTTGTAACGGTAGACCAGCGGGTCCGCACCCGCTGATACCGACAAAGGGGCTGTGACCGGGACCAGTGGATCTCGTCTGCCTGCGGCACGTCCCCCTTCGATGGTCACCAGGTAACGGTTCCGCCTGGTGGTGTCACGAGTCACCGTTACCTCAATGCTGCTGACAATTCCCTCGTCCTGCATCCAGGCAAGGGCATCCTCGATGTAGCTCTGAATGCTGTCAGCCGTCTCCGTGCTGACCTTCGCACGGTTCAGGAGCCAAAGCTTCGAACCGAGTGGTTCGGCCGCCAACGCATCGTGCCACCAGCCGCCACGGTTCCCGCTGTTGTCCGGCAACGTGTCCGAGTCACCCGCAGGAGCATCCGTCAACAGGCTGATCAGGATGGCCGTCTGCAACCCCTCTTCCACCGCCAGGTCGCCCGTCGTTGCCTGCAGGTCGTACCCCTCAGCCGTTTCCACCAGCTTCAGATCCATCCTTGCTCCAAGTCATTGCGAGGGTGGCCCGACTTGCTCGTCAAGTCGGGTTTATTCATCCATGTAGGCCGGGGTTTCCAACCCCGGCGAGGATGCCGTCAGGCATCGACCGCTTGTCCGTTCCTACCCCGCCACAAACACCTTCGTACTCGGCACACCCGATTGCCCTGTCGGCCCGTAGAGCACCGCATTTGCCGGCGTTGGTGCCAGCACATCCCCACCCAGGTGGATCTGCGGCGCATCCACCACCACCTTCGTGGGTGCTGTCACACGGATTTCCCCATCCTTCAAATACACCGAGTTCCCGTGCGCATCGTAGAGCGCCGCCTCGCCCTCGCCCAGGTCGGCGAAACGATAACTGGCATGTTCAGCCGCAAGCACCACATGCTGTTGGCCGTCCAGACGGACCAGCAGGACCTGGGCACCATCGGGGGGACGGCCCGCCAAGCCAAAATTCTCCAGGCGGAAAATGTCATCCAGCACCGTGCCGTCCGGGAGACGCTTCACCTTCACCTTCGACAGCCCTTCAGGGTTGGCGTGCGCCTTGACCAGCACACCACGGACCACTTGGGCCAGTCGACTTACGACACCACGCATCACCAGTCTCCCATCGCCAGATCCGTGTCGACTTCATCCACTTCCGGCTGGAAGAGGAACATGTCCTTCCTGCGCAAGGTCAGCGAGGTCACCGTCCCGCGATCTTCTGTGACCTGCAGCGTCCGTTCCGCGATCAGCAGGGCGCTCTGGATCCCGAGCGAGGGTGCATTCAAGGGGGCTTCACCATTCAACGGCCACACCGTGCCGTCCGGCTGCTGATTCCCAGGCAGGGTGACACTCACCCCGACCGCCCGTGCTGCACGGACCGTCGCTTCCCAGGCGGCACGTTCCGTCAGGTACTGCTCCGAATAGCCGGACACAATCAGCGTTTTAGGGCGATTACGAGGGCAGCCCGCATCACGGGCCCTTCCTTCGTGCGGCACCGCTTCTCCATCGTCGTTGACCGTGTAGCCTACGATCCTGTAGTCGCTGTAACGGTTCCGGTTGTCCACCACCAACCCCAGGCTGGACAGGTTGACCCCTTCCTGCAGTCCAGCGGCACGACCCGACGCGCCCGGTTTCGTGAGCAGGATACGGTCCCCCTCTTCATCGTAGAACGGCATCACCATACGTCTGCGGCAGGCACGTTCCAGCGCTTCCCATGCCGTCTCGGCCGCCTGAAGCGTGAATTCACCCAGCACCGCCCCCTGGTCCACCCCGCTGTCCAGGACGACATCAATCTCAAAGGGGTCACACAAGGCAGACACCAGGTCCACCAGGCGGATATCCCGGTACTGCTTCGGGTCGGCTGTGCAGTCCACCAGGTCACCGGTACGGCTGCGGCCGGTGATCATCAGGCGACGGCCCTGGCTGCCACGGCTTGGCTGCAACACGTCCATATACCCGCGAAGCACCACCGACCCCGACGCTTCAATCGTGATCAAGGCCGAACGGATCCCTGCCATCAGTTCCGTGTGGACAGGAAACACAGCCTGGAACGATCCCGCGATATCCCCCACCGCGTGACGTACCAGGAGACTTTCCCACCCCACCACCTCCCGTCCATCCGCCTTGATCACCATCCGCGCCATCCACCACTCCTGGGTGATTCCAACTCCGTTTTCCCATCCAACATCGATTTGAAAGTGTTTCGCCTCTCAGAGGCGGTAATACAATCAGCAGCAATGCTAGTGTGATCGAATTCCAGCCGAACGACATCAGCGATATTACCGTTTCTCTGCTATCATCTCTTGTCTATTTCTTGCTTTTACAACCATCAATTCCACTTGCTTTCGCTACCTGGGTCAGAGATACTTTTCTGGCAGATGGGTAGATCTTCTATCAAGATGAGGCCCAACGATGCAGGTCGATCCGATCACAACACTCCCGGACTGGCTAACCGCGTCCGCCGCTGTCGGGATGGTTGTGCTCGGCCTGTATGACCGCATCTTCCGGCGAAAGAAACGCCTGAAGGACAGGCCCTCGTCAATTCCTCGAATCGAGATCCACATCCACCAACCCCGCCGCATCGACTGCCAGCATCGCAGCGGCCAGCGCCCTGTCCGCCTGCTTGATGCTTCGGGTGTGCCTTACCAATACCCACTTTCTGGGCCGGTCGATGGTCAGGGCACGCCATCCCTGGCTGACGGCATGCAGCAGCGCCTCGATCGCGGTACGTGCGTCGATGGAGGATGGTGCCAGGTCGGCATGCCGATGGTTGTAGAGGATCTGGATTGCAGTCTGGTAACGGGTCAAAACCCGCTGCCGAACAATCAGGTAAGGTTCGCTGGACATAAAAAGACGCCACCTCTCTCGCGGGTGGGCCGTTGCACCGGCCGCTAAACCGGCCCGGACGCTTACGCAATTCCGGGAACCCACCCGAGGAAGAAGTGGCGATGATGACAGCAATGGTGCGGGAAGGGTTAGCGGACCCTCCCGCGGTAGCGTTTTTTGCAACTGTCAACAAGTGTACTGCCATCATCGCTTTCCTCACAACCCTATACCTCCCACTGCCCACCAACTCCACCGATGGACATCTGGTCACCCATCGTCCTGCGCCGTGCCTCTACCGCTGTCGGGTTTACCCAGACTACCTCGGTGCGCCTGCGATCAATGGTTGAATCTTCGTTGTGTCGGGTATGCCCCGCAGCTTTCATCGAGATACTGAATTCATGCCTCTCCCATTCCGCATCTACAAGGGGCTGATAAACATCGTGGTCGTAGCCACTCAGAATCACCATCCCCTGCATATCCAGCAGCAGGGCAACAAAAAGCTCATGATCTTCCAGGGTCATTTCGTGACGGTACTGTCCACCTGCTCGAGTTTCTGGCACGTAGGGTGGATCGCAATAGACCAGTGTGTCTTCCCCGTCGTAGTGCTCTGCTGTCAGTATCGATTGCCATGATAGATTTTCTACCTGAACCTGCATAAACCTCTGCCCAACTTCATGCAGGTGAGACACAGCATTCAGATACCTTGCTACAGTTTCGACCATCGTTTTCTGGCCGTTACTCGACATTGCGCGGCCGAACGTGTGCCCGAACATCCCACCAAACGATCCCCTTGCCACATAGAAACAGGCAAAGGCTCGATCGATTTCCGTCCCTTCACCAGACAGAAGTAGTTCACGCTGCGTGTGCCACTCTCCCCTGCTGTACGGAGTCAGGTACGCCCGTCGCTGGAGTTCGCCGACCTGCATCGGGTCACGAAGCACACGGAAAAACGTGGTCAATGCCTCATCCCGATCGTTGTAGACTTCCACCTGGGAAGGCCGTTTCGCCAACAGGAGAGATGCAGCCCCCCCGAACGGTTCCACGTAGATCTTGTGTGGCGGAAACAGGGGCAGGATGTTCTTGACCATCGCTTGCTTTCCTCCAAACCATCCAAAAGGCGGTTTAACCATTACCCACCACCTCCAGCACATCCGACTTGATCACCATTTCAACCATCCGGCTCTCTTTGTATCTCTTTGTTTTATTGTGCTCTAAAAATGCTCTCGCCTGAATTTCTTGCTTTGATGACATCCTTGGATTTGGAAGATCTCAGAATTTTCAGTTTATTAGGTTTCAAAAAGGCCATACCCCATGTTCACCGAAATTGTTTCAACCCTTGCAGGGATTGTTGGCATTACCTGGTTCGGATTCTACTTGTACGATCGATTCCATAGACGACGGGGTGAGTGACCCTCACCCCTGCCCCACCACCTCCAGCACCGTCCCACCTGGCACAAACCCCGGGTGCTCGAGGCCATTCCGTGCGATCAAGTCCGCTTCCTTCTCCAGGTCCCGGTAATAGTCCCATGCCAGCACCAGGGCAGGAAGTGTCGACGGCACCCGTACCTCCACCAGGTTGGGAAGTTGAACCGCCAGGTCACGCATCCCCGACAGCAACTGCCCCTGCAGGTCCTGGAGCGTCTGCCCCAGTTCCGGGTCAGTCGTCACTTCGACCAGCTCCTGGATACGGTCCCCCATCAGGCCGGCCAACTCCAGCGCTTCATCGCTGGAATCGTATGAGGCACGGATCGCGACACGAGCCATTGCCGCAAGCAAGTCCGCCTGCATACGGACCCCGGCGATGTCCGCCGTTTCGCTGTCCCCGCTGGGCAACGCCAACCCGGACAGCATCTCGGTGTAGCCTTCGAGTTCCCCGCTGACACGGCCCGCCGTCAAGCGTGCATCCCCACGCGCATCCGGATCACTGCCCAGTGTGAAGGCTGTCGCCAGCACCTGGCTGATCCCCTCCACATCGTAGACCAGTTCCGTCAAACGGCTGCGGGCATTGTCGATCGACCGTCGAATGTCCGCCACCGAATTCGCGGCCCTGCGGGCATCATGCACCAGGGCGAGCGCGTCGTCGATCGTGTTGACCACCTGCGCAGCACCACGGGCCGAATCATGCGCGATGTCCCACACCTCGTTCATCCACGCCCTTGCACGGGTCAGCACATTGCCTGCCGTGGTGTCCACTTCGGTGATCGGGTCAAGCACCGCCGTCTGCAAGGGGGAATAGGCCACAAACGGCATCACCACCACGATGTACTTGCCACGGTCCGAGCGGGTGGTGAAACGCGCTTCCCCATCCACCAGCACATCCAGCGATCCGTAGAAGGGGTGTTTTAGTCGGCCTGGACCTTCGGCCTCGAGGGCTTGCTGGAGTCTGTGACGGTCCGCCAGGACGGTAGGTCCGATCAGGAACGCTTCGACTTGGAAACGGCCTGTGCTCCGCCCCAAATCTTCGTGGGTTGCATCATCCCTGCCGGGGATGTCGTGGGAACGCAAACGGCGGCCGTGACGGTCTTCTGTCAGGCTGACATGAAACTCCACCCCGCGAAACGATGCCTTTTCCAACCCGCTCCAACCCATCTACCCTCTCCTCGTCGCCATTGCTGCCGTCAGATTCCGCTGCAGGATCCCAGCCATGTTCGAGTGTTCCACCGTCATCTTCACCGTCTCCTCGAAACGCCAGCCACGTCGGATGTCCGCCGATCGCACCAACCAGTAAAGCACATCCAGCGGCCTGCGGTCCCGGCCACGCCGGCGCACAATCGCCAGCTTCCCGCCCTTCATCGTCATCAGGAATGCCTTAGCGGTCCTACGCTTTCGAGTCCCGCCATCGGCACGACTTCGACCACCCGTGTGAGGCCCTTCGTAGTCCTGCAGCAAGCGAGCCGGTTTCCACCTGGCACGGACCTTCCCGGACCCCGTCCGGTAGGCTTTCTTCCGCAGGTCCGCCCCCGGTACTGCGATCCTGCGACCCCGTGGAAACCGCTTTTCCCCACGTTCATGGTGAGGCATGAAGGAGGAGATCCGGTCTGCCGTGTGAACATCTGCCTGGGCGATTCCGTAACGCTTCAGGTCGCCTTTCCGTGCCGCTGTAATCCGGATCCCACGCGGGATGAATTCCCCATGCAGGTCAAACTGCCTGCGCGTCCGACGTTGCACCGCCCCCTGCGCATCCTTCGCCACCTGGGTCAACGTTTGCGCGAAAGCGAAGGGCAGTTGCTCCTTTTCCAGCCAGTTCAGATCACGCAAGGCATCCTTGTACTGGATCGGTGACTGGACGATCATTCCAACCCCATCCCCGGCCACAGCATCCGGCCTGTATCCGGACTCAATTCAAGCGTCTCTTCAACCGTCACCGGCTGACTGCCTGGAACCGTTTCCACACTCACACCCCTCGGCATCCCCTGGAACTTTACCAGCAATTCCGTGGGCCGTCCGCTTTGGCCGGTTGCAAGCGTATCCGAATTCGGCCCCACCCGGTTCTGAATGATGGCATTCCGATAGGCATCCTTCCCCGTCATCCAGTCCATCAGGCTGTTGAGGCCACCCATTCCCGCCCCGATCGGACCTGGTAGCGAGGTCGCCCCCTTCAGCGATGCCATCCCGGTACGCACCCCTGGCAGCAGGTTCGAGATGGTCGTCAGGTAAATCGCGATCGATGCCAGCCCGCCCACAATCAGCGCGATTGGACTCGTCAATGCCACAAAAACCGGCAGCAGCATCTTGAAGCCCCAGACCACCCCGCCCCCGCCGATCAGCAAGGGACCAATCATCGCGAGGGTTCCGCCGACCGCCAGCCCCCAATTCAACACCACCGGGTTCGTCTTGCCAAGCTCACGAGTTGCTGCGGCCAGTCCCTTCACCTTGGCCGTCAGGATGTCCAATGGTCCGCCCGGTTCACCTGGACGCATCACCGCCAGGCCCATCTCTTCCGCTGCGGATCGCAGTTCCTTCACCGCACCAGCAAAGCCACGCATCTGCACCTGCGCGACACGATTGGCCTCGCCATAATTCGTTTGCAGGATCCTCGACAACCGCAGCAATTCATCGGACCCCTGCCCAACCAATGCCGCCATGCTGGGTCCGGCACGTTCCCCGAAAATCACCAGCATATCAGCCGCGGATGCCCCTGCGGTTTGCAGCTGATTGACCAGCCCGACCAGGTCAGAGAGGTTCCCCTGGCTGTCCAGCACATCTGCACGGCCAATGCCGAGGGCCGAGAGTCGCTTTCTTGCTTCTGTCGATGGATCGGTGATCTTCGAGAGGATGCCACGCAACCCCGTCCCGGCCATCGTTGCCTGGATACCAGCATTGCCCAGCAGCCCGATCGCCGCCGCCGTCTGTTCGAAGGGAACCTTCATGGCAGCAGCGATGGGAGCGACCATTTTCATCGCTTCGCCCAGCTGCTCGAGGTTGGTGTTGCTGCGGATGAATGTCCCGACCATCACATCGTTGACACGATTGATACGGTCCGCTGAGAACCCGTACCCGGTCAGCACATTCGAGGCGATATCAGCGGAACGAGCCAGGTCGATCTGCGCGGCCGATGCCAGGTCCAGCACCCCCGGCGTCGCCGCGAGGATCTGGTTCGTCTGGAAACCCGCCATCGACAGAAAACCCATCGCATCCGCTGCCTGCGATGCGGAAAACTGGGTCGTTGCTCCGAGGTCACGCGCCTGGCTGGATAGTTGCGCAAATTGGACGGCATTCGCTTGAGTGAGGACCTGGACACGGTTCATCGAGGATTCGTACCCGGCCGCCGTGTGGACCATCAAACCCAATCCGAGTGCAAGTGGTGCCGTGACACGAGTCGTCATCAAGCTACCCGTGCGACGCATCTTCCGACCGATGGAATCGAGACGCCTGCCGACACGGCCCAGCACATTGCTGGCCCTGTCCTGCCCGATGATCGGCACCACAATCGGTCGTATTCCGCCCACGTCTACCCTCTCTCCCTGGGTGGCCCGACTTGCTCGTCAAGTCGGGTGTATTCATCCAGTGTAGGCCGGATTCTTGAATCCGGCGAGGATGCCGTCAGGCATCGACCTCACCGCCGAAGGCGACCTACCCCACTTCCCGCTTCACCGCTTCCTTCTCTGCCTCGTTGAGCGAGATCAACCCATCCAGCCACCACCCCGCCTCGACATCATCCAGGGCGAGGGCGTCCTCCGGACGGAAATGCAGGTCACGAGCGAGACGGACCGCTACCAGTCCCCCTCCGACTCGTTCCCACCCGGCAAAAAACCGTTCACCACTTTCGTAAGCTGGAAGTAATCATACCCGTCTAGCTGATCGAGTTCGTACTGCTGCAGGCCGGTAGCGGCACCAATGAAATAGGCTGTCTGATCACCGGTTTTTCCGAGATTCATACCTTCACGGAGGGCCTTACCCGAGAGGCGATGATGGATCTTCACCTCTTCCAGGGTCTTCAGCGCCTTGTTGTTCGTTTTTCCCCTGATCTCGACCGGGTAGCGCAGACTGTAGATCAATGGCAAATGGAGGCTGCCCTCTTCCGCAGCTTCCTTCGCCTCGTCCACCGACAGGTTCTTCCCGTCCGCATCCTGAAAGGGATACGTCACGAGATCGTCCCGATCCTCACCCTTCCCCGCGTCCGTCTTCTGGTCCAATGCTTCCATATCCCGCTGCATCTGATCTTCACTCATCGTTCCATCCTTCCCCTGGGGGATTGGCTTATTGGTGACTGTCACCAAGACCTTGATTCTTAGAAGTGACTGTCACCTATAAGTCAATCCGATTGCCAATCGCTGCTTATCCGATGTTGGCCGGATTCTTGAATCCGGCGAGGATGCCGTCAGGCATCGACCGCATCCCTACACAAAGTCCCCGTTCGGCCCTTCAAACACCGCCGAGAGCTTCCTGGTTTGTGGGTTGAAGCTGCGCTCGCCCGAAAACGAACCATCCGTCAGCACGAAGGTCTGCCCGTTCTTGAATGGCACCTCGATCGTCGCACCATCCACATCGTAGATCGTCGACGGGCTTACGTTGTCCGGCACATACATCTCGATTTCGAGACGAGCCCCTTCACTCGTTTCCGTGAACCCGGCATGGCCGCTGTGCGACTGCATCGATTCACGCTTGTCGCCGCTGGGACGGCACATCGGTTCGCCGTCTGTCTGGTAACGGGTCCCGTTGATCACGAGCCCATCCGCTCCACCCTTCATATCCTGCCTCACTTTCCAAAAGTGACTGTCACCAAGGTTTTGACGTTTGAGAGTGACTGTCACCAGACCTTACCCGGCCACCAGCCACCCCACCCAGGGGCGCCGGGTCCAGTCACCGGCCCACCGCCAGTGCAGGACCCGGCGTTGCCGCCCCTACTGCTTGAACTGGAACGTGCCGGCAATCGACCGCAGCTGGTTCATCAGGTCCGGAGTCGCCAGCACTTCAACCACGTTCGGATCGCCCGTCTTTCGCTGCACCACGATGCCGTCCTTGAAGCTGTCGTAATCCTCGACCCAGCCCTTGCTGATCCAGGTCCGGCACAGCCCCAGCATCTCGTTCTTGATCCGCCCTGGCGTCACCACCGGTCCGCCTTCGGGACCCACACCCGCATCGCTGGAGGCCAGCTTCGCACGTGGGTAACGAGTCTGCATCTGGGTCACCGTCTCGTAACGCAGATGCATCAGGGTGAGCTTGGTGTTCAAGTCACGGTAGGTCGGGTCCGCAGCACCGGCACCGTTGGTCTGGTACATGGTCACTAGACGTTCAATCCGCATGGCACGGGCACCGTCCGGAACAACTGTCGCGATACCATCCAACAGGAGCAGCTCACGTTCCGTGCGGGTCAGATCGCTGCCGCGAGTCGGTGCGAGGATCCCCGTGAGGACTTCGGTCTGGAAGGGACGGGACGGGTCGGCAGATCCTTCCGTCGCCACCACAGCGGCAACCACAGCAGCCACATCTTCCGGTGTGTTCGGGATCCCGTTGCACCCCACCGCCGTAACATGCTTCGAGTTGCGCCCGTTGCCCCAGCTGGCCAGCGCTGCCACCGATGTTGCCACCTTGCCTACAAAGACGTGCCCGTCGTGCATCACATCCGCACCCCACTGGGCATCCAACACCGCCTCGATCGCAGTCAGGTTGGTCGCGTCCATATAGGGCATCGCGATCACCTGGTACCAGTCCTCACCGATCAAGTCGGTGATCGTGGTAACATCCGGGTTGGTCGCACCGGCGGTCATCGCGGATCCTGTGTCACCCATTGCCGCAATGGTCACCGTCAGACCTGCAGGGACCGCTTCACCGTCTCCGTAGCTGACACGCACATCGATGTCGTTACCCGCTTCACCCTTGTGACGTGCCGTCAGGCCGATCGTGCCGTCCTCGTTATCCGTGGCTGTCACCGGCAGATCGGTGTCGGCGTTGATCGCAGCGGCCACATCCGCATCGAGATCCGTGTGGGTATCCCCGACCGCCACCGCGACCGTGACCTTTTTCCCGGCAATCCAGAGATTGATCGTCCCTGCAGCCGTCGCAGTACCCGCCAGGGTGATCAGCCCGGTCGCTGCCACACCCGCGCCCGCGTCTGCTAGACCGCCGCAGTAGAGCGCCGCCTTCGGGTTGGCCGCGAAATAGGCCGCGCACATGCGAGCCAGCTGACTGCCAACACCATAGTATTCTTCCGCCATCGCGACAGAGGTCACCAGGTCGATACGGCCCTCGGCAAGGCTGCCAGCAGAAAGCAATCCGCCGATGAAGAGCACCTTGTAAGGCAGAGCCCCCACCCCATCCTGGGACTGGCTGCCATCAAAGTTGAATGCCACAATGGGCGTCAATCCTGTGGTCGGAAACGTGCTCATTTCGACCCTCCAGCGTCAGTGTCTTCCCCAGCGCCCAAGCTCGCTTCAGCGGGCTTCGACGTTTTCTTTGGGCGCGTCGGGGATCCCCCGCCATTCGCACCCTGCTTCGGGGCTACCTTTGATTGATCCCCGTCAGATGGCACGGGTGCGTCCAGGGTGATGTCCCCCTGCTTCAGCCGACGACGCCAGTACGGTGCCCAGGCCACCGCCTGTCCCGTCGCCGGAATCACCATCGCCGTGTGCGGGTGACGGACCCGTCGACCTTCGGCCGGGTAGACCGTCACACGTTCACCTTGCGCTGGCATCTGTTTCGTCTCCTGCATCTACAGCCTCCCTTTCGGGTGGCCCGACTTGCGACCGAGTGACTGTCACCAAGGTTTTGAGGTTTGAGAGTGACTGTCACCAGCCCGATCAAACCGGGCGGTTTATCCAATTATTGAGGTTCTACCTTGAATCCCTGATCAGCCACATCCTCGCTGCTGTTCATCTGCATCGTTCCGTCGATCGACTTGAAGGATTCTTCCGGACGTTCACGCTGGGGACGGTTCTCGTCGTACTCGATCTGGTAACGCGCTACCAGTCCCCCAACCGCCACCAACCCTTCACCCAGGTCCGTTTGATCGTTCAACTCCTCACTGCCGGCGGGCACCAGGTCGGTGACCACACCGCCGAGGGTTTCATCCTCCAACAGGGCTACCCTTGCGGACGCTGCGTAATCATCCAAATCGTTCGCCAGGTCGTCGTACTGCCCGTCATCGTCCGGTGTACGGTCAAAGTCGATAAAGACAAGTTCCAGACGGCCATTCATTTCGTAGGTGTCAGGCCCCCTGCGAATCGTCCCCACATCATCCGTGTGGATCCGCACGAGGCAGCAGGGCAGATGCTGGTACCACGTCGGCGATAAACGGCCGCCGTAAATCCGTTTCGGCAAGCCATCCGCCGCACGCAACACCTCCAGCACCTTCCGCCTGATCGCCTTCCGTTTGCTGCTCGCCATCCCTGTCCGTCTCCTGGGTGCCCCGGCTTGACTTGCCAAGCCGGGTTTCTGTGTCCAGTGTAGGCCGGGGTTTCCAACCCCGGCGAGGATGGGCGTTAGCCCATCGACCGCTTATACCGTCCTGAAATAGATCGTTGTCACCCCGTGCCGCTCGATCGGAGGCTGGCTCACCTGGTAGGTCCGCCCCTTGATCACCACCTTGTCATTCGGCTGGATCTTCGCCGTCAGCAGATGCGACGGCACCATCAGCTGAGGTGTCGCACTCGGCACCATCACCCCCGAATCCAGGTCCAGCTCCACACCCGTTTCATCGAAGATCCCCGACACCGTCAAGGGCGATTGGTTCGCCAGCAGCAGCGTAGCCGACACCGAAAATTCCGCCGAAAACACCGCCGCCAGGTCTGCCTGGAATTGCGCATCGATGTCGGACATGACCGCGAGGATCCCGACCGCTGTTCCCACCGCTGTCCTCGGCGCAATCCCGTTCACCGCTTACTCCTGAAAGTCATTGCGAGGAAGCGCTCCGCGCTGACGAAGCAACCCCCAACCACACCCACCGCTCAGCCCTTCCCCTGCCGCGTATTCGCTTGACGTTCGATGTCCAGCGATTTCGCCACCCCTTTGATCATCTCGACCACCCCAGCGAATTGCGCCGTCAGCTTGGAGAAGTCGCTGCGCAGGCTGGTCATCGCACCGTTGAATTCTTCTTTCGCCAGCTTGTTGTCACGCAGATGCTGCACCCCCAATGCGAGGTTTTCAATCTCCCGCTCGTGCGATTCCAGCTTCTCCTCAACCTTGCCAAGACGGCGGCTGTTGTCACGCAGGGTCCACCCAACGCCGATGAACCATCCAACAGCACCAGCCACCACGCCCACGATGGCCACCAGGGCCGTTATCCATTCCGGCGTCAACGATAGAGCCATCAGATTCATCGTCAGATCCTGAACAGTTTGTTGATTCCGTTGTCCCACACCACCGTGAAGTCTGTCCCGGCTGGGGTGAAGGGCAGGCTGTCATCCGTGTCGAACAGGGCCAGCAATGGGCTCGCTGCATCATCGCTGTTCAACACCACCAGGAGAACCGCCCCCACATCCCCGGAATGCGTCACAGTGGGCCAGGTCACATCGTCCGCATCGAAGGCACCCGCCGCCACCGAACAGCCGGTGAGGGTCTGCACCGCGACACGTGCCCCCTCCGGCACATCCGCCAGGCTCGAGTGGTTCACCAGGTCCGGCGTGTAGAGATCCAGATCGATCAGGAACGCCACCACCTGGTCGCCTTCCAGGTCGATCTGTCCCAGCAGGAACCCGTCACGTGCCCCGTTGTACATCCCGTTCGCCATCGATGCCCTCTCAAGTCATTGCGAGCGAAGAAAAGCAAACCTCGTCCGCACGCGACCCTATTCTTTCACGTACCGCCACCAGCCACGAACCGCCACGGTATCATCCTCCGTGCCGTAAACCGTAACACGGACCGCCAGGGACCCCTTCCAGATCAATTCCGGTTCCCTGGCAGATGGACTGCCCAGCAGCAACGGATACCAGGTTGAGTCGATCGGAACAAACCCGACTCCCACCGAGGTGGCGATCCAGTTCGGAGTGCCCCACTCCTCACAATTGGTGTCAATCAGCGCTGCACGCCATCCGAGAAGGGCTGCAGCGTCGGTGTCCAGGGGACGCCAGGCCACCCTAATGCTGTCCGCTGGCCCCTGGGCGACCGAATCCACCAGCACCGCGCCGTAGAATCTGGATGCGGTCGACGGCACGTCGAACGTGAGCGTTGCAGATCCCGACCCGCCTGCATCCACTATCACCGTGTCCGGACCATCGGCCACACGCCACCCGATCGGTTCACCGAAGACCACCCCGCCCGCGAGAAACATCGTTCCCGCCAGTAGAATCGCAAGACATGTCAGAAGTCGCTTCATCGTTGTTTCCTTCGAACACCCCGGCTCAGCCTGTGGGCCGGGGTTATTCTGAGTTCACCCACCGATTACCGCCGAAGCAGCAGGATCACATATTCAGCACTGTTCGAGGCTTCCGCATGGATCGCCACCGCATCAGTCAGCACTTCCGCGTAGAAGTATCCACCCGGATCCCCGATTGCCGTTACCGCGACCTTATCCAGGGTTGTCACCCCCGACCAGGTCAGGGTGTCTGTCGTTGCCGCATCGAACACAAGGGTATCACAGGCGGCACCTCCAAAAGCCGCGCCGCGCCACACACCTGTTGAGGTCGCATTCCCGGTCACCGACAGGCTGTCCCCAACCGTCGCAACGGAATCCAACGCGGCCACCCCCGAGACCGTCAGATTGCCTGAAAGGGTTGTCGCACCGGTCACACCCAGGGTTCCACCAACTGTCGCCACTTCGGCCATTGCCACAGTCGAATCGAACGTCGCGACCCCAGTCACATCCAGCGAACCGAGGGACTCGACATATTCCCCGACCCACAGGCTGTCCGTGACATAGGCGTCACGGCCCACCTTCATGTCATAGGTGATACGCAACCACCCCGGCACTTCGGTGTTGCCACGTAGCTTCGTGGTGGCCTGCCCGCTGATATTGACCCCCACCGCTGCCTGAGTCAGGCCCGGCAGAAACCACATCACAAGCAGAAGCATTGCCAGAATCCATGATCTTCGCATGGGTCCGTCCTTCCATTCTGTCAGGTCAATCCGAATGCTTGGCCGCGAGGACCAGCTTACGGGCCGTCGCCTTCCCGATCCCCTTCACCTGCTCGAGGTCGGCCGGTTTCGCTTTCGCCAGGTCGGCACGGCTGAGGATCCCCAGGGAGATCAATTCCTTCGCCCACGGTTCACGCATGCCGTCCACGTCCTGCAGGCTGGTGATGGCCGCCTTTGCCAGGTCACCGTCCACACTGGTCGGCGGGTCGGCTCCCTTGTCGCCCTCAGCGGATGCTTTCTCCTCGAATGGTTCGAGGATCCCCGCATCGACCAACGGTTGCCCGTCCTTTTCAGCGAGCTCGATCACTCCCCCGGGGAGCACATCCCCCGGGGAAAGCGTCGTGTTCGTTTTGTTCCGGTATTTCATGGTCCACCTCATCCTCGTTTCGCTTTACACGGCTGCTGCCGTCCTGCGATCAGGGGTTAACGCACCTTGATCGACATGATGGTTTTCGGCTCGTGCGGAATCGGAAGCGGCTTGGACTTCAGGAAGAGGAACGTCTTGCTGACCGAGGTTTCCTCTTTGTAAGTGTCCATGTAATACCTTGCGAGGCGAGGAGCACGGTCATCCTTCAACCATGCGTAGTGGATGATGTTGGTCGCCTTGTTGTTGGCGAGGATGACACGGTTCGCATCGATGTAAGGCGTCGCCGTCACGTTGCCGTCGTCGTCCTTCACCTCGTAGAAGCCGTGGTGGACATACACCTTCAGGTTCAAGTCGGCGTCGATCAGCTCACCCATCAGGACTAGGTCGTCATCCAGCCACATCGGGTCGATCTGACCGTTCTTGATCCGCTGGTTGTCGAAGATGTTCTGGAAGTCCGGATCCTTCTGCAGGTAACCGTAGGCGCTGGAGTCCATGATCGCGATGTTCGGACGTTTACGTCCATCTGTCGCGGCGGTATTCGACCAGGTGCGCAGGTCAGCGATCGGAGAAACACCCTCTTCGCCCCAGCGTGCGGTCGTCAGCAAGGTCTTTTTGTGTGCGCTCGGGATGCGTAGGTCGATGGTGGTGTTGACCCCACGGCCCGACACCACAATCTGCCCGTCCTGGATCCCGCGGGCGATCATCTGCTCACGTCTGCGTTCGACACGGCCCATCAGGAAATCGCCATCTTCCTGCAACAGCTGCGCCTTGTAGACCAACGGATCCACATCCTCGTACTGGTGCGTCCCGGCAAACACCTCTTCCAGGATGTCCGCATTGATTTCCGTCTCTTCTGCGACCGTTGGAGGGGTGATCGTCTCGAGGATGAACCCGTCACGTTCCACCAGCACCGCTTCGCCCTTCGAATTGGCGTAGGAGGCCAGGCCCAAGCGGCCTTCCACCTCGTGCACATCGATGCTCGAGGTGCCCCACACCTTTTCCGTGAAGCCGAGCAGGGTGGCAAGGCTTGCGCCCATGCCCTTCGCGCCCTGCACGACTTTCATCAGACTCTTTCGAGTCAACAGCTTCACACTCATTTGCCTATCCCTTCCGCCTCACCATCTGGCAAGGCATCGTTCACATCTGATATCGCCATCCTGATGGGTGCCCCGGCTTGGCTTGCAAGCCGGGTTTCCCTATCCAGTCAGTGAGATCCTACCTCACCCCCGATCAGGTCTGCGCCGCTTCCTCGAGAATCAGGCCGCGGGCTGCCAGCGTCTCGACATGGTTGTCCACATCGCTGCCGTCCGCCACGTAGCAGCGACGCTTGTTGATGCGACCCTGGGCGTACGCCACAGACGTCACATCATCATCGGTTGCATCCGCATCCTCGGCCAGGATCAACTCGGCATCCTGCTTGCCGTCCACCGCGGATTCATCGACCAGACCGTACTTGCCGGCATCGTCACCCGCTTCCACGACAAACGTGATCTCGTCGCCCACGATGAAGTCCTGGGCACCATCAGCAACCGTCAGATTGATGTGGTCCGTTTCGTACGCCACTGCGACCGTGAGGTCTTTCAGTCGTTGACCGCTCGGGGTTACCACCTCGAAGCGGCCAGCGTTTCCGACCGCCTCGACACATGTCAACGTGTAGGTGCCGATCTCCGCTTTCGCGCCGATCGACGTGCCGCTGATCGCGCCGTTGCCGGTGTTGCCGACAGTTGCGGCCACCGCACCCTTCGCTTTCTTGATACGGCCCAGCACCGCGCCCTCGAGGTACGACACGCCCGATTTCAGTACCACTGGACGGGTCGGCAACGAGAGCGGTTCCGCCAGCACATTCCTGTGCACATACTCCGTGCTCATCGCTCTTTCCTTCCTGTAAATCCACCTGGTGACCCGGCGCTCCTGCGTCGGGTGTCACACTATCCCGGTTCTGGCCGGGTACCGCCCCCGTCAGGGGTTACTTGCCGCGCATCTCCTGCGCCTTTTCAATCGCCGTCACCGCGGCCGCGTCGTCATCGCCCTGCACCGCGGCGGGTGCGGGCTGGATGCCATCCAATGCCTGCGCATCGGCATGGATTCCTTCCGCCATCGCGACAGTGGTTTTCCGCTCGGCAGCATAGAGGCCTGCCTGGACATCCTTCACCTGGCTGCTGCCATCGGTGAGCGCCGCCTGGATCACACCATGCGGATCCGCCGCCTTCACCGCCTTAGCAAACACCGGGTCTGCCTCGATCACCGCTGCGATTCGTTCGCTTTCCGCCTTGGCCCCTTCGGCCTTCGCCGTTTCGAGTGCGGTCGCCTGTTCCGCTTTCAGGGTTTCCAGGGCCCTGTCGCCCTCGGCCTTACCCAGGGCCTTCCCCTCGTCCAGCACCGCCTGGTACAGGTCCGGGTGCTTCGCCTGCAGTTCCTTCTTGTCCATCGCACTGTCCTCGCTTTCACCTGCATCGTCGATTATTTCTGTCGTGTCGTTTCCTTCGGAGGTTCCACGGTTTGCAACCGTACCGCGCAGAACATCATCCAGCACACCAATTCCGTCCACCATCCCGCGCTTCATCGCTTCGGCAGCACCGAACACACCACCCGCACCGAATTCCTTGACCACGGTGTTGCGGTCCACCCCACGGCCCGCGGCCACTTCACCGATAAACACCTCGGCCAAGGCGTCCAGACGTTCCTGGATCAGCTGGTACCCCTCTTCAGTCGCAGGATCCGCCACCTTGTTCGGGGATTGACTAGAGACAATGGTGATCTCCTCAATCCCCATCATCTCCATCGCCTTCTTGAAATCGTAGTAGATCGCCAACACCCCGATGGACCCCACCTCTGCGGTCGGGGCTGCGATGATCTCACGTGCCGCGCTGGCCAGCCAGTACCCCGCGCTACAGGCCCAGCCGTTCACATAGGCAATCACCGGCTTTTCGTTGTCCGCCCTGCGGATCTCTTCCGCCAGCTCCTGCACCTCGGTGATGTACCCACCAGGGCTGTCCAGGTTCAGGACGATCCGCTCCACCTTACGGTCCTCGACCGCTTCCAGCAGGTCGTCACGGATCGCTTCGATCGTACTTGCCCCACCCAGCGCGTCGTAGATCCAGGCGATGTAATTATCCCGCGGGAGAATCACCCCGTTGATGTCGATCAGGGCGGTATCGCCGATAATCCGCAACTTCCGGCGCGTGCCGAAAAACTCTTCCGCGTTACGGTTATTCGCGCGGCCCTGGGGGCGAATCGACTTCACCGAGGTCTGAACTGGCACGTCTCCGAAGGCTGCCTGCAGGGCCATCGTGAAAGCCCCACGCTCCATCGGCCATGCGCCCTTTGCCAGCGCTGCCAGCAGTTCCTTATTCATCCTGCAGATCCTCCAACGTCTTGTCTGCCGCGCTGCTGTCTGACCCCGAGGAGGACCCTTCCTTCGACGATTGCAGCCCGAGCCTTGTCAAGGTTTCCTCTTCCGCCGCCAGCCTGTCCATGCTGCTGTCCCAGTCCCCGCCGTGGATCGCCGTGTGCTCGTCCTCGTGTGTCGTCAAATGGTTCTTCAGTCGCTTCTCTGCGGCATTGACTTCCTTCAGTGGGTCGATCTGGCCCGGCCCACGGCCCGTCCACCTGGTCGAGCACCATGCGGCACGGATCGCCGGGTCCGTAAAGAACCCGGGCGCAAGGATTCGACCCGAAGCAACCGCCTCCCACAGGAAAGCCTCGTAGGCTTCCTGCAGGAACAAGTCGACCAGCCAGGTGCGAAGGGTGAGGAAGGTTGTCCAGGATTCCATCAGGGCGGCACGGCTGGCGCTGTAGCTGGCCGTGAAGTGCATCATCATCACTTCAAAGGCCACGCCCACATTCGCACCGATCTGCATCACAATTGCCTTGAACACGGGATCAAAATCAGGCTGGGAGGTGGATTGCACCACCTTCACATCATCGCCCTCATCTAGGTCATAGATCGTTCCGGATCCCATTTCGTAGCTCTGCGGATCATCCGGCTCGACCTGGTCAGATGTGGGCACAGGCGATTCCATCCCATCCGCCTGGTTGTGCGTGATAAACACCGTGATAAACGCCTGGATGATGGCTTTCGTAACCGCCGCTTGAGAGAGTTGGGTGATCTGACGTAACGGTTCAATCACCGGCGCAAGGATGCTGACACCCCGGCGCTGGCCGATCCATTCCTTGTTGACCAGGTGGACAATGTTCCGGCGACCCGTCTTACTCCCAAAGGCAGAAATTTCCTTGCCTGTCAACGCCCAGTCGTTCGAAATCGGGTTCCAGTTACGGATGTAGTAGGCTTCCGGCGCACCGTACTTGTCGCACTTCACGCCACCCAGCCAGCCTTCACGCATCATCGACAGGTTGTTCCCCACCTGCGCACCATCGATCAGCATCACACGAGTCTGGTAGACCTGCCCCTTACGCTTCACCATCGGGAAACCCGCGAACACATCCCCATCACGCATCCAGCTGAGCAAGGCGAGGAAGGCGAGACGGTTCAAGCTGTCCGTCTGGGTGGCGTCGCAGGTTTTTGACCACATGCGGAATTCACGTTCCACCTGCTTCGTCCAGGTGGATGCCTGCTCTTTCGGTAGGCCCAAGGCTTCGTAATCGGGACGGGCCTGCAGGGTTAATCCAGGCCCCACCACCTTGTAGGCCATCCGACGCAGGAGCGCCCCGGATACCGGGGAATTTTTGAACAGGTCACGGACACCCTCACGGATATCCTCACCCTTATCCACCGTTTCCGAGATCGGGTTTTCACCGAGAGAGCTCCACCCGCGCAGGGATTTGCGGCTGGAACCAGGCGTCAGGTATCCGGATGATCCGAGCGCGGCAATCGCGAGACGGTGCTGGTAACGGTCCAGCCCCGCCTTGGGGTTGAACAGTTCAACCACACGGTCCGTGAATGTTCGCTTGATCCCGATCTGCTTGCCTGCCATCAATCCCTCGGTATCACACGTTTGGCCCGCGGGGCTGTCCCGTCGAGCCTCGAAACCAGCTTGTCCCACTTGTTGAATTGACGTTCCACTTCAGGCAGATCCGCGCGAGTCATCCGACGCTCCCCTACCTGGTAGCTTTGACCCGTCTGCGCAATTGAGATCAAAGCCGCCTTCCAGGTCGCGCGCATCAGTTTTGCTTCTGCGAGACGTTCCGCTGTGGTCATGCCTGCACCCCGAGTGTCATTCCCAGCACGCATGCCGGAGTCAACCGGCAGGGGGTTTCCATTGCGGGCGTCGGGAATCCCCCGGCCACTTGCAAACAGTTCATACCTGCACCCCTTCCGGATCCACACCCTCGGCCCATTCAATCGAGAGGTCCATGTCCATGCCGCGAGTGAAGAGATGAAGGTCGTCCAGCGTGTCCCACGAGTAGCTGACCGCCTTCTGGACCCTGTCCCCATGCTTAGGCTTGAAGGCTGTCAGGGCACGGCCCACCCCGATGCAGCCATCCGATTCCGACACCCACCCCTTCGCTTCATCGCCGGCATGGTTCATCACATGGATCCGCACACCCGCACGGCCCGGCACATCCTGGATCAGGTAGAGGTCTTTGTCGAACCGCTTCGAGTGGTTGAAGACACAGCGGTACCGGCCTGACGGGATGCAGCTGATATCGTTCTGGTTGCCACGCCAGGGCAGTTCCACAGTTCGGCACGAAAACGGCGCTTCGGGAACACTCGGTGCATCGATAACCAGGTGCCCGAACGTCCCCTCTTCTGTTGATTCACCTCGCACCAGCCGTCCAGTAAGGGTGGGTAACGGCGAAGCAACCCCCTTTTGTGAGGTCGCCCCCTTCATCGCTTCCCGCTCCCTTTGCCTTGCTTCACATCCTTCGGCAATCCGACCGGCACACCATCATCCTTGTTGGCAGATTGCTTTGCCCGGCGCAGGAAACGGCCGATGTTGTCAGTGACCCGAATCGCCAGGTCAAAGACGGGATCTTCCACAAACTCCCAGACCGGACCGATCACAGGAACCCGACGCATGAACTGGCTGATCTTGAGGCCCCAGGTATCCCCGGCACGTTCCCAAGCGTCCGCTGGACGGAGCCCGAACACCAACCCCAGCAGGCTGCCGACATACGGAATCGCCAAGACGGTCCCGCTGATCCCCTGCAGGATGTCACCAGCGATTCCCTGAGCTTCCATCCACTGCCAGGCTTGCCCGAGCCATCCAAGTACCTGATCCATCGTCTATCCCCTTCCAAAGGGTGCCCCGGCTTGTCTTGCCATGCCGGGTTTCTTCATCCATGTTGGCCGGGGTTTCCAACCCCGGCGAGGATGGGCTTCAGCCCATCGACCGCACCGCCGAAGGCGACGCTTGATCCTTCAACACCCCGAGCCCACGTAAGACTTCCGGTGCTCGGGGATGGTCCAATACCCACCTCCGCATCCGCGCACGGTCCCCGCTTGCCTCCAAACTTTCAGGACCGTAGAGCAGGACATAGGCACGAGCCAGGGTGGCATCGTTCAGCCGTTTAACCGCAGCCAGTAGCACCGCATGCGGAATCGGTTTCCGGTAGGAAGTCATCGTGGGTGGAGTCGGGCTGCGGAAATAGTCCGCAGCAATAGGAAACGTCACGCCTTGCCGGCGCAAAGCCGAGGTTTTCCTGGCGGACAGATGGACAAATCGCTGAACGACGGGATCCATACCCAACCCCCGGAAACAGAAACAGGTCACGCTCTACAGCGGATTTCTCCGCCGCAAAACGTGACCTGTTCTATTCCCAACCCTTCGCATCACCCAATCCAACCAGGGCGACCATGATGCATCAGGGTTCCGTTCGCTTGTCAGCTGGTGAAGTCATTGCGAGGAAGCGAAGCTGCCGAAGCAACCCCCTTCCACCCGCACCCTCTTCACCGTTCAGCCGTTACATCGTCCACTCCGATTTCAACCAAAAAAGCGTGGGGCATCATTTCCCCGATGCCCCATCATACACCCAGCAAACGCTCCGCACAACCCCCCAGGTGAGGGGAAAAAAACTTCTCCTCCCCGGCCTCCTGCTTAATCGACTCCAAGCGATTACAAATCAGGGCTGTCTTCACTTCCGCTTGTCTCAGGGCTATCAGCCGCCGGTTCTTCTAGGGATTCCTTGTACTTCATTCGACCCAGCATCACATGAAGATGTTCAGGCGGGTCGCCCCCAACAATAACTTTTTCTTTACCCTGCTTCAGGGCTTCAACATGTACACAGTCTTTGTCTGGCGTCCAGTCTGGACAATCACAGTAGGTCATTGCTGGCTTATCAATCGGATTATCAAAAATAACATTGGCAATCACACCGCCACCCTTAACCTTCACCCGCCACTTACGCGATGAAAATCCCATCTCACCCCTCCATCCCCACCCGCAGCAGGACCCACTCCTGCCGTTCCGGGTAGAAGCCTAATTCGTACACGTCGCCGGTGTCCCCCTGGAACACATGCACCAGCCGCTCGAGATCTCCGACACGTTCCTTCCGCTGGCTGATCGACCGCTTGACCTTGACCACCCGTTGACGCCAACGGATCTTCAGTAGCTTCAACCCACCACCAGCAGGAAACAGGGCCATCACCTCGACCCTGTCCCCTATCTCTTCAAACTGCATCAGCGACGTAGCCCTCTTTTTTTCGCAGCAATACCATCAATAATTCGATCAGCGAGTTTATCCCCTAGCTTTGCTGCCTTCTCTACCGCCGGGGCTTCCTCCATTTTTCCCTGCATTGCACCAAGTACCTGCCCTGCGATGATTGCCTGCATGATCTGCTTAACTTGATCGTCTGTCATCGTTGCCTCACTGTAAAGAAGAAATAAGAAAACCCCCGGATCATCCCGGGGGTCTATATTTTCTAAAGCTCGTCCCAAAAATCATGCGGCAATTCAAGTCTTCGTTGTAGACCTTTAAGAGCCTCACGACTAATGGTGTTTGTTTTCTTCAAAGGGTTAATTGAATAGCGACGGTTGTTTTGTGGATTGATCACCTTTCGATGATCACCCTTTGCTTCGATAACCTCCAGCCCCTTCCGGGATAAATAACGACAAACGTCTTCATACCTGGCAGTTTTGGGTAGCAAGGCGTCTTCCTCGCAATACCTGACGTGATCCAGCCCGGCGATTCGTTACCAGCGGACGAGATTTCGGCTTTTTAACCTCGACGATGATTTCGAAGTTATCAGCCCCGTCCATCCGAGCCCAGTGTTCTTTCGGTGCTGGAGAAAAATAGGTCCCCGACACAACTCCATCGATGTAGTCTTCAAGGACAATTGCCATAGAGACTACCACATTAGCGACAGCAGCCTTCATACTGTCACCATCGCTCACCATGTCCATCTCCAAACAATGAGCTGTCCAATGTCGCTCTGCTTCCTTGGAGACTAAAATGCTGAATTGTTCCCTCTTAAAGATGGGCATACATTTCAGCAAAAGCGGGAGTACATCGGGAGACCACTCACTTAATTTGAGCGGACCCATCTCCACCTCCTGTTCCACACTTCCCCCGGCGCCGACACTGATCTACCACGTGTCGACTCCTGTCAGCTCCTATAACATTATCGGTCGGATCCGGCCTTGGCAAGAGTCATAAGTGTTTTTGGTCGAGACCCATTTTTCATAACATGTTGTTTTTTAGTGTTACGCTCCGTTACGTAACACCCCCCTCGTCCACTGATCAGGGAGAAGAACAATTGTTTTCGTCCCCATTTAGTCGCGGGTTCGGGTCGAATCATCAGCGATTCATCCCGAACTCGCTACTATTAGACGCTGGATCCTATAGAAAGTTCCCTAATTCAACCGCACCGGCATCACCAGGAAGAGCAGATCCATCCCCTCCGCTGCCACCGGGGCGAACGTCAGCGCCTGGGTGGGTTCCCCCATCCCGATCCGGACTGTTTCATCCGGAATCATCCCCAGCACCGTTTTCACATACCCGGCATTCACACCCCAGCGCCCTTCCAGCTTACCCTCGTTGACCACCTTCAGCGCTTCACGGCCCCGGCCGCCCACTTGCATATCTTCGGCCTGCAGTTCCGCCTTGTGGTCCGCAATATCCAGCATGATCATGTGGCTGATCTTGTTCGCGAAGACCGAGACACGTTTCACCGCATCCCCCAGTGCCTTCACACCGGCGCTGATCGAGTGTTCATGGGTTGGGATGACAGATGCATAGTTCGGGTAACGGCCCTCGATCAGCCGGCTCCCCATCACCACCCCGCCCAGGTCCACCTCGAACCAGGTCTTGTCAAACTTCAGGGTTACCGTCCCGTTTTCCGGCAGCCCCTTCACCAGCAATTTCGCCGTCTTGGCCGGCACAATCACCGACCGTTCCCCGAACACCTTCCCGCCATTCGTGTGGTAACGGGCCAGGGTGTGCCCGTTGGTGGCCACCGCGGTCACCCCTCCCGACGATACGTCGAAGAGGATCCCGGTCATCACCGGCCGCAGTTCATCCCCGGACACCGAAAACATCGTATAGGCCAGGGAGTCACGCAGCACTTCCACCGGCAGTTCGATCGTGTCCGTTTCATTGACCACATGCGCCGTGGGATACTCCGCGCCCGCCACACAAGGGATCGTGTACTCCCCTTCGCCTGCAAGGACACGCATGTGATGCGATTCGTCGACGCTGCAGGTCAGCATCACCCCTTCGTCGATCGATCGCAGCAACCCGGCCAGCTTGTCCACCGGCACCGCCAGTTGCCCGCCCTTCTCCACCTCGCATTCGATCTCGGTCTGCAAACGAGTTTCCAGGTCGGTCGCCAGGAAACGGATCCCCGTCCCATGAATGTCAAACAACACATGCGACAAGATCGGCAGCGCACTTTTACTGGGCACTGCACCCTTGACCAATTCTATTGCATCCGCCAACACATCCACATCCACCTTGAATTCCATCTCACGTTCCTTTCCGGGTCGACTGCCCATGAGTGACAGTCACCAAGGTTTTGACGTTTAAGAGTGACTGTCACCAGCCCTGCTCCCATCCACCCCAGATATACCCCTACCTGGATTTTCCACCCCCCTGTCCAAATCAGTTATACGGGTATTCCTCCCACGTCCGCCCGTCCAATTCACGCCCTGCCTTTTTCTTGCCGACTGAGTGCATAATGAAATCGCCCCACCGAAAAGAACGACGCCCATCCTTGAACGTTTTACTGTCGAAGTCAGGCATCCACTGTCCCCACTGCTTGAAAAAAAACGGCACCCCCGCTGCCTGGCACTGATCCCGCAACGTCCGGAACCAATCCGGGTGGCTGGGCCGCGCCTTCGGCCCCGATTCACCCCCCGCAATCACCCAGTCGAGTACGGTCGGAGTCGGGCTTAGTCCCTCTGAACCATAGGTGCCGAACCCCCCTCCCTCGCTTGCTCCGCAACGGGGGCATGAATTCAAATACGAAGTACTTCCACAGCCACATGGAACCATCTCCCCCTTTTTACCGGGAGGCGGAAACACACTCCCACATTCTTCACATGTTTCTTGATCTCCTGTTTTTTCCCCTACATAGCCACAATGAAGACAGGAATACTGTCCTGGTAACCACCCGTCCAAATCCACCGGCCCGATTAGCGGCTCGCAACTAAGGAACCGAACCGCCGCAGGCGTTTCCAGCAACAGCGGAATCCGTTCATCCGCTGCCGCCTGATTCTCCACCGTCACTCCCACCCACACATTCGGCAGGGGCCATGGAGTGTTGCCGTGCCCATGAAGAGGGACATGGCAATCTGGAGATGGACGCACCTTGTAAGAACAGTCACACAATAATGATCCGATCTTCCAGCCCCTCTCTTTGCCAGCTGGATCATAAAAGACGTGTTCACGTTCCACCCACTCGAACCACGCCTTCATCCGTTCCGGGCGCTTCGTCAGCACCTGGAACTGGTGCTGCGGGCAAGCCGCCATCACCCCAAACACCGCAGCGATCTGCTCGAAGCTGAACGAGGTGTGGAACAGGTCCGACATGCTGCACACAAACACCCTGCGTGGTTTTTTCCAGCGTAACGGTTCCCCCAAGGCATCCGGATGGAAGGCCGGCGCAAACCCGTCACGATACCGCTTGATCCCCGCGGGGATGGGTGTCCCTTCACCTTCCAATTTCCGGTAGTTCCCCTGCAACCGTTTTGACATCGTGTCCGCATAGCACCAACGGCACCCTTCACTGATCTTCTGGCACCCCGTCATCGGGTTCCATGTCGCATCCGTCCACTCGATTCCCGTTCCCATCGTACAATCTCCTGTCATTCCCAGCGCCCAATCCGGCACCAGCCGGATTCGCTATCGCCTTTGGGCGCGTCGGGAATCCCCCGGCTACACCCACCCTGTCTCTACAGGGATCCCCCCTGTCCCCTCTGGGGTCCCCCTGTACCCCATTGGGATCTACGTCGCCGTCTCTTCCAGGGTCACCCCCACCCCACCCACCCACCTTACATGCGGCGGAAACACCACCACCGGCAGCTGCTCCCCATCTGGCCCTTCGATCATCCTGAAACTGCATGCCACACGGATTACATCCCCCGGCAATGGCCCGTCCCCCGGCTGCCAGTCGTCCGGAGCGTCCCCACCCACCGTGACCACCAGTTCATCCTTTGCGAGGATCTTCAAGAGTTTTGTCATTGGCTTTCCCGCCACGCATCGATTCGAGCGTTAGCACGATCCACGTTCTCCTGCAGCAACTCGAACCCGATCGCTACACGGCCGGCCATCAATGCACCAAGCACCAGCGAGCCACCCCCCGCAAAAGGATCCACAACAACTTCCCCTGGATATGCGTAGAGAGAAGCGAGCGCTGAACCGAGACCCGTTGGTTTTTCGGACTGGTGACGGTCCCCCTGATCTTTCGACCGCCCACCGTTGGGGCGGGTCACACGGATCACATTCCCCTGCCGTCGATCTTCTGGCGTCCAGGTCCAGCCCTTGTCGCATCGAGTACCCACCAAAATCGCTTCCGCCTGGTAGCGCGGTCCTTCAAATCGGTTTCCCATTCCAGGAACCACCTTGTCCCATATCCCATCTGAGGCATCGTCAGCACCAGCCAGGTCATAGGACCTGTGCCATCCCGCAGCCGCCATCGCCCTACCGAAGGCCACCAACCGCTCGAGGCGTTCCTGGGTCCCATAAGGCCCCGTTGTTGCCAGCACGCCCCAAGGCACAACCACACGCCAGGCTTCCGCAAAAAACTGTTCAGCCAACGCGATGGACTCTTCAGGGGTATCGTTCAAAATTGGATCGGATGGCCCCGCCTGGAGATGGTGCGACACATATCCGTCACCATACGGGATATCCGTTAAAAACAGGTGCACAGATCCAGACGGCATCTGCCGAATTGCCTCGATCCCATCCATGCAGTACACTCTGCCAGTTTCCCATTCCCCAATCTTCACCCTACACCCCATCACTGAGCTTGCGAACACCCTTCCGCCGCTTCGGTACTTGTAGCACCATCGGCCCCGGTCCTTCCACCTTCGACAGGTCGATTCCACGGATCTTCAGCGCGGCCGTCGCGTAGACCCTGCAGTCCAGCGCCTCGTTTCGTGTCGATGCTGAAGGCTTCGTAAACCGCAGACGTTCCCGGCCCCCCGTCATATACTTTTCGAGATGTTCTGCACGTAGCTGGTTGAAGTAGTCCTGTTCGAAGGTTTGGATCTCCTGCGGCTTCCCGTCCACCACCACCGCACGCGGCCAATGGCAGAACCCCGGACCCGGTTCGGTGAAGTTGAGACGATGCTTCAAAGCCAGTTTGTATTCATCCACCGCTACAATCCGCAGGACCACACCGGGGACGACTGGGCGCTTCCCGCGTACTACGGGCGCAATCCCGAATCCTTCCTTCCCCTTGATCGCATAGGCTTTCGGATGCTTCGACGTGAAGGCATACGTCCGCTTCGTATTAAACGAGGAGTCCACCGCGGCAATCATGATCGGGATCTCGACCCCCGTCTCGTGCAGGTAGGTTCGGTTTAATGCTTCCGTCAGCAGCCCCCACACCTCCATGCTTTCCGTGGACCCAGTCAGCACTTTGTAATCAATCGCCCAGCTTTCCTCTCCCTTCCCCCAACCGACCACTTCCATTTCGATACGGTCTTCCTGGATATCCACACCGGCCGTCAGTACATGCACCATTTCAGGCACCGGCGCCGGGTAGACTTCCCTGCGCCTGTACAGGTCATCCGTCGAAATCATTGCCGTTAGGCTTTCACGCCACGGTTCCCCCAGCGTGGTCTGGATCCACGTTTTCAGTGCGGTTGGGTCCCCGGATGCCTTGGCATCAAGAAACTCCTCCACCGCCTGTTTCCAGGAGTAGAAGCCCAGCGGGCTATACAGGGCCGAGATGTGGTAGGACGGGAAACGGCCTTCCGGGTTCGTGGCACGCCATTCCCCGGCGGCCAGCATCTTCGTCTTGTGGTGTTCGTCGATCGCTGCGCCGCATTCCTCGCACACCATCACCGCCGTTTCCGGCTTCCCCTCTTCCCACTGGATGCCACGATGGCCGCTGATTTCGTCCTGCCAGTGAATCACCTGGTAATGGTCGCAGAAGGGACAGGGGACGTAGTAAAAACGCTGATCCCCCGCGAGGAAGTCACGATTGATCCGGCTGGTTTCTTCTATTTTCGGGGTGGAAAGTTCGTAGATCTTGTGATCCGGGAAGTTGCTGGTTCGTTTGATCGCCAGGTCAACCGGGTTGCCCTCTTGTGACAGATCCAGCGTATAGCTGTCGACTTCATCCAATACCAGCTTCCCAACCGGCCTGGATCGCATCCCGCTGGCGGATCCCGCGTGACCGAAAAAGAGTATCCCGCCAGGGAAGTTCCTGCGTTTCGTTGTGCTGCCCGCTTTACGACCCTTCCCCATCCGGATCAGCTTGGATATCGCAGGCATGGCGGACAGGGATCCCTCGACACGTTGACTGATAAAATCTTGGATATCCTTGTCCGTTTTTTGCACGTACAACATTGGACCGGGTGCGTGTGCAATCGTGTAGAAGATCCAATTCAACCCCGTTTCCGTGAAACCCAGCTGGGTCCCTTTCATCACCACCACTCGATGGACAGGGCTGTCTTTCGACAGGAAATCCATGATTTCACGCAGGAAGGGGAAACGGCTCGTACGCCACCTTCCCGGTTCGGAGGTCGATTCAGCGGGAACATGCCGGAACCTGTCCGCCCAGTCGCTTACGGTCAACGGCTTGGGGACACGCAGGTACTTGGCCGCGCGTCGACGGATATCCGACGCTCTGCCCAGGTCCTGCAAGATTTCCGGACTGATCCCACTCATGCTTCATCCACCTCCAGCTCGTCAGTATCGCTTTCCAACTGGACCGTTACCGATTCGAGGGATTCACGAAGCGCATCTGTCAGCATGATTTTCACCGTATGCGGATCCGTTTCAGCCGCCAATTCCGCCGAGATCCGGGGTGCGACAGCCATCACCGCAGCACGGACCAGCGCATTCGAGTTTTCCATCGTCCGTTCAACATCCTCGACTGCCACCAGTTCGCCGGCTTTTTTACGACGTTCCATTTCTGCCAGCAGCGCCTTCTCCTTCTCCCCACGCTGCCGCCAGGTCCCGATATCATCTTTCCGGGGTCCACCCCTTTCCGTTTCGGATGCCTCAGCCAATTGAGGACGATCATCCTCGCTGGGTGCCCCGGCTTGACTCACAAGCCGGGGTTCTTCATCCGGTGAATCAGGTTTCACCGCATCCCCTTCACCCGCGATCACCACCGCCCCCGTAATCGAATCAAACCCCACTCCCGGCTTCAGGGTGTACTGGCTGGTCGACAGGTACGATCTGGCTGCGGATGGCCACCGTAACCGCCCCTTGTCATCCGTCCAGATCCGGCCCGCCTTGACAGCCTTGGAGATCGCTTGACGACTGGGCGGATCCTCACGGACCAATTCCCCGATCCGGCGTGCGAATTCCGCCCCGGACACCACCTCGTCCACCTGCCCCAGGTTCAGCACGTCAGTCATACTGAATCTCCTGCTGCCCCCCAGCGACAGTCCCGAAGCCGTTTTCGTTCGAGAGGGACTGTCGCGATCCCCCGTCCGCCGCACCCGGCACACCCCCTGCGGCCCGAAGTTTCCGCGCTTCACGCTTCGCTTTATGATCCTCCATCGCACCTTCGATGAACGTTTGGATATCCTTCATGCAGCCAGCGCTGAAGACAATCCCGTGCTCTGGGAAGAAGCAGTATTGACGCCAGGGACCGTACCACGAGACAGACCCGAGGATGTCGCCATACTTCGTGTTATGGCAGATCCAGACGGTTGTCGATGGATTCCGTGCACCCACCTCGAAGTGGATGTACTTGAAGTGCGTCTTCATCGCTGTTGACCCTCGGCGCTGTTTGCGTAGGCCGGATTCTCCGAATCCGGAGAGGTGCCTTCAGGCACGTTCCGCACCGCCGAAGGCGACACCCCCTCGTACACCATCACCGCCTGCAACAGCGCCGTCACCTGGACAAACAACACCTTCGCCCAATCATCGATATTCAGCGACTCCGAGTGCGGCAGATCCAGAGTATTCACCATCAAGTCGTACATCCCCCTGGGCCAGAACGAGTGGTAATGCAGGCTGTTCGACGGGGTCTGTGCGCGAGTTTCCTCGATCAGCTGCACCGCACGGTCCACCACATCCGGATACACCGGGGCCAAATCACAGCGCTGCGCAATCGACGCGACCACCGCAGATGTTTCCCGTCCACTCCCGAACATCCAACCCCAGCCCGACGCCGTTAGCACCTCTTCACACGTCTTGTCCGTGTCCATCATTTCACCTCACCAATCAGCATTTTCGAAGCTCGCTTGTTCGGATCCATCAGCAACCCCGCCCGATACCGCTCCTCGATCGACATCCCAAGGTGACTGTCACCAGCCGGTAAAACGTGACTGTCACCAAGACGTTGAGGTTTAGAGTGACTGTCACGGTTTACCACCCCCCAGCAGTCGTCACACAGATCCTGCCGGTACTGAAAGGGTCCCTTTCGGGCTGTGTTCCAATTCGCAGGTCGTGGCACCTTCCGCCGCTTCACATCGCTCTTCGAGCGCGAACATCGGTCACAGCGTAATCCAGCGTTATCCCCATCGTTTTCCTGCGTATTATTGAACACACGTTCATTATCGCTGGGGGCGCTATGTCCAGCAATCGACTTGGCTTCGATTTCGCCGTCATGCTTGCGTGGGGGTTGACCCTTGCCGGGGTGGCGATCGGGCACAGCGTCCACCGCCTTCTGGCCTTGATCCCGTTTATTCCGCCGCCTGCCAGAACGTTTCGCCAGCGATCCAGGTCCATTAGCGACTACTTCACTGACCTTCTCTGATGCTCCCGCTGGATTCCAACGTTCCGCCGCTGTCCCTGGCACGTAGTAGTGCCATCCATGCCGACCCGACGTTTTTCCCCAGACACGGCCCAGTCGCCCGTTCCGAATCAGACCCAGCAACAGCACACCCGGGTTCGGATGGCCAGTCAGGTTACGTACCATCCGGAGATCAGCGGGACGGTCCAGGTCCGTCAATGCAGCCACAATCGCATTGGACACCGCCGTTGTACGTTTGCCACCAGATCGTGCACGACGCGCCTTGTCTATCTCTGCCCGCCGCTTTTTCCGGGCATCCTGCAGCTGGGCACGATTCACCTGGTACACCGGTTCAGATCGCACCCACACCGCATCCTGCAGCGACGCCAGCACGACCCCGAGACGGTGGATATCCGGAAACACCGCCTGCAATTCCGCCTGCGGCACCGGGCGTTTCTTCCCGACCAGGTACCGCAGCACACGGTCTTCCCCCGACCCTTCCGGAAACCCCCACACCCGATCAGCTTGTCCTTTCACGCCGCCACCTCCACCTGGTCATCCCACACCGGCTGATTCGCACGCGAGATCGCCTCGACCAGCTGGGGTGGCACACTGTTCCCGATCCGTCCGATCACATCGCTTTTCGTGCCCACCAGCACATACGACTTCGGGAAGCCCTGCGCTTCCGCCAGTTCGTGCGGCTGCAGCATCCGCAGCAGGATATCCGCGATCACATAGGTCTCGCCCTTGATCTGGACCGTGACCAGCGCGAAACGGTCCCGCGTCGTAATCGTGTGCATCGGTTCGGCCAGGTCCTGCCCCAACCCCTCCCCGTAATACTTCAGTAGGAAGGCAGACACTTCACCGAAATGCGTCCCGCCTGCTGTGATCGTCTGTAACGGGTCACGCGCATCCTGCCCGACATTCGACCCCTTCAGCTTCGTCAGGAAGGATGACACCAGCGCGTGACGTGGATTCGTGGAGAGGATGGTCGTCAAGGGCTGATCCGCCCCGTAGGTGCACGAGGAGCGGCTTCCGGCATTGTCGATGGTGATCAGGCTTGCCGACACCAGCCCCGTTTTCCCCTGCCCACCCGGCATCACCGTGGGCATCGGTTCGAACAGATCCGCACCGTCGCTATTGCCGAAGTGACGGACCAGGTTCGCTGTCACCACAGTGTGATGGTCACGCTGGGTGATGGTGTTCAATGGACGACGCAGGTCGTACCCCACCTTTCCACCATAGTGGAGCGCCATCAAGGCCGCCGATTGTTCATCATCCAACAGAAAGGGATCCTCGGCATCCAGGATGAACCGTTTCACCCCACGTGCGATCCGTTGCATCGTCTTTTCTGCCAAGGGACGTTTCACCCCTCGCTGGTGCCAGGGTGACCGAAACGCTTTTGCCTCCTCCGGGCTGGCGAAAATCGAGACAGAAGGGATTGACCAGTCGATGCACTCCGCAGCCGTCCGGTAGGGCTTCGCCCGTCCCGGTCCGTGGGATGGTTCCGGCCAGACAATCGGCTGGCCGTCACGCCTGGCCACCAGGAAGAAACGCTTCCGCGAGGTCGGTGCCCCGTAGTCACACGCCCGCAGTTCACGCCACTCCACCTCGTAGCCGTGCCCCCGCAGACGGCTGACATACAGGTCGAAGAATTCCCCACGACGTTCCTTGATCGGTTGTCCTTTTTTCGGACCAGACTTGTGTAACGGTCCCCACTGGCGAAATTCCTCGACATTCTCCAGCCCGATCACTAGGGGATGCTGATCGGTACGCTTCAGCGCAGCGATCCAACGCACCGCCAGCCACGCCAGGCCACGGATCTTCCGATCCCGCTGAATCGGCCCGCCCTTCGCCTTGCTGTGATCGGTGCAGTCCGGTGACAACCAGAAGAATCCGACCGGACGGCCCCCGCAAGCCTTCAGCGGACTGACAGTCCACACATCTTCCGCGTAGTGCTGCGTATCCGGGTGGTTCGCCTGGTGCATCCGGATCGAACGCAGATCATGGTTCACCGCGATATCGACCGAACGGCCCAGTCCACGTTCCAGCCCCAGGCTTGCCCCACCCCCGCCCGCAAAATTGTCCACCACCAGCAGTTCACTCATCTATCTATTCCCCAAAAAAAATCAGGACTTGACAATTCAGAATTCTGTTGTACACTTCATGTATGGTGGGGTGGACCCACCCTTCGGACGGCCATACGTCCGTTGTAACCCTTTAACAATGGAGTAATTCATATGGAATTCCTGTTATTAAGCATCGCTGTCACGATTGACGTGAAAGTCACCCTCGGTTTGGGAGCCTTCATTTCGATGTGGTGGGGAATGCGCAGGAAGCGGAAGTAATTCTGCTTCTGAGGGACACCCCTATAGGTGTCCCTTTCTGCTTTTTCAGCCCAGTATCCCCACTCATACCCAACCCATCCGAATCCCAACACCCAACGCAGCCAGCAGCAGGATCCGCACACGTGCGACCATTCGACGATCCTCACGGTGTGCATACAAAAGCGCCTGCAGGGCCGCGCCCAAGCCATAAAGCCCCAGACCCATCCCATCGACCCAATCACCCCGCCAGAGGATGAACAGGGACGCCAGAATCGAAAATTCAGCGAAGGCAGCAAGCTGGTTCCGCACCAGGTGGCCCACACTGCGGTCCAGATCCAAACCGGGCGTGTAGACATAAACCGAGAGGAAACCACGAATCAGCCCGTAGACGGTCATGATCGCAGCCAAAACCATTTCGTCAATCCGGTCCCCAGCAGCTGATCCCAAAAGCATGACCGCAGTCAGGTATTCGACCCCTACCATGCCGGCACGCATCCCCGCCAGTATCGACCCACGGCCCCAGCGAAAGGCCACCCCATCCTGGACGATCCCCAGAAGCAGCAGGCTTGCCATCGGGGATGGCCACCACCCCCATACAGCCATCACCCCCGCGAACCAGTACAGCACATGTCCTGTCATCCCATCCTCCCGTCGTTGCGCATCCAGCGCCCTTCCCGGCCCACCGCAGTGGACCAGGAGCGGAACTGACTACACCGCCGCGTAGTGGTTGACATCGTTCATCAGCAATTCCGAACCGGACGTGCAGCTGACTTCACCAGCACATTCACCGGGATCCCCGCTGCAGCCATTCTTCATCGCCGTGAACTCAGCACCTGTCACATGCCAGTCGGCATGATTCACGGTCGTTTCATCCGGACCACCCATGCTCCCAATACCCGGAGCAGTCAACGTGTCCGTGGATCCGGCACCCTGCACACGCAGAACACCATCCCCGGCAGATGCAGCTTCCTCGAAGGATTGCCCCCCTTCGATTTCACCACCTTTCGCCACTCGATCCTGCTCTGTCGCAGGTACCAGCCATTTCTTCGCCATCGTTCTTCCCTCTCGTTCGTTGCTGTCGATCCACCTGCCCGGCAACTGCCGAACAAGCCCCTGCAAGGTTTTTCTCTGTTTTAGCCGCTAGGGTTTATCATCTACCAGCCGAGCTTTTCGCGCGGAAATTTTTGCCTCTTTTACCCCTTGTCAGGGCCGCGATTCAGCCCGATCAGGTCACGGACCGCTGCCCCAGCCTCCTGATCGTCCAGGACGCCATTCAAGGCACGTTCCAGCATCACTTCCACAGGCACCTGGTTGCCTGCTTTGTGGTCAATCGAGATGCAGATCCCGCGATGGGCATCCGCTGTGATCAGCACCACAGAGTTTCCCGCGGCCAGCGCCTTCTTCATCTGTTCTTCCACCTCGAGGGTGTGCAGTTCAGTCATCGCCGATCTCCCTGCGGGAATCTTTCCCGACCAGTCAGCCCGCCCATCGACCGGCACTCCCGTAACACCTGGTCCGCCTGACGGTTCGCCAGCCAGGTCCGAACCCGAAGGCTGAACTGTCGTACCGCCAGGTGAAGATTCTCTGCCAGCCGTTCCACTTCGCTGATGTCGATCCCAACCCTACCCCGTGGCTTCCTGGTCTGCAGCCCCTTTTTCAGGTTCCGTTCCATCTTTGATCTCGTTTCGCTTTGTTTGTAAACCGATGGGGGCGAAATATCCCGGGTCGGTCACCCTGTCAACCATCCCCGGTCCTTTCCGTCCTGCCTTGCCTTCCCCGTCAACCACTCCCCGACCAATACACCGTTTGGAGATGGATTCGGAAACCTCCCGTCAACCCGTGGAAACCACCCCACCGCTCCCGCTGTCAACCACTGCCCGCGATGTCAACCCGTCAAATCCCGTCCAAACTCTCACCCACCGCGCCTCAGCGTGACCCGCAATGGTCTGATCCCCAGAAGGACCCGTCGAATTGAGAATCCTGAGATTTATCATCCTCTTTTTTCACACAATTCATGTTTTTCTGAAAAAGAAAAATTCCCCGCATTGAATAGGCGATTTTTCTCAAGATTCTCCGTTACCACCCGGTATATTTTGCCCGCGCGAACCGCTCGTCTGTGTTTCTTCTATCTTTAGACCAGACTGGCGGGCCTTGTGGCGATCGATAAAGCGAAAGACAGTGGTGTTGCCGTCCGGCAACGGATCTACTTGGATACCGACCAGTTCGAACGCTTTGCTGAGCTCGCGAATACGGTTGGAGATGTTCTTCGCCCCACCGTAAGGCGGCAGCTTGATCTCGCCCTGGTTGTGCTCGAGGAACTTTGGCAGCTCGCCCGGTTTCTTCTCGAACTGGATCAACTGCCTATCGTTGTCGAACACAGCCCGCACAGCAGCCACCAGCTTGTCCATGTCGACGATGCTGATCGCTTGGGCACGCTGCATCTCCATGATCGCGGCCAGCCCATCCTCGCTTTCCAGTCCAAGCACGGTTTCCGCGAATTCGTCGTACCTGGACAGGTCCACCCCACTTGTCTTGGCCGCTTGTGCCCTGCTTCGACCCACCACCTGGCCTCGAAGTGCCTGGTAGACCAGCCAAGTCATCACGCCATCGCGGGCTGCACGCACTTCCTCGGCCAGTTCCCTCGTCGATCGACGCTGTACGGCCGGCATATCGCCAAAAAAAAGGGGTAGCATACGAGAGAGGACATCGGGACGACGGGCAAAGGCAGCCGTACGGCTGCTGATGGCCACCGCAGCGGTTGCGCGAAGCTGAACCAGGTCATCATCGCTGTACAGCCGTCTGGTCTCCAGCATGCCCCCAGTGACAGTGGTTGCCAGGGAATCGGGAAACCAATCAGGCGGACGTTCGTCCGCATTATCCAGGACATGCAGGGCCTTCCTGGACACCGATACCGCCCAGTCGTGCTCGTTCCTGGACATCGACGCCACATCGAAGGTGGCCCCCTGCAGCAGGTGCAGCAGCAGTCGCAGCAGCGTCGTCTTACCGCTGTCAGCGTCCCCCATTGCCAGCAGAACCGGCAGGGGACGGATATTCGCCATGATCGCTACCAACCACCCAGTCAGCAGCGTTCCCTGCATGGAATCGTCGTACCGCAGGATTTCTGGCGGGTTCGTCAGGGCAGGCTTCAACGCACCAACATCACGCGGATCGATCATGTCGTCAGGATGGAGTAGCTCCCACTCAGGGAAGACGGCCGTGCCATCGAACAGCACACCCTCTTCCCCATTAGGCAGGGCTTCCATCTTGACTTTGCTGCCTTCCAAGCTGGCCACCACCATCTGCCGCGAACCATTGCTGACAAACAGCCGCCCATTCTTCCACGTCGACCACCTGGCAAGCACCACCCTCTTCCCTTGACGGATGCAGGCGGTCTCCAGTTCATGAATGAGGTGTTTGAACGCATTCTCTGAGGCGTTGACCCCAACACGATTGATCAACACACGCAGGTGCTGACTGTTGCCCATCACTGGCAAGGCTTCGTGTTCATCCGTCAGGACAAATGCACCGGACGGCCTGGACGAGTCATCGCAAAGCAACCACCCGTGTTCATCGAAATAGCGGCAGACCAGCCCGCTCGCTTCCTGCTGCATCATCCGTATCGGCATCCCCTTGCGGGGCATATTGAGGAGGGTGTTGACACGTTCTGCCAGGCTTCCAAGCCCATTCAGGCTTTGCGTGTCGGTCAGATCCTCCACCTTATCGGCAGGGTTGGTATTTTCCCTTTCTGCGATTTCACGCATCCGGGCTTTTAGGTCGTTTTTACCCGCCCCGGAACGGGCCACAATCAGGTTCAACGCTTCCGCCTGCTCCATCCGGTTCAGACGCAGCACAACGCCCAACGCCTTGTCGACGGCAGGCAGTCGCTTATCAATTGGTGAAGAGGGGTAGATGTCCTCCAGGATGGCTGTCACATCAGCCAGGGAGGCAGGTTTTTCCGGCTGCGCCGAACCGCTTGGCCGTTGACTTGACACTCTTGTTCGGTCATCCGACCGAACCCCACGGTCCTCGATGTAGAGATCCCGCATCGAGAGACCCAGCTGGGCCAGGATGTGGTCCGCCTCGCAACCGGCATAGCACATCACCGTCGCCTTCCCACCTTCCCCGCGGGACACCTTCAGCGACGGCCGGTCATCATCGTGCGCAGGGCACTGGGCCATCCAGTAGTCGCCATGCTGATCGATGGTGCTGCCACGGTTGCCCAATTCGACCAGGATGCGTTCAACCGGATCTTCGCCCTCCTGCAGCTGACGTTCCGGACCTGACCCCGCCTTCTTTCCATCGAATAGAGTGTTGCTTTTCTTCCTGGTTCCTTTGGCGTACGCCCTGATCCACTCGGGTGGGTTGGACGGGTCGAACGGTTGCCCGTTCCGAATCAGTGCATGGAATTGACCGTCGGTGTGCCCTTCCTCAATCCAGTCGCTGACATCAAACCCGGACCCGATTTCCCCACCAAGAGGACGATGCAGGTAGACCTTGGTCGCGATCCCTTCCAGGGCCATCGCAACCGTGACCATGTGCTGCACACCGGGCTTGTCGTTGTCCGGAATCAGGTGGACAACCTTATCCCGCAGCGTTTCCTCGTACCCGTATTCCGGCTTCCAGCTTTTGGACCCCTGGGCGTTGGTCGTTGCCGGCACATCCCACTTCTGCAGGTTGTCGACGTCCTTCTCCCCTTCGACCAGCACCACCGTCTGCATGTCCATGATTTCCGGAAGACGGTACAGCACCCGACGCGGGACATCCTCAAACTGTCTGGACTCCTGCCCCTCTTCCGCCCCGGAGGATCGCTTCGACCAGGAACGGCCCGTTTTCACATACGTGCCGGCCGTCAGGGCGTTCACCCACCCGCTGACACCATCGATGCGACGCCTTTGGAAGAATCCCTTCGGCTGCTTACGGACCACCTGGTAGAGGAGACGACCCTCCTCATCCAGGTAGTTGTACTGGATCCACCCGTTCTTTTGGACTTCGCCGGGTCCGGATTTAGGCACGAGCCACCTCCCGCAACCCGTCAGCCGTCATGACAATCCGGATCAGTGTGTTCCACTGGATGGAATAGGAATCAGCGATGAAACGCCCTACCGCGGCAGGACGTATCCCGGCCGCGACAAAGGAGTGAGGATCCTGCAGCACACGGGCTCGCAAATCACCCATGAACCGCTCGTAGTCGGTACCCACACCAGCCTGGGTCATTGCGTCACGCAACGTCGCAGGGCTGAACTGACCAGCCAGGCACCCCCGCACCGTGTGCGGATCGATGCCGAGGGTACGAGCCAGGGGACGCACTCCGGATGCCTCGACGGCTTCCTGAAGTGCATCCACTCCACTGCGCACATACCCCTCCAGCTGGCCACGGAACGTCATGCGGACACCTCTTCCGCATCACGTTTTTTCGAGGACAACCCCCAATCAGTCAGGGTGTGGACGTCACGTATCGGAAGGGTTAGAACTGGTGTGCCATCTGGACGGGAAGCGAAACTCCATTCACCATAGAGGTGTGCCAGGTGATGCAGCACGTATCCCTGCTCTGCACGGTCGCCAGAATCACCGATAACAGCCATCCAGGCTCCACGTTTTTCGAACTGGAACGTGCACCGCTTGATGTACTTGAAGAGTTCGTGTTCCATCACATCCCTCCTCGCTTGCTGGCCAGCGCGACCTTGTCACGTTTCTTCGAACGGTCCCGCTGGTCTTCCGCATCCAGTAGCATGTCAAATTCGTCCAACGGACGTGTTCCACCGTTACCTGACAACAGGCAGCGCATGCAGCGCCCATCCACCGACAACTGCACCGGACCCTTTTCGCATGCCCGGCACGTCCCCACCTTCGGCTTGACCCGTCTGGTCCCTCTGTCTCGTCCGTAACGCATCAGCCTACCTTCCCGAGCATGTTTGGCGTCCAGGTAGCGGATTCAACAACCCGGATCAGGTCTTCTGCCTTGTACCAGACGTTCTTTCCCCGCTTCAGTCGGGCAACACCTTGCTCATCACAGAATTCGGCGAAAAAACGAGGGGACATATCGAAGAGATTCGCAGCCGTCGTGCTGCGGACCAGCAGCTGCTTCTTGTTTCGGATCCGCTCGAGGATCACATCTGCAGGAAGGGGCTGACGTTTGGAACGGGTTCCACTCATCCTTCCCCTCCCAGCCGCGATTCGGAGTCGTTCAATTCCCCCTCGATGTCGGACAGGCAGCGGCGTATCTCACGGACCCGCTCACGGATCCCGATGATCGCCTTTGCCGACTTCACCTCGTTGGCCGCACGGAACATCTCGCCGATGTTGACCGTCATGTCCGACAGTTCATCGTCGATGCGGCCGTTCAGGCGGTCCGACATGCCCGGTTTTGGCACACAGGGCTCACATCCGATCTGATCAAGGAGTAGGTCGATCAGGGCAGGATCCCCGGTCGCGAGGTAGGAAGACTGCAGGTCCGGCCAGGTAATCACCGTACGGCCAGGCCAGCCGTCGCGACGAGGACTTTGCGCGTAGGTCGTCAGCGGATAAACATCGTTCCGCCCCATATGGACCTGCAGCAAACCCGCCGAAAGCCCACGTTCCTGCTGGGCACGGTGGATCATCTCGCCGAAAACACGATTCGGTGGGGACTCTTCCCACCGTTCGCGTAGATCTTCGATAATCGGCTTCAACAGAGGCTTAGTCGGCATACGTGCCTCTTTCTACCAGTCCACGGAGATTAGAATTGCCTCGCCCACCCGAGAGGACGATATTTGGACAAAGGGACACCCAGCCCCGTACGTTGGTCGCGGGCGAGGCTGGGTGTGGGTGACGTTCCATCAGCCCGGACAGGGAGGCGCCGGGGTGTGCGTGGTTCACGCAACGATGTGGAACGTCTGGGTCACGCCTCGCGGCGTTGTAACCTGGGCAGCGCTCGAGAGAGCGAACGGCCCGGGACAGCGAAACGGGGGGTGTTCCGCCATCCCGGTGCCGGTGTGGATGCGTAGCAGCCGTCCCCACAGCCGTACGCCCCCATGCTGCACCCCGCTGGACATCCGACGCGCATCGTGAACCAGCGGAAAAAGTCATCTTTGGTTGGGTCGTTGTTTGCACACCAGCCTCCCGTTCGCGTGAGCCCTTAAAAGCCATAATGGCTCACAGGAGACATAATAGGCGATGAAAAACGACTTGTCAAGACCCTGGCGGGACAGGGAGACCGTTGCCTCGATCATCAACCTGATCGAGACAGTGCTTCTCGTGTCTGGCGGGAAACTGGCAAAAATATTAGATGTAAGTTCAGGCGGTTTAAGCAATTGGCGTTCAGGACGCCAAGGTATGGCTCCCGAAAAGTGGTCTCGCCTGATTGCGTACTTGAAGGGAACATGGGGCCTGGAACCCGGAGACATACTTGCTCATGATTTTGCAGATCGATTCAAGAAAGCAGCAGAAAGGGGACAAATCGGACGGGTAGCCTTCATGAAAGGCATCCCTCCGCGTGGTGATTTAGGAAATTCGGAGACCAGGGAACCCGGCTCAGCGATATCGAGTGCAAACGATCCGGACGAGACGCCGCCCCACCCCGCAAAGCTGGGGAAGGTAAAAATGACACACGTCATCCCGACTGGATCAGACGAAGCACCGTATTTGAAAGTTGAGCCAACCGAGCCCATCGACCTGGATGCGTTGCCAGATGAAGAGGTAAATGTTACCGGCGACCAGTTGTCACACGTCTACGGTGTGCCGGTTCCCCTCCCCCCGATCCAAAACCGAAAGCTGTTAGCCTTTCTCCTCGACCCATCCATCACCAGGGCCATCGGCCTGCAATGGATCGAGGTGGGCATGCTCGCACGAACCCCTCTCGCAGAGTGGCAAACCTCCACACGGATCCTGATCGACCTGGTCATGCAGTTCCGCGAAGCCCGCGAACGTGGCGAGATCATTGACGCCCAACTCCGGGAAGAATGGACAACAAGTATTTCAGATTCTAAACAATCACAGTGATGGAGAGTAAAATGGCCCACAAGAAACAGTCACCAGGACAAATCGCTCTTGGTATCATTATCTGGATTGTCGTTCTTGTCGTCATAAACAATATATTTTGTTCTAACAATGACACTCTAGAGGGTACATCTTGGAGTAATTCGGGCTCTTCGAATTCCAATAAAACAAATTCCCCAGAGAAAGCTACTCCCACTTTTGCCATCGGAGAAACGTTTACCCTCGGGAAGTATCAATATCACATCACACACGTAAAACGCGGCAGTGCCATCGGCACAAAATACAACAACACCAAGGCATCCGATGGCGCTGTCTTTGTTGCGATTTACTATACAATTGAAAATATAGACAATGAGACTCATGTTGTCGCTTTAGATGATTTTATACTTGTTGACTGGCTTGGACGCAGGTTTGATGCATCCTCCAATGCGAACACCCAGCTATCATTTCTACTCGACTACAAGGGGCTCTTTTCGGAACAGCTTCAGCCCGGCCTAATGCGGAAAATGGTCACCGCTTACGAGGTACCCACTCAAGTACTGGAAAATGCCATCACCTTTGAAATTCCCGAGAAAGGCATCTGGAACACAGGCATATCTCGCGTTGTAGTAAAACCTGATCAGATCACGGACATCGCCAGATAATGCCCACCCTCGAACCCCGCAAAACCAGTAAGGGCACCTCATGGCGGTTCGTCTACCAGCTTGACGGTCGGCAGAAGAAAATCACCATCGGGGTGACCAACCAGACCACCGCGCAGAAGCGGTACGTCGAGCTTGCCAATATCCTCGCATCCGGACGTGACCCCGCAGCTGTCGTCAAACGCAGCAAAGCGAAAAGCATCAAGCTATCCGAGACCCTTACCCAGGACATGAAGTGGTGCGAGGGGCGACGGCAACCCCGCACCATCGAAAGCTACACCTACGCCTGGAACCTGCTGGTCGATCACATCGGCGACATCCAGACCGTCCGTTTGACAAAGGAGGACGCAGAGGACTGGATCAAATCCCTCCTCGCCAGGGGATGGTCCCCGGCCGGTGTCGGCATCGTCTTCCGGGCAGTCCGAGCGATCCTTTCACGGGCCGTCAAGGTCCACGGCATCCTCGAATCCAACCCCTTCAGCGGCGTCCAGGTGCCAAGGATCGACTCGAAACGGAAACAGGCATCCACCAGGCCGCGATACCTCACCCACGCCGAAGTGACTGCTTTGCTCCAATTAATCCCGGATGGCGAGCTACACCACCTGGTCCGCTTCATGCTGTTGACCGGCGCACGGCCCAGCGAGGCGCTCGAGATCACATGGAAAAAGGTCGACCTCGACCACAAGGAACTGTGGCTCGGCGACCCCAATAGCCTGACCAAATTGTATCGACGATTCCCGATCGGTGACCAGCTGCGCGAATTGATCCTGCAGATCCCACAAGGCAACCCCAGCGACCGCCTTTTTGCAGGCATGGCCACCGACCACCGCGCCCTGGACAAACGATTCAAACGCCTGTTTGAATCAAAGCGGTACACTCCTACCCACCCGGCACCACCGGAAGAGGACCAGAAGCGTCGGCAACAGCTGATTGATACAATCGGATCGACCACACCCTACGTCCTTCGCCACACCTTCGCCAGCCATGCATTACTGAACGGTGTGCCGATCAAAGTGGTGGCATCCTGGCTTGGCCACACCACCACCTACACTACTGAACTGTATGGCCACCTCATCACCGAGATTAGCGATGAATACACCGACCGCATTAACTTCTAATTTCCCCTATTCTTCCCTTGCGTTCATTTCCCTTTTCTATCTCCTTTCTATATAACGCCTTTCCGGCTCGTCACCCCGGCCTGGGGGTCAGGGGGTCGCTGGTTCAAATCCAGTCGCTCCGACATTGAAGAGGACTTTCGGGAACCACCCGAAAGTCCTTTCTATTTAAGACATTACACCACCTTCTCCCATTTCTGGCCAATCCATTCTTGGTACAGTGTTTGCTTCTCTTGACACCATTGTATCCATCTGGTACACGCTCACAGAGAAGACCATGAAGAAGCAGGTACCACCCAGCGATGCTGGATCCAGTTCACACTCGTCCGACAATCTCGAAGAAACTCTGACACGTCTTAGCCTAGCGGTTCAGGGTGCAGAGCTTGGTACGTGGGATTGGGACATCCAAAATGGACATGTCCGGTTCAATGACCGATGGGCTGAGATGCTCGGGTACGGGAAAGATGAACTCGAACCGAGTGTACAAACCTGGGAAAAGCTCCTCCACACCGATGACAAGAAAGCTGTCTCGGACAGCTTGCAAGAGCACCTGGACGGCCATACCACACAGTACTCCACCGAACATCGTTTACAGCATAAGCATGGGCATTACATCTGGGTTTTTGACAGCGGTCAGGTGTACGAGCGCACTGAGGGTGGTACTCCACTCCATGCAGCGGGAATCCACCTTGATATCACCGACCGAAAACGTCACGAGATGCAGGAAGCGGATCAGAAACGTTTCATCCATTTGAGCAGCGAATTAATTCAGTCCCTCGTCCATATTGACGATATAGACAGTGTCATCCAGAACCTTCTCGAACAGACTGGCCGCTACATGGATGTCTCTCGGGCCTACCTCTTTCGTTTCGACAGTCAAAACGGGTTTTACAGCAACACCCACGAGTGGTGTTCAGAGGGTGTTGAACCGCAGATTGACTACCTGCAAGGGCTGCCAGCAGAGTCGATTGCCTGGTGGGATACCTCCATGCGTGCTGGTGAAATCGTCAGTATTGATGACATAGAAAATTCAGATATTCCGGATGAGTTCAAAGTATTTCTCATCCCACAAGGTATTTCGGCGGTGTTGTCCATTCCGCTCTATGTTGATGGAACATTGCACGGCTTTATTGGTTTTGACGAGACTCGTGGTCCTCGCATCTGGCACACCAACGAAGTCGCTATCCTGAAAAGCCTGGTTGATTCGGTGGCCTATGCTTTCGAACGAGATGAACGTGAACAGGTCAAGGATGAGCTTGAGAAGATGAAAGCGGTCAACAAGATGGGTGTTACGATCTCCCACGAATTCAACAATGCCCTGGCCGTAATCAGCGGTTCCATCGAGCTTCTCCAGTTGCGCCTGACGGATACCTCGGCGGAGAACAAGGAGTTCTTTGCAAAGGCGATGGAACACGTGGACCGTATGCGCGACCTCGTTATGAAAATGACCAAGCTCCACTCGCTCGAAGAGATGGACTACGCCCTCGGGTTAAAGATGTACAACTTGCACAAGAGTGCCGACCCCGAAACGTCACCAGGTACTGGACGCAAGGTGAGCTAGCCAACAGGTAGAATTCGACACAGTAAAAGAACGGGCTTGTGACAAGATCACAAGCCCGTTCTTCCTGGTTGCTACGTTATCAATCAATCTTGTAGCAGGTCACACTCTTGTCACCCACAACAAACAGTTTTCCCATGTTGTCGGTAAAGTGCAGATCCGCTTCCTTTGCCAGTTTCTCTTTCGATTCCCAGAGTTGGGAACCGTCCTCCAGCGACACCATGCGCAGCTTGTCCTTGTACTGGTAGAGCATTCCGCCGAGAGTATTGGTGGGGATCAGGTTCATCTTTGAGGGATTCCACTTCCAGTCGCCCGTGTAGAGAACATTCCCATCAAGATCGAGCAATGCTGGCCCATCGGGACCACGCACCATCATCTTGCCATCCCCAAGCCAGTCGACATAGAGGGCATGCTGCACCGAGTAGGTCTTTTCGGTGATCATATAGTCCCCGGACTGGTGGCCCGAAATGCCGGTCAAGACAAACGCGATGGCGTTCCCCGCCTCGATCCGTCCAGTCAGATCCTTCTTAAAATCGAGTTCCCAGGCAACACCCGGTTCAGGGATGTTGATACGCTGAAGTGTCTCACCATTCGAGAGGTAGTATGCCTTGGTTTCTTTATCGAAGTAGGTGAATTGTGATCCCAACGGGTCCTTCACCTTGCCGGGATAGGTCCACAGTTCCTCACCTGTCGCTGCATCGAGCATGAAGAAGCCGTGCTTCTTTGACTCGAGGGTGGCGTCCTTCGCCTTCTGATTCTCAGTGATCCAACGGAACTGAGCATACCCGATAGTGCCAACAAGTTTGCCACTGCAGAGGTTCAGGTAGCCGGTATGCTCATAGTCCGGACTCGACCAGATTGTTTCGCCCGTCTCGAGGTCCACCTTGACAGCACCCGGTTCCGCCACGATATAGGCATTGCCATCGTTATCGAGAACGGGGTGCGGGAAGACATTGGTATCCACCCAGGCACCCGGATCCTGTCGGCCGTAGGCCGCATTGCGACGATGTTTGCTCCAGTTGTCAAAGAGGACGAGATCGGTCCGGTACTTCAGCTCGCCGGTTTTCATGTTGTAACGAACAAATCCTTCGCTACCGTTCGGGTGACGACCTGCGACATTCATCCCATATGTCTGGCTCGGATCATCCTCGATTTTGTACGGTGATGCACCAAAGGTTAGCAGGATGATCTCTTCATCCATCACCTTCACCGGCCAGATGGCCGCCTGCATCTGCCCGAAAGCCGAGGCCGCTCCACTCCAGATAATGGGCAGCGGTCCATACTTTTTCTCCCCCGTCATCAAGTCAAATCCATAGCCAAAGAAAGCGGATCCAAGGCCGATGGCTTTGGATTTGAAGGCGATCAGCGCAAGCGTTCCATCCTCATACACCTCCTGGTAGACCGGCGTGACCTCGGTGTCATCATCCGTGCTCCACAACACATCACCGTTCAGCAGGTCGAGAGTGGTGAATCCCTTCTTGTAGTTAAGCAGAGCATACTTCCCACTATCATGCTCAAAGACTTCGTAGCCGTAGTCGGGATCAACCGGGTAGTCCACACGCCAGACCTCGCCACCTGTTTCCAGATCGATCGCAACCGTACCATCCTTGCATAGGATACCCAGCAGGTTCTCGCTGATCTCGAGGACAGGGTCCTCGCCCTCGTTGCCACTGAACGAGACCGGCACCTTGCCGAGAATCTTGCCGGTTTCAGCGCTGTAGAGGTAGGTGCTCTTTTCACCGAGCAGCAGAAGACGATTCCCATAGGGACGTTCATAGCTGAAGACCGTCTCCAGTCCGTTCTGCCACAACTTGTTGCTGTAGCCGAATTCTTCCTGTGTCCATTTGACTTCTCCCGAATTCGGGTCGAAGCCGAGGATTACATCCTCGAAGGTCAGGATGAAGCCAGTCGGGAAATTGTAGTAGTCGTAAAACTCGTTCATTTTCATCTTACGGTCGGTTTTCCAGGCCTCTGAACCGTCCGAAAGATTGAAGGCGATCATCCCCTTTTTCATGGACGCGATGTAATAGGTGTCGTTCCATACCATGTTGAGCCCATCGTCCGTAGCTTTTGGCACCTCCGCTTCCCAGAGCACGTTTCCTTTGTTCCCATCATACATGAACAGCCTGGATTTGTTGTGCAGGAAAAGCTTATCGGCATCTTCACCGATGGTGTAGATGTTGGTGATGGGTTTTTTCAGCTTCAGTGAAAACAGCAGCGGGGCATCACCCGCAATGGCAGTCGATGCAACAAACAAAACCAGCAGAACCCCAATCAAACCAGCCCGTCTCGAAATGCTTGAGTACCTCATGGACTCCTCCCCCCAATGAAAGGTGCTGCAGCTTTTTATCCTCTTCAGAACCGTCCTTGTCAAGTGAGTCGTGTGCAGACTAAGAAAATGAGGTCGTCACCAAGCCGGATTCGAGTGATCCAGGTCAACTCACAAAAACACGAAATTCGGAGTTCTCTCAGAGAAGTCCCTTCCATACCCATGGTTAGAAAACTATTTATCATACAGTTAGATGGCACTAAGAATTATTCCGAAGTGGATAAATAGTTGAAGGTTCGGGAGGGGTAACATTGGCAAGGCCAACAGGTTGGGTTCGACTTCGTCGATTCCTACGGTCAGCTTTAGCGGAGGAGCATCAGCTTGCGGATGAGACGTTTGTCCTCTGTTCGCAGGATCAGGAAGTAGATCCCGCTCGACTCGTTGGACAAGGCCAGATCGATAGCGTGGTGCCCCCGTTCAAGACGGGAGAACGTTCGCTCTTCGACAATCTGCCCCAGCAGATTTGTGATGGTCATGGTTAGCGGGGTTGGCTGTGAGACTGTTACGCTGAGACGTGTGGTGCTGTTGAACGGATTCGGTGCCAAGTTCGTAATCTCGAAGGTGCGGGGCTGGGGTGTGGGATCGGTCACCTGAGGAGCATTCAGATCCGGTGGAACGGCGGCAACCGCTTCCCATGCCTGGATACGTCCCGCTCCGTAGTTGTTGTCCTTGCCGACCACACCACGATCCAGCGCGGTGGTTTGCAGGATCGAATCAACCTGGGCGGGAAGAAGGTGGGGATTTTTACTGAGCATCAGGGCAACGGTCCCCGCCACATGGGGTTGTGCCATCGAGGTGTTGAGGAAACTGCTGTAGTGGATGGTGTCACTGTAGACCGTGGACAATCCATCGACACAGGGCGCACAGACGTCGGGCTTGATTAATCCGGGGCGCAAGGCATCGAGCGGGAAGTCGAACCAGGGCGCTTCCTCCTGCCAGGTGACCGGGCCGGGGCTTGAGACGATAGTGATGTTGTCTTGACGGTCGATCCCACCCACTGTGATCATCCCGCTGCGACTGCCGAAACTATTTTCCTGCGGGTTGCGCCATGGTGAGGGGACATCGCCGGGGACCGAGATCGATTCAGGTGGAAGGTGAGATTCCCTGCGATTCCCTGCCGATTTCACATTGACAATCCCGGCCGCATTCAGCAGCGAGTAGTTGTTGCGCCAGATTTCACGGTCCTCTTCGCCCGGGTTGCCCCAGCCAAGCGACATACTGGTGATATCCGCGCCATGTTCGAGGGCAAAATCCTGCGCCGCCCAGGTGTCGGAAACCGTCCCCAGCGAGAGATTGCTACGGACTCGCAGACACATGATCCTCGCCCCCGGCGCGACACCGGTCCTCGTCCCGCTGGTCCCATCCCCCACCAGGATGCCTGCGACCAGCGAACCATGCCCGGCCTCGTCCATCGGGTCAAGGTCGCCGTCGTAGAAGTCGTAGCCGTGGTTGGGAAATTCGTCGCCGCCGTCCCACAAACGGTTCCGCAAGTCATGGTGATGCCAGTTGACCCCGGTATCGATGCTTGCGATCAGGATACCCGAACCATCGATCCCCTCCGCCCACACCTGCGGTGCGCCGATGTGCTCCACACTCCAGGTGATCTCATCCGTTTCGGTTACCTGCGGTTCGAGCGGAACGACCTCCCGCCACTCCCACTCATCGAGGAGTTTCGGACGATCATCCAGCAAGCCGGTGACCTCAGGACGATTCATCAGCTCGAGCAAGACTTCCGGCGTCGCATCGAGGGCGATACCATTCGCCAGACGCAGAGGTCTCACTCCAGCCACATCCATCCTGCCGTCCAGCTCGCGCAGCAATGGCTGCATCTGCGGTTCAGTCCACTCGAGCAACGCCTGCCAGACTACCTCGCTGCGTTCGTCTCGCGGCAACCCCTCGACCAACTCCTCGAACCAGACTGGATCGGGACCATCTCCCAGCACCAGCACCGCACGCAATGTTTGATTCTGCGGCAGATCGGCGAGTTCAGTACTAGCGAGACGAGCTGCCTGAGAGGACACAGCTACTATCCCAAGAACAATCCAGGCAAAGCAATATCGCTGCAACCGTTTCACAGGTTTTCCCGGTCAGATGGGCTTCGGTTTAAGGTAGGCAACCTCAGAACAAAAGAAAACCCGACAAGCCATTGCTTGCCGGGTGGATACCATGCTAGTGGGACGGATCACTTCATCAGCATGATCTTCTGTGTCCGGGCGAGGTCGCCGCTAGTGAGGCGGACGAAGTAGACCCCGCTGGCCAGATCATCTGCGAGGAAAGTCACCTGGTGCTGGCCTGCGGCCATCGGACGGTTGACCAAGGTCGCGACCTCACGTCCCAGCAGATCATAAACCGTCAGCTTGACCGACGCCGCCGCGCCCAATCTGAATGAAAGCTGGGTCGAGGGGTTGAAGGGGTTCGGGTAGGCCGGGTTCAGCTCGAACTGGTCGGGCTGTAGCTCGGTACGGTCTGGAACGAAACTGCCCGTGCGGAAAAAGCCGCCCGCTTCGGCCCAGGCATAGCTCTGGTCATCCTCCCAAAAGCCGCTCGAATCAATGTGCATCGGGTAGTTGGGCAGCCATTCGGCCTGTTCCTCGAACTGGTCGATCACAGCCTGTTTGGCGACACGATGAAGGATGAATGGGCTGTCGGTGTGGATCCCTTCGGCTGGATCGCTGATGGCCGAGCCCGGATCGAGGTCCTGCACGTAGCTGATGAAGAGGTAATCGCCATCATTGTTGACGGAGAGCGAAGGATCCATCTCGCTACGGCTTTCACCCGGCTCCGGCGGATTTGGTCCACGCCAGATCGTGCGCGTCAGGTTGACACCCTTCGCCCACAGCTTGCCATTGTAGGTACCGGGGGGCGAGGCGGTGATCCAGACATCGCTGTTCGCCTTCGCACCATTGTTGTCGACCACATCGAAGGTATCCGGGTAGGAACTCACCTTGCGGTAAAGGCACCAGAGGATACCAGTGTCGGGATCGCTGTAAAGGCTGGGACGATCCGCGGCACGTCCCCATGCTTCCGCCTGTCCGATCAGGGAATCGGGCGAGGAAGCATCGGCGATCTGGGTGTAGAGGCCGCTGGCGCGGTCCCAGTGAAAGATATGCGAATAGACATAGCCCGCATCCCAGACCGGGAAGTACTCAGGTGTAGAGAAAGCGACATGAACGTTGTTCTCGCTGTCGTAGATCACGCTGCCATCGGTGTAGGCACGCAGCGAATCCTTGTTGGCGGCCATCGAATCCGGCAACAGGTCCCCATCCGGGCCAATGAAGTTGGTCACATTTTCCGGAGAATCGAAGTCCCAGGTGTCACCGCCATCGGTGCTTTCCCAGAGGTAGACATCGTTGTTGAACTGGGTGCCCCCATCTGACCAGACTTCATCCAGGGTGAATTCACGGCTGACAGTTTGGGTGATCGCAACGTTTTGCCCATCCGCGCTGGTCGCCACATCGCCCGAAATGTTCATACCATCCGTGGTGATGATCCTTGGCAGCTCACTGGGTGTGGCAGCGGTGAAGATAGCATTGTTCGGGTCCCAGGCCCATCGCTGGTAGGTGATACGCATCGGGTCAACATTCCCGGAACGCACCTCGTGGGTGACCACGTGGGCAAACCCATTGCTACCGTAGACAGCATGCGGCCAGCATTGTGCATTGCCGCCGAGCGGTTCCTGGATAAAGGTGCTGAAGAAGTCCGGCACAAATACAGACTCCGCAGCAATCCGTGATCGTGAATCCGGTGAACCAAAAGCTGTATGGAAGGCGGGGAACGCATTGCCCATCTCCGCATCCATCGCGAGGGTCGTATAGCCGGCGCGTGGCTCACCATCCACCGGGCTGGGAACAACGTAGAGGTCCATCCCACCCGCATCATCCATCTCGACGCGAGCCATACGGATATGACGTGTGGAACCGTTGGACGGGCCATCCAGCTTCATCCAGATCACATAAGCAGTCGCCGGGTTGTCATCGTCACCCGGAGTAAAGCCGACCATCCGTCCAACCTGACCGTTATGCTGTGTATCCCAGTAAGTTGATCCAACGACTACGGTATCCCCGATGATTTCATCAAGTTCGTTGTGCCATGGAATGATACCGGGTGCATCGGCAGGGACGGTCACCTCTCTGTCGCCAACAGGTGTAGAGGGGGTGACTCGTGGATCAATCCGTGCCTGCTTTCCTGCAAATGTGGGCACTGCCAGGGCGAAGAGGAGACAAACTGCAATCAAACGCTTCATGTGACACTCCAGAGGGTACGCCGGCTCGCGTATGAGGAGATACAATTCAATCTTGTAATCTATCTGATTTGAATCAGGTACGCCATCGCTCAACAACATTGAAGCAGAGTTTTCAATCCAGGGGTCGTTTCAGGTTAAATTCTTTGATCTTACGGTAGATGGTCTGACGTGACAACCCAAGATCATTTGCGGTCTGCTGAATGTTCCATTCATGTTGTTCGAGGCTGGCCAGCAATTCGTCTTTCTCTGGCGCACGATGGGCCTTGCCCCCATTTTCGTTCGTGCCATTTGTTGCTGCACGCGTCCCACTCCCCGGAGACACCTTGGCTTGATCGGACGTATCTGCGTGAGTGACAGAGGATGTGGAACGTACCAACTCACGAAAATGGCTTGGCTGTAGAGTTCCTTCACGGCAGATCAGGCAGGCACGCTGCACCTGATGCTTCAGTTCACGAACGTTTCCCGGCCACTTGGAGTTGATCAGCAGTTCAAGCGTTTCAGGCGAAACTCCGGTGACGGGTGGGTCCGCCTCTTCTGCAAACATCTGGACGAAGTATCGTGTCAGCAGCGGGATGTCTTCAGCACGTTCCCGCAGCGGCGGCAGGTGAAGGTGGATCACATTCAAACGGTAGTATAGATCTTTCCGGAACTCCCCTTCCTCCACACGCTTCAGAAGGTCGCGATTGGTGGCGGAGATGATCCGTGCATCCGTTTTCAGGGTAACCGTATCCCCGACTCGCTCAAACTCCCCTGTTTCCAGCACACGCAGCAGTTTCACCTGCATGTTCATTGGCATTTCCCCGATTTCATCGAGGAAAAGAGTGCCACCACGCGCTGCTTCAAATCGTCCTGCACGATCCCGTACCGCACTTGTAAACGCCCCTTTGACATGCCCGAAGAGTTCACTCTCTAGAATGGTTTCGCTCAGCGCTGCACAGTTCAGTGCGATAAAGGGACCTTCTGCCCGGATGCTGCTGTGATGCAGGGCGGAGGCAACCAACTCCTTCCCTGTCCCCGACTCACCTGTAATCAGGACCGTCGCCAAGGTGGTCGCGAGATCTTCGATCATCGAGTAGATCGCCTGCATCTTCGGATTCTGACCGATGATGTTGTGGTAGCTCTTGCGGTCCGCGACCTCTTTCTCGAGATGGTAGAGACGAGTAACATCGCTCATTACCACCATAATTTCGCTGCTCTCTTTATTCTCAAAGGGTAGCGGTTGGGCATTAATCTTCAGCAGCAATTCCCCTGTCGTCCGGTCCGTGACTTCGGTAATCGCCCCCCGAACATCCCGCCCCTCTTCAACAGCTTTCAATACATCGTCAATGGGCACAAAATCAACCAGACGACCGCCCTCAACCATCGATTCTCCAAGCTGGAAGAGCTGGCTGAATCCCTGGTTCGCTTTGGTGATCACACCATCCGCATCCACAGTCACAATCGCATCATGCACGCCATTAAAGATTGACATCAGGTGCGTGTGATGACGCTCAACTTCCTGCTGAACCACTTCACGTTTTGTGATCTCACCACGCAATGCCTCGTTGCTAAGCGACAGTTCGCTCGTTCGTTGCTGGACAATCTCCTCCAACCTGTCGCGGTGGTGGATCAACTCTGCTGTCTTCTCCTGGACTTCCGTACGCAGCAGGGTGGAATAGCGCTGTTGCAGGAATAGACGGTATATCAGAATCATTGTTGAGATTAAGGTGACCAGCATCAGGAAGAGGAACCACCATGTCCGCCAGAACGGCGGCAGGATGGTTATCATTTCGCTGGTTGTCTGCCCACTCCACTTACCTAGCGCATTACAAGCTTCGAGATGGAGGCGATATTTCCCCGGTGGCAGGTTGGAAAAACGCAGGGTGTTTGAGGTCAATGGTTGCGGCGGAGTCCAACCATCCGATGCCCCTTCCAGCCAGTAACGGAATTCGTTACGAGATTCATCAAGCATGGAGACAAAGCTGAAGACAAACGACACTGTATTATCATTCGAGTTGAATTCTGCCTCAACCCCTTCGGCAAAGGACCTTCCGCCACCCCGAACCTCCGTAATCGCAATTTCTGGGAGGGGAATCCGTTGGGTGAAATCATAGCGACGTTCATAGCGTGACAACCCCGAGCTGGTGCCGATCCAGACACTTCCGGTCCGATCAACATAAAAGCCTTTCCGGTTCGCTTCCATGCCAGCGAGGCCATGAATACGGGTATAATGGATCGACTGTGACCCATCCCAGATAAAGATTCCGTTGTCCGTCCCCAGCCAGAGTCGCCCATCACGATCCCGGTTGATGAAATAGGAGGGACGCCGACCAAAGGGTTGATCAGGCAGAAACCGTTCCAGCTTGTCATTCTGAATGTGAAACAAGCCATCGTAGGTTCCGACAAGTACATCACCGGAGGTCTGCGGATAAATCGAAAAGATGTTATTCGCCGCTGGGGATTCCTCCGAGGAGAAGTACCGTCTCCTGCCATTGTTGATCTCAATAACACCCTCGTCCCCCGAACCGAGGTACAACTCGCCATTGGCCCCCTTCTCAATTACGCGAACGAATATGTCTTCCGTTTTGTCGATGGCGTCGTAAACAAATTTATCCTCATCCGGTGAGTAGGCAAGCAGCCCCATTCCGCTCGCAACAATTAACTTGCCGGTATCATCCACTTCCACCGCGCTGGCAATATTTCTGTCATCGAAGGGGTAGGAATACCAGTCGTCCTCCCCCCTCAGCTCGAGATGATACATCCCGGCGGAATTGATGGCCAGCCAATAGGAGTGGCTGTCGATTCGTTCAATATCCAGGATTCGGGTAATCTGGTTGGGTGCTGCAGGATGAATTGTGAAAGGATGCGCTGTAATCGAGCCATGATCGTAGATCGAATAACCGCTGTTATGGCCAAGCAGGAGACGATTTTCGTCCATCCAGGAGATGCTCGCGACATCATCTTCCAGCATCCCATCCGCTTGTGTGTAGTTACAGAAACGCATGCTGGGGATCTTGCTCAGTCCTCGTCCCCCTGCGAGCCAGATGCAATACTCGCGATCCACAAAGATCGCATAGGCACCTTCCGACTCCACGTTGGCGGATTTGTTGAAATAGTTCAGGTTGCCAAACGCATCGAGATGATACAGCACATTCTGGTTACCATAAATCAGTCCGCCACCGTAATCCGGTGATGGACGAGATACCCACCAGTATTTATTGATGCCTACAGGACTGAGGAAGGGTTTTCGCTCTACAAAGACATGTTGTTCGATACTACCCATCCACGTGTCTCCCGTGATCCAGAGACGGCGTGGCAGATTGGTTCCACGCAGATCGGGCGCTTTCATGTACTCGATGGCAAAACCGGTTACAAAGGAGGTTGGAAGTACGAGTTTACTGTATACGCTTTCGACAGGTTCGAAAGTTTTTTCATCCAGCGAGAGTATCCCTTTGGCAGTCGCTAACAGCAAGTAGCCATCGTGAAACATCAGGTCGCCGACAGTATCAACGACAAGCCCTTCCCTGGAATAGATGTGCTTCCACTCTTCATCCTTCAGGATATGGAGACCGTCGGCTGTCGTCGCGATGGCCATAACATCCTGACCGTCCACAATGGAAAAATCACAGGCATTGAAGGTCAAGGGTGTCAGAGTGGAAAGATTATGCTGAGGAAGGCTGCGCCACCGATTGTTCTCGTTGACATAGACACGCACCCCACGGCTGACAGCCCAGACACGGTCCCGTTCATCTGCCTTGATGAAATGAAAATCCGTGATCGGCGGACGGTTGTCATCGGGGAAGGTGTACCAGTTGATGCCATTGTAATTGGCAATGCCGTTCCGTGTAGCAATCCAGATGCGACCATCACGAGTCTGGGTCACACCCCGGACCTGGTTTGCGGGCAGGCCATCAAGCTCGGTGTAAGTATGAGTCAGGTAGGATTGTCCAAAAAGTTGCGAAGGGGCAAGGAGAAGAAAGAGAACAAGGCTCACGAGTCCTGGATGAGACCGTGTCCGTTGGCTTCTCCGACTCTTCCTGCTCCCGCCTCTCATTTCACCAGCACGATTCGTTGCACCTTGTCCACGAGTCCTTTGGCATGCAGTCGGACCAGGTAAGTACCGGTCGCATAGCCTGTAAAGTCAAGGTAAACAGGACGATAGCCCGGTTGGAGGTTTCCGACACGTTGTGATATGACTTCACGTCCGAGAAGATCATAAACACTGAGCCGCACGTCAGCCTGGTGTGGAATGGCAATGACGACCGTCACCGCAGCATTAAAGGGATTCGGGTAGGCATTGGTGATGCCAAACTCCTCTGGCAAAACAAGTTCTTCCACACTCAGGGAATTCAGCGGCACAATGAAATGACCCGCCTCGGCAACGGTCCACTCACTCCCATTTGTTTCCAATGCTGTAACCGTCCACCAATACTCGGAAGTGGGTAACTCGTCTACTGTGGCAACATGGAAGGTGTCTGCTCCATCCGATTCAAGTACGGGCTCGATCAGGGATGGATGATCGAAGACTTCCAGGCGGGAAGAGGTTACATCTTCCTGCCAACCAGCCGGGTAGGTCCATGTGAACGTGAATTCTTCTTCCTCGATCACCGTATCGTCAACTGGTCCAAGCAATTCCGGTGTGTAGACCGGACGGATGTAGAAATGCGATGGACCACCATTACTGATGACGGTGTCCTCCCCGGCAATCGCGATGACCTGCCAACGCCATTCGGCACGCTGCCCATCGGGCATTTCGAGGGTCCACTCTGTTCCCGTAAGCTCCTCAGCAAAGTATTCCTGCACCGGATCCGGTACATCCGGAGTAATCCGTGCACCGAAAACCGAATAGGTAACATCCTGATCGGGATCAGCATCGATAGACGTTGTCCAGCGAAGGACCACAGGTTCCATGCCACGGAACGTGGTTCCAGGTGCAGGTGAAACAAGGTCGAAATGGGTCGGACGATCTGGAATCACGACGGTTAGAGTGCGTTCCGGCGAGCCAGTTCGCAGTCCTGCAAGATCGACGGCATCCACCTTCCAGCCAAGGATCAGGTCTTGCGGCAGATCATAAACCTCTGTCTCGTCCGGGAGTGTCCGGATAACTGGATTTCCCTTCTTCCCGCGTCCGGAGGTTGCTGTTGACGAGCCCCCCGCTTCTCCCCCATCCGACTCCCTCACTTTTCGCGTATCACGTTTTCCGGCAGGATCCTGCTTCTGAGATTGGGAACTGCTAACCATCGAGTGACGAATCAATGTCACCAGATCCGTCTCTTCCATCTGCCAGGAGGTATCCTGCCCGACGTGAATGGTATCCCATGTTGTGCCCTCATCGGCAGTGATCAGGAGGTCATATACCAGTTCATCACCCAAGTCCGGATCAGAAGAAGCCTGCCAGGAAAAGCTGGGAGTCGAATCCTCAAGCTCAGCATCATTTTCTGGCAAAAGCAATGAAGGAACTGTGGGGGCATCTGCAAACTCAGCCCAGGCATTGTAGACATCAGAACTGTAACGGTAACTACCATCCTCCGCTTCAGCACGGACTCGCCAGATGAAGCGGGTCCCTTCGGTCAACGGAAGCTGAATATTGTATTCATCCAATTCGGTTTCGCCAGGAATGCCGTCGCTTGCAAATCCCGGAGCAGGATTCAACGATTCATCGTTGCCACGATTCCGTAGACGACCCAGCTCCCCATCACCATGATCAGGTACGGCTTCTGAGAAGGTCAAGGTGAGTTGAGGCTCGCTGATCCCGTCTATCCATGACCCGCCGATGAAATTAGTACCTGTGGACCACTGCACATGATATTCGATGGCCCCTCCATCAGGATGAGCTGTCTCTTCCCACTGCAAAGGCATACCAGAAAAAGCCGGGCCATCTTTTTTGGGATATAGCAGGTCGAACACTGCGGGACGTGCCCCTGCAGGAAGGATATCCAGTTCAACCATGGTGGTGTCAAAGAACTGCCCGTCGGAAACAACTATCGGAAGGGTAAACTCCCCTGCAAAGGTCAAGGGAACGTCCCAGCTCCCCGCCAACACACCAGTCTCAATCATACTGAGGGACACTTCACCCGATTCCACTCCCAGCAGTGCTTCGAAGAAAACCGGGACTTCATCATCGTCTACCTGCAACTCAAAATGAAACGTCTCCCCACCGATAGGTTCACCCGCGAGCGGGAGTAGAGTCACTTCTGGTGGTTCATTGTCCAGGTAGCCATACATCCCCGTTGGGAGTTCAACCCGTGTCTGGCCCAAGCTCACGCCATCCCCCGGAGTGAATAGGGTGGAGGTGGTAAACCATGACTCTTGGCTGATTTGATCGGAGTTGTAGACCCGAACGAAGGTATTCATCTCGAGTTGGGCGGCGGATTCGGTATCCACGGTAAAGAAAAAAGCGAAACTTCCACGCGGAAGGAACCCTGCCTGTGGCATGCTGAAAACGGTTGATACAAGGAGGGAATCATCCCCTGTATCCGGGTGAGTATTGCGCCCCGTGCTCAGCACCGGATCGATGCCGTCTCCCTCCCGGTCAACGTAATACTCGACCAGGATATCCCCTTCGAGAAGTTGACCTGAGGTGTCGTAGAGACGTGTCCCGTTGCCATCCGCTCCGATATTGGAAACGATCCAGGGTTGCGGCACCGCATGTGCAGTCGCGCAAAGGCCCAAAATCAGAACGAGGGCTGTAAGTGTTATCCGCATCATCGTGACCCCCGTTCACGTCTCCCCTGTCGAGGATCATCGTTTCCTTGTTCATACTGCGGCGGTGTTGTCAAAGTCGGCACCTCGAAGCGAATTTGCTCAACCCATTCAACACCCTCACCGTCAATGACCGGATCATTGCCGATAGCGGACCGGATCAACTCCCAATCAAAATCTCCGCCACCGGGGGCACGCCAGACGATGTAGCCCCTTTCCGGTTCGAGCAGGAAATGGTTGCCGTTCCAGTTGCTGCCATTATTCGCCCAGGCAGTCAGGAACCCTTGAGGGTCGTAGCTGGAGAGCCGATCCGTATTCATTGCCATCGACCCGGGTTCGAACCCGCTTTCAATCAAGCCGCTCGCTGCGAGGGTGATCGCAAAGGGGACAGGTGCGGCGACCAGGTTGAGACCTTCCTCGATCGTTCCAACGGACACGGTATCCGCACCCAGCGAGGTACCTACCAGGGTCAGGGTGACGGGATCGCTTCCCTCAGGAACCACCAGCCAGTAACCCTTCTGAGGTTCGAGCCAATGAAGCGAACCTGCCCAGTAATTGCCCGCACTGTTGTACCAGGCTGATTCATATCCTTCTGCACCGAGTGTCACAATGCGTGTCGCCTCCTCGTAGCTCGCCCCAGCGGGGAAGTGGTCCGCGAGAAGGGTTGTAACAGTTGCCTCTTCCGGCAAAAGGGGAAAGGAGACCAGGTGGGTACCGGGTAGAATTTCCATTTTCCAGATGCCGGCCAGATTGGACGGAGAGCCAAAATCTCCGGCCTCGACCCGAGAGAGGCATGTGGTCACGATCAGGAGGAAAACCAAAGAAACCCAAGGGACTCTGCGTTTCCTCGCTGTTTGACAAAGCTGTGTCACTCTGGCCCCCACCCTATTTAATCAGAAGCACTTTCCTTGTCGCATGGAAAGAGCCTGCTTCAAACGTTATAAAGTACAACCCGCTGGCCTGATGATGCGCATCCCAGACCGTTTTATACGTACCCGCAGTCCTTCTCTGGTTCTCGAGCAGGGCAACCCGTTGCCCGAGCAGATTGTAAACTTCAAGACGAACACTGCTTGCTCGTGGCAACTCGTAGGGAATCGTCACTGCAGCGTTGAAGGGGTTGGGGTAACCAGCTCCGAGGCTGAAACTGCGGGGAAGATTCGTCTCTTCGTCAACACCCAGCGAGGGCAGAACCAAGCTGCGTGGCCCACCCGCATTGGCGACTGTATCCCCCTGGGAGACAGCATCCACCTGCCAGTGCAGCAGATGCTCACCTAATCCGACCCAATCAAAGGAGCGAACGTCGAGTGTAAGAGTCGTATCCAGAATCCCGGTGCTGTCAAACTGGCCTGCATCCCCCGTCAACCGGAATATGTACTCGACCTGAGTACGAGGATCTGGATCAACTGTGGGTGCCCATGAAAAGGTGCGAGGTTCGGTCCGAACTGTATCCGCATCCTCCGGGGCAAGCAGAGTGACCGGAAGCGGAGGCTGTGTGTTGATGGAACGAGTGATGATCAAGTCATCGATGTACCACCCCATATGCTCGGGCGAATCGGCACCATCGGGCTGATAAAACTCGAGATCCCGCATACGGCCATAGTATGTGGTCAGGTCCATCACGACTTCTTCCCACTGGGCACTGGTACCCGAGAAGACGTCGTAGGATACACCTTCCATCGGCTGAAGTCGGTAATCGTAGACTGGCAGGAACACCGGACCCTGTAACCCATCTCCGACCCACCAGACGAGTCCTCCCTGGAGTGCAACACCCGGTTCCTCAGCCACTGGATAGTCGATAAACTGGTGAAAGGAGAGAATCAGGGGACCGTATTCCATCCTCCCCACATTGGGAAGAGTGAGGGTGGTACCAAAACCTGACGGGTAGGTACCGTCAAGATTTGTCCCCACTACATTCGATCCGCTATGAGCCAATCCCGGCGGGTCAGACTCTGGCTGCCCATGTTCCCACCCACCCAGAAACTCCATCTCTTCCGGGTAGACTTCAAAGTCCCACGTACGAATCATGGTAGGAGAATTGAGTATCTGGAAGGCGTACCATTCCTCTACACCGGGTAAGACAACCGGGTTACCGGAAGGACTGTTGTCATGTGTAATAATCTTGTAGCTGACCCAATCAGATTGCCCGATCCCTTCTTCCGGTAATTGAACACCGTAGGCATGGGACCAGGGGCTGATGAGGGCCATCTCCAGCGTATCCGGATCGAACGAATTGACCTGGTAGACCACCTTGATGTCAGTTAGCTGCTCATCGTCCTCAACGATGCAACCGATCCATGCGGGCCAGGCAGAAACAGGGTAGAGGTCAAACGGTTGATGATCGGGTACAATCCCCTCAGTATCATTCGGGATGGCACTCATCGTGTTCGAGAGTGGACCACGCGTACCGTCCAGTTCGACACTGCGAACTGCAAAATGAACCTCCCGGCCCTGGAAGGGACTACTGACTTCGATAATGTCGTCAAACTGTACCCTCTTCAGCCGATTATCCTCAATCCCTGTAAGCACAACAGGACTATCATCAGTAAGATCGGCCGTATCGGATACAACCTCGATCCAGGCACGGTAATAGTCGAATCCTTCCTCGCTCACCTCGAGATGGACCTCTCCATTGTCGCCCATAGTCAGTTGCGAGATGGAGGGGGAAGACGTTTCCAACGGCTCCTGTGGAGTGGTGAACCATTCCAGCCACGCTTCCAATCCTGCAAAGAAAGGATCGTAAAACTCGAGCCATGGGAGATAATCTTCCCATGTGGGAACACCACGCGGGTCATTCACCAGGTCCAGCAGTTCAAACCCTCCTTCATCCAGGTAATGTGGCCATTCATCCAACTCCACATGGAGAAAGGGTGCAACTGCCTGGTCAGGGGTATAGGTCGGCACATCATGAATGTGAATGGCCTGCACGTTGTGGGGATCACCCAGATGTGATGGGGGTCGTTCAATATCGAAAATACTGCCCCCGGGCATCACCACAGTCAAACCACCGATGTGATTGACCCCGTAAAAGGGGTCGATCTCGAGTGGACCAAGCCCCTCGTAGGTCCCTGCCTGGACAGGCGGTTCGGGGGTCTGTTGGATAATGCTGTTGAACCCGTCGCTCTGCCGGTCACGGTAGGGCAAAAGGGGCGAAGGCCAGCCAGCTCCCTCAGATATAATCACCGGAGTATCATGGTTGTTGCTACGGTCGAAACTGTGCATCTGCGCGACAAGGGCACTGTGGGGATAGTCATCCTTGAATCGATCCACGAAGGCTTCATGGAAAGTCTGGAACGGAGCACGGCCATTCCTTGAAGGGTCAGACAGGGAACGTGAATTGGTCGAACCACCACCATCGCGCACGACCACCTCACGTCCCGCACCGTTAATCGAGATCGCTCCCGCGCCGAGCCGGAAGAAGAGATCGATTGCCGCCTGTACCCCGATGAAGTCATCACATGGATGTGTCATTTGGATCATCAGCCAGGGACGAGGAGCCTCAAGATCGACCACATACAACCCCCACCCGTTCCGGAAACTTCCGATCACATCATCTGCGGTACCTGGAGTATTTTCATCGACAAAACTCGAATCAAGTTCCTCGCGAAGGATGAGGACATCACGGTCACGGTCGGTGTCGGTGAAACGTACGATATCATAAAAGAAGGTTTCCGCCGAATCCTGCAGCAGTACGCCCACATTGACTTCATGACCGAGCAGGAAGGAGTCGAAGATGCGACGCCAGTGGTCCAACAACCGATCCCCCGCTGGTGAATCCGGGACAATACGGTAGGCGCCAAACCCGCTGTTCTGAGGGTCCAACCAATCCGGACCGTAATCGTTGTAGCCCGGATTATCAATCCCCTCGCTCACATGACTCAGCCAGTTGTCATACTCCGCAGCGGGTTCGTCTCCCGCGATGAATCCACGGAGTGATCCGCTCTCGACCAGTACATCTGCAAAGGTGACCAGTGGAATCATCAGCGCGAGACTGAACGCAAGCGTGATCCGTTGCAAGAATGATATGAACCTGGATCCGGGCCGGAGCATTGAGCGGAAAATGTCAGTCAGATGATGCACCGCAGCCATCTACTACCCCCTCTTGTGTACCGTCCGTGTGGTGCGCGGGGCTTGAGTAGCGGTTGAGCTCCCCTTGCAAAGTTAGTATAGCGAGGATCGCAGGATGGGTCAACATTCACCGAACCGTCCCTCCTTTACCCTTGCACGGGGGGATAGGTTACCGCTACGTTCAAAGGTAGTGCGCTGAGATATACCCAACGAGTAGCCGGGGGATGCCATGCCGTCGAAGAGACTGCCCGCTGTCAGCGAAGTGGATGTACATGAACTGACGTTGCCAAAGTTGACCACTCCGTTGCATCTCCTCCTGGTTTTGGCATGCTTCATCCTCTCCCTTGCGTCCCCTTCTCAATCAGTCGCACAGCAGGCTCCCGAATTGACCATCACCACGCAACAGGACAGTGTTTTCCTCAACTGGAACCGTCCTGCGGGTCAACGGAGATGGGCGGTACTGCGCAGCCAGAACCCAATGATGCGCCCTTCGGACACCTTGATTGTCACCGCAGATACGACCTTTGTAGATGCCCGTGGCGCCTCTTTCAACGGTAAACATCGCTTCTACCAGGTGCTTCCCTGGGTCCCCTCTTTGCCCCAACCGGGTGAACCGATTGAAGCCTTTGGATTCGAAACACCACCTTTTACCTCGTATCCTGGTGAGGATAGTGATCCAGACGTCGAGTTGATCGAACGGCCTAATGTTCCGGGCAATGAGATGTGCCTGCGTATTTCCGGCGACAGCTGGAAAGTGCTCGACATCGAACCGCGACCACTCTCCTCATCCACCGTCTGGTCGCTCGAAGCGCTTTGTGTTCAACCTGGCGCGTACCAGATGATTGGTTTCGGGGATGGCACTGATGAGATGTGGTACGTGCTCTGGGGGAGGCATGCTCCAAACACGGACAGCCTGATCACCACCTTCCAGGGTTACTTCCCCACGGAAACCTGGCAGACCTTCCACCTCCCGATTGGCGAGGACTGGCATGGCCGCTTCGGCACTCATCCTGAGATTGACCGTGTCTACCTGGTTAACGATCTCTATTCCTACCCTGAACCGGGCGAGTGGATGGTGGATAACCTGGACGATGCAACAGATGTGATGCCTGACCCACCGGGTAGCGCCTTCGATTGGACCTTGACACCTCGTCCCGAACTCGACTCGCTTGATGTCCAATTCACCAATTTGACCCTCGACTCGGACAGCGATGAACTGGAGTTTCTCTGGTTCTTTGGCGATGGGACCCATTCCACGGAAGAGCACCCGGTTCACCGATACCCCTCGGGCGGAGAGTGGCCTGTCACCCTGCGTGTAACCGATGGATCCCTTTATTGGGATTACCACTCCCGAGTCGTCGAGGATTACCCGGTTTCTCTTCTTCCTGAACCTTTCCGGATCACCTGTGTTGGCGACATGATCCTGGCACGTCGGTTGATCACCGATTACATCAATCCTTTTGGCCCGGGTAGCGTCTTTGACCATGTGCGTGACCAGCTTACCGATGCTGACATCACCATCGGAAACCTTGAATCACCCTTGGCCTATTCAGACAATGAGCATCCGACAAAAACAATCATTTTTAAAGGCTATCCCTCGTACGCTGAAGGTTTACCGACCGCTGGTTTTGACTTGGTCACGCTGGCAAACAACCACATCCTCGACTACATGGAAGAGGGGATGCTGGAAACGATGGAAGCGGTTGAAGAACAGGGTATCCTCTGGATTGGTGCGGGCATGAATGACATCCTTGCCCGTCGCCCAGCGTTTCTAAATCGTGAAGGACAGGTGATCGCGGTCAGCGGCTACTCGAACCGGGATGGTCATTACAACAATTACCAGCCCTTCCTTGATGCGGGAAGGGACCGTCCCGGCTTTGCGCCGTGGAACAGATCGAGTATTGAAGCGACCATCCCCGCGATGAGTGAAAATGCCGACCTGGTGATGGTTCAAGTCCATTGTGGCAGCGAGTATTCGCTGATCCCAATGGATGGGGACAAGCGCAATATCCAATACGTGGACGAAATCTTGCCAGATGACCCAAATGTCATCTTCAACATGATCCCTGATTCTGGAGAAGTGGCATTGCGTCACTACGCTGTCGAACAGGGTGCTGACCTGGTCATCTGCCACCATCCGCATATCATCCAGGGCCTCGAGGTTTACCAGGACAAGTTGATCGCCCACAGCCTCGGCAATTTCGTTTTCGACCTTACTTACAACGAGTGCCTGCCCTCGATGATTTTAAACATCGATGTGGACCAGGAGGGTGTCACCGGGGCGGATGTGGTGCCGATCTGGATCGAGGACTATCTGCCACGAGTCGCGACTGGTGGGCTTGCACGGTCCATCCTTGACTATCTTTCCCACTACTCCCGGCTCCTCGACACCCATTTTATCCGCTATCCGGGTGAGGAAATCGGGCATGTGATATTCGATACCACTTACGCACGCTCCAGCGAGTCCAATGAGCGAACCCTGCCATTGCTGCCCGATATCGGCTCGCGGATCACCCGTCCCGTCAAAATCGAAGGAGATGGATACCTTACGGAGCTTGAAATTGAAGAGGGTATGCAGGGCATGGTGATCCGGTACGGTCGGGATATGCTGCACTGGGGGAACATGGAGGACGAGGGGGCCGATGCATGGAACCTGAACTCCGACAATGAAACCTGGTCGGATGTGGGCCGGGATGACAGCCGCTGCATCCAGATCTCCATCCCCGGTGGAACGCCTTACAACTATGTTACCGACTTCGTTCGTGCCGTTGAAATTGACAATTCTTTCGAGTATAGCGTCCTCGGCTGGATCCAAACGAATAATGCAACCGGTGCGAGTTTCCAGGTGATTTTACAGGGCAACCGTAACGGGGGTGAAATCGACACGTGGGAAACTGATCCCCTGACTGCCGACAACCCTTACACCCCTGTCTTTGTTGACATGCCTGGCATTCCGGCAAACGGTCACTTTATGAACATCCGATGCAACAACACTCAACCCGGCGGGCAGACGGTGACAGCCTGGTATGATGATGTCGCCCTGATTGAGTGGAGTCCCTGGCAGGTGGTATCGGACGAAGGATCCATTGAAGTGCCGTACCCGAACGGGTACCGATACGCCCAGATAAAAGTGCCCGCGTGGGTCGATTGGCCCGAAGATGATGTCACCCTGATTGATCATCGCGAATGGCCGCTGAATGCGTCCAATTGATTCATTGCAGCGCGACGTCTCGTTGAGCAACACCCTGGCACTAACATGGGGTACAACATAGCTTTGTTATGAAGTTTGTGATATATTTCTCCAGTTAGCTTGCGTTTTATCCGAATCGGCCGGTTTCACTCTGGGATCCGGCTCAGCGGAATGGGGGGCAAATGCAGGCGCAGCACCACTCGAACGGCGCACCCAAAGGGAAGCGCCTTTCACGGTTTCTGCCATTCATTGGATGGTTCCAGAACGTTTCGTCGCAACGATTACGACTGGATTTTCTCTCCGGCCTGACCGTTGCCCTCGTCCTGATTCCGCAGTCGATGGCGTACGCTCAACTTGCCGATCTGCCGGCATATTATGGGCTTTACGCTGCATTCCTGCCACCACTATTCGCCTCAATGTTCGGCTCGAGCCATCAGCTAGCGACCGGACCAGTCGCCGTGGTGTCGTTGATGACATCCACCGCACTAGCACCTTTGGCAACGGCGGGAAGTGAGCTCTTCATCGCCTATGCTATTGTGCTCGCCCTGCTGGTCGGGCTTTTCCAGTTCGCCTTGGGAATGTTGCGCCTCGGCATGGTGGTCAATTTCCTCAGCCATCCGGTGGTGAATGGCTTTACCAATGCCGCCGCGCTGATCATCGCCACATCGCAACTTTCCAAGATCTTTGGTGTGGATATTGACAAGGCGGAGCATCATTACGAGACGGTGTACAACGTTGTCGTAGCCGCCATCCATCACACCCATTTTCCGACCTTGCTGCTGGCAATTCTCGCCTTTGCGATCATGATTTTGTTGAAACGGTACGCGAAACGTGTGCCGAACGTGCTGGTCGCGGTTATTGTCACCACCCTGATCTCATGGGCGACCGGGTTCGAGAACAATAAACTGATTCCGGTGCAGAACATCCTCGACGAAGATGTGCTCTCATCTATCGAAGCGTACAACCACTCGCTGACACGCATCAGCGAGATGATGGGCGAGAAGATCGAGCTCAGCAATGAGTTGAAAGAGGAAAGTGGTGGGCACGGTGTCAGCAATGCGGAAGTCATTGAGATCAATGCTCGCATGGCCATGCTCGATGTAGAAGTGCACCACATGAAAGAGCTGATCAGCAGCTTGAGACGTCAGCTGCGCGGCTATCAGTTTGTCGAAGGGCCAACCGGCGAGTTTTTCCCTGTCGCGCTGGACGAAAAACCTGTTGACCAGAAGCTTTGGTCGCTGAAAGTCGGGAACCGTCCCCTCGATTTGGAAAAGCTGAAGATGGCGGGTGGCGGAGCAGTGGTGGGGACAATCCCGCGAGGTCTGCCAAGCTTTACTGTCCCGAAAGTGAAACTCTCCATCCTGCTCGACCTCTTCCCGATGGCAATCATCATCTCGCTGCTTGGTTTCATGGAGGCGATCTCGATTGCCAAGGCGATGGCAGCGAAAACCGGGCAGCGACTGGACCCGAACCAGGAGCTGATCGGGCAGGGACTATCCAATATGGTAGGTTCATTCTTCCTGAGCTACCCGGTCAGCGGTTCATTCAGCCGTTCAGCCGTCAACATCCAGGCTGGTGCAGTGACTGGGTTGTCCAATGCCTTCAGCAGCATTGTGGTGATGATCGTACTCCTTTTCCTGACCCCCTTGCTCTACCATCTACCGCAATCGGTTCTGGCGGCGATCATTATGATGGCGGTGATTGGGCTCTTGAACGTATCTGGTTTTATCCACGCCTGGCACGCTCAGAAATTTGATGGTGCTATTTCAGTCATCACTTTTATCGCAACCCTCGCATTCGCCCCGCACCTCGACAAGGGGATCATGCTGGGTGTCGTGCTTTCGCTGGTCCTTTACCTCATTCGCACGATGAAACCGGACACTTCGATCCTGTCACGGACCCCCGAGGGTGCGTACCGCAGTGCGGAGCGCTGGAACCTGGAAACCTGCCGTCACGTAGCCGTCGTCCGGTTCAGCAATTCCCTCTTCTTCGCGAACGTCAACTACCTCGAAGAAGCGGTGCTGAATATCGTTTCGTCGACTCCCTCGCTGCGGCATGTACTGATTGTGGGCAATGGCATGAACGAGCTGGATGCATCAGGTGAGGAAATGCTATCGACCCTGGTCACCCGTCTGCGTGAACGAGGGCTGGATATCTCCTTCTCAGGTATGCACGAGAAGGTGATTGATGTGATGCACCGGACTCACCTCTTCGAAAAAATCGGCGAAGACCATTTCTATCACAGTGTTGAACACGCCGTTTCCACCATCCACAAGAACTCCTGCATCGAGAAAACAGGCGGACCTTGTCCTCTGCTGATGCCGCGGTTCAAGACACTCGAGGTGGACGAGAAGGTGTTGCAGAAGATGAAGAAACGTGGGGAATGGCCACCACCTGGTGGTCCGCAGCAACCCTATACGGACGAAGATGAGCAGATGGTTACCAGGAAGTAGCACGTCGGTGCGATCACCGGCCTGAAAGGAGTTGTCATGCCGATCATCACCCTGTTCAGCGGTTCCTGGTGCCATGCGGACCAGATCGCAGATCGTGTCGCCGGCGAGTTGGGCATGGAGCGAATCGATGAAAAGCTCCTGCCGATGACATCGGAACGGTTCAACATCCCGGTCGACAAACTGCGTCGAACCCTGTACGGCCCTCCCCCCTTCTTTGACAGTTTCACCCAGGAGCGGCAACGAAACCGGATCTACCTCACGAATTGCCTGGCGGAATTGCTACTCGAGGATGGCAAACTGTACCACGGCATGGCCGCCTTGCTTGCCCCAAAGATAATACGTCACCTGCTGCGTGTATGTGTGATCGGTAAGGTGGACACTCGCATTGCGAACGCGGAAGAAGCTGGTTTGAGCCGGAAGGAAGCGCAACGAAGTATCCATCGTGAAGATCGTGAACGAACCGACTGGGCGCGCTTTCTGCATGACAAGGAGCCTTGGAGCAAAGCGCTCTACGACATCGTGCTGCCCATTGAGGAGTTCAGCATCGATCAAGCAGCCGACCTGATCTGTGAGAATGCCCGCAAACCGGCAGTTGAAGTCTCCGAGATGTCCCTCCAGGCTGCGAAAGACTTTCTGCTCGCCACCGAAGTCCACCTCGCCCTGCTTGAGCATGGCGGCAACATCGAGGTAACCTCGGAAGATGGACAGGTCACAATTCATATCAACAAGTACACCAGCCGGTTGGATTCCCTTTCGTCGGAGCTGGAGACCAACGCTGAAGCCGTCAGCGGAGTCCTCAATGCGAAAGCGGTTCCGGGGACTGGATTTGTACCGCCAAGCATGCTTCGAACCCCCGAGATTTCCATCCCCTCGAAGGTGCTACTGGTCGATGACGAACGGGAGTTTGTACACACCCTTTCGGAACGACTCGAAACACGAAATGTCGAGTCGGCGATAGTCTACGATGGCGAGGAAGCGCTGACCTTCATCGAGCGAGAAGAGCCTGAAGTGATGGTGCTCGATCTGAAGATGCCCGGAATCGACGGGATTGAAGTGTTGCGCAGGGTGAAGCAGGATCATCCCAACGTCGAGGTGATCATCCTGACAGGGCACGGTTCGGACCGTGAGGAGATGCTCGCCAACGAATTGGGCGCCTTTGCCTACCTGCGCAAGCCGGTGGACATCGACCTGCTTGCTAAAACGATGAAAAAGGCCTACGAACGGATACAGCAGTCGTCCGGCGAAGCTACCCAGGATGCGAACGGTGAACGGAGCTGAATCGAACGGCATCCCCAATGGGGAGATGACCACGTCGACACCAGGCTTGCAGCGGGAAAGCACCCGCTACCGCAAGCTCTGGCGCTACTCTGTCCTGCTCACCTCCATCGTTGCACTCATGCCATTGATCGTCATGATGGGTGTCAACAACCTGCAGTACCGCCGCACCACTCAGTCAGAAATGCGGTATGACCTGTCACGGATGGTCTCGGACACCAAACGCTCCCTCGAGTTTGTTATCCGTGAGCGAGTCTCCGCGCTGCAACTGGTCATTTCGGACAACAACACCAGCGACCTTAGGGACGATGAAGCCCTCGCGCGAGTGCTGAAACATCTCAAGGCATCCTTCGGCGGATTTGTCGACCTGGGGCTGATTGATGATGATGGTTTGCAGCGTCATTATGTCGGCCCGTACAACCTGAAAGGGACCAATTACAGCGAAGAGGTATGGTTCCATGAGGTGATGCTGCGTGGGGTTAACGTCAGCAATGTCTTCCTCGGTCACCGTCACTTCCCCCACTTCGTCATTTCCGTCAAACGGGAACTCGAAAGCGGTCAATTCGTCATTCTGCGCGGTACGATCGACATGGAGATGCTGACCTACCAGATCGCGATCAGGAATCGTCAGGGCGCGGACGACGCCTTTGTTGTTGACCACGATGGCATCCTTCAGACCCAGTCCCAATCCCACGGCGATTTGCTCGACCCCTGTTCCCTGCCTGTGCCCCCCTTTTCACCGGAGATTGAGGTGATCGACCAACCGCACAATGGTGGTCATCTTCTGGTCGGCTACAGCTACATCGAGCAATCCCCCTTCATCCTGATGGCAGTTCGTACTTATGATGACCATTTCACCGACTGGCTGCGTGCCCATTCAGACCTGATCGGTTTCTTTGTCGGCAGTGTTATTCTGATCATCATCGTGGTTTTCTGGAGTTCCTCCTTCCTGGTCCGTCAAATCCGTGCTTCGGATGAACGACGCGCCAAGATGTTGCACAACATCGAGTACACAAATAAGATGGCAACTATCGGCCGTCTGGCAGCATCTGTGGCGCACGAGATCAACAACCCGCTCGCGATTATCAACGAGAAAGCGGGATTGCTCAAGGACCTCGCAGAACATGCCGAGGATCATCCCTACCGTGACAAGTCGATCGCCTCGGTCGATTCGATCATTCAATCGGTGGAACGCTGCAGCGCGGTGACCCATCGACTCCTGGGTTTTACCCGTCGCATGGAACCGGGCCATGAGATGATCGACCTGCGCATTCTTCTGCAGGAGGTAGTCGGCTTCCTCGGTAAAGAAGCTGCGCACCGGAACATTGAGATCCAGTACCACTTCCCGGATGATTTACCGACCGTCGAATGTGACCGTGGCTGGTTGCAGCAGATTTTCCTCAACCTGGTCAACAACGCCTTTGGTGCAGTGGAACGGGGCGGGCAGATCGCCCTTTCGGTGGAACGGCAGAATCATGCCTATGTAGCGGTCCGTGTTCGAGATAGTGGGTCTGGTATTTCCGAGGAAAATTTGCAGCACATCTTCGAACCCTTCTTCTCGACCAAGGGACAATTTGGGACCGGGTTAGGCCTGTCGATTACGTATGGCCTGGTGCAGAAACTGGGTGGTGAGATCAAGGTGGAAAGCCGCGAGGGAGAAGGGTCAACCTTTGTCGTCCTGATCCCGATTAAAGCCGTTGCGACCATGGAGTGAACATGAAAAACCTGAACCTGCTGCTCATCGACGATGAGCTGGAGCTGGTCACCACCCTGGTGGAACGGCTTGAAATACGTGGCATCCAGGCGGAGGCTGCCAGCAATGGGCGCGATGCGCTGGAACGTGTCCGACAAGGTCATTTTGATGTGGTTGTCGCCGACCTGAAAATGCCGATCATGAGTGGCATCGAGGTGATGCAGACATTGCGTGAAGAATTCCCAGACATCAAGGTGGTCCTGATCACGGGGCATGGCAGCAGTGATGACTCCAGTCAGCAGATGGTTGAACGTGCCGATGGCCTTCTGCTGAAACCCTTCTCTATCGACAGCCTCATTGAGAAGGTGAACGAGGTCGTTCACCTCGGAGATATGCCCCATGAGTGAAGGGCCAACTCCACACGCTGATCATGATGCCCTCGCCTTCATGGGAGCGGTCACCGCAAGTGTTTCGCATGATCTTAGCAATGTGCTTTCTACGATCGACCAGGTCTCAGGTCTGATCGAGGACATGCTGATCGCCGTGGAACGTGGTGTTGCGATTGACCCAGCCCGCCTTGAGATGGTTCAGGGTCGTCTCGCCCATCAGACGAAACGCGGTGTGACCATCGTCCGTAAATTGAACACCCTTGGCCACACGACCGACGATCCAGTGCGTCAGGAAGATCTCGCCCTCGTCTTCTCGACGTTGCTGGTGCTGATGGAACGGATGGCATCGCGGCGACGCATTCAGGTCATCTTCGACCCGGAACAAACCGGGCACATGGTCGAAGCCAACCCGGTAACGCTTTATCATCTGCTTTACCATGCGCTGCTGCTGGTGATGGATTCCTACAGCGACGGCGGTGACGTCACCCTCGACCTTGTCGAAGAGGAAAACAGCACTAGCATCTCAATTGCTGGGCATGATCTTGCCTCTGTCGAAGGTGGAGGTGATCGTCTGGCTGTGATTCACGTCCTTGCCGATCAGATCGGTGGCAAGGCAATGATCGATGCAGACGACCCCGGCTGTCTCGAGGTTGTTCTGCCGCGTGTGGGTGGAACCCAGGAGTGAAGGAGGTAACCGGCGACCTGCCGGTTACATCAGGAGGATAGAATTATGGATGAAGACCGGACACGTGTGCTGCTGGTGGATGACGAGAAGGATTTTGTCGAGCTGCTGGCGGAACGATTGGCGGGACGTGGGTTGACTGTCGACACCTGCTCCACCGGCAACGAAGCCCTCGAACGCAGTGGCGGGGGAAACTATGATGCCGTCGTGCTCGACCTCGAAATGCCCGGTATGGACGGCATCGAGACCCTGAAAAAGCTGCTGGCCGAACAACCGGAATTGCAGGTCATCTTCCTCTCGGGACGAGGCACCCTGAAAACGGGGATCGAAGCGGTCAAAGAGGGGGCGCTCGAGTTCCTCGAGAAACCGGCCGACATCTCCACCCTGCTGACCCATATCGAGGAAGCGAAGACTCGAAGAATTGTCCTTGTCGAGAAACGCATGCAGGATGAAATTGCTGACGTACTGCGGCGAAAAGGCTGGTAGGAAACAAAGTCTGGACTGCAGGATTTGAATCGATCCAGCCCACCACGCTGGCCATTGATACTGGCTGGTGTGGTGATTTTCTCATACCCCGTTTACAAGAACCTCCACGCCCACATCCTTGAAGTACCTCTTCTCACGGTTGAGATCTTTCGCGAAGAGGGGATGTTCATCGAGCCAGGCTTTCGGCATAGTGATGGTGAAGGATTTATTGTCCCAGCTCATGGTCTCAATGGGGGTTGCGCTGTCATTGCGGTGACGGTTAAAAAGATGTGCGAGACGGAACAAGGCCACCAGCCCCCAATCGAGATGAAACTCTTCGGGGCTTAACTCGGTTTTGAGACGTTTCCGCTGATTCAGGATCAGGAAGCCAACTTGCCCCTGTTCACGTTTCGTGAATCCCGGCATGGTGGTATAGCGTGCGATGTAGGCGCCGTGTTTGTGATAGCCACGGAACGAGATGGATTTCCCGATCTCATGCAGCTTGGCAGCGGACGTCAGCAGCAGCGATGCCTTCTTTTTATCCAGCTCGATCGCCGGGGTGATCTGCGGCAGGTAGTGTTGGATAAACTGCTCGATCCGCTGTGCCTGCCCCTTGTCGACACCGTAATAGTCCATCATCTGCAACAGCGTCTCGCTGCGACGATCATGGAAATGGGACACCTTCGCGAGGTCATAGAGCAGCCCCTCCCGAATCCCACTTTGCGAGACCTGCATGTAGTTGATGTTGAAGCGCTGGAAGAGGGCGAACAGAATGGCGAGAGCGCCGGGGAAGGTGCCGGCTCGTTCTGGATTGAGCCCGTTGATCATCATCTTTTTCATGCCACCATGCTGGATGACGGTGTCGATGATGGTTTCCAGCCCCTTCCGTGTCACCCCCTGCTTAACCAGGCCTAGGTTTTTCAGGATGGTTTCCATCGCACGCATCGTACCTGACGCGCCAATCGCGATTTCCCAGTCGGTCTCGATTCCGTCCTGCAAAAGGTTGGAAGCGAGCAACCTCCGGTCTACCTCCTGGACAGCATTCAGAAAAAGCGAGGTGGTTAAATCGTTGTCACCGAACACCCTTTTGCTGAGCGAGATGTTGCCAATCTCGATGCTGTCCAGCGCGGTTGGCACACCGGACTTGCCGAGGATCAGTTCGGTCGATCCACCGCCGATGTCGATGACCAGTTGGCGACGGTCTGCCGCTTGCAAACCGAGGGTCACACCCAGGTAGATCAGCCGTGCTTCTTCCTGCCCGCTGATCACCTCGAGCGGAAAACCGAGCAGACTTTCCGCCTGGTCGATAAAGCCCTTTGCCTTCTTCGCGTTGCGCAGTGCGCTGGTGCCGATGACACGCACCTGTTCCGACTCGAACCCCTTGATCCGCTGCCCGAAATCGGTCAGGACACGTACCGCCTTCCCGTGATGCTCCGGCGAGATGCTGCCATCCGGCTGCAGCCCCTCCCCCAGCTTGATGACCTCCTTCATCCGGTCGAGCACACGCAATTGGCTGCCCACCAGCTTTGCCACCACGAGGTGAAAGCTGTTGGAACCGAGGTCAACGATGGCGTATTCCGGTGAGGTGGTCGTCTTGCCGTGTGGCTGCTTCATCGAACTGTGTCCTGGCGGTGTAGGGGTCTGCGAGATCGCATAAAGACAGGAGGATAAGATACAACGATTTTTACAGGAATAATGTGCGGAGAGTCGATTGGCAGGGATGAGTGGATGAGTTGCGAGCGTCAACCGGGATTATTTCACCAGCATCACTTTCTGGATGCGGTCGCCATCGGTGGGGGTGGTGGCGCGAATGAAGTAGAGTCCGCTGGGGTAGGATGAACCATCGAAAGTGAAGTTGTGGACATCTGCGGTAGCACGCCCCTCATGTAAACTGACCACCCTTCTGCCCAGCAGGTCGAAGACCTCAACGCGAAGAAGCCCCGGACGAGGAAGCTCGACCTGGAAGCGTGTGGATGGGTTAAAGGGGTTGGGGTACGGAGCAGTGACCTTGAATGTAGCGGGCAAACTCCCCTGGTCAGGCAGATCGGGGGTGGCAGCACTGACGTTGCCGCGTAACTCGATCGCTTCCGGGATCGGAGCTGGATCATTGCAGTCGAAACGGAGGCTGTCGAGATGGGGCTGATCGTCCTGCGGTGTGAAGCGTACTTGAACAGTGGCCGTTTCCTCGGACGCCAGCACCAGCGAATCCGCCCCCAGCTCAAACGAGAAGGAAACATCTTCCCACAATCCACCTCGCACGACAAGCGTCTCCACCCCCGTATTGGTCAGCACCAGCGGCAGGGTCACGTCATCGCCAATTTCGACCATCCCGAAGTCGAGACAGTTCGTATCCGGCTCCACATTCGCCGCCCAGAAATGCTCGGTCGACCAGGGTTCCACGTAGGTGGGCAACCAGACCAGAACCGTATCTCCTAAACCCTCTGGGTTGTTTTGTGGATGGAAGGGTCCGCTGGCATCACCCCAGTAGTTGCCCTGTAAGTGAAGGCCAGCGCTGGGGTACTGAATGACAGGGCCTGTGTTTTGAATGAAATCGACCTCTTCGATAGTCAGCGAACAGGGGGACTGTACACCAAATAGCGTTCCACATTCAGTAGGTGAGGGTATAGATGGATCGATACTGTTCCCTCCAATGAAGTTGCGCCTCAGAACAACATGCCCTGACGAGGAATTTACCGGCTGGACCGAAATCAATCCTGAAAACTTGCCCCTGTTGTCCAAAAAAGCATTGTTAACAATTGTAGCAGAACCACCTGCAAAGATTGCGGCAGCCTCTGGTGAAATATTCTGCGTGAAATAATTGTTCACAATCGAGGTATGGCGTCCAAGGAGTAATAGGATTGCACCTCCGCTTCCCGATACGACACCAGGTTCATCTATCGCTTCATTTTGAATAAAACGGTTGTTCGCAATGAGAATCGAATCAACATTCGTAATTGCCAGGCCACCTCCGAGGTAGGCCTGATTATTAATAAACTGGTTCTCCATCACAGTCCACGAGTCTCCGCTTACACCCAACCCGCCACCGTTCGTTAGTGAACTGTTGTCTTGAAAAGAATTGTTTCTCACAGTCCCACAACCTAATACACGTAAGCCAGTCCCCGTGTTTTGACTGAACACGGACTCCTCGACAAGGATAGAATCGCTTCGGACGAGAAAATTGAACAAGTGAGGATTTGCGTAATTTTGCGCAATGATACTTCTTTGTACGATTACTGTGGCACTATCGAGAAATACGACACTCCCATTAAAAGCTGTATTACCGAAAAAATGGCATTCATCAATTATAATATTGGTTTTAAACGAATAGATTCCACCACCTGTTAATTGCAGATTAGTGTCCACGTATGCATTTTGAACTGTAAGACCAATCAACTTCACTCGTTGATCCCCATTTCCCAGGATCTCGAGCGCACGATAACTCCCATCACCATCAATTGCCGTTTGTCGGATCCAAGATGTGTCACCATCTATGATGAAACGGGATGCGATTGTTAGCGTCTTATGATCAATTGTAAGCGACTCGTAGTAGATTCCAGGTTCCACCAGGATTGTATCATCTAAAGTAGTCGAAGATGAATGAATCGCCTCTTGAATAGTTGGGAAAGACGAAGGCACATACAACACGGATGCACTTAACGAAAAGCAGATAGTGAATACCAGCGCAATACTCAAGAATAATTTTCCGAGTGCAGTCTGGATCATTTTCACTCCGTTTAGGACAAACCGCCCCCTGAAGCTGGGGGCGGTTTATTGTATAGGTCGCAGATGTTTACCACGTTATGGAGTAATCCCCTGTTCCGCTGCCACCATTGTACCAATATGCTTCTAATTCGTAGTAGGTAAAAACAACCTTGGACGGGTATGTGTAACTGTAATCAGCAGTTCCACCATTGGTTTCGACGATTTGAAGGTTGCTCCATTCTCCCCCTCCACTAATATGAATCGTGAATCGAAGTAGGGTGTAACCTCCAACTGGAAAAGTCGCTGATGTTCCATCCAAATGTTGCTCGACAGTTCCGGGGTAGTCATTACTATCGACATCATCGGATTCTGCTCGACCGTATGGATAGGTCATTGATCCACTAAAATCCATTGCTTGTGTTTGAACTGTAGAAAGGAGTAGTAACAATCCCACGATTAGAACCCAAGTCTTCTTCATCTCTTACCCCCTAAATGTTATACAACCTCACTAATTCTACCACCTAGGGGGGGGGGGGATGTCAAGTAGAAACGATACTACAACTCATACTCCTTTGATATTCATGTACCTGTTAGACTCTCCTATTTCACCAGCATCACTTTCTGGATGCGGTCGCCATCGGTGGGGGTGGTGGCGCGAATGAAGTAGAGTCCGCTGGGCAGAAGCGAACCGTCGAAAACAAACCGGTGTTGTCCCGGGGAGGATCGTCCATGATGAAGCAGTGCTACCCTTCGACCCAATAGATCAAATGCTTCAAGGAGCAATGGGCCCGCGCTGGGCATCGTCACCATGACAGTCGCAGTCGGGTTAAAGGGGTTGGGAAATACAGGCGAGACATCAAACTTGATCGGCATACTTTCTTCTGGAGCCAGTGAAGAAGTTTGGATTTCAGCACGTATATAGAGCCTTATGATTGGGTGGTCCTGATCATTGGTTTCAAAAATCAATGTATCAGTCAGGATTCCAGCTTCACGAGGTTGGCAGACAACAGATACATGTGAGGTATTAAGATCATCAATGCTCAATGTATCTGGGATATCAATCCATATCCCAGGACGAGGCTGGTTTTGCAGACTGATAAGCAGGTCATCCACCCCCGCATTGATAACCTCCCACTCCCAACTTGCTGGTTCACCAAGAGATAGTGCGCCAAAATCACAATTAGTATCCTGCACAGAAAGAGAAGGTAAAAAGGTAGTAGCTCTCAGGAAAGGTAAATAGGGTACTGACGTATCCAGCAACGTATCACCCTGGCCAGCAGAATTGGTTTCAGGCTGAAATGGCCCGCTAGAATCACCCCAGTAATTGTGTGTCGCGATGACCCAGCTATCCACACCATTCTTGACTACGCTTCCCTGATTTGCTTCGAAAGAACACTCCTTTATTTCCAGTTGCCCCCTATTCCCAGGATACATCAACATCGAATATCGTCGAATCCCACCCGGGAGTAAATACTCTTTGTTGCCCCTTAGCAGGTTACTCATGAAAAGGATCTTTGACGTGTTGCCGTTTACCCTGTACTGGATAAGGATGGGCAGGTTCGGGGCACGATTTCCGATAAATTGATTGTTCGCTATTATGCCATCCGAACTGACAGCGAGGGCCGCTCCGCAGTAATCAGCCAGATTCCCAATAAACTTGTTCCCCTCAACCCTCACTTGATCATTGCCAACAAGGTCCAGGGCTCCTCCATAGCCAGGGGCACCTGCAGCATCATCACGATAAGCTGAATTCAGTTCGAAGATATTATCTCGCACATGCACCGTATCCAGGAAGTGAGATTGCAAGCACGCCCCTACACCACTCACATTTTCGATAAAATGATTTCCTTCGATGATCCACTGCCCTTCCTGGGTATCGGCATCGCCATCGAACAAAGTCACCGCACCATAAAGTGGTCCAGAGTCATTTCGGCGGAATACGCTTTTCTGCAGGCGGAAATTGGACGTACGACTTCCGATCGATGCAGCACCATTCATTGAAGTATTCATTCGAAAGGTGCACATATTTATAAACACTCTACCCACATGCGCTGCTAAGGCGCCCACTTCAAATGTCGTCGTATTACTGTCGAAAGTGCACGAATGAAGGACCGCTTCCGTTTCCCATCCCTGGATATACACTGCGCCGATGCCAGACTGATTGTTTCGAATGTTAACTTGATCCAATCTCAAAGATGGTCCATCGGAAAAAATGGCTGTCCCACTATCACTCGGCAGCCCATAGCAATCCTGAATCGTTAACCCGGCAAGGGTAACCTGTTCGCTGTGATTCAAATGAATTCGGATCGCACGCGAGATGGGAAAACTCTGAGGACCGCGCAACAGCACAAGACTGTTTTGAGTCGTATCACCAGCTAAATAATTAACGCCAGCTATGAATAGGCTATGCTCGAAAATGGTAATCGATTCATTATACACGCCTGGTGCTATGGCAATCGTATCGTTTGGCGAAGAATTAATAACTGCGGTTTGAATGCTTCTGTATTCTGAGGGAACATTGAGAACAGCGGCTTTCAACTGCTTTGGCAGTAGAGAAGCATAGCTGAATGCAACACATAGAAGAACAACCCTGATCCTAACGTTCATACTAGTGCCCCATCAGAAAGCCATCAGATTGATATCTAATATAGACACTGTATTCCACACCAGAGATAGATTCGTCTTGTTTTCTTTGTGAAGGACTAGCGATGATAAGCTGCCTGCAAGGCTGCGAGGAGGAAATGGTTCATTCCGGTCAGGTCAGACCCTCTGATGCAAAATCAGGTATTCAGATACCCCGCCCAGTTCTCCTTCTTCGATTTGCCTTTCGACTGGATCTTCTTGAGCTTTTCGGCGTGCTTGTGTCGTTTGTCGGCGATAGCGATCAGGGTTTGCTGGGCGTCCTTCTGGAGCTTGCCGTTGCTGCGCAGGACGAGTTCATGGGTGCCATCCCCGTGCATCTCCCAGCGGGTCATGTCGGGTCGGAGTTGAATGTCCAATAGCTTGCGGATTTCACCACGCAAGGCTTCGTCCTCGACCGGGACCGTCACCTCGACACGATGCTCGAGGTTGCGACGCATTGCATCGGCACTGCTGATGTAATACTCCTCCTCGCCATCGTTCTTGAAGTAGAAGAGACGCGCGTGCTCGAGGAAACGGCCCACGATGCTGACGACACGGATGTTGTCCGACAAGCCTTCCACACCTGGTCGCAGGCGGCAGGTATCGCGCACAATCAGGTCCACCTTGACCCCCGCCTGCGAAGCGCGGTAGAGGGAACGGGTGATGTCCATATCCTCGAGGGCGTTGAGCTTCATCTGGATCAGCCCCTCACGGCCCTCCTTCTGATGTTGCACCTCACGGTCAATTTTGGCGATCAGCTCACGTTTCAACGTGCTCGGCGCCATCAACACCTTGTTGTATTTCCGTGTCGGGGTGTACCCCGTTGTCAGGAAATTGAAAATCTCGTTCAGGTCATGCGCAATTTCCTGGTCGCAGGTCAGCATACCGAGGTCGGTGTAGAGGCGTGCTGTGCCGGAGTGATAATTGCCTGTCCCCACATGGCTGTAGGTACGGAATCCCTTGTGCTCCTTTCGGACGACGAGGATCATCTTGGCGTGTGTCTTGAAGCCGATGACACCATAGGTGACATGGATGCCCTTTTCCTCGAGACGTGTCGCCCACTGGATGTTTGCTTCCTCGTCGAATCGTGCCTTCAGCTCGATGACCACCGCCACCTGCTTCTCGTTTTTGGCGGCAGTAATCAGGTGCTCAATCACCTTCGAATCGGCAGAGGTACGGTAGAGGGTCATCTTGATCGCGCGGACATCCGGATCGACACTCGCTTCACGCACGAAACGCTCCACCGAGTTTGAGAAGGATTCGTAGGGATGATACAGCAGGACCGGACCCTCATCACGCAGCACCTGGAAGATGCTGTTGCCATACTTGAAACGAGGGGGATCGATCGGGTAATGGCTCTTGAACTTGAGGTTGGGCAAAGGCAACTGGAAAAACTCCATCAGATCCTTCTTCCCCACCATCCCTTCGATTTCGAAAATATCCTCTTCTGTCAACTCGAGCGAGTCCGCCATCATCCTGCGGTGCAGCTCGTTCATCGATTTTTCGACTTGCAAACGGACAATCGGTGCAAACTTTCGGTCGCGTAGTTCGGTCTCGATTAATTCGAGCAGATCGTCCGCCTTCTCCTCATCCTTCTCCGTGTTCGCATTGCGAGTCACACGGAAAAGGTCGCAGGAGACGATGTTCACCGAGGGGAAAAGGATGTCCAGGTTGTTGCGGATCACCTCTTCGACAAGGACAAATCGCTGCGTCTCCCCAATCCGTGTCAGACGAGGAACATCGGGACCGACCGGCACCTTGACGCGCGCCATTGACAACTCACCATGCGAGCGGTGCTGGACGGTGACAAGCAGGTTGAGCGAGAGGTTGCTGATGAAGGGAAAGGGATGGGCCGGGCCGACACCCTGCGGAATGATCAGGGGGAAGATATTCTCGACGAACTGCTCTCTCAGCAGCTCAACTTCCGCTTCCTCGAGGTCCTCGTAGTCGAGTAGATGGACATGGTTGCGCCTCAATTGACGCAACAACGCTGTGCAGATGTGCGACTTTTCCCGTTCGATAGCCTCGATCAGATGGAAACACTGATTGATCTGCTCGATTGGACGGCGGCCGTCCGCACTGAGATCCTCGATTCCCGCCTCGACAAGCTGTTTCAACCCGCCGATGCGTTTCATAAAAAACTCATCGGTGTTGGACGAGACGATAGCGAGAAACTTGATCCGTTCCAGCAGGGGATTAGTGGGGTTTTCCGCCTCGAACAATACGCGACGGTTGAAACTGAGCCAGGTGATCTCACGATTGAGGTAAAGATGAGGATCATTGAGATCCCACTCCCCGGACTCAGGCCTGGGTGGAAGGGGATCGAGTCCGGTTTCTACGGTGATCCGCTCAGCAGGAGGAGGTGGAGTACGCCGAGGAGCTGGTCGAACGGGTGCGGAACTCGCAAGAGCGGATGCCTTGACCTCATCTGAAGCCATCGCTTCCTGACGTTGTTCCAGATTCGTTGCCGCCCCGCCATCCTGCTGCACGTTCTCGTCCATCGTCCTGCATCCCGCTGTTACTCTTCTATAGAGATCTCATCTCGAAGCAGCTGGTCCATCACACGTGGAGGCAACATGTAGATCAACTGCCCCTCCCCCGCAGATGGGAGTCCATCAAAATCGATACGGACGACCGCACCCTTTTTGAAACGGACATCGATTGAATCATCCCCGGCAAGGAACCAGGAGACCAGGGTCGACATCTGGGGTTCGTGCCCGACCAACATCACCGTCTTTGCCGTCCCTGCACCCTTTTGCAGTTCGGCCTCGACTTCTCTCGGATGCTCCCAGGGGTGAAGCGACTCGGTTTCAACCAGCCCCGGTGTTCCAAGCCATTTGGCTGCAATCTCAGCCGTCTGACGTGCCCGGACAAAATCGCTAGTCAGGATCTGATCGACGGCCAAGCCCAGGGTGGCCAAGGCGGCCATGTGCCGGTTCAACCGATCCACACCCCGATTGGTCAGGGGTCGGAGACGATCATCGGGCCAGGCCGGATCTCCGAACTGTCCAGCCAAACCATGCCGTAGAAGAAATAGACGCATTCACCCGCCTGAAAGGTAGTTTGTAAGGTAGCACAAATTGTTACAGTATCATGAGATATTCATTAAAAACGGGGATAAACCTTGGGCTACAGCCCCTTCTACCCCCCGCGCAATTCTCTCCAGTTTCGCCAAACCGAACTCAAATTTTTGGATTGACCTGACAAAACACCACCTGAATTCTCTTCGCGAAGGAATTGTCACAGAAGTGTCAAGTCTCTCCCGGAGCCAAAAAGAGAGACCTCTTAATGTTTAGCCTACACTCATAAACGGCAAGAAGTTAGGTCACGCAAAAGCGCTGAATCTCGCATGATTGTTTGCCCCTCCGTTCTATGTCTTCAGAAGTGAAAGTCTCGTCGTCGGTTGGAATTACCCCTCCCAAATAGGGAAAGGGATTGTGAAACTAATAATTAGGGTTCCCTAACTTATTGACTTCATTGGAATTAGGGGTTTACTTTCTGTCGCCAGAAGAAAGGCTTGTTCCTTTCAAAAGAACCTTTTTGTGGGTACGTGGGTTTGTCACAAGGGAGTAGAACCATGAAGAAGACTCATCTGTTGGTCCTCTTGCTTTCCCTCCTCCTGGCCGTCGTTTTTGTCGGCTGCGAAGGCGAGCAGGGCCCCGAGGGTCCCCAGGGTCCGGAAGGCCCGATGGGCCCCGCGGGCGAAGATGCCACTGTTTCTGAGTACACTTTCCTCGGGAACATGGGCGAAGATTGTATGCATTGCCACAGCGGTACAGTTACGCAGTGGGAGAGCACTGGGCACGTGAATGCCTATGCGAATCTCGAAGAAGAAGATCGCTCGAATCTCTACTGCGTCAAGTGCCACACAACCGGATTCGATTCTGAAGTTGCTTTTGGCGACACTGAAATTGCCGAAGGCAACTACGGTCCGGACATGTACGGTTACGACGACTATGTTGGTGTTGAAGGCGAAGAAGCTGAGATGCGCCGTCACGCCCTCGAAGGCGTCCAGTGCGAAGCGTGCCACGGTCCCCTGGGCCCGACATTTAACGCGCACAGGCCGGAGATCTCCTTCTCGACGCACAACGATGCCGACGGCAACAGCACCTCCTCCTGCAACCCCTGTCACGGTGGTCAGCTGGAAGAGTGGCTGGAGTCCGGTCACGGCAACGTTGTTGATGCCGACATCGAGCTCTTCAACGAAGAGCACTACACGCACAACCCGTCATGCGATGGCTGCCACACGAGCGAAGGCTTCATCCGCGAACATGATCCGCGTTATGCCGATTATGAGTTCCCGGAGGAGCAGAGCTTCGTCGGTTGTGTGACCTGCCACGATCCGCACAGCGCCGGCAACGCCGCCCAGATCCGTGACCTCGGTGACGAGCAGCTTAGCTACATCGCGGATGATGAAGGCGATGTCCCGACCATTACCGGTCTCGGCAATGGCCAGGTCTGTGTGCAGTGCCACCACGCACGTCGCGATGCAGCCAACGTCCAGGGTCAGATCGAAAATGGTTCCAGCCACTTCGGTCCGCACCACAGCGCCCAGGGTGACATGCTCATCGGCAACGGCTCGTACGAGATCCCGGGTTATGAGTACGCCCGCTTGAACGAAGGCTTCAACCACACTGGCGTCGAGAACGGCTGCGTGGGTTGCCACATGGTCCGTGATGCTGAAGTTCATGGTGAAGTTCAGGAACATGCGTTCCACACCTTCGAGCCTGAAGTTGGTTCCTGCACAAGCTGCCACAGCAGCATGACTGAGATCGAAGCCTTCCGTGCTGACCTCAATACGGAAATCACAGGCAAGATGGACCAGATCGCAGTCCTCCTCGGCTACACCGATCACGTCGAGATGGAAGAGAACTGGGATGCAGACAACCGCGACAACGCAGAGCCTTGGCAGCGTGAAGTCGCCTATGCAGCCTTCTTCATCATTGGTGATGGCTCCATGGGTCTTCACAACCCGACCTATGCCAACTCGCTGCTGGACAACGCGATTGCGTACGGTAACGAACAGGCCGCCAAGTAACACTGGCCCTGTCTGAGTAGTAGATCGTCATGGGGGGGCCGGACGAACCCGGAAGTGGGTTGTCCGGCCCCTTCTTTCTGACAAGCAAGCTTCACGACCCGTGGGGGGTGGATGAGCAAAGACTCAACCGTTCCCCATCGTTTCGTTTTACAGACCGCTTTCCTATCTACAAGAAAAACAGGAAGGCATAACGTCAGGTCCGAAAGATGAACAACCTGTTCAAAGAATTTCTGAGCGCGCTGTGGGAAGTATTCAAGCTTCCTTTCTTTCTGGTCGCAGAAGGCTTTCGCCGTCTCTTCCGCCTCGGTTGGCGTAAAATCACGATGCTGACCATCGCTGCCTTCATCCTGACGTTTGTCGTCCTCTTCGCCTTTGTCGAGACGACCTCCCAACCGCAGTTTTGCGGTTCATGTCACCTTATGGAACCCTACATCGAAGCGTGGAAGACCTCCAGTCATGATGAGATCTCTTGCATGGCCTGCCATGCGAAGGAAGGTGTTTCCGGCTTCATTGAGACTAAATTCACTGCTTTATCCATGCTGGTCAACTATGCAACGGGTCTCTACAAACGATCCAAGCCATGGGCTGAGATTGATGACAAAAACTGTCTGCAATGCCATGAAACCCGTCTATTGGACGGTAAAATCACCATGGAAAATGGAGTTCACTTTGATCATACCCCGCACTTGACCGAGAAACGACGTGGACGACAACTGCGCTGTACCTCCTGCCATTCGCAGATTGTACAGGGCGAACATATTTCGATTACCCCGACCACCTGTTTCCTCTGCCATTTCAAGAACCTGGAGAAGGAAGATCGGGCCGAATTGGCAAGCTGCACCAAGTGCCATGATGCACCTACCGCCGACCAGGCGAAATATGATCACACCCAGATCGCACAGCAGGATGTCCCCTGCCAGACCTGTCACCAACCGATGTGGCAGGGTGAGGGGCTCGTGCGCAAGGAACGCTGCGGTGCCTGCCACAGCGAGGTGGATCATATCGAGCGATTCGATGACCTCGAGTTTATCCACGAATGGCACATCGAAAAGCGCAAAGTCGACTGCCAGCGTTGCCATGACCCGATCGAGCACCACCAGCCTGACCTCGAACAGACGGTATCCGGGAGTTGCTCAAGCTGCCACAGCGATCCGCATGCCCCCAAGCTGGCAATCTACAAGGGCCAGGGGTCCAGGTTGGTCGAAGGCGAGCATCCCGATGTGATGTTCGAGAGTGGTGTCGCCTGTATATCCTGCCACAAGGATCCCTTCTCAATGACTGCTGAGGCACGTATCGGCGACAACACCTGCGAACCTTGCCACGCAGAATCCTACAAGAAGTTGGCGGACAACTGGAAAGAGGGGTTTGGTCGACGGATCAGCACACTCGAAAGGCGTCTGCGACAGGCGGGAGCCCATCCCAGGATCGAGGATGCACGTCATGACCTCGCATTGCTGAAGAGCGGCGGAGCCTGGCACAACCCGGAGTATGCACAACTAATCCTTGCTCAGGTTGAGAAGGTGTTGAACCAATCCGGTGTCGCCACCAGCAGCACAAAAGTGCCTGCCGGTAGCCGTGCGTGCCTCACCTGCCACAACGGGATTGAAGGCATCGAAGTCGGGACTGAGCTCTCCGCATTTGACCATTCCGCTCACCTGAGTGAACGCACTATTGTCTGCACCACGTGCCATGTGGGCGGGGAGCCCGAGGATACGGCCCACGGCCGCCGTCGACCTGTCGAACAAAGCTGCGCAACGTGTCACCATGATAGTGAGGTTGCTGAAGCGCAAGACAACTGCGCCCCCTGCCACCTCCCCTCACGCAGCCTCTACCTGGGTGAGGTAGATGGGGTCGACTCCGCGCCAAGTCCGATGGCCGATGCTGCTATGGGTTGCACCGACTGCCATGATGGTAGCGAGGGCTATGCCTCCCCGACGGATGACTTCTGTTTTGCATGCCACGAGCAAGAGGTCATCGACGACTGGAAATTTGTCCGCGGCGAGTTGGTCCGCGAACTGAAACTCCACCCCCCCGTCGCAGGACCGGGCATGCTGGCGCGAGAGGATCACGGTCGTGCGGTCCATCATCCTGATCTTGCAAAGGATATCCTTGGGCTTGAATAAGGAAGTTTGGGGTTCCTAACTTTATACTTATTAACTACTTAGCTCTTGTACGGCTTTAAGATATTCGCTATACTATTCACAAGATGTGGCGAGTACAAACAGGGTTGCACCCGCGAGTACAATTCCGGGAAATGATCAACCCTTCGAGATTCGTCACTGGTCGCCAGCAGTTGATCCGGCCTGGGAGCCGGGGTGAGGTAAGGAGGGAGTATGAAGCGAGGGTGTGAACGGTCCATGGCCCTGGTCCTGGCAGCAGTCCTGCTGCTCGGGTTGGCGGTCTCCCCCGCACACGCCGGCATCCGCCTGATGGGTTCCGTTGGCGCGAATGGTTACGCGTACAACGATGCCCAGAACGAGAACCATTTCTGGCTTCAGCAGAGCACACGTCTCTCGCTCTACCAGACTGGTGGTCCCCTGTCGGTCCATTTCTCCGGCGGGTATCTCGGCGACAATGCGGACGATTTTTCCACTTCCGGTGAAGCTCGTTTTTACAAAGGGTACATCCAGTACAGCAAGCTGGGGTCGGCCCTGACCGGACGTGCCGGGCGCTTTTTCCTGTATGATGGTGTGGCCCTGGGTGTACTCGATGGTGCCCAGGTTGGCTACCGGATCAACCGGATGATCGGGGTGAAGCTTTTTGCTGGCCTGATGGGTCCAATGAATCGTTTGTTTGAGTTCGAGGATCCAGCCAAAGCGATGAGCTTCGGCGGTCGCATTGACATCTCCCCGGCAAATTGCCTGATTGCCGACAAGGGCAGGATGGCTGTCTCCTTCACCTCGCAGCAACGTGAAGAGATCGGCCTGACCCGTCAGTTGGTCGGGCTGCACACGTACCACACATGGATGACAGGCGCGAGCTGGTTCAACACCGTCCACCTTCGTCCCGGCGGCACGATGCTGCGCAAATGGATGAGCCGTGCACGTTATCTGACGCACGACTGGAACACCCTTGCGGAACTAGGCATCTACACACCGAACGTTGCCGACGAATCCTGGTTCAATGGCTTCAGCACCAGCACAAGCATCCGTCTCCGTTTCGCGGTGGACAGAATGCTGGTCGCTGAGCGCTGGGGTGTTGGCCTTGAAGGCGCCTATCTGACCGCTGGTGGCAAGGGCGGGTATCGGGCAGGTCCAGTGGTTACTACCCCGGTTGGCCAGGTCGGTTACCGGATGAGTGGTGGCGACCGTGCCATCAGCTCTGGCCCCTGGGTCAGCCTGAGATATGCCCCGATGCACGGGGTCGAGATGTATGCTTACGGTCAGATGGTCTCCTACGAGTGGGATGCCTTCGACATTGAGAACGACGAGTTGACGATGGTCCATGCAGGCCTGCGTTACACTCCGGCCCAGCTGCCGTCGGTCACCCTGTCAGGCGAGTACCAGATCTACCAGACGCCTCAGTTTGACAACGACCGCCGTGGTCTTGGCGGTCTTACATGGCGTTTTGATACGGGGAGGACACGGTGATGAACCGGAACTATTCCCTTCTCCTGATTGTTCTGCTTGTCCTGGCCGCCACGCTCGGCTTCAGCAAGCCAGAACAGAAAACAACCCTTCATTTTGATCATGGGTTGCACGTCGCAGACATGGAAATGGGTTGCACCGACTGTCACGATGGCATCCGCTCTCTGGGTGTTGGTGAACGTGCCATGCCGGATCATGATGTCTGCTCCATGTGCCATGTGGAAGTCGATGATTTTGACGCCTGCGGCACTTGCCATGTCGATCCTGATAATCCAGTAGCCTGGCCTGGGGTGCACGGGATGTACGAGGGCTTTGCCCACAACATCCACAACGAAGCCAAGGTCAACTGCGACCAGTGCCACGGTACCATCACTGAGATGGGTCAGGAACCGTCGATGATCGCGATGAACGACTGCCAGAGCTGCCACATGGTGCAGAATGCCTCGCTGGAATGTGGCATCTGCCACCAGGGTGAAAGCCCGCAGCCGTGGGATCACAAGCTGGCCAGCTGGCATGGTGACCATGGTCTTGAAGCGAGTTTCGGCACAGCGGACTGCGCAAGCTGCCACACCCAGGCAACCTGCGACGAATGCCACCAGGGCGAGCTGCTCGATGGTAAGCCCCACCCGGCAGGATGGGAGTTCAACCACTTTGTCGAAGCCTCCATGGGTTCCGACTGCCTCGTTTGCCACGAGACACGCAGCTACTGCACCGACTGCCACCGTGCGATGGCACCCCTGCCCCATCCTTTGGGCCCAGGCTATGCCAACTTCAACGATGGTGGGGATCATGTAGATGAAGCACGGGCGTTTGGTGAGACCTGCCTCTCCTGCCATGATGTTGGCGGAGACGATCCCACCTGCGCACGCTGCCACGAGTAAGGAGGGTGAGATGAAGATGACAGGACTGATTCTTCGGAGCGGAACGCTCGCCCTGATGTTGGGCCTGCTGGTGCTGTTCACCGCAGGTTGTGGCAGCGAGACCAATCCGGACTATGTTGAGCCCGATGGCGACTACCATGCCTTCGGCGACCTTGAGAACCACGGTAGTTACCTCGTCGAGAATGAGTACGACTTCTCGGAGTGTGTTACCTGCCACGGGACAACGGCAAACGGTGTGACACGGTTAAACGGTCAAGCCTCCGGCGTGAATGGGACATCGGTTCGTTCCTGCTACCGTTGCCACAACGGAGAAAGCCATCAGGTTCTTTTCACGACTGCGATGGAGCACACCCAGACGGTCCGTGAGAGCGGCTGGAGCTTTGAGGAGTGCATCGTCTGCCACTCAACAACTCCGGTCACTGGTGGAGTCAGCTTCGGCGGATCCTGCAGCAGCACAGAGTGCCATGCGGGAGACGCAGGCGGCCCGAATTCCTGCAACACCTGCCATGGAGATTTCATGGCCGATCCGACCGATCAAGCTGGTTGGGCACCACCGGAAGGGATCTGGGCAGAAGGGGTGAACGATCCCGGTATCGGTGTTCACCAGGCTCACCTGAACCCTCAATCCGGTTGGTTTGAACCGGTCGCATGCGCAACCTGCCACATTGTACCCAGCAGTTTGGGTTCAAACGGTCATATTGACTCGGAAACTCCGAACAGTGCAGAAGTTATTCTCCGAGGGCTTGCACGAAATGGAAGTGGATTTGCCCAGTATAATGAGGCAAATGCTACTTGCTCTTCGGTATATTGCCACGGAGACGCGACTCCTGTCTGGACGGATCACAGCGGTGCATCACGTGCGTGCGGCAGTTGCCACGGGATTCCCCCGGCAGCTCCCCATCCTCAGGGTGGTTCCTGCGCGGATTGTCACAGTGAAGTGATTGACGCTTCCATGACCATCATCGCACCGGCACTGCACATGAATGGTGAAGTGGACGTTCAAATTCCATAGGGATTGATTCATAAAGAACCATGACGAAGGAGGTTTCACGTATGCGTCGTATCGTCTTGTTCAGCATCATGCTCCTGCTTGTCGCAGCAGGCGCAACCTACGCCCAGGACAACGAGTTTGTCGGCACGAAGCGTTGTGCGATGTGCCACAAAGCCGAAAAGGGCAACATGATTTTTGAGAAGTGGCAGGAAGGCCCGCACGCCAAAGCATTCGCAACCCTCGCTTCAGAAGAAGCCGCCAAGGTCTATGCCGACCTCGGCAAGAGCGGCAATCCGCAGGAAGATGCCGACTGCCTGAAGTGCCATACCACAGGCCACGGCATGGACGCTGCGCTGACAGCGAAGATCAGCCCGGAAGATGGCGTGAGCTGTGAACAGTGCCACGGTGCTGGTGGAGCATACTGGAAGAAGAACATCATGGAAGATCGTGATGCGTCGATTGCCAACGGTATGGTCGCCGATCCGGGTGCCAACTGCACCAGTTGCCACAACGAAGAGAGCCCGACCTATAAGGCTTTCAATTTTGAAGAGTTCTGGCCGCAGATCGAGCACTCCAGCGCCGCAGGCGAATAACCCTGCTAAAGCATTGATTTCATTAGCCCTCCGTTTTCACGGGGGGCTTTCTAATATCTATCTTTGCACTATTATTCACATTAGAATGCTGTTAGTATGTTCGTATTTTCACAATTAATCTCCTTTCTATAAGCAGAGTTAGCGGAACAATTTTCGCGTTCCCCGGGAGCTTTAGGCTCCCCGAATCCCTTGTACTCGGTTGTGTAGGTATTGTAAGATATTGTCGGTGAGTCGTACGGGGTTTCTCCATCCTCTTCATTCCCCTCTTCCACCAGATTCATGTGAAGAATCACGCGAAGCAGATCCCGGCAGAACACCTGCCCTGCTTGGTCGCTTGATCTGCATTGTGAAGCTTTGCGCAAGGAGAAAGATATGCCAACGTCTTGGACCGCGAGGACCATCCTGCTCGTTTCCATTGCTGCCCTGCTGGCGATTCTGGCCGGTTGTGCGAACGACAACGAGTTGATTTCAGATGTCCCTGGCGCTGGGACTGAACAACTGAACGGTTGCATCGGCTGCCATACCGATGAAGCCATGTTGCAGGCCACTGCGGATCCCGTCGACGAGCCACCGCCGTCGTCGGGCGAGGGTTGAGGCGGCGAAGTCCCCCAGCTGGAAGCTTGGGAAAAAGTCTTGATCGCTGGTAATGGTGGGGATGCCTTTTTCGAGTCCCGTCACGGTTCCATCTCTTGTGTCGCCTGCCATGGCGGTACGGACGGGGTCAACGACAAGGTTACCGCACACGAAGGGATCGTTGCTGATCCGACCCAGCAGGCGGCAGAATCCTGCGGCGGATGCCACGCACAGATTGTGGCCAACTTCCCGACAAGCCTGCATGCGAACTTTAATGGTTACAAAACGCTCTTTGAAGAACGTTCCGGCATTGCTTTCGAGAACCACCCTGAGATCGAAGAAGAATTCGCCGGGGAGTGCGGAAAGTGCCATGTGACCTGTGGTCAGTGCCATGTCAGCCGGCCTGTTGCAGTCAAAGGTGGGCTGGTCCGTGGTCACGAGTTCCTCTCGACTCCGTCCCAGAGTGACAACTGCACCGCCTGCCACGGTAGCCGTGTTGGGGAAGAATACACCGGGTCGCGTGAAGGATACGCTGCTGATGTGCATTACATCCCGAACACGATGCGTTGCAATGAGTGCCACACGGGCGCTGAGATGCACGGTGATGGCATGGTCTATGGCACACGCTACGAGTCGAACCTGATGCCGCGCTGTGAAGATTGCCACAGCGGTACAGAGACCGAAACGGCAAACAACTTCCACAATCAGCACTGGGGCGAGCTCTCTTGCCAGGTCTGCCACTCGCAGGACTACAAGAACTGCAACAAGTGCCATGTAGGCGGAACCGGTATTCGTGAGCCCTCTTACCTCAGTTTCAAGATCGGAAAGAACCCGATCCCGGGGGAACGTGAGTATGAGTATGTCACCTTGCGTCACATACCCATTGCCCCCGATACATACGAGCCTTGGGGAATTGGCGACCTGACGAACTACGAGGCACTACCAAGCTGGAAGTACGCAAGCCCGCACAACATCCGTCTGCTGACAAATCGTACCAGCGAGGATGGTGAAACCGCGAGCTGCGGACCCTGTCACAACTCGCCGGACGAGGGCGGTTTCTTCCTTCGTCAGGCGGATCTCGACACCATGAGTGTCCGTGAAGCGGCTGCAAACGCAGCCCTGATTGTCCCGGATGGCCCCCCACCTTGGGGTAGATGATAAGCAGGTAAAACGATAGGGTAGGATCGATCCGTCCCCGCATGGACCGGTCGAACACAAAGGAGTGCGCAACATGATGAAGTACAGCAAGCTTTTAGCCTGGATGCTGGTGATGATCCTCGCGTTTGGTGTGGTTGGTTGCTCGGACGATGATGATGATGATACGACAGGCCCGACAACCACGAACTATTTTGAAGATGCAGCAGAAGTCGGCTTCACCTACTTCAACGACTACAGCACCGCGAACATCCCGGCCGCAACCGTCTACGACAACATGCTGAACGATGTTGACATGTTCATCATCGACTGGCGTCGTACCGAGGATTACAACGCTGGCCACATTGAAGGCGCTGTCGATTGGGCAGCCCCGGACCTCGTTGACAACATGGATCAGCTTCCGACTGACATGCTGATTGTCAACGTCTGCTACAGCGGCCAGACCGCTTCACAGGTCACCTCCGCCATGCACCTGATGGGCTACGACAACGCCCGTAATATGCTGTTCGGAATGTGCGGCTGGGTCGCTGAAGGTTCCTGGAGCAACCTGACCAGCAATGGCTATGACCTCGAGACCACCAGCAACACCATGACCGAAACCTTCGACTACCCGGTCGATCTCGATGTGGACGAGGCTGACCTCGATGCAGCTCTTGCCGATGCGATTGATGCCTATTTGACCGCAGGCACGAAGAACAAGAGCGCGGAAGCTGTCTACAACATGATCGCTGATGGCGAGGATGTTTTTGTCATCAACTACTGGCCTGTCGCGGATTACGAAGCCGGTCATATTCCGGGCGCATTCCAGCTGACCCCGAAGAGCTGGGACATGGATGTCCTGGCACAGATCCCGACCGATATGCCCGTCGTGATCTACTGCTACACCGGTCAGACTTCGAGCCAGGTGACCATGTTCCTCAACACTCTCGGCTACGATGCGTACAGCCTGCTGTTCGGGATGAACTCGATCAACGATACCCACCCGAGCAACCATGGTTACAACCCACCGGAGACGGACTACCCGGTCGTTACCGAGTAATCCATCCATGTTTCGATCTTCCACCGCCCGGCATCTGCCGGGCGGTTTTATTTTGCTAAGTGTAACTCTTTTCACAATTAGATGTACCCCTCCCCCTCGATGCAACCAGAGTAAGTCAACCCTAAACATACAAGATTTCAAAAGATTAGGTCGAATTAGGCTCCCCAAAAATCTTGCACCTTATAGTGCAATCTTGCTAAGATTCCACTGAAGCGATGGGGACTTTTAGCCGCAGCAACGGTTGATCGCTCAAATCGTTTCAACCTGTTGAAATAACAGATACCTATGTACTGTCGTTGAACCTTTTTGGTTGCTCTTTTGCACTCCGTGCTGAATGATGCCCCCCATCATTTGGCACTCCCTGCCGACAAGGGGTGCGGTGGCTGCCCCCACCGTACCCCTGTCGAGCTTTTGGATTGGATACTCGGGAAGCTGTCGCATCGCGACTTTAAGGCGGGTCTCACCATGAAGAACATGAACCGTAAACATCTTGCGCTGGGATTGATTGTCCTGCTGGCAATGGTGGTTTCGATCACAGGAACGCCGCAGCTCAGTAAGGCCCAACCAGCCTCTGATTGCCTTAGCTGTCACAACGACGCTTCCATGGAGTCAATGGACGGCGACAACATCGGTGTTCTCAGAACAGTCTATGAGAACAGCGTGCACGGCATGTTCGATTGTGTTGACTGCCACACCCAGGCAGCGGATTGGGAAGACATCCCCCACTTCGACACCTACCGCAAGGTGCAGTGTTCGGATTGCCACGACGAGGCGACGGATAGTTTCCGTGGCTCCTTTCATGGTACCGCACTCGCAAAAGGGACTCGTAACGCCCCGGAGTGTTCATCCTGCCATGGTGTGAAGGGTGACCCGCACAGCATCCATTCGCTCGACCTGCGTTCGGCGGAAAATTCCTGCCGGATGTGCCACTCCACCATGGCCGACCGTTACGACACCTCCGTGCATGCCTCCGCCGCAAAGCAGGGTAAGGACAGTCCCGGTTGCGTGAGCTGCCACCCGACTCATAGCGATGCCCTGCCACCCTCGGTCGGTGCGATCAACAATCTCTGCGAATCCTGCCACCAGGGGACGATGGAGCAGATCTGGTCCGGTGAGCACAAGGATGCGATGGCAGAGCTTCAGGGCCAGATGTCCTGCGCCTCCTGCCATGATGTACATGCGACTCACCGTCCTGAAGTCAGCGAAAACACCTTCAAGGCATGCGCCACCTGCCATCCAGGGTACATGGACCAGTTTGATGGTTCGGTACATGAGGAGTTGATTGATGGCGGGGGAATGAACTGCGTCTCCTGCCACCGTACCCACCAGGTGACCGATGCGACTGAAACGGAAAATCTTGGTTGTGGTGCCTGCCACAGCGATGTGGAAGAGCATTACCGCAGTAGCGCCCATCGTATGGCCCGTCTCCGTGGAGACGAAGTCGCGGCGGACTGTGCCGACTGCCATGATGGCCATCATGTGCTGCATGCCAATGATCCGAAGAGCCCGGTCAACCGTCGTAATATTCCTGAGATGTGCGGCGAGTGCCATGGCAACGAGTCGGTCATTACCAGCGACTATGTCCGTCTACCCATTTCCCTGCCGAATTATTCGAAATCGGTCCACGGCCAGGGCCACCTGACAGGCAACGAGGAAACAGCAGTTTGTACGGACTGCCATGGCACCCATAACCTTCAGAGCGCGGCCGAACCGACCAGCATGATCAACAAGCGCCACCTCGCGCAAACATGTGGGCAGTGCCATTCTGATGAATCCTCCGAATACAGCAACTCAATACATGGACGTGCAGTTGCCCATGGTATTTATGATAGCCCGAGCTGCACAGACTGCCATGATGAGCACTTGATTCTTCCTCCAAGCGATCCTGAGTCAAGCGTCGCCCCGGCACATATCGCGGACCAAACCTGTGCCAAGTGTCATGAAGATCCTGAAATGGCTGCCCGCTATGGTCTGCCTCAGGAAGTGGTTGAATCCTACCAGGATTCGTATCACGGATGGGCTGTGGCACGTGGTGGTAATGCGGTGGCCAATTGTGTGGATTGCCACAACACGCATGACATTCGCAGCCGGATAGACCCGACCTCGAGCATCCACCCCGATCAAGTCGTTGACACATGTGGTAAGTGCCACCCACAGTCGAACGCGAAGTTTGCGGCCAGCTACAGCCACATCCTGGCGCGTGACAAGATGATGGTCCACGACTACGTGCGGATCATTTACATCATCCTGATCACCGTCGTGCTTGGCGGCATGGCAGTGCACAACATCATCATCTTCATCCACGAACTGAAGGTGCACCACCGTAAGCAGAAGAAAGCTTCGGCAGTTCGACGCATGACTCGCAATGAAGTGATCCAGCACATGGTTCTCTTCATCAGCTTCACTGGCTTGGCGATCAGCGGTTTCGCGCTGCGCTTCCCGGATGCCTGGTGGGTCCACTTGCTGGAGAACATGGGGATGACGGAAGAAAGCCGTCGCCTCTTCCACCGTGGCATGGCGGTTCTGCTGATTGGTGGTTCCTTCTACCACATGTACTACCTGGTCTTGACCAAGCGTGGACGCATGCTGCTGAAGGCCCTCTTCCCACGTGTGCGTGACGTTGCGGAAGCCATTGGTAATGTCTCCTACTACCTCGGCCTGCGGAAGCAGAAGGTCACCTTCGGGATGTACGACTACACCCAGAAGGCAGAGTACTGGGCCCTGATCTGGGGAACAGCGGTGATGGGTCTGACCGGACTGATCCTCTGGTTCCCGACCCTCTTCACCAGTTGGCTGCCAGCCTGGGTGGTCCGTGTCAGTGAAACGGTTCACTATTACGAAGCGATCCTGGCAGTCGCGGCGATTGTCATCTGGCATTTCTTCTTCACCATCATCCTGCCGAAAGAGTACCCGATGAGCTTTACCTGGCTGGATGGCGAAATGCCCAAAGAGCACTGGGAAGAGCACCACGGTCTTGAAGCAGAGGATACGGGCGTTGAACCGGAGACAATTCGTGGTGAACTGGAAGGTGGCGAGGGGAACCATTAGACTCCCCTAACTGCAAGCATTCCACGACTTTGAATTGCGATATTTGTAACAACGCAGCCCATTGGGGGGTCGTGCTGCTCTTTGGACAGATTTGTAACGAGTGGGGTCGTTCCCATGAGTAGGTATGTTGCTGTAATCGCTCTGGTACTTGGCGTTTTGATTGCCGTGCCGACGCTCGCGCAGGATGATGATCTTTGCCTCGCTTGCCATGACGACCCCACCCTTGAACGAGTTGAGGGAGGGATCACCACGTCGCTGTATGTCAGCGGCGAGATGGTCCCTCACTCTGTTCATGATGGTCTCTCCTGCACCGATTGCCACACAGCACTCTACGATGTCGAAGATTTTCCGCATGACCCGCACATTGCCGGGGTCAGCTGCGCCGACTGCCATGATGAAGCGTTTGAAACCTTCATGACCGGTTTTCGGGACCACCTGATTGACCGTGGCTTCCCGAATGTCCCCGGCTGCACAAACTGCCATGGCACTCATGAGATCTCGGAAACCGCCGATACCCGTGCGGTATGCGGCATCTGCCACAGTCAGCAAAGACAAGGATTCCAGACATCGATCCACGCCCAGGCAGTGGACGAGGATGGGCACCCGGAAGTCTCTTGCACATCCTGCCATGATGCACACGACAAAACCCGCCGCGGCAAGCTGCTGCCGAAGGATTGGCGGATTGACATGGTGGACAACTGCCTCGCCTGCCACCAGAACCAGTCCCACAACTACCTCGATTCCCGTCACTATGCAGAAGTAAAAAAGGGAAACGAGAAAGCACCCATTTGTGTAGACTGCCATAGTGAACATGCCATCCATACGATTGATGATCCGCGCAGCAAAGTTTATGTCGACAACCTCGATAACACCTGTGACTCCTGCCATCCCGGACATAACGCGTCGATCCATCGTAAGTCTGGAGTAGATGATCGTCTGATGACCTGCGTCGCTTGCCACACCGGTCATGTGACCGACATGACCGATGCTGAAGGCAATGTCATCAAGGGTGAGCTGTCGAACACCTGCAACGAATGCCACGGTGAGATGCGCCACGAAAAGGAGAATCTGGCGCACGGTCAGGCAATGCTGGTGGACCCGGATGGCGGCGAGGCAAATTGCTCAGACTGCCATGTTTACCACTGGAAGATGAGCGACAGTGCTCATGAAGGTAAAGCAGAGGAACGTCTCGCCTGCATAAACTGCCATGCATCTGAGAACAGTGACTGGGAACGTAGCGCTCACGGCATTGCCTTCCGAAAGGGGCACACCGAAGCACCGACCTGTGTCACCTGTCACGGTGATCGTAATGTTGAGCGGATCAGCAGCCAGTTTGATGGGCAGAGCATCCTCAGCCTCTGCAGCTCCTGCCATGCGAACCGCGAAATGACCATGCAGTTCCAGCTCAATCCCAATGTAGTAAAGGGTTATCTCAGCACCTATCACGGGCAGGCGTACACCCTCGGCTACCAGGGCGAGGAATTTGCAACCTGTGTCAGCTGTCATGACAACCACCTGATTCTCCCGAGAGATAATCCGGAATCAACGATTTCGCAGCAGCATATCATTCAGACCTGTGGCCGTTGCCATGAGGATGCCAATGCAAATTTCGTGGGCCAGTTGCAACATTACGACCCGATGACCGCCGAGGAGCATCCCATCCTCGACATCATCCATGTCTTCATGGTCTGGTTGCTTCGTATTACGTTGACGATCTTCGGGGTACACACCCTGCTCTGGCTGCTACGTGCATGGATCGACCGTATTCGTTTCGGTAAACCGAAGAAGATCAAATCGGAATGGCGGTATCGTCGCTTCGGAGTGTATGAGCGGATTCTGCACGCGATGGTGATGGTCAGTTTCCTGATGCTGGCAATGACCGGGCTGCCCTTGAAGTACAGCCATACGGAAGCCTCCCAGTGGATTGCATCGCACCTGCTGGATTTACGGACCATGGCGATCATGCACCGGATCGGTGCCACCATCACCTTCGGTTACTTCGCCCTGCACCTGGGTGGTCTTGCGGCCAAGCTTGCACGCAAGAAATACACATGGAAGCAGCTGCTATGGGGCGAGGAAAGCCTCGTGCCACAACCACGTGATGCGGTCGAGTTCGTCCAGCATGTCGGCTACTTCCTCGGTCTGGCTCAAAAGCCGAAGTTCGGGCGCTGGACCTACTGGGAGAAGTTCGATTACATGGCGGTCTTCTGGGGTGTCGCGGTGATCGGTGCCTCCGGACTGACCCTCTGGTTCCCAGAGTTCTTCACCCGTCTGCTGCCAGGATGGATCATCAATGCGGCACACATCATCCATTCGGAAGAAGCATTGTTGGCGACCGGGTTCATCTTTACGATCCACTTCTTCAACGAGCACCTTCGCCCGGACAACTTCCCGTTCGACGAGGTCATTTTCACCGGAAGCTTGAGCGCCCATTACATGATTGAAGAGCGTCAGGGCTGGTACGAGAAGCTGAAGAAGGAAGGCAAGATTGAGAAGATCAAGGTGAAACCGATGCACCTCTTCCCGCGCACGCTACTCTACATCTTCGGATTCACTGCACTGGCCATAGGTTTAGGCCTGTTGGCCCTGATAGTGATGGGAACATTTACTGGCTAACGCGATTTTGGGGTCCGGTTCAAAACATTGAAACGGACCCCGTTTCATATCGAGTTCGGCCTTCGCGGCCACAACAGACGAGGGGTAGGGAACCCGGGGGGGATCCCTGCCCCTCATTATGCTCGGGCAGAAAGTGTGGACTATTGTTCCGAACCGTCTTGGTGCAGGACGGCAGCAGTTCACGATACGCGGCTATGATCTGCCCAGCGGTTTGTACTTCCTCCGCCTCCAGATGGACAACAAGATGCAAACCAGGAAGCTGCTCCTGTTGAAGCAGTCCACGCACCCTTCCATCTCAGGCCGATCGTTCCTCGACCGGCCATTTTTGTGATCTATGGCACATAAGGTGCGCACGTGATACACAATCATAGGCCTTCGAAGTTTCCCGTTGACCTGTTGTTGAATGATTCGGAGTTGTCTTGTCCGGGTTTTCGATCTCGCCAATCACCCACTTTCTCGACCTTCGCAGGATCTTGTATTTCCAATCCTTAATACTCTTTCAGCATACTGGACAACCTGCCTCGAACCACAGTCTCTCCACCCCACTTTGTACCCATCGGCACAAACTGGCCTGCCTATTGCCACGTAACCATAACAGCATGGCCTGACCAACCATGCGCGAATATCATGCACAGACCCCGCATTAAGATGGAACCGAGGGAGGGGACGATGAATTTGCGTTCAGGGATCTTATTGACAACGCTGCTTTTCTTGATCGTTGTACCGACAACAACCCTACATGCGGAAGCAGTCGTTACCGCTGGGACGAACTACAACTGGGCGGAAGTAATTTCGCTGGAAGATGTTTCGACCACCATCTCCATTGATGGCCAGGTCGCAATCACCACCATTGATCAAACGTTCTACAATCAAACCAGTAGTAGTGATGCCCTCTACCATTTCCCGCTACCACCCAATGCTACCATTACCGGATTGGGAGTATGGCAGGGCGAAAGCATCTACTACTTCGATCTTACTCCCCAACCAGATGACTCTGGCCATGGCGGCAGCTCGAACATGCCGACTGACCTGCGGGACTTCCTCGGGCGGAATCCTTTTGTCGCCCCGTTACATGAACTTCCTGAGCAGGACGCATTCACCATTCGTCTCGAGTACGCTGAATTAATGCACTACAGCTTCGGGATTTACTCGCTGAACTATCCGCTCGGAGTTGAACCTAGCTATATCAATGGACCGATCAATGACTTTTCCTGCCTGATAGAGGTCTCTTCGCCACGTGCCATCGAAAACATCCAACTGGACAACTTCGATGGCGAGATCCTGTATCAGACACCGGACAGTGTCGCCATCCTGATCAGCGAGGACTTCCTGCAACCATATGAAGACATGCCTTTCACAATGTCTGTCGACCAGCAGGATGTTGGCATGTGGCTAATGCCGCATACGGACACCATCCGCGAGGAACGTCACTTCCTCGCCGTCCTCGAACCGGGTAACATCAGTGATGATGAAATCCTGCAAAAAAGCTTCACCTTCGTCCTCGACAAATCCGGCAGCATGGCGGACAATAATCGTATCGCGGAGGCACGTGAAGCAGCCATCTATTGCATTCAGCACTTGGCTGAAACCGACCTGTTTAACCTGATCACTTTCTCTGATTTCGTGGATACCTGGCAGTCCGAACCAGTGGTCGCCAGTCCTGCGAATGTGGCGGATGCGGTCTCGTTTATACACGGTCTCAACGCGACTGGATGGACCCGCTTCAACGATGCGATGGTCACTGCCCTCAATCAACCAGTCCCCGATGGAGTCGCCAACCAGATCCTGGTGCTGAGTGACGGTCTGCCAACGGCGGGAGAGACCAATCTTGCACAAATCCTTACGAATATCAGAACCAACAATGTACATAACGCGTCCATCTTCACAGTCGGCGTTGGGCCGGAAGGGGTGAGTGATCTCGATTTTCTCCGGCTGATCGCTTATGAAAATCACGGCAACTCGATCTACCTCGCACCCGGGACCGGCGACATCTCAGAATCCATTGCCACCTTTTTCAACCAGTTCGCTTCGCCGGTCATCACCGACATTGCCGTCAATTTCGGGGATGTGGGTGCCTATGAGATTTATCCTCCCGGCCCCTACCACATCTTTGTCGGCAGCCAGACGGTGATTGCTGGGATGTACACGACACCCATGAGCACAGACATCTCGGTGACCGGCACCATTGCCGACCATGATACCACCATCACCTACGGTCCCTTCGACTTCCCGGATATCTCAGCAGACTATGAATTTGTACCGCGCATGTGGGCGATCCGGAAGATCGATTACTGGTTGGCCTGGATGGCCGTGCATGGCGAGGATGAAGAAACGATTGAAATGATTATCGACCTTTCGATCCGCTACGGCATCCTCACGCCATACACCTCCTATGAGACGGACTTCCCCACCGCGCTGGGCGAAGAGTTGGCTTTGACGGCACGAACTACCCCGGAAGGAAACCGACTGATCTGGCACACGCCAGCAGGAATTCTGAACGCCACTTATGATGTTTACAGGCGCAGCCTGGATGGACAGGCATGGATGAAACTCAATGACACACCGGTAACCAGTACCACCTTCTTCGACCGGACGGCGATTCCCGAAGTCGGGTATGTCTACCGAGTCGTCATGCACGGGGAGGATGTAGAATCCGTGGTCGAAGAAATCAGAGTTGACGGAGAAAAAAAGGCGGTCTTCGCCCTGGAATCAGTTCACCCGAACCCCTTCAATGAGCGCACTCAGGTTCGGTTCCAGTTGGCCCTGGATAGTCGTGTACGCATTGATGTCTACGACATCCTCGGCCGCCAGGTAGCCACGCTTCATGACGGCATGGCTACCACGGGAAGGCATGCTGTATCCCTCGATGCCTCCCGACTGTCCAGCGGCCTCTACTTCCTGCGCATGCAGGCCACGTCACTGGACGGCTCCGGTACGAGCAGCCGGATCGCTCGAATCACACTGGTGAAGTGACGTCGCACCCTGCGAGATCCCCACGCACAGTCCAGTGGGCTGTGCTGGGGATACTTTCGCAGAGGTACGCTGTCTACCCCAGCGTTGTCCGAAGGACAGTGTGTGGGGATCAAAGAAACAGAGATAGTGCGTCATTTCACCCCCTGTGGAGTGAGGTCACAGGTGGATGTCCCTGCCTGTTCATCCACCGCGAGCAAGCCTCCGCTCGTGACCTCGTAGCACCACCAGCCGATGGGCGCGTTAGGGGAATCCCCCCGAGTGCCCATCGGTTGTGTGTTTTCATTCCACACTCCCGGGGCATATCATTTTTTGTAGTTTGTACGGCTGAAAGGGTTGTGGTTAGGGGTTTTCGGGGTTTTCCATCTCCCTGCTCCGGATGTTTGTACTGTTCTTTCCCATGCGGATCACGTACCTTGTAGCAAGAGTTGACGAGGAGTCCCCCCATGCCAACACCGACCGATTCTGTTGCCGTGACACGTGACATTCGGGTTACTGTTCAACCGACCTATGAGCCGGATCACTCCGAGCCGGTCGAAAATCGGTATATCTTCTCGTACCATGTGACCATTCGCAACGAAGGCGAAGGTCCGGTTACCCTGTTAAACCGTCATTGGATCATCATCAATGGCGAGGGAGACCGTGAAGAAGTCACCGGTCCGGGCGTTGTCGGGTTTACTCCAACAATCAACCCGGGTGAAGAATTTGATTATTCAAGCTACTGCCCTCTCAACACGGTTTTCGGGACGATGGAAGGCAGCTATGGAATGGTGACCCCGCAAGGGGAATCCTTTGAGGTTGAAATCGGACGCTTCTACCTGGTCGCGGAAACTCAGCTTTAACCTCTTTCAGGGAGCAGACACTCGTGGCGCGTGACATCATCGCTGCCGGCGATTATGCAATTCGGACCGAGGGGAACGGGCAGCTTGTGGCCCATCTCGGAACTTGTGTCGGTGTCGCCCTCCACGACAGTGAGAACGGCATCGGAGGCGTTGCTCATTTTCTTCTCGCTGAGCCCTACGGCCCCATCCCGACAAGCCAGACCTTTTCCTATGCTTCAAGCGGCCTGCCACTCTTTATCGACCTGTTGAAACAATCTGGTGCGGATCCGCAAAAGATGGAAGCCGTGGTCGCTGGCGGCTCCCTGGTTGGCCCGGTTTCGGACCTTGATGTGAACCTCGATATCGGTGGGCGTACCGCTGAAAAAGTGATGCAGATTCTCCACGACCATAGCATCAAGGTCCTCCGCTCAGAAACAGGCGGCTGGCATGGCTGCCGTCTTAGTTACGAGGTTGAAACGGGTAGCTGCGACATCACCTATTTTGAGCGTGATGACAACGGTCATCATGATACCTCCTCCCTGCCTCCGCGCATGGAGGATGCCGATATCGAAGAGGCCATTGCCGCTGTCAACCCGATCCCGCAAACTGTCCTCAAGCTGATTCGGATGATTTCCGAAGGGGACTATGAGATGCGGGACATTGCGAAAAATGTGCGGCAGGATCAGGTGCTCAGTGCACGGGTTCTTAACCTCTGCAATTCCGCCTTCTTCGCACGCCGCAGCCGTATCAGCTCCATTGACACTGCCCTTGTGCTCCTCGGGGAACGATCCTTCATCCAGATGATCCTCAGCGCCTCGGTCGAGTCCTTTTACAACGATATCCATGATGGCTATTCGCTCGTCAAAGGTGGTCTCTTTTTCCATGCCCTCGGCACAGCCATCGTCTCCGAAAAGATTGCTGCGGTAGTAAAAAAGATCGATCCGAGCATCGCGTACACCTCCGGATTATTGCACGATATTGGCAAAGTTGTCCTGGACCAGTTCATCGCACGCCGTTGGTCGATTTTTTACCGTGCCGTAAAAGATCCTTCGGTCAATCTGCTCGAGTTCGAGCGGAAACTCATGGGGGCGAACCATGTTGAGATCGGGATGCGTCTCGGCAAAGAGTGGGCGCTGCCGGACGAGCTGATCTCTGTGATCAAGAACCATCACAGACCCCTGGAAGCAGATCTCGAGCCACGGCTGGTTGCGATAGTCAGCCTCGCCGACCTTCTTATGAGCCGTTTCCAGGTCGGTCTGGAGCTTGAACGATTCTCGACGGTTGATCTCGAAGGTGTCCTTGAAGTCCTGGGGATTCAACCGGACGAGTTCCAGCAAATCGTGATGGAAATCCCATGGTCTGATTTTGGCGCGTTGCTCAGTTACGAATCCAGCTAGGCACAAGAAGGAACCCAACCGCTTTGAACATCAAACATCTAAGAAAACCTCTCCGCTTCATCCTCCCCATGCTTATCGCTCTATTGCTGGCGCCTTTCTGGGGGGGCTGTGTTGCTGCTAATAAACAGATTAAGCTTGATACGGGCGATATCCCACCCGGCAAAGGGGTAGCGTTCGTCCTGGTCGCACTGACTCACACCTCCACTACCAAGCTCGATTCGCTTTACATTGGCGAGGACATTCGTATTCAACTCGACCCCAATGCATTAACACGTCTCTACCTTGAAGAGGGGTGGTATACGTTTGAAACAGGTCACCCCGGATCGGTAGCCCAGGGAGACCCGGCCTATCGAATTAACGCAGGTGAAATTGCACGATTTGCCGTCGTAGATCGCTATTCCCTGGTAGAGGACGATTCAACGAAGCAGGACGTTAAGATTCAACCTTCACAAGTAATCCCGGTAACTCGTGAAGGATTGAACGAACTTTTGGTGCAGTCTCCCCTCCCAGTATTACCAATATTTCCCTGATTTTCAGCTACTTGAACAACCAGCCATACACGCTCCTCCCTACAATATCATTTTTTCGAATTTACGCTTCCCTCATTGACTGTTGATGGTGCAAATCCGAAATTTAGCGAAGCCTTAAGTTAGGGCTGCATAACGTTACCGGTTCTCTACCCGTTCACCGGGTAGGATGATTCTGTCGTGGTAATACCATAGTGGAGGTAGTAGATGAGACGTTTGGTCGCAGTGGGGCTTTTGTCCGTACTGCTCATGGTTGTCTTCGGGGGGTGCAATCTTTTCAGCTTCACCGCCCCGAGCGATTCCAGTACGGATGATAATCTTGAGGATGGCCGCGATGCCCTGCGTGATGGGGACTATGTGACTGCCATCGAAAAATTCGAAGCTGTGCTGGAGGATGATCCGAACCATGCCTTTGCGCATTGGGGACTTGCCAAAGCCTATTTCCGTCAGACCGGCTTCACCAGCATCACCGTCATGAGCGAAATCTCCGCCTTTGATTCCGGCCAGATGCCCTTCATGACGCTGGCGAAACCTGAGGCGAACGCTCTCTATCAGGGCGCGATTAATGCCAACATACACCTGCGGGAAATCTTCGTTGGCAACGCCACTAATTCCGAATTGTACGACTCCACCATTGCACTGGATTTCACCGGAACTCTGGCGATTCAGACGATATTGACGTTCCGAGACACGGATGTCAACGACACCATCGACAGTCGTGATCTGGACATGAACGCTTTCCTGAATGGATCGGATCTTGACCTGAGTGAATGGGACCAAATTGACCCGGCCCAGCAGGCTCAGATTGACGGCATCATCAACTCCCTGTTGGCAGACAGCGCCGGTGCCATCGCAGCCCTCGATGTTTTTATCGAATCGCTCGACACCAGCCTCACCTCCGGGTTTGATACCGACAACCTGAGTGGTGTGCTTGAAGGCATTCTGGATGGCTTCAACGGTGAATTTGGCGGCGGAGGCAGGATCGCATCCTACGGCGGTGCCAGCACCCTTCACCACTTCAGCCAGGGAGGGTCCCGCTGATGAGAACTACACAAACTCTCTTTCTCGTCGTCCTCTTGCTTGTTGGAGCGGGGACCGCGCATGCACAGACATCACGGTACGGCTTTACGCAACATCTTAACGCCGCCCAAATGGGTATGGGTGGGTTGACGACAACCGTCGCAACCAACGCTCATACTGTGATCTACAATCCTGGTATGTTGACAAGGCAGCCTTTCGCCCTTGAAATCACCATGCCGATTGGTGCTGACCTGGACATGCTCGACATGAGCGATTTCATTAGCAACCACCAGGATGACTTCTCAGACTTCAGCAGTCTCGAACCCGAGGAACAATCTCAGTTCATCAAGGATGGCGAAGCCTTCGACAACAAGTACTACGGCTTTGATGTCGGCCCCTTCTTCGGTCTTTCCTTCAAGAACTTTGGTGTAGCTGGCTACGGCATCCTTAACGGCGACACCAAGCTGGACCTCGGCGTCCTCGCCCCCACCATCGGCCTGCGTGGCCTGGTCGAAGTCGGTGGAGCGGTTGGACTTGGAAGGACATTCGAGATCGCAGGCCGTGAGATCGGGATCGGTGTCGCGGGGCGCTTCCTTCAGCGTAGCAGCCTGCCTTCCCAACGGTTGACAGCAAGTGATGCATCCGATCCTCAGGGCATCATGGAGACGCTACAGGATGAAGCTGAAGATCCCTACTCCGGTTTCGGAATCGATGTCGGCGCGATCCACACCCTCGAACTGGGTGAACCGGGCAGCGACATCAACCTCGATTTGGCCGCAGTAATCCAGGACTTCTACGGTTCCATCGATGGTGAATACCGTATCCCGAACCTCAAGCTTGGCGGAATGTACCACATGCCGTTCGCCGGCAATGCGTTCATCCGTCGCTGGGATGTTGGTGTCGACGTTGTCGACATCTTCAACCGTGAGGGAGTCAGCTTCTTCCAGCGAATCAACATGGGTACGGAACTTTCCATGCTCGCCGGTCTGGTGAGTGTCCGTGGTGGCTTCCACCAGGGCTATCCGACCCTCGGCGCCGGTGTCCGTCTCGCGATCATCAAGCTAGACGTGGCCATGTACACCGAGGAAATGGGCACCTATCCCGGTCAGAACCCCTCCGATATCGTGGTGGGACAGCTTTCCTTCGGTTGGTAAGACCATGTACCAGGAAAAACAGCGGGCGCCCGAATGGGCGCCCGTTTTTTGTATTGAACAATCTTACCGGCGGATTATCCGCGTAGCTCTTCCAGCTTCGCTTTCACCTTCTCTGCGTGGCCCTTCGCACGAACGTTGTCCCAGACATGTGCAATTTTACCATCAGGGTCGATCAGGAAGGTGGACCGGACGACACCCATGTAGGTACGGCCGTAGTTTTTCTTCTCACGCCAGGCGTCATAAGCCTGCAACGTCTCTTTCTCGGTGTCAGCCAAGAGGGTAATCCCGAGATTCTGCTTCTCGATAAACCCACGGTGGCTTTTGCAGGAATCGGGAGAGACACCGAGGACGACGGCATCCATACCTTCGAAATCGGGGTTCGACTCAGTAAAGTCAATTGCCTCTATCGTACAGCCGCTCGTATTGTCCTTCGGGTAGAAATAGAGTACCACCCACTTGCCTTTGAAATCGGCCAGGCTGATCTCTTTTTCGTCCTGGTTCAACAGGGTAAATGCTGGTGCTTTGTCGCCAACCTTCGGCATGACTCCTCCAGTAGTCTTTGGTATCAGGAAAACTGACGCAGGATCGACTGGCCCGCTTCCATCCCGGAAATCGCGGCGCCTTCCACACGGTACCCCTGGAACCCATCACCCGCCAGCAGGCAAGTCGGGGCGCCCTTTACTGCGATGTGGCTATAGGGATGAACCTTGAGAGGTTTCGCATACTCCCAGCGAAAAACCTTCCAGTCGATCGCCGGGGCAAGCAGCAATGCTTTTGCATTGTCCAGGAGACGATTTGCGATATCCTGATTGTCATTGTCCCAATAGTCCAAACTGAATTCGGGCACCGTCTGAATGGTCACCGCACATTTCTCGCTGATACCTTTCAGGTGGTTGTCGGCAATCCAGTCGATGTAATCGCCCGAAATCCGCAGACCACCCCATTCGGTGAGACCCGATTTTTCGGTATCGAGCACGGCCAGCAGGGTGATACATTTCGAATACTCAACCCCTTCGAGCAGCTCCTTGTCGCGTTTGTTGACCTGCAAGCCATTCTTCTCCAGCAGGTCGAGCGACTGAGGCACCGGTGCAGTAAGGATGACCGCATCCGCATTGATCGTTTCCCCGTCTGCCAGGGTCAATGTGCAGCTACGGCCTTTCACTTCCAGGCCTGTCACGTCAGCCTCGGTGCGAATCTCGAGTCCCTCTGCCAGGTCCTCAATCAAACTGCTCATACCCTCGGTACCGCAGTAGCGCGGGAATCCATCCGGGTTACTCGATCCACCGCTGATCAACTGGGAATGGAACCAGTCCTGCACGACACCATGTTCGGTCCATTGGTCGATAAGGGGCTGGAAACGTTCATCCTTAACGGTGAAGAATTGGGCACCGTGGTCAAATACTCCACCGGAAAAGGTGAGAGTGGACATTCGACCGCCGATGGTTGCTTCTCGCTCCAGCACCAACACATCCATGCCGCCTTCCCTCAGCGTGCGCGCCGCACTTAACCCGGCGATGCCCGCTCCCACGACAACACAACGACCACCCTGTTTCTTCGCTGCCATGAACCCCTTCTCCATCTCTCCCGGTTCAACCGGGGATTGTTCCACAGCCCCATTCCCCTGAGGATCTCTCCTGCAGGGCTGCTTCACGCAAACTACCAACCTGACCGCACGTGGACAATGTTAGAGAGGCCTTCAAAAAGCAGACACGGAGCAAAGGATGTTTCCCGTCTGATGGACTTAGCCATGCTTAAAACAGGCTACAAGTGCGCTGCTTAAAGTAGGATACTCAAATTCAAACCCATGATCTAGCAGACCTTTTGGTTGCGCTTTTTGCGAGACGAGAATCATCTCCTGTCCCATACCTCCGGGCAGCCTTGCCAACAGAAACTCAGGAATCCTCAGGAAGGCGGGACGTCCCAACACCGAGGCGAAGGTTTTGGTGAAGGTCCGGTTGGTAACCGGTTCCGGTGTGGCAACGTTCACCACTCCATCGAGGTCATCCTGTTCAAGCATGGCCTGCATCGCTCGGGTGACATCATCGATATGCACATAACTCATCCACTGCCGACCAGATCCCAGTGTCGCACCCAGCCCAAGAGCGAACAACGGTGTGAGTGGAGCGAGGAAGCCCTCGCCATGGCTGAGGACAATCCCGAGACGTGGGTGGACAACTCGTATCCCGGCGTCACGCGCTGGTTGGGCGGCGGCTTCCCATTTTTGACATACCATCGCAAGGAAACCATTCCCCGTGCTGCTGCTCTCATCCAAAGACTCATCACCTCGATCACCGTAATAGCCAACACCGGACGCACTGACCAGCACACGTGGACCATCGTCACCCAATAGAGCAAGGGTGCTCGCGATCAGGTGAGTGCCATCGACACGGCTGCGCAAAACTTCATCCATGTGGCTGCGGGTCCAGAGGCCCGCGATGCTCTTCCCCGCGAGGTGAACCACGGCGTCGTATTGAGCAACGCCTTCAGAGTCGATGGTCCCTGATGCAGGATCCCAGGCAACCTCACGATCCGGATAACGTACTTCGCGACGGACCAGTGCACCCGTCTCATGCCCCGCATGGCGTAACCGCTTCGCCAGGTGAGTGCCAATCAACCCATGACTGCCGCTGATTAATACCTTCATAACCGTGACAAGACCTCGTTGTTGACCGGTGGATCAAACCACCATACCAATGTGATACACTCCTTTGACCTACTGCAAAGCGGGTACCCTTTTAGCACGTAACGCCTCCCCAAATCGTTCCTGGGGAGGCGTTTTGTTCCAGCGGGCCAACATGGCTTCTAATAGCTCATATTGTCCATCTTCACTTTACCACGGAAAATCCAGTAAATACTCACTGTATACGCCAGCACCAGCGGCATCCCGATCAAGGCGATGTTCAGCATGATCTTCAACGTTTTGACAGAAGAAGCCGCATTGAATGCTGTCAAGCTGTATTCCGGGTTTGGATTCGAATGAATCAAATCCGGAAACATCCCGATGCCGAAGAGTGCCATCAGCGCCACCATTGCCAAACAGGAAGAGAGAAACGCACGGAATTCCCGACCATGATGAATCTCACGGGGGATGTTGGCAATCGCGAGGATGTTCAGCAGTGGTACGAAGAAGAGCAGGGGATTCTGCTTGAAAGGCTCAGTCATGTTCGGGACAAAGAGCAGAGTGGCCAGTGTGGTTATCGCGTACATCAGGAAGAAGAAGATCATCGTGGGACGGATCCAGCTTCGGATCAGCTCGTTCAGCTCCCCTTCTGTCTTCATGACGAGGTAAATGGCACCGTGCATCATGAAAAGGGCGACGGTTGTCACTCCGACAATCAACGCATACGGATTGAGCTGCGCCATCACACTACCGTGGTAGATACCATTCTCTGTTAACGGGACTCCGTAGGCGATGTTGCCCAACGCCACACCAATCAGCAGGGAAGCAACGATACTCGATACGGCGAACGCTCCATCCCAGAAGGCACGCCATCGTGTGCCTTCCTGCTTACTGCGGACATCAATCGAAACCGCGCGGAAGATGAGCATAAACAGCAGCAGAATGAAGGCGGTGTAGAAGCCGGAAAAGGCGGTTGCGTACACCTCCGGGAAGGCGGCGAACAGCGCGCCACCGCCTGTCACCAACCAGACCTCATTGCCATCCCATACCGGTCCGATGGCGTTGAGCAGGGTTCGACGATGGACATCCTTCTTCGTAAAGAGGTGCAGGGCTCCGGTCCCGAGATCAAAACCATCCAGGATGGCATAGCCTGTGAAGAGGACGCCAACCAGGATGTACCAGGTGACGTGGATGGATTCCATGCCGTTCATGCTCGCCTCCCATGTTCCAGCAGATCCTCCTCAAGCGGGCCGTGCTTAATCTTCTGGTCGAGCAGGTAGATGAAGAGGACAAACAATCCGATATAGACGATTGTGAAGAGAATCAGCGAGCCGAGTACCTGCTGCGCGTTGATTACTTCACTCAAGCCCTCGCTGGTTCGCATCAGGCCATAGACAATCCAGGGTTGCCGCCCAATCTCCGCGGCAGCCCAGCCAATCTGGTTGGCAAATTGCGGCAATAGCACGGAGAAGACATAAATCCACATCAACCAGGCATGTTTAAATAAGATTCCCTTCCAGAGCAGGAGTACCCCCCCAACCGCCAGCAGGATCAGCAACATCCCGATGGCAACCATGGCATGGTAGAGCTGGAAGGTGGCCTGCACCGGGGGACGGTCCTCCTCCGGGAAAGCATGCAACCCGGTGATCGGGGCATCCGTATCGCCGTGAACCAGCCAGCTTAGCATCCCGGGGATGGTGATGCCGTAAACGGTTTCGTTCTCCTCGTCCACATAGCCGATCACCGTCAGCCCAGCGGGCTCCCCATCTTCGTAAATACCTTCGAATGCCGCCAGTTTGGCCGGTTGAGTGCGCGCGAGAGTTTCTGCACTCGAGTGGCCGGTCACAAGCTGCCCGAGGCTGGCAATGGCCGCGACAATCAGGGCAATCTTGATCGAGTTGCGTGCAAAGTTCTGGTGCTTCTTTTTCAGCAGATAGTAGGCCGAAACCGAGATAACAAAAAAGGCGCCCGCCTGCCATGCGCCCATGATCGTATGGCTCAAGCGGTCAATGCTGCTCGGATTAAGCACCATCGCCCAGAAGTCGGTTATCTCGGCGCGCATGCCGTTGGCGGTTTCAACAATGTGATAACCGGCAGGAGTCTGCATCCAGGAATTGGCGACAACAATCCAGACTGCACTGAAATGGGCACCGAGGGCAACCATAATGGTCGCAAAGAAGTGCATCCCCGGCTTCACCTTATCCCAGCCGAAAAGCAGAATTGCTAGGAACCCAGATTCGAGGAAGAAGGCGAAAATCCCTTCCGCTGCTAAGGCTGAACCAAAAACATCCCCGACAAACCGGCTGTAGGCCGCCCAATTGGTGCCAAACTCAAACTCCATCACGATCCCGGTTGCTACCCCGATCGCGAACGTAAGGCCGAAAATGCGCACCCAGAATTTGGTCATCTGCTGAAAAAGAGGGTTACGAGTCTTGAGGTACAATCCTTCCATAATAACAAGGATGACCCCAAGCCCGATGCTTAGAGGGGGGTAGATGTAGTGGAATCCAATCGTTACAGCAAATTGGATCCTGGACAGTAGAGCAACATCCATGGCTGCCTCATGTGAAAGGAGCCGACCGCTCCGGGGCTGCTGAGCAAGGTCCCGCCCCCACGGTCCACTCCGAGTTTGCCCAATATTTCACAAAGCCAACTTGAAAAGATGCCGTGGCTGGCTTACAGCACGGCCGCTTCAATCGGTTCGATGCATCACCTGGTCAGGTGTTGTTTCGTGATAGAAAGTACACTCTCACGCCTCAGTTTGCCATACCTAACTCTCGAGACGGGTAGTGCAGTAAGGGGGGGCAATACACTCCAAACAGATCTTTTCTTTACCGGACTTTGGATTTGTTTTCTGCCATTCGAGCCTTGACCAATCGTTCGACCAGGTTGTCCGGCAGCGTGTTGTCCGGTTTGAAGTGCAACGTCGTCTTTGATACTTCCCAGTTTTTGAAGGCGAACCGGAAAGAATCCATCACCGTCTGGCTCATAATATGAAGGGCGAGCTTGTTGTCCTGTGCTGACAGGGCAAGGAGACCCTTGCCATCCACCTTGAATGTGGGAACATCGAAGCTCAACACCTCCTCGATCTCATCAGGTGCACTGCGGTGAATCATCTCACGGATGGCCTGCAATGCTGCCCGCTGATTCCCTGGCAGAGTTGCGAGATACTCATCAACCGTGGTCGGGTCCTTCGCCATATCGTACTCCAAAATCGGAAACCGAAACGTCTATCTCGCCAATCACTCTGATGCTGCCCTGTTCGCCTCCACCCGCGCCAGGATGAGACGTTTCAGAAGCGCCTCCGGGATTGGCTTGTCACCTGAAAAGTGGATCGATGCTACCGTCATCTTGAAGTCCGAGAGGTCTTCACGGAACTCTTCGGCAATTTTTTTATCCATCACGTGCAGCGAGCAATGCTTCTTCGCAGCGGAAAAGCTGACCAGGCCGCGATGGTGTACGCGGAAGCAGGGGATCCCGTAGCTGATGGTCTCTATTGCCTCCGGGACCCACTCACGAATTTGCTCACGAAGCTGCTGCAACACCGCTCGTTTCTCATCATCGACCGTTGCAAGGTAGTCATCGATTGTGACGAGCTTGTTGCTCAATGTCACCCTCCGAGGGCCGCTAGAATGGCAAAGAAGACACCGGTTAATGACTCACCGGCGATAAATCCGGAGGCAACCGGAATCGTATACATATCGTTTGTCTTTTTGGCGACTTTACCAAGCACCAGCGCCAGCATCGCACCGATGAACATCGACAGACTGTAGAGTGCCGGGACGGTCATTGCTATGCCCATTCCCGCCGGGCTGGGCAACCACCACCACTGCTTCGATTTCGGGTAGACCTTCTCGAGAATGGTCACCGCCGCGCCAAAGAGGCCGGCGATGAACAATGCCTTAACTGCTGTTGGCGGCAGCGAACCAAGACCCTGGGAAAGGAGCTTCGCTACACCGGCCCAGACAATCGCGGCAGGAGCGGGTAGCTCCTGGGTGCCGATCGCGGAAGCATCGGGCACCATGATAAAGAAGACTGGTACTACCGCCAACGCCATCAGGATGCCGAACACCTGGGCCAGCAGCTGGAGACGCGGTTTCGCACCCACCATATGACCCACTTTGAACTGGTTCATCATGTCGCCCGCCGCACCGGCCGCACCGGCGGTGACATTGGCGGTCATCAGGTTGGTCTTCATCGACCCTGGATGCAGCACACCGAAGGTCAACTGGGTCACCTTTCCCATCGCGCCAATCGGGCTGATCCCCGTTTCGCCCGAGGCACGCACCGATACAATCGCCAGGAAGAAGGAGAGAATGACCGCGATGATTCCCATCCATACAGGAATGGCAAAGAGCCAGTTCATCACAATGATTGCAAGCAGCCCGAAGAAGAGAAAGCCGATGACAAACCATCCCATCGGCACTTCGATATCCCCAATGGGATCATCACTGCCCGCCGCTGCCTTCTTGTCCCGCTTCAACGACTGGAGGAAGACCTTGAACGCACCACCGATGGTGCGCCACTGGAACGCAAAGGCGAGCAGACCCGCGACCACCATCATCCCGACACCGGGCCACATGGTCCATGCAACGATCTGACGATAGCCACCCACCGTCTTCAAATCCTCACTGCCAGGTTCAAAACCGAGCATCGCGGCCGCATCCAACTCACCTCCCGGCCCCGCCTGGGTGATCATCGCTTCATAATGAGTCATCCCGGGCGCATCCACGCGAAGCTGCGGGACACGGTCCATCACGGGACGATCCAGCTCGAAGGGCAGGAAGGGTATGGGGCGGTGTTTCTCCATCCCCACCTTGTTCCCTATTTCGGCAATGCTGAAGAGGAGCAGGGATTCTTCGCTACCGCTCGTCACATCCTTGCCCGCATTCAGCGCCGCAACCAGCTCTTCCATCGATGCATAGGTGACTGTATCCTGCCAGCCACGTGATACCAGCGACAGGGCGCCATCGGTGTTGGAAAGTTCCGGTGTATCCTCTGCTTCGGTGAGGGTGAAGGTCATCTCCGCACCGGCGGGGATGGTCAAGGGAAATTCGAGTAGCTGCTCGCTGCGAAGTTGAGGCGGATCGTGCCTAATCTCGCCCTTATGAATCATCCACGGGGCAAGCACGCCAAAGTTGAGCAGCATGCCCACCAGCATGGTTACACCAACTCGTTTCCCGATAAAGGCACCAAACCCGATGAATATCCAGGAGGTTTCAAAAAAGAGGGTCAGTTTCGGGAAAGAGATTCCACCAATCGTCGCCTTTGAAAAGGTCAGCAGGGGAGGAACCCAAGCACGTTCGACAGCGACCTTGGTGAAGACACCGATTACGGCCGCGACAGCAAGGGAGGATGCTTTTTGTACCGCTTCCGCCCCTTTGCTGTACATCGAACGGAGGGTTTCCGCTGCGGGAACCACCGCTGGGAATGCCAACTCGCCGCTGTTGACCATCTGCCGTTTAATCGGGATGGATACGGTCAAACCGAGGAAGAGGATGACCATCATCCAGATACCGAGCTGCCACCAGGCAATGTGGAACGTCGGATCAAGCATCCAGATGGCTGGAATTGCCGATACCAACCCGCCACTGGTGACATAACTCGGGGCGACTGCACTGGTCATGATGATGTTATTCTCGAGCATGGTCAACGGCTTCTTGGTCAGCCGCATCCCCTCGATCGCCTTCCAGATGGCAAAGCCGAGTACGATAGCTGTGATCTCAACCCCAAGACCCCAGCCTGACTTCAAGCCGACATAGAGATTGGACAAAGCCATAAGCCAACCGAGCAGCAGGCCGGTAACCAGCGCACGGCCCGTAAACTGCGGCACATCGCCCTGGTACACTTCATCACGCCATTGCTGGTCTTTTTCGACCTGGGTCTGGGGAGTGGAAACTGCCTCTTCACTCATCGGAGAATCCCTCTGGATGGGTCGGGTTCTTCTACCCGGCGGGTGGTTTACGAATGGCGAAAGATAGGAATTTCCGGGGCGAGAGGGGAGAGTTCCGACCTTTGTTGCACAGCCTTTTCGGACCTCTACGAGGGATGAGTCAAAGAAGGAACGTTTCCGCTCTCCTCCGCCCCGTTTCAATCATCCAATTTCCCTCATATCTGAACCTATCTAATCTCGAGAGCGAATCTGGATTCCTCCGCCTCCTCGAGAATCGCCCCCACTTCCCACTTGAGCTTGAGTTCACCAAGCGCTTATTATATCGCATACGATATAATCGAGCACGATATTTTGATCAGGACGCTGAACTGCATCCCGGTCAAACGTTGCCATACAGCTTTCAGGAGGTTTGACGATGAGTGAGTTTTATTCCCTGTCCGCGGTGAGTTTGCAGGGGGAAACAATTTCCTTCGATGCCTTAGAGGGAAAAGTCGTCCTGGTGGTCAATACGGCCAGCAAGTGCGGCTTTACCCCGCAGTATGCCGGATTGGAGGAGCTGTACAAGACTTACAAGGATAAGGGTCTGGTCATTCTCGGCTTCCCTTGCAACCAGTTCGGTCAGCAGGAACCGGGCGGCAAGCAGAGCATCGAAGAGACCTGTTTCGTCAACTATGGAGTCACCTTCCAGATGTTCGAGAAGGTGGATGTTAACGGAGACCATGCGCACGAAGTCTTCACGTACCTGAAAAAGGAGCTGCCCAGCATGCTCGGCAGCAACATCAAGTGGAACTTCACCAAGTTCCTCGTCGGCAGGGATGGAACGCCGATCAAACGTTTCTCCTCGCGAACCGCGCCGAAAAAGCTGGAACCGGCGATTCGTCAGGCGTTAGGAGTGGACCATGGCGCAGCAGTATGACCGCGATGACATGCTGAAGCTGGGCAACCAGCTCTGTTTCCCCTTGTACGCGGCTTCCCGTCTCGTGCAAAGGATGTATCACCCGTTGCTCGAGCCGCACGGCCTCACCTACGCGCAGTATATAGTGCTGATGGTCCTCTGGGAAGATGCACCGTCTGCCGTCTCCCATATTGCGGAACGGACCATCCTGAACACGAACACGATCACCCCTTTGTTGAAACGCTTGGAACAGCAGGGGCACATCACACGGACTCGATCGCCTCAGGATGAACGGGTGGTGATGATCGAGCTGACCGACAGCGGACGCGATCTGCACAACGAGCTGGGGGATGTTCCGGAAAAGTTGTACGGTTCCCTGGGATCGTCGGACGAGGAACTATGGGCGCTGAAGCAGCAACTCCATCGATTCATCGAGCAGTTGCAGGTGGTGGTCGAGGACGAGTGAACGCACGCTGGTCTGCAAAAGCAAGCGGCAGGTCTTCGGACCTGCCGCAACTCTTGTTTCGTATATAGCCGAAATTGCCAGGTAGACCGATCAACTAGCGTCGATCTGGTGGAACTCTGAACTTGATCACTTGTTGATACTTTTGTGAAGGTGCTGGTTTCTTGCCATCTTCAGGCTTCATTAAACTCATGCGTTCTATTACCTCGACCCCGATCAGGCCAAAACTGTAGCCCTTCGGCCGTTCCTGCAAACACTCGACATCGGTGATCTGGTAGTCAGATGTAACCGTATACCCGATAATGACATCGCCTTCGATCCCACGCTCGATCAGCGAGTCCGGGTACAATTCATAGGCCACCTCGTACAGCTTTCTAGTGCCCCCTTCGTAGGTTGGATACGGACCACTATCCCACACGGTGGCAACTTCCCTGGGTGGTGATGGCAAGGGTTCAGGAACCTGACGTTCTATTCGCGCAGTATCAAACCGGGCGACAATTCGAAATCGATCAAGACCATACCGGTGGGGAATATCAAACTCGGCGATGAGGCTGGGTGGCGGACGATACCGATCATTGTAATAGGGGAGGACAGCCTCGTACACGTGCTGATAGCCATCCAACTCCGCCCCGACAAGGTCTACTGAATAGGTCTGCCCTTTCTGGTTCAGGAAAAAATCGACATGGATCATGTCACGGTAGGGTTTTTCATGGATATGATTCTTGGCCTGGGGAATCGCTCGTCCTCCCCACAGCTCGAAATACATGGTATCCACGACTGTGACAGGTTTTGTAGCAGATTGCTGTACGAGCCGTTTTCCCGGCTCTTGTCCTGTACCGGTCGTGTGCGAGATAAGGGTGACAAGGAATATCACCCCCGCAAGCAATGGCAGTCTCAACATGGATTTCGGTATTCCGTTCATATGTTCGACGCCTGATCTCTTATTCGATCGGTCCCTTTTTCCAATTCCTTGTGAGGCCCACGCTGATAAGGATGAAACCAGCGATCAACAGAACAACTGCAGGCAAGAGCATCAGGTTGGATCGTTCCACACGTCCCGACAGCACGAGGCTGGAAGGATAAGCTACCCACGCCGCCCCCCAAAAAAGGAGAGCGAGCAGGTTGTAGAACCAGTGCAGGCCAAGCCGTTTCCGTCCATATCCACCGATCTGCATTGGAACACGGACTACATTAAAAGGTCGCACGCCCATCAGTAGGAAGAGCACGACGAATAACACGAGCACCACCCATTGGACGGTCGATAGCATTGGCATCATCGTCTCACCCTCCACTCTCTCAACCAGACTGGATCATCTCATATACAATAGTTTCACCCGTGAACTGTTACAACGGTTTCCTTCCAAATCGATCAGGAAATCAGGACCACAAAAAACGCCCCCATCGAAACGGGGGCGTGACAATCGCAATCAAAATGTCGTGCTACTCGAGGCGGAACTTGATGACCTGCTGCATGCGGACGGATACCGGTTTATCGCGCTGGTAGCCGGGCGAGAACTTCATCGCCTTGATCGCCTTCATCGCCGAGTCACCAAAACCGAGACCGGCGGGACGTTCCTGCAGCACCTGTACCTCGGTCGGCAAACCCTTTGTGTCCACGACGAAGCCGACGATCACGTCACCTTCGATCTGGGCACGGCGTGCCATTTCCGGATACAAGTTGTTCCGTGACAGGTAAGCATATAGTGCTTCCGCGCCACCATTGATTTTTGGCGGTTCTTCAACAAGGAAGAACTCGACAACTTCTTCTGCGGCGCTTTCGGGCCGTGGCGGGGCTTCAATCGACCAGTCGATCTCGTCGATATCCTCAAACGCCAGGTCATCCTCGGCATCCACCTCCGGGTCTTCGACCGGGATGGTGGGACGTGCCGGGGGTGGCGGACGTTTCACCTGCTGGGTGATCGGGATTTCCTCAGTTTCGAGGACCACCTCTTCCGCCTTACGGATCTTCACATCCTGCTCGAATCGCTTCGAGGCGAGGAAGGCGATGATCACGATTAACAGAGAGGCAATAATCCCAATTTCAACCAGCCTGGGATAGAGAAGCCGTGTTTCCGCTTCGGGCTTCTTGTATGACATCATGGTTGAAGCCCTCCCTACTTGAACCGTGTGGCGTAACTGACACGTAACGTGTACGCATCACGTAACTTTTCCTGGATGTCGGTCACACGGCCCATCTCGACATCCTTGTCGATCTTCATGCTGATGACGATACGACGGTTCGCGGCGAACTTCTCTGCCATGATCGGCTCGACATCTTCCAGGGTCACGATCTTATCGTCAATCGAGATCTGGGAGTTCTTGTCGACCCACATGTAGGCCACGTTACGCTTCGTCTCAAGCTTCTCCGTCGTCCGTGCTGCAGGAGTCAGGACCGGAAGGCCACGGAACTCCTTAAACACCGTCACGACCATGAAGAAGATGAGCAGCATGAAGATGATATCCGGCAGCGAGGAGGTCGGGATTCCCGCAGTCGGCTTGGATTTTTTGCCAAATTCCATCGATCCCTCCCCCTACTTTTCCGGTTCTGCGATTGAGATCTTCGTCGCTCCCGCGCGTTTGACCTCATCGAGAACCTGGATGTAATCGTTGTAGGAAGTGGATCGCTCTACCTTGATCGAAACGATCAACTTCGGCTTGCCATCGTTGTCAAGACCGCGAGCTTCCACCTTGCCGCTGATGACGTCACGAATCATGTTGATCTGGGTCGGTTCATCATCGATCAGAACCTGCCCGGACGCATTGATCAGGACGTTGGAGATATTCTCGGGATTGACCTTGAACTCCCCACCTCGGTCCGGCAACACCATCGGGATACCTTTATCCATATCAATGGTGGTCGTGACCAGGAAGAAGATCAAGAGCATGAAGACGATGTCCGGCAGGGATCCTGTCGGAATGTCGTCATCACCTCGAATTCTTCGCTTGATCATAGCCATAGAACCCTCCCTTCTGGCTTAGTTGCCAGCCGTGGAGGCACCATGCGACTCTTCGTACTCGACGAGTGTATCGACAAACTCGACCGAGGCTTCCTGCATGTCGGCAACGATCTTGTCAATGCGGGACACGAAGAAGTTGTTGAAGAACTGGATGATCATCGCGACGATCAGACCGAAGAGTGTCGTCAAGAGTGCTTGAGAAATACCACCCGCAACAATCGCCGGCGAAATGTCGTTCGCAGCAGCAATCGCGTCGAATGCGCCGATCATACCGGAAACTGTCCCGGTGAACCCGAGCATCGGGGCAATGGCGATAACGGTGGACAACCAGACGAGGTTCTTCTCGAGGAAGGCAAGTTCGATCTGGCCGGCATTCATGATGTTCTTCTCGACCTGGTCGATGCCACGGTTCATACGCTGGAGACCAGCGTGGAACACCGAAGCGATCGGACCACGGGTGGACGCGCAGATTTCAGCGGCAGCTTCAGGCCCGCCATTTGCCAACGCCTCGTTCACCTGCACCACAAATTTCTTGGTGTTCACGGTTGAAAGCGTAAGGCTGATCAGACGCTCAATCGTAAATGCCAACCCGACGATAAAGGTCGCGAGGATTGGCCACATGAATTCACCACCTCGCAAAAACAGTTCAACCATCCTGGCCTCCTGATAATGGCGGCAGAAGGGGCTGCCATCGGTTGAAAACGGCACCCCGTGTGCGTGTTGTGTAGAAAGGAATTGTTCTTACAGTCAGCTATTTTACCCACTATCTGCAAGGTGTGTCAACCGTTCTCCCGGAGCGATGAAGAGCGGGCAAGCCGATCCGCCTCTCCCATACGCACCAGAGCACTGTCAACTGTGGCATCTCCATCAATCAATACCTGCCACAAAAAGTCGCGCCCGTTATACATTCTTTGCGCCACTTCCGCCTTGATTTGCATCAACAAGTAGTCCTTATCCAACTCCCATCCTTCCTTGTCGAAAGGGTGGCCTTCGGAATCCGCATACTGGATGAAGGAACGTATCGCTCGCTGGTTAAGACTCCATGAGCGAAGGAACTCCTCGAACTCAAGCGTCGGACGTCCCAGCCCATCGGCATAATCCTGGGCCCAGTTGAACAGGACACGGTCCGACAACAGCCCTGCAGCATATTCGCTCAGTGTCGCTGGTTCGATCTCAACATCGGGACGGATCCCTGTCGCACCGTACATCACCCGCCCGGTCCGAGTGTAGAACTTTTCAGCCGTACTGTCAACCAGCGTGCTGTCGCTGTTCCCATGACGGTACGCATTCATCAGGTACTCGCCAATGCCCTCATCGTAGGGGCGCTGCACGCATCGCCCCGCCGGGGTGTACCAGCGGCTGATGGTAACCCGTACAACACTCCCATCATCCAGCTCAAAGGGCAGCTGCACCAACCCCTTGCCAAATGTCTGCTGACCGAGAATCAAGCCACGGTCATGATCCTGGATCGCTCCGGCGACAATTTCACTGGCCGAAGCTGAGCCATTGCTGACAAGCACCGCCAGGGGGAGGTAAGTATGAGTCGCCGAATCGGTCGCCCACAAGGTATCGCTCGATCCGCGAGCTCGCCCGCGAGTTGTGGCAATGATATTTCCACCATGAATGAAACGGTCTGCGACTTCCTTTGCCATGGCACGGTATCCGCCCGAATTGCCACGCAAATCGAGGATCAATTGTTCCATCCCCTGGCCATCGAGACGTGCCAGGGCATTGTCAAGCTCACTTTCGGTCACCGAGGTGAACTGGCTGATCATGATGTAGCCGGTTTTCCCATCGTTCAGCAGGAAAGCCGCTTCTACCGAATGGATCGGGATGCGTCCACGCGTCAACTCGAGGTCAAATGGATCGCGGCCGTTCCGGCGAACCTGGATGTTCACCGTACTCCCCTCCGGGCCACGGAGTCGTTTCAGCACCTGGTCATTGGTGATTCCAACCGCAGAAACACCATTGATCTCGACAATCTTATCCCCTGCACGCAAGCCCATGCGATCCGCCGGGGTTCCCGGGATCGGGCTGACGACAGTGAGCAGATCATTTCGAATCTCAAACTGAATACCAATCCCGCTGAATTCCCCCTCGAACCGTTCGGAAATACGATTCTGTTCAGCAGGCGGAATGTAGACAGAATGCGGATCGAGCTTTTCCAGTAGTCCTTCAATCGCCCCTTCGGTCATCAACGAATCATTGGGAGCATCAACATAGACACTCTCAACCAACTTGACCACCTCACGGAACTTGCTGAATTGATTAGGTAACAACCCACTGACAGGAGTTGTCCCCCATCCACCTCCCGCCCAGGTACCAAGCAGGAAGGCAGCGAGAAGGGCAGCAATGATTATCAACGAACCGCTATTACGGCGGGGGGATGGTCTCTCTTGCATCGAGGTCAACGTCCTGTGGTTCGTGTAAGACCGGCACCGCTAAAGGTAAACGATCCAGCACCTGCTCGCCCGTCCAATTCCCAAATTCCCCAACCCGGACGAGGTCGAGGAGAGGACGGTGAGAAAGCGTTCTGTCAGACGCCCACGTCTGACAGATTCTACTGTTCTGTCAGGTCTTTAGCGCAGCGGAGACCTGACTGATAATCGCGCCAACGGCGCGAATCATGTGTCAGATCTGAGGATCTGACACAACGCCTATTTCCGTCCGACTCAGGGGCCTGACGGAACCTCGCGCTGCCGAAATCACCCCTGCTGGTACGCACGTTTCCGGTAACGATCCCCAGGTAGACGCTGGGCGACACCTTTCATCTCGAGCATCATCAATATCGCACCAAGACGGCTTGCATCCATCTTCAACTGGTCCGCCAGCTTGTCCGCATGGATGCTGTCGACAGTATCCAGCTTGTCGTAAACACGTTGCTCATCGTCCGTCAGTTCCTCTGGCTCCATGTCGAGCGGAAAGCCCTGTTGACCGCCAAGGGTCAGGCCCAGTTGAGGAGCGAGATCTTCGAGCAGGTCGCCGGCATGACGCACCGGGATGACCCCTTGACGGAGCAGGTAGTTGCAGCCCTCATGTGACTTGGCGAGGGGATGGCCCGGGACTGCGAACACTGAGCGATTCTCCTGCATGGCATAGTTGGCGGTAATCAACGACCCGGAGCGCCGGGATGCTTCCACCACAACCGTCCCCATGCTCATCCCGGCAATAATCCGGTTGCGCATCGGGAAATGTTTCTGTTCGGGCCCTGCCCCGAGGAATAATTCGCTGACCAGGGTGCCGGATTGCAACAACTCATCACGGAGCTTACGGTGTGCCTTCGGGTAGAGGACATCAATCCCGCACCCGAGGATGGCGACCGTATTTCCGCTCTCCTGCAAGCTGCCACGATGGGCGGCACCATCAATCCCCAATGCCATGCCCGAAACCGTACACACCCCCGCCTTGTCAAGCCCAGCGCCGAGTTGATGCGCGATCTCAACACCCGGTTCGGTCGCCGCACGGCTACCGACAATCGCTACCGCACGATTGTCCGAAGGAAGGACATTCCCCTGCACAAACAGCGAGACCGGTGGATTGTGAATGGTTTTCAACAGGGGAGGATACTCGGGGTCGGTCATCAGCAGGACACGTGCGCCGAGACGTTCCGCCATCTCGAGTTGCTTCTCGCCAAACCCATCCCCCACCGCCTCGCGCAAGGAGCGGATTGCATCCTCTTTCAGCTTGCCGACGGAAGAGAGAGTGCTGTCATTGGCTGTCAGGGCAGCTCGTGCACTCCCGAACGCCTCGATGATCGAACGAACCGTTGATGCACCAATATTGGAGGCTTTCAGCAGGGAGAGGACCGCCGCTCTCTCATCATCGGGCGCCCGTTCGAACTCAGATTGCTCGTCGAGTTCATCCAGGCTTCCCTCACCGATAGGCAGATCGTGCGTACGGTCCGTCGAGGTCATTCATCATCCTCCCATTCCCAGATCACTTCAGGCCCATCGTCCTCACCGTTCTCCGGCTCCTGGTCTTCCGCCAGATCAGAATGAATCTCGGGAATCGGGGCATCTTGAAGCATGTCCCAGAGACGGTAGATAAGGGCATCGAGATTGTCACGAGTCACCGCACTGATCGCCATGTCCTCAAACTCGAACGGCTCCCCGCCAAGGTCGGTTTTGGTCCGCACGACGATACGTGGACGTTCCAGCAGATCAGGATTGTAGGCTTCGAGCTCGCCCATGAGCGTGTCGTAGACCTCTTGTGGTTTTTCCTCGAGGGAGTCAATCAGGACTGCGAGGACTCGAGTTCGCTCGATGTGACGCAAGAACTGGTGGCCCAGGCCCTTGCCATCCGAAGCTCCCTCGATCAATCCGGGGATGTCCGCCATGACAAAATTGGCGGTCGAAGTCGCTTTGACGATACCGAGGTGCGGTGTCAAGGTGGTAAAGGGATAATTGGCCACTTCAGGACGAGCTGCACTCACCACCGACAGCAGGGTCGATTTCCCCGCATTCGGGAGACCTACCAGCCCCACATCGGCAAGCAGCTTGAGCTCGAAGCGGATTCTCCTTGAGATACCGCGTCTACCTTCAGTCGCCTTGCGTGGGGTCCGTTTGGTCGGTGTAGCGAAGTGGATGTTGCCCTTGCCGCCCTTTCCACCCTGCGCAACCACCATCTCCTCACCGGACTTGGTCAGGTCGCCGAGCAGTTCACCAGCTTCGGCATCAAAAACAACCGTCCCCGGCGGGACACGGACAATCTCGTCCTTCCCGCTTCTGCCATACTTCTTCGCACCCATCCCGTGCCCGCCATTGGCCGCTTTCACCTTTTTGCGGTAGCGCAGGTCCAGCAGAGTGCCAAGTTGGGGGTCCACACGGAGAATGACGGAACCGCCACGGCCACCATCGCCGCCGTCCGGTCCGCCCTTCGGGATGAACTTCTCTCGGCGAAAGGATATCGCCCCGTCTCCGCCGTTGCCAGCGGTAACCTCGATTTCTACGCGATCAACAAACATGCGCTCAAGGTAGCTCTGTAGCAGGGATTCGGCAAGTTGTTCGATGGGTTCCCGGTACCGGGGATCGTCACTCCTACTTCACCAGTAAGACCTTTCGGGTTTGGTTGATCATCCCTGCCTCCAATCGAATAAAGTAGATGCCAGATGGATTGCCGGCTGCATTCCATTGAACCTCGTGCATACCGGCTTGCTGTATCGTCTGTACGAGCACGGCAACTTCCCTGCCGAGCAGATCAACAACCGAGAGGTGAACATCATTAGTCGCGGGCAGTTCATATCGAATAAGGGTTGACGAGTTAAATGGGTTTGGCCAAGCTGACTCAAGAGAGACAGCAGCAGGTAGTTCGTATGGATGCTCAGTCACAGATAACGACTGGGTAGAAGCGATCCGGATCAGGTAGGGGTGGGAAAAACTATCCTCATCCAGCCAGGTAGCCTGTGCGAGGATATCGTGGTTTGTTAGCAGGTCAGCAGAAAGCATATCCCATCCTTTTCGTTCGATGGGGAGTTCGAAGTGATCATGATCTGACTCTCCCGTCTCAAAATCGAACGCCCACCACTGTAATAGCGGTAAGGGGAGCAATGCAGGGTAAAGCATGACCATAGTGTTTGAAGGGATAACCATTGTCGAAGGGGGACGTAACAAATACTCGGGGGGGAAAGAAAATTCGGCATAGGTTTCTAGCGAATCATTCAAGTAAAAAAACTGTTGAATAAAATCACGCCAAGAATGGGGATGCTCTGGAAACACCTCAAAATGAAGGCTAAACGCATAGAATTGTTCATCCTCTATAATTATTTGATAAATATCACCATTCACATAATCAAGGGTACCAGCATATGAATTAATCCAGCCTGATTGATCAATGATCTCTCCAGATTGGTTTAATCGGATTACGGATGGAGTGCCTCCAGGAAAACCGGTATTTGTTTCGCCGATGAGACAAAGAGTTGTCCCATCAGCAACCTCAACTGCATCAAGAAATTCTCTGCGATAATCATCCTCTTCCGTCAGATAGTCCCATAATAAAGCACCATCAGTTGAATAATGTCTAAGGATTGCAATCGTACCCGTTTCAGGCTCTCGTTCCGGGTTGCTGATCCCGAAGTAGACCCCACCTGCCAGGTCTGGTCGAATGGTCGGCGAGTATTCCGGTTCAGCTTCAATGGAATCCGACCAGGCAACGCTTCCGTCCATCTCGAAACGAGCGACGAACAGCCCTTCCTCGAGGTCCAATCCGTAGTACCGTCCTGCCCCCACTACCGCACCGTCGCTCGTCCACGCAGTTTCTGTTACCAGATGCGGAAACTCGCCCCCATCAACCTGAACCGGTACGACCTCGGGCTCGCCATCTCCATAAATACGTAGCAGCTTCAGCCCTTCGGGCAGACGATTCGAGCCAATGCTTGAGGTGTGTTGGACGAGAACCGTCAGAGTGTCATCAACTATTGAAGCACCGACAACACTCGCATCCAAACCTGCAACCGTATACTGGAAGGAATTCAGGATCATGCCATTGCGGGAAAGCTGACGCGCATCCACTACCTCCCGCAACTCATCGCTCCTCCGGCTGCCGATACACCAGGCAGAACCATCATCGAGAACGACGACACGTGAGGGCGTCCCCAGCGCGCTGCTGAACGCATCATGCTGGATCTGATACTCCCACTCGATCCACATTGAATCGACTTCTGCGACTGATTTGGACGGATCGGGCGTGTTTGCTTCTGTGGTTCCGAAAACAACAATCAAGCTAAGTATAAACAATGCGTTGCTTAACCACCGGAACGGATGGGTCATATCGTCCTCTGCGTTCAGATCAAGGGTGCCGATCAGTTTCCGCAATAGAAATCTATTTCAATAGAACGACCTTGCTGGTCATCTGACGCACTTCCCCTTGCAACCGAATAAAATATATTCCAGAAGGTACATCCGAAGCGTTCCATTGAATCCTGTGATTCCCAGCGGGTTTCATCCCCTGATCGAGCTGCGTCACCTCTCGACCCATCAGGTCATACACGGAAACTCGGATGTTTTCACCCTGATCAAGCTTGTAGCTGATCGTCGTGCTCGCATTGAAGGGATTGGGCCGCGCCTTGATCAGGGACCAGGCGACGGGTTTGGGGTCAGCGGCAACATTATTCGTGGTCCCTCTCGCACTTCGGATGGGGGCGAGGCTGGCAACCCAGGCCTGATGATAGCCATTCATTCGCTCCACGTACTCGCCCTGTAGAATCCAATAGCCCTCATTTGTCCAGGCTTGCTTCTGTAGAACTGGCTTGATGTTCTCAATACCCTCAAGTGGCAACAAATTCAGTTCACCTTCCTCCCCAATCGCCTGCACAGTCCGTATCACCAGGTAAGCTGGATTATCTTGGAGTGGTTCAGCCACCCACGCCTGAAGAATGGCCCCACTTGGATCCATCGTCAGCATCGATGCATGAGTGCCCGGGGTGGCATATCGTCCCGACCAGAGTGGGCTGTACTGATCGTCCATGACGTAAAGATCGAGATGGTGATTCCCACGACTTTGATCTTCGCCCAGAATGTCGACCGCTACAACGATTTGTTCCTCCTCCTGCCACCCCTGTGTGAAGATTTTTGCATCAAGGATGGACTGGGCATCTTCTGGCTCGAACATGGTTTCATTGACCAGGTTACCCCGACTATCCACTTCGACCAACGTCAGGGACACAGCTTCCGTATTCAGCACCTGTGACTGGTAAAGCAGGAGTGTGTTATCTCCCCAACGTTTCACGTCAAAAAGCTGCTGTACTGGGGATGCTTCGCCAATCTGTACAGACCAGCCGATGGACCCCTCGGCCTTTATGCGGAAAAGATCAATCTGTGAGCCAGGCGAAGCCTGGTGATCGGGCCCCAAGATGAGGAGGACCTCATTGTCCTCAGTAGGAAACAGGTATCGCTTTCTATGTTGCCCCCCATTTATTTCCATGTAATAGGTGTGCTGGTACCAGAGCTCCCAATCCATTTTTTTGCAAATGACATACGTACCACCGTTTCCATCTCTAGTGAACCAACCTGTACTTACGATACTTGTGTCAGGAGTGACGATGGATGCTTCAGCGAAAACCTGATGTCCTTCATCCGGGCTGAAGAAACTCCCGCTCCCATACCAGGGATGTTCAAGACCAAAGAGACAGAGTCGTTGCCGATAAAAAACAGTCCCGCTCTCATTGTACATGACCTTCTGCCGGATATAGTACATGTCACCCATCATCCGGACCGGCGCTCTCGGTTCGGTGTAGCCGGGGCGTTCAACGGACCAAAGCTGCTCCAGGAACTCTCCCGCACCATCAATGAGAAGGATCCCGGTTTTCCAGGTATAATTACTGTCCCGTTGCTGACCAATGACCCAAAGCAGCTCCACCCCCTCGTCGAAAACCAGGGGTTGAACCTGATTGGTCAAATCGAGTGGTGTCGGCAGCGCCCAGCGTAACACAACAGAATCGACGTCCGCGGTTTGACGCTGGACTATGCCAGCATCTGCTGCATGGAGCAACGTTGCTGAAAGCAGGATAAGCAGAATAGCGGAAAGGAGAGCACGTCCAGTTCCTAAATTCATACAACCCCCAATGCTTAGGATCAGGTGTAATTATACAGTTGGAATCTACAAATATCTTCAGTCTATTTCTTGCTATCCTGATTTTTTTCTACAGATTACCGATAGAGCGAAACTCACTCCGAGAGGATAGATTCCGGAGTGCGGCTCTCCAGTAAGCCCTGGTACAACCGTTCCAACCTCTGGATCATTACATGAAGCGAGAAATGCTTGATCGCCCGTTCTCGACCGGCATCAGCGAATGCATGATGCACATTCCGGTTTCCCAGCAACTCAACCACCGCCGTTGCTGTTGCTTCCACATCCCCGGCAGCGGTCAGCACCCCCGTTTTCCCATCCATCACTACTTCGCTGACTCCACCTGTCGCCATCGCCACTACAGGTAGCCGGGTTGCCATCGCCTCGACCAGCACACGTCCCTGGCCCTCATTCCGGCTGGTCAGCAGGAAAAGATCCATTGCTTTCAGCAGGTGCGGCACATCCTTGCGCCAGCCTGTCCAATGGATAATGTCGTCGAGGCCCAACTTCTTCGCCTGGGATTCGAGCGCTGATCGCATTTCCCCATCCCCAACAAAGAGGAAGTGGAGTGCTGAGATCTCTTCCCGCGCCTTCGCAATCACCTCGAGGGCCTGATCGGGCCCTTTCACCTCGGCGAATCGTCCAATGAAACCTACAACAGGCGCATCGTCAGGTATGTTCAATTCAGTACGGATGGTCGCCCGACTGTCATCGTCCGCCAGGTATGGATCCAACTCTACCCCGGAGGGAATCACACAAAACTGCTCCTTGCTCCCCGCTCCATGCTGGAGAAATTCACGCACTTCATCCTGGGTCAACCCGACAATTGCATCGGCAAATGAAGCGAGTCGTTTCTCGATCCAACCGAACAGTCTGCTGGCCGACTGGCCCCCGTACCCGGAAAAAAGGTGACCGTGCGGCGTATAAATCACTTTCGCCTTGCTTCTTGCCAGCTTGGCGGCAACTCGGCCCAGAACGCCCGCTTTGGCTGAATGGAGATGGAGGATGTCGGGTTTGCTTTTGCGAAGGCGACGAACCAGCACCAGCAACGCCCTTAAATCCAGGAAAGGTTCAATGGGGCGTACGAGGTGATGGATAACTTTCAGATGTAGACCGAGACGGTCCGAATACTCAAGCGGCGGCCCCTCTCCACTAATCCCGGGACCGGTCCAAACAGTGGACTTGAAACGGTCCGGATCAACTCGTTCGGCTGAGAGTACCGTATTCTCCGCTGATCCACCTGGATCGAGACGGGTGATGATATGTACTACCCGGATACGTCGTCGGCTCATGGTTCACCTTGTGGGTTGCTTAAACCTACTGCCTCAGAGCCCTCTGCTTCAAGCTCAGTATCTGCTTAATACAGTGGGAATGCGGTCTCCCTCCGCTGGTGCAAGTCATCACCTCCGATGGTTTGACACTCCCTATCCTGTGAGTCTACTCTTTAATCAGGTCCACCTTGGTTGGATGATGCTCTTTTTCGCCAGATACCGGGATTCCCGTGAATATTCTCTACTTCAGCGACCTGCACCTCCCCCTCGGCCCTCGTGAGCCGATCCGTCCCGAGATGAGACGGGTCTGGTGCAGGTTTGGGATCTGTGGCGAGAAACTGATGGACAAATTCGAGGACAAGCTGCGTGGCGAGGCGAGGAACGTCCAGCAGCTCACCAACCTCTGGATGGAACGTCATGCCGAGGGGTATGACCTCTTGATCAATGGCGGCGATAATGCGATGCCCCTCTCCAAGCACGAGGATCGTATCGCAGCAGCACGTACTGTATGGAGCAGCCATCTCGAGATGTTTGGTGAGGATCGTTACATTGCTTTAACCGGAAACCATGAACTGGGGCACGGTTACGACTCTGAGCCCGCCTGCTATCCTGAACTGATGGAACTGCGTCGCGAACTTTTCAGTAATGATATCAATCGCAAGGGCTACGGCATCCTGAAGCAGGGCAACTCCACCCTTCTATTCCTCGACAGCGAAGCCATTTCCATGGCCCAGATCGCGCCGCATGACCCACTCATCCGCACAAGTATGGACGATATGCATCAGCTCACCGAAGAGGCAGCTCAGGCTGATGGCCCCATTTCGATCATCACTCACAACACCGCACGGGCACGTAAATGGGTCCGCCGCGCAGGTTACTGGGCTGACCTGGTTCGTCTCGGTCGCCAGGTCTACTTCATCGGTGGACACTTCCACGTACCACGAGTCTCCCATCGTGACGGGGCTGAGGTCCACTGGTCAGGAGGGGGAAGTTACCCGGAACCCTGGCTGCGCTACCTGATCCGTGTCCCCTTCACGGGTATCCAACGTGGTGGACCAGGAGCTATTGAAATTATCCTCGCTGGAAAGCGGATGCGTGTTCGCCACCGTCACTTTGGCGTCCACCTCGGCCTTCTACGGAAACGAGTCGCGGCCTGAATCGAGCTCGTCTCCAAAAACCTGAAATCCGAAGTATCCGAAAAGCTCTTGCCCACAAGCCCCCGGCGGCAATAGCTTTCCCCCAATTGCAGAGCCAGGTCGACAGTTCCACTCCGTTGTGACACGGATCACCGGAATACCAGGTTGCTTGTACCACGTTTCCCTCGATTTACAGCAACTTGAACCAGACTGAGACCCATGATCTATTCCGTTCATCAACCGCATTACATCCCCTATCCAGGCTACCTCGCGAAGGTGGCCAGGTCGGAGCAGTTTGTTTTTCTCGAGGGAGTTCAGTTTGTCAAGCGGGAATGGCAGAACCGGAATCGTGTCAAAGGTCCGGACGGGCTTGCCTGGTTAACAGTCCCGGTAAAGGGCGAGTATCGCAGTCGGATCGACGAGATGCTGGTGGACAATAGCGCAAATTGGCGTCACAAACATCTCGAAACCTTGAAACGGTTCTACAGCAAAGCACCTTTCGTCGAGGAACTGGAAGGCTTTGCTCAAGCCATTGAACAGCCTTGCAATACGTTAGCAGAGCTGGCAATGCGTACCACCGGCCATATGCTGGATCGTTTCGCCATTTCGACCCCTCGCCGCACCATGGCCTCGTTTGGTGATCTTCCAGACGATCCGAATGAACGAATCATCGAGATCGGCAAAACCCTTGGAGCGGACGTTTATCTTGCGGGTGAGGGTGGACGGAACTACATGGATCTCGACAAATTCAGCCAGGCGGGCATCGAGGTTGAGTTTTATTGTCCGCCAGCGGTCGAGTACCCCCAATTGCATGGTGAGTTTGTTCCGAACCTCGGTTCATTAGATATGTTACTCATGACGGGTCCGGATGGGTTTTCCAACCTCTTCGGACCGAAGCTTCGACAGGTGGAAGGATAACGGATGAGCGACAGACCGAAGCGCATTCTCGCGATCGGCGCCCACCCCGACGATATCGAAATCGGCTGCTCCGGCACGCTGATCGATTATGCGGACCGTGGTCATGAAGTTTACCTCTACATCGCAACGAAGGGCGAACGGGGCGGAGAGCCGGAGGTTCGAGTCCGTGAAGCGGAACGAGCCGCAGAGAAGATGGGGGCCAAAGAGGTTTTCTGGGGTGGATTTATCGACTGTGAAATACCCCATGGCCTCCCGCTGATCCAGGGATTGGAGGAGATTGTCCGCAAGGTCAAGCCCGACACCCTCTTCGTGCACGGTCCGGAAGACACGCACCAGGACCATCGTGGTCTCGCGTTCGCCGCGCAATCCGCTGCTCGCCGCATCCCGAACTTCCTCTTCTACGAGTCACCGACAACCTTGCACTTCATGCCGAGTGTTTATTGTGACATCGGCAGTACCATTACACGCAAAATCGAGCTCCTCGAAACTCATTTTTCCCAAGTGGCACGTACCAACATCGAGGGGTTGCCGATCACAGACATCGCTCGTGCAGCCGCGATCCGTCGTGGCATTGAGGTCTATTGCCGCTATGCGGAAGCATTTTTACCCACTCGGGTGATGCTTGGAGAATGAGGGACCGGGGAGGAGTTTTGCCCGGAGGCAACGAACTTCAGCTATGCTAGGAAGAGGGAGGTGATGGTGTCGGGAGGGGCCTCAGCCAAGGGAATGTCGCCGAAATCCATCCTGGTGACCGCATTCGCGCTGCTCGTACTGGTCCTGTTGATGCTGCCGCCGATTCGCGAAGCACTCGCGCACGGCAATCATCTCTGGATTCGCATCTTCTTCTTCTCCTGGGCCCTTTCTGCCCTCTTGACCCCCCTCGCAGTCCGTCTCAGCTTCTCCCTCGGATGGCTGGACATTCCAAAAGGTCGAAAAGACCATGGCAACGCGACCCCTCTGCTCGGAGGGTTTGCGATTATCGCAACGTTTGGGATCGCACTGCTGGTTAACTACCACTACTCATTGCAGATGAAGGCAGTCGGTATCGCAAGTGCCCTGATCTGGCTGGTGGGGGTGATCGACGACCGCCGTGAGCTGTCCTCCATTTACAAGCTGTTAGCGCAACTAGTTGCGGTGGGCATCCTGCTGAAGTTCGGGGTACATGTTACGTTTATGCCCAATACCTGGTGGGGAGACTACCTCGAGTTTATCATTACCGCCCTTTGGGTGATCGGCGTTACCAACGCGGTCAACTTTCTGGATGGTATGGATGGCCTCGCCGCTGGTATGTCAGCGATCATCGCCTTTTTCCTCGCAATTGTCGCGGTACAGACCGGTCAGCAATACTTTTCGTTTGTCGCCCTGGCCCTTTTCGGTGCCTGCCTCGGGTTCCTGCCGCACAATTTTCGTTGGGGCAGCAACGCTCGCATCTTCCTCGGCGACAACGGGTCCACCTTCCTCGGTTTCGTGCTCGCCTCTGCGGTCATCATGGGCAATTGGGCGGAAGACAATATCGGCGACATCGCCATCCCCTTCCTGCTGATGGCCGTCCCCATTTTTGATATGACGTTGACGACGGTGATGCGTATCGCGACCGGAAAAGTGAAAACGTTTCGTGAGTGGCTCGATTATGCAGGGCGTGACCACTTCCACCACCGTCTCGCCTCGCTGGGAATTGGGCGATCTGCCGCAGTACTGGTCATCTGGTTCATCACCTTCTTCATGGGAATGTCGGCGGTGGTGATGAAGGATGTGCACGGGATCTACGTGGTGCTGCTGTTGATCCAGGGTGCCTTGCTTTTCGGCCTGATCACCTTCTTCATGATCTACGTCCGCAACCACCAGATCCGGCTCTTCGTCGAAGCCTCCCAGGACTCCACCAATGGCGGCCCGGACCCCGACGCACTCGACAAAGCATTGAATTCGTCGGACAAACCTCTGAAGTAGTGACTCCAGGCGTGTCTTCCATTTGCTGTCGTCCCGAGCTTGACCCGGGATCCAGCAGAGTCACTCGTAGCGATGCGACACAGGCTGGCCCTCAGATCAAGTGCGAAGTGACGGACGCCTCCCCCACACCACCATCGAGGGGCTGATCACCAGTTTCTTTGAGGATAGAGCGTACATCAGCGATGAGGTTCTGTCAGCGGCTTTTTTCATGCGGCCAACGATGGTTGGATTGTCGGCGACAGCGTAGGGATCGCCTGCGGTGAGCAGACTTGGGGCGACCTCAAACTCGAAGCCGGACCGCTGTGCGAGCAGATGGAGGGTGCGGGGCTCGTAGTTGAAGGGATGGTAGACAGCCGGGTTGGTTTTCAGCAGGAATCGCCCGCCCCATCGCCAGGCACTGTCCATCAAGCGGACGATTTTGTGCTGACGTAGACGCATGAAGAGCTGAGCGTCCTCCGAAAGCAGGCTACGTGCACGCTTCATCTCAGCGAGAGGATCCTCAACCAACAGGATGACATCCCAGTAGGTGATCAGATCGAAGGTCTCCTCCCCGAAGTCCACGTCAGAAAGCACCCCTTCGCGGATGTCAAGGCCCTGGTCACGTCCCCACTGCACCAATTCCGGTACCGGCTCCAGTCCGGTCACTTCCCAGCCACGCTCTTTCGCGGCTAGAAGAAAATCACCTCGGCTGCAGCCGACATCCAGCAGGCGGCCCGGTTGGCCAAGTCGTTTCTCCGCCTCGTCCAACATCCAACTGTACAAAGACTGCTTCGCCGTGCTGATCGCTTCGGTCGGATTGTTGCCACGGTAAAAGAGAGTCGTGTCATCCAGCGAGGCTCCGCCCTCCCGCCACAACAAATGGCAGTTTCGGCAGTGGAGGTAGTGCTGCTCGCCTCGTTCACGTCTGGTTGGACCGTACGCATCGCAGATTGGACAGCTGTCGGTGGGCATGATACCTCACTCGTCAATGGGGGGTGCGCTGGTGGAGTCAGGAATGCCTTCCACTCCATCGTCCCTTCGATAGAGACGGAACGCCCACCCCGCACGCATCCGTCGGCTGGGCAGCAGGATGGTTGACCCGGGTAGAGTCTGGGGTACCTTGCCCGCAAGACCATCCTCAACAAGCTTGTATCCACCTCTCGCCGTCAGCTCTGCGAAAGATGGCACCCTCAGTGCGATGGATTCCAGCCATGGGTCGACCGGGGTGACAATCAACGGGGGCCAATGGTCGTCGGAGGCGAAGTCGATCGCCACGTACCGATCCGGTTGTTCCACCGCCAACCAGAACGAGGACCGCCCCCCGATTTCTTCCCGTGCACTCAACTCGCGAACCTGGTCAAACGAAGTTCGCCAATCTACCCTGTCGCCTCCATACAGCATTGGCGAGATCGCATAGGAAATCTCATCCGCCAGACTCGCGATTCCACCAAAGGTAAAGAGCACGATCAATATCCACCCGGTAATACGATGTTTCCCAACCCGTCTGATCAAGTCCGCCAGAAGCGGTAACGAGAGAAGAATGGCAAGGAAGAGGGTGAAACGGAGATCATAGTCACGACGGCTGAAGATCAGCATCAGGTAGAGGGTTGAAATGGGGAGAAGGATGAACCCACTCTTTACGAGGTGCAAGTTGCCCCACTTAAAGATGGCAGCCAATCTGTTCCATTGCATGAAGCCATACGCCATAGTAAAACTCAGCAGCGGGAAGAAGGAAAGCGAAAAGCTTCCACGGAAAGCATATTGCCTGTACGACCAGCTGCTGGATACACCTACCGCTGCAAAAAACTGATCCCATCCAGCCACTCCTTGAACGAGGATAGCACCTCCCCAGATGGCCACCAGCGCGAGCTCCGACAAAACCAGAACGACCAAAATTCGGAAAGTTTCGGTTCGAGCCCGGATCCATTCACTCACTCCCCACAGCAGGAGAAAGAGGTGGCCGGAGATGGGAGAGGTAGTGAGCGTGATGGCGAACAGCAGCACCGCAAGTACGCTTCTCACGAGGTCACGACGATTCACCATCAGGGCTAGAAAACCGGTGAGAAGGGCGAATTCATCGGGTCGACCCACGGGATCCAGGACCATCGTCTGCAGGAAGAGAAACAAAGCCACTAGCAGGAACGAACGCGTATTGCGAAACACCCACCAACTCCCCAGGGCGCTCAAAACCAGGTGTGGCAGCATTGAATAAAGCAGCATCAACGTGGGTGAGGGTGATCCGAAAAGGAAGGGCGGTACAAACCAGGCGAATGCGGTCACGGGATAGGCTACGACAAACTGATCGATATACGGAATCCAACCGGCCAGGTTAGGGTTTGCCAGTGAGCCGCTGTTCAACCAGCAAAGTGCGGTCTGCTGAAAAAAATAGGGGTCTCGTTGCATGGGCGGGAAACCGTGCCAGGCCAGCCAGACGAGAAAGAGGAGCTTGCCCAAAACCAACAGGACAAGCCCCCTGATAGCTCCACTTGAAATCCCATCCTTCAAGGACGATCACTCCTTGCTTCCGTTACGCCGGCACCGCCTTGTAGCCATAATAGATGACCGAGGCTTCGTTGTCCTCGAAGAGGCGACGGAATTCGAAGTCAACACTCATCCCAATCTTTACCTGCTCGATGGGGAGGTCGGAGACCTGTGCGGTCAAACGGACCCCCTCTTCTGTTTCGATCACCGCCAGGGCATAGGGTGCAAGGTCAGCGTACGGAGTCGGTGCGACTCGGATGATGGTAAAGGTGACTACCTTCCCCTTGCCCGACAGCTGCACTTCCTCAAATTCGGCGTTCAAATTCCCCGGTGCAACGATACGTGGTGGAAAAAAGACCTTTCCGGTCCGTGTGCACCGATTGGCGATCATCCGGTAGCGCTGTGGCTGCTCTCTCCAGACTCGTGCGGTCAATGTTTGTGCCATGATCAGGCCTCCAGAATGGTTACGACAGAGCTGCCACCGGACCCGCCCATGTTCTGCGCGAGACCACGTTTCGCATTCGCCAACTGGCGTCCGTTCTCGGCCGTGCCGCGTAGCTGCTTGACCAGTTCGATCACCTGCGCGATACCCGTTGCACCGACCGGATGACCCTTGGATTTCAAGCCACCGGAGGGATTAATCGGGAACTTGCCATCCCGTTTCGTCTCGCCTGCTAGACTCGCCGGACCCGCCTTGCCAGGAGCGTAAACCCCCATTGCCTCGAGGACACATAGTTCAGCGATGGTGAAGCAGTCGTGCACCTCAGCGAAGTCAATGTCGTTGATCGACAGGTTCGCCATCTCGAGCGCTTTTTTCGTTGCTACTTCCACCGCACCGAGATGAGTGATCTCTTTGCGTCCGTGCAGCGCAATGGTGTCAGTCGCCATGCCGATGCCACGGACCACAATCGCCGGAACACCGAGCTTTTCTGCCACCTCAACCGGCGCGAGAATCGCTGCGGCAGCGCCATCTGTCACCGGGCTGCAATCGAGAATGTGCAGGGGATCGGCAACCATTGTTGAGGATAGCACGCCATCAATGGTGATCTTTCCCGGGAATTGGGCATAGGGATTCAGCGACCCGTTCTCGTGGTTCTTCACAGCCACAGAAGCCATCATTTCCGAGGTGGTGCCATACTTCGCCATGTGCGCAGTGGCAATCATGGCGTAGAGACCGGGGAAGGTCGCGCCGTGGAAACCCTCGTACTCAGCATCCGCAGCGGTCGCGAGGGCATAGGTCGCCATGCCGCCGTCCACATCGGTCATCTTCTCCACACCACCAGCCAGCACGATATCGCTCATGCCGCTGGCCACCTCGAGGAAGGCGCTGCGGATCGCGGTGCCACCCGATGCACAGGCCGATTCGACCCGTGTCGCCGGGATCGGTGCGACCCCGAGGTAGTCCGCCATCAGGCTGCCTGTATGCTCCTGCCCGACAAACAGCCCGCCGGACATGCAGCCGATGTACATCGAGTCGAGACGGTCCACTCCCGCGTCGAGCATGGCAGCACGTGCCGCTTCGACGAAGAGGTTCCGGTAGCTCGCCTCCCACAGTTCTCCGAATTTGGTCATCCCGATGCCGATGACGGCTACATCACGCATGGTTGTCTCCCACGTTCATCGGTGGTCCTGTGTGAAGGGATTCCCCCCACCAGCTTTTTTAGCAATCTGGCCCCGTCAGCTTGGTGACGGGGTTATTGTTTTCTCAATACTTGCACGTGGCCTGAAAGTCCCTCGCCCGGGTTCGTTTAGGAAGTGAACGAACCACTTTCGCCACCACAACCACTCCAGCCAGATCGTGATCAATACGATCAGTGCGATCACCAGCAGAGTGTGCATGACTTCGCTACCCCTTGTCCGCTCTCTGCCACGGTGCCATACGCATGAACCCGATCGCCAACAGCAGTCCACCAAGAATGAAGAGTACGATGGAGGGAATGATCGACAGCGCTGGCTCGTTCAAGTTTTCACGGCTTGTGATGGCCACAAAACGATTGCCAGCGATCAGCACGATGATCGCCATCACGAACCACCAGATCCATTTCAACTGGTGAAACACGCGCCGGAACAAGAGACCATCCAGCACGATGTAGGTCAAGCCGATCACAGCGACCAGGGTCAGTAGCAGCACAGTGGTAATACTCATTGCGCATCTCCCCTCCCCCGGTCCTGCCCAATCCGGAGGACGTTTGGTTCGTCCTTCCCCCCATCGCCTGTCAAATCTATCCTAGCTGTTCCGTAAGATCTTCCGCCTGAACTTCGTGTACTCGCCGTAACTCAGGTATCGTTTGTTCTCGTCCAGCTGAGGACGTGTAAACGGTGCCTTGTTGCGGATGGCGTCGATCTCGTCGGTGACCGTGAAAATGAAACCATCACTGCCCGCACCGGAGCCATAGCTGACCATGAAGATTTTGTCGCCCGGCTTGGCGACATCGAGCACGGCACTCAGACCAATCGGCGAGGCACCGGAATAGGTGTTGCCCAACCATGGGGTCAGCCAACCCACTTTGAACTGATCGGCGTTGATGTCAAAGCCCATCATCTTCGCGACACGTTGCGGAAACTTGCCGTTCGGCTGATGGAAGACACAGTAGTCGAAATCGGATGCCTGCATGCCCGACTTCTCAAGCAACGCATTTGCGCAGCCGAGAGTCGTACGGAAGTAGGCGGGTTCGCCCGTGAAACGGCCCGCATGTTGGGGATAATGTTCATGCTCGCGACGCCAGAAGTCCGGCGTGTCGCTCATCCAGGAGTGGGTGAAGTCGATGGTCGCGACCACCTTTTCTGTACCCATGATGAAGGCCGCAGCGCCTGCGCTGGCAGAATACTCGAGGGCATCGCCCGGCGCGCCCTGGCTGGTGTCGGCACCAATGCCCAAGGCGTAGGGCATCTCGCCTGCTTTCACATGGCTATGCGCCACATACATCGACTCGCTGCCCGCCTTGCAGGCAAATTCGAAGTCGGCGCAATGGACATCATGCGAACATCCGATCGCTTCAGAGACAGTGGTGCCGGAAGGTTTAACCGCATACGGATGGGATTCGCTCCCGATATAAACTGCCCCGATTTTTCTCGGGTCAATCCCGGAACGTTTCAAGGCATTCCGTGCCGCACCCACCGCGAGGGTGATAACATCCTCATCCGGTGAGGGCACAGATTTTTCATACAGCAACAGGCCCTTTTTGTAGCTGGGAGCATCCGCTCCCCACACTGCGGCGATTTCCTCGAGCTTGATCCGGTTGCGGGGCAATTTACAGCCCCACCCCACGATGCCGACGGCCATTGACGCCTCCCCATGCGGCTGATGCTGGTCGATAGTTTCGGATGACAAAGAAGCAAAACGGCGAGCGGAGTAATGATGCTAAACTTCCCTACGCATCGCCGTGACAAGATGAGAAGAAAATAGGATGGGGGTTTTCAACCTTCAACGGAAAGGATCGCCTAACTCAATATTTTTACGACGTTGGGCCGAAAAAGGAGAGCGCTCCCCCCTCCAGTCCAGGGGTGGCCCGGCACTTCAGTCCCGGGTTTCATGCTGTGCCAGAGCACGGCGGGAGATGCCTCTATGAAACGAAATGCTTTAGTCATCCCCAGTGTGCAATCCAGCGTAAGCTGGATCGTGACCGAAGGGAACCTGCACACGTCGGGGATCCCCTGCCTATTCGCACACCTTTTCCAGTTTTTCTTTAGCAACCTGCTGGATCAACAGATTCGAACATCTGGATGGAGATCCCCGACGCGCGATGGTGCGCGTTGCGCACGAGGCCACGAACGTGACCTTTCGCGCTGGGGATGACAGGTGGGGCGAGATGGGCTGACAAAGAGATCGGTGACAGTCACAGATATCCTCCAGCCCTCCGGGTAAACGCCTCACTTTCCCTCCTTGTGGAGTTGACCCTTCCCTGCTGGTTCGCCATTTTCCCGCATCAGGTTATATTGAGTGTACGCTACCATCTGATCCGGGAATAGACCATGGCCGAACAGCCTGTCACGGTTGCTGTTATTGATGACGAGAAAAACATCCGTCGCACTCTGCGTATGATCCTCGAGGCCGAGGGCTACAATGTCTGGGTAGCGGAGACGGGTGGCGAGGCGCTGAAAAAGGCGGGCAATGAGCCGGCCGATGCGGCACTACTCGACCTCAAACTACCGGATATTGATGGTCTCCAGGTGCTCGCGCAACTGCGTGAGGCGCTGCCCGGCCTGCCGGTCATCATGATTTCCGGGCATGGGACAATGGATCATGCGGTGGATGCGGTTAAGCGTGGTGCCTTCGACTTCCTCGAGAAGCCCCTCGAAAAAGACCGTGTCCTGGTCACCCTGAAGAATGCCATCGAAGTATCCGGCCTGCGACGGGAAGTCGCCAACCTGCAGGGTGGTGGTGAGATCATCGGCACCTCCCCGAAGATGGAAGAGGTCAAGGCGTGGATCAACCGTGTCGCGCCAACCGATGGACGGACCCTGATCCTCGGAGAATCCGGCACCGGCAAGGAGCTGGTGGCACGTGCCATCCACGAGGGTTCGAAACGCGCCAACCGCCCCTTCATCAAGGTCAACTGCGCCGCCATCCCGAAGGAGTTGGTCGAATCGGTGTTGTTCGGCCATGTGAAGGGTGCCTTTACCGGCGCAATCAAGGATAAAGAGGGCTCGTTCAAACAGGCTGATGGCGGCACCCTCTTCCTCGATGAAATCGCCGACATGGGCCTCGAAGCGCAGGCGAAGGTGCTGCGTGTTCTACAGGAGGGGGAATTCGAACCGGTCGGCGCGAGCAAGACAGAAAAGGTGGATGTCCGTGTCATCGCAGCGACCCACAACGACCTGAAGGCGCAGGTCGACAAGGGCCAATTCCGTGAGGACTTGTATTACCGTCTGGCGGTGCTGGTCCTCGAACTACCGGCATTACGTGAACGTCGCGGGGATGTGGCCTTGCTGGCCCGTCACTTCCTGCGTGAGTTCCACGAGGAGCAGGGTCTCCCGGAACGCACCCTTTCTCCTGAAGCGCTATCCATCATCCAGAAGTACGCCTGGCCCGGCAATGTCCGTCAGTTACGCAACGTAATGGAGCGTATCGCCATCCTCGCCAGCGGCCCGGAAGTGAAGCTGGAAGACCTGCCGCACGAGATCCACGATCGTCCCGCCACAGCCTTAGGTGGAGCCGCCCCGGATGCTGCCCTGCCGCCTATCGGCACCGCGCTGTCGGATGTCCGTACCGAAGCGGAACGCCGTTACCTCGAGGCGGTCCTCGAGCATGCAGATGGGAATGTATCCGAAGCAGCCCGAATCGTCGGTCTCGAGCGCACCCATCTGCATAAGAAATTGGTCGCGCTGGGGGTGAAGAAGGGGAAGGACTAGGGATAGGCATTTCCCTGGCCCGACACTTCAGTGTCGGGTCTCTTCGGAGGTCATGGACGCAATCAGTCGCCATTCCTGATCAGACATAAACCGGATTGTCTATGGTCGAACCAGTAAACCCTGACACCAATGCCCATCTCCTGACCTTCGGCTGCTACCATCACTTCAGGCTGTTCTCCGAACCCGGGATTCCTGATCTATTCTGTTCTCATCTCCAGCAGCAGCGCAAGATTTCCGGTCTCAAATTGTGGGCTTTTGTCATTATGCCAAACCACGTACACCTGTTGATCTTGCCTCCGGCTGATCAAGCTCTAAAACCAGTTATCAATCGAATCAAACAACAGGTAGCATTCAAAGCGATTCAGGAGTTTCGGCTACATCGCCCTGGCATGATCGAACGCCTTACTGAAGCTAAGAGTGGAGGTAATCGAACTCGATTCTGGCAGGTGGGGGGAGGCCATGACCGAATTCTGAAAGGACCCGAAGCGCTTTACAATATGATCACATATATTCATCACAATCCTGTCCGTGCCAATCTTGTTATGGAAGCAACGGACTTTCGATGGTCCAGTGCACTGTTTTGGGAGCTAGGTAAACCAGATCCACTCAGGATGGATATTCCAGAGTGGTGGGCAGAGCGAAAGAGTGATGACTCTGGGGTGAGCGCTCGTTAACGGGCCAACATTATCTGTAAGGAACCTCCGAAGAGACCCAACACTGAAGTGTCGGGCCAGGATAGAAACATGACCGATTATACCATCCAAAAACCCTGGGTCATCACGACCACCCGCATCCCATACGGCCACACCGACCAGATGGCGCACGTCTATTATGGGACCTACTATCTCTACTTCGAGATGGGGCGAAATGAATGGATGCGTGCCGCCGGGTTGACCTACAAATCCTTCGAGGAGATGGGCTTCATCGTCCCGGTCGCGGAGTCGCATGCGAAGTACATGGGGCGTGTCTTTTACGATGACCTGATCGAGATTCGGACGGCGGTCAAGCTGGTCGGACGGACCCGGATCAAGTTTGTCTATGAAATCCGTCGTCAGGGTGAGGATGACCTGCTGACCACTGGCTGGTCGTTGCACGCGGTCACCAACCCGCATGGTCGTCCAGTGAGGATTCCGCAGGTGCTGCATGACATCACCGCTGAAATCGGTGAATTCGAGGGCGATTGACTCCGAGGCGGAGGAACCCTCCATCCCAATTCGCAGTGTACTTGACGCATTCCCCTATCCCCGTTCTTCTATGCCTGTTGACGAGGGCGACTTGACACGCTGTCCGGGGGGAGCGTAGTTTGAACCTAGTTCGCAGCAAACATCACCAATCGGAGTTCGCCAAAGATTCATTCGTTAAGGGTCTGTTCCATCCCCGCACAGGAATGATCCGTCCGGTTTGACCGGACACCCGGCGAGACTCCATCGACTTGGTCGCGTGGTCCCTCTCCGGGGCGACGCGAATTTCATTTTATGGGTGACTCATGCGAACGATTCGAATCCTGCATGTGCTGTTCAGCCTACTGCTGACCGCTCTGTTTGCTTCCGTTGTCCAAGCGGAAGTCCAAGTCGTTGCGGACACCCCCTCCAATCTCATCCTTGAAGTCAATTTTCAGGACTGGACCTCGGTCACGTTCGACGATGGCGTATTGCATATGCCGACCAATGCCGGGGTGGATGATCGTACGGGTGGGGAACTCACTCCCTTTGTGGCACGTCTAATCGGCCTGCCCTCGAACCAGCGCCCACGAGTCACCATCGAGTCTGTCCAGTGGGGAGAACGTCTCGTTGGACGTGCTCCGCAGGGTACCGAACCGACGGACCACCTTGAAGTAGACCATCTCTCTGGCCAGGGACCAGTTGTGGTCGGTGAGCCCTTCGAATGGCGCCGCCACTGGGTCAGCTACCTCTATCTCGTACCTGTCCAGCAGGATGGGAACGGTGTCCGTCCCTTGAAAAGCATGCGTCTGCGTGTCGACTACGGTTCTCCAACTGAGACCGTCCTCAGCAGCAGCGACCCCCTAGTCCACGCCGCCTTGGCCAACCCTAGTGCTGCGGGACGGTGGCAGCGAAGCCTCCGTACGATCAAGCAAAACTCGAAGGTTGCCTCAACCGACGAGTGGCCCAGCGGGACCATGATCCGTATCGAGCTGGACCGTGAAGGGATGTACGAGTTGACCCCGGAAGATCTCGACCTCTGGGGCATCGACCTGTCGGGGCTGGATCCACGGAACTTCCGCATCTTCAACAATGGCGGCCAGCCGTTGCCTGAGGATTTTGACGATCCTCGGGACACCGAACTGCGTGAAAACGCAATCATTGTGACGGGTGAGGAGGATGGTTCTTTCGATGACGAAGACCGGATCATCTTTTTCGGTCGCGCAGTGAATACCTGGATCCCCGGCTCACCCCCGGGCGAGTACCGTCACCGTATCAACGCCTTCACACGGGTTAACGTTTACTGGCTCAACATTGCGGATGATGGCTCGCAGGGGCTGCGAATGGCAGATCTTAATGTGGACGAGAGTCCGACCTACAACACAGACCGTGCCCGCACACGCATGTTCATCGACAACGAATCCGTCATTTTTAACAACTCCTCGCACATTGAATCGGGGAAGGATTGGTACGCTCGGGAACTCTTCAGCGGGGAGATCTATGCGGAAAGTTTCAACCTCTCTTCGCCCCTTGCGGATGAGTCCGCCACTCTATGGGTCTCTCTGAAAACCCTCGGTGGGGCGAACAACGCGACCATCCTGGTGAATGGCACCCCGGTCGATGTGTTCAACTCCTCGGTGACCACCTGGTCCATCGAGCTGGAGCCCGGTGTGCTGCGTGATGGCAACAACACGTTCACCTTCCAGATGAACAATGGCCATCTCTACTTCAACTGGTTCGAAATCCACTACGAGCGCAGGCTGAATGCGTCCAACGGCAGAATCGACTTCGACACTCTGCCCGAAGATGGAATTGCCCAGGTTACCCTTACAGGATTGGAAGAGCCGTGGGTCTTCGATATCGAAGATTTCGACGAGGTGAGCTATACCCGCGAGATCCCCTTCAAGGTCGAGACTCAGGTAAACTCACCACGCCGACATATCGCGGTGAGCACCGACAACTTCCTCACCCCGATTCGTATGCGCGTCGATGGCATCGGCCAACCGGACTATCCCAACGGACTCCGTGACACCAGCCTGGAAGCTGATTACATCATCCTTACACACGAAGATTTCTACGACAACACGGCGCGTCTGGAAACGTTTATTGAACAGCGTGACACGATTGAAGTGCTGCGTGTGGATGTGGCAGATGTTTACCGTGAGTTCGCATGGGGCATGTTCGATCCGACAGCGATCCGTGACTTCCTCGCCTTCACCCATGACAATTGGGCGGTTATGCCGCAGAGTGTATTGCTGGTCGGGGATGGGGATTACGACTACCGCAACATTATTTCCAATTCGGATGACAACTGGATTCCACCCTACGAAGAGAACACCGATTGCCGTGACGATTGGTACACCACCTTCGATAATGGTGTTGCCCAGATGGCGCTGGGAAGGTTGACGATTCAGACCAACCGCGCCCTCGATACCTACATTGACAAGCTGATCGCTTATGAGGCCGATACCGATCCAGGTCCATGGCGCTCAAGAATGGTGCTGTTGGCTGATGATGAGTATGTGGATGTCGGCCCGACGAGCTGGGATACGGCTCACATGGAGCAGGCGGAAGATTTTTCGCGCAATTATGCTCCCGACTACCTCAACATCAACAAAATTTATATCGGCACTTACCCTACCAGCTACGACCCTGTGTCCGGTGGACGGCGCAAACCTGCGGCAAATCGTGACCTGATCGAACAGATCAACGCGGGCGCCTTGCTGGTCAGCTTCATCGGGCATGGCAATGCCCACACGTGGACGCACGAATCGGTATTGACCGATTCGCGTGACGGTTCCCTGATTAACAGCGGTACACGCAACCCGATCTACATCGCGGCGACCTGTTCATGGGGCCATTTTGACCGTCCTGACAACCAGTCGCATCCCGAATTGCTGCTCGAACAGTCAGGTGGTGCGATCGGAGTGATCGCGGCAACGCGCAAGACAAACGGCTTCAACAACTTTGACTTCGCGCTCGCCTTTTACAGCCGTCTGTTTGACCGGGTCAACAATTTCCCGCTTGGTACTAGTCTTTATCTGGCCAAAATGGATGCACCGCTCGGTTCGAATCGTTACTACCACTGCCTGGGCGAACCTCACCTGACCCCGGCACTGCCGAGGTTGGACATGAATGTCGAGGAGGTCAATCCGGATAGCCTTCAGGCATTGGCGCATGCCTCGGTCCGTGGCACGGTCCAGATTCCAAGCCTCGCCGCTGCGAACAAACAGCAAGGCGACAATTTCCGCACTGAGCGAGGCATCAGCGCCACAACAGCTGCAGATTTTGATGGCGAGACCCTGGTTACGGTCTACGACAGCGATGATACCCTGAGCTACACCTTTACCAACCGCAACGGCACGACAGGCAGCACCCTTGACTATTATGTTAAGGGCGGCACCCTCTTCCGTGGCAATGTGACAACAACAGGCGGTGAGTTTACAGCCAATTTCATGGTCCCACGTGACGTCAAATTCGGGTCTAATGCCGGGTCCATCCAGATGTACTGCTACAACGACGAGCAGGATGGTGTCGGCACGATGCGTGACCTGGCTATATCCGTCAACAGTGCTGACTTGAATGATGCCACTCCGCCGGAGCTACGGATTCGCTTTGATCATGAAAACTGGATGAGCGGCGATTTGACCAGTTCACAGCCAACCCTCTACCTCGATGTCTTCGATACCAATGGGGTCAATCTGACTGGTGAAATCGGTCATGATATCCGTGCTATCATTGATGGCACGCGTGAGCTGGTCCTCACCGAAGGATTCATCTACAACCGTGACAGCTTTACACGTGGGACGGCGGAACAGCCCATCTATGACCTCGAACCGGGCCGTCACCGTATCGAAGCATGGGCGTGGGACAATGCCAACAACTTCACCCGAACCGAAGCCAGCTTTGTCGTGGTTGATCCCAACGATGAGGTTCAGCTCGAGAACGTGCTGAACTTCCCGAATCCCTTTAACGACAGAACATCCTTCACCTTCGAGCTCTCGACGGAGGCGGAGGTGAGCATACGCATCTTCACCGCGAGTGGACGACTGATCCAGGAGATCGGTCCTGTCGCGGCGAGCGCCGGGTTCAATTACCCGGGTGGCACCAACAGCCATCTCGAATGGGATGGGCGGGATCGTTTCGGAGATCCCATCGCAAACGGTGTTTATCTGTACAAAATCAAGGCTAAAGGAGCCTCCGGACAGACGGACGAGGTTCTTGGCAAGCTGTTACGTATTCGCTAAGTTGACCGTTTCGCAGTCTCATGAGCAGTTGCGGGATGAGAAATGGTCCTCGAACCGGGCGGGTGAACATTGATCTGCCTGGCACAAACAGGACGACAAATGGGCGATACAATCGTCCAGCAGGTGATTACATCAGGTAGGAAAGCGATGATCGGCACTCTTCACCACCGACTGACACGGACAGCAATCCTTGCGGGTATCGCACTGTTGCTGATCCTCGGCATGGGTACTCCGGCAAAGGCGGTAAGCGTCTCCCAGTCCGGCGTACTGTTTCTTAAGATCAGCCCCGGCGCACGACCCGGTGGTATGGGCGAAGCATTTGTCGCACTCGCCGATGATGCGTCCTCCACCTGGTGGAACCCGGCAGGGCTGGCATATGTCAAGAATGATGAGTTGACTCTGATGCACGCCAACTGGCTGCCTCAGTTCAAGTTCAACGACCTCTATTATGACTACCTGAGCTACGTGCACAAGGTGGATGACTGGGGAACGTTCGGCGGAAACATCATCTTCCTGAACCTGGGTGAAAGCCAGCGTACCGATGAAACAGGTACCGCTCTCGGCACCTTCTCTTCTTATGAGATGGCTGCCACTGGTTCCTACGGTTCCCAGATGACCCCGAACACCGCCCTCGGTGTCAACATGCGGTTCATCTTCAGCCACCTCTCTGATCGTGGCGCTGGTCAGGAACGTGGTTCCGGTGAAGCGACCAGTGTTGGTGTGGACATCGGCTGGCTGTGGGACACTCCAATTCGCAAGCTGCGTCTAGGCGCGAACCTGTCGAACATGGGCCCGAAGGTTGCCTACATCGACCAGGCTCAGGCTGATCCGCTGCCGACCAACTTGAAGTTCGGTTTCGCCTATCATCTCGTTGACAGCCCTTACAACACCCTGACTCTCGTGGGTGATGTGGACAAGGAGCTGGTTCGTGTCTACGAGGATGGCAAATCCGATCCCTTCTACCTCGCCTTGCTTACCGCATGGGGAGATGGATCCTTCAACACCCTGATTTATCACACAGGTATGGAATACTGGTACAGCGACCTCGTCGCTCTTCGTTTCGGCTACTGGAACGATGATCTTGGCAAGGTGAAGCCGATCACCTTCGGCGCCAGCCTGAAATACTCCCTGTATCGCTTTGACTTTTCCTATGTCGCCGCCGGTGAAGGGCACCCGTTGCAGGATACGATGCGCTTCAGCTTGTCCATCGGCTTCTAATAGTACCACCAGTGGGTTTATGGGTCGGCAGCCCCACCCCCGCAGGGGGCTGCCTTACCCGATAGCCAGATCCCGGGCGATGTTTCCCCGGGGACGCGAACGATGACAGAAGGCTCATGAGACAACGAATCCCGACGTACTTCCTGCCGGTTCTGCTGGTAGCGATTCTATTTGGTATCTCCATCTTGCCTGCTCTGGCCGACGCTCGTGCACTACGCACGACGCCCTTCGCCACTCGCAGCATGATGGAGACCCGTCCGCTACTCTCGCAGAACGATATTTTCCAGGCACCCGCTCTGCCGGATACCATGCGTGTCCTGGCCATCCGTGTCGAGTTCGCTGAAGACACCCTGATGACAACCACAGGGGACGGCAGCTTCTTCTACGAGTTACCGGAAGATATCGAAGCCGAGGATTGGCTGGTCGATCCACCCCCGCATGATTCGAGCTATTTCGCCGATCAGCTGCTCGCCATGCGGAATTATTACAGCACATTCAGCCGCGGCCAGCTTACCCTGACCGGGCATTACAATGATGGCCCGACATCTGGCGGGGATATCTACCCACGTGGCGAACAGGCCGCCTACCGCATCGATTACCCCATCTGGCATGTCAACTATGGCGATGGGGACAATGACCGTCTCAACGAAACCTTGACCCAGCTCTTTGTCGATGCCTGGAGTGCGGCCAACGCGGATACGGCGATTAACATCGCCCATTACGATCTCTTCCTCATCTTCCACGCGGGCGCAGGCAACGAGTTTGATACCGGGTACGATACCACGCCCCACGATATCCCATCGGTTGTCATCGGTCCGACTGACCTCGCTGATTTTGTCGGCCTGCCGGGCGGGGTTCCGATGCGGAATGGCAACATCATGCGTGGTGCTATCCTGCCGGAAACCCAGCGTCAGGAGGGTGTGGATGTCGGGATGCTCGGTACAGTTTGTGCTCAGGTCGGTTTCCTGCTCGGCATGCCACACATGTACAACACGGAAAATGGCGACCCGGGCATCGGGCTGCTCGGCCTGATGGACCGTGGTTTCGGTGGCTACTTCGGCCTTGCTCCAACTCCGCCCAGCGCCTGGATGCGTGCCTACATGGGCTGGGACCCGGTCACAACGATCACCGAAGGCGAAATTCGGGTCGGTGCCCTGCATCTGCCCGACCAGGCCTTTGTTGATGATCCAGAGTTGCACCGTCTTGTGCGTGTCCCGATCAACGAGAACGAATACTACCTGGTCGAGTCACGCCGACGAGACCCGGATGACGATTCGCTCACCGTCGCGATTGACCGTGATGGCGACCGTTTGTTGCTCCACGATGACTACACCATCGAACTCGACCCGGCGAACACGGGCGAGATGACAGCACCGGTGATCATCGAAGACCATGACTTCGACCTGCCCGCGAGCGGCATGCTGATCTGGCACATCGACGAGTCCATGATCCGTGACAACATCGCCAATGATCAGATTCAAAACGATCGCAACCGACGTGGTGTGGACCTCGAAGAAGCGGACGGTACCGAAGACATCGGGGAGGAATACGAGTTCCTGCAAGCGGGCGACGGTGCCGAATATGGTGTCCGTGAGGACGCCTGGTACCGCAATAACGAGCTCTGGAGCGAATCGAACAACGTCACCAATGTCCGCTTCGGTTCCGACACTTATCCGAACACAGCTGCCAACAGCGGTGGAGCAACCCACATCGAGTTCACCAACTTCAGCGATATCGCTGATACGATGACCGCCGAAGTGATGAACACATGGAAAATCCCGGGTTTCCCGGTGGATTTGCCCTGGGTGGGTGATTCGCGAGTGTCGTTGCTGACCGGTCAAGTGGATGGGGATGGTGTAGAAGACATCCTGATTTACGGGCAGGACGGAAAGGTGGTCGCGTTCGCTGCCGATGGAACCCCCATTGGGAACCCGAATGACATGCTGAACCTTGCGGATACGCCTTTCCACATGAATGTCGTGTATCGTCACGCCTGGGATATCGATGGTGATGATTCCAAGTTTTACGTGCAGGTTGAAAACGGGTTGCTCGAATTGACCTACCTTGAAGGGGTTGGGGTTTTAGGCACACGCCGGATCGAAACCGATGCCATCCATCCGATCGACTTGGTCGTACTGGATGCCTCCCTCTCCCCGAACAACCCGGTGGACAGCAGTTTCCCGCACATCGCCGCCCTCTACCATGAGAACGGCCCGGGCTTGAAGTTCGTCCTGTTCACCGATCTGGATGCCAACCTCACCCCGGCCATCGACCTCGAGCAGTACGATGAACGCTTCGGGTATGCCCAGGAAGGCTGGATTGTACCGCAAATCGATCCGCTGCTTGGAGTCTATGCTTTTATCGTTTCCGATAATGGTGCTGCAGTCGGGATCGGGTATGACGGTACAAATCCGATCTTACTTGATGTCGGATCGGTGGATGGACTGGAACGGCACGAATTACTCGAGACACCCGTCTCGTTCGGAGAACCTCGAGTGGTCGCCAGCCTGACCACAAACCGACGGATCGTCCGTTGGTCTCTCGGATCAGGCGCATCGACATCAGACAGCCATCCGAGTGTCTCGGATGGACCTGAAATCGAAGACCTCGAAGAGCACATCTACAATCTTTTCCCGCTTGATGTGGATGGCAATGGCATCGCAGATGTCAGCGGCATCTACCAGAGCAAGATCATGGGCTTTTACCGTGGCGGGGTCCTGGCGGAGGGAACACCGATTCAATTCCCGCCCCATTTCGGATACACCTTCGGTGAACCCGTGGTCATCAGCGCACCAGGTGGTCGTCAGTCGAGGATGCTGATTCCATCGTGGACGGATGATGCTAACGAGTTCACGGTTTCGGGTATTTCGATTCCCTCTGGCAGAGCATTGCTTGGTTTCCCGCTCGACTTCGGCTATGAGCCCGGTACGTTACCGGAGCTATACCTCGCCGGAGATGGGACTTTATTGATCCTTTCCCGTTCAACTAGTGACACTCCCGCTCGCCTTATTGCGTACACCATCCCGATGCAGGACGATGAACGTGTCGCGTGGGGTGGCCCAAACGGCGATAACGGGCACGGACGTTTCTGGCGTCAGTGGTCCACGGCTGTATCCAACACGACAACGCTGGACCTCTCCAATGCCTATGCCTGGCCGAACCCGGCTTACGACAAGGTGGTCCATCTGCGCTTCGAGGCAACTCGTGATGGAAGGGCAAACCTCAAGGTTTACGATCTCGTCGGTCGTCTGATCGATGAAAATGATCACACGTTCAGTGGGACCGCCGAGGGGGCGCAGGAAATCGCTGTCGATGTTTCGAACTATCCGTCCGGGGTGTATGTCGCTCGTCTCGAGGCGGGTGGTCAGAAGAAGATGATTCGCTTTGCGGTGGTGCAGTAGATGATGAATGCGATACGACACATGGACCCGAACCTGCGCCGAACGCTGGTTGGATTTGCCGCGGTGATCGCCTGTATCCTGGTCTTCGCCTGGGTGGCCTTCAGCCAACCCCTCGATGCGAACCACCCTGAATTGGCGTGGATGACGATGGAGACCGATCACTTCATCATCCATTACACCGATGCTTCGCAACGTACCGCGCTGGTCATCGCCAAAATTGCCGAGGAAATCCATCCTTCGGTGACCAAAACCTACGGCTATGAACCTGACACCAAGTTCCATTTCATCGTCAAGGATACGGACGATTACGCCAACGGCGCGGCGTACTACTACAACAACAAGATGTTGATCTGGTCCACGGCACTGGATTACGATCTGCGCGGCACGAAAAACTGGCTGCGGATGGTGATTACGCATGAGTACACGCATATCATCCAGCTCGGTGCCGCACGTAAGCTACCCCGTCAGGTACCCGCGATATATTTGCAGGTGCTCGGTTACGAGGATGAGAAACGGCCCGACGTGCTTTATGGCTACCCGAACGTGCTCGCCTCCTATCCCTTCGCGATGACGGTTATACCGATGTGGTTTGCCGAGGGTGTTGCACAGGCGAATGCGTACAGCGTCGCCGACAGCTTCAAGTACGACTTTTGGGACAGCCACCGTGACATGCAGCTCCGTATGCGTGCACTAAATGATGGCTTGCTTCCACTCAATGAGATGGAAGTGTTCGGCAAGAACAGCCTCGGCAGTGAGGGTGTTTACAACCATGGCTACAGCCTGGTGCAGTTCATCGCACGTCGCTGGGGGTCACAGGCTCTGTCGGATCTGACACATGAAATGCAAAGCCTGAAGGTTTTAAACTTCAACCAGGCGACTGAGAATGTTCTGGGAGTCACCGGTGACAGCCTCTGGACAATGTGGGCCGATTCACTGAAGACCCAGTACCTGACGGACACCGAAGGGATTCGAGGACACGAGGTCAAGGGGGATACCTTCGCGGCGGGTGGTTATGCAAACTTTCATGCCGAGTACACACCGGATGGAAAAGATGTCTACTTCCTTTCCAACGTTGGATTCGACTACCTCAGCCTGCAGAATCTTTACAGGCAACCTGCGGACACCACCGAGGATCCGGAAAAGATTCTCGATCTCATCGAAGGCCCCTTCGACATCAGTCCGGACGGCACGTGGCTGATCTACAGTAAAATTGTCCGTCAAAAGAACGAGAGCTACTACGCCGACCTCTACCTGCGAAACCTTGAGAAGGAAAAAGAGGTTCGTCTGACCAGGTCGGCACGTGCAATGGAGCCCGCCTTCAGCCCGGACATGAGCCACCTGCTCTTTGTTGTCAATCATGACGGCACAAAAGACATCGCGACCATGGAATTGCCTCCGGAAGAAGAGTGGCTCGACTTGAAACCGCTTTCCGTGGACAAAATCGAACGGCTGACCGACTATGGGGATGGCACCCGTGCCTTCCGTCCTCAGTTCACCCCCGATGGCAGTGCCATCCTTTACGCCATCAGCCGCCGGTTCGGTCGTGACATCGAAATGATGGACCCGGACGGCAGCAACAGCCGTGTTATCGTCGGTGGCGCGGCAGATCAACGTGACCCGGTGATGAGCCCGGATGGCGAGTGGATCTACTACTCGGATGACATCACCGGCATCTTCAACATCTATCGTTACAAGGTTTCGGACGGTAGCACGGAACAAGTGACCAACGTTTTGGGCGGAGCTTTCCAGCCTGCCATCTCGCCCGATGCGTCCGAGATGATTTACAGCGAGTGGACGCTGGACGGATATCAGCTCAGCAAGATGATGCTTGAAAACAAAGCACCGCAGAATCTGCTCGCCTACCAGCGCGACTACCTCTCGGTCATTCCGGATGCCAGCTACGATGATACCGAGCTGGACACCATCGCTTCCCGTCCCTACCGGCCCATCTTTGAACAGCTCTTTTTCGTGCCGAGGATCGCTTGGGATTATGGCACCTTTAAACCGGGTGTCTACGTTTATTCCAGCGACTTTCTCGAGAAGCTGATGTTGTTCAGCGGATTCGACTACAACACACGCGGCGAGTTTGATGCTGTCGCTATGCTGGACTTTAAAGCCTTGCGCCCCACTATCTTCGCCCAGGGGTATTACCTCAAACGGATCGACGATGAACGGTTCGAGGACAACTTCAGGATCATCGGGGAACGTGAGGTCGAGGATCCTGATGGCGGCACCCACCTGGAACCGATTTACGGCGACTACGGTGTCGATTACCGTTTCCACCTGATGCTCTTCGACCTGGGCGCCCGGTTCCGTCTAGCAACCCCACTCGAAGTGGAGCTTCGGACCAGCTTGAGCAGGTACGATGCCTTCCTGCATTATGACGACAACACCGACTTCCAGTACACCTATTTTACAGGCCGTTTTTACCAGGCCGAATTCCATTACGATGGCATGCCCCTGCAGTTGAAGGGCAATGTGCATCCTCGTATGGGGACAGAAGCGAACCTGACGGTTGCTTTCGAGGACAACGAGTTCATCGAAGGTTTCGAGGTCAATGCGGATGCCCTGACCTTGCAGGAAGTCTATACGCCCTACAAATATTGGCGTCTCGAAGGGGATGTCGCCCATTGGATGAACCCGGTTGGGGACCTTGTACTCCAACCACGTCTGCGTGGCGGCTACCTCGACAAGCAGGTCGATCCCTTTATGCACCTCTATGCGGGCGGCTTGCACGGCATGCGCGGTTACAGCTTCTACAGTATGGGTGGAACACGGAAACTGATCGGATCGCTCGCTTTGCGTCACCCAATCTGGACCCCGGATCGCCCCCGTTTCGGCTGGATGCACTTTGATGGTCTCTACGGTGCTATCTTTGGAGATGTTGGCGATGCATGGCGAGAACGTGAGCTGATCGGCGACCAACTGAAGAAGGATGTTGGCTTCGAGCTGCGCGCCAAGTTTTATTCCTGGTATGGCTACCCGACTGCGGTGACCTTCTCTGCCGCACGTGGCCTCGACCGGATCTCGGTCACTGAAAACGATATTACCACGGTCTATGACCCCACCTGGCGGTATTACCTGACCGTACTGTTTGACTTTGAAACGATCTTTCCCGCACGCGGGATGAACCGGAGGATTCCATGAAGCGTATAACAGCCATTAGCCTGGCGTTCATCCTGACCCTCGCAGGCGCCGTGCCCATGCTTGCCATGGGTGAAACCACTGGTGATTCAGGCATCTCTCCCCTCTTTGTCAAGTCGGATGAGTCGAGCCTGAAATTGAACAGCGATGAACTCGACAGCTGGAACAGCAGCACCGCCCTGCCTACCTCACGCAATGCGTTCGAGATTGGCCAGAAGATGAACTTCGCCCTGCAGGCGGAGGATGATGGATCGGTGACTGCCCAGTCCGGAACGTCCGGCGAGCGTAAGAATCCAGGCCGTGCCCTGCTGCTCTCCGCCATTTTCCCCGGTGCAGGTGAGCTCTATGCGGGATCGACCCTGAAGGCCGCTCTCTTCTTTGCAATTGAGGTCGGTTGCTGGTATGGTGCTATATCCTATGCCCAGCGTGGCAACGACCAGACGGACAAATTCGAGAAGTTTGCGGATGCCAGCTGGACCGAGTCTGAGTACCGTGACATCGAGTTCCAATTCGCGAATGACCCCAATGCTTCGAACTCTTTCAGTGCTGACTATGGTCCTGATGCGACCCGCGACACTTGGAATTCCTTGAGTTGGAACGAGAAGATTCGTTACCTGCCCGGCAACTTCACCCATGAGCTTCCCGACGATCGCAACCAGCAGTTCTACGAGAATGTCGGCAAATACTTGACCCAATTCGGGTTTGGTTGGAACGACGGTGTGGGTGATGATCCGGAGACCGTGTACAAGTGGGATGGCCAGAGCCGTGATGCAGCGCGTTATGTCATCATGCGTGAAGACGCCAACAACCTGCTTGGCTTCAGCTCGACCTTCTTCTCGGTCATCATGGTCAACCACGTCGTCTCAGCACTGGATGCAGGCTTCACCGTCCGCAACCAGAACCGAAAGCTGATGACGGTTGAGCCGGATGTTTCAGCGATCTGGCACAATTCGGAACCAGTGACTGTAGCTGGTCTGCGGGTGAGGTTCTAAGGTGACATTCCCTCGTCAACGGCAGTCGTGGATCGCCTTCCTCTTTCTGGCCAGCCTGCTGCTTCTCCCTTCACTTGCGAAGGCAGAGAAGCAGGCAGAGTTGCCGAAACCCTGGTGGGCGGTTGATGCTTCCTCCGGTAGCGCGGAAGCTCCTTCCTTCGGCATGAAAGCCGAGACGAAGGAGTACCTGGCGAAAACTCCGCCACAGGCCTTTCTGCGCAGCTTTGTCCTGCCTGGTTGGGGACAGCGGTATGCCGACCGCCCAGGGCGTGCCGCACTTTTCACTGGTGTCGAAATCAGCATCTGGACCGGCCTGATCTGGTCCAGCCAGGCTGCCCGGCAAGGCGAATCCGATTATCTTGCCTATGCACGTCAGCATGCGGGGGTGTCGGGAAGCTACGCGCATGAATACTATGTCAACATCGGTAACTTCCTGAATCAGGATGAGTACAACACAGCGAAAAGGTTGCAACGTTCCTACGATGAGCAATACCATGGTTCTGGTACCTGGTGGGAATGGGACAGTGATGACAACCGCAGAACGTTCAAGGATTTGCGAATCTCAGCGGATCGTCATGGTAACCGTGTCTACTATATGCTCGGTGGTCTGCTGCTGAACCGCGTCCTTTCCGCGATCGATGCTGGCCAGGGGTTGGCCAAACGTCAGAAGGAATTACGCAAAAAGGGCGGTTTCGCGATTGGTTACGATCCTCGTGTGGATGGCCCATCCCTGACATGGAGTGGTAACCTGGGGTTCTGATGAGCGGTATCCTCGTCACGGGGATCAGTGGATTCATCGGCGGGTACGTCTGGAGCATCCTCTCGAAGCGGGAGGATGTTTGGGGTGTGCACGGTGCCACAGGAAGCTTGCCGCTCAACCCCGACCGTCAGCTCGGCCTCGACCTCAGTAAACCCGCTGCCCTCGCAGGTCTGGTCGAGGACATCGCCCCTGATGTTATCCTCCATCTTGCTGCCCTTGCTCGCCCTGAAATCGTCCGCCGACACAGCCTGCTCGCCTGGAAAGTGAACAATGCGGCTACACGTGAACTGGCGGATGTTGCCGAAAAGCTCGGCAGCCGCTTGATCTTTACATCGACCGACCAGGTCTTCGACGGCTCCCATGGCAACTACCACGAGGGCGATCCACCCAGCCCGGTCAATGTGTACGGCGAAACCAAGAAGGCGGCAGAACGGGCTGTCCTCAGTAAAGTCGAAAATGGTGTCGTGGTACGACTGAACAACACCTATGGCCCCCCACGGTTCCATGGCAGTTCCTTCTCCGAATGGATCTTGAACCGTGAGGGGAACAGCGAAACCATCACCCTCTTCCTCGACCAGTACCGAAGCCCACTCGATGTGGTAACGGCTGCCAATGCCCTTGTCGAACTAATCGACCACAGCTTCACCGGCATCCTCCACCTGGGTGGAGCCAATCGTATCAACCGTGTGAATTTCGGCAAGATGTTGCTGCAGCATGTGGGACGCGACCAGAACAGCATCCTCGAACTTCATTCGGCTAAGGTCGATCCCGAGGGGAAAATGCCCCTCGACACCAGTTTCGACATCACCCTAGCCAAGCAGATGCTGCGTACTCCCATTCCCAACCTGTTACAGGGGCTCGAGCAGGTCTATGGACCTGCACGTGCGAAGTACTGAAACCTGTAAACTCCCGGTGCGGCACTTTTGTGGGCTATTCTGAGTCCCCATCCCCTATCTTAGGGCTGGTTCGACAAGGGCAGGACGGATGATTCTTTCAACACTTCGCTCGCTTTTCTACCGGTATGGGGAGAAAGTATTCTCGCACCGTACCCTGAAAAACCTCCACATCGACCTTTGGCGGATGCGTGCCCGCATCATTCACCGCCGTCGCGGCCTCACTCCACCTTCACCGAAACTTCATCTTGGCTGCGGCGGACGGAAGGTGACCGGCTGGCTGAATGTGGATGTCATCGGGTCGGATTACGACATTGACCTGGGTCAGGGGTGGCTGCCCTGGCGCAACAACAGTCTCGAAGCGGTGGTTTCCCAGCATGTGGTCGAACACCTCGACCTGACCCGGGAGCTGGTCCCCCTCTTCCGTGAGCTGAAACGTGCCTGTAAACCCGGCGCTGAACTCTACATCTCCTGTCCGGATATGGAAAAGGCGTGCAAGTTCTATTTTGATGACAAGGGCGAGGAGATGCTCTTCAATCGAAAGTCGCGTTTCCCCAGTTTCGATCTCGGAGGTGTCCCAACCGTCCAGATGATCAATGATCTCTTTCATCGTGAGGGGGAGCACAAAAACCTCTTCGATCTTGAGCTGATGAAATGGCTGCTTGAGACGAGTGGCTTCAGCCAGGTTGAACGGATCGAGGAAGCCGACCTGCTGGATCGATTCCCGGAATTCCCGGCACGGAACGATGATTATGTGAGCTTGTACGTGAAGGCGGTTGCGTAGTAGTATGACGAATTAGTCTTTGCGAAGAAGGTTTTAAGCCTGACCAAGCAATCCCCTCTGTGAATGGCAAGATGTGCCATACTCAGAGGGGATTGCTTCGTCTCATCGTTCCTTGCAATGTCTTCTTTTACCGTCCGGGCCGAATCCCGGTACGGATCAGGTCGTGCAAGCGGATCATGCCGACACAATTGTTGGCATCATCAACGACAGGCAGGACTGTGATCTGGCTGGGACGGTTTTCCATCAGCAACAGAGCATCAATCGCCTTGTCGCTCGCCTTTACGACGGTCGGGTTACCGGTCATTACATCCTTCGCGGGCGCCTGCAGGAAATCGCCGCCGAGCTTTTGAATGCCGCGGCGAACATCACCGTCTGTCACGATTCCCAACAGCTTGCTGTTGTCATCCACCACATTCACACCACCAAGCGCCCTGCGTGTCAGCAGTACAAGCACATCGGACATCGGGGCGTCCGGAAGGCAAACCGGGTTGTTTTCGCCGCCATGCATCATGTCGCTGACCGCGAGCAGCAACCGTTTCCCGAGTGACCCCCCCGGATGGTTTTTCGCGAAGTCTTCCGTGCTGAATCCGCGCAATTGCATCAGCACCGCTGCGAGCGCATCTCCCATCAGCATGGTCACTGTGGTGCTGCTGGTCGGTGCCAGGCCGATGGGGCACGCTTCACGTTCCACACCCACATCCAGCCAGATGTCCGCAGATCGGGCGATCCTGCTCGACTCCTCGCCGACCATGGCGACAAGCAGAGTCTCTTTCCGTCTCAGGGCAGGGATCAGGTCACGCAGCTCTTCGGTCTCGCCCGATTTGCTGATGAGGATGACCACATCGCCATCGGTCACCATACCGAGGTCGCCATGTGCCGCGTCGCCAGGATGGAGAAAGAGGGCGACAATCCCGGTCGACCGCAGGGTCGCTGCCACTTTCTGGGCAATCACCCCACTCTTGCCCGCACCGATCAGGATCACCTTGCCAGTGGTATTCAGGATAGCGTGGACTGTATCGACAAAGGTGCCATTGAGCCTGTCACGAACCGCGCTGGCAGCCTCGATTTCGAGGTTGAAGATCTCCCGGGCGCGCCCGAGAATGTTCTGGGTATCGTCGTTCATGCCTGCATCTCCAACAACCGCCGGTTTGCGCAACCCCTTCCTGTCGCGCCGGGGGCTAATGTAATACCTGAAAAGGGAGAATGCCTGTCCTGTCCCAGCCCTCGCCGTTTCCTCGGACGACACTCCATGCTTGCTCAGTAGTGGGTTCCTGTTGTACAATGGGTTTTCGCAGTCCTCGCGGACCGTTGAATGGATGGTCCGTTTTTCTCTTTCAGCAGCAGCATCAGCGAGGGTTTGACCGTACCGATGAAACAGGCGAAAGTCGTCCTAGTCAACAAGCTCGGTTTGCATGCACGCCCGGCGTCCCATTTTGTCAAGATTTCGGCAAAATTCAAGGATACGTCGGTCGAAATCGCACGTGGTGGCGAGATTGTAAACGGCAAAAGCATCCTCGGTGTGATGATGCTCGCTGCCGGACCGGGTACGGAGCTGGAGCTGCGTGTTGACGGCCCCTCCGAAGATGATTGCCTTGCGGAACTGGTCGAGCTGATTCAGAACAAATTCTACGAGGACTGACACTCCCCCCTCCCCCCGAGTATTCAACGTTCGGATTCCCTATATTCCCTTCCACCCCGAAGGGAAAGGTGTGATTTCTTCATGGTTCGGCAAGTCAACCTGACAGGACAACCTGTTGCTCCCGGCATCGCTCTCGGCCCGGCATTCCTGCTGAGACGTGAGCGCAAAAACGTTCCCCATTCGACCATTACGGAGGCCTCCGTGGCGGGCGAACTGGAACGGCTTGATGATGCCATGGAGCGGACACGCATCGACCTGCGGTATAACCGTCGCAAGGCGACTCGTACGCTGGGCGAAATTGTCGCCCGCATCTTTGATGCCCATCTGATGATCATGGATGACGAGCCTACCTTCGACAGCATCCGTGATGTCATCCGTACGGAGCTGGTCTCCGCCGAGTATGCCCTCTATCGGAGCCTCGAGTCGGTCGCCCGTCAGTTTGACGCTCAAAAGGAAGATCTTTTTCGGGATCGAGCGCAGGATGTACGGGACGTAGGCCGCAGGATACTCGCGCATCTAACCGGTGCACCGACTGATACCATCGGCGACCTGCATGAACCGGCCATCTTGATCGCCTCCGAGCTGAATCCTTCCGATGTCCTGCAAATGGACCCGGAAAAGATCCTTGGTGTCGCGACCGATGCCGGCGGGGCAACCAGCCACACCGCCATCCTGACACGCACCCTCGGAGTACCGAGTGTCGTCGGCCTGAAAGAGATCACCACGAGTTGCGAACCGGGCAACCTGGTGGCGATTAACGGTAACTCGGGCAAGGTGCTCATCCGTCCGACGGCCAAGCAGGAAGAGAAGTACCGGGAGAAGGAAAGGCACTATCACCAGTTCCGAGACTCCCTGCTGGATATCCGTGACAAACAGGCGATCACAAAAGATGGCCACCAGATCGAGCTTGCTGCCAACATCGAACTGCCGGACGAAGCAAAACGTGTTGTACGAGCGGGAGGGGATGGAGTCGGACTCTACCGAACTGAATATCTCGTTCTTGCACACGGCGGCATTCCCAGCGAAGAGGTCCAGGAGAAGGAATACCGACGGGTGGCGCAGATGCTCCAGGGGCGTCCCCTTGTCATCCGTACCTTCGACCTCGGTGGCGACAAAGCCTTCCCGGGCGCGGGGATCAAACCGGAAGCCAATCCCTTCCTCGGATGGCGCGCCATCCGTGTTGCACTAGATCGTCCTGAGATGCTCTTGCCCCAGCTTCGCGCCATTTTACGTGCAAGCCCGGAAGGCAATTTTCGCATCATGTTCCCGATGATCGGGAACCTGGAAGAGCTGATCGCCGTCAAGGCAATGCTGGCGCAGGCCCGTGCCGAATTGGACAGTGAAGGGGTTCCGTACGACAAAGAGATCGAAGTAGGGATCATGGTGGAGGTCCCTTCCGCCGCCCTGCTGGCGCATCGTTTCGCCCCACATGTCGACTTCTTCTCGATTGGCACCAACGATCTCGTGCAGTTCACGCTTGCGGTGGACCGTAGCAACGAGCAAGTAGCTGATCTGCACCAGCCATTTCATCCAGCTGTCTTACAGTTGATTGATCGCACTGTGAGGGCGGGGAAGGAAGCGGGAATCTGGACAGGGCTCTGCGGCGAACTCGCCGGCAATCCGCTCGCCACTCTGCTACTGGTTGGGCTCGGATTGGACGAACTTTCCACCAGCCCTTCTGTCATCCCTGAAATCAAGAAATTGATCCTCTCGTCCACCCTCGAAGAGAGTCGTGCCCTGGCGGCCGAAGCCCTCGAGCTTGGCACCGTCCAGGAGGTTCGCGACCTGCTGCTGACGACGATGAAGAAACGGTTCAGAGACATGCCTATCTGGTTTGGAGACCTGTAAAATGCCCCACTTTGACCGCAATCTGGACAAGTCCGACATGTACGGAAAGATCGCCGATTGGCCCGAGCAGGTTGCACGCTCGCTGCCGAACGGGATCGAAGCTGGAAAGACGCATGTGGCCTCTGCGCCTCGTTGCCTTGTCTGGGCCGGAATGGGCGGAAGCGCCATCGGAGGCGACTTCGCAGCAGCCATCGCCCAAAGTCGTGCATCTTTCCCGATTCTGGTCCACCGTGGCGGTCATCTACCAGCATGGGTAGGCAAAGAGGATCGAGGTCTATTGGTCAGCTTCTCAGGCAACACTGCAGAAACGGTGGATGCAGCTGAAGCGGCGGCGAATCGTGGTATTGGTCTCGACCTTCTGACCAGCGGTGGAAAACTTGGCCCTTGGGGCGAGCAGCAGCAAATCCCCGTTGTTAAAGTTCCCGGTGGACGTCCCCCACGGTCGGCCCTGGGCGATCTCTTCTCAAGCTCGCTCGGCCTGCTCGCGGGACGTGGCTGGATCGACCTGCCACAGCATGAGATGGACGAGACCCTTACCGCCATCCGGGAAGCGACCAACGCCAACCGTGATGAACCTTCATCAAGCAACCACCCCTGCGCCCCGCTTGTTGAGCTACTGGATGACCGTCTGCCAATGATCTACGGCACCGGTTCCATGTTGCCCGTGGCGCGTCGCTGGGCCAATCAGATCAACGAGAACTCGAAGCGGCCTGCGCATTGGGGTGAGCTGCCTGAGATGAACCATAATGAAGTGGTCGCTTACCTCGAGGGAACTCCCTGGGGGGAACGGTCGGCGCTTCTTTTCCTGGTTGACCCGGACAGCCCGGCGGATGTGCGGAAACGGGTGGATGTGACCCTTTCCCTCGCCGAGCGCGCGGGGTGGAAAGGTCAAATCATTCATGCAACAGGTGGAACACCCTTGGCACGTCTGCTTACCATGACAATCTTTGGTGATTGGCTGAGTTACTGGATAGCATTGGCGGAAGGTGTTGATCCGACACCAATCCCGACCATTGACGCATTGAAGGCCGCGCTGGAATCCTGACCTCCGAATTCTGGATTGGTGTGATGGATACCACGGATTCCAAGCGGTGAAAGTCCTATATTCGATGGCTTTTTGCGACCTGCCCTGCCAGTGAAAGGAACACAGCCGGGCGGACATTTGACAACAAACAACCCTTTTCATACAGTTGGAGACGTTGAACGATGAGACCATTCCTCTTTACGAGTGAATCGGTGACGGAGGGGCACCCGGATAAAGTCGCAGATCAGATCAGTGATGCCGTCCTCGATGCCATTCTGTCAGAAGATCCATTTGGACGTGTTGCTTGTGAAACCTTCGTTACCACTGGTCTTGTTCTGGTCGGTGGTGAGATAACCACAACGACCTATGCTGACATTCCAAACATTGCCCGTGATGTCATCCGTGACATCGGATACGTAAACAGTGACGTTGGATTTGATGCCAACACCTGCAGCGTCCTCACCTCGATTGACCAGCAGGCAACAGACATCGCCATGGGTGTTGACCGTGCCGGTGCTGGCGACCAGGGCATGATGTTCGGCTTCGCATGCAACGAAACCGATGTCCTGATGCCTCTTCCAATCACCCTGTCCCACCAGTTGACACGCCGTCTCGCTGAATTAAGAAAAGATGGCACCCTCCCCTGGTTGCGTCCGGACGGCAAAGCCCAGGTCTCCGTGCAGTATGTGGATGGCAAACCGGATAAGATTAGGACGGTTGTCGTCTCCACTCAGCATGCACCTGACGTGAAGACAGATACCCTTCGCGAAGAGATCCTCAAGCGGGTGATCATGCCCCTGCTCCCGAAGGAAATGGTGGACGAGAAGGAACTGGTGGTTCACATCAACCCGACCGGCCGTTTTGTACAGGGTGGCCCAAAGGCCGATGCCGGCCTCACAGGTCGAAAGATCATTGTGGACACGTATGGCGGCTATGCCCCCCATGGCGGTGGTGCATTCAGCGGCAAGGACTCGACCAAGGTCGACCGTAGCGGCGCCTACATGGCTCGTTATGCTGCCAAAAATGTTGTTGCAGCCGGCCTCGCAGATCGCTGCCAGATTCAGGTGGCCTATGCCATTGGCGTGGCAGATCCGGTCAGCCTGCTGGTGGATACGAACGGCACCTCAAAGATCGAAGAGGCACGGATCGAAGAACTACTGCGCAGTGAATTGAACTGGACTCCTGCCGGCATCATCGACACCTTGAACCTTCGTCTTCCGATCTTCCGCCGCACAGCGGCCTACGGCCACTTTGGTCGCGAGGAAGATGGCTTCACTTGGGAAAAGAGTGACGAATTGGCCAAGCGACTCGCTGACAAGGCCTGAGAAACATACCCGATCACCATGCTTCCGGGTCGCCGGAAGCATGGCTTTTCATTCGAAACCTGAAGGAAATACTGGTGAGACCTACAGACTGCGATGTAAAAGATTTGAATATGGCGGACGAAGGACTTCGTCGTATCCGCTGGGCCGATAACGACATGCCCGTGTTGCAGCAGATCCGTGAGCGATTCCGCAAGGATCAGCCTCTGGCCGGAATGCGCTTGAGCGCCTGCCTGCATGTAACCGCCGAGACCGCCAATCTCGTTCGCACCCTGCAAGCTGGTGGGGCGGATGTTGTGCTGTGCGCCTCCAACCCCCTCTCCACACAGGATGATGTCGCTGCGAGCCTGGTACGCGATTTTGACATTCGTGTCTACGCGATCCGTGCGATCAACAACGAGGGCTACTACAAGCACCTCACCGCCGCAGCAGAGCACAAGCCGCACATCACGATGGATGACGGCTGTGACCTGGTCACCCTGATCCACGAGAAATACCCTGAACAGCTTGACGACATGGTTGGCTCGATGGAAGAGACCACGACTGGAGTCATCCGTCTCCGTGCGATGGAGAAGGGCGGAGCTTTAAAGCTTCCTGTGATCGCCGTCAACGACGCGAAGACAAAAAATATGTTTGATAACCGGTACGGTACCGGTCAGTCGACGGTTGATGGTATCATTCGTGCGACCGATGTCCTGATTGCCGGCAAAACGGTTGTCACTGCTGGTTATGGCTGGTGTGGCCGTGGCTTTGCCAACCGGTGCCGTGGCATGGGTGCCAATGTTGTCGTCACCGAAATTGATCCGATCAAGGCGCTGGAAGCAGCGATGGACGGGTTCCGTGTGATGAAGATGGAAGATGCAGCCTCTGTTGGCGACATCTTCTGCACCCTGACCGGAAACAAGCATGTCCTTCGTGATGAGCATTTCGCGAAGATGAAGGACGGGGCCATGGTCGCCAACAGCGGTCACTTCGATATCGAGATCGATATCCCCGCCCTGGAGAACCTTGCCAAGCAGGTCAATCGAGGTGTACGAAACAACGTTGACGAGTATACCTTGGAAAATAATCACCGTATCTTCTTGCTTGCAGAAGGTCGGTTGATTAATCTTGCCGCTGCCGAGGGGCATCCCGCATCCGTTATGGATATGAGCTTCGCAACCCAGGCCCTCGCAACGTCCTATATGGCGGAACACGGCGAGGAGCTGAAGGATGCTGTCTACGATCCGCCCGCTGAGATCGAGGATGAAGTCAGCCGCTTGAAGCTGGCCGCGATGAAGCTCGAAATCGACGAGTTGACAGAAGAGCAAATAGCCTACCTGTCCGACTGGCACGAGGGCACCTGATTTACGCCTTCTCAATACCGCCAGGCGAGGCAGCTTGGCGGTTTTTTCATTTTTGACAACGAATCCCAAGAGGGAGGAGCTTATGCAGCCTTGGAATGGAGGCGGTCCAGGCCAGAAATGGTTGGTCGGACTTGTCGCCGCTCTCGCACTGGTCACTGTGCGATGTGCCATCCCAACAAATCCCGGCCTGCCAACCTGGGACATTCCCATGGCGATGCCGTTCAGCGAACAGGTCTATGACCTCGTCGGACTGGTATCACAAGAGGGCGAGATTGATTCGACTGGCAGCGGTATTGAAACGTTCGAGGGTGGACAGATGCGATTTGTCTACCAGGATAGTATTCCTTACCAGCAGGTCAGCGAAAACGACCTGAGGTTTAACCCGGAACTCGAACATACCTTCATCACTTCAACCGATACGATCACCATCGACCCCCAAGAGGAACGACAGGCGGGTATCGGGATGCGTGAAATCGTAAGCGGCATCCCGTGGAACGATGGGGATACGATCAACCTGCCGGACGGTGATATTCCGACGGACGCGCAGGAAGTCAACCTGGACGAGTTGGAAACGATGGCTGTGGTGCATGTGGTGGCGCCCAATGGCGGCGGCATGGACATGACCCTGTTCAACAACACCAACGTTGTCTGGGATGAGATCAATGTGACCATTGCCCTCAACGAGCCCGGCCGTCCTGTTCTGGACGAGATGACCTGGACCAACCTGCAGCCGAATGCTGAGGAAGTTCGCTTCGCCGATCTTTCCGGTGACAGTCTGAAAGCAAACCTGTTGCTCATCGTCAACGGCAGCTTCTCCCAGCAGAACAATGTTCAGCTATTCGAGTCGCACGGTCTCGAATTTACCATGAACATTCTGGAACTGAAGGTTGATTGGGCCGAAGCCATCGTGGAGAAGCAGGAACCCCAGACCTCGGCATCGCGAAACGACCTGAACCAGGAAGACTGGATTGAACGCGCGGTAATTCGTTCCGGCGCACTGGTCTTTGAAGTCGAAAACCAGACGGATGTACGTGACTCGATTTACGTCACCTTCCCGAACTTCTTTGTTGCTGGAACAGATGATACGCTTCGAAGTGCATTTGAAGTAGATCGTTCCGAAAATGGCGAGGGTGCGGTACATACCGAGGTGATCGATCTGGAAGGTTACGCACTTCGCATGCCCCTGCCAGATTCGGATTCAGATACACAAGGTTTTGAAGCGCGAACGACTGTAGTAGTTCTCGGATCAGAAGATGATCAGGGAAACCCGAGGTTCGCACGGGTCGCGGCAGAAGATTCGGTTATCACCAGATTCTATACCGAAGAAATGTACTTCGAGCGCTTCGATGGCCTCGCCAAGGATATTTCGATCGACGTCGACCGGCAGGAACAGGCACTGGATGTCTTCGACGCCCAGCCTGACTTGCAGACCGACCTGTTGAACAACTTCATGATCGACCGCGCCCGTTTCTTCTTCGACATGGACAACGGTTTCGATTTCCCGATGCGTCTCATTCTCAACTTTATCGCTGAGAACGAAGAAGCAGGCGAGACCTTCGACACGACCTACACAATCGACCTGGAAGCTAGTCAGGATACCTTCTCTGTGGATGATGTTCAGAACCTGATCAACATTCTGCCCAACCGGATCACCTTTACTACGGCGGTTCGAATGGGACGAGACCACTTCACGCAAACACCACCCTTCGAGTCACGTTCGCTTTCGTTGGGTGACAGTTTGCAGGGTCAGTTCTCGGTCTATTCACCCTTCCGGTTAGTGATCAACGATACCACGGCTGTGCGTCCCGCACCGACACTGATGGGTCAGAATTTCGACCAGCCGATCCAGAACATTCGGTTGATCACCAAGGTCAGTAATACTGTCCCCATAGGCGGTACGGTCTATCTGCTTGCCGGATCGTTCTCCTCCCTTGAGCTCGCCCGTCAAGAGCTGACTCGCGCCAATATTGCAGACTACCAGATCATGACACCACTGCCAATCCATGCCGCACCGATTGATCCAGCTACTGGCCGTGTGATTTACGCAGCACTCGACAGCACGACGACGGAAATTCCGGCTGAGGCAATTGATGTATTCGTCGAAGACGATGTTTACGTCCGGCAGGTCTTGGTGCTTGATCCGACAAACGATGAGAATGGTGATCCGCAAACCATCGCGATGTACGAAGATGATGCGATTTCTGTGACCATTCTTGGTGAAGTCACATACAGGGTGAACGAACAAGATGAAGGAGGTCAGTAAGATGAAAAAGTATCTCCTGATTCTACTTGTGGCGCTTCTGATCCCCGCTGGTTCAGCATTGGCCTTTAACCAGGTCAACGCTCGAGCACTCGCGATGGGTGGAGCACATGCGACCCTTGCACGTGGTGTACAGACGATCGGGTGGAACCCAGCCTTCATGGCGTTTGATGACAATCCGGCTGTCTCGGTTTATACACCGCTATTCAACCTTGGTATGCGTCTTTCCAACGACTTCCTCTCACTGAATACGGTGAACGACTACTTCGAGGATGGACTCTATTGGGACGAGACCATCAAGAACGATATTCTTTCGGAAATCGAGGGCGATGCCTGGGACTTCTATACCGACTTCTACCTCCCGATTCTCGCGGTCAGTTTCCCGACTGAATACATCAACATGGCGATCTCCTACGATGTCGGTATGTCAGCCGACTGGCAGTTTTCCAAGGAGTTTGTCTCGATCGCGATTGACGGGAACGGTGTTGAACATCTCGGTGAGCGCCGTGACTTCAGCGACACTGGCAGCCGCATGCAGGCAACATCCCGCATCGGCCTGACCTTTGCCAAAGAGTTCCATGAACTGCCCGATGTCGACTGGCTGAGCCAGCTCACCGCCGGCTTCACCTTCACCTATTACATCGGCCATGCGTTTGCTGATGTGATCAATGCGGAAGGTTCGATGCTTGTGGATGTCGGTGTCTTCGAAGGAACTGGCAGGTTTGAAACGGTCAATGCAGGTGTCACTGGTGGTAGCCGTGATCCGATCACTGGCAAAGCCGGTGATACGGAAATCGATCCCATGGCTGGCAATGGTGTCGGTCTTGACCTAGGTGTTGGTGCGAAGTTGCTGGACGATCAGCTTACCGTCGGCATCAGCGTCGTCAACCTCATCAACTCGATCACCTGGACCGGCGCACAACACCGGATCAACAGCTATGCCCTGGTTGAGCCGCCGAGTTTCAATGGTTTGACGACACCTGAAACGTGGTTCGAAGAGAACATGACCCTCGTCGACTCGCTGGTGGAAGATGGTGTGGACTATACCACAGAGATGCCTTCCGTGGTACACCTGAACGCCGGGTACGAGCTGAGTGACGACCTCCATGTTGCGACGAACGCCCGCTTTGGTCTGAACGACACGGCTGGTGGTACGAAGAAGGCACGACTGGGTGTCGGCCTTGAATGGCACACGCTGAAATCCTTCCCGCTCCGTGTGGGCGCGAGCTTCGGTGGACGTGGTGGTCTCAGCTATGGTATGGGCTTCGGTCTGCACCAGGGCTTCTGGCACACCGACATCGGCTGGGCCTGGGAACGTGGCTTCCTGAATGCTGCCAACGGTCTGCACATGGCAATTCGTACCGTCTTCTTCTTTGGCGGTGGCGACAAGCCGGGAGTGGACATTCGGTAACATTTATGCTGAATAGAGCAAGGGCGCATGGCAATTGCCATGCGCCCTTTTTATTTCGACCAAAATCTGCCTGCAGCTCTTGGGCTCTTGGGGGTTTACCCGAGTTTCATGCTCTCAAATCACGTGCTGACTTGTACGATTTATGATGGTGATCCCAAGCCACTTACACGTAAAAGCCACTTTCGGTGATCTGTCCAATTGCTCCCGATTCAATGCGCAGTGTAAGATTCGGACAGACACGGTACCGATTTTCACCCAGGAAAGCGTGGAGCCCGATCAACACCCCCTCGATCGAGTCAAGACCGACCAGGTCCGCGATAGACAAAGCACTGCTTTCCATCCCAAGCAGTCGTTTTACCAGACGATCCGCTTCCGCGTCCGAGCTGAGAATGCCGTCCCGCACGAGGTAGGCCGTCGAGTTGATCAGCTGAGCGAGGAGACGTCCCCCCACTCCACCTGGCTCATCGGCGACCTCATAGGGTTCCAACCCGATCATGGTTGCCAATCCAGCGGCACGCAACAGGTCGGAACCATCCGAGTTGCGTGGGCGCGAGAGTTCAATCAGCGGTTTGTCGCCCAGGCTAGGCAGGCCAGTGAATCCAACAGCACAAAGATCGACCGGGATCACCGATACTACTAACGTTGCGGGCAGATTGAGTGTCTGGACCCACACCTGCCCCTGCTCGCGTACATGCTGCGACAGCAGAGTGAGAAGCTGCTGACGGTCATCCGAGGGTCCAATCAGCACCTCGATTACCAAATCGTAGGGCCCTCTCTGTGAGATCGTCTTGATCTCCGACTCCTGCACCGCCGCCAAGTCCCAGATACGCCAGGCATCCGCTTCAAGACGTCCATTCGAAGCTTGGTAAATTCGATCCCGCCAAAGGTCCACCAGGTGAGGCGTCCCGACAATCAGGATATTTTCCGGCATCGCTTCCGGTTCTGGACCCGCCAATGGTTCGGCAGTATTCTCCAGCGATTCCCAGACCCCGTAACCGGCTCCACGCGGAATCCAATCGACCGAGGGCGTAAAACGTTCGTTCCACATGGTCGCACGACCAAGCGCGGAACCCTCTATCGCTAACAGATCCCTGTTTTCGCCGCTCATCAGTTCAAACAGACCCTCTTTCAAACCAAGCATCTGCTTGCTGAGATAGTCCACGGTGGAAGGTGCAACTCCGGTTTCCCTCACCAGACGCCATGCTTCATTGAAGAGAGGAAAAAGGACTCGCGCCGCACCACCACCAGGAGCATCAAAATTCAACCTGGTCACAGAGAGGCCGGTGGTGGAGAGTAGACGATCTGTCTGCTGCAAGTTCTCGTTGGTCGAATCAGGCAAGGGTACCGTCTCCAACCCGATCAGGGTCCCCGATTGCATCGTCGATCGTATCCCAACCACCCGATCTGCGTAGACGGAATCATCATCGAAATCATCGGTCACCGGGTGGGGAGAATCAATCAGGTAGAGCCATGTCTTGACCCCATCGAGGATCTCGTCCTTCTCCTCCCCCTCTTCCATGTCGAGGTAGACCATATCGTCCACCAATGCAAGGTCGAACTCGGGCTGCGGATCAATGTCACCAAGCGACTTCACCACCTCACTGAGGAAACGGAGTTCATCCTCCCCTGCCTGCCAGCTGGATGTCAAACGGGAGTCGAATGTGGAAAGCTGCTCCTCGATAGCTCCTTTTTCCCGAGTCACAAAGGTCCAACCTTCGGAACGGGCCAATCGTTCAATCAGGGGGAACCAGTGGCTATTGATCGGAACGGGCAGGTATACCAGGGTGGTTTTATCGCTCATCGTCCATCCTCGGCAAAAAAACACGGCGCAGGGATTGTCCTGCGCCGCGATCACTTCTATCTCTCGACCGTCCTGATCTTCGACGGCTTCTGTCGTTCAAGCCTCGGCACTCTTACTTGCCTTCCGCGTAGGGCTCGATCAGGATCGAAAGGAAGATCGGGTGACGGTTAGTCTCGAGGTAGCGCTTGAGATCGTTCATCACCGCAGCCCAGCCATCATAGTCCGGACGGCTGCTGAGGACAACCGGCTCCGTGAAGGAACCTTCAGTCAAGCTGACCCGCGTACCATTGCCCTCGTCCTTGAGCTCCCAACGGACGACCAGGTTAGGATCTTCATCCGCGACTTCGCGCCAACCGTGGGCGAACTTGACATTCTCTTCGATCTCGATGACGGGAAGTTGATCCCAACCGAGGTCAAGGATACCGCCCTCTTCCAATTCGATCTTCTTGATCTGCGGGGCGAAGAAGCCACGAATACCGTCGACGGTAGTCAAGGTTTCATAGACTACTTCACGCTTGGTCGCGGTCCAGAAATCAAGGCGGAAGTCCTTCGCCTTCTTCTGCGTAAATTCGGGACGGACCCACGCCGCGGCACCTTCCATGTGGAAGACATAGCCGTTGAGCATCAGGGTCCAGAGGTTACGAAGGTCATCATCGGTCAGGTCTTCCTGTCCAACGATGTGGTCCACATCGAGACGGCAATATTCATCCATCTGGGTCAGACGATAGCGCACCTCGGTCTCGACGATGTCTCCATCACGACGGCGAACGGGCCAGGAGTAACGCAGGATGCCATCTTCCTCGTTGATCTCGAGGATCGTCTGATCGGGACGATCATCGTAACGAAGGAAAGGCACGTTCTTGCCGCCGAAGGAATACTCTTTCTTCTCGACATCGACATTTGCCTGCTGTGCGAACCAGATCTGCAATTCACGGGTGTCCAGCAGTGCACGCCAGGCAATCTCACGGGGGACACGCACGTCAACACTGACCGACGCACGCTTCTGTTCGGGTTTGGTGGCCATCGTTTTTCCTTACTTCCTTAAGCACGGGTTGCCTCGAAGCAGCAAGCATCCCGGGGTTTTGGTTGTCGTTTCATGATTTGGGCGGAGAGGATTTTCAGGCATGCCAATCCCACCCCCCACCGAAACCACAAACTTAGCTCTTTTCTCCCCGGTTCACAAGGGAGCTTTTGGCAGGTTTCTCGGGGTGACCACCCCCGGTATCAGAGGGTTTCGTCCTCTTTTGGCCCATACGCAGCCGCCCAGACGAGACCGGCAAGAATGGACGTCAAGACCACTGCGCTCAGCCCAGTATGGACGTAGGAAACGATTCCATGAATCGCCAGGGTCAGCAGGGTTCCGGAGAGGGTTATTGTTTCGAGGGTATTCCGCGCCAGTAAGCCCATGTTGAGGGCAGCGAGTATGACGAATAACATACCGAGACCGATCCAACCATACCCGACCGCTGTCTCGATGAACAAACTTCGAGAATCATAGCCCAGCAGCGCTTTGGTTGCACCGCTGCCAAGACCTACCAGAGGCCGTGCCTGCATCAGGGAGAAGGCATCCTGCAGGACTTCCTCACGGCTTCGGTCTGCTTTGTCGGATTGACCTCGCTGCAGCGTTTCGTGGACCGTCCTGACAATATTCGGCTGATCGACCGGGTAGAGTGTCCCGGAATCCTGTTGTCCATAACGGCTATCAAGACGGTAGAGGAAGACATATTTAAGCCCGTTTTCCGTGGAGAGATAGCCATCCCCGTTTCGCAGGTCAGGGCTGATAAATCCACTCCGAACCTGTCCGATGAAGGGCAACACAAGCTCAACAGACTCACCAACTCCGACTTTACTTTGCAGCTCACGGCTGACCCAGCCACCGCGCATCAGTCGGTCTGTCGGCCCCTCATTGTCCATCGCCGGGTAGATGATGTGATACCCGACATCAAACCCACGGGGCCAGGCCATAGGACCGGAGTTGACCAGGGTGAAATAGAGAGAGTCGCGTGCCACCGCCTCGTCAATCCAGGTCGCCGAACGGACCACCATGTTGACCGGTTGCGGATTTCGCCCCCATCTCGCCCGGAGCACGGGGTTCGACAAAGCGAGAAGGGTCCCAAGCAGCAGCGCTACTGCAATCCCGGGGTAGGATCGCTTCAGACCGAAGCGAGAGGCGACCACCATCAAGACTCCGATCAGCGCGGCAAGCGGTGCGATCAGAGAATAGGTCGAGAGCATTGCCCACCACAAAATGGCAATAATAAGCGCACCAACATCGCGTCGCTTCCCCTCCACCGCAAGTACACCGGCGCTGACAACCGGCAGCAGGACGGCAATCGTCCAGGCGAGTAGTTCACCATTTTCCATTGGTCCATTGGCCTTGGGCATCAGCGACCAGCGATCCGGTGCACCGCCGAGCATACGAATCAGAGCTTCGCTACCGGGGATGGCCAACGATTGGCCAACTGCGAGCAGACTGGCGACAAAAGTTGAGACGACAAATGCGGTCAGTACTCCCCATCGCTCAACTGTCTGTCCCGAGTAAAGAACCGCCACAGCACCGACCAGAATGAGTGCACTCCATATCTCAGCGATGGTTAGGAGTGCATCTCCGCCGCGTGAAATGGCACCAAATCCGGAAACTCCTGTCAAGACAAAGAGTAGAACGAAGAGGATCCAACCGCGTGGAAGCTTGAGGTCGCCGCGGATCAGTTTGGCGGTCGCGGCAAGTGCGGTCAGCAGTGCGAGGATGGAGACGACAGGCAAGGGAATGGTATTCGTCAGTTCAAGCCGTTCGAGCTGGGTGTGGAAAGGCAGAGTGAGGGCCAGCAACATCGTCATGCCGCGTCCAACAGCGCCGATCGGGTCTCGAGTGGGACGATTCTGTTCCCGTATGTCAACTGGCATTGCGCCTCACCTGTCGTAAAATCAATTCAATTCATCCACCCCTCGGGGAAGTCCCCCTGGGGCACGTGCAAGGTACCGGAAGAAATCCTTTTACGGCAACTCTTGCGCGATACTCGCGCAACACCGTACGTTGCCGCCGATTCAGGGGCGGAAACGGACTACCATGGCAAAAACGTTTCGATCAATCCGCGTCCTGCTCACGGGTGGAGGCAGTGGTGGGCATGTAACCCCGCTTCTCGCAATCGCCGATGCGATTCGCACCCTTGAGCCGGAAGCCAAATTTCACTTCGTCGGTGTCCGCCAGGGCCTCGAAGCTACCATCGTACCCCGAGCCGGAATCCCTGTCCACTTCGCCCCATCCACAGGCATGCCTACTGGCAAATTGTCCTTCGGTATGCTGCGTTTCCTTGTAACACTCGGCTTTGGCATGCTCAAGGCAATGGGCCTGCTTCTGATCTTGCGCCCGGACTGTATTGTCGCATCCGGCGGTTTCGCCTCTGCCCCAACCGTGTTCGCTGCCACCGCCTGGAACTTCCTCACTTTCAGCCTCTGGCAGATCCCGATCTACATGCACGAACAGAATGCCGTACCGGGACGTATGAACCGTTTTGCAGGCCGTTTCGCGACACGGATCGGCATCAGCCATCCATCAGCCTCGACCGGTTTTGCTCATCGTCCCACTGAAGTTGTCGGCTACCCGGTCCGTTCCAGCTTCCAAGCGGTCAACCGTGAAGAAGCACGGAAACAACTTGGTCTGGATGAGAAAACCTGCTACCTGGTGGTCACCGGTGGTAGCCAGGGCGCCCGGACGATTAACCGTGCAGTCATAGACGCTATGCCCTACCTCAGCGACAGGACGAACCTGCGAATTGTACACGCTTGCGGCACGATGAAACGCAGCGGTTATAACGCGATGGAAGATACCCGCGCTCGCCTTGCCGCCCTACCGGAGACACCGGAAGGCTACGAGCTCGCCGAATACCTCCACGACATGCCAATCCATCTTGCAGCTGCGGACCTTGCACTGATACGTGCCGGTGCGGGTTCCCTGGTGGAAGTCTGCAGCAGTGGCATCCCGGCCATTGTCATTCCGAAAGCAAACTTGCCCGGCGACAGCCAGGTGGCGAATGCACGCGAACTCGCCAGCCAGGATGCGATTGAACTGGTTTATGAGGAACCGACCCTGCTGGATGGCAAGCTGGTCGAATATGTCCCTGGAAAGATGTTGGCGGAAAAACTGATCGCCCTGCTGGACAACCCGGCTCGTCGCGCTGAGCTTAGCCGGAAAGCCCGTGAAGCGGTCGACCGCGATGCTGCTGACCGTATCGCCGACCGTGTCCTCCGTCTCGCCCGGGGCCTGACCTCGCTGGATGTGCCCGGCAATGGACGAGAAGCGGTCGAGGTTCCGCCGCTGATCAAATCTTCGTTCCCCAGCTCTCCAATCATTTTACGTCGCCAGGTTGAAAAACAGGTGGGTATCCAGTTCGAACGAGCAATGGATGTAGGCCGTCTGAGTGACGAGCGAATTTCTGCGATTGATGATATCGATTATGTCCGCTATCGGGGTGCAGCACTGCTGGTGCACGGCGCTTGGTCCCTACGCAACGAGGGTGTCAAGTTGATCGGCCTGACACGCCACGAATCGCAACGGATCTTGCTTGCGCACCTCTTGCGTGACCGGACCCCCGCTTCGAAAATGCACCGGCTGCTGGGCGGCGATTTTCAGCAGGTTGGATTTGTTCGGCGTAATACCCTGTCTGCCCTCGCGATGATTGGAGTGTATGACGACCCGGTGCGCTCTGCGGTCCATGATGCGCTTGAAGACCCCTACTTCGAGGTTCGTTCCAATGCGCTGCGTCTCGTGCGCCGCATGGCTCGTCAAGGGGAACGAATTGATGTGGGGATGGCCGCTATGGTCGCAGACCTGACGCGCGACCCAATCGTTGAAGTCCGCTGGGAGGCACTGCACACCTTCGGGCATGTCGGCCTGCCAGATGATATTATTGCCCTCTGCCGTCCCTACGCCTTCGCAGCACAACCACCGGTGCGGGAAGCAGTGCTGAAAGCCTTCCATGCCCTTGTCGACCGTTTCCCGAATGATCATGGAGAACCCTGGGCCGAACGTCTCGAAGCCGAGTTGGACCGTTTCGCCATCACCACTGTCGCCTTCCACCCCCATTTCCCCTTGAAGGAACGGTTCGCCACGTTGAGAAAACGTCTGCACGAAGGGGACAAGGCATGATCTACTGGCTTGCCAACTACCTGGTCGAACTCGACACCCATTTCGGGTTCATGCGCATTCTGACCTACGTCTCCTCACGTGCCATCGCCACGGCAATCACCACTCTGCTGCTGATGGTTCTGCTGATGCCGCGCACGATTCGTGCGCTCTACCTCGGTGGGCAGCGGGATAAGAACCGCGAGTTCGATGCTCACCTCGCGAAGTCGAAACGTGGTACTCCGACCATGGGCGGCGTACTGATTGTCGCTTCGATCCTGCTCAGTCTGCTGCTCTGGGGGGACTGGACCAACCGTTTCCTCTGGGCCGTCGTCAGCTCGATGGTCGTCTTCGCCCTGCTGGGGATGGTGGATGATCTCGCGAAAGTGCGCGGCGGGCATGCAGACGCGGGATTGTCGAGACGTGCCAAGCTGATTGTGCAGACCACCTACGGCTTGATCCTTGGTGTTTTTCTCTACCACCCAGCCACCACACCCTTCCCACTCGAATTGGCGGATACGGTGGGTGTTCTCTTTGTTAAACCAGCCAGCTTTGGCGGCTTCGATTTGCATTTGGCTTGGCTTTATGTGCCATTCGTTGCCTTTGTGATTGTCGCAGTATCCAACGCAGTCAACCTGATCGATGGCCTCGATGGCCTTGCCGCTGGTACTGCGCTGCTACCGATCGGGGTGTACGGCATCTTCGCCTACATCCTCGGCAACACCAATATGACCAATTACCTGCTCTACCCCTTCTTCCCGGGTGTGCACGAGTTGGGTGTTTTTGTCGCGGCGGTGGGGGGAGCGTTGATCGGATTCCTCTGGTACAACGGCTACCCAGCCGAAGTGTTTATGGGGGATACTGGCAGCTTGTCATTAGGCGGAACACTGGCAGCTCTGATCCTCTTGACCAAGCAGGAAACCCTCTTCATCATCGCAGGTGGGCTTTTTATCTATGTCAACCTGACCCATTTGATCGGCGACCGGATCGGCATCCATATGCTGGGCCGCCGCATCTTCTACCGCACTCCGATCCACCACGCCTACGAGCACCTCGGCATCGCTGAGACGAAAGTGGTACTGCGTTTCTGGATCGTCTCCCTGATTCTCGCCCTGCTTGCATTGGGGACGATGAAAATTCGGTAGCCAGCAAGTCATTGCGAGGAAGCCGATCTTATCGGCAGACGAAGCAACCCCCTTAGTCTGAGGCAGCGAACCTCATGCAAAGGGGGTTGCTTCGTCTACGCACGTTATACGCTTCCTCGCAATGACTTGTTGTTCTAAATTTCTCCACCCACCACCAGCGCACGGACAAAGTTGGTGTTGCCGTGCTGCTCGAGCGGGAAACCGCCGGAGCTTAGCACGACATCACCCTTTTCGACCCAACCATATCGTTCCGCAACGGCGAGCACATGTTTGGTATTCTGGAAAAGGCTGTTGTCGCTTGGAACCAGCACCGGAAAGACACCTGAGAAGGCCAGCAGTTTCCGTGCGAGGGTCTCGTTGGGAACACCGACAATGATCGGCACACCCATCCGTTGACGGCTCAATCGCTGGGCTGTCGAGCCACGACTCAACGGCACCAGAATCGCGCGTGCCTCGAGCTCATCGACCAGCGATTTCACCGCACTGGACATGGCGCCATCGATGGTATGGTCTATCTTTTCGATACGAGGCAGGCTGACTTCCGGTTCGGTTTCGGTCAGGATGCGTGACATGATCTGGACCACAGCGAGGGGGTGTGCGCCAACGGCCGTTTCGCCAGACAGCATGACCCCATCGGTACCATCGTAGACCGCGTTCGCCACATCCGTCGCTTCCGCACGGGTCGGACGAGGCGAAGTTGTCATCGACTCGAGCATCTGGGTTGCGGTGATAACAAACTTCCCCGCTTCTCGTGCCAGACGAATCAGCCGCTTCTGCACGACTGGAATTCGTTCAATCGGCAGGGTAATACCCAGATCGCCACGGGCGACCATGATACCATCAGCCCGTTCGAGGATCGCCTCGATCCGGTTGACCGCATGCGGCAGCTCGATCTTGGCAATCAGTTTCGGAGCATCTTGGCGAACCTGGATGTAGCGCTTCACTGCAATCAGATCATCCGGCCCCTGGACAAAGGAGAGGGCGATAAAATCAACCCCCAGCTCAAGGCCGAACTCGATATCCTTCCAGTCCTTTTCGGTGACGGCACCGAGATCGAGGTTGGTGTCCGGGAAGTTCATCCCCTGGCGAGAACGTACAATCCCGCCTGCCAAAACTTCGCAATCAAGGCCGTTAGCATCCGCCTTTTTTACCTTGAGCTGCACATCGCCATCGCCGAACAGGACACGGTGGCCCTTCTTGACCGATTCCAGCCACCCATCATCCTGAAAGCCGACCTGGCTCTTGTCGCCCTGCTTGACCCGTATATCGAGACGGAACGTCTGCCCTTCCTCGAGTTCGACCTCGTCGTTTTCGAAGGTGTGAATCCGCAGTTTCGGTCCTGGAACATCCTGTAAAATGGCTACTGAAGAATTTTTCTCCTTGGCGATTTTACGAATGCTCGCATAGACCTCAGCGTGCTGCTCACGGGTGCCGTGGCTGAAGTTGAGACGAAAAATGTCCACCCCTGCTTTGATCAGGGAGGTGAGCATTTCGGGAGAGTTGCTGGCGGGGCCGACGGTCGCGACAATCCTTGTCAGGTGACGCGGCATGTCCAGATTTTCGGCTTGTTTTCCGCTTTTGTTCAGTCGTACTGGCATGGCAAACATCCTCCTGCCCGAGGACAGACTCCTTTGGAGGGGGTGATCCAGTGTGCCGGATCATACAGCAGGTTATTGGGGGGCTGCCCGCATGAACCGCGCAAAGATGGCGTATCGAACAGGGATCGAACAAGCGGGATCAGCGTTTTGTGCGGGGTAATGGAGACGCTGGATAGCAGAAATATCATTATTTCGGTCCAACGGTAGGTGGTTTGTGGGGGATGATTGTCATTCCCAGCGCGATACGATGCGTAAGCATCGTTGTGACCGCAGGTCACCACCAGCGCGTCGGGGATCCCCGAGGCATTGCGAATGGAAGGGGATCCCCGACGCGTCCTGGTTCCCTTCGGTCACGACACCACTGCCGTGGTGTTGGCCGCTGGGGATGACAGTTGGTTGTCCTCCCTCAGGGTTCGTTGCGTCAGGCCCCCGAGCCTGACGCAAAAATCCGTCAGACGTGTCCGTCTGACGGAACAGAGACATGATTCGCGCGCAATGCACGCGAATATCAGTCAGGTTTCCGCTTCGCTAAGGAGCTGCCTGAACCAGGAGCTATTCTTACCCCTGGAAACCGAAGGATTTATCCTCGCCTTTGCCCTGCACTTTGATCTCGCCGTGCTGCTCCTCGTACTTCTTGATGTTCTGTTCGAGGGCTTTCAGCAGGCTTTTTGCGTGCACCGGGGCAAGCAGGACACGAGTCTGCACACGGGTCTTCGGGGTGCCAGGCACCAATCGTGCAAAATCGAGCACAAATTCTGCCGGGGAGTGGTTGATCAGGACAAGGTTTGCATAGTGGCCGTCCGCCACCGCTTCATCGAGTTGAATCTGGACACGTTGCTGCTGGGGATTCTGAGGATTTTGCTGCGCCATGGTTGTCTCGCACGTTCGTTGGTTCGGGCACGCGCCCGTTGCTTTTCAACGGGAAAGTAGGGCTGAGGGGTGGGTGTTGCAAATCGGATAATCTGTCTCTATTTGACGAGGACGAGGGTTTGGCTTCGGACGTCCCTACCCGTGGATGCCCGGAGGAGATAGGTTCCGGATGGAAGATCGGCGGCATTCAAGGCGAAGGTGTGGACACCGGGCAGATACAATTCATCCACCAGTTGCATCACTTCCCGGCCGAGAATATTGAACAGGCTCAGTTTGAGATGGGACGGCACTGGAACTGCAACTGTTACCCTCGTCTGAGCATTGAAGGGATTCGGGTGTGACGGTTCAAGCTGGAATTCATTCGGCAAGTCTGAATGCTCGTCGTCTGCTACGCCAGAACTTGTCGCAATTCCCTCGAATTGGAGTGTTTCAAGATCACCCTCGGGATCATTGCTCTCGAATCGTGCAGTCGCTTCGTGAGGACCTTCGCCGGTTGGCGTAAAACGGGATTGAACCGTTGCAGTCTCTCCAAAATCGAGTCCCAGAGTGTCGTCACGAAGGAAGAGCGAAAAAGCAGGATCATCACATAGAAGACCCCAAATCTTCAGGTGCTGAACTCCGTTGTTGGTCACCTGAATCGTGCGGCTGACCGTTTCCCCAACCATTGCATTGCCAAATGCCACCTCGTTCGTATCCAGTTCAATATTCGGGGCGAAGAAATGCTCCGTCGCAAAGGGCAGGAAGCTGGTATCTGCAACCGTACTGTCGAGTACATCTCCTTCACCAGCAGTGTTGAAAAGCGGATGATAAGGACCGGAAGCATCCCCCCAGTAATTATTTGTCAGGCTGAGATATTCATTCTCATGTCCTCTGAAGACAGGTCCCTCATTATCGAAGAAATCGCATTCGTGAAAATGTGCGGTGGTATTTGGGTAAAATGCGAGGATACCATAATAGTGGATAGGAACTGGGGATTCTCCTTCCTGAAAATTCCCACTAAACAGGTTTCGTTCGAAGATTTGTGGGTTTGGGGCTCCGTCATATCCAAGAAACATAACAGAACAAACACTACCGCTATTTTCGATAAACTGATTATACCGATAGGTTGCATTCGTTAGTGAATAGATTGTGCCCCTGTCTGCCCAATTGTTTCGGAAAACATTTCGTTCGAGAATAGGGGTGCCACCTCCCACAATGTAAACCGCACCTGCAAAACTACCTAGTGAAACCTCATTTTCTACGGCTCGATTCGAATCAAAAAGGCAGTCATAGATGAGCAAGGAATCGCAGCCGAAGGCAGCTATTGCTCCACCTTGTTCGGCCTGGTTGTTGATAAATTCAGATTGTTCGATTCGCCATGTATTTCCAGTGATATTCAAAGCACCGCTGTCATAAGTGCAGACATTTCCTTCAAAACGACTTTGTATGATATGACCACTAGATCCAAACCACCCAAGAATCCCACTTCCAATATTATTTATATACTCTGTATTTCTACTCTCGATATGACCTTGTTCAATCCCAATCGCAAATTTTCTAGGATTTGCCTGGTTTGATAATATCTTGCTATCCTTTATCACTAAATTCGCATTTTTAAAATTTCCAACACTATAGTATTCTCCTGTATTATTTATAAACACGCATTTTTCTATTGTGACAGTAGTGCTATCAGCCCGAATTGAACCCCCATCGCCAACCTCTTCTGTAGAGTAACCATTAGTAAAGGTCAGCCCAATAAAACGGGTAGTGTCATTAAACGGCCCGGTTATTTGGAAGTGACGGTCTATACCATCGCCATCGAGGCGTGTGTTAGAAACATGCGTTGTATCGCCGTCTAATAACAAATTACTAGCTATCACCAATGACTTAAACCTTATATTAATATTATTTATAACATATACTCCATCTTCTATAACTAAAGTATCATATGATGATGCTTCGAATACAGCTGAATCAATTGTTTCGTAATTCTCAGGTACAAGCAATACATCGGCGTGTATTGGAACCAAATAGAATAACAAAAGAAATGCGACGTATAGATATTTTTTACTAATCATCCGTCGGTCTCCAAAAAGATGCCGCCCGAATCTCTCGGGCGGCATCTACCAACAACCTCACCAATATGAACGAACCAGAGAATAGCCACTGCATTGCCCGCTGGTATCGGTCCATCGAAAACGAACAAACCATCCATCGTACGTACCGGGGCTAGGATTTGGCAAAGCTTGGTATTTATACCCAGCAGCCTCAGCAAAAATGTGATCTCCGAATGCGAAGCCGGTACCTAAAAACAATTCTGTCCTATTATCCACTCTATCCCCATCACCACCAAAGGTTGCATTCGTAACGTCAATGATTTGATAAAGAGTCTGAGGAAGTGCTTTTACTAAATGTGAATCGGAATCTTCAAACAAGTCACCGGGTCCCATCTGTTTGAAGTACGTATCATGATCTAGCGCGAACGCAGGTGCTACCAATGCGACCGCCATCATCAATAGGCCTATTGAAGCCACTCTCTTCAACATACATCCTCCATTGCGTGATATGACCTTCAAGAGTGTAATTCAAGTTTTTTTTTGCAAGTCAAGGAGTGACGGAACGTTTTGGCAGATAATTGACCGATCAGTTTGCTGGGACAAACAGGTGTATTCCCGCAGTGGATATCGTCCCCTCCTGACCTCCTGAATGCGCTTGCCCGCAATTGGCCCTAGCGGCTACCTTCTTGGGCTATGATAAACCATTGGCCCCCATCCCCCTTCTTTGCTCCGGCGGACCGTGACGGCTCCCTCTTTGAGGAACCTGACCGCAGTTCGGAGGACCCGTCCCAGCAGCCCCTCGCCGAGCGGATGCGTCCGCGCACCCTCGAGGAGTTCAGCGGACAGCAGCACCTTGTCGGCGACAAGGGAGCCCTGCGTCCCCTGCTCCAGGCTGGACGGATGCACTCGATGATCTTCTGGGGCGAGCCAGGGGTCGGCAAGACAACCCTGGCACGTCTGGTTGCAAAACGTGTCGAAGCGACCTTCGAGCAGCTATCGGCGGTCGCGAGTGGTGTTGGCGATGTGAGGAAGGTGATTGATGCAGCTCGTTTGCGTCGCCGAGCCGGCGCACAAACCATGCTCTTCATCGACGAGATCCATCGTTTCAACAAGGCCCAGCAGGATGCGCTGCTGCATGCGGTGGAAGAGGGAGTCATCACCCTGATCGGGGCGACGACGGAAAACCCCTCCTTCGAGGTCATCAGCCCGCTGCTCAGCCGTTGCCGGGTCTACCGTTTCAAACCCCTCGACAATGTGGACCTCTCCCGTCTGCTGGACCGTGCCTTCGCCGAAGATGTGATCCTGAAGGAGACTCCCCTCGAGATCGAGAAGGAAGCACAGGATGCTTTATTGGGTCTGGCGCAGGGCGATGCACGTGAACTGATGAATCTCCTTGAGCGTTCCGTGGAGCGTGCGGTCTATGAAGAGAGTGACAAACTCACCCTGAAACTTGTCGAACAGGTAGCGCAGCAAGCCTTGTCACGGTACGACAAGGCGGGCGAGAAGCATTACGATACGATCAGCGCGTTCATCAAAACCGTCCGCAATAGCGATCCCGATGCCGCGATCTACTGGCTGGCACGGATGCTCGATGCGGGCGAAGATCCGCTGTTTATTGCGAGACGTCTCATTATCCTCGCTTCCGAAGATGTTGGCAATGCCAACCCGAATGCTCTCCTGCTCGCGCAAGCAGCGTTTGATGCGGTTCACCAGATCGGGATGCCGGAAGGGCGTATTGTGCTGGCACAGGCGACCACCTACCTTGCCGCGTCGCCCAAGTCCAATGCCAGCTACATGGCGATTGGTGCGGCGATGGACCTGGTGGGAAAAGGTGTCCAACCTGCGGTGCCGTTGCATCTGCGCAACGCGGTAACCGGCCTGATGAAGGCGGAAGGGTATGGTGAGGATTACCACTACTCCCATTCGGAAGCGGGTGGAGTCGCCCTGACAATGCCTGGCCTGCCAGACGAAATCGAAGGGACACGCTTTTACGAGCCGAAAGAGGTGGGCAGCGAAGCGCCCATCGCCCGTCGGATGGACGAATTGATCCGTCTCCGTGGCGAAGCACGATCCAATATGGACGACAAGGACAGCGAATCGTGAATCTGAAGGGCCGTCGCATGCTCAGCACCCAACCCTCCCCGCGCATGATGGGGATGGTAGCGTTGCTGATGGCCCTGCTGCTGGCGGGATGCACCGCAAGTAGCCAAATGGACACCACGACTGAGAAGGCTGACTCATCCACCCCCGTCGTCGAACAACCTCCCGCATCTGCGGACGCCCCCATAAAAGTTACGAAGGAGGAAGCGTTCCAGGCGGCGGTCGATTCGGTGCGGGCATCGGACTCGACCTTGGCGGCCGACCCCTATTTCAGGACCGCGCAACCTTCCGAAACCGGCACACTCGACCCGAAACTCAAGGCAGCGATGGATTCTCTGCGCAGTGCCGATTCGACCGTTGCAGGGGGTCCTTATTTTGGGGGTGGTCGTAAGGAAGCTCCGAAGAGACCCGACACTGAAGTGTCGGGCCAGGATTCGACTCGGCCGACTCTCGCTTCGCCCTTCGGCTCCCTGGAGGATCAGCAGACGCTTCTTCTTTCAGATTCCACATCAAGCAGCACCGATTCCACCGGGGCCATCGCCGACAGTCTCAAAGCTGTGCCCGAAGAAGAGGAGAGCGACCTCGACACGAGTATCGTTTACTCCGGTGACGATATCCGATTCGACGTCGTCAACCACTCCAGCATCATCCGTGGCAACGCCAAGCTGATCTACAAGGACATGACCCTAACCGCCAACGAGATCGTCATCGACTGGAACAACAACCTGATGACAGCGCGGCCAGCCTGGGACACCCTCTACACCGACAGCACCAACACTGAAATCGACACGATCAAAGCGATCGGGATGCCCAGTTTCAAACAGGGCGGGCAGAACATGTTCGGCACCATGATGCGTGTCAACATGAAGACCAAAGAGGGCTACGTCGAGGGGGGGCGGACCGAGTACGGGGATGGCTATTACCTCGGGGACCAAATCCAGAAGGTCTCGGACGAGGTACTCTATGTGCATGATGGTGCCTTCACCTCCTGCGACCTGGAAGAACACCAGCACTACAAGTTCACTGGCTCCCAGATGAAGATGATCTACAAGGAGCGTGTAGTCGGCAAGCCAATCGTCCTCCGTTTCGGGGATGTGCCAGTCTTCGCGCTACCCTTTGGTGTCTTCTCGATCAAACCAGGCCGTCACTCGGGTGTCCTGATCCCGACCTACGGCGATGATGCACGGAGAGGCCGTCATCTGCGCAACCTTGGCTACTACTACGCTGAATCGGACAATTGGGATGTACAGAGTACGCTCGACTTTTACGAGAAAGCCGGTATCCTGCTGAAGAGCAGCCTCGTCTACAAAAAGCGCTATGCCTACAGTGGTGGTGTCTCCGGTTCGTACAGCGATCAAACGACCTCTGGCAACCGGTCCACCAGCTGGGATACGAAAATCCGTCACAATCAGGACATCGACCAGTACACACGGCTGCGTGTGAACGCGACCTTTATCAGCGGCAAGAACCACACAGATGAGTATTATGACGATCCGACTCGTCGCCTGAAACAGGACATCCGCAGTAATGCGACCCTGACCAAAAGCTTCCCGAGCAATGGCGGGTCGATGTCGTTAAACCTCTCGCACACACAAAACCTGGTCACCAAGGTCAACTCCCAGACCCTGCCCAGCTTCAGCTATCGCATGGGTTCGAAAAACCTCTTCCCGAGCGAGCAGAAGAAAAAGTCAACCGACAAATCGCTGCTGTACGAACCGCCGACACCGCGTGAAAAACCGAGCAGCGGCAGCACCGAACGGGACCGCGACACAGACAAGTGGTACAACTCAATTACGTACAACTACTCGAACAGGTTCGAGAATAAGCGTGACGAGACCCGGCCCGGCAACTCCAGCGACCTGACGATCCCGCTGGAAGAAACTTACCAGAGTGGGCTGACGCACAGCGTTTCGGTAAACGCACCACAGAAGCTGTTTAAATACTTCAACTTGACTCCGAGCATCAGCTACCGCGAGGACTGGTTTAACGAACGGCGTGACTACTATTTCGCGACGGATAGCACACTGAGCAGCGTGCAAGAACGTGGATTTTTCCAACGTCGCACCTTCTCCTCCAGTTTGACGGCAAACACAAAGCTATACGGCTTCTTCGGGATCAATCGAGGCACGGTTCAGGCGGTCCGTCATGTTATGACACCCTCGCTCAGTTTCCGCTTTGCACCAGACTTTTCCGACCCGGCATGGGGATACTACGAGAAGTTGAGCAACTCAGTCACCGACACAGCCGGGGTCACACGGACCTATTCTGAAGAAGGAGACCGTTACAGAGGAAGCATCTTTGGTAGCACCTCCGCACGCAAGCAACTCACCCTCGGGATGAACCTCAACAACCTCTTCCAGATGAAACGAGTCAAGCTTGGTGAGGATGGCGAGGAAGAGGAGCTTAAGAACGATCTCTTCACTTACAACCTCTCGACCAACTACAATTTTGCTGCCGACAGCATGCGTTTCGGACGACTCAGCGGTTCCTTCCGTGCCGATCCCATCACCGGGAAAAATTCGATAGGCCCCCTGGACCGGGTCAACATCCAAGTCTCAACCACCCACTCCTTCTACCAGTACCTGCAGGAGAAGGATGAGAATGGACGCAAGATCGGTGAAGTAGATCGTTTCTACTGGGATCAAACTGGGCATGGGCTCAATGTTGTCCGGCTAACCAGCTTTGAGACTTCCTCCAGCTTTTCGCTCTCCGGCAAGAGCCCCTTTGTCCGGGAACGGAAAGAAGCTCCGCCACCCGACCTCGAAGAGGACGATGCAGACAGCCTGTTGAGCGATGAGGACCGTGAGCTGAACGAGATTCGTAACGATCTGGACGACCGTTTCAAAGATCCGATCGACCGTGTAGCCCGGACTTCCAGTGGCAAGCCATGGCGTATCGGGGGCTCGATCCGCTACAACCTCTCGATGAACGATCCGATCGAGCCGCAGGAAACCATTCGCTTGCAGGGGAACTTTACTGTCCAGTTGACCCCGAACTGGCAGTTCCAGTACTCCACCTCACTCGATTTGCAGAACCGCGAAGTGGTCGGTTCCAACCTGATAATCAAACGTGACCTCCATTGCTGGGAAGGCAGTTTGCGTTGGAGCCCGCAAGGCATCGGCCAAGGCTTCTTCCTGCGCATCGGTATCAAGTCCCCGACCCTGCGCGACGTCAAGATCGAGCAACAGCGCGGCCGTGGTTCTCTCGGCTTCTAATACCCCCACCTGAGGAGCTTCAGATGAGTTTCGGACGTATCCCTTACATGGAGTGGGCGAAAACTCACCTCGATGGTGCCCCGGACGACTTCCTCGATCTCGCCAACTCCGGCATGCCATCACTGGTCAGCTCGATATCCGAGCTGGGCATTGATCCCGCGGAGATACCTTTGGGTGGGGACAACTCGTATGGGTACCCACCGTTACGAGAAGCCATCGCGAACCGCTTTGGGATGGTGCCGGAAAACATCCTGACTGCGCAGGGCACCAGTATGAGCAACTTCCTTCTGCTTGCCAGCCTGGTTGGGCCGGGGGATACGATCCTGGTTGAAACACCAGTCTATGAGTGCCTCTCTTACCCACCGGAAGCACTTCGGGCGAACGTGGTTCGCTTCGAACGACGTTCCGACGAGGAGTGGCTGCTCCCTGTGGACCGTATATCTTCACTCGCGAAACAGCACAAGGCTAAGGCGGTCTTTTTCGCCAACCCCAATAACCCGACTGGTGCCTTTGACAGCGATTCTACCATTTGCGAGCTCGCGGATCGTGTTGGGGAGCAGTGTGTGGTCATCGTAGATGAGGTCTATCGCGAGTGGCTGGATGGGGAATACGAGAAGACGATTGCCTTGCAGCGCAAAAACATCGTCTCAACCAGCAGCTTGACAAAGGTGTGGGGGCTGGGTCCGTTACGTGCAGGCTGGGCCATCGGCGACTCAGACCTGATTCACAGGGCGTACCGTGCCTTTGACAATATGGCGGTGATCAACGCCTTCATGGTTGACTGGGTGCAACACCGCTTGCTTAGCAACAGTGAACTGCTCCGCTCTCTGCGGGATCGTGGCTTGGAAAGTGTGAAGCACTCACGCGCCCTGCTGGATGCTTTTCTTGCATCGCCGGAAGCCAACGGAATCGAAGCAATCCTCCCTGTCGGTGGTGGGTACGGCCTGATTCATTTTGAGGGTTTGTCTGGTGATGAGGTCGAAGCGGCCTTGATGCGTGAGAAAAACGTCTCGCTCGTGCCCGGATCCTTTTTCGGCCTGCCCGATTGGTTGCGGATCTCCTGGACACGTGGCGAGGATCAGGTGCGTGAGGGGCTGAAGTGCATAAGGGCATGGTGGTTGGACCGTTAAACGGGGTAGCTCGTGACTTTTATTGCGGGTATATCCTTGGTCTAACCTTACACCAGATCAGTCTACCCTTCCACAAGAAACCCCGGCATCAAACTGCCGGGGCCAGTATTCAGCTCAGAAAGTACTGCACTCACCTACTTCTCGAATCGCCCACCCAGGTAGGCCGCCAGGAAGGCTTCGGCACGCCGGATAAAATCGACACGATCTTCCAGACTCGACAAACCGTGCCCGGAGTTCTCGTAGACGATGTAGTCTACTGGCAGGTCTTTCTCACGCAGTTTCTTGACAAACTCCTCGGTCACCTGCTGACGAACCAGGAAATCCCGACCGCCCTGCGCAATCAGCAACGGGGTGGTAATCTTGTCCGTGTTGTAGAAAGGCGAGATCGACTGCAGGTACTCAACTTCATTGCGATCTGATTCGGTCCAATCGGTTGAATCCTTCATTTCACCTGTACGAGGACCCGAGGTGTACCTCGGAACATACCCGACACGACGGTCCAGGTTGCTGCGGTAGGCGTTCCATGCTGGCGGGTAGGACGAGAGGTAGTCAAGAACATCCACCGGTCCGACGACGGAAACAGCGCAAGCGTAAAGTTCTGGGGTGTAAGTCACCCCGGCAAGGGCAGCGTATCCTCCGAACGAACCACCATAGATACCAATTTCACCGGCACGAGTGTAGCCCTCGCCAATTGCCCACTGGACGCCGTCGGTGATATCATCCTGAATCTTTCCGCCCCACTCACGGTTGCCTGCATTGACGAACTCTTTCCCATAGCCGGTTGAACCACGAAAATTAACCTGAAGGCAGGTATAGCCACGGTTCGCCAACCACTGGGCATCGGCATTAAAGCCCCAGAAATCACGCGACCAAGGGCCACCATGTGGCAAGACGACCAACGGTCCGGGACCGGTCTTTCCGATAGGACGTGTCAGGTAGCCTTCGATGGTTAGTCCATCCCGTGCCTTAAACTGGATCGGTTCCATCGGCGCGAGCGGGTAGTCCGCAAGATCGTCTCGGCTGTTAAAGAGTTTCTCGAGGGACTTGTCGGCACGATGGTAAATGAAGTATTCAATCGGGGAGGTGTCATAGACATACGCCACTACCCAGAGGCTGTCGTCTTTGGTGCGGCTCAGGATGTTGAGGTTTCCGGGGCGTGCCGCAACCAGGGTCGAAAAATCCTCTTTCACCTCGTCAGCAATCGCCACCCAGCGGCTCTTTTCCGCGAGGACTCGAGCCGCCTGAATCTCCCAAGTAACGGGGTCATAGACCACCCCACGGACATCATAGCGTTCGTCCCCGACCAGACGTGTCGACTCTTGCGTCTCCAGGTCGTAGTAAGCAAGACCTGTGGAGTTGTAACCACGGCTATCGTAAATGTAGATCCCTTTGCCATCCGGCGAGAAACCGACCGGTTGGCCGGAATCATCCTCGATGGCCCAGGTAATCTCCTTCTTGTAGCGACCGTTGCGCTCGTTTCGCAGGTAGAAGCTCTGACCACCGTCCGGTTCAGAAATCGTATAGCCACGAGGGGTGAGAGTACCATCGACGAACCACCAGAGGAGGTTTTCGCGGCCCTTTTCGATGAGGGTCGTCTCCCCAGTGCGAACATTCAGACGATAGAGATCAAAGACAGCGGGGTCACGCCAGTTCAATCCAACAGCGAGATTCCAGGGTTCGTCTGAGGACATCTCGTAGAAACGGAACTCGGCAGTGGCTTTTGCATCCTCAGGTGGGTCAAGGAGGCGGAACTCATCACCGGTTTCGATGTCGACCGAGTTCAAACGGCCCATCTTGTAACCCTGCATCCCGGTGAAATAGACGATCCGCTTGCCATCATCTACCCAATAGAAATAGGTGACGGACTCTTTTTCGTGGTTGGTCAGAATTTGGCGTGTGGTATCACCGAGCTGGGAGACAACGAGATTGGTGTTGCCATCAATTTCCGCCACCCAGGCGAGAAGGGTGCCATCCGGGGAGAGTTTCGGTGTACTGCGATCCGCGTGACGAAAGAGTACTTCACGTGGAATCAGTTCAACTCGTTGTGTACAACCAACGGCAAACAACGCCAGCAACATCGGCAGGATCCATCGACCGGCTGCGGGGCGATCGGTGAGGATCTTGGCCATAATCTGCTCCAAATCCGCCCTCGGGTTCTGGCTCCTGAACCTCGATGGCACAAGAACTATGGCTTTCCCCCACCCAACGGATCAAGCCTCAGTCCATGATATAGTATACAATTGGGTGCTATGTCCCTGCAACGATTCCGTTCATTTCAAACGAGACAGCGGACAACCTGTGATGACGATCAAAACGGCAGATCGTCGTCCTCAGCGCCGCCAAATGCCTGATCGTTGCCAATCGGCTCATAATGGGTGTCGCCATCCTGGCTGGGTCGTTGTTGCTGTTGTTTTTGCGGCTGAGTACCTCCACCGCCACCACCGGATTGACTCTGGCTGCGACGCTGCTGTCCGCCACCACCCTGGGAACTGCCGCCGCCACCTTCGCCGCGGGTGCTGAGCATCTGGAAATTCTGCACTTCAATTTCCGAGATGTATTTTGTCACGCCATCCTTGTCCTGATAGGAGCGGTTGCGGATACGGCCCTCGACATAGATACGTGACCCTTTACGCAGGTACTCATTGGCCACCTCGGCCGGGCGACGCCAGAAGACGAGGTTGTGCCATTCCGTGCTTTCCTGCTTTTCACCGTCCCGGTTGTTCCAACGTTCGGTGGTCGCGAGGCTCGTTTTCGCGACGGCGACTCCGCTCGGAGTGTAGGTAAGTTCTGGGTCTTTCCCGAGATTTCCGATCAGGATTGCCTTGTTGACCATCGATCTATCCTCGTTTTTCGATCAATATTTGATCCTCGTCACCGCGAGGAGAAAGTACGTTTTTTACCTGCTTCGATCCGAACCATGATCCATGCGACCAACCCGGCCCCGATGCCATCTGCAATCCAGTCGTAGATCGAAGCAAAGCGGCCGGGAACCGCTAGTTGATGCAATTCGTCCGTAGCTCCGTAAGCTAAACAGAAAAGCAGGATCATCCAAACTGCCGGCTGACCATCCACCCTGCTTTTCAGCAACAGAAAAGCGAGGATGCCGAACAGCACCATGTGAACCACCTTGTCCCACCCTATGATGGGTGGAGCTGGTGGAAGCATGTCATAGGGAATCGAAGATTGTACAAAGAGGAGCGCCGCCCAGATCCATGCAAGCCATGCTCGTTTCGCGTATCGTCCCCAACTGAACTCAAGGTTCTGTGAATCAGGAGAACTCATTGAACAACTGTCACACGCTGAGTGGCCATCCTGCCTTCACCTTCGAAGCGGATGAAATATTGACCCGATCCAACAGACATTCCATGCTGATCTCTTCCATCCCAAGAGAAGGCATGACGGCCTGTTGAAAACTGTCCGACCTCTAGATTGTCCACCCATCTACCGAGCAAGTCAAAGATCGCCAGCTTTCCTTCGAGTTCCTCCTCCAGGTCGAGGACAATCCTTACCCCTGCATTGGTCGGGTTCGGCGATACGTCCCAGTCCAACCAGGATTGATCCGGGGATTCCGGTTCGGTTTCCGGAGCATCATTGATCACAACGCTAAAGTCCGCAACCACAGGAATATGGTCCGACGCTTGGGAATTGTCACCTTCGAACAGCCCATATTCATCGAGCATGTCCCCTGAGATTGTTCGCGTGTCAAAGATGAACTGATTCTCCGCCATCAGCAGGTAGTCGGAATAGATGATGTAATCGAGTTTACCTGAACTGAAGCTGCTGCCATCGTCCCGCCAGGTGTAGACCTGGTTTTGCAGAAAGTGACGAGGGAAGGCGTTTTGCAGGGCGGTGCCATCAAGATCGGGATCGAAGGAAGGACCATATTCTCCCTGGTTGACAATCTCTCCCTCGACGAAGGTGGTGAGCTGTTCTGCCCAGCCGACAAGGTTCATGTCACCGGTGATAACGATGGCATACAGGTCCGGAATTTCAGGAGGACCATTGCCCTCGTTCGCATCTCGAAGCCACGCCATGATCGCGTCAATCTCGAGCTGACGACCCTCATTATTATCGCAGCAGGGTGGGTGCGCCCCGATGATCAACATCGGTACGTTGGTTGGAAAATCAACTGGTTGAACGAGGAAGGCCGTTGCACGAGCGTCCGGTATAGCCCATGTACCGAGAATCGGAAAGGGGGTGGCAAGGACGACATCTCCCCCATCCTTCGCCCCATTCCAGCCCCCCGCGACTGGCAGCCACTCATCCATCAGCTCGACGACTTCGCTGGCAGTCGTGTTCCACATCTCCTCAAAGATGGCTATATCCGGCTCAATTGCCTGGAGGATGCGACGGAACGGTGCCTGCCGTTGCACAAACCCGTCATGCAGCACATTCCAGGTCATGAATCGTGTGCCTTCATGGTCAAGGATCAGCTCTTCCGGTGTTCCCGGGTCACCACTGGGAAGGGTGAAGAGCAGCCCGCCCTGGTCCGGGATTGCATCCCCATTTTCGGTATCATCCCAAAAAGCGATTCGAATGTCCCCTGAAGGAAGCAGCAGGTCGCCATCAAGACGGCTGGCAAGGTGGAGGGAGATTTCGAATTGATCTGAGGAGACAGTCGGTGCGCTGACCAGCGCCAGATCTGCCTGATTTAACGTCTGGTTTCCTGACTCGAGATAGAGGGTGCCGGACCGATTGCCGAAGCGATACTGTACATCAACCCCCATTCCAAGAAATGGCACGCCGGTTTCGCTGCTGTTATCGCGATCGATCAGCAGGGAGATATCGTTGTCCTGCTGCATCAGAATTTCCCGGTTCATACGGACGCGGAGAATGAGGAAACCATACTCCTCCTCAACCCAGAGCGAGTCAAAATCAACCGATCCAGCGGCACCATCATCGAGAGGGTCTACGGTTGCAGGCATGATGTGTCCCCAATCCGTCACACGGCCATCCACCAGGATGTCCGCCTGAGCAAGCGGGAGAAACAGCAGTATCAACGGCAACAACAGGGCATATCGTCTCATCAATCTCATCCTCATCTTCCCGGCATCTTCCAGATCGACAATGTAGTTGAAGAAGATGCCCGAGAGTCGTGAGTAACCCGTTTGGGTCCGACTCCGTCTTACCTCTGATAGAACGATGTCTGTTACCAGGAGAATGAACCATGCAAATCCGATTTAGTGTTGTCCTGCTGTTGCTCTTGGTGGTGGCCGTTGTGCCAGCTGCAGCGAAGACGACAACCTTTCACCTCGATGAGGTGTATAGCATCGCCCCGGACGGCACCCTCTTTATTTACACCTCGGATGCTGATGTCCTGATCGCCGGAAGTGACCGTGACGATGTCCATGTGGTCGTTGATTATGTCAGCACTATCTCCGGTGTCGGCTTGAAGGTCGATGAGAACCCCTTCGAAGTGGAGGTCCTCGAGGAGGATGGTGATTTGCGCATCCGTGAACTTGAGAGTAACCGTGTCTACATGGGGCTGTTTGTTTCCAGCCGGACCGATTATACGGTCACCATCGAAGCACCTTCATCTGTGAAGCTGAAAGTGATCGGGGAAGATGACGATTACATGATTCACGGGTTCCGCAATGGCATCCGTTTACGCATGGAAGATGGACGAGCCAAATTGCGTGACATGAGCGGCGACAGCTTTGAGTTTGAGCTGGAGGACGGAACCATCGAGATGAGTGGTGGCGCCGGCCTGCTGGATGTCAGTGTTGAGGATGGCGATTTTTACGTGGATGATGCAGCCTTCACCTCTGCGACTGGCGATGTTGAGGACGGCGATTTGCACATCGAAACCACCCTTGCTGATGATGGCGAATACCGTTTCCGCGCCGAAGATGGCGACATCACCCTGAATGTTCTCGACGGAGGTGGAGAGTTCTCGGTCTACTACGAGGACGGGGGTGCTCGTGCAACGAGGGACTTCGTCCAGGTTGAAGAAGATGAGAATTTTGCTCTTTTCCGTTTGAAAGAGGGAACCGCTCGCGTACGTTTCAGAGTAGAAGATGGACGAATCAGTTTGCGTGCCAAGTGAGCTGTAGTCGGGTCTGACCGTGCCGCCATGACGCTTTGCAAGGTTATGGCGGTTTTCTGTTGCCGAGTCGGGATAGTAGCAGGATCGTTGACATCGAAATCGGCAGGGAGTACCTTTGACCCGCGACGAAAACGAGTTTCCGTTGCACTTGCCCGCGTAGCTCAGCTGGATAGAGCGTCTGCCTCCGGAGCAGAAGGCCTTGGGTTCGAATCCCGACGCGGGTACCTATCGGGTCAGGCAGATGCCTGACCCGATTTACTTTCCCCACTTTTTCCCAAGACAGAGTCTCCTGTCTTTCTTCTCCGGAGTCGTTCGCGTCCCCTCCCCCATCTCCTTATTTTGAAAGGTGATGGTGGGTAATCTTACCCATCTCTCCGAGAGGGCGCTTTGGACACATCGCAGCAAGCATTAAGCATGGCGACCGAGGGTGAAGGACATCCCACGACATCGGTCAACGAGGTACGGCTCCGTAAGCTCGCCTGGGAGCTGACACGTGCCCGTGAGGTGGAACGCCGTAAAATCGCCGCTGAACTGCATGACAACATCGGCCAGTCGCTTGCGCTGATGCGGATGAAGCTCAACCTGCTTCAAGGCGAAGCGGTGTTCAGTGGCATGGAAAAAAATATCAACTCCCTTCTGGTCCTGCTCGAACAGACGATCAAAGCGACTCGTTCCCTCACCTTCGAGATTAACCCGCCGATGCTGCATGAGCTCGGTCTTGTCCCCGCGCTGAACTGGCTGGCGGAACGCTTCGAAAAAAGCCACGGCGTAAAGATCAAGGTGAGCGAGAAAGCCCCGAACACGATCACTAATCCGGAAATCAACAGCCTGCTTTTTACCTGCACACGTGAGCTGGTCTTGAACTCGATCAAGTACTCCGGGGTGAAACGGATTACGGTAGAAACATCTGGTGACTCGGATGCGATCTGCATCTGTGTGACCGACAAAGGCAGCGGCTTCGATGCAGATGCGATTCTGGGCAGTCGGTACGGTGAGTCGGGATTCGGCCTTTTCAGCATCCGTGAACGGATCGGGCTGATCGGGGGTACCTTCACCGTCGATTCAACTCCCGGCAACGGGACCCGTGCAATGATCCGGCTCCCCCTCGATGGAGGGCAGCCATGAGCCTTCGACTGTTTCTGGCTGATGACCACCGGCTCTTTCGAGATGCTCTACGTCCCATGTTGGACCGTCACCCGGAACTCGAGGTGATCGGCGAAGCTTCCGATGGGTTGCAGGCATTGCAGACAATCCGTGAGATGAAACCCGACATCGCCTTGCTGGATATCTCAATGCCTGGGATGAATGGCATCGAAATCACACGCCAGGTGGTCGCCCAGTGTCCGGACACATCGGTGATCATCTTATCCATGCATGCGGACCGACGGTTTGTGATCGAATCGCTGAAGGCGGGGGCGCGGGCCTACGTCCTGAAGGAATCCTCCATCGAAGAACTCTTCGATGCGATTCAGTCCATTCGCTCAAATCGGATCTATTTAAGCCCTGTCCTCTCCGACCTGATGTTGCGTGAGTACATCGACTCGATGGATGCCCCGACAACCTCTGCCTATGAAGTGCTCTCCGGGCGGGAACGTGAAGTGCTCCAACTGCTTGCAGAGGGACGCAGCACCAGGGAATCCGCAGAGAAGCTGCACCTCAGTGTGAAGACAGTCGAGACCCACCGAGCTCAAATCAAATCGAAACTGGGCATGCAGTCGATTGCCGAATTGACACGTTTCGCGATCCGCGAAGGGATCATCACGCTGGATAGTTGAGAGTGTTTTGAGATGTGCGTCAGGTAAAGTGTAAGGTGTGAAATGTGCGTGCCCCGGCTTGGCTTGCAAGCCGGGTTTTTGTAAAGGGGTAAATGTCCGACAGGACAACCGTTTCGCGCCGTTGGCGCGATGCACGTGCAGGATGCCCGTGCTACAAGGGTGGCCCGCCGGGCAGTCCCCTGCCCGGGTCTCACTCCCCCGAAAACCTCACTCCGCCCTGCTGCAAACCTCACTCCGCCCTGCTGCAAACCTCACTCCGCCCCGCTGGTACAAACCAGGCTTGAAGCAGTTCCCCCGCCTTCCCACCGGATGCTGGATCCCGGGTCAAGCCCGGGATGACACCAATGAGCATCCAAGATCGTCTCAGGGTTTTCCCCGCAAAATCTCAGGGTTTCCCCGATTGTGAAACCATGAACGGATTTCCGATACTTCCAGACCCGGCAACTGGTCCGGGCATGCACCCTTTTTCTCAAAGCGTGGGGAGGGACCCGTTCATGTTGGATACAGGCCATACAGGCTTCATGCTGCTTGCCACGAGCCTCGTGATGCTGATGACACCCGGTCTTGCTTTCTTTTACGGCGGACTGGTGGGACGTCGAAACGTCCTGACAATCATGTACCAGAGCTTTGTTTCGCTCGGTATTACTACCATCATCTGGTTTGCCTTCGGCTATTCACTCTGCTTCAGCGGTGGTGAAGGTGCGATTATTGGCAATTTGGACAAGATGTTTCTGAACGGTGTCGACCTGATGACACCATTCGGCGATGGTGAGATTCCTGAGTTTCTCTTCTTTGCTTACCAGATGATGTTTGCCATCATCACCCCTGCGCTGATCACAGGTGCCTTCGCAAACCGTGTCCGCTTCCCCGCCTACCTCCTCTTCCTGGTCGCGTGGCTGGTCCTGGTCTACTTCCCGTTCGTGCACATGATCTGGGGTGGTGGCTTGTTGGCTGAATGGGGTGTGAAGGACTTCGCAGGGGGGATCGCGGTCCACAACATCGCCGGTATGGCTGCTCTTGCTTCAGTCCTCTATGTCGGACGCCGCCGCAAAGAAGACAGTGTCCCGCACAGCATTCCTCTGGTCGCGCTCGGTACTGGTCTGCTCTGGTTCGGTTGGTACGGTTTCAACGCTGGCTCTGAACTACTTGTCGACAATGTTACCGTCACCGCATTCATCAACACGGACATCGCCGCTTCCTGCGCAGCCATCACCTGGATGCTGCTCGAATGGTCCCTCGTGAAAAAGCCGAAGTTTGTCGGCCTGCTTACAGGTGCAGTTGCTGGTCTCGCCACGATTACCCCGGCGGCAGGCTTTGTCACCCCGGGTAGCGCTGCGATCATTGGTGTTTCGGCTGGTTTTGTCTGCTACCTGGCCGTCAGCATGAAGAACCGTCTCGGCTGGGATGATGCTCTCGACGTCTGGGGCGTACACGGGGTCGGTGGCGCGCTTGGCATCATCATGCTCGGTCTGTTTGCCAACGAGATGGTTGGTGGTCAGACGAGTCTCTTCTACGGTGGCAATGCCACGTTCTTCGGTATCCAGGTCGCCGCTGTCGTGATCTCATCCATCTACGCCTTTGTCTTCACTTGGGTCATGCTCTGGGCCATCAACAAGGTCACCCCGGTCAAGACTACAGAAGTTGAAGAAGGCGAGTTGGATGTTTCACTGCACGGTGAGACGGCGTACGAATCCGGTAGCATCTAAGCTGGACGGGTGAATCGACTGAATCATTCAGTCTGATGGAGGATAGGATGAAGAAAAGTTTTGCAGTACTCATGATCCTGCTGATCGCGGGAGTCGCCACGGCTGGCGATGAGATGATGGTCAACGGGTTTGTTGATGCAAGCTACTTTGGCAACATGACGGCAGGTTCCGGCGAGTTTGGCCTGGACCAGGCGGAAGTGGATATCAGCCGGGCGATGGATGACATGATGCTGTTGCGTGTCGACATCGACTTCAGCAAGGCGGGCAATGCCTTTGCCGCCGACCTCGAACAGGGCTACATGAATTTTGTCCTGCCGATGGCACCGATGGTCGATTTCACCTTTGGTAAGTTCAACGCCCCGATCGGTTTTGAACTGCTGGATGCGCCTGACATGTACCAGTATTCTCATTCGCTGGTCTTTGACAACTGCCTGCCGACAAACCTTACCGGCTTGATGGCGGGCTACCAGGTCAACGAGATGATTGGTATCCAGGCCTACGCGACCAACGGGTGGGACCGGAACCAGGACGACAACGGCGTCATGACCCTGGGTGGACGTGTCGGTGTCGCGCTGGACAAACTGGTCCTCGGTTTCTCCGGCATCCTCGGTGCAATGGACCCCAACCAGGATGTGATGAGGACCGTGTTTGATATTGATATCACCTTCAATGTGGCTGACAACATGCTGATCGGTGGTGAGTTCAACATGGGTAGCGAGAGCTATGACATCCAGGGTGCTCCCGACGCTGGTTGGACCGGCCTGATGGTGATGTGTCATTACGACTTCAACGAGTGGCTCGGTCTGACGGGACGTTTTGATATGGTTGACGATGCCGATGGCGTCCTCTTCGGCACAGACCCGGTCAACGGGAACGCTTACTCACGCTCCTCGATCACTGTTGCCCCGACGTTTGTCCTGGGCGATGGCCTCGGTGCCTTGGTTGAGTACCGGATGGACACAGCTGGCGAAGATGTCTTCGTTGACGCCGATGGTGCCCTCACTGGCAGCCGTTCTACAGTTGCTTTCGAGATCACCTACACCTTCTAAGTACAGCCCGCCTATCTCGGAAGAGACCGGTCCCGTCAGGGGCCGGTCTCTATTCTTTCTGGGCTGTCGTCACAAACAAAAAATCAGGGCAAGAATAGCCTCAGTTCTTTTTTCCGTCTTGCTGTTCCAGTTTCAGTTCCAGGTTCTTCGCAATATCAAGCATGAAGGATTGGCTAAGATATTCTGTGGTTTCAATCTTACCGCTATCTGCTACATCCTTAATGCATTCCACAACAGCCCGAATCCTGTCGGTCTGCTTCCTGAACACCTTCTGGAACAGGACAACTTGTTCGGGATCCGTAAAGTCCGTGACTTCTTCGCGACCGTTTAACGCACCAAGCGCATTGAAAATAGTATGAGCCAGGGTGATCATCAGCTGAGACAGGGTCTCAACTCGTGCACCATGCGTGGCCTGCCGTTGATCGATCTGGACAACCATCTTTCGATCGACACGAGCAACAAGCTCTTCCGGTTCGAATGGCTTGCTGATGTAGTCATCCGCCCCGATTTCAAATCCCATTTTTTTCATTTTCATACTATCGTTAGCTGTGAGGAAGATGATGCTGATGTGCCTGTGGCCGGGATTGGAACGGATCATCTTGGCAGTTTGAATTCCGTCAAGATGAGGCATTTCGATATCCAACAGGATCAGGTCAGGTTTGACCTTGTGGATCATCTCAAGGGCAGTTGCGCCATCGACTGCAGTTTCAACTTCGTATCCGGCAGCCAAAAGCATTCCCTCAACATCTCGCGGATGAAAAGGGAATCAACGACAGCTAGAACTATTCCTATCTCGAACTGCTCCAGCAGTCTTTAAACGTACGTGTTCGATTTACAGACAAATGTTAAGATCTCTAGTCGGTGGTCTTCCTGCTCAGGCTACATCCAGAATTTCACGGATTTTCGCGACGAGTTCAGCCTTTTTAAAGGGTTTCGGAATCAGGGCAAACTGCTCGTCCTCGTTTGCTTGGGCATCGAAAACCGAGGCGGTATACCCCGACATGTAGAGTGTGCGAACCTCTGGATATTTCTGGCGGATGCGTTTACTGAGTTCCTGACCGTTCATCTGTGGCAACACCATATCCGTTAGCAGCAGATCGACCTCAAACGCATCCTGTTCGATCAGATTGAGGGCATGAGTCGGATGCTCTGCTGTGTAAACCTGATAGCCCTGACTTCTCAGAATGCGGTCAATGATGGTCAGGATCTGCTGCTCATCTTCGACTACGAGGATCGTCTCTTTTCCACCTGAACTCGTTCTCGAACCCTCTTCTCGCTTGCTGACCTTCTTCCTGGACAGAGGCAGGTAGATCGCAAAGGTTGTCCCACTCCCCGGAGCACTTGAGACCTGGATTGTTCCGCCATTCTGGGCTACAACCCCATAAACCGTAGCCAGGCCAAGACCAGTGCCGCGCGAATCCGCTTTTGTCGTAAAGAAGGGATCGAAAATCTTTTCAATATCTTTTTGATCTATCCCCTCCCCCGTATCACTGAACGTTATGCAGGCGTACTCCATCTTTTGCGGGTTGAACTCCGCCGTACTTGGGATCTGTTCAGAGGTTACTCGTTTGGTGGAGATCAGTATCTCGCCATTCCCCTCAATGGCGTCACGTGCATTGGCGGAGAGATTGACCAGGATCTGGTCAAACTGGGAGGGATCAATGCGAATCGGAAGATCCTGATCATCTGCTTCAACATGAATGGCAATGTCCTCACCAATCAGTCGTTTCAGAATCTTCAATTGTTCGTGAATGGTTGAATTAATTTCCAATCGCTTTAATTCCGCTACCTGGGTGCGAGAGAAGGTCAAGAGTTGCCTTGTTAAAGAAGCGGACCTTTCTGCTGCATGCCTGATCTGCTGCAGATCACCAAAGTGGAGATCGTCTTCGGGAGTGTCGTTGAGAACCAGTTCCACCATGCCGAGGATTACCCCTAGCATGTTGTTGAAATCATGAGCAATCCCACCTGCGAGACGACCCAGCGCATCCAATTTCTGGGACTGACGCAGCTGTGCTTCGAGCTTGAAATGATCGGTCATATCGCGCGCGACAGCATGGATCAAATTGTTGTCAGGGAAGGAGCGCCATTCGAGTGATCGATAGCTTCCATCCTTACAGCGGTAACGGTTGGTAAAGCTGGAAATGCTATCTCCACCATACAAAGTTTTTGTCGCCTGAGCAGTCGCGTCAATATCCTCTGGATGGATAAAATCCTGAAACTTCCGACCGATCAACTCATCGAGTGAGTACCCCAACGTACGCGACCACTCTGGGTTCAGCCGAACGAAATACCCTTCCATATCGGCGATGCAAAGCAGGTCCAGGCTTGAGTTGAAATAGCGGTCCAACTCTTTCGTTTTTTTACGAAGTTCCTGTTCCGCGACCCAACGGTCCCTGATCTTCCATAAGCTGTCCATCAACAGCGTCAGTTGCAGAGCATCCGTCTCGTCATACTGATCCGGCCTGTTCGCCACGGTAACCAATGCAACCAGCTCCTCATCACGATGAACGGGTATAATGAGGATGCGGCTCAGACGATACTCCTCCCCATTCATCAGAATGGGTTTGACTTCATCTGGCAACCGATTTTCGATCAGAAATTTCTGCTTAAGTAGTTTTTCGAACGCTTCATCAAGCTTTTCCGGTTCATAGGTACTCGATTCGGTTACCTGGTAGCTACCATCCTTGTTACGCTTGAGCGCAAGATCAAGCCCCGAGTGGCGTTCGTTACCTAAAGCGTATATGAAACCGACCGGACTTTCTGTTTGCTCAAGCGCACGTTTCATCCCCTTCATCAGAATGTCATTAGGCCCCTCATGTTTCTGTTGGGATAATTCCAGCAAATTCCGGATACGTGTGTCATTCTTGCGTGCCACCTGTGCAGTGTTTTCACGTTCTGTCACATCACGAATTAAGCCAATAACCCCGATCACCTGACCCTTTTCGATCAGGGGCGCACCGCTCAGCTCGCCAATAAACTTGCGTCCAGATTTTTGCAACATGCGGAACCGAAGACCACGTATGGTCGTTTTATTTTGCATGTTTTCTGAGTAGAGGCGGACAGCCCTGGTGATATCCTCGGTATCCAGAAAATGGGTAAAGGATTGTCCAATCATTTCTTCGGGATCGAAGCCGAAAATGTCACGGCAGGAAGGAGAGATGTAGGTGATTTCAGCCTTTGAATTCGTTTTATACAGAACATCCGTAATCTGTTCTGTCAGGGAGCGGTATTTTATTTCACTTGCCACAAGGGCAAGTTCAGATTCTTTGCGTTGAGTGATGTCCTGAATGGTCCCGACCATGGTGGTCAGGTTTCCGTCCTCATCCTCATTCAGTTCGCCAAGCCCATGGACCCAACGTTCTGCTCCATCTGATTTGCGTACGATTTTGTATTCCAGATCAAATGGTTTATGATCCCGAAGAATGTGTGTCGCCCAGTATTCACCGATATACTCTTGCAAATCAGGATGAATTAGCGCTCCCCAGCCTTCCACGGAACGATTAAAATCTGCCCCAATCCCAAATATTTTATCAAGGATCGACGAACTGGTCCAAGTGCCTTTAACGAAGTCATGCACATAGGTACCCAGCCCGGCAACTCGTTGAGTTTCCAGGAGAAGCTTTTGGCTTTCGTGCAGCTCCTGCTTCTGCTGCTCATACTCCCTAAGCTTACTTCGAAGCTGTTCGAGTTCAGCATCGTACTCGACTGCGTCCATGTCTACCCCGGTTAACGCATCTGCCAGAGCTCTCACAATCTCAAGTGATGGAGTGTTCTGAGTCAGAGCAATCCTTGCTTATCACCAGTAGTTAGCAAAAGGTGTGCCCTGTTCAGTCTTTATCTCGGTAAACATTAGTGGATTATTCATTTACAGGAAGGTAAATGAGAGGCAGGAGATCAGTTTTGGAGGGAATGTTTCACTTTATTGCAATCAACATCTCTTACCTGACCTGAATAAGCTGGCTACCACGAAGCGGTTCGGGATTCTTCCTCCATCAAACCACGCTCGATCCCTGTCCACCCTTGACCTTCTTGTTCGGTGCACCTAATATCCGCATACTGACAAGCAATGACCCCGAGGAGGGGTTTCCCCCCTCTCCGACCAGCAGAAGGAGTTCAGGATGCAGAGCACAGCAGCACAGCATGGCGAAGGTGGTTTGCAAGACACCGGCTCAGTCCGTCACATCGACCATGTGACCTATGTGGCGGCCTGGGAGAACGAGAAGGGCTTCATTGAGACATGGGAAGCGCTTGGATTCCACGAGCATGTACGTGTCTTCACCGATCGCCACCCCGCGACCCACATCGCCCTGGTGGCGGGTACCAGCCCTGAATACCCCTGGGCGACCATGACCGGTCTGTCGATCAGCGAGGACCCGGAAAGCCCGATCAATGAGTTTGTCCGTCGTTACGGTGCCGGTACCCAGCATGTCGCTTACAACGTTGATCCGACTACCGACATGGAAGAGGTTTACCAGCGTCTGAAGTCGATCGGCTGGAACTTCATGACCCCTGTGCTCACCTTCGAGGACAAGAACAAGGCTATGTTGCGTCAGGCGTTTGTCGCCCCGGCCATTCCCTTCGGGCCGTTCGTGGAATTTGTCCAGCGCCTTCCCGGACCGGATGGAAAAGCATTCGATGGCTTCGACATGATGAACATCGACGAGCTGTATGATCATTATGCTGATTACAGCCGCCGTCTCGAAGCAGGCAAGATCAAGTAAGACAACATTATTACGTGGCAGGTGCCGGACAGGTGGGATACGACTCGGAATGGGGCTTTTGCTTCCATGACCAGTCGGAGGAGGATTCCATCTATCCGGTACCTGGCACGTTTTCTTTTTCTACCAGAACGGAACTCCCATGAAAATCTCGATCTTCACCGTCTGCGACTACTACGCTGATGCTCATCCGGGCATTGCCGACTACTACTCCATGCAGATGGAGCTGGCTGACTGGGCCGAGGAACTGGGGTATGAAGGCTTCTTCATGGCCGAACATCATTTCCACCCTTACGGTCTCGTGCCGGATGCCCTCCAGATGCTGACCGCGATTGCGATGCGTACGGAACGGATCAAGCTCGGTCCGGCGATCAGCGTGCTCCCCTTCCACAACCCGGTGAAAGTCGCTGAGCAGTTCTGCGTGCTCGATCAGGTGAGCCGTGGGCGAGTCATCCCCGGTGTCGGGTCGGGGTACCTGCAGCATGAGTTTGAGGGGTTTAACCTGACGCCTGCGGATAAACGTCAGCGCTTCGACGAGGCCCTCGAGGTGATGGAAAAGGCTATGCGAGGAAAACGTTTCAGTCATGAGGGCGAGTACTTCACCGTCCCCAAGACCAGGCTGAATGTGGAACCCTACGAACGCCGTAAGCTCGAGCCGAAGATCGCCATCTTGTCTGAACTGGCCGCCTACCATGTCGGAAAGCGTGGGTATGGCATCATGACTGTTCCGTATGCCACCGTTGACACCATAGACGATGCTGCGCCCCTGTTCGCGAACTACCGTAAGGGGTGGGCAGAAAGCGGCAAGGAAGGCGAGGGGGATGTCTTCGCGGCGATCCACACCCATATCTCCGACAAAGAGTGGGACAAGAACCAGGTCAACCGCGACCACATTGAGAAGTACGTATACAGCCGTCTCTACGCGAAGCACTCGACTTACGATGAGTGCATGAGCCGTGGAGTGATTGCCAGCGGAACCGTCGAACAGGTGACAGAGCAGCTGCAACGTGTCCTGAACACCGGTGTCAACCACCTCAAGCTATTGGTCGACTACGGCGCCATGCCCCGCGACGAGGTCCGTCAGACGATGGAACTGGTGATGTCGGACGTCGCCCCCAACCTCGAGGATGCAAAGCTGGAAGTAGCGTAGCAGACTTGTTCTATCAGCATTGTTACAGACCCTGTCGACCTTGCGACGGGGTCTATTTTTTACCACTAGCCGGCGCCACCCCGCTCAAGATCTGCCCCAGGCCCCACTCGAACTGCTCCTCATCGGCGACGGTGTAGAGCTTCTTTTTCAAGTCGTGCAGGGTGGGAGCGTCCCCATCGTCAACCTCCGTCAGGAGAGCTTTCCATTGGGCTTTGTATTCGCTGGAGGATTGTTCGTGAACACGAGGGATTTCCCAGGCAACAAATCCAAGAGTGTAGGTGAGCAGGGCATAATAGAGACGTACAGATTCAGTCCTCTTGAAACCGGCGTTTCTCAGCACCGCCAGGTGATCGTTGAGAATTTTGACGACTGATGGAGTGGTGATGCCTTGGGATGCGATAATCCGACCGATGGCAGGGTGTTGCAACGCCGCTGAACGGATCAGACGGAAATGCACAGCAAGGATTTCCTGCCAGGTACGGCCATCGGGTTCCGCCTCCGCCACAGGCTGCAGCACCCGTTCCACCAGGGCGTTGATCAGATCCTCTTTGTTCTTCACATAGCCGTACAAGGTCATCGTCCCAGCCTTCACTTCACGAGCCAGCTTCGGCATGGACAAAGCATCGTAGCCCTCCGCATCGACGATTGACAATGCCGCCTCGAGGAGTTGGTCACGACTCAATGTCCCACGTTTCCTGCGTTTCGCAGGTACTCCAGGTCCGCTTGAAGTGCTGGCAGTTGCAGCTTTCCGCACCATTTTTGCTCCTCCCTTGACATGCCCTCTTACAGCTCTTATCGTATGGTATACGGTAAGTCTTACTACTGCTTGTAATGTCTGTACTATTTCAGAAGATGTCAAGGAGGAAAACATGTCTGCTCGCAATACTTCTACCACTAGCATCGTTACTGTCCCTTGTTTTTCAGGTGCACCTTGGGAACTGGATCAACTCACACCCTTGGCCGATTATGACCTTCGGACAATGCGTCTCCCGGATGAACGACCGTCGATCGAGGAGTATGCTGATTTCGTTGAGGCTCGGATGGAAGGCCTGAAGAACGTTGTGCTGGTGGGAGATTCCTTCGGAGCGGTTATTGCCCTGGCAGTTGCGGTCCGTCAGCCCGAAAACCTGCGCGCTCTTGTGCTGTCAGGTGGGTTCGCGGCGAATCCTGTCACCGATCCACTTACCCGGATAAAACTCGGGATGAGCCGATTCCTGCCCGGCCCACTCTATCGTCAGGCGGTTCTGCGCTTCCATGCCGCATCGCTTGCATCGCCTCATGATGCAACGGCAGAGATCCATTGGAATGCTGCGCTCAGTCGTCAACTTTTCCTGGAGAATACACCCTGGCGCAGCTATGTAACCCGTGCCAGGGCAGCCTTCAGTGCCGACTACAGGGATCGTCTTGAGCGGATCAATGTGCCTGCTTTGATCCTCACCCCATCCCATGACGAATTGATCGGAGAGGATGCGGCTCGGATTATGCTTGAAGGAATAGCGGATGCGCGTGAAGAGGTTCTGGAAGGGACCGGTCACATGTTCAGGTTCACCCACCCGGAGAAGTATGCTGGTGCGATCCGTACCTTTCTGGATCAGGCAGAGATGGTCCAGAGGTCAAATGAGACCAAAATGTCATCCGTAGCATAGAATCTGGTCGAGGCAGTCGGTTCCCACATTCAGCGGTCAGGGATGTGGGATTTTTTCATTGGGTTCATCCAGCTCATCGTAATACCGTCCCTCACAATCGGGCCAGAGACCGTGGCTGAATTGCACATCAGCATTGTCGGAAATGTACTGTTCCAACTGGTTCCAGTAGCCGGAATCGTCGCGAATCTTTTTCAGTTCGAACAGATCGGCAGCAATCCGTGCAGGGTCCGTACATCAACCAACGCCTGCTCGAGCGCCTGCATTTCAGCAATCATCTGAGCTTCATAGCGGGCATGTGCCGCCTCCAGCCCGCCAGACAGGCCGACGACGATTGAATAGGTCATGAGATTGCGGATGCTGAACACCGGGTCGTACTCATAGTAGGGAGTGAATAAAAAAGCAGGAAATGGCGATCAAGATGGAGAGCCCAACCCAGATCATCCCCTCTATCAACCCGAAGAGGTAAAACACGCCAATGGGAAAGAAGTAGTACCAGACAAACGCGCGCCCTTCCGCATTCCCGTTGGTCATGACCCAGCTCATGACGATGAACATGGCAACAATGGTCAAACGATAGGCGGGATCTGATCTGTTTGGTACCGGTTTCGCTCACCCTCGTAACGCGAAGTACTTCAGGATGCCAAAGAAATGAGTGACACTACCGGCGAGAACGAAGAGGTGCCAGACCATGTGGTGGTAGGGGAAGGTTCTCCAGACGTAAAAAATGACACCCAGGCTGTAGCATGCTCCGCCGATCCCCAGCCAGAGGAAGAACCCATGCGGTACAGTCGCCAGCAGGGGTTTGAGGGCAATCAGAACCACCCAGCCCATGGTCAGATAAACAATCACTGAAATCGCTTTGTAGCGCCCCAGGAAGCGGATTTTCAGCAGGATACCCGCCAGCGCAATGGCCCAGATCACTCCGAACATCGACCAGCCCCAGGGCCCACGCATGGATGTAAGCAGAATGGGAGTGTAGCTGCCAGCGATCAGGAGATAGATCGAGATGTGATCGAACAGCTTGAAGAGGGCCTTGGTCTTTTCGGAGCGGAAAGCATGGTAGAGGGTGGAAGCCATGAAGAGAGTGATCAGCGTAAAGCCATAAATGCTGAAGCTGACCACTTTCCAGGGATCCCCCTGTTTTGCACCAAAGACAACCAGGAGAACCAATGCAGCAACCCCGAAGGCTGCCCCGATTCCATGAGTGATGCTGTTGGCAATTTCTTCGCCTGTGCTCTGCGTGTGTGCCGCCTTGAAGGGCCGATTCATCAGTGTCCTATCCATGTTGACTGTTTTCCCATAGTACGGATTTCTTACTCCTTCGGGGACGACTATTTTTACAAGCGGCTTGACCTCTCTGCCAGGACACGGTCTCAGAACTTACGGCCCCCTTTCTCCCCGACCTGCATACTTGCCCTTGAAACCCCGGTTCAGACCTGCTACCCTATGCGGATTGACAATGAACACCCCTTTAAGGAGTGATGGTATGCGTTGTGCGGTGGTGGCAGGGACAGGCTGGCAGGGTGCGGGGATTGCGACACGGATTGCCTCTGCAGGATGGACAGCAGTGATCGGGTCTCGATCTCTCGAAAAAGCTGAGATCCTGGTCGAAAACCTGCCCGATTTTGTCGGCCTTCCGGCGGAACGATTTGAAGCGGCAACCAATGAGGATGCGGTCAAGGAAGCGGACGTGGTCTGGATCGTCGCTCCCTCCACCGGCCACAAGGCGGTGCTCGAGGCGATCAAACCGCACCTCGATGACGAACAGCTCATCATCGATGTCACCGCACCGGTCGATCCGGAAAACCATCTCAACGAGATTTGGCCGCCAGAAGGTTCCTACACCGCACAAACCCAGGAGCTGCTGGGGGACGATTACGATGTGGTTGGTGCCTTCAAAAATGTCAGCGCCACAATGTTGCTCAACCACACCATGCCCCCGAATTCGGACATCCTGATTGTCGGGGACGATCTCCAGGCCAAGCACCGTGTCGGCTTGATGTGCAAGCAGATGGGATTTGATGGCTATGATGTCGGGAAACTGGAACACGCGCCCCAGATCGAAGGCCTCACCCGCCTGATGATCCACCTCACCTATGCCTACCACCTCAACCAGCCGGGTATCAAACTGGTCGAGTTGAGTCGAGGGATGGAGATCCTGCCTGACGATGATCTGTTCGAGCGAAAAAAGAAGTAGCTCGGAAGATTATTGCATTGATTTGGAACCCGACCAGCTTGCTGGTCGGGTTTCTCGGTTCTGGTATTCCTGCCAGGAGTCACGATGACACCATTTTTCCTCTCTGCATAGGATTATCGTTTTTCTCTCGAATTTTCACTATTTTAACAGGACGAATAAAAGAGAGATGTTTGGAGGAACCATGCGTACGCTCTACCGAATCGGCCTCATCCTCCTGGCAATCAGCCTGGTCACGATTACAGCCGTCGCTGATGATGTCCGTGTTCCCTTCGACAAGGGCGGGAACCTGCTCACCTATACCAGCGAGCATGAGCAACGATTCAACCTCTTCCCTGGAATCCAGAACCTCATCAAGGCAGAACTTTACCTGGAAGATGGTGGCAGCTACATACTGGAAATTCAGTATGACCAGGGCGGGTCGCAGAAAAGGCAACGTCGTGTGCTCACAGAGGACGAGGTCGACGCGATCCGTGAGACCATCAGCCTCGAGATGCAGCGTGTTGAGGTGAGGCTTGACGAGGGTGATGAACGGACCCGCTTCCTTGTCGGTACAAGCCTCCTCGGCCTCGGCTACTATGGCTGGAGCATACCTCTTTCGATTGACGTCAATGACGGCACTACTGCGCTGGCGATGTACATGATGGTCAGCGGCGCCTCCTTCTACTATCCCTACTGGGTGACGCAGGATCGGACGGTCACGCCGGCGATGGCACGTCTGGGGCTCTATGGAGGAACTCGAGGCATTGCCCACGGCTTCATGCTCGGGCTTGCGATGGACCAGAACCCCAGCTCGGAGATGCTCTTTTTCCTGGCAAATACATTGAGCATCGCAGAGCTTGTAACTGGTTTCACGGTCGCTCGAAACAGCAACTACTCTACGGGCACCGCTGAAAGCATCGCCTTGATGGGTGATATGGGGTTGGCCTGGGGAATCGGGGGAGCAGCAGCCCTGGAAATGGAAGAGGCAGGCATCTCTGCCCTGGGATTGGTGGGTAGTTTTCTCGGGGTTTCTTCGGGTACCTGGATTGGCAACCGGTTTGATCTATCAGCCGGGGATGTTCGTGCGGTCCAGGCCGCAACCATGCTTGGTGCATTGGCCCCGGTCACCGTCGGCTCTGCCATTTACGGCGATAAGCTGACGAGTCAGCAAGTCGCCGCCCTGTTGACCTTCGGCTCTGCTGTAGGAACCTGGTATGGACTGCACCGTTCCGGTGGCACCCATTTCGCCGAAGGGCGCGGGAACCTGATTCGTCTAAGCACCAGCATGGGGGCCCTGACCGGAACCGGCATTGTCTACATCGTAAATCCAGAAACCGATACCGCAACCCCCTACTTGATTGGTGCCACGATAGGCGGATTTGTAGGGTACTCGATGATGTACAAAACGCAACTCCAGTTGCACGGTCCGGGCAATCGATCCCTCTCAATTCGAACCGACTTCAACCCACTCGGTTTGATGGCGATGAACGCGAAGCATGATGGTCGCTACCGCTACCACCCACCGATCGCTTCGCTTACCGTTCGTTTCTGAGGCAGGTAAGCATCCCTCGTAGTGATTTCACCAGATCATGCTGGAGTGTCAGCCACTGCGACCCGTTTTCGAGGGGGTAGCGCTGGTTGACCTCCAACTCGATCCCGATATACTGCGAGGAAGGCAGGATTTGTCGCAGAGCTTGCACGTGACCGTCCATCGTGCCCTGGTAAGGCTCATTCCTTTTCACCCTCCAGCCACCCTGTGACCGAAGAGAAAGCTCCTGCTCCCACAAGTCGACAACAGCCACCTCAAGCGAACGCTCAGGATCGTATAGCAATCCTATATCAAACGGACGAACGCTACCATCCAGTTCCGGGGTGAAGGTGTGGACCGAAAGGTGCAGTACTGATCGCCCCGCCTCGATCCGTACAGCAATTTCACGTTGAACGTTTTTTCGAAATGGATGGTAATAACGTTCCAGCAACTCACGTTTCTGGGCAGGATTCAAATCCTTCACCAGGGCACTGAACATGTTCGGATTGCCCAGCGAACGGTTCAAGTCGATCAGTAGTCGTGTGACTGTACTTGTGAAAAGAGGCGCGCCCGTCGATCTTGCCATGCATCTCGCAAGTTCAAGTGCTCCCGGGTCCCAGCCACGATGGCTGGCAAGATGTTCGCCAGCCAACGTGAACAACTCCCCAAACATCGATGGCACCCCATTACCACCGTGCTCGCATGTCAGGATCAGGTCAACGGATTGGGGCATGGAAGGGATGTCCTTCGGCCAGGCAACGGCACAATTCTCCATAGACCTGAGTGCGCGAGGAACGTGTGTGGTTGCTTCCGATTGCACGCAGGATACGTCGGGCCAGTGTGCCCTCCGTGAAAATGGTTTTCAGAATGCCGCCCCACCCTTCCTGGGCAAGTTCATCGGGCGAAAACAGTTGTTTCACAAGCTTGGCCCAGAGATCACCCATGGTGATCGGGATCGCGTGCGAATCTCCAAACGCATGCAGAACGTCCGGTGCCTCGACAAGCGCTGCTTCGCCCTGACGGATCGATTTCAGCAACAGGGATTCAAGGGTTGATGTCTTGATCTTGTTCAAGGCTGACAGCCTCACCCACCGTTCCTCGCTTAGTGCACGGACAAGCGCCACGACAGAGGCAACAATCGCGATGTCAGCACGCGGTGATTCCTGGATATCCAGCAGGCGGATCTCGATGGCCCCGCGATCGAATCGTGCTATCGCACCCCGGCTGTTGAGCCACTCATGCTGCAAAAGACCATCGGGATCGTGCGGCTCAATATCCCGGTAAATCCGTTTGAGAATTTTCTTGTGATACTCATCGATTGAATGGACTGGTTCAGGGATCATCTGTCCAGCAATCGAAGGCACAGCATGTTGGTTTCGTCGGTAATAATCGAGCCGTGTATCCAGCAGACCGGTAACCCTCCCCTCAACAATCGGTGAGGAGGCGGCAATCGCCGGGATCAGGGGGAGGACGATTCGGATGGCGGCATGCAGACGGGCAAACTCCTCATCATCCCCGAAGGGCAGGTTGATGTGGGTGGACTGCACGTTCGACCAGCCATGACCACGTACACCGAAAATCCTGTCGTAAGCACGATAGATCTCGTTCTGTTCATGGGGCCAGAGCCGGGTTTCGGACTCCGGGTCCATCCAAGGATGCATCGCGGTGGGCATCAACATCGCACCCTCCGTTTCAAGGATGGTGTTGGCACGCACGATGTTCTCATGGAATCGATCCGCCAGACCGATCAGACTGGACGATGGACCGTTGGTCTTCAATTCGAGGACATGCAATGCGAGTTCATTGGACCAGCCTATCACGCCCACCTCTGCTTCGCTCGCGCCGGGTCCGGCAAGTGTGGCAAGAAGACGGTCCGCAACCGGCTTCACCTGAAGGGTGATCTGGTCAACAATCATGAACTCCAGCTCAATGCCGTACCCCGTGAAGAGTTTCAGGGGAAAAGTCTCCTTCATTTCGCACTCCTGCCTTCTTTGCGCCGTTCGATACGGCTGAGTAGCACCTTCATGATCTCGAGGTAGAGCTGATCCTTCAGGACCAGGTCTTCCACCTTGGTCTCGACACTGGGATTATCATTGACCTCGATGACAAACCACTTGTTCCCCACCTGCTTGAGATCGACCCCGTAAAACCCATCACCAATCAGGTTCGCCGCTTTCAAAGCGAGATTAACCATCCCTTTTGGCGCATCCTCGACGGCCAGTGTTTCCCACTGCCCGTACCGTCCACGTGTCCCCTTTGACGCATGGTTAATGATCTGCCAATGCTTCTTCGCCATGAAATATTTTGAGATGTAGAGCGGAATACGGTTCAGAATGCCAACCCGCCAATCGAAATCAGTTGGCATAAATTCCTGGGCAATCAGTAGATCAGAATTCTCGAACAGGCTGCCAGCCTTCGCATTCAATTCCTCGAGTCGATCCACCTTTACGACCCCAAGTGAGGATGAGCTGTCCGGCTGTTTGAGGATCAGGGGGAAACCGAGCTCCTCAACTACGAGCTTCAAATTGTCTTTGTGCACGATCCTCGTTTCTGGAGTCGGCACTCCAGCACGTGCCAGGATTTCTGCCAGGTAGACCTTATTGGTGCAACGCAAAATCGAAAGCGGATCGTCGATCACCACCAGCCCTTCCGCATGTGCACGCTGTGCAAATCGATAGGTGTAGTGGTTGACCGCGGTGGTCACTCGGATGAAGAGAGCGTCAAATTCACTTAGACGGCCATAGTCATCCTTCCCTATCACCTCGACCGCCATCTCCAACCCTTCAGCAGCCTTGACAAACTTCTTCAGTGCCTTCTCATCGGATGGTTTCACCGGGTCTTTGTCATCCCAGAGGATGGCGAGATCGAAACGAGGTGAGCCCGGTTTGCTGATGGAACGGATTCGCCCGCCCATATAGGTGCGCGTCTGCTCGACGGCAAAGTCGAGGTGATCGGGTGGAATCTGGCTGGCAGGCATCGGCACAATGCTCCGCAGCGACCAATCCCCTTCGCTGTCACGTGAAAAAGTGGCCCGCAGGAAGGGTGAGGGGAACAGTTTGAAAAGGGCGTTGGCCAAACGAGTATGGCGTTTCGCAACATTCCGTCCGAAATAGATGCTCAGGGTAAATCGTTCGGACTGAATAGGGGCCAGAGAGCGCTGAATCCGCTCCTCGAGTTCATCGGATGCCAAACCCACTACCGCCGGGCTGCGAAGCTCCTGTAGGGTCATCACGCTCGGCATCGGACGATGTCCGCGCGCCTCAGCCAACAACGAGACATAGTATCCCGTCGACTGGTATTTATAGTGGCGGCAAAGGTTAAATACACGCGCACGCCGAAGCCGACTGAACTCCGGGTCCATCAGATAGGAGCGTGCCGCGACAACCCGAATCCCGGGAACATCGAGCGGCCAATCCTTCAACTGGTTCACGACAACCAACAAATCCATATGGCCTCCGCTACTTGCTCTTTTCAAGGATCAACAGATTGCCATCATAGCTGAGGACACCGAGCAGGATCGCGCCGATCAAGCGATGAATACCCACGGCATACATTCGGTCCCGGCTGCGTTTGTGACGGCGCAAGGGGTCAGCGACCAGTACCTCCTGGCTCTTCACTTCGTAGCCGCATAGCACGACAAAGTGCCCGGCCGAGGTGCCACGAATCGGGTCTTCTTCATCGTCCCATCCGCGTTCTCGTGCGTTTCCGTAGAGATAGGTTGCACTTAGCCCCGTCAGGATCGGGACTCCACGTTTCAGTGTCCGACGAATCAGCCCTGGCGTGAGGTCCTCGTAGCGGATGATCCCGCCCAAATCGAGGTAGCGCAGGTAGGCATGGGTCGCTTCATGTAGCTTGCCGTCCTGCTTGGCACGCGCCTGACGGATCAGCGCTGTGCGAAGATCGATCTCGGGATTTGAAAACCAGGTTGGATCAAAGAGACGGAGATCGTAGGTGTAGAGGGTTGCTGAATAGCCCCGTTCGAGCGCGTGGATGCCCATCAAGACCGCAAGGGTGCCACCATTCGACAGACGATCAACCCCGTCAATCACCTCGTGAAGCGACAGCAAATCACCGTAATAGCTATAAATCGATTTGAGACAGGTTGGCCCACAGGTGGAGTCGTCCGGCTGACGCTGGATGTCCAGCTTGAGGCGGATGTCCATACGAATACTCCTCGACACCCGGAACAGGTCTCAAACCGGCCACCTTCCGGTCGGTGGGGTTGCCGAGGGGTCCGGAATCCACGCTACTCAAGCCCTCGACCTTGGTAGGGCGGTAATGTACGCTCGTTTTCGAAAATCCAGATATGGCTCCAATTTTGAGACTCCATTTGTACACCTGATCTGTTACATGATCTCCGTACCCCCACTCCCCCTGTAAGCAGTTTTCCATCTGGTTGGTATGTGGCTCCTCCGCTCACAATTTTATTCCCATGCACGAATTCAACAGGGAGGCCCCAATTCCAGCACTAAGTTTGATTTACCTAACATCTTTCGCTATACTTAGCCGTTGCCGTGGATGATTTCTCAACCATCCGTCACAGAGGCAACCAGGTCAGGGGGGATGGACAAAACGCGTGCTTGGCACCGGTAGCTGGAGTGATAGAATGTTCGTCGCCATGAACAGGATTACTGTATCCGAAGAGTACCTCGAAAAGTTCGAATACATGTTCAAAACCCGTGCGGGTGAAGTGGATCAGGAAAAGGGCTTTATTGAAGCGAAGATCCTGCGTCCCAAAAAAGAAGGCCAGCCCTATATCGTAATGACCTACTGGGAGTCGGAAGCCGACTTCAACCACTGGGTCGATTCGGGTGCCTACATGAAAGGCCATTCCCGTGCTTTCGGCGATATGCAGAAGGCGCGTGAGGAGGGCCGCAAAATGCCGATGCACAGCGATGTCGAGACCTATGAGGTCTTCGCTCAATAGGCTGCGTCACAGCTTTGAACAGATCAAAACACCGCCCCCTCCGGGCGGTGTTTATTGTCCCCGTTTGCACCCTCAAACCACCATCCTCGAGTTTGCTCATCCCCGCATGGGGTGCTACTTTACCTGTAGCCCTGCGTACATACGCAGGGCATTCGTTTTCAACGGCTGCAAAAGCCCCGCACCATTGCAGCACGCCGTCCTGTCTGGAGGAAGCAATGTCTTACCGTCACAGTTTGTTCACGGCCATCGCCCTCGCTCTGATTATTCTGCCCGCGGCCGCGATGCCACCCCATCCTGATCTGGTTGACCGGATTGATCGTGGTGAGCAGCCACTCCCTTATGCGCTGCAGCATCGCGCAGAACTGATGGCACGAGGTGTGGACACTCCCCCCGAAGCAGTTCGGTGGAACTCGGGCGAATTGGATGACATCAACTTCAACACCCTTCTCCTCTTGCTCGACTTCAGCGACAACGTTCAAAATGTGGATGCTACCGATTTCGACAGCCTGATGTACGGCAATTACTTCGGGACGGTGAAGCATTTCTACCAGGATGCCTCCTACGGCAACTTCTTTGTTCAGACGGAAAACTTCCCCGGCACGATCGGCTGGCTGAGAATGCCTGAGACCTACGACTATTATGTTGACGGTCAGAATGGCTATGGCGACTACCCTGCCAATGTGCAGGGGATGGTGGTCGATGCGATCAACGCTGCCGACGAATTCGTCAACTTCGCAGACTACGATAACGATGACAACGGAGCGGTGGACGGTTTGATGATTGTCCACGCCGGCCGTGGCGCGGAATTCACAGGCAGCGACAATATGATCTGGTCGCACTCCTGGTCGATTCCGACCCAGACACTGGATGGTGTCACCATCCGTCGCTACGTCACCATGCCGGAATACTGGTCCAGCCATGGCGACATGACCTGCGGGGTCTTTGCTCATGAAATGGGCCATATGATCTTTGGTCTGCCTGACCTCTACGATACCGACTACAGCTCGAATGGTGTCGGCGACTGGAGTCTGATGGCAGGCGGTTCCTGGAATGGGAACACGGGTAACTCTCCCGCGCATCCGGATGCCTGGTGCCGTGTTCAGATGGGATTCCTCGAGGCAACTGAGATCACAGAGAACGGTCCCTTCTCCTTCCCTCAGGTTGCAACCAACGAGGCAGTCTACCGTGTCCAGTCCGCTGTGATGAATCCCAATGAGTATTTCCTCGTCGAGAACCGTCAACGGACCAGCTATGACGCTGCGCTGCCGTCAGATGGACTGCTGATCTGGCACATTGACGAAAACGTCAATACAGGTAACTCGATGGAGTGGTATCCCGGTTTTGAGAACCAGGGTCACTACCTCGTTGCGATTGAACAGGCGGACGGCAACTGGTCACTCGAACACGACAGCGGTTCTGGTGATGGAGGCGACCCCTTCCCCGGCAGCACCAATGCGACCGCGTTCGATGGGCAGAGCATCCCCAGCAGCAACTCCTACAACGGCGACCCGACTTTTGTCGGAATCGTCAACATCAGTCCCTCCGCTGAAACGATGAGTGCGAATGTGGTCCTCACCCCGCTTCCCGCGCCTCACACCCTCGACTACACGATCGATGTGGAATCAGGCGAGGCGACCTTCAGCTGGATGATGGACGGTGATGTCAGCGATGTGCTTGGCTATACGGTTTATCGTGACGGTGCGCTGATCGGCAACGCCGAGGAGATGACCTTCAGCGATGAACTGCCTGAGATGGAGACCCACTATACCTATACGGTGAGCGCGGTCTGGCCGGAGGGTGAGTCGATTTACAACCCCAGTATCGATGTCTTCTGGCCGGGTGCGGCTGCTCCGAAGCGGCTTCGGTACGAAGTGGTGGACCTGGACAACCGTGTTATCAACCTGATGTGGAACCAGTGGCGCAGTGACAGTCTGCTGGCCGATGATGGCAGCTACGAGCAAAACACTTACCTGAGCAGCAATGTGCCCAGCGGCCCGAAACTGGCCCAACGTTTGACCGCCCCCGCAGATGGGTTTGTCAGCGGAGTACGAATCTGGTTCAATGACAACGCCACCTTCGAACTCGGCGAAGTCCGAGTCCGGATCTACACCGACAACAACGACACCCCCGGTGCAGAGATCTATGCCAGCGGGGTCTTCATCCCGGAAAGCACCGGCTGGATCACCCATGACCTCGGTGAACAGGCTGTGATGGTCGCCGATGGGGCCGACATCTGGGTCGCGGTCGAGTGGGTTGAAACCGGCCACTCGATGATTGGACGCGATGTCAGCAGCGAGTACCGGGGACGTGCCGCCATCGCACTGGACGGCAGCACGTGGCAGGGACTGGATGAGGCGCTGAACGGTATCCTCGAGGGCAACCCGCTTATCCGTGCCGAATTTGGACGGGATGAAGCGGTTGGTGTGATGGGCCTGCAGGAGTTTGAGGTCTACCGTGACGACGAGCTGCTGGCGACGATCACCGATACCCAGTACGAGGATACCCTTCCCGAAGAAGGCGTCTACACCTACCATGTAGATGCGATCTACGTGCAGGGCACCTCCTCGTCGGAGAATTTGAATGTTGACACCAACACGCTCGACGTTCCCGCGATTGATGCACTTCCGACCGGCTTTGCCATCGGCAACGCCTACCCGAACCCCTTCAACCCGAGTGTGGCAGTGGCGGTGACCCTGGGACGGACAAGCGATGTCCGGTTCCAGGTCTTCGACGTCCTCGGACGGCAGGTGGCGGATGTCCGTCGCGACCGCCTGAGCGCCGGGTCACACACTCTTAGCTGGACCGCAGATGGTGTCGCGTCCGGCGTCTACTTTCTCCGCATCCAAGCCGGTCCCGAAACCGCCATGCGTAAAGTGGTGCTGATGCGGTAGGGATCACATTCTCTCGTTATCCTGGCCCGGGCAATCTTGTTGCCCGGGTTTCCTGGTTTCAAGAGGATGGTGAGAATGAGGCACGCACTGTCCTGTCGTAGCTCTCGCTCAGCTCTACAAGCGGATTTTCGGGATGATAGAGAGGGAAGGATCACGACATAGGTGAAGTTCTCTTCCTCTCAATACTTACTCGCTTCGTGAAGAGACCCGGGCAAGGTTCCACAAGACTCAATACATCCTCGTGAGGTGAAGAGACCCGGGCAACAAGATTGCCCGGGCCAGACAAAAAAGCGGGACCGCGAATGCGGTCCCGCTTATCTATTGAGCCCGGCCGGACGTTCGCCCGGCGCGGGATTGTACTCGTTTCGGTCAGGCCGCCTTGATCTCGATCTTTTTCGGCTTGGCCTCTTCCGCCTTCGGCAGGGTGATGGTCAGGACACCGTCGGCAAAGGCGGCGCTGATCTTCTCTGCGTGAATCGACCCACCGAGGGTGAAGCTGCGGCTGAACTTGCCGTAGACACGCTCGTTCAGGTGCAGGCTTTCCTTCTTCTCGCCTGTGACCACCTTGCGCTCACCCGAGATGGTCAGGACGCCATCCTCAAAGGTGATGTCGATATCATCACGGCTCATACCCGGCAGGTCGGCGAGGATCCGGAACCCCTCTTCCGCTTCGACGATGTCCATGCGGGGCATCCAGCTGCGGGTCACCATCTGGTTGTCCATATCCGAAAACATCTCCTCCATCAGACGGTTCCAGTTGCGGTTCATCATGCTGTTCGGCATCCAACGTACGAGACTCATGGTTCAACTCCTTTTTTTTCGTTTGTTTCTATAGTGTCGCCGTCACCCGACGGCTCGTTTGCGTGTTCGCCCCATACTTTTGCAACGGCTGTGCCAAAACTGATCTCAACCAGTCTCCGCAGAGAGACTAAATGAAATAGACAAGAGATAGAGGATCTCTCGCAGCATCTGACCACACCTTCCAGAGAAGCCAGAACAGCCACACTGCAACAATGACAGTACTCGTCTTGCCAATTTGGCAGTATTTCGCGTCAGGTTTGACATTCTTTCTGAACTGGCAGAAGTGCAGCCGGGTGGGCTCCAACAATCTCTCCTCGGCCCGGGAACGGAGCGGAGGGTCCAGTCGTACCAAAGCCGACTTGCAGAACTGTACAAACCATCCTCCAAGGAGGAAGACTACCATGAAGTGGAATGAACGCAAGAGACGCGGCACCACAATTCTGCTCGCCGCGTTGCTGACCATCAGTGTTGTATCCCTCTCCCTCACCGTCCCCGCGGCTCATGCGCAGGGTGATGAGGAGATGAGCATGCAGAGCCGTTACCCAGTCGTTGGATCGACCTTCGACAGTCCCTTTGTTGCCGTCGCGGAGCGTTTGAAACCCGCCGTCGTCTATATCAAAGTCGTCCGGGAGCGTGAGATCCAACCTCTCCCCTTCTTCGATTTCCATCCCTTCTTCGGACCGGGTCCGGAAGGGCAGGAAAGCGAACCCCGTACCCAGAAGGTTCCTTCGAGCGGGACAGGCTTCATCATCGATGCCTCCGGGCTGGTGGTGACCAACAACCATGTGGTAGACAGTGCCACCGAAATCAAGGTTTCGTTGTCGGATGGGTCAGAGCGGGACGGTGAAGTGATCGGTGTAGATCCCGAAACGGATCTCGCGCTGATCAGCATCGGGGCGGTCCCCGAGGATCATGTCGCACCTCTTGGCGATTCGGATGCGATCCGTATCGGCGACTGGGCCATTGCGATGGGCAACCCGATGGGTCTCGATTGGACCTTGACCGTCGGCGTGATTTCAGCGAAGGGCCGCAGCAACCTGAACATCGGTGGCGGACGCACGTCGCCGGCCTTCCAGGACTTTATTCAGACGGACGCCTCGATCAACTTTGGCAACTCCGGCGGTCCCTTGACCAACATCCATGGTGAAGTCATTGGGATCAACGCAGCCATCAACACCCGCGCCCAGAACATCGGCTTTGCCATTCCGATTAACCTTGCGAAGGAAGTTGTCAAGCAGCTCCAGGAATCGGGGAGGGTTTCACGTGGTTACCTCGGCATGGTCCCACGAGAACTGAACAGCTTGATGGCCGAGGCACTCAACCTGGACGCAGACGCGGAGGGAGTCTTTGTTGAATCAGTTCAGGATGGAACGCCCGCATCGGATGGCGGCTTGGCAGCCTCGGATGTCATAGTCGAGATCGATGGCATCCCGGTCAGTGAAGTGAGCGATTTTCGCTTCCGTGTGGCACGTCACGCTCCCGGTGACAAAATGGAGTTGACGGTCTTGCGTGATGGGAAGACGAAACGTCTCGACTTCGAGCTTGGTGATCGAGCTGACTATGTCGAAAACGCACGCGATAACCGTACACCGGAACGTGGCCCGGAGGCTTGGATGGGTCTCTCGGTCACAGGTCTGGACAGCCCGATGGCTCAGCGTGCGCGAGTTCAAGTCGAACAGGGTGTCCTGATCACCAAACTGACAGAAGAATCTCCTGCAAATGGGCAGCTTCGTCCAGGCGATGTCATTGTTGAGGTGGATAAGCATCGGATCAACTCGATCTCGGACTGGCGAGAGGTCACCGAAGACCTCGGCAGCTCAGACCGTGCCATCCTGGTCAAGTTCCACCCCCAGGGCCGTGAACTGACCCGCTACATCGCGTTGAAAAAAGAATAGAGTGTCGTTGCCAACCCAAATGGGTCGTCCCTGCAGAATGAACGGGGCGACCCATTTCTGTTGCCCCCCCGTTCCACGCTACCTAGCTTCGGTTACCCCCCAGTAGAGGAGTTGTGCATGGACCAGATCACAGAGTGGCTGCAGCAGACATTTGGCATATCGCTGGCAATACAGGGAAAGATTGTATCATCCATCGTTGCCGTCCTGCTGATCGCTCTTGGACGCTCCCTCTTGCTTCGCTTGGCCCTTCGTCGCATAGAAGACCCACGTTCAACGTACCGTTGGCGTAAAACTTCCTCCTACATCATGTGGGTGCTCGCTTTTTTCTTCGTTGGACGAATCTGGTTTCAGGGTGTTGAAGCGATCTCAACCTACCTCGGTCTGATCTCTGCGGGGATCGCGATTGCGCTGCGAGATCCGCTCGTCAATCTGGCAGGCTGGATGTTCATCCTTTGGAGACGTCCTTTCGAGGTGGGAGACCGTATTGAGCTGGGGGAAGTCCGTGGGGATGTCATCGACCTGCGACTCTTCTCCTTTTCCATGCTCGAAATTGGCAACTGGGTTGAGGGAGACCAGACAACCGGAAGGATCATGCAGATCCCAAACGGCCGCATCTTTTCCTTCCCGCTTGCTAACTACAACAAGGGTTTCAGTTTCATCTACGAAGAAGTCCCAGTCCTGATCACTTTCGAAAGCAACTGGCGTGAAGCGGAAGCTCTGCTCACAACGATTGTGGAGGACGAGGCGAAGCAACTGGGTTCAGAAGCGGAACGTGAGCTGAAGCTTGCTTCAAGCCGTTATATGTTGTCACGTAGAGAAGTCGCACCAGAAGTTTACATCTCGACCGAAGAGGCGGGAGTGTTGATGACCCTACGCTACGCAATCCGTCCCCATGATCGTCGTAGTAGCTTGGACCGTGTCTGGCGAGCCATCCTCACCTCGTTCGAAAAGCATGATGACATTGACTTCGCCTACCCGACACGTCGCAACTTTAACAATGCTATTGAAGGAAAACCGGGTGCTCGGGCAACGATACCCGGTCAATCCTGACAACCATTAAGAGGGAACCATTATGAACGCCGCTCAGCTCCACCTGCTGGTCAATCACTTCCCCGTTATTGGTATGATTCTCGCACTTCCAGTCCTGCTACTCGCAAGGACCAAGTTTGGGGGACGGGGTGCTGCCATCGCAGCCGTTATTCTCATCGTAATTGCTTCGCTTGGGTCGGTTGCATCGGTGGTGACGGGAGAAGGTGCTGAAGAAATCATCGAAGATGTCGTGGGCATCCACACCGACTTTACCCATCAGCACGAAGAACGAGCTGAAGCAACGAATGTCGTCGCCATCATCACCGGATTTGTGGCGCTTTTGTTCCTCTTTATGAGTCTGCGAAAAGAGAAGAATGCGCCGGTGTGGGCCTGGACAAGCTTGATGATCTTTGTCCTCATCACCAGCATCCTGGCTGGGTGGACCTCTCACCTCGGTGGACAGATTCGCCACACAGAAATCCGACCCGGCTGGGCGGATGCCCCAAATGTGGACGCTACTGAGACAATGAAGGCAGTCCAATCGAAACTGGGTGACCTGATCAATTCCAGTACAGCTACCCTTGACCAGAAGCTCAATGCCTTGAACGAGATGCTGGAGGAAGAAACAGCCGACAGTCGTCAACTTGCACGCGACGTGAAAGAAGCTGTGGAAGAGGCTGGTGATCGTTCTGACGAATTGCTTCGGGAGATCGACAACGCGATCAAAACAGCACAAAAAACCGGCGAGAATATCTCCGATGCGGTCCACGAAGCAATCGAGGAGTTCGAGGAACACGCACAGTAATCCCTGCTCATCAAAACTTGACCGTCTGCTTGCTCTCGAGCAGGGAACTCGTGGTGCCGCAACAATGTGAAGGAAGGAGCTTGCTTGATCGTTGGCAAGCCGATAAATTGATATCTTCAAACGATACAGTATTGTTTTTTTAAGAAGTTAAGATAGACGAGGCCGGCTTTGAGTGACCAGAAGATACAGACCAGGGTGATTCGTTCACGCTCTTTTGACCCGTGGCACAACCTGGCATTGGAAGAGGCATTGTTAGGGGATGTGACTCCGAACGAGGTCATCCTCTATTTGTGGCAGAACGAGAACACCGTTGTCATCGGCCGCAATCAGAATGCCTGGCAGGAATGCCGCTGGAAAGAGCTGGAGGCGGATAACGGCAAACTGGCACGCCGTCTCTCGGGTGGTGGTGCAGTTTACCATGACCTTGGCAACCTGAACTTCACGTTCGTGATGGACAAGAAACTCTTCGACCTCCATCGTCAGCTTGAAGTCATCCTCGGCGCAGTTAAACGCCTTGGGGTGGATGCCAAGTTCTCGGGACGAAACGACCTTGTCAGTGAGGACGGACGCAAATTCTCCGGCAATGCCTTCCATCATACTAACGATGCTGCCTACCATCATGGCACGCTGATGCTGGATGTCGATTTCAGCAAGTTGAGCCAGTATCTCCAAGTCAGCCAGGAGAAGATGAAATCCAAGGGTGTCACTTCGGTCAAGGCGCGAGTGGTCAACCTTGCGGAATTGAGCGATCAGGTTAGCCTCGAACCCTTGATGGATGCCCTGCGTGAGTCTTTTATCGAGGTCTACGGCGGCGATGGGGAAGAATTGCTGCCGAGTGACATCACAACAGACCTTACCCCGCTTTACGAGAAGTATTCCTCCTGGGAATGGCGGTACGGTCGCACCCCGAAGTTTGATGTCAACTACAGCACCCGTTTCACCTGGGGCGGTATTGACATGGGCTTCTCGCTGGAGGATGGTCGTGTCGCAGCCTGCACGATCTATTCCGATGCGATGGATAGCGCGTTAATCCAGGAAATTGCAGCACGTCTCGAGCAGATACCATTCCGGATTGATGCGATCATCGAGAAGCTGGAAAACATCGAGGTGGATGAGGCAGGCAAGGAGATGTTGCAGGAGTTGGCCGATTGGCTTCGAACCCTTTCCATCTGATCGATCTAATGATGCAATCTTTACGGCGCGGAGTCTGGCTCGGCGCCGTTTTTCTTGTCGCCCGGGACCACTTTCGCCACCATCCGGGCCGTCTCGCAGTGTACATTGCCTGCTGCGGACAGATGAACGGTCCGTCAATTTCCGCAGCCTGGTCAAGCTTGGAGTGACACGAACGATGCGACGTCTGCTGGTTGCCGCTCTCCTGCTGGTGGTCCTGACCCTGTCAGCGTATGCGCTCGATGTCGATTTAAACCACCCGGTCTACGCTTTCCTCGAGCGATGTGAGCTGAAGGGCTACTTTCCCGATCCCCTCTCCGGCGCACGACCCTACACCCGTCGCACTATCGCCCTGCACCTCACCTACGCGGCCGAGCACCGTTTGGAGTTGACCACCATCGAGAAACGTCAACTCGATTTTTATCTGTTCGAGTTCACGGATGATCTCCCTCCGACGTTTCAAGACTCGCTGCTTGGATCAAAAGATCCCTTTCACTTCGAGAATCGTGGCAGATCTTTTCCCTGGAGCAGGCTGCACCTCTACGATGACCCCCGCTACATCTATAGCCAGAAGGGCGATGACTACCTCATGACCTTTAACCCTCATTTCGAATACGGGGTAAGCATTGTTGATGGGGAAAGTGAATCTGGAAGTTTGACGGGGCGGATGACCGGGTTCGCGGTGATGGGATATTACAACGATTTTGGTCTTCTGGCAGTTGCACGAGATGAGTACTTCAGCGGAAAGACGTCCCTCGCCGATCAGGCACAGTACCCCGTCCGATTCGCTGCTGATGAACGTGAGGAGAATAGCTTTACCTTCGACCAATCGGATGCGATGTTCTCCTACGAGAACGACCATGTCCAACTCACCTTCGGGAAGGGAAACAACAAGTGGGATTGGGGACAGTCGGGTTCTCTTGGGCTATCGGGGAATTCCAACACTTACACCCAACTGCGGTATCGGTTGACTTTCCAACCCTTTGAAGTGACCGGGATCCATGCCCGCTTGCGGCACTACCCGCTTTATATCATGGGAACAGATACCCTTGCTACGGGAACGGTTCAACGTGATTACGCAGAGAAATGGATGGTTGGGCATCATTACCAGGTCAACCTCTTCCCCTGGTTCCAGCTTGGGTTGTGGGACTTATTGATCTATGGAGGCCGTGGCCTCGAATTCGATTATATCGCACCACTCTCCTTCCTCTGGTCCACCGAACATTACGCGCATGACCAGGACAATGTGATGCTCGGAGTCGATGGTCGAATTACCCCCGGAAAACGTTCGGAAATCTATTTCCAATGGTTCCTTGATGAGCTGCAGTTCGGCGAGTTGGGATCCGATTGGTGGGGAAACAAGCATGGATACCTGATCGGAGCCCGTCAGATCGATCCACTCGGGATGAAGAACGCATCCATGGCGATCGAGTATCAGCGGTTGCGTCCCTACATCTACACCCATTCGATCCCCTACAACAATGCCACCCACTACGGCCTGAACCTCGGTTCTTCACTTCCACCAAACAGTGAACTCTATTACTTCAGTTTGCGCCAGATGGCACGCTGGAATCTGGAAACCTGGATTGAACTGAGCTACATCCGTCACGGTGCAACTCCTTTGAATGGCAGGAATGTGGGTGGGGATGTGAACCGGCCGCATTGGGATGACCACGATCCTGAGAAGGCAACATTCCTTGATGGCAACCTGCATTCCATCCGTCAAATGACCGTCGGGGCAAGCTGGCAAATCACCTATCAACTGTACCTGGATGGATCGTTCCAGGTTTCAATGGATGATGTAGAAGACGCAAACGGTGCAACAGGTAATACGGTCACCCGGACCGGGATGGTGACCCTGCGTTGGCATCCCGCTATCTGGCGAGCTGACCGATCACTTTCCAGTGTTCTTTTCCGCGCAATACCGAACCAACCCATCGCCGAGGCAGATTAAGCCCCCTGCTTCCGCTTTGTAACGAGGACATGATGGCATCATTGACGGACAAGCTTAAAAACACACTTGCTCGTTGGCAGGAAGAGCGGGAGAGTGACCGTTCCGCCACTACGGCAGAGGAACTGCTTGCCGTTGCCGAAACCATCATCGAGCGGAAAAAGCTGAAAAAGATTCCAGATGCCCTCGCCCATGCCTACCTCGAGGCAACCGGCGGCCCCGACTTTCTCGAAGCCCTCGACGATGCAGATGCCCGTCTTCGCTGGTCGGAAACTTCGTTCGCTTTCATCGATGCATGCGGGTATACGCTTGAAACGATGATGGCCCATCGTGCCCAAGAACAGGCCGACAGAATTTACCTCGAAGAATATGGTCCTGCCACACCGGCACGCTGGAGCTACTCACGCATCCATCGTCGGGTCCGTACCTTCGCGGCCAGTTTCCTAAGCCTGGAGGGATCGGAAACCCGAGTCGCTTTGTTTGTCGCCAACAGTGTGGATGGTGCCTGTTGCGACCTCGCCTGCCTGCTGCACGATATTCTGGTTACCCCACTCAACATCCATTTTGACACCCATGAACTTGTCTGGATCTTTGATCGCTTGAAGATCACCGTTGCCGTCGCCGACAGCGAGGAACGGTTGCAGCGACTGCTGGATGTCAAACGTAAAGTCAAAGAGCCCTTTACCATCCTCTCCCTCCAGGCGAACCGTTTCGTCGAAAAAGGGAAGGTGCAGCTCCTGACCGATATTGCCGCTCGAATGACCCCCGCCGAAGTGGATCAGTGGCTGGACGAACGGGACCGGTTCGGGCTGCATGATATTTGTACGGTGATGTTCACTTCCGGCAGCACAGGTAGTCCCAAAGGAGTCGCCTTTACCCAGTTCAACCTGGTGACCAAACGTTTCGCACGTGCGGCGGTACTTCCGAGTGTGGGACGTGACGAACTCCTGCTTTGCTACCTGCCACTTTACCACACGTTTGGACGTTACCTAGAGCTGTTGGGGATGCTGTTTTGGCGGGGTACCTATGTCTTTGCCGGCAACCCTTCCGCAGAAACCCTGATCGCCGGAATGAAGAAGGTACGTCCCACTGGAATGATCTCGATCCCGTTGCGCTGGATGCAAATCCGTGACCGCGCCCAGGAACGTATGGATCAGGTGGTGACCTTCGAGGAACGGCAAACCATCTTCAACGAGTTGACTGGCGGCCGATTGAGCTGGGGCCTTTCCGCGGCCGGTTACCTCGAGCCGAAGGCTTTCAAGTTTTTCCACACCTATGGTGTTGAGCTGTGCAGCGGCTTCGGGATGACCGAGGCGACGGGTGGCATCACCATGAGTCCGCCGTCGGACTACCTGAATGATACCGTCGGCATTGCTCTGCCCGGCATGAAAATCGCCTTCAGCGAGCTGGGTGAGATGAAAATCTCTGGTGTCTATGTAGCACGTTACCTCAGCGAGGAAGGTGAGTTCCTCGACCTCGCCGAGACTGAGATGCTCGAAGGCGAACCCTATCTCCCTACCGGCGACCTCTTCAAAGTTCTCGATCGCGGGCACCTGACAATTGTCGACCGGATCAAGGACATCTACAAGAACAATCGAGGGCAGACTGTCGCCCCCCGTCGCGTCGAGATGAAGTTTCAGGGGGTTCCTGGGATAAAAACAACCTTTCTCGTCGGCGATCATCGATCCTACAACGTCCTCCTGATTGTGACGGACGATGAGGACCCCGTCCTCCAGGGATCCAAGGATCCGGAAGAGCGGCGCGAGTACTTCCACCAGATCATCCACACAGCGAATCTTGACCTTGCCCCCTATGAACGAGTGGTCAACTTTGCCCTGCTGGATCGGGATTTCAGCCTTGATCGGGATGAACTTACACCTAAAGGGTCGTTCAAACGTAAGGTGATTGAGGAACACTTCAGCGAGCTGATCCAGCAGCTTTATGATCGCAATTACGTCGAGCTGAAGTTCGAATCGGTCAAGGTTCGTTTGCCGCGCTGGTTCTTCCGCGACCTGGGGATACTCGAGGATGATATTACCATCTCCCAGGCTGGGCTGTGGGACCGTCAGCGGTCTCGTTTCCTGCCCCTGCGTATGGATCACGACGAGGGCATGCTACTGGTCGGCGACCTGGAGTATACAATCGGGTCTGATGTTCTCGACCTGGGCTTGTTTGCGCGTCAGCCCCGGCTCTGGATCGGCAACCCTTCGCTGATCGAATTTGCCCCTTGCAAGGAGGGGTGGGATGTCCCGATGGGCAAGGTGTCAGCCTATGCAATGCTGCCGCGCGGGCGATCTCAAGAACCTCTCGATCAGGCGTCCGACCCGGACCACATTGGCGACTCGCGGCTGCTTTCGATCAACCGGCTTGTCCAGTGCGCACTCTTCTTCAGTGTTGAGGAGTCGAAACGTTGCCTGAACACGCTCAGTGGTGAATTGATCGGAACGGACGACCGTCTGGGGCAACTCGTTCGACGCAGGATAACCGCGCTCGCACGACACGATAATGAGGATATCCGAAGCCTTGCTTATCGAGTCCTGTTGCTCGACGAACCAATGCCGGACTATAGTGTTGCCTTTCCGGCCTTTGTTCAGTCTGGGCTGCCCTTCCTGAACGAAGAGTCCATCAAGGCAATCACCTCAACCAGCTTTGAACAGCGTCGGCTCGAGGCTCTGCGTCAGCGGCTCTACAGCTACCGTCGCCAACTGAGTTGGCCAGCTACTCAGATGGTGCGCAACCAGTTCGAAGGTGTGCTTCGCCTGCTAGTCAATTTTGTCCACTTCCACCCGGAGTACTACAAGCCGGTTCGTGCCGAGCTGGCGAGCTGGATACTACACCGTGAGGACCAGGACCTCTCCGCCTTCGCTGAAGCGCAGTTGAAAGAACTGGTGGATTGGTTTGAGCAACGGTTGGAGGAAGAATCGGTCCAGCTCGATTCAGCTTGGTTGGATGAATTGCTCGTCTTTGACGACGATCTCTCACCGGATATGCGAAAACGGCTGAAGGAATTGCTGGTTGGGTCAACCTTCCTGCGTCAATCGGTCCTGCTCGCTTTCGATGAGGAATCCTTCGACATTGACCAGATCCCCAGCGGTGGAATCTGGGTCTCGCGAATCCAAAGCAGAGAAGCCTTCCTCAACTATCGTGTCAGCATGAACACACTGACCGGGAAACACTTTGATTTGCTGGTCATTCTGCGCGAGGATGTCAACGCGGAGGCCGTACGAGATACCAACCACTGGATGATGGTGATCGCGGGCAATCCTTATGGTCAACGTGTCATGCCCCGATTCGGCTGTTTCCGTCCCGAACTGGCAGCGATGTCGCTGGAGTTTGTCAACGAGTTGACGGCGTGGGACAAGATTCGCGAATTCGCAAGCGTCCATCACCCGGAACAACATCAGCACGACCCGTCCGAATGGCGCAAGCTTTTCGTGCGCTCGATGGCCACCTTCTTCATAGCGTGGAAAAATTCCGGTCGGCGTATCGTCCCGGGAACCGTTAGCCCGATCAACGTTGTCGTCCCAGAGCTCGACTTCCGCGAGGGGGCACAGATCTTGTCCTTGACGGGCTGGGAACAATACCGCAGTACATTCTCGCTGTTCCGCCCGCTTTTCTCCTCCTTCTACCGTAAGATTGCCGCTCATTATCCAGCGACAATCAAATTGCTGCGGTACGAGTGGATGTTTGATGCATGCGTTGATGCTCTAGGACGTCAGGAGGGTCGATCTCTGCTCGAAAGGTTCCAAGAGGAAATCCAGCAGGAAGAACAGTCACCGTTTGCTGAAGATATCATTCGAGCGCTTGACAACTATCTCACCGGGATGGATGATCGATGGTACGTGCCCCTCGCGCTGCATAATGCGATTGACCGCTACCATGACTGGCTTACGATCAATCCGCTGGTGACATCGCAGGCGCGAGCCGAACTGATCGAGGGTTTGATCAGCCTGTACCGCTTGGAACGCTACAGTGAAATCGCACGCTATTATCTCTACCGAAATACCTATTTCTTTGATGGTGACCAAGATGTTGTCGATGTCTTTGATCGCCTTCTTGAGACCCTTCGCCTCAACCCGGATCGTGTCGCCACTTCGCTGGTCGAGTTGTCCGACCTGCAAGCGGCCCTCCAGGAGAGTGAAGACCTCGATGCGTTCAGCCGCCTGGTTTTCCCGCAAGCGCATCGTCCTCAACCACTTGAAGTCATCACTGTCGGCGACAGCGAACACAAGCAGGTGGTCGTACGAACACACCTCACGGACATCCAGGGCGAACGCTATGACATCCGTGAGCCAATTGAACCGGAAGAAGTTGGACAGATCTACCGGCTCTTCTTCCAGGAACATTTCCCGAAAACCGTCTCCGAACTGGATCGTTACCTGATCGTGCTGGACAGCACAGACCGTGTGATCGCCGGGCTCTGCTACCGGATGCAGGATCGTGAAGTGGTCCACATGGAAGGTTTGGTTACCAGCTCACCCCTCACAGGCCGCGGGATTGCCACCAGTTTGCTGGAAGATTTTGTCACTCGCCTCGCCAGCCAGGGCATCCAAGTGCTTAAAACCGGGTTTATCATGCGAGACTTCTGCGAGAAACGAGGCTTCCGTGTCGACCGCAGATGGGGCGGGTTGGTTCGCTTCCTGGGGCAACAAGAGGTATAATCCTCCCTCTCCAATTTCGTCAACATGGAGACCTCAACAAGAAGTCGGCCCCATCAGCAGCAAGTCGTTCGATAATCCGAACTTCTTGTTGGGAATAATATTCTATCTCTTCAGGTTTAACAGATCAATGAGTGAGATGCTACTCCTTGTGAGTAACACACCGAGCGGACCATCACACTGTTTGGTTCTTTTGGTATTTTTTTACGCAAACTAGCCCTGTAACTCAGGCTCCGGAGCCAACTTACTGCACAAATCGACATTTCTTTTTTTCACGCTTCGCCCCTGATTGACCCCCGAGAAGAAAAACCGTATACTTCGCCTCCCGCGGACAGCAGGGGCAATTCCTGGTCAGGGATGTCCGTGGACGTTCCAAAGGTGTAACACCTGCGTATGGGAAGAGACAGACCCGCACCGCCTCTTGATGCTGTCTGCTTCGCAGGGGGAACGGTTGACAAGCTTGCCCAAATACTGGTAATCCGAAAAGAGGCCGGATGAGTACGCATTGGCGACGTCATGGTGGTTCACAGCGCGAGATCATTGTCTTTGTTGTTCTCGTGTTGGCCTTCCTGATCGCAGCATCTGTTACCCTTACCGGGTGCGAAGCTGAGACTGAAGCATCCGATCCACACGCACCCCACTCCCTCCTCTTTGATAGCAGCGAGTCTCCCCTGTCCGATCTGCAAACCCCAACATTCTACGAAAATCTATACGTATCTCACGTATACACGAGAAGTTGACTTGTTTTCCAAGCTAAGCCTTGCCTGTTCGCATCATCGTTAAAAACAGCTGATTAATCGCGTCCCGACTCTTCCCGACGCGACTCTTCTGTGCTATTTTTCAGAGGTCCTCTGGGGAGTAATGAGTAGATGGAGCAAGAGAAAACACGTCTCATAAAGCGGGTTCTGCGAACGGTACGTAAAGACACCCAGGTCTGGGTGCGTGCGATGGAGCTTGGATCCGCTTCCATCGGCATGCAGTCTGCACGACTTGCCAATGAGTTGAGACTGAACGCAGCGACCTGGACCACTAATCTGGAAACGGTTGAGAGACTCCTGACCACCGCAGAAGAAATCTCCTTTGAGCTGATTGATAAGATTCTGGACCTGCTTCCACCCCAACGTGTCATTAGCCGCTTCAACCTCGAACGGTTAACCCCACTATACGATCAAATCTGCCTTGATAAGGGCATCGAACTGGCAGATCTCTTCCGCCAGGGCGAAAGTGCTGTCGATCGGGGTGATTACGATATCGGTCTGAATATCCTCGATGCTGTCCTGAAGCGTGACCCCCGGTTTTACCCCGCGCTGATAGTTAGCGGGATGACGATGTTGAAAGATAAACGGGAACGACCCAACGCGATCCGTCTCCTGGACCGATCTGTCGGCCTGCCTCCCGTGGTCAGCCCCGAACGCTTCAAACGATTATCACTCGAACTGCTTGCACATGGCTTCGAGCAGGATGAAAAATACCTGAATGCGATCAAGACGTTGAAGCGGTTGCAGAAACTTGGCGACCATTCAGCAGCACTCGAGTACAATATTGCACGCAATTATGCTGTCAACGGTCAGGGGTCGGAGGTGTCGAACCATATCATCGATGCCATCACCATTCGTCCCTCGCTAATTTCCCTCGCGCTTGTGGATGATCAGTTTTCACGTGTGCGGAAGGATGTGCTCCAGGTTCTCGAGGATCGCAGCGAGGAAATGGGCGAGAAGAGCCTCGACCTGCTGAAACATGCTTGGCAAATCCGTGATATGGCGCAGGGGTATGGACTACAGGAGGTGGACGGTGAGATCGCATCCGGTTTAGATGAATTGCAGCAGATGGAAGACAGCCTGACAGAGGGCTGTTACACGGTTTATCGCGACCTGCTCAGGAGACGAATTCCTGCCTGGGTTGAAGACTTCCCCGCGAGGGTTAAAAGCCGACTGGGACGTGAAGTCACACGTCGTATGGACGAGATCAACCGTTACAACGATGAACTCGAGCAGATCGCTGATCAACGTCGCAGCATGTTCATGCGGGTTGGCGTCCCCCTCTGGGGAGCATTCAGCCTGCTGATCCTCGTCCTGCTCATCCTCAGCGGCCAGCATCCACTGACTTCACTTTTTGTCGCTCTTGTGCTGCTGGCACTCGGGTATGTCCCGGTGAGTATCATCAACAGAATGCTGAAACGGACGGTGGAGGAACAGCGGATGCCTCCTGACCTGATGCTTGAGGTAAAGAGAGATGTCGGTCAGGTTGAACTGATTCGTACGGGAATCATGAACAAACTTCGTCAGGATGGCTATCTGCAGGAAAAAGAAGTGGCGAAGGTGTAGCCGGTATGTTAATCCTCCTGCGTCTGATTGATCTGTACGAACTCATCCTTATCCTCGCTGCGATCCTCAGCTGGGTCTCCCCAACTCTTTCCCACCCTGCTGCACGCCTGATTCGGGCGATCACAGAGCCGGTACTCCGTCCTTTGCGCAGAGTTCTCCCACGAATGGGCGAAGTTGATTTCTCCCCGGTTGCGGCAATTGTGTTGCTAGAAGTTTTGTCGTTGACCCTGGTCCGAATCGGGTGACGGGGGTTGGTCGAAGCTAGCTGTTTTCTGTGCTGGATGGTTCAGCCTCAGTCGCATCAAGGATGCGTCGAATCTCCGAAACCAGGGTATCAGGCATGTAGGGCTTGGCGAGGAAACCACGAGCGCCATGCTCGAGCAGCTTCTTTTTCTGTGATGTTGGCCATACGCCACTTTGCATAAGGACGGGGATTGAACTGCCCGCATCACGGAGCATTTCTAGAACCCCCTTGCCGTCCATGTCACGCATGGACCAGTCGAGAACAACGATGTCGATGTTGTCCGGCTCGCTTCGTAGAATACTAACCGCTTCCTGACCGCTGGACGCAGTGAGAACATTGTAACCGTACAACTCGAGTGCTGCCTGGCCTACATCGCGGACGAGGGTTTCATCGTCCACGAAGAGCACACACTCGCTACCCTGAAGCTGTTGCGTCCCGGCCGGAACGGGCGCATCTGGTGTCTCTTCAACCTGGTGCTCAACCTTCCTGGGATCGATAACAACGTGATCGGATTTTGGGATCAGGCTATCGAGCATATCCGCATCGGCGGGGATAAAATTATCTTCCGGGCTCAACGTTTCCGCACGAGTGTAGGTGTCAGCGGAAGGCAATACGATGTGGAAGGTTGAGCCTCGACCAAGCTTGGAATCAACGTCGATCCAACCTCTGTGCTGCCGGACGATACCGTGCACATTGGCAAGACCAAGCCCCGTTCCTTTGCTCGGACTCTTGGTCGTGAAGAAAGGTTCGAATATCTTGTCGATCGTCTCCTCGTCCATCCCAGTCCCGGTATCTACCACACTCAATACCACGTATACGCCCGGCACACCTTCCGTGCCCGGCGGGATCTCGGCATCGGTCATCAATTCGCGCCTGGTGCTGCGAAGAGTTAGCGTCCCTTTGCCTGACATGGCATCACGCCCATTGACACAGAGGTTCATCAACACCTGCTGAAGCCGACCATGATCCGCCCAAATGGTTGGCAAATTGGGTTCGGTGGATGTTTCAAACCGGATACCTTCCCAACCAGCATGCGCCAACAAATCGACCGTATCGTCGATCAGTTCTTCGACTTTGAGACGTTTCGGAATGAACGGCTGCCGTCTGCTGAAAGTGAGAAGTTGGCTGGTGAGTGCTGCACCACGTTTGGTTGTGCGAACGATTGCATCGATGTAATGGCTGACATCCTTAGGCAGATCTTCCCGGTTCTTCAGAATGGCGGAGTTGCCAGAAATAATTGTCAGGATATTGTTGAAGTCGTGCGCGATGCCACCGGCGAGTTTACCGAGAGCTTCCATCCGTTGGTGATGCAGCAGTTGTTCTTCCAGCTTCCGCTGACGACTGATATCCTGGAGGAAGACGGCGTGCGCGGCATGTTTGTCAGGCATCATGACGCGATAGGCTGTCAGCAGTACCGGAACATGATCCTCACGCACCGGAATGCGCATCTCCAGCGTGTAAACCCCACCTCGAGCAGCGGTTTCAAGCAGGATATCCGGCGCATCGGGGAAGAGATCATCGAAGGAACGTCCAATCGCTTCGGAACGCTGAATCGTCGTCAATTTTTCTATCCCACGATTCCAGACCGTTATCCGCCCGTTCTCGTCAAAGATGAGAATTGGTGCTTCGCTTTCGGTAATCACTGACGCAAGGAACTGGGCCTGGTTCAGCGCACGCCGCTCGTTAGTCACATCCCGTGCAATCCCTTGGGAGGCAATCACCTCGCCATGACGCATAATGGGAACGATGGTCGCATCGAGATAACGGATGGAGCCATCCTTTGTCCTCATCCTGACATGGTACCGCGCACGCTCACGGTTCATGATTTTTTCGCGGGTGACATTGACCACATGTCGAACATCATCTGGATGGATGAGCCGGACAAAATGCATCCGTTTGCCCGCTTCCCATTCGTAGCCGCTCACTTTCAATGCTGTCTGGTTGGCGAAAATGACACGACCTTGCAGATCAATCTGGTATACCAGTTCCTCGGCATTTTCCAGGATCAGGCGATAGGTATCCTCAGAATCGGCATACTGCTGTTCGACTTGTTCTCGCTGAAAGGAGATAATGAAAAAGAGATAGAGGAGCGGAATCATCAGCTCATAGCCGAATTCCGCGCCTTCAATCGGGGATTGCCAGTTAAATGCTACGGATAAATGAGAAATTGAATTCGCCAGTGCCCAAAGTAGACCTCCCCCGAAAATCCAGCTTGAGACCGGCCATAGCCTGATGGGCCGTTGTCGGATCATCCAGGCCAAAGTCACCAGCAGGATGGCCAGGGCAGCCAGATCGAGCATCTGGATCATCGCTTCTCCCCCGGCGGTGGATTTGGAGTGGGGAGCTGAATTGCAAGCAGAAGCAGCGAGATGACAAGAAGCAGGTAAAAGACACGGTGAATCAGGAGATTATCGTACCCGATGATGAGGGCTAAACTTCCCTCAAGCTCCATTAAGAACATCAGGGATATCGGGGCCAGAATGGTCCACGTGGGCATAATATCCCTGAAAGACTGTCTCCGGTATAGAATAAAACCGAGAACAGCAAGCGATACCAGCAGGTTGAAAATCGACTGAATGGCGTCGGTTTCCAAATCGTCCTCACCTGTTTGCTTGCCCCAATGATCGCCCAGGTATCATTCAGGTTCTCTTCACATGTTTCATTCTATTGGTTGACATCCGATTTTTCTTCGATTTCAAGTTCAGCCAGTCTTTAAACATACATGCCTGAACATAGCCGCGCAAGCATGCCAACCGCTGGAAAATCACATGATTTCACTCATCTTGATGTGACCTGCGACACCTTCACGAAAAAACTTACTCCTCAATGAGAAAGCGTCCTTCCACCTTCGGATGGATAGTGTCCTGCTTCTTCGAGGCTGCAATCATTACATCCCGGTCAACCAGATAGAGCGGCTCCATGTCGACTTCTGTCTGTTCCAGACCGAAATAGTGATCGATATGATCGGTCACGTAATTTACCGTAACAACGCTATATTTCTTGTCATCCACCACATCTTCCCCACCGATGGAGATTGAGATCAACTGCCCGGCCTTGATGTGGTAGTTGAGTCCGGAAACCTGGAGACGTCCGCTGCCTTCACTCGCCTGAAAGCGAGCAACATCTTTTACCTGTGCACCCGTCAGAGAAAAGCGAACCAGAGTGTTTCCGAAGGGGCTAACTTCGAAAACCTCGCGCACCGTCAGAGGGCCCTCATCAACATTGGCACGGATGCCGTGCTGGTTGATAGCACCAATGTCCGCGTCACCCGCTTCACGGAAACTGTCAGCGATCCAATTGCCGATGTTGCTTTCGCTCCCATCCCAGGACCGTTTCAAAGGCACCTCTGCCACAGTTATAGCCTTGTCCATCTCGTCAGCGAGTTGGGATTCCTGATCGTGGACAAGCTCCGCCACAGCGGCGTCCTCGGGGTAGGTCCCGACGATAACATTTTCAACACGAGCCTCGAAGCTGACCACCTTGTCCTCAAGCGTGTCAACCACCATGTCAATAACACCAATCCAGCGTCCACGAGAACCGGCTTGGACAATCGGTATATCATTGACAAAGAGCGGATCCCACAACAGGCTGTGGGAATGCCCACCAATGATCAGATCAACATCCGGTCCAATGTTCGAGGCGAGCACCGAATCTTCATCCACACCGCTATGGCTGACCACAATCTGGATATCGGTTAACGGGATCAGACGATCAAGGGACGCACGTACCGTTTCTTCAGCGGGAAGCGACATTAGTCCTTGAGTGGCGGCTTTGGTTGTGACTTCGCGGAAACGGCGTGTCATAACCGAGATGATACCGACCTTCACCCCACCAAACGTAAGAATGGTGTCAGGTGGGAAAATGGTCATGCCATCCTCCTCCCGGACCACGTTGCCGAGCAGAACTGGGAAGGTGGCCTCTTGCATACCTTCGACCAGCACATCTTCGGTGTAATCGAATTCATGGTTGCCCACCGCAAAGACATCCGGTTTGAGCAGGTTGAGAAGCGCAACCTGGCTTCGTCCTTCGGTCAGAGTAGAGATGGGCGTACCCTGGTAATCATCCCCCGCGTTCACCGTCATTACATTCGGCAGCGTGGAGCGATAGTGGTTCAGGTAGCCACCCAGCGCCGCCACACCACCGGTCATCACCGTATCGCCCTGAACCACGCGCTGCTTCGCCACATTCGCGGCATGCAGATCGTTCCAGTGGACCACGGTAAGGGGCACTTCGTCCTGCGATCCGGCAATACTGATCAACGGCAGCAACATCATGGCAGCGGACAGGAGATGATTTGCAATTCGATTCATGCTATTTCCTCTAAACAATCGTTTGCTCTTCAGATGACGTGGAATATAAAGCGCAAAGCTTGAATACCGTTTGTTTTCCATCCCACAACAGTGAGCAATTGGAGACTTGGGCTGGACACCTGGAGCGCGGGCGGAAAAAGAATAGTATGCCTTAGAAGCCGCTTCATGAGTATACTAGTGGAGCAGAAGCGGGCCGCTTGAAGCGCTTATAACCCGCGAAACGATCCACTGAGAGGTGAACTGAAAGGAACCCATTGTGGGCATTTTTTCTTCCCTTTTGAAGGGCAAATCAACCCCTGCAAACCAATCTGTCTGCCTGTTGATTGATTACGAAAACTTTGCTATCAGCTTGAGAAACCGTACTGAATCTCAGGACGTCGATCTTGAACCTGTCTTGAAACTCGCACGCGATTTAAATAATGGCGACACTATTGCTGTTGCACGAGCTTATGCGGATTGGCGTCACTTTGGACGCTATGCAGATGACCTGGTTCGACTTGGAATCCAGACTGTACAGGCACCCAACCATCGTTTGCAGGGTAAAAACGCTACCGACATTCACATGGCGGTAGAAGCAACAGACCTCATGCACCTGCGTGAGGATCTGCACCACTATATCCTCGTTACCGGCGACAGCGACTTTAATCCGCTGGTTCACCTGTTGCGAAGTCGTGGTAAAAAAGTAACCGGGATCGGGATCAAGGGAACCGTCAGCCCATATTTTGAGAAGGTCTGCGACGAGTTTCACTACTACGAGTCGCTGCTGGATGAACCGATACCCAATGGTAGAAAGAACGGGGGATCCCGCGTCTCGAAGCCAGCATCATCCAGCTCTCGACCAAGTTCCTCAACAAGCAAGCCTGCTGGATCTACTATGCGGTCAGGTGGGCCGGCCTCCAAACCTCCTGAGCGAAAACCGACCGCAGCGCCAGCGGGCACAAAAGCCAAGCTTGACAAGTTGGGACTAGACCCGGACTTCCTCTTTACACCGGATCGGTTGAAAGAACTAATTCCGCTCCTTACAGAAGTGATTCAGGAGGCTGGTCCCCAACATGTCAACGAGATGAAAAAAGCGCTGTCGAGGAGATTTACCGAAAAGGTATCTCCCCTCGAAGCGGCTGCCCTGGCCAACCTGTTTAAGCGAGTCAATGGTTATGGTTCAAGCGAAGGGCCAAACTGGCTTGAGAAGGTTGGGAAACGAAGCGATGATGCCTTCGATATTCTGTTGGCAACCTCCGCACAACTGTTGAAGGAGGGCAATCGTGAGCCTCGTGGCGAAGGCACCGCCGCATTGCTTTTTGGAGAAGTGCCAGCAAACCCTTCCGAAATGAACATGCGACAGACTCGTGGACGGAAACTGTACGAGGAAATCACACGGGGCAGTAAGTCGTGACCAGTGACCCAGAACAAGAGTCCTGTCTGCTGGCTGTTGATTCACTGCTCCTTGCTGTGGAAGACCGTGAGGATCGGAAACGGATCTTGACCAAGCCGATCGATATGCGGCTTTCGGTGGGGCAAATTATCCCGCTGGTCGGGCCTTCGGGCACCGGAAAGTCGACCCTGCTGCGTGCCATGGTCCGTTTCCATCCCATTGAGAAGGGGCGCATCCTCTTTCTGGGAAAGGATATCCACGACTACCCCCCTCCCTTTCTGCGAACCCGTCTCGGCTTGATGTTCCAGACCCCCTCCTTCACTCCTGGCACGGTCCGTCAAACCCTGCTTGAACCGTTCGCCTACCGCGCGGTGGAGCAGGATGCGCCGGACGAGACTGCAATGGTTGATGAGCTGGAGCAGGTCGGCCTGCCGCGCAAGTTGATCGAGGAGGACATCGAGCGGCTTTCCGGCGGGGAGAAACAGCGCGTTGCATTGGCACGTCTCCTCTTGCTACATCCCCAGGTGCTGTTGTTGGACGAGCCGACGGCCAACTTGGACGAAGAGAGCGCCGAGCTGATCCTCAATCGAGTCAAGGATTGGATCAAACATGGACGGCATGCTGCGATCTGGATATCGCACACTCGTTCCCTGACAGAACAGATTGCAGCGACTCCATATCGTCTCGAAGCTGCACCGAAGGAGGAAAAAGCGGATGACTAGCGGCTACACCTCCCTCAGTCTTCTGGATGTCGGCCTCGCGGCGGGATTTGTCGTCCTGGCAGGCATTCTCTCGCTCCTGTTTCGTTTAGGTATCGTCAAATCCTTGCTCATTGGAGCGGTAAGAACGGCAGCTCAGCTTGGCTTGGCCGGAATCGCTCTGAAAACGGTCTTCGGATTGAATCAATTCTGGCTGGTTGGCATTCTCGCGCTTGCGATGGTCGGGCTGGCGGGACGTGAAGCGCTGAATCGTCAGAAAATCCGACCGAAAGGGATGGCGATTGATGTCATCGGCTCGATGGCTGTCTCAGCCTTCCTCGTCTCCATCCTCGTCACCGGCGTTGTGGTCGGTTCGGACCCCTGGTGGCGTCCACCCATCTTCATCCCCCTGCTCGGCATGATCCTCGGCAACTCGCTCAACGGCATTTCGATAAGCCTTGAACGGTTCCTCAGCGCCTGCCGGAATGATCGTGCTCGCATTGAAATGCGTCTTTCTCACGGTGCAACGGCCCATGAATCGATCCAACCCGTGGTACGAGAGTCCTTGCGAGCTGGCATGATGCCAATCATCAACGCGATGGCGATTGTGGGATTGGTCAGCCTGCCGGGCATGATGACCGGTCAACTGCTGGCGGGGGCTGATCCAGTGGATGCGGTGAAGTACCAGGTGGTGGTGATGTACATGATTGCTGCGGCAACAACAATCGCCAGTGCGATGGCTCTGCTGCTTGCGAGGAGACGGGTCTTCACCTCGGATCACACGCTAAAACCGGGGCTGTGAGCGACAGACGGTCGAATGGGGTGGGCTACCGTTCTTTCGAGAGAAGTTGTTCGAGCAGGATGCGAATTTCTTTGAGTTCGTCCTGAATCGACTCGAGCATGGCAGTCTGCGATTCGGTTGCGGGCTTGTTCTCTTGCTGCATCCCCGAATCTCTATGCTGACGAACTGTCGCCTCAATATCCGCACAGATTGTCTCGGGATTTTTCAACCCGATCAGCGCCTGCTCAGGCCGCCGTCCCCGTCCAGTTGTAACCCCAGAAACCTGAAGTTTCACCCTGCCTATTCCGAAGAGCCGTTCCAACGGACCACGGCTTGAATCGAAAGCGGTAATCTTTTCGTAAGGGATGGTAACGCGTTGTTTCCAGATCACACCACGATACAGACGGATTTCGTCCTTGTCGATCTCGTACCTAAGCGACTTGAAATAGAGGGGAATCCAGAATGCCACCGCACCACCAATCAGCAGCCAGACGGCAGCGAAATAGGCAAAGACCGACCCACTCTGAACCGTACGGGAGGCGGTCAACGGGACGAGGAAAAGGAGAAGAATGGAACTGGTCACAAGAACAAGCTGGATGATCCAGAGACGTTTTTGTGCGGGATCGGGAGTGAGTTCCATCTTCTCTTCCACCTCCCGTCTATCGAGGAACGGATGTTTCAGCGTGCACCGGCGCGGTTTTTCGACTGGCGTTCCTGGGTTTTGACCCGTTCAATCAGGTTCTCCTGCTCGAACGGTTTCAAGAGGTAGTCACTGACACCGAGCCGAACGATACGATGGACCGTTTCCACCGTGTTGGCGCTGGTGAGGACAATCACCGGGAGGTCTTTAGTTTGTGGTTTGCTGCGTATCTCACGGACAAATGAAACACCGCCCATGGCTGGCATGCTGAGGTCCGTCATCACCAGGTCGGCTTCATCGAGCATCGCCATGCCCTCGAGACCGTTGTGGGCCTCGTTGACACTGGCATACCCCGCAGACTCAAGTGTCTGTTTCACAAGGGTGCGGAATTCATTGTCGTCATCCACGAGCAGGATGCGAAACACGATACTTCTCCTACGAAGTTGGCCCGCGATGCAATCCTATCAAGGTAGGACAGCTTATTGATAGCCGCAACGCATGATGTTGCGTACCGGCTACTTTCCATCTGTTTCAAACTGTCAAAGAGAGCAACCCCCGGAGACCACTCCCCAGGGGTTGTCTGGAATACGAACCTGGTATCGGTCAGGCCTTCTTTACCAGCAACTCACTCGCGTAGTCGTACCCAACCTGGAATGCCTTGAGATTGTACATCTCCGTCCCCTTCGGGGCGCGTTTTTTCAAGGCTTCCTTCGTAGCTTCCTCGGTTACGATATCGGTCAATGCCACCATCGTTCCAAGTGAAACCGCTGATGTGTAGACCATGCGTCCCAGTTCTTTCTGGGTCAAGTCGAGTACCGGGACCTGGTAGAGGTTGTACTTCTCCTCGTCCTCTTTGCTGAACTCCACCATGTTGGGATCGACAAGTACCACACAACCCGGCTTCAAATCCGTCGCGAACCGTTTGTACGAATCGGTCGCGAGCGAGAGGAAGAAGTCAATCTCGGTGGTACGCGGATAGAGGACCATCTCCGAATCAATGATCACATCCACTTTCGTGGGGCCTCCACGGACCTGCGCGGTATAGGTCGGCGAACCGGCTGCGTGCATCCCCAGAATATGTGCGGCGTCCGCCAGAATCGTCCCTGCAAGGATGATCCCCTGACCACCGACTGCTGAAAAGCGTGCTTCGAAATGCATCTGACTACCCCCACTCAGGCTTAAGCCTTGTCCTGGAGACTTGAAATCAGGTTGCTATAGGTGTCGGTATATTCCGGACGGCTTTCGTCCTTGTGCAACACACCTACCGGGAAATGTTTTTCCTGCTCGGAGTCCGACATCTCGTCAAACTTCTTCAGCGGGGTCGCACGGTCGGAAATCCACTTCACCATGTTCATCGGATCGGCCATCTTGTTGCGACGCCCGAACTGGGTGTGGCAGTTGCTCACGACTTCGATAAAGCTGAAGCCATTGTGCGCAAAGCCATCCTTGATGAACTTGGCCAGCTGACGACCATTGCCGACATGCCCACGTGCCACATAACTCGCGCCCGCACCGATCAACAACTTGGCGAGGTCGAAGGAGGGCTCGAGGTTGCCGTACGGGGCCGTTGCCGCTTTCGCACCCAAAGGCGTGGTCGGGCTGTACTGACCGCCCGTCATGCCGTAGATGTTGTTGTTGTTGACAATCACCGTAATGTCAATGTTGCGACGTGCCGCGTGAATCAGGTGGTTACCGCCGATGGCGGTTGCATCCCCATCTCCGCTGATCACAACGACATGCTTGTCGGGACGGTGCATCTTGATGCCCGTTGCGAAGCTGATCGCACGTCCGTGAGTCGTGTGCAACGTGTTGACATTGAGGTAGCCCGGGGCACGGCTTGTGCAGCCAATGCCAGAGACGAAGGCGATGTCCTTCTGCTCCCAACCGAGTTCATCAAAGGAACGGATCACCGACTTGACAACCACGCCGATGCCGCAACCGGGACACCACATATGAGGCAGGTGGTTTTCCCGCATATAGGGCAAGTAATCGAATGACATCAGGCCACCTCCTCGATTCCGGCGAGGATCTCGTTCGGGTTGATCGGTACACCGCCAACCTTGTTGATCCGCTTGATCACCATGTCACTGTGGACCGAACGCTCTACTTCGTAGACAATCTGACCGAGGTTAAACTCGGGTACGATCAGCGCCTTGACCTTCTTCGAGAACTCTTCCACCTGTTTGTTCGGGAAGGGCCAGATGGTCAACGGCCGAAGCATACCGACCTTGATCCCTTTTTCGCGCGCCTTCTTGATCGCTACCATCGCCGCACGGGCAGTAGATCCGAACGAGACAATCCCGATCTCGGCATCATCTGCTTCGTAGTAGTCGATGGAATCGATCAGCTCACGGTTCCCGGTGACCTTCCGCATCAGACGGTGCATCTGCTTGGTCACCAGTTCGGGGTTGGTGGTCGGGAAACCGGTCTCGTCATGATTGAGGCCGGTCGTATGCCACTGCGCCCCCTCGAAGTAGGGCAGGAAGGGCGGAACATCACCCTTATCATCGAAATAGGGCTGGTAGTCTTCCGGCTTGCCATCCCACATCGGACGGTTGACGATTTCAAATTCGCCCGGTTTCGGGGGCACCATGCCATCGCTAAGGTGACCGAGGACCTCGTCGATCAACACCAGCACCGGCATACGAAGTTGCTCGGCCAGGTTGAAGGCACGGATGGTTTCGGTATACATCTCGTGGTGAAAGGCTGGTACCAGGGCAATCGTTGGGTGGTCGCCATGCGTCCCCCAACGTGCCTGCATCACATCAGCCTGGGCAGGATGGGTCGGCAGACCGGTTGAGGGGCCACCACGCATCACATTAACAATCACACAGGGTGCTTCCACCATATAGCCGAAGCCAAGATTTTCCAGCTTCAGGCTCAAACCGGGTCCAGAGGTGGCAGTCAACGCCTTGGCTCCCGCCAGGCTCGCACCAATCACCGCACCCATTGCACCGATTTCATCTTCCATCTGGATGAAATGGCCACCCTTCTTCGGGAGAATCGCCGCCATGTGCGCAGCGATCTCGGAGGATGGGGTAATGGGATACCCGGCGAAAAAGTCACACCCGGCTGCGGCTGCCGCTTCAGCGATCACCACATTGCCTGGCCAGAACTTCACATCACGCATCGATTCGTTCGCGTCACTCACCGACACTCCTCCTCACGCCGCTGGGGCTTTGGCTTTTTTCTTCTGCCCACGTTCTATGATGATGGCGAAATCCGGGCACTGCAATTCGCACAGCATGCATGCGATACAGGCGTCGGCATCCACCGTCACCGCCACACTTCCCTGCCAGCGGGTGCCTACACGTTCCATCTTCAGCACATCGGTCGGGCACACCTCAACACAGATGGTGCAACCCTTACAGTATTCCTCGAGAATCCGGATTGTGTGTCCAGTTTTCTCACTGACTGACACGGTCTCTTCGGGGGCAACCACAGTACCTCCCACCAATTGACGTACCTGACGTCTATAAACCATGCAGGGGACCCGTCCGCCGCTATCAGCGAAACAGCTCCCCCATCTCCATCGACCCGGCTGTTCAGGAGGTCCTGAACTGGGTATTTTTTCGAGGTTTCATCCGGAAAACCAGACCCTTAAACCTCTGCCAAATGACTTGTTAAAGAATACACATTGAAATCCGTTAGGACCAAATAACAATCTCTTACGACTCCGTGAGTCGAATATCAATTGTTTGATTTGACGAAAGATTATGCATAAATCGCTCCAGAATCGATTACAAGTTATAGACTTTGTGAAATGATACACGTTATAGCGCGCACAGCCTGTAAAAACAACTCATTTATTTTGTGAATCTTTCTCGGATCTTTCGCCCCGCTACCTCCTGCCTACTCCCTTTTTGTATCAATCTTGCGCAGGTCAACCTCTTTCTCCCCAAATGCTGCATCCCTATCGAACAGTTCTGCCGTCACATCACCCCTCACCCCTTTACTCTTTTGACGCATCATTCATAACGTTTCGACACATGCATAGCAGGCCCTTCTTTGACTCGATTCTAAAAAACGAGCTTTTCCCTTTTAAGGACTGGAGTTCCCTATTATTTTCAGGGATAGGATCCGCTAGACCTATTAATGCAACTTCTGCGCTGGGAGGTTTTATGAAACAGACGTTTTTGCTCCTGTTCCTGCTCCTTTTTCTTCCGCTTGCCGCCCAAGCCATCCCTCTCGAGACTACTTACATCGGTGAGAGCAACTCGAACCGCATTGGGACCTCTGAGGATGGGCAGTTTATCATCACCCTCTTGTCTGGAAACGGTTTATGGAAATCGGCGGATGGCGGTGAAACCTGGAACTGTATCAACGGGGAAGTATTCACCCTTCTCCCGAACGCTTCGGTGTACAATGTGGACGTCGCTGGACCGGATGCCGATGTCATCCTTCTCCGTGGCCTCGATATGGATTTCGGTCACTACCGTTGGATCATCAGCCGCGACCAGGGTCAGAGCTGGGAGGTAATGGACAACACCTTTATGGAGAACAACCAGGGAATCCTGCTGATTTCTCCGGATGACTGGCAATCCTGGACCTACATCTCAGAAGATCGTTGCGCCAGCACTACCAATGCTGGCCAAGAGTGGGTCACCTGGACCCCAGCGAATATCGAATCCAACCAGCATTTCCGTGCGATCGCGCAAAGTCCCCTCGACTCAAACACACTTTACGCATCCGTCACCCAGCCTACGTTTACCCAGGATCCACCCTCATTCGGGTATGGGGTACGACTTCTGATCTCAGAGGATGGCGGGCATACATGGAGTGCGGACGAAGAGGTCATCAATGTGAATGAGATTCTGGACATTGAATCCCTTTTCAGCACCTCTATCCTCGCCCTTTCCAACGGTGACGTGCTCCTATCAGTTGGATTGTGGGAACCGACGGATAACCTGGAAACTCTCCAGAACGAAACCATTCTACGGTTTAACGAGGAGGGGGAATACCTGGGACGGACCGGGGCAGAGTTCGCAGACTGGTCGATGCCCGATCTATTCTTCGAATCTGCGGAAAATCCCGGTACGATCTATGCCCGTGGCATGCGGCTGATGAAGTCAACAGACTTTGGAGCGAGCTGGTCCCCCATGCCCGATCCGGATCAGCCCGAGAATGCGTTCTGGCTTCCCTATCCTGCCACTCCGTTTCCGACAGGAGATGGCTTCTTCATTGCTTCCGAGTACGGGTCCTGGCGCTACAGCGAAGTAACGGAGTTGTACAATGATATGAGTTGGCCAAACGTAGGGCGTATTCAGCAGCTGACTTCCACACCTGCCGGAATGTTTGCCGCTGGTGAACGACTTAGCTGGCAATTCCGGGAAGAGGAACAGATCTGGGAGACGCTGACTGAGCTTCCGTTCGTGGGGGAATCGCGCCCAGCGTCGCTTTCGCTCCATTACGCCCAGGACGATACCCTTGTCATGTCGTCCTACATGCTGAACCTGCGCTACGATGGCGATCCCTTCGATTACGCTCGCGACCGCGTCTATCACAGCTATGATGGAGGTCAGAACTGGGAAGCTGGAGAATTGATACCGTGTCAGCAGTATTCCATCCGTGCGGTAGAGGTCGATGGACATGTTCGGATGTTTGGCGTGCAGGACAGCAATCAAACCCCGGACTCACTCTACATTTCGGATGATCTCGGTCTGACCTGGCCGACCAGCATTGCTTTGCCACATCTTGTACTTGACTACTATAATTCCTCAAGGCCTGAAGTTGTCGGTGACAGGCTCATTTTTCCCTGTAACGTGAACGGCGGTGGAACGGAACTTGTCCTGTTGGACCCCCAGACCCTCGACTATTCCTCTTTGGGGTTCCATGAGGAGCGTGGCACCAACATTTACGATTTTAAGGGAACCAATTCAACGGTATACGTCCTCGACTATTACAACATGCTGTTGAGTTACTCGGAGGGAGAATGGACACGTCACGGTCATGTCGGCGAGAGTGATTTCGGGACTGAGTTGTTGATCCTGCCTGGAGAGCCTGATCGCCTGCTTGCTTATGAGCGAGATCCATTCCGGATGTGGCTATCGACCGACAACGGTGATTCCTGGGCGGAACAAACCTTCGAGTTCGACCTGCCGCTGGGAGGTCGGTATCTCGTGGTGAATGCCGTACATGACCAGCTTCAAGAACGAATCTGGTTATCGTGCACCTATGGGACACTCTGGTTCCCGGTTGACCAGCTCGATGTACCTGGCAATATCCAAGTGCACCGACCAACCCGATTTGCGATCGAGTCCCTCTACCCCAACCCGTTCAACGGCACGACTCAAATCCGCTTCTCGGTTCCCAACCGTGCACCGGTTTCGATCAGCATTTTCAACACGCTTGGGCAACTTGTGTTGTCGCAAGAGCTCGGCACCCTGACGGCAGGTAACCATTTTGAGACGTTTGATTTCAGCAGGCTTGCGAGTGGGACGTACATCCTCAGCATGCAGCAGAATGGTCTGACACAGGCACGACGGTTGACACTGCTGAAGTGATGAACCCAGTAGCCTGAAAACTCAAACGCCGGGGAGCTTGCCCCCGGCGTTTCTTTGTCTACACGCCCCATGCAGATTGCACGATCCAGCCAGAATGATCACATTTGCCTGACGGAGGATTCCACTGGGCTAGTCATGAGTACGATCAAATACGTCTTCTTCCTCATCGTATCGTTCATCTGGGCGAATTTGTACATGATTCTGCTCGGCGGGTCGCTGCTGTTTCTTTTCGCCTTCCTGCTGGTCTCTGTCAGCCTCGCGAAAGCCAACCTGACTGGTTACCTGATCCTGCTCAAAACAGTCGCCATCCCATTCGCCCTGCTGATCGTTTCACTGGCCGGATTGAGCTACTCGATCCGTAAACTCCGCAGTTACGGCTCCCTTCTTCCGCGTATCCTGCTGGCCCTGGTCGGTCTCATCGTCAGCGGCGGCCTCTTTTATCTTAACTTCGACCGCTTCCTTTTCGACGGTCTGGATGCCAGCCGTCTTTTCTACAACGAATTCCTCAACATGATCGCGCGGTTCAAGGCGTAAAAAAACGAAACTCACCATTCAGACGGGCTTCGAATCACGTTTCCTGGATCTATTCTGTAAACACCGCCAGGTGCATGTTGGCCCAGCGAATCGGTTGGCCCTCGAGGGAGGTGATGGTTACCGAAGTCCGTTTCGCCGGATCGAGGTGGTGGAGTACGGTTTCAGTCACATCCAGGTAAAGGCTGGTGCCACGTTCTCCCTCAACACAGGGCAGGTTCCGTGACCCGGCAAAGCCGCTGGCAGGATCGGTCGCATCGCCCGCCTTTCGGTTTAAGTGGGCACGTAGCTCGACAGCTTCCGCCTCCCCCGCATCGGTTGAAATGCCAGTGAGACGCAGGGTTGCCCGCACAATGCGAGTGCCATCGAAATATCGTGCGGCAGGGAACGACCCCTTTGAACGGACGGTTCCTTCCGGCGTCGCTTCGCCCGGCCCGAATTCGAGGTCAAACAGGCTTTCGTCCATCTCGCCGCGCAGGTTGATTTGCATCATCTCTTCGGCGGGGTAGAGTGAGGATTGGTCGGCCAGCAGCAGGGAGAGCTTGGTCTGGGCGGCTTCCGGAGTCATGTCCATCCCGCTGATTACACCTCGTTCCAGCAGCCCAGTACTGACATCGTACTGCCCGAGACGGACCGTGCCAGCATAGCACTGAGTTACCGCCACCATCCCGACACCACGTTCGTAGGCCTCCCCGATGATGTCGAGAAACTCGCCCTTTGGTGCATTACCCGCGCCGTAGGCCTCTAGGACGACCCCTTTCAACCCTTCCGCCTGCAGAACCGTGCGGAACAGGCCGCTGTTCATCAAGGGTGACAATTCGAGTACCGCCACACCCTCGTCGAACTCCTTCCTTACCTCGAGGGCATGGTTGTCGGTCCTACGGATGAGCTCCTCATAAATCTCGATCTTGCTCCCTGCCGCGCCGAGTGGGGGGTAGTTGGGTGAGGTAAAACCGGTGTAGCCATCAGCATCGTATTTCGTGGCACGGCAACCACGCAGCAGGGTCTCGTGGAAGTAGATGCAGACTTCCGGGACCACCACAATCCCAAGTTGTTTCGCTGCAGCGATTTCGATGGCGGTGATCACATTCTGGTAGGCATCGGACCGTGTCGCGCTGATCGGGCGCTGTGATCCAGTGAGGATGACCGGCTTGCTGAGATGGTCGAACATGAAGGAGAGCGCGCTAGCCGTGTAGGCCATGGTGTCCGTGCCATGCAAAATGACAAAGCCATCATATTTGTTGTAGTTCTTCTCAACCAGCGTGGCCATCTCCACCCAGTGGTCGGGTGTGATCAACGAGGAGTCGATGAACTCATCCATCGCGATCAGATCCACGGGAATGGTAACCCCTTCGAGTTGAACGCTCCCACCCATCAGTTCCGGCATATGCTTGAGCAGCTCATCGGTTTCAGCCGGTTTGAGTGGGCTATTCGGATCATCCGGCCATGTCCGAACCGACCCGATGGTCCCCCCGGTGTAAATCAGCAGCACTCCTGCCATGACACAACTCCATCTTCGATTCCCTGTTGATCTGAAATACACAATCAAATGCGTTCATTCAAGTTCAGCATGTAAGCACCCGAGCCATGATTGGGAATCACTGTCCCCAAAAAAATGTTCGAATATCCTAACAACTCTTTCCATCATCAGAAATCCCGCTTAGGTTAAGGGAACAACCCCGCGCACCTCGGAGCCGAAAACGTGGTGTCATCTCCTTTTCAAGGGAGGACTCCGCCAAAGATGGAGCTCCGATGAAGCATCTCCTCGCACTGCTGCTCGTACTCGCACCTCTCTTCTCTCTTCGTGCGGACCTGATTCACATCCCGGATGACTATGCAACCATTCAAGCTGGGCTGGACGCTTCGGTGGATGGCGACACTGTGCTCGTTTCGCACGGTACCTGGATGGAAAATGTGATTGTGCGTTCCAAAAATGTCGTGCTCGCCAGCCAGTACATCTTTGACCAGAACCCGGAACATGTGCTGGAAACGATTATCGATGGGTCACAGGGAGCCTCTGCTGATACGGGCAGCACCGTCCTCTTTCACGACATCACAGGCACCGGCGCCGCATTGATAGGCTTCACGATTCAAGGTGGTGGCGGTTCACGGATTACAGGTGCGGGTGGCAGCCCTCGTGAGGGTGGAGGAATCCTTCTGTGGAATCCGACCATGCGGGAAGAGACCAATGTCCGTGTCGAATACAACCTGATTCGAGATAATTTTGTCGAACGGATTGGGGGTGTCTCGTATTACGGAGGCGGTGGGTTGAGCACGTGGCGGATCCATCTCATCTGCCAGGGGAACTACTTCCTCGACAATGGCAGCGATCAGTATGTCGGTGGATTGGTCACCAATCTTGGAACCATTGAATTAACGAACAACCTGTTTGTCGGCAACTACTGCAATTCGAACTTTGGCGGCGGTGCGGCGATCTACCTCTACCAGGGTGGTGACAGCTTGCTGGTCGAAAACAACACCTTCAGCGGGAACTATCTGGCGGACATGGGTGCCGGAAACATCTTCATGATTTCGACCAATGCGCACGCCATCTTCCGGAACAACCTGATGACCGAATTGGACCACCACTTCGGTATTATATCCGGTGCCACGCTTGAGGTGAGCTATTCCATGACACCTACCGTCATCCCCTATCCGGGCGAAGGAAATGTGGCGGATACCGCTCGCTTTGTCGAGGATTCCTTCCTGCTGCAAGCGGATTCCCCAGGGATTGACATGGGGAACCCCGATCCGGCGTTCAACGATCCCGCCTCCGCCGCCCCGGAAGTGGCTCATTTCCCGGCGCGCGGTGGTCTGCGGAATGACCTGGGTGTTTATGGCGGGACGGATGCACCCATGCACGAGCTGTTCGTCGCGCTCGAGACCTCGATTCGAAACGAGCGGGAGGATCACTCGCTGATCGATGGCTACCTGCTTTCGCCAGCCTACCCGAATCCCTTCAATGCGACCACTCGTTTCTCGGTGACCCTGCCTTCATCCCAGCCGGTTGTCTTGTCGGTGTACAACCTGGTGGGTCAGGAAGTGATGCGTCTTGTCGACCATCCCCTCGCAGCGGGTTCCCATTCTTACTCCCTGAATAGCACACGTTGGCCCAGTGGCACCTATTTCATATCAGCCAACTTGGGCCAGGGTGGTACTCAGATGCAGCGCATAACCCTGTTGAAGTAAGAGAACCATCGTTTGCAGGATTCCGTCGCTGCTTCCACTCGGGACGGTATCGACGGAATCCTGTGAATGATGAAAAATATGCCGATGAATATTCAATCGGTTTGCACCCTCTGAAAAGGGCACCTAGCTTGACAAAGAGCCGGTGGTGCTACCGCCCCATCCGGAGATGTGATGATCCTACCCCGCAGCTTGTTGAAAACGATTCTCCTCTTCTCCCTTCTCGTATTCCTCGCGGGTTGCGGGACTACTCCACCCGACACTCTCACACCTGACATTTCGAGTGACGATCTGCAAGCGATGATCGCGCACCTTGCCTCCGATGCGATGGAGGGACGGCGTGCCGGGACCCGTGGCTTTGATTATGCGGCGGAGTACGCCGCCCAGGTTTTCGAACAGATCGGCTGCGAACAACCCTTCCTCGATGAAAGGGGGAAACCAACCTGGTTCCAACCCGTTCCGCTGGTGCACATCGAGTATGGGCGAAAGAACGGTATTTCAATTCGCACAGTAGAAGGGGATAGCAGCTTTGGACGAGGAGTAGACGGCCTTGTCTTCATCGCACCCGGGCAGCAAGCTCCTCCAGATGCCCCCATCACTCCCATCTTCGTCGGCTATGGCATCCATGAGCCTGACCTGGGCTGGGATGACTTCGAGGGGCTGGATCTGCGCGGTAAGGTTGTGGTTGTTCTGCAGGGCTACCCGGACGACATTGATGCTACTGCCACCCTGCCAGACACACTTGTCAAACATTACGAAGGCTGGTCTGGATTGGGCTTCGGGTTGAGTACAAGGAAGCGAATCGCGCTGGCAGAACAGGAGGTTGCCGGGGTACTTGTTCTCCCAAGCCGTCGCCTGCTGGCACGCTGGGGCACCCTCCGTTACCACGAGCACTGGTTCGACCTGCTGCCCGAGATCGATGATCGCGACCAACCAGCCGACCCACCCTACCCGATCGTAGTGCTGCCACGAGAAGCGGTCCGTCACATGTTCAAAAACCGTGACTTCAACCCACTTAGCCGAACGGGTACTCCCAAGCGTGGGCCAATGAATGGTATTGAAATCACGTGGCGCTACGATGTCAAACGGACCGCGGTCCTCTCCCACAATATCGGTGGTTTTGTACCGGGTTTTGACCCCGAATTAGCTGGACAAGTGGTGGTTTCGATGGCCCATCTCGACCATCTCGGGATGCGAGAAGGGGGCATCTACAACGGTGCGAATGACAATGCCAGCGGATCGGTGGCGGTACTCGAAGCGGCGGGTGCCTTTGCCGACCAGCCTGGTGCGAGAAGCAGCCTTTTCCTGCTGACAACCGCCGAAGAGGTTGGTTTCTGGGGCAGCTTGCGATTTGTCCAGGATGCACCCTTACCTCTCGACTCGATTCGAGCCGTGGTCAACTTCGACGAGGCGGGCATCCTTGCGGACTTCAATCGTGTCGAAGGGATCGGGGATTCGATCTTTGCTGTCCCCCTGAAGGTCGGAGCACGTACACATTCGCTGGAAGAGCCGTGGTTCAAACTCGCTGGATCACGTGGCACGTCGATCTTCAAACGAAGCGATCATTATAACTTCGCGCGACGAGGGATCCCCAGTCTCTTCCTCTGGACCGGCCACTTCCCCGAATACCATTCCACCGTCGATGACCTCGACCGGATCGACCCTGTGGTTCTGTACGAATCGACCCTCCTGCTGGAGGGGTTGCTGCGCGAGCTGACGAACCAGCAGTGATCCTGCGAGCTCCCCGCGGCCAACTAGTGGACTGGTTTTTGCAAGGTTACCTTCCAAGTATTGCAGCTGTTCCGATTTTGTACACCGGGGGTTTTGTGGCTGGCCAGCTATCAACAACACCGTTCAAAACCTGTACCCTATGCTCGCACTGCTGGTGTGAGATGCAGTCCTTTCTCGAAGATCACACTCTTCGTCTAGAGGGATACCAGGCATCATTTGTGAACCCCGAAAAAGGATTGTTTCTATTCACGCACGTAGATCATGAATGTGGGACAACCCTCTCCATCCGCGCTGGATTGCTGAAAGAACTGGCACCCAATACCCATGTGGATGTGAACCACACCGGACAGGATGGATGCCCGGGGTACTGCCTTGACGAACATAATTTCGACAAGTGTGACCAGGTGTGCGATATGCGTTGGGTACGCGACCTGCTGCCCCTGCTGGAGAAACACGAACTGACCCCGGCACGGATGGAGCAGCTGAAAAACGACCCGATGGTACGTATCGACGTATCGCCCGAACGGAGGAAACCCGGGATGGTTCATTTGGAGTGGAAACCTGCCTACAGTGTGGGCATTGAAAAATTTGACAATCAGCACAAACAGCTGTTTGATATTGTCAACCAGATGGGTGAAAGCATCAGCAAGGGTGAAGATCATGACACCCTGCGGGCCATCTTCAAGAAATTGATCGAATACACACGCATCCATTTCCGGGACGAGGAAGCCAACCTGCTGATGTATGGGTACGAAAATTATCACGAGCACAAACTCGAGCATGATGAGCTCGTTGCCCAGGTCGTCGATTTTGCCCTCGATTTTTGCGCCAACCCGGAGATGACGCTCAAGACCATGACCTTCCTCGAAGGATGGATCATCGGTCATATCCTGGGGACGGATAAGGGGTATACGGAACTGCTGAAAGAGAAAGATATCATCGACTGGGAATGAGCCAATCCCGGTCGATGGTTTCAGAACCCGACTTGTAAGCAAGTAGGGTTTATAGATGTAGGTCGGGGCTTGCCTGCCTGTGGATGGTTTCCAACCCCGGCACGGTCCGGCAGCTGCCGGACGTTCATTTTAAGAAGGTGTCAAGGGCCCTGAGGCCCCTTCTCGGTCGCCGGGGTTGGAAACCCTGGCCTACGCTTGATACGGCGCATCCTCAACCAGACGTTTCCCCCAACCGACGATCTCGTTGTCCACGTACCCGATCGCATCGTAGAAGCGGATCACCTTCTCGTTGCCGATGCGCACTTCCAGGTTGATCTTCGGTGCGCCCTGTTCGCGCAGGTAGGTCTCGGCGGCATCCATCATCTGCTCGCCAAATCCATGACGCTGCATCTCCGGGTGAACCGCGAGGTAGTAGATCCAGCCACGATGGCCATCATAGCCCGCCATCACCGACGCCACCAGCTTCCCTTCCACCTCCCCGATGAGAAAGCCGTCCGGGCTGTGGGCCAGCTTCCGGTCGATGTCCTGCTTTGGGTTGTTCCAGGGGCGTGTCAGGCCGCAATCGATCCAGAGTTGGATCAAATCCGCTTCATCAGATGGGCGACAGGTGCGAATGGTGAGCACAGGGTGGGGCATGAAACCTCCGGCATTTACCTGGCCCGACACTTCAGTGTCGGGTTTCTTCGGAAGGAAAAGGGCTCCCTCCCGCCGGAATTTCAATGTAAACCAAGTTCTTGGTCGTAGCAAGACCGCTAGAGTTTACAGAGCCTACAGACGCTCTTTCCACTCCAACAAGAAATTCACATTGTGATACCCATCACTCCAGATTCGCCGATTTACGGAATTGGTACGGGGTTTGCAGAATTGTTAGGCAAAGGGGGACGATGTCTTGTTTCAATACAGGAGGGCCCCACGATGATCAGCACCCAGGTTTTTGCCCATTGTTCGAACTGTGGCGCGGGTTGGAGCACGGTGGAGGACTTCGTTTCTGACCCCTCCATCGAGTTAATCGGCTGCCAGGCCTCGCTGTTGAGCCCGGAACGCAGTGTGTACGTTTTTGCCCACCATGGGCACGAATGTGACGATACCGTTGAGGTTCACGCGGGCGCGTTAAAGGACTTCGCCTTCAATCTCGACCTGACAGCCCGTGCCGCGGGCGGCCCCACCTGCAACCATGCCTGCTTCGCCAGCGGCGACCTCGCACCCTGCGCCGTCAACTGCTACATGCGCTGGGTCCGTGACCTCATCCCCATGCTGCAAAACAAAACCCTCGTCGTCCGTCGAGCGGGGTGATTTGATACGATAGTGTTTGATTGGCCCGGGCAATCTCCGTTGCCCGGGTTTCTTCACTTTATCTGCTCCGTGGAAGCAGTCTGGCGTACCCGGGTTTCTTCACTTTATCCGCTCCGTCGAAGCAGTCTGACTTGCCTTGGCTCGTTCACATTAGCTGCTCCGCTCAAGCAGTGAGAGTCATTCGTCGCCTGCGATTGTTTCCCAACCCTTCCCGACCACCTCACCACCGTGGCGATTGCGACTAAATCTTTCGGCATTCGATAGAAAGTGAAGAAACCCTGCCAACAAGATTGGCAGGGCCACGCACCCCTCCGCCCGTTTCACGCACGATACACGGGCAGGATGCCCGTGCTACACACACCCCTGGCCCGTGCCTGCGGCCCTGGGCTATCCTGTTTTCAAACCTTCCCGCGCCCAGGCGCGAAACATGGTTGCCGGATTCAAGAATCCGGCCTGCACTAAAAAGCCCCATCCATTTGGATGGGGCTTGGACGTTCGATGTACACCGGATCGTCTATCCCAGCGATTCCTTCATCAGCTTGCCGATCTCGGCCGGGGTCTTGGAGACGCGGATGCCCGCATCTTCGAGGGCGGCCATCTTTTCGGCGGCGGTGCCTTTGCCGCCGGAGATGATCGCACCAGCGTGGCCCATGCGGCGTCCCGGAGGGGCGGTCGCACCGGCGATGAAGCTGACGACGGGCTTCTTGAAGTTGGCCTTGATGTACTCGGCGGCCGCTTCTTCCGCGCCACCACCGATTTCGCCAATCATGACCACACCCTCCGTCTCATCGTCCTCGTTGAAGAGTTTCAACAGGTCGGTGAAGGTGGAGCCGATGATCGGGTCGCCGCCGATACCAACCGCCGAGGTCTGGCCGAGGCCGTACTCAGTGAGCTGGTGCACCGCTTCGTAGGTCAGGGTGCCGGAGCGGCTGATCAGGCCAATGCTGCCGGGTTTGTGAATGAAACCGGGCATGATGCCGATCTTCGCCTGGCCCGGGGTGATGATGCCGGGGCAGTTGGGACCGATCAGACGGGTCTTGGATTGGCTGAGCTTCGTCTTCACCGTCAGCATATCCTTGACCGGCACGCCTTCGGTGATGCAGACCACCAAGTCCACACCAGCGTCGATCGCTTCCAGGATGCCATCGGCCGCGAAGGGCGGCGGGACAAAGATGACGGACGCATTCGCGCCAGTCTCTTCGACCGCTTCAGCAACGCTGTTGAAAACCGGACGATCGAGGTGCATCTGGCCGCCCTTACCGGGGGTCACACCGGCGACCACATTGGTGCCGTACTCGATCATCTGCTCGGTATGAAAGCTTCCTTCGCCGCCCGTGATGCCCTGGACGACGAGACGGGTATCTTTGTTAACGAGGATCGACATTTAGGCCACCTCCTTCGCTGCGGCAACGACCTTCTCGGCCGCATCCTTGAGGTTCGTCGCGACGATGAACTTCAGGGGGCTGTTCTCCAGCATCTCGCCCGCCAGCTCGGCGTTGGTACCCGCAAGGCGCACCACGACCGGCACGTTCACCTCGAGTTCCGAATCGCTGAGCGCATCGATGATGCCCTGCGCAACACGGTCACAGCGGACAATCCCGCCGAAGATGTTGATCAGCACCGCTTTGACGTTCGCGTCGCGCATGATCAGCTTGAAGGCCGCCTTGACACGCTCCGCATTGGCACCGCCGCCCACATCGAGGAAATTGGCCGGATCGCCGCCAGAATACTTGATGATGTCCATGGTCGCCATCGCCAGACCAGCGCCGTTGACCATGCAGCCGACGTTGCCATCGAGCTTAATGAAGTTGAGGTCGTATTCGGACGCTTCGACTTCCGCCGGGTCCTCTTCATCGAAGTCACGGTATTCGACGATGTCCTTGTGACGGTACATCGCGTTGTCGTCGAAGTTGACCTTGGCGTCCAGCGCGATCACATCTCCGTCCTCGGTCAGCACGAGGGGGTTGATCTCGGCGAGGGAGGCATCGGTTTCCTTGTACATCTTGTAGAGGTTCAGGAAGAACCCGGCTGCCTTGTTGACCGCCTTGCCTTCGAGGCCGAGGGCGAAGGCCATCCGGCGTGCTTCGAACGCCTGCAAGCCGAATGCGGGATCGACACCGACCTTGACAATCTTTTCGGGGGTCTCCGCCGCGACCTTCTCGATCTCGACTCCACCCTCGGTGGAAACCATGAAGGTATCGCGCACGTTGTCACGGTCAAGCGTCAGGCCCGCGTAGAACTCTTTCGCGATCTTGCTGCCCTGCTCAACCAGGACCGTCTTGACCTTCTGTCCTTCCGGTCCAGTCTGGTGGGTGACCAGCTGCATGCCGAGGATTTGCTCGGCGGCTGCTTTCGCCTCTTCGGGGCTTTTGACGACTTTCACACCGCCGCCCTTGCCACGGCCACCGGCATGAATCTGTGCCTTGACCACCACCACACCGCCGCCCAACTCACGGGCGATGGCTTCCGCCTGCTCCGGCGTCGTGGCCACCTTGCCATCCGGCACGGCCACTTTGTACGTCCGCAGCAGTTCCTTCGCCTGGTACTCGTGGATCTTCATCCAGGAACCCCCGGGTGTAGGATTGGATTCTGTAGGAAGCATTTCCAGCCAACCATGAACCTCAGGTGTAACAGGAGCTCGGGGCACAAGGTTTGGCAGAGAACGTTCCATTCTTTTCGTATGAAGCCAAAGATAAGCCGTGTGAAGCGGAAATGGGATTCAGGCTCCGCTCCGCGAGCGGAGGGGAGACAGCAGGTTGGGCAAATGGCCACTGTAGTTGGCGGTTCGCCGAAAGTATGTTTTCCCTAACGAATACCGAAAACGGAATGTTCTGTTGTAATTCTGATGATTTCGAGTTGTATCTTGGGGCTGGAAAACCAAACACATGCAGGAATGATGCACGTAACCGCTTTCCAAGGATCGTCTCTTCGGAGGCCCTTCCTCTGCTTCTTCAGCCTCCTGACATTTGCCTTCTTCCTCCTCCCTGCGCAGCCCCTCTTCGCGCAGGAGCAGGGCGAGGAACCACCTCGTACGGTCACCCTGAGTCTGGACCGTCTCCCCCCCGGCCAACCCTACCTCCCCTTGATGCGTGGCTGGTTGTTCCAAGAGGGGGACAACCCCGCCCGGGCGGAACCGGCTTTTCCTGACTCAGCATGGGTGCAACGGATGCCTTTCATGGTGGAGCCGGAAGAAGAGTGGGAGCAGGGCACAGCCTGGTGGAGAATGCACTTCACCCTTGATTCAAGTTTGGCACACGATCAACTCTCAATGATCTACATGGTCTACGGGGCGATGGAAGTCTACCTCGATGGCAAGTTGCTGCTGCGTGAGGGGGAATTCGGCGAGGGAGGTGGTTTCAAAGAGGGGCGGATTGTCTATTTCCCACCTCCGCTCGAAGTGCCATCCGGACTGACCGGGGAGCACGTGCTCGCGATTCGTACCAATCGTGGCCCCGACCCCAGCTGGATGCGTCTGCAGGACCTGCCTACCGGAGCAGGGTTCGTGCTGGGGCTGGGGCAGACCAATGAGCTACTGACGAGCTATGCGAAGATGTTCAAACTGAGCCGTCCCTACATCTTCCTTGCTGGTCTGATTGCCGCCACAGGCGTGTTGGCGCTCATCCTCTTCTTCCTGTTGCCCTCTTTTCGGGCTGGACTCTATTTCGGTCTTTTCGGGGTGATCACCTCGCTCTATACGATGTTCTGGTTGAGCCTGGAAACCGATCTGCCCTTGCGCATCCTCCCAATCTGGCATGCTGCATCGGAAGGGGTGTTTATTGCCAGCCTTACCCTGATCAGTCTCTTTTTACAAGCGACTTTCCGCAAGCGGAACAACCTCCTGATCCTGGTTCCGCTAGGATTGGCTGTCGTCGGTCTGACCGCCTCGCTGATGATGCGTCAAGACCTTTCGCTCTACTATTACCTGCCCTACATCATCAGCATCGGCTGGACCCTGATCGGTGCCTTGCGTCGGAAGGATCCGGATGCCTTGATCGCCACCTTCGGATTCGGCCTGCTGTTGGTCGGCCTGCTTTACGATGTAATGCTGGACACAGGCCTGATCGGCGAGCTGCTGGACTACAACCTCGTCTTTGGCCTTACCTACCCCTGGCCAGCGGTGGCGATGATTGTCCTGTTGGCACGTCAATTCTCACGTCTTGCCCTTGAGGCGGAGCGCAGGGAACGTGAAGCGCTTGCACTCCGCGCGCAGATGGAGCATTCACGTCTTGAAACGGTCCAGCAATTGTCCAAGGCGGTTGCCCATGAGTTCAACAGTCCTCTTGCCATTCTACAGGGTTATCTCGAACTGATCCGCCAGGATGACATTACCCTCGACAAGAAGTTCGAGTATGTGGATCGTCTCCCGAACCAGGTAAACCGGCTGAAGGATCTCGTGCGAAAATTGATGCGTCTGCGTACTCTTGACGAGGTCGACTATGCGGCAGGGATCAAGATGCTCGATTTGCACGGGCCACATCGTCAGGAAGATCATGATCAGGAACTTGACGAAAAGTCTTGAGATAAAAACGGCGCCTTGACATCAAGGCGCCGTTTCAATCCTGCTGAAACCTGATTACTGCAAACGGATCACTTTCCGTACCTGACTGCCCTGATTCGTCCTCAAGCGTACGAAATAGACCCCGCTCGCCATCGACTCCGCATGCCAGTTTATCGTATGAGAACCGGCAGTTGCCTCTCCTTCAAAGATGGTGTCCACCATGCGTCCCTGAAGATCATAGACATGCATGCTGACATGCCCCGGAGCGGACAAACGGAAGGTGAGGTTTGTTGATGGGTTAAAGGGATTCGGCCAAGCGGGGCGTAGCTCGAACCCACCAGGCAGAACGACCTGCTCCTCATCGTGCTCGGGTAGATCATTGATGAAGCCGCCACGAATCCAGACCCCCTTCGAATGGGTCGCAATCGCAAGCAGGGTGTCGCTACTCATCGTGAAGTCGATGGTCCTCCAATCGATATCGATTGGCATATCGACATGGGTCCAGGGGTTCCCAGGTCCTATACGATGGTAGAGGTCCTCGCCGCGGATCAAGGCGTACAATCCTTCTTCAGACACACCGTCACTCAAGATGCCGCCCATCGTCCTCCCGGCAGTACAGCGCGGAACAAATTGCGAGCCCATCGAGGACCAGGTCTCTCCTCCATTCTGAGTCTCGTAGACATTGTTGGGGACAGACATCACCATTCGGTCGGGGTCAATCCTGTCGGCGAGCAAGCCGGTGGCTATTGACGGGATGTCAATGAATTCCGGTGATTCATCCTGCGGATAGTAACGCAGCATCACCTCACCCGCGATAAGCAGGGTGCCGTCTGCAGCGAAATCGAGGTGAGATTCTGTGGACATCTCCCAATTGAACGCCTCTGTCCAGCTCGATCCATCGTCCAGGCTGTAGCTCGCGGTTTGCGGGTCACCATCGAACGCCTGCACGGCCCAGAGGGTGTCCTCGTTCGCATACCCCAGCTTGATACCATGACCGATCCCCGGAAGCTGGGTCAGTTCCTGCAACGGGCCCTCGCCACGAAAAAGTCCGCCATCCGTCGCAAAGAGAACCGTATCACCTCCCGGCTTTTCCGTCACATCCCAAGTTGGGACGGCGGTCATGCGTGTCCAGTGGTTGCCATCATCCACCGTTCCCCACGCCCCGCCGACACCGAAGGCATACCAGACATGCGCCAGGTTGGGGCTGGCTTTGACACGATCAATGCGCGCATTCCGAAGGCCGAGATCCTGCCACTCGATCGTGCTGCCGGCCGTCGTGCTGAGCGCCACACCGTACTTCGACCCGAAGAAAACCACATCATCCATGCCAGGGACCGGGTAAACGACCTTCTGGTAATTGGGACGTGGGAAGAGCGCTGCATCAACATCGTATGTGAGGTCATCCCACTGGGCGACGGTTCCGGACTCGGGAAGGAGAATATCCTGGTAGTTTATAGATCGGTCCGCATCATACCCGATCAGCCGACCATCCGTTTTGAACTCAACCCATTGGGTGTTCAGGCTGCCCTCAACCAAGGGCAGTTGGCTGAAGTCATCACGAGTATAGAAGAGACCAGATTCAACCTCGGTTGATCCGATTCCTGCCCAGACCCCCTCTTCCAGAGGGCTCGCTACAAGTTGAAGGACTGTCGGAACATCCTCGTTGACCGGCGCCCAGTTCAGGCCGGCATCGAAGGTTTCATAGATCCCGCAATCCACACCCACTGCAGCATTGATCGCACCGTACATCAGCACATGGACGGGATCAAACGGGTCAACCGTAAACCCGAGCACCCCCTGATAGGGCTGTTCTTCCCAAATGAAACCACCGGTGTTGGTCACATAGAGCTTGTTACCAGCCTGCTGTGATGAGCCGATGAACATCATGCAGTCGGTGTCACCGGGAAGCATCCAGACCTGACGGATTTCCATTAAATCGTTGCTGCCGTCGAAGATGATTTCGAACGTCTCGCCGCCGTCCTGTGAGAATTGGAGACGGTACCCCAGGCCGACAAGGATGATATCCGAATCACCGGTCATGGTGGCAACATCATGGACGATTGGGTAATCGCCCCCCCAGACGGTGACCTGCTCGCTGTAGTCATCTTCGGGGGAACGCGGGATGGTCTGTGCCCATTGCGGGAGGCCGGGTGCGAATCGCTGCCACACCTCTCCATCGATATCACGTATGTAGAGCCCATCAAAACGGGTCCCGAGAATCACCTTGCTCGAGTCCCACGCCGCCACTTCAATCGTGGTGACATCTGCACCATAGGGTCCGTTCGAGTGCCACTGCTGGGCAAGAGCTGGTGCTGTGTATAAAAAAATGCTCGTGAGCAGGACTCCGAGCATCCAACTTATTCGCAAATTGAGCATGCTGTTCTCCGATCCGTTCCCGTTCTGGCGTTCACCGTGCTGCAGCAAATCAGGTTTGAAGATAGCCAAATCCACCTAAAAAAGAAAACCGGCGCAGGAGCGCCGGTGTTTTCTTCCGAATTACGGTCATTTCAGACGCGCAATTTTCTGGATCTGGTGCCTTCCTTCCACCTCAAGGCGGACGAAGTAGATGCCGCTGGCGAGGGCTGGATCATTCCATTCGACCTGGTGGCTGCCAGGTGAATAGGTTCCTTGTGCTAACTGTGTGACTAGTTGGCCTCGTGGGTTGTAGACGGCTAGCGCTATCTCGGCAGTCTGACCGAGAAGAAATCGGATTCGTGTCGAGGGGTTAAATGGATTGGGCCAGGGTGGCAGCAGCGTGAATTCGTCCGGCAAGCAGGCAATGGGCACATCTTCGACATCCAGCGTCACCTGGTATTTCCAGATACCATTGGTCAGGCTGGAGACATAGAGGCTACCATCAGGCCAGGTCTCAATCCCCGTGGGCCAGGGAATCTCATCCGCAGAAAAAATCGTCCACTCGTCGTCCTGAGAGTTTTGACGATAGATGGTATCGCCTGCCAGTGCATAGAGGCCATCTCCATCCCAGGTTCGTGCAAGATCGGTAATGTTCGATTCGAAATCGATTCCACCATTTCCAGGCAACCAGCTGCTTGATGCGAAATCGAATCGCCTTACCCGATTTCCCTGCGCGATCACCATTCTCCCCACCGGATCACCGTCTGCGAGAAATGCTGTGACCTCCCTGCCATCCGGTACCGCGAAGGTCGTCTCCTCGGATTCAACGTCCACTTTCAGATGAATGGTCTGCTCCGAAGCAGCGAGAGCGGCACCGTCCGCACGGAATCCGCCGTACACATAACGTTCATCAGGTTCTATGTCGAACTCTACCCAGGATTCACCGCCGTCAAAACTGAGGTTACACAATGGGAGGCGGAATGAGCCAAAGAGGATATGCTCTGACTGCTGCTGATCGATCGCAACGATGCCGTATCGTGCGTTTTGATTCGAGATCGTCTCCCAATGAAGCCCCTGGTCAGTCGATTTACGTAGCGTATCATTGAGAACCATATACAGCGTACCATCGTTTGCAACCACACCGCTGAAAGAGTACATGGCTGACAAAATCTTCCAGGGATTATTCCCCGACTTGAGAAACACACCATTCAGTCCAAAACTCAACGAATGCTCTACGCCATTGCTGCCGGCAATACTCAGCCCCAGGCTGTGAGCCTTGAGAAAGCCTTCATTGTGAGGAAGGAAAGACTCCCCAGCATCGTCGCTGAAAAACACACCTGATGCGGTCGCGAGATACAACCCTCCACCGCCAGACCCCGCCCAGACTCCATCATAGATTGTTGGTGGTATTCCAAGAAGAGCGTCGATCTCGATCAGGGTATGATCTATGTTGACCTCATCGCCAATTGGTTCGATCCGGAACATACCGGGCGCGTCGGGATAAAACAGGTTATCGGTGCCCGCAAAACCTGTCCCGTTTGGGGCAAATGCTGACCAATAGTAGGTAGCCTGGTTGTATCCTTCAGAATCCTCACTTTCCACCGGAGACCATGAGCTTCCAGCATCCCTGCTCAGGAAGTAGCGCGACCCCGTTTCTGGAAAGGAGTTCGACGAGCATGCAGCCATAAGGAGTACGTCAGGATCGACAGGTGAGGGACGTACATCGAACGTACTGTAGTTTTCGTAAGATTGGCCTGAACCATCCCATGTTTCACCAGCATCCAAGCTGAGCAGGAAGCTGCCCTCGACACCATCAAGAACACCCCTGGCGAGCACCCCATCCTCATAAAAGGGATGATCCTGAAAGTTCATCAGGTAGAGGTCCGTTTGCTCCCAGTGGAGTCCGTTGTCGCCACTCCAGTAGGTATAGTCAATGTCGCCACTAGCATGTGCCCAGAGTGTGTCCGGATGGCTTGAGGAACGCCAAAGGCTTTTAATGTTGATAACATCATCCAGACCAGTGTTCCGCAACTCCCAACTTTCGCCGTTATCAGAGCTGAAAAAAAGTTGGGTGCCAGTCCCCATGTTCGACCCTTCTTCCGATACCTGGCACCAGACCCACAGTTCGTTTGGCCTCGAAGCACAAGTCTCGACTCCTGCAATGGGCAAATACCAGCCCAGGCGAACATCGATGTACTTAAACGATGGACTACTTCTTTGCGGATAATAGTTATCCGAATAGGATGCTGGATAGAGGGGTAGACCCGTGCCAATAAAACGCCAGGCTTCACTCGAATTGTCCCGCGTGTACAGACCACCGTTCCACAGTCCTGCATACAGTACATCTGAATCCCAATCTGCTTTTTCGATACAGTTTACCCAGGCAGTGGGCGGACCAATGTGAGCAGGTTGAGCTTGCAGGGCGGAAACAACCAGCAGGGCGAGGGTAATCGACAGAACAACATGATATCGAGTATTCATAATGGCTCCGGCAATGTAATTGCGGGGTAATTACCAGAAGATACATCAGAGTCAAAACGATACCAAACCGCACTTGAGCGATAGTCCATACGATGTTTCAATTGCGAGACAGCAGCCTTTTGGTCCTGTTTGAACAGGACTCATACTCCTGCCAAAAACGAATGAGCAGAACCTTTTCTGCGTGGCGAATTCACCTCACGAACGCCCAGAAAACCGGTACGATGTACAACACCAAGATATACATCGAGGGATACCCACCACATAAAAAGGCTGGTACAACGTATGTACCAGCCTTTTTATGTGGTATCTATCGTGCCTAGTCCGGAACAATCGTTGTCCCGCCTTTTCCCGCGATGGCCTCCGCGACATGGTCGAGGTCGGTGATGATGACTCGCTTCCCGCCTTTTTCGAGGAACTGGATCGCGGCCTGCACTTTCGGCCCCATGCTGCCGGCCTGGAAGTGACCGATGGCATGGTAGTCTTTTGCTTCGGATACCGTCATCCGGTCCAGATCCACCTGGTCAGCACGACCATAGTTGAGGGCCACCTTTTCGACGGCGGTCAGAATCAGCAGATCATCCGCACCGATTCGGTTGCCCAGGACTGCAGAGGCACGGTCCTTATCGATGACGGCATCGACCCCTTCGAGGTGACCATTCTCATCCTTGTAGGTCGGCACACCACCGCCCCCGACCGCGATCACCACATAACCACTGTCGAGCAGGAAACGGATTGCATCGGCATTGAGAATGTCGAGTGGCTCAGGGGATCCTACCACTCGACGGAGTCCACCTCTTCCACGATCCTTCTTTACTGTCCAGCCACGTTCCTCAGCCAAGCGGTACGCCTCGTACTCCGGGTAGGTCGAGCCGACAAACTTGGTCGGGTTCTCGAGTGAAGGATCATCCTTGGAAACGAGAACCTGGCTGACGAGCGAGACAACCGATTTCTCGATGTGATCATCCTTAAACCGATTCATTAAAGACTGTTCGATCATGTAGCCCATCCACCCTTCGGTGGAAGCAACAAGAACGCCCAGAGGCTGCTCCGGCGCCTGGCCACGAGCCGCTTCGACACGGATCAGCTCATAACCGACCTGGGGACCGTTGCCGTGTGTGATGACAACATCGTACCCCGCTTGGATCACCGAGAGGATACCGCTCATCGAGCGGCGAGTCTGGGCGAATTGTGTGTGGATGGTCTCGCGCTGGTCGGGGTTGGAAATGGCGTTGCCCCCGAGGGCGACGACAGCGGTTTTCCGTTTTTCAGACATGCTGCCTCACTTCAAGAGAATCAAACGGGGCTGCGGTGCACAGGCACCACAGCCCCAAGATAGTCGAACAAGGTCGGCTTAGAAGAACTTCTTCAGCACGTCCTGGAGGTTCGGACGACCGATTTCCTGCAGGTCGTAGCTTACACGGACGGCCGGCTTGTTGATCTTGATGACACGACGAAGATCGATCGGAGTGCCGATGACAACGGCATCACATTCGACGGCATCGATGGTCTTCTCGAGATCCTTCATCTGCTGCTCACCATAGCCCATGGCCGGAAGCAGTTCGCCGATGTAGGGATACTTCTCGAAGGTTTCAGCGATCTTGCCGGTGACCCAGGGACGCGGGTCGACGAGCTCGTGCGCACCGAACTTCGAGGCGGCGATCACGCCGGCGCCGTAGGTCATCTCACCGTGGGTGAGGGTCGGACCGTCTTCGACGACGAGCACGTGGGCATCACGAATCACATCGGGATCATCAACGCTGACCGGGCTGGCACCATCGATCACCACGGCGGTCGGGTTCATCATCTTGATGTTCTCACGAACCTCTTCGATCGCTTCGAGGTCGGCGGTGTCGATCTTGTTGATGACGACGACATCGGCGAGGATGAGATTGGTCTCACCCGGGTAGTAGGTCAGCTCGTGGCCCGGACGATGCGGGTCGACGACGACGATGCTAAGGTCGGCTTTGTAGAACGACGTGTCGTTGTTGCCACCATCCCAGAGGATGACATCGGCTTCCTTCTCCGCTTCGCGAAGAATCGCTTCGTAATCGACACCGGCGTAAACCACGCCACCAGCCATGATGTGCGGCTCATATTCTTCCATCTCTTCGATGGTGCACTCATGCTTTTTCAGGTCGTCGAGCTCGGCGAAACGCTGCACTTTCTGCTTGACGAGGTCGCCGTAAGGCATCGGGTGACGGATCGCCACGACCTTCTTGCCCTGGGCGCGAAGTGCTTCGGCGACGGCACGGGTGGTCTGGCTCTTGCCGCAACCGGTGCGGATAGCGCAGATCGAGATGACCGGCTTGGTCGACTTGACCATGGTCTCGGTGGCCGACGGCAGAACGAAGTCCGCGCCCGCAGCGTTGACCAACGCCATTTTGTGCATCACATACTCGTAGGGAACGTCGCTGTAGGAGAAGTAGACCTGGTCGACGTTGTGCTGCTTGATCAAAGCGATGAGGTTCTCTTCGCTCTCAATCGGGATACCATTGGGGTACAGGTCGCCCGCCAGCTCGGCCGGGTACTTGCGACCGTCAATGTCCGGAATCTGTGTCGCGGTAAAGGCTACGACTTCATAATCCTTGTTGTCGCGGAAAAGGACGTTAAAATTGTGAAAGTCACGTCCCGCGGCGCCCATAATCAGTACACGCTTCGCCATGCTACCCTCTTCGTTTTGCTGCCAACTTCCTGCGAGCTCAACCCATGACAGGGAGAAAAAAAGGGAGCGCAAATTGCCGCTCCACCCATGTCAACACCGGGTACGGACTCCCTGAATCGCATGCTGCCAGACAGGGACCTCGGAGAACGTCCGCGTTTCCCCCGGTGAAGGGTTGTGCCTTTCCGGTGGGACCAATATACTTTTTGTCACAAAATGAGTCAACTGGAGGAATTCTGTGGCTCCCTCACCCGCTGGAAACACAATCCAAACAGAGGATTAGGCCACCTGAATAAAAAACAGACTTTGTGCGATACCGCACGAAGTTGGAGGTGTGTCTGATTCTGGTTCACTGGGTCTCAGCGACTCCCTGCGACGACCAGCGTACCCTTGATTGTTGCACGACCCGGTTCATTTTCAAGCGTCGCAAGGTAGACATACATGCCCGTTTTCAAGCGGGGCACATGCAACCCACGACGGCCATCCCAGATGTAAGGCACCCCTGTCTGGACCCATTTGTTTTCCAGCAGCATCCCCACTTCCCTGCCGCGAACGTCAAAAAGGATCAGGGTCACCCGTCCCCCACCATCCGGAATCGTGAAGAAAAACTCCATCAGGTCCTCATACCCATCGCCATCCGGGCTGAATGGATTGGGCGACAAGGTGAGCGAAAAGTCGCTCCCCTCCGGACCCGTTGGGGGTGTCCAGTTGTTCGCCTCACCGGGTGATCCACCTTCCTCGGAACTGCTGATGTTCCAGTGCGATTCAGAGATGAGCGACTGCCCGGGGCGAGAGGTACCGAAACCGATGGAGTCGAGGAGGGAGCCGGTGGGATCGAGTAGACGGATGGCATCACCGCTGTCATTCAGTTTCGCCCAGCTTTCGCAAGCAAAGACGATTGCAGGATCGACATCGGGCCAACGGACGAGAAAAGCGTCTCGTTCTTCTGCAAGGACCAGGTACTCGTCAAATAGTCTCAGAGTGTCGGGTTGGCTGATCAGGGTTCTGTTACCCGCTGCATCCTCAAGTTGCCAACCATCAACGTTTACCCCCTGGTGGTAGCTGCTGATCAGCTCGACCCATTCACCCCCACTCTGCGCACCAGGATTGGCCATCACCTCATTGACACGTAGTCCCCCTCCATAATACCAGGGGATGTAGAGTTCTCCAACCCGCAGGTTGTTCCCCTCATCCTGATCCTCAACCTGTAGCTCAGCGGTAAATCGAATCGCACCGAAAGAACCATGCCAATATTCGACCGAAACAGTATCGGAGCCGTTCGCTGGCGGGAGCGGAATCTCTACAAATTCTACATGTTCACTCTGTTCTTCGGGCGGCAGACCGATCATCGACCAGGAGAGACGAACCTGCACTCGTTCAATGTCGCTGGGAATCGAGTTGTGGCGAACTCGAGCGTAAAGGAAGGGAACATCGTAACCGCCTGACATCTCGCGAGAATCACCCTGTTTCGCAACGGCCTCATACCCTCGACCCATTTCCCACCAGAGGGAATCAATACTCAAGTCAACCATTGTATCTCGTGGCGCTTCAGGAATGCCGGGAGTTCCTCCTGCTTCGGCGGTCGAAAGTGACCAGCCATCGACTCCGGCCGGACCATCAAGATCATCGCGCACCCAGCTACGTCCCCGGATTGCCGGACCATACTCGATGCTGTCTATCACTCGTCCAGTCGGATCAACCAGATAAAGGCTGTCGCCATTGTTGTTGAGTGAGGGGAAGGGTGTCTGGACAAGGACGCTGTAAGAGTCGATTGTGTCCCACTCCTCGATTTTCTCGTCATTGGCAAGGACAAATCGTCTTTCGGTGCCATACGTGCTATGCAGGTATCGCTGGGACGATGAATCGATTTGCATCGTGATCCCCTGAGCATCCCGCAGGGACCAGCCTTTCAGCTCAATATTCCGAGTCGAATCGGGATTCTCTGCTGCAGGATAACGGTTGGCCAGTTCAACCCACTCAGCGATGTGTTCTGTTCCTGGATCGGCCATAATCTCGGCAATGCGAACGGACCCTTCCGGGTAGGCCAGCCAGTAGTCGACCGAGCGTTGATTATTATCATAGTTTTGATCACCGCTGAAGAACACGTTTACAGCAATGCTCCATTTTCCACTGTCATCAAGGTCAAGATTCTGTTCCACCCATAGTGTGTCACCCGACGATAGAGTATCCCGTTGAGACATCACTAATCTCTCGTCACGCGTATAGTATCTGTCGTGGTAGCGATGGTAGAGAGTCAGCTCCATCCTGTAGTCGCATTCCATACGTCCACGATTCCTGACACGGAAACGTGCGGAATAGATACCTTGTTCACCGGGCGGTGGGGTTATGATGAGGGTATCAACTGCAACATCATAATCAGGCAGGCCAACCGTATTGAATATTCCGGGCGATCCCCCCGCTTCTGAGAACGCCCAATTGCCATCCCCTTCACCTCCTGCCAGATCAATACGCTCTTCGCTGCTGCCTCCCGGGGCACCAGGCTGGTAGGTTCGGCTCGACTCAACAAGCTGGGACGGATTCCGCAGGGTAATTGTCTCGCTGTTTGAATTGCCCAATCCACCCGAACCAAGGGCCGCATCTTCAACGGTGAGCAGCAACGTATACCACGGCATCACCTCATCATACCAGAGCGAATCCTGGTCCCAATAGTCGGGGTCGAGGATGACTGCATAGTCCTCGGCATCCAGGTAAAAAGTCGATCCATCCCCGTTGTATCGAACCAGTTCATCCGTCCCGGTTCCATCGCTGATGGTGTAGCCGTTCAGCGGCATCCTTTCCGGTCCGGTGTTGTAGAGTTCGATGTACTCGTTCGCACTCTCAGGCCCGGAGGGGTTGTACATGATTTCGGTGATGATGATGTCGGCGAAAGCGTCAGAGCGGAAGAATAGAAGAAGTAAGAAAGCGAAAAGACGAGGCAGCTGGTTCATTGCATCAGTCCTGCAGGTCATGGTTTCATTTATTCTTCTGGCTTCAAAGTAACCAATGTCGCCCCCCATCCGCTTGCATCTCCCTGAGCCAGACGGTAGTCCGTCACATCGGACCGCCGCTCCAGGATCGCATGGACCGTCTCACGCAGCACACCGATGCCCTTCCCATGGATGATACGGACCTCGAGGATGCCCTTTTCACGACAGAGATCAAGGTAGTCCGGCACCAGCTCCTTCACTTCGCGCGGGTGGAACTGGTGCAGGTCGAGGGTGCCATCTATGGGGTACTCGACGGGCTGATCGGACATCGGTGGAATCCAGGTCGATTGACGGTATGGTGTTGAGCAAATGGTCACCGGCGCTGTGCAGCTATGCACGCTTAGGTAATGGGCATGCAAGCCACTTCATTGGTTGTTCAAGTGTCGCTGCGAGGAGCGAAGCGACGAAGCAGTCTCGAATCACTCAACTGTTGGTGGCTGCGCGCAAGCGCGCTATGAAACACGGTGAGTGATACGAGATTGCTTCACCCCGCTGATGCGGGATTCGCAACGACAAATTCTGGCGATCACACGTTCGGTCAAATCTCCCGACCTGACCGATAACCGCCATGTCGGGAGACCTGGCGGAACAAGCCACACAACTCAACCCACTATCCAGCTGGTGGGGACAACACCAGCTCGACAAACCTCTGCATCAAGGCGTCAAAATTCAATCCCTCTGCATTGGCTGCCATGGGTACCAGGGAGAGGTCGGTCATGCCCGGAATGGTGTTCACCTCGAGGAAAACCAGGTGGCCTTCCGGGGTTAAGCGCCAATCGACCCGTCCGTAATGCCGGCACTTCAACTCGCGAAAGATTTGCAGTGAGAGCTCACGTGCCTTCATCGAGACTGATTCGTCCACCGGGGCCGGGCAGAGGTACTCGGTCTCGCCCTTCGTGTACTTGCGGGTGTAGTCGTACAAACCGGTCTTGGGACGAATTTCGATCAGCGGGTAAGACTGGTCATCAACCACAGCTACCGTCAGTTCACGTCCCTCGATAAACCGTTCAAACAGCGCACCATCCCCCTCACGGTGAATCGCCTCGACCGCCTGGCGGAAAGGATCACGTTCCTCGACAATCGCCAGGCCAACTGTTGAGCCACCGTGATTCGGTTTCACAACGACTGGCAGGCCAACCTTGCTTTCGCAGTAGTCGAAAGCGGCATCGATATCGTCACCCGGATGGAGATTCTGCCCCTTGGCGATGGTGAGGCCCATTTTGCGTGCGAGGTCACGTGAAATCTCTTTGTCCATGCAGAGGGATGAAGCGAGTACCCCACTACCGAGGTAGGGAATATTCAGAACATCTAGCAGCGCCTGCAGGTGGCCATCCTCCCCCCAGCCTCCGTGCAGCATCGGAATGACACCATCCACCTTGGAATGGGCGATGGTAGCGACCAGGGTGGTCCAACCATCGCGATCCAGCTTGGCGAGTTGCTGTTCCTCAGGCGGTGCGATGCCGACGGATCCATCGAGTAGCGGCTGATCACCCGGCACGAGGATCCCGGGCTGTGCGGTGTCAATCTTGAGGACATCGTGCCCCCCGCGAAGCAGGCCGCGTGCAACCGCATCTCCGCTGGCCAACGACACCCGCCGTTCGCCATTCTCGCCACCACAGACAACCAGCATCCGCGCCATACAGCTTCCTTTCTTACGATCCCCTATTCGGTCCGACCACCAGACCTGACCGACTCTTCCACAGATCGGATCAACTACAACGTCCGCACTACGAGGAGCGTCAGATCATCCTGCGCGGCACGCTCATCCCCAGCATATTCACGGACCGTCTCAAAGATACGATCAATCCCGGTCCAGTCATTCTCATGATGGGTCCGGATGCACTCAAGCAGACGGTCTCGACCAAACTCGACCTCATCTTCATTCATCGCTTCCGTCAATCCGTCCGAGTTGCAGACAATCAGGTCGCCCGGTTCCAGCTCGAATCGTCCCGCCTGGTAGCTGACATCAGTCATCACCCCGAGCAGCATACCACCTTCCTCGAGATCATACACCTCCCCATCCCGGATCAGGGCGGGGAGATCATGGCCGGCATTGACATACGTCAGCACTCGTTTCTCGAGATCAATCACCCCCACGAAGAAGGTGATGAACATTTCCGGCGTTGAATTGCGATAAATCTGACGGTTCAGCTCACCGACAACTGTTTCCAACGGGATGTCCTGCGAGCTCAACACATGCAAGTTTGCCTGGAGGTTGCTCATCAGGATTGCCGCCCCCACTCCCTTGCCCGACACATCGCCAAGCGCGAAGAGGGTCTTGTTTTTGCCGAGGTCGATGACATCGTAGTAGTCACCACCCACCTCCAGCGCCGGAACAGAGCGAGCATCGATTTCAAAACCGTCCGGCTGTGGAATCACCGCCGGTAGCAGACGAACCTGAATTTCTCGAGCAATCTGGACTTCTCGCTCCAGCCGCTCCTTCTCCGCCACCTCGATCATCATACGGCGCAGATCCGTCGTCATCTGGTTGAAGCTGGAGGCCAGATCGCCGAGCTCATCCCGGTTTTTTACATCGATCGAAACAGCGAGATTGCCCTTTCGCAGTTGTTCGGTCCCGTTACGCAGGGCCGCGACAGACGAGGTGATGGTCCGGTTGATCCCGAAGCCAAGGACTGTGCTGAAAAGAACCGCCAACAGGAAAAGAGCGGCCAACACCCCGATCACAAAGAGGGTAATCCGGTTCAATCCCTGAGGAGCATACAGCGATTTGACGAGATCATTCAGTGAGGTGCGAACACTTACCTGCCCGGACATCTGCTCAAAGTCCGCCGTCGGCGACGGCCACACCTGAAGCTCACTCACCCCATGGTAGAGGCTGCGTTTGTAAAATGGTACACCCAGGCTGGTATCGGCGGCACTGAACGTTCGGATCGTTTCCGTGTCACGCCACCGTCGATCAACATTTCGTCCGGATCGAATCCGGATCGATGTGCCATCACTTTCTGCCAACCCGGCCGAAACTCCAGCCGCAAGCTCACTGTAGGGTGCCACAGAAATATCTGTCCCAACAACCTGCTTGTACCGTTCGAGGGTATGATGATTGAGGGGACGCAGGGCGACGGCGACAATCCTTGAACCAGCTCGTTTACTTACTGCCGCAGCAAATGCGGACCGTCCCTTGCCAATCGGTAGAATGCCATGATGACGAAGAGAGCTGTCCGTCCATCCCGGGAACAACGGCAGGGTGTCTGGCAGGCTCCAGGTAGCTCGTTTATCCGCAACTTTTACCCATACTTCTCGACCCTCCAGTGGGCGGGTCAAGGAATCGAGACGGCTGCTGAGCAGCGCCTCCTCCGGCATGGTCGCGAGGGGATTCATATCGCCAAAATCGACGTCAGATCGTCCACTCGAGGGGGTCGTCCGCGGGGGCGGTGGGATCGTCCCTGAACGGGGTGTCGTACCCGGTTGAAGCCGCATGTAAACCGCTTCCGCCACACTGTCAGCGGGGGCGTACGCCTCGATCCTGCCCTGATCGAGCCGATCCTCGAGTTGAACGAGGTCATCATAGATCAAGCTGCGCACCGCGTGGGCACGCATCGTACCGATACCGAGATAGACTGTGACGGTCACCAGCGCCAACAGCAGCAGCGCCGGGATGAGGGTGCTGAAGACATAGGTCAACATCAGCTTCAGCCAAATCGGGACACGCAGGCCGAATGTTCCAGTGAAGAGATTGACCACCAGCCTGACAGGCAACAGGAGCCAGAACAGGTTAAAATTGACGGCAAGGATATTGAAGAGAGGGCTGGTAATCAGTTCGTTCGGATCGGCGAGTGCCATACCGGCAGGAGCGATATCCTGGGTTAAGGCGACCTCGATATCGGCACTAAAAAGCATGGCCGCGATAGGTGTCAGCATCACGAGGCCGAGGACCCACCAGCCCCACTTTCCACTGACTTCATCAACCCAACGGGTTGGCACTACAAATAAAACGATATAAAGAGCAACAACCACCACGATGCCAGTGGGTGCATCGAGCAGAGCCAACGCGAGAGTGAGGATCAGGGCAATAACCACTCGTCTGCGCCGTCGCACCCACCACCCTCCACCGAGACGGATAACACTCAGGGCACTCCAGGCGAGGGCTGTGCTGGTCAGTACACGAAACAACAATAGCCAGCCCGCCCGACCGGTGATGATCAGGTCGAGGGCTACCAGCTCAGCGAGGAACTGACCGGCTGTAGTAGCGATAATGAAGAAGAAGGGGCCGAGTGCGAAGCGGCCCAGTTCACCACGTGTGGTTGCAGGGGGCGGTATGCGCGAAAACAACGCGAGCGCTACCCCAAAGGAGAACAGATCAAACAGCAGGCGGGCGAAGGAAGAAGTATAGGCGTGGCCAAACAGCTGCACCGCGAGCAAGGCTCCCGTTAGCACAGCGATGGCGGTGACAACACGCCGGGAACCCATCCGCATCCTCCAGGAATCGACTAACGTCATCTCTTCAAATGATTGAAAGGATGATCACAATGATTGGTACGCTGCAAGCTGTCAGCGATCCCCCGCTTCGATCAGCATCATTACTCTCGCCTCGATGCCTTCGCCACGTCCCGCCGGACCCAACCCCTCCGGGCTGCGTTCCTTGATGGAAACGTTGATCGGCGAAATATCGAGAGCATCTGCGATGTTCCGGCGCATCTTGTCGAGGTAACGTGAAATCCTGGGACGATGGATCAGCAGGGTCGCGTCGAGGTTGATCACTCCATAATCAATCTCGCTGGCCCGTTTCCCGACACGTGACAACTCGTGCAACGCGTCAATGTCCTCCTCGTCCGAATCGATTGGGGGAACTGGACCCGGGTCGCAGAAGGCGCAGGCACCCAGGTAGGCATCGATTACGGCACGGACCAGTACATCACCCCTGCCCGGACCGTCCAAACCACGTTCAAAAGGAACTTCAACTCCACCAAGGACAAGCGTCTTTCCATCCACGAGACGGAGCATGTCCACACCATATCCAACACGAAGCATGTGGCTTCCCTGTTCAGCGTGTAGCGGGAAAAAGGTACTCCCGCGAAACATTCAGCGACGTAATCCTGCGATCAGCCGCTTGGGGGTCAACATCAGATCGAGAGCATCCGATGGCCTGGCCACAACGAGTTGTGCCACTTGCATGGCCTGGCTGTATGCACCCTCTTCTCCCAGAACTGCTATCGAAACCATCGCATGACGCAATGCATCCACATCGTTCGCGCCATTACCGATAAAGATGGTCTTCTGCCTGCCCAATTCCTCAACCAATCGCGCCTTTTCCTCACGTTCTCCACCGGGGGTGAGACGAGTCAGGCTTACCGGCAAATTGTGAAACACATCTCTCGCGGTACCATGCGTATCCGCGGTAACGATGTGAATGGTCACACGTTCTGCCAGTTGACCGAGACGTTTGGCCACTCCCTCCGCAAGCACACCGTCTGTAGCGAGTGTGCCATTAAAGTCGCACACCAAATGCTCCAGCCGACACTCCTGCCAGCCGGGAACCGACACCTCGATCATGGCTGCTTTGCCGGATTGGTGAGACCGAGGCGGTAGCCGAGGATTTTATCCATCCACGGTGTGGGGAGAAATTTTGCCATCCACGGCACCCATTGAGCGAATGGATGGACCGGGTAACGTGATTTTGGGCGATCGGTTTCAGCTGCTATCCGGATCACATCGGCCACACTCGCCGCACCAAGTGCCGTGCTTTTCGAACCGAACGCTCCATCAATAAAACGAGCATAGTAGGGCGCATAGTCCGAGTCACGGTCCATCAACCGCTGCTTGGATGAGCCTTCTGCTACCGCTTTAAAATTGGTGCGGATCGGCCCCGGCTCAACAAGGATCACCTTCACACCCCAAGGCATCAGCTCCATGCGCATCGCATCGCTCATCGCTTCGAGCGCAAACTTGCTGGAGGAGTAGATCCCGTTTACAGGCAGAGAGACTCGTCCGACAACCGAGCTGACGTTGATAATTCGTCCCGTGCGACGGGTTCGCATCTCCGGGAGGACAAGCTTACTCAGCGCGAGGGGAGCGTAGACATTTACATCGAACAGCGAGCGCACTTCGTGCATCTCGGTTTCTTCGATACTGCCGCGTATGCCATAGCCGGCATTGTTGACCAGCACATCTACCGGGCCGAGATCATTTCTGATTTTCTCGTAGATATCGACCCGTGCGACCGAATCAGTGACATCGAGGGGATAGGCCCGGATCGCCTCGTGACGTTCCATCAAGGCGTCGAGGGCACGGACATTCCGTGCGCTGGCCGCGACATCCCAGCCGCGACGTGCCATCAGGATCGCGGTTGCCCACCCGATGCCGCTCGATGCTCCGGTGACCCACACCAAACCTCTCGGTACTGGCATGACTACCCCCTGTAAGTAGTGAATATCCCGGATCTGCCTCCTCCGCCGATGAGTGAGATCCATCGACACCATCCGGGACCCACGCAAACTACAACCGTTCGGCAACGGTGACAAGGGAGAGGACCAACGAGCAAGTGTTTCGGAAGGTCACTTCAACTTTGGCTGAGAATACATGCCGCTCAACCCCTCCGTGCAATTCGCGCACATCGCGGGGCGAGTACCCGTCAGGATTCGTTGACGGAAGGCCTGGAATTTTTCTCCCCGCCACACTTCCTCGAAGGGCTGCTCGAGCAGATTGCCGACCACGAATTCGCCATCCTTGTCGAAACAGCACGGAACGACGGTCCCATCCCACTGGACCACTGCACTCGCAAAAATACGGTTGCAGAATGGACGTGGAGCGCGCTTCAGCACCCATTGTCCCGCGACAAGGTCGTAGCGGCGTAACGCTGGATCGTCGGGCAGCCAACGTTCACCTTCACTTTGCTCGAAGGCTTCCAGTTGAGCCGTTTTGAAGAGAATGCGGGTGACTCCCCACTCTTTGGCGAGACGTTTCGCCTCGGACACTTCAGGCAAATTGTGTTTGAATAACAGAAACTGCCAGGTGAGGATCGGGTAGCGCGCGCCCAGCTTCTTTTTCGCCTCAACGACTCGTTTGATCCCCTGCTCGACCAACGCGAAATCGCCACCGACACGATAGGCAGCATGGCTTTCCGGGGTGGCACCATCCAGCGAGAGGATCAGCTCATGCAGGCCGGATGAAACAAGACGATCCGCCAGGTCCCCCTTCGCCAACAACTCCACATTGGTCGAAAGCACGACCTTTGCACCCGTGGAGGTCGCATGACGAATGATCTCAGGGGTCGCTTTATTGACTAAGGGTTCGCCCTGGTTCCAGAGCTGCAGCAGCATCGGCGCGGGTTGAATCGCGTCCCACATCTGCTTGAATTTGTCGAGAGTCAGGCTGCCGGTGGGACGTGTCAGTTCGCCACGTCCGGTCGGACAGTGCGGACACTTGAGCTGGCAAGCGGTGGTCGGCTCGACCATCAGCATGACGGGAGTCGCAAGTGTGACCGGTTTGCGTGCCACACGTGACAACGCCAGGCTCACGGCCATTCGTCCAAGGTTCAGAGCTTGCCCCACAGTGGGGAGTTTGGGTGGTTGCTGGATAGACATGGATGAAAGATACAACGAAAGGGGGCAGCAACAACAAAACCGCCACCCCATCGGGGTGGCGGTTGTAGAACTTTGCCGGGCCGAGCCGAAACGGCGCTCACTTGGATACGGTAAGGCGTTGTCCGCCCGATCTTTTTTGATGTTAACGCCCGCATGGACCCGGGCCCGGTCACTCGTACAGCCACTGCATGTTCTACTGCTAACAGATCTACTACATTCCTGCCAACAGCTACTTCATACAGTACTGCCGTGTCCCATGTTACGCCATCTTCAGTGGTCGGGTTCCAGGTGAAGCAGGCCATACTTCTCCTGTGTTCTTCACCCCCGGTTTGCCCACGGCGAAGAAGCGTTCATAAGCCAACTTAGCGGAATTATTCTCGAGGGTCAAGCGGCATGTGAGCATTCGGTAAAAAACCTCATGAGAGATCGGTTCCTCTCACATTTTCAGTGCTTTATAATGATAACGGATTCCAAGTATCCTCTCCCCAGCCAGCTTCACCTCTCCTCTTCACAGCTTTTGACCACCACGACCCGCTCAATTCACCCTCATCCTAGAGGTTCCTCCCCCTGCAACCAGTCCACAGTCATCGACCAACTCCCTCTTCAACTACCCAACCATCCACTCCTACACTTCGAATTGGACCCATACCATCACCATAGTTGTATGTACAAACAACTATTGCTTGTGTTTGCACAACCTGCTCCGGGGATTTGGGGAGGGGCTGTGAGGGTGAAGACTTGGGGGTGAATCGTAATTTGGGAGGGATGGGTGGTTTTTCCATCGAGCATATACCGTTCTCATCCGAGAGGTTTGTTGATTGGAAAAAGGTTCTGTTCGATTGTCGATTCGCCCTTCCATCGTTCCCACTTTCCCTCTATCTTCCTGCGAGCCGCGAACCATCACCATCCAGAGAAACCCATGAAGCTGGAGATCCACCCCCTCACCCCGGATCGTTGGCACGATCTCGAGGCGCTGTTCGGTGCGAAAGGTGCCTGCTCCGGGTGCTGGTGCATGTGGTACCGTAAGAGCGCCAAACAGTTCGCTGTCGACAAGTACGAGACCAATCGCCAGGATTTCCACCAGCTAGTGACCCGTTCGGGGACACCTCCCGGTCTGCTCGGGTATATGGGCGATCAACCTGTCGCCTGGGTTGCGGTTGCTCCAAGGAGAGAGTATCCTCGTCTCGCGAATTCCCGTGTGCTCAAACCCGTAGACGACACCCCTGTTTGGTCGATCACTTGCCTCTTTGTCGAGAAGCAGCATCGCAACATGGGCTTGTCGGCGCAGATGGTGGATGCTGCAGCTCAGTTCGCCTTACATCAGGGAGCTCCAGCCGTGGAAGGGTATCCCCACGATCTGAAGCAAGGCGATCGTCAAGCAGACGCTTTTGTCTGGACCGGTTTGCTGGGCGGATTCCTGAAGGCGGGATTCGAAGAGGTGGAACGTCGCTCGCCGAAGCGACCGATTGTAAGACGGGTGCGGAAGGATACTCTTGACGGGTAGTAACGATACTTACCTTCACGGGCGATGATTATTACCGATCTATACTGATTACATGCACCGTTCATTTTGCGGATTTGGAATCTGCCACTCTGGGCTCAGATCGCACGAGCTTCAGGAACCTTGTTGGAAATCGTGAGTACATAACGTCGAAACGACACCCATCCCCAGACGGGAGAGAAACCACAACCCCTTGGGAGAGTTGGAATGAACCAGGATATTCAGGCCATTGGACAGGACGTCCAGGCGGCGAGTGGTCCGATACGTACCCTGACCGATGAGATCGGGAAGGTACTGATTGGGCAGGAGTACATGGTCCAGCGTCTACTGGTCGGCCTGCTTGCCGATGGTCACGTGCTGCTGGAAGGTGTGCCCGGCCTCGCGAAAACCCTCGCGGTCAACAGTTTGGCACAGGCGGTTGATGCCAGTTTCCACCGCATTCAGTTTACCCCCGACCTGCTGCCAGCCGACTTGGTCGGCACTCTGATCTACAATCAGAAGGACAGCAGCTTCGAGACGAAAAAGGGGCCGATCTTCGCGAACATGATCCTTGCGGACGAGATCAACCGTGCCCCGGCCAAAGTGCAGTCGGCCCTGCTCGAGGCGATGCAGGAAAAGCAGGTTACGCTCGGCGAAGAGACACACAAGCTGCCGATCCCCTTCCTCGTGCTGGCAACCCAGAACCCGATTGAGCAGCAGGGTACCTATCCGCTTCCCGAAGCGCAGGTCGACCGATTCATGCTCAAACTGAAGGTCGGCTATCCAAACCGTGAAGAGGAGCGGCAGATTCTGCGTCTCCACGGCACCAGCAGCTCCCCGCAGATCAATCCAATGCTCAAGCCGGAGGATATCCTCAAGGCGCGAAGTGTGGTTGAGCAGATCTACGTAGACGAGAAAATCGAGAATTACATCCTCGACATCGTCTTCGCCAGTCGTGAGCCGGAAGAGTTCGGTCTCGGCGACCTGAAGCCGCTGATCTCTTATGGCGCCAGCCCGCGTGCGACCCTCTTCCTTACACGTGCGGCCCGTGCCTGGGCATTCCTCCAGGGCCGTGCTTTTGTCATCCCGGAAGACATTCGTGCCATCGGCAAGGATGTACTGCGTCACCGTGTCATCCCCAGTTTCGAAGCAGAAGCGGAGGAACGGACCTCGGATGACCTCGTCCATGCTTTGCTGCTGGGGATCGAAGTACCATGACCACGAAGGAGCTGGTCAAGAAGGTTCGCAACATCGAGATCCGAACCCGTGGCGCGGTCAACGAGCTCTTTTCGGGCGAGTACCACAGCGCGTTCAAGGGACGTGGGATCGAGTTCAGCGAGGTGCGGGAGTATGTCCCGGGCGATGACGTGCGCGCCATCGACTGGAATGTGACCGCACGTGAAGGCAAACCCTTTATCAAGCTCTTCGAAGAGGAACGTGAGCTGAACGTCATGCTCCTCGTTGATGTCTCCGCCTCCGGCGATTTCGGCTCGGTGCGCAGCTTCAAACGTGAACTCGCCGCCGAGCTGGCGGGGGTGCTCGCGTTCAGTGCCCTGCGCAACCAGGACAAGGTCGGCCTGGTTCTCTTCAGCGACCGGATGGAGCAGTATGTGCCACCAAAGGGTGGGCATCACCATGCGCTCCGCCTGATCCGTGACCTGCTCGCCTGGACCCCAACCGGGCAAGGTACCTCAATTGCCTCCGGTCTCGAGACTCTTCTGCGCAGCCTGCACAAACGCTCTATCGTCTTCCTGATCAGCGACTTTCAGGACGATGACGGCGGCTGGCGGGATGCCGCCAAAGTGGTCTCAGCGAAACATGACCTGGTCGCCCTGCACATTGTCGATCCTCGTGAGCAGGAAATACCGAAAGTCGGCTGGTTTGCGGCGGAGGACCCGGAGACAGGAGAAGTGGTCTGGGTCGACAGCGGATCGAAAAATGTACGCCAGGCGTTCAAGAAACAGCAGGAACGTCAACTGGCAGCAGTGACCGCCTTCTGCGCGCGGCAGAACATTGACCGGGTACAAATCGAACTGAGCGAATCGGATCAGCCCTACCTGAGGCCCCTGGTTCGCTTTTTTAAAGAACGGGAACGTAGACGGTGACAGCTACAGGAGTGATTCAATCCCTCCGCCGGTTTAGCAGGGCGGGCCTCGTGCTGGGAGCGTTGCTTGTCGGACAGGTGGTCTATGCCCAGCCGACTCCACTGGTCAGCTTTGCGCCCGACACCGCAACCATCGGCGACCCTTTCACCCTGCAAATCACCCTGCCCGGCGCCAACCCGGAACGAATTACCTGGCCCGATCCACGCGAAGGATCGTTGGGCGATTTCACCCTGCTTGAGGCCGACACTCTTTCAGGACGTGAAGCCCGCAAGCTGGGGGGACCGACTCTCCGTCTGACGATGGCCGTCTACGATACCGGTGCTGCATCGACCGGCGAGATCACCCTCGGTCTCGATGGCAACCCGATCCTCGTGCCTGCACGTACTGCAACCATTGTCAGCGTACTCAGCGATTCTGCGGGTAGCCAGTTCCGTCCCCTGAAAGCACAGGAAGACCTGCCGATCACCTTCTGGGACATGCTCATCTACATCGGGCCCTGGCTGCTGGGCCTGATTGCCCTGATCTTGATCTATTTCCTCGTACGTCGCTTCCTGCGCAGACGAAAAGAGGCGGAAGCGGAAGAAGTGATCCCATCGGTCCCGCCCTATGAGCAGGCCCTCGAAGCCCTGGCACTGCTGAAGAAGGAGAACCCACTCGCTCGGGGCGACCAGAAGGGGTATGTCACTTCGCTCGTTTACATCGTCAAACGGTTGCTGGAACGGACCCACTTTGATCCAGTCCTCGAGATGACCACCGGAGAGGTTCGACGGTGGGTACGTGAGAAGAGGGTTCTTTTTAACAGCTCGCTATTGATCGAATTGCTCGATGCAGCGGACCGTGTCAAATTCGCGAAATTCCCGCTCGAACCAGGATCAGGTGACAGCCTGATGCAGGCGACCGAGATCATGATCGAGAAGTACCGTCCCGATCCGCGGAGCGAGATCAATGAACCGGAAATCAGCTCAGATGATATAATTGAGGATGTGAAGTCTTCATCCTGGCGGACAGGTGTGCCGGGTTCGAAACAGGAGGGGGATGAGTGATGCAGTGGCACAACCCTCTCTTCCTGATCGCACTGGTGATCCTTCCCGTGCTGGCAATTGCTTACATCCTGCAAAGCCGCCGTCCGGGACCTACTATCCATTTCCCCTCGGCAGCGAGGTTGAAGGGCTTGACCCCCTCCTCGTCAAGATGGCTTCGTCACACCCCCGTTGTGCTGCGTCTCGCAGCTATCGGGCTGTTGATTGTAGCGCTGGCACGTCCTCAGCAGGCCCTCGATGAGCAGAAGGTGACCAGCGAGGGAATCGATATCGTCATCGCGCTGGACATCTCCACCTCGATGCTCGCTGAAGACCTCAAGCCTAAAAATCGTCTCGAAGCTGCCAAGCAGGTTGCGCGTGAGTTCATCGAGGAACGAACAAGCGACCGGATCGGGTTGGTCATGTTCGCGGGGGAATCCTACACCTGGTGCCCCTTGACCCTCGATTACCATGTGCTCTCGCAACTGATGGACGAGGTCGAGGCGGGGACAGTGACCGATGGAACAGGAATCGGTAAAGCCATCGCTACCGGGGCGAATCGCCTGCGTAGCAGCGATGCCAAGAGCAAAGTGCTGATCCTGCTCACCGATGGAGTAAACAATGTCGACCAGCCTGACCCCCTGACCGCTGCCGGTGCGGCGGGTGAACTGGGGATCAAAATTTATACGATCGGGATCGGGACTCGCGGGATGGCGCGAGCGCCAGTGCAGACAGCTGGTGGGATCGTCTACCAGACTGTTCAGGTGGAGATCGACGAGGAATTGCTTCGTCAAATCGCGCAGATGACTGGCGGGCAGTATTTCCGTGCAACGACCACCGAGGGGCTGCGTGACATCTACGCCCGTATCGACCGTCTGGAGCGCAGCGAGGTGGATGTGGAACATATCCGTCACTACCGTGAACGGTTTTATCCTTTTGCGGCGTTCGCATTGTTGCTGCTGCTGGTGGAACGCTTGCTCGTCTTGACCCGCTTGCGTAACGTGGCGGAATAAGCATCTGTGTCACTGCGCAGAGTCTTGAATGATGTCGCTGCGAGAAGCGAAGCGACGAAGCAGTCTCAAATCACTTCCATGATGGTGGCTGCGCGCAAAGCGCGCAGGGAAACGAGTTGAGCGATACGAGATTGCGTCACCCGCTGACGCGGGATTCGCAACGACACAGGGTCACTGGAACGATGTGGTGAACAAGGAGGGGAGATGAGGACGAGGGCATCCCGGAATACACTTCGCCTGATGGTGAGTCTGCTGCTGCTACTCCTAACCGTCCAGAGTCTCTTCGCCCAGTACAGCAACCGGAGACGGTTCCCCTCTGAATGGATCGAAGTGGACTCCCCCATCGAGGATAACCTGCACCTGATCCATTTCCATGACAACAACCGTGGCTGGATCCTGAGCGACAGTTCCGGGGTATTGCTGGGCACTCAGGATGGTGGTCAGACTTGGGTGATTGAAGACAGCCTCGCGCCGGGATACTATGAGGTGCTGACTACCACGGACGATGGCAACCTGTGGGTCGCTGGCGACCAGGGGCACCTGCTTGTTCGCCCCGTGAACGGAAATGAATTCAGGGAACGCGGTGCGTTGCGTGGCGACCTTGCCCTCTACGATTTGATGGCGGTGTATGATTTGGTGGATTCGACCGACTTCAAGCTGTTCGCCGGTGGAGTTCGCCTGGTGAATGGCCAGATGAAACCGTGGCTTGGACGCAGCGACACTCGAGGCCGTAGCTGGGAACGGATGGGCGATGAGTTCAGTGGACGTTACATCTCCGGCCTTGCCCAATCCCCACTCGGCTTCCTCTATGTTGCCAGCGAAGGGAACATTTACACGAGTCTGACTGGGTCGCCGAACACCTGGATCTCGATTTTTGGACCTACTGGACAGGAGCAGTTCGCGATCCGTGACATGGTCATCGACCCGGGCGCCGATGGCGGAACGATGTTTGGTCTCGCAACCGGCCATGACGGATTGGTTCTGGCCACCTTCAATGGGGGCCGAAACTGGTTACGTATCCAGCCCTTCACCACCAATCGGATGCGAAGTGCGTTGGTATTAGGGACACAGGTAGGCTGGGTGGTGGGAGATGCGACCAATGATGGCGGAGTCTGCTGGCGGACACGGGACCGTGCCGCGAACTGGCAGCTGGTCCGTTTACCCTACGATGAGATCAGCCTGCACGACATCGCCGCGACCGACCGCGCAATGTTTGCCGTCGGTACAGGTGGAACGATTTACACGATGCCGAGGTAGATAGAGTGTCGCTGCGAGGAACGAAGTGACGAAGCAGTCTCACAACACTACACCAGTCTCTGCTGCGCGCCGAGCGCGCGTGGAAACTAGTTGAGTGATGCGAGATTGCTTCATCCGGCAGAGGCCGGATTCGCAACGACGCGTGTAAAGAAAGGGAAGCCGTACAATGATTCAATGGGGTGAGCCACTTTACCTGCTGGCGCTGGTAATCCCGGTGCTGCTGGTTGTGGGAGAGTTGATGTCGAAACGGGCGCGTGACATCCAACGCAGCCGTTTTGCGGCTCTCTCTCTCTGGCCGAGGCTTGCTCCGGGACGTAGTACTGCGTTGCGTCGAACGAAACGTTATCTCTTAATCACCGCGCTTGTGTTGCTTGCCGTTGGCCTTGCCAATCCTCGTATCGGGACACGATACGAAGAGGTGACCCGCCAGGGGATCGACATTGTCCTCGCGGTGGATGTCAGCCGCTCGATGGACAGCCAGGACATTCGCCCCAGTCGCTTGACCAAAACCAAGTATGAGCTCGCTCGATTCATTGAGGGCATGAAAGGCGACCGTGTCGGAATCGTCCCCTTCTCCGGCTCGGCTTACCCGCTGTTGCCGTTAACACTGGACTACGCCGCCGCACGGATGTTTCTCGACCTGCTTGGCAGCGACCTGATCCCCTCGCAGGGCACCAATGTGGAAGGGGCCATCGATGTCGCCCTCGCCATGTTCCCTCAGGATGACGAAGGGTCGCGCAGCCGTGTAATCGTGTTGGTGAGCGATGGTGAGGATCATGAGGGCGGTGCCCAACGAGCCGCGGAACGTGCTGAAAAGGCGGGAGTTTCCATTTACTCCATCGGCATGGCGCTCGCGAAAGGTGAACCGATTCCAGTTTTTGATGAAGAGGGGAACCGTACCTCCTGGTTGTTAGATGCCCAGGGTGAAATTGTGACCAGCCGTCTGAACGAGGAGCTCCTGCGCACCATCGCTACGACAACCGGCGGCAGCTACCGTCGCGCAGACCAGGGCGGCGATGCGTTTCGCCGTCTCTACGGTGAACTCTTCAAGCTCGACAAATCTGAGTTCGAAACCCGGCGCATCACCGGGTACGAGGACCGTTTCCAACCCATCCTGCTAGCCTCGCTGTTGCTGCTTATTATCCAGTTCTTGCTACCGGACCAGAGACGTCGCAAAAACGGCATCAAAGTAGCGGGTGCCTTGTTACTGCTTGGAATGCTTGCTTTGCCCATTGCCTCCCTGGCGGAGAATCCGCATGAGTTGGTAAAAGAGGGCAACAAGGCGGTCATTGACAAGCAGCTCGATCAAGCTTTGACCCGTTACCTTGAAGCGAAAGCGGCGGTGGATTCCACAAGACCGGAAATTGACTACAACCTCGGCGGAGTGTACGCCCGCAAAGGGGACCTGGCTCGCGCTGATTCGCTTTACAATTCGCTGCCGGAAGATGCGAGACGCTCCTTGCGCAGCCGTGCGGCCTACAACCGCGGTACGGCTTATGCCAATGCCGAGCAATTCGACAAGGCAGTACCGAGCTTCATCGATGCCTTGCGCCTGAATCCGAAGGATCAGGATGCCAAGATGAACCTGGAGCTGGCGCTGCGGAAAATGCAGGAACAGCAGAATCAGCAGAACCAGGACAACGACGACCAGCAGGACAATCAGGACCAGCAGGACCAGGATCAGCAGCAACAACAGCAGGGCGATGAAAACCAGGACGAGCAAAACCAGCAGCAGAATCAGGACGGTGAGCAAGACGACGAGCAGCAGGATCAACAACAGAATCCCCAAGACCAGCAAGACGAGCAGAACCAGGATCAGCAGCAACCGCAACCCCAGCAGACCCAGCAGGAGATGGACAAGGAACTTGCAGAACGTCTGCTCGACCAGCTCCAGCAGGACGAGAAACAGTTGCTCAAGGAAGTCGTACGGAAACAGATTCCCCAGCAACAGAAAAACTCAGCAAAACCGTGGTAGCGATTGTGAAACGGGCAGGTACATACACGAAGCAATCATCCAGATGGGGACTGGCGCTCCTGCTCCTCCTCTTTCTCGTGTCCCCAAGCCGGGCCGCAGTCGACGAGGTGAAAGCGGATGTCTCCTCCCGAACCGTGGAAGTAGGCAATACATTTCTCTACCAGGTGACGGTTAGTGGCAGTGGTAACCTGCCGACTCCGACGGTGAATCTGCCCAGCTCCTTCCAGATCGTCTCAGGTCCGAATTCCAATATCTCGATGCAGTTCATCAACGGCAAGATGAGCTCAACCAGGACCTTGACCTACCGCTTGCGTGCCATGCGGAAGGGCGATTACACAATCACAGGGCCGACGGTAACCAGCAAAGGGAAGCAGATTACCGGAACAAGCATCACCATCGAGGTAGCCTCCAACGGTGCGGCCGGTTCAACCCAGCAGAGTTCCCCCGGCACATCGAGTCCATCGACACGTCAACAGACCACCCCGCCCCCTGCTTCGCGACGGGCTCAAACGCTGCCATCGATGTTCCTCGAAGCCACCGTTTCAAGTCAGTCGGTCAGCTTTCAGGAACCGTTGACACTGATCTTCACCCTCTATTACCAGGAGGATGTGAAAACCTTCAATGTGAACCGTCTCGCCTCCACTGAAGGTTTCTGGAGTGAACAATGGCCGGTTCCTGAACGACCCGACATTCGGCAGGAGTACGTTAACGGACAGCTTTACAATGCCGCCGATCTCCATCGACTTATTCTTTTCCCAACCAAAACCGGCGAGTTGAAGATTGGCGAGATGGATGTAACCATTGGCTACCGGAAAGCGCGCCGGAATCAACGGCAAAGCCTGTTTGACAGCTTTTTCAGCGACCCCTTCAGTTCGTCGATTCAGTACGAAGACCTCAAGAGCGATCCAATCACCATCAAGGTAGCACCTCTGCCTACAGAGGGCCGTCCAGCAAATTTCGAGAATGTGGTGGGTGACTACCGTATCCGGAGCAGCTTAGACACGGACCAGGTCCGGACCAACGAGTCGGTTACGTTCACCGTTACCATCTCTGGCGAAGGCAACATCGGATTTATTCCAACACCCGACATAAGCTTCCCCTCTGACCTTGAAGTGTATGAACCACAGGTAGAAGAAAGCCATCAGCCGAGTAATGGTGTGATCACCGGATCGAAAAGCTTCACCTGGCTGTTGATTCCCAGACGACCCGGGAAGCAGACGATCCCGGCAGTTTCATTCAGCTACTTTGACCCGAAGACGAAGCAGTACCGGACGCCAAAAGCACCAGCACATACTCTCCAGGTGCAACCGGCGACAGGCTGGAGTGGAGTGGATACAGAAAGCAGCGATACACCGTCCGAAGTGGAGACACTGGGGACAGATATCCGTTGGATCCTCCAGGCAGATCATGGCCTTCGTCGTCACGGACCACCATTGCAGGAACGTCCCCTCTATTGGCTGGCGTATCTCATTCCAGTCGGGGTTGCCGCAGCGGGATTCGGCTTGCGGAAACGCCAGGATAAACTCCTCAGCCAAACCGGCCTTGTTCGCAGCAGGAAAGCTGCGAAACGTGCTTTAGAAGCGTTGTCTGCGGCTCGAAGCCTTCTTTCCAAAGGGGAAATCCAGGAGGGCTACACCGGCCTGGCTCGTGGCCTGATTGGCTACATCTCGGATCGAATCGGCATCCCTGTGGGGCAGTTGGACCGTCAACGATTGCTTACTGAACTCGGGCAACGGAATGTGTCTGAGAGCGCGGTTCGTGAGTTGGTTGCCGTCCTCGATTTGTGCGATTCGGCACGATTCACTCCGCAGGGTGCAGAGGCAAATTCTCTCGCAGAATTGATCGAACGAGCGCAACGATGGATTGGGCAGGTGGACCGTTCTCTGGCCCTTGAGCGGAGTTGACAGTGAAACGGTGGATAACAGATGTTCCACAAGCGTGTGGATATCCTGTGGATAAGAATCACGCTCATCGGATATTAACACTTCGCTCACTCGTTATTGTTTGTTTATACGTCGTTTAAGGAGAATTGTTATAATTCTTCGTTTCGCTTTCAGGTGGGGATAACTTGTGTGAAAAAGAGGTGGATGGAATGTGGATAACCGGTAAAGTTCCTGTGAAAACAAGGGTCTTCGGGGACAGTGCGTCTCTTCGCATTCGCACGCTGTTACCGTATCTCCTTTTGTTTTCCCTGATCACCGCCGGTCCGCTATTCGCCTCTCCGATCGATGAGCTCGCTCGCCAGGGCGATGACGCCTATCGTGAAGGGGAGTACCTCACTGCCATCGATGCCTACACACGGGTGCTTTCCTCGGGTTACACCTCCGGCCCTGTACTGTTCAACCTCGGCAACGCTCACTTCAAAGCAGGTCATCTCGGGTCAGCGATTCTCTTTTATGAACGCGCGCAACGCGCCATGCCCCACAACAAAGATGTGCGCTACAACCTCGATCTGGCACGTGCGCGAACGGTGGACCGGATCCAACCTCCACCCCGTCTCCCGATCTGGAACCTGCTCGACTGGGCCCGTGACCTGGTCAACCCTAAAGTGACTGCCATCGCCGCCTGGGTTATAGCCCTTCTCTCTGCGACCAGTTTTGTCCTGATGATGCTGGTTCGTAAGCCGTTGTTTGCGAAGCTGTTACGTGGCAGTACGATTGGGCTGACGGCGCTCTTCTTGCTCACGATTGCCTTTGTTGGGCTGCGCATTGCCGCGGATCATCGTGACCCGGGTGCCATTGTGATGACCGATGCGGTTGACGTGCATTCCGCACCGGACCCCACGTCGCTGACTACCTTCACCCTGCATGAGGGCACCAAAGTGGTGGTTGTCAAGCAACTCTCAGACTGGCGCGAAGTACGTCTTGCCGATGGCCGTCAGGGATGGTTGCCCGCGAGCTCCTGCGAAGTGATCTAACACTATTCCCCTTCCATCAGTTTTTCGAATTCGCACGTCTGGAAGCTTGTTCACGACCGGCTGAAAGCGTAGTTTTCTCTAGTAGGATGATGAGCTCTTGAGATCCTTGCCAGGGAGGTCTCGTGGCCAGTTCCTCGAGTGTACCCCCTGTTCATTTCCGGCACAACTTCCAGAATCTGCCGAAAAAGAACAAGGGCAAGAAAAAGCAGGGCGAAAAGGACGAATCGACCGAAGAGCAGACGGAAGAGGAACCCCGTAAGGGACCACCCCCCCCGGATGGCACTTCGACCATCGACCTCACCGCCTGATCCAACCCACTGCCCGTCCGGGACGTGCACCCGGGGGCAATCCCAACGGAACCTGTGGTCGTGACCGCAAAAACGCGTCTCTCTGCCTCTTTGCAACGTCTGCTGAAACGCTCCGAGGAAGCTGTCGAGTCTCCCTCGACAGATTGGAGTGTCTGGTTTCATGAACCTCGTGTCAAAAAAGGCTATTTCCGTCTCCATCGCGGTGGACATGAGACCTATGTCTCCCAGGTACTTGGCGTGCGTGAGGTTGAGGAACAGCTTGTCCTGAAGGCCGATGCTCTACTTCCGATGCCCGAAGAAAGCTTCTGGAACGAGCCCGTTACCCTTCATGGCGAGATACGCACATTCGATGCAGGCATCGAGGAGATTGTCACTTTTACAGCCGCAGTAGGAGACCGTGTTGAATTTGACGGCAAACCTGCGGTGGAATTAACCGATTTGCTCGACTTGAAACGGACCACTCAGGAATACGTGGCAGAACTGAGTGATGCCTTCAGCATCGAGCTGGGATTGATCTGGTTCGGCGAATGGATTGAGGTTCATCCCTCCAGCATGACCGTTTCTCGTCTCTTTTTCGACGCAGAACTCGAAGGATCAATCGGCGAGGACGGCTATGCTGTCCCGAAGGCCTCGCTGCGATTGGAACACGGCTCTCCTGAAATACCAGTCCGGATGACGATTAAGCGATTGCGTGGTGGTGGGTTCGAGGGTGTAATCGAAAAGCTCGACAGTCTGGCCCGGCAGAAGGTGACGGCCATGGTCGAAGAGATCTGGCGCATCGCGGCCGGATTGAGCCAACGCAAGGTAAAAACGGAACACTCCGATGTCGGGTATCGCAGCACCAGCCACGATGCCCTCGCATCCGCCTTCCAGCCGCATATCGTTCTGCTGGGGCAGGATGAACGCTGGGCGACCCTGATCTCGCAGAAAGGTGTGCTGCGTCAGGTCGAGGACGACAGTTTGGAAGCCGTCTCGGAAGCGGTTGCTGAGGCGCGATGTGACCTGATCATCGGCAACCTCGATCAATATGGTGACAAGGCGATCCGTGTCGAACGACTGCTGCGCTCCGTCACCAAATTCCGCGACATCCCGCGGATCTGGTTTACCACTGTGCCCCCCGCAGTTGACCTGATCGCAGAGAATGATACCTCTCTCCAAACCGGTGAAAATGGCGAACCGGAAAGCCTCGATCTCGTTGACTTCGGTGCTTTCGATCTCGTTTCGCGGAAGATGAAAGATTCTGAGATTGACCGACGGATCGTGTGGGCCCTTGGGGGCACGGAGATCGGAAAGGGAAGCCGTTGCCTGCTTATCAGCCAGGAAGGACGTCTCCGTTATCGAATCGGACTCGCGCTGAGCAAAGCCGGTTTCACATTTACCAGTTTCAACCGTCTCGAGGGGCTTGTCCCACTATTGGAGAAACAGCGTCCGAAATGGGTACTCTTGGATGCGGTATCGTTTGAAGTCGAGATGGAAGCCCTGCTGTCCCGTGCCACCACCTGGGCACATGCAAATAAGGCCGATGTCATTGTCCTTTCGCGTGGTGCGAAAGAGGAACAGATACGCAGCTGGTTGAAGAACGGCGCGAGCGATATCGTCCTGCTCGACCCCTCGCTTCGCCAGGCAGCATACCGACTCACCATCCGGATGCAAGGAGAGCGTTCATGAGTGATTCCCTCCCCCTGAAAGTGACCCTCGCGGGGTTTAACGTGGATCATGATACCCTCACGCAGCTTGAAGCAGCAGCGTATGAGGGCGGGGAGGCTCCCCCACGGGAAGCAATCACTCCAGAAACCATCTCTGCGGCATACGCACGCATCAGCCGAAACCCGGCGGAAGTCGGGGAGATCCGTGCCAAGGCGCGCTTCGAGGTTGAGAAGGCTCGCCGTTCCAACTCCAACATCATTTTCGGTCTCGGGCACAGTTCGGTGGCTGAACACGCCGCGTTCAACATCGATGTCGTTGGAATTAGTCGCCTGGCGGTTGAAGCGGTCGAACGTCATCGTCTCGCCTCGTTTACAGAGAAGAGCCAACGCTATATCAAGCTCGATGGCGACATTGTCGTCCCCCCGGAAATCGTAGACGCCGGGTTCGAGGAGGAGTTCCACGCCCTGATCCGTCGCCAGAATGAGGGTTATTTCGCCCTCTACCCGAAACTGTTGGACTACTTCATCCCGATCCTGACCGACGAGGGCAGCGACCGTGCGGAAAAGGATGCTAAAAGCCGTGCCGCGGAAGACGCACGCTATGTGGTCAGCCTCGCAACCCAGGCGCAGTTCGGGATGACGGTCAACGCTCGCACCATCGAGGGCATGTTGCGTGATGGCTTCGCCCATCCACTTGTTGAAGTAAAGGCTTACGCGGAACAGTTGAGTATCGTTCTGCACGGCATCGCCCCTTCGCTGATCAAGTACACCGACGCGACCCAGTACGAAATTGATCAGTTCGAGCGGCAGTGTTACTGGCCCAGCGCGCCATCTGGCTATTCGGATACGGTCACCCTGCTCGAACACGATCCAGAAGGTGACACTCAGGTCCTGACTGCATTGCTGATCAACAGCAAAGGAAGTAGCTGGGCGCAGGCACGGGAAACGGTAGAGCGACTCGATAGCGAAGAACGGATCATGCTCGTGCATGAGCTACTGCGCAATGCCCAGCAATGGGATCCGCCACCGCGCGAGTTCGAGCTGACCAAATTCACGTACGAGATCATCCTTTCTGCTGCCGGGTATGGTCAGCTGAAACGTCACCGGATGGCGACCCAGATTGTGGGGCCGTACGATCCTTCGCTCGGGTGGACGGTTCCGAAATCGGTCGAGGCAGCGGGCGGCAAGCCGCTGTTTAACGAGATCATGGAAGTCTCCATCGAGTTGGCTGAGAAGATCGCGAAGGTCTGCCCGCAGGCGGCAGCCTATGCATTGACCAATGCGCACCGTCGCCGTGTCATCTTTCAAGCGAACGGGCGTGAATTGTACCACATCAGCCGTCTGCGTGAGGACCTTCACGCCCAGTGGGATATCCGTCAACTGGCGGGTCAGATGCTCGTACAAGCCCGTGAGGTGGCTCCCACCCTTCTGGCGATGGCGGTTGGCAAACATGATTTTTCGAAGAAACGTGATGAGGTGTACGGTGCGGCTGCATCGACAAGTGAAGCTTGAGTTTTTCCTGCTGGCGGCCTTCCTGCTGATTAGCGTAAACGGGTGCGGAGTCCGTCAAATGGTGGTGCGTTCTGCGACAGCTCCGATCATCGATGGCGGCTTTTCTGCGATGATGGCCGAGGAGGACCTGGCCCTCGCGAAAACGGCTCTCGAATCGAACCTGAAACTGATCGAAGGGTTGCTGGTCAGCGACCCTGAAAACTCGAAACTGACCCTGCTCGCCTCACAAGGATTCACCGCCTACAGTCTCGGATTTGTTGAGGATGAAGCACCAGAACGTGCGGTAAAGCTTTACAAACGGGGACGAGATTACGGCAGCCGTTGGTTGAAGCAGGAGTTCGGTGTGGACCTGCTTGCCATCGACTCGTTCAGCGAGTTCGAACAGGCCGTCGCCGACCTGCCTGCTGAAGCTGTTCCAGGTGTCTTTTGGATGGCTAACTCCTGGGCCTCGTCGCTATTGCTATCCCTCAACGACATCTCCGCGATAAGCAATCTGCCGCGAGTTGAAGCGATGATGCGTTTTGTCCTCGAGCACGATGAATTCTACTACTTCGGCGGGGCCCATCTCTTCTTCGGTGCCTATTACGGCGCTCGCTCCACCTTCCTCGGCGGCAGCCCTGATAAGGCACGAGATCATTTGGATCGTCAATGGGAGATGACCAACGGTTCGATGCTGCTCGGGCGGCTCTTCCGGGTGAAGTATGTTGACCTGCCCGCACTGGATGGTGAGGCCGCTCGCAGCCACCTCGAAGAAATCCTGAACCAGGACCTGGGTGCCCTGCCCGAGGGGACTCGACTCATCAACCGGGTCACCCAGTCCAAAGCCCAGACCCTGCTGGAAAACCTAGAGGATTACCTCTAACCACTTGTAAACAGGGGCTCCACGTTCACATCTGTACGAGTCACCAGTTTGCGTGCATCCCCTTTAAGGGAAGTACATTGTGAAACTCGGCACCTTACGGAAGGAACGAAACCGGGGTGATGCGCGTACCCCTGTCACGACTTTTACGGAGCAGAACAACCTGATGACGATTCGCAAATCCTACGCTTCCACGATGCTCGTGCTTGCTCTGCTGATCGGATTGGCTGTTCCGGGCTGGGCGAAGGAAAAACCAAAGTACGAGATCAAGTTTGCCAGTCTCGCCCCCGAGGGATCAACCTGGCAAAACTATATGCGTGAGCTGGACAAAGAAGTCCGAGAAGCAACCAACGGCGAGGTGGGCTTCAAGATCTATGCCGGCGGGGTGCAGGGGGACGAGCCCGATGTGCTCCGGAAAATCCGTTTCGGTCAGCTGCATGCGGCCGGGTTTACCGGGAATGGCCTCGGCGAAGTGCTTCCCTCGATTCGTCTGCTCGAGCTCCCATTCTTCTACAACAACATTGACGAGCTCGATTACATCACCCAGAAATTCACACCCTTTTACGATCAAGAGTTCAGAGACAAAGGATTTGTCTTGCTCGGTTGGGCCGAAGTGGGCAACATTTACTTCTTCTCGACCAAGCCTGTCAGCAACCTGCGCCAGTTGAAAGAGCTCAATGTCTGGGTATGGCAGGGGGATCCTCTTCCGACCGCGCTGTTTGATGCGCTCAACATTTCACCGGTTCCGCTTTCGGTCCCCGAAGTTCTGACCGGCTTGCAGACAGGTATGATTGAAGCGGTCTACTCGTCGCCTGTCGCGACCATCAGCCTGCAGTGGTTCACCCGTGTCAACTACATGAACACGTCACCGTTGACTGTTTCGATGGGGGCGGTACTGATGTCAAAGAAGATGTTCGACAAAATGCCGCCGGACTATCAGGAAATCGTCCTGACCAGAAGTCGTGAAAAAATGCGTGCGCTGACTTTGGAAAGCCGGATCGAGAACGATCAGGGCATTAAAGAGATGGAACGTGCCGGGATTAAAATGGTCGAACCACCTTCGAGCGAAGAGATGGCCAGCTACGAGAAGGAGCTGGGCGAAACCCTGCGTCAACGACTCACCGGCCAACTCTACAGCCAGGAGCTGCTCGATTCGGTCAAAGTTGAATTGAAGAAGTACCGGGCGAACGGGGGACAGTAACCGGTGAAGACGGCGTTGCACAGGGTGGATAAAATCCTCGCGGCAGTCGTCTCGACGCTCGTCGTCTTTTTCCTCTCCTCCATGGTGCTGATCTCTTTCACTCAGGTGATCCTGCGAAACTTCTTTTCGACAGGGATCGGCTGGGGTGACGTGGTTTTGCGCTACCTGGTGATCGCCGTCGGCATGTTCGGCGCCACCCTGGCCGCCAGACAGGGACGTCAAATTTCCATCGATGTTTTTTCCCGTATCCTCCCCACCTCCGCACGCAAGATTGTCACTTGGGTGATCGGTCTTTTTACCATCGTGGTCAGCACTGCGATGGGGCAGGCTGCGATTGTTTTTGTACGTGGTGAACATGAGTTCGGGACCGAGATTTTCCCCGGTCTTGAAGCATGGTACTTCCAGCTTGTCATTCCGATCGGATTCTTCCTGATCGCTTTCCAGGTCCTCTTGAACCTGCTGCTGGGCCGAAAAATCGCGGAACCGGCACCCCCGGCCCTGACCAAATCCGGCAAGCCCGAGCAGACGGAGGCCGCATCATGACCGGCTTTCTAGTTGTCGGCTCGCTCCTGCTCGCCCTTGCTGGCGCTCCACTGTTTGCAGTCCTCGCCGCGATTGCGATTGTCGCCTTTATTGGTGCGGACATTGAGCCGGTCGCTGTGATTGTCGAGCTGAATCGTATGGCGTCGCAGCCGACCCTGCTTGCAATTCCGCTTTTTACATTCGCAGGCTATCTGCTTGCCGATTCGGGTGCTCCGAAACGATTGGTACGTGTCAGCCATGCCTTGTTTGGCTGGATGCCGGGCGGGCTTGCGATTGTTTCCCTGCTGGTCTGCAGCTTCTTCACCGCTTTCACCGGCGCATCCGGAGTGACCATTGTCGCCCTCGGAGGGTTGCTCTTCCCTGTACTGCTGAAAGAAGGGTATCCCGAACGATTTTCCCTTGGTTTGCTGACCAGCTCAGGCAGCCTCGGCCTGCTCTTTCCTCCCAGTTTGCCGATTATTCTCTATGCGATGATCGCGTCGATCTCGGTGGACCGTCTTTTCATCGCTGGAATCCTGCCGGGTACCCTGCTGATCCTGGTCTTGTCGCTGTTTGCGGGACGGACTGCGATCCTCAACAAAATTCCTACTCAGAAGTTCAAGTGGAGCGAAGCGTGGGGCGCGATCCGAGAAGCGGGCTGGGAATTGCCGTTGCCGATCCTCGTGCTGGCAGGAATATACGGCGGCTTTTTCACCGCGACCGAAGCAGCTTCGGTAACAGCGGTGTACCTCCTGATTGTCGAAGTTTTCATTCACAAAGACATCCATTTCAAACGTGAGCTACCTGCCATCGCCCGTGAATCAATGGTACTGGTTGGCGGGATCCTTATCATCCTCGGCAGCGCTCTTGGCTTGACCAATTACCTGGTTGATGCTGAAGTGCCCAATGCTATTTTCGAGACGATCCGCAGCACAATCTCATCGAAATGGACCTTCCTGATCGCGCTGAACATCTTCCTGCTGATCGTCGGCGCGTTGATGGACATCTTTTCCGCCATCATTGTCGTGGTTCCGTTGATCCTGCCAATCGCGATGGAATTCGGCATCGATCCAGTCCACCTCGGTATCATCTTCCTGACTAACCTCGAAATCGGCTACATGACCCCTCCGGTTGGCCTAAACCTGTTCATCTCGAGTTTCCGATTCCGCAAGCCAGTCTTAACCCTCTACCGCTCCGCGCTGCCCTTCATCGCCATCTTACTGGTGGCCTTGATGATCATTACCTATTGGGAAGGGTTGTCGTTGGCACTGGTGAGACTCTTCTTCGGGGCCGACCTGTGAGACTGACCATGCGGCGTACGGCCACTGTGACATTGTTCCTGATCTCCCTGCTGGCCACCGAAGCGAACGCCCAGATCACCCGTGTCCAAAGCACAGGGAAACACGCTACCACCCCCAGCTATGTGGACACCCTCTTCCTCCAGGCGAAACCGGCAGAAGCGCTGGAGGCGTTGAGCCTGATGATGGGTCCGGCGGATACAGTAACCGCTGCGCAGTTGTACAACCGCGGTCTCGCCGAACGCATCAACGACGAGGGCAGCGGGCTGCAGTGGTTCCGTAAGGCGTACGAAGCCGATCCTGAGGTCTTTCTCGTCCCCTGGTCGCTCGGAACTGCCCTGACCGACGAGGGGTTGTTGATCGAGGGGGAAGGTTACCTGCGTGAAGCAGTCAAACTGGATAAGGGATATTTCGAGTCCTCAGTGGACCTGGGACGGAACCTGCGTTTGCAGGGACGGCATGCCGAAGCGGTGGAAGCGCTGGAGAAAGCATTCGGACGGGATCGTTGCTATGCGCCAGCTTACACGGAGTTAGCAACCACCTACCTCAGCATGGACAAGCCTCAGCAAGCGCTCGAAATCCTGCTCGAAGGGTATGACCGTTTCCCCTACGCCGAAATCCTGGTGCCCTTAGCAGAGCTTTATGAAACCCTTGACGACACAGCGAATGCAACCCGCATCACTCGTGAATACCTATCCCTCTACCCAAAGGGTGGAGATCGGGGCCAAATGCTGGAACGTCTACAGCGATTCGACCCACAAGTAACGGATAGCTGGCCCATCGAGTATGTCGCGAGTCACCTCGACAACGGCACCCCATACGTCGATCCGGAAGTGGTCATGCCCGCCGGACTTCGTCTCGATTACAAGGTCCGTTGGGGCATTATCACCATCGGCCACCTGCAGATTGATGTGATCGAAGGGGAGTATCGTGGCGAGTCGGTCTGGGAGGCACGATACATCGCCTCCTCCCTGCCGGGGATCCCGTTTGTCACCATCGCAGATACCTTCTATGCCTGGATTGACCGCGATCTTGATCATGTCCCCTTGCTCGAGATGCGGTATGACGAGCTCGGGTACAAAGCGACCAAAACGTACCTTTCGGACTACGATTCCGGCCAGTTCCGTGAGTATTCCCGCTTGGGGAACGGCTACTGGGAAGTCGCCTCCCATCCTCTCCCGCCCCATGTCTTCGATGCATCCAGCCAGCTCTGGATCGCCCAGCAATTTGTGATGGCGGGCTTAAGCGGCAAGGCCACTGTCGAGCTAAGCGGGGGATTCGAAAAGACCATCATTAATAACCATGGCGAAGGTCCGACGTACAAGGTGGACGGTGTTCGCACGCCAACCATTTACCTCGATGGCATTATGCACTACTCAGGTATCGCGGGGATGACCGGGGAATTTCAAGGGCTCTACAGCCATGATGATCGTGCCTGGCCACTCCAGGCAAAATTCAAAATCTTCCTCGGTTGGGTTACCATTGACTACGAATCCTATGAACCCTCTCGCATGACCCCCGTTTTTGGGATCACCCGCTAGCTTGACCCTTCAACACCTGCTTCACTCACCTCTCCCCCTGCCCTTTGGTATCAGAGGTTGTATCTTCCTGTCTGAACCATGACCCAACTCAGGTGGATCCATGCAGACCGCTTCCTTTCCCGACCAACGTGTACAGCAACTTCTCGGTATTGACACTCCCATTATCCAGGCGGGGATGGTCTGGGCATCCGGTGCGAAACTGGCCGCTGCCGTCTCGAATGCTGGCGGATTAGGGTTGATCGGTGCCGGTTCGATGAAGCCCGACCTCTTGCGTGAACAGATTCGCAAGGCGCGCAGGCTGACCTTGAAGCCGTTCGGCGTGAATATTCCCCTGCTCAGAGGCGATGTCGAAGACCTTGTCCAAGTCGTCCTCGAAGAAGAGGTCAAGATCATCTTCGGCTCGGCGGGAAGCGCGAAACGGTTCACGCCTCGATTCAAGGAGGCGGGTTGTGTGGTCGCCCATGTGGTCCCGGGGGTGACGTTTGCGAAGAAGGTCGAGGATGCCGGGTGTGACCTGGTGGTTGCGGAGGGATTCGAAGCCGGCGGGCACAACGGTGTCGACATGGTGACAACGTTTTCGCTGATTCCGCAGGTGGTTGATGCGGTCTCGATTCCGGTGCTGGCAGCGGGAGGGATCGCCGATGGACAAGGAATCGCTGCAGCGTTGGCACTCGGGGCATCAGGCGTGCAGATCGGAACACGCTTTGCAGCGACGGTCGAATCGAGCGCGCATGACAACTACAAGCAGGCGGTGGTCAGCGCCGATGACCGTGCCACGGTCTTCCACCTCCGTCAGATCGGCCCGGCACGCATGTTTCGCAACGCCTGGACCGAACGGGTCCGTGCGGCAGAGGAGCAGGGTGCATCACCAGAGGAGCTGAAAGAGATCCTCGGTTCGAAACGGGAACGTTTGGGCATCTTCGAGGGCGACCTGGAAGAAGGCCAGGTCGAGGCGGGTCAGGGGTCCGGACTGATCCGGGATGTCCCGACCGTTGCAGAGCTGATGCAGCGATTGCTTGAAGAGTATGCATCGACCACAGCCAAGTTCTGCACTTAGATCAAGTAGAACGATCCGGCAGTTTATATGCCGGATCGTTTTACTTGTTCAGCTATACAGCTATTCGCCGCATTGCAAGCCGATGTTGTTTCCTGCTGGATCACGGAAGAGGGCGTAGTAGCCGTTCCCGCCCCCGATATCCGTCTTCTCCCGGATGGTTGTCCCCCCGGCCTGCTCAATCTGTTTCAGCATTTTTGGGATGTCCGCGACATGCAGGTAGATAGTTGCAGCAGGATTGGTCACCGGCGCACCCGCTGTGGTGAATCCACCGCTGTTCCCAGCAGTATCCTTCCAGAAGAGATAGCCCAAGTCATGGGGAGTCGTCGACCATCCGAACAGCTCTACATAGAACTGGGCACTCTCTTCGAGCGTTCGAGCGTAGAGCTCGATGTGGCATACACTTCCTTCTTGCGAACTCATGGTACCCCCTCTCGCTTTCGTCCTTCTCCAGAGTATACCTATCGTTCCTTAATCGCTCAAGGAATCTGGACGTTTGATTGGAATTGACCAGCAGGACGAGTGCGTCGGCAGCACTAACCGTTATCTTTGAGCATGGTAGAGATCACCATCATCCTGAACGGCGACCTCGCTGTGCTGTCAAAGCGTCATGACGGCGTGGCTGAACGAACCACTCTCGTCACTCCCGGCAGCTCGCTGTTTGATGGTGTGCAGGCACAAGGCATCCCCCATGTCGAAGTCGGATCATTGACTCTGAACAGCCAGCCTGCTACCTGGGACGATCACCTTGCCGAAGGGGATGAACTCGTCGTGGATCCGGTTGGAGAGACGGGCTTGTCGCTGGATGTCCCGCCCCTTCCTGACTCACCAGCCTTCCTGCTCGATGTTCATTTGGGACGGCTTGCGGGCTACATGCGCCTGGCGGGAATCGACACCCATTACCACGCAGAGGACATCGGCGATCCTGCTCTCGTAGGTACCTCGGCGGATGATGATCGTATTCTGCTAACCTGCGACCGTCGCCTGCTGATGCATCGTGCGGTACGGTGGGGTGCACTACTACGAAATAGGAACTCTTTCAAGCAGATGCAGGAGGTGCTGGATCGTTTTAATCTGCGATCTCACACCGCTCCCTTCACCCGGTGCATGGCCTGCAATGGCCAGCTGCGAGAAGCGACTGTTCCAGAAATCGAAGCGGCGGCGCCACCGCTGGTCCGTGTGCGCTATGGGCTCGATCCCAAACACTACCAGACCTGCCCCGACTGTGGTCGTCTATTCTGGGCGGGCACGCACACTGACCGGATGAGGACTCTACTTAGACAGTGGGGGATCACCGGATAGCTGTTGGTAAGATGAGTAGACCCAACTTGTAAGGCAATCAAGCCACCGAAAGATAATGTGGGCTGCTACCATGCAAAAGATAATCCTGTTCTTCATCCTCACAATCTTCCTGCCATTAGCCACAAGTGCCCAATCCAAGGCAGATAGTTCCTTGCGTTGCATTCAGGGAAAGGTCAGTATTCGGTTGAATGGTGAAAGCATTATTGAATGCTAATGTCTTCGTTCCAGGTACCAAAATTGGAGCAGGAACTGATCTTGAAGGCTCGTACCAAATTGACCAACTCATCCCTGGTATCTACAAGTTAAAATTCTCAGCAACTGGTTTTAGTTCATACGTCATCGACAGCGTACTGGTCAGTCCAGATTCAGTCTCCACAGTCAGCGTGAGTCTGGAAAAAACAGCCGTCTTGATCGAATAGTGAACGAAAAGGAGAACTCATTGCCGCCCTGTTTCCCCTCGTTTCATGAACTCCCCAGGTATGAATCACTCAGTTCTTAGCGCTTTAGCCGGATCGGTGTTGGCTGCGCGCAAGGCTTGTGTGACCACCGAAATCAAGGCAACAACCAGTGCCGCCGCGCCAGAAAGGAGGAAGAGGGAGATGCCCAGTTCCGTCCGGTAGGCGAAGCCTTCGAGCCAACGGTTCATCAGCCATCCCGCGATCGGCCAGGCGATGGCGGTCCCGATCAGGACCAGCAGCACAAATTCCCCTGTCAGCAGCCCGACAATATTCCGTACCGATGCACCCAGAGTCTTGCGGATGCCGATCTCTTTTGTGCGACGCTCAGCCGTAAAGGATGCCAACCCGACCAACCCGAGGCAACCGACAAAGACCGCCAGGCTAGCAAAGAATGCGAAAATGGTCATCAGACGACGTTCTGCAGTGTATTGACGATCCAACCGTTCGTCGAGGAAACTGATCCTCGGCGGAAAACGGGTTTCATACTCGCTGTACACCTGTTTGATCTCATCAATCGTTTCCGGGATAGCTGAAGCTGCCAGTCGGATGATGACATTCCGGTAGCTCTCCGGTGCGATGTAGAAGACGATCGGGGTGATCGAATTGCGGAAGGATTCGAAGTGGAAGTCACGTACCACCCCGATAACCCGTCCATCATGATCTCGGTAGGTCATCGGTGTCCCGACAGCTTGCTCAGGGCTACTGAATCCCAGTTTTGTTGCCGCTTCCTCGTTGATGACAAATGCTTCAGTCGAGTCGGTTGGATGATCAACACGGAACCCACGTCCTGCGACAAGCTCCATTCCAAGTGTTGAGAAGTAGTCATGGTCCACACGGACATCGGGGAGCCGGACCGGAAAGGATGCCATCTCGCCATCCAGTTCTATGGAACCGCCCCCGGAGTCGAGCAAACGTCCCCCCGGAAGACGGCTGCCGGCTGTTACCGATACAATCCCAGGGTTGGCAAGTAGGCGTTGCTTGAAACGGTTCCAATCTCCACGAATCGCACCATTGGCACCAAATCCAACCACGTTTTCCTTGTCGAAGCCGAGTTTGGCAGCCTGCATGTAGCTGAGCTGTTTTTGAACAACACCGACACAGAGAATCAGGCCGACCGAGACCGCGAACTGGAAGACAACGAGCGATTTCCTCAAACGCGCACCCCCACGCCCCCGTGTGATTTCACCACGTAGAATCCGTACGGGCTGAAATGCACTCAGGTAAAAAGCGGGATAGGTGCCTGATGCCAACCCAACAAGAAGCAGGAAAACTGCCAACGCCCCGAAATCAATCGGAGACGAGAAGGGGTTAAGCTGCAGAGTTCTGCCAATAAACTGGCTGAACAGTGGAAGTGACAACTGTACGAGGAAAATCGCAAGAAGCATCGCGACAACAGTAATCACCATTGATTCGCCGAGAAATTGGAGAATCAGTAGCCTGCGATTGGCACCAATCACCTTGCGCAGGCCAACCTCACGGGCACGGTCTGCCGAACGAGCTGTGGCGAGATTCATGAAATTAATGCAGGCAATCGCCAGAATCATCAAAGCGATAAGGCCCATCAAGTAAACATATCGAATGTCGCCATTGGCCTCGATCTCATCCTCACGGTCCGAGTTCAGGTGAATCCACGGGATCGGCTGAAGGTAGAGGTGGGTCCATTCGCTTGCATGGCCAATGCTGCCATCGCTGTGCTCGAAGGTGTTCATACGACGATCCAGCATATCGTCGAATTTTGCTTCGACAATTTTCGGATCGGTTTCAGCCGGGAGACGAACCAATGTTGTGTAGTTGTTGCTGCCAAAGTTTTGATCATTGAATTCTTCTGGACCGAAATAGGCTTCAAGGCTTTTGAAAGAGAAGAGGATATCCGTATGCCAGTAGGTATTTTCCGGAAAATCTGCCATCACCCCGCCTACCTTGACGAGGAATTCATCATCGACCTTTACTTGCTTACCAAGAGGATTTTCTTCCCCGAAGTACTTGCGGGCCATTGTTTCAGAAAGAATCAGACTGAAGGGTTCGGACAGGGCGGTTGGGCCATCGCCTTTGACCATCGGGATGGTCAGGATGTCAAACAGTTCCGGATCAGCGAAGGAAACACTTCGTTCAACCCCCTGCTTGCCCCCCGTATCGATCAGCCACTGTCCCCCCTCCCAAGTACGTGCCAGCACCTCCACTTCGGGAACTTCCTCGGGAATCATCATTGGAAAGGCGGGAGCGACGTGGGCGAGACGGAGGCTGACATCGCCGGAACGGTCGTGGAAATCACGCACCACACGATAGATGCGGTCCGCATGTTCATGGTAGCGGTCGTAGCTTAGTTCGCTGCGAATGAACAGCAGGATGAGCAACGCAGCAGCCATCCCTATGGCTAGACCGAGGATATTGATCAAACTGTATGTTTTGTGCTTGGTCAGGTTGCGTAACGCAATCTTTAGGTAATTTGCCCACATAGACATGCCTCCTTGGCAGATACTGGCGGGCTCCGCGCCGATTCGAGGTAACAATTGTTAGACGCTCCGAATCAATGACGGTTACATCTACTTACTACCAATCCGCATCTCTCGCCTATGCAAGTGACTACCAAGCAGGAAGCAAGACAGAATCTGGTGAGCTATCTTTGGGCAAGGGAAACAGGATGGCAGAAGGGCAATGACCTGCAAACACTGCAACGTAAAAATGCGTGAGGAGAAGCGCTCCTTCCACAAGAAGCGAAAGTGGGTGTGTCCAAAATGTGGTCGCGCGAAGATGCAGGCCATCCAACCTGGCAGCCACAAACCAAAGCCGCCTACACCGCCACGAGGTTAAACACCAGCGCACCGAAGGCGTAGGTCACCACAATGCCGTGAAGACGCCACCCCTCCACCGTGAAAAGCTTCCTCGCTGCGAAGAGGAATAATCCGATTTGCAGAACCGATGCGATGATCCCAGAGAGGAGGAGAGTCTGCTGGTCCGTTGGGAATCCAAGCATGGCCAGGACAAGAACCCCGATTACGGTATTCACAAAGAGAACACCTATGACTCGGAAAAACTGTTTGCCATCGAGAAAAATGACCCAACCAATCAGGAAGATGAAAAACGAAGCCACATACCATAGTTCCTGCATCGTACAGCCCCCGTGCAAGACGAGTCAGCGCAAGTTAGAGGACAAACCCGATAATCAGGCTACCAATGAAAAACCCACCGAGAATCGTGATCAAATCACGGCTTTTGGTGACATAGAAACGATACCGAAGGGCGATGCCTAGAATTGACATTTGGGCAAGAATAGTGACCACGACCACCACCACCGGCGGCACATCTGGAAACATGGTGGGAAGAACCCAGACTACCAGTACCGCGAAGGCAATCGAAAGAAATGTCCACACGCCTGCCGTGTAGAGATCAATCTTGATGTCCTGGGTGACATAAACCGTCAAGAACCAGAAGAGCACGATAGATAAGAGCAGCTGTGCCACTGTTCCCCCTGCCTGTTTCAGGATCGGTGTTCAGTTCAGCTTCTATTCACCGATGATTTTCACCAGCACACGTTTCCGCCTGCGTCCATCGAACTCACCATAGAAGATCTGTTCCCAAGGACCAAAATCGAGCTGCCCCTCTGTGATCGCGCAGACCACTTCACGGCCCATCAGTTGCCGTTTCATGTGCGCATCGGCATTGTCCTCGCCGGTGTCGTTGTGACGATACTGCTCGATGGGAGCGTGTGGCGCGAGCGTCTCCAGCCATTTCTCGTAGTCGTGGTGAAGGCCGTGCTCATCATCGTTGATGAAAACCGACGCGGTGATGTGCATCGCATTGACCAGCACCAGCCCCTCGTGCACGCCGCTCTCGTCGATGGCCTGCTGCACCTCAGGCGTAATGTTGACAAACCCCCTGCGATTGGGGATCTGGAACCAGAGTTCTTTACGGTGGGATTTCATGGGTGCCTCTGTTCGTGCATGTTTCTACGTGGGTAGCCCGGGCCACCCTGAATCGAGTTCTGTCAGATCCGTAGCGTGGCGATGACCTGACAGATGATCGCGCTACCAGCGCGAACTCTGCGTCCGATCTACGGATCGGACGCAACGACCACTCAATCGCCCCCGCACGGTCTGCCACAGCTCTACTACCCTAGCCTCGCCTACCATTGGAGGCTGGATCCCGGGTCAAGCCCGGGATGACACGGGCTCACGATTTCAGCCAATTTATACCATCGCCCTCAACCGTTCGATCCGTTTCCGGATCGGGGGGTGGGTTGCGAAGGCGCTGGCGGTGTATTCGTCAATCGATTTCACCGGATTCACGATATAAAGATGCTGCATCGCACGGTTGGCGGTGCGTCGCTCGTCCGGCCCGAGGTCATCGTACTTCGTCTCAAGCGCCGAGTCGAAGGCGTGACGGTCGATCTTGTTTAAGGCTGATGCGAGCCCCTCGGGGTTGCGAGTCAGCTCGACCGACCTCGCATCGGCGAGAAATTCTCGGTTCCGGCTGATGGACATCTGCAGAAGCATCGCAAAAAGCGGCGCGAGGATAATCAGAAGCAGCGAGACGACAAACAGGATGAGCTGTATGTAGCCACCTCCCCCGCTGCGTCCCCCCCCGGACCGTCTACCGCCGCCTATGCCACCGATCCACCAGTAGCGACGGACCATGTCGGCCATCAGCACGACCGATCCCACCAATGCAGCAACCAACATCATGTAACGGATATCGAAATTTCGGACATGAGCCATCTCGTGTGCAACGACGCCCTGCAACTCCTCACGGTTCAGTAAGTTCATCAGGCCACGGGTAACCGTGACTGAGGCATGGTCCGGGTCACGTCCCGTCGCGAAGGCATTCGCCTCACCCGTTTCGATGATGTAGACACGTGGCATCGGCAGGCCGCTGGCGAGACGCATTTCGTCGACAATGTTGACCAGGCGAATATCCTTCACCGGGTCCGCTTCCTTCGCACCGGCAATGCCGAGAATCGCCTTGTCCCCGCCAAACCAGGCGCCGACGGACATGAACACACCGATACCCAGTGCGATGACGATCCCGTGCTCCTCGAAGCCGAACCAGTAGCCGACCGCCCAGCCGATAGCACCGAGCAGGATGAAGAGAAGGGTGATCAGGAGGATGGTGTTGCGTTGGTTGCTGCGGATGTCTTCGGCGAAGTCGCGTCTCTGGCCGGACGGAGAGTCGTTCAACGACCCACCCCCTCCACCAGCCGTACCAACCGCCGCCATGGCTGGAGGCGGCTTGCCTTCTGGAAGGGGTTTTTCGGACGCCTGCTGGTTGCTGGCGCGACCAATCTTCGGTTCGGCAGACAACACCTCCCCGCAGAGACTGCACATCAGCATCTCGTCCGGCGTCTGATCATATCCGCAGTGCGGACAGCTTTTCATCGGACACGCCTCAGCGGAGATCGACCTTCACATTCTCACGTTCTTCAGCTGGCACTTCGTAGTGCTCTTCCTTCTTGAAGCCAGTCATGTTCGCGATCACATTCGAGGGGAACTGTTCCACTTTGTTGTTGACGCGCATGACCGAATCGTTGTAGTACTGTCGTGCGAACGCAATCTTGTTTTCCGTGCTGGTCAGCTCTTCCTGGAGCTGGGCGACATTCTGATTCGCCTTGAGATCGGGGTAGTTTTCGACAAGGGCGAAGAGTTGACGGAGAGCGCCGCTCAACATATTCTCCGCCTGGGAGGTGTCGGCCACGCCGGATGCATCAACCGCCTGCTGACGCGCTTCGATCACCTTCTGCAGGGTCTCCTGCTCGTAGGACATGTAGTCCTTGACCACTTCGACCAGGTTCGGGATCAGGTCATGACGTCGCTTCAACTGCACATCAATCTGTGCCCAGGCATTTTTCACCTGGTTTCGTAAGGCCACGAGACCGTTGTACACCCCCACCAGCCACGCGACCAGTACCACGAAGACACCGATCCAGATAATCGTTCCAAGCATGCCCGCCTCCCGGTTGACGCACCGCTCTGGTGTGCCAGAAATGATTGTTTATTCGCTATCCCAAAGAAAAAAGGGGACTGCATCAAATGTGCATGACGGGGACGATGATCGCAACGACTCTCGGTCAGATTGGTAAGGGAAGGATACGGCATGTTTGGTGCGACAAACTCCTGCAGTTTTATGGGCTGTCTTGCGGGTCCTGCGTACAACATGTATCATCTCAGGTCCACACGGGTTGTTCCTGAGCCGGAGCAGACAAATGTGGGGATCCGATGAAGCAGCTTGCCCTCGTCGCCCTGGTTCTATCCATCGCTTTTTCCGCCTTCGCACAACGAGTTGAAACGGTTGCGGGGCCCACTCCGCGGGTAAACAACGGTCTCGTTGTCCATTCTTCGGGAATGGTGTACGCATCTGACCTGTTTGGATCCGGGTTTAACGGGACCACGATTAATGCGTTCACTCCCGACGGTGAATCTCACACCCTGATCGCCTCCTCGATCACTCGCCCAGCCGGACTCGCATTTGGACCGGATGGGGACCTCTATTGTGCTGTTTTCTACGGCAGCAAGGTGATTCGTATAGATGCCGAAGGGACCAAAACCGACGTGGCAACCGGTATCAATCAACCTGCTGGTCTCGTCTTCGATGATGAGGGCAACCTCTATATCACGGCGTACGGTTCGAACCGTTTGTACAAAGTAACTCCCGAAGGTGAATCGACCATCTTCGCCACCGGGTTCAGCCAGCCGGTTGGGGTGACACGTGATGCAGAGGGCTACATCTACGTGGCCGACCTGGAGGACAGCGACATCTGGAAGGTAGATAGCGCCGGAGAAAAAGAATTGCTGTGCAATGTGGAAGACAATCCTATCGGATTCATCGAATGGTTGGATGGTTTCCTCTATCTCACTGCGACGGGCAGCAACAAGATTTATCGGATCGCCCCGGATGGTACTTTCGAGCATTTCGCGGGGAGCGGGATCGCCTCCTCAGTTGATGGCTACGGCATTCAGGCATCATTTCGAGACCCGGATGGCATTGCCGCCAGTCCGAATGGAGACACGCTCTATGTATCGGAAAACGACAACAACCTGTTGCGTCGCATCCTCTTGAATGAGACCTCGGTAGGCGAGACTCCAAATCGCCTCCCCGAGAGCTTCGAACTCGGTCCCAACTATCCGAACCCCTTCAATGCGGGAACACGATTCACGGTCACCCTGTCTAATCGTGACGAAGTGATGATCCGTGTCTTCGACATGATGGGGCGACAGGTCACTTCGCTTCATGAAGGGTCGCTGCCAACCGGCAGAACGGAGCTCGTCTGGAATGGTCTATCCTCTGGTGGACTGCGTGCCAGCTCCGGATCCTACTTCATCCAGGCCGCTACCTCGCAGGAAAGCCAGTTGATGAGGGTAACTCTGCTCCGTTGATCGACCGTTTATGGCTTCCGTTTCCTAAGTAGACATCTCGCAACGGGACTTCCGATCATGTACCTTAGGTACGCACTGAACGGAGGTCCCATTAATGCGTCGCAGCACTTTTCCATCGGACGACCCTACTCCTATGCCACGTTTCCTCTCTCTGCTTCTGCTGGTCGGGGTACCGTTGCTCGTGATCATCGCCATACGTCTCCCCTATTTCGGTGTACCGACGCTGAACGAGGACGAGGGCCTTTATGCGATGGTGGCACGTGCGATGCAGCAGGGCGGGTTGCCGTATCGTGACGCTTGGGACCATGCTGCGCCGGGAATCTTCACCCTCTACTGGCTGGTATTCGTTCTCTTCGGCAGCTGGAACATGGTGGCGATTCGTTTCGTCGCACTATTGGCTCACCTCATCTCGAGCCTGCTTGTCGGTGCGGCGGTCCGTAAACGGCACGGTTCCCTGGCCGGGATTGTAGCGGCAAGTTTGACAGCGGTTTCCCTTGGTGGCTACCTGGCGCTCGATGCGGTCGCCGCCCTGACTGAAACGTTTCTGGTTCCCTTCCTGCTCGCCTTCACCTTTTTGGTGATGCGGTGGGCACAAGGCGGAAGGTTTCGTGCCATCCCCATTGCCATCCTATGGGCCTTTGCCATCTGGTTTAAAATTCATGCCCTCTTTCTCGGTGGCGCGGTGCTGCTTGGGGCGGGAATCGTGCGGGTACGTGCCGGAGACAACGAGCTGCCGGTCCTCTGGCTGCTGGTCAAGAGTGTGCTGCTCGCCTTTGCTGCCTATCTCCTGCTGGTGCTGCCCCTCTTTGTGCAGGGAGGCCTTCCCTCCTATTGGGCGACCTATATCCGCTACAACATCCTCTACCTGGGGGTAGGCGGGTATGGCGGGAGCTTCTTCTACGGGCTGCTGCAAACCGCCTGGCAGTGGGGCTTTCCACAATTCCTTGTGGTAGCGTTGGTGGTGGCGAAACTGGTGGGACGATCTTCACGCCGTTTGCCCAACGATCCGGCGCGTATGGTGCTTGGCCTCGGCTTGTTAGCGGGGTTTGTGGTCGGGATCATGGGAGGCCGTCTCTTCGGCCACTACTTCCTCCCCGCAGCCGCGTTCGCAGGATGGCTTGCGGGAGAAGGAGTCGGGCTGCTGATCCGTGAAATGCGCCAAGCGGGCGCACGTTGGAATTCGATTACTGCCCTGACCGCAGGAATAGTCGTGCTGACTGGCCTGCTCTCCCCCATCCTTTACTTCCACGCGGGATCCTATTCGCTGCGCTGGGGTGAAAACCCCGACCCACGATTCGTCGAACCCTACAAACCACTGGTCCACCAATTGGACGCCTTCCTCGAATCGGGTGAAGAGATGTGGGTCTGGGGGTTCGCGCCGGACATCTATGTTCACGCGGAACGTGACTGCCCGACCCGTTTTATCAACTGCAACTACCTGGTCGGGTTGATTCCGTGGGTCAATGCGGACCGTCACATCAACACCACCGAGCACATTGTTCCGGGCAGTTGGCAGCTGCTGATGCAGGACCTGCGGAACGATCCGCCGGAAGCGATCATCGACACCGCCACCCCGAATCTCCGTTTCTGGGGCAAGTACCCGATGAAGGGCAGCCCGGGCCTGATGCGTTTCCTCGATGAGAACTACATCGAGGTCGCGGTGCGAGACGATTACCCCATCTACCTCAGGCGCGATATTGCGGACCGTGAAGATGTGCCTTGACAAACACCGCGTAACAGTCGCCTAGTTCACCCCAGCCAACCAATGGCGGATTTTGCGTAGATTTATCGAACCGGTTCGAGAAACGGGGTTAGCGTGCTATATTAGGAGATCATTCAGCCCCCACTTTCGCCGAGCACGGAGTCTGCCATGCATCGCTCTATCGCACGATTCACCCTGCTTTCCCTCTTCATTCTGGCAAGCCTGCCGTCGCTCGCCCAGCAAATCGACATCCCACGCGTTGAGCAGATGCCGGGCATGCCTCAGCCCTACGACATGCGTGATTGGGAAGCAGTCGCCCAAGGCTACGACTCGTTTGTCTTCGATTTCTCCGCCTCCGGGCAGTACCAGCCCTTTATCTGGTGGAACCCCAACCCGGTCAACTACCCGGACCATCCCAGCTTCGGACTGGATACGGTCGTCGGTACTCCCTACGACTACCACACGGAAGCGATCAATGCCATCCCAGCCGTGGTCGGTGCTTCGCTGGTCGGAATCGACAAGAGTAACCAGGATGGCAACAACTTCGTCTTGATGTGCGAGGAGTATTTCAATAACCGCGCGGAAGAGAATGTCTACCTCAATGGTTTCATCGCCCAGTCCGGCAGTGACTGGTGGTATGAGACGATGCCAAACATCTTCTTCTACCAACTGCGCGACCTCTACCCCGGCACTGGAGAGTTTGATTACCAGTTCGAAAGCGTCGCGGACCAGTTCACTGCTTGTGTCCAGACCCTCGGCGGCAGCACGACCCCCTGGACCACCCCCAACATGAACTACCGCGCCTTCTCCTTTTCCGATATGACCCCGCTCAATGAAGGGGTCCGTGAACCGGAAGCCGCCGGAGCGATCGCGTGGATCCTCTACATGGCGTACAACGAAACCGGCAACGAAGAGTATCGTATCGCCGCCGAACAGGCGATGGAATTCCTCGACAGCCGTACCTCCAACCCCTCCTACGAGCTGCAGCTGGCGTACGGAGCGTATATCGCGGCACGGATGAATGGCGAGTTGGGCACGGATTACGACCTCGAGCAGCTGGTCAACTGGTGTTTCGAGGTGGGATCGTTGCGCAACTGGGGTGTCATCCTCGGCAACTGGGGCGGTTTCGATGTAGATGGGCTGATCGGTGAGGCGACGGGTAACAACGATTACGCTTTCATGATGAATGGTTTCCAGCAAGCGTCCACACTGGTTCCGATGGTGCGGTACGATGACCGTTACGCTCGCGCGATCGGCAAATGGGTGCTGAACCTCGCCAATGCCACTCGTCTCTTCTACCCCTACTCCCTCGACGGTGACCACCAGGACAGCGAATGGTGGTCCGAAGCGCACGACCCGAACTCATGGATCGGTCATGAGTCGATGCGCGAGGAGTGGAATGGGTTCAGTCCCTTCGCCACCGGCGATGCATCGTCCGGCGGCTGGGGTGCGACCAACCTGATGCTCTATGCATCCAGCCATGTCGGCTACCTCGGCGGAATGCTGTCGACTACACCGGTCGAGGGAATCCTGCTGCTCGACCTTCTGAAAACCGACTGGTACCACAACGATGCCTATCCCTCGTACCTGAGCTACAACCCCTACGATGTCATGCAGACCCTGACTTTCGATGTCGGCGACAGCCCGGTCGATGTCTACGACTGTGTCAGCAACCAGATGTTGACCACCGGCGTAACCGGATCGAGCACCTTTACCATCCCTGAGGATGCAGCTCGGCTTTTAGTCCTGATCCCATCCGGCGCGAGTATCACACACGATGCACACGGCAGGATGCTCGCCAATGATGTGGTCGTGGACTTCATCACCGACCAGGGCGGGAACCGTGCACCACGTATCCAAGCTCTCGCCACCGACACCAACCCTGCCTTGATCGGTGCGCCAATTGACCTCTACTGCTCGGCAGAGGACTTCGAAGGTTCAGAACTGAGCTACGAGTGGAGCAGTGAGGTAGGCAGTTTCACTGGGGAAGGTGCAACGGTTGTCTGGAATGCTCCAGAAGTGGCCGGGGAGTATGATGTCGTGGTGGATGTCAGCGACGGCAGCGGCATCCGGTCGGATACTCTCACAATCTCGGTGCTGGACAACCTGCCGCCGCTCATCACCAGCTTAACCGCCGATCCTGTCGCGGTCCAGATGGGCAGCGAGGTGACAGTTTCTTGTGTGGCAAACGATCCAGACGGCGATGAGCTTTCCTACTCCTGGACCGCGCCCACTGGTAGTTTCAGCGGTGAGGGAGCAACGGTCACCTGGACTGCACCGAACGCCCTCGGAAGTGTGGTGCTGACCTGTACTGTCTCCGATCCGGACGGCGCCTTCGACAGCGCCACGGTAGAGGTGACAGTCGGTTCCAATGTTGGCCTCTGGTACCTCGACGGGAATGGCAACGATGCCTCCGGTTTCGAAAACCATGGAACCGTACATGGTGCCCTGCCCGCCGGGGACAATGGCGGAAATCCCGGTCTGGCCCTGGCGTTCGATGGCGAGGATGATCATGTCCGCATCCCGGTCAACCCCTCCCTCAATTTCACCGAAGCGATGACCATCAACCTCTGGTTCCGTGTCAACGAGCACCCGGACCGTGAAGCCTTTATCATCTCGCACGGTTCCTGGCAGAACCGTTGGAAGGTCTCGATCATCCCGGAGCAGAAGGTGCGATGGACAGTCAAGCGCGCCTCGGCAACCAGCGACCTCGACTCAGACGCAGCCGTGCTCGCCAACCACTGGTACAACCTGACAGTGACCTATGGTGATGGCGACATGGCGATGTATATCGACGGCGAATTGGAGTCAAGTACCAGCGCCAGCGGCGACATTACAACCAGCGACATCGACCTGACGATCGGCCAAATGTTGCCGGGCGATAATGGCTATAATTTCTTCGGTCGGATCAACGATGTCCGCATCTACAACCGTGTGCTACAGGAAGAGGAGATTGTTGAGCTGGCCTCCCTGGTCGATGTCGAGGAAACCGGGCAAGTCCTACCGGAACAGTACGCCCTGCACCCGGTCTACCCGAACCCCTTTAATGCCACCGCACGGGTTGCATTCGACCTGCCCATTGCATCGGAGGTAAGCCTGCGTGCCTACAACATCGAGGGGCGCTTGGTCGCTACCCTGTTTCACGGTTCGCAACCTGCTGGTACGCACAATATTCACTGGGATGCACGGCTGCTCGGTTCGGGGGTTTACTTCCTTCGGATGGAGGCTGCAAACTACAACTCTGTGCGCAAGGTGGTGTTGGTCAAGTAAAGAAGGATGCCTCGAGATAGGTGACAGTCATCGAATTCAATAAATTCAGTGACTGTCATTTATCTCTGCTGCTCACTTATCTCAACCCCACCCATCCCACTATATTGCTCCCTGTACCTTAGACAAAAAGGAGCGTACTACTCGATGCAGTTTTCCCAGAAAATCGGCAAAACCCCTGTTGACACCGCTCTCCAGGTCGATTCCGCTAACGAGACCCTGCGCAGTGCGCTGTGGAACATTCTCTACCGGACCATCCTCGAGGACCCACACAAGCCGACCTACAACAAGGAACTGCTGGACGATCTCTGGGAATTTTTCTACAAACTGCCCGTGGATGAACGCCCTCAGCCCAAGCACGCTCTCGTCCAGCTCAAACACTGGGTCGTCAACACTGATTGGTTCAAACTGTACGATTTACTCGAGTTCATCGTTGGCTCGATCCAACCCAGTCGCATCATCGCTTTCGAATCCGCCTGCAACAAGGTGCTGGAACGTGAACGATCCGCCTTCCGTCTTCTGAAAGGGATCGTTATCCCGATCACTGACATGGTCGAATTCCGTGCGGTGATGGAAGCGAGTGACCTGCTTGATGAGTATGGCCTCGATGCCTGCCGCAGCCATTTCGCCACAGCGGTTGGGGAGATTTCTCGTCGCGGTGGGGTCGCCGATTACGAGCTCGCAATCCTCGAGGCGGGACGAGCTGTACGTGCCCTCTTCGCCGAGATGGTGGACGGCGATCAATTGGAGGGTACCACGACACTCCAGCAGGTCAACACCTCCGCGCCGCTGCCCGGTGGCTTGAAAAACGCCCTGGCCTCCCTTTTCATGCTCGAAACTGCACCCAATGGTGAGCATCTGTTCGACACCGAGAAACGGTCTCCCGGACTCGAGGAAGCACGGTTGATGGTGGTCATGGCCTCCGCAACCATCAACTATCTTCTCGCCTTCGCTGGGCCGCCACCGGAACCACAGAAAGCAGTCGTCCAGAAACGACTGACCGGCGGCGCACTGACCAACAAAGGCAGCGGGGAAAGTTGATTCTATACTGTCATCCCCAGTGACCAACACTGCGTAAGCGGTGTCATGGCCGAAGGACATCCGGTCACGTCGGGGATCCCCAGTGGTACTCATCTAGACATTGCATTGTGACAGAATCGAGAAGCCGATGTTCCGTGATACCCTGCTTTTGCTGGTGATGCTCAACCCCTTTGCGACGATGCTCTTCCTGACCGCGATGATGCAGGAACGATCAACTAGAGAGTTCCTCGCGATCTTCACCAAGGCTTCCCTCTTTACCCTGCTGATCCTGATCACCTTTGCCCTGACGGGCGACTTTGTCCTGGCTGAGATTTTTCAAGTCTCGCTACCCGCAGTGCGGATTTTTGGTGGGATGACGATCGGGATGGCGGCATTCACCTACATCATGCAAGGCCCGGAAGGACTGAAGCTCTTCCGTGGCGACATCACCACTATCGCCCAAAATATAGCCCTCCCCTTCCTTGTCGGTCCCGGTGCTATCTGGGTCTCGATCTCCATCGGCACGACCCATCCTGTCTGGGCCTCCAGCTCGATCATCATCATCGCTCTTGCGATCAATTTCCTCTCGATGATGATTTACAACCTCATCATCCAGCGCGCGCAGAACCACCAGGTGATTACCCGCATCCTCAGCTACTTCCAGATGCTGATGCGCCTGAACGCGTTGCTGATCGGTGCGGTAGCCGTCCAGATGATCCTCGCCGGTATCAAGGCGTTTATGGGATGAGGTCTGGGTGTCATCCCGTGCTTGACACGGGATCCAGCCTCCACTGAAGCGACAATACACCACGCCTGATTCCGAGGCCAGGTTGCTTCGACGTGGTCTCCGGCCCAGACCTCCCATCACACTTGTAGCGCAGAGTGGCGAAAAAGATCGCGCCCAAAGGCGCGATAAGTTGGTACAACGAGAATAAACCCCGGCCGCAGGCTGGGCCACGTTCAACTTCCCTACGACCTTACAAATCGATCAAACGATATCTGGATCTGCTTGGTGAGCGGGCCGGGGGTGCCGTCGCCGACCGTGTGACCATCGATCTCGACAATCGGCATCACTTCCGTCGCCGTGCCGAGCACAAACATTTCATTCGCCTCGAGCAATTCGCTGGTGGGAATGCGTCGATCCTGGGTCGGGATGTTCAGCTCCTCGCAGATGTCGAGGATCGCTGCCAGGGTGGTGCCCGGAAGGATCGAGTTTGTGCGTGGCTGGGTCACCAGTGTCCCCCGCTTGATCATCACGAAGTTGGACCGTGTTCCCTCCAGCACATAGCCATCCCGCACAAAGAGCGCCTCATAGGCCCCCGCTTCCGCCGCCACCTGGTGCGCCAGCACATGCGGCAGCAGCCCGGTCGACTTGATGTGGCAACGTGCCCACCGCTCTTCGGGGACCGTGATCGCACTAACACCAGTGGCGTGCTGCTCTCGTTTCGGCTCAAAGGGGGTCGCGTTGACATAGACGGTCAGCGGCACATCGGAGGGCGGGAAACGGTGAGTTCTCGGGTAGACCCCACGTGTCACCTGGATGTAAACCAGCGCATCGCCGGTGATCAGGCCGTTCTCCGCGATCAGCTTCTCCCCCACTTCGATCAGTTCGCTGAAATCATTCCGGTTGTAACGCAGCTCCTTCGCCCCGAGATTGAGCCGTGCGATGTGCGCCTCTGGGCGAAACATTTTCCCATCGTACGCTCGAATCACTTCGTACAAGCTGTCTGCGAAGGTGAAGCCACGGTCCAGTGGCGAGATCCGGATGTCCTCATCCGGCATGAATGTACCGTTGAAGTAGGAAAGCATTTTTGTTCATCCTTCAAGAAATTGGCCCGATCCCATGCCGGGCAACGCTGTGAAGATAGGATGATTGAGAGACTGCTTCAATCTCGTTCTATTCTGATCTCCATACACGCACGAACGAGCCACCAGCATTTTTATTCTCGTTTGTCAGTTGATTGGTTCTCCTTATCTGTGCACCTACTTTGTATTTAATCGCCGCATGTTGGAGCGTCTGCATGAACTTGACCTTCCATTTCTCGAGTCGGTACCTCCGCACCAGAATATTCCTGGTTGTCCTTGGGGTCGTCCTTCTGACAACACTATCGATCCTCTTCTATCAGCAAACTGCACTCATTAAATCCATCAATCAGACACAGGAAGAAAGCAGCCTGAACCTGGTTAACACCGTTTCCCTGTTTGTCGAAAGCGAATACCGCAGCATCACGTTCCACAAACATGCTTCCCTCGAAAAGCGTGAAGCCATGCTTCGTTCTGTCCTCCACCTGGCCCTTATCCAGGTAGAATCGTTTTACGATTATTACAAAGCGGGTGAAATCAGTGAAAACGAGGCCAGGCAGAAGTCGATTGAAGCCCTTGAGAGGATGAGGTACGACAATGATGTTGGCTACCTTTGGATCAACACTACCGACCGTCCAATCCCACGAATGATCATGCATGCAACCATGGGGTACCTGGATGGTCAGATTCTTGATGATCCGATGTTCAATTGTGCACTAGGCCGAGGCGAAAATCTATTCAAGGCAATGGTGGATGTGTGCGAGGATAGTGGTAAAGGATATGTTGACTATCTCTGGCCCAAACCCACTCCGGACGGCTTATCTGAACGTGTCCCAAAATTGTCCTATGTCGAGCTGTTTGAACCCTGGGGTTGGATAATTGGTACAGGCCTCTATGTGGATGACATTGAGACTGATGCAGCTGAACGTCTTGAAGTTGTCCTGGAAGAATTGAGAAACTCGTTTGCCAACATCAAAGTCGCTCAGACCGGTTACATGTTTCTCTTTAACGGCGATCAAGAGATGCTGGTGCACCCCTATCTCGCAGGGGAAGACATGAGTCAATTGCTGACTCCTGAGACGGGTCACCCTATCCTCGAGGATCTGATCCTTGCGTCCAACAGTCCTGATCAGAAACTGAGATATACGTGGGATAAACCTCCCAGATTTTCAGGCGAATTCAAGTTTAAAAAGACAGCTTATGTGAAACGAATTGATCCACTCGACTGGTATATCGTATCCTCGGTGTATGACAATGAAACACAGCACACCGTTACCGAAGTTCGATGGAAAGTGATTCTCCTCGGCCTGTTCCTGCTGCTAGTAGCATTTGCTTTGTCCGTGCTTCTGGCGCGAAGTCTGGCACATCCTTTAGGCCAGCTGTCCAGAGCAGCCAGGGAGATAAACATTGAAAGTGGATTGAAAGAACGGGTACCTGTGAATGGCACGGAGGAAACACGTGAGCTCGGCATGGTGCTCAATTCGATGCTTGAATCTTTGCAGGGTGAGATCACAGAGAGACGTCAAGCAGAAGCGACCTTGACCCGGGCACTTCACGAAAAGGAACTGTTGCTTCGTGAAGTCCATCACCGTGTAAAAAACAACATGGCAGTTGTCAGCAGCATGTTGAACATGCAGGCGAAACGCGTCTCCGATCCGATAGTCCGTCAGGCACTCGAAGAGAGCCGTACTCGCATCACCGCCATGAGCCTGATTCATGAAACCCTCTACCGTTCAGATAACCTTGCCGAAATCCCCCTGAAAGAGTATGTCGAGGAAATCTTTCAGGCACTTCAGCAAGTAATGTTGCGCGTCAAAGGGGGAGTTTCGATCGAGGTGATCGGTGATCCCATCACGCTGACTGTTGAACAAGCAGTCCCGGGCGGACTTGTACTGAACGAATTGATCACCAATACCCTGAAATACGCATATCCAGAAGGCGGGCCAGGTGTAATTCGTATCTCGACTCGTGTACGAGAGGATGGCTGGATTGATCTGAAGTATTCAGATGATGGAATTGGATTACCTGATGATTTTCAACCGGATGATCAGAAAACTCTCGGGATGCGTATCATCCGGCTCCTGGTTGAGAACCAACTTGATGGAACACTCGAGTGCCGAAAGGGACCGGGGGCGGTCTTTGCGATCAGTTGGCATATAGGAGAGAAAGCAGTGAGGGCATCCTGATGGACAAAGCGCGTATCCTCATCGTTGAAGATGAAGTCATGCTGGCGGCGGACACCCAGGATAATCTCGGAGAGATGGGCTTTGAAGTTGTTGGATTAGCCTCGACCGGCCTTAAAGCTATTGAGATGGCAGCCGCTCTGAAACCAGAAGTTGTCTTGATGGATATTCAGTTGCGGGGCGAGATGGATGGCATCCAGGCAGCCGAACAGATTCGAGCTCAAACCGGATGTGCAATTGTGTTTCAGACCGCCTATGCCGAAGATCCGATCCTCGACCGAGCGGTAAACACTGAGCCCCATGGTTACCTGGTTAAACCAGTGAGTTATCGTGAATTGAAAGCCACGATCCACATGGCCGTCTACAAAGTACGAATGGAAGCAGAACGTGCCCGCTTGCAAAAGGAGCTTGTGCATGCCAACGAAGAAATTGACACCCTGCGCGGATTGATTCCGGTCTGTGCCTGGTGCAAAAAAGTCCGAGATGATGAAGGATTCTGGCAAACGATCGAGGACTATCTCAAAGTCCAATCTGGCAACCTCATTTCCCACGGCATGTGCCCGGATTGCGCTGCTGAATTCGACAGAGCTGCGAACAGCCGCAGGGATCCATCCTGACCATCCGGTTCGAGCCATTTTTCCAGCATACCCCTCCCTATCACCCCTGACAGACATTCGTACCGCACTTCACCGTTAAGCAAAGCAAATATAAGCCAAATACTGATAAGATATTTTTGGATTATTATACGTATTGTGTATTTATCGATTTTATCCTATCTTGCAACAGGCATCTTCCTCTGGGGTGACGAAATGGCTCCATCGCAGTTCACTTCTCACACGCGAGAGCAACTTAGAGTTTTCTTTATCGTGATTGGTGTTGTCTGGACTCTGGTCATTGTATTGGTGACAGTAATTGTCCAAGGCATGAACAACCAGACTGTAAATGATCTCCTCCTTTCTCAAGCACGTGGTTCATTCAACAAGGATCTTGTCTATCGACGGTGGGCTGCGGTGCATGGGGGTGTCTATGTACCCGTTGACAGCACCACGCCTCCGAATCCATACCTCGAGAAGATCCCGAAACACGACCTTTTCCTCCAGGATGGAACCCGATTGACCCTGATGAATCCTGCCTACATGACCCGGCAAGTGCATACGTTAGGCGAGGAGCAGTACGGTGAGAAGGGCCATATCACCAGCCTGAATCCACTGCGTCCGGAAAACAAACCGGATCCCTGGGAAGCTGTTGTTCTCGAGAGAATGGAGAGGGAGAACATCTCTGAAGTCCACGAAATCAGTGATGTTAATGGTGAACCGCACATGCGCTATATGCATGCCATGTTCACTGAAGATGCCTGCTTGAAATGTCATGCGGGGCAAGGATACAATCTCGGAGATATGCGCGGTGGTATTTCGGTGTCGATCCCTATTTCACGCATGCGTCCTCTGCTCGAGACTCGATCGCGCCTGGCGTATGGCAGCTTCAGTTTCCTCTGGTTGCTCGGACTTACGGGGCTGTTCAGCAGCCATCGCGCAATTCGCAAACGAATGATCGAACTCGAGGATACTCATCTCGATCTTTCCCGGAATGAGAGCCTGCTGCGTGAAGTGCAGGAAGCGGCAATGATTGGCCATTTCGAGATTGACCTGGAACGTCAAGCCTGGCGCAGTTCTCCTTCTCTCGATCGTCTCTTGGGTATCGATTATTCCGCCACATCAACCTGGCGCACCCTTCGTGAAGCCTTCCGCTTCATCCACCCGGACGACCGTAAAACCGTCCACCGTGAAGTACTTGATCATTTTCTCGCCGGCCATGAAACCTTGAATCGCGTCGTTCGGATTGTCCGCCGTTCAGACGGAGCAGTGCGTTGGATACGTGGTATCGGCACCCTCAAGCTTCAAGATGAGGGACAGCCGGGGATGATGGTTGGTACCATTCAGGACATAAACGCGGAAGAAACAGCTCGGCTGGATCATGATCGTCTTCGTTCCAAGCTCGAGCACAACCAGCGTCTCGAATCCATCGGACGGCTTGCCGGAGGTGTAGCCCACGATTTCAACAACATGCTCGGGGTGATCCTGGGCAATATTGAACTGACACGTGACTCAAAACTGCTGGATGATGAACTAGATGAGCAGCTCGCCGAAGCGCAACAGGCTGCACGCCAAAGCGCCGAACTGACCACCCAGTTGCTGGCCTTCTCACGTTTGCAGCATTCCCAGCCTGTGAGGGTGAGTGCTGACCAGCACATCGAATCCTCGTTGCGTATCCTGAGACGGATGGTCGGTGCGAGTACGGTTCTATCTTGGCAGCCCGGTGCACCTGGCGGAAACCTGCTGCTCGACCCTGCGCAGTTTGATCAGATCTTGATGAATCTGGTGCTCAATGCGCGTGATGCGATGGAAGAGAGGGGTACAATCACTATCTCTACCCGTATTGGTCTGCTGCCGAGTACCTTGCACGACCCGGACCGCCCAGATACTACATCAAGCCAATATGTATGCATTGCGGTGGAGGATGAAGGGGCTGGAATGGACAAGGAAACCCAGTCTCATGTCTTTGAGCCGTTCTTCACGACAAAACTACTCGGTCACGGGACAGGGCTTGGATTGGCGACTGTCTACGGGATTGTCAAACAATCACTTGGCTTTATAACGCTGAAAAGCGAACAAGGCAAGGGGTCACAGTTTGACATCTATTTCCCCATCCTTGAAGATGAAGAAAGCCAGCCGCAGCTCGATCCAGAACATGCCTATGAGATGGCGGTCAAAGATCAGACTATTTTAATTGTAGAAGACGAGGAAATGGTCGCCCGGGTCACCCGTCGGGTGCTTGAAAAAGGCGGGTATTCGGTGTGCGTGGCCCATCATGCGGACGAAGCACTTGCCTTACTCCAATTAGAGAACTGTAGGCCCTCCCTGATGATCACCGACATCCTGATGCCCGGGTTAAATGGTGTGCAGCTCGCGGAACAAATTCAGCGGAAACTACCAAACCTCCCTATCCTTTACATCTCTGGACATGACCGAAAGATTCTCGATAGCAAACAAGTCGAACATTTTCTGCCTAAACCCTTCACCTCCGCAGCCCTTTTGAATAAAGTAACCGGCATTCTCTCCACCAGATAGGATGTTCTCTTCAGGTCCACTCTACCCCTCTCGTTCATTTGTTATCCCATGGCTCGATTTGTTAGAGTTGCTTAACTCTGCCGAAAGGCGTTACTCTCAGGCCGGTTCACATGATTTCAGGGAGGATGAATGGCATTATTTCCGGTGGTAATGATCGTGGCGACATTACTTGTGACGCTGGTGGCGGGATTCCTGTTTGCGTTTGCAGTGGTGGTGATGCCCGGGATTTCGAGGTTGGATGATGGCGGCTTCATCCGTGCCTTCCAGGTAATGGATGGCATCATTCAGAACAACTCCCCCCTCTTTGGACTGCTTTGGATGGGATCCATCCTCGCTCTGATCGCCACGCTAATCCTCGGCCTCTCCAACCTCGAGGGTAGTCCTCGTATCCTGCTGGTTCTGGCAACGATCCTCTACCTCTTCGCCGTCCAGGCCCCCACTATCGCAATCAACATCCCCCTCAACAACCGGATCCAGACCGTCGATGTCGCCGCTTCAAGCGACACCGAACTCAAGCAATTCCGTACGGACTTTGAGGCAAAATGGAATCGGTGGAATGTGATGCGGACAGTTGTTGCGATTGGGGTATCGGTGCTCCTGATCGTGGTCGTACTTCAGCTATAGAACATGCTCGTAGCTGGAACTCCTCGAAAACGAACCGTCTATTAAGCTGCACGATTGAGGAGCCAGTCACACCCGCTTGACGCTTTTCCAATTTTTCCTGATAGAACCTCGATTCTTGTTCCTTAACTCCGTGCCTCGGCTGTCCAGCGAAGCATTGGTCTGGGAAACGTACTCCTCCCTTCGTCATCGAAAGATTCAGCAGACTTCCTAATTGAGACTAGATTATTCCATACGTTGCACCAGGAGGAGCAGGTTCAGTGACCTCTCCACGCATCGCTGGGACAAAACGTTGGTTAAGATGGATAACCTTCTGTCAGAAGAGGGAAGAGGGTGATGAAGGAGGAACCGATCACCATCGGTGGTGTAAGTGTCGAGAAGGGTGGCCAACAGGTAATCGAAATCCCAATCGGTCAACTCTCGTCTGGCACCGATCTCACAATGCCAGTACGTGTGATCCGTGGTCGTCAGAATGGTCCGGTCGTTTTCATCAGCGCCGCCTTGCATGGTGATGAGATTAATGGTGTGGAAGTGATCCGGCGTCTCTTGCGCCTCAAGCTACTCCGGCGTCTGTCGGGTACTTTGATTGCTGTTCCTGTAGTGAATGTATTCGGCTTTAACTCTCATTCCCGATATTTACCAGACCGTCGCGATCTCAATCGTTCCTTCCCAGGATCGGAACGCGGATCCCTGGCCGCGCGGCTGGCGAACATCTTTATCGAAGAAATTGTCGCCCAGAGTGATATTGGGATCGACCTGCATACAGCTGCGATTCACCGTTCCAATCTTCCGCAGATCAGGATCAATGATGACGAGGAGAAGCTGGACGATCTCGCACGCGTCTTCGGTGCCCCTGTGGTGATCAAGAATAATGGACCGGAAGGATCCCTGCGGGGCGCGGCCGCAGATCTGGACGTTCCGGTGATGCTGTATGAAGCGGGTGAAGCGCTACGTTTCAACGAGTGGGCGATCCAGGCAGGCGTGCGGGGAGTCACCAATGTGTTGCGTGAACTGAAAATGCTTCCGCCGCTCAGCAAACCACGCGATTTCCACCCACTGATTGCACACAAAACCACCTGGGTACGTGCCGGCGGAAGTGGCATCATGTTGATGCGTCCACAATTGGGTCAGCTTGTGCATGAGGGGGATGTTCTCGCCACCCTCGCTGACCCGCTTGGCATGCATGTCACCGAAGTGCTCGCACCCATCGATGGGATTGTCATCGGACGTACCAAGCTGCCACTGGTCCATGAGGGGGATGCATTGGTCCACCTCTGCTCCGGCCAGCGGGACAAACAGACCGAACTCACGATGAAGCGCTTTCATTCCGAGTTCAACAATGAGATCAACCTGGCGGACGAAACCGACTCCGAGGAGAAGGGTTTTGATGGATAGTTCGAAGCAAACGCCACTCACCATCGGGTTTGTCGAATATGTCGCTCTGCCGGACTGGGGGATTAATCGACTTCGCGCGAAGGTCGATACGGGGGCACGAACCAGCGCCCTGCATGTCTCCTCGATGGAGGAGATTTCCGGCAATCGGCTCAAGTTCACCATCGTTCTCGACAGGAAACGCCACCATCGTCGGGTGGAATGCGAAGCGCCGATTGCACGGACGACAACGATTCGTTCCAGCAATGGGATGGTTGAGAAACGATATGTCGTCCATACCACTCTTCAAATCGGATCGGTCAGGAAAACCATTGACGTGTCACTCACATCACGCGGGCGGATGATTTACAGGATGCTCCTCGGACGGCGTGCGCTCGAAGAAGATTTTCTGATCGATGCCGGGAAACGGTTTGTTGCGAGTGAGCAACGGCTGAAGCGTGTGAAAAAGAAGAAGAAAAAGAAACCGAGACACACTTCCGAAGAGGAGTAGTACTCGGGTACAGGGTGCCCCAACTCCCCGTTATGTCGTCACAAACAGACAGTTGTCCCCAGGTTGAGCGACAGCATGTGCAATGATCCAATCGCGGATCAGGTGCTGAGCGAGCCCCCCATTGGTTACAGAGGTACTTCCATGAGCCTGAAAATAGCGATTCTCTCCCGAGCCCCACGCAGCTACAGCACACGCCGCTTGCGCGAAGCCTGCATCGAACGCGGCCATGTGGCCAAGGTGCTCGATACTTTGAAATTTTCCGTGGGCATCGAGCAGGGTGTCCCTGAGCTGTACTACAGCAACAAGGTGCTGTCGAGCTACGATGCGATTATCCCCCGCATCGGCGCCTCGATCACCTTCTATGGCACCGCGATTGTCCGGCAGTTCGAGCAGGTCGGGGTCTACACGCCGAACGGCAGCCATGCGATCACGATTTCACGTGACAAACTACGTTCCCTGCAAGTGCTGGCCCGTCACAGTATCGGCATGCCACAAACCATGTTTGTCCGCAGGCGCGACGATATCCTGCCAGCCATCGAACGTCTCGGCGGCGCCCCGGTAATCATCAAATTACTCGAGGGAACGCAGGGGGTTGGTGTGATTCTCGCCGATTCGACCAAGGTCGCGCAAGCCATCGTCGAAACCCTGCAATCCGCCCAGATCAATGTTCTGCTGCAGAAGTTTGTCGCCGAATCGAAAGGGACCGATATTCGGGCGTTTGTCATTGGCGGCAAGGTGATTGCCGCAATGCGCCGCACCGCGCAAGGGGATGAATTCCGCTCCAATGTCCATCGCGGCGGACTCGCAACCCCCATCGACCTGCCCCCCGAGTACGAACGTGCCGCCATCCTCGCCAGCCAGGTGCTCAACCTCGGTGTGGCGGGAGTTGACATGCTCGAAGGGGAGGACGGTCCCCAGATCCTCGAAGTGAACAGCTCGCCGGGTCTGGAAGGCATCGAGGGAGCGACGGGGATTGACATTGCCGGGTTGATTGTAAAACATCTCGAGGAACATGCACTTTGGCCCGAAGTGGACCTGACCAATCGTCTCAACCTCGACCGTGGCTATGCAGTCGCCGAATTTTTCGTCCAGGCAGACAGCGAATTGGCCCACAGCACCCTGCGCAAATCCGCCCTCAAAGAGATGGATGTGCTGGTTTTGTCCATTCGACGGGGTGCTATCACCCTGCCCAACCCCAACCCCGACGCCGAGATTTTACCCGGCGACCAGCTACTCGTCTACGGGAAAAATCGGATGCTGAAACTCTTTGTGACCAACAAAACCCCCGTGAAAGCCACATCCCGGAAGAATACAAAACGTCGTTCACAGAAGTAAATCGCCCTTGTGCTGTTCATCGTCCGAACGAGTAGATCGAGAAACAGACGGGCAAGCCTTTGGCTTGCCCGTTTTTCTTTGGACAGCATCCTTCAGTACTAGACTCCGGCACCATCGACATCAAGCTCAAGTTGTTCCGCACCGAGTTCGTCGCCAAATGGAACCGGTGGAATATGATGCGGACGATTGTGGCGAATTAGGTGGCGGTGATTTGATGATAGCCATGACAAACCGCCACACAACTCTAATTCTTGGCTGAGCAGAATCGTGAAAAATAGGAGTAGATCTTTCCACTTATTCAGTTCCCAACGTGACTCAACGTTTTACTGAAACCTGAAATTGTTGTTTGCACGAGCGGGGGGTTGGTCGTACCTAACCCTCCGTTACGGATTTCTAAAAGATCCATCGGAAATCGGGACGTGGGAGTAGATCGTTGAACCCAGGATCAAAGTGGGAAACTACAATGATGAATCATAGAGTGGCCGCACGCCTTTTCGGAACCTTCTTTATCATCACCTTTCTCGCCTATGGGACAGGAAGCGGGCTGATTGATTCCGTGCTCAATGTGCCGGACGTTCTTGCGAATGTCTATGCCCATAAAACGCAGATCATCGTTGGGGCGATCCTGATGGCCGTCGTACACACGTTTACAAATATCGGCCTGGCGTCCATCATGCTGCCGATTGTCAAGCCCTACAACAAAGCCCTCGCCTACGGCTACTTCAGTGCCGCCATCGCCGCGACAACGATTCTTGTGGTCGGCGCCACCTTCCTGCTGATGTTCCTGCCGTTGAGTGATGCGTTTGTGAAGGCGGGTTCGGTGATGACGCCTGCGCTGGGGGCCATCAGTGCGATCCTGAAGATGGGCGGAGTCTACTCTTATCAGATCGGCATGGCGATCTGGGGGCTGGGCGGGTTGGCCTTGTGCACTCTCTTCTACATCTCCCGTCTCATCCCACGCTTCATCACTTGGTGGGGCTTCGTCGGCTACCTGGTCTTCTTCACCGGCACGATCCTGGAACTCTTCGGCTACCCGGTCGGCATGCTTCTCTCCCTCCCCGGCGGTCTCTTCGAAATCGTCCTCAGCTTCTGGCTGATCTTCAAGGGGTTCAGTGCGAGGGCGGTGGTACCGAAGACGGCGTGACCCTGCGATGATGCGTACGTGGGGTTATCCAATGTAGCGACTGTTTTGGCAGTCAAGCGATTTTCGTTTCGTAGTTCATG
>JAHLLH010000015.1 GCA_020444265.1 bacterium
GAACTCGAGGGGGACAACACGAATATACAAGGCCGGATTCTTGAATCCGGCGAGGTCATGGCAACGCCATGACGTTCCGTTTAAGGTTCCGTCAGACGCCCACGTCTGACGGATTTTGCGTCAGGCTCGGGGGCCTGACGCAACCGCATGATGACGTTCCGTTCAAAAGGTGTCAGGGCCCTGAGGCCCTTCTCCTGTTGCCGGATTCAAGAATCCGGCCTACACCTGACTCCCCACCACGCACCGTGCCTGGAGCGGACAATCCCCACACTGTGGATTCCGCGCGGTGCAATGTTCCTTGCTGAGGACTACAATTAAGCCGTGCAGATGGTTCAGCAGCATCGGGTCTCGCGGCAGTTCTTCGTCTACCTCGCTCTGGATGGAATCATAGCTGGGCCGTTCTTCCAAGCCACGCAACCTTGCGAGCATTCGCTGTGTGTAAGTATCGACGACAAAAAGCGGACGGCCCAGTGCATAGCAGGCAATCGCATCGGCGGTTTCCGGGCCGACTCCCCAGAGGGCGAGTAGCTCATCGCGCAGCTCATCATCCCCGAGGGATTCCACCGCGCCACTTTCGACACGGTTCCCCCACCATTCGGCGAGCTCTTTCAGCTTGCGCGCCTTCTGGTTGAAGTACCCCGCCGGACGAATGACCGGGGCGAGCTCGTCCTGGTCCGTCAAGCGGATCGCGTCCGCCGTGATCCATCCCCGTTCACGCAACCCGACCAGTGCCTGCTCGACATTGGTCCAGGCAGTATTCTGTGTAAGGACCTCACCCGCCGCTACCTCCCAGGCATCCCGTCCCGGCCACCAGTAGGGATCGCCGAATCTCTCCCACAAAGCCGTATAGATCGATCCCCAAAAGCCGTTGCCCGGATCGGCCACCAATTTGGTGTCCAGACCGGAAGGGAGAAAACGTTCACGTTCGAGGTGCAGGCTCATGGGTATAACTCACCGGTTGGGAAATCGTGCGGGAATGATACGCATCGGGATGAGGGAAGAAAAGGGAACGAAGCGAAAAACGCCCGGCCAAGACCGGGCGTTTGGAATCATCATGGTAGTGGGTCAGGTGGTTTGGGACGGCGATCCTTCACCAGCAGCCAGACTCCCAGTCCAAGCAGGATCAAGGGCCACCATTCGAAGATGTCACCGACGACTTTCCACTCAAAGTAGTGGTATTCGGTTGCGAGGAAGATGGCACCGATGGCGAGGAGGATGATCCCACCGGTCAAACTGCCACGTTTCTTCGGGTTGGCCCAGTAGCCAACGATAGATGAGATACCGACGGCGAAGAGGATCAGAGGCCAGTCACGGCTCATGCCCCAGGGCAACCACCGTTCCTGATCCGCGAGGAACACCAGGCCCAGCAGCAGGAGCAGGACACCCCCCTGCACCGGCTGGTGGTGTTTGTCGAGAACAGATTGGATCAGCAGGACTGCACCGATCCCGATCAGGATCATTGGCCAACTGAACTCGAACAGATCGAGATTGTCCAGCAGGAAGAGGCCACCGATCAGGATGAGGATTGAACCCCCGACAATCCGTCCACGTTTCTCTTCGCCAGCGTCACTCATAACTCCTCCTCATCGGGAATCACGAGCGCCAGAACGAGGTATGCGATCAGTAGGACACCGGCACCCAGAACAGTTCCGAGCGCACAGATGACACGGATCAGGGTAGCATCCACACGCCAGTGCTTTGCCAGGCCACCACAAACACCGAGCAGGACTCGATCCCGTCTTGAGCGGCGGATACCCGACGTCTCGAAGGTTCGTTTCTTCCCGGACTCCTCGTCGGTATCATCCGTTTCGCCCTCGTCACCAGCCTCTTCCGTCTGAGCCATTGGTTCCGGCGCGATCTCGGAGGCAGCATGCACCGAGGGGCGCATCAGCAACGCGACACCCAGCGCAATCAGCGCAGCGGGGCCGATCCAGCCAATGTGCACCCAGTGGAAGGAGTGGCCGAAGATGCGGCTTGCCAACCAGATCAGGGAGATGACAATCAGAATGACGGCGAGGATGCGAACACCATCTGTTTCACGTTCCACCTTGCCGGGGTCACGTCCCTCCGGGGCTTCCGGGATAAGGATCCAGGCGATCAGGTAGGCGATCAGACCGACACCGCCAAGCAGAACAGCGGCGAGCCAGATGATGCGCAGGACGACGGGGTCGATGTTCAGGTAACCACCCGCGCCGCCGCAGACACCGCCAATCACACGGTCGCGTCTCGATCGGAACAGTCGTTTGTAAGCTGCTGTATCACTCATGGGCACTCTCGTGAGTCATCTCATCGTGCGCAGGAATAAATTCGGAGGCGTTCGGGATCACCAGCCAGCAGATCAGGTACGCTAGCAAACCGGTGCCAAATCCCAACAGCAGCACCAGCCAGATGATCCGCATGACGACCGGATCAATCCCGAAGTACTCCCCTAAACCACCGCAGACACCAGCAATGACACGGTTGCTACGGCTTCGAACCAGACGTTTATCGCTGCTCATGCTCCTCCTCCTTGTACCCATAGGAGCGTGCGAACGGCCAAAAGGTTACCGTACGCGCAAACCTTCCAGGCTCTCCTGCTGACGCTCACGCAGATCCTCGAGGTACTGTTCCAACCCAGAGGTCAGCATCGATGCGATCCAGGCATGATGTTCCGGCTTTTTGAACTGGACTTCTTCGTTTGGATGCAGCATGAATCCCGCTTCGACCAACACCGCAGGACAGAAGCTGGGACGAGTCATCGCGAGATCCTGGTAACGGACACCGTCGCCATGCCACTCGCTGTCGCTGATTCCACGGTAAATCGCCTCGGCCGCATCGAGAGAGTGACGCTGGTAGTAGTGGACACTGGCACCCTTGTGCAGAGCAGGGTTGATCCCCTGAGGAAGGGCATTGTGATGCAGGCTGATCAGGATATCGGCGTTGTGGTGCTTTGCAAAATCAATCCGCTCGATCAGGCCGAGAGTCACATCCTTGGTCCGTGTCGGGAAAACGGTTGCGCCACTTGCACGAAGGGTGGCATTGACCTGTTCGCCCAGCATCTGGTTGGCATCCTTCTCCATCAGGCCTGTCGGGCCGATGGCGCTGAACTGGCTGCCACCATGCCCGGGATCGGTGACGATAGTGATCCCTTCGAGCGGTTTCTTGCCAATTTCCGGAGCTTCGATAATTTTCCAGGTCAGATTGTCTTCATCGTCGTACCCATCATCCCAACCCCAGAACCATTCGGGACGGATATAAGCGGTCAGGCGATACGTTGTACTGTCTACCTGGCTCCAGCGAATTTCATCGACCGCACGGCTTTCGGTCGGCTGAAGGATGATATCTGTCTGGCTGACGGCACCGTAGATGGTCAGGTCGAGGCGGTCCTCGTCAACTCGGTCGACACGGTAGAGCTTACGCTGGCCGACGGGGATATTGACTCGAGTGTTCCGCCCGTCCACTTCGCACATCGCTTTGGTGATCAGGGCATCGTCCGGGATGAGCAGGGAAGCATCGACAGTGACCATGTCATCGTCAATCCAGCCGACCTGACCCATGCTAAGCGGGATACGCCACCGTTTGGTGGTCAACCCCTGGTACCCATCAGCAATCAGGATAGTCCCAGGTGCGGGGAACATGTCGTAGGTGCCAGGATTTCCACAACGCAACTTCGCATTGTCGGATGTCACCTTCAGACGCATTTCCTGCGGATGGAACTCGAGCTCCATCGGGTTGATACCTTGCGGGCCGGTCGTAATAAAGTGGATGCGACGGGATGTCCTGTGTACTTCCTGTCCGGGGTACTTGGCCGTCTCGTACTTGATGGAGACGGTCGATTTGTTTCCCGGATGGTAAGGGGAGTCTGTAGGCAACGGCAGCACATTTCCACGTGCGACCCAGGCCAACCATCCTCCTTCTGGATGGATCGGGATATCGCGTCCATTGATTTCCAACCTGCCGTTGGCATCCTCGACATGGCCGAAGAGGAAGAGGCTGTCCGGTGCAGTCTGGATCAGGATCGAGTCTGCGGGAGAGAGAAAAGTGTTCCCCTCGCCCGCTTCCCGCGGATAGATCACGGTGACCAATTGATCGTCCGGCGGAAAGATGCGCACCGTTTGTTTTGGTGCGGAACAACCGACAAGTATCAGGGCTGCGAACAGGGGCGGCAGCCATCTCAGGGTCGCGTTTACCACAATTTGCTCCATTGATGGATGATACGTATCCCTTCCAGCACGAGGTTCGGCTCGATGGATTTTACTTCAGGTAAATGGGGGACAATGATCTTGGCCATGCCCCCGGTGGCGATGACTGTTGCGTCCGAGTCGCCCAGTTCGTCACGCATTCGCTGAATGATCCCGCGAATGGAAAAGACCGCCCCGGTCATCAGCCCAATCTGAATGCTCTCGTCCGTTGTCTTCCCGATGGCATTTTCCGGGAAAGTGAGACGAGCTTCGGGCAGCAGTGCGGTGGTGGTTTTCAACATCTGGGCACTGGTTTCGATTCCTGGCATGATCACCCCGCCCATATAGGCACCATCGTGTTCGATGGCATCGAAGGTGATCGCGGTACCGAAATCGAGGATGAGCAGGGGACCGCCATACTTGGCAAATCCAGCGACAGCATCGCAGACACGGTCCGCACCAACGGCGCGTGGGTTGCGGTAGTGGTTGGCAAAACCGGGAATCTCGCCATGCACAAATAGCGGCTTACAGCCGAGGAAGGATTCGGCCATCTCACCAATCACCATCCCCGTCTTCGGGGCGACACTGGCAATCGCCACTGCGTCGATCTGCGCCGGATCAATCCCACCATCCTGACACAGCATCTTAACCAGTACTCCGGCTTCGTCGGAGGTACGTGAGGATTGTGTCGACATCCGTCGCCTCACAACCAGGTCACCGTTTCGGAAAATGCCCATCACAATGTGAGTGTTCCCGACATCGAAGGCGAGCAGCAGTTGGGAATTGTCGCTCATTCGTGCACCTCGATGCCTTCGGCGGCGTTAATCTCGATGCTCCCCTCCTCGGTGCGGATTTTCAGGGCGCCGTTGTCGTTGATGCCTTCGGCGATCCCGAAGATCGGTTCTTTACCAGCCCGAACACGGATTCGTTTCCCCATCAACCCACTGATCGCAGTCCAATCGGTCCGTATGATGGCGGGGTCTGTCTCCCACTGGTCGAGACGTTCCTTCAGTCGCCTTAAAAAGGCGATGAGGACTGCTTCACGTGTCCACTCGATGTCGCACTCCTCCATCAGGGAGGTCGGAGTGTTTGCCTGGACACTCTTGCGTATATCGGGTCCAAGAGGTCGAATGTTGATACCGACTCCGGCAACAACCAGCCAGTGGGAGTCTGTCAGGGCAGTTTCACACAGGATACCAGCCAGCTTCCCGTTGGAACTGAGCAGGTCATTGGGCCACTTCAACTGGAGCGAAAGCTCCTCGCCCTGTTCGGCAGCGATTTCGTACAGTCCCTCGGCGAGTGCAAGACCGACTGTCAGCGGGACGAGGGTAATGGGCGATTTGTCGCGCGGCAGCTTGAGCAGGGTTGAAAAGTAGAGTCCGCCCTCCGGTGATGCCCAGGGACGGCTACGTCGCCCACGGCCCTCAGTTTGACGGTCGCTGACCAGAACGGTCCACGCCGGAGCATCCGTCTCCGCCATGGTCATCAGGTCACGGTTAGTCGAGGTTGACTCGGAAACATGCAGAATCCCCAGGGGGGGGAGCAGATTATGCAGAGTCTCTTCTACATGGTCTTTTTCGAATGTTGTCGTGCTCTGGAAATCCACGTTGTCCAGCTCATGTTGATGATACTAACTTGAACCAGCAATGTAGGAATGGAAGCCGTTCGGCAAAAGTGGAATCGTTGAATGGACGGCATGCTTGCGGGACTGCTCAAACTCCTCCTGTTTGACCACTATTTCGGGTAATCGACGGTTTAGGAGCCGGGTGTTGCTCCAGCCCGCAGGATGAGCTAACCTTACAGGATGCTGTGACATGAAAGGACAGGCATCGTGGCAACCCCTTCAGCTGAACCAACAAAAAATGAGATTGTACGCCTTTTCCTTGCGGAAGCTAACCGTATTTTCGAGGAACAGGGTGTGGTGGTGATGGGCACCGCGGAGATCTTTACCGCGATTGATCAGCCTTTCAGTTTTGAAGTTTTGAGCTACTTGCGCAAGCTCGATTTTATCCGCGAGGAATCCGGATCGATGTTCTCCCTGACTGAACGGGGCAAAAATATGGCCCAGAAAGAATGATGGGAGCGGTGTGATGTGAAACAACAGCCGGGCGAGTTGCCTGGCTTTTCTTTTTTTGGGGGAGCGGTTCGGATTGGTTTTGGACTGCCTGAAAGCTACAGAACGGGAGAAGAAGTGCGAAGTATCCTAAAAGAACCAAAAAAGCCAATACAGAAAACAAAAATCTTGGGTTCTTGTTGCACAGAATTGCCTCTTTGTTCCTGTTCTGTGTTACATTCCTTCGATTGTAACATATCTGTTGGTCTGTCGCTGGGGAGATGGGGATGATTGAGTCATCCAGCAACCTGTTTCATAGTCTGGACCGTGTGAAAGTCGTTGAAGCGGAAGCGATGCTGAAATCCTTCCATGCGGAACCGGGGGATCTTGTTTACCGGGATGGTGAGTCGCCAATCGGACTTTACCTGATTGGAGCTGGGTATGTCGAGGTACATCACAGCTCGCTTGAAGGTGAACAGACCCCGGAGCTGCGTGCGGTGCGTGGCCCAGGAGACTATTTCGGTGAACTTGCCCTGATAGACCGCCGCCGTCGCCATATCACCGTTACCGCCATCGAAAAAGTACGTGGCCACGTACTCCCGGAAGATGCCTTCGAACGTTTCATCCTGCGTGAACCACGTTTCCTGATCAATCTCGCACGTGATATCCTGGCACGGAACAACCAGCATGACTCCGAGCTGATCCGTGAGCTGATTCGCGCCAAAAATGCAGCAGAGAATTTCATTGATCGGCTGAAATCGCTGCGCAGTGCTGGCGAATCGATCAACAGCACCCTCGATCTTGACCAGTTGTTGACCACCATCCTCAAGGAGGGGATTCGACACACGGAAGCCGACAAGGGCACCATTTACCTGGTGGACAGGGATACCGATGAACTGGTCAGCCGTGTGCTCGATGGGCAGGTGGCGAAGGAAATCCGTCTCCCGATCGGTGCGGGCATCGCAGGGCATGTTGCAGAAACCGGGGAGGTTGTGAACCTCGCGGACGCTTATGAGGATGATCGTTTCAACCCTGCCGTCGACAAGGAAACCGGCTACCGCACCATCAGCATGCTGACCATGCCAATGCGTGACCCTGAGCGACGGATTGTCGGGGTGATCCAACTCCTGAACAAAGACAATGGTGGTGTGTTCAACCGCGGCGACGAGGAATTCATCAAGGCGATGGGGGTGCAGGCCTCGATTGCGATTGAGAAGGCCCGTCTCGCCGAGAGCATGGTGCGTAACGAGTCGATGGCGACTGTTGGAAGGCTTGCTGCAGGCATCATCCACGACTTTAAAAATCCGATGGCAATTATCCGCGGCTATGCGCAACTGCTTGAACAGCCGATGGATGACGAAGACCGTAAAGGCTACCTCAAGATCATCATCGCTCAAGTGGATCGTCTCGTTGGCATGTCGCAGGAAGTGCTCGATTTTTCCCGTGGCGAGACACGTGTCGAACCGACCCAGACCCTGATCGGACCCTTCGTTGAGGACCTCTGCAAGACGATCGAGGTGGAATACAAGGAGCAAGGGATCGAGGTCGAACTCTATTTGCCGAAGGGGCAGATCGAGGCGGCCTTCGACTCGGACCGCTTGAGCCGCGTTTTTTATAACCTGGTGGGCAACGCGCGCGATGCGATGCCGGACGGGGGCACGTTAACTGTCGAAGTGCGCAGCGGTCAGGAGAACTGGACCCTGACTGTACAGGATACCGGCATCGGGATTCCTGTTGAACGGATTGATCTGATCTACAACGCCTTCATGACGTTCGGGAAACCCCACGGTACTGGTCTTGGCCTGGCGATCGCAAAGAAGGTGGTCGAGGATCATGGCGGGACCATTGATGTAAGCAGCGAATTGAACAGGGGCACCATCTTCACCCTGACCTTCCCTTTCAGCGGACGACCCGAACTGGTCTGAAAACTTAATATCTACGCGGCTGTGACAGTCACCAAGCCGTTGCTTTTTGGGAGTGACTGTCACGAGCCCTGCGGGAGAGCGAAATGCGGTGACTGTCATCAGCGGTCCCCGCACCTGCCATGACCTGTCCCCCCTGCCCCTGCAAACAACAATCGCGCCCCACTCATTCAAGCGGGGCGCGTTTTTTCTGTGATGCAGTCCGACGACCCCCTACTTCACATACACCACTTTCCGCAGGGCCGAGGCATTCCCCGCACGCAACTGGACGAGATAAACCCCACTCGCCAGCCCATCCGGCTGCCATGCCATCCGGTGCTCGCCTGCAGCCAGGGGCGACGCCAGTAACTCCTGAACCAACCGTCCCTGGATATCGTAAACCACGACCCGTGCCTCCCCTGCGGAGGGAAGCACAAACTCCAGCTGGACGGTGCTGTTGAAGGGATTGGGCCAGGGTGTAGCCAAGTTGATAGAGGAGGGCTGAGCTGGTGTATCAGGTTCCTCTACGTCCAGGTCGATGCCCGATGTCGTGTAGACTCCCTGGAATGTGGTACCGTAGTAGATTCGTTCATCCGCAAGGGAGAAGCTTCGTGCCTGCTCACCCCAGTCGGGAGTCAGCACCGCGTGGAAAAAGCCCATACTGTCTTCGCTTGCCCAGACAAGTCCGGCCCCCAACCGGAGAAACCAGAGAATGCCAGGGTAGGCAGGATCGACCTGCAAAGCTCCGTTCCTGTTATGAGCTGTGTTGCCAATCTCCAACCAATTGCCTGCAATTTGGTAACGGTAGAGAAGAGCGTCACTGGTCGAGACGAACAGTATCCAGCGATCATGATTCATCACCGCGATATCTCGTACGGCACCGTCCACGGTCATGTCGTACCACGTCGTACCCCCATCGAGCGAAAAATGGAGCACCCCGTAACTGCCAACGTAGATATGGTCAGGATCGCCCGCCTCGATGAAAGGTGCACTTAGCCCTGTTGCCTCCAGTCCAGGTGCGGCAACGACCCAGCTTTCACCGCCGTCGGTCGATCTGATGATTTCTTCGGTTGTGTCAACACCCCACAGGATGAGAGGGTCGGTGGGGTGGGCAGTAATGGCGATGTGTCGGCTACCGGAAGCGGCCAGATGTGAAGTGGTCCAGCTGTCCCCCCCATCGCTGCTTTTAGCAATGCTGCGGTAAGTCGCAATGTGAATCACAAGGGAGTCCGTCGCTGCGATCTCCACGTCATAAACCCGGGAAGAGTAGATCTTCTCCCATGAATTACCAGCGTCATAGGTGCGGAAGAGACCGGTGAGTCCGGCAGCGTAGCAGGTGTCGGGATGGAAGGGGTGGGGAGCGAGATCCCAGATGGTCGAGTTGCTTGTCCCGTCCATCGGCAAGCGGGTCCCGTTGCCGGTCTCGTCACGGATCACCTGGTCTTGAAGTGAAGCGATCAAGATCGAATCTTCGCTTGTACCCACCCAACCGAGCGTTGCATCTCCCAGTTGAGGGGCCAGGTGAGCGGGACCATCGTAGGAGACGGCGAGGGTATCGGCGACCGTGGGGTCTTCCGCATGATTACGGATGAACTCGTGGATACCGTGGTACGCGATATTTCCAGATGGTGAGCGGTAGATCCGTGCCGGATGCAAATCCATTGTAACACTTGTGGCGGTAAGTGTCGATGGGATAATATGCCAAAGCCGTGGCCAGGGGATCCAGTCGCTGTCGGTCAGCACCCAGACTGCATCGGTCGTGGATTCGTCCACTTCGATCCGTCGTACGACATCTGAGAGGGGGACATTGGTCGGCCAGTCTTCTCCACCGTTCTCAGAGATCGAAAAGCTTCCCCCCAAACTGGCAAAAATCGTATCGGAAGGACTTGGGCATCCGATGACAGCCAGGCAGGCATACCCACTATTCGTGATCTGGGTCAATTCCTCCTCGAGGGGATCATATCGCCAGGCAAGATCGTTGGTGTCCACGTAAAACAGGCCCGCTGCATTCATTACCGGTGCCTTGAAGTGATACCTCGTTTCAATGAATACCCCCATTCCTTCCCATGTTTCCCCAGCGTCGTCACTGTGGTAGAGATGGTTCCCGATCATGGTGAAAACGTGATCAGGAAAAGCTTCGTTCGTTCCAACCCAATGAGTTGGAAACATCGAACCCCAGTAGGCGGACCGCTCCGATGCAGTGTCGAGCACGGTCGAACTTGACCAGAAGAAGTAGGCATCGTCCTCGACGACAGGAGGGCGGGAGGAACCCACGTTCATCCGTGTCCAAGTGCCCGTATCACGTTCCAGACGATAGAGTCCGTTGTTGGCGGTCCCAACAAAAATCAGGTTGGCATCCCACTCGGCTCCGTGTACAGCTGTGGCCTGCAAACCGGGCGGGCCATGGGATTCCCACTGAGCAGAGACACTCTGCGAAAGGGAGAGGAAAAGCATGAAACTGAAAAAAACGAGGGCAAAAGGATGGATAGGGTACAGGTGCGATCCATGCAGGCGGCTCATGAAATTCTCGCAGTAAAGAGTATAGCGGGGTATTGATTACTCTAAAGATAGATGGGGGTGGATAGGATCGCAACAAGCACAGCAATGAACCATAAATGAAACACACCTCCAGGGGAGGTGCGGGAAGCTTCATGGATTCAGCCGGAGTTACATCTATTTCCCGGATAGCCTCTTTACACCCAGGTAAATCCCCGTTGCCGCCGCGATCTTGACCAATCCACCGGGAATAAATGGCAGGACACCCAGCTTGAAAGCCATGAAGCCGTCCATGTGGGTGTAGAAGAGGGTCATGTGGGCCCATCCTGCAAAGAGGATGATTGCAGTGCCGAAGAAAAAGACGGCGACCACTCCCGAGGTTCCCTGGGCACGTTTGATCACTGCGCCAACATAGAGGGCGGCCAAGATGAAGCCGACAATGTACCCGCCGGATGGACCGGCGAGGATGGCCAGCCCGGTTGAGGCGCCAGCAAACAAAGGCAACCCGATTGCTCCCCAAACCACATAGAGAAACTGGCTGACGCTACCGCGCCAGGGACCGAGAAAGGCACCCGAAAGAAGGACTGCGAGGGTTTGCAATGTAATCGGCACAGGGGTGAAGGGCAGAGGTACGATGACCTGCGCTGCAAGGGTCGTCAGGAGAGTGAACCCCAGCACGAGAAAAAAGGAACGTACCGCTTGAGCTGCGCTGACTGCGTACTCGTTGGCCATATTCCCATCATAGGAATTTGTAAAACGACTCATCACGTGCCCCAGAATCAACGTGAATCAACAATGTTCAAATCGGCGGAAAGATAACGATTCAGGATGAGCAAGCAAACTTTTTCGCAATCCGATTCGAATTTACTCCCACAGACCAGATCATCTAATCGGGGGCCTTGAGAGCACCCACGCTTGAGTATGTTTTCACAAAGCCATCTCTCTATATTATCGCTCCCTGAAGCGTGGGATCGACGGTCGCTTTTTCGAAACGTATCTTCCTGCTCAGGAAGGATGTAATACGGACATGCATGTGACTTGAGTGCTCCATCACCCAAGCGTGTATGTCAGCACGATTCAGCAACTTTTTACGTTGACAGGTAGGGATGAAAACCTGGGTGACAGCTGCCTGGGTACCCTGAACAACTTTCAACCGGATGGCATCGATGGTTGACACGAACCAATCCGCCGCTGAACCTAAGCGGCTTTTGAGCGAATTTGAGGCGCCCACCCTCGAGCAGTGGCACGAGGAAGTGGTGCGTCTGCTGAAAGGGGCACCCTTCGAAAAGAAGATGTTAACCCCGACCTATGAGGGCATTACCCTCAAGCCGATTTATACGCAAGAAGATGTGGAAGGCCTCGAGCATGTCAAGGCGCTCCCGGGCGACCCGCCCTATGTGCGCGGGACCGATCCGATCCACTACCGGACCCACGGTTGGGAGATCGCGCAGGAACTGCCTTATCCAACCTACGAAGAGTTTAATGCTGCACTGAAGCATGACATGGCGCGCGGACAGTCGGCGGTCAATCTCCTGCTCGATGAGGCGACCCAGGCCGGGCTCGATCCGGACTACGCTCAGCAGGGGCAGGTGGGGAAGGATGGCACATCCATCTCGAGTGTAATCGGGCTGGGACGGGCGTTGGATGGTCTTGACCTTTCCGAAACACCGATCTACATCCAGGCTGGTTCTGCGGCGCTGCCCTTTGCGGCGTTGCTCATCGCGCTGATGCGACGTAACGGGCAGGATGTGTCAAAACTGCGCGGCAGCATCGGTTTTGATCCCCTCGCAGGTCTTGCGACCCACGGCTCCCTGCCGATCAGCCTGGAACGTGCCTGGGCGGAGATCGCCCTGCTGACTCGTTGGGCTCGTTCCCATGCTCCGCAGGTGAAGACGATTTCGATCTGGTCGCACATGTGGCATGAGGCAGGTGCAAATGCGGTGCAGGAGTTGGCGATTGCCCTCGCGACTGGCGTGTGCTACCTGCGCGAGATGGAACAGCGTGGGCTGAGTGTCGAAGAAACAGCCGGGAAGATGCAATTTGGCTTCAGCATCGGCGGTCACTTCTTCATGGAAATCGCCAAGTTGCGCGCGGCACGTCTGCTCTGGGCGAAAGTCGTGCAGGCGTCGGGTGGTTCGCCGGATGCGGGCAAAATGACCATTCATGGACGAACCAGCCGCCGTCAGCAAACCACGTTCGATCCCTACACCAACATTCTCCGTTCGACGACTCAGGCCTTTTCGGCCGTCGTAGGTGGAGTCGACAGCCTCCACGTAGCACCCTTCGACGAGGCTCTCGGGGTGCCGGGTGAATTTGGACGTCGCATCGCACGGAATACGCACATCATCCTACGCGATGAGGCGCACCTGAACAACGTGCTCGACCCGGCTGGCGGAAGCTGGTATGTCGAAACGTTGACCGACCAGCTTTCGCAAGAAGCGTGGAAGCTTTTCCAGCAGATCGAAGCGGAAGGTGGTATTGAGAAGGCGCTTGAAAAGGGTTTCCTGCAGGAGATGGTCGAAGCGACCGCGCAGGAACGTCACGCCAACCTCGCGACGCGGAAGGATGTGCAGGTAGGGATCAACATGTATCCGAACCTTGCTGAACGTCCAGTCGATGCAATCATTCCTGACCTCGAAAAGGTCTTCGAGGATCGAACGAAACGGTTGCAGGCGCTGCGAGTTTCCAGCGAGCATGGCAAGGAAGTGCAGGTCCTCTTCAAGCTTGGCGCCATCATGGAAGCGGATCCCGAGGATGTCTTCGAGGCGGTGATCGATGCTGCAGCGCACGGTGCGACGATTGGCGAATTCACCAAGACGTTGCGTCACGGGGACGGCACAAAACCGACAGCTAGGCAGTTGATAGCGAAACGAGTGTCAGAGGATTTTGAGAACCTTCGCCGTCGCGTGCTGGCTGCTCAAGATGAGCGGAAACCTTCAGTATTCCTCGCCAATGTGGGCCCGGTCGCGGGCTACATGCCGCGAGTCGACTTCACTCGTTCCTTCTTCCAGGTCGGCGGGTTCCGTGTTGCGGGCGATGACTGGTTCGAAGATGCCGAGGCCGCCGTCGAAGCCGCCAAGGCAAGCCGTGCCTCGGTCGTCGTCATTGTCTCAACGGATGATCAGTACGAGGAGATCGTCCCCACCATCGCGGGCAGCTTGAAGCAGCAGGCGAAGATCATCCTCGCTGGCTACCCGAAGGAACAGATCGAGAGCTTCACCGCCGCAGGTGTGGAGAGCTTCATCCACATGCGCAGCGATGTCTATGCCGTGCTCAATGAGCTGGCGGACAACCTCGAGGGCAAGTGATCATGAACAAGACAACCATACCTGATTTTACGAAGGTCGAGTTGACGACCAACGGTGCGAAGGGGGATGTCGCCGGGTGGCAGTCGCGTGTCGAAGAGCAGGTAAACGGGGATCTCGACTCGCTGCTCTGGAAGACCAATGAGCAGATTCCGGTCAAGCCGCTTTACACGTTGGATGATCTCGACGATACCGAGCATCTGAAGTTTACGGCGGGTATTGCGCCTTTCCTCCGTGGTCCCTACGCCAGCATGTACGTGATCCGTCCCTGGACAGTCCGTCAGTATGCGGGCTTCTCCACCGCTGAAGAATCCAATGCTTTCTATCGCCGGAACCTTGCTGCGGGGCAGAAGGGCTTGTCGGTGGCGTTCGATTTAGCGACCCATCGTGGCTACGATTCCGATCATCCGCGAGTTGTTGGCGATGTCGGCAAGGCTGGCGTTGCGATTGATTCGATCCTCGACATGAAGATGCTGTTTGATGGCATCCCGCTCGACACGATGTCGGTGTCGATGACCATGAACGGTGCCGTGCTGCCGGTGATGGCCTTTTACATTGTCACCGGCCTCGAGCAAGGCGCGAGCCTGGACCAGCTCACCGGAACCATCCAGAACGACATCCTCAAAGAGTACATGGTGCGGAATACTTACATTTATCCGCCCATACACTCGATGAAGATCATCGCCGACATCTTCGAGTACACCTCGAAGAACATGCCGAAGTTCAACAGCATCTCCATCTCCGGCTACCACATGCAGGAGGCGGGAGCGACCGCCGACCTCGAGCTGGCCTACACCCTTGCCGATGGTCTCGAGTATGTCCGGACCGGCATGGCCGCCGGACTTCCCGTTGACAAATTCGCCCCACGCCTCAGCTTCTTCTGGGCCGAGGGGATGAACTACTTCATGGAAGTGGCGAAACTCCGCGCTGGCCGACTGCTGTGGGCAAAGCTCATCAAGCAGTTCGATCCGCAAAACCCGAAATCGATGGCCTTGCGTACACATTCCCAGACCTCCGGCTGGTCGCTTGCGGAGCAGGATCCCTTCAACAATGTGGTCCGTACCTGTGTCGAAGCGATGGCAGCATCGTTGGGCCATACCCAGAGCCTCCACACCAATGCTCTAGACGAAGCGATTGCACTGCCGACCGATTTCTCAGCCCGGATTGCGCGTAACACTCAGCTCTACCTGCAGGATGAGACCGGCATTTGCCGCGTGGTTGACCCTTGGGGCGGATCGTATTATCTGGAGCGCCTTACCCACGAGCTGATGCACAAAGCATGGGCGCACATCCAGGAAGTGGAAGAGATGGGCGGCATGGCGAAAGCGATCGAGTCCGGCCTGCCGAAGATGCGTATCGAAGAAGCGGCGGCACGCAGGCAGGCGCACATCGACAGTGGCGCGGAGACGATTGTCGGTGTTAACAAGTACCGTCTCGACAAAGAAGAACCGCTCGAAATTCTCGATATTGACAACACGGAAGTACGTCGTCAGCAGATCGCACGACTGGAGAAGCTGAAGGCCGGACGTGACAGTGCAGCGGTCGAGAAGACACTGAACGCTCTGTCGGTCGCGGCGAAAACGGGTGAGGGTAACCTGCTCGAGCTGGCGGTGGAAGCGGCGAAGGCACGGGCTTCATTGGGCGAGATCAGTGATGCGCTCGAGAAACATTTTGGACGGCATAAAGCGGAGATCAGAACCATCAGCGGAGTCTATTCCAGCGAATTTGCGCAGGACGATGCGATTCAGGAAGTCCGTGCGCTGACCAAGTCCTTCGAGGATCAGGAGGGGCGTCGTCCACGTATCCTCGTCGCTAAGATGGGGCAGGATGGGCATGACCGTGGTGCGAAGGTGGTCGCCACCGCCTTCGCCGACCTTGGTTTCGATGTCGATGTCGGTCCCCTCTTCCAGACTCCGGAAGAGACGGCTCGGCAGGCGGTAGAGAATGATGTCCACATCGTCGGCATGAGTTCCCTCGCCGCCGGGCACAAGACCCTGCTTCCGGAGTTGGTCGCCGAGCTGAAGAAGCTGGGACGTGAGGACATCATGGTCATCTGTGGTGGGGTCATCCCGGCACAGGACTACGACTACCTGCGTGAACAGGGTGCCGCTGCCATCTTTGGCCCGGGAACCGTCATCCCCCACGCAGCGAAGGTGCTGCTGGAAGAACTGATGGAGCGTCTCAGCTAAGTCAAGGCGAGGATTCCGGCAAAGGCCGGATGACAAAGCCAACCCCTTTGATAGAGATCTTCAACCCCGGTACTCATCTGCCGGTGTCAGGTTTCAGCTTTCAACTTGCAAGCGACCGTCCGGTGATTTCTAGCTTCATCGTTCCCCTTGCAAGAAAACCCGGACATCAAGCTGTCCGGGCCAGTAAAGTATCACTGTCTCGTGAGAAGTCACCCGATGAAATTCAGGTGGCTTTCTTTTTTCTTTTCCTTCAGCGGTTCGTGGATGAAGAAGTACCACATGGCGGCGAGAGGGATGTCGAGGTCCCCGATGATTTCGCGCTGAAGGGCAGAAGCGGTAGCAAGGATGTCTCCCGTGGCGGAACGCATCTTTTTGCCATCGAACGAGGCGGCACGTGCGCCCACACGATCCTTGATGTTTTTTCCTTTCACTGATCCAAGCCGTTTGCCCTTGGCATCGTGAACGGTTTTTCCATCAAAGAAGCCGACCGGCACCTTGTGCAGGTCCACCAACACCTTCCCATCGAACTTCAAGCTGGCCATCGTATCCCCCAAAGGCGTTTCGTGCAAGCGAACGAGTGAAAGATACCGCCTTGAAACGCGTTCGCCAAATAAGTGCTCAGAAGGTCAAGGCCAGTTTCATGCCCGCCGTCCCATTTTCCAGGTTGAGCTGCGGTTCGAGGCCGAGTTTCAGCTGCTGGCCGTACTTGTAGCGGACACGGTCCCGCTTTTCCTGGATCACATGGATGCCGTGGACCCAGTCGTAGAGGTAGTCGGCAGCCAGCAAGGTGCCACCGAGGACAATCAGGGCCATCCCCAGGTCGCTGGGTCTCTGATCCTTTTTCAGCTTACGCAGATCGTAGGTCGTGGTTGTGGTGGTGCCATCATCTTCGACACGGATTGGGATGCGTTCATACCGGATGTTGTTGATGTCCACGGTCGAATAGTCCGTGTCCACATAACCGTTCTCGTCGCCAGTGGAGATGCCCCCGACAATCGCCAGACCGCCTGTGACCGCTGCACCGGCCAGCATCCACCCGGTCCTTGACTCACCCGCCTGGAAATGCATCATCCCCGGTAGCGGTGCAAATCCAGCCACGAGGACTGCGGGGAGGAGGCGACGGTTGGCATCACGGTACTCCTCATAACTCATACCGTTGGGGACGGGGAAAAAGTCATTTTCGTTGAGGACTTCACCCTGCTGTGCGAAAGCTGTCGACAAGCTTACCAGCAGGATCAGGCAACTCGAGATGATGCGATTTGTAGGGATCATGGAGGCTCCAGGTTAGGACAAGGACAACGTACAATCACGGATCGATCGGTTCCACTCCTTTTGCGTCGCGATTGATTTGACAATTACACAACGTTCCATGCAACGAGCACCGTAAACAAGAGTCGAGAAGCTCACCCATCACGCCGGAGTGGATTGGATATGCAGCTCGTAGTCTCTAAGCTGTAGGAAATGGGATCCAGGGGAGGAATCATGCGCGTACTTCGTCAGTTTTCCAACAATCTGTCCCTCCTTGACAAAAAAGCGCGAGGGAGTCTGATTCGTATCCCGATTGCGGTCCTCGTAAGTCTCGCCATTATGCTTCCGATCGCGGGACGGTGGAGTTATCTGGGAGGATGGCTCAATGCTGCGTGGATGCTGGTGTACACCGGAGTCTATTCGGTCTGGTTGATCGCGGCCAATCCAGAACTCTTTAATCAGCGCATGAACATTTTCCTGCCGGGCACCAAACGATTCGATAAAGTGTTCTGGATTGTCTGGCGAAGCCTCACCTTTGCGATGATCATCCTCGCCCCGTTGGATGTCCGTCTCGGCTGGTCGACCGTTCCTGCCTGGCTGGCATGGTCTGCCTTTATCCTCAGCTTGTTGCTCAGTTGTGTGGGAGTCTGGCCGATCATCATCAACCGTCACTTTGAAGCAAATGTCCGTATCCAGACGGATCGTGACCACAGAGTTGTGGATCAGGGTCCCTACCGGATTGTCCGTCATCCGGGGTACTCTCTGGCTGTGCCCGGGATGTTTCTGATGTCCCTGATGATGGAAAGCTTCTGGGCGATGATCCCCGCTACAGGAATTGTGATCGCCTTTGTCGTCCGGACCACACTGGAGGACCGAACCTTGAGGAATGAACTGGAGGGCTACGAGGAGTATGCACAACGAGTCCGTTGGCGTCTTCTGCCCGGCATCTGGTGAGAACCGAGTTCAGCCGAAATCGTCCGTTTGTTCAGTCAATCTTGTGTTTCTGACCGGGGAAATGTAGGTTCTTTCATCTGCACATTCCTCAGTGAGCTGCATCAGGACAATACGTCTGACCTGCATCACGAAAGGTCGGAAAGGGGGGAGTTATGGTCCGCGCTGCTCTGATTGTGGGTCTACTTGTAGTCCTACTTGTACCTGCCTGTACAATCGCGAATACGGTCACAATCGCCAAAGTTCATGAAGGCTGCCTGGTTGAAGTGGAGGGTGGGTTCATGTTGCGCCTGACAGGTATCAAGGTGCCGTGCGCAGATGAACCGCACGGAGAGGAAGCCTATACCTACCTCAAGGATGCCCTCGAAGGGAAGCGGGTGAAGCTCTTCACCTGGACACGTGACACGACCGCCGCGGGAATTGTCCGCGACAAGGATGGGCACGCCTTTGGTGAGATCTGGTATGGTCCCGAGTTTGAGTATCAAATCAATGCGGAGATGCTCAAGCTTGGGCTGGGGATTATCGATCCGATCTACATGCCGGACGACAAAGCGGACGAGTACAAATCCTGTGAAGATGAAGCCCGTGCCAACCACCAGGGGATCTGGGCGACGATTGAGTAGGCTGGGATTCAAGCATCCGTGACGTGCTCGTTCGGTCACACGCTGCTTGTCTTTGAACCAGTTCAAGATGTACCCTACCACCAGACCAACATCTGGAGGAGTGATGCAGTACGCCAATCTTGGACGGACCGGGGTCCGTGTCAGCCGTTTGTGCCTCGGCACGATGAATTTCGGTCACTGGACCACCGAAGCAGACAGCCACGCCATTCTTGACCGTGCTTTCGACGATGGTATCAACTTCATTGATACCGCCAATGTCTATGGTGGAGATAAAGGACGTGGGACCAGCGAAGAGTACATCGGACGCTGGTTCGAGAAGAACCCGGGGAAACGTGCGCAGGTGGTCCTCGCGACCAAGGTCTACGGTGCGATGGCAGATGATGGGATCAACAACCGTCGCCTGAGTGCGTACAACATCCGTCAGGCTTGTGAGGAGAGTCTCCTTCGCCTGAAAACCGACCACATCGACCTCTACCAGATGCATCACATCGATCGCACAACCCCATGGGAAGAGATCTGGCAGGCGATGGAACAGCTGGTCCGTGAGGGCAAGGTGATCTATGTCGGCAGCAGCAATTTTGCCGGTTGGCATATCGCGCAGGCCAATGAGCTGGCGAAACAGCGCAACTTCATGGGGCTGGTCAGCGAACAGAGTCTCTACCATCTGGCGATGCGGGCCATCGAATCGGATCTGATTCCCGCCTGTGAAGAATACGGCCTGGGGATTATTCCCTGGAGCCCTCTGGGTGGTGGATTATTGGGTGGTGTCTTGAAGAAGCTGGATGGCGGCCGTCGCATGGAAGAGCGCATGGCGAAATGGGTTGAGGATGCACGTCCCCAATTGGAGCAATACGAAGCCCTCTGCGACGAGTTGGGTCAACCGCCCGCTGTCGTTGCCCTGAGTTGGCTGCTGCACAACAAAGCTGTTACCGCACCGATTATCGGTCCGCGCACCATGGAGCAGCTGACCAGCGCACTACCTGCAGTGGACCTCGGACTATCCGACGAGACCCTGACCAAGTTGGACGAAATCTTCCCGGGACCCGGTGGTCCCGCGCCGGAATGTTATGCTTGGTAAGATCGATCCGGATGAGAATTTGTGGCGTGGTAAGCAATAGCTTGCCACGTTTTTTCACTCATGAGATGCACGGTACTGGTTCAAGGCTTTGCTCAGCTCGCGGTTGACCGTGTCGAGGTAGGAGCGGCTTGTGATCTCGTCGATGTAAATGCTGACATCTGAGGTCGTTGTGATTTTCAGGGTGGCTTTACCGTTATCGTTGCCAACTTTTGAGGCGACGTACCAGGTGCCCCAGAGTGCCACAAGAGACAGGTAAATCGAGGCAAAGGCGAGGAGTACTGTCATGAGGGCGCCAATGATATAGACCGCATTTTTATTGCTCTTGCTTTCCTGCGCCAGCCATTGGATAGAGGTGACGTGGGAAAGAGGGAAGGTCGTCCCCCGAACGGTCAATGAAGTCGATGTGATGGTGACACCTTTGTCATCCTGATAGAGCACCTTGCTGGTCATTCATCCCCCGTACATAATATCTTCGTGAAGATACGAACCAGGTGATGTGGTAAAAAGCCTGTGCCACGTAGGTAGCTACAAAGAACCGTGCATGGCAAGCTGCGCTTACCATGCCTCACCTTTGGAGGTGAATATGGACTTGGCAGCCGAAGTCTGGGCGGTGATGCGCAGCATCAACCGTGCTTGGACGGAGAAGGACTTCGATGCGTTTGAAGAGTTCTTTCGGGAAGATGCTGTCATGCTGATGCCCGGATTCAAGGAGAAGGTTGAGGGACGGCAGCCGTTGTGTGATTCGTACCGACAATTTGCCGAGATGAGCACCGTGTATCGCTACGAGGAAGAGGAACCCTCCATCGATGTGATCGGGAATGTGGCGATGGTGACCTATGGCTACACGATCGACTACGAACTTGAGAGTGGACGGTTCGAGGAGAAGGGCCGTGACCTCTTCCTCTTCATCAAGACAGATGGCGAATGGAAAGCGGCTTGGCGAACGATGCTGTAAAAGCATACCGTGCCTGAGAATGCATCTCTCCCCATTTTCAGCTAGTACGTTGCATCCCACCTGATCATCTGCTTGATTGAAGCCACCATCAACAGGAGGTCTTCATGGGCAGAATGGTCCTAGTCGTCTACCGTCCCAAACCGGGTTGTGAGCAGGAGCTCGCAGCTCTCATCCGCACCCATGTGTTCCGTTTGCGAACCCTCAATCTCGCCACAGATCGTCCCTCCCTTGCGATGACCGCCACCAATGGCGATATCGTCGAAGCTTTCGAATGGGTCAGCGCAGAGGCGATGGCGAAAGCGCATGAGCACCCCGCTGTGCTCGAGATGTGGGCTGAATTTGAACAGGTCTGCAGCTACCAGCCTTTGAAGGAGCTCGACCAGGCGGACGACCTCTTTGCCGAATTTACTCCGCTCGAGGTGGAGGGATGAGCATGCCATCAGGGTGGGAATCGTTCATCAAAAGCAGACCGCTGGAAGGGAAAATCTGCCTGGTTGCGGGTGCGAGTCGTGGTGTGGGACGTGGAATCGCGTTGGCACTGGGGGATGCCGGTGCGACGGTGCTGGTGACCGGACGGACTCCTGCCAAGACCACCCATCCCGATGGGATGGTAGGGACGGTGGAGGAGACCGCACAGCTGGTTCGTGAACGTGGCGCCAGCTGCGAAGCATTCATCTGTGATCACACCGATGTTGACCAGTTGGAGAGTCTGCGAGAAGCGGTCGAAACAGGATACGGCAAACTAGACTTGCTGGTGAACAACGTCTGGGCTGGCTATGAGCACAATGCGACGGCAAGCTTCATGGCTCCCTTCCACGAGCAGGATCCGCACCATTGGGAGAGGATGTTTGGTGGTGGAGTCCGTCCCGCCCTCTTCACCAGCCGAGTGTTGGTGCCTCTACTCATCGCCAACAAGGGCGGCCTGATCGTCAACACCCTCGCCTGGGACCGTGGCCGCTACCTCGGCAATGTCTTCTATGATACGGCGAAGGGCGCGATTGCGCGGATGGCGTACGCGCTGTCGCGTGATCTGCGCGGCCACAACATCGAGGCGCTTGCAGTGGCGCCGGGATTCACACGGACCGAACGCGTGATGGCACATCACGCGAAGGAACCTTTCGAATTGGAGGGGACGGAATCGGCGGAATATGTGGGCCGTGGCATTGCGCATCTGCTGGCCGATTCAAAGCGTGAGCGATTCAATGGCGAGGTGGTAAAATCGGGGGAATTGGCGGCGGAATATGGATTCAGCGACACCGATGGACGACAAATTCCACCCTTCGAGATTCCGGAACAGTAGACGTTTAGCCTGCTGATCATTGCATTCTATATCGAAATGAATGATGCAGGGTAGGGACCTGTATCATTGTGTGATAGCAATTTATTTGGGATGATGTTCAAGTCGGTTTATATCACAGGGGTAGCGTTATTTGACTCTCCTAACTTCATAACAGACATGCTAATGATAGATTGACAAAAATTTCACAAGGATATGTCGCGTCACCCCTCTACATTTGTTCCGCTACGCAGTTCATTGTGGTGGTCTGTTTGCATGGTTCGCCTGGCTACCTGCTTACCGAAACGCAACCAATTGGGATTCAGATACTTTTCAGGGGGGAGTATGAAGAAGGTTTTTGGTCTTCTTCTGGTCGTGTTGTTTCTGGCGGTCGGATTGTTTGTCGGGTGCGATGACGATGATGACGATACCGCATCGCCAACCATCTACAATGGTCTGTCGGGTACATGGGAATTCTCGGTCATTCCGCACGACACCGCGACTGGCGAAACTGCCGTCGTTGACGAGGTTTTCCTGTACGAGTATGAGGGTGTACTGTCGGGTTATTCCAACGTTTTCCAGTTCCAGGGGTCTCGGGACGGTAACGATGTGACGATTGACGTGCTCCGCTTCGTCGATGAGATTGCAGAGATGGAATCTCGGATGCAGTTGCACCTGACGGACAACAACACATTGGTCGGGGCAGGCACTCATATCAAACCAGCTGTCCAGCCTTATCTGCTGAACGATGGGACAACTCATCCGAAGTTCGCCACGATCCATGAGGATTGGGATGGTGGTTTGGGCGGAACGGTATTCTACGACATTGAGGCGCAGCGCATTGCCGATCCTCCGTCCGAGACAATGGCCCAGAAGATTTCTGTGGAACGGATGAATGCCGACATCAATTGGTGCGATATCATTTGGGGAATCGATTCGTTCCTGATCGCTACCTTGACGGACAACGTTGTTCGGCCTATTGGAAACTGTGGCTTCCGGCATGATGGGGGTGGCTACTACCTTGCGGGACGAGTTGGCCCCGGAAGTGTCGCACCGATCTGGACACAAACGGTCTACTACCCCATCGAATGGGCCTACTGCGACACACGCAGCTATGGGTTCGAAATGTCCATCGGCGGCCCCTGGTCCGGGTATGACTACTTGACCTGGCTGCACGATAACTGGTCTCAGTACATGGTGGACATGTATGCAATGACTGTTGAAGAAGTGTACCAGTTGACCACGGACTTCTACGACACCTATGGTGGGTTTGCGTTGTGTGCCGGATATAGCACTCGTACACACAACACCTCGCTTTACATGCTCAGTGTCAATGGGCACAATGAGCAGGTGTTCGAATCGCATCCGCTTACGTCAAACATCATTGATGTCGTTGATGCAGAACGTCCCGGTGGCCTATGGGTCTTCACTGGCAGTTCTGTACATGATACCTGGAGCCTCCGACGGGATATCACGGGTGTTTGCGGGTCACCCGCCGTGTTTGCTTACCTGATTGGAACAAACACGGTAAACTTCGATTAATCTGGTTTGATTGTGTACAAAGCAAGAGGGTCCGGATTGCCGGACCCTCTTTTGTGTTTACTCATTCGCCATAAGGCATGCGCGGCTCTTTGCCCAGTACACGGGCATAGGTTGCCAGGGCTCCACGATGGTGGGCGGTGTGGTCGGTGATGGAGCCGACGATTACACGCTTCGGCATTGGTCCCATGATCTCGTTGTCCGGGATGGTCGCATCAAGCTGTTCTTCGGTCAGAACACCAAAAGCAGTACAGGCATCATCCACGGCCTTGTCAAACGCGGCCTTCTCTTCATCGAACGAGATCGCTTCGTCGATGTAAGCGAACTGCTTTTCCCAATCCATGTCGAAGCCCTTACCGAACACGGCATCAGTGAACCAAGTGATTGTCATCGTCGTGTGACGCATCTGCTTGGCAACAGTCCAAGCCTTCTCATGCGGTTGGTACTTGGAATCACCTTCATCCAGCACCGAAATTGATTTGTTGAAAAAGTCCTGCATTGTCCTTAGCTGCATCACTGCCGAGTTGCCTTCCATCTTTCTCCCCTTTCATCTACGGCCCCCAGACCGCGTGGTGTCGCGCCGCTGCTATTCCGGGCAGTGGCTCTGTTGTTGTGTCGTTCAAGATAGCATAGTGAACATATGTTCAGCAAGAGTAGAGAGAGCTTTTTTTGGGGGCATTTCGCTACGAAAGGGGAGATCACGGTCTTGATAGAACGTCTAAAAACCGTCATTCTCCTCTCATACATTGGCGGGATTATCCTCCAATACTACCTTCCCCTATCCTGAAAAGCTGGAAATGAGGTAATTCACATGATTCCACCCCTCGAAACAGATCGTCTCATCCTGCGAGAGCTGATTGAGACAGATAAGCAGGCGTTGCACCGCATTCTCTCCGACCCGGTGGTGATGGAGTTTTATCCGAAGGTGGCGGATTGGGAGCTGACAGAGTTCTGGTATGACAAAATCCGAGCACGCTATGACAAATTCGGGCGCTCCTTTTACGCAGTTGAGCTGAAGGGTGAAGGGGACATGATCGGGATTTGCGGTCTGCTTGATCAGTTGGTTGAGGAAGAACCCTTCCTCGAAGTCGGCTATCTCTTCGCACAAGCGTGGTGGCACAAGGGGTATGCGACCGAAGCAGCCCGTCGCTGCCGGGACGAGGGCTTTCTTACACACAGGGTCGACCACATCATCTCCCTGATTGACCCTGAGAACAAACCGTCGATTCATGTCGCGGAGCGAAATGGTATGGTTTACGAGCGCACAGTCGCCTTCAAAGAGGTTCCAAATGCCTCTGTCTATGGCATTACCAGGAACCATTGGCTGGCGCTCGACCAGAGCGAAAAGCCAGGGGTTGAAGGTGCTGGTTGAAACATTGACCACGGATCGTCTCATTCTACGTGAGCTGCTCGAATCAGATTTTGATGCCCTCTTCCGCATCCTTGGTGACCCGGTGGTGTTGGAACACTATGATGCGGTTGCCGATGAAGAGATGACACGTCGTTGGTTGACTGGTATTCGTACCGGGTACGAACGTGATGGCCATTCCTTCTTTGCGGTGGAACTGCCAGCCGAGGGTGAGATAATCGGGATCTGCGGCTTGTTGATGCAGCCGTTCGAGGGGAAAGTCTACCAGGAGGTAGCCTACCTGCTGGCGCAGCAGTGGTGGGGTAGAGGGTATGCCACTGAAGCGGCACGGGCGGTGCGTGACGAGGGCTTTGAACGATTTGGCTACGACCACCTCATTTCAGTGATCGAACCGGCGAATGCTCCATCGGTCCGTGTTGCTGAACGTATTGGGATGATCCTCGAACGAATCGCTACCTTTCAGGATGTGACCGATGCGCACATTTACGGCATGACTCGCGATCAATGGGATGAGATTCGCCGAAACGAACAGGATCAGGTATGACTTCCGGCAGCAAGGGAAAGAAGATTGTCCCCGAAATCCAGCAGACGGCGCTCCATGTGATGCAGGGCGTCGAAGGTGGCCATGAGGGATTGCCAGGCTTTGTGCGAAAGGTCAGCGAACGATCCTTTTCCGCGAAACGTAAACTGACCACCGAGCAATATGTCGAAGGTGTTCTCGAAGGGGATCGTGTCCACCTCGCCCAGGCGATCACCCTTGTTGAATCCAATGCCCCGCACCACTTCGAGCAGGCGCAGGAAGTGGTTAAGGCACTGCTGCCTCACTCAGGAAAATCCATTCGTATCGGTGTATCCGGGGTTCCCGGGGCCGGCAAATCGACGCTGATTGAGGCATTGGGCAGCTATTTGACCGAACTGGGCCACCGTGTTGCTGTGACTGCCGTCGACCCAACCAGTTCGGTTACTGGCGGATCGATCATGGGCGACAAAACCCGGATGGAAAAACTCTCCAGTGATCCGAATGCCTTTATCCGTCCCTCTCCAAGTGGCGGTACGCTAGGCGGCGTGACTCGTAAAACTCGCGAGACCATCGTCCTCTTCGAAGCAGCAGGCTATGATGTGATCCTGGTCGAGACAGTAGGGGTTGGCCAGAGCGAGATTACAGTCCGCTCAATGGTCGATTTCTTTCTGCTGGTGCTGGTGTCAGGTGCTGGCGATGAATTGCAGGGAATAAAAAAAGGTGTCGTTGAAATTGCCGATGCCATCCTGATCAACAAGGCGGATGGCGACAACAAGACGGCGGCTATGCGTGCTCGCGGCGAATACGCCCAGGCCCTCCACTACCTCCAGCCGGCAACCAAAGGCTGGACCACCCCAGCGGTCACTGCTTCATCCACCACGGGGGAGGGCATCCCGGAGCTGTGGACGATGATCGGCGAGTACAAGCAGGTGACTTCGGATAATGCGGTCTTTACCGAGCGTCGTCGACATCAGGCACGTGATTGGATCCATGCCCTGGTCGGGGACTACCTGAGCTCCCTCTTTCACGCGCACCCAAAGGTAAAGGAACTCCTGCCCGAGCTCGAACAAGCGGTTATGGATGGAGAACTGCCTGCCACAACTGCGGCGATGAGGTTGTTGGAGGTGTTTGGACGGCGGTAGGGGCTACTGTTTCTCTTTAATCGCCTTCTTCAGGCACTCAGGACAGAGGCACTCTTTTGCGTTCTCGTCAAGGGGCATCAATGGTGGGAAGGCGGTGCACCAGCAATCTTTTTTACCCGCGGCAAGGTCGCAGGTGAAAGCGGCGCCGCATTGGGGGCATGTACGGCGTGGGTTCCCCCGAAAGGGCTTGCGCTCCTTGATCATCGAGGGCATCCCTGGGGCGAACAGCAGCAATTAAGCATGTGGCGCATCGCCGTCGCTGTCATCATCCGCATTGCCATCCGGCATCACATCACGGTACTTCACATCCTCGACATCACCCAGGTCCAAATCAGAACCGCCTTCCTTACGCTGCCCCTTGACATCGTTTTCCTTCGGGGCCATCGGACGGAAGAGGGTTTTCAGAGCGAAACGGGCGCCCGCATAGAGCAGACCCACCCAAATCAACAATTTGATCATATCATCCTCCTGCCAGGGGATTGTAGTACGTGGTGCCATCTGGAGCATTCATGATGCGCTGGAAGAGATCCTCGAACTGATCCTCATGACGGACGAAGTCGAGATCATTGGCATTGACCACCAGCAGCGGGCTCTGGTCGTAGCGGAAGAAGTAATGGTTGTAGGCTTCGACCAGTTCGGAGATGTACTCCGGGTTCATCTGACGCTCGTACTCACGGTCCCGGACACGAATGTTGCGCATCAAACGCTGGGTATTACTCTGCAGGTAGACGACCAGGTCAGGAGCAGCAATATCGCGTTCCAAAATTGAGATCAGCATGTCGTACAGCTTCCACTCCCGTTCATCAAGGGTGATGCTGGCGAAGATGCGGTTCTTGACAAAATGGTAGTCCGCGATTAAGTGGCTTTGGAAAAGGTCGGTCTGCGAGATCTGTTCGGTTTGCTGACGATACCGGCTGAGCAGGAAGAAGAGCTCTGTCTGGAAAGCGAATCGCTGGGGGTCGTGGTAAAAATCTACCAGAAAGGGGTTTTGCTCGTGTTCTTCGAGAAGAATACGTGAATCGAGACGTTCCGCGAGCATTCGGGCGAGGGTAGTTTTGCCCGCCCCGATAACCCCTTCTACGATGATATACTGGCGATCGTTCACAGGACCTTCCGGCTGCCCAGGTGGTTCCGTCTCGTACGAAAGTTTTCCTCACGGAGTATAGCACACGCGGGCAGTGGTTCGCTCGTCTCCAGGGTGGGTTGGGGCAGGAGAACGGGGCAGACGGAGGGCAACAGACTTACCAAGGTTGGGGTATCCCACTCTTGTCGCCAGGATCAGGTTTCGAGCCAGACCTTCCAATGTCCACCGCTGACCGGGGTGACAGCTCCGTGATCCTCACAGACACGCAGCGCCTCCTCAACGTCCATCTGCCAGCCCGGCGGGACCAGGTCTGGTGCGAGGTCAAACAGAGGTGCGAGGACAAAACGTCGAAGCTGGATGTGCGGGTGCGGGATCGTCAACTCGTCGTTGTCGATCTGCTCCTCACCGAAGACCAGGATGTCAATGTCCAAGGGACGAGGACCGTTTTTACGTTCCTTGCTGCGATCGCGTCCAGCGCGTCTTTCAAGCGCGAAACACATTTGCGCGAGGTAGTCGGCTGAATCGGTCCAGGTCATTTCAGCAACGAGGTTCAGGTAATCGGGCTGGTCCGGGTCGCCCCACGGGGCGGTTCGATAGAGACGGCTGGCACGTAACGAATCGCAAGCCATCATGGCAGAGAGGTGACGCAACGCATCGGCAAAGGTGCGCTCGACATCCCCCATGTTCCCCCCGAGAGCGATGAACGCTGTGGTTGTTGCCATGGTCACTCCCGGCTGTGGTTATCGACGGATGATCTCGACCTCGTACCCTGCGGCAGGGCCGGGAAGGGGAACTCGGTCCTTGTGGCAGGTAACACGGACTGCTTCGAGGTTAAATCCATCGAGTAAGGCTTGGGCAATATCCTCAGCGACCGTTTCCAGCAGGTTTCTGGTCGGTCCGGTCACCACCTCGAGGATGGTCGCGAAGACCTTCGCAACATCGGCCGTGTGCTCGAGGTTGTCTGTCTCGGCCGCATCATGGGTATCGAGGTAGAGCTCTACACTGACATGGAACATGGCACCCAGTTCTCGTTCCGCCGGACTGCACCCGTGCCTGGCCTGAAAGACCATATCCTGCACACGGATAACATCCAACCCCTCCAGTTCAGATCGTTTTGCTCGCGATGCCATGACGCTCCTCAAACAGTTTCCGTGCACAAAGATAGGATGCCCGACCCCTCAACCCAATGCGTTTCATCACAGGGAGTGACAGCTACGCTCGCACAGATCCAAACTCGGGTGAAACGATTGTTTCTCCCTGTGCTTTCAACTCATAGAGAAGACAGCTAAGAAATTGTCACTACCCCACTTGTAGCAGCACTCCGTGCAGGTATTCCGACTCGGGATGGCTGACCAGGACCGGATGGTCCATACCGGCAGTGAAAAGGCTGAGACGGCGGGTTTTGGTCCTTGCACGTCGCTCCGCACGTTTGATTTGTTCCAGCATGTCGCCCCGGCTCACTTGGTGTGAGCAGGTGAAGAGTGCGGCGAACCCTTCCGGTTTGGTCCAGCCATACGTGGATGCGAAAAGGGTTTCGTACTTGCGCAACCCTTCCGCCATTTTTGACTTGCTCTTGACGAGCGGCGGCGGGTCGCAGGAGACGACATCAAAGGGGCCGTGCAAATCGGATGCTGAGAACTCTTTGTGCAGCAGGTCGGCAGTGAGGCAGACCGGTTCAACCAGTTTATTGCGTGCGAAGGCTTGTTTTGCAAGGTCAAGTGCACGCTCGCTGCGGTCGACAAGCACCACATGACTCGCGCCTGCCTTTGCGGCACGCATTCCGAAACCGCCGGTGTAGCTGAAGGCATCAAGAAAGGAGCCGCCGGATGCAAATGGAGCCAGCAGTTTCTGGGCGTTTACCTGGTCGAGGTAGCCACCTGTTTTCTGCCCTTCGGTCAGGTCGAGTGGCCACTCGAGTCCATCCTGCGAGTACCAGACAATCCCATCCCCGAGCTCTCCCGCCACCGCTTTTCCACGTGGTAATCCCTCCAATTCACGCGCTGGGGTGTCGTCCGCAGCGACGACTGCTTTTGGTGCAAAGAGACGATCCAGAATGTCGAGGATGAGCTCACGCCTGCGGTCCATTCCGACCGAATTGTGCTGGACGGCAAGGACATCGCCATAACGGTCAATGATCAAACCGGGCAGGCCATCCGCTTCAGCGTGGACGAGACGATAGACATCACTGTAGCCAAGCCGTTCACGTAGACGTTGAGCGGTGGTGATTTTCCGCTCGAGGTACTCGAGATCGAGATCATCGTCGGCACGGCGCGAGTGAATTCGCACGGCGATCAGTGAGTGGGGATTGACCGTTCCGCTGCCAAGAGGGACACCTTTGGCGTCCGCAAGGCTGACCGCTTCACCCGGTTCAAACTGCTTGATATCGTCCGCGATCTCATTGCTGTAGACCCAAAGGTGTCCACGTTGGATCCGACGTTCCTCGCCCTGTTTCAGGGATATGATGCGCATGGTGTTTCCTGTTTCTATTTCGGTCCTCGAGGGGCAAGTACAGCCGACCCGTCGTAGTAAACATCCATCAAACCGGCCGGTTGGATACGTCCCTCGAGGTAGCCCTCGATGCGACGGACCCGTTCCGCATTTGCCTCTGCATGGTACAACGGATCGAGGTCCGCGGGCGAGGGATACATGCCGATCAGAGAGATGTACTCCGCACGGTCCAGGTCGGGGATAGACTTTCCATAGTACACCTGCGCGGCTCTGTCCAATCCGAGGACCGTCTCTCCATTGACACGTCCAAACCAGCCGTAATTAATGAAAAGGGTGAGTAAATCCGCTTTTTCGACAAGCGGATCGATGACCCATCGTGCCAGCCACATCAGGCGCAGTTTACGAATGCCGGGTTTGAAGTGATCAAAATAGAACCATTTGCCAACCGATTGGGTGATCGTGGTCAGGCCTGCGCCTGGAGTTTTCAGGTCGATCCCGTGATGGGTGAAAAAGGTGGGATCCTCGACACGGATCAGGATATCGAGCTGCTCGGGTGTCAGGCAGTCTGCGGGGAAGGTGACCTGGGTAGAGTCGAGCGCGTCACGGATAATTCGCGGAGTACCCTGCCGAGCCGCAACGATGTCAATCATGATATAGAAGGCCAGAACAAGCAGAATCAGAGTGAGAATGATCACCCACCATCTCCGAGGAATCTCCTGAGTCCGCTCTCTCATGCTGATCTCCCATGTCCAAGACAGGGTGGCCCGGACAGCCCCTTGCCCGTGCTTGCCCGCATTGGGCGGGTTTCACTCCCCACTGGTTTTGTTGCATATGGTGCTGACATGCAAGCTTGGGTGGCAGGGCACCCAAGCCACTACCTCAGACACATCAGAAGAGATACAACAAAGACCCGGGGCTGAAGCCCCGGGCCATCCGCTTGAACCTGGATCGTACCAAGCTACTTCTTCGCGTCACGATTAGCACGGAATGCCATCGAGGCTTTTACGAAGTTGACAAACAAGGGGTGCGGGGTCGTAAGACGGCTCTTCAGCTCCGGGTGGAACTGGCAACCAACGAACCAGGGGTGATCCTTCAACTCGATCATTTCGACCAGGTCGGCATCCGGGTTGGTGCCGCTGACCACCAGGCCAGCCTTGACCAGCTTGTCACGGTACTTGTTATTAAACTCGTAACGGTGACGGTGCCGTTCACGGATCAGCTCGTTGCCATATGCTTCCAGCGAACGGGTCCCCGGCTTCAGGTGGCAGGCCCAAGCGCCAAGGCGCATCGTGCCGCCCTTCTGTCGGACATTGCGCTGGTCGACCATCAAATCGATGACCGGCTGCGAAGTGCGGGCGAACTCAGTAGAGTTGGCGCGCTTCAGGCCCGCAACATTTCGCGCGAACTCGACGACAGCCATTTGCATACCGAGGCAGATGCCGAAGAATGGAACCTTGTTCTCACGTGCCCAGCGGATCGCCTCGATTTTTCCTTCCGAGCCACGAATACCGAAACCAGGTGCGACCAGCAGGCCGTCATACTGCGACAGCATCTTCTCTGCACCTTCCGACTCGACCTTTTCGCTGTCCACCCAACTGACGTTCACCTTGGTGTCGAGCAGCGATCCGGAGTGGATGAAGGCTTCACCGATCGACTTGTAAGCATCCTGCAAGCTGACATATTTGCCGCAGACGGCGATGTTGACGACGCCGGAGGGCTTTTTGATCCGGTCGACTCGCTCCTTCCACTGCTTCAGGTCGGGGGCCTTGTCCTTCATCCCGAATTTCTGCAACACACTCTTCGCGAGGCCTTCCTTTTCGAGCATCAGCGGAACTTCATAAATCGTTTCAGCGTCTCGCGCCGCGAAGACATCCTTGGTCGGCACATTGGTGAACAAACCAATCTTCTCGCGCACTTCTTTTGTGATGGGCTTTTCGGTTCGCGCAACAATGATGTTCGGTTGGAGGCCGATTTCACGCAGACGATACACACTGTGCTGAGTCGGTTTGGTCTTGACCTCATTGGATGCCGCGATGAAGGGCAACAGGGTCACATGGAGGAAGACCACGTTGCGCGGTCCCGCTTTGAGGAAAAATTGACGGAACGCTTCAAGGAAAGGTAGCGACTCGATGTCACCAACCGTTCCGCCCACCTCGATGATGACCACTTCTGGCTTTTGCGTGCTGCGTGGAAGATCACCAATCCGTTCGATGATCTCGTCCGTCACATGCGGAATCACCTGGACGGTTCCGCCGAGGTAGTCGCCATCCCGCTCTTTTTGCAGGACACGCTCGTAAATCTGACCCGAGGTGACATTGTTGAGCTTCGACATCGAGATGTCAATGAAGCGCTCGTAATGCCCGAGGTCGAGGTCGGTCTCCGCACCATCGTCCGTCACATAGACTTCACCATGCTGATAGGGGCTCATGGTGCCGGGGTCGACATTGAGGTACGGGTCACACTTGAGGATGGTGACCCGATAGCCGCGCTGTTTCAGCAACAAGCCGAGGGAGGCGGAGGTAATTCCCTTCCCGAGGCTCGAGACGACACCACCGGTTACAAAAACATACTTGGCTTTTGGAATGCGCGGTTTTCTCAGGCGACGCTTTCCGGCTGTTTCCTTCGGCATATCCCATCCTCATCAAACGTGTCGTACACTATCGTGCATCCAACTTGTTTACGCTTCGAACGGCTACCCTTCGCGGCGCAGGAAAAGTTCCCGTACGCGCTCGAGGTCTGCTTCTGTATCCACCCCGATGGAGTCACAGTTCACATCCGCCACCCCGATGCTACGTCCGTGCTCCAGCAGACGGAGCTGCTCGAGTCGTTCGGTCTGTTCAAGCGGGGAAGGCGGCCAAGAGCAGAAGGCTTCAAGGGCTTCGCGACGGTAGACATAAATCCCGATGTGTCGTCTAAACAAGGGTCCTGGTGGCTGGTTGCCACGTGGGAAGGGGATCGGCGCTCGCGAGAAATAGAGCGCTCGTCCACCTTCTGCGACGGCAACCTTGACAACATCCGGGTTGGCGAGATCTTTCTCCTCCAGTGGGGCTGATGCGGTGGTGACATCAAAGGTCGCATCGTCCAGCAAGAGCTGAACGATGGCATCAATCACACCTGCCGGCATCAACGGCTCATCCCCCTGCAAATTCACCAGGATGTCGGCATCGAGGTCTTTCGCTGCTGCCCAGATACGATCCGAGCCGGAGGGCAGCTCGGGGTCCGTGAGGACCGCACGGCCTCCAGCAGCTTCAACGGCATCTTTGAGACGCTTATCATCGGTTGCGACAAGCACGATATCCAGTGAAGATGCGCGCTTCGCCGCCTCGTAGGTGCGGACAATCAGAGGTTTGCCGGCAACATCGGCCAGCATTTTTTGGGGGAGACGGGTTGAGCCCCAACGTGCGGGGATGATTCCGGCGACCTTGCCGGGAGTGGATGCGCCCGCCGGGCGCATCAGGATCGCGCCCTGTCGGCAGGGAGGAATCGTCGAATCACGTTACAGGCTCCTTGATGACGACCTGGCAGGGTACGTTGTCACGGATATACTCGGCATCGCCGCGCTCCCCGACAATGTCCCCCCAGTGCATCGGAACAACAACCCTGGGGTTAATCTTTCTCACGGCGGCCACCGCTTCTTCGGCAGTCATCGTGTAGGTTCCACCTACCGGGAGCAAGGCGATATCACAGCGAACCTGCTCCATCTCGTCAATTACATCCGTGTCGCCGGCATGATAGATGCGGGTACCGTCCAACTCGACAATGTACCCCAGGCCGCCGTCATCTGCCGGATGAAATTTCTTGTTGATGTTGTACGCCCTCACTGCTTCAACCTTGACTCCATCAAGCTCAAGGGAGTCGCCAGCGGCGAAAACTCTTCCAACGGGTAGACCATATTTCTTCGCCGCAACTTCAGGCATGACCAACAGGGCATCCGGCTTGGCTGCCCGTTTGATATCCTCTGGCGACAGATGATCGTAGTGATGGTGTGTCATCAGGACCAGGTCGCCGTCATGCGGCTCGCCATCAATCTTCCAGGGGTCGATGTAGACCACTTTCGATCCGCGGAGGCGGAAGGAAGCATGGCCCAGCCAGTCGATCGGAGCGGTCAAGTCCTCACTCATGGCATCATCCCCTCGGGATGTAAAGAAAAAGGACGGAGACACCGAATGTGCTCCGTCCTTCAGGATCAGATCATGCCGAAGACAACGAACCGGTCGGCACGTTGCCCGGCGAGGCTTTGGCCGTGACGGAAATCCCAGATGAGCATGCGGGTTGGTGCCATGCCCTTCTTTTCCTTGATCTTGGCCTCAAGCTGCTTCACCGTCTGCTTGACTGTCTTCAAGGGTCCCTGGTGGACTTCGGAGAAGACATGGGTCTGCTCCATCGCAACGACCGAAGCATCATAATCGCCCGGTTCGACAATTTGCACGAGCAGACGGCCCTTGAAGGTGCCGGTCTCCATCAGCATCATGCCCTCGTCACGGATATTGTACTCCTTGGTGCTGATCTCAGCACGGAGCTGAGCGACAGCGTCGAAAAGATTTCGAGGAGTACCGAACAGGCATGAGAGGGGGACGGTGTAGTAAACGCGTCGTTCCCAGTCAAATTCCCCGCCTTCCCACTTCTCAGGATCGGTAAAACTTGGCTCTTTGGACACACAACCTCCACGGAATTCACATGCGGCTAAGATAGCCTCGTGGACTAGAGTCGTCAACACTGCCTCCCCCTGCCTGAAAAGCCGCGTCCAATTTGATGAACGGGTGGGGAGGAGCGCCAGCTTGCTACTCCCAACAGTGGGGTGTACCTTTCCGCAGGCTACCTATCAAGAGGACTGGTTTTACACGGTTCACAAGCAGGATAGCCGGATAAACGAACCCCGAACGAGGCTGTTGATGAATCATACGTACCGTGCTCCCGAACCTTTCAAGATCAAGATGGTCGAACCAATTCGTCTCCTTCCGCGAGAGGAACGTGAACGGATTCTCGCTGAAGCGGGTCTGAACGTCTTTAATGTTCCCGCGGAGGCAGTATTCATCGATTTGTTGACTGACTCGGGCACGGGTGCGATGAGCGAGGGACAGTGGTCTTCGATGATGCAGGGCGATGAGTCCTATGCAGGCAGCCCCTCCTTCCTTCGACTCAAGCAAGCCGTCGAGGATGTGACAGGATTTCCCTATGTACTGCCGACTCACCAGGGACGTGCTGCAGAGAACGTGCTTCATTCCGCCCTGATCAAGGCGGGCGACATCATCCCAGGCAACAGCCATTTCGACACAACCAAGGGGCACATCGAATTTCGTCACGCACATGCGATCGACTGCACCGTGAATGAGTGCTTCGATCCCACCCTGGATGCACCCTTCAAGGGCAATGTTGACCTCGCCAAGCTCGAGAAGGTGGTCGACGAGCATGGTGTCGAGAAGATCCCCTTTGTCCTGATCACCATAACCAACAATTCTGGCGGCGGCCAGCCGGTCAGCCTCGGGAACATCAAAGAGGTTCACGCCTTTTGTGAAGCGCGCGGCCTGAAGCTCTTCATCGACGCAGCTCGTTTCGCGGAGAATGCCTGGTTCATCAAAAAGCGTGAACCCGGTCAGGAAAACCGCACGATCCGTGAGATTGTTGCCGAAACCTTCTCCTATGCCGACGGTGCAACCATGTCGGCGAAGAAGGATGCGATTGTCAACATGGGCGGTCTGCTCATGTTGCGGGACGAAGCGACCTACCAGGCGTGCAGCACCTTCAACATCCTCTTCGAGGGCTACCTAACTTATGGTGGTCTCTCAGGACGCGATATGGAAGCGCTTGCCACGGGTCTCTACGAAGGCACGGAAGAGGACTACCTGACAGCCCGTATCGGCCAGGTGAAGATGCTGGGCGATGCACTGCATGATGCTGGCATCCCAACCCTGCGCCCGCCGGGAGGCCATGCGATTTACCTCGACGCGAAACGATTCCTGCCCGACATGGACCAGGAGCTTTTCCCTGCCCAGGCACTTACCTGTGAACTCTACCTCGAGGGCGGAGTACGTGGTGTGGAAATCGGGACCGTCTTAGCGGATCGTGACCCGGACACCGGGAAAAACCGTCCCCCGAAACTCGAGCTGGTGCGTTTGACGATCCCCCGTCGTGTCTACACCGACAACCACCTGATGTATGTCTACGACACCATCCTGAAGCTGTGGGAACGGCGCGATCAGGTCCGTGGCCTGAAATTCACCTACGAGCCCCCGCTCCTGCGTCACTTCAGCGCACGGTACGAGTGGTTGTAAGAACGATTGACGAAATCGAATGCCCCGGCTTTTTTGAAGTCGGGGCCTTTCTATCAATAATGAGATAGCCTAGTGAGTTGTATTCAGGCGTTCTGGTTTTCAATTACCTTATTGTGTTGTTAGTGGGAGTCTGAGCTATGAGGGTAACAAGCGCATCCAGAATTGCTGTAAACCTGGCTATCATCCTTCTGGTATTTACTGGTTCAGAATTGTCATTGGGTCAGATCCCCCTATCCGGAAATTTGTCTGGAACCCTTGAGGATACCGTTTATTCTGTTATCGACGATGTTTTTATCTCCTCTTCAGACACCTTATTGTGTTGTTAGTGGGAGTCTGAGCTATGAGGGTAACAAGCGCATCCAGAATTGCTGTAAACCTGGCTATCATCCTTCTGGTATTTACTGGTTCAGAATTGTCATTGGGTCAGATCCCCCTATCCGGAAATTTGTCGGGAACCCTTGAGGATACTGTTTACTCTGTTATTGATGATGTATATATCTCCTCTGCTGATACATTGTTCATCCTGCCTGGTGCTGAACTTCGATTTTCCGCAGATGTATTGTTTACAATTGATGGCCGTCTTGTCGCTGAAGGTGTTGAAGGTGATTCGGTTTTCTTCATTCCGGATGTGGAAGGAGAGAACTGGGGCGGGCTGGATTTCACGGACGATTCTCATTACAACTCCCACATCTATTACTGCCATATCGAAGGCTCCAACTCGAGTGGAATCTTCATCGACGACAGAAGCTCCGTCCACCTTAGACACTCCTTAATTGTGAACAACTCCAATGAAGGATCGTACCTGGGTGGTGGGATCTATTGGGTAAGCATCTGGACCAACCACACGTTGGAGTATTGTACGATTTCCAGTAATGAGAACAATGGACTATACATCTCTGGTCAGGCGAACGTCATCCCAAGGAACTGTGTGATATCAGGAAACTCAGGCACCGGGTTGATTGTTCATGCCTATTTCCAGGAACTGTACGACCTGGTAATTGAGGATAACTCTGGATCCGACTATGGGGGTGGACTGTTCGTTGGCGGAGGAGCCACCCGGATAGAGGATTGTGTCATCCGAAACAACACGTGCAGTCATTGGGGCGGCGGTGTGCGGAATGAAGGTTCTGTCATCATGGAACGCTGCGTCATCTCAGGGAACACAGCAGTAGATGGAATCGGGGGAATGGGGGGCGAAGGTGAGGGCGCAGATACCATAAGGTACAACTTGTTCGAAGGGAACGAAGCACCCTTCGCAGGGGCGCTAACACTTGATACAGATTCTGTGCTCGATCATTGTACGATCGTAAACAACACATCGAGTAATACGCAGGCTGGTGGTATGGGCGGAGTGGTTGTTGCATCCATTGCTGGTATAGTATCTAACTCTGTGTTTTATAACAATTATGGCTTATCAACAATCTATTCAGATTACAACATTGAGTTATACCTCACTTATAACGATTTCAATGATAATGAAATAAGTGAAATATGGATTAGTCACAATGTACCAGTTGATTTTGGCGAACTAACTAATACAAACAGCAATGGAGATCCTTGTGATCCTTTTCAAAACATCATCATGGACCCACTGTTCACTGATGCCTCCAATCATGATTATTCGCTATTAGATGACTCGCCCTGCATCAATGCGGGTGATCCTGACTATCCATTGGATGCCAATCAAAGTTTTACCGATCTGGGAGCATTTCCCTTTGATGTACTAAACTCTTTCGAGAATCCGACTTGGCCAACGCAGCCATCCAACGGAATACTCGCCTATCCAAACCCGTTTAATTCGAGCATCACCATCGTTCCGCGAACATCTACGATGAAGATGAAAACAATCGTTGTCTATAATGTTCTCGGAAAACGAGTGTCGAATGTACCTGTGGCAAAGCACCAGACTGCCGTGAGTTTCGCGCCAAAAGGGTTAGCTGCAGGGGTTTATTTCATTGAGACGACAACAGATAACGGTGATATTTATAGAAATAACATTATTTATCAGAAATAATGGGATTGACCTCAAACATCAGGAACGACCATGTCCCACCGCCTCGCTCTCATTGATGCCTTTACCGATAATCCGTTCGGCGGTAATCCTGCCGGGGTATTACTCCTCCATCAGTGGCCCTCGGACAGGTGGCTGCAGCAATTCGCTGACGAGATGAAACATAGCGAGACAGCCTTCCTAGTCCAGCTCGGGGACAACCACTTTCACCTGCGCTGGTTCACTCCGGCAGTCGAAATGAAGCTCTGTGGCCATGCGACCCTCGCGTCGGGTCACTTTCTTCTCAAGGCCGGGTTGGTGGACTCGGCAAAACCGATCCGTTTCGATACCCTTTCCGGTGAGTTACGTCTCAAACCGGAGGGTGAAGAGCTCTACCTCGATTTCCCCGTGTGGACTCCCAAGCCATCCAGCATGCCCGAGGTAGCGCTATCAGCACTCGGTTGCGAGGGGGCGAAGGTTTTTCAATCCGTGCTGGGAGAGGAGTACCTGATCGTCCTTGAATCGCCTGAGCAGGTCAGAGCCTTACAACCTGACTATGCCGCGTTGGCACCGTTCGACATCCATCTCTACATCGCCACTGCACCCGGCGATGCGCCTTTTGACTTCACCTCCCGAGTATTTGCTCCGGCACTGGGCATTAACGAAGACCCGGTCACCGGCTCGGCGCATACTTTGCTGGCGCCCTATTGGGCGGATCGTCTCGGAAAGAAGGAACTACTGGCGTTGCAGGCGTCCGAGCGGGGCGGGAAACTCCGTCTGATAATGAACGGGGATCGCGTGCAGATCGGTGGGAGCGCCCGTACAATCTTCACGGCTGATTTGCGGATCGAACCAACCTGATCTGAATCGAGTTCAGCCTGCCCTTTCGATTTCAAAGAATTCCTCTTGTTGAAGAAGCCTTTAATGGTGTACCATAGGGGCGTTTGGGGCACCTCTGGTCCCCTGGGGCGAACCGATTCGAGTTACACGTCGTATGGACCATCTTTTACTCGTCAACAGCCTGCGTCCACATGCCGAATCCTCCCTGCTGAAAAGCTGGGAGGAGGAGCTTCAGCTCCTGGATTCGGCGATCTCCAGCTTCGAGTCGATTGCCGGGATCGATGGTACTGGTGAGGTCAGAAGTCAGGCGCAACGTGTTACCGAAGCGATCGACTGGTGCCGTACCACCATTCGTACCCTGGAAAACCGTCCTGCCGAAGCTGAGCTGACTAAGCTGGCCGAGGTTATGGACGCGGCTGTCGCTACCCTGCCTGAATCTCAGACGTTGCCGCTTTTGACGGAAAACCTCCAACGTCAGCAGAATGATTCGTTCCGTCAGGGTGCCTGGAAGCAGTGGACATCGGTTCGCTGGACAATGCAAACAGCACGACGCTCAACGGCGAATGGGGTCCGTCGCCTGTTCAAACGTGAACTGCCACAGGCCATCCAACACACGCGAACCTTTTCCCCGCAGCACTTCGCACGATTCCAACTGGTACAGCCCATTCTCAGTATCGTCCACGAATCCTGGCGTCTGCGCCGTGAACTACTTGATGATCTCTTTCATCCCCTTACCAGCGTTCTGGCAGGTGGAGCAGATTCCAGCGATGTGGAACTCCAATCTGTCCTGAGCGAAGCACGGGAGGCGCTCACTGCTGCGACAGAAACCTTCCGAACTCTGCTGGCCGAACGGCTTGATGCTCTACCAGAGCAGGTGGAAACCCTGTTCCAGTTTGCAGGAACAGGGGCTTACCCGGAAGGGAAGTATAGTCCGCAACGGTTCGCGCAGGGTCATAACCAACTGCTGCGTACCGCATCACGCATCAGCAGCGAGTGGAGCAACTACCTGGTCGCGGTGCGCGACAGCACCATCAAGGATCTCGAGCTGACCCTGCTTCGTGTCCGCGCGCAGGATGCTGCGAGGAATGCGACCCAACGGCTGCAGGATCGTGTCGAATCGGATGCCAAAAAGGCGATTCAGTCTGCACGCGATACCATCGCCCATTCCCTCGAGATTTTCAGCGGTGAGGCGGTGAAGGATGAGGACACCTTACGCGCGCTGTTGCGCCGCGAGGGGCGTTCCCTGCTGAAACAGTTGCAGAAGGATGCGCTGCCTGCAATGATGGATGGGGTGTTGGCATCACGTTCCGACACCCTGCTTGCCGGAGTGCTCGCTTCGATCAAACGATCTACCGCCGATTTATCCCCGATTCACCGGATCGCACTGAACCGTGACGAGAACCAGCGTCCCCGAGTCCGTGTCGAAGAAATTGCCTTGCGTGAGCTGGTCGAGAAGGATTTACTGCCCGACCTGGAGCGAGATCACCGTCAGGTGGTCGCGCACGCTGAAAAGGCACTGCAGGAGATGCTGCGCAAGATTTCCGAGACCGACCAGGTAGTCGAATTTAACCTCGAGGCGGCACTCAATGTGATGCGCGGCGAGGATGGTAGCGAAGCACTGGAAGAGGCTCGCAATGCGGCGGTGGAAGGGGTAGAGAGAGCCCTGCGGCAAGTGGATGACCTGCTCGAAATGGCCGACCTGTACGTGGCCGAGACTCGGGATGGCCTGGAGGAGGATGCGAGGGAGTTCGGGGAGGGAGTCGCCTCGCTCGCCGACAACCGTAAAATTGTCGACCTGAAACTCCAGTTGGCACGTGCCGCCGCTGAGCAGCAATTCCGTCAAACCCTGCGCAACATTCTGTCACGCATCCTCGGTGCGCTGCCCGGTCTCTTGCGAATTGTACGAGGAGCTCTAGGCTGGTTGCGGCAACGGTACACCCGAATCCGCAGCATCTCAGGGCTGGCGGATGAGTCGATTGCATCGCGTGAAGGAGTGGAACGGTTCCTGCGCGAGACAAATGGTGCGATCAATGCCTTGCCAACCGTTTATCGTCGTCTTTTCCGTCTCGAACCACTTACCGATGAGCGATTTTTTGCCGGACGGGACCATGAGTCAACGTCCCTTTCCAAAGCGGTCGAGTTGTGGAGGAAGGGACATTTTGCTGCGACGGTTGTCATTGGCGAGAAGGGCAGCGGACGGACCTCAATGCTGAACATGGCTCAGCAGAAATTGCTGAAAGGGATTTCCGTCAAACGAATGGAGATGACACGGGAACTGCGTGATGAATCCGCTCTGGTGGACGCCCTGCTAGCTCTCAATGGCGAGGGAGAAGCGACAACATTGGAGGAGCTGGGGATCGTTTTACTCGAGCAGTCCCCGCATGTCTTTATCCTCGAGGACGTGCAAAACCTCTTCCTCCGCCATGTCCACGGCTTCGCCCTGCTCGAACGGTTCCTGCAGCTTATTACCCGGACGGGTCGTCACCACCTCTTCCTCCTCACCTGCAGCCAGTACGCTTGGAACTACCTCGAACGCGTGATCCAGATGGACCGTTATTTCAACCGCCTGATTCCGCTCGGTGGTTTTTCCGAGGAACGGTTGCGTGACATCCTGCTGAAACGGCACCGTGTCAGCGGGTATCGTCTCGAGTTTTCCCTGCCAGATTCGGTGGAGAAGTCGCGACGGTATAAAAAGGCTTCTACAGATGCGGTTCGTCACGAGATTCTTCTGGAAAACTTCCTCGAGCGGATCAATGACATTGCATCTGGTAACGTGACCGTGGCACTCTTTCTCTGGATGCGCGCGGTTCGACCTGCGGAAGGTGGCGTCCTCGATGTGGACACCGACTTCGAATTTGATCCGGCCTTCCTTGCCGGCCTACCCGCCGAAGAGATGTTCAGCCTGGCTGCGCTGATCCTGCACGAGGGATTGAGTATCACAGATCATGCCATCGTCTTTCACCAGGTCGAAGAAAAAAGTCGTCTGATGCTGGGCCGTCTGACCAACCGTGGCCTCTTGCAGGTGGAAGAGGAGCTCTATCGTGTCCATCCCTTCCTCTACCGTGCCGTCGTCCAGATGCTTCGCTCGAGGAACATGCTGCCATGATGAGGAAAAATTCGACACTACGGCGGACGGTCCTCGTCCTTGTGATCTTGCTGCTGGCCGGTGTGACAGCGTGGGCGGTGGACAGCACCCAGGTTGTTTCACAGGCTGCGGATTCTGTTCAGACGGCTGTTGATTCGACCGCTTCCGTTCAACCGGACAGCGCCTCCGCCACCAGCCTGCGTGGTGCAATTGGTGAATCACGTCCTGAGATCAAGTGGTCTATTTCAGTCGGCAAGGTTTTCTGGGCGCTGGTCGTTTTCGGAATCATCTGGATTGTGCTCCACTACCTGACCCGTCTGCTTGAAACCATCGCGGAACGACGTACGAACTGGCGCTTGGGTATTAAAGCGGCCATCCCAATTGTCCGGATCGGTACCTGGACCGCCGTCCTCTACCTGATCATCGCACGCATTTTCGCGCCTCCGATTGAAACCCTGCTCGCGTTGACCGCATCGGCGGGTATCGCGGTAGGCTTCGCGGCGCAGGACATCCTGAAGAACATTTTTGGCGGTATTACCATCCTCTTTGATCACCCCTTCCAGGTCGGCGACAAGATCCAGGTGAAAGAGCATTATGGCGAGGTGGTGTCGATTGGCCTGCGTACGGTCCGGATTGTCACCCCGGATGATTCCCTCGTCTCGATCCCCAATGCCGAACTGGTCAACCAGTCGGTCTCAAATGCCAATGCAGGCGAGAACAACTGCCAGGTCGTTGCCGAGTTTTACCTGCCACCGGATGTGGATGTGGAGCGGGTAAAAGCGATTGCGTACCGAGCGGCGGCGGTCTCGAGGTATGTCTACCTGAAAAAGCCGATCGCTGTTGTGATGAAGAATGTGATCGAAGAGGGACGCAGCCTCTACAAGCTGAGGCTCAAGGCCTATGTCCTCGACCTGCGCTACGAGTTCCCCTTCCAGAGTGACATGACCGAAGTCTTCCTGGCCACCTTGCTCGAGGAAGGTCTTGTGACTGCCGATCAACTGACTGGTATCTCCACCTGATCCAGTCAGGGTAGCCGTCTCCTCCTGCAGCCAGCCTTCATTTGCGATGAAGAGTCTACGTCCTATCTTTTCGCAGGGAAATCGTGTAACGGAGTATCGTGGATGACCGCGAAAGAACTACTCGCCGAATTGAAGGCACTCGGGACCGGCCAGAATGTCAAGGTGTACACTCGTCATGGAGTTGGGGCGAATGTCTATGGCGTCAGCTACAGCAACCTCAGCAAGCTGAAGAAAAAGGTGAAAGTCGATCATGCGGTTGCCATCGAACTGTGGGAAAGTGGCAACCATGATGCTCGTCTGCTGGCGACCATGATTGCCAATCCGGACGCGGCCACCGAAAAGCTCTTGAGCCAGTGGGTGAGCGAGCTTGACAGTTATGTGATCACCGATGCCTTCTCCTCATTCGCTGCCAAAAGCGAGGTGGGGAGGACACTGGCAGAGGAGTGGCGACGGTCCCGTGAGGAGTGGGTCAGCAGCGCGGGGTGGAACATCATCGCGATGATGGCGAACCATGATGACGATACGCCTGACAAAAACTTCCATTCCTACCTGTCAACCATCGCAGCCACTATCCACACCGCGCCCAACCGAACTCGCTACTCGATGAACAGCGCCCTGATTGCCATCGGTGGTCGCAGCGAGGCTCTTGCCGAGCTGGCAACTTCCGCGGCGGAGGGCATTGGCAAGGTCGAGGTAGATCACGGTGAGACCGGCTGCAAGACCCCCGACGCCATCCCCTACATTAAAAAGACCCGCAAACACCGGGAAGAGAAAGCCGCGAAGAAGAAATGACCCTGGCCTCGGCCTGCGGCCCTGCCTACATCGCATTAAAAGGTAGCGTCAGGTCCGAAGACCTGACGTATTTTTCTGATGAATATACCCGACTTGACAAGCAAGTCGGGCCACCCTGCAACAAATCCCACAGTGAGTATCACTTCACCAGCACTACCCGCTGCACCTTTGCTTCGCCGCCCTCGAACGAGGCGTGGAGAAAATAGACACCCGTGCTGAGGTCGTTCGCGTTGAGTGAGAAGTGGTGGGTGCCTGGGGAATGGATGCCGTCGGTCAGTTCGGCCACCTCGCGGCCCAGTATATCGAACAAGGTCAGGGTCAGGTCGCCCCGGGCGGGCAGCTCGACGGTGACCGTCGCTTGTGCGTTGAAGGGGTTGGGGGAGACAGGACTCAGCACAAAGCCGCCGGGTAGCATGGACCCGGTTTCCTGCTTGACCCCCGCTTGCGGCAGCAGGTTTTCGTAGAGCAGGATGGTGGCTTCGCTGCTCGAGGTGGCGGCAATGTCGAAGTCGCCATCGTTGTCGATGTCCCCGATCCCCAGTCCGAAAGCGTGGTTGAAGTTTTCCGAGAGGATCTGACGGGTGAACTCAGGTGTTTCACCGCCATCGTTTTCCCACCATGAGACCTCATCCCCACCATCGGCGGTTGCGACCAGGTCAACATCCCCATCCCAGTCGAAATCGGCCACATGGACTGTCGCCGCACCGAAGAAATAGCCGAGCGAATGCTGAGTCATCACATTGCTGCCCTCATTCTCCCACCAGGAGAGGTTGCTGCCGGACCAGGCGACGGTGGCGATATCCTTGTCGCCATCGCCATCGAGATCGGCGACCGCGACCCAATGGGCGGCGTTGTACCCTTCGACCAGGGACATGAAACCGAACGATCCGCTGCCATCATTGGTCCAGAGGTAGACCGCATCCCCATCCTCACTGACCCCGATCAGGTCCTTGTCGCCATCATCATCCCAGTCGAGAACATCCATCATCGTCCCGGATACGGCCCCTTCGAGCAGCGTGTGGGAGGTGAAGTTCTGATCGCCATCATTTTCCCACCAGAGGTACCCGGCAGCGAAGGTGGAAAGCGCGATGTCGAGGTCACCATCTCCATCGAGGTCGGCGACAGCAGGCGTGTGCGCCTGGGTCATCTCATCGGAGATGAGGTGGTTGGTGAACGATCCATCCTCCTGCTGCTCGAACCAACGGAAAGCATTCTGGTTGAAGGAGGCGCCGACCACATCCATGTCGCCATCCCCATCGAGGTCGGCGATGTCGATGTCACGGGCGTAGAAGCTCCACGAAATCGGGTGGCTTGGCCAGTCGCCGTTTTCCGTCTGCTCAAACCACGCCACACGCGATGCCGACCAGCCCGTTGAGACGAGATCCATGTCACCATCACCGTCCATGTCCGCGAATTTTACCGCGCAGGCGTTGTCCATGTTTTCGGTGACGGTATGGGTTTCAAAGGTGGATTCCGCGAACGTGCGGAGTGGTGCGGCTGCCAGGATGGCACACGCAAACATCAGGGCTACAAACTGCTTCATTCTGGTCTCCCTCGGGAGGGGGGGGACGTCCACGCGGATCCACAACTACCGTGAGATGTCGCGTCCAAGGAAACGTCCCGAGGTCAACCGGCTCCGCCTCTAACATAGAGAGTCTCTATTCATAGTACAAACAAGGGATTTCGAAAAGTGGATAAAAGTCATGACTGATCAGTCAAATCAGCCCATTTCGTCAGTCTGAACCATCTTTGTTCGGGAAATCTAATACTTTAGGCGAGGCTCTAAGTCTTGACTTAACTTCATAGCAGCCGTAAATAAAATACGTTCTACTTGTGTTCTAAATTGTATGAAAACTAGTCATTTTTAGTTTGGTTGGAATGATAGTTCTGGCATCCAGGTCGCTGGCTGCTTGCACGGACCACTTTTTGATCGTCTAGGGAATATGACTATGCCAGCATGCTTCAGGCCATTCCAGCGATTGTTTATCCTCGTTGTGTTCTGCTGGATTGGTACGACTGCTACGGCATATTCGCAGGAGCGCTGGTATACCCATCCGGATTCTGTTGAGAATTTACCGGTTTATCCGTATCACGGAATGCAGATTATTGCCGACCGTCATGGCGGGTTCTACCTCAAGACGCCTTGGCCTTTCTCATTTCTTCCCTACATCCTCTACCATTTCGATGAAAATGGTGCCTCGACGTTCCCCGATCCGACCTATGTCTGGTGCTACCCGTACGAAAACGAGATAGGCGGATATCCACGAAGTCTTTTCGCCCTTGATGATGGTTCACTCTTCTACTCGATGCTGATCCACAACGGACTAGAAGATCAATATGAAACCCACCTGATGCGGGTCGATCAGGAAGGGAACCAGCTCTGGGGACCGTCAGGTGTTGCTGAATCAGGGGATTGGCGTTATCAGGAAATCGCTCGTGCGACCGATAATTCGATCTGGGCACTTCGTTATGTGAGTGCTGATGTAGTTGAGGATATTCGGTATGAGTTGGTTCAATATGACTATCAGGGAAATCAGCTCCACGAAGATCCAGCTTGGGTTGTGAATTCACGTGATCAAGGTTATGTCAGAAGCGCATTCAAGCTGGTCGATGATGAGAATGGTGGCGTTTACGTTTGTGGTACATGGCGGAGAGATAATGATCATGGATTTTGTATAAACCACATCGATGCTAACGGTACGATAGCCGACACATCAGGACTGCGCTACTTTGAATATTTGATCGGGGGTGAGGGGGCCGATTATTGGATTGGGCCCAACGGAGATTTATTTGGCGCGAATTCGCTCCGGATGATTAGGTTAACACGCGAACTTGAACTGGTCTGGCCGGAAGGCGCGCGCCCACTTCCTTGTATCGTCGAGAACCCCAGTAGTACTGTAACGAAGTTCAGCCAGGAAAATGGGATATTTTGGACAAAGGTTCAACTTGACAACCTTGTCTGGTGGATGGCGTGTTATACCCCTGAGGGCGAATTGCTAACCGAATTCCCAATCTCACCATGCGATTTTCATGTTGCAGAAGATGGTCGGTTGTGGGCAATTATTGGGGAAGAATCAGGGCTTGAAGTACGATACAAGGCCTTTGTATACGCGCAAGACAGTGAAGGTACCCCTCAGGATTCAGTTTTCCTCTACGATCAGCCGGAGTCCACAACGTCCATTGGTGCCCTTTGCACGGACAATCGAAACGGTCTCGAATTCGCGTTAAGTACAACCTATGGTCCATCTGGTGGATTGGTTGGTCGAGTTACCTCCGATGGCTATTTGGGATTCTCGCCCAGCGAAACTGGAATTTCCGCTGAAAATCATCCCCAACCGCAGATGTGCCAACTTTTATCAAACTTCCATCCTAACCCTACGAACGGCGCAGTCCGCTTTCAGCTAGCCGGTAGATCAGAATATACAATCAGTGTTTACAATATTTTAGGCAAGAGAATCTTGCGCCAATCGTACCGGGGTCGTCAAGATGTAAATGAGGTCTCACTAGATCTTGCAGCTTTGAATCTCAGTTCAGGGAGATACTTCGTGAGGGTTGTCGATAATAAACGATCAAAAGTTGATGTTATCCATTTTCAGTATTTGAAATAACTTGATCCCTCACAAGAAAGGTTGATAACAAGTACGAATCATCACTCCATTGTTGATAAGAGATTAAATTCATCCGAACCAGCATCTTTCAATATCCAGAAGCCATTCCACAAACTGCAAATAAACAGATGAATATTTGAGTCCACCGCAATGAAATTCCCGCCTCACCAGAGCGAGGAGAGACTCGCAACCGTGATAAGGTAGAAAGAGGAAGTTTGTCGCAGGGTTGTACGACGAAGTATATCCCTGTTCGCGAACCGGAGGACCGTACCCGTAACCCCTGCGCGCAAACATAGTTCTGAGTTACATGATCGAGTTAAGCGCTGTTAACTATCGTAATCTCACGCTCTTGGGGTTCGAAACACAGTTTGTGAATTCTCTCACTGAGTTGAGGAGACCGGAAGAGAACACTATCTTTGACCTTAATCGAAACGGGGCCGACCGTCCTCAGGCCTTGACCCCGAACCATTTCCCTCCAGACAAACCGGCGGAGGCTTCATGCCATCGTTACGTACCCGCGGTTTTACTCACTACCGCTGGCAGACGGGAATGACCGCCTGGATGCTGCATCGGTTGACCGGGCTCGCACTGGTCTTCTACATCACCTTGCACATCTGGGTCGTATCCAGCCTGCAGCTCGGACCGGAAACGTTCGAAGCGACCATGGCGGTCGTCAGCGCACCCTTGTTCCGCTTCCTCGAAGTCGGGCTGCTGTTCTGCGTGATCTATCATGCGCTCAACGGCATCCGCTTGATCGCGATCGACTTCTTCGGGGCCACGGAAAAGCACGCTCCCCTCTTCTACGGCCTGATGGCTGTGGGCGCTATCCTCTGGATCTGGGGGGGAGGCACCATGGTTGGCCACGCGCTGCACCAGTTGCATGCTGGTGAGCCGTTCTTCCCGTTCTAAACCTTAGGAGCCAGACGTGAACCAATTGCTGAAGCAGTTCGGTACCCAGTCAGGCGGGTCGACGGCGTGGATCTGGCAGCGGATCACCGGCCTCGTGCTTGTCATCGCCCTGTTCCTGCACTATCTCTTCCTGCATTTCCTCAACGGCGGAAACGTCACCTATGGTGAGGTCTCCGGCCGTTTGGCAATGCCCCTCTGGAAGACCATCGACATCACCTTCCTCACCGCCGCATTGTACCATTCGGTGCAGGGAGTGATCATGAACATTCATGACTACGTCCATCGTGCGATGCTGCGTGTCACCCTCGTCTCGATTACCTGGGTGGTCGGGCTGATCCTCTGGATCACCGGCATCGCGACTGTCATAGCCATTAAGAGCCTGTAAGGAGGCCTGGAAAATGATCCATCGTCATGACGTGATCATCATCGGCGCCGGCCTTGCAGGGTCTCGTGCCGCTGTGGAAATCGGGCAGGTTGCCGATGTGGCAGTCCTGTCAAAGGTGTATCCCAGCCGTTCCCACTCGGGCGCCGCGCAGGGCGGGATCGCCGCCAGCCTGGCGAACATCTCGAAGACGGACCGTTGGGAATTCCACATGTTCGATACTGTCAAGGGATCGGACTACCTGGGCGACCAGGACGCCATCGAGCTGATGGTCCGTGAAGCACCCGAAACAGTAATCGAAATGGAACACTGGGGCTGCCCCTTTAGCCGTACCGAAGAGGGAAAGATCGCCCAGCGTAAATTCGGCGGGCACACGCTTGAGTTCGGAAAAGAGCCAAGCCTACGTGCCTGCTACTCGGCCGACTTTACTGGCCATGTGTTGCTGCACACGCTTCACGAGCAGTGCCTGAAGCACAATGTCAACTTCTATTCCGAATTTCAGGCACTCAGCCTGATCTTCCGCGATAATCGTGCGATAGGTGTCACCGCTTGGGACATGGTCAATGGCGGCCTTCATACCTTCTACGGTCGTGCGGTGATGTTCGGGACGGGCGGCTATGGCCGCGCCTTCCACATCACCTCCAATGCCCATGCAAACACGGGTGATGGTCTCGCGCTGGTGACACGTGCCGGGCTGCCCTTGCAGGATCTCGAATTTGTCCAATTCCATCCGACCGGCCTTTGGAAGTCGGGCATCCTGGTGACCGAGGGTGCGCGTGGCGAAGGCGGCTACCTGGTCAATGGCGAGGGGCGTCGATTTATGGAGGATTACGCGCCCACGTTGATGGAGCTAGCCCCACGTGACATGGTTTCCCGTTCGATGCAGACTGAGATCGACGAGGGACGTGGGATCAAGGGCGAGGACTACATCCACATCGATGTCTCGCACCTCGGCGAGCAGAAGCTGATGGAACGACTGCCGCAGATCACCGAGCTGGCGATGAACTTCGCAGGGGTCGATCCACGCATCGAACCGATTCCGATTCAGCCGACAGCCCACTACAGCATGGGCGGCATTCCGGCCAATCCAAATTGCCGGGTGACCTACAATGCCAACCGTGACGAGACCGTCGGTTTCTACGCCGCTGGCGAATGTTCCTGCATCAGTGTGCACGGCGCAAACCGTCTCGGGACCAACTCCTTGCTCGAAGCGTTGCTCTTTGGACGTCGTGCAGGCAAGCAGATTGTCGAAGATTTGCCGCACCTCGAGTTCCCGAATCTGCCCGCCGATTACGAGGACGAGGCGAAGGGCGAAGTCGAGAAGATGTTCAACTCGACAGGCAAGGAGAAGGTCGGCGCGATTCGTGACGAATTGCAGAAGAGCATGACCCTCGATTGCGGTGTGTTCCGGACGAAAGAGCAGCTCGAGAAGCAGCACACGAAGATCGAAGAACTCGAAGATCGGTTCAAGCATATCACCATCGATGACAAGGGCAACCGTTTCAATACGGACCTGTTGGAAGCGATTGAGATGAAGCACTTGCTCAGCTTCTCCGGCGCGATTGTCGAAGGTGCGTTGCAGCGTGAGGAAAGCCGTGGCGGTCATTCCCGCAAGGACTTCCCGAAACGTGACGATGACAAGTTCCTCAAGCACACCCTCGCTTGGCGCAAGGATGGCAAGTGGGAACTGACCTTTGACAAGCCTGTTGTGCTCGAAGGTGTGAGCCACAAGGGCTTCGAGCCGATGGAGAGGAAGTACTGATCACGGGGGCCTCTGACCTGGCCCGACACTTCAGTGTCGGGTCTCATCAGAGGAAAAAGCTGGACGAATGCTAACGTCCGAAGAAACCCGACACTGAAGTGTCGGGGCCAGATGAACGAAAGCTGTCCCGACACCAGAACGGAGTGATCGATGGCCAAACGCACATTTAAAATCTTCCGCTTCAATCCGGAGACGGATGAGAAGCCTTCATACAAGACCTACGAGATTGACGTACAGCCTGCCTGGACCATCCTTGATGTGTTGAACGAGATCAAATGGTTTCAGGATGGGACGCTGACCTATCGCCGTTCCTGCCGTCATGGCATCTGCGGTTCCTGCGCGATGATGGTCAACGGCATCAACAACCTCGCCTGCGAGTTACAGATTGCGACGATGAAGAAGGACCCCATCGTCATCGATCCGCTGCCCGGTTTCGAGATCTACAAGGATCTCGCGGTCAACATGGATCCCTTCTACGAGGCGCTCAAGCGGGTGAAACCATGGCTGATCAACAATGATCCGGCACCGAGCCGTGAACGCCTACAGTCGCAGGAAGAATTCGCGTTGATGGGTAATTCCATCGCCTGCATTCTCTGCGCCGCGTGCACCAGTTCCTGCCCGAGCTTCTGGACCGATGGCGAGTACCTCGGCCCGGCGGCGCTGTTGAAGGCCTTCCGTTACACCTTCGACACTCGCGACCACGGCCTTGACCAGCGCATCGAAGCGCTGGACAACAAGCACGGCCTCTGGCGCTGCCACAAGATCACCAACTGCTTCACCGCCTGCCCGAAGAACCTCAACCCAACCGAGGCGATCAGCAAGCTGCAGAAGCGGATTGTGGAAGAGAAGTTGTAGGGGAAACACGCTGATAAGCACATTATTACTGACATAAGCCCCGTGTAATACGATTACACGGGGCTTTTTTAGTGGCGATATCCTGGAGAAATACTAAATAAGCATAAATATTTATAAAAAGAGACAAGCTATTAAAATAGACTAGAAATATTAGTAGTATTCCAACACTGAATCTGAAACTCACCCTGAAAGATCGGACCAATGGGGTCTGATTCGATAAAAAAGCAGGAGAATATCATGAAGCGTACAGCACTCACCGTACTGATGCTCGTCGCTCTGGGTGCAACGACCCTCTTCGCTGCACCCCCGCCGCCGGAAGAATTGTATGGTGACTACGCCTCCGCAGGGTGGTGGGACATGGACACCTTCAGGGAGACCGACACTCCGGGTCTCAATCTCCCACTGAAGATTACTGCAAATGCAGCGTCCAATGTCGAAGACCCGAGCTATGAGTACCTTCAGGGCGAGTACTACAATGGTTCTCTCTTCTGTACCATTGTCATGACTCGAACTGAGCACGATCAACACACGGCGAATGGTGGATGGTGGTCGAAATCCCAGAACTACACCAATGTCCCCGCAGATTACGATCCCTTTATCATTTCGCCGGGACCTACGGTCCGTACTTTGCGGAAACCGTAAGTTATCTTGAAGGCTGGTTGGACGAAGAATAATTGTCGTTTGATCATTCGCTGTACACCACGGTTCGAAATCAGGGTCGTGGTGTGCAGGTTTCTATCTGAGGTGTCAACGGTATGAGAATCAGCAGGCTGATTGTCGCATGTCTCCTCTTTGTCATTATCCCCGCCTCATTCGGATGGGTGCATGTCCCATCTGGTACGGTCAATGCCTCGACTTTTGTCTGTAGCGACGACGAATCACGGATTGTGATGGGGGTCTCGGGGGGTGGCTACTGGATCACACAGGATGGGGGACAGACATGGGAGATGTTGAACCCTTGGTCGCCTGCCCCGGTGAATCTCTATGACAGCATGGTCGCTGTTGACAGCGCGTGTGATACGGTCTATGTGGGGGCCGAATGCACGATGGATCCCGACAAAATCTTGTCCTATACCTTTAATGGTGGTGCAGATTGGGAGGTCATGCAGGATCAATCAGGCCTGCCAATTTTTCCGAATATTGAGCGCATCGTGGTGGTGGATTGGAGCAACCATTCCCGTATCTGGTGTTTTCGTTCCAATTACATGATACAATCTGAAAATGCCGGTATTGACTGGAGTTACAATGTAGTAGACTCCATCAATTATGGTATCGGAAGTTTTTTTCAGGATCAGGATGATCCGTCAGTCATCTGGGCGGCAGGCTATTATTCGTTCTTGCCCATGCACGTCGATGAACCCACCAACCGCTTTATTCGAAAAAGTGAAGATTATGGCCAGACCTGGTCCAGTCCGCTGAATCTTGACAATCTGGTCGATGATACTCAACCATCCGGCGGCAGCGCCCGGTGTATGATCAAATTGTCCAATGGTGATTTGTTGGCGGGTGGTTTTCACTACCTCGATGGTGAAACGAACACACAGGAACAGCTGTTCCGAAGCACAGATGGGGGACTGACGGGAGAGTGGTTCAATGGGAACCTCCCAGATGGTTTTTTCCCCGAGCAGCTGATCGAAGACCCGCAACAGCCTGGAACAGTTTTTCTGTCCGGCGGTCTCATCTACGGCCTCTACCGGTCCACTGACTATGGCGCAACGTTTAACCGTGTTGCCAATGGCCTGCCAACCGGCCCCCTCACAGTGGTCAATATCAGTAAAAACGAGCACAACGGTACCGTCTATTTGAGTCTTCATGGCTGGGGTGTGTACGCCACGTCCGACGGGGGTGAAACCTGGCGCGAGTTGCCGAAACCACCCATCGGGAGTCGTGCAACGATAAACGTCTTCTCCGATTGTATCCAGCTTCGACATAGCGGGTACATCTACAAGCGGTATGGTTTTGCAACGGAATCTTGGGATCAGCTCTCGTTCCCCTCTTTTGATCCCTACCTGCCCCTCGTTTTCCCCATCACCTTTTCTGACGATCAGACTATAGTGGTGGGTACACGTCTCTTCAATTCAGAGAATTCCGACGAATTGAGGATCGCAACGTTGAGGAGTGACGATCAGGGTGAAACCTGGCAGGAAATCGGGGAACGTTTCACGAGGCAGACTGCACATTATTCGGCCTGGCAAGGTGAAACTGAGTCCCGTTTGGTCACAGTCACCGCAACGGATGTCGCTGATCTCTCCCAGGTATGTGTGTCGACCGATACGGGGAGGACCTGGACCTATGGAGCGGAGATTCAATCCGCACCCGGACGTCTGCCCGGCATCCATCAGAGTGAGAATTATATCTACGCAGTCGTCCAGGTATCTCCCCAGGAAGGGAGTATTTATCGGTCCGCAGACGGTGGAATGACATTCGAAAACATGGATTTTCCGGACAGTCCGAATTTGCTGACTGTGCTGACCGGAGATCGTCTCGCAGTCAATGCCTACATCGACAATGATTTGAAGAAGGTCTACTATTATGACGGCGATTCCTGGGAATTGAGCAATCCATCGGTCAGTATGAATAGCGAAATCGTACAAGCCTCAGATGATCCCGAAAGATGGGTGGCAACACATATTAATGGGTGGGGGGAGAGCTCACTTCTGATCAGTGAAAACCATGGTCAAACCTGGGTGAGCCGTGACCTCGAGATTCCCTACGCAGAGTTCAAACCATTTTTGGGTACATTGTCAAGTGATCCCTGGAGGGAAAGGATCTGGGTATCGACTGGGATCGGACTCTGCTACCTGCCGACTTCGGACTTAGCTGTTGACGATGGACCGCTGAACCTGCTTCCGCTCGCGCACACTGTTCTGAGTAATTTCCCCAACCCATTCAACCAGACGACCAGCATTACCTACACCTTGCGACAGGCAGGCAGAATGGAGTTGACCCTGTATGATATGCAGGGCCGTTTGATTCGAACAATCGACACTGGCTTTCGTGAAGCTGGGTTTTATACCCATTCGCTTACAATGAATGATCTGGCCTCGGGGACGTACTTTCTTCGACTTGTTGCAAATGGAGATGTGGTAAACAGGAAGATCACCCTGCTGAAATGAACCGCTCTGAAAGTGTGCAAGACGAATCATGTCCAATACGCGAACGATTGGCAGAGTGCACTTGGGTAGCGGATAGCTCTTTGGCCACAACATTCCTAGCCATGCCACACCTCAACCCAACCGAGGCGATCAGCAAGCTGCAGAAGCGGATTGTGGAAGAGAAGTTGTAAGGGAAACTTGGAAGCAAACTCAACGCCCGGGCGATGAAGCTCGGGCGTTTTTGTTACCGTCCGCAGGAGAAGCTGAAGGTTGTCCCGATACCGGGGCCGGAGAGGAAGGTGATGCGGCCTTTCAAGTAGGTCTCACCGATCAGCTTCATCGAGTAGGTGCCGAGGCCACGGCCTGATCCGCCCTTGCTGGTGTAGTGACGCTGGAAGATGCGCAATTGTTGATTGGGCGGGATGAAGGCATCGTTCCAGACATGGAAGGTGATGGTCGAATCGGCGAGGTCGTACCAGAAACGGACCTCATCGCCTTGGCTGCTCGCCTCGAAGGCATTGGTCAGCATGTTCATCAGGACGCGCAGCAGCAGGGAATAGTCGGTCAGGATCAGGGTGCCATCTTCAACCTGCGGCAGCACAAAGTGGATGTTCTGTGCGAACGGGGCATTGCGGAAGATGCGATGGATGTCCTTCACCAGGTCTCGAAGTACAATCGGTTCGAGACGGGTTTCGTAGTCGTAGTCCTCCTGGGTCAGGAGACGGTGGACATCAAATTCCTTCTTAAGGCGCCAACTTAACCGGTTGATATCGTGGACCGTTTCACTATCTGGGTTTTCCCCTTTCATGATCTCTGTATTCGCCACCAACCCCATCACCATGTTGTTCACGTCGTGATAAAAGATGCGCTCCATGTAGTGACGGACTTCTTCGCTGGTGACATCGCGCGCGAAGAGGAGGATAAATTTTTGCTCGTCAAATTCGACCGGCACCGCACGAACGCTCAGGCAGATGTCCTGCACAGCCCCGTTCTGCTGGGTTTGAATCGCGCAGAGTCGTTCCTCCGGTTTGTCCTCGGCCAGGCAAGTGACAATCGCAATCGCCGCGCCGCAGGACGAGCAATAGCGGCTGGTGCCACACCCGGCGGTTTGCTTCCAGGCATGCACACAATGGAGCGCCTCGCCGGGACGCAAGCCGAGTACTCCGGCGGCATCGTCCACACCAAGCGCATCGAGAAAGGCTTTGTTGACGGATACAATCTGACGGTGTTCGTTGAGGACCGCTATCAAGCCAGCCACCGTTTGCAGCAAGCCATCTACGAAGGGGTTATTGCTGATCGAATCGATCGTCGAGGTGAGTTCGTCAAGGCTTTTTCGCTCAGGGGACGCGAAGAAGGATCCCATACGAACCTCCGGGTATCGAGCGTTGCACGTGCAAGAGTGGAACCGTCAAAGCAGGCGAGCTCACTTTCAACCCTTGCGAAGAAAGATACTCATTCGAGGTGTTGCGTACAACTTGCGTAATGGTTTTACCCAACTTATGGGAAGATGACTCAGATGTAGCGAGAACCTCATCCCATGTTTAACCCATCCCCGCATCCACGGAGAGCGGGGATGGGATAAACATGAACAGATCATTTTAGTGCTTTCAGCACCTGAATCGCGTTCTGATACTCGGGGTTACGAGTCAGGGCTGTCTCGTAATTCTGGATCGCATGGGTGGTGTCGCCCATCAGCAGGTAGCACTCACCGATGCTGTCCCACACATTGGCCGAGCTGTCAAACAGGGTAGCGTTGAACTTCAACACCTTCAGGGCCTCATCAAAACGATTACGGTAGACCAACTCATAACCAAGCTGATTGAGCTGAGCTTCGCCGAAGTCGTACTTGTCGGCCATATCCACCTTCAGCTTCTTGTACGCCGGCTCGAGCTGGTCGATCCCTTTCTCAGTGATCACCTCGCTCATCGGTTTTGAGACGGAGACCATCTGGGGCATGGCGCCCAGTTTTCCACGGTCCCGTGCGATGGCATTGACCCACGCTCCAACCGGGATAGAACCGCTATTCAGCTCGCTCCATTGATCGAGGAAAAGGGTGTCGGCTGTGATGTCTGCCGGGGTTATCCCCGCTTCCAGCTTTTCATCGATCGCAGCTGCACTCGAGGCGAGCAGGTTGTGGTATTCGATCATCTGGTCCGCAGTCAGGTCGGGGCCGTGTGCTACCGCGAAAGTCGCTTCCGGGTACTCTTCCGCCAGCATTTTGGGACGTGCGATCACTTCGTCCACATCGCCAAAATTCGGATCAACATAGGGCCAGGTTCCGGGCATGACACGGCTGCCGATGTAGACGACATTCGACTCGACAAAGCGGATTGTCATTTCGTCCTTGAAGTGTCCCATTGGCAGGCAAACAAACTCAATCGTCTCCCCAGCAAAACTCATCGTCTTTGAGTCTTCCACCTCGATGGTGGGCTGGGTGAAGGTTGGACGGTCCGGCAGGGAGTAATAGGAAGAGGTCATGCCTTTGCTGGATGCGATGACAGTCGCCTCGGGGAAAGCGGGCAGGCCTCCGGTGTGGTCCACATGGGTATGGCTGATGGCGACATACTTGATGGGCGCATCCATTTTGCTCAGGACCGCCGCACGGGTTTGCTGGGCCGTTAACGGGAACCCGGTATCCACTACAAAAATCCCCTCCTCGCCATACAGGGCGATCACGTTAAACGTGAACCCCGGGGTGTAGAAATACCGGACGAGGTGGTCGTTGTAGGGATGGATTTCAATGGTCGAATCGGCGGGCAGTGTCATTTGCGCGTGCAAGGGAAGAACAGCGATCAACAGCAGGAACAGGACAACAATGGGGGCGCGTTGCGACATGGGGCTTCCTCCAGTTCAGAACGCAAGCCACCGGCTCGAGGGAAAGGTAGGGGAACAATGCAGAGTTCGCACATTCAAGAAGAACGAAAACAAAAATTCTACTAAAGGCTGGGTGGCCCGACTTGCTCGCAAGTCGTGTCTACTTGTGTAGCGACTGTTTTGGCAGTCAAGCGATTTTCGTTTCGTAGTTCATGTTCCAAG
>JAHLLH010000006.1 GCA_020444265.1 bacterium
TGAAACACAAAAACGTTGCTTAACTCCCTGTCCACCAAAACGGGGGAAGATCAATAAGCAGAACGCGTCAGGTCTTCTGACCTGACGCAACCGTCACATCTTGACAACATGAGAGGCGGGCTGACACGACCGCACGACGATGTCAGTGGAGGCTGAAACCCGGGTCAAGCCCGGGATTACAGACTGGCTTGCGAGTGTGCTGACAACAAAAAAGGGGCCGCTTACGCGGCCCCTGAAGGAAATCCTTCATCATTCCGGTATTACTTCACGAGGACCATCTTACGCATCTTCGTGAAGCCCGGGGTCTCCAGACGGTAGAAGTAGACACCACTGGCGAGTCTCGACGCATCGAAGCTCACATTGTGGTAGCCAGCCTGCATCTGACCATCGACCAACCGCGCCACTTCCTGTCCAAGCATGTTGTAGACGGCCAGCTTGACATTCTGGGTTGCAACCAGGTCAAACTTGATCGCGGTGCTCGGGTTGAAGGGGTTCGGGTAGTTCTGGTGCAGGGCATACTGCATCGGCAGCACATCTTCTTCAACACTGGTGTCGAGGAAGATCATGTCGACGGTCACTGCGGTATCCGCCATGTGCGGACCAGTGATCACGACCTGCGCAGTAACGTTTTGGCCATCGACCGGGTTGAAGCCCGGATCGGCAGCAAGATCAACCGTCACTGTGATGTTGGCCGATTCACCTGGCAGGAGGATGCCTGTGCCCGGATCGACATAGAGCCAGCTCTGGAGGGTCATGCCTTCGTAAATGTCGACCATGTCGGCAATGCCGGTACCCTGGCCAAACAGCACGAAGTCAAGACCACCAGACCAGTCATGTGTACCGGTCATACCAACAACACCGTAGCTACCATCACCGTAAAGAGTGACGATCGGGGTGCTGGTCCACGCCATCGTGGTCGGATTGTATCCGTAGATCCCAACCGGACCTGCTGTCGGGCTAGCGGAGAACGCACCGTAGATGGTGTTACCGTTCGGATCGTTCGGGACATACATCATCGCGTACGGGTAGCCACCCGGAGCAGGCTCACCAAGCGCGGTGTTCTGGGAGGTGCTAAGGTTCAGCATACCCCAGGCACTCTGCTCGTAAGCGTTCGCCCAGTAGACAATACCATTGTCATAATCATACGCGAGGCCCCACGCATCCTGACCAACAGTACCAATGTTGGTTGCGTTTGAACCATCAGGCATGAACTGGTAGATGGCGCCGTTCGCAGCAGCCGTCATCACGAGGCCGGTTGTCGGATCGTACTCGATCTCGTTCCACCACTGAGTACCACCGGTGCTCGGGGTGTGAGTTTCGAGCAGGTTGCCCGAGAAATCGAACTCGTAGATGCTGTACGGAGCGTTGAACTGCATGATGTAGCCGCTGGTACCATCAATCCAGGCACTCAGGTTATCCTGTGCACCGGAGATGGCATCGGCATCGAAGGTATCCAGCAGGTCCCAGGTCTCGTCGAGTTCGGAAACTGCGACGGGGCCACGTTCCACTGCGGACTGCTTCGAGGTCTGGTAGTACGGCAGATCAGCAACTTCCGTAATGTCGCTCGGACGGACATTCTCCGGATAGGAACCGACGATTTCGTTGGCGCCGTTCAGGATGTTCACAGAAGCGGTGAACTCCATCGAGCCGCAACCATCGTTCGCAAGTTCAAAGCTCGAGCTGACCGGATCCGTGTCGTTGATGTTGATATCCATCGACAGGGTGGTCGGATCGACTGCCGGAACCGGCTTGACCATGACCATATCGCCCATGTCCATTTCGCCGTCCGCCGGGACATCCTGGTCCTCATAGGAGAGGGTCCAGAAGTTGTCGTGATGGAACTCGATGGTGTGCAAGCCAGCAAGCATTTCAACTGCAAAGCTGCCGTCTGCACTCGAGACACCCATCATATGACCATCAGCCCAGATTTCCGCACCGATTACCGGCGGGCCATCATCGGCACAGTCATGCAGCACACCGGTAACCATACCGTATGCCGGCGGCACGACGCCGTAGAGCTCGAGGTCATCAAATGTGACACCCGTGTAGCTGTTCACGCTACCATCGGTACCATGGAACCAACGGAGCATAATGGTGCTGCCGTTGTAGGCACCCAGCGGGAACATCACGAGCTGCCATGTGTTCGCATCATCAGTAAAGCCAGGCTCACCGTTGGGCATACCAACGATGGAATCATCCGGATAACCGCCAACCGGATCAATCACTTCCCAGCTGGCACCTTCATCCGTGGAGATCCAGACGTTGTAACCATCCCAGCTGTTCTCATAATCGAGCCAGTGCCAGTACGCGGCAAGGGCGCCATCCGAGCTCACCTGGAAGGGAACGGTCATCTGTACGTAGTTGTTCTGGCTGTTGTCGTAGTTACCGGTCAGACCGGTCGACCAGGCATTGTCGCCTGTGTGCGCAGTACCCGGACCAGCGGTCGGCATACCGTGCGCCCAGACTCCGTCGCTCTCCATTTCGTTCCACTCACCATCTTCGAACGAGGTCGCAAGACCCGGATCGCCGACGAGAAGCAGGAGGGCTTCAGACATGCCGGATTCGTTCGGGACTTCGTCGTACGCAGTCACTGCGAACGCATAGAAGCCTTCCGAATCCATCGTGGCCTGGTAGGAGGTCGTTTCGGTGGTACCCAACATAACCGGTTCCGCACCGCTGACCATGTAGACGTTGTAACCGGCCAGGTCGACCAGTTCACTACCGTCAGCATTGACATCCGGAGCCGTCCAGGTCAGGTCAACAACAAGACCATCGTTGGTCGCTGCAAGATCAGCCGGAGCAGCTGGCGCCATACCATAGGTGGCCAGTGTAACATCACTGTAGTTCGAGGTGATGTCATCTCCGCCTTCAGGATCGGTCACGACAGCGTTGGCACGGAAGGAATACTCTGTGCCTTCGTTTTCGGAACCAAGCGTCACGAAGTAGAAGTTGCCTTCGATCAGTTCGTCGTTCGCCTGGGTCCAATCGGTACCGTTGGCGGAATATTCGACGTTGAAGCCGACGAACTCATCAAGCTCGTTGTCCGTACCGAAGTAAGGATGCGGAGCTTCAAAGCTCGAGCCCTGCAGACCCCAAACCGGAAGCTGGGAGGAGAGGGTGATCGTCTGATCAACCTGCTTCTCAGCATTTACCGGCGTCGGTGTCAGCACTGCTGCCATCGGAGCGCCACCAGTCGGCGAGTAGAGGACCGACGCGCGAATCAGCGGATCGCCGCTCGTGCTGTTGGTCCAGGTATCACCACCATTGGTGCTGAGGTAAAGCGCTGAGTGATCGTTGGTACCGTCAAGGCAGACCGGTTCCTGACCAGCTTCAGGCGTCACATTGTAGAAACCAATGTAGAATGTGGAAGTAACTGCAACACCCGGAGCGACTTCGACGGTCGGATCTTCCTCAGAAGGAGTCATCTCTGCGGAGGTCCAGACCAGCTCACCCGGGACGCCAGCATTGTCGTTGAAGACACCGATCACGACAGGCTGATGGGATTCATCCCCAGCAGGCCACCACTGATCGAAATCGTCAAAGACGAGGTAACGGATGTCGGATGCGGCAACAACGACATTCTCACCAGGTGCTGTAAACTTCGCAGCAAACCAGTAATCAACCGTGTAACCGGGGTTCCAACCCGTTGCATCGTTAATGGTGCCATCATCAAGCTGCAGGTAGTCGGACTCGACCAGCGAGCCAGGCTCGGACAGCGTCAGGCTGACACCAACATCCGATGTACCGTCCGCGCTGATGATGTTCGGCGGAGTGGTCGGATCGATCGGGTTCAGGGCGATGTCTTCCGAATGGACGTAACCGTCGCCTTCGACAAAGTCGACTGCGTCAAGTGCGCCATCTTCATAACCAGTCGCACGGAAGGTCAGATCCCACGGACCATCTGTCTGGTCGACGAGACGAACTTCGTAGTGACCGTTCGCATCGGAAATACCGCTGTACTCAGCACCGGTAGCGCTGACGGCGTTCACGATCGCGCCTTCAACCGGCGAATCGGTCGTTGCATCGGTAACAATACCGTCGAGGGTACCGTAGTCGATCTGCAACGGGAAGAACATGATCCCATGGCCATCAACAATGCTGGCATGCGGGTAGGTCAAACCAACAGTACCTTCGGCATTTTCAACACCGATGGTCACACCTGTGTCACCAGACCAACCAGTGGCAGATGTATTGTAGTACATGTACGAGGTGCTGGTGGCCGGATCGAGAACAACCTGGTAGTCCTTCTCGTTGTTGGCCGGACCGGGGTAGTTACCCACGTGCCACTGGATGTAGACGAGTTCGTTTTCTTCGTCGAACCAGTACCATGCATCTTCCGTATCCGAGTCACCCGGATCCTGGTCGCGCCAGTACGGAGCGACTGTCGCGTTCGGAGTCGAGGTCGACGGAATGGTACCAGAAAGGCCACCATTGTCGTGGATGAAGCTGACCCAGCCGTTCGGGCTGACAGAGAATTCGCTGTAGCCAACACCGTAGTGAGTAAAGCTCCAACCATCCGGCATCGGAAGCAGCGGGGATTCGCCATCATCCGTCAGGTTCAAGGCAGTACCCGAACCATCTTCCGACGGGCGAATGTCCAACCAGGTGTAATCCGTCTCTTCAACCGCATACAGACCGGAAGGAGTCGGATACGCCGGGGAGGCTTCAGACCACTCGAGATACATCTCGTTGTAGTCATAGTCCGCCGCAACCTGGACCTGGTACAGGGTACCGTTGTTCAGGCCGGTGACCATGTAGGGCGAGCCTTCTGCAACGTCTGCAAGAAGTTCACCATTCAGCATGAAGCGATAGCCGACGAGGTCAGCAATATCATCCAGGCTGTTGTTCTGAATCGCATCCAGACGACGCTGGAGAACGACCAGCTCGTTGGTCATCTCGTTACGAACACGAACCGACTTGGCATCGGTGGCGTCTCCGAGACGCTCGAGGGTGTTCTGGCGGAATTCGATGCCACGAATAAGTGCTGGCGGCTCCGCGTGGTTCGCGGGAGGATCGAAATCAACACTGACACCACCATCCATCGACACGACCGTATTAATGGTCGGTGCGAGGATTTCAGGCATCATAAGTTCCACAGGATCCATACCGGTCGCAACTTCAACCTGCATGGTCGCATCGTGGTAACCCATGGAGCCAACGGGGTTGTGGGTCATGTAGAAGTTGTAGGTGGAGGCCACAACACCGGTGAAGCTGAAGTTACCGGAAGCATCGGTGATGGCAGTCTGACCCGCACCAACGATGGTCACAGCAACGCCGGCGACCGGGGTGTCAGGCGTATCCGCCGACATCACAGTACCGGTAAAGTCGACTTCATCTGTGCCCGGTTCGAGCGCGAAGTCGAAGGTGAATGCATCACCATATGCAACGATCTGCGGACCTGCGAAACCAGCATCAAAGCCTGGTGCCGTCACATTGATGTTGTACTCACCCGGGGCAACCGTCGTGCTGTAGAAACCAGCTGCGTCGGTCGCGAGGGTCGCAACGACTTCTTCAGTACCGTCAACCGACACAACAACTTCAGCACCTTCGATCGGCGCTTCCGTGCTTGCATTGGTGACCGTACCGGAGAACATCGGCATCGCGCCTACGCTACGCAGCTCGACATCATCGATGTAAACACCGGGGTACTGACCGCTACCATCGGAACCAAAGACGAAGCGAATCATCGTCTCCATTCCGTCAAAGGCGCTAAGATCAAACGCCACGTAACGCCATTCAGAATTGTTACCAGAGAAACCACGGACATCATTCCCGATACCATCAACATCGGCATCGTTGTAAGCTCCGGGCAGGAACGGATCAATGATTTCCCACGTAGCGCCACCGTCTGTGGAAGCTTCTACGTTGTAACCATCCCAGCCGCTCTCCGTATACATCCATTCCCAGTATGCGAACATTGAAGGCGCAATTGGGACAAAGGAATCGACGAGCGTCAGCGTGTCATCCGTGCTGGCAACGTAATCCTCGACGAGGTTCGTACCGAAAAGGTTCGTGACCGAATGGGCTTCCGCCGGTCCGTCCACAAAGTCTGGGACGCCGTACTGCCACATCGGGGATTCCAGGTTGGTATTAACCACCCAGTTGTCGGAACCAGATTCGAAATCATCTCCAACGGTGACAGCTGGGAAGGCATCCATCGAGATGTCGATCGTGTTCGCACCAGCAACAACTTCGACAGCTTCAGCATTGTAGGTGAAGTAGCCCGTTGCTGCGGCGGAGACATCGTAGCTCGCCGAGAAGACGTCTGCGATGCTGTAGGTACCGTCAACACCACTTGTGGTGGTGTATGGGCCAACTGTGACCGTCGCACCCTCGATCGGGGCTTCGGTGCCAGCGTCGGTAACCGTACCAGAGATGGAGGCATCCGCTGCCAACAAGCTGAACTCAATCACGAGATCATCAAAATCTGCGGGAAGGAGGTCGCCATTGTTGTAGCACCAGGAGAGACCAACGCTACCGTCAGCATTTTCAATACCGATGGTGGCGGAGTTCACGTCGAAGGTTTCACCGACGATATCGTACTGCAGAACAATACGACCATCATCATACATCAGGACCTGGGCTGTGACATAGTCTTCAGCACCAGACGCGCCGTACTCGGTGTAACCAATGAGCGAGATCACGAGGTAATCGTTGGAACCATCGTTCATCATCTCATAGTAAATCGAGGATTCGACGTCGGTGTCACCGAAGTTCATGTCATCCCACATCCAACCGATCAGGTTGTTGGGAGACGAGGCGTTCGGTATGTCCTGGTTGCTGAGGCTTGTGTTACCAGCAGAGAAGGTAATCATGCCATTACCAGCAACGTAGAATTCCGTGTTTGTCGCACCGTAGAACGGGAAGTCAAAACCGATAGCAAATGGACCGACTTCGCCGTCATCAGACGGACCCGGGTCAACCATCGTGCCGGTTCCCGTAATGTCGATCCAGCCATAGGTCGGACCATCGGGCTCGTTGCTGTCGGTATAAACATAACCGAACGCATCCGGGCCGCCAGTTTGATCCAACTCGTTCGTACCGGGATTACGTGCATCCCACCAAGCCTGCTCCTGCTCAGTCATTTTCTGACCATTTTCCGCTTTCGTGATAACGCTTGATTCCCAAGCCTTATCGCCTTGCATAGCGAAACCAGTCGCCGACCAAGCGAAGAGGACCAGCACGACGAGACTAAAAAGCCATGCACTCTTACGCATGTTGTTACTCCTGTTAGCAATACCTGTACCTGTGCTCCTATGGCGGTTCATGACGTTTACTTCCGACCCCTTGTCAATTCCCCGCCCAAAATTGTTTTTACTTGCAGACGTTCCCTTCAAGCACCTCCTGGGTTTGCCCCACTGTTTCCGTTGTTGCCTGTATGAAAAACCTCCTCCAACTCGGAAAGGGCGTTACTGACCGATCAATCGGCAGCGTACGCCCATGCGAGGGTGTTTACTAAATCGAGCATACTCCATGGCCAAACTTGTCATCCAAAGAAGGCCAGTGTTGGGGATAGCGGCCCACGGCATTTTCCCCGTTGCCCACGTCAACCGTCAGAGAGTTCAATTGGAATCCGCGAACCTGTTTTAGACAGAGTCCGGACCAGACTGGAGAGAAACAGTGCAGGTAAGCAAATCAGGTATGCAGTTCAAGCAAGCAGTGCAGGTAAGCAGTACGTAAGTAGCAGTTCAGTGTTGCAGATCAAGTCAGCAAAATGCCAGTCATGGCTCAAGTAGGTTCAAAATAGGAGGGGGTTAATTTATGAGTCAAGCAAGTCAAGCAGAATTCTAATTTTCACCACGCAATTCTAATGATACGTGCTCTCTGTGGAGACGCATAAGAATCAAGCTTTTTATCACTTTTTTCACTTCTCCCTACCCCTGCTTTTTAAGCGCATTTAGCTCTGTTTTGAGCAACCTTAAACCAAGAGACAGGGTCTAAAAGAGATAGAAAAAAGGGGCCGCGCGAGCGGCCCCTGAAGGGTATCCCTTCCAAACGAGCTCTTACTTCACGAGGACCATTTTACGCATCTTCGTGAAGGCAGGAGTCTGCAGACGGTAGAAGTAGACACCACTGGCGAGTCTCGACGCATCGAAGCTCACGTTGTGGTAGCCAGCCTGCATCCGACCATCAACCAACCGCGCCACTTCCTGTCCAAGCATATTGAAGACGGTCAGCTTGACATTCTGGCTTGCCACCAGGTCAAACTTGATCGCGGTGCTCGGGTTGAAGGGGTTCGGGTAGTTCTGGTGCAGGGCATACTTCGCCGGCAGCAGATCATCGTTCTCGCCCGCAGTGGTGAAGACCATGTCAACGGTGACAATGGTATCAACCATCTTCGGACCAGAAATAATGACCTGTGCTGTGACATTCTGACCGTCGACCGGCTGGAAGCTCGGATCGGCAGCGTGATCAACCGTCACCGTGATGTTTGCAGTTTCACCCGGCAGCAATGTACCGAGGGAAGGATCGACCGACAGCCAGCTCTGCAGCGTGCTGCCTTCGTAGATGTCGACCATGTCAGCAATACCGTCACCCTGGCCAAACAGGACGAAGTCGAGGTTGCCGGACCAGTCATGTGTACCGGTCATACCAACAACACCGTAGCTACCATCACCATAAAGGGTAGCAATCGGGGTGCTCGTCCAGGCCTGAGTCGTCGGGTTGTATCCGTAGATCCCAACCGGGCCAGCCGTCGGTGAATCCGAGAATGCACCGTAAATGGTGTTCCCATTCGGATCCGTCGGGACGTACATCATCGCGTATGGGTAGCCACCCGGAGCAGGCTCACCAAGCGCGGTGTTCTGGGAGGTGCTAAGGTTCAGCATACCCCAGGCACTCTGCTCGTAAGCGTTCGCCCAGTAGACAATACCATTGTCATAGTCATACGCAAGGCCCCACGCATCCTGACCAACAGTACCGATGTTGGTTGCGTTTGAACCATCAGGCATGAACTGGTAAATGGCGCCGTTCGCAGCAGCCGTCATCACAAGGCCGGTTGTCGGATCGTACTCGATCTCGTTCCACCACTGGGCACCACCGGTGCTCGGGGTGTGAGTCTCAAGCAGGTTGCCCGAGAAATCGAACTCGTAGATGTTGTACGGAGCGTTGAACTGCATGATGTAGCCGCTTGTACCATCAATCCAGGCACTCAGGTTATCCTGTGCACCGGAGATGACATCGGCATCGAAGCTGTCCAGCAGGTCCCAGGTCTCGTCGAGTTCGGAAACTGCGACGGGGCCACGGTCCACTGCGGACTGCTTCGAGGTCTGGAAGTACGGAAGATCAGCAACTTCCGTGATGTCGCTCGGACGGACATTCTCCGGATAAGAACCGACGATTTCGTTAGCTGCGTTCAAAATGTTGACCGACACGGAGTAGTCCATCACTCCACAGCCAACGTTTTCAAGCACGACAACGTCACTCACCGGATCTGTATCACCCAGAGGGATGGTCATGGCGAGGGTTGTGGCATCAACGTCGGCTTCCGGTTTGGTCATGACCATGTCGCCCATGTCCAATTCACCATCGGCCGGGACATTCTGATCCTCGTAGACAAGGTCCCAGAAGTTGTCGTGATGGAACTCGATGATGTGGCTACCGGCAATCACTTCAACTGCAAAGCTGCCGTCCGTAGCCGAAACACCCATCGCACGGCCATCGACCCAGATATCGGCACCGATCACTGGAGCGCCATCATCTTCACAATCATGCAGAACACCAGTGACTGTGCCGTACTCAGGCGGCTGTACGCCGTAGAACGACATGTCATCAAGCGCTGCACCGTAATTAGCCACGGAGAGCCAGTCAGACGCATGGTAGAAGCGAACGTAGATTGCTTCACCTTCATACGCGCCGAGTGGGATGATCACTTGCTGCCATTCGTTGCCCTGACCGGTAAATCCGGGCTCAACGACATTCTCGCCACCAAGGCCGCGAACATCTTCAACCGGATAGCCACCAGCCGGTTCCACGATTTCCCAGGTCGTACCGTCAACAGACACCTTGACGTTGTAGCCATCCCAGGTATTTTCGTAGTCGAGCCAGTGCCAGTAGGTCAACATCGAGCCTGCATGCTCGACCACCAGTGGTGCGGTGGTTTCGAGGTTGGCATGCTCATCGACATCACCGTGATCACCACCGAGGACAGTTGCCCAGACGTTATCGCCCGTGTGCGCTGCCTCCGGACCTGCTGTTGGAGCACCATGCTCCCAGACCATATCGGCGACCAGTTCATTCCATTCACCAGTTTCGAAACTGGTTTCAATGGAGGGATCGCCCGCGAGAACGATGATACCAGCAGAGACGGCAGAAACGTTCGGGACCTCATCTTCCGCCGTCACCACGAAACCGTAGAACCCAGCGGCTTCCATCGTCGTGGAGAAAGTGGTCGTTTCAGAGGTACCGACCAGTTCAGTTTCCTCCCCAAGCAGCCAGACACTGTACTGCTCGAGGTCCACCAGCTCGGAACCATCAGCATTGACCGTCGGAGCAGTCCAGCTCAGGCTGATTTCAAGACCATCGGCTTCGCCTTCAAGCGCGGTCGGTGTGCCTGGAGCCATGTTGAAGGTCGCTGTGGTCACATCGCTGTAGTCGGACGTAATGTTGTCGCCGCCTTCAGGATCGGTCACAACTGCGTTTGCACGGATCGAATACTCCGTGTCCTCATTTTCAGAGCCCATCTCGAGGAAATACATCGGTCCCGAAATGAGTTCCTCATTCGCGACGGTCCAATCGGTACCGTTCAGCGAATACTCAACGTTGAAACCAACGAACTCGTCCAACTCGCCTGCGTACGGCAGGAAGTGCGGGTTGGCCGGTGCGGCGGTACGCTTCATCAGACCATGAACCGGGACACTGTAGGACAACTCAGTGTTTGCCTGCTCTGTCTTGACATTATCCTCACCTGGAGAGACGCTGGCCACGACCGGAGTAGTACCACCGACCGGGACATACATCACCGACGCGCGGATGAAAGGATCACCGCTGGTCGACAGGTTCCAGGTAGAACCGCCGTCCACGCTTGTGTAGAGAACATCGTTGTCGTTGCTGCCATCCAGCGAGAGTGGTTCCTGACCAGCTTCCGGGGTAACATTGTAGAAACCGATGAAGAAGGTGCTGGAAACACTGATGTTCGGCATGACTTCGAGAGTCGGATCTTCCTCGGACGGGGTCATCTCGTCGGAGGTCCAAACCAACTCACCCGGCATGCCGCTGCCATCATCGTTGAAGACACCGATCACGACGGGCTGATGGCTTTCGTCACCTTCCGGCCACCACTGATCGAAGTCGCTGAAGATGAGGAAACGAATATCAGACGCCTGGAGCTGGACCCCTTCGCCTGGGACATCAAACTTCGCGGCGAACCAGTAATCGGAGGTATAGCCCGGGTTCCAACCTGTTGCATCACCAACGATACCATCGTCGTGCTGCAGGTAATCCAACTCGACCAACGCACCCGGCTCGCCAAGGACGACCTGGATACCATTGTCGTAGTTGCCATCAGCCGAAAGGATGCTTGGAGGGGTGCTCGGGTCGATGGCAGTCATGACCACGTCTTCGACATGGACATATTCTTCACCTTCGTCCCAATCGACATCTTCCACCGTCACATCGAGATAACCAGCTGCGCGGAATTCGAGGGTGTAGGGAGCATCAAGCTGATCCGCTTCCAGAACCTCGTAGAAACCATCTTCATCCGAAACAGCCGTGTACTCGGCACCTGAATCGCCCATTGCAGTGACAACCGCGCCATCAACAGGATTGCCGGAGTCTGCATCGGTGATGGTACCCTCAATGTTGCCGTACTCAGCTTCGGAGAGGTAGATCCGGACTGCCGCACCATCCGCAGCCGTCTCGATCGGGAGCACGAGTGCTTCCGTACCGTCAGTATTCTCAATACCGATTGAGTTGATGGTGTTGGCGTTCCAGCCGTTTGAAGCAACGTTGTACTGGAAGGTCATGGAGTTATCATCACCATCCAGAATCAACTCGTGCAGATAGGTGTCGGTTTCATCACCGTAGTATTTCACGTTGTAGAGAACGATGTAGCGGTTGTTCTCTTCATCGTGGTAACCCCAGATCGCGAGGCCATCATCTGCAGCTTCAACATCCGTGTCTTCGTTGAAATGAGCGATCAATGCATTCGGTTCAGTCGTTGATGGCAGTGTCAGGCCGATCGAACCACTGGTACCGTTTGTGAAGCTGACCCAGCCATTTGAGCAGGCCGCGATTTCATCGTAGGTCGTTCCGTAGAACGTGAACGAGAAACCATCCATGCTCAAAAGGCCGCTGTTGGCATCATCACCCTCATCCAGCAGCATCGTACCGCTGCCGCCTTCGGACGGACGAATGTCAACCCATTCGTAGTCGGTGTCTTCCACCAGGTAGGGAGGTGTGCTGTTCGGACGTGCTACCACAGGATCAGAGAAGCTGAGGGATTCAGTGTTGTAGTCGTAGTCCGCAGCAATCTGGAAGGAATACTGATGACCGTTCGTCAGGTCACCGACGACGACCTCGGTATCATCCACCAGGTCAGGCATCACTTCGCCGTCCACCATAACCAGGTAACCAGCGAAATCACTGATTTCGTCAAGACCATTTTCGCTGCCCATCTCGACGATCTCAAGACGACGCTCAAGGATGGCGAGTTCAGAGCGAACGACATTGATCTTCGCGAGGGTGGCGGGATCAAGGTTGCTGCCAAGGCGACGAAGCATGTCGCGACGTGTCTCGATGCCATTACGAAGTGTCGGCGCATCATCATGGTTTGCCGGCGGATCCCAGGTAACAGTTACCTGGCCGTCACCCGTGCTGGCCATGACATTCTGCGGAGCAAGAATTTCCGGCATGTAGAGGGTCAACGGCAGGTTGTCACCGTCAATCACGACACCGGTCAGGGTCACATCATGATAACCCATCGACCCAATCGGGTTGTGGGTGATGTAAACCGTGTAGGTACCAGCAGGGATGTCCGGGCTGAGGCTGAAGGAACCGTCTGCACCGGTAAATCCAGTTGCGCCGGAACCGACAACATTAACTACTGCACCAACAACCGGAGTTTCTTCCGTATCCGCAGACATCACGGTACCGGCGACGGTCACGATTTCTTCCTGGGCTTCCAGGCTGAAGTCGACCGTGGTCTCCTGGTCGAGGACAATCTCGACGTCGTTGGTGATCGCGTCAACAAAACCAAACGCACCACCCTGGACATCGTAGGTGCCCGGAGCGACGTCGATCATGTAGGAACCATCTTCACCCGTCGTGCCTGTGGCAACAATCGTCGCCGGCTCTTCCTGGGTCAGGACGGTTACCGTCGCTTCGCTGATGGGGGTAGTACCATCTGCTTCGTAAACATGGCCAGCCAGGGTACCACCAGGCATGCTGACAGTCCAGGAAGTCATGTTCTCAGGGAAACCGAAGTCGCTACCCTGGTAGAGGGTATACCCAACGGTACCATCTCCACTCTCGAAACCAACTGTGTGGCTGCGAGTGTAGGGATCCTCCTCGTCCATGTACCCTGCGACGTTCTCGAGGTTGAAGTTGACAGCACCCGTGTTGAAGTCGAGCACGATCTGGGTCGTCGGGCCGGAATCATCGGGGCTGTTATAGAAGATCACATCATCCCAGGAGATGACCAGCTTGCCATCTACAACTTCGAAGAAAACATGACCGCTGACATCTTCGGCGGGGTCCAGGTCGGCTGCCAACGGAGCGAGCACGCCATTCGGGGTGCTGGTGTTGGGCATCACGCCGGTGAAGATCGTTCCCGTACCCAATTCCTCACCAAAGGCGGCCCAGCCGTTCGAGTAAACTTCAATCTGGCTGTACGTTTCACCGTACCAGGTGAAGTCACCCAGACCCAGGTCCGCAAACACGAGCGGGTCATGGTCGTCATCGCCGAATTCGAAGTCAGTCGCTGACTCGGAAACTTCGATCCATTCGAACGACTCGAGTTGCTCGAGAGTGTAGTTCAAAGTCGCATCGTAAACCGCGTAGCCGAACCAATCGAGCTCATCCGCGGGATCACGCGCTTCATTCCCAACACCATCGATCGTGGAAACGGAATAGACAACAGTATCTGTGGTCGAAACGAATGTAGCCGGGATCAACGCGCTGAACTCATTGTCATTACCCGTTGCTGTCATTTCGATATCGGTCAGCTCTGTGATGCTGCCGTTCGCATAGTGCCCGTAGCTCAGGGTCACAGAGGCGATGGAGACATCATCAGTCGCAATCGCGACAACTTCTTCATCCGCACCTTCATAGCCAACGATCGGACCGGAGGTCAATTCAATCTCCGGACCTTCCAGGTCGAGCGGTCCATCGTTACCAATCACAGTAACGTTGTCCAGCGCCCAGAAGTAGGGCCATGAATCGCCATCGTCGTAGACAAAACGAAGCATGAACTCATCGTTGGCAACGAAATCGGTTAGTTCAAGCGTGTAGGGATAGGCTTCGACATCAGTATCCCAGGTTTCCGCGACCAGCCAGGTGGTACCACCATCGAGGCTGTATTCAATGTTTGCCGAGTCGGCGGAAACAAAGTTGTAGTAGGTATCGAATTGCAGGAAGACGTAGTCATACCCGGTCGCATCCATCGTGGGTCCGGTCAGGATCTCACGGAGGTGGACCCCCGAACCAGCAAAATCGGAGTCGACCCACATATAGGGTGCGTCTTCACCATCTTCGAAGTAAGAATGGTAATCGTTGTCATCCGGGCCACCGGTGTTGTCCGCCGTGCTGTACCAGGTATGACCATCATCATCGCCATCAGTGATGGTCCAGCCGGTAAGATCGTCGAAACCGGTTGAATAGATAACATCTTCGTCAAGTTCATCGAGGGACCAGTGCTGCATCCGCTCGGACGACATCACTTTAAAGTGCTGCCGTGCGTTCGCGATTTCTTCTGCCTTCGCCTGCTCAGGTGTCAGCGGTGCTGCTACTGACACACCACACCAGATAAAGGCAAGCAGAAACAACGCGATAATTGCTGTGTTTTTCCGCATGCATAAACTCCCTGTTGCGTGTAGCGAATCAAGTGTAAACCGTTCTTCATGACGAATCCCGTAAAGCAACCAGTGTCAAGGATTCGCCTTGTCCCATCATGCGATTTTTGTGATCCCCTCCTTTTGCTTGGTTACCACTGCATAGTCATGCCGGACCAGAGTGGTCCGGTTATAATCCTCCTCCTGCGCTGTCGACATGACAGAGCACAAGAATGGACCTAAGCGTCCTGCAATGGAATAGAGATCTGCGGGGTGCACCGGATGGACAAACAGGGGGTTGGTGCGCTTCTCATCCCAAAGAAACCGTGCAAGTGCGCAAGAGATCCGGGGGGGGATATAATCCCCTCAAGTAAACCGTATCGTTGTCATCCCAGATGGAGGCTAAGCTCCAAGCGATTCTTCAAAATATCAGAGGCCTGCGGGGGAGTCAAGCAGGAGCGGCCCAGTCAGCCATAAAATCCCTAAACAGGCATGGAGAGTCAAAAAAACTGTTACCGCCTCAACCCCAATTTTAACCATTGACGTAAACGTCCAAACTCCCCCACATCAGCTTTGATAGCACCCTATCATTAATGGATGATAGATTGTGGTCTTGATGCATTTTCACCCATGCGGTTTTATCAGAGCCAAGGGAGGCTCTGCCTCCACCAGGGGGGTATCGTTCACATTGGGTGAGTCAAACATTTTATTGCGGTGTAACAGAGAAAAAAATCGGCCACCCTCCGGGGAGGATGACCGTAGAAAACCTGCCATCTAAGCTGTTCACTTCAACAGAATCATCTTCCTCATCGACTGGTAGGAACCCGCCTCGAGGCGGTAGAAGTAGACACCCGATGCGAGCGCCCGATCAGCATCCGAACGGCCATCCCAAATCAAGCTGTGTTCCCCAGCCCCCAGTGGTTCATCCACCAGAGTGCGAACATTCTGCCCCAGCACATTGTAGACAACCAGCCGAACATTGGAGGTGGCAGGCAGGGCGAAACGGATGCTTGTCGCCGGGTTGAACGGGTTCGGATAATTCTGGTCAAGTCGATAGGATGCAGGTAGAGTGGCACGTTCCGGCGCATCTACACTAATCAGCTCATTCGAAATAGCGAGGACCACACTCTGGTAGGGCTCGAGATCAAGATTCAGCATGCCAAGATCGCTGCCCGCCATCTGATCATGCGTGTCGCCAAGCAGCTCGTTGAGGTAATACTGCTCACCCGAGCTGATCTCCCACTCCTCGGTGGGCAGGGACAGCGAGACATTCGACAGAGTCTCGTCCCGGAAATTATGCAGAACCACCACCGGCGTTTCACCAGGCTGGTAACGCGCATAGGCATAGACATCATTCGGACGCGAATTCGTCAGGAATTCGATATCCGGTGAGGTCAGCGAGGGCAAGGTCCGCCGAGCCCAGACCAGCCTGTACGTCAAATCATAGATTCCATATCGATGAATATGCTCGAAGGGGAGACGACGGGTTGGTTCCCCATACTCCTGTCCGGCGTAAATCATCGGCACACCCGGGATGGTCATCAGCAGGCTGGTCGCCAATTTGGTCTGTTCTGGTGTGTGATTGGCGATGAAACGGTCCTCGTCATGATTCTCGAGGAATCGGAATGGCAGTTTGTAAGGCTCAAAGCCATCGCCCGCGTTCACGACAGCGTCATGCAGCTCACTTGGACGAGGGTCACCATCAAACATGGTGATCAGGCTGCGGCTCGCTTCGTGGTGCAGGTACCAATCGTAGACGAGATCAAATCGATTGTCGAAATAAACCTCTTCACGCGCATTTGCTTCGCCAAGCAGCAAGATTTCCGGACGGATGGTCTTCAACCGTTGCCGCCACTCGACCCAGAAGTCGGGGTGACGTTCCTGCACACCCCACGCGACATCGCAACGGAAGCCGTCCACATCGAAATTCTCCACCCACCATTCGCTGGTTTCGAGGAAATATTCGGCGGCTTCATCGTTGTCGAGGTTCAGGTTCGGCAAGGTTGCCCAGTTGAAATAATACTGATAGTTGCCGTCCGGATCGCGCATGTACCAGTCGTAGTAATGGGAAAACTCGTCGTAAATTACCGTATTCTGGAAAAAGGGATGCGCGAGTGCGGTATGGTTGTAAACGAGATCAAGAACAATCTTGATCCCCTGATCGTGAGCGGCCTGCACGAGAGTTTCGAAGTCCTCGAGGGTGCCGAAATCGGGATGAATGTTTCGGTAGTCCGTGATCTCATAGCCATGCCCGGTCGGCCCTGGGTAGATCGGGGTAAACCAGATGGTATTGATGCCGAGGAAAGAGAGACCGGGCAGTGCGTCAATCGCGGTTTGCAAGGTGAAGTTCTCGTCAAACCCGCGTGGATAGATCGAGTAGACGATGGCGTCCTTGATCCACGACGCCGCCTCATTGGTGTGAAAAGCATGCACCGAATCGGGGGTGACTGTGAAGAAGGTTTTCGCGTCCGTTTGATGACCGCTCTGGCTGACCAAGCTTACCTGAACGTAATACTCACCCGTGATGGTGGGGGCTGTGCAGGTGGCTACTGCTGAATTGGCGTTGTTAATGGTCAACGGTGCAGGATTGCCATCCGGTGTGAACCAGGTGAAATCGAGTCCTTCCCCATCTGGATCGACACTTGCGGACGCATCAAATGTCACCGTCGTGCCTTCAACCGTTGCCGCAATGTGAGGTTCCGGGCGATGATCCACGACAAGCTTATAGATCATCTGAGTGGTAAAGCTTGATTCCTCCCCTTCCGTTGCCTCAGCACGGAAATAGTTCAACCCTTCCTGCACCTCGACATCGAGACGGAAGGTATCGGTGACGGCCTCAAATGTCCAGCTTTCAGACCCACCCTGATAATCGTGGGTCAGGACGATGGTTCCCTCTTCCACAAACTCGGCCAGCCCAACAATTTCCTGCTCGGGATGGGTGGTGGTTCCCCCACCCGTGAGGAGACGAACCACCGGACCTTGCGACCCAACATTGGCGCCAATTTCTTCGGGACTGATCAACGCAAAGCCACGTCCGATATTATCGAGGGACGCATGGTTGTCACCGCTGAAATAGCCAAAGAGCTTCTTCTGAATCAGCTCCTGGTCCACAAAGAGCGCATCGAAGGCATCTGGATCGGCCGCATCGTCGCTTCCACCATGCGCTGCATCAATTTCCCAGGAATGGCCGACGGTCCCTTCGGGTCCATCGAGGAAGGAATAGCCCCCGAAGTACCAGGGGTGGTTGTAGCTACCAAGACCAGCTTCGAGCTCTGCCACCGGTATGGTGAAACGGAAAAGGTTGTCCTCCAGAGCTGTCATGTCGATGGTGAAGGCGTTTCCGGTTTCAAACGGCTGCCGGGAGGAAATAATCTGGTTGTGAATCTCCTCGCTGTAATCAGCAGATGTCGGATCGGCGAGGATCATCTGTAGCCCGACCCCGTTCCATTCCGGGCTGGCCATCTCGGTTGCTACACCGGCCGGATCGACCGGGGCGCCCAGCAGATTGTCGGAAATCTGAAGCAGGACACGGGTTTCCGGTTCAATTCGGGCCAGCCCGACCTCAAATCCAATCGAATTTCCACCTTCGACCTCTGTCATCCGGAACGAGGTTAAATCCGCAGCCCCCCAGAGATTCTCGGGGTAACGATAGCTGCCGGGACCGACATCATCGCCGGGCAGGTCAACGGAGAGGTAGCCATCCGCCGGATCATGGAAGGCAATGGTCATGCGTTTGGTCACATCCAGCCCGGCGTCGTCTGTAGCGTTCATCTCGACCTGGTGAATCCCCTCCTCGAAGGCAAATTGACGGAAGAGCAGGTTGAGGCTCGAGACCCAGGTAAAATCTGCTTCCGTGCCGTCGATTGTCATCCTCGGATCATCCATCAATCCCTCTTCCGCATAGCCTGAGAGACGGACGTATGCCTGAAAGGTGATCGATGTATCCCAAGGAACCACACGCTGATCAACCGGCCGGACCTTGACAAAATTCGGCTGGGTGTAAGGTTGCATGTCAATGATGGAATTATCCTCGTCCACCCCTTGCGAAACCGGATTGTCCGGATCCTTGATCCAGACATCGCCATTCACTACAAATTTGTAGAGATTCTGACCGAGTGGAAGAGTGCGCTCGTAGATATAGTAGCCGTATTCCTCACGGTAGATCATGCGATCTTCGCTGGTGGACCAGTTATTGAAGGGACCAGCGATGTAGATGTCTTCGATATCCTCTTCCTGCACACTCATCCGTTCGCTTCGCGGATCACAGACAAAGATGTAGGATTGCTCTGTGACTATCGGGGTGTGAAGCAGGACATGGTAGTCCTCACCATCATTATCATCGACATTCCCCGGAATCCCAAAATTGAAATCAATGGAGGAGATGGTTTCGGTGGTTGTGATGGTCAACGACCAGATGGCATCACCGAGCGGTTCCATCATGGTGGACAGGCTGTTTGCACCAACCGTCGAGCCCTCGATCCACATCTCTTCGGGGGGAAGCTGCCAAGCGCCACCCCCTGCATCCACGCCCCATTGCAGGGCAATCTGGGCAGAAGAAGCAGGTAAGGTGCCTTGGTGGGCATCATAATAGATGGTCACACTCTGACCCGGTTCCACAACATGTGGGGTGGTCCAGGTTACACTCTGTCCGCTTGCGGCACAGGCTGCCAGCAGCCCGAAGCTCAGCAGCAGCATCCGTCGTCTGATTGATCCATGCATCACACACCCCGTTCGCAAGGGATTGTCCAACAATTATCTGACCATTACAATCGAGGGGAGAAGCAGCCTCCTCCCCTCGATCCAGAACATGTTCGATACCATCCGGGAGATGGGCAACAGGATGGTCTATTTCACCATCTGCATCTTCCGAACTGCGTTCCACTTCCCAGCATCCACCCTGTAGAAGTAGGTGCCGCTTGCAACACGGCTACCATCAAAGACAAAGGCATGCTGACCGGGATTGACCGTCCCGAAGTTCCGCGAAAAGACTTCACGGCCCTGCAAATCAAAGACGGTAACCTTGACCGGAGCCGCTGTGGGCAGGTTAAACTCGATGGTGGTCGTCGGGTTAAACGGGTTCGGGTAATTCTGCGCAACCCGGAAGCGGTTAGGCTGGTTGGATGGATCACCTTCCTCGACATCGTTCCAGTCGGGATAAAGCATCAGCACCCAACGGGTGTAGAGCCCATCGTTTACCCCGAACGTGTCGACCACCGCAATTTCGGTCACATCGTTGCTCAGGGTCAGGTTGTGATCGTGCTCGGAACGTGCTTCTGCATCAAGACCGTTGATCGCGTACTTGTACGCCTGCTCGAAGACCGTTCCAGCCGGGAAGGTGTGGGAGAAGGTATAGAATGAATCCGCTGCAGTTTCATCTCCATTCTCACCATCATCCCACAGCTGATCGCCATCGGTAAATTCCGCACCCCACGGCCAGTCATTGAAGTTGCCGGAAATCTGGAAGCCGGAAATCGGATCGACCAGCACGTCACCGGTGTGTACATCGACAATGAAGGAGTCCGGATCGGCCCATTTGAGGTAGGCAGGACGAGTGTCGACGGTGAAGGTGACGGTAATATCGTGCTCGGTCACCTCATTAAAATCGATGTCGCTCCAGAAAACCTCGTCCAGGTCAACTTCCCCGTAGCCGTTCTCGTCGGTATCCTCTTCCCCGCCGGTCACCACGTAGAAGCGATTGCCACCGTGGGTCGGTTCATCGGGCAGTTCCCAGAGATCGCTGGGACTGGTTTCCCAATCCTGCACGATCACAAACTTGTACTGAATGTCATCGCCTATGATCACGTTGTCGAACTGGAGTTCGAGGTGATAGATGTTCGAGTCTTCCGGGTCGACCACCAGTGGGTTGGTTGTGCCACCCCACTGGAGCGGGACGGTATCTCCGCGCAGAACAACAGCGTCCGTCTCCGGATCAAATGCGCCTTGGAGAAGCTGCACCGCCATGTTGACGGTAAACGTCACCTCGATATCGGTCGCTTCGCCGGAGCCGTCATCATCGGCGAAGAAGACGACGGGAAGGGTGATGGGGTCATCGCCATCAATCGTGTAGCTGCGCTGGATAAAGGGGTCGATGATATTGCCTCCATCTCCATCGAGCCGAACCACATATTTAAATTCCCGGGTGCCGGTCTCGGTATCGCTGGCCGTTCCGGTGTAGATGCCATCACTGTCGGCATCATTCAGCAGGAAGTCCTGCCCGCTGCCCCACTGGCCCCAATCGTTGAAATTGCCGCGAACACATACCTGGTCCGCTTCCGGATCGAAATTGCCACGGAATATCTGGACATTCATGTTTACATTAAAGGTCACCTGCACTGCCTCAGCCAGGCCGCTGCCCAGCACCAAGACTGCAAGGATCAATACCACTCGACCAACGTTCTTCATAGGTGCCTCACCTTTTCAACTCCGTGCATCCAGTTAGCAAGGGCTGGAAGATCAACTCTGCCCCATCGCTCCGTTTTTGGGGTTTAAACCCCTGCTGTAAAATAGGAACACCCTCAGGCTCGCGCCAAACCACCTCAATAGCCTGTGCAAAGTAAAAACGCCTCCCTGGATGGGAGACGTTTTGATCAAGCACGATGTTTCTGGGAGAGTTACGATCCGGCGATGGCCAAACGGTTCATCGCACGGGCCAGTGCGGCACGGGCACGTTCCGTGTCGAGGTCCGGCTCAGGATCTGCCAACCTCTTCTCCGCACGCTCACGCGACTGCCGGGCGCGTTCAATATCTATCTTTGTCTTCTCTTCCGCCGTTTCCGCGAGTACCACGACCTTGTCACCATGGACTTCCGCCATGCCGCCGGAAGTGGCAAAGATTAAATCGGCGCCATCTTCTTTTTTGCCCTCGATCACGCCCACCTGAAGTGGAGTAATGAAAGGGGTGTGGCTCGGCAGAACGCCGAAGGAGCCCTCACGACCCGGGGCGCGAACATGCTTCATCGGTCCGCTGAAAACAATCCCGGACGGGGAAGTGATTTCGAGTGTGAAACTGTCTGCCATCTGGCTCACCTTTTCCATGCTGGGGTTCCGGTCCTATTCACCGGAATCAAACCCATTCGGGTGCCCTGGCTTGTCATGCAAACCGGGTTTCAGTAACACAATTCATCGGTGTTACCGTTTAGCATGTTGTATCAGACACCTGCGTCTGACACTTCATTCGCGCCCCCGGCGCGATCATCCATCAGGCTCAGGGACCTGACGGAACAGCTGTCGGGTCAGGAGGCCCGACAGAACTCCACCCGCTTTATGCAGCCGCCATCTGCTTGGCATTCTCGAGGGCTTCCTCGATGTCGCCGCACATGTAGAAGGCCTGCTCCGGCATCCCGTCGCACTCGCCATCGAGAATCATCTGGAAACCTTTGATGGTATCCTTGATGGAGACATACTTGCCGGAACGACCGGTGAACGCCTCGGCCACATGGAACGGCTGGCTGAGGAAGTTCTGCATTTTACGGGCGCGCGATACGACCAGCTTGTCGTCGTCCGAAAGCTCGTCCATACCGAGAATGGCGATGATGTCCTGGAGGTCCTTGTATTTCTGCAGGACTTCCTGAACACGACGCGCGGTACGGTAGTGCTCTTCGCCGATGATCAGCGGGTCCATGATGCGGCTGCTGGAGTCGAGTGGATCAACCGCCGGATAAATGGCACGGGCGGCAATTTCACGCGATAGCGATGTGGTCGCATCCAAGTGCGCAAAAGTAGTTGCCGGCGCCGGGTCGGTCATATCATCCGCCGGGACATACACCGCCTGGACAGATGTAATCGAGCCAACCTTGGTCGATGCGATTCGTTCCTGAAGCTGGCCCATTTCTGTCGCGAGGGTCGGCTGGTAGCCTACCGCGGAGGGCATACGGCCCAGCAGCGCGGAAACCTCGGAACCCGCCTGGGTGAAGCGGAAAATATTGTCGACGAACAGCAGGGTGTCTTTCCCCTGGTCACGGAAATATTCTGCGAGTGTCAGTCCGGTCAGGGCGACACGGAGACGGCAGCCGGGGGGCTCGTTCATCTGCCCGAAAGCCATCGCGATCTTGCTGTTGATCAGCGCGGATTTGTCAACCTTGTTGCTGTCGAACACTTCCTCGTCAAACTCTTTACCGTAATCAACAACGCCAGCACCGATCATTTCGCGAAGCAGGTCGTTGCCCTCACGGGTCCGTTCCCCAACGCCCGAGAAGACGGAAATACCGCCGTGCGCCTTCGCGATGTTGTTGATCAGCTCCTGTACGATAACGGTCTTGCCTACACCCGCACCGCCGAAGAGACCAACCTTACCACCCTTCTGGATAGGCTGAATCAGGTCGATGACCTTGATCCCCGTCTCCAGCATCTGCGGAGTCGGCTCGAGATCTTCGAGGGTCGGCGGATCGCGGTGAATCGGGTACCGTTCTTCGTGCTCAATATCGCCCAACCCGTCAATCGGGTCACCGGTCACATTGATCAGCCGGCCGAGGGTATGCGGACCGACTGGCACCGAAATCGGTGCGCCTGAATCGATCACTTCCTGGCCACGCACCAAACCATCGGTGCTGTCCAGCGCCACCGCACGGACCACACCGCCGCCGAGGTGCTGCAACACTTCGAGGACCAGGACGTCCTCTTCACCGCGATCAATGTTCAATGCCTGGTAAAGCGGCGGCATCTCATTTTCGGGGAAGGCGGCATCCACCACCACACCCATGATCTGCTTGATCGTTCCCTTCGCCATCGTGCTCTCCCACTGTTCCGCCCCAGCGGCGGAAATGGTTTCACTGCCTGAATATGGGTGAAACGTGCTTGTCAGCTCGTTCAAGTCATGTTGTTGTGTTAGACGCTTACGCCTGACAGAACGCGATGACTTATTTATCCGCTTTTGTTGGCCAGGGCCGTCCGAACATCAACGTCGAAAACAAACCGTAGCCAATCACCATCGCACCTGCATACAGCGCGATTGTCGAGGAGGTTGTCCCAACGTGCAGGAAATTTTGCGCCACACTACCCAGCGCACCACCTGTGGACGAACCACCCAGAAGTACTACCATCATCCGATGCATCAATGCGTCCCGTGCTACTCTGTCCCCCTGCCGGCCTGGCCAGGGTTCCAGATTCGGTAACGAGTGCAGCTACACGCCACCCGTCACCGGACTCCTTGACCGAAAATCAGTCAAGGGACAAGGATGAGCCACCACTTGACCCTGTCAGCCTATCCCCGTCCAATTCCTTCTCAAATCGGTTACCCGAGCGCTTCTGCACCGGTCACCACTTCGAGAATCTCGTTGGTAATCGCAGCCTGACGTGCCTTGTTGTACTCAAGGGTCAAGCTCGCAATCAGATCGGTGGCGTTGTTGGTCGCGTTCTCCATCGCATTCATCCGTGCTGCATGTTCCGCAGCGAAGGACTCCAGCAAGACACGCCACAACGTCACATTGGCATAGAGCGGCAGGACAGAATCGAGCACCGTCCGCTCATCCGGTTCGTAGATGTAATCGGTCGGGTACTTCTCCTCGCTTGCGAGTTCCGGCACGATCGGGAAGAGCTGTTCAACCACCACTTCCTGCGTGACCACATTTTTAAACTCGTTGTAGACGAGGTAGACCCGGTCGAGTCCCTCTTCGACCACATGGCCCTCTTCGTAGAGTTCACGAATGGCGCCACCGATCGAAAGAACCTTGCCAAATTCGAAATCACGGCTCAGGCCGATGTGGTGCTGGATGAAGTCACCGCCGCGTTTCCGGAAGTAATCGTACCCCTTCCGTCCAATCGCGATCAGGCGTACTTCTTCCGTCTCACCCTGCATCTGCTCGATGATCTTTTCGGCCTGTCGGCAAATGGCAGCGTTAAATCCGCCTGCCAGACCGCGGTCGGAGGTGACGACCACGATGCCGACTTGCTTGGGTTCACGGACCGCCAGCAACGGGTGGGCATTGGAATCCGTCCGTGCAGCCAGGTCCTGGATGAGCTCTTTCAGGTGATCCGAATAGGGCCTGGCAGCGAGCATCTGGTCCTGGGCACGGCGCAGCTTGGCGGCCGAGACCATCTTCATCGCGCGCGTAATCTGCTTGGTGTTGGTCACCGTGCCGATACGGCGCTTGATTTGCTTCAGTGAAGGCATATGCGTCCACGTCCATCATGACGGCACGGCAGAGCCTTCCTGCCGTCCGTACATGGATTGGCCTTACGCCTGGAAGACACTCTTGAATTCATCGAGCGCTTTAGCCATGCGCGCTTCGAGGTCATCATCGAGTTTCTTCTTGGCATCGATGTCGGTGTAAATGTCGCCGTGCTGGTTTCCGACAAACTTGATCATCTCGTCGATGTACCGGTTGACCTCGCTGACAGCGATTTCATCCAGGTACCCCTTCCCGGCGGCGAAGTATGTGATCACCTGGTGCTCGAGCGAGACCGGGCTGAACTGCGGTTGCTTCATGATTTCCATGAGGCGCGCACCACGGTTCAACTGCTTCTGGGTCGCTTTATCGAGATCGCCCGCAAACATCGCGAAGGCGGCCAGGTCACGATACTGTGCAAGTTCCAGCTTAATCTTACCGGCAACCTGCTTCATCGCCTTGGTCTGGGCATTACCACCGACTCGCGACACCGAGATCCCGACGTTCAATGCCGGGCGCTGGCCCGCGTAGAACAGTTCGGACTCGAGGAAGATCTGGCCGTCGGTAATGGAGATGACGTTGGTCGGGATGTACGCCGACACGTCGCCCGCCTGCGTTTCGATGATCGGCAGAGCCGTCAACGATCCGCCGCCGAGGTCGTCGCGAAGCTTCGCGGCACGCTCGAGCAGACGGCTGTGCAGGTAGAAGACGTCGCCCGGGTACGCTTCACGTCCCGGCGGACGGCGCAGCAGCAGTGACAACTGACGGTACGCCCAGGCGTGCTTCGTCAAGTCATCGTACACACACAGGGCATGCATCCCTTTGTCGCGGAAATACTCGCCAATGGCGGCACCCGCGGAGGGGGCGAGGAACTGGATCGGTGCCGGCTCAACCGCAGTCGAGCTGATGATGATGGTATGCTCCATCGCACCATGTTCCTCGAGCGTCTTGACCACGTTGGCAATGGTCGAACCCTTCTGACCAATCGCCACGTAGATGCAAATAACGCCCTTGCCCTTCTGGTTGATGATTGTGTCAACCGCCAGGGTGGTCTTACCGGTCTGACGGTCACCGATGATCAGCTCACGCTGGCCGCGGCCAATCGGGATCATCGAGTCAATCGCCTTGATACCGGTCTGGAGCGATTCGGTTACCGGCTGACGTGTAATCACGCCGGTTCCCTTACGCTCGATGGGCACCCGCTTTTCGAACTTGATCTCCCCCTTACCATCAAGCGGGAAACCGAGCGGGTTGATCACACGGCCTATCATGCCTTCGCCAACAGGGATGTCGACGAGACGACCCGTGCGGCGTGCGATGTCACCTTCACCGATATGTTCATCGGAACCGAAGAGGACGATACCAACGTTGTCCTCTTCCAGGTTCATCGCCATGCCGTATGTCGGTCCGGGAAACTCCACCAACTCGGAGGCCATAACGCTGTCCAAACCATGGACACGCGCAATCCCGTCACCGACCATGATCACCGTGCCCACCTCGTCCGTCTGCACCTCGGCAGTGTACTCCGCAATCTGCTGCTTCAGAACGGAGGTGATCTCTTCCGGTCGGATCTGCATTCTTTACCCTCTTCAGAGCGGCGCACAAGGCGCCTGGGGTTCAGTTAGTCAAACATCATGGATGGACATCGGTCCATCACCGCTCATCCCCTCGTTCCGCTGGGTTTCCTGCTTCTGTCCCGTCAAGTCTCCCGACCTGACGACCTTACGGTCAGGACTGGAGACCTGACCGAACCCAGCTTACGACGGGCAGCTTACATCTTTCAGGCGCTCAGGCGACGCCGGATTTCTGTGATCGAACGTGCAACACTACCATCGATAATCCTGTCGGCGTAACGCAGACGGAAACCGGCAATCAGCTCCTCGTCCACCTTTGTCGTCAAGATCACGTTGCCACCCAGACGGTCAGTGAGCATGGCTTTAAAAGGTGCCAGCTCATCGTCCCCAAGGGCGACAGCAGTTGTCAGTGTCGCGCGGACAATCCCGCGCTGCTTGTCATGGAGATCCCGCAACGCAGGAATGACATCAAACAGCACCTCTTCACGCTTCTTCTCGAGGAGCAGCTTGAAAAACTGCGTCACAACTTTGGGCAGCTTCCCGAAGAGCTCGTCGACAAGCTCGTAACGGCGGGCCTCAGGCACACGCCGTCCGCGCCAGAAGGCGAGGAAGCTCGGGTCTTTTTCGAGCGGCGCAATCGTCTCCTCAAACACCGTCACGACTTCGTCCGCAACTCCCTGGTCGCTTGCGGCGCTGTACAGCGCTTCGGCGTACCTGCGCCCCAGTCTCGGATCTCTCACGAGGGCTTCTCCACCTGTTCAAGCCGTCTCTGGATGATGCGAAGGTGGTCTTCCTTGGCGAAGCTTTCGCCGATGGCAGCCGATGCAATCGACGATGCCAAATCGGCTACTTCGGCACGGAGTTCCGCCGAGACCTTCAGCTTTTGAGCCTCGATCTCTTCCTTCGCACGCGCCAGCAGCTTGTTTCCTTCCTCGGACGCTTCCGCCTTGGCCTGGTCGATGCGCGTCTGCGCCTCTTTGTCCGCCTTGGACAGACGTTCCGCGATCTCCTGCGAGGCGGTGGTCAGCTTCTGCTCGTACTCCTTCAGAAGTTTTTCCGCCTGCTCCCGATCACGCTGCGCCTGCTCGATTGCGCCGTGAATCTTTTCCTCTCGTGCCTCGAGGCCCTTCACAATCGGCCCCCAGGCAAACTTCCAGAGGATCAGCAACAACAAGACAAACGTTATGAGGGTGTAAAGCGTGCTGCCCGGCTCGAGACTGATCAAGCTCCCAAGACCACCACCCTCTGAGGCCAACGCTGCCATTGGCAGGGCCAACAACGCGGGAGCGACGAGGTATCTGGCGTTCCTCATCACGTTCCCCAACTTCGTTGGTGTCAACCTACTTGAGCGCGATCAACATGCAGATGACGGCGTTGAAGAACGCCACACCTTCGATCAGCGCCGCCGACACGATCATCGGGGTGAAGATCTTGCCCGAGGCTTCCGGCTGACGTGCGATTCCGTCCATGGCGTTACCAGCGATGCGACCAATACCGACCGCCGCTCCCAAGGTCACCAAACCGGCGCCCAACGCCGCTCCCAGATACGCGAGGCTCAATCCTTCCATTGCTCCCTCTCAAATCGCTTGTGGATGGCTCGTTTGGCCCTCCACCGTTCCCGATGTGTTCGTGATGGCCGCTCAACTTGAGAAAACCATCACCCTTTTGTGTACTACAACTCTATGTCTGGCCCGGGTAATCTTGCTTGCCCGGGTTTCATCACGTTCTCACCCCTGTCAGGTCTCCGCTTCGCTAAGGACCTGACGGAACCTCTAAACCTCTATGAGGTCGATGGGCTACGCCCATCCTCGCCGGACTCAAGATTCCTGCCTACATCTGATCCGACCGTGTGGCCCGACTTTCTCGCAAGTCGGGTTTATTCATCAGTCAACCCAATCTTCACACCTCTTCGCGCCTGTGGCGCGATACACGGGCAAGATGCCCGTGCTACACTAATGCGGGTGAATCGATGATGCTACAAACAGACTTCCCAGCATGACGAAGACATATGCCTGCAGGAAGGCGACAAACAGCTCAAGCATGCTGATCACCACCGCACCCGGTACTGCCGCGAGGGCAACTGCCGGCACGAGGATCAACGCCATGAACACGCCAATAACCGTATGCCCCGCCAGCATGTTGGCGAAGAGACGAATTGTCAGCGCGAAGTGCTTCACAAACAACCCGAAAACTTCAATGGGGAAGAGGATCGGCGCGACAAAGATCGGCACGCCATGTGGGACAAACGTCCCGAGGTACTTGATGCCGTGATGCTTGATCCCGGCAAAGAAGACGGCAAGCAGAGTGGCGATCGCGAGACCGGCAGTCACACTCACATTCCCGGTCGGGGTCGTTCCCCAGGGAATCATGCCGAGCAGGTTACTGAAAAGAATCAGGAAGAAAAGAGTCAGGAAGAAGGGCAACCATTTGCGTCCCTCCTCCTTGCCCATGTTGGCGTAAACTACTTCATCACGCACGAAGAGGATCAGCACTTCAAGGAAATTCCCGAATCCGTGCGGTACATCGCCCTTTTTAATCCGGCCGGTCGTCGGAATGACCAGGAAGATGGCCAGCAGAGCAGCGATGATCAAACCGATCATGTGCTTGGTGATCTGGAATCCTTCGCTGTATTTCTCGCCCAGGAAGGAGAAGTCACCCTTGATGAAGGGAAGCGGAATCTCGTAGCCAAGCAGGGAATAGTTGGAACCATCCAGCAGGTGGTGGGACAGGTACCCCATCACATCCCCGCCGCCCCCATGTTCCTCGCCGTGACCCGCCGCAGCATGGTCATCATGGCCTTCGAGGCCCTCTTCCAGATGTCCTTCGACTGCCTCGAGCTCCTGGTGGAGCTCACTCTCGCCGTGGTCGCTGGTAGCCTGGTGATCCATCTGGGTTTCATGGGTGGTCGCCTCATGGCCGCTCTTTTCATGACCGGCTTCCTGCCCCGAAGGGTTTGCCAAGGTCATGCCAGCAGCAAGCATCCAGACAATCGCCAGCAGCGACAGCCGTCGCATCATCCCTGTCCCCGTTTCACCGTGCGCATCGCCGCTACGGTAACAATGATCAATGCGGCCACATAGGCCGTTACCATACCAAATGCTGTCGGCGTGGCATCCCAGCTCAACACTTTCCACGCAACAGCCATAAACCCTAAGCCCAGAAGCAATTTAGCGGCAAAAGCAGCAGTCACCCTTGTGAATACCTGCTCGAACTTTTGCGTACGAAGAGGCGGAAGGATCAAGATGATCCCTACCCCCGCCATCACCGCGGCCGCAACCAGGAAGTAGACAAACTGAAGCAGGCTCACTCTCTATCCTCGGATGAATCCTCGTGCTGCTTTCGTTCCTGCGCGTCCGCGTATTGCTTCACTCTCAACACCACCCAGACTGTTCCGCCAGCCGCCCCCCAGAGGGCACCAATCACCAGCAGAAGCGGGTAGGTACCAAATAGACCGTCCAACCATCTGCCGAACAACGTCAGCACGATCACCGATAGCGCCAGAGTGATCGCTGTCTGCATTGCCAGGTCCACCCAACCGCCGTAGCTCGCACGGTCTTCTTTGCCATCTCGACGCGGCCTGACTCCGGGCAATTTCACCAGCTAGCCCGCATTGCCCGAACGTTTCTTCTCGCCGTCGTCCTCGGCCAATGTGATTCGCGAGGAGATTTCCGGCGTGCCGCGATTTTCGCGACGCTGCTTCCGCAAACGCTCCACCGCCTCATCACCCATTGTGCTGGTGCCGTTGAAGACCGCACCCTCACTGACCAGCAGGCTGCCGGTTGCCAGGTCGCCCTCGAGCATCGAGGAGCCTTCCAGCACGACACGACGACGGGCGATCACGGTCCCCGAGACACGTCCACCGAGAATCACTTCATCGGCTTCGATGTCACCGGTGACACGTCCATGTTTGCCGATCGACACCGCTCCACCGCAGATCAGGATACCGTTAAAGGTGCCATCCACACGCAGGGAACCATCCAGTGTAAAGGATCCCTCAAGGACCGCATCTGCACCGATGATCGACGAAAGAGCTTCCGGGTTCTTCTTATTGGACGACATTGTTCTCTCCTCGTTTGGGCAGCAGGGCAAGCGGATCGACCGCCCTCCCATTGACCCGCACCTCGAAATGGAGGTGTGGCGCCGTGCTGATCCCCGAATTGCCCGACAAGGCGATCGGGGTGCCCGCCTGGATTCGATCTCCCGGGCGAACCAGCAGCAGCTCGTTGTGACCGTAGAGGGTCATCAGCGACGCGCCATGATCGAGAATGACACGGTTGCCGTAACGCGGGGTCCAATCCGCAGCAACAACGGTTCCAGCCGCCACCGCACGAATGGGTGTTCCACGCGGCACCGCGATATCGATGCCGGCATGACTCAACCCCGGATCGATCGGCGCACTCTCGTACTTCCTTGTCAAAAAGCCTTCAACCGGCCAACGGTCCGGCAGGGTCAACTCCTGCCCTTTCTGAACCTTCGGCATAAACTCCAGCGCATCGTCCAGCGAATCCAGCGAAACGTCCACCGGAATCCAGGGCTTGTCCTCCTGGCCCGATGGCAACTCCTCCTCGACCGCTTCACCCGCTTCAAGGATCCGTTCCAGGTCCGCACCCTCAGTCAGGCTGCGTTTGACCTGTTCACTGAAACGCTGTAATTCACGAAGTTGAGACTCGATGCGCTGCACCCGTCCAACCTCGGCGCGCAAATGCTGGTTCTCTTCAAGAAGTTGATCCCGCTCCAGCGCACGTTCCGAAAGGTTCGCGTAGAACAGGACCCCAAGTACAAGGGCTACGAGCAGGAAGACACCCGCCCCCAGTAGAAAACCAAAAAGGGCGGGGCTGACATAGTATTCCCGGGCACGTCCATCCCCCGGCGGATACCACAAAAGGTGATGCTTTCTACGCAATCGCCGTCTCCCCAACCCCAACGGTTGAACCGCAAATGTAAGTACGCACTACCTTCGAGTCAACGGCGGACCTCCGGTTGGAGACCCGGAAAACCTGTCCAGATAAGCCGCTCAAGCCTCTCTCCGCCGTCTAGCTATGTCAAATAAAATCACGGCTGCCGAGGCAGAAACCGAGAGGCTCTCGACCTCATTTGCGAGCGGAATTTGTACAAAACTGTCACAAACTTTACGGGCTCTTTGTGACAAACCTTTCCCTTCGCTCCCAATCACCAGGACAGTCCGATCATCCCAACCATGTGTCCACAGGGACTCACCCGATCCCCCTGTCGCTCCGTGGATCCACCAGCCCTCTTTTTGCAGACGGATCAAGGCATCCGACAGGTTGCCCACCTGGATAACCGGAAGACGAGTAATCGTCCCTGCAGAGGTTTTGAGCACGGTGTCAGTCAAGGGTGCGCTTCGTCTCGATGGCAGAATCAGGCCATCGCAGCCCGCCGCGAGTGCGGAACGTGCCACCGAACCGACATGGTGCGGATCGGTCACCTCGTCGAGCGCGATCAGCAGGCCATGCTGCACCGGAATCGCCTTGCCCAGGTCCTTCAGCTCACGCAATTCCATCGGAGCCGCTTCCGCGACCACTCCCTGGTGGTTGCCGGACCCGAAGGCCTTCTTGGCAACGTTGGGCGGGACACGGTCCACACGGACCTTCCGCTTTTTCGCTTCGGCGATAATTTCGCCGATGATCCGCCCCTGTGTCCCCAGCGCCACCTGCACTCGCTGCACCGGCTTCCCCGACTGCAACAGCTCCAGCACCGGTTTTCGTCCAATGACTCGCATGCCTATCCAGTGTAGGCCGGATTCTTGAATCCGGCGATGTTCCGGCACCGCCGGAACGTTCCATCTGAAGAGGTGTCAGGCGCCAACGGCGCCTACTCAGAGTGCCGGATTCAAGAATCCGGCCTACATCCCACCACCGACCTCGCAAGCTACAGCTTGTCAAAGCGCTTGTGAAAATATTAGGAATTCCTAACCATCAAAATCGAGCCCCGAAACCTCGAGGGCTCCTCCTTGCTCTCTTTGTGAAAGATGGCGCTAATCGTTGTGATTAATGCCGTTCGCATGCTTGATCCTGTCAGGGTTCATTTTTCTGCACCGAGGGTGCGAGGGAACGCGTATCCCCCTCAACGATTCAACCTTTTCACACCATTCCGTTCCTCTCCGACAACACCGTCCTCGACACCAGGAATAGTCAGACCCTGCCCTTGAAGCATGCGGAGTAATCGTAACGTACGGATGATCTACTGCGCTGAAGCACGATGCCAACGGGCACCTTCTCACTGAAGGTGCCCGTTGTGTTTTATCGCTCTATTGGCAGTTCAAACTGGCATTGCAGCCTTATTCTTCCCACAAAACCGTATCTCCACAAACCGCTTCCAGCGATTTTTTAATTTCATTTTCCACGTGAGTCACCTCGTCCACAAAACCCATTCGGTTCCATGGGAACTGTTTCTCTTGCCAGGGATCGAGCGAATCACGAAGGGAAACGACATACTTGCGGGCGGCCCACTTCAACGAGTCACAATTCTTCTCGGCCGTATAAAACCCCATCAAATTGCTCAAGATGGTCTGACTGTGGGGGTAGGACTTCAGAATCTCAAGGTTGATCTCTTTCGAATAGCGAATCCAATAGGTCCCGACCTTCCAATTCATCGCAGATTCTGCGATCAGGTAGGTGTCCAGAGCTGTTTCAACGGGTGAATAAACAATTGGTAGCGGGCCGTCAATCGCAATCAGCTTTCCTTCTGGTGGAGGTGATTCCCAACAACCAAGCGATACCAGCCATGCGGAATCATCATCTGGTATCTTCAATGTTTCTGCTGGAAACTCGAAAGAGTACTCCCATTTGTAATTCGGGTAAGTATCCCCAACTGAGGTGGAGTCTACCCCCATTTTTACCTTTTCATAGACTACTTCACCTGTTTTTGCAGATTCCTTTTTCCACCAAAAGTATGGTTTTATGTCGCCCCAATCCATTGTTAAGTAAGCTGGTACAGGGGGCTTTAACCGACCTCCATAACGTTGAAACTTTGCAGTAAATCTAATCTCCCGTTCTCGTAATTCCAGATCCGGATCAAGCTTAAGATCTTTAAAGATCATAACTCCTGGATAGGCTCCGAATCGTTCCTCATACTCCTTGACAATTCCTGGGAAAAAACTCGGCCAACCACCTGAGGCAATCCGTAGTTCGATCTTCATTCTTCCCAGTGAATCAGCTTCCCAGGGAACATCTTCGCCCTTGGCCGTTGTGGCTAGAAACACCAAAACGATGCTGACAATTGTGATTGTTCCTTTTCGTCCCATTGTCGTCCTCATTCTCTCCCGCTCCATTGGATCATCCCTCCTTCCAAAATACATTGTCAAGATCAGATTCCAACATCGGACCCACTCATGGCAAAACTGACCTTCCTCGGCGCGGCACGGACGACCACCGGCTCGAAACACCTGCTCAGTTGGCAGGGGGATAAGCTGACAAGGCGTCTGCTCGTTGACTGCGGCATGTTTCAGGGCATCAAGGAACTGCGTTTGCGGAACTGGGACCCGTTCCCGGTCAACCCTGAGATCATCGATGCCGTCATCCTGACCCACGGCCACCTCGACCACTGCGGGTATTTGGCAAGACTGGTGAAGATGGGGTTTGATGGCCCCATCTACGGCACCCCTGCCACGCTCGACCTGGCGGAACTGATCCTGCGGGACAGCGCGCACATCCAGGAAGAAGATGCCAAGCATGCGAAGAAGTTTGCCTACTCGAAGCACGAGAATCCGCAGCCGCTCTACACGGAAGCGGATGTCGAGAAGGTCATTCCCCTCTTCCAGCCGCTGGACTACAACAAGTCCTATCCGCTACTGGAGAACCTGACCGTCCGCTTGCACCACTCCGGCCACATCCTCGGGTCCGCCTTCATCGAGGCGACGGTCGAGGAAGATGGCAAGCCGATCCGTGTCGTCTTCAGCGGCGATGTGGGCCGTTACAACCAGCCCATCCTGCAGGACCCCGAACCACCGACCGGTGCCGACTACTTCCTGCTCGAGGGCACCTATGGGAACCGTACCCACGACACTGCCGACCCCCTGACCGAGATTGCCAATGCGGTTAACCGGACGGTAGAGCGTGGCGGTACTGTGGTCATTCCGGCGTTTGCCGTGGGACGATCTCAGCAGCTGCTCCACTACCTCGCGCAACTGCTCGATACGGGGCGTATCCCATCGATCAACATTTACCTCGACAGCCCGATGGCGGTGTCGGTGACCCAGAAGACGGGCAAGTACAAGGAGGAGCTCGACCTGCAGACGCTGCTCGGCGTGCAGCAGGAGAAGATTTTCAAACGGTCCGAGATTCATCTGCTCTCGAAGCGGGAAGAGTCGATGAAGCTGAATGATGAACCGGGACCGTCGATTATCATCTCCGCCTCCGGCATGGCGACTGCGGGACGCATCCTGCATCACCTGAAACGGAAACTGCCGAGCGAAAAGAACACCGTCCTGCTGGTCGGCTACCAGGGCGAGGGGACTCGTGGCCGTACCCTGCTTGAAGGTGCAACCGAGGTCAAGATTCACGGGCAGCTAATCCCGGTGAAGGCGGAAATTGTCAACATGTCCTCGCTCTCGGCGCATGCCGATTACACCGAGATGTTGCCGTGGCTGAAACGGATGGTGCCGCCGGCAAAGACCTTCCTCGTGCACGGCGAAACCGAAAACCTGGAAGCCTTTAAGGAGCGTCTTGAGGCGGAATTAGGCTGGGCGATCGAGATTCCGACCCTGGGACAGGAAATCGAGATCACCCCGATTGATCCAGCGGCCCGTACCCCGATCAAGGTGACCCCGGTGCCAAGGCCCGCCGTTGCACCAAAACCAACTCCCACTGCCGAAGCGCTGGTGGTGGTCGCACTCGACAAGGAAATCACCCTGCCAGGTGGACTCACCTCGAGCAGGATCTTCCAGGGTCCCTTGGATGATGCCCTCATCGAACGGATTCTCACCCAGACCACCGCACGGGATGTGATGGTGTTGGGGAACGGGGATGGCGTGGACAGCAGCCAATTGTCGAAGCTGGTCGAGGGTGGACGATCCGTGTGGACCTTGGGACGAGTGTAGCTGAGGTTCGGGGTGGCCCGGGCACTCCGTTGCCCGGGCTTGCCCGCCTGGGGCTGGTTTCAACCCCCGCCTATAAACTTGACCATCCAGGAACGAGTAGACATGCACGCTTGGGGGGCGGGGCACCCAAGCCACTTGTGGTCCGACTCATCAAGTTCCTGAGCTGATCGCCCGATGAGTACGATGAGGGGTGGTTTGTCGTTGATGTGAAGGAGGTGGTGTGGTTCGTCGAGGGCTGCTGGTCGTTCTGGGACTGTGGATCACATGCTGGAGCTCCGCCCAGATCATGGACGGTCCCATCGACCTTGACCCAAAGCCACGTCTGGGTGGCACTCTCGATTTGACGACAGGGATGGCTGGGGAAGACTCGCAGTTTGCCACCAATGAGCTCCCCCCGAACCATCGTGATCCGCATATTTTGCTGCACGAGTTCAACCTGATCTACTTCGCGCCGATCGATGATGAGTTTTCCATCGAAGCGCGGTTGCGGATCGACAGCCGCGGCGATGGCAACCCTGGCGATCCTTATCTGCCGTTGATCGTCCTGAACTGGATCCCGCTGGACTATACCTATTTCTTCAGCGTGGGCCGTTTCCCTACCCCTTTCGGCCTGCATCCGGCGAAACAGCTTCAGCGTGACCGAACCTTCATCGCCCAGCCCCTTCCCTGGGGCTATTTCCTGCCACTTTCTGAAACCCGAGGATACTTTCCCGGACTCGCTCGGACTGGTTACCGAGTCAATGATATGGGTACAACCACCCTCGGCTTTGAGGCGCTCTCGACAGGAATTCGATACGATTGGTGGAACAAAGCCGGTAGCCGTTTCGCTATCGCCCTGACCAATGCCGCCCCCTCCAGCCCGGACGGGACCGTCGATCAGCTTTCCTCGGCGCTTGTCATGCGGTACTCTTTTCTTACGTCCGAGCAGGTTGAGATCGGATTCTCCACTGCCTGGGGCTCCTTCATGGAGCAGGACCTGACCATCGACCCCTTTTTGCGAGATACGGAGCAGTATCGTCAACTCGCCTTCGGTGCAGACTGGACCATGACGGAAGGGATGCTGACGTTGAGCGGGGAGATGATGGGGAGCCAGTGGATTGTGCCAAGATATGCGGGCGGGCAGTTCTTTGCTGCATCGGGCGATTTGTCCAAACCGACCCCGGTCAAACCTACCCTCTTCGGCGGCTATGTCGATGCACGGTTTGATTTCCCGACCAGGTACCCCGTCTTCGCCGCAGGCCGTCTCGAAACCCTCCAGTTTTTCCAAATGGATGATCCCGTTTTAGGCGAGAAGGTTCAGTGGAGGCGGGACATCATCCGTTGGACCCTTGCCGCAGGTATGGAACTCACTCCCAGCTTACATCTCAAGGCCAGCTTCAGCGACCAGTCCAAGGTGGAGGAACCGATTCCTCTCAGGGATTGGGCAGCACGGGTGATGCTGACGGCTCTGTTTTAGGCGATACGGTTACCCGTTCAACACTCCAGGGACGCATCGACGTTGGGAGTGGAAATGCGGTGCCGAGGCACGCCAATAAGGGTTTGAGTTCAGGCAGGAAATCGGAACTTGAACCCAGACCAATCGTTGTCGAGGCTGACGAGGAAGGGCCCACCGAATTCATTTTCATCCAGCATGGCATGCATGATATCGTCACGATTGACTTCAGTTGAGAACAATTTGCTGGATTTCTTCGGGAAGGCGATGACGAGAATCAGCGGACGGTTTTCGTTACGGACCATCTCGATGGCGTGATTGAGCTGGTCCCGGGTCTGAACAAACGCGACCAGCCCACCGAAACCAGAATCGACGGATTCGAGACCGTGATCAATCCCATCCGGGGCGTGAAGCACCTTCAGCGATCCAACCTTATCCAGTTTCAGCTTCTGCCAGTCCATCGAGAACCCCGTATCGCTAAAGCAACACTTTTCCGTCCCGCTCAATGCGCTTCCGCATCTCGCCGGTCGCGACGGCCCATTCTGTGATGTCGACATTGAAGGGGAGTTCGGATTGGGAAAAGGCGTCCAGCAGGGTACCCATTGTTTCAAAGGGGAGTTGCTCTTTGTTCATCAGGCAAAGGTCGAGGTCGGCTTGTTCTTTCGCCTTGCCTGTTGCACGGGGTCCGTATACACGGATTTGCAAATCGGGAAGGTATCGTTCGAGGATCGCGATCACGATCTTCATCTCGGCCGGGGTTAAATCGATCATGCTCTCCTCGACGATTCTGCTACTGCTTACGTATTGTTCGAATACTTCTTAATCAGTTCCACCTGGGTTCCTGTTTTGCCGGGGGTGACATTGACCTCGTCCATCAGGTGACGGATGATCAGCAGGCCGCGACCGGATTCGGCGAGGAGATTTTCAGGGTCGGTGGGGTCGGCGACTTCTTCGACCGCAAAGCCATCCCCCTGATCGGTCACCTCCATCCTCAGATCGGAGGACCGTTCCTCGAGGACGATGGTCACCGTCTTTTTGATGTCCCCACCATTGCCATGCAAGATCGCGTTATTCACCGCTTCTGAGAGGGAAATGGCGATATCGTCGCGTTGATCCTGGGTAAAACGCAACTTGGCGATGCGTTCCTCGGCAAAGGCATCCACTTCGACCAACCGTTCGGGGTCGGAAGGGATCACCAGCTTGGATTTGACACTCATAGGTGTTTCACCACAATTACCGTCCGATCGTCGAGGTCACCGTGTCCACGGTTATAAGCAACCGCTTCTCGTTCAATGGCCTCAGCAATCTCCTTGGCGGATTCGCCGGCTCGCTGTCTTACCAGCGCTTCGATGCGCTGGTCTCCAAACTCTTCGCCCCCTTCACCGCCTGCTTCCGTAATCCCATCGGTATACATCACCAGGATGGCACCCGGTTCCAGGTCAGCGTTGGCCTCAAAATAGACCGCGTCCTCCAGCACTCCCAGAAGAGGTCCGCCAGTCTGCAACCACACCGCACGGCCATCCGCATGCAACAGTAAAGGCGGATTGTGGCCCGCATTGACGTAGGTGAGCCGCCCGGTCAGTCGGTTCAACACGCCGTAAAAAGCGGTGACAAAACGGTCGGCCCCGGTCGATCCATAGAGGAACTTGTTCAGCTCCACCATTACGTTCTTGATCGAGTAGAGGGTTTCGACCCGCGCCCTCAAGGCGGCGCGAAGCCCGGACATCACCAATCCCGCCGGGACCCCTTTCCCGGCTACATCCGCAATTACCACACCAAGATCGGAGGGGGTAATCGGGATGAAATCGAAATAGTCCCCCCCAACACTACTCGAGGGGACATTCAGTCCTGCTATATCATATCCTTCAAAGAGCGGCGGCTGATGCGGCAGCAGGTTCTTTTGAATGTCGTGGGCAATTTCCAGCTCACGTTCCGCTGCCTGTGCTTCCATCAACTCCTTGTGAAGCTGGGCACGATCCAGGGTGATGGCTGCATAGCTGGCAAGGTTCTCCAACAGCCGCAGACTGCCTTTTGGAAAGGCGGCGACACGGTCCGATTCGAGATTAATCGCCCCGATCACCTCCCCCTTCGAGAAAATCGGAACACTGATCTCGCTGCGGGTCGCGTCCCGTGCCGAGATGTACCGTTCATCGAGCAGCACATCGTCAACCAGTTCCGCTTTCCCCCTGGTGATCACCCATCCGAGAATGCCCTCGTCGATTTTCTGACGGAAACGATCCTCGTCAACAATCACAGGGTACCCGCGTGTCACCTGGGCACGGATATCCCGTAATCCCTGTTCATCATCCTGAATGAGAAAGATCCCGGCTGCATCGTAGGGAACCGCAGATTGGAGGCCATCGAGGATGGCTTTCAGCACTTCCTCTTCATCCGCAGCTCCCGCCAGCAGCATTGCGGTCGTTCGAAGTAACTCGAACTCTACCCGCATCTCTTGTCCGCGCAGGTTTTGTGCCAACAGCTCCTGCAACGGTTCAAAACGGTCAAGGAGCAGCTTGCACTGCTCGGCTGTCAACCCTTCCGCAAGCCCTTTAACCAGTTGCTTACGAAACTGCGACAGCTCCTTGCGGGTGAGGTCGAAATCGTCCGAAAACTGTCTGTTCACACGCTTCTCCACACCCAGCTCGCTCGTACGGTCAAGCTTTGCCGTTCGTTCAGTCGCTAAAGGAGGCGATCGCCGATTCGACACTATCGTATGAGCTGAAGACCTGTACCAGCTTGGTAATCATGAGTAGCGATTTGATCTTGTCGGTGACTCGGGCGAGCTTCATTTCGCCACCAGCATTCTTCACCGTGGTCAAACCACCAATCAGGATACCGAGGCCGGAGGAGTTCATCCAGTCCACCTTGCCCAGGTCGACAATCACCTTGGTCACTCCAGCGTCGAGCGACTTCTTAAGTTCGTCACGAAACAGTGTCGCATCCGGGCCACCCATGATCTTGCCCTTCAGTTCAATGACAACCACACTGCCATGCTGTTCTGACTTCAGTTTCATCGCCTGCTCCTATCGGAAGGTTATGCGTAAAGTCGATACATCAATATCCCATGAAGAACGGGTAAAGTAACGATCCACTCTGGGACGTACAAGGCGTTTCCGAGCGTTCAGCGGGGTCGATATCCTACCCGGAGCCTCCCATAAATCAGACTCCCTGATCCCATTAGCGTAGCAGGGTCACCCGACGTGAAACCGTCTTCCCTTCTGCCTGAACTCGTACAAAGTATGTGCCACTGGCCACGTTCTCTGCACTCCACAGTACACGATTTGCTCCAGGATTTAGATCCCACATTGCTACCTGCCTGCCGAGCAAATCATACACTCCAAGTGTTGCCTTCCCGTGTGGGATCCCCACATCCACCGTCAAACTCGGATTGAAGGGATTGGGGTGGGTGGCCAGAGTGATGCGGTCCGGAAGCGAAGTCGGATCATCTTCGGGCGCATCGAGCAGGATGGTGCAGTAGGCAATCAGGCGTTCCACAAACTCGTACCTGGGCGTAAACCGTGTTTCTGAATTGATCGCTTCGATGCCGAAGGACATAACCACGGTACGATACCCATGACCAAGCAGATCACCATGGGACACGACCAGCGGATGGTCGCCGAACTGGCTGGTGTATTCGGCAAGGGCCAGATTGCCCAGCGGAACCATGCCATCCACCTGCTGAGGAGCCGCCGCACCGATGATGAAGAGGCTGTCGTTGTCCGCAATCCTGCCGGTCTCGGCGCTTTTCACGATGGTGCTCGAAATGTTCATCTGTCCCGGTTCAACATGGAAGAGGTCGGCCAGAATGTCCTGATCCCCATTGTCCATGATGTTGTCACCGCTCAGCACCATCGCACTCCCACCCGACAGGTAAGACTCAATGCTTTCGTACTGGCTGGCATCCAGCACACTCTCCGTGCTGTTACCGGAACTCCAGAAGACGAGCTCAACCGTGTTGATCGTATCGCCAGGCAACCCCTTCTCTGGAATCGACCAGACATAGGGGATATACCCATCGGTGCCTGGGTAATGGCCAAACGCACTCCGAATCGTCTCAATGATATCTTCGTCCCCATCCTCGCTGATCAACATGGCCTTGGAACGAACCACCCGGAAGCCCACGTTGTACTCGTCATCATCCGCGATGGTCACATCTTCCGTCGCACTGAGGTAGGGTGCATGATCGGGCACAGCCGTTAAACGATACTCACCTGGAAGTGCCTCGATGTAGTAAAGATTGTTACCCGGATCGGTATGAGACTCACCCGTGCGCGGAGGTTCAACGTCGAGCTGCTCCCAATAAACCGTGGCAGGCACATGTTCGAGAGTCTGGCTGTCGCGAACGACACCGAAAATCGAACGGCCAGCCACCGCTGTAACCGCCACCTCGAGGGTATCGTTTTCGGGCCGTTCATCGTTCTGGGTGGTGACAATAAGTTGGAGGGTATGCTCCCCTTCGGAGGGGGGTATCCACGATTCCGGGAAGGTGATCTCTCCCGTTTGTCCAAAGGGAATATGACCGCCAACGGAGCTGAACGTACCGCCCGGAGCATTCAGCTCGACCGTTACGATCTGATCCGGAGGAAGTAATCCAAACAGCCCACCATTTGCGACACGAACTGTTATTGGTGTCGGGTTACCCACCACAACGGGCCAGGAAACTTCGGGACTGAGAACATCCATTGCAACAGCATCAATCTGCACATCATCAAACTCGAACATCGATTCGAGCACATACCATTCGAGGTAGGCGCTGGTCCAGGATTGATCGTCCGCCCACTGCCCCTCGGTCCCGGGCAAGCCGGCATCATCATCGAGGTGCACCTGTTCGAGCAGGTACTCAATCACCTCGATCATATTGTCGTAGCTCTCCTGGTCGCCGAGCACACGGTGGATCGCCGCCCAGGCATGGCCATACCAGACGGTCCACGAGTTGTTCCAACTTCCTGGCCCGGAATAGGTATCCATGAATTCGGAAACGGTCGGTATCCATGCCGCACCTGCTTCCGGATCATCCGTGTAGAGTGCGGTAACCACTCCCCACATCGCGGTGCCCCCGGACATCGCCCAGGTTTCATTACTGTTCAAGCGGTTCGGGCTGGCATCAATCCAGTTCTTGACGCTTGTCGCAATTTCCTGGGAGGCATCGATCCACTCCTGGTTGTTACGATAAACCCCATAGAGGTAGAGCGCCCCGGCACCGAATCCTGCCGACAATGGATTGAGCTGCACACCGGTGCTACTCCATGTCAGACGCCAGTTGTCCAAGTAGCGTGCGCAAGAATCGCCATAGGCGATATAGGTCTCGTCGTAGCCGAAGGCTTCCGTGAACTCCATCGTTGCCACAAGCCCCCAGCCACAGTTGTGAACACGATAGTAATTGGGATTACCACCCCCTTCTTCCAGGTAGGCAGGGAAATTCAGCGTATAGACCCAGGCGTTTTCGACATAATCCCGGAACCGATCGAGATCACCTGTCATGCTGGCGTACCAGGACCAGTCACGTAGTGCTTCCTGGGTATTGTCGGTCTGGATGATGTTCCAGTTCGAAGTTGATTCCCCTTCGCGCTGACCACCAAGGTTGGGACCATCCTCGGTAACCTGAAACTGGGTCAGCCAGTTGAGGGTGGCGAAGTACTCGAGTGTACCGATGTAGTCATCCAGCTCATCGAGCTCGTTGGTGACACGCAGTGGTCCGACCGGCATGCTGTCGGCACGGAGTTGAGCTTCCGCCTCGGCCTGCTCAAGAGGTACATAGGGTGTTGCATTCAGTGCAGCCGGGACGAGGAACAGCACCATCAACCCTGCTTTTGCCATCCATCGCATCATCTCATCGCGTCGTTTCATACCTGCCTCCCTCAGTGGTCGATATTGAAAGCTATCGCACGAAAGGTCTGCTGGCAATGATGGGACCTGCCATTGCCGACATATCACCCGACGGGCTACCTTAGCCCGCGTGAGTGACTCCCTTGGACAATGGCAGGCCGCACGTCTCGATGCGGCCTTCGAGAGCTACCCTGATCCCCGCACTCTTCAGCTGCGGATGGAACGTCTCTCCCGTGCCTATCCCTCTGCCCTATCGATGCTGTTGGAAGGGAGCGACGATGACCGAGAAGGATTGCTTGCCCTTTTGACACTTGGCGACGCTCCTGTTGAGGAAGCGATCCGTCACCCACACCTCCTCCCAATGCTGCTGGACCGGAGGAATCTGCACGAACCCTTTGCCGAGAATCCACCCCCCCTGCCGAACCTGACACGATGGAAACGGCACCTCTGGCTGAAGTTGTTGCTGCGTGAACGACTTGGGATTGCAGGCTTCCAGGAGACGGCCTCCGGCTTTGCAAGGCTCGCCGATGAGACCTCGGCACTGGCAATGAACGCCTTGCCAACCGCAGCTCCCTTGATCCTCTTCGCGATGGGAAAATGGGGAGGTCGTGAGTTGAATGCTTCCAGCGACATTGACCCGGTGTTCTTCGCCCCCACCGACAGCCGCAGCGAGGAGGTGGATCGCACCGTGCGAAGTTGGGCAGGCCTGCTCTCGGGAGGTGAAACAGGCGATGCGATCTACCCGGTCGACCTTCGTCTGCGTCCAGAGGGGGCCTCTGGCCCGTTGGCCTGCAACCTGGGGGAAGCGGAACGTTATTTCTTCCAGCGAGCGGCACCCTGGGAACGAATCGCCTACCTGCGTGCCCGTCACCTGCTCGGCCCTCTTCCCGAATGGTTTGGGCAGATGCTCGACCAGTTTCTCTTCGGATCGTCCGATCCTCGGGAACGCGTCGGGGAAGTCGCACGGGCATTGCGGAATGTGCATACTTCCGCACGGGATCGGGACCTGAAGCGATCTCCCGGCGGGATTCGTGATGTCGAATTCCTCGTTGCCTCCTACCAGCTCAGCGAAGGGCATCATAATGCTGAGCTGCGTCACGGAACCATTCTCGAGCTTTTGGAACGACTCGACGCATCCGGTAGCCTGACCACCGATCAGACCGCGACCCTACGTGAGGGTTACATCCTGCTGCGCAATGCCGAGCATGCGTTGCAGGCGGAGGAGGATCGTGCGCAATTTATCCTCCCCGACCCCGGAACCGCTTTACAAAAACGGCTTGCCTGGGCAGTACGTCTCGCTCCCGATGAATTGGAGAAAACCCTCTCCCGGTCCATGAAGGGGATTGAGGCGATTGTCGAGGAGCTGCTTCTCGCGGATTCTCCCTCCATGTCGGTTGGGACTGCCTTCGTCGATCCTCAAGCGGAAGTGATGATTGGGATGGCGCAGGCAGCTCCGAAACTGAACCGTGAAGCGCAGACCATCCTGCGTCGCCTGACCGGCCCATGGGGTTCCCCTGCCAGCCTTTTTGATGCCAGCCAGCTGGAGCAAGCGGATGACCCCGGAGTGTTGCTGTTAAGGTTGGAATCATCGGTCAATGCCTATGGTGGGGCACGATCCTGGAAACAGGCGTATGGCGGCAACCAGGATTTGCAGCGTCGCATCACACGAATCCTGCGGTTCGGAAAACGGTTGCTGGATGAGGCAACCCCGCGTCCCTACCTCTGGGAACAGATCGGGAACGTTCCAGAATCACTATCTCGACCGACAAAAGCCACAACCACCACCCTCTCCGATTGGCTGGGGAACCGTCTCTTTCTGTACGGGGACCGTTTCATCGACGGGTCCGCTTCCGTGGATGAGCTCACCGCAGGGTGGACAGCAACGGTAGACGAAGTTATTCAGACACTCGGGGACGATTTCTTTACTCATAATACGCCCCCGATTGCACTCTTTGCGATGGGCAAATGGGGTGGCGGGGAACTGGCACCGGATGCCGACCTCGACCTGATGTTTGTCTGTGGAAATGGGGATGGCAGTGCGGTAGCATCAGCGGTGCAGAATGCAACTCGCTGGATGCAGGAGGCCTCCCTCACGGGACGACTGCTGCTGGATGCCCGTCTTCGCCCCGAGGGCGGTAGCGCCCCGATGGTGATCACACTTTCCCGTCTGGAGGACTACCTCACCACACGTGCGCAACCCTGGGAACGGATGGCGCTGGTGCGTGCACGGTTTATCACGGGCGACACAGAAATCGGCCAGCAGGCGATGCGAATCCTGCAGACATTCAGCACCACACCCCCTGACCCATCTCAGGTCAAGCAGATCGAGATCGCGAGACGAAAAGCGGCAGAGTTAAGCCGTCCGCGTCACGGTATCCTGCGCCTGAAAAAAGGTGTCGGTGGAATGATGGATTTCGAATTTGCAGCCACGCTGCTCGGATGGAAGCGTGGTCTACCCAAAGGTGAGTGGTGGCATGCGCCGATAGCGGCACGTTTGGAAGAACTCGCGGCGGACAAAGATTCCCTTCTTATAGAAGCGGCGGAGGCTTATCGTGAGCTACGGCGATGGGATATGGTAACACTTCTCGCTAGCGGGCACCGTCGCGGTGACATTCGCACCGAGGGCGAGGAAGCCGAACGATTTGCCGACGCGGCGGGAATCGAGGTCGACGAAATCAGCAGACGGTGGAAGGAGATTTCCGCGTTGGGACGGGAGGTACTTGAGTTGGGGTTGAAGCAGGAGTAGCAGTCAGATGGGTGGTGTGGTTATCGCAGATAGCCACGCCTGCATTCTTTATCGAGAGCGCTCCCCTGATTGGATCACAGAATGCGAGCATGGCAAGCTTCGCTTACCATGCCACCCAGGCTGGCCCGACACTTCAGTGTCGGGTTTCATCGGAAGTCTTGAGCCGAGAAAGCATCCACAGTCCGAAGAGACCCGACACTAAAGTGTCGGGCCACATTCATCACTTGCTGATGATGAAGTCCCTCGCCCCTTGACGATCCAGCAGCAGTTCCGGGGTTCGTTCCCAAGTGCGAAGCTGGAAACCTTCCGAGGGCGAAAAGTACCTCCACTCACCACGTTTGCTACGGCTGAAGAAGTTCAGCCCCGCCTGCAACGAGCGAGACTCATCGAGGGCATCTCCGCGCGGGAATACGGAGTAAGCAGGAATCCACTGCGGACGATCCTGGGTGGTGGTCATCAGTTTGTGAAGCAACATTTTCGTTTCCTGTTGCTCCAGCATCTGCTTGACATCGGTCTCGACAAGCAGCTCGATCGGGAACGATCCTGAGCGATTCTCCTGCTTTTCAGCGAAGGTCGTGTCCGGTTCAGCATCGGAGGCTACCGCAAAGAGGGGCAACGCCATCACCATCAGCACAATCATCATCGCTTTCATCCCAACCTCCTGACCAACACAACCGGCTTTTCTATTCTACGTACAAGAAGCGAAAAGGTTCAAATCGGTCTCCCTGCTCGCCAGAGAAATTCTGGTGCCCTCTTCTTGAAGCAGCAAACGCCCGACAGCATATGGCCGCTGGGCGTTTGCAACAACTCGAACAACAGGTATAGAGAGGAGTTTCTCTCGCCGCCTCACAAGGTCCATGAAAGGGTGAAGGCGAAGGTCACTCCAGCAGAGGTGATCTGGGCAGTTTTCAGCTCGCCTTCATCATAGACCAGCAGTACGGTCTGTTTCGGGAAGCCAGCGAAGCCGATCTGGCCACGCAGGGCCACATCCGGTGTCAGCAGGACCTCCGCACCGACATCCACCCCGACCCCGTAGACCGTAGCATCGCTGCCCTCTTCAACGTTCGGATCATCGAGGAAATCTGTATCGATGAAATCGACGCCGATTCCGCCAAATTTGACGGTCCAGAAGGCGGCAAAACGACGGAAATAATACTTCTTCCTGATGCCGCCCATGCCCTGCCAGACGGTCATGTTTTCAACAGGGACCAGGCCACCTTCCATCACCAGGTAGAGCTCGCTGATGCCAACAATCCAGGCGGTGTTGTACTCGAGCTGGAGACCGATGTTCAGCTTATTGCCTTCTGCATCCGGTGGGAGAGCGAAAACGACGTTCGGATCGAGGAAGTTGAAGGAGATTCCCTTGATCGCGTCGAAGCCCTCCGCCTTCCAGGGAATGATGCCGACCATCGGGGCGATGTTGATGCCAAACTTCGCATCCTCGATTACCTGGTCGCCTTCGCTGACACTGCCTATCAGGACCTGCGCACGGCTGCGGGTTTCCTCGATCTTTCGCACCTTTCCGAAGGCTTCCATCTCCTGCTTTTTGCCCTGCATGTCCAGCGACCAGACCTTGTAACGTCGGTCCATACGGACACCAAAGTTCTTGCCTAGGTCGAAGCTGAAGCCGTGGAAATCGGTGTCAGTCGCTACAGATTTAAGCGAGAACTGGTCCATCTGACGGATGCGGGTCTTCATCTGCTCGTAAACCCCTTCCATCGCCGACTGGAAAGCACGTTCTTCCTTGTCCGATTCGCTTTCGCCTAATAGCGCGGCCGCGGCAAGGGTCTTGAACGCCCCCAGCATCCCGCCGATGTCATTGGACGATCCGGTGACCGTGCCAATCTTCTTCTTGGTCGAGGTCCGGTAGATGTCAATGTGCGCATCAATATGGAACTCGTAGCGATGCCCACCCTTTTCCTGCTTGATCTTCTCGCGTTTCACCTTGGTGATGGTGGGAACGAAGGCGAACCCATTGGCGACTGCCGCTTTCAGGTCATCCAGGGTGACACGTGCCTCCCCGATCCGTCCATCGGGTTCCTTGCGAAGCTGCACCAATTCCTGTGCATGTTCGAGCATGTAGCCATCGGCATCGGCGAGGAAGGTATCAATCTGCCCCCCGGCTGCACCGAGGTCGATGAAATCGAACCGTTCGAAGGTGGTGACAAAGGTTTCAAGGAATTTGTCGCGTGCCCATTTTTGCCGTTTCCGATCCAGATGATCAAAGTCTTTGGCATTTTGGGTCTCGAAGACAAAGAGGGTTTTCTTCTCAGATCGCTGGAGCTGCGCCTGGGCGGGCAGTGCCAGTGTGATAACCATCAGCAAAGTGAAGCCAGCCAGCAGACCGCGCCTCATGATGCCTCCCTTAGATAGGTAGTCTAATGCTCCACAAACTCCCGACATCCCCAAACATCGTTGTCATCTCTGTCATCCCCAGCGCGATAGGGTGCTAAGCGCCCTTGTGTCCGAAGGACACCACCAGCGCGTCGGGGATCCCCCTGATTCTCGCACTCTTTCAGGGGATGCCCGACGCTCGCGGGTTCCCTTCGGTCACGATCCGGTTGGCACCGGATTGCGAGCTGGGCATGACACTCTTTTTCGGTGTCGCTGCGAGGAACATCGTGACGAAGCAGTCTCACTCCACTCGCTTTTTCAAAGCTGCGCGCAACGAGCAGGAAACCCGGTTGAGTGATACGAGATTGCTTCACTTTGTTCGCAACGACACCCTATTTCACTTTCTCCCACGCTTCCAAAATCTGGAGCGCGTTGGTCGCGGCACCTTTGCGCAAATTATCCGCGACCACCCAGAAGAGGATACGGCTTTTATCTCGTGGGTGGATACGGACACGTCCGATTACCACATCGGGACGGCCCGCGACATCGAGAGGTGTCGGCGCGGCATTTGGATCTTCACGTACCTCGAGGCCTGGTGCGTCCCGAAACACACGATGGACCTCGTCGCGAGTCACCTCACGTCCTACCTTCACCTCAACCGCTTCCCCATGCCCAATAGCAACCGGGACACGAACCGCCGTGGCACTGACTGGGATATTCTGTCCGAGAATTTTCGGCAGCTCCTCGATAAACTTCACTTCTTCCGTGAACCAACCTTCATTATTTACCGAACCCACCATCGGGATCACATTGCCCTCGATGGGTCTCGGGAAGGGATTCTCGACGGTAGTGATGCCCTGAATCTGGTCGCTCCAGGCATCCATCGCTCCCGCCCCGGCCCCGCTTACCGACTGGTAGCTGCTGACCATCACCTCGACCAGGCCGAAGGCGTCACGCAAAGGATTAACCGCGACGGCAAGCTGTGTGGTGGAACAATTGGGAGTGGCAACGAGGTGATCTGCTTTCTCAAGCGTGTCAACATTCACTTCCGGCACAACAAGGGGTACATCATCGTCCATCCGGAAGGCTGAACTCTTGTCGATGATGCGAATCCCCGCTTTACGCCATGCGGGAACGAGAGTCTTGGCGATGGAGTTGGGCAAGGCGACGAGGGCATAATCCATGCCCTCAGGAATTGCTTCCGGGATCGCTTGGACGGTTACCTTCTGCGTTCCGCGATGCAGCGTTTTCCCCTGCGATCCGTCGCTGGCATAGGCTACTACCTCATGCTCAAGCCAGGGTTCGGCCCCCAGCAACTCGAGCAACGTCTTCCCCACCAGTCCTGTCGCACCCACCACCGCGATACGCATCAGCGTCCATCTCCCAGATTATTCACCGTTGCCGTCAAAGATAGGACGGACAAGTGTCCATTGTGTAAAAGACGGCGAGTATCAAACTCCGACCCGAGGCGCGCGAGCAATTGGAGGTTTCTCAAAAAGAATTACCCTCTTTATGGATTAGTGGGCGCGGAAAACCTATTATCCTTTTATCATGAAATAGGTAGCCTTTCGTCCACTTTGTACTATAATTCACATAACGGTACGATCAAAGGGTCGTTCGTTCACTTGTGTAGTTGTGGCTTACACATGTTTCCTTGTTCCAGAGTGAGGTATACCCGATCACCTGCTGGAATGAGGTTGGGGGTGAAACATGAAGAGAAACATCCTTCCATTTGCCATCTTCCTCTCTCTTCTCATGCTGTTCGCTATATCCTGCGATAATGGTGAGAACCCGGAAGAGTCCATCGAGAATCCACTTTCATCTCTTGAAGAGGGTGGCGAGGCCAATCCTGACGACTCAGAAATTCCCGTCATGATCAACCCGAATCGACCTTACTACGATGTGGTCGTGGTTGATATTGACCTTTGGGAAATCTGCCTGAACCTCAATCGCGCACGGTATCATTGCAACTCCTACACCGGCCATCTCTGGTATCAGGTTGGATCGTTCGTTTTTGAAGGCACAGCGACAGCTGTCTACAATCACGCATTAGACCAACTGACTGTAACCGCATTGGACAGCGGCTGGGATCGCGGACACATTATGTATGGGCTGCAGTTTACCGAGGGGACAAACGATATGTACGGCTCCTTTTGCTACTACGAGTTTCCTCGACGTACGAATGGTATCAATGCCTGGCTGGCCCAGGGGACTCTCGGCCCGCACACCTTTAATGGGACAGAGGAAGCCGCGAAACGACCCGTCGGCCCAGTCGCGATGGAACATCCCAAAAAGGCACGCTATTTCAGCGAGCTTAGCGAGTAGCCAAGTCCTCATGGACTGTATCTCGATGGATCCGCTTTCTTGTTCGAGGGGGAACTATGTACCGGCGTTACCCAATGCTCTTTTTGTTGTTGACGATCCTGCTTGTTGGTTTCAGTGCTTGTGATGATGAGGATGATCCAAAGGAGGAGCGGTCTACCATCCAGATTGGTGCTTTGATTCCGACGAGCGGGGATTACGGCATCCAAGGGATGAACAACCTCGCTGCACTCGAACAAGCCGTGCTCGACATCAACAGCGAACGAAGTGCCCAGGGCAGCTCGATCCGTTTCGAGCTGGTCTCTGCGAATACAAGCACCGATCCGGAAGAAGCCCGCTCCCAACTCGTTTCCATGCTGTCTCAAGGTTTACGCGGCATTGTTGGCCCATTGACCAGTGCTGAACTATTGAACACACGTGATGCGATTAATGCATCCACCAGCATCCTGATCAGCCCGAGCAGCACCATCACCGAGCTCGCTGTCGCCGGAGACAATATTTATCGTGCGGTAACAAGCGATGAAGTCCTTGTTCAGGCCCTCCTCGAGGTGATGGCGTTAGACGGCATCGAGCAAGTGGCTACGATCTACCGTGAAGACAGTTGGGGAGAATCGATAAACGCGTTGCTGGCAACCCAGGCATCAACCGCAGGGGTTGATTATCTGGGCGGTGCAAGTTACTACGCCTACCGGAACTCCCTCTTTATCGAAGCGTGTGATTCGGTTGAAGCGATGGTTCAGCCCCTGATCGAGGGAGGCAGCAGCGAATCCATTGCAGTCGTTCTCGTCTGCTTCGATGAGGGAACACCCATCCTTAGAGTCGCCTCCAACTACACAACAAGCCTGGGGATTCTGCGCTGGTATGGGTCCGATGGTTTCGCCAATAACGGCTACCTGGTCGGGACGGATAGTGTGTCGACAACGGCCTCGTTTGCAGCATCGGTCCAGTTTACCGCCCCGGTCTTTGGAGTCGTGGAGAATGAACGTTACCTGTCCCTTGCCCAGCAAATTGAGGTAGAAACAGGGAACACTCCCGGCATTTATCCGATCGTGACCTACGACTCCTTCATGCTCCTGGCCAACACCCTCGCCGAGGTAGGTGAAGCTGCTTCGCTCAATGTTTTTAAAGAGCGACTCGTGCTGAATGCATCCGAGTATGACGCCATCACAGGCGACATGATGCTGGATGAGAATGGCGACCGGGCAGAAGGTGACTACTACTTCTGGACCGTGATGGAAAATGGCGGCAGCTACAGCTGGGAACACACCCGGACACGTCATGCAGATGGCACCATCACGGACGAGTAGTTTTGTAACGGTTCAATCAATCTGGTAGCCCGATTCAGTTGTGAATCGGGCTTATTCATGTATAGATCGATCGTTGAATCTGGGTCACACAGGTGGCACGGGCAAGACAAGCATGGGCACCCTCTCAAGTGGCTTGGGTGCCCCGTCACCCAAGCGAAGCATCTCAGCACTGCAACGTGTCCGTCAGGTCTCCGCGTTGCTAAAGACCGGACGGAACAACGATTGTAGCACGGGCATCCTGCCCGTGCATCGCGTCGCCAGACGCGACCGGGAGAGACTTCTGGGGCCAGGTAACCAGGTCCAACCTCTTTGCGGGGAACGCCATCTGCGAAGGCGTAGCATGGGCAGGATGCCCATGCCACACGCTCGCAACGACATCAACCCAGAAAGGCCGAGGTTCGCGCACCTTCCACACGTCTGGTAGCTGGATCCCTGGTCAACTCGCCAAAGGCGAGTAAAGCCTGGGATGACACGATGGCACAAACTCGGAAGTTGGTTAGCAGAGATAAGAAACCCGGGTCCGGCGACTGCCGGACCCGGGCCATTTCAACACATGCTGAAGAAGCCATCTAGCTGTTCTTCTGCGCTTCCTTGATCAGGTGGCGGGCGATGACCATCCGCTGGATCTGGTTTGTGCCCTCGTAGATCTGGGTGATCTTGGCATCGCGCATGTACTTCTCGACCGGGTAGTCACGCATATAGCCGTAGCCGCCGAAGATCTGGACCGCATCGGTGGTGACCTTCATCGCGACGTCGGAAGCATAGACCTTGCACTGTGCCGATTCACGTGAATAGCTCTTCACGCCACCATCGATCATGCGGGCGGTCGCATAGAGCATAGCACGGGCCGCTTCGACTTCCGTCGACATGTCGGCGATCATGTTCTGGATTGCCTGGAATTGGATGATCGACTGGCCGAACTGCTCGCGCTGACGGGCATACTGCACCGACAGGTCGAGTGCGCCAGCCGCGATACCGAGCGCCTGGGCGGCGACACCGGGACGGCTTTTGTCGAGGGTCTTCATGGCGACCATGAAGCCTTCGCCTTCGCGACCAAGCAGGTTCTCAGCGGGGATTTCGCAATCCTCGAAGATCAGCTCACGGGTGGCCGAGGCACGAATGCCCATCTTGTCCTCTTCCTTGCCGTAGCTGAAGCCGGGGGTGCCATCTTCGACAATAAACGCCGAGGCGCCACGTGTCCCCTTGCCCGGGTCGGTGTTGGCAACGATGGTGTAAATCTTCGCCGCGCCACCATTGGTGATGAACACCTTGGTGCCGTTCAGGATGTATTTGTCACCCTTCTTCTCGGCGCGGGTCTGGATCGCACCAGCATCGGAGCCGGCGGAAGGTTCGGTCAATCCGAAAGCGGCGAGGGCTTCGCCGGCAGCGAGACGGGGCAGGAAGCGTTTCTTCTGCTCCTCATTCCCGCTGATGATGATCGGGAAGGTGCCCAGCGCGCTGGCGGCGACGGACAATGAGATGCCGCCGCAATACTTTGACAGCTCTTCGGTCACCAGAACCAGGTCGAGGATGCCTCGTCCGAGACCGTCATACTCTTCCGGCACCCAGAGTCCATAAAAACCAGCGTCCGCAAAAACTTTCACCAAATCCCAGGGGAACGTTCCATCGCGATCGTAATCCGCTGCGACGGGACGGATCTTTTCCTTGCCGATCCGACGTGCCTGTTCCACTAGCTCTTTTTGAAAATCATCCAGGAAATAATCCATGGTTCCCCTCATTGAGTTTCGGTTTTGATGCCGAAATGGTCCACAGCGACCTTCGCGGCCTGCTGCTCCGCTTGCTTCTTGCTCCGACCTACCCCGAAGCCGACAACTTCGTCACCAACCAGCACCTCGATGTGGAAGGTTTTCGCATGGTCCGGGCCTTCCTCGGACAAAACACGGTATTGGGGATGACCCAGCGAGTTGCCCTGCACATACTCAAGCAGAACACTCTTGAAGTTCTTTTCCTTGTCGTGGACAAGGTGGCTGGCCAGGTCATCAGTGATGAAGTCACGGACAAAGGTCCGTGCCTGTTCCAACCCACCATCGAGATAGATCGCTCCGACTACCGCCTCGAGGGCATCCTCGAGGATACTGCGACGGTTCCGTCCCCCGCTGCGTTCTTCGCCAGCGGACAACTGAAGGTAACCCCCCAACCCCATCTTGCGACCCTTGATCGCAAGTTGACGTCCCGAAACCGCGAGACTCTTGAGACGGGTGAGGTGGCCTTCGCGTGACTGCGGAAACAAATCGTAGAGATGTTCCCCAACAATCAGGTCAAGAACCGCATCCCCGAGAAATTCGAGACGTTCGTTCGCAACTTCTCGCGATTCGCCCGTCTCGAAAATGATACTGCGATGTTTGAGGGCGTGATTCAGCAAATCCCGGTCTCGAAACTGGTAGCCAATCAGCTCCTCGAACTGCTTCAGACTGCGCTGCGCGCCAGGACGTGGCTCCTCGGGTTCCCGTCGTTTAAGCCAGGAAAACAACCCCACGGAACCTCTCCTCTCGCTTAGTTGTCGACGCGGCGAACCACGAGGGTCGCGTTGTGCCCGCCAAATCCGAAGGTGTTCGATGCTGCGATTCGTACATCCCGTTTAACAGCTTTGTTCGGAACGTAATCGAGATCGCAGTCCGGATCCGGTGTTTCATAGTTGATCGTCGGTGGCACAACCCCTGTCTCGGTGGCCCTGACACTCGCGAACAACTCAAGAGCTCCCGCAGCACCCAGCAGGTGCCCGGACATCGACTTGGTCGAACTGACCACCATCTCGCGAGCATGATCACCAAAGACCTGCTTGATCGCGGCGGTTTCGTTCTTGTCGTTCAGCTCAGTCGAAGTACCGTGCGCATTCAGGTAGTCCACCTCATCCGGCTGGACCCCTGCGTTCTTCAACGCAATCCGCATGGCACGTACCGCACCCTCCCCTTCCGGGGCCGGGGCAGTCAAATGATAGGCATCACCGGTAAAACCATAGCCCAGCATCTCCGCAATCGGCTTGCCGCCGCGTGCGAGCATGTGTTCTTCGGTTTCCAGCACGAAGCTAACACCGCCCTCGCCCATGACGAAACCGTCACGGTTGAGGTCGAAGGGCCTCGACGCAGTTTCCGGTGCATCATTGCGTGTCGAAAGGGTTGTTGCAGCATTGAAGCCGCCCAATCCTGCCGGAGTAACCGGTGCTTCCGAGCCGCCTGTAACAACGACATCGCAATCGCCGGCACGCAGATGCATCATGGCAATGCCAATAGCATGGGTGCTTGTCGAGCAGGCCGATTGAACCGCGTAATTCGGACCTTTGAGGCCCCAACGGATCGAAATCTGCCCGGCCGCAATGTCCCCGATCATCATCGGAATGAAGAGGGGGGACACACGATTGGGACCATCCCCGTTCAGCTTGAGGATCTGGTCTTCGAAGGTCTTCATGCCACCAATCCCGGAGCCATAAACGACCCCGACACGGTCTTTGTCAACCTTCTCAAAGTCGATACCCGAGCTGTCTACCGCTTCCACCGCGCTCGCAACAGCGAACTGGCAGAAGAGGTCCATCCGCCGGGCCTCCTTGCGCTCCATGAAGTTCAACGGATCAAAATCCGGAACCTGGCACGCAAAGTGGGTTTTGAAAGCGGATACATCAAACCGGGTAATCTCGGACGCTCCACTGCGTCCCTCGACCATACCGTCCCAAGTCGCCGCGGCACCAACGCCCAACGGCGACATGACACCCATGCCGGTGACGAAAATTCGTTTCGACATGTTTACCGCCTGAGGCTGCTTAGCCGTCAATCTTACCGTTCAGATACTCAAGCGCCGAGCCAACGGTCTGGAGCTTGTCGGCATCTTCATCGGGAATCTCAATACCGAACGCTTCTTCGAACGCCATGACGAGTTCCACGGTATCGAGGGAGTCGGCACCGAGGTCGTCGATGAAGGAAGCTTCCGTCGTCACTTCAGCAATGTCCACACCGAGCTGCTCAGCGATGATTTCTTTTACCTTCTGGACGCGATCTTCAGCCATCGTTCTCTTCCTTTGTGTAAATGTTTTGCTATGACAATGTTTCTTTTTCGTCGTAACTCAGTATATAACCGTCAACAGCAGCTACATCACCATGCCGCCGTCAATGTGCACTACTTGACCCGTAACAAAGCTCGCATCTTTGGATGCGAGGAAAGCCACCACTCCGGCCACATCATCCGGTGAGCCGGGACGGCCCAACGGAGTAACCTGCAAAAAGGCTTCGCGTGCCGCAGTTGGCAGGACGGCAGTCATTTCGGTTTCAATGTAGCCCGGGGCGATCGCATTGACCGTAATCCCGCGCGGCGCAAGCTCTTTTGCGGTCGATTTGGTCAGGCCAATCAAACCTGCCTTGGAGGCTGAATAGTTCGCCTGTCCGGCATTGCCCATCACACCAACCACGGATGCGACATTGACAATCCGTCCAGCTTTCTGCTTCATCATCTGACGCGTTACACCACGTGTGCAGAGGAAGGCGCCCTTCAGGTTGACCTTGATCACCAGGTCCCAATCCTCTTCCTTCATCCGCATCAGCAGGCCGTCACGCGTGACCCCAGCATTGTTCACCAGGATATCGATCCGTCCGAATTTCTCGAGGATCTCGGCGACCGTCTTCTCGACTGATTCGGCATCCGACACATCTGAAGCAATCGCGATGGCATCGTACCCCTGAGCCTTAAATTCCTCGGCGGTCGCCTTTGCGGTCTCTTCCATGATATCATGAATCACGAGGGTCGCACCTTCGCGTGCAAGACGCTCGGCGATAGAGCGGCCGATCCCTCGTCCGCTGCCTGTCACCCAGGCGATCTGTCCCTTGAGTCCGTCCATCCTCGTTCTCCCGAGTCGGATGATGCGTTTAAGCGTTTCGGTATGCGTTCAACTCGTCCACTGTGCCCACCCCGATGACCGGCAGGCCCTTCGCAATTCGTTTGTTCAAGCCCTGCAACACTGCACCCGGGCCCACCTCGATAAACCGCTCGACACCATCACCAATAATCGCTTCAATTGTCTCAACCCAGCGAACCGGGTGGGTGAGCTGTTCGATCAAACGTTTCTTGATCACATCCGAATCCGTCGTCGGCCTCGCTGTCACATTCTGGTAGATAGCCACGCTAGGTGGACGGAACGGTGTCTTCTCCAGCTGTTCGGCGAGCTTCTCCGCAGCAGGAGCCATCAGGGGTGAATGGAAAGCGCCGGAAACATTGAGCTGCAGGGCACGTTTCGCCCCTGCTTCCTTCGCCAACTCCATCGCTCGATGCACCGCCACAACATCGCCTGAAATGGCGACCTGGCCGGGTGCATTCATGTTCGCAGCGACCACCACCTCATTCTTGGTGGAAGCGCTAGCGCACACCTCTTCAACTTTCTCAATAGCCAGACCGATGATCGCAGCCATCGTACCAGGCCGTTCATCACCCGCATTTTGCATCAGTTCGCCACGCAGGGCAACGACGGCCAGCGCATCGTCAAACTGAAGCGCACCGGTCGCGACCAACGCTGAGTACTCACCCAGGCTGTGTCCTGCCGCGGCATGGATGTCAATCCCACGCGGGCTGAGCAGCAGCGAAATGATTACTGAATGAACAAAGATGGCGGGCTGAGTGACTCGGGTCTGGGTCAGCTCCTCAACGGGGCCTTCGAAGCAGATTCGCTTCAAATCGAACGGCAGGATATCGTCAGCACGGTCAAACAGTGCCTTCGCCATACCTTCGGTTTCGTACAGATCCTTCCCCATACCAACGTATTGGGAAGCCTGTCCCGGAAAGATGAATGCGGTTCTCATCCGGTTGGTGCCCCTTTAGTCGTGCTTTACGACCGTTTTTACCACTGGATAGCGGTCGAACCCCAGGTAAAGCCCGCGCCGAAGGCAACACAGAGGATGATGTCCCCTTTTTTCAACAGTCCCTTCTCGTTCGCCTCGTCCAGCGCGATCGGAATGGATGCTGCGGAGGTGTTGCCGTACCGCTCAATGTTGATATAAACCTTGTCGTGATCAAGCTTAAGACGTTTGGCAGTAGCATCGATGATCCGCAAATTGGCCTGGTGCGGAATCAGCATGTCGATGTCATCTTCATGAATGCCGGCACGATCCAGCGCTTCAACCGCCGCGTCGCCCATAGTCTTCACCGCTGCCTTGAAGACTTCGTTGCCCGCCATGTGAATGGTGAACAGCTCACTTGGCAGGTCACGGTTCTTCGGGGGGTGGAGCGATCCGCCACCGGGACCATACAGCAGGTGGTACAGCTCACCATTGCTGCCCGTATAGGTGGACAACACGCCCCCCTCATCGTCGCTCTCACGAGGTGCCACGACTGCCGCACCGGCACCATCGCCGAAGAGAACGCAGGTGGAACGATCCTCGTAATTGGTTATGCTGCTGAGAATCTCAGCACCGATGACGAGGACATTTTTTGCCTTTTGCCCACGAATCAGCGCATCGGCCATCTCGAGGGCATAGAGGAACCCACTACAGGCGGCGGAGATATCGAAGGTGGAGGCATTCACCAGACCGAGCTTCGCCTGAACGAAGTTGGCGGCGGCGGGAAACTTCATATCGCCGGTAACGGTACCGATAATCAGGTAATCAATCTGGTCAGGAGTCAGCCCGGCATTTTCGATCGCCTTATGGCCCGCCTCTGAGGCAAACTTGGACAAAGGGGTTCCAGGCTCAGCGATATGCCGTGTCTTGATCCCGGTCCGTGTCGTAATCCATTCATCCGTGGTATCGACCATCTTCTCAAAATCAGCGTTGGTCAATAACCTTTCGGGAACTGCACGTCCGGTACCGATGATGCGACATACAGGAGGCAACTTCTTAGGGTTCATCAATCGTTTCCCCACGTGCGAAAGGGTTGCTCAGCCAGACTGCCCGGCGAGTCTTGAACACGCAGTCACGGATCGCTTCGACCGCATGACCGTGTACCATCTTGCTCGCCCAGCGCATGGCTCGTGCCACAGCACCCGCTGTCGAGCGGCCATGGCCAATGACCACGGTTCCATCCACACCAAGCAGAGTCGCGCCGCCATAGCGACGATAGTCGAGGTCTGCCAGGGCGCCATCCCCGGTAACACTCAGGCCGGTTCCGGTAAGTCGATCCTGGAGCATACCCGGGATCGCCTCGGTGAATTTGAGCAGCACATTTCCAACAAACCCGGTGGTGACAATCACATCCGCCCGGTCTTCGAAAATGTCTCCCCCCTCGATGTTGCCAATAAAGTTCAATGGGCTGCGTTGCAGCAGCTTGTAGACATCCCTGGACCGCTCATCGCCCTTGTGGCTTTCGGTGCCGATGTTCAGCAGGCCGACACGGGGTTCGTTAATCCCGTAGACCCGTTCCACAAACGCCGACCCCATCGCTGCAAACTGCAGCATGTGACCCGACTTCGGATCGGGTGTCGCCCCTACATCAACCATAAACCCCATCCCTTTTTTACGGGGAAGGGGAACACCGAGAGCAGGCTTGTTGATCCAGCGAAGACGGTCGACAAAGGCACGGCACGCGCCGACAACCGCCCCAGTATTGCCCATCGAAACAAAAGCGTCCACCAGCCCGGCGGACAAATCCTTCGTTGCTCGGACAATCGAACTGTTTGGCTTGGATGTCAGCGCTTCATGCGGCAGATCATCCATTTCGATCACCTCAGGGGCATCGACAATATCGACCGCATCCGAGGGGACATCGAGTTCTTCCAACGCCTGTCGCAGTTCCGTTTCCGGGCCATAGAGCACGGGACGAAACTGTACCTCAGAGCCCGGCGCCGTCCCGAGAGCATCCATCACCCCCTGGACAACGACACGCAAGCCGGGTTCCCTGCCGGCTGCATCGACGGCGATTCTCATCGAATCATCTTTCGTCTCACGCAGTCCTCCGGCGCAGTCCGAACAAGATTACTTGTTACGGGTGGGACCGACAGTACGGCCCTTGTACTGCCCGCATTCGGGGCAGACGCGATGGGGTTTGTGGAAGGCGCCACAGTTCGGGCAGGTGACCACATTCCCAGGCTTCAGGGCATCATGGGCGCGACGCTGTTTCGATCGCGAACTACTTGTTTTTCTTTTCGGGACAGCCACGGTTCCAGCCTCTACTCTTGTGAATCGTTGTCGGCAGCATCCGCCCCTGGACCATACTCAGCAAAGTGCTCGCAGGTGCCTTCGTTCCAATCGGTGTAGCAGAATGGACAAAGACCCTTACAATCATCTCTGCATAACATCTGCAGGGGCAAATCCAGGAGGATCGCTTCCACAATCTCCTGACTCAAATCCGCTTCCGTACCATTCGAGCCGACAAACACCAGCCCTTCGGCCTCTTCCTCATCACTGTCCTCTGGGTCACGTCGCAGGATTTCAATGCGAGACGTAACATCAAAAGGACGATCGAACTCGGCTGCGCAACGGTCACAGGTGTAGTGACCGGTGGTGCGGATCTCGAGACGGACATCAACCAGCGTATCCTCGTCATCCGCGGTCCCCTTGACAGCGACCGGAGATACAAAGACATCTGTGTCCAATCCGATTTCACCCGGATCGAGCGTTTCTTCGAGGGCGTTGATCCCCTCGTGCAGCGACGGAAGACGGAGCTTCATAGACCTGCAAACGTAACAAAGAGCACCGCTGGGAGCAAGGGCGGGACATGCATCCGCCTCCTGAACCGGGACCCACCCGAAGTCGAGTGACTCAGACAGGTTCAAGCGGAGAAACCAACGACCGCCATTTATGAATGTAATCGACTTACAACATTACCGGCTACTGGGGTAAGCCCATTACATAACCGGTTGTTTCTAAAGCGATTACTTCCAAAAGCGGGCGAAGTATAGGCACACGATCAGGTGCGAGTCAATGGGAAAGGAGTTTTCCATCTGTTCGGAGCACAGTCTTCCTTTTCAGCATGCTCACGCTGAAAAAGACTGAATCTATGAGTTCGGGTTGCGAGATTGTCACAATGGAATCCATTCATTAGTGGACGGCTGGCGAACTATTCTTTGTTGCCCTGTATTATTAGCTAAGCCTAAGTATCGGTGATTTAGACTCCCCTACATCTCAGGAATGATCAAATTAGTTCATACTGAGAATAGAGTTAGTCTTGGTATGACATCCCCTCAGCAACTCCCTGGCTATGTGGAATTAAACATGATCGCGGTTGCAGCGCACAGCTTTACGTGCTTCTCGCTTATAATATTTTTGCTTATACAATGAAGCGCGAACCTTCCCTGGAAGGCAGCTGTCATTGTCTCAAGTGAAATCCGCGCCATAAACTATATTTGCATGCTTCCGGGGGGAAATCATGTCATATGGAAAAAGTATTGTCCTCACCTTCATCGCAACCATTCTGTTATCCGCTCCTGCCTGCGCCGGTGACTCTATCCTCATCTGGGAAGATGCTGATAGTTGGAGTTTAAGCGAAAGCGGCGATGCACTACCGTGTGGTGACAACTACTTCTTCGTTCTAAACGAGGATACGTATGGTGCTGAGTTGTATATCACGGATGGAAGCGGAGGATTTTGCACAACCCTTGTCAAGGATATCAATCCGTCTGGAGCCAGCGATCCCGAATATGGAGTGATACTGAACGGAGTTCTCTATTTCGCTGCCGACGATGGGACCAATGGTATCGAATTATGGAAATCGGATGGCACGGAGAGCGGCACCACTCTTGTGAAAGACATCATGTCAGGCTCCAGCAGTTCCAATCCGGAAGGATTGACTCTCTTCGACGGCAAAATCTATTTCGCCGCCGATGGCGGAACAGATGGCGCTGAACTCTGGGTAACGGATGGCACCGAAAGCGGCACCCAACAGGTCGCTGATATCTGTTCAGAATCCGGATCCTCATCTCCGACCTGGCTGACCGAATGCAATGGGACACTCTTTTTTAACGCTAGCGATGGATCCAATGGCTACGAGCTTTGGAAGACGGATGGGACGGAGAGTGGCACCGCCATGGTGAAGGATATTGAATCTGGCAGTAGCAGCTCCAATCCCACCAATCTTGCAGATGTAGACGGTACCCTCATTTTTTATGCCAACGGCCAACTTGCCTGTTCGGACGGTACTGAGATCGGGACAGACTATCTCGAGGATTCTGGCGCTGAATCCCTCTTCGCGGGGGGGGATGAGTACTGCGTTTGGGATGGGTATTACTATTTCGACGGTATGAGTGACGAGGAAATACCACAGCTTTGGCGTACTGATGGTACCCCATCCGGGTCCGGCCCTGTCTCAGAAGACTTGTTTTTGGAATTCATGGGCGAATCCATGTATGCCACTGACACTAAGCTCTTTTTCGTGGCTTCGGATCCTGCATATGGTTGCGAACTACGGGTTACGAACGGTTCAACGATAAGCCTGGTAGAAGATATTACACCCTCCGGTGACTCCATGTTTATTGGTTTTGTAGTCATGAACAATACGCTTTACTTCGCGGCATATGACGGCATGAACGCCTACATCTACCGATCCGATGGTACGTCAGCAGGGACCTATGATTTCACTGACCCTACAGGAACGGCTATGGCTTCGGGGAATCTCGTCGACTGTGGCGACATTCTCTTGTTCGGATATCTTGATACCGACGGTGAGCTCACAATTCACTGTTATTCATGGGCTCCCAATCCCCAAAAAAGCCTTGATCGCAACAAGTGGAGAATGGTCGGTATTCCGGTAAATGTGACTGCGGATCAGACTGGGGATAGTTTCTTCCAGAATGACTTAGGTGACGCTGCTCCAAATGGCAGCAACTGGTGCATGTCGCAATGGAGCCCTGAAAACGACTGCTACATCCGTCTTTGTGAAACCGACTCGGATGGCTCAGACCATGGCGATCCCGAAGTTGTCACACCTGGCCAGGGTTATTGGATTATTCAGGACGTATATGATAGCGCGACCCTGGTAGTTGATGACGATCAAGAAGTGGGTATGTGCGTGGAGGACGATGAACCACCAATGGTTCTTATTAACAATCCTTCGGAGGAACCGGAGTACAGGGGTTTGACCATGATGGCAAATCCCTTTATGCAGCCTTATGAAATGATGCACAGTTGCTTCATTACGAGTAGTTCGCCTGAAGTAATTATGATTGAAGACTTCATTGCAATTGGCGGCTGCAACGCCAACATCTATACATGGGATCCGAATGCCGGTGCTGCTGGCCAGTATGAGACTGTTGCCATTTCAGAAGCCATCCTTGATCCATGGGAAGGATTCTGGTTCGAGGAATATGAGCCAATTAATGAATTGATATTCTGTTTTCTCTCAGACTATTGGTACGATGATTTGGGGAGCCATCCTGAAAAAATGGGGGATGATTTCGCCCGTACAACAGACACGGCATCCTCCTGGACCTTGGATCTGCCCGTCCGGTCTGTGGATGGCGCCTTCCTTGATGAGTATAACCGTATAGGTGTCGGCGAAAACTTCGATGACTCATTCGACCAATATGATGGTAGCGAATTCAACCCGATGGGCGGGCGTTTTGTGCAAGCCTATTTTGATCATCCAGAATGGTCAACCCAAACGGAAACCTTTACCTTCGACCTGCGCAGTACCGATTTCACAAATGGTCCCAAGGAGTGGGACTACACCGTTCGTACCTGGCGTTTAGGCAACCGTGAATTCGAGATCGTATGGCCAGGTATTTCCGACGTCCCCACCGAGTACCAGTTCACCTTGATCGACAACAGTACAGGCGCACCAGCCGAGATGGACATGCGTGACCGCAGCAGCCTCCGTTTCCAGACCGGCCCGCACACGGGTGACTACGAGCTCCACAGCTGGACCATCCGTGTCGAGAAAACCTTCATCACTGATACACCCGAGATCACCCTGGTGCCAAGCAGCTATGATTTCCAGTCGCCCTACCCGAACCCGTTCAATCCGACTGCCATGCTGACCATCGCCCTGCCTGAAGCAGGCGACCTCACGGTGCAAGTCTTTAATATGCTGGGGCAGCAGGTGGCAATCCTCGCTGACGGCAAGGTCAGTGCGGGTTATCAAAAATTTGTCTTGGATGCGACATCGTTGGCGAGTGGCACTTATCTGGTAAGGGCACAAGTTCCGGGAGAACTGAATGTGACAAAGCGGATTCAACTGATCAAATAGGTGCTGTCATAACATCAAGGGGAGAGTTTTATGTCAAGTGTTTTGCGGCCTTACGAGCCACCCTCTTTAGAAGAGATCCTGCAGCTCGATGAATCTTTGCACGGATGGTCAGAAGGAGAACCTGGTCCGCCGTGATTTATCTAGTCCTGTTTGCTGCAGAGGAAAAACAGGCAGCCACATGGCTGCCTGTTTTATAAAAGCGGGTCGCCGACCAAATTCTTAGTTCGCAACAAGCCGTTCCGTCTCGAGGGCAATCACCAGCTCCTCATTGGTCGGAATCACCATCACTTTGACACGGCTGTCATCACCTGAAACAAAGCGCTCTTCGCTGCTGCGTGGGTCATTCTTCGTGGAGTCGAGATCGACACCGAGGAAATCGAGACCCTTGAGGACCTCGCGACGGACCAGGTTGCTGTTCTCACCAATACCTCCGGTGAAGACGATGCCGTCCAGGCCACCCATCGCTGCCGCATAGGAACCAATATATTTCTTGATTCTGTACGTAAAGATGTTGAAGGCGAGCTTGGCACGTTCATTCCCACCTTCCATCTCCTCTTCGATCTCTCGCATGTCCGACGAGATGCCGGAAATACCCATCAGACCGGAGTGCTTGTTCAGCAGGGTATTGACCTCACCAAGCGAGAGCTCTTCACGTCCCATGATGTGTAGAACTGCCCCAGCATCCACATCACCCGAACGAGTTCCCATCAGGAGCCCTTCCAATGGCGTAAAGCCCATGGTGGTATCGACTGATTTGCCGCAATCCACCGCCGCCATCGAGCTACCGTTGCCCAGGTGGCAGGTGATCAATTTCATCTCCTCAAGCGGCTTGCCCATCAGTTCCTGGGCACGCTGGGAGACGAAGTAGTGCGAGCTGCCATGGAAGCCGTAGCGACGGATAAAGTACCGTTTGTACAAAACGTACGGAAGCCCATAAAGATAGGCATAATCTGGCAATGTGTGATGAAAAGCGGTATCGAAGACCCCTACCATCGGGGTCTCTTTCATCAACTTCTGGCAGGCAACAATCCCCTTGATGTTGGCGGGATTGTGCAACGGCGCGAGATCGATATTGTCGTTGAGTACACTCAGGACGTCCTGATCGATCAGCACGGACCCGGTGAATACTTCACCACCATGCACAACACGGTGGCCGACTGCATCAATCTCACCACGATCTTTAATGACACCATGGTTTGCGGAGAGCAGGATGGCGAGGATGTACTCGATGGCCGCGCCATGGTCCACAATTTCCCCAGCGACCTTGACTTTGTCGCCGTCGTAACGACTCTGCGCGAGAATCGCGCCTTTCATGCCGATTCGTTCGACGGCCCCTTTCGCGAGAACCTTGTCTCCCTCTTCGCGATGGGTATCAAAAAACTGGTACTTGATGGACGAGCTGCCGCAGTTAAGCGTCAGGATCTTCATGTCTGCCTCAATGTATCACGATCACAACAAGGCTGCCTCAGCCCTGTTTTATCCAGCTTCTCCCTCTCCTCTGCCAGGCAGGGAAAGGTTCGTTTTCAAGTCATCCCAGGCGATGCTTGTCATCTCTTCGATTGGAAGGCCCGCATCACGCCAGGCTCGCACCGTCGCAGGGGCGGGCCAGGGGTCTTTCTCCTCTGCCCACCAGTCAAGCGGATCTCCCGCACGCTCAACCGAGCCATCCCGCAACAATAGCCAGTGGTTGGTCCAATCCGCGAAACGATCCAAGTCGTGTCCGGCGATCAAGATCGCACAACCACGTTGCGCCTCACTCTGGATCATCCTCCCGACCGCCTCCGCATTGGCATCATCCAGGCCAGCGGTTGGTTCATCCAGTAGCCAGACTGCTGGTTGCATCGTGTGAATCGCTGCCAAAGCAACCCGTCTCGCTTCTCCCCCACTCAAATCGAAGGGGCTTCGTTTCAACTGGGCTTCATTTCCACCTAGTCCGAGGGAGGCGAGAGCGTTCTCCGCCCGTTTTCTCGCCTCTTCTTTATCGACGCCCAGGTTCCGTGCCCCGTAGGTCACCTCGTCGAGCACCGTTTCCGCAAAGAAACTCCGTTCCGGAAACTGGAAGGCGACCCCGATCTGACCACGCCGGTTCTCTGGTGGATCACCATCGAACTCGACGCTCCCCGAAATGGGTTTCAGCAAACCTGCCAGAACCTCTATCAGCGTGCTCTTACCCGCACCACTTGGACCGACAAGGGCAGTAATCTGCCCCAGATGAAGCTCGAGGTCGATCCCCTTCAGTATAGTTCGTTCGGGACCGAGAAAATCACGACGATTTGCATGCACCTTTTTTGCACAAAGTGGTGCGGAAATCACGCCGCCTGAATGTACTACGGAGGGCTGCTCCCGTGGAGACTCCGGGAGGTCAACCGATTCTCCTTCATTAGCCGGGACAGTCGCCTTCCAGCCCCGCTGGCGCAAGAGCCAACTGCGCGGTGGACGTAACCCAGCTTCTTCGACCACTCCCTCGCGAAAGAGGCTTATTGGATCATCTTGGGCGAACAACCGTCCCCCCTTCAGCAGAGCCAAGATGTCGGTGAGATGATACTCCTCTGGATCGGAGGCAACATAGACCATGCTGGTTTCGGCGGAGAACTCGCTCAGAAGTGCATGGAGACGTGCCCTTCCCTCGTGATCAAGGTAGGAGGTCGGTTCATCGAGCAGCCACAGCTGAGGTTCGAGGACCCAGGCGGCGGCAAATGCCAACCGTTGCATCTGACCGCCAGAAAGCTTGGACGGGGCACGTTTTTCCAGCCCCTCAAGCCCGGTTCGTTCAAGAGCTCTTTTTACCTTTCGTTCGATCGTATCACTGTCAAGGTTCTGGTACTCCAACCCCAAAGCGATTTCATCAAAGACGGTCCCGGCGACAAGCTGATTCTCGGGTTGTTGACGTACAAAGCCTATTCGAGGCGGGGTATCATCCGGATAGGTTATCCGACCACTTCGGGGGGTGATAAGCCCGGCAAGAAGCCGTAACAGGGTGCTTTTTCCACCGCCGCTGACCCCTGCAAGGACGATGCGCTGTCCTGGCTCAATCGTAAGGGTTACATCTTGTAGTATATCCGGAGCGTCCCTGTAGCCAAACCCGAGATGCTCGAGGGCTATCATACTTACCATCCTGCCAGACGTGCACAACTGGCTGCGACTCGCTTGGAAACACCCGCATGTCCCTCGACAAAGTCGGCTGCCTTTTTCCCCATTTCGAGGCTCTGGTCACCCTTGAGTAAAGCATTGACGAAGGATTCCCCGATATCGGTCTCGTCCGAAATATTTTTTGCTGCACCGAGGGCAAGCAGATCGCGTGCTTCGTGGCTCATCAGGAATTTCGGACCGAATAGTACCGGAATGCCGAATACGGCTGGCTCAATCACCGAATGAACTCCCGTACCAAAAGCACCTCCAACATAGGCGATGGATCCTAGACCATATAATCCGGCAAGGACGCCGATTCGATCCACCACAATGATATCCCCAACCGGCACACCACCCTCGACTTCCGTAAGCGTTACGGACAGGAAGCCATTGGGCTCGCTTGCTTGCAGAATCTGCTTGACCCGTTCGCCGGAAGGTTCATGTGGCACGAGAACGAGTACTGCACCGGGGATCTCGCGTTTGACATGTTCCCAGGCATCCAGCAGGCGTCCCTCATCCGCCGGCCACGTGCTTCCCGCGACAGCAACCGGACGGTTCACAAGACGATCCGCCAGGGCGCCCTGGTCAGCACGGCCTGCCAATGCACGTTGACGCACACGGTCAAACCGCGTGTCGCCAGAGACCTCCACCAGCGGCTCTTTGCCTGCGAGGAAGCGGAATCGATGGGCATCGTCCCGCGCCACAGCGAAAATCGCCGCCAGCTTCGGCAAGACAGCTCGTCCAAAAGGAATCGCCACTCGCTTCAATCGTTTGGAGTCGGGGCGGAAATTGCCGTTCACCAATGCCGTTGGGATGTTCCGCTTCTTCGCTTCCCAAACCAGGTTCGGCCAGATATCATGCTTGACAAAGAGGATCAGCGATGGGTCGATGGTATCGAGGAAACGGCGGGTACGTCGAAGGGAGTCAACTGGCAGATAGAGATGATCGACGGGCAGGGTGATTTTCTGGGCACGATCTACTGCAGAGGGGGAATAATAGGTCAGCAGCACATCGACATCATTCTGCTCAATCAATTCTTCCATCAGGGGAATCGCACTTTCGAGCTCTCCGGCGGAGGCACAATGGACGACAACCCTGGGACGATCCTCCCGGCACCGAGACCGTGCAATACGGAGACGGTCCCCTTCTCCGAGCCGTCCCTTGATGCCACGGCGTACTTTGGCGCTGAACAGCCCGCCGAGCAGCAGGCCGATCATCATCAGGGGCATCGCGATGCCGTTGTACAACAACCGCCAGATCATGCGGGGAATCCTCTTTCTGACGCTTTTATCCGTTCTCGCAGGTCCAGAGACCTTGTTCCGTCAGCTCCTTAGCGAAGCGGAGGCCTGACGGTGTAGCGCGGGCATCCTGCCTGTTCTGTCAGGTCCTTAGCGAAGCGGTGACCTGACAGAGGATCGCGCCGCTGACGCGAATCGGGTGTCAGATCTAAGGATCTGACACAACCTGATGAACAACCTTCTGAACCGCCGCCCAGACCTCATCCGGTTTGATTTCGCGCAGGCAGCGATGGTGCCCGAGGGGGCATCGTTTCGACCCATGTGCGCTGCAGGGACGACACCACATCTCTCGTTCCAGCACAACAGACCGTTTCGCACGGAAAGGATAAAAACCAAACTCGCGTACCGTGGGGCCGTACAGGGTTACCATCGGTACCCCCACCGCCACGGCAAGGTGCATCGGTCCGGTATCGCCACTGACCAAAACTTTTGCCTGTTCGAGCACCGCTGCCGCTTCGAGCAGGCCGGTCTTCCCGGTCAGATCGATCACGTTGTCAAATTGCTCGTCCACTCCCTCGAGGTCCTGGGGCAATTCGCCCTTCGCCCCGAGAATAACGACCCTCTGCGAGCGGTCAATTTTCTCCAACAGACCGCGCCAATACTCCCCGGGCCATTGCTTCGTTGCATGCTTTGCGCCAGGCACCAGAACATAGGCATCCCGGAGCCCATCGTTCCAGCCTGATTCGACACGATCCCGTGCATCGGGTGGCACAACAACCCGCAGCGACCCGCCATCATCCTCCACCCCCCAGGGAGCCAGGGTTTGCACCATTCGAAGTGGGACGGGAGTAAACTCACCGACTCGCAGCCGCAATCCGAGCAACATCGCACGGCGGAAACGAGGTGGACGATCCGTGAGCACATCCGTCGTACCGAGGCGCTGGGCGATTTTATCCGACTTCAGCGACCCCTGTAAATCGGCCACCTTGTCATAAGGCTCGCTTGCATCCAGATCATCCAGGGACCGCTCGAACGCCTCACCGCGTCGTTCCACGGCAACCACATGATCGACACCGGGCAACGCTGCTGCAACACCGACGTAAGGTGGATTGGTGATGTAGGTAATCTGGGCATCGGGAAAGCGTGTACGAATCCCGCGTACCGCAGGTCCGGTACAGAGGATATCGCCAAACGAGCTGAGCCTGATCACCGCGATGCGCACGGGCATTCCACTGCTGGAGTGAATAGACGGGGACAGTATACGAAAATCAGGAGAGCATTGGACAGTCTGTTGACCGGGTGCCCCGACTTGCTCGCAAGCCGGGGCACGATCAATACTTTCACTCGCTCACCAACGACTTGAAACTTTCGGTTTCGACCACGTGCATCTTGCCACCCTCCTCGTCGGCCATCAATGCGGGAAAGCCGAGGTAGTCAGCAAGCTGTGTGCCCTCAGTGGGGCCGAGGACAAAGAGGGCGGTGGCGTAGGCATCGGCATCCATGCAGGTTTCCATCACCACGGTTGAGGAGATCGAGGCACGGCTTGGTGCCCCTTCCCAGGGATCCATGATGTGGCAGTAACGTCCGCCCTCCAGCTCGGAGAAACGTTCGTAATCGCCGGATGTTGCCACCGCACCCTCTCGAATTTCAATCACCCGCAAGTATTTTTCCGGGTCGCGTGGATGCCTGACCGCGATGCGCCAGGGGCTGCCATCCGGCTTCGCGCCGAAGACTCGCAGGTCGCCGCCCGCCCAGACCATCCCCGCCTTGACCCCGAGGTCCATCAACACTTCGCAGGCACGGTCTACAGCATACCCCTTCGCAATCGCACCCAGTTCCAGTTTTGCACGGGAAGGATCAAGGCGTGCGTTCACACTGTCCAGGGGCGTAAACGTGGTGCTGTTCATCAGCTCGATCGTATAGTCGATCTCGAGCAGGTTCGGGATACGTGCCTGATCAGTGCCGATCCCCCAGAGGTCGACTAATGGGCCTGTATCAGGACGGAAGGCCCCTTCGGTTTTCGCGGAAATATCGTAGGCATGGTTGATCAGTCGGATCAGTTCGCTGCCGATTTGATAGTCCTTGTACCCGGCATAACCATTAAGCTTTGAAAGCTCATTCCACTTGCAGAGGTCCTCGATCCGTTCGATCTCGACAAACGCCGAATCGATCGCGGCATAGACCAACCGTCCCTTCAATCTTTCATCGACATCTTGCACGGTGATCGAGACTTCAGTCCCCATCAGGGAGAGGGTTTCGGTCACCGGATACCGTGTGCAGCCAACTGCAAACGTCCCGAGCAGCGAAAGGGCCAGCAAAAGCAGCCCGGTTGATCTGGATGGAAACGTTTTCACCGGTTTCGCTCCGCAGCAAATCGTGCAAAGCGGCAGAGCTGTTCACGATAGGTGGAGGGGGGTAACTCGTCGAGCGCTTCGCAGGCACGATTGGCATAGTCGAGCGCCACTTCTCGGGCGTACTCGATCCCCTTGTGCTGGTGGATCAGGTCGATCACTTCGGTCAGGTCAATTTTCTTTCCCTTTTTCCCCAGCTTCTTGGACTTGCGCAGGAGTCGCTGGACATGTCGCTTCTCACCGTCGCTCACCTGTTCGAGGGTGTGGATCAGGGGCAAGGTCAACTTCGCCTGGCCAAGATCAAGACCGATCGGCTTGCCCAGTTCCTTGCTGCCATCGCCCAAGTCGAGCAAGTCGTCACGAATCTGGAACGCCACCCCCACCAGTTCCCCATACTGGGCGAGCGGCTGACGATACTCATCGCCCAACCCCAGGGAGAGCGGACCCATCTGGCAGGCGGCACTGATCAGACTTGCGGTCTTGTCGCCGACCATGCGGAAATAATCGGTTTTGTCGAGGTCGAGTTTCCGTTGGCGGATCGCCTCAACCAGCTCACCTTCCGCGAGACGGATTGAACAATCGCTGAAGAGGTCGAGGACATCGAGACTGCGCTGCGCGAGCATGCCTTGCAGCGAACGGGCCAACATAAAATCGCCGAAGAGGACGGCGACCTTGTTGTTGAAGACGAGATTCAATGAAGGACGCCCACGTCGCTCATCCGCACGGTCCACGACATCGTCATGGACGAGGGTCGCAGTGTGAAGCATTTCGACGACTAGCGCGGCAATCAAGGTGCGTTCCGGGAGGGGACCTTCCACTCCACAGGCACGTGCCGAGAGGATGGTCAAGGTAGGCCGCAGCCCTTTCCCTTTTGAACGAACCAGGTAGGAGGCAACCTCATCGACAATCCAGATCCCCGACCGGATCACCTTCTTGAACTGGCGCTGAAACGCCTTCAGGTCATCCTGAACCGGGGAGAGAATTTCTTTGAGTCGTTCGGGGCCGTTAGCCGGCAGGACGGGTCGTGTGGGGGTACGGACTTCCGTCACCGGTTCGCCTCCTTCATCGCTCGATCGAGGTGCCGTTTCGATTCACGCTCCGCAATGGCGTGACGTTTGTCGTACTGCCGTTTCCCTCGTGCCAGGGCTATTTCAACCTTGGCATAGCCCCGGTCCGTAAAATAGACACGCAACGGGATGATCGTGTAGCTCTTTTCGAGTGCCTTCCGTGCCCAGCGACTGATTTCTTTTTTGTGCAGCAGCAAGCGACGGGGACGAGTGGCATGGTGGGTAGCATACCCCTTGTTCACATACTCCGAAATGGTCACTCCAATCAGGTTCGCCTGACCATTTTCGAAGGAGACATGGGCATCGCGAAGGTTGACATGACCGGCGCGAACGGACTTCACCTCTGTCCCCGAAAGGACCACTCCCGCTTCCAGCTTTTCCACGATCTCATAATCATGGAAGGCTTTGCGGTTCCGGATCTCTGGTGTTGTCCCACCACTCATCGTTCTGCCAAAAAAAGCTATTTCAAGGTATCCATCAGCTGACGGAGTTTATCAAGCTCGGCGCATAACTCCTCTTCGCCCACCTCATCGTTGGCGAAGATATCCGCCAAGGTATCAAGGTGACTCTTCAGTCCATCCATCGCGTCATGGACCGATGCACGATCCTCGCCCTGGAGAGCCCGCATTTCAAGCTTCAAGGCGAGCTTGTTCCAGGTGAAGTTGACCCGTCGAATCCAGGTCGACACATCGTCACCCGCCATACTTCCCTGAGTGTGGTTCTCTGAAACCTGCTGAGTCAACTTCAAGGCGCGCAGGACAAAGTCTTCCGGCTCGAAGGGCTTGGGGATAAAGTCATCTGCCCCCTCTTCGAACGCTCGCAGGATGTAATCCCGTTCATTCAGTCCCGAACAGACGAGAACCTTCAACCCTGCAAGCTGACTTTTGCTTCGAAGTTGACGAAGTACCTCGAAGCCATTCAAATTTGGCATCAGCAAGTCGAGTACCAGCAGGTCAGGATGAAACTCGGTCGCTACAGGCAGGACATCTTTGCCATCCAGCACAGAGCGGACCTCAAACCCTTCCCGTTTCAGCAGGATCTCCGTGAAACGGACCAGGGTCGGTTCGTCATCTGCGACAAGGGCGCGTTTGACCGCGCCCTTGTCGCTTGACGGTTGGTTCTGATGATCAGCCAAGATCAGTCACCAAACTTTATGCCCTGTGCCAGCGGCAGTTCGTGGCTGTAGTTAATTGTGTTGGTCTGACGGCGCATGTAAGCCTTCCAGGAGTCACTACCGGACTCACGGCCACCGCCGGTTTCCTTTTCACCACCGAAGGCGCCGCCGATCTCCGCACCGGAGGTGCCAAGGTTGATATTGGCGATGCCGCAATCGCTGCCGACTGGGCTGACGAAGGTTTCCGCTTCGACCACGTTGTTGGTAAAGATCGCGCTGGAAAGACCCTGCGGGACCTCATTGTGCCAGGCCAACGCCTCGTTCTCAAAGTCCTCATAGGTGAGGATGTAGAGGATCGGGGCAAAGGTCTCGTTGTGGACGATTTCCCAGTCATGCTCGGCTTCGACAATGGTCGGCTCGACATAGTAGCCGCCATCCTTGTCGATGGTGCTGCCACCGGTCAGGATCTTGCCACCCTTCTTCTTGATGGTTTCGAGGGCTTCCATCATCTCCTCGACACCGGCCTGGTTGACCAGCGGCCCCATCAGGATACCTTCTTTGAGCGGATCGCCGATGGTCACCTGCTTGTACGCGTTCAGCAGCTGGCTCATGAACTTCTCTTTGACCGACTTGTGCACGATGACGCGACGGGTCGAGGTGCACCGCTGACCGGAGGTGCCGACGGCGCCGAAGAGCACCGAACGGACCGCCATGTCGAGGTTGGCAGACGGGGTTACGATAACCGCATTGTTGCCGCCCAGCTCGAGAATGGTGTTTCCGAGACGTTCGTGTACAACACGACCGACACGCTTGCCCATGTTGGTCGAACCGGTGAACGAGACCAGCGGAATGCGGCTGTCGTTGATCAGGCGCTCACCGACAGTACGGCCCTTGCCGATCACCGTATTGAACACACCGCTGTAGCCATGCTTCTTCGCGACATCGTTGGCGATATTCTGTACCGCCACCGCGCAAAGCGGAGCGTCCGAAGAGGGCTTCCAGATGACCGGGTCGCCGCAGACGGCTGCCAAGGCGGTATTCCAGGCCCAGACTGCGACCGGGAAGTTGAAGGCGGTGATGATGCCGACAACACCCAACGGCTGCCACTGTTCCATCATGCGGTGCTGTGGACGTTCCGACTTGATGGTTAAACCGTAGAGCTGACGCGAAAGACCGACTGCGAAATCGCAGATGTCGATCATTTCCTGCACTTCGCCTTCGCCTTCGGCCTGGATCTTGCCCATTTCGAGGCTGACCAGCTTGCCCAGCGCAGTCTTCTTCTCGCGCAATGCATTGCCAAGGTCGCGGATCATATCGCCGCGCACCGGGGCGGGGACCGTACGGAAGGTCTTGAAGGCTTCGGTCGCCTTCGCCATCACGGCTTCGTAATCGTCTTCGTTGGCCTGTTTAATCGTCGCGATCGGCTGGCCGGTGGCCGGGTTGAGCGATACCAGTTCTTCACGGTCATCGCCGGTGATCCACCCATCGGGACCATAGCACGCACCGGGATTTACATCTTGAATCCCGAGTTCCTTCAGGAAATCCATGACCTCACTCCGCTGTTGTAGCGTGGTACTCTTCGAAGGCAGTTATCAAGCCGGTATCCTCCCGCCCCCAATTGCCAGCATAGGGGCCGGTTCCGGTGCGCTCGACAAATACCCTTGCACCATTTTTCTTGAAGACTTGAAGGTACCTACTCCCTTCGTGAGGAGTCAAACTAACCCCCGTGCCGCCGGAGGCTTCGTCAAGGGAATTTTGGGACTAAAACGAGGAGCTCTACGGGGTCCAGGGATTTGGTTCGTCGGAAAAGCCACGCAGGGTTTCGTCGAGTAGCTCAATCTCCACCAGGGTCGGGGGAGTGAAGACCAGAAGATGTTTGCCGATCTGCGTATTGATGTCCTGCTCGATCTACGACCTCTATGAAAAACAGCGACATACCGACCACCTGCCATGACTATCGACTCAACGTTCGGCGAGCTTAAGGTGTCATCGATACAATCAGGTGGAGAGATTCGTCAGCGATGGACGAAGGGATCGAGATCAATGGCACTTGCCACCATGATCTCCGAGCTGGTAAAGTTAGGTTTTCCGAACCCTTCCTGCAACAACGCACTTTCTCAAAAAGCGTAAAACTACTCTAAACACAAAAATTACGAAACGAGACCTTGGCTCACCTTTCTTTATCCCTGTATGGACAACGTGGTGACTGTGACGTATTGACTGTTCTGAACTACGGCACAAAAAACGCGGGACAGAAGATCTGCCCCGCGTGCAATCTGTTTTGATCGGATTCTATTCAATTGGTCCTGATGTCCCTACGGCTGTTTCGTCCAACAATGGTATTTCATCCACCATCGGTGGAGTGTAGGGTACTCGACAGTCATCCATCGCGTCTCCTTGCTCCAATAGATCAGAAGCGATTGTTGTCTGAATCTGTTCCCACTGGTGAAGGGTCGCAGACATAAACCAGTTATGGGACTGACGTATGCAGACCCCGTATTGTGAAGCCTGAAAAGTGGGGGGCTAACAGAATATTACGAGTGGCTAGCATGCGCACCCCCCGTTGCATGCCATCCACCAGATTAAGAAGAATAAAACTCTTTATGGTGTCGCGATTTACCGAACCGTACGCAACTTTTGAGATTTATTACATTTAATCAAGTGTTAAATCAGCTTATGTGAAAAATGTTGCATAGCAGAGAGTCCTCTGCTTTCCTGCCCTAATTAGTTCCTGAACAATAACCAGGTACAGAACCAGGAGGGTATTGGAGTCCTATTGCTTGTCGCAAAACGAGGTGCCTGTCGCAAATATCGATGCTGACCGACAATAGAATGAGAGCGGTAGGTTTTCTAAATGAATTGCCAAGACGGTATATGAACTTAGAGATAGGGAAGGCTATCAGCATGACGGCATATCTTGAAATCCTATCACCCGATATGTTGGTGCAAACGCTAAAGAGAAAAGCAAAACGCGAGTCGTTTTGCTTTTAGATAGTTCCGTGCCTGTGAAAAGCTGTTATTCCCCGGAGTTTTTGGATGCCTTCTCCGGTTTTTTTGACTCGCCATTATGCGTCGATGCCGATTTGTCCACTTTCGAACCAGCGTCGGAGGAGTCGCTGTGGCTGTGCCCGTTTGAATCGCCATTCGAAGGAACGCTGCTGTGGCCGTTCTTGTAGTCGGTGATATAGAAGCCACTGCCTTTAAAAATCAGGCCCACCCCAGCGCCGATGCGCTTTTTCGCGAGCGCACCACATTCCGGGCAGTGTCGTTCGGTTTCGTCGCTGATGCTGTGAAACAGATCGAACTGGTGATCACATTCCGTGCAGGCATAGGTGTACGTTGGCATCTCAACCACTCCTCAAACACGTTGATCCGGGGCATATCGCCCGACGTGCCGTTTAAAAGCAAAGCACGTGCCGAAGCTGACACTCTTCTTGCAACATGCTGTTTTTCAAAACCTACCAGCGGTCGAACAACATCAACCGTGCAACGTGCGTCCGTTGCCATCTGCCAGATTCTGCCAACTTGGCACAGGTTTCTGACCGGCTGGCTGCCGGGGGCCAAATCTACCCCTTTTGATCGTGGTAGAGCAATGTTCGTACGTCTGGAGGGGAGGCAAAGAGAAGGGAGTTGGGTGTGGTACGCTCCTCCTGCACGGGCGACCACGGATCTACCTGGGTCACTCATGGTGAGGTCGGGTAGCTGGATCCCGGATCAAGTCCGGGATGACAGGCAGGAACCACTGGGGGGCAACTACCTGCTCTGTATACATACCGAGCCACTACCACCCACCTCACCCAGCCTGGGCGAGGACAAGCGTCGAATCGGGATGGTCCTCCTGGGTGTCGATCAGGCTGCTGAAGATTTCGTAACGGTGGAGCACATCCGCAACGTACCTCCGCACGGTTCGTCCACGGACAAATGCGTAGCCATCCTTCTGGTAATACTCCGGCTGCTCCAGCTTGGACAAGGCATCGGCCACATCCTTCCACTGGGTTGGATCACCACCCAGCTCAGTCGCGAGGCGTCTCGCATTGGCGAGGTGCCCAATGCCCGCGTTGTAGGCGGCGATCGTCATCCGGATACGATCATCTTCCGTTGCGGAATCGTTGTAAATCATGTAAAGGCGACGCATGTACCGTGCCCCGGCGAGGATATTCTTCTCCGGGTCATAGATATCTGTAACACCCATTGCACGTGCGGTTCGAGGCATCACCTGCATCAAACCAACCGCACCCGCCCAGGAGACCTTTTCCGGGTAGAAACGTGACTCATGGTAGGCCTGTGCCGCCAGCAGACGCCAATCGATTCCTGTGGCACGGCCCGCCTCCTGGAAAAATTCATCGTAGCGACTGATCTGCCCATCCTGGAACTGTGCATTGTAGGCGGTGCGGTGCCGCAGAAAACGGTCCGCATTGTCGAAATAACGCCGTTTCAGGATATTGAAAAAGGCGCTACGATTGTGACGTTCCAGGAACTCGTTCAGTGCCGCAAGCAATTCGGGAGAATTGGGACGGACCGCCCAGCCGATCTCCTCGGGATCACTCACCGCCACCCCGATCTCAAGGCCGGGATAGAAATGTTGCTCGAGACGGGCGATAGCATCATCAACCACGGTCAACGCTGCCCTGCCACGTGCCACGAACTGGACCGGATCCTCGACTTCTATGATCTCATCATGGTACTCGAGGTTCGTCGGAACTCCTTCTTTCCGCAAGTGCTGGAGACGTTCATCGTAGGAGGAATCCTTCCGTATGAGAACCGTCCTGCCCTTCAATTCATCCAGCGTCTGTGGCGGTGGTTCGGCTTCTGTCCCGACCGTCACCTGCTGCACATCAAGATAGGGCCTTGTAAAGGAGACCAATTCCTGACGTTCAGCGGTGATGCTCATCATCGAACAGATAATGTCGCCTTTACCCTCGTAGAGGTAGGGAATCATGTCCGACCAGGTGGGCGGAATGACCACTTCGAGGAAGATGTTTTGCTCCTGGGCAAACTTCTGGATCAGCTCGAAATCAAACCCGCGTCGGGTTCCACGGTAAAGGTAGTAGGTCAGGGGATGGTTTCGTGTAATAACGCGCAGAGTGTCCCGCTCGAGCAGATCTGGTAGATCACGCTCAATCGGGCGGCCGATGCCACCAGGCAGCAGAGAACAACCGGTCGCCCCCAGCAGGACCACGACTGTTGCACCCGCCGCCATTTTTCTCCAGCGAACACGAAATTTCATAAAAGAAAACGTATACTGATAAGTTGAATCGAGTCAAGCAAAATCGCTTCAAGAATCCCTCTTTTCGGGATCAACTGCGAAATCCTGATGTTCGCATATCGAAACAATTCGTTTCTTACTAATGTGTTAACAAATGCTTACTGATTTTGATTTCTAATATTCGCTATTTCTTGTAGCTGACGATATTCTCTTGATTTTACAAAGCGATCCCCCCTTTCGAGTGCCTCCAGCGCCTGACCTGGTAGCCCGAGACGCAAGAGGATGCGAGCACGAAGGACCGGAGTTTTGAAATACTGCGGCGACAACATATCGAGGGTATCCGCCTGGGCGAGAGCTCGCATCAGCAAGTCGGTCCGCTCTCTATTTGCCTCGGGAGCCGCTGCTGCCTCCCGGTACAAATTCACGAGCAACAGGCTTCGTGACTCGAGTTCCTCCGGCCAGCTTGCAAGCGCCTCGCGCAACTGGGAAGGATCTTCTGCCGCGAAGTACTGATGCCAGTCTCGTCCAAGGGCATATTGACGATCCGCTTTCAGCCGTTGAAACTGCAGCGGCAGAAGGGCGATCAGCCCCACAAAGAGCATCAGGAGAAGCGACTTCTTCAATGGTGCAGTGCGTCTCGGCTCAGCAAACGCGAGAACCGCTCCCAGCGCCAGGGCAGCGGGTAGCATGACCTGACGGGTGGGAGCGAGGGAAACTGTCCCCTGCACCAGCAAGGCAATGAACGCGGCCCAGATGATCACCGCCTGAAAGCTGTCATCGCGTCGCATCAAGCGAAAAACATAGACCATCGCCACACCAAACAGGAGTACGAGCCCCACACCAGCGAATACTCCACCCTCCACAAGCGTATGCAGCGGTTCGAGGTGGACATGGTCGAGTGGATGCTGCGCGGTAACCGCCGTGTACTCATCCATCATTGGCGAACGGAGTGCAGGATAGAGGAAGAGGAACTGGCCCGGTCCCTGCCCGGAGAAGGGTGCATGGGCAAAAAGGGTCCAGCCGACATGGATGTTGTCCATACGGGTTGACACAGCTACCTGGCCATCCGCCAGCAACCAGACCAGAGTGCCGCCCGCCAACAGTGCTGATAGAAAGACAAGGCCGGTCTTTGTTGCCGCCCCAGCACCTTTCCAGCGCAAGAGCGCTGCCCCTCCCCAACCGATGGCAAGGGCGAGCGCAGCTCCAGCAGAGCGGGTGAAGGGCAGGGTGATGACTGCAAGGATGATTGCCACCAGCGCCAGGCGGCGCCACCAGGGAGAACGATCTTCGCGAAGCACCCAGACAGTCCAGGGCAACAGCAAGACCAACATCATCGCGAAGACATTACCGTGTGCCAGCACACCTTCTACAATGCTGCCAGGATGGGCAATCACCTGACCGAGCCCCACCGCGCCATGCAGCAGCAAAGCGAGGGAAGCCCCTCGTGCAACAAGCTGCCAACCTGATGCAGACCGTTGCAAAAACACGGCGGAGAGAATGACCAGACCGCCGAATGTGAGATGGTAGGAAAAGGTGAGCAGAGCAGTCATTGGACGGCCCGCATGCAACAGCCCCAGCATCATGCCAAGCATCATCAAAAGAAAAGCGAGCATCGGCAGGGCAGGAAGCTCAACAGGCCGTTTTTGTTTCTCGACCATGTAGAGCAGTGCAAAAAGAAGAGTGCCAATCGTGAATAGGGTCAGGACTAGGAAGTGGGGACGTGCTGCGGGGAAAGGATGTGGCATAGCAGCAAGGAGGATCAGGCATGCAAGCAGCCATCCACCAAACCGTTCAAATGGTTCAACCCCTTTCGCACCAATGATCATAGCGTCTTCCTTGTCACCAACCTGCCAGCTTGTCGGGAGAGGCTGCTGCTGGAAATCTTCTTACTCAAATCGTACGTTGAAACAATGAACGAAACCTGCTAACGATGAGCAGCGCATGAAGGTACACTGGAATCAGCGACCCACTTTTCTCCTGGTCCTCTTTTCTCTACTCCTGCTCTGGCAGCTCCCCGCCGATTGCTTTGCGGCATTTGAGGAGCGCGGCAACAGTCCTGTCGCCCTCGGCCTCGGTTGTTCGCTCGCATCCGATCCGGTTGATCCTTCCGGGCGTGCCTGGAACCCTGCCGCAGCAAGCTTCACGGACCAATTTGCATTCCGAATTGGCTATGCTCGCCCCTTCGGGTTAAAAGAACTCGATCGGATTCGTCTCGATCTGGTCTATCCTTTCGGTGCTCGCGTCGCTGGGCTTTCCCTCTCCAGTTTTGGTGGGGAGCTCTATTCGGAACGTCAACTTTCGCTTAGCCTCTCCCAGCGATCTGGTCCTCTTGCATTCGGGGCCGCATTGGGTCATCAGCAGATCAATATCAACAACTATGGCAGTGATCATGCCTGGTTTGCTGATGCCGGCCTGCTGCTCCACCTCGGCATGGTCCAGCTTGGTGCCGGGGGGACCAATCTTGTTTCTACTACCATGGAACGCTACGGGACCGATCAAGTTCCGAGACAGGGAGTTGTATCCCTCCGCTTCTTGCCCGACTCACGTTACGCCTTGCTGCTGGAAACCCAATTCGAAAAGTATATGCCTCCCGCTTTCCACTTCGGTGGAGAGGTGGAAATCTATGCAAATCTTCGGGCACGTCTCGGCTATGATACTGCCACCAATCGAATGCACCTCGGATTGGGCATTTCGGTTGAGGGATTGATGATGGACGGCAGCTATGACAACCACCCCTACCTGGGCTGGACACGAGCGTTCGGGTTTGGCTGGGGAGTGAGGCCTCATGCTGCGGACTAAAGCACGTCTGCTAGCATGCGCCCTTCTGTGTGCTCTTTGCATTCAGTTGGCAATTGCTGAGGAAACTTCACCCATCCTCGATCCTGATTCAAGCTCTACGCTTTCCGCAGAGGACTTCAGCACGGCCAGGCCCCTGGAACAGGATGGTCTACGCACCCTTTGGGAGGCGTTGTCGACTCCTGAGAAGGGCGACATTATTCGCATACGTGATCGTGACCACATCGACCGCCCATCCGCTGAGAGGTATCACTACCTGCATCTGGAACGGCAGAATATCGAGCTGCTACTAATGGAAAGCGGCCAGATCGCCACACCGGAATGGCGCCGGATTCATAGTGCGTTGGGAATACACGGTTCGTCGACCAATCTGCTGATCGGACATTTCCGTGCCAACCTCGGCGAGGGCTGGACAGTGCAAAGCTCCCCCTCGTTTGCCCTCACCTCTTCGCCCATGTCCCCCTTCTACCATGCTGCAGAGGGATTCACAGCAAATTCCTCCGCCGAGGCGCTGAGGGGTTGGTTTGGTGGTGCGGTGCACGTGAACCCCTGGAAGAATGGATGGGCTCCATCCATTGATCTGTGGGCGGGGAGTCTGGAATACGAAGCCAAAATCGGGCTTGATGGCTATCACCTCTTTACCGACGTAAATCGATTCCAGTTACGCCGTTATGGCATCGGCGAATTCCAGACCGGAGCCGCACTTGCCAAGGAGTTCAATGAAGGAGATGACCGGGTTCAACTGATTCGAAGCCAGAGCCAATTCAACGCCGAATTGACACCGATGACCTCAGCCCGCTATCGCTTTACCCAGCATACCCAGGCGTATGGTGCAACGGGATTGGCGTATCGTCATACGGGAAAACGTCTCCTGTTGAACAGCGAGATGAGCTACCAGGACCACGATGCTCTGGGTGGAAGTGTGGCGACGGCGTACAAGACGAGCCAGTCGGGTACCTTCACCGGCCACACCTATCGTGCCACTCGCACCTTCGCCACGCTGCATGCACGTCCTTACCTCCCCTTTGGGGAGGACCCCACAGGCAAAACCGGGATACAGGTCGGGTGGATTGGCAAGGGGCTGGGCTTCAAAACGATTGCCATCAATATTGCGCAGGAACGGACCGAGTCTGAGACAGTCAATTCCTATCACTTCCATCAGTTCTACTCAGATTATCGAACATATCCTTACCAGTTTGACAAGGAAAAGATGGGTGGATGGCTGACCCTGCAACGTCCCCTGGGGCATGGGTTTGACGTTCAGGTACGCGGTTCCGTGACGCTACGGAACGATCTGGTTCACGAACCGGACAGCTTGTTCCATAACCCCCAGCGAGGGGAAATCGGGTATGGCCGCCATTCCATCCGGGCAACCCTGACTCATCGTAGTGCGAGGCGGACCATCCACTTGCGCTACCAATATGTGTTCGCCTACCAGACTAACGATCAGGAGATTCGGAGCGGAAGTAACATCAGCAATGGTTACCTGTTAAGCACACAAATCCAGACCCATTTGAAACACGGAATCGATTTTTCCATCACCGGATCGTATCTCCGAACGGAAGATTGGAACTCTCGTGTGACCATCGTAGAGACCTCTGCGCCTGGAACCTTTCCGTTTATCACCCTGTCGGGGGAGCATCTCCGTCTCGCGGGACGACTCGAGCTCATTCCATGGAAAGGTGTAATCCTCTGGACTTCCGGGTATGTCGATCATGATTTTGATCATCATGCCTCTCATTATCCTTACAGTAACATGTATGACAACCCGAAAGTTGGCTGGGGGTTTGGTTTTGATTGGCGACCTGTGTTTTGATTTGGAGAGAATGTAATGGTCCAGCAGCGGAAACGTGAACAGCCCGCCGGCATCCCGCCGGTAGCGGATGGTCCTGATCTGTCACGTGAAATCCGTGCCGGAAGCCAGCACGCCGATGTTGAGGAACAATCCCCGACCAACCTTCCGATTCGAACGGTTCGCTGCCCCCACTGCAACCAATCCTTCGAGCAGAACTGCGAAGGGCTTGAGACAGAAACTTCCTGCCCGGAATGCGACCAGGCCTTCCCATATGTGGATGGGTACCTCAACTACTACAAAGAATACATTGAAGTCTTCATTGATGAGGTCCATGCTCTGCCGTTGGTCCCGGGCTACTCGACCTCCGGACGAGTGATGTCCTTGCCGGATGATCTGCTGATTGTCGACTTTGGCATCCACTACCGTAAACCGCCTGAAGTCTTTTTTCTCGTTCCGGGCAACCGCAGCGCCCGTCAGTGGATCGCGGATAACCAGGTGCTGATGCCCCTCTCGATTGGTGAGGATAATTTTATCCTCTTCTCACGCACCCTCGACCCGTCCAGCAAGAGTAAGCCGACTCCGGTCACCTGGGTCGCCCTCGGGGAAACAGGTGAATGGGAGAAACCGCTCTGGCTCAATTACCTGCAAAACTCGGCAAGGCTGGTACGTGAAGGAGAAGATGTCGCGGCGATTGTGATGCTGATGATCGCCCTCGACTTTTTCTACGACCGCATTTTGGAACGGCTCGGCATAACCTTCGAGATGATTCGACGTGAGGGACGGCGGCCCGGGATGAACGAGAAACGGGCCAAACTGAAGATGATGTCGGAACGGCTCGGCGACTGGCCGGAAGGGTTCAGCCAGGACCTGACCGACCTCACCGACTACCGCAACCACATCGTGCACGGGGTCATTAAAAAGGGAACAGTCCGAAGCTACACCGGTAGACGGGCCTTCCAGATTGTGATGCGTGCGACCATGTTCCTGATCGACATGCTCTACCACCCACGTCCGACTATTTCAACTGAGAGCGAGAACAGCAAGAACGAGTAAAGGGCTCCTCCTTCCGCCCGGTCCCGGTTCCGCGCCCTCCTTGCAACCCCTACCTTGCTGAACAGCATGATGCCGATGGACTGTCACAAAGGACGTTTGTTGATGCCTCTTTCTCGTTCCCGTTTCCGGCCGACCTTTGCCTGGATCGTTCCAACCCTGTTGTTTAGCATCTCTCTTCTTCATGCCGCTCCTGCTGATTCGACCATGCAAGCCCATTTCGGTTCCTTGCAGGAACGTCTGCTGGCGGATGGCATCCAGCAGGAGACGATTGATCGACATTTCACGGATGATCGGTTCGAAGTGATTCATTCGCTGCTGAAAGTGAATATCCGTCAACCGAGCGGCACCGCAGGCTACGAGCGTTTTGTCGGGGATGAATCGGTCCATGCCGCGAGCGACTTTTACCTTGCCAACCGCACCACCCTCGATTCCCTGTTGAAGGACAACCCGGTTGACCCAATGGTTGTCATCGCCATCCTGCAGGTGGAGAGCAGCCTGGGACGGTACAAGGGGACCTACCCGCTGTTCAACGTCTTCGCCAGCCTCACCCTGCTGGAAGCAGACCCGGTGACCGATGTCGCACCGCAGTTCTGGGATCATGTTCTCGACGAAATCCCTGAGGCGGAACACAATGCGGCAATGAACAAAGCGATCAAGCGAGCTCATTCGAAGTCCAGGTGGGCGTATCGTCAATTGAAGGCGCTACTGCTGATGGAGGAACGTGGTCATCTCGACCCACTCGAGACAAAAGGCTCCTGGGCGGGGGCGTATGGCATGGCACAATTCATCCCTACTTCCGCAGATGCCTATGCCCGCGATGGGGATGGAGACGGACGTATCAACCTCGACCACCTTGAAGATGCCGCCGCCTCAGTCGCCAACTACCTGAAGGTGCATCGTTACCGGAAAGACAACCCGGCAAAACGTCGCAAAGCGGTTTGGCATTACAACCACAGCGACGAGTATGTCAATTGCATCCTCACCCTTGCCGACCGGATCGAGGAACGAGTGAAGGAAGAGGATGCCAGGTGAACCTCCCAAAGGCTCTACTCGTTACGCCTCGGGACGGCCTCAGAGCATCTTGACGAACGCCATCGGTCCACTTAACTTGCCGCTTCCGCCGTGCGACATGGCGGATGTACCCAAGCCCGGTTCGTCTAGCGGTTAGGACGCCGGCCTCTCACGCCGGTAACAGGGGTTCGATTCCCCTACCGGGTACCACGAAAAATCCCTTCGCCAATGCGAAGGGATTTGTTGTTTTCCTACCTGCTTTGAATCACCGTTCACCGTAGCAGTACAACCCGCTGTTGAGTACTCTGGCCAAACCCATTATTGGTTTGGATATAATAAGTACCTGATGCAACCCCCGATGCATCCCAGGTAAGCAACCCATGACCACTGCTTCCCGCCTCTGGTTGAAGCACAGCAATCCGTCTGCCCAACAGGTCAAAAACTTCGACATTCCGAAGCCTTCCGGGAGTGGTGAGACGAATGTTCAGGTGGCTGTTGAACGGATTGGGCCAGGTTTGGAGGGAGATGTGAGCCGGGAGTGTTGATTCATACCTCTGTTCCTTTACTCCCAGCGAGGGCGTTCCCCAGGAACCATCAGGACCAACCACATTGGCCAATAGTAGCTCTGACTGCTCGTCAGTATCGTCCGCACTCCAGACAACATAGCTGTTCCCCGCTTCGTCACGAGTCACTTTCCCCTGGTTGATTGAGCGAGCTCCATAAACTGGATATCGCCAAAGCTGGGTACCATAATGATCGAACCCGTAGAGATAGGTCGTATCCGTCTCTTCGCCCAGATACGGACGGGCCAACATGCTGATGCCCTGACCATCCATGGCACAGCAGTGATGTGTGGTGGATGGAAGGAGACGTTGTGTGTCATGATTGGGTGCGGGCGTGAGGTTCTCATCCAGCAGGACGTGGTAGCCTTCCACAAAAATCGAATACCCATCATCACTTGTCCTCGTCATACACATGACAGGCTCATCCCCGCCATACGTGGGCAGGTAAAAGGGTTCAGAGGCGGTAATGTCTCCCGAATCGCTGATACGATACCCTCGTGAGGAATCGTCGTCACAAGGTCCAGTCGCCACAAGGATACCATTGTCCTGCACATCCAGAAACTTGGTCCAGCGACGGATCATCATTCCAGGCAAGAGGCAGTCGCCAAACCCCCAGACGACCGATCCGTGCGGGGTAATCCGGACAACACTGTTGCCTGCGATCAACGCGAGGTCATGTGAGCCGGGAAGCACGACTGCCTTCGAGGCGCCTGTACCCCAAACGTGCGATGAATCCGGGATGAGTTGAATGCCACCTTCCTGCCAGACCGGTTGGCCAAGGGTGTTGTAGCGCTGGGCGAAGAACGCCGGACCACCATAATCCCAGCGGCCCATATCATCTTTCCAAACCACATACACCGACCCATCGCCAAGCGGTGCCAGCGCAAGCAGACGTTTCCATTGAGGGACATCATCGCCATGGAACGGCGCGACAATCCGAAGACCGTACTCATAATCGGCCCACTGGGGAACACCATCCGGGCTCAATTTCTGGAGGAGAAGCTGGCTGCCGAACAACTCTGGATCACCGGCATACCCGGACATACATTCAAAAAAAAGCCAGGTGGTCCCATCTGGATCGGAGGCTGACAGCGCATGATCTCCCCACGGGTCAAGCGAGTAGGCCTCCACTCCGTTTGGATCGGCGATCCAGCTTAGCTCACCCCCACGGCTCACCCGTTGAAAGCTGATGGTTCCATTTAAACTGGCACCTCGCCAGAAAGAAAAGACGGAAAGCCCTGTTAATCCTTCCGTATGGATCGCCAATGGGGTTGTATAGCGACCCGTTGCTACAGGCAATCCACTTGTTTCGGTAACCGGCCATTGAGCGTGGGCTGGCAATGAGCCTAGAATTGCAGTAAAAATAAGGCAGACCAAACATTTCATTTTTTCGCTCGCTCTCGAAATCGGAGTTGAAGGGATTGTGGGGATCTTTAATATGTCTTTTTCATTCATTCAATGAAAGGACTGCCCCGGTTCAACCCACTTCCTGTCGGCTGGTGGTATGCCCCAAGAGGAGTTCAGCTGATTTATCTCTTCTGTCTGGCACCGGTAGCTCGCCATAGCATCCCCAACGAGGAATCCTTACATTGAGTTTTTCTTACGTTAAAGTGAAATGTGCCTGAATCGTGTGGACGGTTGATGCGGCTACCCCTACTCACTTGGCTGACATTATTTATCCTCCTTCCATTCTCCCTGTCAATCGCCGGTGTCCCTGCGCGATATGGCGGTCCTCTTTACAACACCTATGAACCGGAAGATTATCACGGCGAGGGACAGAATTTTGACCTGGCGGTCAACTCGAAGAATATCATCTACGTCGCAAATGCTGTTGGTGTTCTGGAGTTTGATGGGACACGGTGGCGGACGATTGAAAGCACGACTCACTCCATTCCATTTGGTCTTGATTGCGATGAGCAGGACAACATATGGGTGGCCATGCAACAGGATCTCGGGGTGCTTTTCCCCGATTCCAGCGGCACGCTGACCTTCCATTCCCTCCTTCCGCAAATTACCGACTCCCTTGATATCGCAAGCGGCGTCTGGCGAGTTCGTGCCACCACACAGGGCATCTTTTTCCAAAGCCCAAAGTTCGTGCTCCGTTGGCGAGTAACAGGCGGCTCACCGCTCGAAGGCGAAGCGAAGATTTTCCATGCCGATGGACATTCTTTTACCCTCGTCTGCGAAGTTGACAGCACCATCTTTATCCGTCAACACCGCTCCCCGATCTCACGCTTGGAAGGGGACAGCATCGTTCCTGTCTCACAATGGTCTGATCACGCCCGCATTTCCTATGTCCACGCAACCCGATTCGATGAAGACCACGTGCTGTTCACCACATTTCGTGGTCGTCTCTATGTCGGTGGACCAGATGGAATCGATGAGTTGAAGATTCAAGTTCCCGAAGACTTTGACATGTCTGTCTGCTTCGGGAGCATCCCTCTGTCGGACGACCGATTTGTCATTTCCACCAATCAGGGGATGGTGGTGATCGATCGTGCGGGAAAGGTGAAAGAAGTTGTGGACAAGCTTGGCGGATTGTCCACAAGAAACATCCTCCGCGAAGCGACCATCGATCATTCAGGCGGCTACTGGTTTCCTTTCGATTACGGGCTTGCTCGCGTCGAGTTTGACCGTTCCATGCGCATCCTCGACCGCGGAAGCGGTATCGGGGGGGCGATTTTCGAGATTCTTCGTTTCAACAACAACCTCTACATGGCAACCGGAACGGGGTTGTATGTACACCCCGAAAAGGACAGTCTCAGTGTTCCGAAATTGACAAATGTCGACGGGATGCAGCTGGCAATCCACCATACTGCTCAAACCGATGAACAGCTCTTTCTGGCAACAGTACGCGGTCTTCACTACATGGGCAAGGACAACAAAGTCCACCATTTAGGACCATTTATCGGCAATTGCGTTGGCATCACAGTTTCGGAGGACCAGAAGAACCTCTATCTCGGATCCGAACTCCAGGGGTTGTACCATTTCAGGCTGAAGGATGGTGCAGTCCTGCCATCCGGCAGGTTGGACCTGCCACAGACCGGGTTTGACCGGATCACCTTTGATTCAGCGGGGAACCTCTGGGCAATGGTGACAGGTGCAAACCAGGAAAAATTGCATCGCTCTACATTGGACCTGAACAATCCGACTCAGCTGGAGTTTTTTTCTTACGGGAGTGATAAAGGATTACCCGGTACGACAATCGGAACTCCGTTTATGCTGGAAGATAGCTTGCGAGTCCTGACAACAGAAGGGTACTTCACATACAATCCTGAGTTGGATCATTTCCTGCCAACCTTGCGTCCTTTCCCGGTCGATTTGAGCAACACCTTCCTGATGGAAAAACCATTGGTAGACGAATCCAATCGGATTTATCTCTCTGCAGGACCAAACACTACCGTCCGGGTTTCGCTTGACCAAGATAGCGAGCGGCCAGTGGATCGTCTTCTTCAACGTTCTCCCATTCTCAGAGTATTGGCGTTTTTCCATGATCCAGTCAGCAACTTGACGATATTCGGGACGGACGATGGGCAGATGGTTTTCTCGGGAGAAGAGGAAGAAACCACCAAGCCAGTGGTTTTGCTACGTGAAGCGATCATCGGAGATGAATCAATACATATCCGTTCTGGTAAGAAAAAACAGTACCGCTCGAGCGTCTACCAGGGTCCACTAGCCTCGGTTCGTTTTGTTTACACCATGACCTCGTTTGATGCTCCTGAAATGAGTCAATTCCAGTACCGCCTGGTTGGACGTGGGGACGAATGGTCCGCCTGGAGCAATGAAACCTACCGAGACTTCAACGATCTTCGTGAAGGGGCATACCAGTTTGAGGTGCGTGGACGCGATTACTCTCGGATAATCAGCGATCCGGCTATCTATTCCTTTACCGTACTTCCCCCGTGGTACAGAACCAGTTGGATGTTGGTAATCTGGACACTGCTCGCAGGTGGGTTGATCTACCTGTTGATCCAGGTTCGTACACGTCAACTCGCCGCCCAGCAGTTGCGTCTTGAGGCCCTCGTACGAAAGCGTACTGAAGAGCTCAAGCAAGCCCAGGAAGCAGAGATCCGTGAGATCGAAGCCCGTAAAGCTGCTGAACTGGAAAGCAACCGTCTGAAAACTGTCGCCCAACTTGCGACCACTGTCGCCCACGAATTGAACAACCCGCTTGCTGTGATCCAGGGACGGGTGGAAGTGGCGGACATGGACAAACAACTCAATCCAGAGTTGCGTCAGGTTCACGATTCGATCCGTGACCAGGTGTCTCGCATGAGCAAACTTGTGGACAAGCTGACCGGCATCGAGAGCATCCGTGTTGTGGATTACGCCGGCGGTATCAAGATGCTCGATCTCAAACCTCCCCCTCAGCCAGGCTCCACAGATCAACCGCCCAAGGATACCCCCTATTCTGATTCACCAGAAAAGGAGTAAGTGCTAGAGAGTTATGCCCTACCCCTTTTTTTAGTTTGGCGAGTAGTCCTTTGAAGCACTGAGTTGCATTCCGCCACACTGCTAAGCCATTGATCTACCGTCACTGCAGGGTTTTAGCCCTCTTTGATATGGCATACGGCTTGCATCTCCTCCCTGAATAGCCCCATATCCAGAGCCGAGCTGTACCAACGAGGTTGGTATGCTTAAAAACTACCTGCTGGTCGCATTTCGAAATCTTCTGCGTAACTGGTCCTATTCATTGATCAACATCGCTGGTTTCGCCCTCGGCCTGGCGGTCACTCTCCTCATTGCACTGGTGGTCATCGACGATCTATCCTACGACCGCTTTCATCACTACCCGGACGACACCTACCGTTTCCTGACCCAGAACCGGGCGACAAAACATGTCAACAGTATTACTTCCGGCGCTCTGACAAAAGAAACAGCGATCAGTGTACCCGGTGTCATCGCTACAACACGTGTCTTCGGCTTTGGTACTCTGACCCTGGACGCTTTTGGTGCGGCGGAGAACGAAGCGGGCATTCAGCGTCGTGTGTTGGGCACAGATTCGAGCTTTTTCAAGGTCTTTCCTGCGTTTAAGGTACTAGAAGGTGATCCGGACAACCAGTTGACCGCGCCTTCAACAGCTGTCGTAACTCGAGAAGTGGCCTCCGCCCTGTTTGGCGATGAGCCTGCGGTCGGTCAAGTGGTTGAAGGGCCGGATGGCAACAACCCGTTCACTATCACGGGAGTTGTTGCCGACTGCCCACCCAATAGCCACATCCAGTATGATATCATCGTCCCGGCCATCGTGAACGAGCAGAACCGTATTTGGTGGGAATCCTGGGACAATATCTCGGGGCATGGCTACCTGCGTGCCGAAGCGGGCATTGACCAACGAAATCTGGAACTTCAGATCGAAGAAGTAGGCGTTCTCAACGGCTTGAACGAGCAGTATCAACCGCGCCTTCAACCAATACGTGATGTCCACCTCGGCTCGTCTGACTTCCACTTTGATGTGCTCAACTTCGGCAGAAGTGACAAGAGCCAGGTCATCATGCTCTCCGCCATCGCCTTGCTGACCCTGTTGATCGCATCTATCAATTTCATCAACCTCTCCAGCGCACGGGCGGTCAAACGAGCTCGTGAAGTGGGTATGCGGAAAGTGGTTGGCGCTAATCCGCGTCAGATCATGGGGCAGTATCTCGGGGAATCGGTCCTGCTGACCTTGATCTCGATGGTTTTCGCAGCGGTACTAGTCGAACTGACCCTGCCCCTGTTGACCAACTTTATCGGGAAGGAACCGACCTACACCTTGACCAACACCCCAATTCTGTTGGTTTACGTGTTGGGTGTAACCTTGCTTGTCGGGCTGCTGTCTGGGGTTTACCCGGCATTGGTGCTGACACGTTTCAAACCGGTTGCGATCCTCAAGGGACGGTTCCAGGCTACCCGGCAGGGTGTGCTCCTTCGCCAGGTGCTGGTCGTCTTCCAGTACTCCATCTCGATTGCCCTGATTGCCAGTGTGATCATCCTGCTTCAACAGTTACGCTTTGTCAGCTCGATGGATGTAGGCTACGAGAAAGAACAGACCATCGTCACCTTTACGTTTAACCAGCAGCTCGCTGAAAAACGTCAAGCCTATCTCGATGCGCTCCGTACCCTGCCTACTGTCGAAGCAGCCTGTTCGAGCATTGACATGTTCGGTTTCGGACCCTGGGGACGAATGGAAGGTCGTGGGGAGGATTCCGAAACAGGGTTGAACGAAATCTCCTTTTACCGTCATCGTGTCGGGGCAGAATTTATCCCTGCAATGGGGATTGACCTGCTCGCTGGCCGCAATTTTACTCGTACAGCGGCGGACAGCGGGCAGTCGGTGATTATCAATGAAGCGGCCCTTCGTGCCCTCGATTGGGCCGATGGTGATCCGATCGGGAAACGAATCATCATTAAGTACGAATCGGGACTCGAAGAATCCCGCACCGTGGTGGGTGTTGTCGGCGATTTCGCGGTGGCCAACGCTCGTGAACAGGTCGACGCGGTGTGCATGGAATACAGCCCGGCAGGTGGCGGTTTTGTCGCAATCCGCTTGCAGGAAGGGGCGGTTGAATCTGCGATGGAGCAGATCGAGACGATCTGGAGTGAATTTTATCAGGACATCGCGCCCTTCAACTACGTCTTCCTCAACGATCAATTTGACCGTCAATACAGGAATGATCGCAATTTCATGCAGAAGACAGCGGTCTTCTCTGCCCTTGCGATAATCATCGCCAGCCTTGGCTTACTGGGCCTCTCCTCCTACAATGCGGAACAGCGGAGACGTGAAATCGCGATCCGTAAAGTATTGGGAAGCGGCGAGGGACGAATCCTCTTGCTGTTGACACGGGACGCAGTCAAGTGGGTACTGATCGCCAACGTCTTCGGTTGGATTGGGGCCTGGTTTGTGATGAACCGCTGGCTTGAGGAATTCGCATATCGCGTCTCAGTAGGTCCATCGCCCTTCCTGCTGGCCGGAGCAGCAGCTCTTCTGCTGGCAATCAGCATTGTATCCCTGCAGGCATGGCGTGCAGCCCTTACCAACCCGACAACATTGTTACATCAGGAATAACCCCGCACGTGTCGCGCATCGTCACCGGTACAAACCGGAGCGAGAAAGGGGGATGGGCTGATGCCCATCCCCCTTTTTTTACCGCAGGAATTCTCAGTCAAGCCTGAATTTGAACCGCTGAACATACTGAGCCTTGACTGGTTTTCCATCCTTCATCGCTGGTTCAAATGGAACCCCTTCCACTGCCTTGATAGCCGCCTTGGCAAATCCTGCATCCACGGGTGACTCTTTGACCACCTCTGTTGATTCAACCACCCCATCTGCGGAAACAACAATGCGGATGTCAGCAAAGCCAGTTGTGCCAGACTTGCGTGCCGCTTCAGGGTAAAGCTGCTTGTCCGCCAGGTATTTGTAGAGCGCATAGACTCCATCTTTCGGACGGGGCTCTGCGCTGTCTACTCCCTTGGAAGCGCCCATCTCCATGCTTCGGCCAGCGGGTTTCGAATCTGCAGATTCTTTTACTTTTCCAGATGCCTTGCTGGTCCCGAATTCAGCCGATGTTTCAGCATTTGAAATCGATCCACCCGCCTCAGCAGCCGGTTTCCCAGCAATCGCCCAGATCTTGATCGGATCAATCGGATCATCCTCGTGCAGAATCGCGTAATGCAGGTGCGGGCCAGTCGATTTTCCCGTGCTGCCGACCTTGCCGATAGCATCGCCCTGACGGACTTGTGTGCCCTTTTCGGTGAGCAAGGCGGACATGTGGGCATAGTGAGTCTCATAGCCACCGCGATGTTCAATCTTGACAAAAAGGCCCCAGCCCTTGTCCGAACCAGCCTCGATGACCTTCCCATCGGCTGTCGCGTAGACCGTTGTCCCCTCCGCCGCACGAAGGTCTATCCCCTCATGGTCGTTCATCTTTCCGGTGAAAGGATCATTCATTGCGCCGACACGAGCGGTGATGGCTTCCTCGCTCACACGACTTAGCGGATAACCGGCAGGGACGACATAGGTCCCAGTTTCTCCATTACCCGCCTCGGGTGCGGGTCGGCGAACCTGAAGGGGAGCGGCCACGGCGACAGTGAAGGCGAGGATAAGCAGTACGGCACTTATCAGCAATGTGCGAAGCTCAGGGCGACGGTTATCATGACGATGATGCAGTATGTGGGCGATGCGTCGGACGAAAGATCGTCGCGAACTGATAAAACCTGGTGCTGGATGCATGGCAGACCTCCTACCAGCGACTTGTTCAGCAATCCGGCTCAGCGTTTTTGCATAATCAATATTCTGCGCTCGATCACGCAGGACATGTGCATCACAGGCCTGTTCCGCCAGCAGGGCAACACGTGATGCGGCCACCCAGGCGAGCGGTTGAAAAAAGAGAATGGCGCGTGCAGAAGCTGCCAGTAGCAAGGTGGTGGCATCATGACGTTGAACATGGGCGAGTTCATGACGCACAACCTGGTCGAGTTCCCTGTTTGTCAATTCCGCCAACCAGGATTCCGGCAGCAGGATGACAGGTTTACGTGTCCCATGTGCGAAAGGGACTAATGCGAAGGGAGTCAAGCGAAGCTGGACTCTGCTGCGCTCACCTTCCAGCAAGTCCTCGACCCGTTCTCGGCGTGCGGGGGAGGCGATAGGCCTGGAGCGCCATTTCCACCAACGGACGCGCAAACTGTTCCAAAGCAGTCCACTAAAAAGCAGCAGGTAGACGACCCCGACCAGGATCAGTAGCAGCGCGTACGGTGTGGCAAGGCCATAGGAACCTTCTCCCGGCCCACTCATCAGGAAAATCACCGGCTCAGCAGAATGTGCAGCGGCGTGCGAAGCCTGTTCCGCCACAGGACGAAACGCATATTCAGGCAGCAGAGCCAAAGACCCCATTCCCTTTCCCGCACCAATCCCCAACAGGTTAAACAGGGGGATAGCCGGAGCTGCAAGCAGGGCCGTCAGCCAGGTAAGGTGACGCCGATCCGGAGACCAGGATCGTTGGAAACGGTCCACCAGCAGGACAGCGAGAAAAAAGAGGGTCGTCTGCCACAGGGTCGAGAGCAGAAGACGAACTACTTCATACCCGATAGGGTCGAGACGAGTCAGCAGGTCATAGCTGTTCATTTCTCCCCCTCCTCATGGCGCTCGATCATCTCGCGAATCTCCTTCATATCCTTCCGACTGACGGACTTTTCGCCCAGCAAAGCAGCGACCAGTGAAGGAACCGATCCTTCGAATGCACGGTCGAGCAAGTCACGCAGCATGGAGGAACGCCCCTCCTGACGGACCGTGCGAGGGAAGTAGACATAGCCACGGCCCTCTTTGCGACGATCAAGGTGACCCTTCTCAATCAGAATCGAGAGGATTTTGCGGATCGAGCCATCTGCGAGTTCACGCCCCTGCTTGTTCAGAGCACGCTGCATCTCTTCGGTGGTCGTCTCTCCCTGTTCCCAGATCAACTGCATGAACTCGAGTTCGACTTCCGTAAAAGTGGTAGACCGTCTGCCGGGCATCACGCTCTCCTGTTGCGAGAATCTTTTCTCGTATTAATCTTACAAAGCAGATTGTCCCAGGTCAAGAGTTTGCGAGAATCTTTTCTCGTCACTCGACTCCGTACTATAAATCGCGCAGCAGAATGAACCTACCTTTCGCTTTTCGCACCAACTTGGGACGTTCCGTTGTCCCTTCCCGAATAACCATGTATTTTGAATGAAGCTAGCTGTGGGACCCGACCCCATCGCATCCCCCGCAAACACGAGTGGTCCATGCCCCTCTTGATTCGTCTCCATTTCCTGAGCTCCCTTCTGCTGGTCAGCTCACTGGCACTCGCACGTGCCCCGATGTTGACCTCTGACCAAGCGGAAACGCGGATAAGTCGTCACGAAAACTCAATCCTCGTTTCACTCAGCAGTACGGTGGCGAACATCGAGGAGACAAACGAAACCGAGTTCCTTCCGACCCGGACCTTTCTTTTGCCCGGGCTACACCATCAGCCAATTCCGGTTGAGGTACTCTCTACTCTGAGTGAGCCGCTTTCTTCCGAGCTTTCCAACCTTCTTGACCGGCTCTATCCAACAGGCCAGCCATTTGCCGAGCTGGACCGAGCTGTTCAACTCAGGGACTTTGAGGGTACACAGTACAAATTTGTCCCGTTTGTCCGAGTTGGCGCAGTCTGGCGAGAGGTCGAGCAGTTCCGTTTAGATCTGCCGGGTGGCATGGACAATGGACTTCGAGGCCGTTCGATCGCGCCCTCATTTGCCCCGATTTACGCCGAGTTGCTGGGGCTGGATTCGCTCGATGAACTCGGTATCCCGGTCGAGTCCGGCGGGTACCTGGTGGTCGGTAACCCGGAGTACCTCGAGGCGATCGAGGAATGGACAGATTGGAAACGGCGTTGCGGGGTACGGATTGACACCCTGCAAACCGGTACCTCAACCACATTTGCGGTGGTCAAAAGCCGTATCCAGGCGCGTTTCAACAATGCGGACGTCCCCCCGGAATACCTGTTGATTGTTGCTGATCCGGTCTGGGGAAATCGTATCCCTGGCAGCTACTACCCCTCCCAGCCGTACGGCCCGATTGTGACCGACCACCCCTACTCCCTGCTCGCCGGGGACGACTATTTCCCCGACATTTGGGTAGGACGCTGGTCAATCCGTTCCCCACTCGAGGCGAGAACCATCGCCCGCAAATCCATCGCCTACGAACAAGGCACCTACCTGGCCAATGATCCGGACTGGGTGCAACGTGGGCTGGTGGTTTGCGATGCGACCTACAGTTCTACAGGGTTGACATCGAGTTGGATACGGCGTGAGATGTTGCGATTCGGCTTCAGCCAGGTGGACTCGGTGTGGGCGCCGGACATCACCACACCCGGTCCCCAGGCAGCGGTAATGAACGATGGTGTCGGATGGGTGTCATACCGTGGGTTCGGCTCCCCATCAGGTTGGGTACAGCCCGTTTTTGATGTGCAGGATGCCCTCGGTTTGCAGAATGCCGGACGTACTCCAATTGTCACTGGCACGGTCTGTGGTGTGGGGCGTTTCGACGATGAAACCGATCCCTGCCTGGGCGAGGCCTTCCTGCGAGCCGGCACCCCGACCATTCCCATCGGCGGAGTGGCCTTTGTCGGCCCCAGCGAAATCGACACGCACACACGCTGGAACAATTGTATGTCGACCGGGATCTATACCGGTCTGCTGCGTGAGGGGATGACCACACTGGGGCCGATCATTTTCAGGGGCAAACAGAACATCTGGAACGGGTTCCCCAACAATCATGAACCGGGCAACAGCGAGTCCTCCGCCCTCTTCTATTTCCACACCTACAATATCCTCGGCGACCCGGGGCTGCTGGTGCGGTCCCGCACAGCAGAACCATTGACGTTGGACTACCCGGAAAGCTTGACCACCGGGGCCAACGATTTACCGGTATCAGTATCTGACAGCGAAGGGACCCCGGTTGAGGGAGCCCACATTGCGGTTTCTGGCGCGAGCTGGGGTCCGCTCTCCCTGGTCAGCGACCGGGACGGCACTGTTCGCTTCGATTTTAGCGAACAACTACCGCCGGTCGGTGAACTGGTCCTGACCGCCACGATGTACAACGCCATCCCGGCAATCGACACCCTGCTGGTCGGCGATGCTCCCCTCGCGGTCCGTCTCGATTCGTTGACCATCAGTGGTCCCGTGCATCCCGGTGCCGAGTTGACGCTGACCCCGTACATCGGCAACAGCGGAACAGGAGCTCAGGAAGGGTTCACCGCCACCCTAACCTCTCTGGATAGCCGTGCGGACATCCTCGGCGGAACCAACAGCTATACCTCGCTTGGTTCTCCCGGCGAACAGGCTAACCCGGTTCAGAGTTTCGCAGTTGAGGTTCCGGTAAATGCTCAAGATGGCAGGGAATTGGGATTGCTGCTGAGCCTTGAGTTTGCGAATGGTACACGCAGCCTCCGTCTCCCGCTGACTGTCGAGGCTCCCTCCCTCGAGCTGACGGAAGATGTCTTCGTGACAGATGGTCCCGGCACAAATGCGACCGGAGTTGTGCAGCTGGTCAATAACGGATCGCTCGCCAGTATTGAAAGCGACTTCGAGATTGTGCTGCCGGAAGGAGCGCCCCTCACCGCGGTGCGACGAATCACCACCTTGCCTGCTTTACAACCGGGTGAAGACGGCCTGCTTGCGACACCGCTGTCTATTTCGATTGGCGACGAGGCATTTACCGGGGATCGCTGGTCCATCGGCTGGCGAGCAAGCGACCCCTCGGGACGTGTGGAACGCGGCACGTTCACCCTTGTTGCGGGTGTAGCGGGGCCGGGCGATCCATCGTTGCCCGATGCTTACGGTTACCGTGCCTACGACGACAGCGACTACGGCACCTATGGTCGTCCTGCCTTCGACTGGTTCGAGATTGATGCCCGACGTGGTGGGCCCGGCTCTCAAGTTTATCTGCCGGACTACGGAGACGAGCAGGACCGTGTCACCTGGCGATACCTCCCCTTCGATGTCCAGTACTTTGGCGAGACCTACAGCCAGATCAGCATTTGCTCCAATGGCTGGATCGCATTCGGACATACCGAGGATGTCAATTTTCGTAATTGGAACCTCCCAAGCGGCCCCGGACCGACCAACATCCTTGCCCCCTTCTGGGATGACCTCTACCTCGATCGTGGGCGGGTGTCCGCCTACCACAACGAGGAAGAAGGGGTCTTTATCATCCAGTGGTCGGATGCTCGTCTCCCTTACGGTCTGGATGACAGCCAGGCGCAAAACTTTCAAGTCTTGATCTACGACCAGGAACACTATCCGACCGAAACCGGTGATAACGAGATCGCTTTTCAGTACGCCGAAATTCACGACCTTGATGCCTCCGAAAACTTCGCGACCGTCGGCTTGCGAAATAGCGATGGGTCCAGCGGGTTGCAGCTCAGTTACGCCCGCCGTCAAAACCCCTCCGAACCACCGCTCCATTCCGGGATGGCCTACCGCATCACTACAGCCACCCGTGGTGTTGGACGGGATATCCGTCTGGAACAAACCGACGTCTATGACAACGGCGAGTTTGGCAGCGAGGGCAATGGGGATGGGCTGATCGACGCGGGGGAACGTGTCATGCTCAACCTCCGGGTGCGGAATGTTGGTACCGAGACTGCTGAGCATTTCCGAATCCGACTCGCTGAGACGGATGATGCTGTCAGCCTGGGTACTCAGCTGGTGGGCTTCAACCATGTTGAGCCTGGAGAGGTGGCGAGTGCACTGGCCATGGTCCCGCTCGAGATCGCGTCGGATGCTGAGGATGGGCACTATTTCCGTCTCTCGATGAGCTTCGAGGTAACGGGGAACGAACCGCTCCGTCAAACCGGAGCCGCCTACCTGATCCACGCACCGAGAATCCGTCTCAGCGGCATGAATATCACCGAAGAAGCAGGCGATGGTGACGGCAATTATGAAGCGGGTGAAACGTTTATCATCGATGCCGTGCTGAGCAACGCGGGCAGCGGTTCGGTGGCTGACTTGGATGTCCAACTTGAGGCGAGCGACCCCTTTGTTGAGATCCTGGCAGGAAGCGGATCCATTTCCGATTTCCCAGCCGGAACTTCTCGTACGATCACGGGATTCCGTGTCCATATTGACAATCAGTGTCCCGATTTACGGATCATCCAGATTCCGATCCGTCTCGATCAAGATGGACGGCTTGTCGCAAGGGATACCCTCTTCTTCCAGATCGGGGATTATCCCCTGCTCGATTCATTCGAGGGGTTCGCTACGGACAATTGGACCTTCTCGGACAATTTCTGGCACCGCACAGATGACCGTTCCATCTCCGGTGCGCATTCGCTCCACTGGGGACACGAAGACTTCCAGGGTTATCCTTCGATCCAGGCCACCCACATGACCAGCGAACCCTTTGATCTGATAGGAACCGGGGAGCTCGATCTGTTCGCGTTTGTTGACCTCTCCTTCACCGCACGGACCAGCGTGAAGCTTCTCTATGCGGACGGTGATTCAGCACGGCTTGTCTACCATGCTGGTCCAACCCAGGGCTGGGAACGATGGACCTTCCCCATCACCAACCATCGTCAGGACCCATCGACGCGTGTCCGCATTTCGCTCTATCCTCATTTCTGGGACAATGGCACCGGCTTTTACATCGACGATATCATCGTACGCACTGCTGAAACCGGGATAGATGAGGCAACCATCAGCAACCTCCCCGATAGCTTCGCCCTGCACCCGATCCGCCCGAACCCCTTTAACCCATCGACCATCATCCAGGTAGACCTGCCTACTGCGGCAAGGCTGGAGCTGAAGCTCTACAACCTGCTTGGGCAGGAGGTGAAGCGGCTTTACAGTGGTCCCGCTCCGGCTGGGGTAAAGCGAATCATGCTAGACGCCGACGGCCTCTCCTCGGGGGTCTATTTCCTCCACGCATCCATCCCCGGAAAGCTGGACAGCCGTCAGAAGGTGGTCCTCTTGAAATAGGAACACCTTGACCCGCGCTCGTAGCTGACCGGGAGTGGGACAGATGGTGTACGAATGCGGACGGTTATGACCTGGACGCGAGTTCTATATTATCTGAAAACAAGATTTTACGGATCGGCATGGAGCTTGTATTACCTGCTGTATCGCCCACCATCCGGAGTTGAAGCGTGTTTTACACCATGTTGAAAGCCGGTCTGCGAGCAATTCGCAGGCAGCCTTTTACGAGCATGATCAATATCATCGGACTCACCTTCGGGGTTGCTGCCTGCCTGCTGTTCGCACTCTATCTCAATTTCGAGTGGAGCTATGATGGCTTCCACACTCATGCCGACCAGATTTATCGTGTCAACCAATCCCGTGTGCAGAGTGATGGGGACACCGAGGTGGGTGGTGGAGTTGCCGACCTGCTCGCGGATGAAGCTTTGGAAGCGATTCCGGGAGCGATCAGCGCTGTTCGCTACACCGATGGTCCCGGCCTGCTTCGCCACCAGAACAGCCTCTACGATGAATCCCTCTTCTACGCCGATCCCGGCTTCTTTACCCTCTTCGATTTCCCGTTGAAATGGGGTGACCAATCCACCGCGTTGGACGGCAGGGAAAAGATGGTGATCTCAACTGCCCTTTCAATCCGGCTTTTCGGCGAGGGAAATCCCCTGGGCAGGATGGTACAGGTCCGGATCGGGGACGATTTCGAACCATTTACGGTTTCCGGTGTAATGGAGGAACTGCCAGCGAACAGCCATTTTGCTGGAGATGTTGTGCTTCCCTTCCAGGTGCAGGCCGAGGCGATTGCCCGTATGTATGGCGGTGGATGGGGAAGTGTCTACTCCGAAACATTCCTCCTGCTTGAATCGGGAACCGATCCCTTTGACGCGGAACAAGCGTTAAATGCGCACCTGAAAGCCATCGGCATCACCGATCTGAATACCTTCGGTACATTGAGCTTTTCGCTGCAACCCCTGACCGACCTGCACATCATGCTGAGCAACCCGCGCAATTTTCCGGTGGAAGCCTCGGCATCCGGATCGATTATCCTCGCGCTAATCGCACTGGTCATCCTCCTCACCGCCTGCATCAACTTCACCGCACTGGCGACCGGGCAAGCCACGGTTCGTTCTCGCGAGGTCGGGGTGCGAAAAGTGCTCGGCGCAAATCGTGGGCAGATCATCCGTCATTTCTGGCTGGAAACTGCCCTGCTGACAGGGATGGCGATCCTGATCGCGCTCGGCTCGGTCGAGTTGATACTGCCGCTGTTTAATCGTCTGGCGGAATCGTCCCTCTCAATTCGCCCCTCGCTGCCCGGTCTCGGCATGGTCTTCGCCCTCTGGGGAATCACAGTCCTGCTCGCCGGGACCTATCCCGCCTTGCAGTTGTCCGGCTTCAGCCCTGTCCATGCCTTCCGTGGCGAGAGCAAGCTCGGGGGTAAAAATGCGCTAAGACGTTCGCTCGTGCTGATCCAGTTCACCCTCTCGATCACTCTGGTCGCGGCCACGGTGGTGATGATGCTGCAGCTTCGCTACATGCGAATCCGCGACCTCGGGTATGATGGAGAACAGCTTGTTGTGTTGGAGTACCCCAACCAGGATGAGAGCGGGATGGAGCTGGTTGAGAAATTGCGCTTTGATCTGGGTGGTGACCCCGGCATTGTATCGATGACCGGGAGTTCCTGCTCCTTCAGCATCCCGTGGGTGACCCATTCCTGGTCGTCGGGTCCGGGACTGATGCATGAAATCTTCCAGAATACCATAGGGCCGGAATTCGACGACGTTCTTCAGCTCGACATGGCAGCAGGTCGTTTCTTTGACCCTGCCAACACCTCGGACCGAACAAGTGCTTTGGTAGTCAACGAAGCACTGGTGGAGTATTTTCAGATCGACCAGCCCATTGGTGCTGATCTACCGGGGGACACTCCGCGCGGGCAGCAGATTGTTGGTGTCGTGAAGAACTTCCATTTCAGCAGTCTGCACGAGCCCATCAAACCGCTTGTGATGACCCTCAAACCATACAACCCCCCAGCAAGCAGCAGCAACTCACGCTCCTGGAATCTGCCCACCATCCAACGTGTTCTGATTCGTCTCCAACCGGACAACATCCCGGCGACAATGAATCACATCGAGCGCACATGGCAGGAACTCGTTCCGGAGGCCCCCTTCGAGGCGAGTTTTGTTGACGAGCAGATCGATTCGCTTTATCAGCAGGATCGTCGCTGGGGAACCATCGTCGCGACGGCGGCGGGACTGGCATTTTTCCTTGCAGTGATGGGGATGATCGGGCTGGTATCGTTGCATGTCGGGCAACGGACTCGGGAGATTGGTATTCGAAAAGCACTTGGCGCGTCCACTCGTCAAATCCTGACCCTGCTCGGAAAGGAAATCACGCTGCTGGTGATCGGCGCCAACCTGCTCGCGCTACCGCTCGGCTGGTGGCTGATGAAACGGTGGCTGGAGAATTTCGCCTATCATCTTCCACACACCCTCCCCTTCCAAGTGGCAGCAGGTGTCGGGGTGTTGCTGCTCTCCTGGGCGGCAGTACTTCTTTTTACCTGGCGGACGGCGTCCTCAAATCCGACCGATGCTCTTCGTCACGAATAAGGGTTTTGAAGTAGGAGAGAGAAACGCCCTCGTCTCTTTGCTGACGAGGGCGTTCTACGTTTCTGGCAGGTTCGAGGTTACACCTCCTCGTCCCCCTCTTCATCGGATTCATCGTCCTCGAAAACATCCTCCCAGTCGAGAACCTTCAGCGCCTCGTCGATATCCTTCTCGTCGACAAAAAGCTTTACGCCCTGGGTAATCTGGAGCTGCGGCTGCATGCCGCCGGCATCATCCTTCATCACCCAGCTCTCGATCCCCGACGCCTCCAGCCGGGAGCGTGCCAGTTCGGCATCGAGTACACTCGAATACTCGGCAATCATCACGGGGTTGTTGGCCATGATCCCTCCCGGTCATTAGTTGGTTTCTTCACCCTGCATGTCATGTCGGGTCCGTCATTCAAACTAGTCCACTACTCGGGCAGAGTTGCAGTCCGTCCCTCGTTTTGCTCCTGCAACCATGCGAGAAGGGGAGCATAGTAGTCGAGCATCGCCTGGGCAGAAAGGCCGGACCCTGTTTTGTCGATCAGCATCTGACGCCAATCGCCTGTCGCTCCGACCTCGAGCATCGACCAGAGGAACTCGCCGACCTCTTCGCTGCCATAATAGTTGGTCGCATGCGGATCCTGCTTCAAGATGTCGGTCGCGATATGATCGTGCAGCTGTTGTAACAAAATTCTCGAAAGTGCATAATCGTAATATCCGGCTGGGTCATTGTTAATATGTGTCTTAGAGGCTGCATCGCAATATTCTTCACCGCGAGGTTCGGGCGGAACGATCCCCTGGTACTGCCGCTTCAATGCCCACCAACGCTCGTTGTACTGATCCTGCGACAGCGGTTCTCCATAGAGATCATTCTCAAAATGGGTCATCACACCACACGACCAAGGGATGAAGACTACGCTGTTCATCGCTTCTTTCAGCATCTTCCCCATCTTGTCGTACTCGGTGCCCTCCTCGATCAGGTTGACATGGACGAGGAAAGGCTGCTGCATCGAGGCAAGACCGAGCAGGCTGCCAACTGCCTCGTGGTAGGCACGGTTCGCACCGCCACGCAGCAGCAGGGGAACATCCGGGTTGCTATAGGCCATGTAGTAGTAGATATGACCGAGCTCATGATGAACCGTTTCCCACCAATCGGCATCTGGTTCGACACTCATCAAGCTGCGAACATCGTTCTCGAGATCCATGTGCCAGGCGGAGGCGTGGTTGTTCTTCTTGTAGTCTGCTCCATCGGGCAGCGGGTAAAGCGAGGATTTCTCGTAGAAGACCTCTGGCAGTTCCGGGTAGCCGAGGCTGACATAGAAGTCTTCGCCCGCGTGGACCACATACTCAGCATCTTTGCCTTCGAGTGCCTTGTTCAGGTCCAAGCCCTCTACCTCGATCATCGCGTTCCAGTCCTGGCCCCAACGGTTGGGCAACCAGTGGGCTGGCAACAGGTCAGGAACCGGTTCCCCATATTTTTCCGCGAGGGTGTAGCGTGCGTAGGTGTGCAATTCCCGGAAGAGCGGTCGCAACTCCACGTTGAACTGTTCCGTCATCGCTACCAGCTCTTCGACGGACATGTCATACTCGGAGACCATGTACTGGAAAAAGTTATCGTAGCCCAATGCCTGGACGGTTTTGTTGCGTAGGGCAACCAGGTTGTTCAAGCCATCCTTCAGGCCAACGCCGACCTCTTTGGATGCCTTCCAGGCAGCGAGGCGCAGCTCGAGATCATCGGATGTTTTCAGAATTCGGTCAATCTGATTGGTCGTGACTGACTCTCCATTCAGCGTGAAATCGAATCCGTACAGTTTCTCCACCTGGGCGGTTTCCGCAGCGATACGTCGCTTCACCAGCGGCTCCACCGTTGCGGGGTTGTTCGCAGCTTTGCGCAGAACAACCTCAAGCTGTTTGACCTGGAGCTTGGTCAACTGATCCTCGTGCTTGAGGAAGGAACGTGCGGTCTCGATGTTTTCACGTGACCCGGTAAAAGCTGCCATCGCTTCACGTGCCTGGTTGGCGCGGATCGCGTTGGTCGAATCTCCTTCGACAATGCGGATATTCGCTTGCCATGTCGCCTCTTCCGAGGCGATGTAGAGATGCTGGTAGCGGCTGGTGTAGTGCTCAAGGAATGCCTGAGCCTCATCCTGCATCTCATTTGCGCTCTCATCCCCCCGCACCACTCCGCCCTGGAGGAAAAGAACCATCATCAGGAGTGTCAGAAGAGTCTGCGTCATCGGAAATCGTTTCGTCATGCAACCGTCCAAGTTTGCCAATCGTACCGGCCCCAGGTGGGCTGAAAAGAAGGTAGGGTGGGTGGGTGGGGTCAAAACCAGTCCTGGACGGGAGGAAGAGAGTTTTTCAAACCTAACTCACGTACTGTTTGCCCGGAGACTTCGACCGATGGCCATCCCCCCCCTTGCGCCGGGCAGCAGGTCTGCGTACGATTCACCTCTACCAGAGAGGAGACACCATGGAATCGCCCTCACCAACCCCGGAGCACAAACCACATTTCCTTGGACGCGGCTATCTCTTTGCCCTGCTCGCGCTGCTTGCGGTTGTTTTTCTCTACATGATCCGGATGTTTCTGATTCCAATCCTGCTCGCCGCTGTCTTTGCAGGTCTCTTCCATGGCTTCTATCGCTGGTTGCGTGGTAAGCTGGGAGGACGAGCCGGCCTTGCGTCCATCCTCAGTTGTATCCTGTTGCTGCTGATCCTGCTGGGACCACTCTACCTGATCGGCAACATGATTGCCGGCGAGGCTATCAGCCTCTATGAAGGATCGGAACAATCGGTCAAGCAGTTCATGTCCAAGGCTTCGGACAATCCCCTGGCGAAGTTCAAAGATTCACGGATCGGACATTTCCTGCTTCCCCTTGAAATTGACTGGCAGAAAACCCTGAGCGACATCGGTAAGGCATCCGGCAGGATTGTCGCGCAGATGATCAACAGGACATCCCGCACCACCTTCCAGTTTGTGGTCAACCTCTTTATCGTCCTCTTCACGATGTTCTATTTCTTCCGCGATGGTGAGTCGCTGGTGAAACGGTTGCGGTACCTGAGCCCCATGCAGGATGAGTACGAGGATGCCATACTCGAGCGCTTTATCTCGGTGTCCCGCGCCACAGTCCGTGGCTCCCTGCTGTTAGGTGTGATCCAGGGAACCTTAGGCGGTATCATCCTCTGGGCCTTCAGTATCCCCTCCTGGCCCCTCTGGGCGGTAGTGATGGTGGTTTTGTCGATCATCCCGATGGTCGGTGCCTGGCTGGTGCTCTACCCTGCGGCCATCTACCTGCTGCTGATCGGGAACATCTGGCAGGGGGTTGTGGTGGCCCTGCTGACAGCGGTCATTGTCGGCAACATCGATAATTTGCTGCGTCCACGTCTTGTTGGACGGGATGCCGGCATGCACGACCTGATGATTTTCTTCAGTACGGTTGGGGGGATTGCTGTGTTCGGTGTAAGCGGGTTTATAGTCGGCCCAGTGATCGCGGCACTCCTGTTGACACTGCTGGACATTTACGGCACCGAATTCCGCACTCAACTTGAATCGGATGGGGAGGCGATTCTCAGTGCCATGGAGAATGAACCGGACGAGGAGATGCGGTCCGACAGGGATGATTCAGAAGAAGAACCAGGATGAATAAGAGCAGCGCAAGGGAGTTCGTCTCAGGCAAACTCCCTTGTGCCGCTATGTTCAGCGATGTTCGCTACCTCCATGCATCACATTGTGCAGGTTTTCCACATCGTGTAGAAATCCCACATAGGCCTCAACATAGTGACGCCCTTGTTCGACATCACCGGGATCAAACTCGGCCAGTCGATGCAGCTTGGCGATGTCGTGGTGAAAACGTTTGGCGAGCGCCTGATTGAGTCGTGCAACCAACTCATCGGCTGAACCAGAAGCAACAGCCGCGTCAACAAGTGGAATGATCGGGTCGTTACCACTGCCCGCAGGTTTCAAACCGGTGTATTCCTCACCCTCTCCCTGACGGTGCAATCGGACAAGGGCTTCAAAAAAGCTTTGATCTGCCTTTTCAGGGTCGTTTGCCCGCTCGCGAAGCGCAGTCTCAAAGGAACTCCGCAATGCATGCTCTTCTTCTGGCTGTACCCAGATCAATGCGTAGTTGAGATTTTTCTCTGCCAGCGCTTTCCGCCCAGCTTCCACAACCGGACCATCCAACGTGTCACAATGTGCATGAGCAATAACGGGAAGTAGTAACGTTAAGGTCATGAGCGAGATACTTCTTGTTCTCAAGATCATCCGAAAATCCCCCAGTTTTTGTGAGATGATGTCCGTTTACCCCGCGAGTGCACGGGGAAAAAGGACGTTGTTTTCGAGGTGAATGTGACGTCTCAGCTCGCGATCAAGCCATTGCAGCGATTCCCAGTATGCGCGCCAGGTGTTGCAGGCATCTGAGGGCAGCGTGAACTGATTCGTGAGTTTGCGAATCCCTTCAAGAGCAAGTGCAGCTTCACGATGTTCAACCTCCATCGCGTGGACAGCCCCGCCTGCAGATGTTCCACTGCCTCCAAGAACCGACGGAAAAAGGACCTGCTCTTCCTTGTCCATATGCTCAAGCAGATCCTTCGCCAGCGTTTTAACCACCTCCACCAGCCCGGATAGCTGCTCGGCATAGCGATCCGCATGAGCGTTGTAAACTTTGTCCGCCATGAAGGTTAATCGTGGCAGTTCATCCCGTAACGGACGGTGATATGCATCAACAATGTGACTGATCAAGTGAAGGAAGGAGGCTTCTTCCCAGTTCACGTCACTCTCTTGACCGCCCAGGGCCTGATGGATTTGATCCAGCAATTGGCTTGAGTTCAAGCCCTTTTCCTCGCAAACGGTATTCAGCGAACGGTTCCCCCCACAGCAAAAATCAATATCATATTCCATGAACACACGGTATGAGCTTGGTTGACGTGCTGCGATGGTGCCGACAGTATCATTAATCGTAAACGACTGCATGATGTTCTCCTGGTTGAAGTTTCACCGCTGATACTTGTAAGGGCAATCGTCGTGCCAGAATGAACCTCTTGCATATCCGAGGCTTATGGGGCTACGTTGTCATTATCACAACCAACATTGGATGTCATTATGACTACAGGCGATGTCAAATACACAACCAGCGAACAATTCACCGCCATTCTCCTCGATGTGGCCCTCGATCTCACCCTCACCCTCCCGGGAAAAAAACGTTACCAAAGGCTGGTCGAAGCTGTGAAGAGGGTTTTCCCCTGTGACGCCGCCGCGCTTCTAAGACTCACCAGCGACGGTGGCCTCCTTCCGGTGGCGATTGAAGGACTCCATCCCTCCCTGCTCAACCGAACACTCGATCCTTCTATTCATCCACGCTTGAATGCAATCCTGTCAAGTCGGCACCCGGTCCGTTTTGCAGCCGACGATCCACGTCCCGATCCTTACGACGGACTGGTGGAAAAGGAAAAGGATGGTCACCTGCACGTTCACGCCTGCATGGGTGCCTCGCTCTATGTTGACGAGAACCTTGTGGGGGCATTGACACTCGACGCACTCAAGCCAGGGTCCTTCGATCATGTGCCAGACCAGGATATTGCAACCTTTGCTGCCCTTGCTGCAGCAGCAATGAAAACTGCCGGTTTGATCGATGCACTTGAAAGTCTGGCAGAAAAACGGGGAATCGTGGCACGAACTCTTGTCGCGGATGCACTGCAGCGTGAGGGTGGCAACCTGGTGGGAAACAGCGATCCTATGGAGCAACTCAAGCGCGAAATTGATATCGTCGCAAAATCAGACTTATCCGTTCTGCTGCAAGGGGAGACAGGGACCGGTAAGGATCTGGTCGCACGTCTCCTCCATGCTCGTTCCTCCCGATCAGATCGCCCCCTTGTCTACATAAACTGCGCAGCCCTCCCTGAATCGATGGCTGCCAGCGAGTTGTTCGGGCACCGTAAAGGATCGTTCACCGGCGCGACGGAGGACCGGGCAGGAAAATTTGAGTTGGCAGACGGTGGGACTTTGTTCCTGGATGAGATTGGAGAATTACCTCTTTCAATCCAACCTGTTTTGTTACGCGCCCTGCAATCGGGAGAGATTCAACGGATTGGAGCAGACGAACCGCTCAAGGCAAACGTCCGAGTGATAGCTGCTACCAATCGAGATCTTCCACATGAAGTAAAAACGGGTCGGTTTCGACCCGACCTCTATCATCGAATCTCAGTTTTTCCAATCGAGGTTCCACCCCTTCGAGAGAGAGGGAACGACCTGCGTCTCCTGTCTGAACATATCCTTGATCGTGCTCGTGCCCGCCTTGGCCTCCAGCCCCTTCAATTGTCAGCAGATTCATTACGGATGATGAAAGACTACACCTGGCCTGGCAATGTTCGTGAACTTGAACATGTGCTCACCCGAGCCGCACTGCGGGCCGCTCAACAGGAAAGTGGAAGCCGCATTACATTGACACCGGACATGTTTGATCTACCCACCAGGATGCCTGCTCCCCCCACCCAAGATCTTGCCAACTCCGTGTTACCTGTCCGATCCCTTCGAGTTGAAGTTGATAACTTTCAAAGGGAGTTGATCCGTCATGTATTGGAGGAGGTTGGTGAGAACTGGTCAAAAGCTGCTGAAAAACTCGAGGTGGATCGCGGCAACCTCTATCGATTGGGGAAAAGGCTAGGGGTAAAATAGAGGCAAGAGCTGGACCCTTCATGCGCAAAAATCCAGGGATAAGCATCCGAGTTAGCAAGCGATAATTTGGCTCTCTTCGGACTACTCCCCTATTCTCTATCCATCAATGGACTTCATCCAATCTCTTAAATTCGCTGAACCTGCAATTTAGCATTTATCGTTTTCGCGATCAGCAGTATCTGTTTCGCTTTATTGCGGGTCTTCAGCATGCACCTCGTTTTTGTGGGGGCTAACCGCTAACTTTTTCAGGTCAGCACAGCATGAAGGGGCAAATGGACAAAGCAACACGTAATGCGTTTCGTCTGGCTGTGATCATCCCGCTCTTCGGGATGGTCATGATGAGTGTCGCCCATGTTGTGACAGGCTGGCTCCTGCCTGAGCTTCCCAGCCTCCCCCTTCCCTACCTCCTTGTTCATTCTGCCCTGTTTGTTCTGCTCGCAATCCTGGTCTTTTTTCTTTCTCGTGCTGGTCAACGCATACGTGACCGCGCAGAGTCGAGCCTGCAGACCACTCGAGAAAACATCGATGACCTTTTCGAACAGGCCAGTCTGGCCCAGATGAGCCTGGACGAACAGGGGATCGTTCTATCAGTGAATCACCACTGGGAGACGCTGACTGGGTATTCAGCCAGTGAGATCGAGGGAGTAAGGTTTGCGTCGCTCCTGGTCCGGCCCTTTTCAAACGAATTTGACGAAATCTTTGCCGAATACCGTGAAGCAGGCAGGATCAACGGTTTGTTGGTTGAACTCTTGCAGAAGAGCCATACCCCCTTGTTGATCGAGCTGTATGGAAGACGTTACAAGAAAAATGACGAACCCGCCTACTACCAATGCCTTGTGCGGGATATCAGCGAACGGACACGAGACAGCCTTGCACTGATGATCCGCTCCTCGTGGTACAAAACCCTTTTCGAAAAAGCGAATGATGCCATCTTTGTGATGGAAAAAAATATCATTGTAGACTGCAATGAAAAATCTCTGGAGCTGTTCGATATCAGCCGTACTGAATTAATGGGTATGCGCCCTTCCGATTTGTCGCCTGAATTCCAGAAAGACAATGTCCGAAGTGCTGATCGAGAAGCTCGCCTTCTGACTGAACTCGAGCAGAAGAGAAGCCTTTTCTTCAACTGGCTGCATCAAACGCGGACTGGGCAGGTTTTTCACGCTGAAGTCAGTTTGACCTGTGTTCCAAATCAGGATCATACGATCCTCGCCATTGTGCGAGATATCAGCGATCGAGTCCAATCGCAACGTGCCATGAATGAGCTTGAGGAACGATTCCGTCTGGCCTTTGAAACGAGTCCAGATGCCATCAATATCAACCGTCTCGCCGATGGAAAGTATGTTGCGATCAATGAAGGGTTCCGAAAGCTGTCTGGCTATACCGATGAAGAAGTACTGGGCAAAACATCGCTCGATCTGAACATCTGGGATAATCCATCTGACCGTGACCGTATGGTCGAAAGTTTGAGCAGGACGGGTGAAGTTCAGAATCTGGAAGCAAATTTTGCCCTCAAGGATGGATCTATCCACACCGGGTTGATGTCTGCCAAGACGGTGATGCTGGATGGTGAACCACACATCATCTCGATCACCCGAGTGATCGATGAAGTCAAAGCCGCCGAGCAAGCGCTTCGCGAAAGCGAAAAGAAATACCGGATGCTGATCGACAATTCGCTGGACGGGATCTACATCCTGCAGATGAACAACATCATTTTCTGCAATCGTGTTCAGGCCAGTATGCTGGGATATGATTCGCCAGGTGAATTGATCGGCCATAGCATTGACAAAGTAGTCAGCCCCCGTTCCATGCCCATCGTCCTCGAGAACCTGAAGCAGCGCGAACTGGGCGAAGTGGACGTGATGCGCTACGAAGTGTTCATGCTGAAGAAGGATGGCAGCGAACTCGAGGTGGAAGTATACGGCAGCCGGGTAGAGTTCGAGGGACGTCCCGCCATCCAGGGTGTGATGCGGGATATTTCTGAGCGGAAACGGCTACAACGTCAGCTCGATCAGGCCTCACGTCTCGAGTCTGTAGGTCGTCTCGCGGGCGGTGTCGCCCATGACTTCAATAACCTGCTAACAGCGATTGTTGGGCATGCAGAGCTGGGCCTCTTCCAGTTGAAGGAAGAGCATCCGTTCCGACGTGACCTTGAAGAAATCCTTGCCATTTCTCAACGCGGTGCAAACCTGACTCGTCACCTGCTCGCCTTCAGCAAAGAGCGCATGCATCAGCCGAAAACCATCAGCCTGCGTGAGCTGATCCTCGAATTGGAACGAATGCTGCATCGTGTGATTGGCGAAGACATCCATATGGTTTTGGCGCTGGAGAAAGAGGATTGGGCGGTTCGTGTTGACCCCGGCCAGGTTGACCAGGCCATCGTCAACCTGTCGATCAACGCACGCGATGCCATGCCGACGGGTGGTACCCTGACCATTCACCTTGAAAATCGTGCCGTGGACAACGCCTCCTGCTATTTCCACACCGGAACCTTCTCGGGTGACCATGTGATCCTCGAGGTTCGGGATACCGGAATCGGAATGGATCACCAAACACTCCAGAAGGTGTTTGATCCCTTCTTCACGACCAAACCGACGGGAAAAGGAACGGGGTTGGGGCTCTCAACTGTCTACGGTGTGGTCCGCAATGCCGGCGGGCACCTGCAGGTAGAAAGCACCCCGGGCGAAGGCACAGCCTTCCGCCTCTTCTTTCCACGTAGCCAGACCGCTGTGGAACAAGGCCAAGAGGCAGAAAGCACCCCCATTCCTGTCCGTGGGTCCGAACGGATTCTGCTGGTTGAGGACGATATCGCTGTCCGGAATACCCTGATCAAAGCGATCAGGGCGTATGGTTATACGGTCGATGCGGTCGAATCAGGCAAGGAAGCACTTGATTGGCTTGAGGGGACGGATGACCACCCGGACTTGATGATTACCGATGTGGTCATGCCGGAACTTCGCGGCACCGAACTTGCTGAAATTGTCCTTAAAAAATGGCCCACACTGCCTATGCTCTTCATCTCCGGCTACCGTGAACCCCTCGAGGATGGCAAAATCATCGAGCTGGGAATTCCCTTCCTGCAAAAACCTTTCACTGCGAAGGAGCTGCTGCAACTCGTTCGCTCGATTCTGGACGATCCTACCGATTCCTGATCCAGCTTACTCCAGCCAGCGAGTCGCCGCACGCACCAGTTCTTGTGATTCATGCACGAGGGAGTGGATGATGCTGCCCGGCTTATCCGGCTCGTGGTCGGCACGTGATTCAAGCTCCTGTCCCGCCGGACATTCGGCCCTGAACTGGATATCCAGCTCAACAGGATGCCCCTGCTTCCCAACACCAGGGGCCGACTCTAGCACCCATTCGATAAAATGGACGTTGTTAACGTGACTGTTGATGTCCAGGTCGCTCAGTCGTGACCGGATTGGCTCACTCGTTGACGCATTTCGTACTTTTGGCAGCACACGTCGTTCAAATTCAAGAGCGCGTCCAGGTCGTTCCTTCGGATACGCTTCGTAGATGTACGGTTGTAGCGGGACCATCTTTCTTGCTGATAAATCGAAGGTGATCCAGGCACTTGTCGCTCGACCCACCACCTCTCCCCCGGTTGTGTAGAGGGTGAAATCACGGGTGGCGGTATGCTTGTCCGCCGCAGAAGGCCAGGTGACAACATCGATCTCTTCACCACTGGCAGGAAACTGGTCGAGGACGATCCGGAGACGGGAAAGAACCCACGCCTGGTTGTCTTGCGCCAGACGTTCCATTGATAATCCCAGCTTGGTTGCATGCTGCCCGGCGGTTTCCTGCATCATATTCGCCAACAATGCTGGACCGGCGGTCCCCAAAGGGCCGACTTCGTAGGCACGGATTGGGTGACGCACGGTCAATGTTCCGGGAGCTCCGACAAGCGTCTGCATGCTTCTCTCGTTGTTTGATTTTACCATTTGCTCGGTTGAGTGACTAACATACTGCTTCCCATCGTCGATGGGAACCCAGTTCAGACAGGCCTCGTCCGAGGCTCCACCTCCAAAACACCCGGAGGCACCATGAGCGACAGCTTGCAACCCGGCAGCTGGCGTGCACGACTGCATGAGATCATTTTCGAAGCGGATACTCCGGCGGGACGTACCTTTGACCTGCTGCTGATCCTGACCATTCTCCTCAGCACTCTCGCGGTCATGCTCGAAAGCATGCAGGGGATTCGTCAGAACTGGAGTCAGGAAATTCGCATCGCGGAATGGGGTTTCACCATCCTCTTTACCTTCGAGTACATCCTTCGGCTCGTCACAGTCCGTCGTCCACTTCGCTATGCGACGAGCTTCTTCGGGGTCGTCGATCTGCTCGCGGTGCTGCCTACCTATATCAGCCTGGTTCTGCCGGGCGCACAGTATCTTCTCGTCCTTCGTTTCCTTCGAATTCTGCGTGTCTTCCGTGTGCTCAAGCTGGCGCTCTACTTGAAGGAAGGGGAAATTATCCTGCGGGCTCTGCGCGGCAGTCAGCGCAAGATCACCGTTTTCCTGTTCGGTGTCCTCTCTGCCATTCTCATCCTCGGATCGCTGATGTACATGATTGAGGGGGAGGCGAATGGCTTCACCAGTATTCCGAAGTCGATCTACTGGGCAATTGTCACGATGACCACTGTGGGCTATGGAGATATAGCACCCCAGACAACTATCGGCCAGTTCCTGGCCGCCTGCATGATGATTTTAGGCTATTCGATCATTGCCGTCCCCACCGGAATTGTCTCCGTCGAAATGCGTGGCGCGATGAAAGATAAAGTCTCGACACAAGCATGCCCTTCCTGTTCGAAGGAAGGGCATGACGTGGAGGCGCGTTATTGCAAACACTGCGGAAGCCCTCTCTAAGTCTCCAGTTAACTCATTTCTATCATGCTCGTTCGAGAGAAATCGTACAAAATCGCTCTTTTACCCGTTTTGTCTCAACTGGGCTCATACTCGGTGGTCGAGGCGTACATGCCCAGCCATCTGTAGAACCATCGCTTCCTGAAGCGCTTTCAGCTTCATCCCATAGATGTACAACGTGTGATACTCACCGTTCGCGTCCCGAACATGCTCTGGAAGAGTAGCCTCTTTGCGAAACCCAATCTTTTTCAACATCGCAGTTCCTTCGCGGTGGAAATCGGAGAGGTGCGCATAAATGTGACTCACGCCCATCTCTTTCGCAAACGGTACAATTTCATCGCACAACGCGGTCGCCACCCCAAATCTTCGATAGTCAGGATGCGTTGCAACGACAACATTTGCCGTGTGGGCTGTCCAGCGATTTGTTCCCGGGTAAAGCACAAGCGAGCCAACAATCTCGTTCAAACCATACCAGGCGACAACTCGTTTCACCTGGTTTGCCTTCATCTGGTCGCGCAGGGTCGAGGGGTAGTCCACATCTTTGACATCACAAGGTAGTTTGGCCAGGTCCTGTTCATCCAAAGCGTGCAAAAATTCCATATGTTTGCCGATCTGATCGGCACGCAATGGCCGGATTTCTATTGCAAAATCTCCCCGGCACTGCACCCATTTTGGATACTGCTTCGTCGCGGTATGCATGACTCCTCCTCTCCGTTGTGGACGGATCGTTACAGAGACATGATTCGTTGCGGGGGCGTTGAGGCTGGTAAAACTGTCTCCTCAGAGTGTACGCATGGATCGCTTAAGCATGAAATGGCAGGGCCGAAAATTGTACATGTTCCGGAAAAACTTCACTCATAAGGCAGCAATTCCGCATCTGTAAAAAACGAGTCACACTCTTTCCAGAGCTCAATCCAGTCGGGGGGACAGTTGTGGTGAGCAGCATCGGGATAGATCAGGATTCGACTGTTTGAGGCTGCTTCATTCAGTCGTTCGGCCTGATTCAGCGGATTGAGTCGATCCTTTTGCCCATGCACGATCATCACATCCCCATCAAACTCACGAAGCACGCTGAGATTATCGAAGGGATCTTTGACCAGTATGGGCGGCAGTAGACGTCGCACTGCGTGGTCCCGGATGCTGGTAAAGGGGCTGATCAGAAGGAGTGCCTTCGGCTGGCGATGAGCGGCTAATGCACAGACCGCACCTGTGCCGAGGGAACGCCCCACATACATAACCCGTTGAGGGTCGATTTCCGGCCGCTGGATGATCTCATCATACGACTGCACCATCATCGAAGTCACATTCTCCTGCGATACAATCCCAGAAGAGCGTCCATAGCCGGGGAATTCAACCAGGAGCACTGCAAACCCACGTTCGCGAAGACTTTGCACTTTCCAGGGCCAGCGATCCAACACTTCGCCATTTCCATGAGCGACCACCGCAAGAGGCCATGGCTGCTCACGAACTGATCCGATGGGTTTGAAAAACCAGGCTTCCGCTTCCCCCTCTTCGACGGAAAACCACAAGACTTCCGCATCCTCGGGAGGACCGATTAGTACCTCATCGTACGGGATACGATGACGTGGAAACACCTTCCGCCTCTGGGTCAACAGAAAAAAGAGGGCATAGGCCACATACCCAGCCAAGAGGATTACGAGTATTGAAAACAGCACCTTCAGAGTCTACCTCCTCGATGACCTTATGCTAAACAGCCGCACGCTGTACCAGGTATTCAAGGTAACGAGATTTCATCTGTTTCGAGGCAAGGGCACGTTTTACAGGAGATAATTTCAGGATTGCCCCGAACAAGGCAGCCAGTGCACGATGGCTTGTCAGAGTACGGTTGTCGAAGATGAGGTCCTGCAAATTCCCGCGTTCAATCGCCATCAGCACAACACGGTGCACCGAGTTGAGCGGGGTGATGACACGTTCCCCTCGCTCTTCCATGCGGATCGCGCCCGGCTTGCAAACCGGCTGGCAGATCCCGCAACCGAGGCAGACATCCTCGTTCAAACGGGCCAGTTTTTTTCTTGGTTTAGCCGGATCGTTCGCCGAAACCATGGTCATCGCTTCAACCGGGCAGACTTCCGCGCAACGGTTGCAGCCATTGCAGGTTTCCGCATCGACCACAGGAATGTAGTTGGTCGTGTGGACAGGATGTAGATGGCCGAATTTTCGTGCCGCGATCAAAGCCTCACAGCAGCAGCCGCAGCAGTTGCAGATAAAATTGACCCCTTCCCTGACATTTTCACCAAACTGCACCAGGTTGTTCTCGTGCGCCTTGGCAAGCAGGTCGAGGCATTCGGACGCTTCAATTTTACGGGTGACACCATGTTTATTCAGAGATTGAGCCGTGCTGTTGAAGGTCATGCAGATGTCCATCGGGGCATCGCAGGCACGTCCAAGGTGCTCCATCTTGTGACGGCAATAGCACATGCCGACACCGATCTCGCTTGCGCTGTGGATCACCCAGGAGGCCTTCTCGTAATCCAGCACTTCCAGACGTTGCTCGCTCGAGAGGGCTGGTTCATTGACAAAGGTCCGTCCCATCTGCGTTTCGCCACGGCAGACGAGGTCACGGATAAAGTCCTCTTCCACATTGATATACTGGTGAAACAGTTCAGCGAGCAGCGCCTGATCGATGTCATCCCGAACACGCATCATCGAAAATTCGAAGAAGCCCGCCATCGGCGGCGGAAGCGTGTAAACCGACTCCCCCTCTCGGTTTTCAATGTCCACCAGGATGCCACGGCTTGCCAGGGTGTCAAGTGTCACCTGCGCATCGGCGGAGGTTGTTTTCCAACGTTTCGCGGCGGTATCGGTGGTGAAGGGTTTGATCGGCAGGAGGGCAACCATCTCCGCTTCTCGTTCGGTAAACAGTAACCCTAGAATCTTGTAAAGTAGTTCCCCGGGAGGGGCACCCTGCGGAAAGTGATTGATCCGATCACTCAAGGACCTGTACGCAGTCCGTACCGTATGATGAGCCATACTCCCCCCGTTCGTTCCACTTATCACAATGTCTGCACTTGTGAGCCCTCGCGACAAGCTCGCCCCCACCTTTGCCTGGTTGGTAAGCTCTCCTAACTTTCAGCCTTATGCAAGAACGATTTCTTTATTTTGAAAATAAAAATATCCTTATTCTTTATAAAATAGATATATCATCAATTATTAATATGGTATGACTGAAAAACGCTCCATAATCTTCATTTCGTACTCTAATAATTATATTTAAGCGATTAGACAATTTTTGCGATTCACGCTAATATACCGAATATCGACTCTGTACCTGATATTTATTCTATCTTTGCACTCATTTTCACATGTATCTTACAGGTGATCAGGGGGATCAACCGTAAACCACTACTACACGAGTCCGTGAAAAGCGAGGTACAACAATGACTCTTTCACTATCAAGGAAGATTGCCCTGGTTGCATTTGCCACTCTCTTCATCACTCTAGGGACGATGATCTTCCTCATGCTTCAGGCGGAACAGAAGCGCGAGATGAGCACAGCGATGGAGCAGGCGGAGAGCAACTCTCATATGGTTGTTCAGGCGCTGGTCTTTGCCATGCGTGAAGGAGTGACCGATGTCACCCCCTTCGAGGAAGAAGCTTCCAGCATTGGCCTGATTCGTGAACTTCGCGTCATCCCCATGGACATCATTGATCCAACCGCCGCTGCTACCCTTGATGAGTTTGAACGTGAAACCCTCGCTCACGGCGAGGAAAAGAGCCGTATCGAAGAGTTCAAGGACAAATCGGTGCTCCGAATCTCGACACCGATCATCTCGGACCAGAGCTGTGTAGACTGCCATGGGGGAGCAGTCGGCGACGCAATCACCGTGGTCACTCTTCGTACTTCGCTGGAGGAAGCGCAGGCCTCGATTGCAGGGCAACGTTTCCGGGCGATCCTGATGGGATTCGGTACCCTGATCGTCACCATCATCATTCTCTACTTGCTGGTGAACGCGCGCATCGTCGGCGCCATCCGAAAGTGTGTCTCCTTTGCAGGCCGTCTCGCACAGGGCGATCTGCGCGAGGAACTGGTGATACACAGCAAGGACGAGACAGGTCAATTAGCCGATTCGTTCAATCAGCTGCGCGACAGCCTCCACGCGAAAGAAGTAGCTTCGCAACGTATAGCAGCCGGTGATTTGAGTGAGGATGCACCCATTGCTTCTGATCAGGATTCGTTGGGCCGCGCGATGCAGGGGATCATGAACAGCCTGCGGACGATGCAAAGCGACCTCGCCCGGACGACAAACAAACTGGCCGAGGGGCAGTTGGATGCACGTTGCGAATGTGACGAGAGTAAACTTGCCGGATCCTACGCTGATCTGATCAAGGGTGTCAACCAGGCCCTTGAAGCAGTCGTGCAACCGTTGATGACAGCTCTGAATTGCATTGGACAGTATGCGGACGGTGACCTGAGTAGTGAAATGCCAGAGCTACCCGGTCAGCAACAGATTATTACGGATGGTCTTAACAGGATCCGTGGCAACCTTCAAGACCTGGTGGATGAGGCACGGACACTATCCAATGCGGCAGAAGAGGGAAACCTTTCGGTTCGAGCAGACACAGGAAAACTGTCCGGCGCATTCCGTGATGTGATCGAAGGAATGAACCACACCATCGATAACTTGCTCGCGCCGATCCAGGAAGCAGCAAGAGTCCTCAAAAGAATGGAGACCGGTGACTTTACCGCGACTGTCCAAGGCGACTATCACGGCGACCATGCTGTCATCAAGGACGCAATCAATAATGTGCTGGGTCGTCTCAACCACCTCCTAACCAACATTTCGGAAGCGGTGGACCAGGTGAAGAACGGTTCCGAACAGGTCTCCACCTCGAGCCAGTCCCTTTCCGATGGGGCAACTCGTCAAGCCTCATCCCTCGAGGAGATCAGTTCCTCGATGCAGGAAGTCCAGCAGCGGGCGGAAACGAATGGTTCCAACGCGAATGAAGCACGCAAGCTGTCGGATGGTGTTCGCAGCAGCGCAGAGGAAGGCAATGAGCGCATGGCGAAAATGCTGGACGCGATGGAAGGGATTAATAATGCGGCCGGTGAGATTTCGCAGATCATCAAGACGATCGACGAGATCGCTTTCCAGACCAACCTGTTGGCGTTAAATGCGGCAGTTGAAGCGGCACGTGCCGGGGCGCACGGCAAGGGCTTCGCAGTTGTCGCCGAGGAGGTGCGTAACCTCGCGCAACGCAGTGCGAAAGCCGCATCCGAAACCACCCAATTGATCGAGCAATCGATTGAGCGATCCCGCAACGGCAGCAGGATTGCGACCGACACCGCGGACAGCCTGGGCACCATTATTACGGGTGTCGGTAAGGTGAGCGGGGTCATTGGCGAGATCGCAGAAGCGGTCTCCCACCAGAGTGTGAGCATCAAGGGAATCAATGACGGCTTAACCGACATCGATCAGGTCACCCAGGGCAACAGCGCTATCGCCGAAGAGACCGCCGCCTCCTCCGAGGAACTGGCAGGTCAGACCGCGACCCTTTCCTCCATGTTGCAAGAGTTCACGCTTACCAGAAGTGGCGGATCCCGTGTGTTGACGGGTACCACCCGTGGCGGGATGAAGCAGCTAGGTGGAGTGGCAAGCGAAGATGATCTTGCATTCGATGACTTTGATTCCTTCTAGTGGGTCGCTTCATCAGGTGAATCGCGATTGGACCTAACGAGAACGACCCGGGTAGTAGCCCGGGTCGTTCTTTTCTTTAACTCGATGCCCGCTCAGTGACGAGGATCGATAATGTTGCCTTCCTTGAAGAGGAATTCACGCAGCTCGTCATTGAGGGTTGCATCCTTGCGTCGCAGCCACTCCAACAGCATCGCGGTGTGCTCGAGCTTCTCCTCCTTGTTGTGCTGGAGAAGCATCTTCAGCGACTCATCGGTGCAAAGGTCAATCTGCTGCGAGTAACGATCCACCGCCTCGAGGGTAATGGTCAGGGAAACTAGCGCACGGTGCAGGTCCCGTGTCTCCTGGCTCAATTCTCCCGACGGCTCATGATAGGCATGCTCAGCCATGTTTTCTCCTGGAAATGGTCCATAACGCCGGTGTCCTCCCCCCGGCTGTTCCCCCCGTCTGAAAACCTACTCACGAGGGAAGCGTGACTCAAGGGGCGGCTCCGACCGGGCGAGGCCCACTGGTAGCTGTTCCATGCTCGTTCGATCAGGTCCGTCATCGGTTCGGTCAGGTCTCCCGACCTGACCGAGGATGCGGCAGCTCCAGAGACCTGCCGCAACGATTACACAGCCAGGCTACTCCGCGACACCGATAACACCCACCGCGACACGTGCACCAGCAGCGCCGGTTGGTTGGCTTTTCAGGTCATCTTCACCCGCATGCACCACCACTCCTCGTCCGATGAACGATGTAGGCCCGTGGAACTTCAGGTCAGGATCGGTCCACTCGTAGGTAGCGACCCCCTCGTCATCGGCGACAAGATTGCCAAGGTCACCCGCGTGACGCATCTCCGTCATCGGGCCGGCGTGGTCTGCCTTCATGGGATTGAAGTGCCCACCTGCAGAGGTCCCGTCCGGCGCGGTCGCGTCCCCAAACTGGTGGATGTGGAAGCCGTGCTTGCCGGGGGTCAGCCCCTCGACCTTTGCGGTCACCTGCACACCCTCATCCGTCTGCTTGAACCAGACCGTACCATGGACCTTATTCCCCTCGGTTGGATGCAGGACAGACACCGCGGCTGTTATCGGCGAATGCATTTTACCGTGCTTCTTGCCGTGCATCTTTCCATGTTTCTTGCACTGGCCGTCGCACTCGTGTTTGGTCATGGTCGAGTCTTGCTTGCCGTGCATCATACCCTGTGCATTCGCAGCGAAGGGCAGTGCGAGCAACATCAGGGTCATTCCAATAGCGGTCTTCTTCATGGCTCCTCCTGGGGGGTTGTTGTTCCTCTTCCGATGATACGGGTCAGCAGAAAGTTCGATCCAACTAATTTTTCGGATCGAAGAGATTGAGAGCGGGGGTACGAACTGGATGATTGAGTGTCATCCCCAGTTCGCAATCCGGTGACAGCCGGATCGTGACCGACAGGGAACTCGCGAGCGTCGGGGATCCTCTCTGGCATCGCAGCAAGCCTCGTCTTCGAGCAAAGTGGATGCCCGACGGCTCCAACACAAACACCGAGCCGGTTGACACCGGCATGGAGCCTGGGCATAACAGTGGTGAGGTTCCGGGGGACGGGACGCTCTACCTATACAAACAAAAATTGCGTCAGCTCTTCCGACCTGACGCAACTCGACGCAAAATGTAAACAATCTCTACTTCGCTGAAGCACGGTGTGCTTTGCGGGTCGCCTCTTCCGTCAGGTGACGTTTGCGCAGCCGGAGCGAGCTCGGGGTCACCTCGACCAACTCGTCTTCCGCGATAAATTCGAGAGCTGCCTCGAGGGTGAGCGGACGTGGCGGGTGCAGCATATAGTTGTCATCGGACCCGGCAGCGCGCATGTTGGTCAACTTCTTTTCCTTCGTCGGATTGACCCACATGTCATCGGTTCGGCTGTTCTCGCCAACGATCCGCCCGGAATACATCTCCTCGGTCGGGCTGATAAACATCTGCCCACGCTCCTGGAGGTTCTGGAGAGCGTAGGAGGTCGACTTCCCTGTGCGGTCGGCAATCAGCACACCGTTGACACGGTGCGGAATCTCGCCGGTGTGAGGACGCCAGCCGATGGAGAAGTGGTTGAGGATGGCGGTACCACGTGTCTCAACAATCAGCAGGGAGCGCAACCCGATCAGGCCACGCATCGGCACCTCGAACTCCAGACGGACCCAGCCGGAGGCGTGGTTGACCATCTTCGCCATCTTGCCCTTCCGCATGCCCAGCGCCTGGGTGACAGTCCCGATGTAATCCTCCGGGCAGTCGATCACCAGCAGCTCGAAAGGCTCGAGTACAGCACCATCTTCGCCTTTCTTGGTCAGCACACGCGGTTTGCCGACAGCAACCTCGTAGCCCTCGCGACGCATGGTCTCGAGCAGAATGGCAAACTGCAGCTCGCCTCGTCCCAGCACACGGAAGGCATCGGCGCTACCGGTCTCTTCGACGATCAGCGATGGATTGCCCTGGATCTCTTTGTTGAGACGGTCCCGCAGCTGACGGCTGGTGACAAATTTCCCCTCACGACCCGCGAAGGGAGACGTGTTGACATAGAAGATCATCTCAAGAGAAGGCTCGTCGATACGAAGCGGCGGTAACGGCTTCGGGTTCTCGGGATCGGTCAGCGTATCACCGAGGCTGATACCGTCAATCCCGGCAATCGCGATGATGTCGCCCGGCCCGGCCGATTCGATCGGGACACGTTTCAGCCCCGAGAAACCAAACAGCTTGCTGATGCGTGCCTTCTCGCTCACGGACCCTTTTTCACCACTCGCCATCAGGACCGTCTGCCCAACCCTGATCGACCCATTGGTGATACGTCCAATGCCAATTCGTCCGAGGTAGTCGCTGTAGTCAAGTGTGGTAATCTGCAGTTGCAGAGGTTCGGACTCATCATATTCCGGTGCGGGAACCTTCTCCATGATCAGATCAAAGAGCGGACGAAGGTCTTTGCCGGGGACTTCCGGGTCAAGGGTGGCGGTGCCATCCTTGGCGATGGTGTAAACAGTCTGGAAGTCGCACTGTTCTTCGGTGGCATCGAGGTCGAGGAAAAGTTCAAGAACCTCGTCCGCAACTTCAGCGATGCGAGCATCCGGGCGGTCAATCTTGTTGATCACCACAATCGGTGACAAACCGTTATCAAGGGCGTTCGAGAGCACATACCGTGTCTGCGGAAGCGGTCCTTCGGAAGCATCTACCAGCAGCAGACAGCCGTCGACCATTTTCAGGATACGTTGCACCTCGCCGCCAAAGTCAGCGTGGCCGGGGGTATCAACAATGTTGATGATGGTATCCAGGTAGGGGATGGCGGTGTTCTTCGCCATGATCGTAATCCCCTTTTCACGCTCCAAGTCCATGCTGTCCATGGCACGTTCCGCGATCACTTCATTGTCACGGAAGAGGCCGGACTGACGAAGCATGGCATCGACAAGTGTGGTCTTGCCGTGGTCTACATGGGCGATAATCGCCAGGTTACGAATGGCGTCACGAGTCTTCGACACAGTACTGCTCCTAGATAAAGAAATGCCCTCCCACACGGTCTGCGTGGCCCAAACCCGGGTCGGGTCCGGGAAACGCCGGAGGGGAAGGCAGCGAAACTCCGGTCAAAAGCGGGGGAAAGATACATCATACCGCTCCCTTGTGGGAAGCGGAAAGTTGAGGATTGGGCTCCGTGGGGAGGGTTAACTGGGCAATCCCCTGCCCGGACCACCCATCCGTCTCAGAAATCACCGTCTGATATTGACGAACCCTGCAACGGATCGTATCCTGATGCTGAGCCCTAAGCAAACTGGGAAACAGAACTATGACAGAGATCGATCAATTTCCAGATTTCATCCAAGATGGTGTCGAAATTGATATCCCCCTGCCAGGAGTCCGGGGCTGGATGATCCAGGGGGAGGCGCAACAGGCGGTATTTGTCGAGTTTGCTCAGACGATTGATGTACCTGAGCATATCCACTCTGAAAAATGGGAATTCGCCCTCGCAGGAAAAGTAGAACTCCATCGTCTCGGCCAAACAGAAGTCTACACCCCGACTTCCCACTTTTTCATTCCTACAGGACAGCCGCACAGTGCCACAGTCCACGCAGGCTGCAAGGCAATGATCCTCTTCAACGAGCCGGACAGATACAAGGCGCGCCAACAATAATGAGTGATCGGAAATTTTCAACTTAGAACATCAATGAATCGACTCTCAAGGTATTCGCCTGCCTTCTTCAATGTGTTGTTCTTTAATCAAGGGACAAGTAGATTTAGGGATTATCCAGGAGAAACCATGAATTTTTACGGCTGGCTGATCGACAAGAAAATCATTGGTCTAAACGTTACAGTAAGTATGTCAATAGGAGAGTATTTAGACCTTGCTTCTGAAATAACAAAGCTCAATGTTTTCCAGCGTCGCAAAGTTAGAGCTCATGACCGAGTATACGAACTTTTAAGGAAAGACCTTCTTCAGGGGTGTGTAATTCCACCTATCACACTAGCAGTATCCGATAAAATGAGTGACGAATGCCCTATCAATATTAATAGAATTGTTGAACGTGGATCCCTCCTTGAAGAAGAGGAGCGCGGCCTAAATGACTATGTGGAAGAAGCGTTTAGACGATATCAACTTATTATCCTGGACGGGCTTCAAAGAACCTTTACCCTTCAACAATGCCTTACAACGGCACAAGAAAATGATACTGAAGCAGAGTTCTCAGATTTCACAATTCGTACGGAAATTTATCTTGGTCTTTCCAAATCTGGCATACTCTATAGGATGCTTACGCTCAATACTGGGCAAACACCTATGTCTTTCAGGCATCAAATAGAAATATTGTTCCATGACTTTTTGGAAGATGGTGCGCTGGCAGAGGACATTAGACTTGTAAAAGAGGTTGACGCTGCTCATGCAAGGGGGCTTGGTGTATATAAATATAGTGACACCATTGATATGTATCACGCTTTTACTATTGGGTCTCCTAAAGCCATAGATAGATCTGCTTTGGTTGATAAATTAAAAGAAATGGAATTCCTTGAATCATATAGAACAGACCAGGCTAGTTATCAGCAGCTTGTTGTTTTGTATAACTCACTTATTCATCGTCTTGATAATCTTTCATGCGATTGGTCTTTTGATAAGGAACGGGCGGCATCTGAAATCGAAAGGCCCTTTGGGACTAATATAGACTCTTTGTTTAGCAAATCACAGCCTATGACCGCCTTTGGAGCTGAACTAAACAGGTTAATTAAGCTTGGTAAAATCGAAGATGTTTCATCGATTAGTAGTATGATTGATAATCTTCGTTTTACAATTAATCCCACTACATCACTGGATCAGCTTGTAGTGATATTGGACGAAATTGCGAGGCCTGCAAAGAGAATTGGTGACGCACAGAGAGAGTATTTTCGACTTGGTTTTAGAACCTTATTTAACGATGATTTCGATTCTTACCTTGACTTGTCAGAAGCATGGCTTAAGGCTCAGGATATGTATAACTCCATGTTCCTATCATGACATGTGATGTGAAACGACTCGTCAATTCATTTGAACCTACTAGTGATGTTGATGTTTCTGACGTTGGATATGAAGATGGCACTCTAGTAATATCTACCAGTGCGGGCAATATCCTCGTCAAATGCATCGATCCCGATTTACACTCCGTTACTATTAACGACTACATCGCAGTCCTTGTGTCGAGCCCTCATGCTGGACAGCAGGAATATTGCCCTATTCGGACAGCACCACCCTTGACGAATACACTGGGGATGCTCTTCCCATTGACCTCACTGGATGACGGGAGTGAGATCTTTTCTAGCGACCATGAAGAAAAATATGCGGTTGCCGCGCTCTTATCGATTCTCGAGAATCGTTTTACTGCAAACAGTATTACACCAAAACGCGAAGAAGTTCTCACCGACCGAACCTACTATTTATCTGAGCTATTTTCTGAAGGCACATCTATAGCAATACTACATAATCCTACTTTAGCATCTCATCATTACGACCTGAAAGATGTACTTATTAATCTATTATGCCATAATATTACAATCCCTCCAGATATACTTCCTAGACAAACACACCCAACTGCTCCAGACAAGTATAAGATAAAAACTATATCCAGCGAGCTGCTTGACGACAAAGAAGTAATTTATCATATGCTTATAAAATACCAGAACGAGACCGATCCATACCTTAAATTTGTTATATTATATCAAATTATAGAATTATTACTTGATAAAATTTACAAACACGTCATATCACTTCTTAAAGACGAATTAATAAACAATCAAAATATTTTAATAGTTAAAGAGATAATTCAAAATATCAGCAGAGAAAGATGGAGGCTTCAAATATTAGAGAATAAATTAGTAGCCGGCTGCAATCGAGATATAATGAGAGATTCTAAGGATAAATTAAATGATTTTCTTGTTGCTTGTGGAGAAGAAGGCTATCAAGACTGGAATAAAAGCTTATACAAAGCAAGAAATTTGATAACACATAGATTATTCGAGAACTTTAATATTACCGGAATTGATTTTAGCGATACCGTTGAGTATCTAAGTAAGGCACTTCTTGAAGTAATTAGCAATTTTTCCACTAGAAATTACACTACTTTTGAAAACTAGCCCTAAGTTCAGTCCACGACCGTCCGTGGGATCTCGGTTGGGATACGGACGAGCGCCTCGTAGTTCAGGACACGGGCAATGTCGGAAAAGGCTGCAACACTGATTTCCTGCTTACCCTGCTTGCCGATGATCACCACCTCATCGCCTACTTCGACTCCACCGATGTCGGTGGTGTCGATCATCATCATGTTCATGTTGACCTTGCCGACCACCTGCGCCCGTCGTCCACGAACCAGCACATGCCCCAGGTTGGAAAGGCCACGTACAAACCCGTGGTAATACCCCACTGGTACAGAGGCGATGCGCTGACGTCGTGTTGTCATGTACGATGTGCCATAGCTGACAAACTCACCGGGCGGCACCTCCTTTACATTCATCACACGGCTTTTCCAGGAAACGACACGCTTCAGGGGGTCACGCATCTTTTTCTTGGAATCTTCCCCCTGCTGGAGGAAATAGTGCATCTTGGTTTCTCGACTTGGCCAGAATCCAAATTGGGCGATCCCGACTCGCACCATCTCCATCCGTGTTTCGGGATAGGTGAAGGTCGCTGCCGAAGAGGCAGTGTGACGGATCTGGTAGTCAACACCCTGCATCTTCAGCCAAGCGGTAGTTTCATTGAAAATTTCAATTTGCTTTTGAATGCGCACGTAATTGCTGACCGACTCCGCCCCGGCCAGGTGGGTGCAGACACCGACCACTTCCACCGACTCGTGGTTCTGCTTGATCAGCTCTACCGCTTCTTCGAGGTTTTCGTCAAACAACCCCATCCGATTAAGGCCGGTTTCCAGCTCGAGGTGAATCCGGGCGGGCATATTCAGCTCTTTTGCCGTTTCAATGGCTGCCCGCAATCGTCTCAGGCCGAAGATATAAAACGAGATACGGTTCTCGATCACCCAGGGGAGCTGATCGGCATCCACCGCGCCCATGATCATGATTTCGCTCTGTTCCCCTCTCGCATGCAAGGCCACAAGTGCTTCATCCGCACTGAATACCGCGAACCAGCGAATTCCTAATTCCTCTGCCAGCGGTACAAAAACATCAATCCCGTGACCATAGGCATTCCCCTTAACAACAGAACAGATCTCAGTCTCCTTGCCGATGTACTTGCGAAGAAAACGGAGGTTTTTGCTCAGGGCCGAGCGGCTGATCTCGATGGAGGACGAATGAAGCATCGATTGGACTCATGTTTGTCGAGCGTTCACTGCATGCGGGTAGAGGAAGATAGACGGGCTCGGTGGGAGCGGCAAGGAGAGGGACGAGTCGATTGGGGTTAGTCGAGTGTTGGCCGCTGCTTGCCAGCCTTCGTCTTATCCTTCATTGCGTCAAACGCCCACACCTACCTCTTTGCGTCAATCGCTCACGTCTGACGCACCAATCGCACAACCATGCGCGATCCTCTGTCAGGCTCGGGGGCCTGACAGAACACCGCAAAACGATACTTTTCCCGATGACACCAGAATGGACACTTCCAATTAGCGGATGCCATCCCTACATTTGTGCGTTCCTGCACACTGGCTGACAGTTTGGACGATCCATGACCTATGATGCTGGCAATTTATCTCATCCCGTGACAACTGAGGAAATCGAGGAGTTCATTCTTCGATGGGAACAATCGAGTGCCTCAGAACGCGCAAATTCACAGACTTTTCTTAACGAACTATGTGATATCCTTCGAGTTTCCCGGCCAGATGTTACCCAGGCAGACGACAATAGAAACCATTATGTGTTTGAAAAACGGGTCACATTTGTTGAGCCGGGTGAACCGGATAAGCACGGCTGGGTTGATCTTTACAAAGAAGGCTGTTTTGTTCTTGAATCGAAGCAGGGGAGTGAGAAAAAACAACCACGCGCAGAACAACTGTACCTTGTCCAGCAGAGTAAACTGAAAAGCGGAACAGCCACACGTGGCACCACCGCCTGGCAAGCAGCGATGAATCGGGCTCGCGTGCAAGCCGAAGCGTATGCGTAAGCACTTCCCGAATGGCCACCCTTCCTGATCGTCGTGGATGTAGGTTACTCGATTGATGTCTATAGTGACTTCGAGTGTCTGGGCAAGCGTTATCAGGATTTCCCCAGTTCACGTCAGAAACGAATACTGTTGCCTCAGCTCCGCGACAAAATCGTTCGCGATTTCCTTCGTGCCATCTGGCTGGATCCTTTCTCTCTGGATCCGAGCCGACGTGCCGCCCAGGTCACTCGCGAGGTGGCCGCAAGCCTCGCCAGACTGGCCCGAAACCTGGAGGAGCAGGGGAAGGATTCGCGAATTGTCGCCGACTTTCTGATGCGCTGTCTCTTCACCATGTTCGCCGAGGATGTTGGACTCCTGCCGCAGAACTGTTTCACAGACCTGTTGGAAGAACTGAAAGATCGCCCGCCTCACCTCGCCTCGATGCTGGAAACACTCTGGAAGGACATGGATCAAGGGGGGTTCAGCACGGTCACAAAAAACAAAGTGCTCCGTTTCAATGGCCATTTTTTCAAGGATGCTTCTGCAATTGTCCTGAACGAAAATCAAATCAATCTGCTGATCGCTGCTGCCCGTGCGGATTGGAAGGAAGTCGAACCTGCGATCTTCGGAACCCTGTTGGAACGGGCACTTGATCCTCGGGAACGTCATAAATTGGGTGCCCATTTTACACCACGAGCCTATGTGGAACGTTTGGTCTACCATACCATCGAAAAGCCTCTCCGTTCAGAATGGGAGGGAGTTCGAGCGCTTGCCATGAGTCTGGATATGGAAGCAACCGCAGGCAATGGAAAGCAGGACCCGAAACGTGCCAAGGCAATTCGAGGCATCCAGGAGTTTCACCATCGGCTTTGCACCGTTCAAGTCCTCGATCCGGCTTGTGGGACGGGTAATTTCCTTTATGTCACCATGGAGAAACTGAAAAAACTCGAAGGGGAGACCCTTCAAGCACTTGCTGAATTGGATGCCAAACAGGAATTGATTGAACTGGAGACAATGTCCGTCTCGCCAAAACAGTTCCTCGGTATTGAAATCAACGAACGGGCCGCTGCCATTGCCGAATTGGTGCTCTGGCTCGGCTTCCTTCAGATGCACTTCGAAACGCATGGCCAGGTCAACCCTCCCGAACCGGTCATGCAGGAGTTCCACAACATCCAGAATCGTAACGCTGTGCTGGCCTTTGACAAGGAGGAGCTGGTCCTCGACAAGGATGGCAAAGCGGTTCGAGTGTGGGATGGCTATTCGACGAAAAAACACCCGGTCACCGGAAATGAGGTGCCGGATGAGACCAGAACAACGGTCGTTTATCGCTACCTGAATCCACGCCCCGCAGAATGGCCCGAAGCTGATTTCATCGTCGGCAATCCTCCTTTCATCGGTACATGGAAGATGCGGGGGGAATTGGGGCAGGGGTATGCGGAAACGATTCGCACGGTATACAGCGAGCTTCCGGATTCCTGCGATTTCGTCATGTATTGGTGGGAATTGGCGGCAAGACGGCTGCGCCGCAAACCGGACAAGCGGAAAAAAACGCAGATTTCCTTGCAGCGATTTGGATTCATCACAACAAGCAGCATTTACCAGACCTTCAACAGGCGAGTGATGCAACCCCATGTCACGGCGGACGATGGGCTATCGTTGGGCTTTGCCATCCCCGATCATCCCTGGGTTGACAGTGCTGATGGGGCCGCTGTACGCATCGCCATGACCATGGCGATTCCGGGGCAGGGACTTCCCGGCTGGTTGGGGACTGTTGTCCGCGAAGCGGAGGGGGAAGCCGAGGAGTGTTCGGTGACCCTCAAGCTCGAGCAGGGTATGATTCATTCCGATTTGACAATTGGAGTGGATGTGACGGGTGTCCACGCCCTTCTGGCAAATGATAAACTTTGCAGCCCTGGTGTTAAGCTGCATGGAGCTGGCTTCATCGTGACGGAGGAGGAAGCAAAGGAGTTGGGACTGGGACGTATTCCCGGACTTGAACGTCACATACGGCACTACCGCAATGGCCGCGATATGACAAGCCGTCCTCGCGGTGTGATGGTGATTGACTTGTACGGTCTGTCAGAAGAGGAAGTGCGCGCTGCCTACCCCGAAGTCTACCAGTGGGTGTACGAACGAGTGCGGCCAGAACGGCTTCAAAACAATGAAAAATCAAGACGGGAAAACTGGTGGCTATTCGGCAGAAAACATACCGAGCTACGTTCTTTTATTGCTGACATACCTCGCTACATATCCACCGTCGAGACGGCTAAACATCGTGTTTTCACCTTCCTGGACAAGGATATTCTACCAGACAATAAGCTGATCAACATTGGTCTGGATGACAGTTTTTTCCTTGGTGTGCTGTCAAGTCGTCTCCACACTACATGGGCACTCGCTGCTGGGGCGCAACGGGGAGTCACACCTGTCTATGTAAAAACCCGCTGCTTTGACCCCTTCCCCTTCCCCAATTGTTCCGACGAGCAAAAACAAACCATCCGGCAGCTGGCAGACGAGTTGGACCGGCATCGCAAGGAACGGTTACGTCTCCATCCCGAATTGTCAATCACAGAGATGTACAACGTCCTCGAAAAAGGTCGATCCGGGGAATCGCTGACCGACAAAGAGAACCAGATTCATTCCAATGCATTGCTCTCCGTCCTTCACTCTCTGCATGACGAGCTCGACAAGGCGGTCGCAGATGCCTATGGCTGGTCGGAAGCGTTGACGGATCAGGAAATTCTGGCCCATGTGGTTGCCTTGAACAGCCAGCGGGCTGCGGAGGAAGAGGACGGCATGATTCGTTGGCTGCGACCAGCCTTCCAGGCTCCTGCACACGGATTCCAGTCCGCAATGCTTCCCGAGGATACCCCTGTGGCATCCAGGCAGGTTTCCATCGCCAAAGCAGATTGGCCCCGGCAGGAAAAAGAGCGCCTGATCGCGATCCGCTCCCTGCTTGAAGAAGTCAACTCCCCCGTGCGAGCGGTGGATGTTGCCCGGTCGTTCCGTCGCGCTCAGGTGAAAAAAGTAGAGGAATCGCTCGCGCTCCTGGCTTCTGTTGGTGGAGCACGAGTGCTGGACGATGGACGGTATGCTGCGTAAGGACCCCTCGTTGCATTACACCGCGCAATCCCCAGTTGCCGCCCCTCGTTGCGTCAGACGTCCTCGTCTGACGCACCTTTTGCGCGGTACGCGCGATCGGCTGTCAGGCTCGGGGCCTGACAGAACGAATATGAGTGTAGGCCGGATTCTTGAATCCGGCAAAAGAGAAGGGCCTCAGGGCCCTGACACCCATTCGAACGGAACGTCCGGCATTTGCCGGACCTCGCCGGATTCAAGAATCCGGCCTACATGAATAAACCCGACTTGACAAGCAGTCGGGCCACCCGGCGGCTGGGGGGATGAAACCCGAGCAGGGGGCTGCACGGACCACCCTCCTTCCTTTCCTCCAGAGCCCCGGGAACTCGCACCCCATCCCGTGTGTATACATCCTGTCCGGCGCGTTCGCAGGTAGCCCACCTTGGAACGCCCGTCCTACAGCGGGTGTCCTCCTGTCCAAACGCGGAATCTTCCGCGCAAGATAGAGGAACGGCCCATGTTCAAGAGCTACCTGTTGGTAACCATCCGCAACCTGTTGCGGCAGCGCGCGTACACCCTTCTCAACGTGGCCGGCTTAGGCCTCGGACTCGCCTGCGCGATCCTCATCCTGATCTACGTCCGCTTCGAATTCTCCTTCGACAAGTTCCAGAAGAACCCGGAAGAGATTCAACGGATCACCATGACGATGAACCAGGGGGATCGTGAAGCGCATTTCGCGATGTCGATGCCCCCGCTTCCCCCGAAACTGGTGGACGAGATCCCGGGTGTCAAAGCCGCAACCCGCACCAACTCATCCGACTCCGGCGTGCTGACCTTCAACGAGGTCAACTACCCGGTCGAGCTGCCGTTGATGGCGGACGATGGTTTCTTCGAGGTCTTCTCCTTCCCCCTGCTGGCGGGCAACCCGGAAACGGCACTCAAGGAACCAAACTCGATTGTCCTGAGCAAAACTTACGCGGACAAACTCTTTGGCGAAGGAGATCCGCTCGGGGCAACGGTTGAGTTCGATGGGAAAAGCTACACAGTGACCGGTGTTTCCTCCGATCCACCGAAAAACTCGTCGATTCGCTACGACCTCCTTCGATCCTTCTCCACCCTGCCCGCATTCATGCAGGACCAGTGGGGGATGATCATGTTCATTTCCTATATCCGAACCGCACCAAGTGCAGACATGGCCCAAGTCGAAGAGCAGGCGCAGAGTATCCTTTACGAAAACTTCGGCCAGCACCTCGCCGGCCAAGAATTGGGTGTGCATTTCCAGCCCTTCCTCGATATTCACCTGCGCAGTGCAGGGATCGATGATGGACAATCACGTGGTAGCATCGAGAATGTGATCGGCTTCGCGACCATCGCCGGGTTCATCCTGCTGCTCGCCTGCATCAACTTCATCAACCTCTCCACCGCGCGCGCCGCGAAACGTGCCCGTGAAGTCGGGGTACGTAAGGTGCTCGGCGCACGGAAGGGCAACCTGGTGGCGCAGTTTATCGGTGAATCGATGTTTATCACCCTCGTCGCCCTGGTTTTTGCTGTTGCCCTCGCACAGATCCTGCTGCCCTGGTTCGCCCAGTTGGCCAACCGTGAAATCGTCGTCCACTGGTTCAGCGATCCGTGGATTCCCCTGATGTTGACTGGTGTCCTGCTGGTGGTCGGCTTTGTCTCCGGAAGTTTCCCTGCCTTCTTCCTCTCTGCCTTCCAGCCGACAGAGGTGTTGAAGGGATCGATGAAAAAGGCGACCCGTGGCGCAATTCTTCGCCAAGGGCTGGTCGTTGGACAGTTTGTTGTCTCTATCGGCCTGATCATCGCCAGTGTCACCGTTTACAGCCAGATCCGTTACCTGCAAACGGTCCGTCTCGGCTTTGACAAGGAACAGGTGGTCGCCTTCCAGCTTCCGCCGGATGCAGGCCCGACCAGCCCGCAGGCGGCCAAGACCGACCTGCTCGCGTTGGGTGGGATCGAATCGGCCAGTTTGTCGAGCACCTTCCCCTTCGGGGGCGAACGTCAGAAAGTGCTGTCGATGGTCAGCGACAGCCTCGAACCAATGCGTTTCGAAAGCTGGACGATGCAGGTCGATCCGGATTTCCTGAAGACCTACGGGATTGCTCTCGCATCGGGACGTGACTTCAACATCGAGCGTACCACCGACCTCACCTCGGCGATCATTGTCAACGAGGCCGCCGCAAAATCTCTGGGCTGGGACAACGGCGAGGCACTGGACAAAGAAATCCCCCTCGGACGCCGTTCGATGGCCTTCGAAAGCGAGGAGGAGATGGAGAGGGCCATGCATGGGGATAATGCAACGATTCAGTGTCCGATCATTGGTGTGATGAAAGACTTCCACTTCAGTCCGTTGCAGGAAAAGATCGAACCGCTGACGGTCTATATCGATGAGGGGGAGTATCGTGTCCTTAGCCTGCGCCTGGTTCCGGGGACGATTGACCAGACCTTGGGCGAGGTTAAAAAGAACTGGGCCAACCTCTACCCGGATGCGCCGTTTAATCCTCATTTCCTCGATCAGGAAGTAAATGCCGCTTATCAGGATGAAGTCTCCTTCGGTAAGCTCGTGGGCGCCTTTACGGTCCTCGCGATTGTTATCGCTCTGCTCGGCCTGTTTGGCTTGGCATCGTTTACGGCGGAAGCACGGACCAAGGAAATCGGTGTACGCAAGGTGCTCGGTGCATCGGTCCCCGATGTTATTCTGCTACTAAGCCGACAATTCACCCAGCCTGTCATCATTGGTGCCCTGATTGCCAGCCCGATTGCCTGGTACTTCATCTCGAAATGGCTGAACAATTTCGCCTATCGGATCGAGATGGGATGGCAGATTTATCTGCTTTCAGCCCTCGGTGGCCTGCTGCTCGCGTGGATCGCAGTCGGAGGGCAAGCTTTGCGTGCCGCTCGCACCGACCCGGCGAGGGCACTGCGCTACGAATAATCGTTCCGATCGAGGATAGAAGGGAGCTTCCCAACGGGGAGTTCCCTTTTCTTTTTGAGGGTGCGGTGTTCGAGCCTTGCTGGTTCGTACCTTGACTGCTGAATGTAAAATCTGGTGAGGAGGAGCTATGAACCAAGACACCGCGCAGGATCATTCGAAGGAAGACCGTTCCAAAACTCCAGACTACATGCTGGCCCCAACCCTGCTGCCTTACCTCGAATCCGCCTGGCAAAATTCGCAGCATTTTGACTCGTCACGCATGAACCTCTACCGGGGCTATTTCGCCCTCGCGTCGGTCGTGTTACTGGTCCATGCTTTCTCCGGGGCCGCGGCGACGAATCACCTCGCGCTGGGAGCTTTGACTCTTTTTGCGGTCCTCTGCGGGCTGGTCACTATCACCATAAGTGTACGGTACAAGGAACGTATCATTCGGGATATCCGTGTCATCTACCGGATCAACGAGCTGCTGTTGAATGATCCTGAGGAGATGAAGGCGGTCAAGAATGTCTTCCAGAGCTACCGTAAACCTCACGCACAGGAAGAGCGACGGATTCGTGCCCGCCTCTCCACCACCCAGTTGTTCATTTTTGTCGTGGCGTTGGTGAGTACGGGTCTGCTCATTGTAAGCATGGCGACCCTGTTTGCTTCATCTCCCGAAGTCCTGTTTGGTGGTGCCATCCTCTCGCTGGGAGTCCATGTAGTCGTCTACCTTCTCTCGAAACGAGGAGTGACGTTCAACATCTGAGAAGGCTGGACCGACCGTGCTGCTGTTGATGACCCTGCCAGACTTGCTGCATGCGAATCCGCTGCTGATCGGAATTGTGCTGCCCGGCACCCTGATCGGTCTGGCCTCACTCACCCTCAGCCGCGCGTTACCTCATCTTACCCAGCGAACTGCTCCCCTGCCACACCCATCCGGGGAAATGGATATCCGTCACGCTCGCGCCATCATTGACCAGCAGGAAGACACCGCCGCTTTCATGGCGCTGCTGGGCGATAAAGAACTGCTTTTCAGCGAAAGCGATCGTTCCTTCCTGATGGCGGGACGGACCGGTTCGACGTTGGTCACCCATGGTGCAACGTTTGGCGAACCCGGTGAAGCGGGTCCCTTGATGGATCGTCTGCTCGAGCTGGCCTCGCTGGAAAAACGGACCCCGTTGTTCAGCATGGTCGGGAGCAGGCATGCCGAGCTTTTGCGAACGCGAGGCCTTGAGGTTCACAAACTGGGCGAGGAAGCACTCCTTTCGCTGGGAGAAGCAACGCTTCGGGGGCCAGGCGCACGGAACCTGCGGAACACACGCCGCCGTCTCGCACGATCCGGTTGTTCTTTCGAGATCATCCCTGCTGAAGGGGCTCCCGCACATTTCCATGACCTGCAGGTCATCACCGACCGTTGGCTTCGTTTCCACAACACCCCTGAACTTCGCTTCTCTCTTGGCAGGCTGACCCCGGACTACCTGAAACGGCATCCGCTGGGTATGGTCTGCCAGGATGGACAGATTGTCGCGTTCGCCAACCTGCTCGTGCTTCCGCAAGCAGGAACCTTCACCCTCGATTTACTCCGTTTCGATCCGGGTGCTCCCAACGGAATCGTTGATTTCCTCATTGTCCATCTGATCGAGTGGGGCATTCAGGAGGGGTACCACACATTGAACCTCGGCCTAAGTCCGCTTACCGGGTTGGACAATGCCACCGGCCTGGTCGGATGGGGGCAGCGAATGCTGTTCGACCACGGCGAAGCACTTTACCCTTTCCAGGGGATGTACCGTTTTAAGCGGAAATTCCATCCCGAGTGGCAGCCGCGTTACATCGCGACTCTACCCGGGTTGAAAGGGGTGCGTGCGTTGCTGGACTACATGCTGCTGGTGAGATCGTAGATTCATCTACCCGAGAGCTGTCATCCCCAGCGCGATAGGATGCGTCAGCATCCTTGTGGCTGTAAGCCACCACCAGCGCGTCGGGGATCCCCTTCAAGCTGCGTGGGTCCGGGGGATCCCCGACGCGTGCCGGTGCCCTTCGGTCACAATCAGGTTAACATCTGATTGCACGCTGGGGATGACAATGTTCCCCGAGGTTGTTCGTAATGTCCACCACGAGGAAACCCCGACATCAAGCTGTCGGGGCCAAAATGAATAGATCGTGTACCAATCGCGTCTACTTCCCACCACCCCGGTTCACAATCTCCTCCAGGGCCATCTTCAGCTGAATCTCGAGGGGTGATCCTTCACGGTAATCGGCAGTGGTGATGTTGCTGACCCGCTTGTCTTTGATGAATCCCCAGGCCCTTCCCCACTTGTGTTGCTTTTGTTGATCATAGACCGCCATCGCAACCCCATCATACCGTCGAACGAGGGTAAAGCAGGGGATGTCGGTATCCCCGTCGCCCACAAAGATCATGTTGTGGAAGGGGATGCGGTAGTCTCCCTCCTGGAATCGCTTGTTGACCCCCTGCGGGTTCAAGCGGGCTTCCTCGCCGATCATTCCTTTCGAGATATTGAAAAGGAACCGAGTTTTCTCTGTGAAGCTGACGATGTTTTTAGGGAAGACAATCGCCCCACTGCTGTCGTAATCGAAGTCACAGGCAAAGATGTCGCGAAACTCTTTCGCAATCGGAGTGGCTCGGAGGATTTCGCCGATCCCGCTACTGATCAGGTAGAACTCGAGGATCGTATCCGGGCTGATCTTCTTGAGATACGTACGCAGTCGGTCAAAGAAAGAGGGCACCCCCTCGTGCAAGGGCAAACGGCTTCCCCAGTCGCGGAACGAGTCGGCTGTCACCCGCGGACCTTCTGTCGAGGAGGAGAGTTCCATCATCTGGTAGAGGTAGACAGGTATTTGGTCCCACCCCTCCTGGTCGATCCGCCTGTTGGCACGATCCCAGAAGGCTGGCACATCCACGCCGATATCCGCCAGATAGCCGCTTGTGCTGTCCGGGGCGAGGGTATCATCAAAATCGAAGACAATCGCGACGATGTCGCGCATTAAACCTCCCAATTCCTGAAGGACGCAATCGATGGAAGATACACGCACGGCACGGCCTCTCCCAGAGAAGCGGACAGGGTTCGAGGGGCAATCCGAGATCAGCGAACAAGGGAAGACTCTACCAATCATGTGACACGGAATAGTATCATGCCCCTCAAACAGGAAATTTCTATAGTCACACTGTTGCATGCAGGCGAAAAAGCATTGTAGAGTAGTAAAGAAAGTGGATGTCGGGAAAAGGAACGGGATTCCGACCTGCTGGAAAGTCAGGAAAACGTTAGTATACCCCAAGCCGGGCAGCCGATACGTTGGGTCGTACGTCCAGAGTCTCCTGTACCATGCAGGCGTTCTTTTTCCCCGCCAATGAGCCGGCAGACTCCTGGAAGCACCAAGGAGGAAAAGATGGCATACCTATCTGATAGAAAATTCGCGGAAGAACAGGGACTGAACCTCGAACAGGTTCGCAAACTGATCCGCAGCCTCGACATTCCATTCTTCTCGACGGGGAAGGGTGACCACCTGGTCTACATGTTTGATCCGGAGCAGCTTGATAAAGCCGTTCAGGACAAGAAGACCAAGCGTCGCGAACGTCGTCGCCGCCCCCGTCCGAACCTGAAGGATTGATCGATCCAACCTATTAAGTAGTGGCCATTTGTAAGGGCTTGAGGTGGACTCTGCCTTCGCTGGCAGTCCACCTTTTTCTGTTTCTCTCGACTTCAGAGCACCTAGAGCACACCCTGCAACAATATTTCTCGTTTGAGGTCGTACGAGTGCAGCCCTCCGTGGGCGTGCGACCCTTCCTTCCTGATCCCTCTCGCACGCCCCGGATGGCTCGCAATTGACCAAAGCCGCCCTGAGAGTAGGTTCAGCGGAATCTCACCATTATATTTGGCCCCGAGCCGGGATGATGCTCCGCCTGGAGCCCATTGGAGGGCTTGTTAGAACGTTTCACGTTTCATCGCCCTCTGTCGGAGTGCATCCGTGAGTTGTGGTCGTCCAAAACCAATCCTTGTCCTCTTGTCCATCCTGCTGTTGCCTCTACTGGTGTCCGCACAGGATAACTCTTCCCAGATTGTCCATACGGTGATATCCGAACCACTGACTCTTGATGGTCACCTTGAACCAGCTTGGTTCAAGGTGGACCCCATCACGCTGGACCATCAGATCGAGCCGGAGGAAGGCGATCCACCCAGCTACCCGACACGAGTTTTTGTTCTCTACACCAACGAAGCGCTCTATGTCGCCTACGACTGTTTCGATGCTGCACCCGACAGTATTGCGGGCCGTGTTCAACGACGGGACAACGATTCCAATTCCGATGTCGTCGCCCTGTACCTCGATACCTTCCGTGATCGCCGAAGTGGGTACTATTTCGGAGTGACGGCAGCAGGGGTCCAGTTTGATGGCACCTGGAACAACGAAACAGATCGTGATGACACCTGGGATGGGATATGGGAATCGGCGGTGACCCAGAACGACTCGGGGTATGTCGTCGAAATGCGTATCCCGTTTCAGAGTATTCGTCATGGCGGGCCCCTGCCCGGCGGGTGGGGCTTTAATGCCATGCGGTGGCTCGAGCGGAACGTTGAGTTGATTTCCTGGGCCAAGTTTGACCGTCCGACCGGAAACCGGGTCAATGTCTGGGGCACCCTGCTCGGGCTGGATGAAATTGAATCAGCACGTCACATCGAGATCCTGCCGCACGCAGTGGGACGGTGGGATGCCGACGATGGTGGCAAATGGCATTCGGTCAATGAGTGGGAAAACATAGGCATCGACCTGAAGCTGGTACCCTCCTCCACCTGGACCCTCGACCTGACCTACCAGCCGGACTTCGCCCAAGTGGATGTGGATGATGAGGTGATCAATCTCTCCGACTATCCGATCTACCTCGAGGAAAAACGACCCTTCTTCCTCGAAAGCCTTGGGCTGTTTAACGGTATACCAATTCGGATGCTCTACACGCGAAAAATCGCCGACCCCGATTTTGGCGCTCGTGTGACTGGCCAGAAGGGCAGCACTCGTTCCAGCATCCTGGCAGCTCGGAACCAGACGGAGGATGGTATGTTACAGGCGGCATTTGCCGGTCGAGCAGTCCGTAACCTGGGCCGGGCCAGCTCCATTGGCCTGACCAGCACCAGCCTCTCCGACACAAGCTTCCATGCGCATACCGCAGCGGTCGATGGACGTATCCGCTGGGGTAAAGAGCATGAGGTCACCCTTTTCGCCGCGGGCCTCGATAAACAGGTCCGTGAACATCTCGACACGTTTGAGGATGTCAACGGCAACGATTCGACCGTTGTAGTGCCGACCGATGACTACGAGAACCAACCGGTCGCTCTCCGTGGCACCCTTTTTCTCGCCTTCAATAAATGGCGTGGAAGCACTGGTGTGACTTATACAGGGCAAGATTTTGATGTCAATGATCTTGGCTTTACCGGCTACAGCAACACCATCAGCAACTCCTTCTGGATTCAACGGGTGATTTACCTTCCCAAGGGTTCTGTGGTTGACGCTATGCGTCACAACATCAACTACTGGCAGGAAATTTTTCCTGACGGTAGCCACTGGGAAAAGGGTGGCAACTACAACGGCTACGCACGTTTCGCCAACAATTGGTACTTCGGCGGTGGGCTGGGTGCTGGAGACGGCTATTTCCGGTACACGTATGACGCGGATGATGGCGACGATATCGCTGATTTCCCGTATCGGCACAACTTCGGCCCCTACCGGATAGAGTATTTCCTCTGGCATTCGCAATGGCTCTGGTTCAACTCGGACTATCGTAAGCCGGTTGGTTTCTCGATGAACATCGAAAACGCGACCCTGCGCGATGGATTCCGGCGAGCTGTCGATTCCGATATCCAGTGGAAGGTGCTTCCAAATCTCGAGCTGAACCTGAATCACACCTACATCCAGGTCGAAGATGTTTCGGATCGGCATGCCGGCAGCCTGACAGACTACTCGATCCTGCGGCTGAAGTCACGCTGGTCACCAACCCTCGACCTCTCGCTGCGTGCTACCATCCAACTGGTGAACGACATGGTTCGCGAGCATGATCTTGAGGACGAAAACGCTATTCTCTTCAACATGCTGGTCGCCTACAACTACTCACCGGGTAGCTGGTTTTATATCGTCTATGATGATACCCGCGACTGGTATGTTGATGACGGTGAGACAATTGGCCGATGGAATGTGGGAGATCGCACCATCCGGATGAAGTGGACCTGGTTCGTGTCCGTCCCCTGATCCACCCTTTCAAGCCTGTGGCACTCTTTGTATACTATGTAGATTGACTACCGGACAATGCCCCCGTTCTTTTGAACGGGGGTACTCTAGCTCAGAGGTGCTGATGACGATCGAACAAACAATCGAATGGGGATCGCGTCTGCTGGCAGCAATTCTGGCAGGGGCTGTGATTGGTCTGGAACGGGAACGGCATGGTAAAGCGGCTGGATTGCGAACCATCATCCTGATCTGCATGGGGTCCTGCCTTTTTATGATCACATCCGAACTTGTAGGAAGTATTCAACTCAAGCAAGGAATGGCGAATTATGTCAGCGACCCGGGACGTATCGCGGCACAGGTGGTCTCCGGTGTCGGTTTTCTCGGTGCTGGTGCAGTCATCACAGCACGTGATAAGGTTTATGGCCTGACCACAGCTGCGGTGGTCTGGGTAACCGCGGGGATCGGATTGGTTATTGGACTCGACTACGAGCTGTTCGGTCTTTCCATTGCTGTGCTGGTCACCCTCATCCTGCTTCTACTTCATGCATTCGAACGCAACTTGCTGGCAACAAAAAAGACTGAGGAAGAAAACGCACAACCCTGATGCTGAGTTGGCTCGAGCTCACGTCCGAATGATGAATGTTCGGACGCATGCTTGACAGGAGAGAGCCGTTCTCGTACCATTTCCAGGGTAGCTTGCCCCAAACACGACGATCAACACGCCTATGCGGGCGGGAGCTAAAGTATGGCAGGGCCGGATTTCCTTGCCGACAAAAGCAGCGAACCATTTGATCTGCAGCCGGCAACCGATTACTCCCTGGCAACCCTGGCAGAAATCTTCACCGGGGTTTACTCGGACTACTTCTTCCCGGTCAAGATGGACGCGGAAACCCTCTCCTGGATTATCTGCACCCAGTCGATTGACCTCGCTGCAAGCCGTGTCGCCAGCATCGGCACGATCCATGCTGGCGTCATTTTCATCTCGACTCGCGGCCTGAGCCAGCGTGTCGCAGCGATGGGAGTGCTTCCAGATCATCGTGGCCAGGGTCTAGGAAGGCGGCTGATCCGTCACAGCATTGAGAATGCTCGCGCCAATGGATTTCGACGCATGGTGCTCGAGGTGATTGACGAGAACGCGAAAGCGCTCACTCTCTATCGTGCGATGGGTTTCGAAATTACAAGACGTCTCGTCGGCTACGAGCGCCTCGCGGACGATAAAGTCTATCCAGACATTGAAAAACTTGAAGAACTCGACCCGCGTGATGTTGCGAAAGCGATCGTGCATGATGGCACCCCCGGCCTGCCCTGGCAGAGGACGGCGGATGGCTTCTATGCCATTCAGCCCCCCTCACGTGCCTTTACCATCCCGAACCGTGCCTTTGCCATCATCAGCCACCTTACCGACAAACAGGCGCACATCGAAGCGATTCTGGTTCCCCGTGCACGAAGGCGCCAAGGCTGGGGCACCAGGATGCTGCACAGCCTTTTTGCCACCTACCCGGGCCGTACCTGGTGGGTCACCGCAACTGTACCCGAGGATCTGGCGCCCGACTTCTTCCTGAACAACGGTTTCAAGAAGGGTGCGCTCCGTCAGTACGAAATGGTACTGAATCTGGAAAGAAACTGATCTCTTCGGAGAGTGAGCTCTGGTGACTCTCCGGCGGGTAACACCCTTTGGGCCATGTCTGCATCCAACAGGGTGAACCGATGACAAACCCTTTGGGAGGGCAGCATGAATACAAACGTCGGACCTGTTGACAGGACCATTCGCATCATTCTCGGCCTGGTGATAGCAGCAGTGGGGATCTACTACCAGAGCTGGTGGGGATTGGTTGCGATTGTTCCGCTCTTTACCGCCTTTGTGAAGTGGTGCCCACTCTACCTGCCGTTCGGTCTGAGTACCTGTAGAACGAAGATGGAATCCTAAGCCATCGGCTCTTTTTTCTTCTGGCACACAGCCCCGGCCCCGCTGGGGCTGTTTTCTGTTACCCATCCATCATTCTTATCGTCCTACATTGTAGACCCCGGTACTAAAGGACGATCTTCATGAGTGTTTCCTGGATTGAAGTAAATGAGTTAAAGCGTCATTATCAGCGCGGACCCCAGACAGTACGCGCTCTCGATGGTGTCAGTTTCGAAATTGATCGCGGTGAGCTTGTGGCAGTGGTGGGCAGCTCCGGCTCCGGCAAATCAACCCTGCTGAACCTTCTCGCCGGGTTGGACACCCCCACCTCAGGGAGCATACGAGTTGGGGAACGTTTCCTTGAAAAGCTCACTCGCCGCGAGTTGGCACTCTATCGCGCCCATGCTCATGGCATGGTCTTCCAATCCTTTCACCTGATCAACCATCGCTCAGCCTTGCAGAATGTCGAGCTGGCCCTCTACTTCTCCGACCTTCCGGCACGAGAGCGAAAACACCGTGCCACAGCGATGCTGGAACGGCTTGGTCTCGGGGACCGTCTCGACCATCGTCCCGGCGACCTCTCTGGCGGCGAGCAACAGCGTGTCGCCATCGCACGGGCCCTTGTAAAAGAACCTGAAATCCTCTTCGCTGATGAGCCGACCGGCAACCTGGACCACGATAACGCAGGCCAGATTGCATCGTTGCTACAGGAACTCAACCGGGGTGGCTTGACCATTCTGCTGGTTACTCATGACCGCGAGTTGGCGGAACGAGTTGGGCAACGGTCCATACGGCTGGTTTACGGCAAGGTCGAAAGCATCACCTCCGCCGGGGAGGTGACAGCATGACAACACGTGAAATCATCGCCCTTTCGGCGGGTAACCTCTGGCGTCAGAAGCTACGCGCTTCGCTCACCATCGCCGGCGTGATCATCGCCATCGGATCCTTTGTAGCCATGCTTTCTTTCGGCATCGGCATGCAGAAACGTATCTCAGAGGAATTTGAAAACCTCGGCCTCTTCACCACGATGCAAGTCTTTCCGGCAAGGGAAGGAGAAGAGGGCGACAGCCTGACACGGCCCTTACTCAATGACGAGGGTGTCGAACGGCTTAGCACTCTTCCCGGGGTCCGTCTCGCCTACCCGATGTCCAGCTTTGATGTCGAGGTGACATACGGTGATACCAGCTTCAACAGCGAAGTGCTACCCCTGCCCTCCTCTGCTTTCTCGATGAAGTATTTCACATCGGAGCTGACCGGCGAAACCTATCCCGATGACAGCAGCCATCATGCAGTAGTCACCCATGACCTGCTGGATATTCTGGGGATGGAAGAGCCTGAAGAACTGCTGGGCGACACCCTTGTCCTGCAAACACGCCCGGCTGACCTGGACAGTGCGATTGCTCGTGTGATTGTCGGCTTTGGCAACCCCATCCAGCGGATTGGCGAGCTCTACCTTGATTCCCTGCAAACCCCCGGTTATGTGCGTGACCTCGCACGCCGTGAGATGCAACTTGGCTTGCAGCGTTTTGTCAATGGCTACTTCAACGCTCGCCCCACCCTGACCGATACTATCATTGTCAGTGGGGTTACCGAGAGCGCGCAACGAGGCCACCTCCTACTCGCCCCCATCCTGGTCAGCCCGGCCATCTCGGACCGGCTCGACCGTGGTAGCATTGAGGACGACCCGGTCGCACTCCTGCAGGCGCTGCGTGGCGGCACCTTTTTCTCGGAGGAACAAGAAGCACGTGATGGGGAGTATTCCCGCGCCACGCTCAACCTTGATCCTGCCTACGATCCGGTCGCGATTAAAGATTCAGTCGAAGCAGTCGGCTACCGTGCTCTGAGCTACGTCGAAGAATTTAACGAGATGCGGAAATTTTTCCTGATCTTTGATTCCGGCCTCGGGATCATCGGCCTGATTGCCCTGATTGTCGCCTCGTTAGGGATTGTAAATACGATGATCATGTCGATCCTGGAACGGACCGAGGAGATCGGGGTGCTGAAGAGTTTAGGGGCGGACGATAGCGACATCCACCGTCTCTTCCTCGTCGAATCCGGGATCATTGGGGTGATCGGCGCCGCATTCGGTATTGTGCTCGGGTGGGTGGTGACTCGCATTGCCTCCCTGGTCGCCCAGCAGATCATGAGACAGAACGACATGCCCGTCCTCGACATTTTCCACATCCCCTGGTGGCTGATTCTTTTCTCCATCGCCTTTGGCCTGCTGGTCAGCCTGCTGGCGGGTTTGTATCCTGCGGCTCGGGCAGCACGTGTCGATCCGGTGAAAGCACTGCGAGGAGAGTGAAACGGAAGAGGTGTCGCTGCGCGGAGCAAAGCGGCGAAGCAGTCTCATAAAACTCCCTTGGTCTTAACTGCGCGTGAGGCTCGCAGGGATATCAAGTGAGGGATTCGAGGTTGCTTCACCCGCGTACGCTGGGTTCGCAATGACACCCAGTCGGGGGGAACGGGGATAACAAGGCTCCGGCACCAGAGCCTCGCCGATTCAAACGAATAAATCCGGACGATTCACCCTACCCTGAACCGTATACTACCCTCATGAAGCTGAGTCGCGAAAAGATGCTGGCACGTGCCCTCGCACGGGATGCCCGGTATGATGGGGCCTTCATTACAGGTGTCCTTTCCACCGGAATCTACTGTCTCCCTTCCTGCCCCGCACGCAATCCAAAGGCGCAAAACATCCGCTTTTTCGAGGGTGAGGCCGAGGCACGCGAGGCGGGCTTGCGTCCCTGCAAACGTTGCCGTCCAGATCTCTTCTACCGCAGGATCAACCCGGATGAGACCCTGGCCCAGGACCTCGCTGAGCTGGTCCGTCGTGATCCAGCGGCCTTCACCGACACCCGCGCCCTCGCGAAAACCTCCGGGGTGGGGAACACCAAGCTCAACGAGCTTTTCCGTACGCACTACCACACGACCCCGTCGGCCTATCTGCAACGATCCCGTGCTTTCCTCGCCCTCCGCTTCCTGTTAGAGGGGGAGACGGTCACCGAGGCAGCGTTTCGTGCCGGGCATGGCAGCTTGTCCACCTTCCATGCTAACCTGCGTAAGTGGACCGCGTTGAATGCGAAAGAAGCGAAACGGCTGCGTGAGGGGAAACCCTTCGAGTTGAGCTACCCACCCGGTTTCCGTGTCGACCTGCTGTTGCGTCAACACTCCTGGGATGGTATCGGTCCAGATCAGAAACGTGATGGCAACCAGATCATCCGTGCACTGAATTTTCCCGATGGCCCGGTCACGCTGCGCTTCTCCATTGAGGAGAAAGGGGTGACCGTGCTGGTGGAAAGCGACAAGCGATTGACAATCACCCAATGTCTCGGGATCCATAAAGCGCTGATCTCGCTGCTGGGCCTGCGTGGCGATCCACACAGCTTCGAGAGACGAATGGCTGAAGAGAGTGATCACCAACGGCTGATAGGTAGCAGGACCGGATTGCGCATTAGCGGCACAGCTTCCTTCTTCGAAGGAATTGTCTGGGTGATCGTCGGGCAGGCGGTGACCCTGGCCGTTGCCCACACCATGCGCAGCCGTCTCATCGAAAAAACAGCCATCCCAGCACCAGGCGGCCTGCAGGCGCACCCCCTGCCAGAGGATGTCATCAAGCTGGATGAATCGGAACTGACCGGAATGGGATTATCGCGTGCCAAGGCACAAACCCTGTTGCGGATCGCGGGCATGATGGATCGAGGTGAACTCGATCCAGACCAGCTTGCCCATGATCCCGCCGGGAAACTGGAACGTACCCTGACCAACATCCCCGGCCTTGGTCCCTGGTCGGTGAACTACCTGATGATGCGCTGGTTTGGCCTCGCTGATTGTGTACCTGTTGGAGACTCGGGTCTGGCTGCTGCCTTGCAGAACTATTACCATCTCGAGAAACGTCCGACGAAGAAGCAGACATTGGAGCTGATGGAAGCTTTTTCCCCCTACCGCAGCTTGGCGACCTTTCACCTTTGGATGACCCTTGGAGATGGATAATGAATTCCGAATCCTGTGTGATAAACAGTAAAATCGGCCCACTGCGGGTGGTCGTTGAGTGGCCCGGGGTCCTGAAGCGGATTGATTTCCTGCCAGAGGAGACGGATGAGCCCTTCGCCGAAGGAGATGGTATTCCGGAGCTTTGTCGTCCAACGGTCGCCCAACTCAACGACTACTTCGAGGGGAAACGAACCAGCTTTGACCTCGAACTTGACCCGGAGGGGACTGAGTTTCAACGGACTGTCTGGGCCGAACTGGAACGCATTCCACATGGCGAGGTGATCAGCTATGGAGAGCAGGCGAAACGGATGAAACGTGCCGCTTCCTCCAGCCGTGCGGTGGGGCATGCGAACGGTTCCAACCCTATTCCGATTGTCATTCCCTGCCATCGCGTGGTCGCAGCGGACGGCAAGCTGACCGGTTTTGCTGGGGGCCTGTGGCGCAAGGTGATCCTGCTCGAGCACGAGGGGCATGAAGTGGTCAAGGAAAGGCTCGTGCGACCCACCTGGGAGACCCAGGGAGCTCTATCCCTTGGGGAAGAGTAGCCTGTGGGTGGAGGCATGCCTCCACGGGGATAGGACACCGTTCCCCTGACATTTCTACTCGAACGCTGTTGCTCCGTCAATCCACGCCCTTGATATTATCCCATTGATATTCAAAACACCCTCCATGGTGCATTCCCGCACGTCCTGCCTGAACGATTCCTTTGCAGCATGGAGCAGAACCGTAGCAGGAGGTAGAACCATGCAGTCCAGGTCCTGGGCCAGCATTCTGGTAATTGTCTTGTGTGCGTTGGTTTTGGCAGGTTCAAATGATGCGTTCGCCAAAAAACCACCGCCCCCACCTGAACCGGAAACCGTCTTCAGCGTTCCCACTAAAAAGAAACTTGAACGGGTTCACCTGCTCGGTGACGAGGGGGAGCTTGTTTTCATGCAGTACTACGACCAGCTGTATGCCTATGACGGCAACAGCGGGGAAAAGCTCTGGGATACTGAAATCCCCAAGTACGAAGACACCGGCCTTGACTTGATCTGGAATGAGGAACTTTTCATTACCACCGTCAAGAAGGGGATGATCTGCTACAACCTGCGCAACGGCGAGGTGCTCTGGCAGACCGAAACCGAGCTTCGGATGAAAGACTTTCTCGAGGCTTTTTCCTTCCGTGCTGCCTTTGTCCTCCGCTTCGAAGAGAAGTTGATGAGCTTCTATCCCCAGACCGGCGAACTACTCTGGGAAGCGGAAGAGCTTTTTTATCCGAGTCGTGAACTGGACGATGCCGGCTACCCGGTTGTCTACGGCTTTGATCGCGAATTTGGTGGACGTCTGCTTCTGCTGGAGGACCTCGCAGCTTACATCTACGATGCTGCCAACGGTGACCTGATTACCTCCATCGCGGTTGAATTCACCGACGAGAACCCGGAACCGATCCTCACTCTCGAGGAGAATGGGGTCATCATCTGCTACAGCGAAGGGACAACGGCCCTCGACCTGAAGGATGGTGGCGTTCGTTGGAAACTTGCTGATGAAGTTGACCCGAAACGCCCCTACATCACCTTCGAAAATTCGGATGGTGACCACTTCGCTGCATTCGGTTTCAAATATTCCTTCGCGACAGTCAACCTGGATGATGGCGAACTGCTTTGGGACACCAACTTCACCTTCGCGGTGCGTCCTCAGCATGTCAGCATGATCAACGACACCACCCTGTTCGCCACCGGCATTCGCAAAAGCCTCGACAATCTTCCCGGTTATGAAGATGGTGGATCAACCATTCTCGCCTCAGCTTTTGACATGCGCAGTGGGGAGATGCTCTACGAACCGGTCAACCTGGTCTATACACGGATGGCCTCGGTCGATGTGCACGGGATCGTTAACGAGTACGCCGGTTGCATTGGACCGTTTGAACAGGATGGGGATGTACTCTTTTATGTCTTTGCCGACGATGCAAAAAGCTTCAACGATCCCGAGCTGAAGCAGGAAGGCGGCGAAGGTCTGGTTCGCTTGGACCCGATGACAGGTGAAGTGAAGTGGCGCAACGATTACGTCCTTTACGACATCTGGAACAAGCAAATGGACCGTGCCGGGTTTGATTTCCAGAGTGTCAATGAGTACGTCGAATCAGGCTTCATTCCTCAGCCCGTCTTTGACGATACATCGGCCTACATCTCCACCGGTGAAGGGATGGCCAAGCTGAGCCTCGCAACCGGAGACACCCTCTGGACTCACTCCGAATACGATCTGGTACAGAAAATGACGCTCGACGGGGATCGTCTCTTCGGCCCCATCGGCTTCTCGCACTGGGATTTCATCCCCGATGGAAATAAAGGGAAGGCCGAAGATGCTATCTATCAGACCAAGCGCGGTGGCTATTTTGTTCTGAATGCTACCACAGGCGAACAGGTCTATTCCGAAGAGTCACGGAAGAATCCAACCACCCTCTTCCTCGAGCACTATGATCCCGAAAGCAAGCTGGTTTACCTCAGCGATGGCGAAACGCTGCAGGCGCTGAGTGTTGTAGACAGCAACATGGTCTGGACGCGGAATATCCGAAAGGATAAAGATTTCCGGATGGATGAAATCACGGGGAAAGATGGTGTGGTCTTCGTCCTCTCCGGAGTGGAAGCCAACTCAACCCTCGACTATACCTCCTGGCGGACGGTCGAAACCCCCTTCTACGATGTCGATATGAAGCAGGGAATCTTCCCGCAGGAGGATGGTACCTTCCTCGTCGTCTCGACTCGTGCATTCGGCAAGCTGAACGGAGATGGATCCGTCCTCTGGAGAACCGCATGGAAGTGGGAATCGAAAAATGTCGACCTTGGCCCGACCATCCTGCCGGCCGGCATGCTCTTCAAGGTGAAAAACTACCTTCGTCTTGTCTCGCTGGAAGACGGATCGACCCTCTGGCAAACCCGCTTTAAAACATCAGGCGATGTTGACATCAAGTTCACGCCGAACAAAGAGAAGGTGTTCCTGATTGACAAGAAGCAGATTGTCTGCATCAGGCTATAATCGTAAACGGATTTTCGAAAAAGGGGAGGAGCCACAAGCTCCTCCCCTTTTGTTTGTGTAATCTGTGAGTCTGCCGTATCTTTTTAGACCCCCCAGCTGTGCATTTTCCCATCCAATAGGAGGTCTTGCAATGTCGCAGGACAAAGAAGGTTGCGTCTCCTCCGCTGGCGGCCCGCTGGTCGACCAGCCGACGGAAGACCAGCCGATTGCAGCCTCGCCAACGAAAAAGGAGCCTGCTATGACCGCACGTGTAGGGCATCCCGCTCCAGATTTTGAAGCGACGGCGCTTCACAATGGAGCATTCAAAAACATCCGGTTGAGCGAGTATCTCGGTCAGTGGGTCGTACTCTGCTTCTATCCGGGCGATTTCACCTTCGTTTGACCGACTGAATTGACAGCGGTCGCTGTCAAATACGACGAAATCAAAGCCCTCGGTTGCGAAGTCCTCTCCGTAAGCACCGACAGTCGTTTCACCCACAAAATCTGGCAGAATGAAGAGCTCGGCAAGATGGTTGAGGGTGGTGTTCCCTACCCGATGCTATCCGATGCCGGCGGCGCCATCGGCTCCATTTACGGGGTCTATGAACCCGCTGCAGGTGTGAATATCCGTGGTAGGTTCCTCATCGACCCAGAGGGTGTCATCCGTGCGATGGAAGTAATGACACCTGAAGTAGGGCGAAATGTTGCTGAGCTGATCCGCCAGGTGCAGGCGTTCCAGCATGTGGAAAAAACCGGCGAGGTTACACCGGCAGGTTGGACACCCGGCAAGAAAACCCTCACGCCGGGATTCGATCTAGCGGGCGAAGTGTGGAAGGTCTGGAAACCGGAAGAGGCATTTAAATAGAGTCTATCTCTGTTCTAGCTGGCAAGGCGCAGGATTTTCCTGCGCCTTTTTGCATGTATCCTTCTCTCTTTGTAGACTGGAACAGGCAACGTCAACTGGAATATCGGGAGACACTTTGGATCATCAGTATTTAAAGGACTTCATAGAAAAAGAAATCGTTCGTGTCAAACACGAGTTCAGGCAGACGCTATCTGAAGAGCAAAAGCGAGGACTTGATAATGGAGATTTGACCGTCACCTGTACGATCAAAGAAAGTGCTGAACAAGACAGACCCGACCACATCAAGTACGATGTTGATCTGGAAGTCATTCCCAACCCGAAAAAGAACTAGTCGATTGATCCGTTAAATCTGATTCTTTGATCGGCTCTATTTCACCTTTCATTTCAGCACTGAATGACCCAATGATGCATCACGGATACAAGGATCTGCTCTGACTAGCCAAGTTCCTTCCGCAGCACCGCCTCGAAGGCATCCACTCCTTTCTGGATAAGGGTGTCCGGAAAATCGAAGTTGGGCGCATGGAGGGGTGGCTGTGCCTCACCTGAGCCAAGGCCGAAGAGGGTTAAACGACCTAGTTGTCCGAAATGACCTACATCTTCTGACCAGCGGAAGGGCTTGTCCATCCATTCAATCGTATATCCTTCAGATTCTAGAGCTTCGCTGAGAGTCGCCGTTGAGGTCGGATGGTTTATCGTTGCTGGAAATTCCTCGACCCATTCGATATCGTGACGCAGACGATGGGCACTCGCGACCTCACGAGCGTCCTCGGAAGCTTTGGCAACCAGGCGCTCCATATCGCTGTCGAGGGCACTTCGCAAGGTGGCCATCACTACTCCTTCACCCGGAGTGGTACCGAAGGCGATTTCGCCTAGCTGCGCATGAATCACTGTCGCCAGCACAAAGTCTTCCGGTCCATCGGTTCGTCCGGGTAGATCAGTCAATCTTTGCATCAGCTCCGCCATCGCGAGGGCGGGGCTGATCGCCTGTTCCGGGTGAGCGGCATGAGCCGTTTTGCCGTGCAGATGAACAATTATCCCTCTGGACGCGCAGGCGAATGGTCCCTCTTTCAGAATAATGTGCCCGAGGGGAAAGCCTGGGAGATTGTGCAGCGCGTAGCTGGTGTCGGGTTGAATCTCTTTGAAAGCCGGATCATCAATCACAGCAGCCGCACCTGCACCGGTCTCTTCGGCCGGTTGGAAGAGAAGGGTCACTTTCCCACGTGCGGGACGTTTGGCAGCAATCCGTTCCGCAAGCCCAACCAGGATGGTCATGTGGCCATCATGCCCACAAAGGTGCCCAACGCCGTCCACCTGGGAAGCATGATCCTGCTCCCCCTTGTCCTGAATCGGCAGGGCATCGAGCTCGGCGCGAAAGAGCAGGTGTGGACCTGCGTCGTTTCCCTCCCATGTCGCCACAATTCCATGGCCACCCAGACCGGTCACAAGGCTGTCGGGCTTGAGAGTTTCCAGAAGGGAACGAATACGACGGGCGGTCGCCTCCTCCCTGCCCGAAAGCTCAGGATTGCGGTGTATCTCGTGTCGAAGCTGAATCAGATCCATGGTCACTTCGCATGCTCTCGTCGTTTTGATTTTCAAGGTGATGCCTTCTTCGCCGGGAAGCAAACAACATGACGCGCCACAAACTACTCCCCGTAGACCGCTACTTCCCCGGCGGGATCCAACCCGCATCCTTCATCACCTGCAGACCAGCGAGGTCAACCAGGTAAAGATCAGCCATTCCGCCCTCACCCTGACGTAATTCTGGTACGTTCCGTGTGCTGGCAAAAAAGAGGGTGCGTCCATCGGGCGCAAGCTTGGGGCATAATTCCATTGCCTCGCTGTTGACCGGTTCGCCCAGGTTTACAGGGCTGCTCCAAGCACCCTTCCGTTTAAAACAGACATAGATGTCACCTTTTCCGTGCGAGTCCTCACGGCCATGACTGGCAAAGAACAACAGGTTGCCATCCTGGGACAAGGTTGCATCCACCTCGGTCAACGGTGTATTGACAGGTGGGTCGAGAAGTTGGGGCTCATCATAGGACGAACCGTCCCACCTGGCACGATAAACATCATACTTACCGGTGCCAGCCGGGCGACGACTGGTGAAGTAGAGAGTGCGGTCAAGTGTCGGGAACGGGGAGACCTCCTCATGACTCGAGTTGAGGCGAGTGAGCGGAACCGGTTCACCCCACTCATCCTCGAGTCGGTCCACATACCAGAGATCGAAATCCTCCTTCTTCGAGCCAAGCGGGTCCCGTTTGGACGCGAAATAGAGACGTTCGTGACCCGGTGAAAAGGTAGGATCCGCGTTGGCGTAGTCACCATTAAACGGCAACACCTCCGGTCTGCTCCACATGCCGTCATCCCAACGGCTGACAAGCAGGGTCATCTCCGACCAGTCGCCATTTGCCCGCGTGAAATAGAATTCCCGACCATCTGCTCCAAAGGCGCTGTTCATCTCGAAGGCTTCTGTCGAGACGATACCAGGTGCGAAAAGGAGTGCTTGCCCTGTCAGGGGTCGACTGCCATAGAGTCGCCAGCCATCTCCTTCCAAGGGCTGGGAGGTGCGACACCCAGTCTGGCTCAACAGGAACAGACCCAGAAATCCAGCCAGCGTCCACACGTTTGACAATCCTCTCATCACCTCTCCTTCATCTGTACAGGATAAGCCTGCGAAAAAATGAACGTTTTGTGTAACCAGCGAGCGCCCGCCTGCAACCTTTTTTATCTTTCGACTGTCCTATGCACATGATCCCCCGTGGAAATCCAGGAGCCGGAGAACCACAGTTGGGACTGAAAGATGTTTCGAAGTTACCTGCGGACAGCGTTCCGATCCATCGGACGTGAAAAAGGCTACACCTTCCTCAACATCCTCGGCCTCTCGATTGGGCTGGCAGGCTGTGTTTTGCTGTTTTCCCATGTACGTGCTGATTTTCTCTGGGATGGTTTTCATCCCAACGGCGACCGTATGTACCGTCTCAACCAGGTACAATCCATCGGCGGCGTTGAACCACAACACGTTGCCTATTCGGCCCCCCCCATCGCACCCGTTATCGCCGAAGAGGTTCCAGAAATCGCTGAAGCAACACGTTACATGAACACCAGTGATTTGCTGGTCACTCGCGGGAACGGCGAAAAGTTTTACGTTCGGCGAGCGGCGTACGTAGATCCGAATTTCCTGACCCTGTTCGGTTATACACTTGGTGCCGGTGAGAGGGAACATGCTCTCGACGATCCGCACGGTTTGGTCATTAATGAGGAGCTCGCGAAACGTTACTTCGGCAGCGAAAATCCGGTCGGGCAGGTGCTGCGCGTGTATGGGACACGTGATGTAACGGTGACCGGAGTGCTGGACGAATTCCCCGCCGGATCTCACCTCAACTTCGAGATGCTGCTTCCCTTTGACGCTTCGTACGAAGATCTTGGATTCATGGAGACAGCCCGTGATTCATGGGGCTACAACACACTTGCTACCTATCTCTTGCTGGAGCCAACGACTACCGCTGTGGAGGTAAATGCCAAGTTGCCTGAGTTTTTTGGCATGCACCGCGATGTAAGCCGTGTCGAATATTACCTGCAACCATTGGCGGATTTGCACCTTCGATCCAATTTTGTCAAATACGAGATCAATTACGGGCAGCAGTCGATCAAAGGCGTTTATACCCTGATGACCATCGGCATTTTTCTGCTCCTGCTCGCAGTCATCAACTATACCAACCTCGCCTCGGCACGAGCGGTTCGACGTGCCCGAGAGGTTGGGATGCGAAAAGTGGTTGGTGCTCGTGTCAGCCAGCTTGTCGCCCAGTTCATGATCGAATCGACCCTGGTGACCCTGCTCTCGACTCTTGTCGCTCTCGGGATTGTCCTGTTGAGCAAAGGCTGGTTTGAAGAGATTGCCGGACGATCCATCTCTTTCGATCCTCTCTCCGGCGGATTCGAAACTTGGCTGGTTGCGGGGCTCTTCTTCCTGGTCTCCATGCTGACTGGCCTCTATCCGGCCCTGGTGCTGGCCTCGTATCGTCCAGCAGTCGTTTTGAAAGGACGTGTTGACAGCCAGGTACGCGGGAGCTGGTTACGTCGCGGTCTTGTCATCCTTCAGTTCGCATCATCCATTGTTCTCATCATTGCAACCACCCTGGTCTACCGGCAGATCGAGTATTCCCGGAAAACGGACCTGGGCTTTGACCGGAAACATGTGGTTTACATCCCCTTGCGCGAGGATGCAATACGAGAGAAGGCGCTCGCCATCCGGGATCGTGTCGCCCAAATCCCCGGAGTTGAAGCGGCGAGTATCTCGACCAGACCACCTGTCTTCGGTGGCGGACAGACCAGTGTCACCCCGGAGGGAATGGACGAACCCTACATGGTCAGCTATTACTTTGCTGATGCCTACCAGCGGGATGTGCTGCAATTCAAGATGCTCGAAGGACGATACTTCGCACCAGATCGACCCCTGGACAAGGTCTCTGCCGACACCACAACAGGCGCACTTGTCCTGAACCAGACCGCAGTCCAGAAGCTGGGCTGGACTGATCCACTTGGCAAAACAATTGAAGTGTGGGGAGGCCGTAAGCTTCCTGTGATAGGTGTTGTCGAAGATTTTCACTATCAATCGTTCCGCCAGGAAATCGAACCGATGATGTTTGTCTGCGACGAGGATGCGCGGTACTTGTCCTTCCGCTACGAGGGTCAGGATCCAGCACCGGTCTTGGACCGTGTCGAAGCGATCTGGGCCCAGATGACAGGGGATGCACCTTTCAGCTCGACCTTCCTGGACGAGCGGTTCGACCAGCTATACAGTTCCGATTCACGGTTTGGTGTAGTCCTGCGTCTCTTCTCCTTCCTCACCATTTTCATCGCATCTCTCGGCCTGCTGGGTTTAGCTGCCCATGCGACCCATCGACGGATACGTGAAATCGGGGTTCGCAAAGTGCTGGGCGCGTCAGTCGGACAGATTCTTGTTTTAATGGGACGTGAATTCGCGTTCCTTGTAGCGGTATCATCGCTCATCGCCTGGCCTACCGCATGGTTCCTGATGCGCGGCTGGGTCGAACAGTTCACCTATCGACCAGCTTATGGCTGGTGGCTTTACCCTGTCGCTGGCGGGGGAGCGTTGTTGATTGCATTGCTGACTGTATCCTTTCTCGCATGGCGAGCTGCCAATTCCAACCCGGCAAACGTGCTGCGGCAGGAATAGAGGAGTGGTTTATCCAATTTAACAATTGAACATCTATCTATGGGGGGCATGGAGGATGCATGCTACAGAACTACCTGACGATTGCCCTACGTAACCTCTTGCGCCAAAAGGGTATTACCCTGCTAAATATCATCGGATTGGCAGTCGGTATGGCTGCCTGCCTCTTCATCACCGCCTATGTGCGCGAGGAGTTGACCTGGGATCAGTTCAACGAAAAGGGGGATCGACTGGGTCGTGTGATTATGACCATGACCTACCCGGGGAAATCTCCTCAGCTGACGCCCTATACCATGCCAGCGGTCGGTCCTGCGATGAAAGAGGGGTTACCCGAAATAGTCCGGGCGGCACGAACCAGCATTGGCTTCCCCTACAAAGTGTTTCGCGAGAGTGATTTTCTCGGCTTTGAAATGGCGGGGTATGTCGACCCAGACTTCCTCGAGATGTATACCTTCCCCATTCTGGAGGGCAGCCAGACCCCGCTGGACCGTCCAGACGCCATTGTCCTGACCAAATCGACCGCGAACACATTGTTTGGGGATGAACCGGCGGTCGGACAGACGATTGATGTTGGACGGGACCGTGCGAATGCCAATCCGAAAGTGGTGACCGCGATTGTCGAAGACCCACCTACCACCTCTACCCACCAGTTCACTGCCCTGGTACCTTTCACCAACTACACCGAGGACTTCGGTTGGGGCAATCTTGAAAGCTGGGACTGGTTTAACTTCCCTACGTATGTAGAGCTGGCTGAGGGGGTTTCATTCGCCGAAGCGGAGGCGAAGTTTCCCGAGTTTTTCGCCCAGCACAAAGACCCGGAGACCACCACCTTTTCATTGCAGCCCTACCTCTCGATCCACCTCTACGATGCACTCTACAGCAGCTTTGCCAGCGGTGGAGACATCCGAGTGGTCTATGCCCTGATCGCGTTGGCCTTGCTGATCCTGATCGTTGCATGTGTCAATTTCATCAACATGGCAACCGCCCAGTCAGCACGCCGGGCTCGTGAAGTGGGGATGCGGAAAGTGATCGGAGCGCGTAAATCGGACCTTGTCATCCAATATATCGGCGAAGCTTTCCTAGTCGCGCTTATTTCTGCGCTATTGGCAATTTTACTAGTTGAACTGCTAAAGCCGACCTTCATGGAGTTGGCAGGTCGAACGGTTCAAATTGATCTCTTCGGCGGTGGGTTCATCACCCTTGCCCTGCTTCTCTTGATCGGTCTGGTCGGACTGCTTTCCGGCTTCTACCCGGCACTGGTGATGTCAGGTTTCCAACCAGCTGCCGTCCTCAAGGGCAGCTTCCGGAGAGGTCGTAAGGGGAATGCGCTCAGACGTGTCCTTGTGGTCTTCCAGTTCACCGTCTCCATCGCCTTGATTGTCGGCGCCCTGCTGATCCACCGTCAGATGGAGTACGTCCGCAGCAAGGACCTCGGGTTTAAAAAAGAGGGAGTTGCAATAATCTATCCGGACACCCCCATCGACTTGAACGAAGCCGACTTGGCCACTCGGCTGGAAAGTGTTCCGGGCGTGACCGCTGCCTCGATCACCTCGGGGGCTCCGGGCGATCTCCGTGGCCAGATGGGCCTGCGTCTCGATGGAACGGAAGAAACTCGTCTCGAAAATTTCTGGTGGGCCGATCCGGGAGCCTATGAAACCTTCGGCCTCGAACTTGTCGAGGGACGGTTCCTCTCGCTTGACTACCCCAGTGATGTGCTCAACCTTGAGGATTCCACTGTCGCAGCCGTCCTGAATGAGTCCGCGGTCAGGAAATTCGGGCTGGAGGAACCGGTCGGTTCGACCTTCCGCTACAGCGGCGGGATTGTCGCCACAGTGGTTGGTGTAGTCAAGGATTTCCACCTCCATTCGCTGCATCGTCCCATCACCCCGTTGGTCATTATCAATGATACACGTAACGCCTGGTTGCCCGCAGTCCGTTTCCGGACGGGTGACCTGCGTGGCTTCATGCACAATCTGGAAGGAGAATGGAGCCAGCTCGCGCCGGAATCAGTTTTCGAAGCGCACTTCCTCGATGATCTGCTGACCCGTCAGTATGAAGAGGAGATGCGTCAGAGCACATTGGTGTCTGTCATGTCAACGCTGGCAGTGTTAATCGCCATGATCGGACTTGTAGGGCTGACCTTCCACGCGACGGAACAACGCACCCGAGAAATCGGCGTACGCAAGGTGCTCGGTGCGAGCGTGAGTCAGATCCTCACTCTGCTGAACCGAGAGTTTGTCCTGCTTGTGCTGGTCGCAAATCTCTTCGCATGGCCGTTGGCCTGGTGGGTGATCAATCGCTGGCTGGACAACTTCAGCTACCGTGCACCCATCGCATGGTGGAGCTTCCCGCTGGCGGGGGTCGCCGCGGTGCTGTTTGCCAGCCTGATCATCAGCATGCAGACCTTCCGCGCCGCAAACAGAAATCCTGCGGAGGTGCTGCGGGACGAGTAGGGTGACTAGCTGAAGGAATGGAAGTGGGTGCCCCGGCTTGTCTTGCAAGCCGGGTCTCTTTAACCAAACAAATAGGTTCTACCATTTGGTCGGCCCCGGCCCTGGGATCACTGAAACAAGGTGATACCTGACGATCTCCTTTACGGAAACCCGGCGTGCAAGCCAAGCCGGGGCACCCTCCTGGAAGCTGCATCGAACACCACCACCTCCCCGCTCCGCTTGCTCAGGACTACCCCACTCGCTACGTTTCCCACGATGACACTAAACCGGGGAGCGCCCGCGATCGTTCCCCTTTCCAGCTTTGGAGAAGGGCATGACCATTGATACGAAAAAAGAGTTCCTTTCCTCTATTGAACTCTTTGCCGACTTGAACAGGGACGAGCTGGAAGATTTGCTCGCCCACATGAATGAACGATCCTTCACTCCTGAAGAGCTCTTGTTCGAGGAGAACACCCCGCGCCTCAACCTTTTCCTCATCCATCAGGGCAGTGTCGAATTGTTCAAGCAAACAACAACACGTGACGAAACTCGTCTCGCTTTGTTCGGCTCAGGGGACTTCCTCGGAGAAGGCGCGTTGATGGATGATTACCCCCATTCGACGGGGGCTCGTGCGCTGGAACCGACTACTGCCCTCACCATCAGCCGTGCTGAATTTCAGGAGATGTTTGAACGGTTCCCCGGGATCGGTGCAAAGCTGCTGTCACGTATTGCGCGGGTGATCTCGAGACGGATGCGTCAAACGAGCACTCGTGTGGTCAACGCTGGCGCACAGTACATCTCGGGCAGGACCCGGGCCGAGCATGACCTGTTGGGTGACCGTGATGTCCCCTACGAATTCTACTATGGTGTCCAGACCCTGCGCGGCCTTGAAAACTTCAACATCAGTGGCATTCCGCTCTCTCATTACCCGGATATGATTGTCGCGCTGGCGCGTGTCAAGATGGGCGCTGCGCTGGCGAACCACGAGCTCGGGCTGCTGAGTGACGAAGTCAAAGATGCGATTGTCGAAGCGTGCCAGGAAATCATCGACGGCAGGCTGCATACCCATTTTGTCGTGGATATGATCCAGGGCGGAGCAGGTACTTCAACCAACATGAATGCCAATGAGGTCATCGCCAACCGTGCCCTCGAATTGATGGGCCATAAGAAGGGCGAGTACAAGCATTGCCACCCGAACAACCATGTCAACTTGTCGCAATCGACCAACGATGCTTACCCGACCGCGATGAAACTTGCACTGCTGGAGGCAAACGAGAAGCTGGTCGACGTATTGGAGAGCCTGATCGACTCCTTCCAGCGAAAAGGACGTCAGTTCGGGCAGGTCATCAAGATGGGTCGTACCCAGCTTCAGGATGCTGTCCCGATGACCCTCGGGCAGGAATTCGAAGCCTACGCTGCCACCCTGGGCGAGGAGATTCAACGGCTGCGTCAGAACGCAGATCTCTTCCTCGAGATCAACATGGGCGCGACAGCAATTGGCACCGGGATCAATTCCGACCCCGATTATGCGCCATCCGTTACCAACCACCTGGCAACCATCTCAGGCTATGACCTGAAACTCGCGCCCAACCTGGTAGAAGCGACCCAGGACACCGGCAGCTTTGTGATGTATTCGAGTGCGCTGAAAAGGCTTTCGGTGAAATTGTCGAAGATTTCCAACGATCTCCGTCTCCTCTCCAGCGGCCCGCGTGCCGGGTTCAACGAGATCAACCTGCCGCCGATGCAACCGGGTTCGTCCATCATGCCCGGAAAGGTCAACCCGGTCATTCCTGAAGTGGTCAACCAGATCTGCTTCAAGGTGATCGGCAACGACCTCACCGTCACCCTCGCCGCCGAAGCAGGTCAGCTCGAGCTGAATGTGATGGAACCGGTGATCGTGCAGAGTCTTTTCGAGTCGATTGAGATGCTGAAGAACGGCATGGCGACCTTACGCCTCCGCTGCATTGACGGCATCACGGCAAACGAGGAGCGTTGCCGTGAGCTGACCCTCAACAGCATCGGCCTGGTTACCGCACTGAACCCGACTCTGGGCTATGAGGTCTCCACCCAGCTCGCAAAGGAGGCACTGCAAACCAATCGCGGTGTCTATGATCTCGTGCTGGAGAAAGGCTTGATGAGCCAGGAAGAGTTGGATGACATCCTCAAGCCTGAAAACATGATCAAGCCGAGGAAGATGAAGAAATAAGGCACAAAAGACGTGGTGTTATTTATCCTGGCCCGACACTTCAGTGTCGGGCCAATTTTGCGAGTCCTATTCTCTGGCCACTCGTTCAAAGAATTCCTGTTCCATCTGCATACGGAAGGTGAAAAGCAACCATTTGGCGGTGACCTTTGTCGATACCTCGGACGGAAAAGCGTACTGCTCGCGCCAGGGCTGGTAGTGGATGGTGAGCGCCATCTCTTTCACCTTCTTATCCGGCATCGGAACCGGTGACCCGCTCACTTCGGTGGGTGTCCAGGTGGTCGTATCGATGATATAGGTTGCATCAAACCCGCCCATATCCTCGTTGATGGTTTCCGTACGGAAGGAAATCAAGCCCGGGCCTGGATCAGGGAGGCGGTAGAAACGGTGGTTGCCCCGGTTTTCCGGCAAAACAGGATCGAGCGGGCCGATGCTGACACTCATCTCGACCTTCTCATCGTCCTGCTTCACGCCATCTTCGACTTCGTCATCCGGCTTTTGCACCTGCGGCACTTCATCGGGCAACGGGATCCCGGTCGAATCGGTAACATGGATGGTCCGTGTCCCATCCTCATCAACCTCGATCCACTGCCAGGTCAGGTCTTCCCGTTTCACATCCCCATCACCATCAAGCATCTTCGATGCGGATCGTACCCGGAAACTTTCGAGCACATTTTCCGGTTGGGTGCGCCAATGGTTTGCGGCGATAGAATCGAGAACAGCTGTTTCGAGCGCTTCGCCTTTGGCTGCGGCTAACGTCGGTTGGGTCATCAGGGGAATGGTTGCGACAAAAGCAATCAGAAGGAATGTGCGTTTCATCCTGTCTCCGGGTCTTGTCCTGGTCCTGGGGAGATACTTCGCAAATGGCCTGCCAACGAAGCAACAGATAATTATCCTTGATAATTAATAACTTAACTGCCGGGTTGTCTGCAACAAGTTGTGGCGATCAAGCGAATGCGTGGGGCAAAAACCACACCCTCTTGAAAGGTCGTCCAGGATACCACTCACTCTAATGGGAGTGAAACACGGCCAGGGGACTGGCCGGTCCATCCATATTGTGTACTGACATGTAAAACCCGGGTGACGGAGCATCCGGGCTACTGGCTACGACCCAACTGCTTAAATCACCGTATCGCGAGCCCCAAGGATGTTATCAATTCTCGGAAAATCGGTGGTGTAATGCAGGCCGCGGCTTTCTTTCCGCTGACGTGCGCACTTCACAATCATACGGGCTACTTGGGCCAGGTTGCGCAATTCGACCAGATCCGGGCTCACCGTGGTCCGTCGCCAGTAGTCCTCGACCTCGGCGGCGATAGTGGCAAGCCTTCTTGCGGCACGTTGCAAACGCAAATCGCTGCGAACAATCCCGACATAGTCTTCCATCAGTACTTGGATCTCACGTCGATCATGTCGAATCAAGACCCATTCTTCCGGATCGTAGGTGCCGCTGTCATTCCATTCGGGAATGTCCGGCATCGATTCTGTACGGCATTCCTCGAGCAGTTTTTTAGCCTCGTCCGCTGCACGGTGCGAAAAAACCACCGCTTCGAGCAGCGAGTTGGAGGCCAGGCGATTGGCGCCATGCAAGCCAGTATGCGCCACTTCACCGGCGGCGAAGAGACGATCCAGCGTGCTGCGTGAATGCATATCGGTCACGACCCCACCGCACTGGTAGTGCGCTGCTGGAACCACCGGGATCAGTTGACAGGTAAAATCGATATCGTGTTCGGCCATCAGGGTTTCGAAGATCATCGGGAAGCGATTTCGCAGCTCATCGCTATCCAGGTGGGTCACATCCAGCCAGACATGCTCGAGACCCCATTTTTTACGCTCCGAGTCGATCGCACGAGCGACAACATCTCGCGGCGCCAATTCCTTAAGCGGGTGCTGCCCCTCCATGAACCGTTCGTGACGATGATTCAGCAGGATGCCGCCAAAGCCACGGACTGCTTCGGTGATCAGGAAGGCGCGACCGTCTACATCACGGCGTGGATCGTACAAAGCAGTCGGATGGAACTGCATGAACTCGAGGTTGGCGATTCGTGCCCCGGCACGCCATGCCATCGCAACACCGTCGCCGGTGGCAATCGAGGGGTTGGTTGTATTGGTCCAGACACAACCCATCCCGCCGCTGGCGAGCAGGGTGATATGGCCCTGGATCAAGTCGACACGGCCCGTTTCCTGGTTATAGACATACGCGCCGTACACCGTGCGGCTTTTTGGACGACTTGCGCTGACAAGGTGACGGTCTGTAACAAGGTCCACCGCGAGGGCATTTTCCCACAGCTCAACTTGCGGGTGATTTTTCAACGCTTCCAGCAAGGCGTGCTCGACTTCACGGCCTGTGTAGTCTGCCTTGTGAACAATCCGGTTCGCGCTGTGCCCGCCTTCTCTTCCCAGCGAGAGGTTTCCATGCTCTTCGGTAAACTCCGCGCCCCACTCGATCAGGCGACGGATCCGGTCAGGACCTTCGGTCGCCACTGCACGAACAGCGGCATCTTTACATAATCCCGCACCGGTCACCAGGGTGTCCTTGATGTGGAGATCGATGGAATCATCGTTCCCGATTGCCGCAGCAATCCCACCCTGCGCGTAGTTTGTCGCCGATTCCGCCTTGTCCTTTTTGGTCACCACCATCACCGTGGCGGAGTCCGCCATCTCAAGGGCAAAGCTCAGTCCGGCAATACCGGAACCGATCACCAGAATGTCGAATTCCTGCTTGTTCACGTCGGCAGCACCATCCGTATCGTGGTCCCCTCCCCGGGCTTTGTGCTTTTTACAAACAGCCTGCCACGGTGCATCTCTTCCACGATGCGCCGTCCGAGGGAGAGGCCCAACCCCCAACCACGTTTCTTCGTTGTAAATCCGGGACGGAAAATCGCTTCCGTATTCCGGAGGGAAATCCCTCTGCCATCATCAATCACGTCTACATAGACCTCACCGTTCAGCGTGCCGGTCTCGACAATGATTGTCCCCTTCCCTTCCATAGCCTGGGTCGCGTTGCGCAGTAGGTTTTCCAACACCCAACCGATCAACTCCGGCTGTATGCCTGCCTCCCCAGCGCCTTTGTCGCGCACATCGATGCGGATCGTGCTTCCTACACGACCACGCATGTAGGTCACAGCCTGGTTGACGACGTCACTCAACGCCAGCCGTTGCAGTTTCTCGCGCGTACCGATTTTCGAGAAACGAACCGCAATTTTTTCGAGTCGACCGATGTCCTGCTTCATCGATTCGGTAATCTCGCCCTGGTCGCCCAACACCTCGACCCAACCCATTAGGGAAGAGATCGGTGTGCCAAGCTGATGCGCGGTTTCCCGGGCCATCCCGACCCAGACCGAACGTTCCTCGGCCTTCCGAATGACACGGAAGCCGACATAGCCGATCAGGATGTAGATCGCCACAGCAAGCGCGCTGACCAGCGACATGGTTCGCAGTAGAGTGACCAGTTTCGGATCACCGTAGTGAAAGTAATCCACTTGGCCCGGAACCACCTCGAGCGCGAGAGGCTCATTGCCTTCAGCACGTGACTCGGCGATAAAGGTACGCACCTTATTCATCGCTTCGGGGCTGAAGTCTCCCGGCTCAACGTCAAGATTACGCCAGAATTTCGGATTGCCGACCGAATCGGCGAGGACAATCGGGAAGTCGATCCCCTGAACTGCTTCATAGGCGAGCTCTGGATTGTCCCCGATCAGCAGGTTGCGGTAGTATTGGACGGATAGGCTGAGGTAAGATCGTGCCGAATCGCGTACCTGACGCACCAGCAGGTTGGTCGAGAGGAAAAGGGCCGCCGTCAGCAGAAGGGCACCCACAAAGAGGAAACCCTTGAATAGTCCTGCCCGACGCAACTGCATCGGCACACCTGTTTGCAGGGACCGTGTCCGCTGGGGATGCCTGCTCATGCTCGCTCCCCGCTGTTCAGACCGGTGCTATCCTGTTCCATCACACGTCGATAGACCCGTTCTATTTCGCCGACATACTCATCCAGACTTTTTCCAGCACTGCAGTTTCGGCTCATGCGGTTGACCAGTTCAGGCTGTTTGACCAGACGCTGGAGAATGGCTGCCAGATCTTCGCTGTCGCCCATACGGAAATGGAGACCATCGACCCCATCCTCTACCAGCTCGGAGACTCCGCCACGGTCGCTACAGAGGACTGGTACACCCGATGCCTGCGCCTCGATGACAATCCGTCCGAACGCTTCAAACCAGATGCTCGGTACAACCAGCAGGTCAACGCGGTTGTAAAACTCATGGATTCGCTGTGACGGAGTAGGAATCGTATCGAAGTGAATATCGGGACGATCCCCGAGCTTTCGCATCCTACGATAGAAGGCGATTTCGTTCAGGTCAGTCCAGGTGGGGCTTCCCTTGAGGTGCAATTCCGCCGCACCGACAGGCAGGTGACGGAATGCATGGATCAGCACCTCCACCCCTTTGATCCGTGTGAACTTGCCGATGTAGCCGATGCGCAGGGGTGAGCCACCGGGTAATCGTTCGTGGTGAGCCAGCCGGTTTACATCCGGGGCCTGATGGATAGCCTCGATCTCAATATCATCGGTCAGGAAAGCACGGGTTCGGTCGGCAACATCCTGGCTGATTGCTGTGATCGCATTTACCTGCTCGAAGGCATCGACGACAAACTCATTTCTACGGACAAAGTCGGCCGGAGTATCGTATCGAATGGGCGGTTTGGCAGGACTATTGAGGCTGAGCAGACGATCTGTTATAAGTTTCCAGGAGCGAAGCTGTCCGAGGTTTCGTCGGACTGCCACAACCCCGGCGGGAATCAGTTCCTCAAGCGACAAGGTGGTACGCTGCGCGAGACAGGATTGGCAGTCCTGTACGAGGTCGCTCTGTTCACAGAGACTGCCATCCCCACGCACCAGGTTGACTCGTGCGCAGAACGACGCAAAATCACGAAGCGTATAAACGACAGGGATGTCCAATTTACGGGCCGCATGAATCACGTCGAGCGAAAGGTGGTTCAAATGCTGCACATGGACCACATCCGGCATCAGCCTCAAAAGGTGACGTGTTATTGCTTCCTCGAAACCGCGATGGTGCAGGTAAGCATTCTCGGAACGGGGATTGAACCAGACACGCAGCACCGGCAAACCGTCTACCTGCTGCTGTTTGAAATCGAGCTCCGTGTGGAAACGGCCCACTTCACCGGCGAGGATGGAAACACGATGGCCCTGTTTGCTCTGGTAACGTGCCAGCTCAAGCGTGGAAAGCTCGACACCATGGCGATGATGGGGGAAGAACTGGTGAACGACGTGGAGTATGTTCAAGGTTGACATGGTGTTCCTTGCCGCCGGATTCAAGCCTCAAAATAGGGATAGGCAACCCCCCGTCCAAGCCCTTCCCGCTCCCATCTTACTCACAAGGCGGATGACCGGATCCCAACCTTGGCCTTCACCAGCACCGCCATCACGAGTGAGGCGACCACCTGTCCGGTGAAGAGTGCCCAAGCGGCACCCAGCATGCCGAATTTTGGGATCAACAACAGGTTCAGGCCGATGTTCAACAGTGCGCTGACTGCCGCACCCACCGCCGCCTGCCGCTCATGCCCTGTCATCATCAGGACCGTCCCCACCGCGCCGAAGAAAACGGTCACCAGTTGTGCGAGGCATAGGACGATCAAGGCTGGCAGACCGGCGACAAATGCTTCCCCGAAAATGAGCAGAAACCATCGTCCACCAACAATCAGGATAAACGCGATGGGCAGGGAACCGAGGAAGGTGACACGTGTCGCTTTGCGCACGACATCCTGCAACCGTTCAATGTTCTTCTCTGTCCACAAAGAGGCAACCGTCGGTGCCAGCGCCGCATTGACCGCGAAGTAGACAAGCAAAACAAGCTGCGCACCGCGATTGGCTACGGTATACAACCCGGCCGATTCTGCGCCCATCAAACTGCCGACCATCAGGATGTCGATCCGTGTGTTGATCATCTGGATGCCCGCCACCGCCAGGATCGGCAAACTGCTGCGCAACCAAACGGAAACCTGGAACTGGGGTTCAGCAGTGCGGACATGTCCGGGCAGGTAACGACGAGATTGAAACACCGCATAGCCCATCGCTACCACACCGGCCCCTGCCTGGAAGAGGAGGGCATGGTTCGGCGAGAGGAAGCCCGGGAGGAACAGCCATGCCACCACGAGAAACAGGATCAGGAGCCAGGGTTGAATCAACGATTCGGGCACCTGGCTGAGCGTAGCACGGTCCAGTCCGAGCAGGATCGTCTGACGCAACCGTGTCATCGCGAACAACGGCACCAATGGCATCGCCACCCAAACTGCGATCACCATCGGCGTGTCAATGGATTTGCTGAAGGGTTCGATCAGATGAAGAACCAAACCGAGTATGAGGGCGAGCAGGATGGAAGTAAGGAAGACCCCTTGCTGGGAACGTAGAAGCAACCCGCGGAGCGTCCCCCACTCTTTGTGAATGTTGAGGGCTGCCACCTCACGGACCAGGAGGCGATCTGTCCCCAACAGCGCGGGTACCAGCAGGAGCTGGACCCAGGCAATGGCATAAGCGTATTGACCATAGCCCGACACACCGAGCAGACGTGACAGCAAAACACTGATCAGGAAAGCACCGGTCATGGCGGTGATCTTCATCGTGAAGACCCCCGCTGCACTACCAGCAAGCTTTTTTCCGCGGTGGCCCGCACCGAGCTTGCTGAAAACCGCTCGCAACAGGCGCTGAAGGAGAGAACCGGAATCTGGGTCTATCTCTCGACCCTCTTGATGGTCATGCTCATTCATCGTCGCCGTCGGAACTCTCCGACTCCCCGGATGCGGCAGCTACCACCACAGCGTTCCGCCGGTTCAACGCGATATGCGCACCAATCAACCCTAGAATGATGAGCAGCGAGATAATCGAAATGGTATAGCCCGCATTTACCTCCGGAGGATCATAGGTCATCTCAACCGTATGCTCGCCTGCAGGGACAACAATCCCCCGCAACGCATAATTGGTGCGATAGATCGGTACCTCTTCTCCATCCACCAGCGCTTTCCATCCCTGCGGGTACCAGATTTCGCTGATGACAAGGAAGCCGGCAGACTCCGCACGAGTATGGATCTCAAACTCGTGGGCGGAATAGCTTTCGGATGGCACCACCGCCGAACGTTCGCTGCCCGCCGGACCGAGGATCAATCCATCCGTGCCGCTGACAATCGCTTCGACGCCTGGGTTAAAAGAACGGGAGGAAATGGCATCCATCGCCGCGTCCAGATCGTCCTCGTAGCGAACCTGATCCACAAACCAGGCACGTGGCTGGTAGGAGGGGTTCTCGTAGACGTATTGACGGCGAAGTGAATCTGCAAAGGTCAACGTAAACTCTGCCGGCAGCTGCCCCGGCACGACCAGGTACTTCGCATTCATCATTCCGGCAACCGTCAGGTCGGGGAAGGAGTTGGCACGGTCCACATGCAACGCATAATCGAGCAGATCCTGGTAGACACGCAGTTTGGTCGCCGCATAGCCCCCAATTGAGGGGATGCGGTGGTACATGTAGGTGTTGTCCTGGAAGGCATTGCCCAATGGGAAGACACGGAACGGTTCCTCCGCACTTGCAAGCTGCTGCTTGAAGAATTGCTGCACCGGGGTGGCGTTCAGCGTACGCTGGAAGTCACGCATCTTCACCGGGTGCAGGAAACGGCCACCCAGCACGGCCAGGTCAACTGTTGTGAAGAGAACGGCAGCCGCAGCCAGCGAGATGGTCCAGGTCCGAACACTTCCCTTTGTTGAAAAAGCAGCCAGCCCAATCGCTGAGAAACAGAGGAAATAGAGGGCGGTAATCAGCAAGCTCTTGGTGAAGAGGATCCAGCGCAGCCCGACCAACATCGAGGCGGTATCGGAGCCATAGCGCTGTAACTCGCCCTGCTTGAGAAAACCATCAAACCAGGGACCGCCACTTCCGCCGAACAAGCCTCCAAGAACCCCTACCCCTGCAACGGTCGTCAGAATCAGGAAGACTCGTTTCCACTTTTTCGCAAGCGCCTCGTTGGACCGTGCTTCACCGACAAGACGTACCAACTCATGCAGGCCAAAACCGGCGAGGATGGCAATGCCCACCGCCGGAACCACCATAGCCATCGAAGGGACACGGAACTTCGCAAAGAAGGGGAGGAAGTGGTACATCGGGCCGTACAATACAGGCAGGAACCGTCCGAACGAAACCACAATCCCCACCACCGAAGCAATCGTCATCCACTGCACCACTCCACGCTTCTTCCACAACAGGGCAATCGCGATGATCGCAAGGGCAAGTGGAATGATCCCCATGTAGAGGGAGGATTGGGTGAATGGCATCCACCCCCAATACAAATTGTAATTGAGGATATTGGCCTCGTTTATTCCACGTCCTACCTGTTCCGATCCACCGAGGCCGTAAAAGCCTGGAAAAAAGAGCTGCATCAATTCGAGGGGATGGAGCGACCAGTTGGTTGCATAGGTCCAGTCCAGCCCCCCGGTTGCGGAGGCTTCAGCACGCAGAGGGGCGGCACCACGAATCGAGAATTTCTGGAAAACATAGATCGGCCAGTAAAGATAAAACGCCATCCCCAGGCCGAGCAGACCGCCAGCCGCAAAACCGCCGATACCCCGCCAGCTTTCCGCACTCTTCTTGATCAGTTTAATGATGAACCAGACCAGGGCGTAGAGCCCGGCAGTCAGCAAGGTGTAGTAGACAATCTGCACGTGGAGCGAGAGGAACTGCGCTGCCAACGCCAAGGCGAAGAGCCCAATGTCCAGCAGCCGTCGTTTGGTCAAGGTCCGGTGCGCCATCAGCAGGACCAAGGGCATCAGTGCGATGGTCCAATGCTTGGAACCGTGCCCCGCTTCCGCCAGCGAGATGTTGTAGGGGTTCAGCAGGAATACAATGCCCGCAAGCAGTGCCCCCAAGATCGGAATGCCCACACCGCGCGCGAAGAGGAACATCACCACACCGCTGAGGAAGTAGTAGAAGACCTGACGGTTCAACGGATGTACGCCGAAGAGGTATTTCGCCACCTTCGCAACATCTTCGACCGGGTTCAACCAGGTATCCGGGTGATAAGAGAGCGATCCATAGCTCGGGAATCCGAGGAAGACATAGGGGTTCCACAACGGGGTGCGATCTTCGGTCTGCGCGATCTCGTCTCCGACATCGTTCCAGGCACGTGCCGCCGCGGCATCGTTGGTTGCACTGAATCGTGTATCCTCAACCACGTACGGCCAGAAGACGGCGAGGGTGACAAAGTACATCACCACAATCGCTGCCAGATCATACTGCCATCGGGGCCGTGTGGTGAAGAAGTTATCAGAGGCTGACTTGTCGATCACCTGTTTGCTACTAGGTTTCGATTGCTTCGCTTTCTTGGCCATGAAGGGATCCGTCGGTCAATAGTTATCGGTTGCAAACGGGCGGAAGGGTGTGGGATCGGGAGAAACGGGACGGCTACTGCTCCTCATTATACCCGCTGCCAACCCGTTCAAAGATCTGTTGCAGGTATTCACGCAATTCATCCCCGGTCATCCCACGTGCGAGGAATTCCCCACGATGAGACAGGGATATCTGACCCGTTTCCTCGCTGACCACCACCACTGCGGCATCGGTCTCCTCAGTCAGGCCGAGGGCAGCACGGTGACGAGTTCCGAGGGTTGCGTCGATGTTGGGATTCTCAGTCAACGGTAGAATACAGGCAGCCGATTCGATCAGGTTTCCGCTGATCACAATCGCCCCATCATGAAGCGGAGTCCGTGGGTAAAAGATCGAGACGATCAGTTCGGAGGTTGCTTCCGCCTGCAGTTTAACACCGGTATCGATGATGGCGCGCAGGCCCATGTCACGCTGGAGGACAAAAAGGCCGCCATAACGTTTCTGGGATAGCTCGACTGCAGCTTTCACGATTTCATCGATCACTCGGGTTGTCGCCACTCGGAAGAGGCGACGGACAATCCGCGCCTGCCCGATTTGGATCAGGAGACGGCGGAGTTCGGGTTGGAAGAGGATGACAAAGGCAATCACCCAGACCTGAGATACCGACTGCACCAGCCAGGTCATGCCCTTCATGCCGATCGCACCGACGACAAAGCTGACGACGAGGATCAACAGCAACCCGAGGAACATCTGCGAGCCGCGTGTGCCGCGCATGATGTCGTAGAGACGGTAAAAGACCACCGTCACCAGGATGATGTCGATCAGGTCGACCAGGTTGAAGGTGATGAACCCTATGTGGAACAGCTCCAAAAACCCCTCCGGGTGCTGTGTGGTTGGCAACCGTCCAAAGGTAGTACGTTAAACGGCTTGGGAACAGGGTCAGGCATAGCTGACAGCAGCTTTCAGACCCGTGTCTCCGGGTGCTGCAAAGGAACATCCCCTGCGATTTTCAGCCGCACGACACGACTGTTTCCGTTACTTTAAGCAACACCCGTATCTTATTTCTATTAGCCCTTTTTCTTCGGAGTCGGGACAAACTCGGCACCGTAATCAACATCCACCTCTGTCGGAGGAACCAGGATTCCCCGGTCATAGGCTGCTTTTGCTGCGAACGCGAGGGCGAGAGCGGCGGAACGAACCTCTACACCCTGCCGTAAACGCGGCCCCAGCAGAGAATCTATCGCCTCCTGATTGCGCTGGTAGCCTTCTCCAAGCGGGAGGACAGGCTCTTCATCTGCAGGCGGGGTCAGGTTGTGAATCGAGCAGGAATTCACGTCACTGAGCGGTGTTGGCAGGTCACCGGCCTGCATCAGGCGAGCTCGGACATCATCACGACCACCCCACGCAACCGCCCAGACGAGGCCATCCTCGACCATCGCCGCAAGCCGTTCGTAGAGGCTGATGGGGACCATCTTGACGCCCCACGCTTCCGCGAGTCCTGTGGCAAAGGCAACCCCGACACGAAGACCCGTAAAACCGCCCGGGCCATGTACCACCGCAACCGCATCCGGTTTTTCCCAGCCCTGTTCATCCAGCCAACGGCGCACTCCGGGCGCGAGCAGGGTATCGTGCTTTTTACCCGCTTTCAACTCACGTGGTTCGAGCGGACCTCCTTCGGTCACCCCAACCCAGCGGGCCACACTTTCCGACGTATCAATCGCCAACAGCTTCATGTATTGCTTCCTGTCACCCTTTTTTCCAGCCAGGTGCTCCGAATTGTCTTGCAAGCCGGGTTTCAGTAACCCGATTGTGCTGTTCACCCTATCGCGCCGTTGGCGCGAGGTGACATAGGCTAGATGCCGGTGCCACTATAAACCACGGCCTAAGCATGCTGATATGCACGCTTGGGTGATGGGGCACCCAAGCCACTATTATAATCAGACACCCGCATCCGATTTAATACTTCGTTCGACCACAATCACCCGTTCTTCGCCAAGATCATCCACATGGATCGTTACACGCCAATTCGGTTCGCCCCAGTCGGCGGCGAGACGATCCGCCCACTCGACCAGCAAGATACCTTCCTCCGCTCCCTCATCGAGGTCGAGCGCGATCAGCTCGGAGGATTCGTTGAGACGGTACAGATCAACATGACGCACTTCCGGGTCGGTCGGGTAGATATTAACCAGCGTAAAGGAGGGGCTGCGTACTCGACCTCGATAACCCATCGCCTGCACCAATCCACGGACGAGGGTTGTCTTCCCGGCGCCGAGTGTCCCGATCAATGCAACTGCATCTCCCGCATCAAGCTGGGTGGCAAGCCAGGCGCCCAGTGCTGTGGTCTGCTCAGCAGCGTGATTTGCCTCCCGCCTCACTTCTTCCCACCGTACATCCTGCTCCATCAGCGTGCCTTCTTTTTCAGGACGGCCACCGGCAGAACCATCTCTTCCAGCGAGATACCACCATGCAGGAAGGAGTCACGGAATCGGTCAGCGTACTTGTTGAAATCGGTCGGGTAGACGAAGTAATAGTCTTCGCGAGCGAGCAGAAGATCCTCGTTCAAGCTGCTTTTCGGGATGCCCCAACGTTCCGGTTCACGTACCCGCACGGAGTGTTTGTCATCCACACGCAGGTTGCGTCCCGTCTTGTAGCGCAGGTTGGTGGAAGCTTCACGGTCCCCGATGACCTTCGCGGCACGTCTTGCCCGGATCGACCCATGATCGCTGGTCAGTACAATGGTCACCCCACGATCGACGAAGGTGCGCATCAGCTCGTAGAGCGGCGAATGTTCAAACCAGGAGCGCACCACACTCCGGTAAGCAGCCTCATCTGGAATCAAGGTCTGAATCACCTCTTCCGTGCTTCGATGGTGCGCCACGATGTCGACAAAATTGAAGACCATGCTGACCAACGGAAGGTCGAAGTAGTCGGAAGCCTTCTTCAACGTACGCTGCGCCTCCTCGGGGTCGAGGATCTTGGCGTACTTCGGCTCCGGGCTGGGCATGGCGCCCATGTTGGTCAGCTGACGATCCAACAGTTGCCGCTCAAAACGGTTGACATTCGTTTCCGAATCCCACTTCAACTTCGAATAGAGGTCATTGTTGACCCGTGGGTAGTCAATCGGCAACATGCCGGAGAAGATGCTGTTTCGCGAGTAAGGTGTCGCGGTCGGCAGCAGGGAAAAGTAGGTGTCGAGTTCGATCTGAAACTGATCGCGCAACAGTGGTTCGACGGCGAGCCAATGGTCAAGACGAAGGCAGTCAAGCACGAGGAAGAGGACCGGTTCACCCTTGGAAACACGCGGCACCACCCACTCCCGGACGACATCATGGCTGAGTGGTGGACGATCTTCCCGTCCCTGTTTCAACCACCTCGGGTATTCTCTTTCGATGTAACGGCTGAAAATGTTGTTCGCGGTGTGCATCTGCTGATCGAGCAGTTCCATCAGGTCAGGCGAACGCATGGCGGAAATGTCAATCGCCCAGCGCTGCAGACGCAGACCAAGGTCGAGCCAGTCATCCCAATCGAGCTCGGAATCGAGCTCGTCATTGATCCGGTTAAACTCGGCGACATAATCCCGGTTTAATCGTTCCTGGCTGATGCTGCGTGTATCGAGCAGCCGCTTCAGCACGCTCAATATCTGGCTTGGATTAACCGGTTTGGTGAGATAATCATCGATGCGTCGGCCAATCGCCTCTTCCATCAACGATTCTTCTTCGCTTTTGGTAATCATCACGACTGGCAGGCCGGGACGGATTCGTTTCACACGCTGAAGGGTTGCAATACCATCAAGACCGGCCATCTGCTCGTCCAGCAGGACCGCATCAAATTCTTCACGTGCAACCGCCTTGACGGCATCCTCGCCTGAGGTTACCGCATGCACATCATACCCTCGTTCCCGCAGAAAGAGCAGGTGCGGTTTCAGCATTTCAATTTCGTCATCAGCCCAGAGAAGTCGTCGATCAGCCACCGTTCATCTCCTATTTCGGACAAGCATGTCCGTTTTAGTGGATCGTTCCACCTAATTTCGTCCGCTGTGCGGGCCAATAGCCTCCAGCCATTCCCGGCTTCTTTCGGGGGTCATCCGACCAGACCGTACTGCGAGCGATAACAAACCGTGGATCAATGAGCGGTAGAGCTCCTCCTCTTCCGGGTTGGAAAACGTCTTTAAATGGTGCAGAACCGTCTCAAGGTCATCACGTGCCACCGGCCCGGTCACCGCACCTGCTGGACCATACTGCTGGATATTCTCCATCATTCCCTGCATCAGGGGGAACAGGGCCTTCCATGCTTCGTCCATTGTCGATGCAATCCCCGCGAAACGTTGGGCACCCATTTCGAGCAGCATCGGCATGAAGTTGGAAGCCAACACCGAGGCGAGATGGTAACGAGCACGATCCTGCTCCGCCACCAGCAAGGGACTTGCACCAACCAGTTCAGCCAGCTTGTGGCCCAGTGCAATGCCCGCCTCATCACCAGTCAGGCCGACTCGAATGCCCTTGAATCGATCCGCGTCCGCAGTGGGCGGGAAGGTCTGGATCGGATGCCAGGCAAGCTGCCCCCACCCCTGTTCAGCAAGTGGTGCCAGGACATCCAATCCTGTTCCGCCGGAAAGATGCATCACCACCGGTGCGGGAATGTCCTCTCGTGGTACCGCCTCAGAGCGCGTCCGGTTCCGCTCACGGATCAGTTCAGCGAGCCGGGATGCAACGTTCGCAATCTTTCCGTCGGGGACCGCAAGGACAACCAGGTCAACATCCGTACGCACCATCTCGAGGGGAAAGACACGGAATCCCTCTTCCTGGGCAATCCGAATCCGTTCGCTGTCCTCATGTTCGGCGATGTTGACAATCGTAGCATCTGCACGGTTCAGCGCCAGGGTCAGGGCACGTCCGACCGCACCATACCCGACCACGGTTACTGTGAGACGATTCTCATTCATCACCTTCACCCAGGGAAGGATGCTTCTGGCCCTCGACCGGGATCACCTCCAGCCCTTCCCGTTTCAGCAGGGCAGTTGTCACCCCGTCCCCGGGAACGCGTTCGCCATCTCTCGTGATTTCCCCACATCCGCACGAAGGACTGCGAGTCTTGAGGTAGGCTTTGGAGGCGCCGTAGAAACGTGCAATAGCGAGGGCCGCTTCAGCGCCGCGAAGGTAATTGTCGGTCACATCGCGTCCCGCTTCCACCGTCTTAACCTTGGCGGTTCCCTCGAGCACATCCTTGCCATCGCCGGCATCAATTTGAGCTGCAGGACGAGGAGTGGTTAAACCACCGAGCTGCTCCGGGCAGACCGGGATCAGGTCGACCGTCTCGTGTAATTCCTGCACGAGATCGGTCAGAGTATGACCGCCATCGTACCGGCATTTGACACCCAGCAAACAGGCGGAGACGAGCGCTTTTTCCTTGTACTCGATCATGCGGGCAATATAGGAACGAGGAGGGGCGGAACGAAGCGTAGGATGACAACTCCATCGGGCTTTTGGATGTCGCTGGCCTGACACTTCAGTGTCGGGCTGGTACTTTCAGCAGCACGCTTGATTCTACATCTTGAGCCGTTTGAAAATCACCTCGGGGATGTGACGGATCACATGCATGATCCACTGCCAGAACCAGGGAACGTAGACCACATCACACCGTTTGTCGATTGCCCTCGCAATGTCTGCCGCAACACGTTCCGGCATCGAGGGCAACGGCAGCTTCTCCATTCCTTCGGTCATCGGGGTTCGGGTTGGGCCCGGCTTGATGGTCAGCACATTGACCTTTGCAGGTGCAAGCCGTTGACGAAGCCCTTGCATGAACACATGCAACGCCGCTTTGTCCGCGCCATAGAGGTAGTTGGATTGGCGCCCACGGTCCCCTGCGGGGCTGCCGATGGCCACAATCTGCCCACCGCCGCGCTGCTCGAAGCGATTGGCGACCAGCCCGAGCAGGCTCATGGCCGAGGTGTAGTTGATGTCGTGATGGAGACGCGCACGATCTGGATCGTTTTGTAGCTCCTCCTGGTCCCACATCACACCTGTCGTCAGCAGAACACCTTCCAGCGGACCCGCCAGTTCCTCGGCCTTGTTCAGCAACTCATCATGCTTGTCAAAGTCTAGTGCATCGAATTGGAGTGTGTGAACCGTGGCTCTATAGCGGGTTTTCAGATCGGCGGCATTCCACTCAAGCCGTTCCTGCATCGATTTCTGATCTGCAAGGATCAGCGCGTGACCTCGTGCTGCCAGCTCACGACCCAAAGCGGAGGCAATCCCACCTGCCGCACCGAGTATCAGCCAGTTACTCATACACCCTCCTGCATCTTCAGCCGTCGTGCCAGGTTCGAGGTGAACCGCCACTTCGGATCGACCTTCTGCTTGATGGTCAGCCACTCTCCGAAACGGGGATACATCGCACGAAATGTCTCCGGCGCGAGACGTGCATCTTTCACCAGGTAGACTCGCCCACCATGCGCAAGAATGATACGATCCAACTCGTCCAACAAAGGCCAGACGGCTGTTTTAATCGGTAGATCGAGCGCGAGGGTCCACCCCGGTTTCGGAAAGGAAAGATGACCCGATCCTTCCGCTCCCAGCCGTTTCAGCACAACCAACGAGGGGATTTGCCCAGCCTGCTGGCAGCGGACCACCACCTCACGAACCGCTTGTTCGCCCGCTTCAAAAGGGACAACAAACTGGTACTGGATGAAACCCGCCTTGCCGTAGAGACGGTTCCAGTTGTTTGCCACATCCAGCGGGTAAAAGAAGGGCCAGAAGGGCACCAACCGTGCGGTCAACTGGTCCGAGGCCTGTGATATACGCAGCGTATTGAAGACCCGGACCGAAAAGTTATTGACCAGCGAGAAGGGTGGTATGACCGGCACAGGCAATGGACGAAGGCCAGGAACATTCAATAAATCGCGATCCGATCCGTGGGGAAATTGCTCGCGAGTCGCATGGCTGCCGAGCAGGACCTGTCCTCGTCCGAGACGGCTGCCTGACATCGCACAATCCATCCAGGCGACGGTATAAGGGTGGGTTTCGTCGCTGACCGTCAGCCTCTCCATCATTTCGCTCAGGCTGTTCGCCCGGACCGATTCCTCGACAATCCACGCCGATTCGACTCTCTTCAGCCGGATACAGAGCTGGACAATCACCCCGGTCAGACAGAGACCACCGACCGTCGCCGCGAAGAGATCGGGATTTTCAGTTTCGCTGCAGCGGACCACCTCGCCCGAAGCGGTCAACAGGTCGAGCCATTGAATGTGGTTGCTGAGGGTGCCGGCCATGTGATGGTTTTTCCCGTGCACATCGCAGGCAACACTTCCGCCAAGGGTCGGATGCCCAGTGCCGGGGGTGACCGGCAGCATCCAGCCACGCGGGACAAACGCCTTCAAAATGTCGTTCAGGGTCATGCCCGGCTGGCAGACAAGGTCGCCGGTGGAGTCGTCGAAGGATATCGCCCGATCCATCCGGCCCATAAGGAAGCTGACATGGCCAGCATTCAACGAAGCATCGCCATAGGATCGTCCCGCTCCTCGTGCAAGGAACCCGGGTCCCTCACCGGTAACAAGCCAGGTGAGTGTATCAATCGAGTTGCCCTGTGCGGCAAGGCCGTAAGCGGTCCGGTGTCTCCCCCACCCCTGGAGGCCGGTCTCGATTAATTTTGGCTGTGGCATGGTATGCGTACGTCCAGTTCTGCTGTTAGAAAATGGATGGCATGGCGAGCGGAGCTTGCCATGCTGGCGTTTTCATACTTTGAACGTTGTGTCAGGTCTCCGCGATGCAAAAGGACCTGACAGAACATGTCGTAGGCAGAATTTCGTATAACGATCCCTAGAAAATCCCGAGTAACACCAGCACCACCATCCCGATCCAAGCAGCAACCGCAAGCAGGATCCAGGGATCGGTGAGGACCGCTTCGGTCGGGTCCTCGCCTCGGTCACGTGTGTAAACCCCCGCCTGGTAGCGCAGAAGGGCGAAGACAACAATGGGAGTCGTATACATCAACCGCTGCGAACCAACTTTTGCCACGGTTACCGGGTCAAAGGTATAGAGGGTATAAGCAAGGATGGTAATCGCCGAAATCATCATGATCCAGAGGTCCCAGACATGCAACGGCGGCGCTTCCTGCAAACTCTTCCGTCCCTTTTCAACATTCCCATCCAGTCGGGCGATCTCCTGCCGCCGTTTTACCAGTGCCAGGGTCAACCCGATGAAAAAGGCGCAGACGGTCAGCCACTTGCTGATGGTCACCTCAATGGCAGCTGCACCGATCACCGCACGCGCTGTAAAGCCGGTCGCGATAAGGAAGACATCGACCAGCAACATATGCTTCAACCATGCACTGTAGAAGAGCATGACAACCACATACCCGAGAACAATACCGAAGACCCAGTGGTTCATGGTCCACGCCCAAGCCACCCCCCCTGCGAGCAGGAAAAAGGCCGACACCAGGGCGACAACTGGGGAGATGGTCCCCGCTGCGAGGGGACGGTATTTCTTTTTCGGGTGGAGACGGTCCTTTTCGACATCAAAGAGGTCATTGATGATATAGATACCGGATGCGACGAGGCTGAAGATCACAAAGACCGTCAGGCTCCGTGCCCAGTCATTCAGGTTGCCATAATGCTGGGAAAAAATGATCCCAGCGAAGACAAGAACATTCTTCGACCACTGCCTTGGTCGAAGGAGGCGAATCCATGCTCCCATTGACACCTCGACCAGTCCTGTTTTAGTGACGTTTCAGTTTCCCGACAATTATCACAAATCGTTGTCTAATAGTATCGTATCTCGGAGCAACATTCACAAGAGTTTCAGCCTATGTCCCGTGGAGATTCTCGTCTCTCGGACCAACGACCGTTGCCGCGAGAGGATCAGGGGGCTACGTTTCCCGCTGGAATAGTGGAGAGGAATGGATGGCTAAACATCGATGGGTGCAGGCTTGGCTTCTGGCGATGCTGGTGGTGCTGCTGAGCTGCCCGCCGGAGGTGCTTTCAGCCGATTCTGCCACTAAGACCACTCCCTGGAAAATGTTGCTCGCGCCCTATGTCCTCGGAAACAGTGATGATGGCCTTCTAGGTGGTATCGGCTGGGGCCTTTCCCTGCCGGAGACCCATTATTTCCTATTGGGAGCGGAAGCTTCATCACGTGGAGCCTATCGCGCCAACATCAAGGGCGAATGGTCCGTAAGCTCACAGTCACGATTGGTTGGGGAATTTGATATTGCCCGCCGATACACTGCCCTCTACCCCGTCACCGGCGGCAGCCCGGACCCAACTGTCATTGCATTTGAGCGGTATATCGAGGTGAACGGTTCCTTGCTTCGGCGCTATGGGCAGCTTGAAGCAGGTCCCGCTCTATTCGTAAGAAAAAGTGTCTGGCGTGATGCGAAAGATGCGGATGAAAACCCGATCCCGCTTGCCCCTTTTGACCGTCTCCAACCTGCCGGCATTGGTCTGGGCGGATTCCATGTCCGCTGGCGCACCACCAACCCGACTCGCCCGCTGCATGGCTGGCTGATCGATACTCGTCTGCAAGCAGGTGTGGTGCAGTATGACCCATGGCAGGAATCGCGTTTTGAGCTTCATGCGCATGCCTCTCTCGCTCGTGCTCAGAAACTGAGTGAATCCGTCCGGCTCTATCTGCGTGCAAAGGGACGATTCCAGATCGAGGCTCCTCCCTCACTGCGCGAGGAGATCGGGGGCGATCACACGGTCCGTGGAGAACTGGGTGGACGAGATGCCGGGAGACGCATTATTGCGGGACGGTCCGAGGTTCACTGGCGCATCCATGATGGCCTCCGTTGGCCGATGGAAGTGATGCACTGGGTCTTCCCGATTGTGCCTGTCCATTCCCTGGAGGTGGAGTTGGTTCCGTTCTATGATGTTGGGGCCGCAGGTGATCCGGATAGCGGTTGGGCAAGGACTCGTCAGGGTGCGGGGCTTGGTGTGCGAGTTGTTCTGCCGCCGGAGCTGGTGGTTCGCATTGACCTGGCACGATCCTTCCAGGGAGGCACCGGTTTCTATTTCTCGATCGGGGAAACGTTGTAGTCTTGCGGATTATCAGCAACTACCTTTCGCACAGTTCTGTGGGGGCTCTACCAGCGGGAAAAACATGTTTCGACCACTTCACTCTATTCTCGTGATTCTGTTGGGCCTCGGATGGGCCCTTTCAGCCTATTCGCAAACATCCGATCCGACCGACGAGGCGGAATCGGTTTCAGCGGTCAATGACAGCCTTGTCGAAAAAGCACACTCGACCGGCTGGCAGTTCCTCGGTGCACCCTATGTCACCGCAGACAGCGACAATGGCATCATTTTCGGTGGCGGAACCGGGCTGGCGCATCCTCCACATACCGCGTATATCGTCAACTCCTCGATTTCGACCAATGGCCTTGCCGGGTTTACCTGGCGCGGCGAAACAGGGTCGGACAAGTGGCGAACGATCCTACTGACACGAATCTGGCTGCTGCCCGCGAACCTCTACCCTGAGCACGGTGCGCTGCCGGATCCCTATGCGACAGCACGTCTCCAGCACACGGAATTCCAGGTCGCGGCGATGCGTCGTTTCACCCCCCAGTTCGAGTTCGGACCGGAAATCTGGACCGATTTTGCGAAGGGGATCGAGCCGGAAGATCCAGATGGCAACCTGCTGCCGCTGAGTAACTTGCCCCGATTTGAGGATGGATCGTTGACGTTGTTGGGACTTCGTGGCAGGTACCGTACGACCAGCGCGGTCCGTCCAATGGACGGCTTCATTATCGACCTGGCCCTGCGCGCAGGTCGTGCCGATGGCATCCTGCTGGACGAACCTCGTTTCACCGCCACCAGCGATCTCTGGATCGGCTGGGCGAAGCCGGTCACCCGCAATACGAAGTTGTACATGCGTGGTTGGTTTCGCGCCCAGGATGAAGCGGTCCCCTCTGTCCGAAACGCATTGGGTGGCATCTTCACCTTGCGCGGGCAACCGTTTAACCGGGATTATGGCCGCCGTCTCGTGGCAGGCCGTTTCCAATACCACATCACCATGGCACGGAATGTGACCGCTATCAGCAATGCCATCCAGACTGTGCTGCCTTTCATGCCAACATGGGAACTCGATCTGGAAGTTGCCCCCTTTGCCGACATTGGTGCGGTCAGTGATCCGGACTGGGGGGGGTGGCGACGAACCCGCCAGGGGTACGGTGTCAGCTTCCGCATGGTTCTGCCCCCCGAACTGGTCTTTTTCTTTGATCTAGCGTTGACCCCAGGCGGTGACCCGCTCTTTTACTTTGGTGGTGGGGAGTCGCTGTAGCGCAATTGCTATTCGGTGTCGCTGTGAGGAGCGTAGCAACGAAGCAGTCTCCTATCACTCACCTTAAGCAGGCAGCGCGCGGTAAGCGAGCGAAGGGATACGAGGTTGCTTCATCCGGCGAACCGGAATCGCAACGACACCCCCTACTCCACCGCCCAACATGAGTAAACCCGATCCAGCAGTTGCTGGATCGGGCCACCCAAAACATTGCTATGTAGACTAGCGTCTAGTACGCTCGTCCGTTCTTCACATCCTGGATGTGAAGCTGGAGGTAGACTGATCCGGCCCACTCGTTCTCCTCGATGGTGTATACAATCTGGTTCGAGGGACGGTTGGGATCGAGACGGTCCAGGCGATCACCAAGGTTAAAGCCGATGCAGTCGATCACCTTCTGTGAAGAGCGCACCTTGAACTTGAGGTGGTTGGTGCCGACAATCCTCGGGTAGCCGCTGAGCTGCACATCTTCGCTGACAAAGCTCGGTACCGGGTTGTTCGGGCCGAAGGGTGCGAAACGTTTCAGATCCTGCAGCAGCTTGTTGTCGACCTCATCCAGCTGGATATTGGCATCGATGTGCAGTTTCGGAATCAGGTCCTCCGCAGAGAGCATCGAACGTGCCACCTCATTCAGGCGGCGACGGAATTCCGGGATGTTTTTTGCCTCAAGGGTCAAACCAGCGGCGTAGGTGTGCCCGCCGAACTGCTCGAGCAAGTCACTGCACTCGGAGAGGGCCTGGTAGATGTCGAAACCTGCAATCGACCTCGCCGATCCCTTGCCAATGCCATCTTCAACCGTAATCATTACGGTAGGACGGTAGTAGCGCTCGATCAGACGACTTGCGACGATCCCGATGACACCACCATGCCACGCTTCGCGTGACAGCACAATCGCAAAATCTTCGGAAGGATTGTAGGTCGATTCGACCTCGTCAATCGCTTCGTCGAGGGTGGCTGTGTCGATGCTGCGCCGTTTCCGGTTCTCAGATTCCAACTCGGCGGAGAGCTCCCGTGCCCGCTGCACATTGCCGGTGATCATCAGGTCGACCGCACGGTCCGCGGAGCCCAGGCGGCCCACCGCATTGATCCGTGGCGCAAGCCCATAGATGATCTGCCCCACTTCAATGCGACCGTGGCGCAGATGAGCCGTCTCACACAGGGCGCGAATGCCGACCAGTGGATCCTGGTTCAGCTTGTCGAGGCCCATGCGAACAAAGATCCGGTTCTCATCGACCAGCGGGACAATGTCAGCAGCCGTCCCCACCGCAACAAGGTCGAGGTAGCGGTCGAGGTAATCATCCGCGAGTTCCAGCGTACGAGCCACACCTTGGGCGAGCTTGTAAGCCACACCTACCCCGGCAAGTTCTTTGAAGGGGTAGTTGCTGCCGGGAATCTTCGGGTTGATGACCGCGAGGGCATCGGGGATTCCATCACCAGGCTGGTGATGGTCGGAGATGACCGCATCCACCCCGAGCTCATTGGCTCGCTGGATTTCGGCGATCGAGGTGATACCGCAGTCGACGGTTACAATGAGCTGCGCGCCTTCTTTGGCTGCTGTCTCAATGCCTTCGACCGATAGGCCGTAGCCTTCGTTTTGACGGTTGGGGATGTAATACCGGACTTCGCCACCCAAATCCCGGAAAAAGAGGTACAACAGGCTGGCTGATGTGATACCATCCACATCGTAGTCGCCGAAAATGAAAATCGACTGCCGTTCCTGCAACGCCTCAATCAGCCGATCCACCGCAACACGCATATCCTTGAACAGGAATGGGTCGTGTAGCGAGGACCGTTCCGGAGCGAAGAACGCTTTGGCATCCGTCGGGTTAGCAAAGCCACGCTGAATCAGCAATTGGCCTACGACCGGCTGGACATCCAGTTCTTCGCAAAGAGTGTTCAGAGTCTGATGATCAACATCCTCCGCCAACTCCCATCTTTTTTCCATGGAGGATTCTATGCCGTTAAACGTTGAAAGCTGTCAAAGCCCTTCCATGCGGAAGGGATGCCAAGTCATTGCACGGGACAACCCCCCGAGCAAACCCTGGCTCCCGGGAGGTAGACTCGCTCAACCGGAAAAGAAACACGTAAGGCAGCCTGTAAGCCGAATTCTGTCCGCCCCTTCCCCGTAGGAAAGGAGTGGGACGGTCATTGATCTTGGCGCTGCTTCACAGCAACGCTCCTGCAGCCTACCCGCGGGTCGAATGGAACGGGCCGTTCCTCCCCGCCTATTTGGCCTTGCTCCGGATGGGGTTTACCATGCCGCTGACCGTTACCGGCAGCGCGGTGGGCTCTTACCCCACCGTTTCACCCTTGCCTGTGCCCCTTGCGGAGCCATCGGCGGTCTCTTCTCTGCTGCACTTTCCGTCGCCTCGCGGCGCCCGGCTGTTAGCCGGCATCCTGCCCTGCGGAGTTCGGACTTTCCTCCCCCTCGAAAACTCGAAAGGGCGACCGTCCGGCCGCCTCACGTATTATGCAAAACCTGTACGAATAGAAACGTAGTCATCGAACGGCCCGGGGCCATGGGCTCCGGAGCACCCGATCAAGATTCTCCCGAGACTCCGGTCGCCAGCTCCGATTCCATATCGAGGTGTTCGGCCTCCGGCAACAGCAGAACGCCACAGGATTCGCAAAGGATGATGTCTTCCATCTTGCGGATTTCTGCCTGACGTTGAGGCGGGACAACGGCATAGCAGGCTCCGCAGGCGCCACGATCGATGTGGGCAGCTCCGATACCGCTACGCGCCTGACGAATACGCTCATAGTGAGCAAGAATCGGCTTCTTGATCCGGACAGCCAGCTTTTCACGGTCGTGCATCAGCCGGTTCTCTTCGTCTTCCGTCTCTTCCTGCTTCGAGCCCAGTTCGCCTTTGCGTTCGCCGAGTTCGGAACGGACCTCATCGGTCCGGTCACCCAGGTCAGAAATTTGCAGGGTGATCAGGTTCTCTTCCTCGATCAGCGCCTTCTGCGAGGTGTCGAGCGATTCCATTTGCCCACGAGCCGTGTCGATCTCAGCAGTGATCGCATCGTACTCACGGTTCGTTGTCACCGTATACAACTGCTCTTTGTACTTTTCAAGCTTCATCCGGAGCAGCTGAATCTGGCCATCATTGCTACGCTTCTGCTTCCCAATCTCCGCCAACCGGTCTTCGAGCTCCTTGACCTCGGTCTCACGCTTGTCGATCTCGTCGTTCAACTTGTTTACGAGGTTGGGCAGATCGCCCTTCTCGAGCTCGAGGTCCTTCAATTGGCTGTCCACATGCTGGAGACGAGCCACCATCTCCAATTCGCGGCGAACATTCACGGCCATCTACTGGTTCCCTTCCGCCTTCACATTTCCTGCAAGAAGACAAAAAAAAGATCGTGTCCTTTCCAGAGAGAAGGGCACGATCAGGTTGTTTCTGCGCAGGGATGGGCTTTGCCGGGAAGGAGGAAGAGGAGTACCCTCCAATCCCCGGAACCGCGTCGGATCAAGTCGTCCATCATGATCGTACCCATCACCATCTTCCGTTCTACCACTCTCACCTTCGTCCCCCTACCGGGGGGCCTGTGGGCCCACCAGGATTCGAACCTGGGACCAACCGATTATGAGTCGGTGGCTCTAACCGCTGAGCTATAGGCCCGGTTGTCCTCCTGGGCACCTGAACAGCATTTGCAATCACCCGATTGCCATTGTGCGAAGGCGGTAACCCAGAAGGTAAGACAACAAGCAGACTGGTGCAAGATTCTATCGCGCACGAGCCCTCTCAACAAAGCCTTGCAAGCAAGCGTCCAACTCCGCTTCGCCCGCCTCCCATTTCCATCGTAATTCCGGCACCTGCACCGGCAGCCCTTCCTCGCCACGTGGCCACTTTACCGCATCCTTTGCGGTGATCAAGAGAGCCTCTGCTCCTACCTCCCTGGCTCGGTTCATCAGGTTAGCTCGTTGGTCCGATGTGGTCCACGCATGATCTCGCCAGGCGGTACGCTGTATGACCTCAATACCGAGCGATTCAAGCTCATCGAAGAAACGTTCAGGACGAGCAATGCCGCACGCCGCCGCAACTCGTTTCCCGTGCAGCTGCTCCACCGGGAACGATTCACCCGTCTCGTGGTCACGAACCTGCGCGAGCCAGGCACCACCACCGATCAGCTCCGCTTCCGACTGCTTCCGGACGAAGGCTGCGAGCTGATCGCGCCGCTCCTGTGGGGCACGACCTGTCATCACAACCATGTTCGCACGACGAAGCGAGGTCGGCAGTTCACGCAACCGACCCGCTGGCAAGGGACGCCAGATCCAGTCGGGCTCGGCAGCATCAATCAGCACAACGTCCAGGTCACGGGCAATCCTTCGATGCTGAAAACCATCATCGAGTATCACCAGCTTCGCTCCGAACTGCTCGACCGCCAGGGCGACCCCATCGACACGACGTTCCGATACAATCACCGGCACATCGTGCAATGCCTCCGCGATCATGACCGGTTCGTCCCCACCAAGGTCGGGAGTCAGAAAAACCGTGGTGCCGTCCGCGACCACTTGTGGCCCTTTCGTGCGACGACCATAGCCACGACTCACCACCACGATCGGCAGATCAGGCGCCAAGGCACGTAATCGGCCACACAACTCGATGGTCAACGGGCTCTTCCCACTGCCACCGGCCGTAATGTTGCCGACCGAAAGAACCGCTACACCGCTGTCGGTTGTACGTAGCGTACCTCGATCATACAGCAGGTTTCGCAGCCCGACACCAGCACTGTACAGCAGTGAAAAGGGGGCCAGGAGCGGCCATGCTCGTTTCATGAGCCCTCCCGTGCTAGCCTGTCCGCCTCTTCACGAAGGCTGACAAGCCGTTTCTTCAATTCGAGACGCCACTCCTCCAATTGCTCCCCTTTCACATCCGTGGGGATGGTGAATGGCTCACCGAAAACAATCACACCGCGTCCAAACGGCTTGGGAAATTGGAAACGGTCCCATGAATTAAATTCCCAGGCGGGCCAGGTGGCACCGGCACAAGGGATGATCGGATGGCCCGATGCCCGTGCCACCGCAACACTCCCGATCTTCGGGTCCTCACGCGGGCCTTGTGGTCCATCGACCAGGATCGCAATCGGACCCTTTTTCAAAACGTTTAACAAGCCACGTACCGCGGCGAGTGCTCCACGGTTGCTGCTGCCACGTACTGCCCCGAAGCCAAAACCCATGATCAAGCGTGTGATGATTTCACCATCCTGGCTTTGGGAGACCAACGCGGTCAGGTTGTTTCCCTTCAACGTCCAGATCGGCATGAACATGCGGCCGTGCAGGGAGGCGATGATGTACTTTTTTCCGTGACGGTAGGCATCCCAATGCTCTCCACCGACGACTCGTTTCCTGAGGGTCAGGGCGACTGCTCCTACCAGGATTGGTCCGAGGTATTGGGCGATGAAATAGAGGATCGCGTATTTGATCCGTTTCCGGTTCATCCCTTCCCTCCAAATCGATCCACAATCCAGACCGCGAGACGGGCAGTCGCACCGGATTCGCCCAATGATTCCGCCACACCCTTCAACCCGGCGATTGTTTTGTCTCGCCTTTCTCCAACCCAGAGCTCCAGTAAATCGGAAGCGAGATGACCGGCAGTCGCCTCGTCCTGGATGCGCTCACGGACCACCTCACGGCCCGCGAGGACGTTGACCATCGCGATGTACTTCACCCCTCGAACCAGCATACGAGCGAGACGGAAGGTCAGGGGCGAGGTCCGGTAGAGCACCACAAATGGTGTCCCAATCAGCGCCGCCTCGACGGTCGAGGTGCCCGATTTCACCATCCCGACACGAGCCGCAGCGAGGGCATCGTAGGCCCCGTCTTCTACAATTCGTACATTTGGAACGTTTTGCAAATAATCCGACAAAACGCCTTTCTGGACAGTATTTGCACGTGCGACGAGACCAACAACATCCTCCCCTTTGGACTCGCGAAGCCGTTCGAGGGCCTGCAACTGCACAGGTAGATGCCGTTCGATTTCCTGGGCACGGCTGCCCGGCAGGATCGCGACGGCCTCCTGCCCCTCTTTCAGCTCGAACCGCTTCCTTAACTCGTCCACACTCGCCGAAGGTTCGACCTCGCCTGCCAGTGGATGACCAAAGAAAACCGTCTCGAGTCCATAGGGGCGATAGACCTCCTGCTCGAAGGGAAAGAGGACGGCCATTGCATCGACACGATGAGCGATCGTCTTCGCCCGCCCCTTGCGCCATGCCCAGACTTGGGGGCTGACGTAATAGAGGATCTTCGTCTTCGAGCCGCGACGTTTCCGAATCGCCTTCGCGAGGGCGAGGTTGAAATCCGGGAAGTCGACCAGAATAACCAAATCCGCCTGCCACTCATCCACCGCAATCACCAAACGATCTCGCAGCTTGAGCAGACGTGGCAGGTGACGGATCACCTCGACCAGTCCCATCAGGGCGGCTTCGCTCAGGTTCGCATCAAGCTCGCACCCCTCCCGTTCCATCTGTTCCCCGCCCATCCCACGGTGCTGCCAGTCGGGTTGAAGAGCGTTGATCTCGTGGATCAGGTGGGCCGCGTGACGGTCCCCGGAGCTTTCTCCTGCCACCCAGAATATCCGCATCAGAGGAGTCCCAGAGCCTTTACGGGTGAAAAGTTTGATTTGACGTATTTGTACAAATCATCTCCTTTTTCGCGGTGTAGCGTCTTGAGGTCTTTGACCGCCGGACTCCCGCTTCCTGCATGGGGACGGAACCCAAGATCATCCTTCATCTTGTCGAGAGCGGCATCGAAACGAGCTCGTGCGAGGATCGCCCCGGCTGCGACCGCGAGGTTCGACTCAGCTTTCGGACGGAGGATCAGCTTTGGCATGCCTTTACGTGGCAGGCTTCGTGTCACCCGGTGTTCACCAGCGAAACGATCCACCACCGCCGCCTGAGCCTCTACACCAGATTCAACCAGGTTCTTGATGGCTCGCGCATGACCCCAGCCCAGCAAGCCATTGATCCCGCCTAGCCGTTCAAAATCGCCGTACATCTCATTGTAGCGTGTCGGGGATATTTCCACCACAGCACAGTAGGCGGGGTACTTCTTCTGCAATTCCCCGGCGAGTCGTTTGATCGCCGACGTGCTGAGTTCCTTTGAGTCGCGCACGCCCATCTTTGCCAGTTCGCTTTTCACATCGCGTGTGCAGAAAAAACCACCTACGACCAAGGGGCCGAATAGATCCCCCTTCCCCGCCTCGTCAGTTCCGATCCATCGCTGGAGATCGTTTTCTTCTTTCCCTGCGCCCTGGTGCCCGCCTGTTCCATTGGCCTTCTGCGTAACAAACCCCGCCACACTGCGAGTCAACAGACCTGCCATGGCGGGATCACCGCTGCCATTGGGTACCCAGCTCAACCGCCGTTTCTTCGGGCTGTGATAGAGGGTTCCACCGGCGGTCAGGCCGCCATAGGAGAGGGTCAGCTTGATGCCGTATTGCACCGGTTCAGCTTCGAGCAAACGTTCTTCGGCCGCATGCTGCTCGAGCAACTGACGGAAGACATGTGCGAGGGTGGGATCCTTGATGTTCAGCATGGCGCAAGATGGCTCAAACGGCCCCTCCCGGGCAAGAGGACGAGGGGGATCCTGGCAGGGACGGTGAGGCAGGGCTTAATGGGATCGGGCAGCACCAGGATACGTGGGTGGCGTGATGATCGTAGTTAGCCACGCGAGCGTTCCCAGACTGTTTGGGATACTGGAATTCAGAAAGGAACCCATCTACTTGATGGACTCCTCGTTTCGACCATTACCAGCCTCACGTTGCCCCCCGTATCCCAAACTGTCTGGAAGCCCCTGCGAGAACGTGGAGGGAGTGTCATCCCGGGCTTGACCCGGGATCCAGCATCCACTGCCTCAACGATGAGCGCCACTCCCATCCTTGTCCATCAGCCCGGAGCAAGCGAGCCCTTGGCGCCGCCCTCTATTACGACCTCGGCACTGTCTGTCTCGGACTGCTTTACCATGCGAGGCTAGATCCCGGGTCAGGCGTGGGGGGGGGGGGGGGGGGGGGAACCCAGGCAACGGAGTGCCTCGGCCACCCTGACACAATGAGAGTGGCATGGCTACATCAGACTTTTTCAGAAGCAAAAAGGAGTGCTACGGTAGGAGTTTCATACCATCAGGCTGACTTCACAGTGGAGGTCGTCCTGATTCCGCTCCAGCACACGGAGGACAACATTTTTTCCTACAAATCTGCCATGCTCATCGGACATCTCACCCGATTGAGACGGGGGATTCAGCAAACTGCTGGAGGTGAAGGAGGGTGAAACATATACGGTCGGGTCAACCAGACGTACTCGCTCGAGGGACCCATAGCTGCCTCGATTCATGGATGGCTGGTAGGTAATGTGGACTTCGAAAACGTTGTCACCGATAGCGTGAACAACGCTCCCCCAAAGAACGTCGTCGAACATGATGTACCCGAACGAAAGATCTGCCCCCAGATACGGAACCAGAATACCCGTATCTCCCCCTATTTCGATTTGGAAGCTAGGAGAGGGGCACCCCGTATGCAACTGGTTCGAGACTCCAAACAAGATATTTCACAAAGCCGTCTCCCGGGACTCCCCCGAACTCCGTTTCTTCATTCCGCTTCAACGAACTGAGTCCTGCCACCATTTCACCCGAAAAAACCCAAATTCTTAGTAATCCGGTGAAGTAAGAGAGCCTGAGAGAGTCTTTTAAAGGGTGGTGAAAACACGAAGGAACCAATGTTCTGCGTCGGATTTGTCTCCTCAACGGAAACGGTTATCCTCTTGACGCTTCCAGTGGTGGCATCTATCTTCCACGCGTTCCACCTTTAGCACTCTCACCCGTTGAGTGCCAAGATATGCCTCTCGACTCCGGGAGTCGCTGGGAACTCACGGCCTTTTGCCTCGTAAATAGACCGTAAAACCAACGGTAAACAAGGACAAACCAATGTCGAACGCATCGCCTCAGCAGGGGGGATCGCAATGATCCACATTGAAAACCTGAAGAAGTACTACGGGACCTTCCCGGCGGTGGATGACATCTCGTTCGATGTCGCCAACGGCGAAATCCTTGGGTTCCTCGGACCCAACGGCGCCGGCAAGTCCACCACGATGAAGGTTCTCACCGGGTACTACCCGCCCTCAGAGGGCAAGGTGACCATCGAGGGCATGGATGTGACAGAACAATCCATCGAAACCCGGAAGTTGATCGGGTATCTGCCCGAATCGAACCCGCTCTATTTCGAGCTGAGTGTCTACGAGTACCTCAAACACATCGCCGAAATGCGTGAGCTGCCCAAAGAGAAGCACAATGCGCGCATCAAGGAGATGGCGGAGTTGACCGGCCTGCAGGACCGTTTGGGGCAGCAGATTGCCCAGCTCTCCAAAGGGTACAAGCAGCGTGTTGGCCTGGCACAGGCAATGCTGCACGACCCGAAGCTCCTGATCCTCGACGAGCCGACCATCGGTCTCGACCCGAACCAGATCATAGAAATCCGTTCGCTGATCAAGAAGCTCGGGTCGGAGAAGACGGTGATCCTCTCGACTCACATCCTGCCGGAAGTGCAGGCTACGTGTGATCGTGTGGTCATCATCAACCGTGGCAAACTGGAAGCAGACGGCACGTTGGATGAACTGCAGCACAAGTTCCAGGGCCGTCCGATCATCGACATCGAGGTTTTGGGCGACGGCGCCAATGATCTCGATATCTATCGTAAGGTGACCGGAGTTGAAGAGGTAACAGAACGTCACCTGCCGGATTTGAAGGGTGTCGCGATCCGTATCGCTGCCGCTTCCAACACCGACCCTCGCGAAGAGATCTTCAAGCTCTGTGTCGAGAAGAAGTGGACGTTGTTAACGATGAACCGTGAGATTCAGTCGCTGGAGAACATCTTCCAGCAGTTGACCCGTGCAGAGTCGGGCAAGGAGGTGGCGGCATGAACTGGAGCATCGTTTTCGCCCTCTGGCGTAAAGAGGTGAAGAGCTACTTTGTCAGCCCGACCGCCTATATCGTGATCGCTGTCTTTCTGGTGATCACCGGCTGGTTCTTCACCCTCAACCTCTTCAAAGAAAACCTGGCGCACTTGCGTTCGATTTTCGACATCCTCCCCTTCCTGTTGGTCATCTTCGCGCCTGCAATGAGCATGCGTCTGATCAGTGAAGAACGGAAAACCGGCACCATGGAGCTGTTGATGACCATGCCGGTCAAGGATTTCGATGTCATCTTCGGCAAGTTTCTCGCCGCACTGACCCTTTATTCCGTGGCTCTGCTCTTCACCCTCTTCTACCCCTTCACCATCTCGGTGCTGGGCAATGCAGAGCCGGGACCGATTGTCGCGGGCTATATCGGCCTCGTGCTGCTTGGCGGAACCTACATCGCCATCGGTCTTCTTGGCAGTGCCATGTCAGACAGCCAGATTGTCGCCTTCATCCTCTCCTTCCTGATCGCAGGCGTTTTCGCAATCCTGGTTTTCTCGTCAATGGTCATGCCGGGCGGTATCGCGGACGTGGTGCAGTACCTCAGCACCACTTATCACTTCCAGAACATTGCACGAGGAGTGATCGACAGCCGTGATGTGATTTATTACCTCAGTCTTACGTTCATGTCGCTCCTGCTCGCCTCGCGTGCAGTTGCGCAGCGGAAATTCCTCTAAGGGGGCCAGTGTGAAAAGGACGAGTCTACAATCGACCCTCGGCATCCTGCTGATCGCCGCGATCCTGGTCCTGGTCAACATGATCGCGAATACGCGATTCTTCCGTGTTGACCTGACGGAGGGCAATGTCTTCAGCCTCTCCAAGGCCTCCAAGCAGGTCGTGGCGAACCTGGATCAGCCGTTGACGGTGAAGGTCTTCGCAAGCGAAAACCTTTCGCCGCAGTTGAATGATGTCAAACGATTCCTCAACGACTTGCTGTCGGGCTACGAAGCCTACGGCAAGGGCGATTTCCATTACGAGTTCATTGATCCGGGTTCGGACGAGGAACTCGAGAAGGAAGCCAACGAGTATCGTATCCCACCCTTCCAGGAAAATGTCTGGAACAAAGATAAACTGGAGCTGAAGAAGGTCTATCTCGGCCTGGTGATGCTCTATGGGGACAAGCAGGAAACCATTCCCCGTCTACAGGGTGGAACGGGCCTCGAGTACAACATCACCTCGATGGTGAAACGTCTCACCAGTCAGCAGGAGTTGACCATCGGCTTCCTCACCGGTCATGGTGAGCCCGACATCAATCAGCAGGCACAGACCCGTGCCCCGGGCACCGAAGCGGCCACCATGGCCCAGGTAGCAAGCTTCTTGCAGGGTAACTACAAGACGACAACCGTCGACCTCGCTGTCGAAGCCGTCGTCCCTGAAGAGCTCGATGCGCTGTTGATCGTCGGCCCCTCCGAGAAAATTCCGGAAGACCAGTTGCTGAAGATTGACCAGTACATCATGCAGGGCGGATCGGTAGGTTGGATGTACAGCCCTGTGCAGACGGACTTGCAGCAGGGACGTGCCACTGACTTGCGTCTCGGTCTCGATGCGGTCACCCGTGCTTATGGGTTCCGTATCAACAACGACCTGGTCGCGGATGCCAACAGCAGCATGATCAACATCCAGCAGCGTCAGGGTTTCTTCACGGTTCAGAATACGGTGAACTATCCCTTCTTCCCGAAGATTACCACCTTCGATGAAGATGCGATCATCGTCGACAACCTCGAGACCCTCGACCTCTTCTTCCCCTCCTCCATCGACACGACCTATGACCAAATGGCGGGTGTCAAGTTGACTCCCATCATCTTCAGCGGTCCACGTTCGATGGTGCAGAGTGGACGGTATACCATTGGGGCGACCCAGCAGTTTGACCGTGCCATGTTCGACCGCGCCAACCTCGTACTGGCAGCCGAAATTGAGGGCACATTCAAGAGTGCATTCGCCGGCAAAGAACTGCCGACGACAGAAAATGGTGATCCGGTTCTCCCGGCAGACCAGATCCTGGAGCATTCGCCGGAAGGTTCGCGGATGTTTGTCATTGGTGATGGCAACTTCCTGCAGGATGCCTACCTGTCGAACATGCAGAATGTCTACCTGCTGCTCAACTCGGTGGACTGGCTGGTTGGCGACACCGACCTGATCAAGCTGCGTACGCGTGAAATTTCCACGCCGCCACTGCGTGAGATCAGCGATGGCCAGAAAGCGCTGTGGAAGTACTTCAACTGGTTCGGCCCGCCCTTCCTGATCGTGCTGCTCGGCGTGGTCTACTGGCAGGTCCGTCGTAACCGTCGCTACGGAGAGTAAGACAATGAAGAACAAAACATTACTCTACCTGCTCGTCGCGGTCGTGGTGCTGTATGGCATCTTTGTGATGATGGATCGTACCAGCGTGCCGACGGCGAAGGAAGATTACCTTGTCAAGGTGGATTCGGCGAAAGTGACCGAGGTCTCGATCTTCAAGGATGCGCAGACCGTCACCCTGACGAAACGGGACAGCACCTGGTTCATCACCAACCCGATTGATTACCGTGCGAACATTCGCTATGTGCAGCAGTTGCTTGAAAAGCTGGATGACATGCGGATCGAGTCGACGGTAACCACGGACGAGAGCCAGTATGCGGATCTCGAAGTCGATACCTCCGGTACCCAGCTGACCATCACCCAGGAAGGCGAGAAGAGCGCTACCGTGATTGTTGGCAAGGCGTCCTCCAGTTACCGTCAGTCCTACGCTCGCCGTGCGGACGAGAAAGAGGTCAAATTGATCCGCGGCACCTATGGTCTGGTCCTGAACCGGAAGCTGGAAAACTGGCGCGACAAGATGATCCTCAACTGTATTCAGGCGGATATCGTTGGTGTTGAAACCAGCGACCTTCACATGACACGAACGTCACGTGAGGCTCGCGCCTGGGTAATTGAACATGAAGATGGCTCGGTCGATACCACCGACTGGGCGAAGTCAACCAAGGTGCAGGCTGCCCTGGCACGTCTGCAGACCTCCGGCTTCCCGACCGAAGAGGACTATGGGCAGATCAACTTTGATCGTCCCACGACCACGATGAAGGTCACCCTCGTAGACGGCACCGAAAAAACCATGCGCTTTTACAAGAGCGACGAGGAAACAGTCCGGTACTACATCACACTCGATGGCGACATGGATACCGTCTACCGGATTTACGAGGGCATTTACAACCAGCTCTTCAAGAAACCATCCGAGCTGATGCCCGACCCGGCCCCGGAGGGCACCTGATAAACGTTTGATTGTTCCAAACGTCCCCGCATCGGACGATTGCGATCCCAACCCCCTTCAGCGAATGCTGGTGGGGGGTTTTTCTGGCCCGGACGGATCTTCTTTCTCACCCATTCAGTCCAGAACAAACAGTGCACACCGTGTACACTTCTACGCACCACCTTCCCGTTAACCCGATCCATCGCTCCTGTTTTCCAGACACTTCCATCTGTCACGCCTCTTGCGTATCGTTGCACAATATCACGCTACTTCCAGGGGCCACAATGAAACAGTTTCTAGCAACCGTCCTGATCATGTTTTCCTTCTTCCTCGTGCGTTCCGCACATGCAGATATTCCCCTTGTCGATTCAACATTGGACTATTCCGGCAAGCTGACATCGGTCGGACTGTTGGGGAATTATGCCTTGTTGGGATCTGTCGATCACGGCTTAACCGTGCTGGACATCTCTGATCCGTCAAGCCCTTTTCCGCTTGAGTTGATCACCGAGTACGGTGATCCGATGGATATTGTCATCAACGACACGGTCGCCTTTATCCTCTTCAAGCAGAGTGGAATCGGTGTGTTTGACATCACCGACCCGACAAACATCACCGCTCGTATCGACCCCTTCAGCACCCATCTCGGTCCGGGTATCTCTGACAAGCTGCACTGGCAGGACCCCTACCTGTTTGTCTTTTCGCACAGGGATGTAAACGGTATCGGCGACCCCTATTCCGAGACCGGTGTCGCACTGTTCCGTTGGGAGCAAAACGAGCTGACCTATCTTTTTGAAAGCTATGGCGGCGGTGGGATCCTTGAGCCGCCCTGGACGAACGGTGCGATGATCTGGCCTGACGTTTATGTGCAGACTGGATTCACCTTTCATCACTATCGATGGGAAGCTGAAAACGGCTTCCTGCATATAGGGGAGACATGGCGTGACGGTAAGGGACCCGTTTTCGCTGTGGACTCCCTACTCTACTCGATTGAATATTCAGGTCTGGTGATCTATGACCCGGCGGATGATGGCGAACTGGTCCCGCTTGACACCCTGGGAGAGTTCTACCCCTCGGATGGTCTGCTTTATAACAACCACTTCCTGCTCCTGAACCACGATGAACTATCGATGTATGATGTCAGCGATCCACTTGAACCCGACCTACTCTCTACCGTCACCATCGAAGAAGGCACCATCTTCGGAGATCGTCAAGGGTCACGTCTCAGCCTACTGGTCCCAAACCGTACCATGAAACTGTACAATCTCACAGAAACTAGCGCATGGAACCTGATTGGCGAGTACGCTCCGCCCATCGTCAGCCTGCGTCAAACCTACCTCGCCAACGACATGCTTTACGTGAGCCATAAGCCAGAACCCTTTGTTCACGATACCGACACCCTCTATGACCGGATCAACATCTCTGATCCGCTGAATCCTGTGATTCAGCCATCCCCCTTGATCACGGAGTCGCTGGTGCGCGTTCGCCTGGAACAGGGAAAGCTTTTCGGATTCACCGACTACTCAAACGGCAGTCTCGTCTGCTACGACCTCAACGATCCCGACACCCCCGTCTATCAGTTCCGCTACGAACTGGAAGGGGACAGCACGTACTACAATCCGCAGATGATCGATGATCATACCCTGGCTGTCGGTGTATTGAAGGTCAATGGCGACAGGGTGAAACGATTTCTGGACCTCGGCGGTGATGAACCATCAGAAATTTCCGAATGGGAGATCACGGATGTACTCGACCTGACCCGCAATCTGGCCCTGGTCAAAATGGGAGGGGACAGCATTGGCATCTATGACATCCAACGATTGGACGCCCCGCGCTACCTGGCCTCCATCCACATCCCCGAGTATCTATTGTTCAGCGCAGAAATCGAGGGAGATATCATCTCGCTGATTTCTGGAGACGAGGAAGAGTTCTACCTGAGCTGGCAGCTAACCTCCTACACCCTGGAGAACTGGTCGACACCGGTCCTGAATTACACAACCCTGATCGATGACGACCTCTTTTCCTGGACCGGAGACCGTACCCTCTACACCACCCGGTACGGCCAATACCTCTTCTACTACGACAGCTTCAACGGCCTTTTCCTGTATGATTTGCTGGGAGAACCGGAACCGATTCGGCTGCTTTCCTATTCCATGTACACCTTCTCCGAACCAGTCGCTGCATGGCCCTATCTGATACTTGCCAACGACCGCCGTGTCGAGGTGTATGATGCGTCTGAGGTGTTGACGGTTGGTGTGGATGAGGAGCTAGCCGCTGATGCACTGCCCACGACCATTTCCCTTCTTCCCGCCTACCCGAACCCCTTCAACGCGGGTACGGTGGTGCGGTATACCCTCCCGACAGCTGGGCTGGCGAATGTGCAGGTATTCGATCTGTTGGGCAGGCAAGTACGTTTGCTGGAACAAGGTTACACTAACGCTGGGGAACGTCAGGTCTACTGGGATGGACGGTCTGACAACGGGTCGCCGGTGGCAAGTGGGATGTATCTGCTTCGGCTAGATGCGGACAACCAGCAGGCGGTGAGGAAAGTAGTGCTGGTGAAGTAGGTTTAAACGAGTGATGGTTTGGCGGGCACCTGGTAGTGAACCGATCTCATCCCGACTCGACTGCGTGCTTTGCACAGCGTGATGAGATTCCCTCTGGGGGGGTGTCCGCCGCTTTTAAGAACAGGTGGCCCGGGACTAAAGTCCCGGGCCACCTGTTGGTTGCATCGATTCGGCTTGGTATGCTGACATGCACTCCTGTGTGATGGAACACCCAAGCCATTGTGACACTGTTGTTCAAGGATCCAACAGAGTAGCTTCGCCATCCCATCGGATGCTGGATCCCGGGTCAAGCCCGGGATGACATCAGGAAGGGAGAAGCAGGACAACTACTTCCCCTCGTCCCCCTCCTTCGGTTCCAACTTGAGGGAAGTGCCGTTGATGCAGTACCGCTTCCCGGTCGGCTTGGGACCATCGTCGAAAACATGGCCAAGGTGACCGCCGCAACGGCTACAATGGACTTCAGTACGGACCATGAACATCGTATGATCCTTCTCCATGTCCACCTTGTTGCTGCTTAACCCGTCAATCGGCTGATAGAAGCTCGGCCAACCAGAGCCGGAATCATACTTCTCGTCCGAGGAGAAAAGTTCCTGCCCGCAAGCGGCACAGACGTAGACACCCGCTTGCTTCGTTTCGTAGTACGGGCTTGTGAAAGCACGGTCCGTGCCCTTTTCACGCAAGACACGGTACTGTTCCGGGGTGAGCAGCTCACGCCATTCGGCATCCGTGCGAACAAGAGTGTCGCTCATCGTCTGGTTCTCCTTCGGCGGGGCGGACTGGGCATGCACATGGGTCGCCATCAGCCCGAATGCTATGTACAAAAGTGGCAAAACAAACAAAAAGTACGACAAACGTCCACGTGGCTTGAACATGCTGTTATCAGAAGAGTTCAACCGATTGTGACAGGCTACTCGTGCCATCAGTAACCACCTTTCTTCCCCCGGGGTGGACAATTACGAAGCCATCCAACTTCATCGTGCGGGTGTAGTAGATACGATTCAGGCAGTCCTCGGGTTGCATGGTTGGCAGCTGATTCCCACAACAATGAGAGCCGGTCTCGTTGCCTGCTTGACACCCATCCACTTCCCTCCTGAACCAGGGGAGCAGACTTTTGGAGCCGTCACGGCTCCCTGCCTATATTTTGTCCTTCAACTGCGCGCGCCGTGTGCAGTTACAGAGTCGTTTCAACGGACGGACGAGTGATGAGCGAGAAACGGATTGCCATTTACCCGGGAACCTTTGACCCGATTACAAATGGCCACATCGACATCCTGCTGCGTGCTTGCGATCTCTTTGACGAGGTGATCGTGACCATCGCTCGCAACCCCGCTAAAGAAACAACGTTCACCCTGGAAGAGCGCTTCGAAATGATCCAGGAAGTGATCGACGAGGGCTTGCTGCCGAAAGACAAGTCTCGTGTTGAAGTGCTGGATGGTTTGTCGGTCGAGGGTGCCGAGCAATTCGGAGCGGGCGCTTTGGTCCGTGGCCTGCGAGCCGTCTCCGATTTTGAGTACGAGTTCCAGATGGCCCTGATGAACCGTCACCTGGCACCCAAGCTGCACACGGTCTACCTGATGCCGAAGGATGAGTACACGTACCTCTCCAGCACCATCATCAAGGGAGTGGCACGTCACGGCGGCGACATCCGCCGTTTTGTCCCGCGTGGCGTCGAACGCCGACTCTTCGAAATGTACGGCTTCCCCCTGAAACCGTAGCGATCAATCCGCCGTGCGGTCAAGTGCCCGCCGGTGTTCATAGTAAGCGGGCCCGATCCGTCCGCTGTGGTACAAAGTTTGTGGGAGATTTCACATCATGGATCCGATTACACGCATTCTCGAGCAGGCCAAAGCACAGCCTCAGACCATCGTACTGCCCGAGGGCAACGATCCACGTACCTGGCAGGCTGCACGCAAGCTGGTGGATGAGGGTATTGCCCTTCCTATCGTGCTCGGCAATACCGCAGATGTCGAGGCAGGCCTGTCCCAGGCAGGTGTTGCCGGCGAGGGAATTTCAGTTATCAACCCAGAGACTTCAGATAAGCGTAAAGTTTACGCTGAAGAATTTGCCAAGCTTCGCGCCCACAAGGGCATGACCCCGGAACAGGCCTATGAGCTGATGGCGGATGTGCTTTATTACGGCGCCATGATGGTCCGTGTCGGCGATGCTGCCGGTGGTGTTACCGGTGCCGCCCATACGACGGGCGATGTGATGCGCTCCGCGATCCAGGCGATCGGCATGGCTCCCGGCATCAAGATTGTTTCGTCCATCTTCCTGATGGTTTTACCCGACAACCGTGTCTTCAGCTTCGGCGATTGTGCCATCGTCCCGGAACCCGATGCCACCCAGCTCGCCTCCATCGCGGTAGCCAGCGCGGCCACGCACAAAGCGTTGACCGGCGAAGAACCCGTTGTCGCCATGCTTTCCTTCTCGACCAAGGGCAGCGCCCAGCATCCGCTGGTGGACAAGGTGGTCGAAGCGACCAAACTAGCTGTGGGTCAGGCCCCGGACCTGAAGATCGACGGCGAGCTGCAGCTGGATGCCGCCATCGTCGAAGCGGTCGGCAAGAAAAAAGCACCGGACAGCCCCGTAGCTGGACAAGCCAATGTGCTGGTCTTCCCCGACTTGCAGGCGGGCAACATCGGCTACAAACTGACGCAACGTCTCGCCAACGCCGAAGCAATCGGTCCGGTGGTGCAGGGCCTTGCGAAGCCATTCTATGATCTCAGCCGTGGCTGTAGCGCAGATGATATCGTGAAGACGACGGCAATCTGCTGTGTGGTCGCCAAATCGATGCAGGAGGGGTAATGAGTCCGGCACTCGCCAGCAGGACAGGGAAACTCAGCGAATCATTGACTCTTTCCATCGTTGCCCAGACCGCTGCCATGCAACGGGAAGGGATCGATGTGGCTAAGCTGTCAGTGGGTGAACCCGATTTCAACACGCCTCGCGCCATCAAGGATGCGGGCATCGAGGCAATTGAATCCAACTTCACCCGCTACACCGCCGCGGCGGGCATTCTCGATCTACGTCAAGCGATCTGCGACAAGTTAGAAAGCGAGAACGGCCTCCACTATACACCAACCCAGGTAGTGGTCAGCAGCGGTGCCAAGCACTCTCTGGCAAACTCGCTGATGGCGGTGGTGAACGAGGGCGATGAAGTCCTCTGGCCTACTCCGGGCTGGTTGTCCTATCCGGAGCAAGTGTTAATCGCCGGAGGTATCCCGGTTCCCTATCCCTGCCATTGCGAGAACGATTTCCGGATCGACCTGGACGAACTTGAAGCGTTGATCACCCCGAAGACCAAAGCGATCATCGTCAACAGCCCGAACAATCCCACCGGCGCGGCCTATACGCCGGAGGAAACTCGTGCATTCGGCGAGCTGCTGGCGAAACATGACATCTGGGTAATCAGTGACGAGATTTACGAGAAACTGCGCTACGATGGCAACCAACACACCAGTTTTGCTTCGGTGGATGGGTTGTACGACAAGACCATCGTCATCAACGGTGTCTCCAAAGCATTTTGCATGACCGGCTGGCGCATCGGCTACCTCGCAGCGCCACAGGAATTGGCTTCGACTGTGTCACGTATCCAATCCCAGATGACCTCTTCGGTCAGCAGCATCAGCCAGAAAGCGGCTCTCCGTGCCCTGACTGGCGACACCCCGGAAATGGCTGAGATGATTCAGGCCTTCCACCATCGCCGTGAGCTGGTCGTCGACCTGCTTTCCGGCATTCCGGAGATCACCTGCCCGGTCCCGGAGGGAGCATTCTATGCCTTCCCGCGCGTGGACAGCTACCTGGGTAAATCGGCCAACGGTAAAAAGATCGAGGGATCGCTCGACCTTTGTGCCTACCTGCTGAAGGAGCATCGGGTAGCGCTGGTGCCCGGTGCGGCATTTGGTGCCGAAGGGCACATCCGTATCAGCTTCGCTGCCTCCGAATCCGAACTGACCAAGGGCATCGAGCGGGTGAAACAGGGTTTGTTGGCGTTGAAGTAAAGTTCTATTGAAGGTGTTCGAATGGATGCCCGACTTGCTTGCAAGTCGGGCATGTTCATTAAAAACTGACGCGTCAGGTCTTCGGGCTTGACGCGATCGACTGGAAGGATTGTCCAGTTTCCTCCAGACCACGCCATATTCAAGTATCAGCCACAGGAAGACAAGTCCAGACCACAGAAAACCCCGACATCAAGCTGCCGGGGCGTACGTTCAACGCTGCTGTTGCCTGGGCTTACGGTAGCAGAACCAATCCCAATACACCGACGACAAGCGTATAGGCAACGAAGACGTAGAGCTTACCATTGCGGATGATTCGCATCAGTAGCCCGATGGCGATGTACCCGCTTATCCCGGCTGCGATGGCACCCACCACCGAGGGGCCCGCCAAACCGGGTTGGATGCTGACAAAATCCTTCGCGGTCACCACGGCCGCGCCGAGGATCGCCGGGATCGACAGCAGGAAGGAAAAGCGCGCGGCGGTGTCACGTGTCAGGCCCGCAAACAACCCTGCAGCAATGGTTGACCCGCTACGACTCACTCCTGGCATGATCGCCAACCCCTGAAGAGTTCCGATCAGCAGGGCATCTTTCCAGCGTGTCTTCTCAAGTGTTCGCTCCCCACGCTTCATCTTTTCCGCTGCGAACAACACCAGCGAGGTGAAGAGCAGGCCAATGGAAGCATAACGGGGCGCATGAAAAATCGACTCAAAGAAATCCTTGAAACCAAGACCGATGATCGCCGTCGGCACCATCGCCAAGATCAGCATCCAACCGATCCAGCGTCCTTCCCCGCCACGGAAAAAATCTACCACAACCTTCGTCAGATCCTTACGGAAATAAACAAGGACCGCCATCAACGACCCGAGGTGGACCGAAATTTCAAAGACGATTGTATCGTTGCTGACACCCAGCAGGAAATTGGTCAGGACGAGATGGCCCGATGAGCTGATGGGGAGAAACTCGGTCAATCCCTGTACAAGACCGAGCAGAATCGCTTGCCAGTAGCTCATCAGTACGCCTTCTCAATTTCGGGCTGCGCCCGTTCCAACGAGTCTGCGGTAGCACTGTCCAGCTCAACCGGATGCAGCAAAAGACGGCGCGCGTTCACATCCTCCGGGTTGACTCGCCCCATCTGGCTGGTCAGCAACCACATCCGGTTCCCCACCTGGGAATTGTCGCTGAATTCCTGCGGTCCGGCGGAAAGCGACAAGCTGTCCAACTGGTGCAATCCCTCGGCCAGCTCACCCGCACCGGTCCGGCCACCAGACACCGCTTCGAGCAGAATGTTGCCCGAATCGTAGCCGCGAATATGCCACGGTGTCACCGGACGTACTCCCGCTGAATCGAGGTACATCCGCAACTCTCCCATCTCGCCATCGAGAGCATCGAGGCGGTACGGGGCTGTAAAGATCATATTCTCAACATATTGACGGTTTCTGTACAATTCGTCCGGATTGTACCAAATGGCGTTTCCAAGCTTTGTCGTCTTGAACGCGTAGAAGGCGAATTGTGGAGCGAAGAGCGGAATGGTCCCCGGCTCAATCGGCAGGTAAAGCGCGTCAAAAACATCCAATTCGATATCGTTCGAATCAATCTGTCCCGCCTTGTAGGCGAGGGTTCGCTTGATGCTGTCCAGGTGGGTCGACCAATGCCGCTCGAAACGAACGGAATCGATACGGCTCAGCAGACTGTCCAGCTTAAACTCAACAATCGACCGTCCGCTTGTGCTGTCTACCAACGCCAATAAACTGTCGGTCGGGGCCAACAGGCCGCTGAAAGCCTCAGTATCGTACTTCAATGAATCCAGCAGGGTAATTCGTCCCTCAAGATCGAGGGTATCCAGCATCGCAATCACCGAATCGGGTTGCGGCAGCTCATTGCTGAGGCGTAAGCTGTCCCGGAACTCACGACGGAACCCGATGGTCCGCAGCCGTTGGAATTGCCGTGCCAGACTCACCCCTTCTTCAGGGAAGTACCATTCCAGCGAGAGCACCTCGACCGTGTCTCGCTCATCGAGCACTTCACGGAACCCGGCGACCAGCTCACGTCCAAGGTCAGTAAACGGTGCAACAATCCCGAAGGTCTTCATACCGAGGGAATCGGTCGCATAGGCTGCGGCGAGCTTTCCTTCGGTGTGCCAATCCGCCTCTGGCAGCAGCACATCCGGGCCGAGGGCATCCAGACCAGGCCTCCGAAGACCGGGCAGAACGACCGGCACGCCTGCCGCCTGGGCTTCGACCACGGCGGGAATCACCATCTCCTCCGGCCCGCCGATCACCATCCCCCAGACACCAACCTCCCGCGCCAGGGTACGCGCCGCATGGACCGCATAGGGGCCGCCTTTCGGCACTCGACGAATGACCACGTCCGCTTCAAGCCCCTGTGTCAGGTTCCAACGGGAGAGAGCGGCCTGGAATCCTTCAATCAGCTGACGACCCGGATCATTGACTTCTTCACTCTCCGGCACCAGAAGGCCAAAGGTCGGATGTGTCGCCGATTTCGGTAGCATCACCTCGAGGGTCTGTTTTGTCCCTTCCTTGCGTGCGAGGCGACGAAGCGCATCCGCGCGGTAGGCCACCGGCCCCTGCACCAGTTCCGACAAGTGGCCGAGGGCGAGTTGACGCATGGAGGGTTCCGGATCTGCATCCAGGCAATGGACCAGCGCGCGAGCGGCCTCGTATTCATCACCCAGCTCCTGCTGCGCCGTGGCAATCAGGAACCAAGCCTGCGCTGCCATCGGGTTGTCCACTCCCCAGGTATCAAGGACCGTATAACCCCGTTCCAGAGCCTTCGCGCCGTGGCCGAGGTTCACCTCGCACCGTCCCGCAATCACCAACGCGGCGGCGGCGAACTTGTCATCCAGACCTTCCTGGAGGTAGATCTCCGCTTCCTCGAGCGCCACTTCATACATTTCCATGTCGACCAACTGGAGTGCTCGTGAAAGCACATCGGGCAGGTCACGCTGGGCCTGTGCGGCTGTAGGCAGCACGAGGATTATCCCCAGCAGGGCCAGAAAAACGCTCCATTCCCTGAAACGGCTCATCATCTCTATTCCCACTCTACGGTCGCCGGTGGCTTGCTGCTGACATCGTACACCACCCGGTTAACACCCTTAACTTCGTTGATAATCCGTGTCGAAACCTTCCCTAACAGCTCATGCGGTAGCGGACTGAAATCCGCCGTCATAAAATCCCATGTATCGACACTGCGCAGGGCAATCACTTCTTCGTATGTCCGGTAATCGCCCATTACCCCTACGCTGCGCACCGGGAGCAGCACCGCCAGAGCCTGGCTCACCTTGTCGTACCAGCCTGCGGCACGCAACTCCTCGATGAAGATGGCATCCGCCTCGCGCAGAATTGCAAGACGTTCAGCTGACACCTCTCCCAGCAGACGGACCGCAAGACCCGGGCCGGGGAAAGGATGACGCGAGACCAACTCCTCGGGGATGCCGAGACGGCGGCCCAGTTCACGTACCTCGTCCTTGAACAGCTCGCGCAGTGGTTCGATCAGCTTGAGGTTCATCTTCTCCGGCAGGCCGCCCACATTGTGGTGCGACTTGATGGTTGCCGATGGTCCTTTCGCGCTGACACTTTCAATCACATCGGGATACAGCGTGCCCTGCGCCAGAAAATCGGCATCCGTGTGCTTCGCCGCTTCGGCATCGAAAATGTCGATAAAGGTGTAACCGATCTTTTTACGCTTCTGCTCCGGATCGCTGACACCTTCCAGCGCGCCCAGGAACTGGTCTGTCGCATCGACCACCTCGAGGTTGACCCCAAGCGCATCCTGCAGCGAATGTTTCACCTGTTCGCGCTCGTTTTTCCGAAGCAAACCATTGTCGACAAAGATGGCGATAAACTGGTCGCCAATGGCCCTGGCCAGCAGCGCCGCCATCACCGTGCTGTCCACACCACCGCTGACTCCGCCAATCACACGGCCGGTACCGACCAACTCACGAATTTTCTCAATCTCCTGACGTTCGAACTCTTCCATCGACCAGCCGGTTTTCGCCTGACAGATTTCGAAGAGGAAGTTGTCGAGGAGCTCGTGCCCACGAACCGTATGCCTTACTTCCGGGTGGAACTGGACCCCATAGAACTTTTTCGCATCGTTCCCCATCGCCGCGACCGGACAGGTGGGGGATTTGGCGGTCACATTGAAGCCATCCGGCAGGGTGTCGAGCTGGTCGCCATGGCTCATCCACGTGGAGGTTTCGCCTTCTATTCCCTTGAACAGAATGCCAGCGTCCCCACCGATCTCAATGTCACGCCGTCCATACTCACGCATGTCTGATGGGTGCACCTTGCCGCCCAGCTCCACTGCCATCCACTGCATGCCATAGCAAATACCCAGCACCGGCACATCGAGTTCGAAAATGGCCGGATCGCCCTTTGGTGAACCTTCCTCGTGGACGCTGGCTGGCCCACCGGAAAGGACCAATCCCACCGGGTTGAGCTTCTCGACCTCTTTACGTGAGGCGAAACAGGGAAGGATCTCCGCATAGACACCCTTTTCACGGATGCGTCGCGCGATCAACTGGGTGTACTGCGAGCCGAAATCGAGTACGGCGATTGTGTCATAGCCGTGCGTCATGCCTTGTCCTTTCCCGTCCACTCTTCATCCCAGCCCGCCTTGCGCAGGTTGGCCACTACTTCATGCGCAGTCCAGTCCACTTTCAGCGGAGTGACCGCAACAAAGCCATCCACGGTCACCTCATGATCGCCGCCAACGGTAGGCGCGATCTGGTGCCAGGCTCCGCCCAGCCAGTAGTACTCATTTTCCCGGGTATCCAACCGCCTCTCCACCACTTCACGGTACATCACCTGGGAGACTGGGGCGATTCGCAACCCTTTCAACTCCTCTTTTGGCACGGCTGGAACATTGACACTCAGGACATGAAAAGGCGGGAGGAGATTGTCTGTCTGGAGCTTTTCGAGCACCTTGCGTGCCGCGTAGGTCGCACCGGAAAAATCACGGCTGCGGTAGGACAACAGCGATATCGCGATGGAAGGGACACCATTCATCGACCCTTCCACCGCACCGGCAACGGTCCCGGAATAGTTGCAATTCAAGCCAACGTTCGACCCCTGGTTGATCCCGCTGAAGATGAAATCAGGCTTGAAGTCGAGCAATTCGCTCATACCCAGCTTAACACAATCGCCAGGGGTGCCATTCACACAGTACCCCTTCATCCCGGTATGGTCAATGCTCCAGGCACGTAGCGGATCGGTCAGAGTGATCGCAAGGGAGACGGCGGATTGTTCACGGTCCGGCGCGACGACGGTGACATCAGCCACCTCGCTTAACGCGTCGTACAAGGCACGTATACCGTGCGCCTGGTACCCATCATCGTTGGTCAACAAAATCCGCATCCTACTCCCCATACTTCGCAATAAACTGTTCGACGGCATCCGCGATGCCCCCCGCGACTTTGCCACGGAAATCTCGTGAACGAAGGAGGTTCTCCTCGTTCGGGTTTGAAATAAAGGCGGTCTCCACGAGGACTGCGGGCATGGATGCGCCGATCAGAACGTAGAACCCCGCCTGATCAACACCACGGTTCCTCAGGCCGGTTTTATGGTGCATGCTGGCCTGGATCATCGTCGCAAAATCTTCCGACTCCTTCACAAACTGCGCCTGAGCCATCGCCAGCAGGATGAAATTTTCCTCGCTCAGGTCGGGATAGTCCTCACGTTTCTCTTCGAACTTGATCACCGAGTTTTCTTTGAGCGCCACATTCATCGCCCGTTCGGTTCGTGCCTGGGCGAGGAAATAGGTCTCCTGCCCGCGTGCCCTGCGGTTCGCATTGGAGTTGCAATGGATGCTGATGAACAGCTTGCCGTTGACACGGTTCGCGATCCTGGTCCTCCCACCGAGCGGAACAAACACATCGGTGTCGCGAGTCATCACCGTCTCAACCTCCGGCATCCGTTTATTCAACAAGCTGCGAAGCTGCAGGCCGATGTCGAGGGCAATATCTTTTTCACGCGTCTTCCGTTTCCCGATCGCACCAGGATCTTTCCCGCCATGCCCCGGGTCGATCACAATCTTGTCAATTTTCCACTTGGCGCGATCCTCTTCCAGCGTCTGGAGGATGGTCTTGTCGCCATAAGCGTGCGGCGCTTCCGGTTCATCATCGCCCGTTGCCAGGGTCACATGAAGCGTCAACACATTGCCTGCATCCGGGCCTTCTAACCGTGCTCCGCGCACCGCAGCGGGCAGATCGAGTACGGCACGGTCATCCGCATCGGTGAAACTCAACGCTGCCAGGGCGAGGCTGTCGCCCGCCTGATCCGCCTGGGAACCGCGTAAATGGGAACCTGGGACGGTCAACGCGACCCTGCTCGAATCAAGTAGTTCGATTTTCCCGACGAGGGAACGCGCGAGAACGAGACGGTAACTCCAGTCATTTCCCTCGCTGATCGCTTCGAGGGTCAACAGGTCACGTGCCAGCGGAGTGAAGTCTAGGCGACGCTGGCTGTAGTCCGTACCAATCGTACCCGGCGCATATTGCTCGAGAATCTCGAGGAAGGTTTCTTCGGGCACATAGAAACGGAATTCTTCGCGGTAGGCTGGCAGTGGAAAATGGATGATGTCCAACCCCACCTGCGCGAACGAACCATCCGGCACAAAAACGACAGGTGTTCCGGGGAACTTGAAGACGTAGCGGTCCGCCTCATCCCGGTAGTACGCCACACTCAAGCCATCGCACAAGGAGAGGGCATCGACAAAGGGCACGTCGCCATTGACCTGCACGGGGGCCGAGCCGGTGGCGGTGCTGTCACGAAACACCGTCCAACGATCAGGGGCATCCTGAGCAGGGGTAAAGGGTGCCTGCAACCCCAGTAGAAACAGAGTCAGCAGCCCGGCGGCAATCCAGGGAAAGCGTTGCATCGGGCAAAGGTATCACTCCCCGCATCTCCGAGCAAGACCGAAGAGGGGTTGATCCCCTTCCAGAAAGCCGTTTTTCAGGTACGAGGAGCTACACACCAGCTCACCCGGTTGGGTGGTCCAATGGGTGGCCCCCGGGCAGCCCACTGCCCGGGTCTCACGCCCCTCTTCGCGACGTACTCTTTCCCAGATACGTCATTGCGAGCGAAGCGAAGCAATCTACTCTTGCACTCCCCTGACGGCGGTCATCGCCGGAAGGGGACCTTCGCATCTTGCGACCTTACGCACCCCATCTCCCCATCACCCCTCTGCCGCTCAACCGAGCAGCAATCAAGAGCAGATTGCCACACAGCGCGGCTTCCGCCGCTTGTTCGCAATGACGTAGCAGGAGCTTGTCTGCAAGCGGGCCGGGGGAACGAAACCCGGGCAGAGGACTGCCCGGGCCACCCCCGGTTCTCCAACCATCCCCGCAACCTCCTGCGCACGGGATTCACAGCGAGCGCATCCCGCTCCCAACCCCCAATTCATCGAACCGCTTTTTTGCGTTTATTGGCCTGTTCTTCTCTCTCAGAAAGCGTTATTATTCAAGAGGTAGGATCAAGTGGAGCCCGTTTGGCTCGTAGTGCTCCAGACAGGTACAATCGTTGCACGTTCAAGTGTGGCTCATTGTGCTGGTGAAAGGTATTCGTGACGTGAAGCATTCAAGGCTACTCCTTCTGTTCCTCAGCCTGCTTTTCGCAGGCGGGGTGTGCGCTCAGGACATCGTTGACCTGGTGACCTGGAATGGCGACAAACGCTCCTGGGAGTTGGGGACAGAAACCAATGTTGAGGCGCAAACCATCGCTCCGCTGGTCGGGGCGGTCTCTGCGGATGGTACGATGCTGCTTCGCATCTACCCTTCGGCGGGTTCCTACACCAGCAGCAATTTCCAACCTATCCCGCCCGAGGCGGTCCGTCCGCTACGCGACGTCAGCCACTACACCTTCATTTCCAACGACAGCACGGTTTGGGTTGAAGATTGGCCGACTAACGGTGGCCCGCCCTACTTGAGCAGCCTGGATGGATTGCCCCCGGCACACTACACCTTTGACTTCGGTGGGATGGGTTCACTCGACCAGCGCTGGCAGTGGATGATGACCTATGAAAATGCTCAGGACACGACCTCACTCTACCTGATCAGCTACTCTGCGCCTGAGATGGTGGCCAGCTTCCCGGGCCGTGTAGTCAGCGAACCAAGGATGCACGAAACACGTGCCAATGGCGACTGGTCTGATTTTGATATTCGCTTCACCTGGCCGACAGAAGCCCTGGATGGTATGGTTGTGCTCGATGAGGGAACCTCCGAGCCGGATACCATCGCATGGGCTGCCCCTTATGATCCCATCTCCCTGGTCTACAGCCCCCGTCTGATCGAGGGCGAACGGACGATGTTCGGGATTGTACCGATCAGCGGGAACACGTATAAACTCTACCATCAGCAAGGTGATATCTGTCTGGATCGCGGGAACATCGATTCCCAGGTACCGCCTCGCCACTTCACCACCACCGAATATCAGCGCACAGACCTGCTCGATGCCGATTTCATCTCCTGGGTGGAGCGTATCAACGGTGTCGATGTGATCAAGTGGGAACGGTACCAGTACCAGTTCGGGTATGACACCCCCGAAATCACGACGGGTGAGATCCCCTGTGATGGCAGCGTCAACCGTCTCCGTGCCCAGTACGCCGCCGGGGTAGACGATTATGGCCCCTACGACAGCTGGTACCTCGTCTGGAGCGAGTATGACGAGTTTGAGAATGTCACCTATCTTCGCTCCATGATGGCGGATCGAACTCCGCCGTTCGATACGGATGTGGCATCTTTCAAGGGCACCCAACCAACCACAATCACTCTCCACCCCACCTACCCCAACCCGTTTAACGCATCGACCGTTGTCCCGTTCGAGCTGAGCAAGGTGGGCCAGGTAAGAATCGCTGTCTATGACATGCTGGGACGTGAAGTTGGCGTGTTGAAGGATGGGGTGATGCAGACGGGGCTACACAGGGTGAGTTGGCAACCCACAGCTAGGCTCGCCTCCGGCACGTATCTCCTGAAACTCTCGGCGGGGGACCAATCAAGCATACGGAAGATCACCCTGATTCAATAATCCTGATCGGAGCAACAGATGCATCGAACTTTTGCAGTTCTCCTGATCAATCTTTCATTGTGCCTGATGCCTTTCTTTGCCTTCGCCGAAGATCCCATCCTGATCGGAACCTATCCCGGGGAATGGAGCAACTGGGATGTTGACTATGAAGGATGGGACTTGTCGTTTGATCCTTGTGGTGGGTACGAACCCTTGCTGGTCACTCTCGAAGGGAACCTGGTTGATGTGTACAGACTTGGTGTTGGCGATTACCATCACAGCACGTCCGATAGCTGGCAGGTGAGCGAAGGGTTTCAAGGGCCGGTCCGGGGTATCACCACCGAGCATATTCTGGACGATACGGGGATTCTCTATTCATCGACTGGACCTTTCGAGGACGTGCCCCCGCTAGCATCCCTTTATCCCCGACCAAGTAGTATTTCTGGCATCGGCATGGGTTTCACTGAACCTGATACCGCCGGCAATTTAACGCTTTACAATGTCGGCTTTGGCGATTTCAGCCTCGGCATTACAGGGCGCTTCGCTAACTTCGATTCTCGTCTCGAATCGCCGTCACTCTTCGTGATCGATCTCGACTTTTACCTGCGTCCAGCGGATTCCCTCGGCATTTATCGATACGCCTATGGCTCTGCATTTCGGGATTATATCTCGCCCGATTCTGTCTGGTATGCCGATCCTATTGCCCTGTTGCCACGGGAGAACGGTTATTATGTCGTTTCATCATTTACCGATACCAGCTATGCGCTCTACTACGCTGCAGGTGACGAAATCATAGACACAACCGCCGTCCGGTACATTTTCTACCCAGATGGCGAGCTGAAGAACTTCACAATTACAGGATTAGACCTTCCCTCGGATGGCTGGTGGGATGACTGGGGTGGCTACAACATTGGATGGGTTGTTCAGAATGAACATTCCGCCCGTTTGCAAACATCATCCGGTATTGACCATGAAGTGACGGGAACCATCACTCGTATGCGCCTCGCCAACTTGTACGCGCAAGACTGTGATGCGTCGCCCTACTTTGCCAAATGGATGATTTACAGTGTGTACAACGGGACCAGTACACAGCTCTATGCCTGGATGTATGACCGTTCGCCCTTCATCTCGGTCGACGACACGTTCCAACTGATCCCAAACCAGGTGGCACTTCACCCTGCCTACCCGAATCCCTTTAACGCATCAACGGTCATCCCGTTCGAGTTGAACAAGACCGGGATGGTGCGGATTGCGGTGCTCGATTTGCTGGGGCGAGAAGTTGGCGTGTTGCAGGATGGGGTGATGCAGGCGGGGCTGCACAAGGTGAGTTGGCAACCCACAGCTGGGCTCGCCTCCGGCACGTATCTCCTGCGTCTCGAGCAGGATGGCAGGCAGGCGGTGCAGCGTGTGCAACTGGTGAAGTAATGCGAGTTGTCATCCCGGGCTTGACCCGGGATCCAGCATCCTTAGTCTTGAGCGAGTGCCCTCATCGGCCCCCAGCGACAATGTTTTGGCGGTGGTTCGGACCTCGTGACGCCCTCTCCGTGCAACCTCAGATTTGATCAATAGAGACTACTTATAGCGTCGATGCTGGGCCCCGGATCAAGTCCGGGGTGACACCCTGTCTACGTCAGCGGATGAAAACACCCCCTCACATGACAGTTACCCTCACACGCATCGACCATCTCGGGAACCAAGCTGGTTACTACGCTCCAACTCTATCGCGCATCCATCCGGAAAACTGTCCCATCCCCCCGAGAGCATGTCTCTCCTCCTTTTTCGTGATTGCTGTAACCCCCACCCGAGCAAACTGTCCAACTTCCGGAGGGAGAAATACCGGATGAACAAGCGTTGGAGCTCGGTCTGGTGGAGGGACACACCGATAACAGGCAGTTCTGGCATGGAGCGTACGAAGAGCATGGGCCGGGAATCCTTGCTTTTCTGACGAACCGGCTGGGCAACCGGACACAGGCCGAAGACCTGCTTCAAGAAACCTTCGTCCGGGCAATTCGAGCCAAAGACAATCTGCGTGACACGAGCAAAGTGAAGTCGTACCTGTTCAGCGTCGCGCACAACCTGATGGTCAACCATGTGCGGAAAAAGAAGCCGACAAGCCTGCCGCAAGGAGCCGATTTCGATGGGGATCCCTTCGATCTGGTCGCGGATCCCGATCAGCTTGCGCCGGACGAGGAGGCTGCGATGTCCGATCTGAACGGACACGTGACACGCACAATGGAGTCCATGAGCGAGCGGTACCGGGTCGCGTTTCAGCTAGGGGTGCTGGAGGGACGATCCTACGATGAGATTTGCCGGTCCACAGGATGGAACCTTGGACAGGTAAAGATCAACATTCACCGGGCACGGAAGCAGATGATTGCTTCGCTGAGTGACGGTGGCTATCTCGACGAGAGATGAGGGAATCGAGGGAAGAACGATGGAAGAGAGAGCGATGGACGACCGGTTTGAAATAGAAATTTCCACCCTGCTTGACGGTGAGTTGAGCGGTGAGGAAATGCGCCTGGCGGTCGACGCACTCGTGGAACGCGACGACCTGCGGGACTACTGGAAGCAGTCGAGGCAACTCGACCGCAACCTGAAGGTCCGCCGTGGCGGCGAAACCGAACCCGTGTCGGAAGAAACCTGGAACCTCATTGAGCGGCAGGCCGGCCTGGGCCGGGCACGTGTCATCTCCATGCCCCGCATGACGACGCGTGCTTGGGCCGCTGCCGCCTCCTTGTTCCTGATCCTCGGCTTGTCGGCGGTGGGAGTCTGGCAGACTCCGAGCCCCGCCGGAGCAACTGAAAAGACAGTCCAACTCGGCTCCAACGAGGGCGACATGTCCGAGGAACGATTCATTGAATTGACGACTGAAATCCTGCAAGCCGATTCACGGTACCACCGGAAGATGCTGGAGGTGATGGAAGTGGTCAATCAGGAGGCCTATGGACGACGGGAAGGGTCGGATCGTTTCAACAACCCCCGGACCGAAAGCCTGGCCGAACCACAGACCCAACCCGAGGTGCGAACCGCAGGCCGAGAAGGCAATACGGAACGTCCCTCAAGCGAGATTGAACTCAACCTCTGGTAACAGAGCGGGACAGAGATCCCGATACGAAGGAGAAATATTATGACTGGCAAGCTTCGACTCGTGACGACCCTGGCCGCTTTCAGCGCCTTCGTCCTCACCCTCGCCCTCGCCATTCCTGCAGAGGCGAAGCACGCGAAGCAGGGATACATCTACGGCAAGGTGACCACCAGATCGGGCAACAGCTACACCGGCTTGATGCGCTGGGATGATGAGGAAACCTTCTGGGATGATCTCTTTCATTCCTACAAGGAAAACCTCCCTTACTCCGACTATCTTGAGGGCCATTCACGCAGCTCCAAGAAGGATGTACGTGAAGTCGAACGTGAGCTGAAACGTGTCGAGCGTGAGGAAGAAGCGCTCAAGAAGCAATACGAGCGCATTGCGGACCGTCTGGCAAAAGCGAAAAGTGACGAGCAGCGTAATGAACTGCGCGAAGAGCAGCTCGAGCTGATCGAAGACCGGACCGATATGGCGGAAGACCGTGCCCAACTCTTTGAAGAATTGGCCCGTCTTCGCGAACGCGACTCCAACCGGACCGTCTCCGTCCTCGGCGGGGCGCTGAAGATCAACTGGAACGATTGGAGCACGGGTGGACGTATCTTCATCGCCCGTTTCGGCGACATCAAGAAGATCACCGTCATCGGCAGTGAAGATGCCGAGCTCGAGATGCGTAATGGTTCCGTCTATACCGTTAGCGGCTATTCAAACGATGTCGGTGGTACGGTCAAGGTAAAGGATGCTGCGCTGGGCAACATCAGCCTCGAGTGGCGGAAGATCGACACCATCGAATTCATGGAAACGCCGAAGAATGTCGAGCCGGATGGGTATCGGATGTACGGCACCCTCTACACCGATTCCGGCGAGTTCACCGGCTTCATCCAGTGGGATAGCGAAGAGTGCATCTCGACGGACAAGATCGATGGCGACAGCCAGGATGGCCGTCTCTCGATCGATATGGGCCAGATCCAGACCATCGAACGTCGCAGCCGCAGCTCTTCAAAGATCATCCTTCAGGATGGCCGCACCCTCTACATGGAAGGCACCAATGATGTAGATGGTTCAATTCGTGGCATCATGGTTGAGACAAAGGGCCATGGCCGTGTCAAGGTGCCGTGGGATGCCTTTGACCGTGTCGAGTTCAGCAATGATACCGGCGAAAGCGGCATGGGGTATGATGAGTACGCCCGTCAGTGGCAACTCAACGGAAGCGTGGTGGATGCTGCAGGCGTGGAACGCAAGGGACGGATTGTCTTCGACCTCGACGAGTCAGAAAGCTGGGAAATCCTCAACGGAGACCAGTTTGACATCGAGTTTGATGTTCCCTTCAGCCTGATCAAATCGATCCAGCCGCGCAGCCGCAATTTCAGTATCGTCGAACTGAGCAACGGTGAAAGTGTCCGTCTCGAGGCAAGCCAGGATGTCAGCTCGGACAACGATGGCGTACTGGTCTTCGACAAGGGCGAGAAGGACCCGACCTACATCCCATGGGATGAGATCGAACTGATTAAGTTCAGTCGTTGACACGACCTACCAGATTGACTGCCAGTCACAACGCCCGGGGTTTCCCCGGGCGTTTGTTTGTGCTGACCCGCTCCCCATCTTCAGGACGTTTCAGATATACATGCCCAAATCCGTCCTGTTCCTTGAGACCAAACGGTACACGCCCTACCTTGACAGGGGAATCTTCAGAGGAGGATGGCACCATGGAAGGACTTGCACAAGATCTGTTCCTGCTCTGCCTGAACGAGCGGAATGGCCGTCTCAGGTCATCCATGGCGAACTATGGGTTCGCGGGGGCGGTGCTGATGCATCTTGCAGACCAGAGACGAGTGACCCTGGACGGTAAAAAGCTGATTGTGAACGATACCAGCACAACCGGGAATGATTTACAGGATGAAATGCTGGCACGGCTGGCGCGTGCGAAAAAACCACGTTCCGTGCAATCCTGGGTCAGCAGCTTCGCCTCCGGCATCAAGAAGTTGCCCTCCAAAGTCGCCGAACCCCTTGTGCATGACGGGGTGCTGGCACAGGATGTAAAGAAATTCCTCGGCATCTTTCCCATGCACTACTTCTTGGTCCGCGATCCGGGCCGTCACTCTGAGGTCATTGAGCGCATTCGTGCCATCCTGCTGCAAATGCGTGAAGCGGACCCCGAAAGTGTCGCGTTGATTGCATTGGGAAAATCCTTGGGGCTGGTCAATCGTCTCTTCACACGTGAAGAGCGTAAAATCGCCAAACCGGTGCTGAAAGAATTGACCAGCAAGGATGCGATGGCGCAAGCAGTTAGCGGTAGTATCGCCGCCGTCCAGGCCGCGATTGCCGGGGCTGTCGCCGCATCCACTGTCGCCGCCACATCGGGAAGTGGAGGTGGGTCGTAATTCCCCTTTTCACCTCTCTGTCATCCCCAGCACGCAACATGGTGGTAACCATGTTGTTCGCGTAGCGAACCGGCGTGCGTCGGGGATCCCCCGAGGTGTCGCACCCGGATGGGGATGACACATGGTGGGTGGCATGCTCACCCCTCAAGAATGCAGGCTTGGCTATCTGCGATAACCACGCCACCCTGACCGTCGCCCTATTCTCCCTCTTTCGATACGCGACCTGCTTCCCTCGCTTGTCCCGATCTACTATCTTCCTCAAACCCTGCAGCGGCGGGGCCATCGTGAACCACAATCGGGGGAACCCATGCTCAGCAGTCCGGTGATTGGTGTCGAGAATCCACGTATCACAGCCAACGAAGCACGTGCCGCGTTAACCGCACGCATCCGTGGGGTACAGGATAAGGATAGCCATCCGGTCATCGTCTATGATCTCGATGCCACCCTGTTTGACAACCGCCCACGCGTCATGCAGATCATCGCCGATCTGTTGCTTAGCAAAGAGGCTGCAGAGTTTCCGGTCGAGGTCCGTCGTGCCGCTGGATCGGTTACCCCTCGAAAAATGAAATACCGTCTTACGGACACCCTGAAGGCGCATGGGATCGAGGACCCGAAGATCCTTAAGTGGTTCGAACAGGAGTGGTTCAAGCGCTTCTTCACCAATGAATACGTCCAGCTAGACCTTCCAACCCCCGGCGCGGTCGAGTTTGTCAACCAGATGCATGACATCGGTGTACGGACGGTTTACCTCACCGGACGTGACACCCCAGGCATGCGTGAAGGGACCCACGCCGCCCTCGTCCAGTACAAGTTCCCCGAGCCGGATGGCCAACGTTGCATTCTGATCACCAAGCCGACCTTCGAGCAGCCTGATATGGAATACAAGATGGAGGTGGTCGAGGAGTTGAAGAAGCTGGGGACAGTCATCGGGGTTTTCGACAACGAGCCGAAGCCGATGAACGTGCTCACAGAAGCCTTCCCCGAAGCAGAGCACTTCTATCTCGACACCATGCACAGCCCCGATGTCGAGCCGCTTCTTCCGGGGATTCGTGTGCTGTCTGATTTTACGTAGACCCTGTGCTACCCAATAGTATTCTGGCCCGGACAGCTTGATGTCCGGGTTTTCTCTTTCTGGACAGGTAGTGTGGTTATCGCAGATAGCCACGCCACCCACGACCTGTCATCCCCAGCTCGCAACATGGTGCAAACCGGATCGTACGCTGGGGATGACAGTGGGCCACCCTGAACTGGCGGGCGGTTCTGTCTCTCCTCAACCCAGACTCACACCTCACGCTCTCGCGAGCGTTGCATCTGCCATCTGGTGAACCCAACTTTCCGCCACCTTGAACAACGAACATGTAAGCACCTTCGACCCACATCGAGGTAAATCATGGCAGCGAACGCCTTACCCTTCCAGCACAGTCGAGCCTACCTGACTCGCCGTTTCTGGAACTGGTTCCCCCTCGGCCTGACCTATGCGTTCCTCTACATGGGACGTTACAACCTGACCGTCGCGAAGAATGCTCTTGGTCACCTGATGGACAAGGAAGCCTTCGGGATCATCTTCGCCGCAGGCACCATCACCTATGCTTTCGCCTTCCTGATCAATGGTCCGCTGACCGATAGAATCGGCGGGAAGAAAGCGATCCTGATTGGAGCAGCAGGATCCGGACTGATGAACCTGATTATGGGGTTTGCGGTCAAAGGCATCCTGCTTGGCACCAGTTCGCTGAACCTGACCATGATCTTCAGCATCCTCTACGCGATGAATATGTACTTCCAGAGCTTCGGGGCGGTGGCAATTGTTAAGGTCAACGCTTCCTGGTTCCATGTTCGTGAACGCGGGGTCTTCGGTGGGATCTTCGGCATCCTGATCAGCATGGGTATTTACTTTGCCTTTGACTGGGGGTATGCGATTGTCGAGGCGACCAGAGCCACTGTCACCTCCGATCTGAGCTGGATCCAGACCATCTTGCGCAGCCTGACCGGTAGCAGCACCACCGCGGTGGATGCAACCTGGTGGGTCTTCTTCATCCCGACCATCCTGCTCTGGTCAATGTTCATCGTCGAGTTTTTCCTGCTGAGGGACCGTCCCGGCCAAGCTGGCCACGAGGACTTTAACACCGGTGATGCCTCGTCGGGAGACACCGATGAGACCTTCCACCTCGGGTCGATCCTTAAGAAGATCCTGACCAACAAGGTGATCCTGACCATCGCTGCGATCGAGTTCTGCAGCGGGGTGATGCGTAACGGCATCATGCACTGGTACCCGATCTACATCAAGGAGCTGGGGTACGGCGCGGACCACTTCATGCGTCAACACTGGGGCCTGATCCTGATGCTCGCAGGTGTCTTCGGCGGCATGTTCGCCGGTTTCCTGTCAGACAAGGTGTTCGGGTCTCGCCGTGGCCCGGTCGCGGCTCTGCTTTACGGCTTGATGCTGATCGGCACCATCGGCATGATGTTCAGCCTCGACGGCCACTGGGTCCAGCTGGGTGTCATTGTCGCCTTTATGAGCCTGAGTGTGATCGGTGTTCACGGGATGCTCTCCGGTACCTCGACGATGGACTTCGGCGGGCGTAAAGGTGCGGCAACAGCGGTCGGCTTGATCGACGGGTTCGTTTACCTCGGCACTGGTTTCCAGTCGCTCTCTCTCGGTTTCCTGACTACCGCGAGCTGGAACTACTGGCCGCCCTTCCTGCTGCCCTTTGCGATCATCGGACTCGTGCTCGCGATTCGCATCTGGTACGCTTTCCCATCACCAACGAAGTCGAGCGGTCACTGATTTGGCAAACATGTTTCAAGGGTGGTCCGGTGTGCCGGATCACCCTTTTCTCTTTCTCATGGCGTACCTTGTTTCAGGATACGGGCTTTAACCAATAGGAAGACGATGAGACGGGTAACCCTTGCAATGCTGACCCTGCTGCTGATAACGAGTGGCGTACTGGCGCAGGTAACCTTGACAGCGGAAGACATCCCAAATGAACCAGGTTCGGTCTCCTGGTATTATGTGGAAGTGGATACGGCGACCGGGGACACCTTGGGGATTCCTGTTGTGATCTCACAACCCGGCCCCGATCAGGAGTGGGATTTTACAACCGGTAACTTCCAGACGATTGCGCGGGACTCCCTTTTTGACCCCAGCACTACCGCCTATGCCGACAGCTTCCCGACTGCAAATCGCGGCCAGGTGAGCGAGGTCTTTTTTGGCCTGGGATTCGGGGATTCGGAACTGGGACGATTCGAACTGCTGAATGAAGAGGGATGGGGGCTTGTCGGTCTGACTGTCGCCTTCAGCATCGGCGGTGGGCCGGCCCCGACCATCCCGCTCGGGTTTGAGCCTGCTTTACCGATCACACCTTTCCCTGTCGAAATGGGCGACTCATGGACTCTGACCGACACGCTGGAGACTATGTACGAGGACTCTTCTTCGGGCGCGGAATTCCTGATTCGCTTCGAATATGGCGGCTTCAGCTCCGCCGATGCCTGGGGCAACGCCACCTATGAAGGTGGTGCTTCCGAATGTCTTCGTGTCCGGACCAGCTTCGGCGGTACGTTGAATGTCTACCCGATCATATTCGGCTTCCCGAGCCCGATTCCGATCTTTACCCAGGACTTTCCGGCTTCCATCGCGTACAACTGGTTCGCCCCGGAGGTCGGTGTGATTGCTACCATCACCTCGATGCCCGGCGAGGAAGAAGAAGTCTTCGATGAGGCTTCGTCAATCCGGAGACGGACTCTGACACCAACTTCGGTGGGTGAAACAGTTGGGGAGATGCCTTCACGAATCACCCTCGCCCCTGCGTGGCCGAACCCGTTTAACGCGATGACATCGGTCCGTTTCAACATTCCAGCCGAACAAGTGGTTCGTATGGCGGTTTACAATCTGCTTGGGCAACGTGTCACGTTGCTCGCCGACCATCGATTTGCCCCTGGTAGTCATCAACTTTCCTGGCAGCCCGTCCACCAGGCCAGCGGGCTCTATCTCCTCCGTCTGGAAACAGGCAACGAGCTGCACACCCAGCGTCTCCTGCTGCTGAAGTAATACCGACCTGGTGAGGATAAAAAAGCCGGACCCCAACGGGGTCCGGCTTTTATCATGAACGGGAGAGGTTCTAGCGGTCCAACGGATCGCCGCCATCATCCCGGGTGGGATACATGACCGTCCCACGTAGATCACCTGCACGGCGCGGGGTACGGATCGAGTATCCTTCTCCATCTTCTGTAACCGCCTTTCCCTCGACAGCCGATGGCTCTTTGCTCGCATCGAAGGGATAAAAGGTAACCGCCACAGAGGCTCCATCAGGCAGCAGAGAACGCTCGAGTGATTGTACAGTCGAGTCTATCGCCCTGTGCGCGTTGGCACACAAGTCGGTCAACTCCATCCGAATCTCGACATCCTCAACCAGTTTCTCAATGGTCTCACCTAACGCCAGGATACGTCGCTTCGCTTCCCCGGCATAATCGAGCGCCAGTAGTAAACTCATTCAGCCATCCTTGTATCCAATACCCCATCCTGCGGTTCAGGATGAGACACTGATCCAGCTTGTTCACTTTTATCGCAAGGGGGATGCCAGAATTGTCTGCATTGAGGCAAGTGAGACAGGAACGAGCGAGTTCTCTATCTGGGAACTACCCCCTAACTTCAAGCCTTATATTGCCCAAAGCGCGAGGCCGGACTTTGAATGGCCTCGTTGCCAGATGGGCACTTTGCCGTCTCTCCCCCCTCTCTTCGGTGAAATATCGATCCCTACCTTAGAGAAATAATTTGGGATTTTCGGTAATTTGTCTCGAAAACGAACATTCAACACGAGACAGGTTTGACTGCCAAAGGTGCGAAGCGCAGTTACCGTCTCACCCAGTTCACACGATGCGCTGGTTGAGCCAGTAAACTGGATCCGGCGGTGCTGGATCGTCTGCTGCCACAGCTTCCAAAAACGGACCACCCCAACCTGATTGTCGGGCCATCTTCGCTGGACGATGCCGGTGTGTTTCGCTTGAGCGATACACTGGCATTGGTGCAAACGGTTGATTTCTTTACACCGATTGTCGATGACCCCGCCGATTACGGGCGGATTGCGGCCGCGAACAGCCTTTCGGATGTCTACGCGATGGGTGGAACTCCGATTACGGCCCTGAACATCGTCGCCTTCCCGGATGGAACAATCCCGGAAGAAGCGTTGGCTGAATTGCTGGTGGGAGCTGCGGAAATTTGTGAACTCGCAGGGGTGGCGGTTGCTGGTGGTCATACGGTTTCCGACCAGGAGTTGAAGTTCGGTTTGTCAGTGACTGGCACTGTCCACCCTGACAAACTGCTGACCAATAGCGGCCTGCGGCCCGGACAGCTTCTCTTCCTGACCAAACCGCTCGGCACAGGGCTGATATCGAATGCGATGATGAACGATGCCGCTCCGGCGGGATCGGTCGAGGCGATGATCGAAGTCATGGTCCGTCTCAACCGTGCCGCCAGCGAGGCAGCGCTCGCCGCACAAGCGACCGGGGCGACAGACATTACTGGCTTCGGTTTGCTTGGCCATGCACGTGAAATGGCCAAGGCATCCGGTGTCCAGCTTCTTATTGAGGCGTCCAAACTGCCGGTTCTCGATGCCGCACGGACCATCGCCGAATCTGGTTCCTATTACAGCGGTGGCGAGCGACGCAACCTTAGCTTTGTCGAGCGGGACGTCACCTTTGACGACTCCATTGATGAGGCAACAAAGAGGATTGTCTCCGATCCTCAGACATCCGGCGGCCTTCTGATTGGCATTTCCCCCGAGCACGAGAGCACGTTTCGGGAGAAGATGGATGAGGCAGGGGAAGAGGTTTGGATGGTTGGTCAGGTGGAACCACTCACGGGTACATCTATCCACCTGAAGCGTTAACACCACTCTGGGGCATTGAAACAAGGGAAAGGCTGGCGAGGGCATGCTGCACGAAACGCCATTGATCCTTGTTGCCGAAGATGAGGAGGCAACCCGTTCCCTGATGGGGTCGATGCTCGAAAACCTCGGTTATCAACCCCTCCTGACCGCAGATGGTGTTGAAGCACTTGAAGCGCTCGAAGTTGAACGTCCCGACCTGGTCCTTAGCGATGTACTGATGCCGAGGATGAATGGGATCGAGCTGTGTCGCACCATCAAAAGCAATTCAGAAACCCGTCTGATCCCCGTGGTACTTGTCACCGGTCTGGGTAGTACGGAAGACCGTGTCCGTGGTATCGAAGCGGGTGCCGATGATTTTCTCGCCAAACCCTTCCAACTTGCCGAGCTAACCGCACGTTTACGTTCCCTCCTCAGGTTGAAACAGTTTACCGATGAACTGGTTCACGCGGAGGAGGTCATTTTCTCCCTCGCCCTTGCGGTCGAAGCGAAGGACCCGTACACACGAGGGCACTGCCAGAGGCTGGCACGCTTTTCAGTGGAAGCGGGGAAACGTATGGGGCTGGGTGAAGAGGAGCTGCAAGCGTTGCGACGTGGAGGCATCCTGCATGACATCGGCAAGATCGGGATTCCCGAAGCGATCTTGCTGAAAGCGGGACCCTTGACCACCGAAGAGATCGGGGTCATGCGACACCACCCGCTCAAAGGTGAACAGATCTGCAAACCTTTGCGCACCCTTGCTGGAACCCTCCCGATTATCCGTCACCATCACGAGCGTATGGATGGGGATGGCTACCCGGACAAATTAAAGGGTGAGGAGATTCCGCTCGGGGCTCGTATCATCGCTGCTGTTGACTATTTCGATGCCCTCATCACCGATCGTCCTTACCGTAAAGCGCTGCCCCAGGAGGAGGCCCTGCGTCTCCTGCACGGTGCAGTCGACACCGGCCACCTCGACCGGGACATTGTTCAGATTGTCACCTCCATTGTTCACGAGGTCGGCGAGGAGTGGGTCGCTCCGCTTGATAACTGATTGTCAACTGCCATCTGACACTGGATGTTTCCTGCTATGAATGCTCCGGTCCGTGCCCTGCTCGACTTCGGAACCAACTCGCTTAAGCTCGTTGTCTGCCGTCTCAATCCCGAAGGATTGGATGTGCTACTGGACACTGAACGGATCACTCGTTTGGGACACAATATCCTGCAGGACGGGAAATTGAGCGGGGACGATGTTGACCGTATCCTCACTGCTGTTGGCGAGCTGATCGGGGAAGCAAAGGCCTTTTCGCCAGACAGCATCGACGCCATCGGTACCGCTGCCCTGCGTAGATGCAGCAATCGCGACACCCTGACAGAACCGTTAATGGAGCAGTACGGCATCCGTCTCTTGATGCTGTCAGGCAGCGAAGAGGCGGTCGCAGGCTACCTGGGGGTGCGAAGCGAGTTCGGTTTGGAGGACTCTCTCGCCACGCTGGACCTTGGCGGCGGCTCAACCGAAATCACCTTTGGACGAGACATCCTGCCGGGCCAATCCTTCAGTCTGCCAATCGGGGCACGTGGGCTGTTGCGTGATGTGCCGATCAGCGATCCGCCCCGGTACGAGGAAATCGAAGCGATCCGAAAGCAGGTACGTCCCAAACTTTCCGATGTTTCCCTGTTACCGATCGAGACCAAGCTGGTGCTGATTGGCGGTGCGGCGACCACCCTCGCAGGCTATGCAAAAGAGATGTGGAATGCTCCCGGTGAGATTGTCGCAGATACCCTCACCCCGGAAGCCTTAGACCTGCTAACGATGAAGTTGGCAAAACTGACCCGGGAGCAGCGGCGCGCCTTACCCGGTTCGACAAAGGCAGACCGTAGCGATGTCATCGTGCACGGAACCGTTGCCCTGCGTGAGATGCTTGGCACCCTCGGGGTCGATACCGCCTGGGTATCGCTGCGGAGCCTGCCCCAGGGTCTCTTCTTTGCCGAGATGGAAGGGTTGATGCTCGACAGTGACGCCCCGGTCACACGACTTCCCGGCACCCACTTTCCTCCGCTCAGTAAATCGACACGGAAAGGGGAAGTGGTCTTCCTGCTACGTTTGCCGGACGGACGCTACTTCCTGCAGACAAAAGTGCGCTACTCCAACGATACCTATCGCATTCCCGGAGGCGGCGTCGATGCCGGGGAACGGTCCATCGATGCGATTCACCGTGAGGTGTGGGAAGAAACCGGGTACAAGCAGGCACGTCCACTACCTGTCGCCCGCCTCACCTTCACCGGCCCGGACGGGACCCCTTGTGACTGGTACAGCGACCTCTACCTGGTCGATCTGCCCAAAGGGTTCGAGCCACAACCGGTAGACGAGAGCGAAGGCATTTCCGGTTGGGTCGCGGTCCACCCCAGCGAGATGCAACCCTGGATTGACCGCCTCGAAAACCTCGAAGGCGACTTGAATTCGTGGGGATATTTCCGCGCCGTCCCCATGCGTTACCTGGTCCGACGGGTGAGCGAAGGAAGATTGTAGGGCTGGTAACGGGATGGCCAGACCGTGTTACCCCACTGGGTGGCCCGACTTGCTCGTCATATCGGGTCCATTCATACAACCATAACGTTTCGACTTATTCCCGCCTTCGGCACGATACACGGGCAGGATGCCCGTGCTACACGGTGTCACCCCGGACTTGATCCGGGGCCCAGCCTCAGATGATGAAGCAGTCTCACACAGTCCAATCCGAGGTCTCAAGGGGATGGCGTCGGCCGGTTCGAACCGCTCCTCCACGTTGCCCTCGCACAAGGCCGTCAGGGAGGCTCCTCACCTACGAAGGATGCTGGATCCCGGGTCGGGGCCCGGGATGACAGGTAGTCCGCTGAGGGGAGCAAACCAGAGAGCATTAGCCATCCCTACCCCTCTCGCAGGATCGCGCCCTCGGCACGAAGCACGGGCAGGATGCCCGTGCTACTCGGTGTCACCCCGGACTTGATCCGGGGCCCAGCCTCAGATGATGAAGCAGTCTCACACAGTCCAATCCGAGGTCTCAAGGGGATGGCGTCGGCCGGTTCGAACCGCTCCTCCACGTTGCCCTCGCACAAGGCCGTCAGGGAGGCTCCTCACCTACGAAGGATGCTGGATCCCGGGTCGGGGCCCGGGATGACAGGTAGTCCGCTGAGGGGAGCAAACCAGAGAGCATTAGCCATCCCTACCCCTCTCGCAGGATCGCGCCCTCGACACGAAGCACGGGCAGGATGCCCGTGCCACACGGTGTCACCCCGGACTTGATCCGGGGCCCAGCCTCAGATGATGAAGCAGTCTCACACAGTCCAATCCGAGGTCTCAAGGGGATGGCGTCGGCCGGTTCGAACCGCTCCTCCACGTTGCCCTCGCACAAGGCCGTCAGGGAGGCTCCTCACCTACGAAGGATGCTGGATCCCGGGTCGGGGCCCGGGATGACAGGTAGTCCGCTGAGGGGAGCAAACCAGAGAGCATTAGCCATCCCTACCCCTCTCGCAGGATCGCGCCCTCGGTGCGAAGCACGAGCAGGATGCCCGTGCCACAAAAAACCCGGTGCGCATGCGCACCGGGTCGGAAGACCAAGTCACTAAACCCTGTCAACGGAACAACAACGTCCGGTTCCATGACGAGGTTTCCGCAAGCAGCAAGGCTCGTAGATCGTTCCATCCATCGGCCGACTGTTCGAGAGTGCGGAGTGATATTGTCCGGGTGACAATCACCTTGCCGTCCTTCTTCTCCACCTCGATTCCGAACGATCCTGCACTGTTCTCGATGCTGGATGCTTCCGGCAGGTAGACAGCCTCCAGGTCGTCAAGATCGAGGGTCACAGTCAGCACCTGCTTCAGGTAACCTGGCAGGAAAGCGGGCGTTGCACGTTCCGCATGGCTGATGTCGATGTCTGCGGGCAACGTTTCGATCACACCATGTGCCGGATCATTGATCGCAAAGACGACACGATCCCGGTCATCCTTCTTCGCTTTCACACCCACATCGATCCCTGCCTGGACCGAGAAACGATCAAAAGCAAGGGGATTCCATGCGGTTACCTTCGCGCCGGGTGCCATACCTCCAACCACCTTGCCAAGGAAGGCAAGGGCATCGTTGTGGACACCTTCCATCTTGTCGAAGGGACAGAGACCGCCTGCCGCGTGGACAAATCCATCGCCCTTCCAGCAACCGTTCTCCGCATCATACGCGAGATCAAGGTTGATCGAAAGGGTGTTGGTGTCGCCTGCACCGCTCCAGCGAATCTGCGGGACATCCTGTGCGCCGGGCAGCCAGAGGGAACGTCCCAGGATCGGGGCGAGTCCATTGACCACCTTGCCCGATGCTGGATCGTACCATCCCTCGAGCCCATCGCCACTCGCCCAGACACCGATGGTGCCCAAGCGGTCATTGGTCGGGATACCTTCATCGACAAGACCGAAACCAGGGCCGCGATACACTGCCCAGTTTTCGATGCCCGCCATTTTGCAGAGGCTGCTGAAAAGGACCGCACGATCCAACCCGGTGGCATAGCCGCTGAGGTAGGAAGTTTCCGGGCTGCGCGGAGCCAGCCAGAAAAAGTCATCCTCGTAGTCGATGAAACGGACATGGCTGTTGATAAAGCCAGCGATACGATTGGCCGACTCCGCCGGACCAGTGCTTCCCTCCAGCAGGACGGCTAGCGAATCATTCAACACGCTGCCTTCCTGCGCTGCGGCCGTATCGAAGATGCTGCGCAAATCATTGCCGTAGCTCTCCCAATCGCCCCATGTGGACCAGCTTGCATGCGGCAGGTAGGCTGCCGGATCGGCCGTTTCCGGGTCGGGCGCGGCATCATAAGGGCCACGATCCATCGAGTAAACCCGTCGCCCATCCGCCTCAGTGATCTCCGCTTCGCCAAGCTCATCGCTTAGCTCAAGGTGGAAATCAACATCCATCGGCAGGTCGAAAATGAGCCAGGAGTGAACGACGGGATCCTCCTGCGGGAAGATCCAGACTCCTTCGATACCGTTGGCTACCGGCTCTTTATCCTCGATGACATAGCAGGCTTCCAGCAGGCAGGGCAGCTCGACACCATCATGCAGCAGCATGGTTTCGCGCAACCAGCTGTATTCCGGCGCTTCGCCTACCTCGAATGGAAGCGTTTCAACAATCGCGGTGGGGCGATGATCGATCCAACGATTGTCACGGAAAACACGCAGCGCCTTCACGTCGAGGGTCTGGCGTTCGCTGTCCCACGGCACACGCAGGTCGGCATAGGTCTCGATTGCATGGTCAGTGGTGATCCAGACCAGGCGGTGAACCAGCGTGCTGCGACGGCCATCCTCCATCAGGGTGGTCTTCTGCCCTTCGAGGAGGACAACGGCATCTTCCTTTTCAAAATCAAACTGCTGCCGTCCCGCTTCCAGCCAGGGGCCGATATCGAAACGGCCGCTGTAGGTCATCGGCTCAGCGGTGACGACACCGGCAACAGTCAACATTACCAGCATCAGCAGGGTCAGACGATTCAGGATCGCACTCATTTCGCACCCCCTTTCGTCACACGGAGGGTGGTGGCAGCCCACTCATCCAGGTTGTCCAACATCGCTTTCATCCCTGAATAGCCATCAGGCGGAATCTGGCGACGTTTCACATCGGCACGTGTGTGGATGGAGAGCTTGCGCCCGTCCATCTTCGCCTCGCCATTCAGAGCGGCGTAAGTCTCGTCAACAACCTTCGCCTGGGCAGCATCGGTTAACGCCCAGCCACGCGGCAGCTTGATTGTTTCGGTAATATCGAGACGCTGGGTGTAGTAGAGGAAGACATCGACATTCCGTTCCTCTTCCCAGTCGTAGGAACCGGCACGGAAAAAGAGGTTGTCGTCTTTGACCCCGTTCAGGGCGGGCGGTGTAAACTCAAGTCCACCAGCGACCGGAAGCGCAAACTGCGGAACGGTGTAATCAAATTCGACCCACATGTTCCCGGTAAAGTCTTCCACATCACGATGGCTGATATTCTGGATGCTGATGCCCTTGCCTAGGTGCGAGAAGGCATGGACAAGGTAATCATCCATCTCACGGTGCGAGCGCTGATAGACTACCCGACGCAGACGGCTATCCGAGGCTCCGGTCCCTTGTATGCGGATATGCCCGGAAAGCGTGCCATCCTCGGTGAGAGTCGCATCGTGGCTGATCACCATCGGCGATTCTTCCGGCGGGCTGTAACGGATTTTCTGAAGATCGACACCGTCCGGATGACCGATCACATAATGCTGTTCCGTCTCAAGCTTCGACCAGATGTCGTTGTTGAATGGCACCCAGGTCGGATCGAGCATGGTGAACGATCCATCCTCACGTTCCCAGGCCACCACACAGTGGTTGAACTGGTCGGCGGGAAGGTCTTCAATCCTGCTACCGGCCATGGTCATCGCCGGGTAGGCATCCAGCCCTGCGGCACGCAGGAATGTGATCGACATCGAGGCGATGTCCTTGCAGACACCACTCCGGTACTCGATCAATGGCTGTGAAGGATGAAGCGTAAAGCCCTCCCCCTCCCCCATCGTCTGGCCTGAGTAACGGATATTCTGGGCGACCCAGTGGTTCAAAGCTTTCGCCTTCTCCATCGAGGTACCGTTTTTCACGCCCGACTTCTCGAGGATCTCATCAACCTTCTCCTGAACCGCATCGGTAATCTCGAACTGGTTGCGGTTGACATCGAAGAACCACTGCGACTTCGCTTCCCAGCTTTCGGCGGTGGTCATCACCACCTTGGGCGCGTAATCGGAATGGTCCGGCTGACGGATGTCATGCGGGAAGGCGGGCACATCTTTCGTCCACCAGGTATAAGTGGTCGAATCCGGTGTGTAGGTGGTCCGGCTGTAAAGAGGACCGTTGAAAACTTCGCTGATGAGACGTTTCCCGGTAGGCAACGTCAGCTCGTATCGTTTCTCAAGAACCGGCACATCGGCCTGGAATAGTACGATATCGAAATATTCGCCTGCCATCGGCGGAATGTACTTGTCATCATCGTCCGAAGCGATGCTCTTCTTCGCGCCGGGGACGATAGTCGATCCGGTGTGGACCTCTTCCGCATCGGCCAGCAAGGCATAGTTGTAGCCCTTGCGCATGGCGACCACTTCGATGCCATCGCCCGCTTTCAAACGGGGCAACTGGAGCAGCTTGATCCGGTCGCTCCAGTAGATCGCGCTCTGCGGCGCGGGCAGGTCACGCACCTGGGCGACATCGACGGAGATCTTCTTCCCATCACGGATCACATTGACCTCGGCCACCTCGATGAAGCTGGAACGAGGATCGTAATTCCAGCGAAGGGCAGACATCTCCACCGCGCCATCCTCGTTCAACACCTTGTAGAGGGTGTAGAGGTCGACATAGGTGACCCCGGATTCCTGCACACGATTGATCGACTGGTCGAGGACGATCAGGTAGTTGGCATCGGGATGTTTTTTCGCACAACCCGCATCAGCGAGCCGTGTAAAGACCGTTACCGGCGGCTTTTCGCCGGGTGGGACGGGACGATCTGCCTCCATCTGAGCCTGGGCAGGAAGCCCGAGGACCAGCAGCCCCAGCAGGACTGTGGTGAGGACGATTCCCCTCCTGTCGGATACCTTCCGCACAAATCCTCCTTCGCTACGGATTGGACACCGTTTAGAGCGTTTCCGTCGTGGATCCGCCCGATTGTCGTTTGGGATAAAGAATTAAGGTAGGCCGGGGGCGTTACACTTTCAAGCGACGCGCTCCCCTTCGTGGTGTGTTGCACGGGACTTTGCCCGTGCATCGCACCCGAGGGACGGGGACTGTGGCGGTCCGACTTGCTCGACAAGTCGGGTTTATTCAATGCAGGCCGGATTCTTGAATCTGGAGCTGTCATGGCGTCCGCCATGACGTTCCTTATCCCAGCTTTATCCAGTGTAGGCTGGGGTTTCCAACCCCGGCGAGGATCGCCAAAGGCGATCGGCCTCGCTCGAGTTCTGTCAGCTCTTTAACGAAGCGCAGACCTGACGGTAATGCACGGGCATCTTGCCCGTGCATCGCGCATGAAGGGCGCGAAAAGGTGTGAAGAAAGGATAAACCCGGGCCGCAGGACCGGGCCAGGCAGGCCGCAACGGATTCTGAGTAACGGAGTATTCCAGACAGTTTGGGATGTGAGTGCAGGACCACTGGCGAGGTGTTCACGAAGAGGAGTTGGTGGATGGCCGTTTCCACCCAGTAACACGAGCATCCCAAACAGTTTGAGAGTGGGCATCCCCCTTGCTCGCAAAGTGAAGAAACCCGGGCAACAAGAATGCCCGGGCCACTCAATAATACAATATCGTACTAAAGTCACTTCACCAGCATCGCCTTGACGACAGATTGCTGTGATCTAGCCTGCGCCACGATGAAATACAGCCCGGAAGGATGGGTGGCGAGGTTCGCGCTCAGGGTGGATCGTCCCGCACGCATCACCCCACTATGCAGCACCTCGACCTGACGCCCCAGCAGATCAACCACCGTCACCTCGACTTCCCCACTTTGTGGCAGAGTCAGCGACAGGGTAGTCATGCCGTTGAAGGGGTTTGGGTAGAGGTTCTCAATGCCGAAGGCCATCGGCAAACCGCTTTCCGGGTCCACTTCAGGCGTTTCGGTGTAGGTTGGATCATAGGGGAAGGCGCCAATATCCGCACGGCTACCATCCGGATCGAGATCACTGTCCGGATCGCCGGCATCAATCAGGGGGCTGCCCTCCATCAGGTGATAATCGCCACCATCCGGGTTCCAGAAGAGGGGGTCCTGCTCGACAATCACATGCGATCCAACTGTAATGCCTTCATCGAAGGTGATAACCTGCGTGTCGTACCAGGCATTGTAGTCGAACGTGCCGGTTGAGGGCAGGGACAGCAGCGACTCGTAGTTGCCAACGAAAACGGTGTTTCGTACATCACGTTCCATTCCAGGGGATACCGGGGAGAGGGTCATGGTGAGGGCATCAATCCCAGCTGCTCGTGGGAAATCGACAAAGGTGCAACGGTCCACAGCCCCGACGGACCCCGTAAAGGTTCCCTCTACAACACTGTTGGTCATGCTGGCGATTGCCATCTGGGGATCGCAGACGGTATCCCCTCGGAAGAGGCACTGATCAAATTGGGCCACTTCTCCCACCTGGGCCGGAACCAATGTGAACCCAAACGAGCTGAAAAACGAAACATTGGTCAAGACCGGGGGAACTGGCAGCACGGTTCCTTCGCCCTCAAATACGACATGCGACCACTCTTCTCCAATCCAGGTGGACTGGAAGAGACGGAAGTTTTTACGGGCAAACGGCGTGTCAAATACGATACGCACCGGGTTGTCTTCACTACCCGCAAGTTCGACCTGCCCACCCCAGAATGCGTAGTGCCAATCGCGAGTCATGTTGTCAATATGAATTTCTGTACCCGGGCCAAGGGTCAGGGTACCGGGACCATCAAGGATGATGCGGTCATCGGCGGAGGAAAGGGTCAAGGTGGTGTCCTGCCAGGTCACCGGTTCAGTCAGATCCACCACATTTGCCTGTTTCATACCGGGGAAGTCGCCGCCCCGGAATCGGTGATCATACATCAACACTTTTTCGTAGCCAGTGCCGCCACAATTGCTGCGGTGAACGTACCCACGGCGGCTCATTCCCATGGAGCCATGCAGGAAGATCGCCCCGCGTTCATCGGGCGTCAAAGCATGATCCCCCTCCGGGTCACACCACCAGTAGCCATCCCAACCGTGCGGATCATCCGGGTTGTTGTTCTGGTTTTCAAAGGAGAACTCGCCATTCTGTGCGAACATAGCCGCTGTAATGACAATGTGCTTGTTGCTGTGATCGTCCAACGGCCCCTGAACGCCACCATTGCCACGTCCATTCTCCACCGTATTGCCGACAAGGATATCACTCCCCGCAACAAGGCCAAGCAGGTCCAGCGCAACAGCGGCATTCTCGGGGGCACGTGGATCCAGGTTCTCCGGATCACCAACCGCACGCAGTGAGTAACCGGCGTACATGACGTTGTCAAGCAGGATCATCGTATCCGTGCAGGCGACTGTCATTATGCCACGCACACGGTCACCAAAAACATCGAGATGCCCTTCCACATAAATCGCTGTGCCAATGGAATAGGGAATCATTTCATCCCTGTCGAATGGCCCCTCTTCGGGATAAGGGTCACCAAGCGTCCATTGTTGCAGGTGCCAGCCGCTTTCAACAGCCTCGATACGGCTCTGCCAGGCACCCTCGTTGTTATCGTAGTAGGTGCCGCTTCTTGTCGCCGATACCGCCAGCGAATCGAGCGTATGCGGTTCAGCCAGCTGCTGAAACACGGGCGCATTAAAGGTGGGCGGGACCATAAAAATGGGATTGTAACCCGACCCATGAATAAAATCCGGCTCCGTCGTGATGACCTCATCGTAGAAGGTGGGCGTGTTCTTGATCCCGATGACGTCATTGCTGCGGACGGGACCATACATTTCGCTCTCCTGATAAAACCAGATGATGTCACCAAACGAGGTTGTTTCGGTGTTTGTTGAGTAGAGGTAGTCAGTCACTCGTGCATCAACATCCTGGGCGAAAGCTGGGACAGCGGAAAAGAGGAAGAGGACCAGCAGGAGGACGGCATAAAATGCGGGATAGCGGCTCATCGTAGCCTCCGAGCGTGCAAAGCGTTGGCTGTAATAAATGGACGTGGTACTGCCGTTGCGGGGTTCAAACGAGGCTCGGACTGCACGTAACATTCTGGGTTCGGTTCATGCGGTCCAAGCTGGGCGATATGAACCCGTTAGCTGATAGTTTCGATCATTGAAACGTACGGAAGTTCCAGGGGGTTTGCCATGAAACAAGGGGATAGTCCCAGATCGACAACCCGTTTGGCTCTGCTACTTTCGCCTACCGTGGAGCGACATTGGAGACCCTTGCGGTGGCCCCACGGGCCAGACGCGCACGGTGACGTCGATCCTCAAAGACTCCCGCGACACCAAGAATGACAAACGCAGCCCCGGCAATGGTATACCAGGTCACCTCTTCGCTCAGAATCAGCCAGCCGAGGAAGACCGCGACGACAGGATTGACATAGGCATAGGTGAAGACAATGGTGGTGGGCAGATGTTTAAGCACGACCATGAAGCTGGTGAAGGCGATAATTGACCCGGCGATAACGAGGTAGATGTAGGCACCAATCGCTTCGCTGGAGGGCATGCCCATCCGTTCACGGAACGCCAGTGCCAGCAGACCAAACCCGGCGATGGCGAAAACCTGCTGCCAGCCGGAAGTGGCAAAGGGACCGAGTTTCACGGGACGGCGTGCTATCAGGACTGAACCACCACCCCAAGATGCGGAACCGAGGACCAGCCCTATTGCCGCAATGGCATCGGGGCCACCCTGTGTGCTGATGACCGGCCAGGTTAGCACCACCAGCCCCGCAAACCCGACCAGCAGACCAAGGCTCAGGCGCCAGGAGGGAAGTCGACGGTCGAGGATTGCTTCGAGGGTCGCGGTCCAGAGCGGCATCGCCCCCACAATCAAGGCTGTATACCCCGAAGCGACATGCTGTTCCGCCCAGTTAACCATGCCATTCCCACCGATCCACATCAGCAGACCGGAAGCGACCAGGGTCAGCCATTCTTCTCGGTTGGGCCAGATACGATTGCCGCGAAGCTTTGCGTACAACAGGAGGAACAATGAGGCGGGTATGACACGGAAGAGGCCGAGCAGGAAGGGGGTGAAACCAGCACCTTCACGGACTGCCATACGGATCGCGAGGTAGGTGCTTCCCCACACGACATAGATCACCAGCAGGTTTAATACACCTGCCAGGTTGACATCACCGTGCCTGTTCCCGTTCAGCTTGCTCATCAGTCCTCAAAAGGGGCTTCCCGCAGGATCGAACCGCGACAGGGGTCGGTTTCCATGCGACAAGCCGGAATCTACGCATCGAAAAAGGCTAAAACATCCCAAAACCACCGTTCAAACCAGAGGCCCCCTCTCCACGGTGTCCCCTGATCCCGGCAAAAGAGAAGCCCCTTCCCCTTGTCTGCACCCTGCTTACAGCCCATTTTTCCCATCACTCCTCAACTATACCAGGACAAGCCATGGCAAACGTTCACGAGCTGTACAGCGAGCTGAAAAAAGAGATGCGGGATTCCTTCACCCTTGAATCCATCTTTGCCATCCTCGACTTCGATGGCGAGACCATCATGCCGGAACGGGCCGAAGAATTTCGTGGTGAACAGGCGGCAATGATCCAGGGATTGCGCCACGAAAAACTGACCAGCCCGCGTGTCGGGGAGCTGCTCGACCAGATCGAATCGATGAGCACGGATTGGGCACCCGATTCGGTGGAAGCGGTCAATGTCCGAGAGTGGCGACGCGATTACGACCAGCAGGTGAAGCTGCCTCGTGAGCTGGTCGAAGCGATCACATCCACAGGGATCCGTGGACGTGCCGCATGGACCAAGGCACGAGCCGAGGACAACTTTGCCCTGTTTGAACCGTGGCTTGAAAAACAGTTCGACTTGCAGAAGCAGGCTGCCGAAGCGTTTGGCTACGAGACCGAAGCGTACGATGCCCTGATGGACCAGTACGAGGCAGGCGCGAAAACCGCCGAGGTTGCCGAGGTATTCGCTGGCCTGCGTGCCGAATTGGTCCCCCTGATCCAGGCGTTGCAGGAAGCCCCCAACCAGCCGGATATGTCCAAACTCGAGGGCAGTTTCGACATCGAGAAGCAGAAGGCCTTCAACCGGCAGGTGGTCTCGACACTCGGGTTTGATTTTGAACGAGGTGCCATCGGCATCACCACTCACCCCTTCTGCATCACCCTCGGCCCGCACGATATCCGCATCACCACGCGCTACGAGGAAAACCGTTTCGATACCGCCTTCTCCAGCACGGTGCACGAAGGCGGGCATGCAATGTACGAGCAGAATGTCTCGCTTGAGGATTGGGCGACCCCGGCTGGCACCCCGGTTTCACTGGGCGTGCACGAGTCGCAGAGCCGATTCTGGGAAAATCAGGTGGGAAGGACTCGTGCTTTCTGGTCCAAGTGGTACCCGCTTGCACAAGAGACTTTCCCGGGCTTGAAGGATGTGGCGATGGACGATTACCTTTTCGCGATGAATGCTGCCCAGCCCTCGCTGATCCGTGTCGATGCCGATGAGCTCACCTATAACCTGCACATCATGATCCGCTTCGAGCTGGAGCGTGCAGTGTTCAACGGCAACCTGGCGGTGAAAGACATCCCGGAAGCGTGGAACGAGAAATACCGTGAGTACCTCGGCGTTGAGGTGCCGAACAATGCACAGGGTTGCCTCCAGGACATCCACTGGTCGATCGGGATCATGGGCTACTTCCCGACCTATGCGCTCGGCAACATTTACGCTGCCCAGTTCACCGCCGCCCTCGAGAAGCAGCTCGGGCCACTGGAAAAACTGATCGCACGCGAAGCCTACCCGGAGATTCTCGGCTGGCTGCGCGAAAACATTCATCGTCACGGGCGACGTTTCACCCCGAAGCAGCTGGTCGAACATGTCACCGGCGAAGCGCCGACTTCAAAGTACCTGGTCGATTACCTGAAAAGTCGTTTCGGTGGCTGGTACGGGATTGAGCTGTAAGCGTATGATTGATCCAACGCTGAATGGCCCGACTTGCTCGTCAAGTCGGATTTATTCATCGTGAGAATGCGTCAGGTCCTCGGACCTGACGCAACCTTTTTCAGGTGTCATCCCGGGCTTTGACCCGGGATCCAGCCGAGGCTCTCGGCGACATCGTGGACGGTCAGCCTGTTCCGAGACCCTTCACCACGACGTTTTCTCTGTTCCTCAGCAAGGGTGCAATATCATTTCAGCGCAGTGCTGACATGCCGGTTGGCGTGTTTGCGTGAATTTATCCTGACCGGCATACTCGCTTCATGAACTAGGATGATTTACCATTTCGGCACCGTGCTGACATGCACGCTTGGGTGACGGGGCACCCAAGCCACTGAGTTTGGATCGATAACAAGAAGGGGCCCGATGGGCCCCTTCTTGTTATCGATGTGAATGTCAATGATAAATTGTAACTATGCGCGATTCAATGTTCACATTGGGATGCCACGATAAGGTGGCCGCAAGTGTTGAAGTCGATGTGGAGGCAGAAGGATCGGGGAAAGCTTCTGATAGTAGGATGATCCACCACCGGCGAGCATACCCGTCTTCATCCGTCGTTTCATGATAAGCCGGAAGGCGATCGGGCAGGAGAATTTGGTGCTCGTACATCCTTCCTTGTTGAGGATTATACAAGACCTCCTCATCAGGAACTGGATTTCCAAACCCATCTTGAACGATAACCATAGCACTGACGGCTATGTACCCGGAAAGAGGCCAGCTGAGATGATAGTTCTCCGGGGAAACGTAGAGCACCGCCGTCAACTGCTGGCCAGGCAGGCGTAGTTCCCGTACCGCACTGAATACCTCACCCGCATAGTCACAAACTGCAGACACTAAAACCGTGTCATTGGTCGCACGGGAAGGGTAAAGCAGACCACCATAAGCAACACCCGAAGCGGTAATGCCGTCTGCCGAAGGACTTCCAGTGGTGCCATATTCGGTCGTGACCAGGGTGTCGTCCGCATCGACCTCGAAACGGACCGGAATGCCATCCAGCAGCGGTGCGCCAGCAGCATCAAACAGGCTTGCAGCCAGTTCGATTCGCCAGATGCCTTCGCTCGCCACCTCACCGATACGGTTCACAGAGAGATCGACCTGCAAGGGTAACAGCGCCGACTCCTCGCCGAACTGGATGCTGTCCAGTTCGGCGAGGTTCAGTCGAAGCGTATCGTCTGTCCGATGCACCATCATGGTCTGCGCGAACAACGCTGGCGCGCACAGTAAAAACAGGAGTGCGAAAATTCGTCTCATCGGTTGCTCATGTCGCCCGATTCACGCAACCCACCATTCTGGTAGAGTGTGAAGGTGAATGATTCGATGGAGGACCATCCATGACCGCGAATCTCGGCGTTTAAAGTCACCGTCGTTTCCGATACAGTCGGATCCGGGAAAGCCTCGTATCGGGTCAGGATCAGGTAGCGTGTTGTCTGCCCATCCTCATCGAGTACGGCGGTGTAGCTCTGCTCCCCGGTCGGAGGTACGGTGTCCGTTTCGTAGATCCGTCCAAACTGAGGACTGAAGTGAACCTCTGCGCCGGGGATCAAGTGTTGATGGCCATCATAAGCGTACACCGTGAGCTCGAAAACCGCATACTCATCATTTTCTTCGAAGTGATGGTTGGATGGGCTGACCGACAAAACGCCGACCGGCTCCAGCGGTGGAAGGATTACCTCGAGGCTGTCCTGCGCGATGCCCTCCTCCGCTGCACAGGAGACGTAAACCCGAACGGTCTCGTTGGTCTGCCCGGAATGATACATCAACGAAGTAAAAGCAACACCCGGCGCGGTCTGGCCGAAGATGGATGGATTGCCGGTCTCACCATCCCCTATGTACACATCGTCCGAATCGAGGCTGAAGATCACCGTTTTTCCATCCTCCACCGGCTGTCCATCTCCGTCACGGACCAGTGCGGCAACACTGAGCTCCCAGACCGCACCACCAGCATCCTCGCCATCGAAATTGACACTCAGCTCGACAGATGCCGGAATCCCCATTGTTTCACCGCTGTAGGTGAGACTGTCGAGATCCGTCAGATCGAGCAAGACAGTCCGGTCAGGGTAGTGGGCTCGCATGGACTGGGCGAATGCGGGAAGAGCCAGGCAGAGGAGCAGGACCGCTGCTAGGGCTCTTCTCATTGGTCATCCCCCTCGCTGGCCTCGACACTGAACCCACCCCCCTGGTAGAGGAAAATGGTGAATGGTTCGATGTTCGCTCCCTCGATTCCAACCATTTCCACACTGACCGTGCAGGTGTTTATCGGCGCGGTCGGATCGGGGAAGGCTTCACTCTGCGTGATGAGCAGCCAACGTTCCGCGAAACCATCCTCATTTGTGTTTGCGAATGGATCCTGAGGATTCTGCGGGACCAACACTTCGGAGTCATACACCCTTCCAAACTGCGGGCTGAAATGGACCTGCTGATTCGCAATCGGATGGTTGTGCCCATCGAGGACATAGACCTGCATCAGGATCTGGGAGTACCCTGGATTCGGGACATGCTGGTCGTAATGGAAATTCGAAGGCGACATGATCAAGCTGCCCGTCGCTTCCTGGATCGGAAGATGAAGCATGTACTCTTCTTCAATCGTTCCACCGGACACATAGCAGGCAGCATTGGCCGTTACCGTCTCGTTGGTGTACTGCGAGTGGTAACGCAGGGTGGAATAGGCAACACCGGGGGTTGGGTTTCCGCTCATGGGCATGTTTCCGGTGTAGCCATCAACGATATGCCCGATCTCGCCAGCAAGACTGAAATGGACCGGGATACCATCCGCTACCGGGTTGCCATTATCATCGGTCAAGGTCGCGGCCACTTCAATCGTCCACATCGCACCGCCGCCGTCCACCCCTTCCGAGGTGACATCGAGTTCGATCTGGGCGGGTGCGACAAAGGAATCTTCACTGAAGGACAAGCTGTCGAGCTGATCCATCGTCAGACGCAAAACATCATCCCCGTAGTGCACCTTCATCGTCTGGGCGGACAGCGGGGCAACAAGCAAAACAATCGCGGCAAAAACCGCGAGGTAACGTAGGCGATTCATGGAACCCTCCCTATTTCATAAAAACAAGTTTCATCGACTGGACCTGACCTTCAAACTCGGCACGAAGCAGGTAGACCCCGCTGGACAGGCTTGTACGACGGTTTGACAGGTCGAGCGCGACACGGTGATAGCCTGCCTGCCGAACCGCTTCTCCGTGGTAGACTGTCTGCCCCAAGAGGTTTACCAGACGAATCCGTAACGTCCCCGCCGTCGGCAGGGTCATCGGCACCGTGACCGTCGAGTTGAATGGGTTCGGATAGGCTGGGTCGAGCTGGAACTGGCTTGGAAGCGGGATGGTCCCATCCTCCTCCATATCCGTCAGGTTCTCGAAGGTGATCTTCTCGAGGGTTGTGATCGGGTAGTTGTAGACCATGTCTGCATCAATCACCACACCATCGTTCTCGTTGTAGGACATGCTGTTGACGTCATCGAGGGCGATGGTGGTCGTTGTGCCATCATGATGGACAACCAGCTCTCCATCCATGGCTGCAAGGGGTGAGGCAAGCAGGAAAACGACACAGAGCAGCAGGGCTCCGCGTTTGAGAGCAGTCATTCTCTCCTCCCATTTTAATTGTAGCGCCGGTGCGGGACTGGTGCGCCGGGATTGCCTTGTTTATAGGTCCTTCAAAGGACCGGCTCAGCGTATTCCTCGTGCGAAACACGCAATGGTGACTGATTGGATCGAAAAGGGTAATGCAAATATCGCTCCTGATTCGCGATCCTCTTGTTAATATTAGATAAAGATATAGTATTTAGAGAAATGATTACGCAAGATTTGCGTACTATTCTTCGCTGTTGTGCAGAAACATCTTAACTGGGACAAAAGATCCCCAGCGGTTTTGCGCAAAACCGCTGGGGATTGTGTGTTCCAATTGGACAGATACTCTTCAACATTTAACCACCACACACTTCCCCACGCTACTCCGAACGCAAGGCATCGGTCGGATTCATCCTCGAGGCACGGACCGACTGGCTGGCAACAGTCGCAACCGCAAGGGCGAGGGCGAGGGCACCCGCCAGCAGGAAGGGAATCGGGGTCAAGTGGACACGCAGTTCAAATCCACCCAGCCACCTCGAAAGCAGCCACCAGGCAACCGGCCAGGCGATGACAGTCGCAAAGAGCACCCAACGCAGGAAGCCGCTGGCCAGTAGTCGGACCAAGCTGGTTTCGCTCGCACCGAGTACCTTGCGGACGGCGATCTCACGTCTCCGCTGCTTCACCGCAAAGCTGGTCAGCCCGAGAATGCCAAGGCAGGCGATCACAAGCGCCAGGCCGGAGAAGATTGAAACAGAGGCTGCGAAGGCACGATCCGCACGATAGAGCTCGTTGAACTGGTCATCGAGGAATCGAGTTCCGATCAGCTTCTGGTTAAAGATGTCGCTGTAAGCCTCTTCAGCCGCCTTTTTACCTGCCTCGATTTTACCCGGCAGCAGACGGACAAAGACGCGGCTGGAGTACTGACGGCCCGGATGGAAGAAAGCCGGCTGGGTCTGGTCACGAGCCGTGCCGAAGTGGAAATTGTCCACAACGCCAACAATCGTCCTGCGCTGGAAACCATCTTCACCCCACCCGAAGGAAAAGGGCTGCCCGATCGGGTTGTCAAGGCCAAGACGTTCCGCAGCAGCCTGGTTGATCACCACAGCATCCTGCTCGTCCGCGCCGCCATCGAGACGTAACGTCCGTCCCTGAAGGACATGAATGCCCAACGCTTCGAACCATTTGCCGCGAACATCAAAGACCACCATCCCAATCGCGCTATCAGGGATTACCTCGCCGGTAGGATGAACCGCCAACCCAGGCAGGTTGGAGCCGGGCAGGTTATTGGCTGAGCCAGCTGCCGCAACTCGTGGGTCGGCGTTGAGACGCTCCAGCAGACGGTCCCGTGCGGCGGGCGGATCGTCGGTTCCATCCGCTTCGAAGATCAGCACCTGGGAACGATCGTAGCCGAGGTCGCGCGTCAGCACGTAGTGAAGCTGATCGTTGATCACAAGGACTGCAACGACCAGAACAATCGAGATGGCGAACTGCCCCACCACCAGCACACGTCGCAAGAGAATCCCCGCACGGCTGGTGCGGAAATCGCCCTTCAAGACAGTCACTGGCTGGAAATTGGCAAGTACAAGCGAGGGGTAAATCCCGGCGAGCAACCCGGCGACCAGAACAGCACCAAGAAGCGCCAGTGGCATCCAGGGGGTTGCGATCATTTCGTGGCCGAGATCACGCCCCAGGATCGGCTCGAGGGAAGGCAGCGCCAGCTGGACGATCAGCAGAGCCAGCAAGCCGGACAGCAGAGTCAGCACAACCGATTCCATCAGGAAGCCGGGAACGAGGCTTCTCCGGCTGCCGCCGAGAGATTTACGGATCCCCACTTCACGGGCACGGTCCGCTGCCTGGGCGGTGGTAAGGTTGACATAGTTAATCACGGCGATCAGCAGAATCGCAAAGCCGAGGGCTGCGAGGATCAACAGGCTTTCGACATCACGGCCCTTGGCGTTGATCCAGTTGTACCCCTGGTCACTGCTGTGCAGGTGCAGGTCGTGCAACGGCATCACCTTAAGTCGTTGCGCCGGATGGACACCCGTATTCTCGCCGTAGTACTCGAGGATTTTGTTGCCCAGAGCCTCGAAGTCCACACCCGGAACCAGCTTGGCGTAGACCAGAACCCAGTTGTTTTCCCAGGATTCGAGGTAGAACTCGTTTTCCGGATTCAGGTATACCGGTATCACCATGCCGAACTGCATGTGTGAGGTCGAGGGAATGTCCTTCAATACGCCACCGACCACCGCATCATCGATTTCAGCTGCCTTTACCGGCTGGCCGAGGGCCGGTTCGCCGTGGAAAAGCGCACGAGCGGTCGACTCGGTGATCAGCACCTTGTACGGGCTGTCCATTGCGGTCCTCGGGTCGCCCTCCACCAGGGAATAACCGAATACGGTCAGGAAACTCGAATCGGCATACATCGTCTCAACACTCACACCCGACGCAATTTCAATCGGAACATCGGAGGGTTGGATTTGACGTGGACCCCAAGCTTGCATCCGTGTGGTGGCAAGCACTTCCGGCATCACCTCGGGCAGCATCACCCCCAGTTTCCCCGAAACCGGAGCAAACTTCTCCTGAATGACCCCATCGTCATCTTCGAAGGTGTTGTAGAGACGAACAATAGTCTCGGAATCGGGCAGAAAACGGTCGTAGCGAAGATCATGGATGATCGACAATGCGATGACCAGGCAGGCCGCGAGACCAAGGGACAAGCCGAGCACATTGACCAGGGCATGGCCACGGTTGCGGACGAGATGACGAATCGAGAGTATGAACCAATTGCGGAACATTTATCCTCCAAAACCATTTAATTCGCATAGGAAATGCAAAGAGCAGGCCGAGGATGGTATCCACGGCCTGCTCTCATGTAGGACCTTTAATATCTTAAGGTTAAGAAGAGCTTCTGCACTCATCTTTCACCGCAGGAAGCAGTTTCTCGCCGTAGATGTAGCATTCCAGTAAGATACTGCTTCAAAAGAGACAGGTGACCTATTTCAGGCGAACCAGCTTCTCGGTCGCACTGAAACCGGAGCCTGTGGTCATCCGCAGGAAGTAGACACCACTCGGCTGGTTCACCGCATGCCAGCTCAGGTTGTGGACGCCTGCTTCACGGACCCCATCGGTCAGGACCGCGACTTCACGTCCCAGCATGTCGTAGACCGCGAGACGGACCGTGCCGCTTGCCTTCATCGTGAAACGAATGCTCGTCGAGGGGTTGAAGGGATTCGGCCACGACTTTGCGAGGGCATATTCATTCGGGGCCGCAGCACCATCACCGACCGCGTTAACGATATAGCTGACGGTCACCGATGCCAAAACCGCCGGATCGAGGGGTTGGTTTTCGAGATCGACCAACTGGAACGTGAGGGTATTTTCGCCTTCCAGCAGATTCTCAACGAGCAGGTCCTCACTGGAATCGAGGTACTGCGGGTCGCCCTCGTTCATTGAAAATTCGAGGTAGCCGTCGCCTTCCGCTCCCAGCTCGAAATGGGTGATGTCAAACTGGACGGTTACCTGGTCAACATCCACTTCGCTGCCATCCTCGGGCGAAGTAATATCCAGAGTCGGCAGAACATAGGTCACGGTAACCTCTGCAGTGACCGGAGGATCAAGCGGGTTCTCATCGTAATCCACAAGCTCGAGGGTGATGGTGTTTTCGCCCACTTCGAGTGTTTCGATCACGACCGAACCATCAAATGTGGTGAATCCATATTCGGTTGATGTGCCGGATACTGTCACCGCAAGTATTCCATCCCCCCCTTCTTCTGCGATGTTGAAGTTGGAAGCCGAGTAGTTCATGCTGATCGGCAGGGAGTTGATCACATCTCCCTCATTCGGCCAATCGATCGCCAGACTTGGACCCGCTCCGCCCCAGGCACCTAACGAACCATCCGGGTTGATATTCTGCAGGTAGAGATCCGGGTTTCCGGAGCGATTGTCTGTAAAGACCGAGAGAACCTGTCCCGCATTGTTGAGGACCGCGTTCTGACGTCCCTTCTCGCTGCTGACTGAACTCATGACGACAGGTGATGTATCCCAGACTGGTTCACCGGAGGCATCCAACATGATTCCTTCCAGGTGGTCCGCCTGGCCACCTGCATCAATCAGGTAGGTCGCGACCGCGCCATACCCTGGGACAAATGTGGCGCTGACATGGGAGGCCTGGTTCTGACCAAGTGCCACCAGTTCAACTGCATTGTCACCCCAGAGTCGTGCACCATTGGCACTGACAGCCTGTCCGCCGACACCCCAGAGGCTCTGGTTCGCATTGCTGATGGTGTAGAAGATGTAGGTGATCCCACTCGCCATGTCGTAGGCGATATCCGGGCTGGTCTGGAGCTGGTCAGCCGCAAGGCTTGCCTGGACCGCGGAAGCATCATTCCAGAGAACACTCCCGCTCGCATCAACATGCTGCACGAAGGCATGATTGTTGTTGTTGTACCAGTAGAAAATGGCGCCGTTGGCACCATCAGAAAGGATGTCCGGCTGGGTGAAGGTGCTGATATCACCATTCGGGTTTGCTTGTACGCCACCGTCACCCCATTGCGGGGTGCCATCGGCACTGTAACGCTGGCCAACATAATAGCTCGGTGACATCCAGAAGTCGCTCGTGTGGACCTGGTAGCCTGCAATCACACCGCCATCATCGGTCGAGGCGAGCTTGATGCGATCTACCGGGAACTCGTCGGTTATGGTGATGACTGCGGGATCCCATGCAGAGTTGCCGTCCGCATCCAGCTTGGTAAGGTTTACCACGCTGTTGTCATCCTGCCAGGCGAAGACGGCACCACCATCGCTGGTGCCCACCGCCTGCTGACCAACATCACCGATGGCATTGGCTGTCAAGGTCACCCCATCTTCGCCCCAGTTGAAGGTTCCATCCGTAGAGACGCTGTAGGCGTAGATATCCCAATCGTCCCCGTCACGGATGTCATTGGTCGCGAAGATGGCATTGTCATTGACATCCACCTCCATATCCCAGACGGTGATCCATGAGGTCATCGGGTTGTCGCTGACAAGCAGGCCATTCTCCCACTGCACCGCTCCTGCTGCATTCACATACTGCAGGTAGACATCGTAGTTGCCGGAGGCATTGCTGTAGAAGAGGATGAAAGCTCCGCCATCACTCGTTTCGCGAATGATCGGGGTCGTTTGTTCCCCATCGCCATTGGCAAGAGTCAGGTTCAAAGCGGGGTCGGTCGGCCACTGCGCATGGGCTTCAGGGATAAATGCGATTGCACTTACCACGACCAGCAACAGGGCTGTACGGATATGGTTCATGTTTTTCTCCTCGGGCCAGAGGCTCGTGGGCGGGCGGACGAGGTAGGGCTGGTAATAACAAGTATCACGTCCTGAATCTCACCTCACTCGTGTGGCTCGTCAATTGTTCGCTCGTCTGTGGGTGTTCTGTCTTCCTCGGGTACCTGAGGACGATTAAATGCCGCTTTCAAACGGTACGCGTAGATCAGCAGGAGAAGCAAGACTCCACCCGCAATGATCAACTGAATCACCCAGATCATGTTTGCCTGGGAATCGACGACACCGGGAAACATCTCGTTGATCTGCTCTTCGCGTCCACGGTTCAGCAGGCCGAAGACTGCGCCTGTCAGGGTGGTCGCCAAGCTGAGATAGAGGGTGGCGATCAACAGGAGACGTGACCAGGCATCCATCCGAAGCAGGCCAATTCCGAGCACGACAAAGAGGATCAGTTTGATGCCGAACTCGATGTGCGGCAGGGGAGTGGGAGCGAGAAAACCGAGGAAGGTATCGAAGGGAATGGTCCCTTTGATCAACATGTGAATCTGGCCGACTGCAGTCAACAGAAAGAGGTACCCAAGCAGGGTCACCCCGAGGGGACGTTTTTTCGATTGCTCGGACATCATGAACTTGCTGGCCATCTTTCTACACCTTCAACCGGTTGATTTTCTGCAAAGATAAGGAAATCAGCACCCTGCTCTGGAGCACGATGCAAACGTTCGCGTAGGGTAAGAGCGGAGTTTGAAACCACGGCAAATCATCAATACGTTGTAAAAGCATGGTCAGTTATGCTGACTGGAGCGAAGCACTCCTCCCCGCATTCGAGTCGCTTTCCTCAACCTGCCCCCTGCCGGGAGGACCTGTGTTGGACTGCTTGCAGCTGGTGTCATCCAACATCATGGCTCTGTCCCAACATACCTGCGGGGCGAAAATCCTACCCTGCACCTGTTGACCAGATCCGGTTGAAGGATGCACCGCATACACAGGAACTTGTGGCTCTTCCCTCAAGATGCCGCCCCTGTCGTATCCTGCATTGCGATCTGTCATTGACGACAGGTGGTCGTTTTTTCGTCCGCCATCGTTGAGCCGGCCGGATCGTAGCCAAACTGTTCAACACAGTGAGTTTCCGAACGCTGGAAGGTAAGCGGACCTCTTCCCGGGCCGTGGAGATGAACGTCCCTTCCGATCATGCCCGGCAGGTGGTGATCCTGAGCATCATCGTGCTGGTGACAGTTTTATTTCCTCCATTCTTGAGGGGAAACGGGTCCGGCAGGAAATGCTCGTCAGGTTCGAGCCGATGTCCAATCTCGACTCACCCCCGTATCTCTTCAGGATGAGTTCCCTCAGCTACGGCCCGCTGTGACCGGTCGGCCGGGTGTCCTTGGATGCTTCAGCCGGCCGGTTTGTTCTCATCCCCCTCCTCCCCCGACAGGTCGTCGGGTTCGGGTTCATCGTACCCATCGTCCGTAGAATCCTGGTTTTTCTCTTCGACAACGGGTAATCCTTCGAGCAGTTTGGGATCGAGCGCGGCAAGATCCTCTTCGGTGAAGGCTGGGATGGGTTCTGGTTTCGGTTCAGCGGAAGGAGTGTCACTGGTCTCCTCTTCCAGACCTGAAACCGTAATGCCACCCGGAAGCTCGATCTCGGCTGGTCGCTCATCCCTTTCCGGAAAGTCAAACTGGGACCGTAAAAGATGGACCTCCTCGGCCAGTTCGTCGAGACTGTTCTCCCATTCAGCGAACGGTTGAGCAAGTCGTTCCTCTTCCACGGCAACATGCCCGAGAATGTCCGCCAGGGTTTCTTTCAGTGCGGACATCGCATAGCGGGATCGTTGCAGCGAGTCGCTCAGATGCTCGAGCCGTTTCTCCAGGCTGCCGCGATCCACATCGGGCCACTCAGGCGCTGGTGGGGCTTCGATTACCTGTTCAGCTTCCCGAGTCTCTTCGATCAGTGCATCAGCGTTGTCCGTATCGTCCTGCAGAACCGCACGCGCGGCATCTTCGATGCGCTGCATCTCGAGTTTCAGCGCTCGAATCGACTCATTGCGCTCCGCCGTCATGCGCCGTTCCAGTGCAGCGAGGGTTTTCTTCGAGGTTTGCCGCTCACGGTCCAGCACATCAATCAAGTGCCCTTCGGAACGTATGGTGTCACCGAACGCGGCAAAGGAGGGGGCGATCAAAAGGAGTAGAAAACCTGTTTGCGGCAGCATGCGTGTAGCGGGATGAAGTTGGGGCGAGAAACGTTCCAGCAGCAGCGCCGCCAGAAGCACGGCAACAGTACCCGCCCAGGGCAGCACAGTCAAAATGGCCTGCTCGGGAGAGGTCCGCAGGGCCAGCAGGGAATCAATTCCCCAATAGAGCAGGACCACCAGCAGCAGGAAGAGCATCAGGGGCCAGGTCAGCCAGCCGGAGCCGAGATAGAGTAGTGCGAGAATGCCCGCCACAATCAAGGTGTGGGTGCGCACCTGGCCATGAACACTCCACCCCCAGGCAAGGGTTGAAGTGGCAAGCCAGGCAAAGAGCAGCAGTTTGATCAAGTAGAAACGAAGCGATAACAAGGGAAGGGTGCCATCGACCAGCATCAGACCGGCGGCGACAATCACCAGCGGTAAGGCGAGGAGAAGATGCATCCGTCCGGCACGGACCAGGACCCCGAGCAGCAGGTGAAGCACTCCGAGTACCGCTGCCGCAATGGGTAAGAGGTGGGAGCCCACTGGTCCGAGAGACCACCACTCGGAGACAAACCCACCCAGGTTTGCATGCCAGAGCTGAAGGTCGGGGTCATGAGCAAAGGGTGGGACCAGCGCCGCGGCCACCACGAAGCCAATCCCCCCAAGGATTGCATAAAGGAGCCCTCGACCGATCATCTACCTCTCCGTTGCTTCCGTCCGCTACGTCAAAGGTAGCCAGAACGGATCCGAAATAGCAGAAATGGGGGTCGATGGAGATGGTTTTTCGCGAGCCCTACTTTTTCTTCGAGATTCGTCTCCGGATGTGAGGCGGGACCTGAAGCTGGAAACGGGAATGTTTCTGGGCGAAAACTCCTTCTCGTACGAAACGGATATCCTCGACCGAATAGAAGGCGTTGGGATTGTAGTGCTTGACAAAGGAGATCGCCTTGTCGAGATCCTGCCGCCAGAGCAGCATGTAAATGATCTTGACAGGGCCGGTCGCCCCTTCCGCATCAATGCTGGTCACACCGAATTGACTTTCACGGAAGGCACCGATCAATTCCGTCGCATCGGAACGTGTGATCACACGCAGGCTGACTACACCTATTGCGAGTTTGCCCTCGATCCAGATGCCGATAAAGGTACCCGCCGAGAATCCGCCCGCATAGGCGATGTAATAAATCGGTGCCGTCAGGTTCTGCATGATCTGCCCAATGGCGATCAGCCAGATCATCACCTCGAAGAAGCCTAGCACAGGAGCGATGTACTTCATCCCCCGCGCCACGAATATGACCCGTAACGTCCCGATGCCAACATCGAGGATGCGCGACACAAAAATCAGCAGGGGAAGGATGACAAACGCGAAAAGGTTTGAATCCGTAAAGGTGGACTCAAGGGCCATGACATGCTCCAACGGACTTCTTGCAAGCTAGGTTATCGTCGTCACTTTTTCTCGCGGTAGGATGGACTCAGAAAGCTGATAATGCAAGTACCTGTGATGGATTGTGACTCTTAGCGAGCTGGACTCTCCCAGCTGCTGGACGCATGACAATTCGTCTCTTTCCTCAGATGGATTGGGGCGGTTTTCCGTCGAGTGGCAGCCGTAATGTCACTCGTGTTCCTTCGCCGATACGGCTTACGACGTTGATCTCCCCGTGGTGCTCTTCCATAATCTGGTAGCTGATCGAGAGGCCAAGACCGGAACCGACGCGCACGCCACGTGTGGTCACCCCTGGGTCAAAGATTTTCGGCAACAACTCTTCCCGAATCCCCTCCCCCGTATCCTCGATCTCAATCACAACGTGATCGCGGTCCATCCTTGTCTGGATAGTCACCCGCCCCTCGCCTGGAATCGCCTGGACAGCATTGTTCAACACATTCAGGAAAACCTGGTTGATCTGTCTGGCTCGGCAAAAGACCAGCTTCAACTCGCCAAACTCTCGCACAATCTCGACTCGTCCACCTGTCATCTGGGTGAGAATCTCGATGGTGTCATTCAACCCTTCGTGAAGATCGGTTTCCTGCCAGTCTGATTCATCCAACCGGGCGAAGCTTTTGAGACGGCGCATCGTCTGGCCAATTCGTGACAAACCGTCGCGAATCACACGGTCTGCTTCCTCGATCATCGCATTTGCCTTGGCCACATCATTGTCGTCCTGATCCGCTGCGGTCTTGCTGCGCAACAGCTTGGCTGCTCGTTCCCGGGTGTCCTGCATACTCGCCACAGCACCGAGAGGTGTATTCACCTCGTGCACGACCCCAGCAACAAGCGACCCGAGTGACGCCATCTTTTCGGACTGCACAAGACGTACCTGTGCGGTGCGCAATTCACGAGTCCGTTCCTGTACAGTCTGCTCCAGTCCATGGCTGAATTCAACAAGCTGACTACGCTGAAAACGGGCGATAATGTAGTAGAAATAGAAGGCGATCAAGGCGAAGAAATGGAAAGAGAGGATCGATACCTTCAAGCCGAGAGTGGGCAGCACCATCATAAAGATCAGCAGGATAAACTTGACCAGGATCAACCCGACCATATTGGCTGACAGAAAGTTTTTTTCTGCTCGGCTTTCGGTTTTGCGCCGAGCCTCTATCACCAGCCGAACTGCAAAGAGATCAAACAGGAAGAAAAGGACTTGAAGCAAAAGCATCCCTGAGTTGTAAACAGGGGAGTAGCCGGTGATCGGGTGAAAATCAACACGTTCTACAGATCGTGTCAGGGTGAAGATGATAACAAAGAGTGCTAGAACTGCGAGGTAAACACGGTGGAAGGAACGACTGCCTTTCTCCTTTAGACGACTGACATTATGAGTCTTGCCAGTCAGTGCGAAAATGTAGAGAAGACCGGTGTAGCCGGTAAAGAAAGCAGCTATGGTGACAAAGCGTGCGATCCGTACGGTATCAGCCGCTTGTTCAGGATCAACCAGCTGCAAACGAACCGTGCCGATCGCCAACAGACCCCAGGCGAGGCAAAAAATGGCAAATGCTACTCGTACAGGATCCTTTTTCCCGATCAGGAATGAGATCGCTCCCAGTCCGAGAATGACCACCGTCGCGATTACCGAGGAGATGGCATACGCTGGCAGATAAAAGGTGCCGCCCTGGAACATCATGATTCGCTGCCCTCGTCCTGCAGCTTATCCCGATCCGTGCCACGTTTCTCAGCTTCGCGAGACAGCAGATCAGACAGGTTGGTTGGAAGGGAGACGATGAACTTGGTGCCCTTGCCTACTTCCGAGGTCACATCGATACGACCGCGATGATCCTGGATGATCTGGAAGGTGATCGCAAGCCCCAATCCGGTACCAACACCAACACCTTTTGTCGTGTAGCCAGGGTCGAAGATGCGCTCGAGACGTTCCTTCGGGATCCCGCTGCCGGTATCCTCGACACTGATTTTTGCCTCCTGCCCCTCCCTGGTTGTGCGAATGGTAATGCTTCCCTCTCCATCAATCGCCTGGATCGAATTGACCAGCAGGTTGAGGACCACCTGGTTAAATCGTGCCGGGAAGCACGAAAGATGGCCTACCTCGCCAAAGTCACGTACCACCTTGATCCGTCCGCCCAGTTGGTGATGCACGAGGCTGATGGTATCCTCAATGGCTGAATTGAGGTCGATGTTCTTCAGCTCCGCCTCATCCAGGCGAGCGAAGCTTCGCAGACGACGGACAATTTCCGACACGCGGTCTGTACCAGAGCCAATGACACGGATCGCGTCGTCCATCACCCCAACAAGACGTTCCGCTTTCGGACGCAAATTGCTGTCGCTGAATTCCTCATCCTGAAGAAGGACTTTCAGCTTGGTGAAGGCCCGCTGCAACGTATCCTTCATGCTGCTGACCGCACCGACCGGAGTGTTGATCTCGTGCGCGATACCCGCTACCAAGCGGCCCAGTGAAGCCATCTTCTCTGTTTGCAGCAATTGGGACTGTGTCTGACGTAGCTGCGTATAGGCTTCTTCAAGTTCCTCGAGTACGGCTTGCCGCTTCTTCGCCTCCTCCAGCTCGACTTGGCGGCGTCGGTTTTCTTCGGTCAGACGGAGACGTTCCACTTCCTGCTCGCGTGCCGCACGTTCCTGGCGAAGGTTGATGTCGCTAAGGTGTTCCACCTCACGCATCCGTGCCTCCAGCTGGCGATTTGCCAGGGCAAATTCCCTCGCCAGGTACAGCGCCATACTGACCAGCAGGATCATTAATCCCAACCAGAGGATCAATTCCTCGCCACTACCTTCGGTCGGGGTGATCACCCCCAATACATACAGCGCCTGCTGAACTCCGGTCGCGCCGAAAGCGGTGAAGCCGACGGAGAGAATCCACGATCCGCGAATATTGCGGACATGAGCGATAATCAGGGAAACGAGCCAGCCGACGGTTGAAAGCATGACGAGGATGTAGGTCGCCGGCATGCTGCCCTTCCAGACAAGGAAGGCGCCAATGGGAGTTAATAGTGGAATCACAAGACGACTCAGCGGGGTGCGAATCCCGTGAATCTCCTGCATGAATCGCAGACCTGTCAGGCTGATCAGGACCAAGGCCAGCTTGAAGCCGTATTCAAGCCGGAGGTACTCGCTGAAGTTCAGGGTGAAGCTGCTCTGCACAATCATCAGCATGAGCAGGGTGACACTTGCGGTAAAGGTCGTGTAATGGAGGAAAGCAGGACGTTTCGGGAAAAGCAGGTAGATCAGGAAGTGCAGCACGGCAAAGGCAAGCGCGAACCCCACCAGCAGGGACATCATTTTAAATCTACCGTCCTGCTCACGGTAGAACGTATGCCGTGCCTCTTCCCCTCTCAACAGACTGATCCGGAAACCGGGAGAGGACATCAACAGCAGTTCACGGTCTGCCGGTCGCTCATTCCAGAACTTGATCAGCAGGTCTACTGTATCTGCATTCGCACGGACCGGAGTGATTAAGTCAGAAATCGAATAGACCCAACCGTTGGGCCCCTCCACATCATCCCCGGCATGCACCTGGTGAACGATCCTTCCATTCCAGTAAACCACCATCGACCCGATCTGGTCGGGTTTCATGTAGAGGGTGTTGCCCACCAGGCTCTTGGACAGCACGAATCGGTTCCGGTACCAGCGTGGAGACCCATCCCCCTCATAAATGATCTGACGGAATGGACCACCCACCTCGAGCGGGACCCATCCATCCAGCGTATCTGCACCGTCCGGTGTTAAAGCTTCATGCCCCTCGTAGAACGACCAGCCAGTTTCCAGCATGTGGATGTGAGCTTTGTTGTCAAAGGAATCCAGTGCGACCAGCGGGAGGTAGTGGTCCTCTCCAAACAGGGTACATGGCAGGAAGAGCAGAAGTAGTAGTAGAACTGGCAGGCGATACATGCGTGATCCGGAGTTGATCATCCCGTTGGCAATATCCGAACGGAAAGCATGTCCATGCACGAAATTGCCTCTCGGAATTGTAGAAGGACGCCCTAGAGAATCAACTCGAGGTAGACCGCGCGTTCGCCACGGAAATCGACCTCTTCCGGTTCGATTGGGATGTTGTCGTCATCATGGGTCATCAGCACCACAGGCTTGGCATACTCAACCACATTGGCTTCCTTAACGATCCCGCGATACCCGACCCATTCCCCGCTGAAGGTGTTCAGCACACGCACTTCGCTTCCGGTTGGATAGAACTGTACTGCCTTGGTCAGGGCACGCAGGATGTGTGGATTGTAGGCTTGTCCTGCGAGGGAGACCATACTTGACACTGCACTCTGCGGTGTGTGTGATGTGCCATCCTCTTCGCCGCTGACCAGGTTGTCGTAGGCATTGGCGACCGCGAGAATTTCCGCATGACGGAAGATGTAGCCCGGTTCTGCGGCGCGTTGCTTCAACGGTGCCACGTTCAGCCCGCGCATGCCTTGTGGGTAACCACGTCCATCAGGTCGTTCGTGGTGCTGCAACACCGTCTGCTGCTCGATATAGGAGTGGGGATCGCTCCCTTTGAGGATGAGCATTGAATAGGTGGAGTGTTCACGCATCAGCCACCGTTCCTGGAATGTCATCTCGTTGCGATGCTTGTCGGCCAGTTCACCCAGTGCCATCTTGCCTATATCATGCAACAGGGCGGACGTTCCCAGCGATTGCAGTTCAGGAAACCCGTATTTGAATTGCTGACCAATCAGGATGGCGAGGACAGCCGTATCGATGGCGTGCTGGTACAACCTCCCACTGGTCGACTTTACAGGAATGGCCGACAGCAGGGTAACATTTTTCTCGAGAATCTCACCAATCAGGTTGTTGACGGAATCCTCGACCTCACCCATCGGTACCAGGTTAAACAACCCGACATCCTCAGTAAGCCGCTTCTTCAATTGGATCGGGGACTGCGGCAGTTTGCTAAGCTGTTCCTCCACCGAATTGAAGGTGCCGGTCATCCGCTGGGCCACGGTCTTCCGTACGGTTTCGGTGACCACCTCAAGCGGCTTCAGGTTGGCGAATTCGTCATCCCGAATATAGATCTGCTTGAAACCGTGTTTTCGCAGAAGCTGGATGGTCTCTTCGGTGAGCGTATACCCCGCCGCGAGCATCAGTTCGGACTGGCTGTTGAAGAGGGAGGTGCCAAGAATGTCGCCAACCTTGACCGACTCCAGACGTACGGCTCGCATGGGGCAGACCTTGTGGAGAAACGTCCTTTCAAAGTACGAAGAGAATTCACTAAAAATGCAAATACTATGCGAAAGATAGAGGTGAGTATTATCAGTTCCGGGAGGTTCTTTCTGGCCTTTCCCACGTCATTGCGAGGACCGCAGTGAAGCGAAGGGACGTGGCAATCTACTCCCTGCCAACGCTACCGCCAGGGAGCATTCCACCTCCGCCACTACCCCGATGGGTGCTGACGCACCCAATCAACAGCAGATTGCTGCATCCGGCAGCTGCCGGATTCGCAACGACGTGTTGGTGAGTGGCGTGGTAAGCGAAGCTTGCCACGCTCGCATTCTGTGGCCCTGAGTGTTGTGTAGTGGGCGAACGACCCGAAGGGAGGAGTGATACCCGGGCAGGGGACTGCCCGGGCCACCCTGTCGTATCCCCATTTTCCAGAGAGAACATGAAGTTTCATGTCTATTTTACAAGAACAAGCCTAGTCGCTTCTCCGCCACCTACCGTGAGTAGATAAACACCTGAATTAAGCCCGGACATGTTGAATGTCTGGGTTCTATCATTAGTTGCGGGGAAGGATAGAACCTTACGACCAAGTAGGTTAAAAACATGAATCGGTTGGTTTGTGTGGGAAGTCTGGATGGTCACCCTCCCATTGGTAGGGTTTGGCCAGACCTGGATAGTGATCTCCTGGGGTTGTCCAGTTCGGTCATCTGGAACATTGGAGACATTTCCGTCGAAAAGCTGCCAGGTCACACCGTAATCAAAACTGATGTAGACCACATCGATCAGGGGACGGTAGACACTCCAGAAATGAAGAATCAATTGCCCTGGCCCCCACCCCGAAAGCATGTCGCTAATGGGAAATGGCACGCCAATCCCCGCCGGGGGGAGATCCCCCTGGAATTGCCAACTACTGCCTGAATCCGCACTGTAGTAAAGCAGGCCAGCAGAGGATGGATTGGATGAGACATATTTTGTAGTCAGGTAAAGCTCGTTTGAGGAGTATCCGAGAATGGGTTTCATTCGGAATGGCATATCAAGAGGGTAGCGGCCAAGAACGGTACGTGTCAGTGTACCGTAATCTGCGAGGGAGATAACAACGGTGTCAGGAGGATCATTATATGTGGTCTGCCACTCTATCACTTCATAGCGGCTGTGACCCATGCAGGTTTCGTACGTAGTGTATCCAAATAATTCGGGAACACACGATTCGCGTATGTAGGAAGAAAGTGTGTCTTCAGAGTATCGCCCCCCATCATTCACCAGCAGTTCACCCGGATTTTGGTAAAAACTCCAGGTGTACCGATGGGTGTCCAGCTCCTTGGAATACTGTGGCGGATTTCCAAAATTATCAATGAAGTAAAGACGGTCTGGTACGTAGGAAGCGACCCAGAGGGTCTCGGAAGGCTGGTGGTATTCCGCTCGTGCAATTTCAATAGAATAGTCATCCAGGTCCATCGTCTCACGGACCGCACCATACTCCGACCAACGATGGAGCTTGACCACAGGGGCCATGTATTCCCCAGTGGTATCAGGACCGGTCATGAAGATTTGTCCGGGAACGTTAGAAAGAGTCGTTCGAATGGGACCGTAGGAATGACTTGAGCAGGGAACGAACAAAACGCCACCGCACAGCAGAACCATCAGTGCTGCGGGGAACTGGATGGAGGGTGGTATCCTTCTCTTCATAACAATCTCAAGGTCAGCATAAGATGACGGTCTATCTACAGTTGTGATGGCTTGGTACTGCATAGGTTCACGCGGAAATATAGCATGAATCCCCTACCAGCCAAATCGAGAAGATGATAACGCCTGTCAGGATAAGCGTGCTTTCCATGCTTACAGGCTCGCTTTACCAGCCCATCAAAGAATGCAGGCGTGGCTATCTGCGATAACCTGCACCCAGGATCAAGAGAAAACGCCCGGACATAAAGTCCGGGCGTTGAAGTGTTGCATCAAGTGGGGGAGGAAAAGGATCAGTCCTTCTTCTCTTCCTCGCCTTCGGCCGGGGCATCGCCCTTGTCGGTCGATTCGTCGGCATCCGCCTTGGCCTCTTTCTTTTCCTCGGCCTTGGCTTCCTTCGCCGGCTTCTCTTCCTTGGCTTCAGCCTTCGGTTCTTCGGCAGGAGCTTCTTCCGCCGCTTCAACCTTCTCTTCGACGGGAGCTGCTTCTTCCTTGACCTCTTCGACCGCTTCTTCAGCCTTCACCTCTTCAACAACTTCCGCGGCCTCTTCGACCGGGGCGGCTGTCTCTTCGGCGGCGGCTTCAGCTGCCGGAGCCTCGTCCTTCTTCGGAGCATCCTTCTTGGCTTCCGCCTTCTTTGCGGCGGCAGACTTCTGGGCGCTCGTCTTACGCTTGGTCTTTTTCGCGACATCATCGGTCGCGAAGCCTACCAGCTCGAGGATAGCCATCTCGGCGTTGTCGCCGTTGCGCTGGTCCATCTTGATAATGCGGGTGTAGCCACCCGGACGATCCTTGAACTTCGGACCGATCTCATCGAACAGCATCTTGACCACGTCACGGCTGTGCAGCTTCTTCAGCACCTGGCGACGCGCGGCGACATCACCACGGCGAGCAAAGGTGATCAGCTTTTCAGCGTACTTGCGCGTAGCACGCGCCTTCGGCAGAGTGGTCACAATCTTTTTGTGAGTGACCAGCGCGGTGGTCAAATTCGCAAGCAACGCCCGACGATGGGACGGTGTGCGATTCAAGCCAACATTGTTTTTCCGGTGACGCACGGTATACTCCTGGGCCGGTTATTCGGCCGGGTCATGACACCGGCACTGTTTGGAAAACAGCCCCGGCCTCTCCACCTCAAAAATCGTTTAGACCTTGGCTTCGATACCGAGATACTTGTCGACATCCATGCCAAACTCGAGACCCCTGCCTTCGAGCTTCTCCGCCAGTTCCAAATAGGACTTGCGACCGAAGTTCTTGAAGTTCAGCAGCTCTTCTTCCGTGTGACGGACCAGGTCCGAAACGGATTTTATCGCTGCATCCTTCAGGCAGTTGGCGCTACGAACCGACAACTCGAGCGATTCGACCGGCTGCTTCAGCAGCTTGCGAATGCGCAGCACTTCCTCGTCGATCTCCTGCTCCGGCTCTTCCTCGGCAGTACTATCGAGGTTGATGAAGAGCTGGATGTGATCGCGCATGATCTTGGCCGCCTGGCTGAGTGCATCATCAGGTGTGATGCTGCCATCGGTCCAGATCTCGAGGATCAGCTTCTCGTAGTCGGTACGCTGGCCGACACGGGTGTTCTCCACCGCATAGGTAACATTCCGCACTGGGCTGAAGATGGAATCGATCGGAATGGTGCCGATCGCCATGCTCGCCTCGCGGTTTTCCTCGGCGGTAAAGTACCCGCGACCCCGTTTAATCGTCAGCTCGATCGAGAAATTGGCTTCCTCGGTCAGCGTGGCGATGTGATGCTCGGGGTTTAGCACTTCGAAATCTGTATTACCCTTCTGCAGGTCGCCGGCGGTAAACTCGCCGCTTCCCTTGAAGGAGAGGAAGACCTTGTTCGGCCGCTTGTTCAGCAGCTTCAGACGGACTTCCTTCAGGTTCAACACGATCTCCGCGACATCCTCAAGCACGCCCGGGATGGTGGTGAACTCATGCAAGACCTGGGGATCGGACTCGACACGGACGGCTGAAATCGCCGCGCCCTGTAGGCTGGCGAGCAGCACACGCCGCAGCGAGTTGCCGATAGTAACGCCGAATCCGCGCTCGAGGGGATGGACGTAGAACTTGCCATACGTCGCACAATAGGTGCCTTCATCCAGCTCGATCACTTCAGGCATCTGGAAGTTCAGTGTGCTCATGCACTTACTCCGTTGCCGTGGTTCGCTTACTTGGAGTACAACTCGACGACCGCCTGCTCATTGACATCCACAGGGATGTCGGCGCGATTTGGAAGATCGCTGAGCTTGCCTTCGAGCTTCGCTTTGTCCAGCTCGAGGTAGGGGGCGAGTTTGCCTTCTTTCACGCGGCGAAGGCTGTCGTGAATCACCGGTAGGCGCTTGCTGGCCTCTTTCACCTTGACCAAGTCGCCTGGATCCACAATGAAGCTCGGGATATCGACTACCTGACCGTTGACGGTGAAGTGACGGTGACGGACGAGCTGACGCGCTGCGCGGAGGCTCGGGGCGAAACCAATCCGGTAGACTACGTTGTCCAGACGACGCTCGAGCAGGCCCAACAGGTTCTCACCCGTGATACCAGGCATCGAGTTCGCTTTGTCGTAGGTGTTGCGGAACTGGGTTTCCAAGACTCCGTAGATACGACGAATCTTCTGCTTCTCACGAAGCTGAGTGCCGTACTCGGAACGCTTGCGGCGACGACCCTGGCCATGCTGACCGGGGGCGTATTCCTTGCGCTCAAAGGCGCACTTTGGGCCGTAGCAACGTTCGCCCTTGAGATAGAGCTTCTGCCCTTCGCGGCGGCAGAGCTTACAGACTGGGCCGGTGTAACGAGCCATGTAACTCTTCCAATCTTCGTTTGTGAGGGGACAGGCAGCTTCTCACTGCCACCCGTTTACAACCCTTGCGGGTCTTCATCCGGGTCGGGCGCCCCAAGGACTCACCTCCTGCCCATCGTGGAGGTCTCCCGGACAATCCGGGAAGGCAAACTGCCGATCAAAGGATCGGGAGTGCTACCCGGGCAGAACCTGTCCGGGTAACGCAACAGTTCTTAGACGCGGCGACGCTTTTTCGGGCGGCAACCATTGTGCGGGATCGAGGTGACGTCACGGATCGCCGAGACCTGGAGGCCTGCGGCCGCCAAGGCACGGATCGCTGATTCACGACCAGCGCCCGGACCCTTCACCAACACCTGCACCCGGCGCATGCCGAGATCAATCGCTGCCTTGGCTGCATTCGTCGCAGCCTGCGTCGCAGCAAACGGGGTATTTTTACGCGACCCCTTGAAACCGACGCGACCGGCGGAGGACCAGGAAACAACGTTCCCGTAGCCATCCGTCAACGTGATAATCGTGTTGTTAAACGACGATTTCACGTAGGCGAGGCCATTCGCGTCAACTTTCTCTTTCTTCTTTGCGCGCTTTTTAGGAGCGGCCATCGCGCAAATCCTTTCGAGAAACTAGATTACTTCCGCCTGTTTACCGCGGACCTCTTCTTGCCCTTCCGGGTGCGTGCGTTGTTCTTCGTGTTCTGACCATGTGTGGGCAGCCCACGACGATGACGCAGCCCGCGGTAGCAACCGATATCCATCAGACGTTTGATGTTCATCTGGATTTCGGTGCGAAGCGGTCCTTCCACCTTCAGATTCTGGTTGATCTCTTCCCGGATCTCACGGACCTGCTGGTCGTTTAGATCACGAACCTTGATCGCGCCATCAACGTTAGTCTTCTCGCAGATCTGACGCGCTTTCGTGCGCCCGATGCCGAAGATGTAGGTCAAGGCAATGTCCGTCCGCTTATCGCGGGGAAGATCGACTCCTGCAATACGTGCCATGGTATCCTACCCCTGCCGCTGCTTGTGCTTGGGGTTCTTGCTGCAGATCACGCGCACGACGCCTCGACGCCGAATGATCTTGCAATGTTCACAAATACGCTTCACTGACGCGCGGACCTTCATCCCTGCAACTCCTTCCCGCACACGCACTGGCGCTACGCACCCGCGTAACGCTCATTCACTTGTATCGATAAACGATGCGGCCCCGGGACAAATCGTACGGCGATACTTCCACCGTAACCTTGTCACCCGGAAGAATGCGAATATAATGCATTCGCATCTTCCCCGAAATATGAGCAAGTACCTTATGGCCTCCCTCCAGTTCCACCAGAAAACTGGCGTTGGGGAGAGTTTCGACGATCGTCCCATCCATTTTGATCGAAGCTTCTTTTGCCACTGGGTACTCCTCTATTGCGGGTCGCGGGAAAGGACCTGGGGTCCGTCCGCGGTTACCGCTACCATGTGCTCTACATGAACCGACGGTTTGCGATCTGCCGTCACAATGGTCCACCCATCCTCGAGAACATCTACTTCGTGAGTCCCGAGGTTAATCATGGGTTCAATGCAGAACACCATTCCTTCACGTAGTACGAGGCCACGTCCCGCCTTGCCGTAATTCGGCACCTGGGGTGATTCCCAAAGTTCCTGTCCGATGCCATGCCCGACAAGGTCGCGCACCACGCCAAATCCGTGCGATTCACAATAACTCTGCACGGCATGACCGATGTCGCCAAGGTGATTGCCAGGGATACACTTTTGAATCGCTCGCTCGAGCGCTTCAATGGTGACATCCAGCAGCTTCACCACGTCCGGACTGTGCCCTTCTCCCACCAGCAGGGTACGAGCGGAATCGCCATACCAGCCTGCCTTGGTTTTCACCCCGATATCCACGCTCAGAACCTGTCCGGAACGCAGCGGAACATCGCTGGGAAACCCGTGCACCACCTGCTCGTCCGGAGACATGCAGCAGACACTCGGGAAGGGCGGTGCACCAGACGGTCCGGGAATCCCTTTCCAGCCTGGAAACGCGCCACTCTTTTCAATGTGCCGTTCCACCGCCTCGTTCATCTCGGCTGTGGTAATACCGGGTTTGATCATATCCCGGACGATTGCATGGCATTCGGCGACAAGCGCTCCCGCTTTTTCCAGCTCGCCGATCTGTTCGCGGGTCTTCACCCGGATCATCGCACCATCCAGTTCTGATCACTACCTAATCGCTACAGCGACAAGGCCTCAAACACCCGGCCGCGCACTTCGTCCACCGTGCCCAGACCATCGGTCTGAACCAGGTTGCCCTTGCCACGATAGTAGTCCGCCACTGGGGCAGTCTGTTCGTGGTAGACACGGAGACGATTCGCGATCACATCCGGCTTGTCATCGTCGCGCTGAATCAGCCCGACATGGCCGCATGTGTCGCATACGTTTTCAACTTTGGGCGGTGCGGAAATCAAGTTGAAGACCGCGCCGCACTGCGGGCAACTGCGTCGCGAGGACAGACGGTCAATCACCACCTGGTCATCCACGACTAACTCGAGGGCATTGTTGATCTCCTGCCCGAGCTCGCCCATCAGCTTGTCAAGCCCCTCCGCCTGCGCAACCGTCCGAGGGAACCCATCAAAAATGACTGCCTGATCCTTCAGCTCCGTCATCTTCTCGCCAATCAGGCCGAGGATGACATCATCCGGTACCAGCTCGCCGGCATCCATGTACCGCTTCGCATCCTTCCCCAGCTCGGTGCCCTCTCGGACCGCCGCGCGAAGAAGATCTCCGGTGGATAGCTGGATTGCTCCCAGCCTGTCCATCAGGAACTGTGCCTGTGTGCCCTTGCCGACTCCCGGCGGGCCTAGCAGGATCAGCCTCATCGTTTCCCCCCTGAGTTGCCCTACTCCAGCCATCTGTCAAACCTCTTTCACGCTTCCGGTTGGCCTCCCAGTCCCCCCGGCAGCGGCCGCCTTACATCCGGCGACGGCCCTTCAGACGTCCGGACTTCATCAATCCATCGTAATGACGCATCAACAGGTGGCTGTCGATCTGCTGCAAGGTGTCAAGTGCAACACCCACCACAATCAGCAAACCGGTACCGCCATAGAACTGCGACAGGTTAAATCCTGTATTCGTCCACTTCGACATCAAGGTTGGGAAGATCGCGATAAAGGCCAGGAATATCGAGCCCGGAAGCGTAATCTTCGTCAAAATGTTGTCGAGGAACTCAGCCGTCTTCTTGCCCGGCTTGACACCCGGGATCATCCCGCCGTGCTTCTTCAGGTTGTTCGACACGTCCTGCGGGTTAAACGCGATGGCCGTGTAGAAGTAAGTGAAGAAGATGATCAGCAGCGAGTAGATCGCCATGTAGATGTAACTGTCGTAACGGAACGCTGAATTCAGCCAATCCTGGAACGCTCCAGCTGGCAGGAATGTCGCCACCGTCTGCGGCAGGAACATAATGGTCTGCGCAAAGATGATCGGCATAACGCCCGCGGTGTTCACACGCAGCGGAATGTGGGTCGACTGACCGCCGTACATCTTGCGGCCAACCACGCGCTTCGTGTAGGTCACCGGGATTTTGCGCTGTCCCTGGGTCAGGGCCACCACCGCTGCGGTGGTCAGCACCAGAACCGCAACCAACAACAGTTCCATCAGGATCGTACGAACGCCCTGCTGCAGAAGCTGGAACTCATCGAGGAACGCATAGGGGAAACGGTCGATGATACCAATAAAGATGATCAACGAAATACCGTTCCCGATGCCGCGCTCGTCAATTTGCTCACCCATCCACATGATTAGGATGGTACCCGATGTCAGGGTGATCATGGTCAGCAGGTAGAACCCGATACCCGGGTTCGGCACCACGACCGAGGATCCAATCTGGACACCCTGCAGGAAAGCCGCGACACCCATCGACTGAAGGGCTGCGATTCCCACGGTGCCATAACGTGTCAACTGAGTGATCTTCTTCCGGCCCTCATCGCCCTGCTGCTGCAAACGGTGGAAGTAAGGCACCACCGAGGCGAGCAACTGGAGGATAATGCTGGCCGAAATGTAAGGCATAATGCCCTGCGCAAAGATCGTGGCGCGGCTGAAGTTGCCGCCGGCGAACAGGTCATACAGCCCGAACAACGTGTTGGAACGCTGTTCGAAGAACTGCCCAAGCACGCCCGCGTCAACACCCGGGATCGGGATGTGTCCACCTAGACGGTAGAGCACAAACACCGACAGGGTGAAGATGATCTTCTTCCGCAGTTCCGGGATCTTGAAGATGTTGCGAATCTTTTCGAGCATCTCGCGTCCTTATCGCCCGTTGGGGTGGCCTGCTATTACTCGGCCTTCTGCCCGTCCCGTTCTTCGCGCTTCTTGTACTTGCCGCGCTTACCAGCCGGCTCCGGCACCGTCACACTACCGCCAGCCTTCTCCACCTTTTCCTTCGCAGTGGCGGAGGCAGCAGTCACCTGTACGGTGTAAGCCTTCTCAACCTCACCGACGCCCAGCAGCTTGATCGGTTTGCCCGCATCACGGACCAGACCAGCCTGCGCAAGCACTTCCGGCGTCACATCCGTTACATCACCCAGACGGGCGAGATCGCGGAGGTTGACTTCCTGAACCTCTTCGGCCCAGATGTTTTTGAAGCCACGCTTCGGCATACGGCGCTGGATCGGCATCTGGCCACCTTCTGACCAGGCACGGCGCTTGTAGCCGCTACGAGACTGTGCACCCTTGTGACCACGGCCGGCAGTGCCGCCCTGGCCGCTTCCGGCGCCACGGCCCCGGCGTTTCTTCGTCTTTGTCGATCCCTTGGCGGGTGACAAGTTGCTCAGATCCTTCGGCATCGTCGAATCCTTTTATGCCTCGACCGATTCAACCTTGATCAGGTGCGGGACCTTATTGATCATGCCCCTGATCGTCGGAGAATCGTTGTGGACAACACTCTGATTGAGCTTGCGAAGCCCAAGCGCCTCGATGATTCGCACCTGCCGCTCTGTGCGGCGAATTGCGGATTTTACCCACGTGATGCGAACCTGGTTGACTTTCTTCTTTGCTGCGCTCACAGTCCCAACACCTCCTTGACGCCCTTGCCGCGCTTGATGGCGATGTCCTGTAGGGACTCCATCCGCTCAAGACCGTCCAGAGTTGCTTTCGCAAGGTTGTGCGGGTTACGGCTACCGAGGGACTTGGTGAGAACGTCACGCACGCCCATCGCTTCCAACACCGCACGCACCGCGCCACCAGCAATAACACCAGTACCAGGGGCGGCTGGCTTCAGCACGACACGTGCTGCGCCATAGCGGCCGATAATCGGATGCGGAAGGGTTGCGCCGACCAACGCGTAGTTCTTCATACCACGTTTGGCGATCTCGCCGCCCTTGGTGATAGCTTCGGTCACTTCACGCGCCTTACCAAGGCCAAACCCGACCTTGCCCTTACCATCGCCCACGATCACAATCGCGTTGAAGCTGAAGTTTCGGCCACCCTTGACCACCTTCGCGACACGATTGATGTGGACAACCTTTTCGATGAGCCCCAGGTCGGCAGCGCTGGGGGCGCGATCGTCGTTTCGATTCGATCTACGATTCACAGTACAAGACCCCCTTTTCTGGCGCCTTCGGCCACCGCACGAACACGGCCATGATAGCGCAGGCCATTCCGGTCGAAGACCACACTGCCGATCCCCTTGTCCTTCGCCATGGCCGCAATGGCCAGGCCGAGACGGTACGCATCGGCAACCTTACCAGTCAACGGAAGCTTTTTATCGCCAGCCTTGAAGGCTTCGGGCTCTTTCGGCAGATTGTAGTCATCCATCTTCAACACCTTGGTGCTGGTACCGAAGAGGGTCATCCCGCGATCATCGTCAACCAACGACGCGCCCATGTACTTGAGGGAACGGTTGATGACGAGGCGCGGACGTTCTGCCGTGCCGTTGACATGCTTGCGAACGTGCTTCTTGCGGCGGACTCGCGCCGCTCTGTTCTTCTCGAGTTTCGTCGCCATGGCTTACTTCGCCGCCTTTCCAGCCTTGCGGCGGACTTGCTCGTTATTGTACCGAATTCCCTTGCCCTTGTAGGGCTCCGCCGGACGAATCTTCCGGATACGTGCCGCCACCTGTCCCACCAGCGCCTTGTTGATGCCGGAGACCTTGATGACCACGTTCTGGTTCTCAATCTGCTTCTTGATCCCCATCTCGCCCCACTGCGAGGGCTGGAAGGTCTCGAACTTCACTCCGGGGGGCGCACCCATCCAGATCGGGTGGGAATACCCAACACGCATCATCAGGCCACTGCCCTTCAGCTCTGCGGTATACCCAACACCAGCAATGATCAAGATCTTCGAATAGCCCTGGCTGACACCCTCGACCATGTTGGCCACCAGGGTACGCGTCAAGCCATGGATGCCGCGATGCGTCGGGGTATCCCCGGTGCGCGTCACGACCACCATCCCGTCTTCCTGCGCAATCGCGACTTCCGGACGGAATGTATCAGTAAGTTCGCCGAGGGGTCCTTTGACGGTCACGGTCAGGCCATCAATGGCCACCGTCACCTTCTCAGGGATCGTAATCGGCATTTTCCCGATACGGGACATCTTATCTACCTCCCGTGGGGGTGGACCATCCGGCTAGCCCGCCGGATGCACCTCCCGGATTACCAGATGAACAATAGAACTTCGCCGCCAACCTTCTCTGCATTGGCACGAACACCCGTCATGACACCGCCAGGTGTGGACAACACAGCCACACCGAGACCACTGCGCACGCGCGGGATCTCACGGTATCCAACGTAGTTCCTCAAACCGGGACGGCTGACGCGCTTCAAGCCGGTAATAATCGACTTGCCACCGCGATCATACTTCAGGAAAACCCGGAGGATCCCCTGCTTGCCATCCTCAATGTTGATGAAGTCCCGGATGAACCCTTCGTCCACGAGCACTTTCGTGATCTCGCGCTTCAGCTTGGACGAGGGAATGTCCACCTTCGTGTGACGCGCATGCAGCGCGTTCCTAATCCGGGTCAAATAATCCGCAATCGGATCTGTCGTCTGCGACACGGCCCGTATCCTCTTCTGTTTTAGGACGCAACCACGCCGGTTGCCGGCCCGGTTTCCAGGGTGTCGGGGTCAATGCCCCACCACTGGACCTCGGCCGATCCTGTTATCGTTACCAGCTCGACTTCGAGACACCGGGGATCATGCCCTGAAGGGCCAATTCCCGGAAGCAGATACGGCATATGCCGTACTTACGAAGGTATGCGCGCGGACGGCCGCAGCGACTGCAACGGTTGTACTCGCGAACCTTGAATTTCTGCTCTCTCTTCGCCTTCGCTATCAGCGACTTCTTCGCCATGATTTCTCCTTGAACGCCGGTCAGGCGGCCGTTTCAGCTGTCTGACGCTTGCGGAAGGGGCACCCCAACTCTTCCAACAGGGCTTTTGCCTCTTCATCATTCTTCGCCGACGTGACGAAGGTGATATCCATCCCGTGGATCTTCACCACCTTGTCGTAGTCGATCTCGGGAAAGACAATCTGCTCCTTGATGCCGAGGGAATAGTTTCCACGGCCATCAAAACTGCGGTCCGGCAATCCACGAAAGTCGCGGATACGCGGGGCTGCCAGGCTGAAGAGCTTGTCGACAAACTCCCACATCTTGGCACGGCGCAACGTCACACGTGCGCCAACCTGCATGCCTTCACGCAGCTTGAAGTTCGAGATCGACTTGCGAGCACGGGTTACCACCGGCTTTTGACCGGTGATGATGGTCAGCTCATCCAGAACACTTTCGAGAAGCTTCTGGTCAGCATGCGCATCACCCATCCCCACATTGAGGATCACCTTCTCCAGGTGCGGAACTTCCATCGGGTTCTTGAACCCGAAACGCTTGTTCAGCGCGGGAACGGCATCGTTGACGTAGCGGGCGTACAGGCGCGGAGTGTAATCCGCCGGGGCTTCGATCAGCTCGACCTCGCCCTTGCCTTTGCCCTTCTTTTCCTGCTTGGCGTCCGCGCCGCCCTGCTGATTTTTATCCTTCTTCGCCACAACTCACCTCTACCCGAGTGTTTCGCCGGAGACTTTTGCCACGCGGACACGGCGCTGCTTTCCACCATCCGCATCCACTGTCTTGTGTCCGATCCGGGTCGGTTTTCCGGACTTCGGGTCGATCACCATCACATTCGAAATGTGGATCTTCCCTTCACGTTCGACGATGCCGCCCTGGGGGGCTTTCGGGCTAGGCTTGGTGTGCCGCTTGATGAAGCGGACGCCTTCCACGATGATACGATCCTCATCGCGAAACACCTTCAGCACTTTGCCGCGCTTACCCTTGTCGTTACCCGACAATACCAGCACTTCATCGCCCTTCCGGACCTTCATCGAGTGCTTTTCGACTCTTTTCTTTCGCCGAATCACAGGACCTCCGGGGCCAGGCTTACAATCTTCATGTATTCGCGCTCACGCAGCTCACGGGCAACCGGCCCGAAGATACGTGTACCCTTCGGCTCGTAGCGCTCATCAAGGATGACCGCGGCGTTGTCGTCGAACCGGATATAGGTACCATCCTTACGGCGGACTGGCTTACGAGTGCGGACAACAACCGCCTTCTGCACCGAGCCTTTTTTCACGCCGCTGTTCGGAATCGCGGTCTTCACGCTGACGACAACCACATCGCCCAGCGAAGCATAACGTCGCGCGGTGCCTCCGAGAACACGGAAGCACTTGACCTTCTTTGCGCCGGTGTTATCCGCGACGTTCAGCAGGGTCTCTTCCTGAATCATCTTATCCTCATCCCGTCCAAAGTCCCTTTACAGGGCCTTCTTGACGATCTCCACCACGCGCCAGCGCTTGCTTCGCGATAGCGGCCTTGTCTCCATCAAACGGACCTCGTCACCAACGCCGCACTCGTTCTTCTCATCGTGCGCATGATACTTCTTCGTCGTGGTGACGAACTTGCCATATACCGGGTGGCGAAGACGACGTGCCACTGTCACGGTAATGGTCTTGTCCATTTTATCCGAGACAACCGTCCCGGTTACACTTCTTCTGCGACCACGCTCCACCGATCGCCTCCTTACGCCTTCTCACCCTGCACGGCAGCCGTGCGGGTCGTTTCGCTGATCAGCGTCCTGATACGTGCCACATTACGGCGGGCGAGACGCACCTTGATCGGACTATCAAGCTGACCTGAACCATTCTGAAACTTCAGGTTCGCCAGCTCTTCCTCGGCATCTGTCAGACGAGCATTCAGCTCTTCCGCCGTCAGCCCGCGGAGTTCTTCGAGAATCTTCGCCATCGTCCTTACACCTCCAACCGCGACACGATCTTCGCTTTGACCGGCAGCTTATGAATCGCGCGGGTCAACGCTTCTCGTGCGAGGCCTTCATCTACACCACCCAACTCGAACATGATCCGGCCGGGCCGAACGACAGCCACCCAAAATTCGGGCGAACCTTTACCCTTACCCATCCGGACTTCGGCCGGCTTCTTAGTGACCGGCTTGTCCGGGAAGATGCGGATCCACACCTTACCGCCACGTTTCACGTGACGAGTCATCGCGACACGGGCCGCCTCGATCTGACGGGAGGTTATCCACCCAGGCTCGAGGGTCATAATGCCGAACTGGCCGAAGGCAACTCGGTTGCCGCGCTGCGCCAGCCCACGCATCCGTCCGCGATGGACTTTCCGATGCTTGACTCTTTTCGGTGCCAGCATGGTACTGTTCCTGTCTTCCAGCCTTTCCGATCAGGGCCGAGCCCTGAAGGGAACGCTTAGTTGTTGACTGCGGCGCGGTTCATCTCGCCGCGACCGAAAATCTCACCCTTGCAGACCCACACCTTCACACCAATAGTGCCGTAGGTCGTCTTCGCCGTTTCCTGCGCATAGTCGATGTCCGCACGAAGGGTGTGAAGCGGGATGCGGCCTTCTTTGTACATCTCGGTACGGCTCATTTCCGCACCTCCGAGACGACCGCTGCACATCACCTTGATCCCTTCGGCGCCCATCCGCATCGCAGCCTGGATGGACTTCTTCATCGCGCGACGGAAGCTGACTCGCCCGCGAAGCTGGTGGGCGATTGATTCCGCGACAAGGGCCGCCTCGGTCTCGGGGCGTTTGATCTCGAAGATGTTCAGCTGCACATCCTTGCCAGTAACGTGCGCCAGCTCGGCCTTCAGCTTGTCAACTTCACTGCCCTTACGACCAATGACGATGCCCGGTCGTGCGGTGTGAATCGAGACTGTGACCATTTTCGGGGTCCGCTCAATCTCCACCCGCGCCACGCCTGCGTTCTGCAGACGCTTTTCCAGGTAGCGGCGAAGCATCAGATCTTCTTCGAGCTTTGCCGCAAAATTCTTCTCGTCAAACCAGTTGGAGCTCCAGGTCTTGTTGACCTTCAACCGGAACCCGACAGGATGAACCTTTTGACCCATCTTATCCTCGTCGAAACGGTGTCGGCGCGATTACGCTTCTACGGTCAGCCGAATATGGCTGGTCCGCTTACGAATGCGGGTTGCGCGTCCCATGGCCCGCGGGCGCCAGCGGCGCAAGGTCGGGCCTTCGTCCACACGGATCTCGCGTATCACGGCGTCGTTAATATCGATCTTGCTGGCTTCTTCCTGATTCATCAGGTTCGCCAGAGCGCTGCGAAGCAGCTTCTCGATATGCTGTGCCGCGTTCTTCGGGCTGTGCGTCAGCACACCCTGAGCCTGACCGGCCTTCATGCCGCGGATCATATCCGCAACCAGACGGGCCTTGCTCGGCGAAACGCGAACGAACCGGGCTGATGCTTTCGATTCCATCTTGCTGTCCGCCCTCACTACTTAACCTTGCCGGCCTTTTCAGTCTTCTTGCCGGCGTGTCCGCGGAACGTCCGTGTCGGTGCAAATTCACCGAGCTTGTGACCGACCATATTTTCCGTGATGAACACCGGTATATGCTTCTTGCCGTTGTGCACCGCGATGGTCAGGCCGACAAAATCCGGACTGATCGTGCTGCGACGCGACCAGGTCTTAACCACCTTTTTCGCGCCACTCGCCTTTTGGGCCACTTCCACCTTTTTAACAAGGTGGTCGTCAATAAAAGGACCCTTTTTGACGGACCGGGCCATGTTCTACCCCTTGCCGTTACTTACTTGGTCTTGCGACGCTTAATAATGTACTTGTCCGAATCCTTGGGCTTCCGCGTCTTATAGCCCTTGGTCGGCTTGCCCCACGGTGTGCAAGGATGACGTCCACCGGAGCTGCGGCCTTCGCCACCACCCATTGGGTGATCTACCGGGTTCATCACAACACCGCGGACATTCGGCCTGCGACCCTGCCAGCGAGTTTTGCCAGCCTTGCCGCTCTGCACATTTTCGTGCTGATCGTTGCCAACGGTACCGATGGTTGCCAGGCAGCGTTCCGGGACCTGACGCATTTCCCCGCTGGGAAGCTTCAGGGCGGCGTAGCCGCTGTCCCGTGCCATCAGGCGAACCGATGCACCCGCGCTGCGTGCGATCTGACCACCACGTCCGGGCTGCATCTCCACATTGTGCACTTCCGTACCCAACGGGATCACCGAAAGCGGCATCGCATTGCCCGTGCGGATGTCCACATCTTCCGCGCCGCTCTGGACGGTGTCGCCCACCTTCAACCCCTTCGGGGCGAGGATGTAACGTTTTTCACCATCCGCATAGATCAGCAGGGCGATGTGCGCACTGCGGTTCGGATCGTACTCAAGGGTCGCCACACGCGCCGGGATCCCAAACTTGTCTCGCTTGAAATCGACCTTACGGTACTTGCGCTTGTGACCACCACCACGCTGCCAAGCCGTGATGCGGCCGTTGTTGTTTCGGCCGCCGGATTTCGGCAGCGGTTCCAGTAGACTCTTCTCGGGCTCAACCTGGCTCAGTTCTGAGTAATCCAGGTTGGTCCTGAAGCGTTGTCCTGGTGTAACCGGGTTGTATTTCTTCAGCATAATCCCCTCGCGGCGGTGTCGCGTTGACATCGCCGTCCGTCGCCACGCTCGGCGACGAACCGGTCGCTGCTACACGTTCTCGAACAGTTCGAGCTTGTGACCTTCTTTAAGCGTCACCATCGCCTTCTTGGTTGCCGCGCGGCGACCAAGATACCGGCCCATCCGCTTCAGCTTGCCTCGAACCCTGATGGTACGTACATCATCCACTTTGACCTCGAAGATCGTCTCGACGGCCCTGCGGATCTCCACCTTGTTCGCGCTAAGCGGAACCTCGAAGGCGTAGGTGTTCTGCAATTCCGTCATGCGGACGACCTTTTCGGTCATCAGCGGCCGCTTAAGCAGCTTTCTCAGACGTGCGCTTTCGTCCACCTAACACCTCAGAGATGGCTTCCAAGGCACCGACCTGGATCAGCACCACTGGATGGTTCAACAGATCATACGTGGACGCTTCAATACCCACCTGCACATCGCACGCTTCCAGGTTGCGTACGGACTTGACCAGGTTTGCATCGTACTCCTTGGTCAGGATCAGCACCTTCTGATTCGAAAGATCCAATCCCTGGAGTATCGTCTTCACGTCCTTCGTCTTCGGTGAATCAAGGCTGAAATCCTCGATCAACCGGATCGACTCTTCCCCGGCGCGGGTTGCCAACGCGCTAGCGCGGGCAAGGCGGTTCACCTTCAGCGGCAGTCGCATCGTATGAGGATGCGGCGTGGGGCCAAAGATGGTTCCACCATGACGCCACAGGGGGCTGCGGATGGTACCCGCACGGGCAGCTCCGCGACCTTTCTGGTTCCAGGGCTTACGACCACCGCCTGCCACCAGAGCACGGTTCTTCGAAGCGTGCGTTCCCTGACGCATCCGGGTACGCTGGACCTTGACTGCCAACCACATTGCATGCTCATTCGGCTCGATGCCGAAAACGGCTGCGTCAAGTTCCACTTCGGAGCCCGTGGGCTTGCCTTCACGGCTGTAGACCGGCAACTTCATGGTTTACCCTTAGGCTTTCAGCAATTCAACGACACTGTTACGTGCGCCAGGAACGGCGCCACTCACCAGCACCAGGTTTTTCTCGGTGATGATCTCGATCACCTCGAGACCTTTCACGGTCACCTTCTCGGCTCCCATGTGGCCAGCCATACGCTTGCCTGGGAACACTCGGCCAGGCCAAGTGTGTGCACCGATTGAACCAGGGCCACGCTTGCTTTCGTGGGTACCGTGACTTGCCTTGTGACCACCGAAGCCATGTCGCTTCATCACACCAGCAAATCCACGGCCCTTCGAAATTCCACTAACCGTGACGTTGTCGCCCTCTTCGAACACATCTTCCACACGAAGCTCGGTCCCGACTTCACGCGGCGTCATGCCACGGAACTCGCGCAGGACACGAGTCGGATCAACACCCGCTTTCGCGAAGTGACCCTGAAGCGGTTGTGTCGTCCGCTTCTCTTTCTTCGTGCCAAATCCGAGCTGAACGGCGTCGTATCCATCCGGCCCGTCAGTGCTTTTTACCTGCACTACCGGGTTCGGCTGCACTTCGATCACCGTCACCGGAATCTGGCGACCATCGCGATAGACGCTGGTCATGCCAATCTTCCGACCCATTATTCCTTCAGGCATCGTGACGTCCCTCTCAGGTCTTGATCTCAATGTCCACGCCAGCCGGCAGCTCGAGCTTCATCAAGGCATCGATCGTCTTCGACGTCGAATTCAGGATGTCGATCAGGCGTTTGTGGATGCGCGTCTCAAACTGCTCGCGCGATTTCTTGTCAACATGTGGCCCTCGCAGAACGGTCGTGATCGACCGTTTTGTCGGCAAGGGGATCGGCCCCGAAATCACCGCGCCAGTGCTACGCGCTGTCTGGATGATCTTCTGAGTCGACTTATCCAACAGGTTGTGGTCATACGCCTTCAGGCGTATCCGGATGTTTTGTCCGGCCACAATGACCTCCCGAACCTACCGGTTTGCTTACTCGTAAATCTTGGAGACGACGCCTGCGCCGACGGTGCGGCCACCTTCGCGGA
>JAHLLH010000019.1 GCA_020444265.1 bacterium
CTTCCGGTATGTGCGGCGGGTTCCTAATTCCACCGTAACTCACGTTTCTGTAAGCCCCCCGTTTCATCCCGGACGGTCGGATTTCTAAACCCGAAAGTTGAGTTATATTCCATCATGATATTACTCCTGCTTCCTGTAAAAATCTTCTTACTGATTTTACCGCACCTTTTTCTGTAATTCATTCAGGATGAGGCTGATGAAAATGCCCTGTGCCCAATCTCCCCTCTCATCCAAATCTCCTTATGACCTTTCATTTCTATCAAATGGAAAGCCCACTGGTTGTGCCCGGCCATAACGCCGCCATCAACGTCCCAAATTGCACCTGTCACCCAACTTGCCTCGTCCGAAAAGAGAAACACGATCACCGATGCCACATCTATCGGCTTTCCAATCCGTCCAATCGGGTGAAAAGCGTTGAAGCCCTGGAGAGCCTCGTGAACCTCGTCGGGTTTGATGAACGCTTCGTAAATCGGTGTTTCCACGACGGAGGGCGCGACCGCGTTAACACGAATGCCATATTCCGCCAGCTCCATCGCCAGATTCTGACCCAAGGAATGCAGGCCCGCCTTGGCTGCGGAATAGGCTGATGAAGGTGGTCGAGGTCTCCGAGAGAATTTTTAATAATCGTTCAAGAAATTCATTTCGATCGTATTTTTTACGATAAATACTTCCGTTCAATTTCTCAATGGACAATCTGATCTGATGTGGATTTCGATAATCCATCAAATTTCATGTTCCGCAGAAAGTCTGATAATTCGCATCGCCGTCACTCGGCGGATCTTGATATTCGTATGTTTGTGGCAATTCTTCATAAGGGGAGCGAAGGACCTGGAGAAATTTCTCGGCCGACGTGACCTCCCCTTTCTCCACGCACTCTCGAATCACCTCTTCAACGTGATGGTTCCTCGGGATAACCGCGGGATTTTGCTGCCGCATAAGCGCATGTACTTCTTGCGGAACCATGTGTTGCTCGGCCACTCTTTTTTGCCAGAGCTCAAAATACCCTCCAAGTTCATCCTTCATCCGAAAAGCCACCGCTTCGGATACCAGGGATTCGGTCAGCAGATCAAAAGTGGCCGTGTAGTCCAGGCGTTTCTCCCTGAGTAAGTTCAAGACAGACGCGATCAGATTCCGATCTTCTTCCCCAAGAGATGCGAGGCCAAGCTTTTTTCCCAGCATTTTCATATATTCCGTCTCAAAGCGGTCCGGGAACGCCGTAATAACGGGTCCGATCCGGTCGACCGCCTTTTTTGCGTCGTCATGGATGAGCGGCAACAGGCATTCGGAAAATCGCGCCATGTTCCAGTGGATGATTCTGGGCTGGTTGCCAAAGGCATATCGGCCCATCGTATCGATGGAACTGTAAACGGTCCGGGGATCATAGATCCCAAGCATGGCACAGGGGCCGTAGTCGATGGTTTCCCCGGAAATGGTCGTGTTATCCGTATTCATGACGCCATGAATAAAACCGACCCTCATCCAGTCGACCACCAGTCGAATCTGTCTTTCGATGACCTTGTCAATTAACAAAATATAGGACTTTTGGGCTTCCCCCCGCAACTCCGGGTAGTGGCGCTTTATGGCATAACTACAGAGGTTCTTGAGAGCTTGAAGATCACCACGGGCCGCGAAATACTGAAACGTGCCGACACGGATGTGACTGCCGGCAACCCGCGTCACGACGGCCCCCGGTAACGTTGTCTCGCGAAAGACGGGTTCTCCGGTGGTGACAACAGCCAGCGACCGTGTGGTCGGAACACCCAGGGCGTTCATGGCCTCACTCATGATGAACTCCCGTACGGCGGGGCCGAGAGGACAACGGCCATCTCCACCTCTGGAGAAGGAGGTGCGGCCGGAGCCTTTGAGCTGAATGTCCCACCCTTTTCCGAATTGATCCAACACTTCTCCAAGGAGATGGGCCCTTCCATCGCCCAACCGAGGGACAAAACTGCCGAACTGGTGTCCGGCGTACGCGGTGGCAATGGGTTCGGATCCGGGTAAGATCTGATTTCCCGAAAAAACCTGTGCCAGGGCAACCGGATCGTTTTTCAATTCATCCGGAATATCCAGCTGTTCAGCCAGGCTGGAGTTCCACAAGAAGAGTCGGGGATCCCGAACGGGTGTCGGCCGTATCCTTTCGTAAAAGGCCTCGCCCAAGCCGATGTAAGAATTCGAGAATTTCATATCGTTAGACCTTTCCGTTCAAAGGGACGCCGGTCCGCAAGGAGCCTTCTCATTACAGAGGCAAGAGCTGCGGTTCCGGGTGGAGAGAGAAGGCGTGCATAACAGTCGCTTTCGGTTCGGGTGGCATCTTATTTCAATAAATACTTCAGGAGTGTATCCAGAAAAGCATCCGTAGCGCCGACCTTTTAACCACCGGTATAGCAATTTCAGGCACAGAATGGCATTTCTCGGGCCTCCTCATTACGCTGAACCATGGTCCTTTCAAATAGACCGCAGCCGAACGTTTCGCTTGAGGGGCGCGGCGATTAGCCGCGTCCCTCAGGCGATTGTTACCCCATCTTGTCATTCTTCCGCATCGCATCCATGACTTGATCCGTCGAAAGCAACCCAACCCCAATATTTTGCATTTCCCGTTTGCCCTGCTCGTACAAACCAGAGATTGCGTCCTCCGCCAGAACAAGCCGGAAGTCTCGTTCACTGGCCTCGTAGACTGAAGTGCGGGGGCAATTTGGAAAATTACAGCCGCAGAAAACAAGTGTTTGAACATCCTCTTTACGAAGGTGTTGCTCCAAGGGGGTATTGTAAAAAGCACCCCAACGCGGCTTGTAAATCACCACTTCATTTACCCCGAGGCTCTGGATTCCCCCGGAAATTAGCAAGTCGGCATCAAGTTCCAAGCCAACACGGGGAAATAAGTCGGGCGCGAGTTGACTGCCCGGAGTGCCCGTCAACACCATGGCGGCGCCTTGTTCAACCAATTCCCTGCGGCACAGATCGACGTTTGAACCATCGGGTCTATAGAGTCGAACGATATGAATGATGGGCTTGTGCGCCCTCCTGAAGGCTTGGAGAAGCGCCGTCATACGAGGAATGATCGCCGAAGTTCCCGGAATCTCAAAAGGTTGTCCGTCGAGAGTGTCGCTCTGCGTATCAATGGTTATCAGCGCAGCTTTGGACCACTCCGGCTCTGTATATCTGCTCATCCTACGTCACCATTTTGGATGGGGGATGGGCATAATTAAATAAATAAGTCATTTTTTCAACTCAAGATGATTCGACTTTGAGATCGCCTCGCCTCTGATAACAGCATATCCCACCCCGGGCTGAGTCATGCCCAGTTTTTTCGCCAATTCTTTTTGCCCGCATCCAAGTTCTGTTACCGCCCAAAAACAAAACACACCCCTGGCATCAGCCCTGACCTTTTTCCTGCTCTTGGAAAACAGGTCCTCTTTGTCGATGTTGAATATCTTGCAGACGCGATCCGCAACCTCATCAAGATCGTACCCCTGGCGTTCCTTTCATAACGGCGTTCAAATCTTTCTTCCGCTTCCTCCAATACCCCTAATACAAATCCACTATCCTTCAAAGCTTCAAGGCGCTTATGGGCTGCGACTTCATCTCCAGTTCCTGCTTCGCGGATGACCAGTTCAGATATGAATAAGTCGAAACTCTGTCGTCGAGCCTGTAACCGTCGCGGGTTCCCGGCTCGGCTTTAGCGCTGTGTTCGTCCCTGCGCTTCTGCATTCTTCTTTTCTTTGACG
>JAHLLH010000007.1 GCA_020444265.1 bacterium
CTCGCAACAAGATAAGTTGCTTTTCCAAGTGTCCACCAAAACGGGGCAAGCCCAATAAGTATACCTGTGTCAGGTCTTCGGACCTGACACAGGTATTTTTCAGGCACCTATGTTCGTCCCTTCCCTGGCCCGACACTTCAGTGTCGGGTCTCTTCGGACCTGGGCTACCGAGAAAGTGCCCCTACTCCGATGAAACCCAACACTGAACTGTTGGGCCAGGACAAAAACCTCCAGAGCGCACGGGGAGCGTGAGGCGCGCTTAACCGTGCCGTTCTCCAGATCAACTCACCGTACCTTGCTCCTCCTGAACAACCCCTTGCATCCGAGGTCTGGTCGAGTGTATTCTGAACATATGTTCACAATAAAAGAGAGCCACCCCCTCCAGGGAGAGGAGAATCCCCCGCTTCCTGTCACCCCGCAACTGGTCTGGTTGCGCGTGAGTGATGGAACCGTCCGCCGTTTCGTGCTCGACCTGGAAACGGCCGAGTTGACACGGGTCGATCCCAACCTGCCAGACCCGCAACAGGAACTTCCGTTTGACCCCAAGAAAAAGGGCGCGACACCGTTAAACGGGACCGCGCCACGTGCTGTCAAGCTGACCTCAAAAGATCAGTAATCCTCGAGGTGGTTCCACTCGGCATCTTCCAACCAACGATCCGGCTTGTTGACGAACTCGATGATGTTTTCGAGCACGAAGTAGTGACGTTTCTCTTCCTCGGCAATCTGTATCAGGATGTCACGTTCCTTCTCGTCCGTGCTTTCCTTCGCCTTGTCGGCATAGAGGTTTTCACTCTTCTTCTCGAGGTCCTGCGCCTTACGGTAGTAAGCGACCTGCTTTTCGACATCAAAATCGAATTTTTCGCCGCGGTCTTTCATCTCGACGAAGATGTTTTTCACATCCGCCAGCAGCGTGCTCTTCGGAAGCGCTTCCACCTTGCCGCCCGCCATGCGCTTGAAGATGTTGTAATGCTTCACTTCCTCGTCAGCGAGGAAGTTGAGGATGCGCGACAGCCCATCGTTGTTCGCAGAGTCTGCGAGCTCACGGTAGTACGCTTCGCCATCCTTCTCCATCTGCATGGCAAACTCAAAGACGTTCATGGTTTGGTCCTCGGTTCTATGGTCGATTTGTTCTGTTCGAAACCATCACGGCTGGAAGCCGTCTGGAGCAAGGTGGAACGCAGCTTTGTAGCCCCCCCTAACTCCTTTCCTGTCTTGCTCTTGCCTTATTGTGAAGGCTGGAACAAAATGTAGCGCAGAGGCTCCACGGGTGTCAAGCGAGGGTATCGGGGGACTGCTGATGGTGGGGCGCAGGCTTGTACCTTGTTAGACAGGTAACCCTGGAGCGACGATGAGCCCCTTCTCGATGGCAGACTTTCCCTTTCAACTGGTCGATTTGACCCACCCTTTGACCCCCGATTCTCCCCTCTGGCCGGGTGATCCGGAAACAAAGTGTCAGCCAGCAGCCGACCCAGCGACCCACGGCTTTTCGCTGCACCGCTGGACCCTCTCGGAGCATGCGGGCACCCACACGGGGGCCCCCGTCCACTTTCATCCGGGGGGGCAGAGTGTGGACCAACTCGCCCTCGACCATCTCCTTTGGCCCGCGGTTGTCCTCCCTGCACGAGCGCAGGAGTTGGCTGGCGGAGAGGTTACGGTCGACTGGATTCGAGCACGTGAGGTGGAGTGGGGGCACCTGCTGCCGAAGGGGGCGATGGTTGTGCTCGAAACGGGTTGGTCGGAGCGATGGCCAGATCGGGACCGTGTCTACGAGCGTGATGCCCGGGGGGCGTTCACCTGGCCCGGCTTTTCGGATGAGGTGGCCCAATGGTTGATCGAGGAACGTGAAATTGGCGGGTTGGGGAGCGATGCCCCCGGGATTGACCAGGGCGCTGACACCCGTTTCAAAGTCGGCCAGACGTGTGCTCGAGCAGGGTTACCCCACCTCGAAAACCTCGCCAACTTGGATCAGCTCCCCGCCGTCGGTGCATGGATTCTGGCTGCCCCCTTGCTGCTGGAAAAGGGAAGCGGCAGTCCGAGTCGTGTCGTGGGGTTGCTGCCATAAAATCGCCGTCCCCGGAACGATTGCCCAGGGGGGTGGCAATCGAAACCGGGGACGATGTCCTCCCCTCTGGGGTAGGGAGGTACAGACGACGTCCGATGCACGGACTAGGGAGACAGGTAAAGAAGCGTATCGCGTTCTTGATGTACTTCTGTGCTTCGTTTTAACAGGTAGCAACACCAATGCCAATTTTTATACGAGAACACTAAATTGCAGAGAAACAAACAGTAGTGATTCTCCAAAAGCTCCAGATATGAGGTGCTGTTTCACTCTGTGACGGAGTAAAAGAAGGCCGGAACCTGCTGGTTCCGGCCTTCGTCTCTTTTTTGTACACTCGCTTCGGGCACTACTCGTTCGCAGCGTCCTCGCCAACTCCCGACGAGTCATGCTCCATTTCCCCTGTAGGCGCGGCTTCGCCCTCTACCTCCATCGGGTTGGCGCCTGTGGCGATTTCACCAGTCTCGTAATTGAAGGTGCTGCCTCCAAGGCTGTGGGGGATCATGTACATCCCCAGCAGAACCACCGCCGCGCCCAGCGACCACCACCGTCCACGTTTATTGCCATTCGGTCCGCGCAGGAACCAGAGGGCAATGGCCCAGGCAATCACCGCCGCGAGGGTTTTGTTGTCGGTGTAATCTTCCCCGAAAGGCCATCCGGTCCAGTATTCCCCGAAGGCGAATTTCTGCACTACAGGACCGAGGAAGAGGCCACCAATAACCAGGCAGATAAATGCGACCCAGGCGATGGTCCGGATCTTCTCTCCGGCCAGTGCGGCAATCGCGGCACGGGTCGAGAGCAGCATCGCGATGAACATCATCAGAATGTGCGGGATCAGCACGCCAGCCGGTACGGCCCCTTTGAAACGAATGATCACATCGTCATGATCCGGCAAGGGAACCATCTGGTCGCTGCCAGCAGGACGAACCAGTAAATGGTAGGCAAGCTTGCCGGCGGGAGGCTGATGAGGCAGATCAGCCGCGAACAAGCCCTCCTCGTTCAGGACCATCTCCACCTGGTTGTAAGGCTCGTCGAGCTGGTATCGTTTCCACGCCAACACGGCCTCGTAGCCGTCGGGCAAATCGATGGTAACCGTGTGGTCACCATCGCCACCATGCGACCGATCAAAGTGGTAGGCAACCGTCTGGCCCTGAATGGTGACGGTCCCGTCGATCGGGTAGGTCGGGCCTGTTTTTCGCTGGTAGCGCGCCATTGAAAGTGTCAGGATGACAGCCAGCAGCCAGAAAAGAATCGTCCGCGCGTGTTTCATCGTCCCTCTCGGGGTTGGGGGGGTGAACGTCGACTCTACCCGGCGTTTGTCGCCGGACAAGAGGTGGAAGGTGCAACCGTGAGGCGGTTTCGGTCAAGGGTGACATCGAGAGTGGTCGGAATGGGGGGTAAGCCCTGGGCCACCCGACCGGGCCACTCACCCCTATCCAAGCCTCGTTCAGATCAGGCGTGAACCCGCCTCCTGCTTTACTTTGCCGGAGACAAATAGGTATACTTCATGCACTTGTGCGTGCGGGAAGGCGGGACCCTCACGTTGTTGCCTGTTGACCCGCGCGAAACCTGGAAAAAACGAAGACGATGCGACTTTCGAAAGCCTTTATCCCCACCCTGAAAGAAGTTCCCTCGGATGCAGTTGTTACCAGTCACCGTCTGATGCTTCGGGCGGGGATGGTTCGCCCCCTGATGGCAGGTGTATACAGCTACCTCCCCTTTGGTCAGCGTGCCTCCCTGAAGGCACAGAACCTGATCCGCGAAGAGATGGACGCTATTGGCGCCCAGGAATTTTTCCTCCCCGCCATCAACCCGGTGGAGGTATGGGAAGAGACGGGACGTGCAACGGACTTCGGGCCGGAGATGTTCCACCTGAAAGACCGGAAGGATCGCGAGCTTGTGCTGGCACCGACTCATGAGGAAATTATCTGTTCGGTCGCCCGTGGAGAAGTTCGTTCCTACAAGCAACTTCCCCAGATCTGGTACCAATTCCAGACGAAATTCCGTGATGAACCACGTCCTCGTTCCGGCGAGCTGCGTACGCGTCAGTTCATCATGAAGGATGCCTATTCGCTGGATGTCAGCCAGGAAGGGTTGGATGCCAGCTATGCGAAGCATGACGGGGCGTATCGTCGCATCTTCCAGCGCGCCGGGCTGAACTATTTCGTCGTCGGTGCCTCTTCCGGCCTGATGGGTGGCACCGGATCTGAAGAGTTTATGGTCGAGTCGGATGCTGGCGAAGATACCTGCGCTGTCTGCCATGCATGCGGTTATGCTGCCAATGTCGAGGTGGCCACATCTAACCTGGTGGAAGAAGCAAGCACCGAAGAAAAGCAGCCTTTCGCAAAAGTGTTAACCCCGGAAAAACGGACGGTCGAAGAGGTCGCGGAGTACCTCGGACGTGGCACCGATAAATTTATCAAGTCCCTCGTTTTCATGGGCGATAATGGTCTCGCGATGATTCTCGTGCAAGGGGATGACGAGGTCAACGAATCCAAGCTTCAGCAGTTGATGGGTGCATCGATGCGTCCCGCGCACCCCGAAGAGGTGAAAGAGGCGATTGGGGCGGAGATCGGCTTCCTCGGTCCTGTGGGACTTGAAGGCAAGCTGCCGATTTATGCCGACAACCGTCTTAAAGGCAAGGTCAACATGGTCACTGGTGCCAATGAGGACCAGTACCATGTACTTGGTGTGCAGGTGGACGACACCTTCAAACCGGACTCCTACCACGATCTCCGTGTCGTGGCAGAAGGCGAGCCCTGCCCCGACTGCGGCAAACCGCTCAGCGTGGTCCGTGCCATCGAACTGGGCCATATCTTTAAACTCGGCACCAAGTACAGCGCCGCGATGGGCGCCACTGTGCTCGATCCCAACGGCAAAGATGTGCCCATCATTATGGGGTCCTACGGCATTGGTGTAGGTCGTCTGGTTGCGGCAGTTCTCGAGACCAACGCGGACGAAAATGGCGCAGTCTGGCCGATGACCATCGCACCCTTCCATGCGGTCGTGGTGGGAATTAACGCCAAGTCGGACGAGGTTACCGCCGAATCAGAGCGTCTCTACTCCCTCCTGAAAGAAAAGGGGTTGGATGTCGCTTTGGATGACCGCGATGTCCGTGCCGGCTTTAAATTCAAAGACGCTGATCTGCTCGGCTTCCCCTTCCAGGTAGTGGTCAGTGACCGCAACCTCGCTGAAGGGGAGCTCGAGATTAAACGTCGTCGTGACGGCGAAAAACTCCTGCTGCCCACCGATGAGGCGCTGGCCCAGCTTGATGAATGGGTCGCCGAAGAGTGGCAGCGGGTCAGTCCCGAGGCGTAACACAGGGGCTTGGAAGTTCGATCCACTTTGGGGAACCCGGTGCGTGGGCGTACCGGTTTTGGTCCGAACGAGGTTTTGCGACCTATGAGGCGAATTGAAGATCGGGTAAAGGACTTTACTGCCGCCAGAGAAGTGATGGCATCGGGCCTCTACCCCTATTTCCGCCCCATTGAAAGCGAGCAAGGTGCGACCGTCATGATGGATGGCAAAGATGTCATCATGATGGGGTCCAACAACTACCTCGGGTTGACCAACCATCCCGAAGTGAAAAAGGCAGCACAGAAAGCGATTGACCAGTACGGCACCGGTTGTGCCGGGTCACGTTTCCTCAACGGCACCCTCGCGGTGCACCAGGAATGTGAAGAAGTCCTCGCGGATTTCATGGGGACCGAAGCGGCCCTCGTCTTTTCCACTGGCTTTATGACGAACCAGGGGGTGATCGCCCACCTGGTTCCGCGTGAGGGGGTCCTTCTGCTGGACCGTCTCGATCACGCCAGCATCATCGATGCCGCTCGCCTCAGCTTTGGGAAGACGATCAAGTTCAACCACTCGGACATGGCGGACCTCGAGAAAAAGCTCCGTGTCCAGAAGAACAAGACGAAGCTGATCGTGGTGGATGGCGTCTTCTCGATGGAAGGCGACCTCGCGCCGTTGCCGGATATTGTCCACCTCGCGGACAAGTATGGCGCCGATGTAATCGTGGATGATGCCCATGCGGTCGGGGTGATCGGCCCGGGTGGGCAGGGAACAGCCTCGCACTTCAGTGTCAAGGACCGCATTCTCGGCACCATCGGCACCTTCAGCAAATCCTTTGCTTCCATCGGTGGTTTCTTCGCCGGTCCTGAAGATGTTGTCCACTACCTCAAGCACCACAGCCGCGCCCTGATTTTTTCCGCCAGCCCGCCTCCCGCCAACATGGCCGCCGTGATTAAGGCGGTGGAGATCATTCGACGTGAACCGCAGCGTATCGACCGTGTCTGGGAGTTGACCAACTATTTGAAAAAAGCGCTGCTCGCCGAAGAGTTCGCCATCGGCAAGCCGGAGTCGCCCATCATTCCTGTCTATGTCGGGGATGATATGACTGTCTTCCGCGCCTGCATGATGTTGCAGGAAGAAGGGGTCTTCGTCAACCCGGTGATCAGCCCCGCTGTGCCACCCCACCACGCTTTGATCCGGCTCAGTCTGATGTCAACATTGACCGAAAAACAGCTTGACTATGCTGTTGAAAAACTGGTCAAGGTTGGCAAAGCCCTTGGTTTCGTCGGAATTCAGCCTCCCGAAGGGGTTGAGGTGGCGAAACCAGAAAGGGCGTAGCTTCCTCTTCATTTGCTCCCCTGTCGAAGAGGTGCCACAGCTTGACGGCTTCGCGGCGCGGCACGTTCTCTAGTTGGTTTCAACGTCTGCACAATGGTTGGAGGATCTGGAATGAGTTCGGTGAAGGTGGTCGAAGCACAAACCGGTAAAGCCTGGAAGGATTTCCTCAACGTTCCATTCCTCGTGCAAGGCAAGAACGAGCACTGGGTTCCACCATTGCGGATCCAGCAGAAAGAGCTTCTCGACACGAAGAAAAACCCCTTCTACCAGAACGCAGATCGTCGCTGCTTCGTCGCCTACCTCGATGGGAAGCCGGTGGGACGCATTGCTGCGATCAAGGACAACCGCCACAACGAGTACCACAGCGAAAACACGTGCCATTTCGGCCACTTTGATGTAATCGACAATGCCGAAGTCGCCGAGGCACTGTTCAAAGCGGCTGAGGATGCAGGGCGTGAATGGGGGTTTGACCTGATTCGCGGGCCGTTTAACCCGAATATCAACGAGGATATGGGCATTCAGATGGATGCGTATGACACGCCTCCCTATATCATGATGCCCTATAACCCCGCCTATTACCCGACGTTAATTGAAGGACTCGACTACCGGAAGTCGATGGATGTCTACTGTTACATGATCGAGCAGGAAGATATGAGCGCCAAGCTGAAACGTGGCGCGGAGGTGATCCGGAAACGGTCCCATCTGAACTTCCGCAAGCTCAACATGAAGCAGTTTTGGCGCGACGCACGGCTGGTCTGGCAGGTTCACATGAAGGCATGGGAAAAGAACTGGGGCGCCGTGCCATTTACCGAAGAGGAGTTTCACCACCTTGCGAAGAATCTGAAGACGGCAGTTGATCCGGACCAGGTCTTTTTCGCCGAGGATCCGGATACAGGGGAGACGGTTGGCTTTTCCCTCGCGCTGCCCAACATCAATGAAGCGATCATCAAGATTCGGGATGGCCGTCTCTTTCCCTTTGGCTTGCTGAAGCTGCTCTGGCTGACACGGCCCGGCAAACTGCAGAGTTCACGTGTGATTGTCATGGGTGTGATCGAAGAGTATCGCAACCGTGGGATCGATGCTCTCTTCTACTATGACCACTTTATCGAAGGTCAGAAGAAGGGAATTCAACGCGGTGAGATGAGCTGGATTCTCGAGACGAACACGATGATGAACCGTGCCGCCGAAATGATGGGCGGGAAACGATACAAGACCTATCGCATCTACGAGAAACCGTTAGGCGGACCCTGGGAATAGGGGCTGGTGGCGGTCTGTTGGGTGGACAACGGGGTAGCAAGAGCCCCTTTAATCCTCGGGTGAGGGATGGCCGATCTGCTGAACAGGCACAAGTTGCTGTTCTGGTGTCTCCTGACCCTGCTCTCTCTATCTGTCGTATCCTCCTGCGCACATGCCCAACCTGACACAACACTTTCTCTTCAAGCTGATCCACGAACCACGTTCGACTTTGATTCGGGCTACGAATCCGATACCCTTGCCGTGGATTCCACATTATCCGATTCGATCCGTCCCAGATTTTCAAGGTCTTTCTACGAGGGCATGCGCCGAGCTCTGCTTTTCGGTGCCCATCAACTCGTCCTCATCGACTCCACCCTCGCCATTCCGGCGGACAGCACACGATTTGACACCACCATGGTCGGCCAGGTTGGCGGGGGGATGCTCTATGTTTCGCGCCAACTCTACAAAGGGGTGCTGCTCGCCTTCGATTATGGAGTCACCGCAGTTGAACCGGAACGCATCATCCAACTGAAGGACTATTTCGATCTGCCGGAAAGCCCCTGGGGGTGGTACCCGATTGTAGTCGGAACCTCCTACTACCGGGTCAAACTTGGTTCAAAGGTATATTACCGTTCGAAAACGTTTGGCGGCTCGGTGAGTGGTGCTATTGCGGGGATGGACAAGTGGACCTCCCGTGTCCGTTTTACCCTGCGTGATGCCAGCGAACGGCAGGTGCGCCAGGTGAACTTGACTCTCAGTCGCAGGCAGGATGACGACATGCAGTTCTACGGCATCGGCTCGAATCCGCGCCGTGATCCACGCAGTCATTTTAAACCTGGGACAAAAGAAGAGTATGGCATTTTTCACCAGGACTTTCAGCAGGCGCAGTTGATTTTTGGTTTACGTGCGAGCGAATACCTGGAGTTTCGCGGGACCTGGGTGCTGCAGAAGCGGCGTCTCTTTTTAACGGGGGGCGACGAACGAGCGTTGATCCGTGTGTTTGAGGTGGGCGATCTGGAAGGCACGCACGGAAATGTTCAAGATCTCTACCAGGAAATCGCGATCCGTTTTGATAACACGTCGGGGTTGGAGGGGCGCGGGGCCGCCTTGGAGGTTTACGGCGGAATTGTGAACGGCATCGGGGATGACCGACGCTTTTTGCGATATGGATTTGACGTTCATAAGTATATGCGGATATTTGGAAATCATTACTTTGTGCCCCGAATCGTAACCAATATCGTCCGTCCCTACAACTCCAGCAACCCCCTCAATTTTACTGACTATCCGCGCCACCCCACCTTCCGCGCGGCATCCGATCGAAAATTTGTTCGCTCGGACAACATCGTCCTTGTGCCAGCGCTCGATATTCACAACCGTCTGACCAACAGTCTAACCGGACGTGTGTTTGTCGATTACCTGCTCGCAACACCATCGATCGATCAACTTCAGCCAGGCGGCGGGATGATCGGGGTGGGAGCTGGCCTGGTGGTGTACACACGCTATACCGATGTCGCAGGATTGATTGTCTCCTACAGCGAACTCGGCCCGAGGATCAGCCTCTTCATCGGCACCGAACCAAACCGCAACGAGCGCAGCCGCTGGCGTTGATGAAGTCACCCTCATCGCAGGGTTCTGGTCGACAGGGCTCCGCGCCACCCGTCGCCATAGCTTTCTGGCGTGGGTGGCCCGGGCACTCCGCTGCCCGGGTTTCAAACCACCTCATAGCATCCCGCCCTTCGATCCTTCGGAACGTCGAGCTGGAGCCCGACGAGACCCCGGGACCACGCTCTCCTCTTGTCAAAACCCAGTCGGATTCGTACCCTTTGCCATGGGGAACCACCGTATCATGCACCCCATCGTGGAAAATAAACGCAGTAGCACGTGAAGGAATACACATGTCGCGCACGGTACTGATTACAGGAGCGAACGGGTTTGTCGGCAGCCACATTGTTGACGCACTGCTCCGGCACGGCGACAACGTTCGTGCGATGGTCCGTCCAACTTCCAACCTGCGTTGGCTTGAAGAAAAGCCGGTGGAGATTGTTTACGGCAACCTTCAGGATATCGAAAGCCTCAAGAAGGTGGTAAAGGGTGTGGACGTGGTGGTCCACAACGCAGGCGTGGTCAGCGCAGAAGACAAGTACCACTATTACCAGCACAACACCGAGGGGACACACAACCTGGTGAAAGCGGTCCTCGAGGTCGCTCCGAAATTGAAACGGTTTCTCTTCGTCTCCAGCCAGGCAGCAGGAGGGCCGACAAAAGGCCACGAATTACGCAAGGAAGAGGATCATCCGGAACCGATCACCGACTACGGCAAAAGCAAACTGCTGGCGGAGAACTGGCTGAAGCGCTACATGGACTTTCTCCCGATCACCATCATCCGTCCCCCAGCGGTCTATGGTCCGCGTGACGATGCCTTCCTCATCCTCTTCAAGATGATTGAACGGGGGCTGAATCCCTTATTCGGGGCGGGTAGGATGGTCTCGATGGTTCATGTGCAGGACCTGGCAAGGCAGGTGGTACTGCAGCTCGAGCACGACAAGGCGATTGGGGAAATTTTTTACGCTTCACCTTTCCCACCGCATCAGCTGGAGGAGTTCAACAACACGATCGCCAAGGTTGTTGGATCGACACCACGACGTATTGTCATCCCGGACATTTTTTTGCGTGCCGTCTATCCCTTGATCTACCCGGCGCTGAACCTGTTCATGAAAAAACCACCGTTCCGTGTCGACAAACTGCCTGACATGCTGACCCCGCGCTGGACCATCAGCGGCGACAAGGCCGCCGAACGATTGGGATTCGAAGGCAAGTTCCCCCTGCTGGCAGGGGTGGGTCAGACCGCCGAATGGTACCGATGGAAAAAATGGATGACCACCAGGCGCGACCGTCTGAAGGCACGTGGCGAAGCGCGGATGGAAACACGAATGCATAACGGTCACGCGCGCGGGTACGACCCTTCGTGCGACCTGTGCGGGTTGGCCTTTGATGGGGAACTCAAAACGACCAAGCACTACGAAGACGATGAGTTTATTATTGTTGACTGCCTGATCTGCCGTGTGCCAATGGCTGTACTGAAAGAGCATCGTGCCAGCTTCACCGAGGATGAAAAGAAACGTCTGCTGACCATCTTCAAGGATCTTTTTGGCGACAAGCATCACCCGGACTTTGAGCAGCGGCGGATACCGGAGCACGCACACGTCCATTTCCGCACCACACAACACGCTCCTCCCTGGGTGCGTCGCACAGATGACATGAAAGCATGATGTGAATCGATACATCTGTGACGGGACCTCGTAAAGGGGTCCCGTTTTTTGTTGGCAAGTGAGGGGAAACACCTACCACGAGTAGCAGTATGCTACACAACACAACCCTAATTGGCGCTGTCTTGAAGCAGAATCATAAATGAACACGAGAAGCCTTGACGGTAATAAGAATCTCTAACCGTTGTTATTACAGTGACTTCTCTTGAGCTTTATTCGTCGAGTCTGAATCTGGCACACCCATTGCCTTTACTGGGGGTGAACAAGACAACGAATTGGAGGACAAGATGAAGAAGTTTACTCTTGCCATAATGATAGCAGGTTTTTTCGCCGTGACGGCAAACGTGCAGGCACGTCCATTCTATAATGCCAGCGCGAAAGTAAAAATGCCGCTCGAACAGCCTGTCGACAAGGGCCCGTTCAACGAGCGCGACCAGCGCTTCAATGAGGACCCCGTCTTCATCGGCCCGTTCCAGATTCATCACTATTGGCACAACGAAGATCCGGTTTCCAAGGGTCCCTTCAACGATCGTGTTGCCTTCCCGCTGGAAGACCCGCTTGATGAAGGTCCGCAGCCACCGCATCCCTGGCTGAAGCTGGAAAAAGAACGTAGAAGCACCAGATAAACTTTGGGTTGTCAGAGACCCCGACACCGGATGGCCATTCGTCTTCCGATCGGATCCCCAATCCGACGAATGCCCTACCCTCAAGAAAGACCTTCCCAACCCTCTCCTATCGGACCGACCGCTGGGTCGGGTCCGATGGGGAGACGGATGACCATCCAACCTGTACCGCCCCGCTAATGAAGCGGGGCTTTTTTGTGGGGTTCAACTCTTTGCTGCAGTCTGCACGAGTTCCGGGTTACGGAGCACACTGATCAGGGAGAGGCCTGAAGCGGTTAGTCCGGCAATAGCGGCAATCGGGAAAATAATGGTGTAGCCATACACTTCGGCCAGTTGACCAAATCCAAACGCCGCAATCACACTGCCCACATCCATCATACCTGTCAGCAACGCGATCACACTGCCGGAGTACTCACGTGGGGCACGGCTGTAGCCCAAGGCATTGACTGCCGGGAAAGCGAGAGCATGCGCGCTGCCGGACAGTAAGCCAGCCATAAAGAGCATCAGGGTGGAATAGCTGAAAAAGATGGTCGCCATCCCGGAGCCATAGAGGACAAACGCCGGGATCATGATGCGTCGTACCCCGAAACGGTCCCCCCATTTCCGTCCAATGAACCGAACGGTCATTCCGGCAATCGCATAGCCGGTGAAGTAGAGGCCAAAGCTTGCGATGCCACGATCTCGAGCGAGGGGTGCGAGGAAAAACTGGCCGGAAGAGAAACAGATAGATAGCAGCAGGCCGAGCAGATAGACCAGGATCAGGTTCCGGGCACGGAGCAGGGTCAGGGCACCACGTAAAGTAGGTGTGGAGCGTGGTCCTTCGGCCGGCTTCAGCTTGAGAAAGGCGATCACCAGGACACCAACCAGCCCGAAGATCGTTACCAGCAGGAAAAAGGCGGGCAGGCCGTACGTGTCGTAGACTGTTTCCCCGGCGAAGGGGCCGACAATGTTGGCCATCAAGCCGGAGAAGCCGAACATGGCGATCGCTTCATTCCGTCGATTCGTCGGCGCCACTTGGGCTGCGAGGGTAAAAAAGGCCGAGAAATGGGCACCGAAGCCAAATCCATGCAGGAGACGGATCACCCACACCCATTCGTTCAACCCCTGGTCCAGCAGCGCCCAGTACCCAAGAGAGGGGAGAGTGATAAGGAGGCTGCCGAGCAGCAGGACCGGCTTGACCCCGATACGGTCAATCATTAACCCGATCAGCGGCCGTGAGATCACAGCAGAGAGCGCAGCCATCCCCATGAACCAGCCCACGGTCTCCGCAGAACCGCCCATCTCCTTTACGTACAAAGGATAAATGGCGTTGTTGGTGAAATTCAACGCCATGAAGAAATTGTAGGCGAACCCGAGCGCAAAGGTGCCGTTATAGAGTTCAGACCGGCTGGACAAACCACGACCTCCTGTCAGAAGCAGGGAATATAGGCCCCCTCAAACGGCGAATTGGGCGACTCTCGGGATTTGACGCTCTCGTGCGGCCTGCTGTTGCACTCGAGGGGCTGATGGCGAAACCTTCCCCTTGCGATACAGGTGAAGCAACCCACCCGCATTCGGCATAGTTGACAGGCTGGATGGCTGGCAGGGTTCCAGGGAAGCGAGGAGGAAGAGGATGAGTCGTTACTGGGATAAATTGAGGCCGGACAAAGGGGTTTTTCCGCTAAGCGAATTGGTGCAACGGACCGCAGATGAGGTTGGGGATCGTCCCGTGATGCGTACCCACAACGGGAAAGATGGGTACGACGAGATTACCTACAACCAATTGCGGGACCGGATCAACGCCATCGCAAGGTGGTTGGTGGACCAGGGGATTAGATCGGGCGACCGTGTCGCGGTACTCGGTGAAAACAGTCCCTCCTGGGCAGCAAGCTACCTCGGAATTCAGACCGCCGGCGCCATTGTTGTCCCGGTTGACAGCTTGATGCCACCCTCCGGTATGCGTCACATCCTCTCCGATTCCGGGGCACGGATGCTTTTCATGTCGCAACGGTTCACCACGGTGATCGAGGAGTTGGAAACCGTTTCCACCCTCGAGAAATACATCTGCTTCGCGGAAGGACAGGGGTCAGATTACCTCTACCTCGAAGATGTTGTCAATGAAGGCATGGGGATCGAGGCCGACCTGCCGAAGCGCAGCCTCGATGAACTCGCCGCTTTTCTGTATACGTCGGGGACCACCGGCCACAGCAAGGGTGTGATGCTTTCACAGCGAAATCTCGCCTCCAATGTTGCCGCTGCAAGCCGTATCCTCGACATCGGCCCCGAAGATACCTTTATCTCGGTACTGCCGGTCCATCACAGTTTTGAAGCAACCGCAGGATTCCTGCTTCCCCTTTATTGCGGCGCATCCATCACCTATGCGCGCAGCCTGAAGAGCGCGGAAATCGTCGAAGATATCAAGAACACCGGCGTTACCCTGATGGTGGGAGTGCCGCTGCTCTATGAAAAGATGCAGCAGGGCATGATGCGTAAAGTGCGTCAACAGGGCAAGGAAAAGCTTGTCAATTCCCTGATGGGGGTTGTGAAGGCAGGCAAGAAAGTCGGCCTGAACCTGGGGGCACCCCTCTTCAAGAGCCTCCGGACAAAAGGTGGCCTCGACAAGGTGCGCATCTTTGTCAGCGGCGGTGGGCCGTTAGATCCGGTGACAGCGCACTTCTTTAACAGCCTGGGCCTGCGTCTCTTCCAGGGGTATGGCCTGACCGAGACCTCGCCGGTAACTCATGTCAACCTTCCCTTCCGGATCCGTCATGAGACCGTCGGGCCGCCGGTGCCGGGCGTTGAGTGCAAGATCATCAACCCCAACGACCAGGGTGTGGGCGAAGTCTGTGTCAAGGGACCCAACATCTTTCAGGGGTACTTCAAGAACGAGGAAGCAACCAAGGCAACCTTCACCGAGGATGGCTGGTTCAAGACCGGCGATCTCGGGTTCATCCACAAGGATGAATACCTGCAGATCACCGGACGTGCCAAAAACATGCTGGTGACCGGCGGTGGAAAAAATGTCTACCCGGAAGAGATCGAGTTCTATCTCAACCGTACTTCCTTCATCGCGGAATCGCTTGTGCTGGGAATCCCACGTGAAAAGGGGCTTGGCGATGAAGTGGCGGCGTTGATCTATCCCGACTACGAGCAGCTCGATCTCCATTTCGAGGAGCAGGGGAAGACAGCGACCGAAAAAGATGTGTTCGAACTGGTGAAGGAAACGATTCGCGAAGCTCAGAAAGAACTGGCCGACTATAAACGGATCAAAACCTTCCGTATTGTCGAAGAAGAATTCCAGAAGACATCGAAACGTTCGATCAAGCGATTCTTGTACAACGGTGAAATGGTCAAGGTAAACGGGGAGAAAGTGGGATGAGGCGGATGGGAAAAAGAGCCCGGGTCCTGGGAAGCCTGGCGCTGGTGCTGCTGCTTGGGATGGTTGGTGTGTGGGCCGCGACGCCGGATGGCAAGTCGCGAATTGATCCTGCAGTTGCGGACAGCCTCGTTGCCGCAGGTGATGTTGACCTGCTGAAGGCGTCCGACATCTACAGCCTCGCTTGGGAGCACGACAAATCGCTGCAGCAATTGTTGCTTTCCAGCAATATGTCCGCCGATCTCCTCTGGAGGCAGGCACGAGCCAATATCGACAAAGGCGAAACCCTCGGGGAGGATGAGGGCGAACCCTACTTCACACAAGCGGTCAAACTCGCCGAACAGGCGATTGAGATGGACCCGAAGAATGCCGATGCCCACCTGATGTTGGCGATTGCTTCGGGACGTATGGCGCTGTTGCGTGGCCCCTTCAAGGCAGCGGGTCTGGTGAAGCAGGCATTCCATGAAGCGCATCTTGCAGCGACCTTGGGCGACTCGATCCCGGTCGCCTTTTATGTCATTGGTCGTACCCACAAGAAGCTGATGGAAAAATCGGGTTTGGCGAGAACGGTGGCGGGGTTGACCTTCGCCAGCGAAGATTCCATCCCCATCTATTTCGAACGGACCCTCGAGATTTCGCACGGCAACATGATTCAATGCCATGTCGAGTACGCGGATTACCTGCTGAAGACGAAGAATGACAAGGCAGGTGCGAAGGAGCACTGTGAAGCCGCACTGGCTCTGCCGTTGCGTGACGAGCAGGATGGTAAAGCGCAGACCCGTGCGCGCGAGATGATGAAGAAGATGTAGTCGCAGGACCTTGCACGTCTGCAGTCCGAAATGGGTGGCCCGACTTGCTTGTCAAGTTGGGCCACTTCATCGAAAGAAATGCGTCAGGTCGGGTGACCTGACCCAACCCTATCCGCGGCTGGGTGGTCCGGGTACTCCGTTGCCCGGGTCTCAATCCTCCCAACCTTTGTTCCAGTACCCCCATGTGTCACCCCGGACTTGATCCGGGGTCTAGCTAAACGATCTCGCGAGGAGCGACTCGGGCAAATCCGAGGTCCTTCCCTGCGGTGGAGCGATTTCTTTTTGGCAGAGTGATTCCGACCTTATCGCCCTCCACCCCTCACACAGAGAGTTGAACCGGGCTGGAACGGTGTCGCTTCGCCCAGAGGAAGGATGCTGGATCCCGGGTCAGGCCCGGGATGATAGAAAAACCCCGGCAGCGAACTGCCGGGGTCATGTAAAATCAAGGCTCGTCAACGAGGCTTACTTCACCAGCACGACGCGCTGTTGCGCGTCCATCTTGCCGGGTACCGTCGCACGGACAAAGTAGACACCACTTGCCAGACGGCTACCGTTCAGACTGAAACGATGGTCACCTGCCTGGTAATTGCCGGAAGCAAGTTTCTGGACACGACGGCCCTGGATGTCGAAGATTTCGACGGTCAGGTCGGCACGTTCCGGCAGAGCGACAGTCACGGTCGTCGCGGCGTTAAACGGGTTCGGATATGCCGGCTTCAAGGTGTACTCGTTCGGAGTGCCGAGGGTCGGTTCAGGGTTGACACTCACCGTGCTCAGGAAGGCGGAGTAAGTACCGCGTCCGTGGGTACCAATTGCGATAAAGCCGTCCTCGTGGCGCACATCCATTGTTGTGACCCAGACATTCCCAAGTACATCCGCACCTTCTTGTTCCCAGACGATTTCCTCGGCGTCGAGGTCAGTCGTCGAGAAGAGGCCGATGGTAGTGCCGACCAGTACAAAGGGCTCATCATTGACATAGGTCAGCTCGCTCCAGAAACAGGAGGGGCCTGCACCGCTGCCATCCGGGTTTTCCTCGAGATTGCCGCCGACATCACGCCAGGTTGTACCACCATCTTCCGTGTAGAGCAGGGAAGGAATATTGTAATTGGTGAAGGTTGCCAGAGCGACATTCGGGTTGGTCGGGTCGATGGAAATATCGTGCAACCAGCCACCCTGCGGGAAGGTGAGCGGATCGGTCACATTGGTCACAACCGGATTGTCGCCAAGCGGATCTTCGATACGGTAGATGCGCGAAATATCCAGCGTGTTCGGGTTGTAGGCACCATAATAGGCGACACGCTGTCCCTCGATCTCCGCTGAAATATCAACCGCCGTCGTCAACCAACCCTGCACCTCGCTTCCTTGAATTTCATGGAAGTCCGGATCTGCGACCACATCCTCGCAGATGCGTGCAGAGTTCTCGTCCACCAGGATCATGATCCTGGAATCATCCGGTGCGAGACGCAGCGGGGTGATCCAACGGACCAGGTTGCCGCCCGGATTAAACCAGTCGAAATCGACAAACTCAAAGTTTTCGTCAAGCACAATCCGGAGGAAGGTGCCGCCATATTGCGTGGTGGCATACCAGGAGCGATGGTCCGGGTCTTCCGCTGCGCCGCATTCGCATGCCATACCATCGCCGCCATAAATGTTGTACCAGGGGTCTTCGAAATTCTCGCCCCCGGTAATCCAGGTGCCGTTGTCCTGCATACCCCCCTGAAATGCTTCACTGCCGGGAGTCAGCGGATCGAGTGCGACCCAGTAGAACTGGGTAGTTACGTACCCCTCGATATACTGCCAGGGGAAGGGATCCTCGTCGCCGGGGATGTAAAGAGGTTCGGTGGTTTTACTCAAGCCGCCGTCATGGGAGGAATAAAAAACGGTGGGATCATCCGGGTTGAAGACCAGGTTGTGCACATCGGCATGATGGTTCGGGTAACTGATGTCTTCACCATCCTCGCCCGGCAGCTCGCCATAGTAGTAGTTGTAGCCGCCGATCCAATGCTGGTTGTTCTGCGTCGTAAAGCCATCCATCGACCGGAAGAGGCTGGTGCCGCCAATGTAGACGACATCCTCCAGGGTCGGGTGAATAGCCACCGTCATGTTGTAGCCGCCCTGGGCTGCATAGATCGCACCAAACCCGAGGTTCGCTTCACCACGGAAATCGGGCATATTGACGGACAGGTCGGTCCACTCGTCCTGCCCTTCACGATTGTCATACATCCAGAGACTGTATTGGTTCTCAAACCCGGACCCGGGAGTTTGACCGATCACATAGACCAGTTCGTTGTCCGCCTGGAAATAAGCGGTGACCACACGGTCCCAGTCCTGGCCCCAGCCGGCGGGGGTGACATTGTCAAAGGTTTCGTCGCCGGCCACCTTTTTCCAGATACCGCCATTGACACATTCGCTGGCGAGAGTTGCCCAGACGGTGCCATCATCGGTGATGATCACATCGGTCCATGCGGACGGCACCGTGTTCGGGCTGCCCAGCATCATCTCCCAGGTCTCGCCGCCATCCAGACTGCGGTGAATCGAGCCATAGGTTGCCGCCCACACCTCTTCCTGCTCGAGGTTGGCAGGGTTGACCGCTACTTTGAAGACAACATCGAAGGGCGAATCAAAGAAGTTGACCAGTGCGGAGGTGGATTCGAGTAGCGTCCAGGTTTCACCACCGTCGGTTGATTTAAAGATGCCATCGCCGGTGTAGGTCGGGATACGGCTGTTGATGGACCTCGATCCACTACCGGTATACTCGCCGGTGCCGTAGTACCAGGTATCGGTGTGGCCCTCGCGACGGTCCTGCGCGATGCAAGTGATGCCAGGCATGTCGGTAATCTCCGTGGTCATCGACCAGGTGTCACCCGCATCTTCGCTGATCCACAACCCGCCTGTTACTCCGCCTGCAATCACACGATCCGTATTTGCCACATCGACTGCCAGCGCACGGGTTCGTCCGCCGATATTCCAAGGCCCTCGCGCCTGCCAATCCTGGGTGGCGATCATCGATTCGTTCTGCTTCAGGGCAGAACCTCTAACCGGGAGGCTGCGAGCATACGCCAGTTCTCGAGTCCGCATGCCCCGCGGAATCTGACCGGTTTTGGGATCATGCAGACGGATCCAGTCAAATTCCTTCCGGCTCATCGGACTGTCTTCTTCCTCGCCGATGGTCATTTTCAGTTGATCAGGATCGGGAAGCTGGGCCAGCGCCTCTTCCAATGAGGGTTTTTTCTCAGGCACAATGAGGAAATACCCGAAGATCAGCACCAGTGCGACAACCATTAGCAGGGAGGCGCGAAACACCAGGCGTGAAGCAGTCATGACAGTCTCCTTGGGGTCGACCGGTGCCGATGGGCAACGGCCTACATAATTTTCCGGCTACAAATGTGTGCTGAAACGATCCGGGATGCGGGGCCAGAACCGTCCTGTTCTAAGCTATCAATCCCCCGAACCGGTCGCAAGCAGGGAGGATCGACGGTATCATTCGGTCAGGTCCACATGGAAGCGTTTCGGCTCCCCACCAGCGGTGATATCAAACGTGATAGTCTTGTTCGAAAGGGTGGGGTGGCGGAAGTTGATGCTATGCTGACCCGGACGAACAAAAACAGGCCGTCCGATCGGTGTTCGACCCAGGTATTCCCCGTCGAGATACACTTCTGCCCACGGTGTGGCATCCAGAAATTCCACCGTTCCCACTTCATCAAAGAGGTTGATCCGAATCCGCAGGGTGTCGGCCGAGGGGATGAACACCTCACGCAGAACAGGTGGAAATTCGGGATTGATCAGGGTCAACTCTACCTGTCCAGCGGGTAACGGAATGGCACGGTTGTAGGGAGTCTGGACCAGCAACTGATCGTTCCGGTAAACATTTGCCCAGGGGTGAACAGCGAGGTAGAGGTAGCCGTCGGGCAACACGACCGGCACCGGCGACGAGGTGTCGGGGGATGCATGGTTGATCGCAACCTCAATCGGCTGATCTGTTGCTGTTGTGTCCTCTGCTCCACCAGACTCGTCCACCATTTCCTTGACAGGCTCAGGTTCAGCCTCGCGCTGTTCGACAGGAGGTGAAGAAGGACGGCTTTCTTCGACTTGCGATTGAGCGGGAGAAGTCCCCGAGCGGGTGGTATCACGGATTGTCTTTGCTACCGGTGGAGGGGTCAGAATATTAGTCGTATCGTTGATAGGCCTCGGCTCGGGGATATAGGGCGGCATAATAAAAATGACATAGATGGTCACCAGGAACATGGCGACAAAGGCAAGAACGACATACCTCTGGTGGGGGATAGGCCGTGCTGCGGGACGAATATCAGTTTTACTCTCTTCGCGGTCCCGCGCGGTCCGCTCGATATCACTCCAGCCACGTTCCACACCGAGTATCGTCCCAAGCGCCCGAAGCTGGTTGAGGGCTTCCCGTGCGGTCGCAGGACGCCGTTCCGGCTTTTTGTCCATCATCGCCAGCAGGAACTGGTTGAGCTGGTCGTGCACCCCCTCGAGCGGTTCGGGACGGAGGCTCATCACCAGGTTCAAGGTCTGGGACATGCTCTCGCTGCGGAAGGGGTTGACCCCGGTCAGCAGCTCGTAGACCGTCACACCCAGGTTGTAGAGGTCGCTACGGGCATCGGCAGGAATGCCGGAAATCAGTTCGGGGGCCATGTAGGCAGGAGTGCCCATCACCGTCCCCTGTTGGGTCAGGCTGGGTGCGCCTTCGAACTGGGCAAGGCCGAAGTCGGTGATCTTGATCGCGCCGCTTGTGGAGATCAGCAGGTTGCTGGGTTTGATATCCCGGTGGATAATGCCCATCTCGTGTGCGGCGGCCAACCCTTCGAGCACATCGATGCAGAGCGCCACCGCTTCACGTTCGGTGAGACGGCCATCCTTACGAACCAGCTCTTCGACTGACCCACCGCCGATCCACTCACTGACGAGGAGGATCAGATCGTTGTCAGCACGGTAATCATAGATGTGGACGACATTTTTATGCTTCAGGCGGGCAATCGCGCGCGCTTCACGTTCGAAACGCGAACGGATTTCCTCGTCACCCACGAGCTGCGGATGGAGTCGCTTGATCAGGACCTTGCGGTCCAGCGACTCCTGGTAGCCCTCGTAGATCGAGGCAATGGTTGAACGGGCAATCTCCCGGTCAACCCGGTACTCGCCTAATCGTTGGATGTCTGCCACTCTTTTAACCGGTAATGCAGCCAGCGCAGGCTGACGCCCAGCGCTTCGGCGGTCCGTGTCTTGTTGCCTTCCATCTCATCGAGCGTCTTCATCACAATTTCACGCTCGTGGTCACGCAAGGTTTTGTGGCCGGTGTCGGATGTTCTGCCGTCCACCGAAATCAACAGATCGTCCGGGAGGATGTCGGGGCGATCTCCCGACAATACCACCGCACGTTCAATCGCGTTCTCCAGCTCACGCACATTCCCCGGCCAGCCATAGGAACGCATCATCGAAAGGGCTTCCCGACTGGCTCGTTTCACCGAACCACCGGTTCGTTCCGCAGCGCGCTTCAGGAAATGATCTGCCAGCATGGGAATGTCATCCTTCCGTTCACGTAGGGAGGGAAGTCGAATAGTGATGACATTAAGCCTGTAAAAGAGGTCCTCCCGGAACCGGCCCTCATCCACCTCGTCCTTCAATTCCTTGTTCGTCGCAGAAATAATGCGCAGGTCCACATGCACGCTGTCGGTTCCACCGACACGTCGGATGATCCCATCTTGCAGGACACGCAGCAGCTTGGTCTGGATGGTGGGGGAGATGTCCGCGATTTCATCGAGGAAGAAGGAGCCGTTATCCGCCACTTCCATCAGGCCGCGTTTGTCGCTGACCGCACCGGTAAACGAACCACGTTTGTGGCCAAACAGCTCACTTTCCAGCAGCGATTCGGAAAGATTGCCGCAGAACTGGGCAACAAAGGGTTTGTCGCGACGGGGGCCATTGTAGTGTAGCGCACGTGCAACTAACTCTTTACCAGTCCCTGATTCACCCAACAGCATTACCGAAATGTCCGAGTTGAGGATCTTCCGCATCAGCGTGAAAACTTCCTGCATCGGCGGGGTGACCCCGACAATCTCCGGGAAGCCGTACATCTTCTGTACTTCCGTCTGCAGGTGCAGCTTCTCTTCCTGGAGGCGGTCGAAACGGGACGCGTTGACATAGGCGAGAGTCGCCTGGACTGCGAAGACGTTGAAAAATTTTACGTTCTCGTCCGTAAACTTTGACCGATTACGGCGGCTGTCCACGTAAATGATGCCTACCAACTCGTCCTGCAACAGCATTGGCACCGCGATGGCGGAGGTGATCTGCTGCATGATGACCGATTCGCTCCCTTCGAAGCGCGGATCGGTCTGGGCATCATGGATCAGCAGGGGGATCCGCTCGTTCATCACGCGTCGGATGATCTGGCTGGAGGGACCGGCAATCTTGCCCGCATCCTCTTCGCTGAGGTTGTGGCTGCAGCGAACCGACCACTCGTTCTCGTCGGACATGGTGAGCACAAACCCGCGCTCAGCATATACCGCCTCGGTCGCGAGTTCGAGTACCTTGCGGAGCAGAGCATCCCCATCAACAATCGAGCTTAACACCTGGCTGATGTTCAACAGCGCCTGCAAACTGGATTCGCTAAGGCCTTCAACCGGGTTGTTGTGCTCGTTGCCGTTCTGATGCTCTGTATCGTTAGGATCGGGTTGCTGATCCCGGGTCATGGTCACATCCACGTCAATGACAGGTTTACTGGGGCCGGAAGGGTGTCAGCATGGACCGTGCTGAGTTTCCAAACGGGTCGTAGAGGGTGAGACGCCAATCGTAGTCCACCCCCGAGGTGAGGGTCCCCGGCCAGGTGACACGGAACGTATCAACAATTTCACTTTCCACTTCGGTTGCGAAGGAGACAGTTGTATCAATTGCTTGCTCGGAGGAACCGTCCTGGAAGACTTCAATCCGGTACCGTGCCGGATTGAACCAGAACTCGTCCCGGTTTGGAACCACTCGTCCATTCAGCCAGACAAACGTTGGGTTCACGGCACTCCCGGCATCGCCCTGTACCGGAGCAATGATATCTTCATGAAGGTGTTTGTACAGAAAAAAACTGGTGATGGAAGTAGTGGAAGAGGTACTGTCCTCAAATTCGTCGAGCACGGTCACCCGGAGAGGTTGGTTCAGGAACTCCTTCAGGTTGTCTACATCCTCGCCCAGGTCGAATTCACGAGTGAACCAACCAGATCCGGGAAATGTTGGAAGAAGCAAATGGGAGGGATCGTCCGACGGTTCGTAATAGATAACGGATTCGATGTCGCCTAATCCATCGGGGTCCGAGACCTGGGCCTCGACCAGGTACCAGAAGCGGAAGAGGGTTTCGTCTTCCTGACGCATCTCGGTATGGACAGACAGCGAATCAATGGTCGGGGTGCCGTTTAAAGTGACGGTGGTTGCGAGTTGACGACGGAACGGGATTGTGACGCTTCGTTCGGTCGAGACAAAACCGGCATGGTGCACCATGTAGTCATGCAGGCCGGGAGTGAGGTCGATGAATGCCTGGCCCAGGGGTGATGTATAGACGGATAGTTGTTGGCTCGGAATAATAATTTGCGCGCCTTCCAACCCTTCGCTGTCACGGTTCACCACCGTAATCAACAAGGTCCCATCCGGATCATAGACCGAACTGCCCGGGTCCGCCGGATTATCGCGCAACGGTTCGTCACCGCACCCCACGGCGAACATAAGCAGGAGCAACGGCAGCAGCCGATGCACCCTCGTGTACCATCTGGCAGGTTCTACTCCGACGGGGCTGACCCCCCTTCGGTTACCCATCACCCATTCCTCCCTCACCGTCCCCAGCACAGTCCGCTGTTGGGCAGATCATGCATCCTGAAGGTAGACTCCAACTGGATGGAACGCAAAGTCTGCACGGAGCACTTTTAACGCCACACGGAGGAACCCTCGTGGAGGTCATGGCAGACGTGACGTTCATGCATTTCACCCGACCACACGACTCTCGGGTATACAAAAAGCGCCCCGCCAAAGCAGAGCGCAAGATTTTCAGGCCTGTTCTGCCGTGGACACTGTTCAGCGCACGAGCACCAGTCGTTCGGTGGCCATTCGCCCATTCGCTTCGACATGAAGCAGGTAAACGCCGGACGCTACCGGACGGTCCGCAGATTGAGCGTCCCAGGTAAACGCATGACGTCCACCGGCATAGGCACCCTCTGCGATACGCTGGACGTGCCGTCCCAGGATGTCAAACACATCAACACGAAGCTGGCTGCCTTCCGCCAGTTCAACGCTGAACCGTGTGGTCGCGTTAAATGGGTTCGGGTAGGCGCGGGTTAGTTCGAACGCTTCGGGAAGAACTGCCGCTACCTCGTTGCCATTGTCCAGCATGTAGTAGGAGTAGCGACCGAGGTCTGGGTCGGAACCATCCGGATCAAGACCCGTATTGCTCGACCCGGCATTGATGCAGGGTGAGTTGACGTTGAGGTGATAGTCCCCCTGCTGTGGGTTTTGCCACATGGGGTCGTCAGTAATGATGGATTCGCGATCCAACACCGCACCATTGAGCGGTACAAATTCACTCATGTCGTATAGGCAGGAATACGAGAGTACAACATCGGCGATGTCACCACCCTGCTGAACGTCAACTGGGTAGTTGTCGCTGATCGCATGACCAGATGTGTTGGCGATGATCGAGTTGATAACGCCGATCCGGGCCCGATCTGCGGCGAAGATTGCCGAAGCAGGCCAGCCATTGGAATCAAGATCAATTGTCAGGTGGCGAATTTCAACGATACTCCCAACCCCACGGATGACCGTAGGACGCATGCCCTGCGGAGAACCATTGGAGTTGAGGGTGACCGTGCAACGATTAATCAGGAGGTCGCTGCCTGATACAATGTTGATTGCATAGGCAGTCGGGCTGGTCTGGATGTCAAAGGATGAGTTACTGATGCTACCGGATACGTCATTCAGATTGACAGACTTGATCACCAGGTTGGGGCTGTCGTAGCTGTTGACCATTTCGAAGGTGCAATCTTCGGCGGTAATCGTCGACCACGCACCGTCCAGCAACCGCGCGTCCGAAGATTCGGAGGTCATGTTGATGGTCAAGTCTACCAGCTTCAATGCGGACCGATCAAAAAAGCTCAACCCACGGGTTTCTGATTCGATGTGGGACGCGCGAAGCTCAACCTCGCCGCCATCCACACGAATCCCCTGGGATGTCCGCTCGATCATCATATTCTGGATGAAGGTCGGCTCGCGTGTTTCTACAAGCCGGATTCCCCCCCAGTGTTCATCGGGATCCAACGAGGTCAGCTTGACCTGGTCTTTTGGATCGCCCAGCACGGTCAGGTAGCCGTATACAATGATATCGACTCCTGGGTGAAGGAGAACCTCCACGCCAGGTCCAATCTCGAGGAATTCTTCCTCTGGAACAATCAGGTCACCGGTGACAATGTAGGGGTTGTCTTCGGAAGTCCACGTGCCAGTCACCGCACCTTCAGTTTCCACGAGGGCAGAGGCACTCCAAGCCGTCAACAGGACGGCAAAGAACACCAGTGTCAGTCGTGTGAGCCCAAGGCGCATGTGCGCACTCCACCTCTAAGGATTCTGCGGGGGTGAGGATCTCTGTGGGCTAAGCAGGGTAGGCAGAACAATCGAGTCCAGACACAAGTATACAATTACGCAAACGTTTTCTGCAAGAAAAAAAACCGCGAGCAACAAAAGAACAGATGATGTAAAGCCAAAATAATGCAATGTTTGACGGTTTGTTTTCGCCTTCCCTGGTGCGAAACCCTGTCCCCGGAAAGATCCTTCCCCGCTAACCCGGTCCCCTAGAGCCGGGTGGTGGTCAGGAACAACCTTTCCGCTACTGAATGGTAGCGATTTTCAGGCGCAACTACAAAGGGTTTCCCCGCATCACACAGTGAATTTCTCTTCACAAAATTGATGGTGCGTTGCCTCCTCCAAAAGGAATTGGTTTCTGTCTTGATTCAGGACATTCAACGATGTAAGCCGATAGAAACAGCGCATCAAGAGTGGATCAGCAGTCATTGCGCCCTGATACGCTGACGACATCTTCAGAAGGCTGTCGCATGCAACGAGAGGGGTGCAGCATAAATCGTTTCTGCAGGGATCAGACGAAAAGCGCATTGTCATGTCCTGTTGCTCGAAGAGCCCGGTTTCGGAGCAGGCCACGAAAAAGCCCCGGAAGCACTTCTCCCGGGGCATGGAACAATCCTGTTTACGTTCAAACTAGACCACAACGCCATTGGCGTGATTCTCTACGATCGAAGCAACCAGGTTTGCAGCTTCTTCGAAGTCGGAGATCTTGATGTACTCGTTCGTTGAGTGAACATCCTGCATCCCGACACCGAGCACGACACAGGGGATGCCGAGGTGGGTCAGCACGCTACCGTCAGTACCGCCGCCTGAAATCTTGGTGCCCATCTCCCAGCCGAGTGTCTTCCCTGCGGAAAGGGCGAGCTTGACCAGGTAGTCATCGGTGGTGAAACTGACCGCATGGTAATCGTCGCTCCGGTCCACCTCGTACTTTGGCAGATTCTCGCCGAGCTTGTCCCGCCATTCCTTGCAGACCTCTTCAAAACAGGCGTTCATGTGCGCAACCTGCTTCTCGAGCTTTTCGGGGTTGTGGCTGCGCGCTTCGGCTTTCATCTCGACCAGCGGGGTCATGATGTTCGAGGCTGTTCCGCCCTTAATGACACCAATGTTTGCTGTCGTTTCCTCGTCGATCCGGCCAAAATTCATCCGTGCGAGGATCTCGCCGACCACCTTAATCGCGCTGATCCCTTTTTCCGGTTCCACACCCGCGTGCGAGGCTTTGCCGAAGACCTTGTAGTCGATCCGGACCGCGCTCGGGCTGCCGATGCAGACTTGACGGGGATCGTGGTCGTCCAGGATGTACCCCATCTTCGCGTGGAACTTGCCAGTGTCGACATACTTGGCGCCGAGCAGGCCAATCTCTTCGCAGATGTGGATCGAGAACTCGAGGTCACCGCGCGGCACATCGGGCTGTCCATTCGCCATACGGGCGAGGTGGAGGATGCAGGCGATGCCAGCTTTGTCGTCCGAACCGAGAATGGTCTCGCCTTTCGAACGAATCACACCATCTTCGATCACCGGCTCGATACCGTTCGCCGGCTCGACCGTGTCCATGTGGGAGCTGAAGAGAAGGGGGGCGACATCGGTGTTGCCCTTGAGGAAGACACGAAGATTGCCAGCATTTCCGCCAACTTCTTCCCCTGCCTTATCTTCTTCGACCTCACAACCGAGTTCTTTGAACCGTGCCGTCAGCCAGTCGGCCATTGCCCGTTCATCCTTCGATGGGCTGTCGATCCGAACCATCGTCATGAAGTCATCGATCAGCTGCTGTGACTGGATGTTGTAGCTGCTCATGAATCAATCCTTGCGTGTAAAGTACCCGTCTCTTCGTCCAGGCCGGTGATGGTCACCGCCACACGGGAACGCGGGGGTGCGTGCCCAGTTTCAAGTCTGGCACGAAGATACGCTCGTGTATATCCAGTTTGTCCATCCTGTTCGACGAGAAGTTCATCCTTTTCGCCGGCCACGCTCCGCTGATGGTGCAGCTTCTGCTTGCGCCCGGCGGAACGCAGCGCCTCGGCGCGCCGTTTGATGGTCTCGCGGTCCACTTGGTTGGGAAACTGGGCCGCGGGGGTGCCGGGACGGGGGGAATAGGGAAACACATGAAGGTAATGAATAGGAGCGGCCTCAACAAAAGCGAGACTCTTGTTAAATGCGCCCTCGGATTCACCGGGAAAACCTGCGATCAGATCTGCGCCGATGGTCGTTCCAGGACGCAACTTGAGCAACAGGTTGATCGATTCACGGAGACGATCCAGGTCGGTCCTTCGGCCCATCACCTCAAGCAAGTCAGGGTCGGCGCTTTGCAGCGAAAGGTGGAAGTGTTCGCACCATTGTGGGATCGCAGCGAGGCGTCTGACCCGGTCCGGGGTCACCTCCCAGGGTTCAAGGCTTGACAAACGAACTCGCGGAAGCCCCGCCGCCGTTGCTTCTTCAACAAGTGTGACAAAGTCCAGCTCGCCCTCAAGGTCCTGCCCCCAAGCGGTTACATCCACTCCGGTAATCACTACCTCCTCGAAGCCGGCGTTCTTCACTCGGGATAGCGCCTGACGAACATCCTCCAACGATGCACTGCGACTTTCGCCTCGTGCTAAAGTCACCGCGCAATAGGCGCAGGCATGATCACAGCCGTCCTGCACCTTGAGAAAGGCACGGGACCGTCCACTGACACGTGTTCCGACCGCTGTTCTCACAGGTTGACTCTTGTCCGCGTCCACATGGACCTGCGGTTGGGCTGATCGTTCCATCTCCGGCAGGTACTCGAAGGGACGCGCTTTTTCGCGGATACCGAGCACCGCATCTACTTCACCCTTCTCGGCCAATTCCTGCGCCCCGACCGCCGCAAAGCAACCTGCGGCAATCACTACCGATTCCTCACTTTTACGGCGGGCACGGTGGATCAGTTGACGAGAACTGCGGTCCGCCTGGCCGGTGACGGTACAGGTGTTGATGAAGTAGACATCTGCCGTCTGGTGGAAGGGCACAATCTCCCACCCGCGAGCGGCAAACTGCTCCATCGCAGCATCCGTCTCCGCCTGGTTCAATCGGCAGCCTACCGTTGCAAAGGCAACTCTGCGATGGTTTTGCGCTGTTTGCTTTACCTCGACCGTAGGTCCAACCCTCCTCGTTCTGTATGGAACGCGATAACCTACTGTCTGCAAAGAACTATTTCAAGCAGAGCGTTCGGCCTATTGGTCAAAAGAAAACACCCCGCAAGGCGAACCCTGCGGGGTGTGGATGTGTCTGAAGATAGGGGACGAGCTTACTTCTTCTCGTCATCCTCGGTACCAGCGTCCTCAGCCTTTGTATCGTCGGCTTTGGCATCCGCATCGTCGGAAGCGTCGTCAGATTCCTCAGCCTTGTCGTCCTTTTTCGTGGACTTCTTCGCCTTGGTTTCCTTCTTCTCTTCCTTCTCCTCGGCCTTGTCGGAATCGTCCGCGTCATCCGCTTTCTCTTCCTTCTTGGCCTTGGCGGCGGTCTTCTTTGCCGGCTTCTTCTCTTCCTTCTCCTCGGTGTCGGCGTCGTCGGCCTTGGCGTCCTCGGCTTTCGCCTCGTCAGCTTCGTCCTTCTTCGCGGTCTTCTTCGGAGCGGACTTCTTCTCGTCCTTGTCGTCCTTCTTGGCGGCGGCTTTTTCTTCAGCCTGTGCCTTTTTCAGGGCCTTGAGGAGAGGGTTGTCCTCATCAAGAGAATCAGCAATAGTGGTACCATGGCTGTGCGCGGGACGGGAACCCTTGTCGCTGGTGCTGCCACCGCCGCCGCCACCACCACCACTACCACTGGTGCTGCCGGAGGACGCTGCGATCGGCTCATCTTTTTCAACCTGGGCGTTCGACAGGATGACCTTACGCTCTTCTTTGTCAAATTCGACAATCGCGAGGTTGATCAAGTCGCCGACCTGGATGCTGCGCTTTTTGCCATCATAGTACTTGCGCGAGATCTGGCTGTTCGGCATGAAGCCTTCGATCTTGTAGGGCAGCTCGATGATGAGGCCCTTGTCGATCAGGCGGACAACCGTACCGGTGGTACGTGTGCCGAGCGGGTACTCGCGGGAGAACTGATCCCACGGGTTCTCTTCGATCTGCTTGTGACCGAGTGCAATACGACGCTCGTCACGGTCGAAGCTGAGCACGACCACATCGATCTCCTGCCCCTTCTTAAGGATTTCGCCGGGGTGACGGACCTTGCGGGTCCAGGAAAGATCGGAGATGTGAACGAGACCGTCGATCCCGTCTTCCAATTCGACAAACGCGCCGAAGGGGACGAGGTCGCGGACGATACCTTTGTGCTTGGTACCGACACGGTACTTCGCTTCGAAGGTTTCCCACGGATCCTGCTCGACCTGCTTGAGACCGAGGCTGATCTTCTTGTTCTCTTTGTCGATGTTCAGGATAACGACCTGGACATACTCGCTCTCGCGAACGACCTGGTTCGGGTGCTTGATGTGCTGGGTCCAGCTCATCTCGCTGATGTGGACCAGACCCTCGATGCCGGGTTCGATCTCGACAAAGGCGCCGTACTTGGCGAGGCTGACCACACGGCCCTGGACCTTCTGACCGACGGTGTACTTGGTGTCGATATCGTCCCAGAGGTGCGCGTAGAGCTGCTTGAGGCCAAGGCTGATCCGCTTACGCTCTTTGTCGTAATTGAGGACCATGACCTTGATCTTCTGATCGAGCTGAACCACTTCGCTCGGGTGGCCAACACGGCCCCAGCTGAGGTCTGTGATGTGCAGCAGGCCGTCAACGCCGCCGAGGTCAACAAAGACACCGAAGTCGGTGATGTTCTTGACCGTACCTTCGAGCACCTGGTTGACTTCGAGGTTGGAGAGGAGCTTCTCGCGTACTTCGCGCAAGCTCTCTTCCTTGAGCACCTTGTGGCTGACGACGATGTTTTTCCGCAGATCGTTGATCTTGAGGATCTTGAAGTCCATTTCGGTGCTGATGATCGCATCGAAATCACGGACCGGGCGGACATCAATCTGGCTGCCGGGCAGGAAGGCGTCCACACCACCCAGGTCGACCACCATACCGCCCTTGATGCGACGGACACAGCGACCACGGATGATGCCATCGGAAGCGTAGACGTTCTTGACACGGTCCCAGACGCGCATAAAGTCTGCCTTGCGCTTCGAGAGCGACAGCATGCCTTCACTATCCTCGACGCTGTCGAGGAAAACGTCAATCGTGTCGCCGACCTTCAGCGACGCGGGATCGTCAAATTCTTCAATTGGCACCGAACCTTCGGATTTGAAACCGATGTCAACCGCAACCTCTTTTTCACTGATCGCGATGATCTTACCGGTAACAATCTCGTTCTCGTTGATCTCGGTCAAGGACTCGTTATAGAGTGTTTCGAGATCGGCGAAGGCTTCATGCGCCTCTTTTTCCGCCTCTTCGAGATCAGCAAGGCTGATCCATTTTTCACCGTTCTTCTCGGTGATCTTTGCGGAGGAGAGGGTGGGGTCGAGGTTTTCCAGCTTGGTCTCGTCCACCATCGGCTTGACCCGGTCAGTCGGAGCAGCGACCTCATCCGGCTCGTCGCCTTCAGCGTCGGTCGGTTCAGGGAGCTCGACATCCTTCTCGGCGGCCTTTTCCACAGCGGCCTTTGCCGGAACCTTTGTCTCGTCCTTTTCGGGGGTCTCGTCTGCCTTGGCTTCGGTCTCGGGCGCCTTCTCTTCGGCGGCGTCCTTCTTGGCCTTTTCCTCAGCGGCGGGGGTTTTCTTCTCTTCTGCCATCGTACAAACTACCTCTCGGGCATCACGGCCGCGACCTTGAAAGGGTGGGGGTCACGGGGTTTGTGAGGGTGCTGGATGGGCAAACCACCAGGATTGCCAGCAGGCGGGTTGAGGTTGCCGGGGATGCCTTACCCGGACCATCAAGCGACCACCCACGAACTCGCCGAAACGCCCTTTCCCGCAGGAGAAAAAGCACGGTTCCACGTGTTCCAGTCCAACACCTTACCAATTCACTCTGCATCGCACGGGGCCTGCCCCCGCCGGCACTGCGATGAAGTACTTCGTTGTTCAGCAAACGTGACCAGGCGTCCCTTGCCGGACATGGGCGTGGCCACGACAGCTAGCTTTTATCCATCTGGCCCGGGCCTGCGGCCCGGGTCTAACCTGTATTCACACCATTTCGCGCCGTTGGCGCGATGAGGAACGCAAGCCAGCGGCTTGCATCGCCGGATTCGGAGAATCCGGCCTACTCTCGGTGAATACTGCGTTGTGTCAGATCCTCAGATCTGACACACAATTCGCGCCGTTGGCGCGATAAGCCGTCAGGTCTTCGCTTCGCTAAGGACCTGACGGAACGTCTGCTACACTTCCCAAACATGCAACGCCCTCCAGCCGGTTCCCGCTACCGCCGGGACACTCGGTGGAGGCGCAAAAGGGTCGTGCAACTGCAAGAAACCTTATAGAGCGCGAATGTGCGACATTACACGCTGTGCAATCAAGTGGTAGGCCTCCCGTCTCGGGAGCTCCTCGTCCAAAACCTCTGACAGTCGTACAACCTTGCCAAAGGTGATCTTCATCGTGCCGCGATGGAAGATGGACCAGGGAGTACGGCCCGTGCCATCCACACGCACCGGCATCACATCGGCTCCGCCCATCATCGCGAGCATCCCGACCCCTGCTTTGATCTTCGCGTCATCCGGGTTCAGCGTCCGGGTTCCTTCCGGGAAAATCAGTACCGCCTTGCCCTCTTTCAGGCTGGCAGCGAGAGCTTTGATCGCTTCCTTGTCCGACCCGGTCCGTCGGATCGGAATCGCGTTCGCGTAGCGTAGAATGACACCCAGCGGACCTACGAGGAGTTGTTGTTTGGCGGCGAAATACATTTCCCGCGGAACAACACTGCCCACCATCGGCGGTTCGGATAGGGTGCGGTGGTTACAGGCGACAATAAGTGGTCCTTCAAGAGGTATATTTTCGATCCCCACCACTTTCATGCCAAAGACGATCTTGTAGTACCAGCGAACCACAAACTGGATAAATCGGTACCCCGGACGACGATAGGCATACTTCATCGGGAGGAGCCTCCAAAACGGTCCAGCGCCACATCCATCACCGCCTGAATCTGTTCTTCCATGTTCATCTCGGTGGTGTCGATAACCACAGCATCCTCGGCGACCTGCAATGGGCTCTCTTTGCGACCCATGTCACGTTTGTCGCGCTCGATCACATCGGCGATGACTTCCTCGATGTTCATCGTGTGGCCTTGGACAGTGTAGTCATGGAGGCGACGTTTCGCACGAACTTCGACGCTGCCGTCCACATAGATCTTCAGCCCTGCATCGGGGAAGATGACGGTGGTTGTGTCCCGTCCTTCGAGCACACAGGGCTGCTTGATGCCGATGGCACGTTGCAGCTCAACCATCCGTTTCCGCACCAGTCCGTGGGTGCTCACCTGGCTGGCCGCCTGGCCCGCTTCCGGGGTACGGATCAGCTCGGATACATCCTCGCCGTTGAGCAGCACCGCAGGAGGAAACCCGGTCCCAAACCCGATTTCGACCTTGTCGAGTAACGGTTCGACATCATTGAGCTCTTCCGGGTTGCCACCCGCACGATGGACCGCAAGCCCGAGTGCGCGATACATCGCACCGGTATCCAGGTAGGTCCAGCCGAGCCGCTTCGCGACTTCTTTCGCGGTTGTCGACTTCCCCGATCCCGCAGGACCATCAATAGCGATGACTTTCAGCAGTTTTGGCACAAGTTCTCTTGATGCTGATGAAGGGTGCCCCGGCTTGTCTTGCCAGGCCGGGTTTCTGTATCCAATTCAAATGTCCGATCTTGATCGGACACCTCTTCGCGCCTTTGGCGCAATTCTCTGTCAGGTCTCCGCTACGCTACAGACCTGACAGATCGTGAAGAACATGAATGAACGTCCGGCGTTGCCGGACCTCGCCGGATTCGGAGAATCCGGCCTACACTCGATACCCAGCGCTACATCGCCTCTTGAGCCGCTTTGCGTACCGCTTCGGCAGCGAGCTCGACCGAGTGACGTTTCCGTTCTGGGACACCGCCCAGATAATCGGTCAGCATCTCGGCGGTGAAGGCCGCCGCTTCCTCAAGGGTCTTGCCAGTCAGCCACTCGGTCGCAGCCGAAGAGGCGGCGATGGTGCCGCTGCAGGCACGTGCCTTGAACATCGCCCGTTCCACAACACCCTTGCTCACCTTCAGGGTAAGACGGAGCTTATCAAAACAGCCCCCGCCCTGGTGTTCTACCTCCACAAGGGTTCTCGGTGGCTCGAGTTCGCCCACGTTCTTCGGGGCTTGGAAATGCTCGAGGTAGGTGTCGCTGTACATGGATCAAAGCCCCTTGGTGATCGGCTTGTCGTTCAGCTTGATCGTCGCATCAAATGCGCCCGGCAATCCTTCGAGGTGCTCACGGGTTTCCTCTTCGATGTTCTCGTAGAACATCTCGTCCGTCTCTCCCATCAGCAACTCGACAAAGATTTTGCCATCATCGACTTCGATGGTTCGCACCATGTTCATCTTGACAATGCTGATGCCGGTTTCCGGGTGGATGACATTGCGAAGTTCACGCAGGATGGTTTCCTTATCGAGCGCTTCGGCATCGTCGCCATCCTTGCGCAGACCCTGCTTCTTTTCCCACTCGCGAATGGCAGCCTTCAGGCCATTAATCGCCAGCACGCTGCAGTGAATCTTCACCGCTGGCAAGCCATCGAGTTCCTCGGTCACTGCTTTCGGGGTCAGCTTTTTGATCTCTTCAATGGTCCGCCCTTTTGCGATCTTGGTCGCTACCGAGGCGGTCGCGATGTTGGACGCGCAACCATACGAACGGAACTTCACATCGTTGATGATGTGGGTTTCCGGGTCGATGATCATGTTGTAGGTGATCATGTCACCGCAGGCGGGGCTTCCTTCGGTTGCCACCGCATCGGCACCCTCGATCTCGCCGACGTTTTCCGGGTTGGTGAACTCTTCGATCACCTTCTGCGAGTACTTGATGGCCATGTTACGTACGGATAATTAGTGACAGTTACTAATTATCCACCTCCAACGTAAAGTGTTTACTGAGAGCTGTGCTGATAATTAGTAACTGTCACTAATTATCTGGCCTCTCGTGAATGTCAGTCGTTTTTCTTCTTGTAAAACGTGGTCGCGTGCTCGCTTTCACGTTCGCTGTGCTCTTCCGGGATGAAGGCGGTCATCGCACGTAACCGTTCCACCGCCGCCTTGGTCACCTCAATCGCCTTGGTCACATCTGCTTCGGTGTTGAGACGGGATAAGGTAAAGCGGATCGAGCCGTGCGCCTCCTCATGCAGCAGGCCGATGGAGGTGAGCACGTGGCTGGGGGTCAGGGCACGGCTGGAGCAGGCAGAGCCACTCGAAACATAGACCCCCTGGTAATTCAGGCTCATCAGAATCGCCTCGCCCTCGATGTACTTGAAGGTGAGGTTCAGGTTGCCCGGCAAACGTTCCGAGCTGTTGATCGCCGGACCGTTCAAGCGCACATGCGGAATCGCCATCAAGCCGTCTGCGAGCTTTTGCGTCAGGTCGTTGACGTGTGCCGTGACCTTGTCCATGTCACGCACCGCAATTTCTGCCGCTTTGGCGAAGCCGACAATCGCCGGGACATTTTCGGTGCCGGGACGGACATTACCTTCCTGCGGGCCACCCTCGAATTGACGGCGGATCTTGACCCGTTTCCGGATGTAAAGAGCACCGACGCCTTTTGGACCGTGCAGCTTGTGAGCGTTGAAGGAGGCGAGGTCGACCGGCAGCTCGTGCAGGTTTAATGGAATTTTCCCGAGGGTCTGCGCGGCATCGATGTGCAACGGTACCTCCGCCTCACGGCAGATGGCACCGAGGGTCTCGATATCCTGAATTGTACCGATCTCATTGTTGCCATGGATGATGGAAACGGCGAGGGTGTCGGGACGCAGCGCTTGCTTCAGGCTTTCCGGGTTGACGCGCCCTTCATCATCGACCTCAAGTTCGGTCAGCTCGAGGAAGCCCTTCTTGGCCCAGTGCTTCGCGAGATTGCGGACACTCGAGTGCTCGATGGGCGAGATGATGAGGTGCTTCTTATCCGGGTTGACCGCACGCAGGCCGGCCAGCGCGAGGTTGTTGGATTCTGTTGCGCTGCTGGTAAAGACGAGTTCGGAAGCGGCACAGCCAAGGGAAGTGGCAAGCGATTCACGTGCCTCATCCAGGGCTTCTTCGGCGGCCAGACCCAGCTGGTGCAGTGAGGCGGGGTTGCCATAGCTCTCGGTGAAATAGGGCAGCATTGCCTCGAGAACCTCGGGTAGCACCTGGGTGCCATCGCCATTGTCGAGATAGGCGTACTCGTGCGTCGTATCGCTCATCAGACCAGCTTCCTTCAGACGTCTCGTTGTGCCGCTCTGTTCTGCACTTGCGTGCATTCAGGCTTGGCAAGACAAACAAGGTACGAAAGCAGGAGCGGAGCTTCAATTGGTCCCCGGAGCGGGTGGAGGGGGTGGGTGGAGAGAATAATTCACCTGGTGGGGTGGCCCGACTTGCTGGTCAAGCCAGGTTTATTCATCAAATGAAATGCGTCAGGTCTCCCGACCTGACGCAACCTCATACATCTTCATGTCATGCCGGGCTTGACCCGGGATGAAGTCCGAACAACTCCTCATCCTTCCCGGCTGGCGATCCTGCCGTAGAAGAGTTGCGCCATCTTGGTAGTTTCCTCGCGAACATCCTGAAAGTTGCGTGCGAGGTAATCCTCGAACTGCTCTTTACTGATCTCGACCCGGAGCTCTTCCTCGAGGATCATCTCGATCAACGTCAGCCGTTCCAAGTACTGTTCCGTCACCACCGCCAGTGATTCAGGGGTGGCATTGCGGAACAATTGCTGCAAAATGGTACGGGCCGGAGAGCCCCCGTAGGGATCGTCCTCCGGCCCCAGAACCTTGTCGAGCTTATCGGTCATTGGTTACCCCAGCCCGAGGCTGTCCTTCGCGAAGTCGGACATCATGTTGATGCCCCAGGGCGGCTCAAAGGTGATCTCGATCAGCACATCCTTGACACCCTCAATGTTCATCACGGCCTGTTCCGCTTCACGGGCAATGGATTCACCCATCGGGCATCCCATTGAGGTGAGGGTCATCAGCACGTGGACTTCGTTTTCCTCGTTGATCTTCACATCGTAGATCAGGCCGAGGTCAACAATATTGAGATGGAGCTCGGGGTCAATGACCTCGCTGATGGCATCCATCACTCTATCTTCGTTCAGCTGGCTCATCGTGTTGTCCTATCCGTTCTTGCTCTGGGTCTCAATCCCATTCCAGACACTTTCAGCGATCGACTTGAAAATCTCCGCTGCGGGACTGTCGGTTGCTGCAACCGGTTTGCCGGCATCGCTGCCTTCACGAATGTCGCCCTGCAACGGAATCTCGCCGAGGAAGGGGACTCGTTGACGCAGTGCCTCACGCCTGGCACCACCACTACTGAAGATTTCGTAGCGAACGCCTGTATCCGGCGCGAGGAAGAAGCTCATATTCTCGACGAGGCCCAGCACAGGCACTTCGACCTTCTGGAACATCGCGATGCCCTTTCGGGCGTCTATCAGGGCCAATTCCTGGGGGGTGGTCACAATGACCGACCCGGTTAGTTTCACCTTCTGCGCAACCGTCAGCTGAATGTCGCCGGTGCCCGGGGGCATGTCGAGGACGAGAATGTCCAGGTCGCCCCAGACGACATCACGCAGCAGCTGCTCGACCGCGCTGGAGACCATCGGGCCACGCCAGACCAGCGGGGTGTCGGCATCAACCAGTACACCCATGGACATGGCTTTGACACCAAAGGCTTCCATCGGCTTGAGCTTGTTCTGACCTTCAGCCGGTTCCGGTTCGTCGGACAATCCGAGCAGCATTGCGACGGACGGGCCGTAGATATCCGCATCCAACAAGCCGACTTTCAGCCCAATACGACTCAAAGCAATTGCGAGGTTGGCTGCAACGGTGCTCTTGCCAACGCCACCTTTGCCGGAGGCGACCGCCACAATGTGTTTGACGGTGGGTACCAGGTCTTCGGTCTCAGGTTTTTCCGCTTTCTGCTTCTGCGGGTCTTTATGGTCAGCCTTCACCGCCACCTGTTCGACTCCCTGCTCTTTCAACAGGGCTTTGATATCCTGCTCCACCTTGTCCGAAATGGAGGTGTCGCTGGTGGAAAACTCGAGATGCAGGCTGACTTGAGGGCCTTCCGCCTCAATACCACGAACGATACCGAAGGAGACGATGTCACGGCTGAAGCCGGGGTATTTGACTTGCTTCAGCAAGTCTTCGATCTGCTTGGCATTTAACTGCGCCATGTCGCGCATACTCCCTTTTTAGGACCGGGCTGGGGCGAAGCGGAAGCCCGGATCGTTTCTGGGCACATGTGGATCCAACCGGATGGCTGAATCCACAACTTCAAAAGTATCATACACAGAGGGGGGATAAAACCGTCCACTCGGAGTCGTCGAGCACCATGGAGGCACATTGGAAATCACGCTCAGAACTAGCGATAACGGTATGTTTCCTGTACCTTTTCGAGGTCGGGGCTGTGCGAGTCCTTCTTGCTGCAAGCCCCCTTGTGCAAGGTTGTGGACGAGTCGGGGAGTAAAGTATGGGCAGATCATCCTGCCAGATACTGCTCGCGTGCAAACCAGACAACGAACTACCAATCATCAGGAAAGCGCTGGGCCAATCGCAGGCGGCATCGTTCTCCCTGATAACGGTCGAGAATGTTCGCGAGCTGCGTAAGCAGCTGAAGCAGGGGTGGGATGGCCTGCTGTTGATGAGCGAAGGCTTTTCGCGCAGACCGCTGGCCGAACTTCTGAAAGACATCTCCGAAGAATACGACCTGCCCCCCGTGCTGCTCCTGCTGAATACATCCAACCCGGGGCACCGGGCCATCGCCTATCAGCGCGGAGCCTATGCGTGGTTCACCCTCGAGGATTTCCAGACGGACACGATTGGCGATTTTATCGTAGCGATTGAGCAGCGTGCCTTACAGGACCGGGCTTCCTACGAAGAGATTGCCGCCTACCAGACCGTTCTGGGCAGTTTGGGCGATGGGGTAGGTATTGTGGATACCGAGCGGCGTCTTACCTATGCCAACCAGGCGCTGGCCCGTATGACCGGGATGGATGCTAAAGTATTGTTTGGAAAAAGGCCGGAAGATGTTCTGCCTCCAGAGGAACAACAGGTTGTCCTCGAGCAGTTCAAACGGGCCAGTCGGGGTGAAACCGGCGCTATCGAACTGAATGTAAAACGTCCTGATGGAGAAGAACGCAAGCTGCATCTTACCGTGACACCCAGGTTTTCAGGCAAAGGAAGATTTGAAGGGGTTGCTTTTGTTGCCCATGATATCACCGCGATTGCCAGGACCTCCCAACAGACAAAAACGCAACTTGAACTTGCGAAGCTGCTAAGTGTCACCAATGATCCTGACCTGGCGCTGAACCGTGCCCTCGATGTCTCCATGGACATCGCGGGTTATCACTCCGGGGCGGTCTATCTCTTCCAGGAACCGAATCAATTTGTTCTCCTGCGTCAAAAGCGACTGAAAGATGCCCCCGCCCAGATTGAAATTTCACCCAAGCTTTCCCTGCTTTTACGGGAAAGCGGCATCCTGCATCATGTCGAGAATCGTACCTGCCCGACCGAGCTTGTACATCTCTGCACTCACGATTCCATCATGGTGCCAATCAAGCAGAGTGACCATGCGTCCGCCTTCCTGATTCTCAAAGGTGTTCCTCTTGAATTGCTGAAAGAGGATCAGACACGCGCCCTCAGTTCCCTCGCTTCGGTCGTAGCAAATAGTCTGGGGCGGATTTACGCGGATGAGAACCTGCGGCGAACGGCTCAGTATCTGCAGGGGGTGGTTAATTCACAGGATGACATGGTTGTCCGGATTGACAAGGATGGCTACTACACCTTTGCCAACGATGCCTTCTGTCGCATGTTCGACAAACCACGCGATGAATTGCTTGGCAATCGTTTTATTCCCCCCGTTCACCCGAAGGATTACCGTCGCACCCTGCGTGCTGTCACCAGGATGTCCCGTCCACCGTACCGGGTGTCTGTCGCGCATCGCGTACGGGTAAAAGGCGAATGGCGCTGGTTGTCCTGGGAAAACTCGGCCATATTCGACGAGAATGGACAAGTCATTGAGATCCAGGGTGTCTGCCGCGACATTACCAGCCAGGAACAGGTCCGCCGTGCCCTTCAGGAATCCGAAGCGAAACTGAAGGCCATTTTCAACAGCACACTCCAGGCATTTGTCCTCTTTGACAACGAAACCCGCATCCTCGCGTTGAATCGCCTTGCTGAATGGGACCGTGAACAGACTATTGGCGGCAAGATGCAGGAAGGGGCGTCAATTCTTGACTATGCCCTGCCTGAAGAAATGGAGCGTTTCAGTGATTCGGTCAAACGAGTCCTGCGTGGCGAGACAATTAAGTACGAGAGCCGTACCGAATTCCTCAGCGGTGAAATCCGTTGGTTCGAAATCCAGTTGATCCCGGTGCATGATGATCACGGTGGCATTATTGGCGGTTTGCTGACCACGATTGATATCAATGACCGGAAGCTGGCCCAGCAGGCGATTGAACGTAGCGAGCAGCGGTTCCGTTCGCTCGTTCAGAACTCGTCCGACCTGATCAGCATTTTCACTGCCGACGCAAAACTGATCTATCAGACAGTTTCTGTCGAACGTGTCCTCGGGTATCAATTCGACGAGATGCTTGGCAAGAGCATTTTCGACATGATCCACCAGGAAGATCTGGATGAGGTGGTCAATCGTTTCCAGGAAACCCTCCGTAACCCGGATACCGGTGTTCCCATCGAGTTCCGCATCCGGCACAAAGAAGGCCACTGGGTCTACCTCGAGTCGATCGCAAGCAACCGTCTGGACGACCCCAATGTGGAAGGGGTGGTGCTGACTTCGCGTGACATCACCGAACGCCGTCGCAGCGAACAGCAGCTTCGTCTGCTGGCCACAGCGATCGGAAATGCGGAAGAAGCCGTGGTGATTACGGATTCGGAGCTGGAAAAACCCGGACCTCGGATTGTTTTCGTCAACGAGGGCTTCAGCCGGATCAGCGGCTATGCGCCGCGAGAGGTGCTCGGACAAACGCCTCGCATTCTTCAGGGACCGAAGACGAACCGGGAGATGCTGAAGGAGCTGAAAATCGACCTGGCCAGCGGAAAATCGTTTGTCGGGGAGACAGTCAATTATCGGAAGGACGGCACAGAGTATACCGTTGAATGGCGCATTTCCCCGGTCTTTGATGCGAGTGGACGGGTGACCCATTTTGTTTCGATTCAGCGTGATATCACCGACCGTAAGGCTGCCGAGGAACGGGTTAAAAAGACGACAAACGAACTGGCTCAGCGAAACGAGCAGCTCGAAGTGGCGAAACGTGAAGCAGAAAAGTCACGTGTTGCTGTCGAACATGCTGCCGAAGAGTTGCGTCGGGCCTATGAAGATGCCGCGGTGGCGAGGCGAATTGCGGAAGAGGCCAACGAGGCCAAGTCGCAGTTCCTCGCCAGCATGAGCCATGAAATCCGCACCCCGTTAACCGCCATCCTCGGGTTTGCACGGCTGTTGAATGATCAGGATGCGGATGACGAGACCCGTTCCTTTGTTTCCCAGATTCTCTCCGCAGGGGATCACCTGCTCAGCCTGATCAACGACATCCTCGACTTGAGCCGGATTGAAGCGGGACGTTTGGTGATTGAACCGGAAGAAATAGACATTCGTCAGCTGAGCAACGAGGTCGCCAACCTCTATCGTCCCCTGGCAGAGAAAAAACAGCTTCAGCTCGTTGTCGAACTGGGTGCTCTGCCCGGCGGAGTTCTGCTCGACCGCGCACGCTTAAGGCAGGTGATGACCAACCTGGTTGCTAATTCAATCAAGTTCACCGAGACAGGTCGAGTCACCATTCGCGTCCAATCGACTGGGGCAAAAGATGGTATCCGCATTGAAGTGGAGGATACTGGACGTGGTATCCCGGAGGAGCTTGGGAAACAGATCTTTGAACCCTTCTATCAGGTGACCGAACCGCAACGTCCTAAGCTCGAAGGTACCGGGCTGGGTCTGGCGATCAGCAACCGGATTGTGGAAGCAATGGACGGTTCGATCAGCTTTAAAAGCAAGGTCGGGCAGGGAACAACGTTCACGGTTGAGGTTCCCTGTGAATACATCAAGATTGCTGCTCCGAAGGTCGTGCAGTCTTCGCATCCCAAGCAGGTAGACAGCGAAAACAGCCTGCGTGTGCTGGTTGCCGATGACCACCCACCCAACCGCACGTTGATCAAGCATGTGCTGACAGCGCGAGGACATGAAGTCGTGCTGGCGGAAGATGGGCAGGAAGCGGTAGAGCTCTACCTGGAGCAAGCGTTCGATGTGCTTGTGCTCGATGTTCAGATGCCACGTATGGATGGTCACCAGGCCATCCGTCAAATTCGAGCGACCCCGGGAGGGGATCGTATCCCCATTCTCACCCTGACTGCTTATGCGATGCGCGGAGACCGCGAACGTAACCTCGCGGTGGGGGCGGATGATTATGTCGCCAAACCGTTTGACCCGAAACAGCTGGCAGACAAAATTGAACAACTTGGACGAGGAGGTTCGGAACCCGCGATGCGAACATCAGTGGACCCGGAAATGGAAGCACTGCGCCTGGAATACATCGAGGACCTGGTAAAACGGACGACCACTCTGCTGGAAGAGGAACAAGATGCCTCGAAGATGCGCCTCTATGGCCATCGTGTCGCAGGAAGCGGCGGGACCTTCGGGTTCGAGGTGTTGACAATCCTGGGACGAAAACTTGAAAAGATGGCTTCCGAGGAAGCAACGTTTGAGTGGGATGCTGGTAAGCAGGTCGTTGAAAAGATTCTCGGCATTGCCAAAGAAAAACTGCAGGAAATGAATCAGGCTGACAACAACCGCTAGATGGGGAGACGATGGACCAGGAAGAGACCAAACCGACAGCTCGCGACCAGCGTTTCGACCGGATCCTTTTCGCAGGGCTCGCCCTTGTGCTGCTCGCCGCAGCCATCGCGGTCACCGTCCAGATGATCAAGCCGAGCAGCCGACAGGCGGTCGAGGCCTCGTTGATCCAGGATGGACTCGGCATCATCTCGGCTGCCCAGACCTGGGTGGCCGCCATACCAGAAGAGGCGACGGAAAGCGATGGTCCCTTTGCTCAGCTTCGGTTCGACCGGATTGGCTATTTCGATGGTGTGTTAGCTGATGGGCGGTCGATGGTTAACGAGCATGGACGGTTCAGCCTGATTGTCGCCCCCGATAACACCTCGTTTACCCTCGAAGCTGTCGGCCCGGATGAAATCACGGTCGAATGGCGGGGTGTTGGAACGGTAGGTGTTCCCGACCCTCGCAAACAGTGACAACATCCCCCCGGGGAGCCTGCCTTGCCCGCTTGAAACAGCGAGTGTATCTTGCCGATTCAGCAATATCGTGGCCTGGGTGCTCCGCTACCCAGGCGTGCAATTTAGCACACCCTAAGTCAGGCGAAGAACGACAAACGGTGATCCAGGAGATGGTGGCATGAAGAAGATCGTGGAATGTGTTCCGAACATCAGTGAAGGTCGTGACCAGGCAGTGATCGATGCTTGCGCGAACGCTGCAGCAGCGGTGGAGGGTGTTACGCTGCTGGATGTCGATCCTGGTGCCGACACCAACCGTACCGTCATCACCTTCGCCGGAGAACCGGATGCGGTCGTCGAGGCGGCCTTCCGCCTGATCGAGGTCTCCACCCAGCTCATCGACATGACCAGGCAAACCGGCGCACACCCACGTGCCGGTGCCACCGATGTCTGCCCCTTTGTGCCGGTCGCCAACATGACGATGGATGAGTGTGTGGAACTGGCGAAACAGCTTGGGGAACGAGTCGGCAAGGAACTTGATGTACCGGTCTACCTCTACGAATTCGCCGCCAGCAAAGAAGAGTGGCGCAACCTCGCCGTGGTCCGAAAAGGCGAGTACGAGGCGCTTCCGCAGAAAATGAAGGACCCGGAATGGAAACCGGACTTCGGCCCGCACGAGTTCCGACCCAAATTCGGCGCGATACATATCAGCGCACGGAAATTCCTCAGCGCCTACAACATTAATCTGAACACCCGCCACGCCCGGATCGCGAAGGACATCGCCCTGATCATCCGTGAAAAGGGGCATGTGAAGCGTGACGATAAGCGCGAAATTATCCGTGATGAAAACGGAAAAACGACCAAGATTCCGGGCCTGTTTCAGCACTGTAAAGCGGCGGGTTGGTACCTGGAGGAGTGGAAGCAGGCGCAGGTGACCATGAACCTGACAGACTCCGACATCACCGCGCCTCACCAGGTCTTCGACAAGGTCTGCGACATCGCGGGCGAGATGGGTTGCCGTGTCACCGGAAGTGAAATTGTTGGCCTGATTCCGCTCAAGCCGATGCTCGATGCGGGTCGTTTTTTCCTCGCCAAGCAGGGCCGTTCAACAGCTGTAGAGGAACGAGAGCTGGTCCGTGTCGCGATCGAATCGATGGGCTTGAACGATATGACCGAGTTCGATCCCGACAAGAAAATTGTCGAATATGCGATTGCAGAGAAACGGTCGGATCGTCTCGTCGATATGACGATCACCAGGTTCAACAATGTCCTCGCCTCAGAATCCCCTGCCCCGGGCGGTGGGTCGGTCGCCGCGCTGGCAGGATCGCTCGGTGCCAGCCTCGCGACGATGGTTTCAAACCTGACGCATGGCAAAATCGGCTATGAAGAGGTCTGGGCGGAGATGGAAGAGGTCGGCGTCAAAGGTCAAAGTCTAAAGGACCGCCTGCTGAAAGCGATCGATGATGACACCGATAGCTTCAATGCGGTCATGGCAGCAATGCGTTTGCCGAAGAAGACGGACGAAGAAATTGAGGCGCGTGACCTCGCGATCGACGAGGCGAACAAGGCGGCGACCCTGATTCCGTATACCGTCTGCGAAATGTCCCTCGAATGTTTCGACCTGATCGATGTGGTTGCAGCAAAGGGGAATGTGAACAGCGTGTCGGATGGTGGTGTGGCGGCACTCTGCGCCCATGCTGGTGTCTATGGGGCGGCGTTAAATGTGCGCATCAACGTTCCCGGTATCCAGGACAAGGTCTTTGTCAAGAAGATGCTGGATGGTATCGACAGCATGATGAAGCAGGCCGATGAGCGACGCGACGCTGTGCTTGCCCAGGTTGACAAAGTTCTGGCTGCAAGCGAATAGACTGTTCCGTCAGGTCCTTAGCGAAGCGGAGACCTGACGGTGGGTGGCCCGAGATTTCAGTCCCGGGTTTCATTCTGATTGGTCTGACGCGGAAGGACACTGTGTCATGCCCAGGTCCCATGTCCACCGCAGATGGGCAATGAAGTTGGTGTTGGGGCCGTCGGGCATCCCCGATGGCGGTGCGAGGAGGAAGGGGATCCCCGACGCGCTGGTGGCAGCCTGCGGCTGCAAGGCCGTTGACACGGCCTGTCGCGCTGGGGATGACAGACCCGTTCCGTCAGGTCTTTAGCGAAGCGGAGACCTGACGGGGACTCGGCGCTGGCTGTGTCGTTCGGATTCAAGGTTTCGTTTTCATAGACAACTCTAGATGCTGGATTCCGGGTCAAGCCCGGAATGACAAGCAACGTTCCATCAGGCCCCCGAGCCTGACGGTCTTTCGCGCGCAAGCGCACGATCTTGCGTCAGACGTGGGCGTCTGACGCAACCGTACTACAACAGTTCCGGTTCAAAAAACGATAGACGGAGGCAATTGTGCACGATCCACGGCATGACAAGCTGGCAGAGCTCCTGGTCACCTATTCGACCGAAGTCAAGCCGGGCGAGAAAGTGTTGATCGAGGCGTACGACACCCCGATCGAGTTCATCGACTCCCTGATTAAAGCGGTCTACAAGGCTGGCGGCTACCCGCTGCTCGAACTCAAGTACAACCACCTGCTGCGCAGCCTGCTGATGGGTGCCTCGAAGGAATCCCTTGCGGCGATGCAGGACACCGAGCTGCACCGGATGAAGAATATGGATGCCTTCATCGGTGTCCGCGGCTACAGCAATGCTAAAGAGCTGTCGGACCTGCCGAGCGAAAAGAACGCCCTGTGGGGCACCGAGGTCTTCCAGCCGGTACATGCCAACGAGCGAGTTCCCAACACCAAGTGGGTCGTCCTGCGTTACCCGACCCCCTCGATGGCGATGATGGCCAACATGTCCACCGAAGCGTTTGAAGAGTACTACTTCAACGTGACCGCCGGGGTCGACTACAAAAAGATGTCCGAGATGATGGACCCGGCCGCCGATTTTATGCGCAATGCCGACAAGGTCCACATCAAGGGTCCGGGTACTGACTTGACCTTCTCGATCAAGGGTATTGGCGCGGTGAAGTGCGATGGTCAGCGCAATATTCCGGACGGCGAAGTTTACTCTTGCCCCGTGCGCGATACGGTCAACGGCACCATCTCCTACAACACGCCTTCGACCTACCACGGTTTCACCTTCAAGGATGTGGTGCTGCGGTTTGAGAACGGCAAAATTGTCGAGGCAACCTCCAACGATACCAAACGGATCAACGAGGTTTTCGACACGGATGAGGGCGCACGCTACATCGGCGAGTTCGCGCTGGGCTGCAACCCCTACATCAACTTCGCGATGGACGAGATCCTCTTTGACGAGAAGATCGGCGGCTCGTTCCACTTTACCCCGGGCAATGCGTACGACGATACCGACAATGGCAACCGTTCCGCGGTCCATTGGGACCTCGTCTGCAACCAGACCCCGGAGTACGGCGGCGGCGAGATCTGGATTGACGATCAGCTGATCCGCAAAGATGGCGTCTTTGTCCACGACTCGTTCAAGGGCCTCAACCCCGAGAACCTGATCGCGAAGTAAAAGACATTGCGAGGCGGCTCATTGCACCAACGAATCAACCCCCTTCCTTGTGGCAGCATTCTGCCGGCGGAAGGGGGTTGCTTTGTCATCCGGCGACGCTTTGCGCCGGGGCGATTCCTCGCAATGACTTAGCTGTCCAATAAGGTGTGCCTGATCACACATTCTCCGTTCTCTACCTCGCTATTTTCCTTCACCCATGAAGGAGAACCCGATGACCGCTGACATCCTGATCGCCGAAACCCCACGTCTGCAACTGGTGGTTCCTTCGCCGGAACGGGCGGAGGAGTTCTGCGCCTATGTGGAGCGTAATCTTGACTTCCATCGCTCGTCCATGCCCTCGCCACCCAAAGGATTTGAAACAAGCGCCTTCTGGCGGGATCGTCTCGCAGAAAGGTTTCACCATCACAAAGCGGGCCGTCTCCACGGTTTCGCGATTCTCTGCGATGGGCAGCTGGTCGGGGATATGAGCTTCACCCAGATTATGGGCGAACCCCAGCATTCAACGGTGCTCGGCTACAAGCTGGATCGTTCAGTGGAAGGCAGGGGGTATATGCAGGAAGCGCTCGGCGCGGCGTTGGCGTGGATGTTTGACGAGCGGAAACGTCACAGGATCGAAGCGAATGTCCGTCCGAATAACAAGCGATCCCTCGCCCTGCTCGAACGGTTGGGCTTCATCATCGAGGGGTATTCCCACAGCTACCTTCGTCTCGATGGCCGATGGTGCGACCATGTCCGTCTTGCCCTCTTTAATCCTCGCGAGGTTCAGGTGATACCATCTTCGCTTGACCTTTCCCTTGCGTTAGGCAAATCGATGTCCCAAGCTTAACACCATGCAGAGTCATCTTTTCACCGCGAAACCGGAACATGATCCGGATGATATTGTCTGGTTCGGTTCCTCCTCCTTCTCCGAAAAGGACTGGGTCGGACCCTTTTACCCGCCCGGCACCAAACCGGCCGACTACCTCTCTTTCTATGCGCAGCATTACCGGACTGTCGAGATCGATGCCACCTACTATGCCGTTCCCAGCGCACGGACCGTGCAAGGATGGGCGGACAAGGTGCCGGAGGGGTTCATCTTCTCGGCGAAGTTCCCGAAGCAGATTGTCCACTGCGGTGAGGGACCGAAGCCGGATGGCAGCAAGATCCTGATGCCCGATGCCACCTACGCCGTGCGGGACCGTTTTCTGGAAGTGATGAGTTTGCTCGGTGCCAAGGCGGGACCGCTGCTGATCCAGTTCCCCTATCTGGCGAAGGCGGCCTTTTCATCCGTTGATGAGTTTATCGAACGATTGGACCGTTTCCTCGAGGATCTACCCCGTGATTTCGAATTTGCTGTTGAAATCCGCAACAAGTGGTGGCTGAAGGAACCGTTTATCGAGCTGCTGCGACGTCACAAGGTTGCCCTGACCCTGGTGGATCAGGCTTGGATGCCGATGGCGGACGAGCTGGCAGAAAAGCATGATCCGTGGACGGTGAACTGGGGGTATATCCGTCTCCTGGGCGACCGCAAAGAGATCGAGGAGGTCACGACCTCCTGGGACAAAGAAGTGATCAACCACGATGATCGCTTGGAGCGCTGGGCGCGATTCATGGCTCAGCAAGAGGGACGTGCGGAACGTCTCTACATATACAGCAACAACCACTATGCCGGTCACAGCCCCACAACCATCGCAAAGTTGCGCGCGATGTATGCGAGGGAGTTGGGACTGTAGAGGTGGGTGGACCGACCTGCAATTAAAATGGGGCCTCATGGCCCCCGACCATCCTGATAAGGAATGTCCGGCTGCCGCCGGCCTACATCTAATCCCCCGCCGTTGGCTCCACCAACCGACGCAAATCCTCATTCCCGGCGACCTTCAATACGAGAATCTGCTGCTGCTGGTGCAACTCCAGGATGACCAGCCGCTGGTCGTCGACACGTAACCGTCGCAAACGTTTTGTCTTGTCGCCCTCCGGCACAGCAAGCGCGGCTTCCTTTTCGATCTGCTGGATGACACGGCGCTGACGGCGCAGGTCGAGACGCGCGAGCTGTTCGTGGGCGGTCGGGCCGAATTGGACACTGTAGGCCATGATCTCCCCCTCACAGACCGAGCTGTTGTTTCAGTTCTTCCAGCGAGACAGTTCCCTGTTCCTGCGCCTCTTTCAGCGCGTTACGGGCATCGTCCAGGTCGATCCGTGTCTCGAGATCATTCAGCAGGGAGAGGTCGCCCATCGGGACGACTGCGGCCAGCTCTTTGCCGTGACGATGGATCATGACCCGTTCCCCGCCAAAGGCAACCTGGTTAATCAACTCCGCGAAATTCTGACGGGCTTCGCTCGCCGTCTTCTCAATCATGCACCCTCCAACGACACGGTTCTGTTCGTTTTGTACAAAAGAAAGGTAGAGTGAGCGAGGCAGGGGGACAAGAGCTGGAGGCTGGATGGCCACAATCGCAGGGAGATGTCATCCCGGGCTTGACCCGGGATCCAGCTGAGACTCTTGGGCAGGGGGAGAGAGTGCCATCCGGGTTCGTAATGCAGGGGTCGAGGGATCTTCTCCTGTGTCACTCGGATTCTGGATCCCGGATCAAGCCCGGGATGACACCTCAGGCCACACTTCCCCTTACATCTCCTTCCGCGGTTCCCACTTCCGCACGGTATGGGGCGCACGAAACTTCTGCATCCAGCCATTGGTCAAGCCGTAGTGGTGCATCGCTTTGATGGCGCGGCCGTACTCGATCGCGCTGAGGGGACGGCCCAGGGCGGGGTGGTCGCTGACCGGTTCGATGGGGAAGTACTGGCACATCAGGCTAACCGCGGTATCTTGTCCGACTTGTTCGGAGATTGTTTGCAACACATGGTCGGTGTCGCTCAACCCGCCGGGCAGGACAAGATGCCGCACGATCAACCCCTGTTTGGCAACGCCTTCTTCGTCCAGCGCAAGCGGCCCTACTTGACGTTTCATCTCGTGGATCGCCGCCAGGCTCCGAGTGAAATGATCTTTGGGACCGGAGAGTCTGCCCGCATCATCGCTGCCGTATTTCAGGTCGGGGAGGTAGACATCAATCAGGCCGTCCAGCAGACGAAGCGTCTCGACATTTTCATACCCACCGCAGTTGTAGATGATCGGCAGGTCGAGGCCCTCGTCCCAGGCGAGGATCAACGCCTCCAGAACTGGTGCAATCTGGGGAGTTGGGGTGACCAGGTTGATGTTATGCGCTCCCTCGCGTGCGAGACGGATCATCTTCGCCGCGAGGGTTTTCGGTGTGACCGGGCGTCCGTGATGCAGCTTGCTGAACATGAAGTTCTGGCAGAAGGGACAGTGCAGGTTGCAACCGGTGAAAAAGACGGTCCCGCTACCACGTTCCCCACTGATGACCGGCTCTTCGCCATGGTGCAACGAGGTGCTGGAAAGGTAGAGTCGTCCATCGAGCCCACACTCGCCCAAGTCACCCCGCAGGCGACGGGCTTCGCACTCCCACGCGCAGAGACGGCAACTCGCAAGGAGACGCTTCAAGCTCGGGAGCCGTTTACGAGCCTCGGTGGCTCTCTGTGTGAACGGGATCAACTCACGGTCTCCAAAAGATACCCACATTCTTTTGTAAGGACTGAAATTACGAGATTCTGGGGTTCCCAACATCATGCTTGCTCCCCTCCGGGCGACCCTCTACATTGTAAGACTTGGCCAACAATGGGGAATGGCCGACCTACATAACAGGGCTGACCGATGATTTTGAGACGTTTTTCAACACGGCTCACCGCACTCTTGCTTGCCGTGGCAGTATTCGCCTTTACCCATACAACCCTGTATGCGAAGAAGGCCCCGGAAGCGCCAGCAACGCTGCAAGTGCAGCAGATCAGCGAACGCGCTTCGTTTTCAACCGCCAACAAGCGGATCGACAGCACCACCGGCGAAACCCTCGCCTGGTATGGCGTGAACCAGCCGACCTCACAGGCTACCCCGGAGCTGGCAGCGCGCGGATTTGTTCAGGACAATGCAGCGCAATTCGGCAAAACCGCCGTTTCCGATATGCGGCTTCTAATGGTAAAGAACAGCCGTGGCGGACACCATGTCCACCTGCAGCAGACCTTCCAGGGCATTCCGGTGTACAACGCGCTCTTCAATGTTTCGATGAACCGTGACCGTGACATCACCATGGTTTCGGCGAACCCGTATTCCGGCTTCTCACTTGCGACCACGTCGCCTTCGATCAGCAGCAGCACCGCCCTGACCAGCACCGAGGTGCTGCTTGGCGCGAAAGAATGCCTCGAAGAGATTCCCGTGGTCCGCTTGAACGGTTTCCGCAGCGACCATGGGTCGGACCACCTCGCCTGGGTCGTCAACTACCCGACCCTCGAGCCGATGGGCGACTGGATTGTGATCTGGGATGCCACCACCGGGGAGCACCTGGCGACCTACGACCAGATGCGCTACGAAGATGGAACCGGGCATGCGTTTAACCCGGATCCAGTCACCACAGCCGGGGTCAATTATGGGGGAAGCTACTCGGACAACAACGATGGCGACAATACGCAATTGAACGCGGAACGGGTCGAAGTGGACCTTCTCGACCTCACCTTCAGCAATGGTGCGTATCGTCTAACCGGCCCCTTTGTCAACATCTTCAACTTTGAATCCCCGAACGACACGCCCGTGTCGAGCCCGACGTTGGATGGCTTCTCTTTCACGCGCGCTGAGCAGGGCTTCGAAGATGTGAACGTCTACTACCACATTGACACCTGGCAGCGTCACATCCAGTCGCTTGGGTTCATGGACTTGCAGAATAACTCGATCGTCGCCGACCCGCACGGACTCAACGGCGATGATAACTCCCACTACATCCCGTCGCAAAATCGTATCGCATGGGGTGAAGGTGGTGTCGACGATGCTGAAGATGCCGACGTGGTCATCCACGAGTATGGCCATGCGCTGCACCATGCGGCGACTCCGGGAAACTGGAGCTTCGACATGCGCAGCATCTCGGAAGGATTTGGTGACTACGAAGCGGTGACCTACAGCGCCCGCCTCTCAGATTACCACAACACGTGGGTCTTTAACTGGGACGGTCACAACAGCTTCTGGAATGGGCGTACGGTGATCACCGGATCAACCTATCCGGGTGGTTGGGGCAATTCCAACATTTACACCAACGGGACCATCTGGTCGAACGCTCTTTGGTTGATGCGTGAATCGCTCGATCCGGACACCGCAGACGCGATTGTCTTCCAGGGTCTCTATTACCAGAGTGCCAGCGGAACCGTGGTTGACGCTGCACAGGGCTTGCTCCAGGGCGAGCTGGATCTCTTTGATGGACGGTACCGGAGCGAAGTTTACGCCGCGCTTGCCGCCAAGGGATTTGTCGAGCCTGCCGGTGATATTACTGGTACGGTGACCGACATCATCACGGAAGAGCCGATTGCCGGAGCGCTGATCGAGTTGGAAGGGGATGATTCATTCACGACCGCTTCCGATGATGAAGGCATCTTCGGCTTCCAGTCGATTGTCGCGGGTGATTACACGATCACCATCAGCGCGGACGGCTACGGTTTCTACACCGACTTTATCACCGTCACATCCGGCGGGTTGATCGAGATTGACGCGGAGCTTGGGAATGTGGAAGCGGAACTCGATCCGACTGCGATCGAGGTGACCGTCCCGACCAATGCGGTTCTCGATACAAGCTTCACCATCAACAACCTTGGCGGTCCGCTGGAGTGGGGTTCGAAACTTCGCCCCGCTGGTGTGGAACCCTTCGAGCCGTTCGAGAATTACGGCGAGTTTGGTGTTCAGGATGTCACCGGGGACAACCGGATTGCTGGTGTGACCATGTTCAATGGCATGCTGCTGGTGTCCGGTGGCAATGGTTCTGAACAACCAAACAAGATCTACAAGCTGACGGCCGATGGTACCCTGCTGGGCAGCTTCGATCAACCTTCGACCTCGTCCAGCGGCTACTACGATCTCACTACAGATGGCACCCTGATCTACGGGTCAGAAGGAACGGATATTGTCGGGTTCGATATGAATGGCGTCCCACAGGATACCATTCCCGGCCCATTCAATCCGAACCGTGCCCTCGCCTATGATTCCGATCATGACTGGTTCTGGGCAGCGGACAACTCCTCCGGCCTGGCCGCGGTCAATCGTGACGGCGAGGTGCAGGTCGAGATTCCCTTTGGCACACTGGTCAAGGGTATGGGCTACTTCCCGAGCGCACCGGGTGGCTACAAGCTGTATGTCAGCAGTGCCGCCACCGGCCAGCTTTGCCGCATGTCCTTCTTCGACCCGGAATCGGGCGAGTATGGCGGCTACGAGGATCTGCCCTACAACGCTACGGTCTACGGCAGCGAAGTGATTGCCGGCCTCGAAGATGCGGAAGACCTCTGGCTGAACGCTGCGATCACCTATTCGATCCAGGATGGCTACCGTCTGACCCTCGAGAAACTCGACTGGGCGGTTCCCTATATCACCCTGTCCCCGGCGTCTGGCACGATCGAGACCCAGGGAGAGGCGTTGATTTCGATGAGTATTGACGGCAGAATGCTGCCGGGCGATGTGGACTATGAGGTCGACCTGCTGATTGACTACATGAATGGCGACGGCAGCATCACCATGCCGATCACCGTCCACTCGCAACTGGTGAGTGCACCGGAAGTGAATCTTCCGACCGAGTTCGGGCTTGATCCGGCTTATCCGAACCCCTTCAACCCTTCGACTGTCCTCACGCTGCATCTGCCGCAGGCGAGCGATGTCAAGGTGGCGGTGTTCGATATCCTGGGTCGCCAGGTGGACAACCGCACCCTGCGTGCGATGCAGGCCGGTACCCACAAGATCGAGTGGGCCGCCCCGGCGAGCCTCGCTTCGGGGGTCTACTTCCTGACACTTGATGCTGGTGCCGGACGGACCGCTGCACAGAAGTTGGTCCTGATGAAGTGACAATCGCCGTGGCGATTGTCATCCAGAAGGGCGTGCGATGCATGTCCTGAAGGATCTAAGCCACGGAGATATTGGCCATTGATATGACGGGGCTGCTTTGGCAGCCCCGTTTTTTGAGTGGTACGTCCGGGTGGCCCGGGCAGTCCCCTGCCCAGGCTTGCCCGCCTGGGGCGGGTTTCACTCCCTCCCGTCCACTCGCACTTTGTCTCCACCACGTCATTGCGAGGACCGTAGCGCAGCAAAGGTACGTGGCAATCTGCTTTGAAACGGTGTCGCAGACACCGATGCTGTGCAGCGTGGGTGGGGGTTGTCACCCCCAATCAAAAGCAGATTGCCTCGCTTCGCTCGCAATGACAAGAGGCCACCCTATCTCAGGGTGGCCCGACTTGCTTGTCAAGTCGGGTCTGTTCATCCAAAGGGAAACGCGTCCGGTCGGCAGACCGGATGCAACCTCATCCCCTCCCTCGCAATACCGCCACATTCGGCCTACATTTAGACGCCGTAACCAGAAATCCGTCAACCAACCAACCAGCGTGGGACCAACCATGAGCGAACCAACCCACTGGTGGCAGGAGTTTTTCGAGGGGCTCTGGGAAGAATTCCATCTGAACCACATGAATGCCCAAGACTACGATCAGCAAGTCAGCCGGATGATCCCCCTGCTCGACGTGGGGGAGGGGACACGTCTCCTTGACATTCCCTGCGGTATTGGCGGACAGGCAGTTGCGCTCGCGGAACGTGGCTGCGATGTGACCGGTGTCGATCTGCATCCGGGACTGTTGAAGGTCGCCGGAGATCGTGCCGAAGCGACGGGTGTCATGCTGAACCTGGTCGAGGAGGATATGCGCAGCTTCGACGGCAAAGCCGCATTTGATGCCGCCATTTGCCTTTGGGGATCCTTTGGCTATTTCGACGAGACGGGAAATCGCGCCCAGCTCGATGCGGTCTACCGTTCGCTTCGTCCCGGTGGACGGTTTCTGCTTGAATGTTATCCACTGGAAACCATCGTCGGGCATTTTCAGCCACGGGATTGGCGCCGCGGCGGCGAGGTCATGGCGGTCGAGGAGCGTTCCTGGGTGGCCTCCTCCAGTACGGTGCACAGTCACTGGACCTTTTCCGGTCATGGACGGGTGGAAGAGAAAGAGTCCCACATGCGGATGTATACGGTTCGCGAGTTGAGCGAGCTGTTTCGCCATGTCGGCTTCGCCCAGCCAGTCTTCTTCGACAGTGACACCCTTGGTCCCTGGTCGATCCAATCCGGCGGTGCATGGGTCTTGGCCGCCAAACCGGAAGAGTGAACCGTTTGGTGACAGTCATGTAATGAAGGATAAACGGGTGGCTCGGACAGTCCCTTGTCCGGGTTTTATTCCCCCTGTCGGTTCGCACCTCACGTCATTGCGAGGAGCGTAGCACAGCGCAGGGTCGCGGCAATCTGCCTTGAACGGTGTCGCAGACATGGATGCAATGCTGCGGGGGTGGTGGCTGTTGCCCCCAATAGAAAAGTAGATTGCTTCGCTTCGCTCACAACGACGTGAGGGTCACGCCGAGGCTTGGCCCGGTGATCAGGTCGATGGTATGGGAGAGAAACCCGCCCCAGGCGGGCAAGACCGGGCAAAGGAGTGCCCGGCCCGCCCACAAGTGAAGACAGGAAAGTAGATGGCGAAAAAAGAGACACCCAGCAGGAAACCTCGCACCCAAAAACTGGGCGTCAAACCGGGCCATCGTGTCGGCCTGTTGGGGTTTGAGGACCCCGATTTTGTCGTCGAGTTGATCGAGGCGGGCGCGGAAGTGGTCGAGACCAAAACAACGGGCCTATTTGATCATCTCTTTGTTTACATGGACTGCGAAGAACACACCTTTGCTTTCAACCTGCTACGGTCACGATTAAAGCCTAACGGTGCGATCTGGGCGCTCTGGCCGAAGGGGATGAAGGAGTTCAATGGAAACCATGTGCGGGAACGCGGGCTGGAGGCAGGGGTGGTTGATGTGAAGGTGGTTTCCTTCTCTGACGCCTTGAGCTCGCTGAAATTTGTGATCCGCCTGAAGGATCGCTGAACCGGAGGGAAGCAACCAACTTCCCCTTTTGCGATGGGGGAGAATGGTGCTACGTTCCGGGTGCAACAGAATGTAAGATTGAGCAGAGGAGCATCAGATGTCGGACAGAAGCATCACACTGAAGGTAGAAGGAATGTCCTGCAACGGTTGTGCGATGAACGTGCAAGCCACCCTCGAAGAGGATACAGCAGGCGTGTCGAAGGCCGAGGTGGACCTTGGTAAAAACCAGGTTACGGTCACCTACGATCCAGACCAGGTGTCGCTTCATGCGATGGAGAAAGCGGTCAAGGAGGCGGGGTACACGCTGGTACTGCCGGAATAGTCAGCACGGCATCAGTTAAGAATTCGGGCGGGGGGATCATTCCACCGCCTTTTTGCGTTTTTTGCTGACATTACCGGCCTGCAATACGGTGACAACTGGATTGTGACCACAGGGAACCTGCAGGCAACAGGAATCCCCTGTGATGGATCACATCACTGGCGCATCCTGTTGCGCTGGGAATGACATAATTGTTTTGGAGAGACCATGTCCACCAAAGAATTGGACCTTCCTGTTGTCGGGATGCACTGCGCAGGATGCGCGAGTGCCGTGCAACGGGCGCTGCTGAAAAAGACCGAGGGGGTCCAGGAGGCGGACGTGAACCTCGCCACCGATTCGGTCCGGGTCCGGTTCGATCCATCAGTGGTCTCTCTCGATACGATGGCCCAATCGGTGGAAGCCTTCGGGTACCAGCTCGTTCTGCCTTCGGTTGGCGATGACGCCGAGGACCCGGAAGCAAAAGCACGTCGAATCGAGGTGAGCAAGCAACGGCGTGCGTTGCTGGTGGGGATTGTCTTTTCGATTCCGCTGGTCATTCTTTCCATGGGACGGGATGCCGGGCTATACGGCTCGTGGTCGTTCCAACCCTGGGTCAATTACCTGCTGCTCCTGCTGGCGTCGCCGGTTCAGTTCTACACTGGCGCAGGGTACTACAAGGGTGCATGGCGCAGCCTGACCAGCGGATCGGCAAACATGGACGTGCTGGTGGCGCTGGGTTCCACTACCGCCTATGTCTATTCGGTCGCTATTCTGCTGCTGGGCAGCGGTGGGCATGTCTATTTCGAGACCGCCGCCCTGATCCTCACCCTGATCAAGATCGGCAAGTGGCTGGAAGCACGTGCCAAGGGACGGACCGGAGAAGCGATCCGTGCCCTGATGAATCTCGCCCCCAAGACAGCGACCCTGGTCGAGGAAGACGGTTCGACCAAGGTGGTCCCGGTCGGAATGGTGCAGGAGGGGAGCGTGGTGCTGGTCCGTCCCGGCGAAGCCTTCCCGATCGATGGTGAGATCATCCAGGGTAGCTCCTCCGCAGATGAAAGCGCGCTTACCGGGGAGTCGGTTCCGGTGGACAAGGAAGCGGGGAGCGAGGTATTCGGTGCAACAGTGAACCTCACCTCGGCGGTGCAGGTCCGGGCGACCAATGTTGGCAGCGATACAGCAATGGCACGTATCATCGCGCTGGTCCGCAAGGCGCAAGGCAGTAAAGCGCCGATCCAACGGATCGCGGACCGAATCTCAGCTGTCTTCGTTCCAGTGATTGTCGCCATTGCTCTGGTGACTTTGGCCATCTGGTGGATTGTTGGCGGTACGCTTGAGCCGGCCTTGATCCGCATGGTGGCTGTGCTGGTGATCGCCTGCCCCTGCGCACTCGGGCTGGCGACCCCGACGGCGGTCATGGTCGGGATGGGGCTCGGCGCACGGAAAGGGGTTCTCTTCCGGGACGCCGAAGCGGTCGAAGCTGCCGGGCGCATCGATACGATCCTGCTCGACAAGACGGGAACGTTGACCCGCGGGCAGCCACGAGTTACCGGCATCCTCCCGGTCGAGGGCGGGGATGAGACAGACCTGCTGACCCTCGCTGCCAATGCGCAGCTTCCATCCAAACACCCCCTCGCCCAAGCCGTGGTCCGTGAGGCAAAGGATCGAGACCTCGCACTGCACCAACCCGAGGAACATACCGCATTGGCTGGTATTGGGGTGCGAAGTGTGGTGGATGGCTCGACGATTGAAGTGGGCCGCCCCGAAGAGGGCGATGATCTACCTGATCCAATCCAGAAAGCGATTCAGCAGAGTCGTGAACGGGGAGAGTCGGTCATGTTGGTCAAGCAGGACGGTACCCTGCTCGGCCTGATCACCGCCCGGGACGAGCTGCAAGCAGATGCGAAACGGGTTATCGAACGGCTTGTTGCGCTCGGGACCGAGCCGGTGATGGTGACCGGGGACCATGAACGAGCTGCACGAGCGATTGCCGAGGAGATCGGCCTGAAACGTGTTATTGCTGGTGTATTACCCGAAGGCAAGGAAGCGGTGGTTCGGGAAGAGCAGGCGAAGGGAAAACGTGTCGCGATGGTCGGGGATGGCATCAATGATGCGCCCGCGCTGGCTCGTGCCGATGTCGGCATCGCGATGGGCAGTGGTACTGATGTGGCGCTCGAGACGGCGACCATCACCCTGGTCGGCGGTGAACTGCATGGCCTGCCGCGAGTGGTGCGTCTGTCACGCAAAATGATGCGCACAGTCCACGAGAACCTCTTCTGGGCCTTCGCTTACAATGTCGCCCTGATCCCCGTTGCAGCAGGTGTGTTGGCCCTGTTCCCCTCCGTGCCCGAAGCGCTGCGTCACCTGCACCCCGCGATGGCTGCCGGGGCAATGGCTTTTTCGAGTGTAACCGTGGTCCTCAACTCCCTGCGCCTGGGACGGATGAAGGTGGATTGATCGGTTGGCTATCTGTGTGGCCCGGGCCTGCGGCCCGGGTCTATCCTTTCTTTACACCTTTCAGGGTGGCCCGACACTGCAGTGTCGGGTCTCTTCGGTGCGGGGGTACTTTCTCGGTACAGGTAATCCGATGAAACCCGACACTGAAGTGTCGGGCCAGTCCAAAACGGTTGCGTCAGGTCCTCAGACCTGACGCATTTTCCTATGAATAAACCCGACTTGACGAGCCAGTCGGACCACCCAATTTCACACCAGTATTTTCCTACAAATACCCCAGGTTCTCCAGACGCTTTCGGATTTCCTCATCCTCCACCGGCGCATCTCCTTGCACTGCTTCGCCACCCAGCCAGCCCATCTTCTCCAGGCCGCCGACGACAAGGCTGACATCCGTGTGAATCTGTTCGATGCCCTGATCGTCCATCGAGGTGGTGTGGTCGATGCGTACCGTCGGGGTGGGAGGATCGGCGTTGATCGGATCGCCATCCAGCACCACATCCAGCCTCCGCTGCGGACGATATTTACCCCAATTGAAGCCGGAAGAGGGGCCTTTGGCGGAGCGGACAATGACATGGATACCATGCTTGTTCAAACGGTTTGTCGTAAACCCGACCGCCATCGTCAACCCAAACCAGCTCGCCTTCTCTTCGTAAGACTTCCGAGCGATGGAAGCGGCGTTGATTTCCTCGAAGGGCAGCCCCTTCTCCTCGAAGGCTGCGCGCAGGGAATCACAGCAAGCGGCGATGGTTTCATCGCCGCTGTGGCCGTACACCCAAATCGTACATCCAGTGCCTGTAGGCATAAGGAAAAATCCTGTCAGTCGTCGCGCTTCTGGATCAATCGGCCCGTATCGTCATAACGGAAGAAGCCTTTGCCGGTTTTAACACCGAGGTCGCCGGCTCGGACCAGCTTGCGTAGCAGCGGGCAGGGACGGTACTTCGCTTCGCCGGTTTCACGGAACATCACTTCCAGCCAGGACATCACTTCATCGAGTCCCATCTGGTCGGCGAGCTGCAACGGGCCGTAGACAAAATCATAGCCCAGCTTGACCGCCGTGTCGATCCCTTCCGCACTGGCGACACCTTCCATCAGGGCATACATCGCCTCGTTCAACATCGGCAGCATGACACGAGTGGTCACATAACCTGGCGACTCATACACTTCGACACAGGTCTTGCCGATGCTGGCGGCGAAACCCTTAACAAAGTTAACCGTCTCGTCCGAAGTCTTCAGGCCGCGAACGATTTCCACCAGCGGCCGTTTCGGTACCGGGTGGAGGAAGTGCATCCCGATTACCTGTTCGGTGCGAATGGTTCCTTCGGCGAGTTCGGTGACCGACAGCACGGAAGTGTTGGTCACAAAGACAGCATGCTTCGAAGCATACATGTCGAGGCGGCTGAAGAGATCTTTCTTCACCTGCAGCACATCCGGGACCGCCTCGATGATGAGGCGATAGCCCTCAATCTCCGCCAGGTCGGTCGTGCCCTTGATGCGGCTCAGGACAGCGCGTTTGTCCGACTCGGTCATGCCCCAGCGGGCGATCTCACGGTCCAGGTTCGTCCCGAGATGCTCGAGGTTCATTTTCAGGCTGGCTTCATCTTTCTCTACCAGCAGTACTTCCAGGCCCTTTGCCGATACAGCATGGGCAATACCAAGCCCCATCGTACCCGCACCAATCACCGCGATTCGATTAATCGAATCGTCCTCTACAGGGAGGGCCCCCTCACCCCGCAGCAGATCCTGAAGAGTTTCTTCCGCCATCGTAGGTAATCCTTGAATCAAGCAGGTTTGGCTAGATGTCAGGCAAGCCCAACATTTTCACCCAAGTACAACAGCGCCGGTACCCTGTGGGCACCGGCGCCGGAATGGTTCGCTACCGCTGGGCAATCAATTCGGTTTCGGTGAAGAATTTACTGATCTCCAACCGTCCGTTTTCGACTGAATCACTTCCGTGAACCACGTTCTCGGAAATGTCTTTCCCGTACAGCTTCCGGATGGTGCCCTCGTCCGCGTCCTGCGGATTGGTGGCACCGATCACGGTTCGCCAGTGGTTGACCGCGCTCTCATGCTCGAGGGCGATGACAACGACCGGGCCGCTGGTCATGTAGTCCACCAGCTCGCCGAAGAAGGGGCGTTCGCTGTGGATCGAATAAAAATCCTGGGCCATCGCTTCGGTCAGACGGATGCGCTTCATGCCGAGGATGGTGAACTGCTCGTCCTCGATCCGGCTGACGATCTTACCGATAACCTTGTTCCGGACGCCGTCCGGTTTGATGATGCAAAGAGTCCGTTCCATCGTATCCTGTGCTCGTGAAAAGGTCCGGCCAGCGCAGGCAGGCCGGACAATCGTTACCCGCACGTTTTATCCAGCAACAGTGCGGCGTTTCTCGTCTGCTTAAGGTCGCCGTCAAAGTAACAACCAGCGTTGCCTGCGTCCACCCCGTACCAGGGTTGACGGAGCCCGTGGTGTTCCAGCGAAACGGCTTTCATACCCCATTATTCGGCGAGATGGACCTTGATCTTTTTCACCGTGGCGTGGGCCGCGTACTGAATCGCGCCTTCCAGGTCCATGGTTCCGCCGCTGGATACCGCCGCATCGGTCGACTTCGCGCTGCCGTCCGCGAACTGGGCACCATCGCTGGCACGGTTCAGCGTGAAAGTGTAGCGCAAGTCATAGCTGTTTTCCATCCCGCCCATCGTCGGCAGGAAGGTTACCTCGATGTTCAGGATCACCAGGTTCTCCGGGGTGACTCCGGGCTCGTCCAGATCGCGTTGACGCACGAAGCGGATATCATCCGTATAGAAGGCGTCCTCGAGGTGCTGCACAATCAAGCGCTCGAGGTCATCCTGCTTCAGCATGCCCTGCCCCTGGGTGTAGGCGATAATTTCTCCTACCGCCACATGGGTTGGCTTGTACCCTTCTTCGGTTTTTATGACGCTGCGAGACCCGGCACATCCGGTCAGTGATACCAGCGCAACCATCAGCAGTGCGACAAAAACAATCTTCGAAAAAGTGCGCATGTTTCCCTCCGAAACAGGTGACGTGATTGTTGATGTCCAAAGTAGGTGTCCAAATGGAGGGGGTCAAGAAATCCCCATTGATTCGACACCTGTAATTATTCGATTGTCTTCAAATTCTCGATCAGGCGATCAATGACATGTTCCGGGAAAACCTTACCCGCTTCGAACAGCCCCCGGGTCTCAGTCAGCGCGGTGGCTACTTCTCCAAAGGAACGCGGCACCTTGACCAGTGCTTCCGGATGTTTCTCGGCAGTCAGCGCGGCGGTTTGTTCGAGACGGTCATCCAGATCGTCCAACGAATGCCCGGCGATCATCCCCTGCGCGATGCCGGCCAGCAGCAGGTGCGGGTGCGCCGAACCATCCGGGAGACGGAACTCCACGGTTGGCGGGCTGACATAGCGGCCGTTCTCATCCGTGGCGAGGATCGGGATACGGATCAACGCTTTACGGTTGAACTGGCCCCAGGTTACCGTATTCGGTGCTTCCTTGCCCTGGCTCAAGCGAACAAAGCTGCTCGGGACACGGTTGCCGAAGGTCATCAGGGCACCGCCGACATGCGAGAGACCCGCGATCAGCCACTTCGCCGGTTCGTCCGGCTTGCCATCCTCATCGAACCCGCCGACATGCTCGCCGTCCACTACCGGCGAGGTGTGGAAGTGCATCCCACTGCCGGCATGGCCCGCACGAACCACCGGCGCGAAGGAACAGCGCATCCCCTTCTGGTGGGCGAGGTTGCGCAAGGTCCACATGGTCAGGGCGACCGCTTCGGCCGCGAGGGGCAACGGCTGCAATGCCAGCTCGATTTCGTGCTGCTCCCAGATGGTGTTGTCTTCCTCGCTCGCCTCGATGAAGCCCACTTCGCTGTGGGAATACTTGATCGGTACACCCATTTCTGCAAGCAGGACCATCGCCTCGCGACGCAGGGTTTCACCGAAGACAAATGGGCTGGTCGTATGGTAGCCACGGTCATTGGAGGCGTAGACATCTTCCGCTTCCGGGGTTTTGCCGAGGAAGTATTCGACCTCGCCCAGGGCGTGCAACTCGACACCGGTCTGGCTGCGAGCACGTTCATAGGCATAACGAACGATCGTATCCGGAGATTCCGGCAAGGGTAATCCGTTCGGCCCGAAATGCCCGCATAGAAGCGACAAGGTTGGGACCGGGGAGAAGGGGTTTAGGAAGGCAGATCGGACACGTGGACGCAGCACGATATCCGATTTCCCGGTTTGAATGCCCATCATCCCGAAGAGGCTTGAACCATCGGCACGTTCCCCGCCAGTGATGACGTCACGCAGATGCATGAAGTCGCGCGGGACAAAATCAAGCGTCTTTAAATCGCCGTCCCCACCAATGTGCATCAGGCTGACGACACGGATGCGGTGTTCACGGACAAACTCGATCAGATCGTCTGCCGTCCACTGGTCTGGAGACTTGCCGAACATGCGTTCGAGACGGGACGAGGGAAGGAGCTGACCTTCATCGGCGAGGATGCCGGGGTGGAGCAATGCGGAATAGGGAGTGTCTTGTGGCATAGTTGCAACTCTTGGTAACCTGTTTTGGCGTTTTTTCCTGTTGACGAGTTCCGGTCACAGGGATCGTCAATGTAGGCTCCTGCGGGCAATTTCCGCAAAGAGAGGGGGAGAACGTGAAACTTCCCACAAGAGGTGTGGGAATTGTTGTTTTAGAATGAAGTGATTGTTACTCCGCTCGCCCTCGTCTCCCGGTGCGCGATGCTTTCCCTTGTCGTACCCTGTCCCATCCAACATCTTGCCTGCGCCGCAGGCATCCTGCGGTCAGCCCATAAAACCACGAGTCATGATGAACCTCCGTACCCTTTCAACCTCGCACCAGGAGCAGCTGGTCCAGCTGATGCGAGATGTCTCCGCGATGACACTGCGAGTGCAGCAAGACCTTGGTCGCAAGACCGCGTGGCGTAAAAAGGACCACAGCTTTGTCACCATTGCCGATCTGGCAGGGCAGGTTTTAATTCTGCACACTCTCGCGGAAGTGGTACCGGGCGAACGGATCTATGCTGAAGAGGAAGCGACTTCCCTGAAGAACACTCGTCGTCTTGGACTTGTACGTGAACTGGTTGAAGACCAATTACAGCGGACCGTTTCCATTGGTGAAGTGGTAGATTTGATCGGGTATCGTGGTGACATGGACTCGGATCGCACCTGGTTGCTCGATCCGATTGACGGGACGAAAGGATTTATTCGCACAGGGCATTATGCGGTTACCCTTGCCACGCTTGAGCAAGATCAGGTCACGCGCGGATGGCTCGCGGTTCCGGGTCCGAAAGAGAAAGCGCCGGATGTAAGCGGCTACCTCTTTGCTTCCCAGCGTGATGGGGGTGCAAAAAAAATCGACCTTGCAACTGGAACCGCATCAGCGCTTCCAGCCCCAGCCGACTTGCCGCTGCATGGTGGTGAGGTGAAGATCGCAGTGACTAAGGCGCACTACATTGACCTTCCACCCACCGTTGATCCGAGTCAATGGAAAGCCGAACCCTATGCGATAGACAGCATCGCCAAGTATGCCGCTCTCGCGGTCGGTGCGGCCCACATCTACCCACGTAAGCCGAGCCGTTGGACCGGGCCCTTCTACTGTTGGGATCATGCAGCAGGGGTGCTACTGCTCAGGGAGACCGGAGGAGTAGCAACAGACCTGGCAGGTAAACCATTGGATTGGAGCGCAGGTGTTCGTCTGACGAACAATCGTGGCATCTTCGCCGCGTCCCATCCCGATCTCCACGAACAACTCCAACCTCTTTTCGCGGATCATGTACGCGACATCCTGTGACACCTGGCTGGCACAAATAAATTGAGGGCTGAACGTTTCCGCTCAGCCCTCAATGTGACGTATTGCCGTCACAGGAAATTCGGTGCTAGCTCAGTCGCGCATCGGACGTCATTGCTGTCCTATACTAAAGCAAGCGACGGGCCAGTTTCATCTCTCCGAGTCAGAAACCGCTGAAACGCATGGCAGGGAACGTTTCTACCCTGGAGACCATAAAGTAGAGGACGATGCAGTACTGTAACAAAAGTGACAGTAGTGTCACACCTTCACGTGTAATGTTACAGTGTAACAGGCGTCAGCTTTCATGTCGTTCAAGCTTCATGCTTGCCATCTTCCTGTACAATGTTTGACGTGCAATCCCGAGTTCGCGAGCGGCACGGGCCACTACCCAACCATGCTTGTCAAGAGCGTGAAGAATCCGGTCACGTTCTGTTGGCGCAGGTTGCGTTGAGGAGACAGTGGTGGACGTTTTATCGGCATCCGGTGTGGAGGTGGAACTTGCATTACGAATCTCAGGAGGCAGGTGTTCAAACCGGATGGTTTTGTCACGAGTCACAATGACGGCTCGTTCGAGACAGTTTCGCAACTCACGAATATTTCCTGGCCAGGAGTATTGCATCAGGTGGGACAGCACATCTTCGCTGATCTCCTCGATCTCTTTTCCCGCCTGCTTGGAAATGGTCTGCAAGAGATCTGTAATCAGAAGGGGGATGTCATCACGTCTCTCGCGCAAGGGTGGAATCTCGATCGCCAGGACATTGATCCTGTAGTAGAGGTCCTCACGGAATCGCCCCGCCTGCACCTCGTCCGTCATGACACGATTTGTGGCAATCAGAATACGAGTATCGACCGATATCGGGGTTGTGTCACCAACTCGTTCAATCACCTTGTCATTGAGGACACGTAACAGCTTCACCTGGATGGCAGGGGACACTTCTCCAAATTCATCAAGGAAGAGGGTTCCTCCTTCTGCCCGTTCGAAATAGCCCACCTTGTCGCGTACCGCACCAGTAAACGAACCTTTTACATGTCCGAACAATTCACTTTCGAGCAACGTTTCTGTCAGAGCAGCGCAATGTACCGCGACAAAGGGTCCAGTGACGCGATGGCTCTGGTGGTGGAGCGCGCGCGCGACCAGTTCTTTTCCGGTTCCGCTTTCACCGGTGATCAGAACAGTTGCATCACTCGGCCCGATGTGTTCAATCATCGAGTAGATCTGACGCATACGTTCAGATTGACCAATCAGGTTATGGAAGCGAAACCGGGTCTGCATCAGATCTTCCAGACGCATCAGCTGGGTCTCATCACGGAAAATGACCAATCGTTCAGTGGATGCTTTGCCAAGGTGAAGCAGGGGGTTCATGCGTAGACGCACCATCTTGGTTTCGTCATGCAGTGTTGATAATTCAACCTGCGTATCCGAGACCGATGATCGGTTTTTTTCACTCGTCAGGAGTCGCGCCAGCACATCGCGCTGCTGGGGAAAGAGGTCCAGCAGGGCCATGCCGGGAACCTCTTCGTGATCCAGTTGGAAAAGCTCACCGAAGCTGAGGTTCGCACGTGTAATGATTCCTTCGCGGTCCAAGGTGATCAGGCCATCCAGAACACTGTTGAAAATGGCATCCAGGTGCTCTCGCTGAAAGGAAAGCTCCTCGTTCATCCGTCGTCGTTCTTCACTCTCCGTTTCCAGCTTCTGATTGGTTACAGCAAGCTGTTCGGAACGATGCAGAAACCGTTCTCGAAGCCGACGATAGGCGCGCATCAGGCGACTGCGAGCGTCACGCCGGGCTTGACGAACCCGAAGCGTCGCGTAGAGGCTGAGCATCAGGAAATGGGGCAGAAGAAGGAGGATGGACAGCCAGAGATAAGGTCTAAATCGCCAGTAGGGATCAGGGTTTTGATCAAGCGAGTAGAAAGTCAGCACACCCCGGGCGTCCAGAATGGGAAGGTAGGGTTCCGATCCCTCAAATCCGGGGTGAACAACCGAGACAAATGGGGCCAGAGAACCGGGCAGGTAGGCTTTCACCGTACCTGTTTCATCTAACATCCGAATGCCACCGTCCACCGCTTCGAGAGGAAATAACCAGCTCTCTGAATTCGCCCAGATCGCCTGGCGAGCTCCAGCCGCCCACCCGGCCAGCTTGCCATCATACTGGGTAGCCTGCCAGAAATCATGTTCTTGTAGAATGTGCAAGCTGTCTGCGTGGGTGAGCATTCCGGCAGGGACTGCGGAGGTGGGCTGTGCGTGGACGAATCGGGTGAACTCCATATTATCGTGGGTTCGAAACTGAAGAATCGTGCCATCCTGGGTATAAATCTGGAAAAAAGAAACGATGGATGCAGCTTCTCTTTCCAACGGCTTACGGATATGGACGGCAAACAGGGTGTCGCCACTGGAAGGAAAAGCGTACACCTCACCAGGAGCAGGCGGGAAAGAGCGGACCCAGCGAATAATGCCATCACCACTGATTTCCATCAAGGTGGCGCGTGCACCGGAAAGCAGGGTGTTCTGCACTCCCCCATCCGGTGCGATCACCTGGATGGGCAGCAGGATGGAAGGATTATCCGGACGACCACCGAACAGGAAAACTTCTTCACCACGACGACTGCGCTTCCAATATCCCAGCCCGGGATGATTGGCGATGTCAACACGTGCAACCAACTCAGGTGTGCGTGTCCGATTGAAAAAGAGGAGTCGGTGTACCATCGCGGCGTCGAGATCAGCGGTATAGTAGGCAACGAAACGGTTGATACCGCTGGAAGAGGGACACCCACCGGGGGTAGTAGGGAGGCTATAACCCGCAGACCATCGTTTAGCTTCCGCCGGACGAATCTGTCGGTCGAGCAGGATTTCCACACCATCAGCGATTTGAGCGCAGAAATGAAGACTGTCAACCCCTGACAGGGAATGCCAGACCTTTGTGTAGACGAGGTCGAGCAACTGATCGTCGTCTACATCCACCGCTGCAACCGATGAATCGGGCACATTTTCAGGAAGCGACCATTGCTGGATAGGGTTGAACTGGCCATCAAGGATGATCACCTCAAGGGCGCCATCCACATTCATCAGCTGAACGGTTTCAAGACCTTCGACGGGCAGGTAATTGCCGGAAGGGAGGAACCGGCTGCCAGGTGGGAAGGAGGCGACTTCTGTCCCAACCAATGGATAGGTGCTTTGATCGTCAGGATCGGCATGCCGCAGCTTGTCTCGAAAGAAAAAGAGAGAAACTGCCTGCATAAGAAGGACAGTTATCGCCAGCAGAGTCATATCGTGAAACATGGTCCGCACGTAGGACCGTTTTACCTGTCTTTCCAGCATCGGCATGGACACTTCCTGTCACAATCGCAAGTGGCTGTAAAATGGGATAAAACATCGTCCACATGCAATTTGTGAATCCGACGATGTGACACTTCTGTCACGATGTGACACACGTGAACGGAGAAGAAAAGACAACAAAAAAGGACCGGGATTTCCCGGTCCTTCTAACAAAGTCACTCAGAGCACAATCAACCCAGGTAGGCCCGTAACGCCTTGCTGCGACTGGTGTGACGCAGACGACGGATCGCCTTTTCCTTGATCTGACGAACACGTTCACGTGTCAGGTTGAACTTCTCCCCGATCTCTTCGAGAGTCAACGGCTGCTCGATGTTGAGACCGAAGTAGAGACGGATCACTTCCGCCTCACGTGGGGAGAGAGTTGCCAGGGCGCGCTCGATTTCGCGCTTGAGCGAATCGCTCATCAGGCTTGTGTCGGGCGGTGGTTCCTGGTCGTTGTGCAAAATGTCCAGCAGACGGTTGTCCTCGCCCTGGTTGAAGGGAGCGTCCATCGAAAGATGACGTCCCGACATTTTCAGGGTGTCGGTCACCTCAAACGGTGTCATTTCCAGCGCATCTGCGATTTCTTCCGGGCTTGGTTCACGCTCGAACTTCTGTTCGAGGTTACTGTAGGCTTTCCCGATTTTGTTCAGTGCGCCGACACGGTTGAGGGGCAGACGGACTACACGGCTCTGCTCCGCGAGTGCCTGCAGAATCGATTGACGAATCCACCAGACCGCATAGGAGATAAACTTGAACCCGCGGGTTTCGTCGAAACGTTCAGCTGCCTTGATCAACCCGAGGTTGCCCTCGTTGATCAAGTCGCCGAGGCTGAGGCCCTGGTTCTGGTACTGCTTGGCAACACTGACAACAAAACGAAGATTCGCTTTCGTCAGCTTCTCCAGGGCTTCTTTTTCGCCGGTACGAATCCTTTGGGCGAGTTCAATCTCCTGCTGTGTTGTCAGCAGGTCATACTCGCCAATTTCCTGCAAATACTTTTCCAGGGACTGGTTGGCTCTCACTCGTCGTCCTTCCAATCACCAACTAATGGGACCCAAAGCTACCGTTTCAAGGCGGTAAAGTGGCTGATGCCCTTTCCACCCCGGTAGTACATCACCAGCACAGCTCGTGCCGGTTCACCGAGTCCAGCGGTTATCTGCTGCCAGTCGCTGAGTGTGTGGACTTGTTTGCCACCCACTTTGGCGATCACATCGCCAATCTGCAGCTTTCCTTCCGACGGACTCTCTTGTTCAATATTGACAACCACAACCCCATGTTCCACCTCGATATCAAACTGGCGGGCCTGTGGGTTGGTTAAGGCCATCACACGCAGCCCCATCCAGGAATGGGAGCTGTTATTCATACTTGGATTCGCGGTGGCGACATAATCGCTGCGATCCGCGAGGGTGAACAGCAGAGTACGTTCCTGCTGGTCACGAATGATCGTCAACTCCATCGCCTCGCCCGGCTTGTGCTGGGCCACCAGGAGACGGAACTGGGTGACATCTTCGATTGTCTGGCCATCGACGGCGGTAATCACATCGGTGGCCATCAACCCTCCAGCTTCAGCAGGAGTGTCTGGACTGACCGATTCGACAAAGATGCCGGCTACGCTTATGTCGAGACCGAGTGCTTCTTTTTTCAAATCGTCCAGCTCGACAGGCATCATCCCGAGATAGCCGCGCTGCACATACCCGGATTCGAGCAAGTCCGCGACCACATCACGCGCCATATTGATCGGAATCGCAAAGCCGATTCCCTGGGCGCTGGTGCTGACCGCGCTGTTCACCCCGATAACCTCGCCCTGAATATTCGCCAGGGGACCACCAGAGTTACCGAAGTTGATGGAAGCATCCGTTTGAATGAAGTCCTGAAAGACAGGTCCTCCACCCGAGATCGAAAGATCACTCCGCCCTTTAGCGCTAATCACACCAACCGTCAGCGTCCAATCGAGCCCCATCGGGTTGCCCATCGCGATGGCCCAGTCGCCAATCCGGATTTCCTCACTGTCACCCAGGTCTGCAACCCAACTGGCTTCCACTTTGCCAATTTCCAGCAAGGCGATATCGGTTTCGGGGTCGGCCCCGATCAGGGTCGCGTCCCGTTCCTCACCATCAAAGAGCGTCACTCTGATCTCAGTGGCATCCTCAACCACATGGTGGTTGGTCAGCACATGGCCCCGGTCGTCGATAATGAAGCCAGACCCGCCAGATGTGGCGCGTCTGGGACGAGGGGACTGCTGGTCGCCACGGAAAAAGAAATCGTGAAAATCCTCGTACCCGGAAACTTCCCGGGTGACCGTAACATTCACAACCGACGGTTTCAACCGTTCTGCCACCCCGACAAAGGGGCTCTCGAACCCGGATGCTGGCCGTTCGGAACGTTTTGGAGCACGCTCAAGTTGCGCGACGACATCGCTCGGACTCGTACCCTGATCCAGCGGGGAGGGTGAAACCGCCTCGCCGGGCTCTTCGACCATTACTTCCTGTTCAGGACGATCGGTGTCCACAGGGCGGAGCCGTCCGCTGATCATGAAGGCGGCGGCCAACACAAAGAGGGCAATCAGAAGTGTCAGGGCGCCATTTCGTATCGAAGAAGCGCTGCGGTTGCTCATACCTGATCCCGTAGCAAACTCGGAAAGGTAACCTCGGAGTGAGAACGCTGCAAGGAGAACCGTAACCTCAGATGGACTCTCCGTTTACACTCCTGTTCTTTCCTTACACCCTTGGAACCTCCACCCTGTTCCTGCGTTCGGGAAACTCTTGTTCAGAAAAGGAGTTTCAACTCCTTGCTTCGAGCAGTGACCGAAGCGAGTTCACCTTTCCACTCTCGGGGGAGAGGATTCGGGCTGTAGGGGTTGGATGCGGGAAGGGGCGGAGTGATGTGCTGATGCGACTGGCCCAGGCAATCTTGTTGCCCGGGTTTCTTGGGAACGCGAGACGTTTTCCGTTCTCTGGCTGACATGTCGACAGGGGAAGGAGAGATCAATTGTCATCTGGCCAAATGCGAGAAGGAGAATCTCTCAGAATGGTCCGCTCTTTAGCGCCTGGGGCATAATTCTGCGACGGGGTTTGGCAAGGTTGGTTACTTGCTCCTAAAACCAATACGACAATGTAGCGGTCATCCTCCTAAGCCCAAAAGACCCGGGCAACAAGATTGCCCGGGTCAGGGTACAGGGAAACAGTCACTTACTTCACCCACTCGGCGAGGAAGAGGTTGGTGTCGCCCTTCTTGTCCGCGTTACGGTTCGAGGCGAAAACCAGGTACTTGCCATCTGGGGAAAACATGGGGAAGCCGTCAAAGTCCTCGTACTGGGTGACACGTTCCAGCCCGGTGCCATCCTTGTTGATCAGGTAGAGATCAAAATTCGGCTTGCCGTGCATCTGAGTCCCCTCGGGGGAGTAGTTCGTGCTGAAGATGATCTGCTCCTCGTTGGGGTGCATATAGGGCCCGAAGCTGGCTGCGTCGAGTTGGGTTACCTGACGCTGCTCTTCGCCGGAAGCCTTCATCATCCAGATTTCAAGACGCATGGGACTGACCACTTCGTTTTCGTTGTGGTAACGCACCTTTTCGACCTCTTCAGGCGTCCTCGGGTGGTGGGCACGGTAGACGATATACGTCCCCTTCGGACTGAAGAAGGGACCCCCATCGTAGCCGAGGGTGCGGGTCAGACGAGTCAGGTTGGAGCCGTCCACGTTCATCTTGTAAAGCTCGAGGTCGCCGCTACGGATCGAGCAGAAGACAATTTCCTTGCCATCCGGCGAGACACCTGCTTCGGCATCATAACCAGGAGTGGCGGTCAGCTGACGTTTGATCTTGCCGTCCTTGGTGCTGCCGACAAAGATGTCGTAGCCCTCGTGCAGCGGCCAGACATAGCCCATGGTCGGGTCCGGCGCGGGCGGGCAGGATGCATCGGCCCCATGGGTCGAGGCATAGATAAATTCATCGGTTCCGGGGATGAAGAAAGAGCAGGTGGTTACTCCATCGCCCGTGGACACCATCCGAGTATCACCCGTCGCGATATCCATGATGTAAATCTGGTCGCATGCACCCTCCTCGTGATGCGCCTGGAGGATCAGCTCGGTGCCTTCCGGGTTGAAATAGGCTTCCGCGTTTTCCCCGCCGAAGGTGAGCTGGCGAATGTTTTTCAGATGGGCTTCTTCGCCGGGCAGCAGCAGGCCGGGTTCTTCGGCACGCGGTTGAGCTGAGAACAGCAGAATAACGGCGAGGGCGGCAAGGGTGCGACGGGACATGGGGTTTTCCTTCTATGTTGGCTTGGTTGGGATCGATTTGTTTTCGTTGTTCTTCTTGTTGTGTCCGATCCTCAGATCGGACACCTGATTCGCGCCTCTGGCACGATCCTCTGTCAGGTCTCCGCTTCGCTAAGGACCAGACAGAACCTGAACGTTGCGTCAGGCCCCCAAGCCTGACGCTTATCCGTCAGACGTGGGCGTCTGACGGAACAGGTAAGGACCTGACAGAACACGTAAAAAGTTAGGGTACGCAAACTATGCCGCTGAAAATGGGTGCACCATTTGGATGAAATGTCAGCCAAATGTCACAAGTACCGCTCCGAGCACTCCGAGCAGAATGCCCGCGACACGGACCAGGTTGACCGGTTCACGCAGCAGGAGGACGGCGAGCAGAAAAATGAAGAGGTTGGCAGTCTGGTTGAGGACGGTTGCTGTTGAAGCGAGGGCGTGCTTCAGACCGCCAATCAGCAACAACAGGGCGATGTAGGTGCCCAGCAGCGAACCGGGGATCATGAATTTGAGGCCGCGACGGTCCACCAGGCCGGAAAGAAGGACCGCACGGTCTTTCCGGATCGCAATCAGGGGCAACAGGAAGAAGAGGCCGCCGGCCAGGCGCATCTGGGTCGCCCAGACCACCGGCACTTCGTTGAGCACTGGTTTCACCATCACCACGCTGGCGGCCATTGTTACCATCCCAATCAGCAGGTAGGCGCTCCCTAACAACAGGTCTTTACGGTTAACGGTACCGCCATTACGGAACCCGGCACGGCCTGTTACCATCAGCACCGCGCCGAGGATCAGGACGACGCCGAGCCACTGGACGAGGGTGAGCCGCTCCCCGAGCAGGATCATCGACAGGCCGATGACAATCGGGGCGTACAAGGTGGTGATAATCGAAAAAAGCCCAGCCCCGACACGATTCAGTCCCATGAAATGGAAGGTGTCTGACACCCCCATCCCGAGAAAACCGGAAGCGAGCAGGATGACGTAGGTTCGTGTATCGGCACTATGTAGCAGCGGCTGACCCAGAATCAACAGGGTCGGCGGATAGAGCAGCAGGGCAAGCACATTTTTAAAGAGATTCAGCGAGATCGGATGGACCGTCTCACCCGATTTTTTGAAGAGAATGACCCCGAACGCCCAGGCGAGGGCGGAGCCGAGAGCAAGCGTTTCCCCGAGGTAGGTAAAGTCTGTCATTTAGTGTCCCTCATCACGGCTTGACCCCGGTGAAGGTCACCAGTGCTACTCCTGCCAGACCGAATACGAGGCCGAGGAGACGTTTCCATGTCACCGGTTCTTTCAAAAGCCAGGCGGCCAGCACGAAGGTCCAGAGGGTGCTGGTCTGGTTAAGGGCGGAAGCGGTGGAGGCCTGGGTGTACTTCATCCCCGCCAGCCAGAACATCAGGGAAACGTACGAGCCCATCAACGCTGCCGGGATCATCACCTTCCAGACTTTTCTATTTCCCAGCGCACGCAGTTTCGTCTTCCATTGTGGCATCAAGGGGGTCAACAGCAGGCTCATCCCGACCCCGCCGATCAAACGCCATGAATTCGCCCAGATCAGGGGAGAATCGTCCAGCATCGGTTTGATCATCACAATCGAAACCGCTTGGGTGAAGGCAGCGGTCATCCCAAGCAGGACCCCCGCAACCAGCACACGCGGCGCAAACTCACCTCCCGGCCCCTTCATTTTGCTGACAGAAAGGACAGCAGTCAGGATCAGGCCCACGCCAATAAATTGCGGGATGGTCAGCCGTTCCCCGAGGAAAACGATGCTGAGCATGATGATCGAGGGGCTGTAGAAGGTGTTGATGATCGACTGCAGGCCGGCACCGACACGGTTCAGCGTCATGAAGAAAAGCACATCCGAAATGCCGATTCCGATCGCGCCCGAGGCGATCAGCAACCACTTGTCGTTCATCGACACCGCATGATCCGGCTGCCCGCCGAAGATCCAGAGGGTGCCGAAAAACATGATCAGCGCGAGGATGTTTTTGAAGAGGTTGAGCGCAAGCGGTGGGACCGATTCGCCGGTGACACGGAAAAGGATGACCGCCACCGACCAGCAGAGCGGTGCGGCGAGAGCAAACAGTTCACCGATGTAGGGGATGGTGCCCACTCACTGCTCCTACCTGAAAGGTTGTGCATCCCGGGGAAAGGCGAAGATACGGCTTGGATGGGTCCGGGTCCAAAAGCGGGAGCAATTGGCAGGGTGGCCCGGGCAGTCCCCTGCCCGGGTCTCATTCCCTTCAGTCCGCCCCCTACCACGTCATTGCGAGGACCGTAGCGCAGCGAAGGGACGTGGCAATCTGCCCCTGAAACGGTGTTGACAGACACCGATGCCACGTCGCACTGGTGGGGGCTGCCGCCCCCAATTCAAGAGCAGATTGCTTCGCTTTGCTTGCAATGACGGGTAGCCAGATGGGCTGACAAACATTCCTCGCGCTCTGTCATCCCCAGCGCACAAGCCTGCGTCAGCAGGCTGAGCGTTTGTCGTTGTGCGCGTCGGGGATCCCCTTGAGTGAGGGACAAAGCTTTGACTCAGCGCCGCAGGGGACCCCCGACGCAACAAGGTTCCCTTCGGTCACAACGGGGTTGGCACCCTGTTTGTTGCTGGGGGTGACAGATGTCCAGGATGTCCGTGCCACCACTAGCCAAAGGTCACAAGCAAAGCCCCACCGACAGCAAGCAGAATCGCAATCCAACGCCGTCCGGTGAGAGGTTCGCTCAAGAAAAGACCTGCCAGCAGGAAGGTGAAGATGGTACTCGTCTGGTTGAGGGCGGAGGCCGCAGAAGCCGTCGTGTACTTCATTCCACCGAGCCAGGTGATCAACACCAGGTAGGCGCCGACAATCGAACCGAGGATGGTATAGCGTCTGCTACCCTGGAGACGCAGGGTGCGCAACACCCGCGCACGATTCGGATGAAAAAGCAGCACCAGCAGAAGGACCGCGATCCCACCGACGAGACGCCATTCGACGACCCACAAGAGCGGCTGTTCCTCGAGAATCTCTTTGATCATCACCAGTCCGACTGCCATCAGGAAATTCGAGACGATGGCCCAGAAGACACCCCAGACAAAGGTTTTTCGTTCGAGGGTGTGGGCGTGACGTTCCACCGTTGCGACCAGGATCGCCATGACAATGATCCCGGCCCCGAGGGTCTGGAAGCTGTTGAGACGCTCCCCGAGGAAGAGGAACGAGAGGTAGATGACAAAGGGTGAATAGGAGGCTTCCACTACCGCCATACGCCCCGCACCAATCTTGTTCAGGCTGGCGAAAAAGACCGAGTCGGCGATCCCGATCCCAATGGCACCGCTAGCGATGACGAGGAGGTAGTCACGCCAGGGCAACCCATTAAAAAAGGGGGTTCCGAGCAGGAGCATGGTGGGGATCAGTAGCAGGAATGCAACGCTGTTCTTGAAGAGGTTGAGGGCGATAGGGGCGGTGCGCTCACCGCTCTTTTTAAACAGTATCACCCCGAACCCCCAGAGAATGGCGGTCAGGAGCGAAAGGCTTTCACCGAAGTATGGAAATGGGATGTTCATCTGTATGTCCACTCAACCTGCTGTAATGGAGCGCAAAGGTAGGAAATGAGGCTGTGAAACGCGATGGTTGGGCATGCTCTGGGGCTCCCTTCCATCATCCCCAGAAATGACTTCGCCGCACGTGAAAGCCTTTGTCATCCCCAGGCCCCATGTTCGGCAGCAGCCGGACAGGGTGTTGCTGTCGGGGCCGTCGGGGATCCCCTGCGGCTGAGTACGGAGTCAGGCAATTCTCGCCCCGGGGGTCCCCCGACGTGACAGGGTGGCCCGGGCACTCTGTTGCCCGGGTTTCATTCCAGTTGAACGGCTGCCCGTCATGTCACCCCGGACTTGATCCGGGGTCCAGCCTCGAATGGAAAAACAGTCCGAGGCAGGAGGATCCGGGGTTGCCAGGTAGGGTGATGGGGGGCGGGGGTTCTGCCTGGCCAGTCGACCTCGGAGTAAGCGGGCGCCCTTCGCCTTACCACTGGATGCTGGATCCCGGTTCAGGCCCGGGATGACAGTCAGGAAAATCAGGCACATGGCAAAACACTCTACTCCTTCAACAACCCCTTCACCAGCGCCACATCAAAGGCACGAAGTTCGCGGGTGACATCAATCTCGGAGCGGCGTGGACCACGGCGGATCATGCTGCGTGAACGGAACCCAGCGGTCACCAGGGGTAACCAGGAGAACATGAACAGGAGGGTGAAGAGGATCAGGAAGGGCACAGGCTGGTCGAAGAGACCGAGGGAGGTGGTGAAACGGTCCACCACTCGCCACACACCCAACGCGGAGACCAGGGTGGCGGAGCTGATGCTGATCAGCAAGGCTCGCCGTACGAGACGGCCAGCGGCGATACGCGGGTCACGACGGTCTATCATCGTGCGCTCAACAGCTTTACGGATCTTGATGATCCGCATCACGCTGTCGTTCTCGGAAAGGGAGGAGGGCAGGGCACGGGTTTTCGCAAGCGCAGTACGGATCAGCTCCTGATCTTCGGATGTGATCCCGCCTTGACTTTTCTTGTTTCCCTCTCCACTCAATGCCCGGTCCGTTTCGTCTCGAGCTCGCCCATCTCCGCTTTCAACTCCTGGTAACGCTTCATCAGCTCGGGTGTTGATTCGGTTTTCTGGGCTTCTTTTATCCGCGCGATCTCCTGCTTGACCCCGTGGATACGGAGAACAACCGGTGCTTCCTTGACGATGTTCTGGATGTAGGAAGCGCTGTCGAGGTCAGGGCGATTGAGGATTTTACCGAGACGGCGGGTCAGTTCCGGGTTGTTGTCCAGTGCATCATAGAGGTCCGCTTCGCCAACTTCGGTGCCATCGATGTGGGCCCCTTCAATCCACTGGAACGCAGGCTGGAGCGGGTGGCCATCGAGATCGGACGCTTTAAAGAAGCTGAAGACTTCGCTGCGATGCTCTGGATGTTGAATCAGCACCCAGAGCAGGCTGCGCAACATCTCCTCGAAATAGGAGGTGGGCGTGTTGTCCTGCACAACTCCGCCACCACGACGATTCTGGCTGCTGCCACGCATCCGTTGCAGCTCGCCGGTCAACGTGCGTTCGTCAATGTTGAGCTTTTCGGACGCATCGTGGAGCGCATATTGCCTGGTGATCGGGTCCTCAATACGGATGATCGTCTCGAGCAGGGCGTGCGTCGCCTCGCTTCGTCTTTGAGGACTGTCCAACCCACCGCGTCTCCGGAAGAAACCAATTTTGAAGTCAACAAGAGGCTGCGCGTCCTCGAGCACCTTTTCAATCGCTTCCGGGCCACCGTCCTGAATGAGGGTATCCGGGTCCTCCCCGGCAGGCATCAAAGCGACCAGTACTTCCAGCCCTTGTCCGATCAGGATGTCGGCGCCACGGAACGCCGCCATGTCGCCGGCGGTGTCGGCATCGTAAAGCATTACAACCTGCGGGGCGAATCGTTTGATCAGGTTCGCCTGGTCGGAGGTCAGCGCAGTACCCAGCCCTGCGATGGAATGTTTGAACCCGGCACGGTGCATCGCGATCAGGTCGGTGTAGCCTTCGACGAGAATGGCACGACGTTCCTGACGCATTGCATCCCGTGCCTGAGGCAAGCCATAGACCAGCTGCCCCTTGTGGTAGATCGGGGTTTCGGAGGTGTTGATGTACTTGGGCTGGGGCTTGTCCGGATCGTCCTTCAGGATACGTCCGCCGAACGCCACCACTCGTCCACTCGGGTTGAAGATGGGGAACATCAGGCGGCCACGGAACCAGTCGTAATAGTTGCCACGGTCACCGCGTCGTGCCAAGCCAGCTTTTTCCAGCATCGGGGGTGGTAGTTTACGACGTCCCGCCACCTTAATCAGCTCGTCCCAGGTATCCGGTGCCAACCCGATCTTGAAGGTTTCCTGCAGCGACTCGTCGATACCACGATTCGCGAGATACTCCTTCGCGAAGGTGATATCGTCCCCTTCCTGGTTGGTGAGACGATAGTGGTAATACTTCATCGCAAGCTCGTTGGCGCGATAAAGCTCCTCGTTGTCACTGCGAGGTTTTTTCCCCTCTTCGACCACCTCGATCCCGGCACGGTCTCCCAATCGACGGACCACATCGGGGAAATCGACCCCTTCGATTTTCATGATGAAGGTGAAGACATTGCCCCCCTCTCCACAGCCGAAGCAGTGGTAGGTCTGCCGTTGTGCGTGGACTGAAAAGCTGGGGGTCTTTTCCTCGTGGAAGGGACAGACTCCGAAGTAGTTCGCAGAGCCGCGTTTCGTCAGCGAGACATATTCGCTGATAACTTCGACAATGTCTGTGGATTCCCGCACACGGCGGATGATGTCTTCCGAGATGGGCATGGGGGGAATGTACGGCGATAGCGTGTCCGAGGGTAGAGGTTTACCCGAAGCTCCCATGCCGCAGTGCGTGTCCCCCCGGCTTGATACGGAGTCCAGCCTCGAATGAAGAAACAGTCGGAGATGGATGGATCCGAGGTTGCTGTGAGGGGCGGAGCATAGCGGCACACTGCCTGGCCGTTTGACCTCGGATCAAACGGGCGCTTCTCTCTGGACCACTGGATGCTGGATCCCGGATCAAGTCCGGGGTGACACGTGACCTTGCAACGTGCCCCGGCTTGCAAGACAAGCCGGGGCACCCAAATCAAAACAGTCCAATCGCGCCAAGGGCGCGATGCACGGGCAGGATGCCCGTGCTACAGTCAGGCCACTTCTTCTTTCCCAGCCAACAGCAGGCTGGTGATCTCGCTCCAGCTTTTGAGGATGTCGTCGGCCATCGAACAGGGTTTGCAGGCGGCCTCGTCGGTCGCGCCGTCGAAACGGATCGCACCCATGCCGAGGTTCTTCGCCCCGAAAATATCGGTCGGGTCGAGGTCGCCAATGTGGACGATCCGGTGATAGGGGATGTCCAGTTTTTCGGCGGCGGTCAGGAACATCCGTGAATGCGGTTTGCTGACCCCCAGGTCCTCCGAATAGATACGGACCGGGAAAAGATCGAGCAGCCCCCACTGATCCAGCAGCTTGTCAATGCTGGTTCCACCGGAGAGACCGGTGTCGCAGATGAGGGCAAGAGGGAACTCCGCAGCGAGCTCCTTCAGCGCATCCTGGACACCGTCCACCGGCACAGGCGGAACATCAAGCAGCACCGAGTCGATCACCTTGGCGAGCGACTCACGCGCACCCTCATCCGCGACCGGATGTTTTTCGAGCACCCAATCCGCCGCTTCGAGGGAAGTCAGCGTCCGCTGCTTCAGCCTCCAGGTCTCATGCCAGAGCTTTGAATACTCGTCCATCATCGCGAAGGCCGCTTCACGGCTGATCTCGATGTTGTGGCTCGTCAGCCAGTCGTAGACACGGTTCCGTCGCAGCTCCTTCCGCTCCTCGAAGGTCGTGTCATGGGCGATTGTATTCCAGAAGTCCACGGTGAGGGATTCGATGATCCGACCGTGGAAACGGTGCTCGTTGTTGCTCATGCTTTCCTCGGATGTTGTGTTCGAGGGTTGGATGCAGAGGGGAGGGGGAGGTTGCATCAGGGAATAATGAAGCTGGCTCCATCATTTTGAGTCGTGTCATCCCCAGCTCCCATGTCCATCGCTAGATGGACACCGCGAAGCGCCCGGGAGCGTCGGGGATCCCCCCGACTGTCGCAGATCGATGGAGATCCCCGACGCTCCTCTACCGTTCGGTCAGGTCGCCTGACCTGACCGAGACATACGACAGGTCAGGAGACCTGCCGCAACTGTCCATAGCTGAGGGCCTGTCACAACGCCACCTACTCCTCAAACCGCCATGGCTGGGTGAAGACCTGCGGTTTCGCGAGGCCGGGCGGGAAGGTCCACTGCTGGACACGCTGTACCATGCTGTCTGTCAGAACGTCGGCGGTGGGTGGGGTCCAGTTTTCCTGCATGACACGGACCGGGCCGATGGTGCCATCGGGGTAGATGGTAAATTTCATTGAGATGGTTCCGCGCAGCTCCTCGCCATAGGTCACGCGTGCGCGACGGTAGAGGGCATCCAGCGCCTGGGTGCGGACGATAATTGTCTCGTCGCGTGTCTGGCTGGTAAACGTCGTCCCTTCCGGCCAGACAGGCCTGTCGCCCGGGATTTCACCATGCTCCATCTCTGGAAGCTGGCCATCCTGGACCATGTTCTGCAGAGCTTCCTGCTTTTCGTTTACAGCTTCCTTTTCCGGCTCTTTTTTATCGCCGCATCCTGCAACCAGCAGGATCATCAGGAGTGATGCAATGGGGACCAGCTTCTTCATCCATCATCCACATGGTTTGTGTCTGGGGTAGCCCTTCCCTCAAGCGGGAGAGGATCCCTTATATCTATCCTGCGACCAGGGCTGTGTTACGGTTGCCGATTCATCTTCTGATTCGACGCTTCATCGAGTTGGGTGATCGCAAAGATCAGGAAATGATCTTCGAGGTATTCACGTCGAATCCACCCAATGTAATACTCCCCCTCAATCCCGTTCTCGCCTGCGCCACCCGCACCCAGGTCAACCAGGGTGTAGCGGCCGCTTCCTTCGGTGTTGGCGTACAGATCTTCGACCAGGGGCGTGATCTCACCGAATCGCTCGGTGTCGTACACATTCAGCCCGATCAGGGTTGGATCATAGTCGTGCACAATCTGCCCCAGGTCATCGAGCATGAAAAGGTGATAGCCGGTTGAGTCGCTGAAATCGATGTAGGTCATCGAGCGGTCGATCAGGGTATCCAGGGCAAGCCCGGCGAAGACCGCACCGACCACATTCCCCTGGTCCATGATGCTGCGATAGTAGTCGATCGCGCGACGGCCATCCTCCTGGATGATCACTGGACCAGCGTCAATCCGTTCTTCACGGAGCACGCTGTCCACGGCCGGGATTTCGATACGGTTCACATCAACAAACCGTTCCATCGAATCGGGGAAGACGTTTCGGACAAAGCCTTCCGCATCAATTACCCCGGACCACCAGACCCGGCTAGCCGATCCGTTCACCAGGCTGCTCAACGTCTGCTCTGTGCGTTCGACCAGGGGATTGAAGGGGGAGAGCGAAAGCTGGGCCAGGTTCAGATCGGTGCGAACAACATCGATCTGGAGAAAAAACTGGCTGTCAAAGACGATTGCCTGCGCTTTCAACGCTTCGGCGGGATCGCTCGGGGGATCAATCGGGCCGTCATTATCATTACAGCCCCCAACAAGCAGCATACTGACAGCGAGCAACAAGAGGATTCGTTTTCCATCTGAAAGCATCGTCATGGCCACTCCGGGAAAACAGAGGCCCGGGCTCAACCGGGCAACAAAAAGACACTTACTCCAATGTAGGCGATATAGATCGCGAAGAGGAGGATTCCGACCAAACGGGGCAGGGATTGACGTATCGCGAGAAAACCAACCGTCAGCACAGTTAACAGTGCGAAGACGGCGAGGTCGAGACGGATCGGTTGGGAAGCCTGGATCGGGGTGATGGTCCCACCCGTTCCGAGCACCAGCAAGGTATTGAAAGCATTGCTGCCCAAGACGTTACCGATAGCGATGTCAGCCCGTCCACGCAACGCCGCAACCAGCGAGGCAGCCACTTCCGGCATCGAGGTGCCAATCGCCACAATCACGACCCCGATGACCCACTGGGAGACTCCGAACGCCTCTGCAATGATGACCGCGCCATTCACCAGGAAGCGCCCGCCGAAGAAGAGGAGCGCCAATCCAATCAGGATCATTACCGAGGAAATCGGCGTGTTGAACCGTGGCTTCTCCGCCCCTTCGACTGGCACACGTCCTTCCTTCGCCCCTTTCAGCGTCAACCAGGTCGAATAGGCCATACACGCAAGCAGGATGATCCCCTCGATTCGGCTGATGTGACCGTTCCAGCCAAACCCGATCAACAAGACAAAAACCATGATGATGGTCTGCCATTCACCCTTCAGAGTGCTCTTGTGCAGGAAGATGGGACGCAGGATCGCGGCGAGGCCGAGGATCAGGCCGAGGTTGGCGATGTTCGACCCGACCACGTTGCCCAGTGCCAAGTCCGGCGCGCCTTGCAGGGAGGCGATCAGGGTGACAGCGAGTTCAGGCGCGGAGGTGCCGAAGGCGATGATGGTCGCCCCGATCACATAGGGTTGAACACGGTATCGTGCGGCGATCGAGCTACCGCCCTGAACCGTTGCCTCGCCTCCGAGCGCGAGCATGATCAGCCCTGCCAGAACCAGGAGTACTGCTGTCGTCATCGAAGAACCTGTTACCTGTGGATGCGGATCGACCCTTTGGGGAGCAAAGGTTCACGGAGTATACGTGTTCGGACGTCAGCAGGAAAGGGGGAGGCGGCGGGACAGGAGAAAGGGGACAAGAAGAACGCCCGCTTCCGGGTGGAAACGGGCGCGAACATCCAGATCAACAGGTGTGACTAGAGTTTGACGATGCAGGGATCATCCTCTTCCTGGACCGGGCAAACTTCCACGCACTGCGGCTCGTCGAAATAGCCTTCGCACTCAACGCAAGCATCGGGGTCGATGACGAAAATTTCATCGCCCTCGGAGATTGCGTTAACCGGGCATTCCGGTTCGCAGGCGCCACAGTTGATGCACTTCTCGAGAATCTTCAGGGCCATCTTTTCCTCCAACGGGTAGTATACGAAAGCCGTGAACCCGGTCCTGTACCGAGTCACGGCCCCCCTGCGACTGAAAGGTAGGAGAGGGGTATTGAAATTGTCAATGTGTTATGGGAGGTTAATCTTTTTCACTTATTAACGGTAAACCGCTCTATATCCCGCTCTAAATCGTGAATTATAGTGCAAGAAAACCATAATTGCCCTTCCAGCCCTGCCTGATGTCTGTCACCCCGGACACAACGGGTAGCCCGGGCAGTCCTCTGCCCGGGTCTCACACCCCCGGGATACAAGTCGCCCAGACTCGCCCGCGTATTCCGGTCTCGCCACGGGAGATTTGGGATTAGAAATAACGCTCATCCGGGAATCGAGTTCATCGATCAAGGTTACCTTTTGATAGGCGATATCATCCGGCGTGAGGGGGATGGGATGAAACGATACCTGAAACCAGTTGTTTTACTTCTCAGCCTTGCATTGTGGCTCGGAGGCGAGCCAGCCTCACTGGATCTGGTACGTCTCGGCCAGAGTCATGACAATGTTGCGGGTCTTGAGAGTGGGGAGGGATGGTGGGGCTGGGTCGTGCAGGAAGACAGCACCTCATCGTGGCTGCCTGTCGACCTCGAGGTGAGACGTGTGCCGAACAAGTACGATGCCAGTCTGCCACAGGATTTTCTCTTCGCAGGCTACCTCGATGGGAGCAAAGAGCCGATTCTTCGCAGCGGGTATTCCCCGTACGAGTTTTACGGCAAACCATTGTTCATGGTTCGTGGATGTCCAGGGTTCGATACCTCAATCGTCCAGACGGCGGACGGATTTTTCCCGAACAGCGACTTGCTCTTGGACGAGGGGGTTGAACTCGAGCTGGATGGGCAAACCTGGCGTCTCTTCCTGCAAGCCGATTCCATCTCGGAACAATGGGCGACCGGGATTCATGTGATGCTGGAGAATCCTTCGGGAGAAGTTCGTGAACTGGAATCGTTGCACGAATGGACGGTTTCTGTACCCTACAAAATCCTCTGGGCGGGTGATTTGGATGGTGACGGTAAACTGGACCTGGTGCTGAACCGGGGCTACCATATCTGCATCTCCCCCTTCGCGCTTTATCTCTCCAGCATGCCGGGCCGGGTCGCGGCGGAGTGCCGGATGACGGCCTGCTGAAGCGCGCACCTGTGCCGCGTTAATGGATGGCCCGGGCAGCGGGTCTCTCTCCCCGCCGTGTGTATGGATCACCGGCTCGCGCAAGGTGCACACGCCCCAATCGGACGATCAACGAGCATCGTCCTCGATCAAGGATATCCCCAACGGCCCCAACCCCAACACCTTGTCAGGAGGTTGCCGGGCGGGGGCTCAGCCTGGCTAATCGATCTCGGTCCTAGCGGGTGTCCTTCGCGGTACGACTTACAGGATGCTGGACCCCGGGTCAGCTCGCCAAAGGCGAGTAAAGCCCAAGCTTGCCCGCCTGGTGCTGGATGACTGGCGGCCGAGTGCAAGGGAGTGAGTGACCCAACAAAACAGCCCCGCGACAAAGCCGCGGGGCTGTACATCTATCTGAACGGAAGCGCGTCAGATCTCGAGCACTTCCTTTTCCTTCTCTTCCATGATCTCGTCGATCTCCTTGATGTACTGGTCGGTGACATCCTGGACCTCTTTCAGCTTGCCGTGCATCTGGTCCTCGGAAATGTCGGAATCCTTTTCCAGCTTTTTCAGGTGATCGTTGGCATCGCGACGGACCTGGCGGACCGCAGTGCGCTGCTCTTCAGCGATACGATGGACGATCTTCACCATTTCCTTACGGCGTTCCTCGGTCAATTGCGGAATGGTAATGCGGACAACCGTTCCGTCATTGACAGGATTAAGACCGAGGTTGGCTTGGAGAATCGCCTTTTCAATGCCAGGGATGGCGTTCTTGTCGTAGGGTTGGATGACGATCAGCCGTGCCTCGGGCGCCAACAGGTTGGCGGTTTGTTCGAGCGGCATCTCCGTTCCATACAGGTTGATGGTAATGCCTTCCAACAACCCGACCGACGCTTTCCCCGTCCTCAACTTGCCAAGGTTTTCACGAAACACCTTGACCGCTGTCTGCATCCGATCCTCTGCATCCAGAAGGATCTCGTCCATATCCATGGCGAACCTCTCCCCTGATACCTGACCTGTTTCGAAGGGGGACCCTCAGGAAACGGTGGTCCCGATCTGCTCACCTTTCAACAGGGCCAGCAAATTGCCCCGTGTGGTCATATCAAACACACGCAACGGAATATCGTTGTCGTGGCAGAAGGTAATGGCTGTAAGGTCCATCACGCGAAGCTCTGCTCCAAGAACTTCACGATAACTCAGGTGCTCGAACTTCTTGGCGTCGGCGTGCTTCTCCGGGTCCTTGTCGTAGACACCGTCCACACGAGTACCCTTCAGCAGGACATCCGCCTTGATTTCGCTGGCACGCAGGGCCGCGGCAGTATCCGTGGTGAAAAAAGGATTGCCGGTTCCTGCGGCGAAGATAACAATCCGTCCCTTTTCAAGGTGACGCATCGCCCGCCTTCGAATATACGGCTCCGCGACCTCGTCCACCGAGATGGCAGACATGACACGTGTCTGGATGCCGTACCGCTCGATGTAGTTCTGCAATGCGACCGCGTTGATGATGGTCGCAAGCATGCCCATGTGGTCGCCCGGGACACGTTCCATGCCACGGCCCGCGGCCTGCAGGCCACGGAAGATGTTGCCACCACCGACAACGATACCCAGTTCGATACCGAGCGCTATGACCTGCTTCAGGTCCAGCGCAATATTGGTCAGCACTTCTTCGTCGAGACCGTAATGCTGCTTTCCGGCGAGCATCTCGCCGGAAAGTTTCAGCAGTACACGCCTGTAAGGAAGCTCACTCACGTCAGGCTCCTTCGCCCACCTTGAACCGGAGGAAACTGGAGACGGCGATGTCGGACCCGGCAGCCTTGGCGGCTTCCTTGACTCGGTCCGCGACCTTCATCTTCGATTCCTTGACGTAGATCTGGTCGATCAGGCAAATCTCTTCAAAGAACTTGTTCAGCTTGCCAGTCGCGATCTTGTCGATGATGTTGTCCGGTTTGCCTTCGTTCTTCATCTGGGTGACGTAGATCTCTTTTTCCTTCTCGATCACGTCTGCCGGGACCTCGTCGCGGTTCACATACTGCGGAGCGGCTGCTGCGATCTGCAAGGTAAGGTCATGGGCCAGTTCTTTCGCGGCATCCGAGCCGGCACCTTCGCCGGTCAGCTCAAGCAGCACGCCGAGCATATCACCGGGGTGAATGTAGCTCTCGATGTGGCCGTCGGTCTTGAGGCAGCCCGCGCGACGCAGGGTGAGGTTCTCGCCCAGTTTGCCCGCCAGGGCGGTCACGGCGGTCATATCGAACGCATCCACCGGGATGATGCCATCCACTGCCTTGTCCGCGAGGCCTTCGGCCTGGGCGATATAGCCATCGACCATCTCGATGAATTCGTCGTTCCGTGCGACAAAGTCAGTTTCACTGTTGATCTCTACGATCACGGCACTCTTGCCGTCCTCGGAGATCTTTACAGCGACACGGCCTTCGTTGGCTTCACGTCCCTGACGTTTGGCCGCGCTGGCCATGCCTTTTTCACGCAAGTACTTGATGGCGGCGTCAAGATCACCATCAGTCTCGGCAAGCGCCTTCTTGCAGTCCATCATGCCAGCGCCAGTTTTCTGACGCAGGGCCATTACATCTTTCGCGGAGATAGACATCTCTTTTATCGCTCCGGTTTTACTGTTGTCCCGAAAAAAACGGGGAAGCCCTGTCGGCCGCCCCGTCGTTGCAGTCGTTCAGGTTACTTCTCACCCTTGCCAGAATCGCCCCGGCCTCCCTTGGAGGGGGCGGCGCTGCGACGGCGACGTGGGCCGCCTTTCGGCTTGCGTGGTCCGCGACGATCACGATCATCGGAGGCTTCCGGTTCATCCTGCTTCTTCGCATCCGCAACCGCGACACCCTCAATCACCGCATCGGTGAAGGTTTTGGTGATCAGGCCGATCGACTTGTACGCATCGTCGTTGGCCGGGATCGGGTAATCGATCGGGTCCGGGTCAGAGTTGGTATCAACAATCGCGAAGATCGGGATGCCGAGCTTGATCGCTTCACGGACCGCGATATCTTCCATCAGCGTATCGACGACAAAGATGGCGCCGGGGAGACGCTTCATGTGACGGATACCGCTGAGGTTCAGCTCGAGCTTCGCCTTCTGGCTATCCATCGAAAGGCGTTCTTTTTTCGTAAGCGAATCGTAGGTGCCGTCGACACCCTTCTTCTCGATCGCTTCCAGCTTCTTGATCGACTTGCGCATGGTCGAGAAGTTGGTCAACATGCCGCCGAGCCAGCGCTCGTTGACATAAGGCATGCCGGCGCGGGTCGCCTCGGCCTTCATGATATCGCGAGCCTGCTTCTTGGTGCCGATATAAAGGATGCTGTCACCCTTCGCGGCAATGTCGGCGGCCTTGGTGTAGGCGGCTTCGAGCAGACCGAGTGTTTTGTTCAGATCGATGATGTAGATGCCGTTCTTCTCCATGAAGATGTACGGCTTCATCTTCGGATTCCAACGGCGGGTGAGGTGCCCGAAATGGGACCCCGCGAGGATCAACTGCTGGACGGTTACCCTGGCCATGCGTGTTCCTTTCTCTGGCCCTCACCGGCGCGATAGCAGGGGTATCCGCGGACAACGGATCTACCCTTGGCCGGATGGCTTGGACCGGTTGGTCGAATGTGTCCGACATCCGTGACGCGTTATCGCGTCCATTCCATCACAATGCGTCTGCCCGAGGAGGGTGACCTCGAAGCAGCGCTCTTCTTTGTCAAACGGCCCCGGATGGATATCCACCCTGGGGCTACCTGCAGAAATCGGGAGCACAGGGCTCCCGATTCTCTGGAACCACAAAAAAGTATCCAATCATACCACCCCATCGAAGAGAGGATGGCATAAGCGGGCTTAACGCTTCGAGAACTGGTACTTCTTACGGGCGCCCGGCTGGCCGTACTTTTTACGTTCCTTCTCACGCGGGTCGCGTGTCAGGAAGCCATTGCGGCGCAGCATGGAACGCAGCTCTTCGTCCGTCTTGACCAGGCAACGGCTGATGCCGAGGCGCAGCGCGCCAGCCTGACCGGAAAGTCCGCCACCACTGCAGACAGCATAGATGTCGTACTTGCCGACACCTTCCATCATTGCGAGCGGCTGCTCAATCACCTGGCGCAGGATGTCGCGCTTGAAGTGACCCAGCAGGGACTTGCCATTGACGACGACGTCGCCCTTGCCCGGAGCGAGCCAGACCTTTGCGATCGAGGTCTTGCGGCGTCCGGTTGCATACACAGAATTGACAGGAATCTTCGCCATGAATCTCTCTTACAACGGTAACGGTTCTGGCTTCTGGGCGGCATGCGGGTGTTCTTCGCCCGCGTACACCTTCAGCTTCTTGATCTGACGGCGGCCCAACGGCCCCTTCGGCAGCATGCCCCAGACAGCGCGACGGATCACACGGTCCGGATGCTTCTCGAGCATCTCGTGCAGCATGGTTGTACGCATCCCACCGGGATAGCCGGTGTGACGGTAATACTTCTTCTGCAAGGCCTTGTTGCCGGTCACCTTGACCTTTTCGGCATTGGTGACAATGACAAAGTCCCCACCATCCACATGGGGGCTGAATGTCGGCTTATGCTTGCCGCGCAGCACCATGGCGATGCGGGTCGACAGACGGCCCAGGACAAGGTCCTCGGCATCGACCACGAACCAGTTGCGCTCGACGGTCTCTTTGTTTAAATGAGCGGTCTTCACGATATCCACCTACATGAACCCGATTTCAAGCCCGAAAATATAGAATTAGACAGGCTTCGAGTCAACACGGAGCCTGCCCGTTCTCTCGGCTCCCGGACCAGAGGCCCGACCTCCGAAAGGCGGTTCGCAGAGTACGCTCATCCGGCGCAAAACGCAAGTGGCAAAGGGTGCAAGCGGAGACAAAGGGACCGTTTTCTGCCAAATCAGGGTGACTAAGGTCCTCCGACCCGGCTCTAAACAATGATTCACCACCCCTGTCACCCCGGCTTGATTCGGAGTGACACCTCAACATTCCCACTTTCCGCATCACGTCATTGCGAGGACCGTAGCGTAGCGAAGGGACGTGGCAATCTACGCCTTGCCAACGGTGCCACAAGGCACCGTTCCACCTCCACCAGCACGCGACTTAGGGCCAGTGCCCTCAATGAAAGAGCGGATTGCCGCACTGCGCTTCGCTTCGTTCGCAATGACGTGTGGTGATCTATTATCGAGGGAGGCGAAACGTGTCACCCCGGACTTGATCCGGGGTCCAGCCTCGACTCTTCAGGTAGTCTAGATTGGTCAAATCTGAGGCTGTATGGAAGCGGCGGAGCTCGGTCAAAACCACCGTCTGGGTACTGTCGCTGGGGGGGGACTATGGGGGTGCTCCTTCATGGTGAAGCGAAACGGAGCCCCGCAGTTCCCTTTCTCCTCGGATGAAACGGGCATTCCTCTCCGAAACATCGGATGCTGGATCCCGGGTCAAGGCCCGGGATGACACACACCAGACTTTCGTGGCTGAACATGGCCACGCACATCATTGAAGATCTCAGTTACGGCAAATAGACAATCGAAATCGTCGAGTCATTCCCCGTGCGGTTCCAGGTGCCAACAATCAGGTAGTGGCCGTCGGGGCTGATGCGAATACCGCCACGCGCCACAGGCTGCGCAAAGCTGAGCGTGCGCAGCAGGCTGTTGTCGTTCAGGTCCCAGATCTGGATCGTGTTCGCCCCGTTGGCCGTGAAGGCATACTGCCCGTCCGGACTGACTTCCACCGCGTTCGGATAGGCGCCGGTGTTCAGGCTTCCTGTTGAGCTGAAATCGCTCGGGTCGATCATCTGCACACGATAGGGCGAGGTGCAGGCGAGCAGCAGCGCGGAGCCATCCGGCATCACATCGAGGTCACGCAGATTGTAGCCGAGCGAATTGTGCTCGTCCTCGAGTAGCAGGGTCGGAGGGACGGTTGAGGTATCGTACTTGTACAAACTGGCTGGGTAGCCGCCGATTTCGGTGAGGTAGAGACGGTCCCGATCGTCATCCATCACCACCAGCGAGCTGTCGATAATGAGACGGCTGTCTTCGATGTCGGAGATGACCACCCCAGCGAAGGGGTCTTCACGAATCAGGATCGGGTAGCTGTTGCCGACGGTGGTGACAAAGATCTGGGATCGAAAGTCATTGATGTCCAAAAAGAGAGGGCTGCGTGGCAGGGCGATGGTATCTGAAATGGTTTCCGTCGCGAGGTCGATCAGGTAGAGGGTCGTGTCGGCGGAATTGGCGACATAGAGATCATTGCCGTCGCCATCGTAGGCGAGACCGTAGGGTCGGTCCCCCACCTCAATGGTGAAATCAATGTTGTTCGCGGTCACGTCGAGGACGCTGATCTCGTCGTCGTCCGTCAGACTCAGGTAGAGGTAGTAGGAGTCGCTGGCGAAGATCATATCCCCGATATAGGTGTTGTTGTACGAGGTGAACACCCCGGTCGCAATCGATTTCAGGTTGCTCGCCGCGGTGATCCCGAAGCTGTTCTCCGCAAGGATCTCATAGGTGTAGCTGCTGCCGATGGCCACGGAGGAATCAACATAAACCGTGTCCTCATCGTTGGCGACCAATGCGATGGTCTCGTCCGCCGTGCTTCCGAGCAGACGACGTTTGATGTGGTAGGCGGTGAAACGGGTCGGATCGTTGAAACGGGTCCAGGTGAGACGGTTAAACGTATACCCGCGTTCCACATCATAGAGGGTGACCGGTTCGGGTTGATTGTTATTCACCAGCACCGTATCGGTCGCCATCAGGGTGTCGTTCAGCACGGCGGTCAGGCTGACCTCGTGGACATCATAGCTCAACGTGGTCTCAAAAGTGACAATCCCGGTGGTGTCGGGGCTGTCCGTATTCAGCAGACTGTCGACATCGCTGCTCCACTCGATGTCAATGTTGTTGATGTTGAGCGCTTCAAAGCCCAGGAGTTGACCACGGAAGACAATCGTGTCCCCCGGAGTGTAAACCGCACCATTCAGGGGAAGGGAGATGTTGACACTGAAGGAGTTGAAAACGGGAATCGGGATGGTATCCAACGAGGTGTCGGTGCCATCGCTGACCGAAAGGATCACGTTAAAGAGGCCGATACGACCCGGCGCGGTCCAGACCACCTGTTCCTGGTCCGTCTCACCCGAGAAGGAACCGTCGAAGCTGCTCCAGGCATAGGAAAGCGTATCCCCCTCGTCTTCATCGAGGGCGATGGCGGTCAGGGTGACGTTTTCACCGGGTGCGACGGAGTCGGGGGCAACGGTGACTCGTTGAATCACCGGTTTGCTGTTACCGGGTCCAGCGGGCTCTTCAGTGGCACACCCGCTCAACAGGACAAGCAGCAACCACCCGGCGAGCACCAGCGGCACTCCGGTGGGGACAGGCTTTGGTCGCGACACGTACTCTCTCCAGCGTTGTACTCCACATGTCCCGCAATGTCATGCCGGAACAGAGGCCTCCTCAATAGTTATCGGCAAGCGGAGGGTCTCTCATAAGGAGGAGAGGACTCAGGTGTTGGACGAGAATTACAGGATTACAATATTACGAACATCATCGTAATCATCAATAAACAAGCCTCTTGCATAAGAATATGCGATGATGGCACAAAAATTTCTTTGTTTTATCACTTGACTGTTGACTTCCCTCTCCGCCCCTGCCTTACATTTCCGCCGACTTCAAATCTGGCACGTGCGGCCGGCACGAGCTGACAAGCGTAGACCATTGACAGAACTAGCAGCAACCGTAAACCCCATTCAAAGCAGGAGGCAGCATGCGTAAGTTTCTGATCGTTGCAGTCGCTCTTCTTCTCACAGCCCCGGCGTTTGCTGGTGACATGATGGGAAGCGCCCACTCGAAGGGCACCTGGACCGTCGGTCATGCTTTTGGCGGCAACACTGGTATCGGCTTCTTCTACATGGACAACATCGAAGTCAGCGCTGGCTTCAACTTCGGCTCGAACAGCTCAGACAATGGTGGCGGTTCCGTAGCAACTACCAGCATGGGTTTCTCGGTCGGCGGCGCGTACTACCTGTCCCAGATGGGCCCTGGTATCCCCTACGGCGCAGCGAGCCTTGGCTATTCCAGCACCTCTTCGGATGCTGCAGGTGACCCGAAGTCGTCTAGCATGAACATCAACATCGGTGGCGGTTACGACTGGTTCCTGACCGATCACGTCTGCTGGTTTGGTGATCTTCGCTACAACATCAATAGCGGCAGCAGCGAGTCCACCGTTGGCGGTACCACGGTCTCGAATGATGTAAGCGGCGGCGGCCTGAACTTCATGATTGGCTTGAAGGCTTTCATCTTCTAAGATCGCTTTGAATCTGATAGCGCCCCGTTTCCATCCGGAGACGGGGCGTTTTATGGTTTCGGCGGTTATAGCAACAAGAAAACAACAAAATCAGGCGCCCAAACGTGTCTCGAAGCCAGTGAGGAATTTTGCTTTCCTGCGTTCCCCGCTTGCAGAGAGACGCCACCCCGCCACAATTTCAGAGTAGACCGTCTTTTGTATCACATGGCCCCGGCGGGCGACCCCGCATCGCCCGGCATATGACTGCCTTCTTGCACAGCTGCTTTCGCGATTCCAGGACCATCACAGAAGCGGAACGTGTACGATTGCGTTCGATCCGCTGTCGGCAGAATCAAGGCTGATGGTGGGAGAATGCATGGGAGAGGGGAAAGTTATCTAGGGGAAGAATCACATGGTTAAGAAAGTCGCGTTCCTCGCTGCTGCATTCCTGCTGATTATCCTGCCTGCCTACGGTGACATGACCGATGCAGAGAAACAGGACTTTCTACAAAAGGTCGAAGCGGCACAAACAGCACGTGCAAATAACATGGATCTTACGCGGGAACAGGCTCTGCTGCTGCGTCAGGTGGGAGAAAGCCAACGACCGCGTGAAATTGACGAACTGGGCGGCCCCGACGAGTTTGGATACTTCTACGTTGACAGCAACGAAGAAGAGGGCCCGATTTATGAATGGGTCGAAATCCGACCCGATATGGAAGGAGAAGGAACCGGACTCGGCTTGAGTGATGATGGTGAGTCAGGATTTATCCCGATGCCAGACGGATGGAGCTTCTCTTTCTATGGTGTCGATTACAATCAATTTGTTGTCAGCCCAAATGGTTGGGTCAGTTTCATTGATGAAAATGGCGGCTTGAGCGGCACCATTCCCAGCCCCTTCACTCCCAACGCTACCCTCGCACCCTACTGGCGTGACCTCGACCCCGGCGACTCCGACGAAGAGGATGCCTGGTACTGGTTTGACGAAGAAAATCAGATCATCGTCATTCAGTGGTTCACGGGCAACTTCAACGGCCCGATGAACAACGCCAAATCTTTCGAAGTCATTCTTGATATTACCGAGAACAGCGCCCTCTACCAGTATGATACCTCCGATGAGGGCTGGGCAGCCGATACGGGTGCAACCATCGGTGTGGAAAACGAAGAAGGCACCATCGGTCTCACCTATGACCGCGCTTCCCTGACCGACGAATTGGCCATCCTGTGGTACCTCGGAGAAGGTGATGCAAATGTCTCCGGCACAGTCTTCGATGGCGATACCCACATGCCAGTCGCGGATGCAGTGGTTCAGTTTGGTTTCAACTCGACAACAACCAACTCCGTGGGCGAGTTCTCCCTCGAAGGTATTTTCAGTGCCCAGTACAATCTGGAAGTCTTTGCGCAAGGCTATGTGACCTACGCAGAAGCGGTTACCGTTGAAGAAGGGGAGAACACCTTCAACATCCTCGTTGACCAGGCTCAGCCGGTCGGCGACATCTTCGACTTCGAAGAGGGGCCTGCCGGGTTTACTGCCGCAGGCGGTGCGTTTGAGCACGGATCGCCCGGTGCCGGACCGATGTCGGCATACTCCGGGTCCAATGTCTGGGCAACGTACCTGAATAGTGATTACCAGGACTCGGACGATGCGACGCTCACCTCACCGACCATCACGCTGAACGGCAACGGGATAGGGCTTGGTTTCTGGGCCTGGTGGGAATACGAGAACGGGTGGGACGGCTTCCACGTCCTCGTCTCGAATGATGGTGGAACGTCTTGGGATCTGGTTGTTCCGGATAACGGCTACAATGACGATTCGGTTGTAGGGCTGGATAACCAGGCTGGGTTCACCCAGACCTCAAACGGCTGGGAGTACCTCTTCTTTGACCTGAGTGACTACAATGGCGATGAAATTCAGATCCGGTTCCGTCATGGGTCCGACTCCATCATTTCCGGCTACTATGGTGTTGCCATTGACGATCTTGCCCTGTTTGGCTCGCGTCAATTCGGCTCGCTGACGGGGTTCATCTCCTACTTTGATACCGGCCAGCTTGTCAACGCGGCCACTGTGATTCTCTATCCCTCTGGATCCGATGAAATTTTGATGGAAGCGACAACCGAATCGGACGGTATTTATTTCTTCCCTTACCTCCAAACGGGAAGCTACCGACTGGCAGTCACCTCTCCTGGGTACGAGATCTTTATCATTGATCCACTTGAAATTACGGAGGGGTTGCCTGTTGTCGAAAACATCCAGTTGCATCCAAGTGAAGCGACGGTGCAGTTCAGCGGGACGGTGGTCTCCGCCGATCTGCCGGAAACATTAGTCGCCGGGGCGACAGTACAGGTGCCCGGTCTTGAACTTGAAGCGGTAACGGATGAAAACGGTGCCTTTGATTTCGGGATGCAACCGGAGGGGATCTACGCCATTACCCTCACCCACGATCCTGTTGGGTCGGGTGGGTACCACAACATCCATTACCGTGGTGTGGTGGTCAACGATGCTGGTGTACCGCTCGAACTGATCATGTACAACATCCTGCCGCCGGAAACCCTCGAAGGAACCGTTGGCAACGGCCATGTTCAACTAAGTTGGGGAGCACCGGTCAACGCCATGACCGGGATGCAATTGCGGGAACGTGAACAGCAATTGCAGGACGTTCTCGATCGCATCGCGGCGAGTGGTTCGGAGCATGACCTCGCAAAAGCGAGTCGCTACGAGCGCGAATTGCGGCTTGTCCAGACAGAACTCCACCGTCGTGAAGAGGCGGTTTTGGACAACGAGCTGGACGAACTCCAAGATTTCCAGGGCTACAGGATTGAAGTCGATGGCGAGGTGCTGCCGGTGGTGATTGCTGGCACATCCTACGACCTGCTCGACCTGCAGAACGGACACCTCTATACGATCCGTGTCGCTGCGGATTATGGCTACGATGAGTCAACGCTGGTCTTCAGCAACGAGATCCACGTACGTCCTCTTCCGATGGATGAAATTCCGTACGCCATCCTCGAAGAATTTGAGTGGATTGAAATCAATCCGGCCAACGATGGCGACGGCACCCCGTTGAACCTGACCGACGATGGTCCTTCCCCGTTTATCAGCATGGGGAACTTGAGCTTCAGCCACTACGGAAACGTCTTCAGTGAATTTTGTGTCTCCCCGAACGGCTGGATGAGCTTCAGCGACGCTGGCTTCGATCTCTGGCCGAACCTGCCGGATACATTTGGTCCGTTCAATCAGGTCGTGCTGTACGGACGTGATCAGGATCCGGGTGATAGCGAAGAAGAGGATGTTTACTACCTCGTGGACGAGGCGGAAGAGCTGGTTGTTATCCAATGGCACACCGGTAGCTATCCTGGTCCGACCAACCAGATCCGTACCTACCAGCTCGTGCTGGATTGTGCAATGAACCAGTATTTCTTCAACTACCAGTCGGCCACAGAAGGCTGGGAAGCAGAGATAACAGTTGGCATGCAGAACGAGGATGGTACTGCCGCCTCGATTATGCCAAGCGTCGATATTGCAGATGAAACCACCGTCTTCTGGGCACCTGTCACCAACTTCGGAAATGTGACCGGAACTGTACGAGACGCTGATACGGACGAGGCGATGGAAGGAGTCCGTGTTCGTGTCCAAGGTGCGCCGCAATACACCGCCTTCACAGATGAAACAGGGGCCTATGAGCTCCTGCTGATCAACCGTGACCTGGCGCCACTGAACCTCGTCTTCCAAGCGACCGGGTACGAACAGGAAGTGGTCGAAGCGGTTGAATGGGAAGGTGAAAACTTTGATGTCGTAGCCGATGCCCTCCTCACCCATGTCAGCCCGGAAAGCCCGCCTGAATTTGGTGGCTATGATGGCGATTTTGATGATCAGGTTGAGGTGATTCTGCGTGAGCCGGGCTCCTTCGAGGGCCTCGACATGATCGGTCCGGATGATGGGTCGATCGGCAATGCCTATGGCAGCTCCGAACTAGCTACAGCAGGTACCTGGGCGGTTCCGCTGGTCACACGACAAGGCCATCTCATCCAGGTCGAGCTGCGTCTCGCGGCAGAAAACGAGCCCTACTTGCCGAGGACGGTCAATGGTTCGTCAACCGTTCAGGTCAGCATCCTTGCAGATGAGGGTGGTGTGCCTGGCGACGTGTTGTATACCAGTGAACCAGTTCAGCAGGGACGTGTCATCTTGAATCCCGACCTGCAGATCGCGGGTCCGACCTGGGTCACGGCAGATGGCGGCGCAATCTGTGTGGATCAATTGGCAGATGCGACCTCCGGGTTTGCCTGGCAGCCCGATGCTTCGGCACCCTGGCTGAGGATGACTACAACAGGCGACCCGATTGTCCGCGCCATCGTCGAGTCACCCAGGACCGCGTCCCGTGCCTACGAGTCCGGTAGCGAGATGTTGGAAGGTTTGGCAGATCTGAACCAGACCCGTGGGGCAAGTCGTCCGATCAGCGCCCTTGAAACCTCGCCGGTTTATGGCCGTTTGCCGGTCGGCACTGCGCCGCGTGCAGCCATTGCAGTCCCCGTTCCTGCCAGTTTGGATGAACTCGACGAGATCACCTTCCTTGGCTATGATGTTTACGCGTCCAGCGATGGCGGCGAAACGTATACCCAGCAAAATGCGTCGTTGATCGAAGAGAACAACTTCATTGTCACCTTCGGCAGCGACTTTGAGCAGCTTGAAATGCTGGTCTATGCCGTTGCTCATGTTGACGATTCCGACCTGGGTGAAGTGGTCTCGGAGCCCTCCGATACGATGTCGGTGTACTTCGAAATGGCGCCGGCAACCCCGGCTGGTCTCCAGGTTGAGTTGGGTGAAGAGGAGGATGTCTACACCGCTGAACTCTCCTGGAGTGCGGTGACCACCAATGCGGATGGTTCCGATTGTGTGGACCTGGATGGCTACACAATTTACCGTGATGGCGAGGTGATTGGGTCGGTTGAAGCCGGCGTGACAAGCTTCTCCGACGATCCGCCCAACGATGGTTTCTTTGCCTATTCGGTGCAGGCGTTTGACGATGCACCCGAGCCCAATGCCAGTGGCATGTCGATGCCAGAAACCATGTATGTCGGACCGACAGGCTTCTTCAGCGACCTTGAAGGTGGCTCGGGTGATTTCTTCGGCGATGATCGCTGGCAGTATGGTGAGCCCATGTCACCCCCGGGGACTTTCTCCGGCGCGAATGTTCTGGCAACCAACCTGACCGGGAACTACGACAACAACGACTACAACGTCCTGACGTGGGATCAGCTCTGGGCGGTTGAGGGCCCCTCGCAGCTCGTCTACCAGCACTACATCAACTACGAGTTCGGTTGGGATGGTTACCGGGTGGACATCTCCACCGATGAAGGCGAAACCTGGGAATTGCTGGTGCCAGAAGGAGGCTACCCGGATGATGCGGTGAACGGCATCGACAATGGTCCTGGTTTTACCGGTTCCAGCGGAGAATGGCAGCAGGTTGTCTTCCAGCTTGGTGACTATTCCGGTGAAACCGTCAGGTTCCGTTTCCTGCATGGTACAGACAGTAGTGTGAACGGTTACTACGGTGTGGCGATCGACGATATCTACCTGCTGGGTGGCGCGGGCTTCCCGGACTTCGGGTCGATCTCTGGTGTCATCTGGTCCTGCGAGGCTGGTGTTGTGCCGGTCAACGGTGTGGCGATTCGCCTCGGCGATTCCGACCGGATTCGTGGCTATTCAAGCTTTGACGGCAGCTTTATGATCGACTCGGTCCTGGTTGGCAGCTGGGATATCCACTTCTGGCATGATGCCTACTGGCCGATGGATTATGAGGGGATTACTGTCACCCTCGACGAAAACCACGATATGGGTGACATGGAAATGATGCAGCCGGATGGCAGCGTCAACCGTACCACCCTCGAGATGTACGTCTCAATTGGCGAAGGAATGGATTCCACCGCCTCCGCTTCGATTGAGTTGACCAGCGATGGCTGCGGTCTGCTCGACTGGTCGGCCTGGCTCGAACTGAATGCCCCGATGGTGAGCGTGCGGAATCGTGGAGAATCCTACCATCGCGCGACAGCACCGCCTGTTGCCAAGCGGGAGGACCCCTCCACCTGGCGTGGTCCGATTGCCGGGATGGACGAGATTGACGCACTGTGGGACAGCCTCTTCAGCTTTGATCCAACTCAGGAAGCGCTCTATGAGGGGATCATTGCGGCGGCAACCACCTCCACAGGTATCTACGCCATTGACCAGGATGCGGCCGAGTTCGCCCAGTTCACCCTCGAAGGCGACTACGTCGACTCCGAGTTCATTCCGAACCAGATGCTTGACACGAACGGAAACCCACCGAAAGATCTTGCGATTGATCCAAACATCGGTGGGTTCTACGCGGGCAACGGGGATGGCGACCTCTTCTACTTCAGTGAATCGCTGACCGGCGTAACCCCGGTTGGCAATGTTGGTATCCCGGTGGTCGGCATCGCCTATGATTTCGTCGAGAACAAGCTTTATACCTACGGAGTCAACGATTTCCGCCGGTATGACATGCTGAGTGGTGACACCGAAATCTTGATTCCGAACGGTTCGCTGGGGACAGTGACCGGCCTTGCCTACATGGCCTCCGACCCGGATGGCTACACCATCTGGATCCTCCGTGAGACCGCAACAGGCGCGAAGACGGCTCGCTACAACCCGACTACCGGCTTGTACGACATGAACAACGATGCACTCTACCCAAGTGGTGATGGTTCACCCGGCGGTATGGAAATATCCAGCGCCTACAGCACGACTTTCTACGACATCACCACCGCGCTGAACCGTGACACCGGCAACGACCAGATCGACATCTGGGAAGGCATGTCTACCGTGCCGCCATGGATTCACATCGATGGTGCCAATGCGGGAGAACTTGAACCGGGCAACTCGGTGACGATTAACCTGGTTGCCGACCTGCGCGGAACACGTCTCGATGTCGAACCGGGCATGGAGCTGGAAGTGGTGCTCTATTTCGATGGTCCGTTCTGGGGCAACCCGCCAGCAGTCTTTATCCCGGTCACCTTGACCGACCAGGCGGTCGGCGAGGAAGAAGGTTTGCCCACGAAATATGCGCTGCACCAGAACTACCCGAACCCCTTCAATCCAGCGACACGGATCAAGTTTGACCTGATCCAGGCGCAGCATGTCAAGCTCGCGGTCTACAATGTGCTGGGTCGTGAGGTAGCGCGTCTTGTCGATGGCAAGATGGAACCGGGTTTCCATGCGATCGAGTTTGATGCGGCTCGTTTCGCGAGCGGTGTCTATTTCTACCGTCTCGAGAGCGACGCCTTCACCTCGATGAAGAAGATGGTGTTGGTGAAGTAGAAATCGGGACATATCTGATGTATTCCAGGGGCTGCTTTGGCAGCCCCTTTTTTGTTGCTTAGTATAGATGGCTACTCACCAGGGCATGCCCCCCTGCAGAACTACCTCCGCCCAAACCTGCACCACCCACTTGAACCTTCCTGAATCTGCTCCCCACCCGTGAGACCGCCGTGCGATGAGAGTCAGGAGAGCCGGAACGGAGGCAAATCCGGGAAAGGTTCGAGCTTTCACTTAAGGTTTTCGCCCGTTCAACCGATGAAAGAGATGAGCCAAAGCTCGTATCGACGACCCGCGACTCCCAGAGGACAGCGGTAAAAGTGTCCGAAGATGACGAGGAAAAGCTGGAAGGTGACCGGAAATCAGCGTTTTCGTCAGATGATGGAAAAACGAAAAACGCAAAAAAACTCCGTCTCTTTTAGCCGAGACCTTGTAAGATTGGAGTCGATTAAATAGCTTGTCGGAAGCAAGGGCTCTTCCTACAAGCAGCAGTTATTTCGGGAAATAGCAGAATTCGGGATTTATCTGTGACGGGGGTCACAGAATCGGCCAAAGCTGATATTATTGTCAGTTTTTGGTGATTACGTCCCTGGATAGGTCCCTCCTGAATTCGCCCACGCAATAACCCATTCGGGCCTGCTTTCCAGACAGGCTCGTGTCGGGGTTTTGACTGTATACAGGAAGAGATTGAACCCATAAGCGGGAGAGAGCCATGAAGAAAAAGTTCGTAGGTATCCAGGTTCTTGTGTTCCTGCTGGCCTTCGTCTTCGTCACGGGAGTTGCCCTGGCGGATGACCGGAGTTCACCAGTAGTGAATACGGACGCCTCTTGGCCGTTCACCTTTGGTGAGGACGGTGAGGCGGACGCGGCAGTCTATGGGCGTGTTATTGGCGCCGATGACTACGATTTCGCTGGACAGACAGTCAGCAGTTCCCAGCGAGTCCCCGTCCTCTTCTCCCTCGTTCCTTCCACAGGCACGGTCAACGAGACCAATTTCAGTGGTGGCGCAGCAAGTAACTTTGATACGTATGCCGCTGTATTCCCGCTTGCAAGCGGGAATTATGCATGGATTGGGCGCAAGGAAGTGTCCGCCGGTGTAGAATCACGCGGGTCGATCTTTGTCCGCACGAGCTCCGGCGGTCATGTGACGTACAACCACACCTTTGGTTCTGCGAGTACGTTGACCCGTTTCAACGCGGGTATGCAGATCAGCGGTGGCACCTATGATGGCAGCATCGTTGCGGCCGGTTTCTCGACTCAGTCGGGGAATGCTGGTGCGGGCGATATTCGTCTGCAGCGCACGAATGCTTCCGACCCACTCGCCTCACAGGCCGCCGGTTTCCTTGGTGGTGTGAACGCAGAAGAGGCTTTCGCGGTCATCCAGTTGTCCAGCACCCTCGGCGCTGTTGCTGGGTATCAGGATGATGGAGCAGGCGACCACGCGTTTTACGTTGCCCCCTTCAACTTCAGCGACATGACCTTGAGTGCCACATGGACGCTTGGCTCGATCACCGCCGATGGTGACGACGATGTCATCCGTGACATGATTCTCGATGGCAACGGCGACCTGATCATCGTCGGTACGGCTGGTACCTCCGGTTCGACCACCGGTTTTGTCGCGAAGGTCGATACTGCAGATGGTTCGGTCGACTATGAGTGGACCACGACCGCAACCGACATCGAGTTCTACGACGCCGATCTGATGAGTGATGGCGATATCGTCATTACCGGTCGTAGCGGTGAAGATCTTTATTTGATCGAAGTTCAGGACAGCGGCACCGAGTTCACCCAGGACTGGGCGAACACCTATGATTCCAGTGCAGATGGCGACATCGGGTACTGGGTCGAGGAGCAGGCCGACAATTCGATCGTCGTAACTGGTGTTGCGGACGATGCTTCCTCCACGAACGCGGTTTTCTGGCTGTTTGACCAGCCCGCCCTCACCGTCTACCCGGCGGCGATTTCCTACACCAGCCCGGCTGATGCAGCAACCCAGCAGGACACTGCTGGTGTGACGCTCACATGGGCCAACGGCGGCACAGGTGGTGGTGAAGATGCCACGACGAACGTTGACATCTATTTTGATGAGAACGCCACCCCGACAGCCCTCGTGGTTGACGACGATGCCATCACGACAACGACCTACGCGACTGGGTCGCTTGATCCCGGCACAACCTACTACTGGTATGCTGTCGCGCGTGACGCGGATGGCGACGAGACAGAAGGTGCAGTCCAGAGCTTCACGACGCTCAACCCGCCGAACACTCCGAGCCTGACCTCGCCGGCGGATGCTGCTGTGGACCAGGACTCCACGGATGTCACCATTCAGTGGGCAGATGGATCGGGTACAGGTGATGCGGCAGCCACGTATGACCTCTTCTTCGACACCAACGCGACCCCGACCACCAAGGTCGTGGATGATGCGGCACAAACCAGCTACAGCACCGGTGCTATAACCGGTGGTGCGACCTACTACTGGTATGTGGTTGCACGCGATGCCGATGGTGATGTTACATCGAGTGCGATTCGTTCCTTCACCGTCCAGGAGCCGGCGAATGTCGTCTATGTCTCGATCGACTCCGATGTCGCGTCGACCTACTACGACAACGACAATATCGCTGGCTTCCATGAGTTGGCCGACGACGCGTACGATGATTACGATACCCCGGAACCGCCAGCCTTTGGCGCGGGTTACATCCGGACGTACATCTCGGAATCCGGCTTCAGCTCACCCTTCGATCAGCTGACCGAAGATTATCGTGACTGGACCGGCAAGACCTTCGGGACAACCCCGTACCTCTTCGACATTACCACCGTGACCGACCAGGATGGCCTGGTGTCCTACACGGTGGATGTGACGAATGGTAACGGTAACGATTGGCCGGTTGCCTGGTGGGATGGCGCGGACTTCCAGAACATGAATGGTGCGTCCGACGAGGATAACACCTTTAGCTACACTGCGGATGCAACCGGTGGTGGCGGTACAGACACCGATAACTACGCAATTCTTATCGGTGACACCACCGCACCAGTCGTCACTGAAGTTTTCCCGGTTTCGGGTGGAACCTCTGAAATTCAGCGTAACGATGCCAATGCGACGCTGGAAGTCAGCTTCGATGACACCGCTCCAATCCGTCAGGTTCTGGTCTACTTCTCGCCGTCGGACGACAGCAACAGCCCGCGTGAGAACTGGACCGAGCTGACCAACAGCCCGATGACCTACGATGGTTCGACCAACGGTAGCCCGGATGATCCGACGGATGGTGTGACCAACGCCAACCTGACGCTTCCCTGGGTGCCCTATGTCGACGATAACGCTCTGTTCAGCTCACCCAGTGACCTCTTCCCGGCAGCGCAGATGCGCTTCATCTCGGAAGACTGGATGGGCAACAAGGACACCACCTACGTCGACTTCGCGATTACCCCGGATGAGTTCGATTATACGGGTGACTTCGGCGCTGGCTGGCATCTGATCTCGGTTCCGATGGATCCGGATGAGGATCTGGCAGACGACATGTTCACCACTGCTACCGGCGACGATAACGGTATTGCTGGTGACTTCACAGCGTTTGAATACTCAGCTTCCGGTGGTTACGAGCAGCCGACCGTGATGGCCATCGCCAAGGGCTATTGGCTCGTCCTCGATAGTGACAACACCGCAGCAGCGGTCAATGCTGGTCTTGGTACGATCCTCGGCACCATTGCCGGCGCCTCTGAAAACGTTGACCTCTCGCTGGATGTTGACTCCTACAACCTCGTCGGTGTCACCGTTCGTACGGAAGACCTTTCTGGCGGTGGCGCGATCCAGGCGGAAGAGTGGGTCTTCTCGGATGACGCATGGACCTCAACATACACCTGGACCGAAGCGACCACGTCTGCAGACAAGGGTGGCGACACTGGTGTCTGGATTGATGCGACCTCGCTGGTCAGCTACGATAACTCAGGTGGTGACTACACGGCACAGATCGCAGCCAGTGCGGACCTCGATCCGGGCGTCGGCTATACGCTGAGCGTGGGTACGGTTGGTACCGGAGTGTTGCAGATGCGTACGGTTCGTACCGATGTCGAAGGTGACATCGTCGATCCGGGCGACAATGGCAACCACGATCTCGACGAGCTCGATGACTTTAACGGTGAGTGGTTCATCCCGATCCGTACCGCCATCGGTGACTACTTCAACGAGCAGTCCGGTTTCGGTTGCAACCTTGAAGCCAGCGAAGGCTGGGATCCGGGTCTTGACGCAACTAACCCGCCGCTTCCGCCGTCCGGACATTATGTCCGTGCCGTGGTCGATGGCCAGGCCTGTAATGCTCCGTTCGGTCGTTACTTCGTGACCGACATCCGTGCGCCGTTCGAGCCGGGTGTGACCGAGTCCTCATGGACCTTCAAGGTCTACTCGAGCGAACATGGTACCATCGCGATGACCTTCGACATCAGCTCGCTCGAAGAGTACAACGTGCCGGAAGGCTTCACAGCCACCGCCACGGTGAACGGTGAGACCTTCGATCTGCTGAGCAACCAGACCATTACCTTCGATTATGATGGTGGCATGGTTCCTGTCGTGATCGAAGCCGCCCTCACCAGTACGAGCGTTGGTGAAGGTTCTGATCTGCCGACCGAGTACTCGATTGCAAGCGCCTATCCAAACCCGTTCAACCCCTCGACGGTGATCCGTGTCGGATTGCCCGCGGCAGCGAACATGGATGTGGCCGTTTACAACGTCCTCGGTAAGCAGGTTGCCAGCCTCGCGAGTGGTACCTACAACGCGGGTTACCACAACCTCGTGTTTGATGCGCACAGCATGGCCAGCGGTGTCTACTTTATCCGTGCCAGCGTGCCCGGCAAGCTGAACCAGGTCAAGAAGGTTGTCCTGGTCCGGTAAGCCATTGATGTAAGCTATCCCTCCCTCTCCGGGTGCTGTCGCAGGCACCCGGAGAGGGTTATTTTTGACTGGTGGTCCACGTGATGCAAGGGCACGTAGCGACCGTCCCACTTCCTTCTGTGGTGAACAGCCGTGTGCGGACGTAGGAACCCGTTCCCGGCAGCACACCACCCCGATATGACCTCTCCCTGCGCAAGACTGTTCCGAGGGGACCTACATGCAGGTACGTCGGCTGCTGATCAGCGTCGTTCTCCTGCTGTCTGCGTTGCTCGCACCGGCCCAGGCGCCCCTCGATCCCTCCTCTGTGGCACAGCTTGCCACCCGCTTTTCCGCTGATGAAGCTCGTCGTCACGGACCCCTTTTCCAGGAACTGAAGCAACGGTCACAGGGTCCAATGGGCGCGATTAATCTCAACCCCTCGATGGAACTGGTCGGAGTGGAGCCGAGCGGAGAGCTGCTCGTCTACAAAGTGGACAATCTTATCGCCGCCCAGAGTTCGCATGTCGAAAAGCTCTGGACCGGGGGCGAGAGTGGTTACAATCTGGACGGCAGCACCCTGCTGGCGCAAAATCTTGGCGTCTGGGACGCCGGAAAAGTCCGCACCAGCCACCAGGAATTCGGCGGCCGTGCCACCCAATACGATGGCGCATTGACCAATCATTACCACGCGACCCATGTCGCCGGAACCATGATCGCAGAAGGGATCAATCCGTCCGCACAGGGCATGGCCTGGGAAGCGCAGCTTCGCTGCTATGACTGGAACAATGACAACAACGAGATGTTGACCGCTGCGACCAACGCGATGCTGGTCTCAAATCACTCCTATGGGCTTGTTGCAGGATGGGATTACAACTCCACCGCCGAAGCGTGGTACTGGTATGGCACAGCCTCTGTATCGGAGACAGAAGACTACAAATTTGGCAACTACAATTCCTGGGTCCGTGCCTGGGATGAGATCGCCTACACCGCACCACTCTACCTGATTGTCAAATCGGCGGGGAATGACCGTAACGACACCGGCCCAACACCGGGCGGGGAGCACTATGTTTGGGGCGGTACTCAATGGGTGACCAGCACAACAGTCCGTGATGCGGATGGCGGCAGCTCTGGCTACGACAGCATCCCCGCCAAGGGGGTGGCAAAAAATGTATTGACCATCGGTGCAGTCGAAGATATTCCCTCTGGCTACAGCGACTCGACCGATGTGGTGATGACTGCCTTCAGCGGTTGGGGACCGTGCGATGATGGCCGTATCAAACCGGACCTCGTTGCCAATGGAGTAAGCCTTACCTCGACGGCGGAAACCTCCAACTCCGCTTACATCACCTTGAGTGGCACCTCGATGGCCAGCCCGACTGCGGCAGGGATCGCGGGCCTGATGGTGCAACAGTATCGCAGCACCCATAGCAACCAGTATCCTCGTGCCGCGACCACCAAAGCGGTCCTCATCCACAGCGCCGGGGAAGCAGGCGACACGCCAGGTCCCGATTACCAGTTTGGTTGGGGCATGATCGATGCGCGTGCCGGGGCTGACCTGATTGAACTTGATCAGACGATCGAATGGACCCTCCAACAGCTCACACTGACCGATGGCGACACTCTCAGCGACACCTATTACGCAGGCGGGTTGGATACACTTAAGGTGACCCTCGTCTGGTCGGACCCACCCGGTCCTGCGCAGGGCGCGGAGATTGACCCGACAACTGCCGTCCTGATGCACGACCTCGATCTGCGCCTCGTCCGTCTCGAAGATGGGATCGAGTTCGAACCCTGGATGCTTGACAAGGACAATCCAGCGGATGCCGCAACGACCGGCGACAACACGGTCGACAATGTCGAGCAAGTCTACCTGACCGACCCCGAGCCGGGGAATTATGATGTCCGTATCACCCACAAGGGGACGCTTGCGGCCAACCAGCTCATCAGCCTGGTCATCACCGGCTTCCAGGGCCCGGGCATTCCTGCAGTGGCGACCGATCCGGACCCCTCGGACGGTGCAACAGCGGCCTCGATTTATTCGGATCTGAACTGGGAACAGGGGACAGGTGGGGATCCAGCGAGCGAGTGGGATGTCTATTTCGGTGATGATTCTACCCTGGTTGCCACCCTGGATAACAGCTTGCTGCTCGTCAGCTCCCTGGATGGAGGTACCACCACCATCGCCAACTCTGCTTTGAATGGAGGTGATCCGCTCGACTACAGCACGACCTACTGGTGGCGGATCATCTCGCGGGATGGCGAGGCGGAAACCAATACGGGCTCCCTCTGGTCTTTCAGCACCCCTGCCAGCAGTGCCCAGGTGACCCTGTCAGCATCCAGTGATGGTGGTCTGATTGATTCGGACAACCTCTTCGGCTTCGCCTCGGGAGCACTGGACACCTACGATGCCTTCGACATTCCCGAACCCCCGATTCTGCCGACAGGCTACTTGTCGCTCTACTTCGATCACTCCTCCTGGAACCCGGAATTCACGAGGCGTCTGGCGCACGATTACCGAAACCGTGACACCGCCAGCCTGCTGGACACCCCGGTTCTTTTCAGCCTGTTGGTCGAAACCAATGTGGACGCGACAGTTACCCTTACCCTCGATCCCATTACAGGAAATGTGGATGAGTATGGAGTCCTGCTCTGGGATGGCGATGCCTCCAGCTTCCAGAATGTCTTCGGGGCCGAGGATGCCGATGCAACGGTCAGCTTCACCGCCGATGGCACCCCGTCACTCGAGCAGAAAGCATACAGCCTGCTTTATGGGGACCGCACCGCTCCCGAGCTGACCCTCACATCACCCCCTGCTGATGGGTCGGGGATCTTTTATCGTGGCTCGAACAACACCATCACCATCGACCCGGATGACAGCAGTCCGCTGCGTGAGGTGATCGTCGCCCTGTCGGACGGTACCGAAGGGAATGTCGGGGATAATGGGATCAACCGCAGTTTCACCACTTTGAGCAACGGCACGATCTCTTACAGCTCGCCGGACGATCCAACTGATGGCATTTACAACCCTGTGATGAGCTGGAGCTGGAACCCGGTCGGTGAGGATCCAGATCTGGTGGCGCACGGCGACAGCCTGCCCGACGCGCAGCTTCGCTTCACCGCCGAAGACTGGATGGGCAACACCAGCACCACCTATGTCAATGTCGCCATTCTGCCCGATGAGTTCGAGTTTGATGGTGACTACGCTCTCGGCTGGCACCTGATCAGTATCCCGTTGCTACCCGACAACACCGTCCCCCTGGATGCCTTCGCGACGGTGGAATCGGGCGGGGAGGGGATTTATGGCGACTACGAGATGTTTGAATACACTGTCCCCACGGGCCTTGTTCACCCGCCTGATTTGAACATCGGGGAGGGGTACTGGCTGGTGCTTGATCAGGACAATACCACCGCCGCGAGCAATGCCGGCCTTGGCACGATTTACGGCACCTCAACCCAGTCGATGCTGACGGTCGACTACGCCTTGACCCCGGACGAGCTGAACCTGGTGGGGATCCCATTGCGCGGAATGGACTTGTCAACGGGGGCCCTGCAAGCGGACGATTGGCTCTTCAGCGATGACAGTCTGACCTGGTATTCCTGGGCCGAAGCGACCTCGGCTACGAACAAGGGCGGGGACAGCAACATCTGGATCAACCCGGTCTCGCTGAAGACCTATGACAATGTGGCGGGGGATTACGGCCCGACCATCGCCGAGGATGCCGACCTCGAACCGGGTGTCGGCTATTCGATTGAAGCGGGGACAATCACCTCCGGGGAGCTCTATATCCGAACCGACCTTTCCGCCGCCGAGGCAGATGGTTATGTCGAGCCGGGGAGAGATTTCCATGTGTTGGACGAGCTCAATGAGTTTACCGGCGAATGGTTCATCCCGATCCATATCGAGTTGAACGGTTTCTACAACGAGATGTCCGGACTCGGGTCCTGTCCCGGCGCGTTCGAGAGCTGGGACTTGCGATTGGATGTCAACCAGCCACCGCCGCCACCTTCCGGGCGCTATGTCCGTGCCATTGTGGATGGACAGGAATGGGGTGCGCCTTTTGGAAGGTATTTTGTGCGGGATATCCGCCCACCCTTCGACTTCGGGACGACTGAAGTAACTTGGCATTTCAAGGTCTACGCGTCCGAGCATGGTGCCATTTCGATGACCTTTGACACGGCATCACTGGAGCAGTTCCAGGTGCCAGCGGGGTTCCGTGCTGAGGCGGTTGTCAACGGCGAGACCTTCGATCTGCTCGACTCACAGACCATTCAGTTCGACTATTCGGGTGGGTTGGTGCCGGTGCGTGTGGAAGCATCGCTCGATTTGGCCAGTGTGCCGGACACCTCGATTCTGCCAAAAGCCTACGGCCTGTCGCATGCCAACCCCAACCCCTTCAACCCGACTACCACTCTGCGGGTGGCCTTGCCAACCGATGCCAAGCTGACAGTGACCGTGTTCAACATCCTTGGCCAGAAAGTGACCGTGTTGGCGGATCGACGGTTCCGTGCGGGCTACCACACCCTCCTCTTCGATGGCTCAAACCTCGCCAGCGGCATCTATTTTGTCCACGCCAACGTGCCCGGCAAGCTGAACCAGGTCCGCCGCGTGTTGTTGCTGCGCTGACAGAATGGGCACGTGACGACTTGATAGAAGATTTTTAGGGAAAGAGGAGTAAGACAACAAACTGGTTACGTGTAAGAAGTTAACTATGGGGGAAATATGGAACCAGCACAACTCGATAGACATCAAACGGAATACCAGATGATTCAAGCAGAACGAATGGCTCTGGGCCAGCATCTTGCAACCTGGTACCGTCTTGGCTTTACGGCGGCTATTGCTGTGCTGGGTTTTGCAATCGCAGCACAATTAGGCGAAGAGGTTGAATCAAGCAGGAAGTACTTACTTGTCTTAGGGTTTATTTTTGCAGTAGCTATACTGATTCATTGTGAGCGCAATGGGCATAGGCTGGATAGGGCAATTGTGCGATATTATCCAAGGTTGGTTTACTTGGAAATAATATTGGGATATGATTTTTACATCTCCTATCTAACTAAACGTAATGATTGGGTAAAACGAATTGTTTCATCGGTAAAACAAAGCAATAAACCAGAAGACAAATGGAATTATATTCGAGTTCATCTGCCTGAAACCCGTTTTCCCGAGAAAAAAAGGGGACACAACTACTATTATTTAGCGATAGGAATCATTCTTTCTTCCTACATAGTAACAATATGTTTATTCTGGATTAATCTAATTTAACGAAACCTTTAAAAATTAAACGTTTACAATAACATGCTGTTGTCATATGTTAGTATAAATCCGCTTAATTAAGTGTGTCACCCCGGGCTTGACCCGGGGCCCAGCAGCCTCAAGTAAACACGTCTCACCCGCTCAAATCCGGGTTCCTCCCCTCAAGATCGAGTGACGGTTGTCGCTGAACCAGCAGACTCTTCCCAGAGGACTTCCTGCGCATCAGCGCCCCGCCCTCGTTAGCTGGATCCCGGGTCAAGCCCGGGATGACAGGGGGAACCTTCTTTCCATGTCCCCGACAGTGTGCCGATCACGTTGCTTGCGTGCCCCGTCACCCAAGCGAAGCATGTCAGCACACCCTGTCATCCCCAGAGCACAAGTCCGGCAGCTGCCGGACTTAGCCTTTGCTGTTGTGCGCGTCGGGGATCCCCTTAGGCGATGTTCCGGGGTTTCGGTTCTCCTCTTCGGGGGATCCCCGACGCGACAAGGTTCCCTTCGGTCACAACAGGGTTGGCACCCTGTATGTCGCTGGGGATGACAGGCGATGATCTCTCTTTCCAATGCCGACAAAAGGGTGCGGTTCACGTTGCTTGGGTGCCCCGTCACCCAAGCGAAGCATGTCAGCACACCCTGTCATCCCCAGAGCACAAGTCCGGCAGCTGCCGGACTTAGCCTTTGCTGTTGTGCGCGTCGGGGATCCCCTTAGGCGATGTTCCGGGGTTTCGGTTCTCCTCTTCGGGGGATCCCCGACGCGACAAGGTTCCCTTCGGTCACAACAGGGTTGGCACCCTGTTTGTCGCTGGGGATGACAGGCGGTGACCGTCCCCGATTTCCCGTCCCCATACACCAACTCCCGCTTGTCGCACCAACCCTTCCCGCTGTACGTTTAAAGATATAGCGTTTTTCGTGTTTGCTGAGGCAGGAGGCAGGAGATGAAGCGGTGGACAGCGGTGGCGATCAGCCTGGTTCTGACAATGATGTTGGTCGTGCCAGTGTGGGCACAACCCGGAGCCCAATCAGCTCTGGATGGATCGTTGGTCCTGACTGGACCCGAGGACGAGCCGCTCGTATTCCGCGCCAGCCTCACTCTCGCAGAAACTGCCGATCTCCTTTTCACCTCGGACAACCAACGGATCATGGTCGAATGGGATACGGTAGAGACTCCCCAATTGGGTGATGAAGCCTATTTCTGGGAGACTCGCTACGATGATGCCAATGAAAACAGCCTCGGCATCACGGTCCGGACAACCGTCCACCTCTTCGAAGGCGAAAGTTACCTGGTCGCCAGCTACCGTCTCTTCAACACACGCGACACAGATTTCACCCTCTACAGCTCCATTGAGATGGTACCGACCCTCGAAGGACCGGGATTGTATGGCGGGGAGACGGCGGCAGTGAACCCGGCCGAAGGGATTGCTTACCTCAGCGAAGTGGACCGTTTTCTCGGCCTGCTCTTTGTCGAACGCAACCTCGTGAGCTACCGTGCCCCGGACTATGAAGAATTCGAGACGGCGGAGGATCCGGACGAGTTTCGTTACACCCAGATGTCTGCCATCGAGAGCAGCGAGCTGCCCTTCAGCTCCGATTATGGTCTGCTGCCCATCGCTAATACGGGTCGTATCACCATCGTCGCAGGCGACAGCACTAACCTGGTGACCGTCTGGGGCTATGGCGGCGATGCCTCCTCGATGACGTCCGCGCTGCTCGCGGGACGGGATGCCTGGCATGCGGTCTCCGCACCGGAGATCAACCCGGAACAGCCGACAGCGATCAGGTTGGCACCAGCCTGGCCAAACCCCTTTAATGCCTCCACACGGTTCAGCTATTTGCTTCCCGAAAACCAACAGATGGCGTTACGTGTCTATGACCTGCTTGGACGGCAGGTCGCGACCCTCGCCGAAGGTCATCGCGCGGCGGGCAACTACCAGGCGAGCTGGGATGCATCAGGTCTTGCCAGCGGAACCTACCTTGTCGTCCTCGAAGCGAATGGTACGCGCCAAGCGCAGCGAGTGACTCTCGTTCGATAATCCGCTGACGAATAGATGACATTTGGCTGACAACCAATCGGCCATGTTGTCATCCAATGGTAGACGATAGATATCCTTCAAGTGCGAAGACTGCGTAGCGGAAGGTTGGTCATGATTCGGAAGACAGTTACACTCTTCCTCTTGACGCTTTACCTCTCCTCTGTGGTGACGATTGATCTTCACCACAACCATGCTGCGCACCTTCCCGGCACCTCCGACCCCGCTGTGGTGCATTCTGTGGAGGTTGCCATTACTTCCGGGGCACATCATGCCCCTTGCCCAGTTCAGCAGTTTTCTCTCTCCCACGCACCGGTTTCAACCGTCGAGCTGAGTACGATTGAAGTCGCCCTCGTTCGCCTGTGCACCGATTGCTTCCATGTCGACAGCCGTCTCGCCCTCACCCCATCCGAGCGCGCCCCTCCACTAGCCTGACCATCAATGTTTTTGAGGTATCCGACACCAGGATTCCCCGCCGACAGGCTAGGAGTATCCTGTCGTGTCAATTTCAGTCGGGTTACCCATGCCCCATGATGGGCGATAAAGGAGTGTTTGTATGAGTAGGAAAAACTGGACACGACCGTTTGCGATCGTGATGATGCTTGGTGTGCTATTTGTTGCTGGTTGCAGTGAAGATGACAACCCCGCCGACAGCTCAGGAGAAGAAAACCATCTCGAAGCAGTTGGTGTGCGAATTCTGGACGGCGATGGTGCGGTGGTTGCGGAAGCAGACGGCACCGAGTTGACCGGGTCGATCACTTTGGGAGAAGGTCTCTCAGCCTTTTACAGCGTTCATTTCCTCGATCCCGACTCGGGCGAGTGGTTCGACCCGGAAGAGCGTGAAGGGGAACACGAGGAAGGTGAGGAGGCGGCACACGGTTTAGTGATTACAGCGACCTCCAGCGAAATCGCGATTATCACCATGGGTCATGACCTTACCGATGCGCCCACCGAGTGGGGCTTCCAGCTCACGAGCGGATCGGTCGGAGAGACGACCATTCGTGTCGAAATCTATCATGAGGACCATCCCGACTACAGCTCACCCCTGATCCCCGTCGTGGTGGAGTAAGAGATGCGTCCAGCGCACCTACCTCCTTTGCTATTGCTACTCGGTTTCCTGGTCTCCGCGGCACCCACGATGGGTGCCGCGGCGGCGGGGACCTCTCCAGCAACGTTGGTGGGAACGGTCCATGAAGAGGATGCGGATCAACCGCTTGGCTTCGTCGACTTGATTCTGGTCGAGCTGAACCATGCAGTGTCGTCCCATGCGGACGGTCATTTCCATTTCCTCCGTGTTCCGCCAGGCGAGTATACGCTTCGGGTGACACGTATCGGGTACCGCGAGCTGTTCCGCAAGGTAAATCTGTTTCCCGGCGATACCCTTCGTCTCGATCTCACGCTGCATCACAGCGCGGTGGAATTGCAGGATGTTGAGGTGAAGGGGTTGCGGGAGCAAGAGGAATCGGTGCGTCACGAACCGGTCACCGACATGGCGGGCGGCAAGCTGCAACGGAACCTGGGTACGACGATCGCGGAGACAGTCGGTGATGAACCAGGGATTGCACAGCGGACGATGGGGCCTGCCCCGGCACGGCCTGTCTTGCGTGGCCTGAGCGGCGACCGTTTGCTGATCCTCGAGGATGGGCAGCGCACCGGCGACCTCTCAGGCAGTTCATCGGACCATGCGGTGGCGATCGAGCCGATGACCGCCAACCGGATCGAGGTGATGCGTGGCCCGGAAACCCTTCTCTACGGTCCTGGTGTGCTCGGTGGTGTGGTCGATGTAAAACGGGAAGGAATCGTCCGCAACGAGCCGCACCGTACCCACGGTTCCGCGCTGATCGAGGTGGGAAGTGTCAATCGTGGCGCAGGTAGCGGGGTCGAACTGGTTGTACCGCTCACTTCGTTGACCGGGATTCCGTTCGCCTTCCGCACCGATGGCAGTTTCCGTTCAGCGGACGATATGACCACCCCGTCCGGCACGCTTGGAAACACGTCGTTGCACACCTCCAATGGTTCCGTCTCGCTGAGCTACCTGCCCTCGTGGGGGATGATCGGAGTCGGGGGTGCGGCCTATGATAGCGAGTATGGCATTCCTGGAGGATTTGTCGGCGCTCATCCGAATGGGGTGGATATTGACATGAGCCGTCGCCGTCTCGATGTCGCCACCGTCGCCTATGTCGATTGGTTAAGGATCAAACGGGTTGAACTGGACTACTCCTTCTCACGTTACCAGCATGCCGAGTACGAGTCGAGTGGGTCGTTGGGCATGGAATTTGGCGTGCTGACCGACCATGCAGATTTGAAGCTTCATCTCGGTAAACATGCTTTCTTCCAGAGCGGAGTCTTTGGCTTGAGTGGGGAGTGGCGCAACTACGCCACCGGCGGGCTCAGTTTTACCCCGGACACACGTGAGACCTCGCTGGGCGCCTACCTCTACCAGCAACGTGAGTTTGATACATTTCACCTCGACATGGCACTCAGAATGGACCGTCGTCTCATCCTGCCGGATGAGCAACGGACCAGTATTTTTGTCGGCGACATTCGGGACCGTTCATTCGCTGGTTTCAGCGGCGCGATCCGGGCCGAAACCCACTTTACCCGCACCCTCTCCGGCGGTGTCAGCCTGCTGAAAAGCTTCCGCAGCCCGACAGTCGAGGAGCTCTTCAGCGAAGGACCGCACCTGGCGGCGTATAGCTACGAGGTCGGTGATGCAGACCTCGGCAGCGAACATGGTTATGGGGGAGAGGTCTATGTCAGGAGAACAGCCGGGTTTATCCGTGGACGTGCCGCCCTCTTCATCAACCAGTTCGACGGCTACATTTTCCCACGCAACACAGGGGCGTTCAGCCCGAGACGTGCCGATCTCTACGAATACCGCTACACCGGTCTTGATGCTCGGATGACCGGGGCGGAGGGACGGGTTGAATTCGATGCGTCCACCCACCTTACCTTGACCCTTTCCGCCAGCTATGTGCGTGGTCTCCTTTTGGACGGTGGCGACAACCTGCCGATGATCCCGCCGCTGAATGGCAGTTTTGGAATCGACTGGCATTGCTGCATCTGGTCGGTTGGCGCTGACCTGCTGGGCGCGTTCGAGCAGGATCAACTGGGCGACTTCGAGCAACCGACCGCTGGGTATGCCCGTCTCGACCTGCACGCCCAGTACCAGAAGACCTGGGCGGGTCTGCTGCACAGCGTGGTGGTGAAGGTAGAGAATGCCACCGATGCGGAATACCGTCAGCACTTGTCACGTGTTAAGTCGGTCATGCCTGAACCGGGCCGCAATGCAAAGCTGGTGTATCGGGTTTATTTCTAAGGTGTGATGTTCCCGGGTGGCCCGGGCTTGCCCGCTTGGGGCGGGTTTCATACCCCTTTAATACGACACGTGTGCTGACATGCTTCGCTTGGGTGGCGGGGCACCCAAGCCACATAACACTGTCATCCCCAGCGCGATAGGATGCGTTAGCATCCTTGTGGCTGAAGGCCACCACCAGCGCGTCGGGGATCCCCTTTGAGCGAAGACATCCATTAGCCGTTCGTCAGTTGCTGAACCCGCGACGCAACCGGGCTTGTCCGCCTTCGGTAGGTTCCCTGCGGTCACAACAGGGCTGCCGCGCCTGTTTGTCGCTGGGGGTGACAGAAGGTCCCCGGGAGCATTTCAGCGGATCGGCGCTTTCCCTGTTGCACCTCTCTCGCCCGAGCTATATTCCCCGGGTCGCGGCACCCCCACCATCCGTCAAGACGTTCCCCGCCCGGCCCCATCGGCAACCATCGTTAGACATGGATTCCCTATGGTGCATCGCAACAGCCTGCAACCCGGCTACCTGCTGCTCGAGGATGGCACTCGTTTTGATGGTGACTCCTTCTTTGGCAGTGATCCCTCCTTCGGCGAAGCTGTCTTTAATACCTCCCACACCGGTTACCAGGAAATCCTCACCGACCCATCGTACCGCAAGCAGATCATGACCTTTACCACGACCCACATCGGCAATGTGGGGATCAACGGTGAGGATGTCGAATCGAACCGTATCCAGGTCGCGGGCGCGGTGGTGCGTTCCCTGGCGCCGAGGGCACGGAACTGGCGTGCGGAAGAAGACCTCGAGGTCTGGATGGACCAGGCAGGAGCGCCGGTGCTGGCTGGTGCAGATACCAGGGCGATTACGCTTCATCTCCGCAGCCGTGGCGCAATGCGTGCCGGCCTCTTTCCATCATCCATCCCGACCGACGAAGCCCTCGAACAGGTGAAGGCATCCCCGGATATGGACGGTGCCAACCTCGCTGCGGAGGTGAGCTGCGAGAAGGCCTGGAGCTACACACCGGATGATCTGCCGGAACGATGGTACCGGCGGAGTGATACCGGTACCGGCCTGAAGGTCGCGGTTCTCGATTATGGTGTGAAACGGAATATCCTGCGTCAGCTTGCCCAACGTGGTTGTGAGGTGACCGTGCTTCCAGCGACGACAACCGCCGGCGAGGTGAAAGCGGGCGGCTACCACGGTGTGTTGGTCAGCAACGGTCCCGGTGATCCGGCGGCGGTAATACAGGGGATTGAAACCGTGCGTGGTTTGATCGGCGAGCTGCCGCTCTTTGGCATCTGCCTCGGTCATCAGCTTCTGAGCCTTGCAGCGGGACTGGAAACCTTCAAACTCCCCTTCGGCCATCGTGGCGCCAATCACCCGGTCCGTGCCCACAAGGATGGGTCCGTCGAGATCACCTCGCAGAACCACGGCTTCGCGGTGCGGGATGGGGGCTTACCAAAGCAGTGGACCATCAGCCACCTCAACCTGAACGACCAGACCATCGAGGGGCTGGCACATACTGACTTACCCGCCTTCTCGATCCAGTACCACCCCGAGGCGAGCCCCGGCCCGCACGAGGGCTGGATCTATTTCGATCAGTTTGTTGAGATGATGAAGTAGGGTTGGGTTATTCGAGTGTAGGCCGGATTCTTGAATCCGGCGAGGATCACCGAAGGTGATCGACCCTTTCGCATCTCAAGGTGTGATCAAATGTAGGCCGGGGTTTCCAACCCCGGCGAGGTCATCGCGAAGCGATGACATTCCCCATCGCGCCAACGGCGCGAAGAGGTGAGAAGACAGGATAGACCCGCGCCGCAGGCACAGGCCAGGTGGTTTATCCGTCAGGTCAAGTGGCTTGGGTACCCCGCCACCCAAGCGTGCATGTCAGAACCACGGCGGGTGAGCATCAGGAAGGGGATCCCCGACGCGCCCGGGTTCCCTTCGGTCACCATCCGGTTGGCACCGGATAGGGCGCTGGGGATGACAGAGAATCAAGATCCCATGCCGAAACGCACCGACATTCAGACCATCCTCGTCCTCGGCTCCGGCCCGATTGTCATCGGGCAGGCGTGCGAGTTTGACTATTCCGGCACCCAGGCGATCCGTGCCCTGAAGGAAGAGGGTTATTGTGTCGTGCTGGTCAATTCCAACCCGGCGACCATCATGACCGATCCCGGCCTCGCCGATGCCACCTATGTCGAGGCGCTCGAGGTGGACATGGTCGAGCGGGTGATCGAACGAGAACGGCCTGATGCCATCCTGCCTACCCTCGGTGGCCAGACCGCGCTCAACCTGGCGCTTGATCTGAACAAGGCGGGCGTGCTGGAGAGGTATGGGGTCCAACTGCTCGGCGCATCAGTCGAGGCGATTGACCTGGCGGAGGACCGCGAAAAATTCCATGCCGCGATGGCACGGATCGGGCTCGATGTCCCGCGTGGCGGTTTCGCAAAGACGATGGACGAGGCGCTCGAGGTGCTCGAGCAGACCGGGATGCCGGTGATCATCCGCCCGAGCTTCACCCTCGGCGGCGTCGGCGGCTCGATTGTCTACAACCGGGAGGAATTTGAGGAACGGGCACATTGGGGGCTGAGTCGCAGCCCGATCAGCGAAATCCTGATCGAAGAAGCCCTCTTCGGTTGGAAGGAATTTGAACTCGAGGTGATGCGGGACAACGCCGATCAGTGTGTCATCATCTGCTCGATTGAAAACCTCGACCCGCTTGGTGTCCACACCGGTGACTCGATCACTGTTGCCCCGCAGCAAACCCTGACCGACAAAGAGTACCAGGCGATGCGCGATGCCTCGTTCAAGGTGATCCGTGAGGTGGGTGTCGAAACGGGCGGCTCCAACATTCAGTTCGGGGTGCATCCGACCACCGGACGGATGGTGGTGATCGAAATGAACCCCCGTGTCAGCCGTTCCTCGGCGTTGGCCTCGAAAGCGACCGGCTTCCCCATCGCACGCATCGCCGCGAAGCTGGCGGTGGGGTATCGTCTAGATGAAATTGACAATGCGATCACACGGAAGACCCCCGCCTCCTTTGAACCGGCGCTCGATTATGTGGTGGTGAAGATTCCACGGTGGGCGTTTGAGAAGTTCCCCGCCGTCGACCAGACCCTCGGCAGCCAGATGAAGTCGGTCGGGGAGGCGATGGCGATCGGACGGACCTTCCCCGAAGCACTGCAAAAAGCCTTGCGCAGCCTCGAGCAGGATCGTGCCGGGCTCGGCGCGGATGGCAAGGATGTGATCGCCTCGGATAACGTCGAACCGCACCTCCTGACCGAATGGCGTGGGCTGGTGAGACGCAAACTCTCCACCCCACGTGCGGAAAACATCTTCTACCTGCGTCACGCACTCAAACTGGGCCTCTCTGTCGAGGAAGTCGCCAAAACAACCGGTGTTGACCCCTGGTTTCTCGACCAGATCGTCCAGATTGTCGAAATGGAAAAGCGGCTCCGTGCCGCGGCTCCCACCAGCGGCGACCTGACGAGCCTGCGTACCGCCGTCAGCCCCGACCTGCTGAAACGGGCCAAACGGGAGGGCTTCTCCGACAAGCAGCTCGCCACGATTTTCCGCACCAGCGAAGAGAGCATCCGCAGGCTGCGCGACATCCACAACCTGCACCCGGTCCATCTACCGGTGGACACCTGCGCGGCAGAGTTCGAAGCGTTTACGCCCTACTACTACTCGAGTTGGGAGACGGGGGCGGGCGAAGTGGAACGTGGCAGCAACGCCTCGATCCTCATCCTCGGCAGCGGCCCCAACCGGATCGGACAGGGGATTGAGTTCGACACCTGCTGTGTCCAGGCCTCGTTGACCCTTCGCGAGGAGGGCTACGATGCGGTGATGGTCAACTGCAACCCGGAGACCGTTTCCACTGACTATGACATTTCCACTCGACTGTACTTCGAACCGATCACCCTCGAGGATGTGCTCGAGATCTGCCGCGTCGAGAAGCCGGATGGTGTAATTGTCCAGTTCGGCGGGCAGACGCCATTGAAGATCGCCGACCAGCTTGAGGCGCATGGGATCAAGGTGTTGGGCACGCCTCCGACTCGCATCGCCGATGCGGAAGACCGTGAAAAATTCGGTGCGGTGTTGCGCAGCTTGAAGATTCCGCACCCGGCTTATGGCATTGCCAAGCACTTTTCGCAGGCGCACGAGATCGCCGAGCAGGTCGGCTATCCCGTGCTGGTCCGTCCAAGTTTTGTGCTCGGTGGACGGGCGATGGAGATCGTCTTCGACCCCGATGGGCTCGACCGTTACCTGCGTGAATCCGCTGGCGAAGTGACCCCGGAACACCCGGTCCTGATCGACCGCTACATCGAGGATGCCTTCGAGTTCGATGTCGATTCGGTCAGTGATGGCAGCGAGACGATTATCTGCGGGATGATGCAGCACATCGAGGAGGCAGGGGTTCATTCGGGCGACAGCGCCTGTGTCCTGCCGCCTTTTGTGTTAACCCCGGATCAGCGTGATACCATGGTTGCGATCACACGTCAACTCGCCTCCGCACTCGATGTGGTCGGGCTGATGAACGTACAGTTCGCTTTCCGAAACGGTGAGATGTACGTGCTTGAGGTCAACCCGAGAGCCAGCCGAACCATTCCCTTTGTCTCCAAGGCGACGGGGGTCAACTGGGCGAGTGTGGCGTCGAGGTGCATTGTGGGACGGTCCCTCCAGGAACAGGGGGTCAAAGAGAACCTTGATCCGGGGATCTTCGCGGTCAAGGAGGTGGTCTTCCCCTTCAGCCGTTTCGAAGGGATCAACCCCTTCCTCGGGCCGGAGATGCGCAGTACCGGCGAGGTGATGGGCATCGCCCCGACCTTCAGCGAGGCCTATTCGAAGGCGCTCTACGCTTCCGGTACCCTGTTGCCCGACCCCTCGAAAGGCGGCGCGGTCTTTGTTTCGGTCAACGATCATGACAAACCACGCACAGCCCAGATTTCGGCACGGCTGGTCAAACAGGGATTCACCATCATTGCCACCAGGGGCACCGCCGCTTACCTGAACGAACAGGATGTTCCCGCTGAGGCGATTCCAAAAGTCTACGAGGGCCGTCCCCATGTCGTTGACCGGATGAAAAACGGTGAGGTCACGTTGGTTATCAACACGCCCCTGGGCAGCGAGTCCTACTATGACGAGCGCATTGTCGGCGAAACCGCCTACCGTACCGGGGTCCCGTTGATAACAACCCTCTCCGCAGCGGAGGCCGCCATCGAAGCGATTGAGGCGATCGGCCAGCGCCCCCTCCAGCCGATCAAGTTGCAGGAGATTCGCCGATAGGGAGACACGAGTTCAGCGGGTTGCGAACTATTTCGAAAACGTCAACCGAATTGCATTGCCTGGTAAACGTTTAGCATTTTAATAATTATGGCATAAAATCATTCTGGCGATTGTAGTTGTAAGATTGTCTGTTTGGGGGATAAATGAGATACCTGCTCAGCTTGCTGGTTCTTCTGTCTGCGGTGAATGTTTTTGCGGAGGAACGTCCATTTTCGGTCGAGTTTTCACCTTCCTTCTTTGCTACCGAATGGAACGGCCCTGAGAAGATCCACCTGATTTTTGGTGGGGATGATTCCGAAGTCTATGATTACATCAAACCGACATGGGGGGCCGGATTGTCCATTGGCCTCTGGCATGACACCAATCCCTGGCTCGGTCTCGGCCTGACGTACATGTCCGGTAGACATCTCCCAATGCTTTACCCCTCATTCTCGGGTCTAAATTTTGTTGATGCCGACAAAACGGAATCCTGGCAGCTCACATCACGTCTCATGACCCCCTCGCACAAGGAGAAACGTGGCTCCAGCCTCTTTCTAAGGCTCGGATTGGACTACACACGAACCGGATGGCAGGTGCATAACGCCAACTTGTGGGGGGAGGATGTACCCGAAGAAACGCTGGATGCGGCGAGGGGACACATGGGGCAATGGAGTGCGACCACCGGTTTGGGGATGCTGCTGGGGAGACGGGCTGGCTTCCACCTGACCCTGGAATGGGAATATGGCTTCCCCATTTACTCCAACAGTGACAAACTTTTCAACTTGAATGTGCTTTCCTTAAAGCTGGGTCTGTAATCGATTTGCATGCTGGCGACTCCCCGCTTTCTTTCGATTTCTCTTCTGGTGAGCGATGTTAAAGCTATAGGAATAAGCGTAGGTGACTCAGGGACAATAAGCAAAGGCACTTCATGCGACGACAACTGATTCTACTCTTCCTTCTGCTGGCCACATCGCAGGCCGTGGCAACCAACCCTCTTTTTGAAATCTCCTACACGATGCAGGGCGCAGGACGGGACAATTATGACCTTGTTCTGCAGGCCGAAGACGACAACGGGCTGTATACCTTCAGTAAGCCAGCCGTCTGGTTTGGCTATACCCTTGCACTGTGGAAGGATGTCACTCCCGGCATGGCAGTAGGGGTTCGGTACTTACGTGGGATGCATCTACCACCCGTTCGAGACATCCTGTTTCCCCTCCCGGGGCTGCTGGCGCCGAAGATGAATTACCATTATACCGAAGGCTGGCGTCTCGGGGCACGTTTTTATCGTCCCCAGCCGGACCAGCCGCGAGCCACCTACCCTTTCCTCAGCGCCGGCTTCAGCTACACGCGAAGCGGCTGGGAGGTGAAGAACGGTTTGCTGGGTGTGCAGATCACAGAGGAGGAGCTCGACAAGGCCTACACCCGGAGCGCACAGTGGGACGTGGATGCTGGTGGCGGCCTTTTTTTCTATCGCGGGAAACGAATCCGGATTGCGATTGAACTCACCTTCGGGTTACCTCTTATCTACACCGAGGAACCTTATTTGAACAGCCAGATGAACCTGATCTTCGGGTTCTGATTGGTTGTTGAGCGGGGGGACTATCGTCCAATGAAAAAACTGCTCTTGTTTCTCCTCCTGATCCTCTTCGTCTCGAATGCCGAAGCACGTCACTTCACAATCGAGATCCATGGCTCCATGTTCGCGACCGGGTGGCAGGAGGGGAATGGCTATACGTGGAGTACGAGTGGGGTGGACGAGGAGGATGAGCTCGAGTATATCAAACCAACACTCGGGTATGCTGGTGGCGTGTCGGTTTGGCATGACCTGACCTGGTGGTCCACCATCGGCCTGCGCTACACGAGCGGGCGGCAAGGGTACTGGTTTTCACCTATTGCGCTTGTTGGAGAAAGAGTTAAGCCCGGAACGACTACTTCATGGCAACTGGTGACACGGCTCTACCCCCGGATCCAGGAATGGACCTCGGACAACAAGCTCTATTTCCTGGTTGGCATCGATCGAACTCAAACCAGCTGGAGATACACCCATACGTTACTCCGGCATAATTACGAGCCAACAGAAGAACAGATCAAAGAAGCCAGTTCGGTTTTTCACCAGTGGAGTGGAGTCTTCGGGTTTGGCTTGATCGGTGGTGAAAGAGTAGGCTTCCATTCCTCCCTGGAATGGCAGACGGGGGTGCAGCTCTCCTCCAGCAAACACGCCTTCATCCTTAATCAGCTGGTCCTGAGCGTGGGGTTCTGATCGCGCTGGTGGCTGGCTTACTTCCCTTCCTGTTCCCGTGCAAACACGATAAAATCCGTCCTCGCCGGGGTGCCTCCTGCGGCACGGACCAGCTTGGCGATCTGGGCACGGTGATAGGTGCCGTGATTCAGCACGTGTGTCAGGATATCCTCCAGGCTGTTGGTGAAGTTGTCGCCCTTGATGTTTCTGTAGGTGATGGGGGTGGCGAGGTCACGCTCGTCCAATCTGCCAAGAAACTCCCGCCACATCACTCCACATCGTTCCAGTGCAGCACGGCTTTGCTCTGTCGATTTCACCAACTCGAACAGGTTCGGCGAGGGCGATTCGCCCGCGATGCGGTCGTGCCAGATCAAATCGGCTTTCAGAATGTGGTCGAACAGGGTCAATGCCTCGTCCGGTGGGATGTCGATGGCTTCGAGGCTTTGCAGGGCACATTCCTGCGCCCAGAGGTGGTAAGTCGTCAATCGGGTGAAATAGGCCTTCATATCCATCCCTTCGCTCCTGTGTGCTTTTTGCTACACACCCTCTCCCTGGCGTGGTTGAACATGCTACATCCCCTGTCATGACACGGTCTCCGCAAGTTAGGGGCGTCGAAGCCCTGTAGTGGCGTCCCGATTTGTTTTTTCTGTTCTGTCGTGGAGCAGGCTCCGGAATTGGCACACCGTTCGCTAATACTCGATTTGTCTGACAGAATGTTGGACGAGTTCTTCCTGGGGAAGAAAAATCCGGCAAGGAGCTGGATCTGGAGACAGGAGCCCGAGTGTGACGACGGGCAACCATAAAAATATTCAGGACTTCCTACATTTCCCCACGAGGGGGCTGGGGCCCCTGAATCAAGGTACTTGCAAGGAGAGAGAACATGAATTCATGGCGTGCGCGGGTGGCAGCTCTGCTGGCCATCGCGGTCTTAATGCCTGCGTTCGTCTTGGGAGCAACCATTTCCGGCTCACTGCGAGATGAGAACTGGGACCTGATCACCGAGACGATGGAAGTGTCGATTGCCCCGTACCAGAGTGACGACTGGACCTCGGTAACGACTGAGAATGGCTTGTATTCGTTCAGCGATGTCGCTGATGGCGAGTATTGGCTTTATGCACGTAGCCTGGAAGAGGATTCCTGGCTGATTCCGGTCTATTTCCCCGGCAGCTGGATTCCGATTTTCGTGCCCCCCTTTGAAGTCGAGGAAGGTGGGACCTACGAGGACATGGACTTCTTTATCGAGATGGGCGGACGTGTTTCCGGTTCTGTCGTCCCGGTAGAGGGTGGTTCCTTCCCTGCGAATGGTGTTGCACTCAGTATGGCCGGCGAATTCCAGAATGTGGAAGGGGTTCCGCTTGAGAACCCGTCCGATTTTATCTCCCAGCCGATTCCAACCGGCTTCATGGTTCTCCAGTTCGCCACTACCGGGGAGAATGATTTCCATGTGACCACCTTTACCGGCAATACCTGGAACATGTGGGAAGCAGAGACGGTGGTGATCCTCTCGGGCCAGACCACCGACGTCGGGACGATTACCATGGACCAGGGTGGTGCCATTGAGGGGACAGTAACCGGCGAAGGAAGCCCCCTGTCCAATGCGTATGTCAATGCTTCGGTGGCGCTGTCACCCTTTGAGCCACCAGCCTACATTCCGGGAACCTTCACCTCTTCGGACGGTCACTATCGTCTGCGGGGCCTGCCCGTCGATCACGACCTTGGTATCTATTTTATGCCCGATTTCGAGTCCCCCTACAACTCGGAGTGGTATGACAACGCCAGCAGTTTCGAAACGGCTACGATGCTTACGCTTACTGCTGGCGAACTGCTCAGCGGGATTGATGCGGACCTCCAGCCTGGTGCAACGTTCTATGGCACCCTTCGCAACCCGGATGGCAGCCTTCCGGGGGAAGAGGATTGGTACGAATTCATCTTTACTGACGAGGATGGCGAGAGCGAGTGGCTGGAAGTATTGGTGAATGAGGAGGGGACATGGGAGTCGCTCTCCTCGCTGCGTGCAGGGACCTGGACGTTCTCAGCCTTCAATATTGCCGACCCCTATTCGCTGAACACCTTTGTCGGGAATGCCGTCTGGCCCTGGGATGCTGACTGGCTCGAGGTTGGCGGCGGCGATCATGTCGGCCCGATCAACCTTCAACTCGGTGAGGCAGGTGCGCTTCACGGTTATGTGCTCGACCCGGATGGGCAAGCATATGAATTTGCTGAAGTCAGCCTGATTCGCGATGGCAACCGTATCGGTGATACCTCGGTCGATTGGGATGGCTCCTTTGCGTTCGATAACCTGCCCGCAGGAGATTATGTCGTCGTCGCCTCCCTTTGGGACAGCGAAGAGGTCGATGACCAGTGGCCTGCGGTTTATAGTGGTGATGTCGGAGTGCTGTCGGAAGCGGATGTAGTGACGATTCAGGCCGGTCAGCTTACTAGTGTGGATCTCCAGTTCCAGGAGGGCGGCCTGGTGGCGGTCGAGGTTCTTACGCCAGATGACCATTGGTATGATCCCTTCACCGACAACGTAGGTATTGCCGTATTCCCGGTCAGTTCGGAAGGAGAAGTGCTGTGGGATGTACAGAGCGATGGTGATGATTTCTTTGTCTATGGCACGACCACGATGACCTTGCCCGTGGGCAGCTGGACCCTTGTCGCCGTGCCGGTCTACCTCGACTTCACCACGGGTGATGCACCAAATGTACGTCGCACCTTCCTCGGCGATGTTTCCTCGTTCGGAAACGCACAGACCTTTACGGTTACTTCGGGCGGTTTCAATGAGGGCATCATCCGGATGAGTGAATCAGGACAAATGGTTTCCGGTTCGATATCCACCGTCACCGGACGTCAGATGTCCTATGGACCGACCATCGCTGCGATCGACGAGGATGGTATGATCGCGAGTGTCTCTGCGTCCTTCTTTGGCGAGTCGTCGGACAGCTACGAGCTGAAGGGCTTGACCGCAGGAAACTACCGCATCTTTGCTGGCCAGGAGTTCAATGCCGGGCGTTATGTCAGCACTTGGGCACCCGAAGTCGGTGATCCTGGACGGTCTGTCGAAAATGCTATGGTCTGGCCGGACGAGGCGGGTGTAGTTGCTGTCAGCAACAGCGACCTGGACGGGGTGAATATTGTGATGCAGGTCGGGTCGGGAGCTGTGTCGGTGGATCCTCGTGAAGAGGTCTCGGTGCCCAGTGGTTTCGCTCTGAAGCCGGCCTACCCAAACCCCTTTAATGCAATGACGGGTGTGACCTTTCTGGTGCCGAGTACTTCACGGGTCAAGCTTGAACTGGTGAACATTCTGGGTCAGCGTGTCAAAATCCTTGAGGACCGGACCTACACCGCTGGTGCGCACCGTGTCATGCTTGATGCGAGCAACTTGACCAGTGGTCTCTACTTTATCCGTATGGAGGCTGGTTCTTTCCAGGCTGTACAGAAGGTTACCCTGGTGAAGTAGGGATCTGTTCAGCAGGATATAACCACACCGGCCGTCTGCTTGTCAGACGGCCGGTGTTTCTTTTCTCATCGTGATCAAGTATGTTCTGAGGACAGTATTTGAAGGCAAGGGAAAGCTGGGATGAGAGTACTTGTATTACTGCTGCTGTTCTGCACAGGGCCCCTTGCCGCCCAAGCTCGCTCCTTTTCGCCTGAAATGATCTTCGCATTTGTTCGTCCCGTCTGGACGGACCTGGACCCCTATTACACCCCCGAACAACCGGATGCCGGGATCAGCCTCGGGGTCGGGTTGTGGACCGTCCAATCCGACCAGCTCAGCTTGGGTTGTCGAATTACCGCAAACCGTTATTATGCGCAAAAACTTGATACGACTCCCTGGACACGCCGTCTGAACAAGCAGAACGGCTTCACCATCAATCCGGCCATTCGTTACCGGCCCACAGCCCAGAAAGAGGGGGTGTTCGGGAGGATGTATCTGCATGGTGGCGTGGAGTATCATCATCTGCGTTGGGTGCAGTATCGGGAGGTACCGCCCGCCACTGGCGCAGGGGATGCGCCTTTGTACGACGATGGACCGCGCTTTCTCGACCAGGGTGGAGTCACCCTGGGGGTAGGGATGTACAAGGGAGAATGGGAAGGCCCGAACCTCGCACTCGAGGTCCAGGCCCATTTAACCCTGGTCAACCGCAGCGATCGCGCGGATTATTTTCGTGTCAACCTCTCCTTCGGGTTCGGACCAGCCCTGTTCGGCGGTTAGAATCCCACAGCGACCTGTAGAAATGTTGGACCGGTCATGCTGTCTAGCTCGTAGCGCTGTTCACAACGGAAAATGATGTTTTCCTCAAAGCGCCAACCTGCACCCAGAGACAAAGCCTGCTCGTTGTCCAGACTTGTATCATCCGGGCTGAAAACTCCGAACCGTCCAGTTAGATAATAGCGGTTCAGCTCTGCGGTCAGTTGGCCATACCAACCCTGGTGTGTGTGGGAAGCTGGCTGATTGTGCCCGATCGTATGAATCAGGTACTCGCCCTTGAAGCCGAGAAAACCCCACCCGGTTTGCACATCGAAAGCATTCAGGGTCATATCGACCGAACGGTCCTGATCGAAGAAGAAGGCTGCAGAGCTACCAAGTTCAACGGGAAGCCCGAAGGAAAACCCGGCTCGCCCTCCCAAGGCGACCTGGCAGGTATGCTCCCGAACGGATACCGAGGCCTCTTCCGGATCGTAGCCTACGCCATGGTATCCCAGAAAATCCCCATTCGCATTCCAGCCCGATTCGTACGGAAAGCCATTCACCACAAAGCCGACAACATTGAAGAAGTCGTGTTCCGTATAGGCCATGATGCCGAAATCATTCCACATCGTGTGGGTCCGTTCCACTACCAGAGGAATAGTCACAAGGTTACGGTCGATCGAAGGATAGACATGCCAATCCAGTCCGAAGGGAACATCGAACTGGCCGACCACAATCCCGGTGTGATCAATGCCTGCCGATTGACGCGAGTGGGACTCATCACTTTCAAAGATGTCAAAGTCGATCAGGAAGGCGCCCACGCCAAAAGTTTGTGCTGCCGGATCGAAAGCGATAGCTGCCTCAAAACTAATACCGGGAGCGAGGGGTGCTTCGAGGTCAAGCTCCACTTGTCCGAACTGAAAGCCCGGACCTTCCGACCTGGTTTGGGGGGCGGACGTATAAAAATCGGCAAAGCCGGTCAGGTCGACACCATTGAAATCCGTGGCGTATCCAGGCGTTGCGATCAGCAGAAGCGCCAGAAGAGGTAGTAAGAGAGTTCTCATGGGCGGGGGCCCCATGTTAAAGTGTTCGAAAATGTGACAACACGAGTGTTAGGCGCGGCTAACCTACTGTAATATAAGTATATAACAATCTGAGAACATCATGTTTTTAATGAGCTAACGAGCGGGGATGGCGGTTGCCATCCCCGCTCGTTAGGGGGGAATAGTGCAAGTTATAGACCAGAATTATGTCGCTTGCTTGTCCACAGTAAGTTCACGTTGCAACCCCCCCTCGGATGATTCTGCTGATGAGTCCGACCGTGAAAAGAGATCGTGGATATCTTCGAGGATCAGGTAGAGCGAGGGGACGAGGATCAGCGTAATGGCGGTGGCGAAGAGGACCCCGAAACCGAGGCTGATCGCCATCGGGACGAGGAATCGTGCCTGGATCGAAGTCTCCAGGATCATCGGCATCAGGCCGAAGAAGGTGGTCAGCGAGGTCATGACGATGGGACGGAACCGTCTCTTCCCCGAATCGACAATCGCATCGCGTACATGAACCCCTTTGTTGCGCTGTTGGTTGATGAAGTCGATCATCACCAGCGAGGAGTTGACCACAACTCCGGACAACGCCACAATACCGAACATCGAGATCATCGAGAGATTGTAACCGAGCAGGAAATGTCCGCCGATCGCCCCGATAATGCCGAAGGGGATCGCACTCATCACCACCATCGGCTGGGTGAAGCTGCGGAAGGGGACCGCCAGCAGGGCGTAGATGAGGAAGAGGCCGAACGCGAAAGCACGTCCCATGTCACGCATCCCTTCCTGCTGGTTACGGGTCCGTCCCTCAAAATCATAGGTCAGGCCGGGGTAGTCGCTCTTCAGCTGGGGAAGCAATCCACTACGCAGCTCCGCGAGGATCTCGTTGGCGTTGGAGACTTTTTTATCCACCGCAGCGGTGATGTCCACCACCCTGCGTCGATCCGTGCGGGAAATGGTGTTGTAGCCTCGCCCCTCCTCTACATACGCCGCCTGGTAGAAGGGAACCTCAAGACCGCCGGGTGTACGGATACGCATGTTGTCGATTGTGGCGATGGTTTCACGGTCCTCTTCCGGGTAACGGACCATCACCTTGACCTCATCCTGCCCACGCTGGATGCGCAGTGCTTCAGCTCCGAAGAAAGCGGAACGCACCTGCATCGCCAAATCCTGCTCAGTGATACCGAGGGAAGAAGCCTCCGGACGCAGCTTCAGACGCAGTTCACGTTTCCCCTCGCTGTAGGAATCGCTTACTTCGCTGGTGCCCTGGTAGGATGAAAGGGTTTCTTTGAGACGATCCACCGCGGCGAGGAGCTGGTTGTAATCCGAATGGGAGAGCTGGATCGCGAGGTCTCCGCCATCCCCGACCAGGTCGGAGTGGAAGGTCAGCTTCTCCGCCCCGGCGACTTCGCCGACACGTTCCCGCCATTCCTGCGCGAAGACGGTACTACCCACCTTACGATTTTCCGCATCCTTCAGCAGGATGATGATTTCCGCCGTGTTGCTGGCAATCAGGTTGGCCGATCCACCCATCGTCCGCATTCCCGATTTCTGCCCGACGAGGGTATAGATGTGGTCCAGCTCGCTGACGCCATCGTTTCGCAATGAATCAAAATGTGCCACCGCCGCCTCGCCATGCTTCTGGATCATCATCGCAATGGCGCGGGTGTCATCGTAAGGGGTGCCGGGCGGCATTTCGAGGGTTGCGGTGATCTCGTCCGCATCAATTTCAGGCATGAAGTTGAACTTGACATGCCCGCCTGCGAGTACGCCCATGGTGATCAACAACAGTGCAATCGCGATGGCGAAGGTGAGGTAACGGTTTTTTGTGGCCCAGGTCAGTGACCCAGCATAGGTTTTATCCACCAGCCAGGTGACAAAGCCATCCACTCGACTGCGCTGCCGTTCAATCTTCTGCCAGATGGGGGCTTTGCTCTGGACAAAACGGCTCGACAAATGCGCAGGAAGAATGAAGAGGGCATCGATCAGCGAGATGACGAGCACGGAGATGACAATGATTGGCACGACGCCGAGGAAGTTGCCGGTAAAGCCGCCGACAAAGAGGAGCGGCCCAAATGCGGCGACGGTTGTCAACCCGGCGAAAACCACGGCCATTGACACCTCACGGGTGCCATCATACGCCGCAAGGTGATGTTCCTTGCCCATTCGTCGATGGACATAGATATTCTCGCCGACCACGATCGCATCATCCACCACCACGCCCAGGATAATCAAGAAGGCGAAGAGGCTGATCATGTTGATCGAGACATCGAACATCGAAACCAGCATCAGCGAGCCGACAAATGAGATCAGAATCCCGGAGGCGACCCAGAGGGCGAGACGGATTTCGAGGAAGAGCGACAGGATGATCATCACGAGTACGAGGCCAAGCATACCATTTCGCAGTAGCAGGTTCATGCGCTGCTGAAGGATGATCGAGTTGTCGTCCCAGATCGCCACCTTGATGCTTGAGGGCAGATTGCCCTCGTGCTGCTCGAGGTAGTCGCGTACCAGGTTGGAGACCCCTTTTGGGGTCTGGTCGCCGACACGATACACCTTGATCATCGCCGCCGGCTTGCCGTCGAAGTAAGATTCCTGGTCCAGCTCGGAGAAGCCGTCGCGAACGGTCCCGATGTCCTCGAGATGAATGGTCCGACCGTCTGGACGAGACAGTACCACTACCGAATCATATTCCTCGCCGGTGTAACGTTTTTCCGTGGTGCGGATCTGGATTTCGCCACCATCGGTGCGAAGCGAACCTCCTGCAAGGTCGAGCGATCCCATCCGGATCGCACCCGCCACCTGGCTCAAGGTCAGGTTGTATTTTCGCAGGTTCGCTTCGGAAACTTCGATGGATATCTCGTAGGGACGGACCCCGGCGAGATCGACCTGGGTGATACCTTCGGTCGCGAGTAGATCGTCACGAATCCGTTCGGCCTGTTGACGCAGCGCAAGTTCGCTCGCCTCACCATAGACCATGATCGAGACCACTTCCTGGCGATTGGTCACCTTGGAGATGACCGGTTTTTCCGCTTCTTCAGGGAAGGTGGTGATGCGATCCACTTCAGATTTGACATCGGCGAGTACCTGGTCGGTATCGGCATCCTCGAGGACCTCGACAATGACTGATCCGACGTTTTCCACCGATGTGGAACGAATCCGTTTCAGACCGTCAATACCGCTCACCGCGAGTTCGACAGGACGGACAATCGCATCCTCGACTTCGGCGGGTGTGGCGCCTGGGTAGGCGACGGAAACAGTGACCATGTCGATTTCAAACTCGGGGAAGACCTCCTGTTTGATGTTGCCCCCGATCATCAAGCCACCGATCAGGAAGACAAACATCAGGAGGTTCGCCGCGACATGGTTTTTTGTCATGTAGGCAATAGGGCCCTTCATTCAGCAGCCTCCATTGCATTCTGTGTCTCAAACTCCTCTTCCATCGGACGCAACTTCATACCGTTGGCCGCACCGCTGATCTGTGTGAGTACAACCCGATCCCCGACTTCAAGCCCCTTTTCAACCAGGGCCTCGTCCGGGGTCAATCGTCTTAGACTGACAGAGCGGATTTCAAGGTTGTTTTCCTTGTCTGCCACCCACACCGTGTTGTTGTCACGCAGCGCAATCCTGGGCACCGGCATCACATGTTGCACCTGCCGTCCCTCGATCTCTACGCGTACAAAACTGCCGATGGAAAGCTCCGGCTGACCGGTTCCCGAGGTGGTGAAGGGATGCTCGACACGGACTACCACCTGGGCGAGTCGTCCGATCTCATCGACAACACCGAGGGTACGGTCCACCGTCCCTTCCCACGTCCAGGTCGCCTGTCCAGTACTCAAGTGAACACGCGCTTTCGAGCCGGGTACCTCAATCCAGCCGAGGTCTGCAACAGAAATGCCGACTGGAATTTCAACGATATCGGTCGAATAGAGACGTGCGACCGGTCCGTTGGGTCCTACAAGCTGGCCCGGAGCGGCGGAGATGTTTCGGATGCGAGCGTTGAAGGGTGCTCGCAATTGGGTACGGTCAAGGTTTAGCTGTGCCATCTCGAGGCTCGCCTGCGCCGATGAGTAGGCGGCTTCCGCCTGCTTGAGCTGCGGCTTCTGCAAGACAAGTGCATCCGGCTGGGTGGTACTGTCCACCGGCTGGCCGTTCAATGCAGCGCGGCTTTTCTGCATGCTCTCCCATTCGCGCAAGGCGATGTCCGCATTCGCACGAGTCAACTCGAGCTGGTATTCCGCCTGCGCGACAGCGGATCGGGCCTGTTGAAGCGCCAGTTCAAAGTCGGTCGGGTCGACCTTCAGCAGCACGTCGCCTTTGTTGAAGGCACCACCGGCGACAAAGTTCGGGTGCACCCAGACTACTTTGCCGCTCACCTGGGGGCTCAGGCTGGTTTCGAAACGAGGAGTGACGGTTCCATCGCCTCGGACCAGAATGGTCCGGTTAGCCATTTCGACCGCTTCGACATTGACCAGTGCGCCGGGCACCTCTGGCTTGGAGTGCTGCGGTGGTTTACGAGTATTTGCAATCGCAATCATCGCCAGCAGGCCGACACCAATCACGGCCAGGGGCAGCAACCAACGGGTTCGTTTACTGATCCATTCCTTCATCAGAGCTGCTCCTTATCGCTTTGCTGCTCGCGCTTGGCAAGTGCATCCATTTCGTTGTCCATCCAACCGCCACCAAGGGCGGTCACCAGTTGAATCCGTGTGTCGACAAGTTGCCGCCGTGCCGAAATCAGGTTGCGTTTCGATGTAAACGTGGAGGTTTGCGCCACCACCACCGGCAGGTAGCCTGTGATGCCTTGCAAATATTGTTCGGTTGCGAGACGCAGATTGGCTTCGGAAGCTGCCGATTCACGCTCCAGCTGGCGTACGTACTCCTGCTGAGCTCGTCCGGCGGCAAGGGCATCCTCGACTTCACGAAACGCGTTGAGCAGGGCGGCACGGTAGGCTGCGTTTACTTCACGCCAGGCTGCTTCGGCACGTTCAGCGTTGGCTTTGAGACGTCCACCCTGGAAGATCGGAGCTGAGACACTCGCAATCGCCTGCCACAGCAGGTTGTCCGGGTTCAAGACCGCATCGAGGTCGGCCCCCTGATTGCCAAGGGCACCCGTCAGATTGATCGAGGGGAAACGGTTGGCGACGGCTTCGGCGGCGCGACGATCCGCGGCGGTCAGGCGTGCCTGGGCTGCAGCGATGTCCGGGCGGCGTTTCAGCAAGTCACTCGGTAAGCCCGGCGGGATCTGTTCGATGCTGGAGGGCAGGTCAATGTTGGCTGGAAGCTGCCCGGTCTGAGGGTACTTACCCAGCAGGATCGAGAGGGCATGTTCCGCCCGCGCCAGGTTGGCATCGGCGAGGGCCAATTGGGCACGCGCCCCGGCGAGGGTCGCTTCGGCCTGGTAGACATCGACCGATTTAACCACCCCACGCTGGTAGCGTTCCTGGACGAGAGTGAAGTACTCGTGGTAGGAGGCAACCGTCCGTTCCAGCAGTTCTTTTTGCTGACGCAACTCGATGACAGAATAGTAGCCGCGTCCCACCTGCGCAGACACTGCCAGCATCAGCGAGCGCATATCGTTCTCGCTCGCCAGCAAATCAGCGAACGCTGCGGCACGCTGAGCGCTCAGCTTTCCCCAGAGATCGAGTTCATAAGCCGCATTCAGTTGCAAGCTCCAGCTCGGCTGCATGGCGGCGAGGAAGGGTGACACCACCGCATTACTGCTGAGGGCGTCCTGCTGGGTATGGCTGCCGTTCACCGAAAGGCTTGGGAACTGGCTCGCGCCTGAAGTTTTGTAGGCAGCACGGAACTGATCGAGACGAGCCGCAGCCTGGGCGAGATTGAGATTGCCACCGAAGGCATCGTCCATCAATGTGTTGAGGGTGGTATCCTCAAACGCTTGCCACCACTCACCCGCCTGAATTGTTCCTGTACTGTCCGCCTGCTGGAATTGCTCGGGGTGAGGTGGTGATTCTGCTGGCCGGACGGGACGCCTACCGGCGCAGCCTGCCAACAGGGGAATCATCAGCAGAAGCAGACCGGTGGTCCGAAGGGAGTGTTTCTGCATCTTTCAAGCCTCTGTCGGTTTTGGTTTACGGTTCCGTCTGTTGCTGGTGATCTGTTCAACGATGTCGTCTGGACACCCAAGTCCTCCGAGATTCTCATGGACCTGGTTCAGGACACGGATGACCGTTTGTTGATCTTTCTTCGAGACACCCTGAAGTGCATCCCGGTTGATTTCGTCCAGAATACCGAATAGAACAGGGACCAGCTTTTTCCCTGCACGGGTAACCGTCAATAGTTTGATGCGACGGTCCTCCGGATGTTGAGTACGTTCAACCAGCCCCCTTTCCTCGAGGGCATCGATATGCCGGAGGACAGACGGGTGGGTGTACTTCAGCAGTTTGGCCATATCGGCAAGCGAGAGAGGGCCAAGTTCTTCGAGGATGCCCAAAATCATCCCCTGTGGGGCGTGCATCCCGAGCTCTTGCATACGTTGATCAGCGGCAGCGCGAAAGTCGGCCGCGACCCGGTTGCTCAGGTGCCCCAGTTCATCCATCTTTTTAAGATCCATCTGCTCTACCTGTAAATATGTAGCATGCTACATAGTTGAATGCGTCATAGTAGCGTACAACCTATCGAAAGAGCAAGTGGAAGCCGCTGATCTGTCTCTTGCAAGGAGACCAACCTCCTGTCATTTTGCCCCTGATAGAGCCATTATGGAGCTTTGTTTCTCATGCAAGATGGCGGGAAGTGGTGTACATTAACGGGCAAACGGGGAGGTTTGGTGAGCAAGGACCAGGACCAGTCAACAGCGGTCAATGTGAGTGTCGGGCAGGTGGAGGGGACGGGTCGAATTCGTCTTCAGCTGACCGGTCCGATCTCATTTGCCAATGTGGACAAGGTTCGTTCCCGTCTAATCGAGGAACTGCGTACGCTGCCTTCCGGCCAGGAGGTGGAGCTGGAAATGGGGGGCGTCCTCTGCAGGGATTCCTCCACAGCGGGTCTGGTAACTCGTCTCGAACATGACTCGACCGAGATGGGGCTCGAGTGGCATCTGGGCGAGCTGGATTCAACCACACGCACGATGCTTGCTCTTTCCAAGGGCCATCCGGCGCATGGTGAAGCGGATCCTCAGCAGGACCGTAGCCCCATCGAAGCCTTTGGCGATATGATCCTCGAAGCAACTGCCGATTTGCGTGTTCTGATCATTTTCATCGGACGAGTTGTTTCAAGCCTTCTCTGGAGCCTGACCCATCCCGGTAAGATCCGCTGGAGAGAGGTGGCGGCGCTGATTCAACGGACCGGCGCGGAAGCCCTGCCGATTGTTGCGCTGCTCAGTTTGCTTGTCGGTTTGGTCACTGCCTTTTCCTCCGCGATTCAGTTGCGTCAATTCGGCGCCAACATCTTCATCGCCGACCTTGTCGGTATCGGCATGACCCGTGAAATGGGCCCCCTGCTCGCGGCAATTCTGTTGACAGGCCGCTCCGGCTCCGCCTTCGCGGCGGAAATTGGGACGATGAAGATCAGCGATGAAGTTGATGCACTGACGGTGATGGGCATCCAGCCACTCGACTATCTCGTGCTGCCGCGCATCCTCGCGGTGATGCTGACGCTACCGCTTTTGACCCTCTTCGCTGATGCGGCGGGTATCCTTGGCGGTATGATCATCGCCATTGCAAGCCTCGACCTGACCCCGCTCTCCTTCCTGCAGCAATTGCAGAAGGCGATCGGGGTGTGGGATGTCTTTTCCGGCATGCTGAAGGCCTTTTTCTTCGGCATCCTGGTCGCAGGAACAGGCTGTTTCCGTGGAATGGAAACCATGGGCGGAGCGTTGGGTGTGGGACGTAGTACCACCGCCTCGGTCGTTACCGGCATCTTCCTGATCGTCCTCGCCGATTCGATCTTTGTCATCCTCTTCCACTACCTGGGAGTCGGATAATGAGCGAGCGGAAGCGGGTGATTGAGGTGCGTGACCTGACGGTCCGTTTCGGGGAGAAAACCATCCTTGAAAACATCTCCTTTGATGTGCAGGAGGGGGAGATCTTTGTTGTGCTCGGACCGAGCGGTTGTGGCAAAACCACGCTGCTGAAGCACATGATCGGCTTGCATAAACCAGCCAACGGATCGATTCGGATCAACGGTACGGATATCGTGCAGGCGGGCGACGAGGAAGGGACGGAAGAAATTCTGCGGAGTGTCGGGGTGCTCTTCCAGTCCGGGGCGCTGTTCAAGTCGATGACCCTGGGCGAAAATGTTGCGATGCCATTGCGTGAAAAGACGACTCTTTCCGGCGATATGATCGAGGAAATCGTCCGGATGAAGCTGGCGATGGTCAATCTCGAGGGGCGCGAGAACCTGATGCCGAACGAGATGAGCGGCGGCATGCAGAAGCGTGGTGGTTTAGCTCGCGCCATTGCACTCGACCCGGCTATCCTCTTTTTCGATGAACCCTCCGCCGGGCTGGATCCGATTACCTCGGTTGAGCTGGATGAATTGATTCTTGCCTTGAACAAGCAACTCGGCACCACCATGATTGTGGTGACCCACGAGCTGCAAAGCATCATGAAAATCGCGCAACGAGCCATCATGCTGGATAACGAGACGCATGGTATCGTGGCGGAAGGAACCCCCGACGAGTTGATGGCGAGCGACCAGCCAAAGGTGCGCGCCTTTTTCCATCGTGAACGGTTGGACGGGGAGTCGTAACAACCTTGTGAGGAATCCCCGTTTCTACGGGGTGGAGTTGGCTATGGCAGCACAATCGAGAGCGTTTTATGTCGGAGCATTTGTCCTGACGGGGGTGGTTCTCGCGTTGGTCGCGTTGATCTTCCTCGGCATCTCCGACTGGTTCGCTCGTACCAACAGTTATGTCACCTATTTCGACGCTTCGGTGCAGGGGCTGAATGTCGATGCGGATGTGAAATTCCGTGGGGTGGATGTCGGCAAGGTGACCGAGATTTCGCTGGCGCCCGACAACATTCTGATCGAAGTGGTGATGGAGCTGGACCCGGAATTCACCGTGCGTGATTCGCTGCGGGCCAAGCTCGGTTTGAGCGGGATTTCCGGCCTTCGCTACGTGGAGCTGAACTACGTCACCGCAGACAAGGTCGGCGAACATCCGCCGCTGGCGTTTACACCTCCTTATACTTACATCCCCTCCTACCCGGGTGGGTTCGAGGAGATTGAGCAATCCCTGCGGGAGATCTACGACAGCCTGATCGCCTTCGACACAGAAGGTATTTCCTACCGCACAAAAACGCTGCTGGATGCGGGCGCAAATACGGCTCGTTCCGCGGATACCGTACTCGCCAGTGCAGACAGCCTCTTGCAGGACCCGGTACTGACGCTCTGGATGCGCAAGATGTCGCATACGGTGGATCGACTCGATGGGGCCATCGGACAGCTTCAGACCGAACGCTATGACCGTCAGCTGGACGAGGCATTGGTCAAGCTGAACAACGGGGCGACCGAGTTCAATGACCTCTTCAGCTACCTTGGGGACGAGGCACGGGATATGCGTCTCGGGACACGCACCGACAGCCTCTTTACGACCCTGACCGGGCTGGTACTCCAGACTCAGCAGCTGGTGACACGGTCCGAGTTTGCGACGGTGCAGACGATGAACAACCTGAACGCGACCATTTCCGAAATGAATGCCACGTTGGACCAGATGAATTCGCTGATGATGTCGCTGGAAAGCTATCCATCGAACATCATCTACACGGCACCCCCGAAGAAGGAGAGGTAGGATGAAGAGCCGTCGACTGCTAACAACAGGCTTGATTCTCACCGTGGGTCTCCTGGTCGGTTGTGTTCGCCTGCCGCGTGAATCCCTCGAGGTAGACCGTTACTCGATCGATCTCCCGGATTCGGTGTGGGCAGCGGACGAAACACTACCGATTACCCTCTACATCCCTGCTTTCCAGTCCTCCGCTCAGCAGCGCGGTGACCGGATCTTTTTCCGTGATGGTGACCGGATGATGAACTTCTACTTCTACCATCGCTGGGTGGTCTCACCGGAGCAGATGATCGGTGATGTGCTGGCACGTGACCTGGAACGGTCCGGGTTGTTCGGGGGCGGAGTCTTTCAGGACGAAACCGGCATGATCCCGACCCATGAGATCCAGGGACGGCTGGTCGAGCTGTATGCTGACAACACACGCGGCGGCTACCGCGCCGTGCTCGAGATCAAGCTGACGGTCTTCCGCATTGATCCCGTGTCCTATGAAAAGAAAACCGTCTTCCAGAAGAGCTACCCCTTCGAGCTGGAACGCGACAATGGCTATGTGAAGAGTTTCGTTGATGTTATAAACGGGTTGATGGCGAGCTGGTTGGACGAGGTCCATGCCGATCTCTTGCCCTTGTTCGAGACCGAGGCGGTCGTCGAACCACCCACGCAGCGGCCTCTGCCGGAGGTGGAGGTGATCCCTGAGCTTCCCGCAGAACCCGCGACAATGGATCTTCCTGCACCTATGCCGACAAAACCGGATTCCACAGATTCACCCTGACCAAACGGGTGACTCATTTAATTCTGTGGTCCGTGCAATCTTGCGAACCACGATGTATCACCCCGCCTGCGGCGGGTAAACCCGGACTTTATTCGCCCTCGGCGAGTTGATCCGGGGTCTAGCCTCCCCTGTTTAAGCAGTCTGAATCAATCCTATCCGAGGTCGTATGACCACAGCGTCGCTCGCCCCGAACCACGGCCTGTGCGCGCTCTCTGGGGGCTGACGGTGGCCTCCTCGAAGCGAAGGATGCTGGATCCCGGGTCAAGCCCGGGATGACACATCAAAACCTCCGCCCAACCTCGAGGAAGAGCTGCTGGTAGGGGGCGAAGGGGTCAGTGGTGATGGTCAGGGAGCTGGTGGCGTACCAGAGACGGTTCGGGCTCCAGCGCAGGCCGCCCTCGAACCGGGTACGGAGATCGTACGAAGGACTCGCATCTCCGTAACCGAATGTATAGAGCTCGACCTCGCCATAGCCGGACCAGCCGCGATGGATTTCCTTCTCACCACCCAGTTGCAACGCGAACGATGTTACATAGGCATTGATCAGGAAACGCGCATCGCCCCAGATCATGTCGAACCAGAGAGGTGCGATACGGTGCACCCTGGTGAAGGCGGTGATGAGGGGTGTCGCGACCTCCTCCTGCTGGTGGAATCCGCCGCCGACCGTGACATGCCAGCGGCGACCGAGACGGAACCGAACATCGCTGGAGACACCATATCGCTGGGCATCGTCCCACAACGAATCGGGGATGGACTTGTGGGTCTCGAGCAATTTGACGAAACGGATCGTATTGGCACGGACGGACCAGCTTGTGAATCGGGTGATCCGCCAGCGCGCGTTGAAATACCCGCTGGTGAACTGGCTGACTCCGCTACTGGTTGCGCTGTCGGCGGCATTCATGTCCATCTCGATCCCGAGCCACCCCTGGAAGGCACGAGCTGTGCTTAAGAAGGAGTGGTGCACGAGATAGCGTCGGTCAAGGCTGCCGTTGAGACTTTGTTGCACCAGCGCCAGCCCGCCCTCGTAGCGGGTGTGGGTCCAGTCGCCACGTTTGTATCGCACTTCCCCGGCGAGACGGGTACCATCGGTGGAAAGCTCCGTCGATTGCAGGTCCGGTTGGTAGCCGCCACTCAGGCCGAGGGTCCAGTTCGAGCGGGGTCGAATATCCACACGTCCACCATCCATCAATCCGACGCCACTCAGTAGCGGGGAACGAATCCGCCCTGCCTGGAAGCTGACAGCACCACGTTCATTCGTATGCCAGCCGACCCAGCCCTGGTAAAGGGTGAGCGGAGTGCCTTTGGAGCCGAAACGTCCTTCGTTCGAGCCCGGACCGAGGTCGCGACGGAGTCGCCCCGTGATCGCCCATTCAAGTGGCTGGCCGGCGAGACGATTCCCTTCCCAGTTGACAAAGAGGGAAGGCTGGAGGGCGGAATAGCCTTCCGGGCTGGCATCATGGAAGCCGAGCATGCGGGTGACTACTCGTCCCGACGATACAGGACGAGGAGTTAGCAGCTCGCTGCCTGTCCGGGGACGGGTATCGACTCGTGTGTTGGCAGCGTCCGCAACAAGTTCCTGGCTGTCCGAAGCAGATTGGGTGGTGGGGATGAATCGTACCGTGTCGCCGATTTGAAGGATCCCGTCATTTTGCAGCGCCCTGGCGCTCGCAGTCGCCTCGGCGACATGGACAACGATTGCCTGCGTGATGATCAAGCCATCACGTACCACCTGGATTGTATCCCCGACCGCGACCCCGGAGTCCTCGCCCAGGCTGACATAGAGCAGGTCACGCGAAACATAATGGATGGTCCCATCAACGGCATCATCCGCCGCAAAAAGTGGGGGACAGGTGGTGAGGAAAAGCAAACAAAACAACGGTGCCAGTCGCATCAGCGCCCCCTCGAATGGCAGTGGTAACATTCCACCTCGGCGACATCGGGACAACGGGCGTTTTGATGAGGTTCTGCAGCACCATAGTAGTCCGAGCAGCCGGAAAAATGACAGGTGATTGCGCAGCTATAGCTACTGTAGTCGGGCGATGTGTGGCAGTCGAGGCAATCGATCCCGGAGTGGTGCCCGATCCGGATCGGGAAGGCGAGGTGGACGAATTGGCCAGTCTCTTCCCAACGGGTCGGCTGATGGCATGCTTCGCAGGCATTGCTGCGGGGGTGGTCCTCGTCCGCGAAGGCCACTGCCATCGCATCCTGGTGACAAATGAAACATTCGGTGGTTGTCTGACGGTATTGGTGCAGTTCCTGGTTCCCGTGGCAGGCGGAACAATCGGTCGCCAGGTGAGAACCAACCAAAGGAAAAGCGGTCTCCTGATGAAGTGCGCGAGATCGTGTCAGGTTCCAGGAGTCGAACTGGTGGCAACGGCTGCAATCAGCTCCGAGCGATCCCTGGTGGACATCGAGGTGGCAGGCCCAGCAGGCATCTGGAACCGAGGCGAAGTCATGGACTTGCTCATAGCTCTGGCCGGTATGGCAGCCTGCGCATTCAAGGGACGCGTGCACACCACGCAATGGCAACAGGGTCTGGTCATGGTCAAAGTCGATGGTCTCACGCAGGGTGGACCAGCTCTCCTCGATGTGGCACAAGGCGCAGTTCTCGCGGATCGGAACCGCCGTCGCCGAGTCAGCAGCTTTCTCACCGCCGCCGAATAAGCCGATAAACAACGCCAATAGAGATTGGAAAAAACCACTCAGCAAGATGGTCTGCAACGGCATACGTCCCACTCCGGAAGAGGTCTACTCGAGGGTGAAAAGCATCTGCCAAAAAAGGTGGGGCATGAAAAAGCGAAACGCCATGAGTAAGGATCACCTTACCGTGAACAGGGGGGTGGGTTGAGACAGCTGATTTTAATGCAGACTATCAGGCTTAAGTGTTGTAATTACTACAACTGGGTAGAGTCTCCTGCAGAGGTAGCTGCTTGACTGCGATGGGGGTTAAGTATTATCCTATTCCCGATCTTTTACTCTTTTATTCGGAAACAGGACGAGCGACCGATGCCATCCTATTTCTCCAAGCCTTCGGGCTATGCCATACGAGCCTTGATGTACCTCGCCAGACGGGAGGGAGAAGGGGCTGTGCTTGCCTCGAAAATTGCCGAGGAGGAGGACATTCCACCCTCCTTCATGGGCAAGGTGCTTGGGAAACTCGCCCTGGCCGGCCTGGTGGATTCGATGCGTGGTCCCAATGGGGGATACTGGCTGGTGCGTGACCCGGCCGCGATCACCATGGCGGACATCGCAGACCTGTTTGAAACCCAGAGCTCCAGCCGTGAATGTTTACTCGGGTTCAAGGAATGCCCCGGTCCGAAATATTGTGCCCTGCACAAACGTTGGCTTGAACCGCAGAGTCACATCGATCGTTTCTTGAACCAGACCACCCTCGCCGATCTGCTCGCCGACTCCAGGGAGCGTGAGGAGCTGAAGAAGAATGCCCGAATGTCGGGCCAGGTACGCGCACGCAGGACCTGAACCCCTACCTTAACGGGTCAGGGAAAATGAGGAGAATGTCGGGCTGATGCCGGAGCCAACCGTCACCCAGAAAACACCCCACCTCGAATCCGAGGCTCCGGTGTGCTTCCACTGCGGCGAGGAGTGCAGCGACCACGACATCCTCCTGGACGGCAAGCATTTCTGCTGCATGGGGTGCAAGACGGTTTACGATCTCCTTTCCTCGAAAGAGATGTGCACCTACTACGATCTCTCAGAAAATTCGCCTGGAATCAGCCCGCGCAGTGACGATGGATCGGTGAAGTATGGCTACCTGGATGACCCGGATATCATCAGGCAGATCACTGATTTCAAGGATGGCGCGACTCTACGTGCCACCTTCTCAATCCCATCCATGCATTGCGCGTCCTGCATCTGGTTGTTGGAAAACCTTCATGACCTGCAGCCGGGGGTGAGGGCAAGCCGTGTCGACTTCCTGAAGAAACAGTTGACGGTGACCTGGGACGAGGAGCAGCTCAGCCTGCGCATGCTGGTCGAGGTACTGGCGACGATTGGTTATGAGCCCCAGATCCGTCTCGAAGATATCCAGCGTGGCACGGAAAAAAAGACCCAGAAGTCGCTGATCATGCGTGTCGGGGTCGCCGGGTTCGCCTTCGGCAACATCATGTTGCTCAGCTTCCCGGAATACCTGGCAACCAATGGCGATGTGGAAGCTTTCCTGCGCACTCTTTTCCGTTGGCTGAACCTCATCCTCGCCATCCCGGTGGTGTTTTACAGCGCCCAGCCCTATTGGTCGAGCGCCTTCAAAGGGTTGCGTGCGAAAACTGTCAACCTCGATGTCCCGATCACTCTCGGGGTTTCAGCGCTGTTTGGTTGGAGTCTCTACGAAGTGTTGAGCGGGATCGGCCCTGGTTATTTCGATTCACTTGCCGGGCTGATCTTCCTGCTTTTAGTGGGCAGGGTCTTCCAGGAGAAGACCTATGCCGCCTTCTCCTTTGAACGCGACTATTCCTCCTACTTCCCCCTGTCGGCGACGCTGCTTGAGGGGACGGGCCGTGAGAAGAGTGTCCCGGTGACCCAGCTCAAACCGGGATCACGTATCGTAGTCCGAAACCAGGAATTGATCCCGGCAGACAGTGTATTGATCAACGGTACCGGCAGCATCGACTATGGATTTGTCACGGGCGAATCGGACCCCATGTTAAAGGCGAGCGGGGACCTGATTTATGCCGGGGGCCGTCAAGTGGGACCGGCGATTGAACTGGAGGTGGTGGAGGAAGTATCCCGTTCCCACCTCGTGCGTTTGTGGAACCAGGATGCCTTTACGCAGGACCGTGAGGGACGATACACCGCTTTGGCGAACCGGATCAGCAAGTACTTCACCGCTGCCATCCTGTTACTCGCGACAGGCGCGTTTGCCCTTTGGGCGCCACATGGCATCGGGACGGCGGTCAAGGTGTTTACGGCGGTCCTGATTGTTGCCTGCCCCTGTGCGTTGGCGCTGGCGACACCCTTCACCCTCGGCACGGCCATGCGTCTGCTGGGCCGTTTCGGATTCTACCTGAAAAATGCTGAGGTGGTGGAACGTCTCGCTGCCATCGGCACCATCGCTTTTGACAAGACGGGCACCCTGACCGCCGCCGGCAGTAGCCAGGCCGAGTGGGAGGGGGAGGCGCTTAGCGAGCGGGAACGTTCCCTGGTCCGTAGTGTGGTCCGTCACTCGACCCACCCGCTAAGCGTGAAAATTCACACCCAGCTCGCAGAAGAGCCATTGATGGACACCGGCCAGGTGGAAGAGGTGCCCGGGCACGGGTTGCTGGGTGAGATCGAAGAGCATGTTGTCCGAATCGGCTCGGCTCCCTGGGTGGGCGCGGATGCCGATCACCCGGTGGCGCTGCAATCGGATGGTACCTCGCAAAGTGTTGCCTGGGTCTCCATCGACGGCGAAGTGCTCGGTCGGTTCCGTGTATCAAACTTGATTCGTCCCGGGCTTGAAGAGGTGATCCACGACTTGCGTGAGGAGCACGATCTCGTGCTGATATCGGGGGATACGGATCGTGACCGTACCACCCTCGAACCGTTATTTGGACGGGAAGCGCTCCATTTCCAGCAGAGCCCGCACGACAAGCTGGCCTTCATCGAGCAGCGTCAAGCGAACGATGATCACGTGCTGATGGTGGGGGATGGACTCAACGATGCAGGCGCGCTGCGAGCCGCGAGTGTCGGCATTGCGGTGACCGAGGATGTGACCAGTTTCTCTCCTGCCTGCGATGCTTTGCTTGATGCGGAATCATTGCGTCGCATGCGTAAAATCCTCACCTTTTCGCAGCGTGCGGTGAGGGTGATCGCAGCCTGTTTCGCCTTGTCCTTTGCCTACAATCTTGTCGGGCTTACTTTCGCAGCGGCGGGCAAGCTTTCGCCTTTGGTTTCGGCGATCCTGATGCCGCTCAGCTCGATCACAATCGTGATAGTTGCCACCGGCCTGACCACGCTTGTCGCCCGTACCACCCTCGGCAAACCGGAGGCAGGGCGATGAAAACGTTCCGGGAAGGTAGTGTCATCCCCAGCGCGATAGGATGCGGTAGCATCCTTGTAGCCGAAGGCCACCCCCAGCGCGTCGGGGACCCCCGGGGTGGAGAACGAACGATTCGTGCTTCGATCGACGGGGATCCCCGACGCTCGCGGGTTCCCTTCGGTCACGACAGGGCTGTTGCCCTGTTGCGCGCTGGGGATGACAGGTGTAGCACGGGCATCTTGCCCGTGCATCGCGCGCCGGGCGCGCGCCGGGCGCGTAAGACGTGGGCGTCTGCCGCAACTCTGGAGGCAGGGCGATGAATGTCATCTTTGTCCTCGTCGTCGCATCGCTCCTCGTGGCCCTTGGTTTTCTCGCCGCCTTTTTGTGGGCGGTCAAGAGCGGGCAGTTTGAGGATGGCTACACCCCGTCGGTCCGGATGCTGTTCGAGGACCGCAAAAAGAGCAAACAACAAAACACCATAGACAACCAGCAAGAACGGGAGCATGACGATGCCAAGTAGCGTCGACACCTTCCAGTACGACAACCGGATCGTAAAACAGTTCGCCATTGCCTCGATGGTTTTCGGTGTGGTGGGCATGACGGTCGGGTTGCTTGTAGCCCTGCAGATGTTCCTGCCGCAGCTGAACTTCGGGTCTCCTTTCACAACGTTCGGGCGGATACGCCCTCTCCACACAAACGCTGTGATCTTTGCCTTTGTTGGCAACGCGATTTTCATGGGCGTCTACTACTCCATGCCGCGCCTGCTCAAAGCGCCGATGTGGAGCAAGAAGCTCAGCCAAATTCATTTCTGGGGCTGGCAGACGATCATCCTCAGTGCGGCGATCAGCCTGCCGCTCGGCTTGACCACCAGCAAGGAATATGCTGAGCTGGAGTGGCCGATCGACATCGCCATCGCAGTAATCTGGGTGATCTTCGGCATCAACATGTTCATGACGATCCTGAAACGACGGGAGCGTCACCTCTATGTGGCGATCTGGTTCTACATCGCCACCGTGGTGACAGTCGCCGTGCTGCATGTCGTCAACTCCTTCGAGATTCCGGTCAACCTGCTGAAGAGCTACTCGCTCTACGCGGGTGTGCAGGATGGCCTGGTGCAGTGGTGGTACGGGCATAACGCGGTGGCGTTTTTCCTGACAACACCCTATCTCGGCCTGATGTATTACTTCCTGCCGAAGGCGGCGAATCGTCCCATCTATTCCTACCGTCTTTCGATCATCCACTTCTGGGCGCTGATCTTCATTTACATCTGGGCCGGTCCGCATCATCTGCTATACAGTGCGCTTCCGGACTGGGCGCAGAGCCTCGGAACAGTCTTCTCGATCATGCTGATCGCGCCTTCCTGGGGTGGGATGCTGAACGGCCTCCTGACCCTGCGCGGTGCCTGGGACAAGGTGCGTGAAGACCCGGTGTTGAAGTTTATGGTGGTCGCGATCACCGCCTATGGTATGGCAACCCTCGAAGGACCGTTGCTCTCGTTGAAGTCGGTCAACGCGATTACTCACTTCACCGATTGGACAATTGCCCATGTCCATGTCGGGGCGCTTGGCTGGAACGGTTTCCTCACCTTCGGCATTCTCTACTGGTTGATCCCACGCATGTACGGGACCAAGCTGCACAGCGTGAAGCTGGCCAACGCCCACTTCTGGATCGGGACGCTTGGCATGCTTTTCTATGTCATCCCGATGTACTGGGCTGGCTTGGCGGAAGGCCTGATGTGGAAGCAGTTCACCGCCGAAGGTTTCCTCCAGTACCCGAACTTCCTTGAGACGGTGCTCCAGGTGGTGCCGATGTACATCGCCCGTGCGATTGGTGGCAGCCTCTTCCTGACCGGCGTCCTGCTGGGTGGCTACAACCTGATCGCGACGGCTCGCGGCGGCAAATTTATTGCCGAAGAAGAAGCCTCCGCACCGCCACTTGAAGCGCAGCCAAAGCCGGAAAAGGGTGGCTACTACCACCGTTGGATCGAGCGTCGTCCGGTCCAGTTCCTCCTGCTTTCGACAGTCGCCATTCTCATCGGCGGCATTGTCGAAATGGTCCCGATGTTCGTGATCAAGTCGAACGTTCCCAGCATTGCCAACGTCAAACCCTATACGCCGTTGGAGGTGGAGGGGCGGGATATCTACATCCGTGAAGGGTGTGTCTCCTGCCACAGCCAGCTGGTTCGTCCCTTCCGCAGCGAAACCGAACGGTATGGCGAGTACTCGAAAGCGGGAGAATATGTCTACGATCATCCCTTCTTGTGGGGCTCAAAACGTACCGGTCCTGACCTGCACCGTATCGGCGGGAAATATCCGGACGCCTGGCATTACAACCACATGTTGGAACCGACCTCGATGTCACCCGGTTCGCTCATGCCGCCCTTCCCATGGTTGATTGAGGACGAACTGAATACCCACAACACCGCCGCGAAGATCCGTGCGCTGCGAAAGGTGGGGGTTCCCTATGCGAAGGACTACGATGAGCAGGCGCTGGAGGATTTGCAGACCCAGGCCGCTGCCGTCTCGCAGTCCCTTGCCGATCAGGGTATCCAAGTCGATTCGGACCGTGAAATCATCGCGCTGATCGCCTATCTCCAGCGACTCGGTACTGACATTAACCCATCCGCGAACTGAGGAGGATCGACTCATGATGAGCCAGATGCTGCAAGCGGTTTCCGCCAATCTTGGCGCCTACCCGGCAATCTCCCTGATTCTCTTCTTCGTGGTGTTTGTCGGGATGCTCGCGATGGTGCTCCGGATGAAGCGGACGCACATCGAACACATGGGCGCGCTGCCCTTGGACAACGCAGAACAGGGAGATGTCACCCATGGCTAAGCATAAGGACGAGCTACTGAATCACGATTATGACGGCATTCAGGAGTTCGATAACGATTTGCCGGGATGGTGGAAGGGTCTCTTTTACATCACCATCGTTTTCGCCTTTGTCTACCTCACCTGGTGGCACGTGCTGGGAATTGGTGACACCCAGGAAGTGAAGTACGAGAAGTCGATGAACCCAGCCTATGTCCCCCTGCCGGAAGACCAGGAACAGACCCTGGTTGACCTGGTGTTTCCCCAGTTCAAGGCGCCCTACACCAAACCGGGCCGTGAACTGAGCCAGGCCGAAATTCTCGGCGGGGTCAGCCTCATGCCGCAGGAAGAGGTGATCGAGGTCGAGATGGATACCGATGTCGAACCGGTCATGGTGGCCGCCGCGCTTGCGGACGGGAAAAAGATCTACGACCAATACTGCTTCACCTGCCACGGCATGGCCGGTGAAGGCGGGATCGGGCCAAACCTGACCGACGATTTCTGGATTCACGGCGGCACATTCCCGGATGTGGTGCACACGATCCGTGTCGGTGTCCCGATCAAGGGGATGATCGCCTGGGAACGTTCCCTGCCGAAAGAGGATATCGTCAAGGTCGCCAGCTATGTCTGGGGTATGCACGGCACCTCGCCGCCCAATGCCAAAGCACCGCAGGGCGAGGAATTCGCGAGGCAGTAGGGGTTTATGTTCCGTCAGGTCCTTAGCGAAGCGGAGACCTGACGGAACATCGCGCTTGAGGCGCGAATCATGTGTCAGATCTAAAGATCTGACACAACGGCACGACGCACAATCCGTCAGACGATGGCGTCTGACGGAACAATAGTGGCTTGGGTGCCCCGTCACCCAAGCGAAGCATGTCAGCACGATCAAGTTGTTCGGTCAGGTCTCCCGACCTGACCGAATTTCCGCCAGGTCAGGAGACCTGGCGGAACAGGGACACGCAATTCGTGCCAACGGCACGATCATCTGTCAGGTCACCGCTTCGCTAAGGACCTGACGGAACGACAGAGACGAAACAACTGGCAGCTAACATTGAGCCGAAGATGATTGTCATTCAGGACCAGGGGGGCGAGAAGGGGAAACGGGAGAGCAATGAACCCGTCGATCCGCCCATCTCGTACCGGGATCGGATCGCCACGATGGATGCCGAAGGGAAACGTAACTTCATCCATCCGAAGAAGCCAAAAGGGCGGAAACATCGCGCGCGCTTTATCGTGGCGATGGTCCTTGTCGCCATCTTTTTCGCCGGTCCCTGGATCAAGATTGGCGGTCATCCGCTGTTGCTGCTGAATGTGCTGGAACGTCGCTTTGTCATTCTCGGCCAGCCCTTCTGGCCGCAGGACTTCCACCTCTTTTTCCTCGCGATGATCGCGACCATTGTATTCATCCTGCTGTTTACGGTGGTCTACGGCCGCCTCTTCTGCGGCTGGGTCTGTCCGCAAACCGTCTTCCTGGAAATGGTCTTCCGCAAGATCGAGTACTGGATTGATGGCGATCGTGTCGCGCAAATGAAGCTGCGTGCCCGTCCCTGGGACGAGGTCAAGGTTTTCAAACGTCTCGCCAAACACGGTATCTTCATCTTTATCTCCTTTGCCGTCGCCAACACCTTCATGGCCTACCTGGTGGGGACGGATGGTTTCTTCGAACGCGTCACCCAACCGCCCAACCAGCATCTCGGTGCCTTCTTCGGGGTTGTCTTTTTCACCGGCCTCTTCTACTTCATTTTCTCCTGGTTCCGTGAGCAGGCCTGCACCCTGGTCTGTCCCTATGGCCGGTTGCAGGGAGTCCTGCTCGACAAGGATTCGATTGTCGTCAACTACGACTGGGTCCGTGGCGAACCGCGCACGAAACCGCGTTACGCCAAGGGCAAGGACGATGTCGGTGACTGCATCGATTGCAGCAAGTGTGTGCAGGTTTGCCCGACAGGGATCGACATCCGCAACGGCACCCAGCTCGAGTGTGTCAATTGCACCGCTTGCATTGATGCCTGCGACAGTGTGATGGATGCGGTCAAGAAGCCGCGCGGATTGATCCGCTATGCCTCCCACAATTCCATCGAAAGCGGCACGCCTCTGAAGTTCGGCGGGAGGATGGTCGCCTATTCGGCGGTGTTGTTGATCCTGCTTGGCGTGCTCGCATTTTTGTTGATCAGTCGCAGCGATGTCGAGACAACCGTCCTGCGCACGCCCGGCATGCTCTACCAGCCGGTGGATGAGGACCATGTGCGGAATCTCTACTCGTTGAAGATGGTCAATAAGACGTTCGATGAGATGCCGGTCCGTCTGGTGGTCGTCGAACCGGAAGCGGGCATCGTGAACCTGGTCGGAACCGACCTGGTGATCGAATCGAACAATGTGATCGAGTCGGCTTTCTTTGTGACGTTGCCCATCAATGAGCTTGAGGGCGTAAAAACACCCCTCCGGATCGAGGTCTATTCGGGAGATCGGAAATTGGAGACGGTGAAAACCAGCTTCATGGGCCCGGCAACCCGTCACCACGATGACGACCATGATGAGGAAGATGATGACTGATCCAGCCAAACAGCCCCCCAAACGAGAGACCTGGCCGATTGCGATCGGGGTGGTGCTGGTGGTCTTTGTCCTCGCCGTCGTGGGTTTCGGCCTCTTTTCGATCACCCAACGGAACGATTTGGTGGTTCGGGATTACTACGATGCCGGTCTGGAATACCAGAAACAAGTTGAAAGTGAGGAACGAGCCTCCGAAGGTGGCGCGCCGTTGACCGTGGCCCAGCTCAAGTCGCCACGTGGGGTTCGTTTGACCTTTGCCGAACGGTTCCGTAATCGTCCGCTCGATGGCAGCATCCGGCTCTATCGCCCCTCGAACGCTGGCTTTGACAAGAGCTTCGAGTTGGCGCTTGATGGGGACGCCCGTCAGCTCGTCCCGATGGAGAAGTTGCCTCCCGGCTACTGGAAGGTGAAGGTGGTCTGGACCCTTGATGGCGAGGAGTACTACCATGAAGAGGGGTTTGTGCTGGAGTAGTGTAGCATGGGCATCTTACCCGTGCATCGCGCCCTCGGCACGAATCAAGTGTCAGATATAATACTGTGGAGTTCCGTCAGGTCCTTAGCGAAGCGGAGACCTGACGGATGATCGCGCCTGTGGCGCGAATCAAGTGTCAGATCTGAGGATCTGACACAACGGCGAACGGATCTGACACAACGGTGAACGACCATAACGTGTTCTGTCATTCCCAGCTCCCAATCCGGCGACAGCCGGATCGTGTGCGAAGCACACCAGGGAGCGTCGGGAATCCCCCTGATCGAGCACGAAAGAGATGACCTCAGCAGGAGGGGATCCCCGACGCGACTGGGCGTTACACGCGTGCCTGCTTCCGCAGGCAATGTCGCTGGGGATGACAGAGGGATTTCATGGAACTTTACACGGCATTTATCCTCGGTTTCTTCGGTGGGCTGCACTGCATCGGCATGTGCGGACCGATTGTTATCGCTCTGCCCATCGGGGGAAAGGGCGGAGTGCATTTCCTCATCAGCCGGTTGCTCTACAACCTGGGCCGTGTGGTGACCTATGTCCTCTTCGGGCTGCTTGTCGGCTTGCTGGCAAAAGGGGTCTCGCTGGCAGGATACCAGCAGGTGCTCTCGATTATCCTCGGTAGCCTGATTGTGCTCGGTGTACTGTTGCCGAAGAAATGGACCAGCCGTCTCTTCCCGATGGGCTCTTTCACCACCCTTTCCAGCAAGGTTAAGCAGCTCTGGGCACGCATGTTCGGCAAGGGCAGCCTGTCGGCGTTGTTTGTGATCGGGATTCTGAACGGCTTCCTGCCCTGCGGCTTGGTCTATACGGCTGTTGCCGGAGCGGGCTCGACCGGATCGGTCGAGGGCGGCATGGCCTACATGGCGCTGTTCGGGGTTGGGACGATTCCCGCCCTGCTAGTTACCTCTTATGCGGGGAAGCTGATTGGGATCGGATTTCGCAGACGGCTGCTGAAACTGATCCCGGTCGCGGCACTGGTGCTGGGTGTGCTGCTGATTCTGCGTGGCATGAACCTCGGCATCCCCTACATCAGTCCGAAGGCGGGCATGAAGCACGGCAATCACGGCCAGACCGAACAGACCATGGAATGCTGCCATCCGGGGGAGTAGGGTGGTAGAGGTGTCATCCCGGGCTTGACCCGGGATCCAGCCGAGAATCTCTTCTACGAAGCCATTGGTCGGCCCCCAGCGACGGCATTGCTTTGATGGACATGGCTCCCGGACCCGGTGTCACCTACTGACAGCCTGGGGTCTTGCGGTAGAGCTGTACCCAACCGTTGGATGCTGGGTCCCGGGTCAGGCCAGATATGACACCGTTCTCCTGATTTTCGCTCTCTTCCTGAACTTTCCCATTGGAACTCTAACAAAGCGTTGCTACACTTCACCGGTCCGAGGCGGACTATTCTACCGAACAGTTCCGTCGCATAAGACGCCCTCTAACGAGATGCAAGCGTTCATGGATCGAAAAGCACTGCAAAAACAGGTGCGCAAGTACGCCACCCCGGACCATACGAAATCCATCCTCCAAATCTTCACCAGTTTCGTTCCTTACATCGCCATCTGGGCGATTATGATCACCTTCATGCAGGTCGGTTTTCCCTACTGGGTGACCTTGCTGCTGGTGCCGGTTGCGGCTGTGTTCCTGACACGTACCTTCATCATTTTCCACGATTGTTGCCACCATTCCTTTTTCCGCTCGTCCAAGGCGAACAAGATTGTCGGTCACATCTTCGGCATCCTCGCTTTTACACCCTACGAGAGCTGGGGCCATGCCCACATGATCCACCATTCGACCGTTGCAGACCTGGGACGGCGTGGAATCGGGGATGTCTGGACGATGACGGTCAAGGAATACAAGGCGGCCAGCAAATGGACCCGTTTCCTCTACCGGTTGGTCCGTAACCCCTTTGTCATGTTCGTGCTCGGCCCGATTGGAGTCTTTTTCCTCAAGCACCGCTTTTATGACAAGAGCACGACTCGTGCAGGAAAGGTTAGCACAATTGTTACCAATGTCGCCCTGCTTGCGCTGTTGGTAGCCGCCCATTTCACGATTGGGATCAAGACCTTTCTGCTGATACAGCTTCCCATTATGTGGTTCGCCGGGATGGTGGGCATCTGGCTCTTTTACGTGCAGCACCAGTTTGATCCGACCCATTGGTACCCGCACGAGGATTGGGACTACCTGACCGCCGCCCTGCACGCCAGTTCTTACTACAAGCTGCCGAAGGTGCTGCAATGGATGAGTGGCAATATCGGGTTGCACCATGTCCACCATGTCAATGCCTTCGTGCCGAACTACCGGCTGCAGGAATGCCTTGACAACACACCCTTCCTGCAGCAGGTCAAGCCCTTGACCCTCTGGGAAAGCTTCAAGACGGTGAAGATGAACTTGTGGGATGAAGAACAGGACAAATTGGTCAGTTTCGGATCGTTGAAAAAAACGGGGTGACACAGGGACACTCCTGTGTTCGAGAACCCGTCATTGCGAGGACCGTAGCGCAGCGAAGGGACGTGGCAATTTGCGCCCTTCCTGCGGTGCCACCCGGCACCGTTCCGCCTCCACTCGCACGCATCTGAGGGCTACGGCCCTCAATAAAAGCAGATTGCCGCACTGCGCTTCGCTTCGTTCGCAATGACGTGTGGGGAGTTGCACAGGTGAACCAACCCTGTCTTCCCGGGCTCCTGTCCCGCCGTAGCCTTGGCGAAGGCGGATGACCCGGGATCGAGCATCCTTCGCCTTGCATGGGCCACTCCATAGGCCCCCAGCGATAGTGCTTACAACGTGGTTCGGACCTCGCGACGCCCTGTCCATTCGACCTCGGATTGGATCAATCGAGGCTGCTTACACAGTGGATGCTAGACCCCGGAACACGTCCGGGGTGACAGACAGACCCACCTACCAGGGAATATCTTCTCCTTTTTCCCAATGCAGGAAACGGCCCGTGTCCTCGAGGGACAGACGGTCGATCACCGGGATCATGGCGCTGACACTACGGTCCACCGAAATGGTCGCCGATGCACCGCCCATGTCCGTCTGCACCCAGCCCGGGTCCATCGTCACCGTTGTGATCCCTTTGCCTCGAAGATCGTAGGATAGAATCCGCATCAGACGATTGAGTGCGGTCTTGCTTGTGCCATAGCTGTAGAACCCCGCCCCCGATTGCTGAATGGACCCGAGACCGGAAGAGATGCTGACGATCTTCGGCGCGTTCCCCTTCTCCAGCAGAGGTAGCATCTCCTGCGCGATCATCAACGGCGCAACACTGTTCACATGGAACATGTGCAGCATGTGTGGCGCACTCAGCGATCCCAAGCGACCGTGCTTGGCCGGGTCTTCTGACTCACGGCTGTTCTCGTTGATCCCCGCATTGTTGATCAGCAGGTCAAGCGACCCGGCTTCTCGTTCGATCAGCCTTCGAGCTGACTGGACCTGTTCCATGTCGGTGACTTCGAGGGGGAGAATTGTCAGATGACCGGGGTGGTTCTGGTCCAGTTCACGCAGATGGTCTGCGGTCTCGGGTGTACGTGTTCCGGCAAAAACTCGTTCCCCCCGTGTGAGGTACTGACGGGTTAACTCCAAGCCAATGCCACGATTCGCGCCGGTAATCAGGATGGATGACATAGGAGGTCCTTTACAATCGATTCATGTACTCTGTTATATCCCAATCAAGTCCAGTCCAGAACCAACGATCAAGGCGAAAAGCCAAATTTATTTCTAAATCTTCTTTATGGTATCCATGAGATTCAACCTTCGAAACGATGGTTTTTAAGGGAATCATGAAGTACCAGTTCTCCGCTGGGTTCGTCAATACCACCCAAGATTCGAGTCCTTTTTCCTGCATTTGGGTGATCGCGGTTTTCTCTAGTCGATACCAATAAGGCGTAACTGTAGAGTTAAAATTCTGAAAATACACTACATGACGTCCGTTATTAAGCATAAGTCTTCTTCTGCCGACGACTCGAAAGTGACCTGAAAATTCCTTTTCAAGAACTTTAGATACATACACTGCAGTCTTTGGCTTTTCGCCCCTATTAGTCTCTGGTCTTGCCTTCATTGCATTCTCCTTCCTTGAAGCTCCCAATAAAAGTCGTCTTAAGACTTTGTTAGGATCGGTGTCAACAAAGGGTTCGGCGTTGGACTTGATAAACTCGAACACCTCATCATCTACGTCAATTCGATGCATATATGCCTCCTAGTTTTCTTACCGAAATATAATAGAACTGCTAGGAACAAACAAGTACTATAGGGCTAATAAGACCCTGTTTGCGTTTAAGTGTTTATTAACAATTACATTGCATAACTCTAAGAGTAATGTGGGTAAACCTGGAAAGGTGTATGAGGAGCTGTCGATTTGTGAATGGGGGCTGTACTTTCGAATTGTTGTTGAGTTGTGAAAGTGTTGGATATAAAAGACTAACACTATTTCAGAAGGGAGACACGGCGGACATTCGCCTGCCCCTCGGTCTCGAGACGGAGGAAGTAGGTACCGCTGGCGAGGGAGGAGGCTTCAAAGGTGCGTTGCTGCACCCCCGCGCTGGTGGCCTGCCAACGGTCGCTGAAAACATCACGCCCCAGGATGTCGAACACGCGCATTCGCACTTCGCCCGGTTTCGAGACTCGGTAACGCAGGGTGGTGGAGGCATTGAAGGGGTTCGGGTAGACATCCAGCAGGGCGAAGGAAGCGGGCTGGGTCGCTGTAACATCGTCCTCTGGAGCGGAGGTCGAGTTGTTGCCGACAAAGATCCAGAAGCTACGGCTGCGCTCCGTATCGCTTATGTCGTGGAGCGGGAGGCGAACCATCGGGGTGGTCCGCAGATCCTCAACGAGTACGTTATAGTTCTCGTCCAGCAGCCAGTAGTTGTATTCTTCCGATGGGTAGATGAATCCGTCCTCCACCAGGGAACGGAATCCTTCAATCGAGATTTCAACTGAATCAGCAAGCCCAACAATCGGGTTGTCGGGCAGGATACGTGAGGTGAATGTCATGTTCCACTCACGCACCATCCCATCGAAAATGGTGGTACGTACATCGTGAAAAAGCGGAGCACGGCGATCTGCAACGAAACGGAGATCAAAGTTCGCCTGGTTCCAGTCGATCAGACGCCCATCATGCACATCGACCCCGTTCTGCATGGTCCCACCCGCACCAAACAGGTGGCCTGCATCGCGTCCCAAAACCTCTCCATTTTCGTCAAGCGCACTCGCTGACACCAGCAGACCCCAATCCAATCCTTCCAGCAAATCTCCTGGTTCAGGAGCGATACTGTTCGGAATGAACAGGGCTCCTCGTGTACGGTTATCAAGCGAAATCAGCACTGCACCCTGCCAAGGCTGCAAGCCGCCCAAGCTGGGTACCAGCTTGCCACGACCGTCCATCACGTAGAGAAATCGTGACACCAGCCCTTCCTCAACAGCAGCTTCAAACGTGTTTGAACTTCCCGCGGAGTACATAATCCGGATGTTGCGACGGTCGATCGGGAAAGGATAAGGGTTCGCAATGGTGTGATAAGCCTGGCGGTCCAGCACGGGATAGCTCACCTGATGAGGGTCTGCTGGGTCTACCATGCTACCTGCTATGGACAGGGTTGCGGTGGGCAACACGTGCTGACGGATCAGGTAGCCCGTGCCGGGTTCCATCGGAGGGGGATCCCCGAGGTCAACACCGCCCGCTTCCGGCTCGTTGTAGCGTAGCATGATCTGCTCGGTGGGGTCCCAACGTCGCAGACGCCAGGTGTCCTCTCCTGGTTCGGTGTCATCCAACGATCCACCGAACAACTCCTGCGGATCGCTGCTGGGAGCATCGACCGGCAGGCCGATCAAGGCCCAACGGTTATGACGGAGGGGATAGGTGATTTCCGAAACCTGAGCGTCCGGGGTGTTTCCGTAAAACCCCGCATTCACCCGTCCACCATTCGGAGCGGGTTCGTTCTCAAACGGCGCATCCTCGGCACCGAGATCAATGGCGGGGGAACCGTTCAGCAGATGGTAATCGGACCCAGGATCTGCATACAGCGGATCTCGGACGAGATTTCCGACCCCGGGCCAAACCCCTTCCTCCGTTTGGATGATCGAGTGGGAGACGGTGATGCGTTCTCCTGAAACGACGACGTCGAAGATCGGATCGTAACCATTTCCCCAGACAATGGAATTGGTCAGGGTGACCTCATCCTGCAAACCGCCAGATGCAAACAAGGCTGATGAATTGGGTCCCTGTTCGGCGAGATTGCCGGAGAAGGTCAAATGGGTCAAGCTGGCGGCCGATTCAACGATGCTGATCGCGCCGCCGTTATCGCGTGCGCTGTTGTTTGTCAACAAGAGGTGGTCGAGGGTCACGCCATCAACCGACCCGATATAAATGGCGCCGCCGAACCCCTGGAAATCGGGGATGGTCGGGTGATCGGCACGGTTGCCGTAGAGGTGCAGGTTTCGCAGGGTCATTGGGCCGCCCTGTGCCGCGAGGATCGCCCCGCCCTGGATGGCTCGTCCCCCGGTCATGGCAAGGGATTCAATCGTCCAGTTTTCTGCTCCGACAGCGGTGACCAGGTTGGTCGTCTGGCTGCCTGCATCGAGGATTGTTTCCGTCGGTCCCGCACCACGTAGGGTCGTCTGGTCGATCATCGGCAAGGGGTAGGATTCCTCCGTGCGGCCGTATGTTCCAGAGGCGATGTGGATGACGTGTGGGCGACCCGCTGTGGTGTCCGCCACCGAGAGGGCATAGGTGATCGTATGGAAGGGATCCTCTATACTCATCCCACGATCCGGGTCATCCAGCCCGTCCGTTGTCACGTAAAAATCCGTCGCCCACGCTGCTCCTGCGATCAGGAGGGCGGCGAGGAGGGCAAAAGCGACTCGTGCAAACCAGAGAAGCAAAACCGGATGATCGTTGTGATGCTCAGTTCGTCCCACTCTAACCATTCCTTACTTCGACAAGACCACTTTTTTTGTATCCACCACCCCGGCAGCGGATGCATCGAGGCGCAGGATGTAGATTCCGCTGGCGAACCCATCCGCCTGCCAGGCGACCTCGTGACGACCAGCCTCAAACGAGCCTTGCACGAGGGTGGTGACCTTCTGGCCGAGGATGTTGAAGACTGAGAGGGTCACCGGCGATTGCTGGTGGAGATTGAACTGCACCAGGGTGGAGGCGTTAAATGGATTCGGGCTGATCGTACCCAATTTGCTGGTCTGAGGCAGCTCGGAAACATTGTTCCTCGCGATATCCAGTACCCCGGCATTTTCACTTGCCACCACCCAGAACCGTTTCCGAATAAAGGTCGAACCCTGCTGATCGTCCAGCGTCAGGGTGATCTCGGGCGTGGTGCGCATATCCTCGACCAGGATTGGGTCCGTTTCCGGGGAGAAGGTGTTTGATGTGTAGCCGTAGACACGGAACTCGACATCGCTGGGCACGGTCGAGATGGTCGGCCACTGGATGGTCACATCGACCGGGTAGACTGCTCCAGCATCCGGCACCGATGGATCGTGCATGAACCATGCTTCCATGTACCATGCCTTGTAGTCGACTGCATCGAGATCATTGGCACGGAAGTCATAGGTGAGACGATCTCCGAGTTCGCCATCGCTCACCAAACGAGTGCGCAGGAAGATCGCCTCCTTCGCTTGCGGACTGAGTTCAGGGCTGTCAAACCGGTCAAACTCATCCGACAGGTCGGCACCGACCCCAATCCAGTTGTCCAGGTCGGTTTGCAGCGCATCGGTTCGGCGAGCGGTCAGCAGCAGCGTCCAATCCACCGCTTCGTCGAGTTCGTCGAGGGCGAAGGTCGATGCAGTCGGCTCGACCTCAAAGGGGTTGAATTGCATGTAAACCGGTTGGTCAGTCAGGACGATGACCCAGAAGCCCTGCCAGGGGTCGAGACGGCCATAGTAAGACTCGTACCGCTCTTCCTCGTGGTTCCAGACGCCCGCATAAGCGCTGACAAGCCCTTCGGCAGCGGCATCGATCGGGCTGTACCAGGTGGACTGATCGGTGGAGAAGCGAACATCGGCCCAGTCAATCGGGAAGGGCCATGGGTTGGCCATCATGTTGTAGCCGTAAGGCGGTTCTGTTTCGCCGTCCCACGAGTCGAGCGGCAAGACATAGGGTTCCGCGGTGCGCATGACACGATGGATGTCGACCGCGACCGCGATTTCATCCGGTACCGCGCCCTCGTTCCAGACAAACCAGTAGCCATAGCCCGGGGTGATCGGGGGCGGGTCGCCAACATCTACGCCACCCGTATTTGCTTCGGCCTCGCCGTAACGCAGATAGCCTGTGAAGGATTGACCGTCACCATAGGGAACGTTCTGGGCGTAGCGGCTGAAACGCCAGGTCTGCATCTCCCAGTCCGGGGTGGTTTCGTTCAGGTCATCGCCCCAGGCGAATTGCGGAATATGCTGATTGTCATCTTCGCTCGGCTGAATCGGTGAGCCCATGAAGATGTACTTGTCCTTCAGCACGATTTTGACAGACTGGCTTGGTGGTGCGGGATCGACCTGCGGCACACTGGTACCTTCTGCACTCGACCCGCTGATGACCATCCCCCACCCCATGTTGACCCGCTCGCCATTCGGCTCTGGCTCGAAGTTGAAGGGGTTGTTCGGATCACCCGAATCTATCACTGGGCTTCCCGGTACAACACTGAAGTTGTCCGCTTCCGGGTCGTAATAGTAGGGGTTGACGTTGGTGTTGCTGGTTCCTGACACTGTCCCGCCGCCGTCGGTTTCAACACAGGAATAGGCGTAGGTGACATTGGTCGGATCATTTCCCGAGCTGCCGGAAACCGAACTTTGGTCGCCGGTGAAGGTCGCGGTGCGTGTTGTGTCGCCATTGCCCCAGATGATGCAGGAATTGATCAGGGTTTCGCTGTTCTGATCGGTGTAGAGGGCAGATCCGCTTGTTGCGGATTCGTTGAAGGCCATGGTTGCGTTGACCAGTTCCAGTTCGGAGTTGCTCTCCTTCCGCTTCCAGTAAATGCCGCCGCCTTCGCCTTCCGAGTAATTGCCCGCGAAGAGGGCCTGGTAGATCGAAGCTTCGGCCACTTTATCCAGATGCAACCCGCCGCCTTGTGATTCCTGTGCGGAAGCGCCATCGGCGACATTGTCAAGGAACATGACCTGCTGAAGGTTGACGCCGCCTGTGTTGTCGTAGACATACATCCCGCCGCCATCGCCGCGGGCCGTGTTGCCGATGAAAGCGGTGTTGTCAACATCAACCGTATCCACCTTCTTCAGGTAGATGCCACCACCATCATACTGGGTGTACCCGGCAGGGGGCACGGAGGTCTGGTTATTCTCAAAGGTGCCATTGCTCAGATCAAAACTGCCGACCTGCTCGATATAAAACCCGCCGCCGTCGCCATAGGTGCCGGAGCTGTTTCCCAGGACCGTAACGGTATCCATCCTGACCGGGATCGTCTGTCCGCCGGACTGTAGGTTCATGAAGAGACCGCCGCCATCCCCGCCCGCAGCGTTGTTCGAGAGGGTCAGGTTGCTGACAATCACGCTGTCGGCATTGGTCACATTGGTGATAGATATGCCGCCACCATGACCGCCCCACCCATCACGTGTATCGCAATCTTCGACGGCAATACCGGTCAGGGTAAGCCGTCCCTCGAGCCCATCCAGGTAAATACCGCCGCCGTGGTTGCCGGTGTGCGCATCGGTGACGGAAACATTATTGAAGGTGGTCCCGCCGGTCGCATCTTTGAGATAAATGCCACCGCCATGAGCCCATTCCGACTGGCTGTCATTGACGGTGATGCCGTCAAGCTCGACCCCGTTGTCGATCCCATCCAGGTAGATCGCGCCACCGTTGTTCCCGGCCATCGTGCCGTTGAGGTCGACACTGCTCAGGGTCACGCCACCGGATGCGTTATCAATGTGAATGGCACCGCCATGACCATATTCGGAAGTGGCGCCATCAATGGTGATCGAATCGAGGGTGACTTCGCCCTGCATGTTGGTCAGGTAGATTGCGCCGCCGCCGTTGGGGGCGGTGCAGGTGGTTGCGTCAAGGTTGGAGAGAAAAAAGGGGCCGCTGACCTGTTCGGCATAGATCACGCCGCCCTTGTCGTAGGTGGAGGTAGGGGTTGTTGCAGTCAGGCCGTTGATGGTGACCGGCCCATTGACCTGGAAAAAGAAGAGGCCGCCGCCCTTGTTGTCCGCTCGCGGAGTGACAAGTTCCATGTCGGTGATGTTGATCCCACCCACCGCCGCAGCGGCTACCGCACCGCCATGGTTGTAGAGCGATTGCGGGTTGGTCATGGTGACACGGGTCAGGATGAGGGTGCCGGTGAGCGTGTTGGCACGGATTCCGCCGCCATTGTTGTTATCGTTCTGCGGCGATGTCATGGTGACATCCTGGACAATCACATCCCCGCCGATACTGCTGACGCGCAGACCGGGGTTGTCCGGGGCGCTGCCGGTGAAATCCCAGCCACCCATTTCGAGGTCGTAGAGCTCGGCATTGCCGTTCATGTTCCGCAGGTAGACACCACCACGCCCGCCCGTCAGGGTCATGTCGGAGATGGAAACCGAGGTCGGTCCATTCCCTTCAAGCAGGTAATACTCTTCCCAGGACTGTGCGCCGGAACCATCGATGATCGTCGATCCAATTCCCGCGCCGCTGATGGTGACAATCCCAGCCGAAGCAGGAATGGCAATCGGAAAACTGCCTTCGCTGGCACGGTTGTAGGTTCCCGCAGCAACATGGAGCACGGCCGGGTTTTGCGCGGTGCCTGTGACCTGCTGAAGCGCATGAGTCAAGGTGCGCCAGGCGGACCCTGAGCTGCTCCCGTCATTGGCGTCGTTGCCTGTGGTCGAAACATAATAATCCGTCGCTCCAGCGCTACCAGCGAGGAGAAACAGGAGGAGGAAGATGGTTGCGGTCCTCTTCATAACCGGCTCCACTAGAAGTCGGCGCTTAAACATGCTTGGGAGAAATGGATTTGCGCCATCACATCCACTTCTCGACATACCATCATCTCAGTTAAAAGGGCGGAACCCCATCCATCCTGGGAATCCAGCGATGCCCTGATCGAAATTGATACGCTATGGTTGACTCTTCTGTTCCTGCAACTACAGTGCCACAGTTTCAAAATTACGGATATTTGGGGTTTATTCCGTGTGACACATGTCATTACACGGTCTCTCATGAGAGACGATGTTGTTGATACAACGTATGAATCGGATACAACATGGGGGGCGGGGAGCTCCGGGTGTCCCGTACAGCCTGCACTACTTCGCCGGAGCGGCTTGTACGCTGTCACGTCGATGACGTACACTCGCCAGACAGCCAGCCATCAGAAGCAAGGGAGAGTCATGCGCCTGTTTACGAATTCAGACTTTGACGGTGTCCTGAGCGCCGCGATGATTGCGGATGCGGAACACATCAGTGAGATCAAGTTTGTCCATCCGAAGGATATGCAGGACGGCATTGTTGATGTGGAGAAGGGGGACATCATCGCGAATCTGCCCTTCCATGAGAATGCGGGCACCTGGTTCGATCACCATGGCGATGCGACCAGAAGTTTCAGCCAGCGCAATGATGTGAAGGGGATTGTCGGCGAATCGCCCAGCGCAGCTCGTCTCATCTTCGAGTACTACGACAGCGAGCTGATGAAGAAGTACACCCAGGCGGTGAAGTACTGCGACAAGTACGATTCGGCAAACCTCGATTACGAAGAGACCTTGAAGCCGGAAGGCTGGATTCTGCTTGGCATGCTGCTCGATCCGCGTACCGAAATGGAAGATCGTGAAGCCTTCTCCCTTGAAATCATCCAGTCGCTGCGGAAAGGAATGGGCATTGACGAGCTGCTCGAACTGCCCTCGGTCAAGGGACGCGCCCGGGATTACATCCGGGACGAGGATCTCTTCAAAAAAGAACTGATGCGCTGTACTCGCAGAGATGGGAACGTTTCGATCACTGATTTTCGTGGCATGGACAAGGTTCCGGTCGGCAACCGTTTCCTCGTTTATGCGTTGTTTGCCCGGACGAATGTGAACGTGCGCCTTTTTGATCACGAAGATGTAACCAAAGTGGTCTGCGCAGTGGGTAAAAGCATTTTCGACCGCAGCAACCCGGTCCACATCGGCGACCTGATGGGGACGTTCGGCGGCGGTGGCCTTGAAGGTGCGGGAACCTGCACCCTGCCGAACACCTCGGTGGACGGGATCGTCAACGACATTATTAAACGGTTGAAATTGACGAAGGTGTAGGGCTACCTGGCCCGGTACTCTTCGGGAAATGCCGGATAAACATGCCTACTGGTTGTGTCAGGTCTTCAGACCTGACACTTTTTTTCTGTTGTTCCGTCAGGTCCTTAGCGTAGCGGAGACCTGACGGACCTGTAGCACGGGCATCCTGCCCGTGCATCGCGCCGCAGGCGCGGAGGGGGACGTCCGGCTGGCGCCGGACATCGCCGGATTCGGAGAATACGGCCTATATTTGATGAATGTAGATGGTTGCGTCAGGTCCGAAGACCTGACGCGTTTTTTTGATGAATAGGCCCGACTTGCGAGCATGTCGGGCCACCCACGATCAGCCTGCCTCTGTCATCCCCAGCACGCAATCCGGTGCAACCGGATCGTGACCGAAGGGAACCGGCGGGCGTCGGGGATCCCCCGAAACGATGTACGGAACCCTGGCACATCGCCGCGGGGATCCCCGACGCGCTCAACCCCAACAGCAAAGCCCGCTGGCGCGGGCTTGAGCGCTGGGGATGACACTCTGCCTTCACTGCATCGGCACCACTCGCACCTCGCTCAACTCGCGCCCATTTTCATCCTCGAGGTGCGCGCCAAAGGCCCAGCCGCCGTTGCCTTGCGACACTTTCACGAGCAGCATGTTCATGCCCGCGTTCAGGTAGATCGGGATCAGGTCGGAACGGCTGGTGTAGGGACGTCCGATCACATTCTCGTGCACCACCTCACCATTCAACCACACTTTCACCCCATCATCAGATCCCAAGGCGAGGACCGCATCACGAGCCTCCGGTGCATCCAGCCAGGTCAGGCCATAGGCAACAGCATCTTCCGTCTGTTCTCCGACAAACTGCTGCAGATCGACCACGAACTCGGTGTCGAGCGGCGAATTTTCTTTGCGAGCGACCAAGTGCCAACGGATCTGCTCCCCACCTTTGCCCTCATGGAAAGTTGACAGATCGAGGTCGCTTTCGGGACCGAAGGGGGTGTCGAGCTCGTGACGGCTCGGGTTGTCGAAGGGGCCGATCACCTGCCATGCGCCGATCGAGGGGAAGAGAGCGGTTTCGAAGGGGACCTCGAAATGCTCCTCACCAAGGTTTAGCGAAATATCGGCGTGGATGGACGCTGGGCCGTATACGGAGGGTGGGGTAAGCAGCCGGGTCCATCGGAGGGTTTCATGCGGGATCAGGGACACCCGATCATTGGCTACATCACCACTCGCCTCCCAACCTTCGGGGATAGTGATCTCAACAAGAGCGTCCAACCCCTCGACCTCTTCCAGCAGGGTCAAGCCGACAGTCGCCTCGACCTTCGCATCCTGGTGGACCGGGGTCCAATTGAGCGAAAGACCGTAGAGTCGCAGGAACGCTTCCCGTCGCAAGGTCTCCGCTACATCGGCGCGGCTGAAGGCGGCAGCGATTCCGCTCCACTTCTCCTGGACACGTTGCGCCAGGCTCAGCAGATCGGTCGGGCCGCTGGTCGAATCGGCGAGATGCCCTCGATCAATCAGCAATAGCTCTGCGTCCGCCGGGGCATCTTCACCGAAACGTTGCGTGAACTCCTCCAGCAGGGCAAGCCGACCACGGAAGCGATTCAACGCACGACGATCCTCCACACGGCCTTCAATGGTCACCTGTTGTACCGCATGGACATCACTACCGGGCAGTTCGATCACCGCCGCCAATTCATCCGCATCGTACCACCAGCGCGCACCATCCAGGTGGCTTTCATCTGTGATGCGCGGTAACTCGGTTCCATTGAGCGAGACTGTGGAGGGCGGAGCGGTGTCACGCATCCGGACCTGCCAGGTTCGCTGCTCGTGCATCCCCTCGAATGATCCACGGCTCGAATCAATGGTCACCGCGTAGCCGGATGCGGTCCGGCGAAACGACACCTTCGTGCTAGCCGATTCACTATTCTCGTACCCCGCGCTGATCCCATCATCCTCGTAGAGGGTGAATTGACCCTGATCGCCGGGGAAGATCTCGAAGCATATGATTTCCGGCAGGGTGGTTCCAATGCGACGCGAGGCGGGTGTCGTCGGAATGATCGCGCCAGCTCGTGCGAAAAGGGGCACTTGGTCCAGCGGGGTCATCAAGGTCTGCTCGGACGGTCCTTCGAACTGTTCACCGGTGTACCAATGGACCCACGTACCCGGTGGCAGCCAGACGGTGGACATGGCGCAGCGACTGGCTCGTTCACGTGGTTGTACGACCGGCACGGCGAGAAGCTGATCGCCGAAGAGGTACTGTCCGGGATGGTTATAGGCCTCGTCCAGTTCAGGCCATTCATAGTAGAGAGGACGCATCAAGGGCAGCGCATCATCATAGGCTTGCCGTGCGCTTGTGTAGATGTAGGGTACCAGCTCATAACGTTGACGGAAGGCATCTCGCGCAACACGGAAGATCTCGTCACCGAACTCCCAGATACGACGTTCCGCATTCGGGTTTTTCCCCGAGTGGGTACGCAGGTAGGGGTTGAGTACCGCAAACTGGATCCAACGGGCATAGAGTTCGCCCTCAACCGGACCCGGCTGGTGCCCACCAATGTCATGGGACCAATAGGGGTAGGCGACATTGCCGGCGGTGGCAGTGAAGTAGGGCTGGAAGGCGAGCGAGGCCCAATCGTTGAAGGTGTCCCCGCTGAACCCGATCTCGTAGCGATGGTTACCCAGTCCGCCCCAACGGCTGAAGATGAGGGGACGGCGACCGGTTGCCTGCTGACGAGTTTCCATATCCCGCCAGTGAAGGTGGTTCAGCCAGATCAGCGGATCGAGGCCGGGAATTCTGGATGCTTCGCCCTGCTGCCAGTCAATCCACCAGAAGTCTACACCCTGCTTCTCAAGCGGACGATGCAACACCTCGAAGTAGGCTTTCATGTAACGAGGGTCTGCAATGTCGAACGCGATGTGATCGACTGAATCCGGGTCGAGGCCCATCGCACGGGCCATCTCGGGGAAAGCTTCCTCGTGGGGACGGACTCCATCATGGGGATGCAGGTTCAGGGTTGTATGCAGCCCCTGCTTGTGGACCCAACTTAGAAACTTTTGCGGGTTGGGGAAGAGATCACGATTCCAGGTGTAGCCGGTCCACCCTTCCAGGTGCCAGTCCATATCAACCACCAGCACATCGAGGGGGACATCATGCTCCTCGAAGGAGAGCACCAGCTCTTTCAGCTCGTCGGCGGAGTAAGCCCAGTATCTGGACCACCACGCACCGAAACTGTATCTGGGTGGCAGGGGGATGGTCCCGCTGATGCGGGTGTAGTCCTTGAGGGCTTCGGTGTAGCGGTGGCCGTACCCAAAGAAATACCAGTCAATGGCATCGCGATCAGGACGGGGGGTCGGCCAGAGGGGGTCGCCCTCAAGCAGCAGGTTGTGCGAATCATCCACCACGACCCAACCGTCGCGCGATAAAAGGCCAGGATCGAGCGGGGTGGAGCCTGAAACACCGTCCAGCGTGCGCACGGTCCCGCCCAGATTGCCATTGTCCTCCATCCCCGGTGTCCAGGTGCAGGTACTGTCTCCCAATTTGTATTGGATCGAGAGGTTGGACTCGTCGAACCGTCCCTTCCTGTACCGGTATTTCAGCACGAGATCGCTGGTTTCGATGGTCAACCAGCCGCGTCTGGTCGAGCTGGTAAACTCCGGGACCGGCAGCTTCCGGTTGACCGCCATCAACGAAGCACGGTCCTCGAACTGTTTGTCGGGTGACCATTCCAGACGGATCAGGCTTGGTGTGAGGATGGTGAAGCGAGCATTTCGAGCTGTCACAACCGCATCAACATCCGCTTTGGGTTGCTGGTCGGGCAACGGGGTAGCCTGGACTGCAAATGTGGTCAGAATCACAAGCAGAACTCCTGCAACGAAGCGGTGGAGCATCATCTTCTCCGGCTGATGAGGGGACGTGGGATCAACAACTATCAAAAGCTAGGGCGAGAAGGGTGTCTGTTCAATTGGATAAGCTGTGGCGGAATCTTCTGTTCCGAGGCTCAGTGTGATCCACGTCACATCTCAATTCCTTATATTGCAAACGTATGCGAAATTGTAGACTCGATCCACAACGTGATACCCACGTGGGGGAACTCGATGACCAGCCCAGATTTTCGAAGAAGGAGAGTGTGGTCCATCTTCCTGCTGGTTGCACTTTTTTTCGGTTTCGTCCAGACGGCGATGGCCGATGAGTTCCGTGTTATTGATTATGGTGCTGATGATGGGTTGACGGTAGAGTTTATCAAGAGCGTGGATCAGGATACGCTCGGCTTTATCTGGGTGGCTACGGATCGAGGCCTCTTTCGTTATGATGGTATCCGGTTCACACACTTCAAGGACGGACTGCCCAGCCCCTATGTGAAATCCTTTTTCCATGGGTTGAACGGGGAACTGTACGCGGTGACCGACGAAGGGGTGGTGCTTATCCATCAGGATAGCCGTCACCCGTCGATTGAACCCTTTATCTCCGGATCCACCCAGCTGAGTGACTCAGCACTTACCTACCCAAAGCATGGCATGACGGACGGTCAGGGCGGGTTCTGGATCACAGAACAGCGTGGAATAGCAAAGTTTAAAGAGGACCGTCTACAGAGCTACCCCTTCCCGGAAAAGGATCATGCCTACGATTTTCTCCGTGCCTTCACCATGTTGGATGCTGGGGTCAATGGTTTCTATGTTCTCTCGCTTCGTGGCACCCTCTACCGCTTCAACAAACGTTTTGAACGCTTCGATGAATATGATCTGCCGCAGCAGCTTGGGCAGGTATCCTGCGCCATTCCCCTCACACAAGATCGTTTCCTGGTCGGTGCGAGTCGAGGTCTTTTCGAACTGTTGTTGCCTGACAAAAGCGGCAAGGCGCGCTTGAAACAGTTGGTAACGGGGCTTGACATCTCCTCGATGGCCATGGATGATGAGGGGAAGGTCTATTTCGGGACCTGGGCGCATGGTCTTTACCATGTTGACCCGAAACGGCCCGAGGTGTCGCTGCAGCGAATCCGGGACTTTCAGTTCATCAAAGTGAATGCGCTCTATTTTGCCCAGGGAAACCTTTGGGTCTCGACAGATGTCGGAGTGTCGCTGGTCGAAAAGACGCCGTTCACCACTATTTCACGCTCGGGGTTGAACACCTATATCCACGATATCGATCAAGGTCCCAACGGAGAGATCTTTTTCTGTGATGGAGCTCGAATCATGAGTCTCGCCTCGCTGGAACGTGGCGCCCCGATCGATACGGTATACACAGAGTTCGATCACACGATGTTGCAGTTCCAGTTTGTACGGGGCAGCATCTATGTTTCGACCCTGCAAGGGGACATTCTGAGGGTTCGGAATGGCCGTCTCGCCGAAACGCTTCAGCTCCCATCACGCGGGCATCCGATTCTAAGCATGATCCAGGACGAGGAGGAGAACCTCTGGTTGACCCAGACCGACGTTCCCGGGTTGTCCCGAATCGATTCGAAGCATGAGGTTACACGCTACGGGGGCGAGATGGGGCTGATGCACCCGGTCGAAGCGATCCGTATTGTAAATGGCACGCTTCATGCCGCCTTCACCAGGCAGGATTCCCTGTTTGTTTACCGATTGCAGGGGGAGCACTTTGAGGCCATTGTAGAGCAGAAGCTGCATTCGGGAATGAGCCAGCAGATCGCCTATGACCTGACGGGCGATGCTGAGGGTCGGCTGCATGTCGCCACCTCTGCCGGGCTCTACCTGGTCGAGGATGGAAATATCACCCCCGAAAAAATTGAGCTTCAGCCTTCCACGGGGGTGCGTGCTGTGACGCTGCACCCGGACGGGGACCTTTGGTTGGGAACCCGGTTTAACGTGGTCCGGATGACGGACGATGGCATTGTCCACTATTCCGTCTCCGATGGTCTGCCAGCACGAACAATCAGCCGTCACAGCATCTTCATTGATGACCAGGGCCATGTCTGGATGGGCACATCGCTGGGTGCGGCGTACACACGAAATATCAATCAATCTCGTCCGACACCGACTCCGATTCTGCTGACGACCAGCTTGGATGGGGACCCGGTTGAAAAGCTGGAAAAAGGGATGGTCCATCCCACAACCCTGCTGGAAATTTCCTTCGCGAGCCTGACGTACCCCGGGCAGTTTGTCCACTATCAGCAACGGGTGGTGGGTAGAGAAGCATCACCCTGGCGGAAAATTGACGGACAACGTGTCGCGTTCTTATATGACCCACCCCCTGGCAATGTTACGTGGCAAATTCGAGCCAAGCGACAGGGAAATCTGGACTGGAGTGATCCGCTTTCCATCGAGCTGGAAGTGCTGCCACACTGGTATGCGAGCTGGTGGGCGTTCATCCTTTACGGGCTGCTCGCGATCGCACTCTACATCATCGCGATACGACTCTATACTGCTGGTTTGATTCGGGAGAAAGAGCGGTTGGAGCATGTGATAGGCACACGGACACGGCAAGCGCTGGATCAGCTTGAACGGTCGAAAAATGCCGAGCTGGATGCACAACAGATGCGCACCGCCAACCGGATCGCAGGAACGATCGCCCATGAGTTCAATAATCCCCTCGCCATCATCCAAGCCAGCCTCGATCTACTCAGGATGAAACAACTGAAAGGGGACGATCTGCAAACGTTTGAGCGCATCGAGACGCAGGTTGTCCGTATGAGGGATCTGGTACGAAAACTATTGAAACTTCAAGGGCTGCGAGAGATGGATTATGCAGCAGGAATGAAAATTGTCAACATTCACAATGAAAAAGGGGAGCCAGAGGGAAAAGAAACATCTTCAAATGTGAAACGAGAAAAGAAGTGAAATAGACAACGTTTTCATCACTTTAGAATGAAAGATGATCGTAAACAGGGAGTATCCGAAGCGTCTGAGAGCTTCTCAATGGCGATAATCAGCGATATTTCGCTGAGCTTCTGGTCTCTTCTAAGCTCGTGTGTTACTTTATCGCGCGATGATTGTACAGGGGATTTGGTTCATGTTGCGACGGTTGGCGATCAGGCACGTCCTCCCTTCGATTGACAGCGTTATTCTGTCGCCGCTTCTCGTCGTGCTTTTTCTCCTCGCTTTTGTCCTTCCCTCACCCTCCCTTGCGATACGTCCCGGCGAAGAAGGCATGCCTTTCATGCAGATGTTCACGCTCGATGAAACGGGCGGGGCCAGCCAGAACTGGGGAGTTGTTCAGAACAAGGAAGGACTGATCTACGTCGCGAACCTGATGGCAGTCCTCGAGTACGATGGGGGCCGTTGGCGTCGCATTTATCACCCAAGCCAGTTGCGTCCTGTTTCCATCGATATCGACTCCACCGACCGGATCTATGTGGGCTACCAGGGGGACATGGGCTTCCTGAGGATGTCCTCCAATGGCCATCAGCAGGTGGTGTCGCTACGCTCCCAGGTCCCGGACTCGATCGCGGACGTCGGCTACATCTGGGGCACCAAGACCTCCCCTCAAGGCGTCTTCTTCAGATCACCCAATCGATTGTACCGTTGGCGACCCAGTGATCAACGTGTTCGCTATGGCGAGATGAAGGTCTGGTCCTTCCCGCCGGGGCACGAATTGTTGGGGTTGTCGGTTATTGAGGATCATGTCTATATCTGGCAGCAGGGCAGGGGATTGCTCGAGGTCAAGGGTGATTCGCTTGTGGTGGTGCCGGGTGGTGAAGGATTAAAGGATATTCGAGTCCGCAGTGTGTCGCCGTTCGGGGAGGATACTCTCCTGTTGACGTGCGAGACAAATGGGCTATACGTGTTGCAGGATGGCAGGGCGCGTCCCCTGCGAAGCGAAGCGGATGATTTCGCACGCACCAACTTTGCTGTCGGGGCGATCCGGACGGACAATGGCATGTTTGCCCTGGCCACTCGTTTCGGCGGACTGTTGATCTTCAACCGTGACGGGAAAATTCAGCGCTACATCGACAAATCACTAGGCTTGCTGGACAATAACATTCTCGGCACCCCGTACGCCGATCGTCAGGGCGCCCTTTGGCTGCCGTTGAACTATGGTATCGGCCGAGTCGAAGCTCCCTCGCCGTTGGACTACTATGATTACGACTTGGGGATGGATGGTATTATTGACACCATCGTCCGGCACAAAGGACGGCTGTATGTCGGTACCTCCCAGGGACTGTACGTCCTGACTCCCTCTTCAACACCGGGTCGTCCTGGGCACTTTGAGCTGGTGCCCGGCGCGGAAGATCGAAACTGGCAGCTTCTCTCCGTACGTGGAAAACTGCTGGCGATCAGCTCAAAAGGGATCGAGGAAATTACCGGCCCGAACCAACCGCCAAAGATGGTCTACCCGATCCGGATGGCCTACTGCATTGATGTTTCACCGGATTCGAGCCGGTTGTACCTGGGTACCTACAACAATGGCGTACACACCTTCCGATACCGTGGAGGTGACTGGCACTATGAAGGGCCTGTTACCGGCACCTCGAAGCAGATTCTGATTGTCGATGTAGATCAGCGCGGCGACCTCTGGTTGATGGCGAATTATCGTCACGTGGAACGGGTCCACTTCCTGCCCTCGACAAATGGACGGGTGCCGGAGCATACGGTTACCGTCTACGATACCGCCCGAGGGCTGCCACACCTGAGCCATTACTTCCCACTGAGCATGAACAACCATTTCTACCTGGGCAATCCCGCCGGGCTGTTCCGTTTCCAACCTGAGTCCGATTCCTTTGTGCCTGATTCGACCTTTGGGGATGGGTTCGGCAGTGGAGACCGTGGTATCTGGAACATGGTGGCGGACGATGCAGGTGGTGTCTGGTTTAACACGCAGTACGCCAAGGGGGCGCGTGTTAAACCGACCGAGAGTGGCGAGTATGAGTTGACCTACCCGCTACTGAGGACTTCACAATCCGACTTCCAGTGCTTCTATCCCGAAGAAAATGGCGGTGTGGTCTGGGCGGGGGCGAAAAACGGCAGCCTGGTGCGCTACACCGAACAGTTCGAGCACAGCGACTCCACCACCTTCAAGGCGTTGGTCCGTCGTGTCGTGGTCGGGACGGATTCGGTGCTGATGGATGGTGGCTTCCCTGCCAACTGGGAGACACCGAAACTTCGCTACGATCTCAACGCGGTCCGTTTCGAATACACCATTCCGCGTTATGATGCTCCGCACACTCGTCGCTTCCGCTACCGTCTGATCGGCCTGAACGACGAGTGGTCGACCTGGATGGATGAAACCTACCGAAACTTTAACAGCTTGCGCGAAGGACGCTATCGCTTTGAAGTAAGCGGTTACGATGTCTATTACGAGCAGAGTACGATCGGGTCGTTCGAGTTTATCGTTCTGCCGCCCTGGTACCGCACCTTCTGGGCCTATGTCCTCTACGTCCTCTTCTTCGCGGCGTTTGTCTACTTCCTGTTGAAATGGCGTGTCCGTCGCATCGAGAACCAGAAGCGACAGCTCGAGGACCTGGTCAATGTTCGTACGGAAGAGCTCTCCCATGCAAACGACAAGATTCAGCAGTACAACGAGCAGCTTGAAACAATGCTGCAGGAGCGGACACGCCACCTGATTCGTAGTGAACGTCAGGCGGTGTTCGGCCAGATGGTACAGGGGATCGTCCACAACTTGCGCAACCCCTTAACCTCATCGACCATGAGCACCCAGCTCATGCGAATGGCGATTGAAAAAGCGCGCGCGAAAAACTTCCGTACCGATGATGAAGAGCTCGGCGTGTTGCGTGAAATCACCAGTTCCGTCGAGGCGATGGTCAACTGGATTGAAAAGGCGAATGAGACCCTGAGCAACATGATCAACTCCCTGCTGACCAAGAGCCGGTCAGACAAGGAGAAGGACATGAACACAATCGACCTGAACGACCTTGTGAAGAACGAACTCGAGTTCCTCCAGGCCGACCGTATGTTCCGGGTAACGGTCGACAAACAGATAGAACTAACCGAAGAAACCTTGCCTGTTAATGTGGTACCTGGCGAGCTTGCCCAAGTGCTGCAGAACCTGGTGCGAAATGCGCTGGACGCCATGTTCAAGGTGGATAAGCCGATCCTGCGTATCCGGACCTGGGTGGCGGACGGCAACAAGGTGAAGTTGTCGGTCACGGACAATGGGTCCGGGATTCCGGAAAATATTCAAGATCGAATCTTCGATCCCTTCTTCTCGACCAAGCCGCCAGAAGGCGCCAAGGATGTCGAGGAAGAGGACGAACCGCGCGGTACAGGTCTCGGCCTTTGGATGTGCCAGGAGGCGATGCATTCCTTTAAGGGCGAAATCGAGGTCTCGAGCATCCAGGGGCGCGGCACTACCTTCATCCTGACCCTGCCGAAAGGGGAAGACTCCGCCCGCCGGAAGGTGGTCATCGGGCAATAACGACCGCTCACCAAGACGCTCAAATTGCATCGCCCGCGAGAGATCGCGGGCGTTTTGTGTAACAGGTGAAGTGATATTCCCAATTCCTGCATAATTCACGTGTTTCGATGATCGAGTCGACTCGTCACATAAACAGCAATAAGATGTGATCCGGCAAAACTTGCCGAAATGACCCGGCAAAATTTGCCACGGCGACCCGTTTTTGCCGCCTGTCTTAGCCCTTTTTTGCCTCCCCGTCCAATGCGGACACCCTGCAGGCGAAGCCATTGGCTCTGGAGCGTTTTTCGCAAAAAGTTGCACCAAACTTCCTCCATTTCAATCACTTAGCAGTTTTACAAACCCGCAAAGACCAGCAATAGAGCCACGAATCGAGATTTAGCCTGACGCTTGAAGATGAGAGATCATCATCAATCCGTACGCAAACAAAGCTCATCTAAAGTGCCAAAAGCACGAAATACTCATGATCCAGTGTCTTGGAACGTCTCAAAGAGCTCGTTGTGGTACGCTAGTTGCTGAACAGGGAGCATACAAGCGACTTGGAACCCTTTCGAAAAAGGTTTACCGCAGGCTCTAGTTCTTCGTAAACGAGGAAATAGTAATGAGTTGCGAGAAACTCTCGGAGGGAGCGAGTTTCAAGCCGATAAAATGAGAGTAGGCCGGTTCAAACCGGCTTCGAACGATTCAATTGGAATTACGGCACTCAAGCCGGCACGTGAGACCACGTGTTTGAAAGAGGCGACAACGAACGCCTTACGTTTACGGGAGAAGCATCATGAAGAAGTCCTGGCTGATCGTTGCACTGCTGCTGGTGGCCCTGCCCCTGGCTGGTTCTGCCGAAATCATTCGTGTCACCGTTGATGTCCCCTCGGTCGAAGCGGGTGTTGCACTTGCGGACGATGGCGACACACTTCTGATTCCCGTCGGCATGTCCTACATGTACGTAGATGCGGGTGACAAAGATATCACCGTTGGTGTTGATGCCCTGGAGCCGGAAGGCGCCATCCCGGACAGCACCGTCTACGGTCCGAACAACCCGTTCCCGGACTCGCCGCTGGAGTACTAGCAGCTCCTCGCCCGTTCAGGCGAATGATCTGAACGAGTGATTGTGAGATAGAAGTTTGCCAGACAGAAGAGATGGGCAACCATGTCCTCTGTCTGGCACTTGGTGCTCGCAAGCATTTTCTCTACCCACCCGCCACACCGCGCAATGGGATTTTTTTCCTGAACCCTGCCTCATCCTGATCGTTGTGCTCCCGGAATGGGAACTCTCTGCAAGACAAGAGCGTACAGCCTGAACAACCAGAAATCGAGGTTATCTTCTGCCCTCACTTTCTACGGGACTGGAAGGTCTCTCCCTGCCATGCAACGGATCGGGATGTTGGACGTCCAACCTGCAACGTACACAGCGAACTGGAACTTTTTTGATGAAGCAGCTACGTAGAGCCAGCCTTGCCCTATTGGTCTTTCTGACAACAGCAACAGGTTTTGTGATGGCCCAACCCGCCCATCGTAGCGCGGGCATGGGGGAGCGTGGGGGTGTTCTCTCCGGGCTAGTGGTGGATGGCGACCTTGACCAGCCGATCCAGTATGCCACCATCATTCTTTTCGCCAACCAGGACAGCAGCAAGGTAACCGGTGCGACCACGGGGGAGGACGGTCAGTTTCTGCTGACGAGTGTACCACCGGGAGACTATTACGCGAAGGTTTCTTTCCTTGGGTATGAATCGGTCTACCGGCAGGATATCCAGGTGCAACCTGGCGGTGGGCGGATTCCAATGGGTGAGATCGCCTTGCGTCAGGCGTCGCTCGATCTGGACGAAGTGAATTATGTGATCGAACGATCCCCAGTGGAATTCCACATCGATAAAAAGGTCGTCCATGTTGACAAACAGGCGACCAGCGCCTCGGGCACAGCGGTGGACATCCTCGAAAATGTTCCCTCTGTGTCGGTGGATATCGAAGGCAATGTTTCTCTGCGTGGCAGTGGGAACTTTACCGTGTTGATTGATGGGCGGCCCACCGTGCTCGACGCCAACGATGCCCTTCAGCAGGTGCCGGCGGGTTCGATCGAGAACATTGAGATTATTACCAATCCATCGGCGAAGTATGACCCCGAAGGGACCGCCGGAATCCTCAACATCGTGCTCAAAAAAGATCGCCGTGAAGGAACCAGCGGCATGGTCAATGTCGATGGCGGGGTACCGGGGCGCTACGGTGTAGATGGTTTGCTGCAACAGAAGTACGATGGCCTCACCTTCACGTTCGGGGGGGATTACAATGTACGCGGCATGCCCGGGACACGTGACACCTACACACGCTCGACCTTCGATGATGTCACCACCATTACCGAAGCGGACGGTAACATGGAACGTCGCCACGATTCCTGGGGTGTGCGCGGGAGCGTGGACTGGGAAGCCAACAAAAAAGATTGGTTCAGCCTGGGTGGGCGGCTTGGTGGTCATTCGGGTGGTCATGAATCGGACACCCGGTACACGGTCAGTGTCGACACCCTCCCGACCCCGAATCGCTACACCAGCCTGTCGGATCGTTCCCGTAGCGAAGTCTACGGCACCACCTACCTCGAATATCGTCACACCTATTCCGGTCCAGGCCATGAGCTTGTGGCGCGGATCCAGGGAAGCTGGGAGGATGATGACGAGGAGACAAGCGATGAGCTGATTGATCCCTCGGACACCCAGTTCAGTGGGCGAAAATCCTATGAACGAGGCCCCTCCTCCGAGTACGAAGCACGTCTCGACTACACCTGGCCCTTCTCCGAGGATGGCAAATTCGAAAGTGGCTACGATTTCGAGATGGACCTCTCCAAGGAGGAGACCGGCCTCTCCGAATTCGATGTTGCGACGAGTCAGTATGTCGATCAAAACGCCTATGACAGATCGGTAAACTACGACCGATCCATCCATGCGGTCTACGCGATCTATGGCAACAAGTGGGGGCCGTTTGGCGCGCAAGGCGGGGTACGCGGTGAGTACACCGACAGGATGATTGAGCTCGAGGAAACGAACCAGCAGTTTACGATCGACCGTGTCGATTTCTTCCCGAGCATGCACATGTCATGGGACTGGGGCAACGAGTTCCAGACAATGGGCAGCTATTCACGCCGGATTGATCGTCCTCGCGGCTGGTTCCTCGAACCCTTCGAAACCTGGATGGACGCTTACAATGTCCGTCGAGGAAACCCGGACATCGAACCGGAATACATCGATAGCTACGAGCTCGGCTATCAGACCCCGCTCGGTCCCTTCCACCACAGCACGGAAGTTTATTACCGTGTGACCAACAACCTTGTTGAATATCGTCACTCGGTCTATTCACCGGGTGTCACCCTGCGCAGCCCGGAAAATGTGGGTACAGGTCAAGCGCTGGGTACGGAAGTGATGTTCACCGGCGATGTGCTGCCGCGTGTAAACGTTAACCTGATGGGGAATTTCTACAACAACCGGATCGAAGTGAACCAGGGGCAGGACAACGAGGACTTTTCCTGGTCAAGCCGTTTGAGTGTCACCTGGAAGGTCAACAAACGGTACCGTCTTCAGGCCAATGGCATCTATAACAGCCCAGTGGTTTCTTCGCAGGGGGAACGGGAAGAATTTTACATGATCAACGGAGCGGTGCAGGGGAGTTTCTTCAACGAGACCCTGACCGCGATCCTGCAGGTCCGTGATATCTTCGACACCGCCAACTACACCCGGATTACGGACGGCGAAAATCTTTACAGCCGGATGGCATTCGACCGTCAAGGTCCCTTTGTCGGGATGACGCTGCGGTACAATTTCAACCACTACCGTGAGAAGCGTAACGGCAGGAACGGTAACGGCTCCGAGATTGATCAGGGTGATTTCATCGACTAGCGGGAAGACATCGCCTTTTCATGTTTTACAGGCCCCGGCAGCTTGATGCCGGGGTTTCCTCTGTCAGGATGCAGCGGATTACCGAGATCGTTCCGTTCAGCCATGTCATCCCGGGCTTGCACCGGGGGTGACAGATCGCCCGACATGTACGATAAGGGTGGCATGGTAAGCGTAGCTTGCCATGCTTGCATTCTTGGCGTCCAGGTACAGGTCACAGAATGCACGCGTGGCTATCTGCGATAACCACGCCACCCATGTATACACGTCATAGCGAGGACCGTAGCGCAGCGAAGGGACGTGGCAATCTGTGCTTTGCCCACGGTGCCCCAAGGCACCGTTTCACCTCCGCCCGCACCCCTCTGGGGGCTGCCGCCCCCAATTCAAGAGCAGATTGCCGCCCGGCGCTTCGCTTCGTTCGCAATGACGAATGGGGAGCTATCCGAAGTAGGCTACATGTCATCCCGGGCTTGACCCGGGATCCAGCATCCTTCGCCTTGAAAGAGGTACCCCATCGGCCTCCAGCGAAAGTGCCTGGACTGTGGTTCGGGGCGAGCGATGCCCTGTCCATTCGACCTCAGATTGGATCAGGCGAGACTGCTTGGAGATTGGATGCTGGGCCCCGGATCAAGTCCGGGGTGACACCTTGTGAAGTCTAGCCCACCCAGGCTACTTCAGCAACATCACACGCCGAACAGCCCGTGTCCCCTGCCCATCCTCAACACGCAACAGGTAGACCCCGCTCGACAACTGGTCAAAAGAAACCGGCAGCTGGTGTTGCCCCGCCTGGAAATACCCGGTTTGCAAGGGCGCAATCCGTTGCCCGAGAAGATTGAAGAGGTCGATCTGGAGCATGCCGGAACGGGGGAGCTGGAGGGTCAGCAAGGCCTTCCCGTTGGTTGGGTTGGGGTAGCTGCTGAGGGTGATTCGTTGAGGCAGAGGGGAACGGCGTGGGTCGCCCACACCCTGCTCGAGCAGGGCCGCCCCAATGATCTCGAAAACATCTGTCATGTTGTGGTAAACATCATAGAGGTGCATGGTGAAATGGAGGTCGCGCTCGATCATCACATCGAGCAGCTCCTCCAGCCACTGCTGGCCTCCATGCCCTTGGAAAAGGTCACGGTCCGCACCGAATTCCCCGATGTTGATCGGCAGGTTGTTGTCGACACCGAATTGGACCCAACGGTCCATCTCTGCCTCGAGGTAGCCACGGTCCCAGGTGATCAGGCCGGATCCTGATGGGTTTGAATAGAGGTCGAGACGGATCAGTGCGAACCCCGTATCCGGCACCCCTTCGGCCATCATCGCTCCGCTGGCACGATAGACTTCTCCCTGTTCAACCTCGAACCGCGCCCCACGGCTGCTCCAGCCGCCATATCCATTTGCCCCTTCAACCATCAAAGAAAAATCATCCCCGTAACCCGTTGTGTCGCTGGAAGTGATGGTCGCGCCGTAGGATTGGTAGGCGTACAGCCAGTCGTTCGTCGATTCGATCGGTTCGTAGTAGACTGTGTCGAGCAGGGTGCCATTGCTGTCGTGGTGGGTGACCAGGATATCGTCGAACCAGACACGGCCCGGGTGATGGCCGCTCATCAGGGTGACACTGCCGATGGCGAGGTCGGGATCATCGACGATAAAATAGTTGCCCTCGTACCAGTTCCAGGGCGTATCACCCTGGGGTGGCGACGGGTTTGAAGTGGTACCGACCTGCCAACGGGCATCGTGGGGCATGTGCAGCGGACGCGGATCCGGCCAGTCGGGCGGATCGGGCGCGTAAAAGTAGTAGAGCGCATACTCGTGGGGACGATAAAAATGGACATCGTACAGCGTGTTGTCATCGTCTACCAGGAACCAGGTGTCGTCCGGGTTGTCGTAATCCCCGTCCCAAGGCCCACGGACCCCATAGATCGGTTCAAGCACGATCATGTGGTTGGGATCGTGGACACGGATCGTGTCGACCAATTCCTGCGCGTAGTTGATCCACTGCTCCGGGGAGTTGGGGGTCGGCTCGTTCAGCAGGTCGTACCCGGCGATGGCAGGTTCTTCCGCGAAACGGCTTGCCAGCTCCGCCCAGAGTGCCTTCAAGCGTGCCATGTTGTCCGGGCTGTTCCAGAAGCCGGATGGATCCCCGACCACACTGCCCGGGATGGCCATCATCACCGGGATGAGATGAATGCCTTGTTCACCCGCCCAGCGAGCGCTGGTACGAAGCCAGTCGAAGGCTTCATCACTATACGTATAAGGGGCGACTTCAAAAGTGTTGCTGCGCATGTAGAAACGGACCGAGGTTATGCCGTAGGAGGCGAGCCGTGCAAAATCGGTGGAATCGTGGTACATCAGGAGGGTGTCGGGGTCGGTGACGCCATCGTAGACATAGTTCCCCATTCCCATGCCACGAAGGAAAACCTGCTGGCCCGTATCCCCGAGGACCAGGTTCCGTCCCTCGGTGCGTACAAACGGTCCAGGCTGAGCGTAGATGCTTGAAACAAACAGGATGGATAGGAATGTGATGGCCAATCGTCCGCGCAAAACCCCTCCATGTAGTCTCTTCGACAAGGTGGGGGAGGTGAGTGGGCGAGGCAAGTGGGTTGGGCGTTGTGGCAGGATTTCTGGCAATCCGCTGGCTTTTCGTTCCGACAGGTCCTTAGCGTAGCGGAGACCTGACGGCAGATCGCGCCGCTGGCGCGAACAGTGTGTCAGATCTGAGGATCTGACACAACCTGTAACAGAACCCAGTGTAAACGTTCTGTCAGGCCCCTGAGCCTGACAGATGATCGCGCGCTTTGCGCGCGAATCGTGCGTCCGACGTGGGCGTCGGACGCAACACAGGGTTGCCCGGGTTTCACTCCACCTACCAGCCGTAATCCACGCCCAGCAGTTCGTAGAGCTCTTCATTCAACGGTGCAAAATGCTCTTTCAAACGCTGCAGCTCATCTGCTGGGATCTTCGAGGAATAGCCCCCGGTATTGTGCGCTTTAAAATGGTCCAGCTTGTGAGGCGGCAGGCCGAGGAAGGCGACGGTCTCGTTGTACACGGTCTCTGGATCGGAGAAAAACTGGTCGCTGCTGAAAATCAGGAACTGCTCACGCGGGAAAACACTGAACCACCGTTTCATGCTTTCTGCATAGTGCCCGCGACGGAGATGGCTGCGGAAGTAGTGGCGTTTGCTCCAGTAGGTAGGATCGGCGACCACCTTCGCATGTTCCTCCTCCCCCCAGCGCAGCTCATCCTCAACCACTTCGCTGAAGGAGCGTTTTTCACGCTTCTTCCGTACCTCGTGCTGATAAGCGGAGTAGGCACGTTCCGCCGGGTTGCGCAGGATCGCGACCAGCTTGGCATCCGGGCAGTACTCCTTCAGACGGGCCGGGGTGTGGGCATCAAACAGGTAATGGGTGGACCCTTCCCCGGTGATCGCCTCCCCCTCGCAGGGAGTATGGGCCGCATCCTTGACCGAAGGGAACCAGCTTTCGTACCAACGGACCCCTTTCTGGTAGCGCTGGTCAAAAAAGTGGGGTTCCTTGCCTAGCGGTGAGAGGATGCAGGGATGGTCTTCCAGGTGACGGAAGAGCGAGGTTGTGCCCGATTTCTGCGCGCCGATGAGGAAGAAGGAAGGCTTCAGGGGGGGTCGTCCAACCAGGCTGGTCAGATACCGCCAGTAGATCATACCTCTGCGCATCCGGGGGCTCCTGTGGGGGTCAACGTGCTGCCAATCTACAATCTGAAGAAAAGCGATGCCATCTTCTGGCAGCGTGAGTTACTTTGCGCCTGGAACAACGCACCATCCAGTCAGACGGTCCTTTATCCGGAGATGACATGCCCGCGCGTCCGAAACGGCTCTATGTGATCCACCATTCCCACACCGACATCGGCTACACCGAGACCCAGAAACGGATCGAGCGTTGGCAGATCGACTACATCCGTCAGGCGCTCGCGATCCTCGACCGCGCGAAGCAGGACAAACCGGAGTGGAAGGGTTTCCGCTGGCAGTGCGAGATTTTCTGGGTCGTTGAACGGTTTCTTGCGGGGGCGACGGACAGCGAAAAAGCCCGTTTCGAGCAGGCGGTACGCGAGGGCGACATCGGCCTGTCAGGCAACATGCTCAACCTGAACGAGCTCGCTGGACCGACCCTGTTGGACCGTGTCACACGGCGCGCCATCCGCTACGGTCAGGAGATCGGGGTACCCATCGAGAGCGCCCTGATGGCGGACATCAATGGCTTCGGCTGGGGCAGCTGCCAGACCCTGCTCGACCATGGCATCCGCAACATGTTCACCTGCATCAACGAGCATCATGGCCATTGTCCGTTCCCACGTCACACCCCCTTCTGGTGGGAGGCGCCGGACGGCGAACGTCTGCTGGTCTGGCACGGTGCGCACTACCATTTTGGCAATGAACTCGGTCTTGTGCCAGAGGCGATCTCGTCGTATACGATCAAGGATGATTGCGATGCGGAGATGATCTATGGCGACAACTGGCCGGTGGCGGAACGACGAATCCCGCGTCTCTTTGACCAGCTCGAAGCGGAAGGCTACCCGCTCGATTTCCTCGGGGTGATGGCCTCCGGCCTGCGCAGCGACAATGGGCCGCCCAACCCACGGATCAGTGAGACGATCCAGCGTTGGAACGAGGTCCACGGTGGCGAGATTACCATCGACATGGTCACCCTCGAGCAGTTCTTCGAGGTGTTGCGCGAGGAGATGGGCGAGCTGCCGGTCTATCGCGGCGACTGGCCCGACTGGTGGTCCGATGGGCTCGCATCACTGCCCTTGGCAACCCGTCAATTCCGCGAGGCGCAACGTTCCTGGCATCTGCTGAACCGTCTGGTGGAATCCTTCCCCGAGATCCCTGAGCTTGAGAGCCAGAAAATCGAGGAGAACCTGCTGCTCTACGCCGAGCACACCTTCGGCCATTCCGATGCGATGGGCGACCCCTGGCTGGAGATAGTCCATTCGATCTCATCACGTAAACAGGCCTACGCGGTCGAGGCGCTGCAAGAGGTCGAGGACCAGCTCGATGCGGCAAAAATTGCGCTCGGCGGATCAACGTTCCGTGCCGATTTGCCGTTGCGCTATACGGTCCTCAACCCGTGGCAGCACTCGTTGACGACCATCATCGGCCTCGGGGTTGGGCATCAGGAATACCACGAGAAAAAGCTGCATCGTGGGGTGAAGGTAACCCGACTTGACACAGGCGAGCCCCTTGTCCATCAGGCGCGTGCGGTGCCACGGGGTGCGGAATTTCTTGTCCAGCTCACCCTCGAGCCGGGACAACGTGTTGAGCTTGCCATCGAACCGACCCTCGAGAACGATACCCCGGTCGAAACGGCTGTCGTTGCCAATGAACTCGACTCCCTGACCGATCCGCCGACGAGTATCGTGACTCCCTTCAGCACGATCCGTTGGGCGGAGGGGAAAGGTCTCGTTGAGTGGCTGGATGGGGCGGGGGTTTCCCTGCTACGCGAGGAGCATCCTCATGCGCCTTTCGCGCCGGTCTACGAGCGCACGCCGGAAGCGCGTGGGGTTCAGCAGCGCGCGGTCCGTTGGGCGATGCACATGAACCGGAAGGGGGAGCAGGTTGAACGGTTTGAAAGCCGTTTCACCGGCGCGACCTGGCTGGACCGTGGCCCGCTGCTGCAACGTGTCATCCTCGGTTTCGAGCTGGAAGGGGTGGAGCATGGGACCGTGGAACTGCAGGCGTGGAACGGTGCACCGCGTGTCGATGTCGCGGTGCGTCTGAACAAGGAAAGCCGCTGGGAACCGGAAAATCTTTATATCCCGTTGCCCTTCAGCAGCGGCAGCGGACGTGAGCTCTGGCTGGCGAAGACCGGCGCTGCGGTCCGTCCACGGATCGACCAGATCCCCGGCACCCTGACCGATTGGTACTGCGTGCAGGAAGGGCTCGCGCTGGTCGGCGACCAGAACGGCCTCGCCATTGCCTGCCCCGACGCTCCCCTGATCCAAACCGGCCCCCTCGACCCCGGCGACCGTCCTTTGCACGACCCGTCCACCCCAGCCCCCGACCCGGAGTTTTTGTACGCCTGGGCAATGACCAACTACTGGGAGACCAACTTCGAAGCCTCCCTCGCCGGCTTCCACGAGTTCCGCTTCACCGTCTCCTGGGATCAGTCAGCGACCACCCCCGAATCCACCCTGAACCACCTTCGGCATTTAGGGCATCAGGCGGTGGTGTTGAGGCAGAAGCCGTAGCGTGAGAAAAAGGCCGCACATCTGTGCGGCCTTTATGTTAGTCCAATTCTTCCCCCCGTCTACTTCATCAACACCACCTTCTCCACGGCATACAACTGCCCGGGCACGGTGGCGTGGAGGAAGTAGAGGCCGGTGGGGAGGGGGTGGGCGTCGAGGGTGAAGCGTTGCTGGCCGGGGGGGTAGGGGCCGTCGGCGAGGGTGGCGACCTGTTGGCCGATGACGTTGAAGAGACGCAGCGAAAGTGTGGCAGCGCGATGAGGACGGTCCTGGTCGCGTTGAAGGGATTCGGGAACGTCTTCGCCCAGTTCGTCTTGCATAACTCGCGGGTAATCGTCCGGGGGGTCACATCTCGAAGAAGAGTAGGACATTATCCGGGATCCATCAAAGCGACATACCTTGCGCGATATGGTGGTTTTCGGCGAGGATATAAGTCCGGGCTACGCTTTTCTGCTTTTTATCTTCGCCTCGAGGGCTTTCAATTCAGCATCATCTTCATGGTCAGCTTCGCGGGCATCCTTCAGTTTACGCTGCTGATCGTATTCCAGAAAACGCTCCGAGGTTTCTTTCTCCATCTGAGCATGGCTGATCGATCCAGCATGCTCAAGCAGAGGGAAACCATTGGACGTGATAATCTGATCGATATTCTGTTTCCAGAAACTCATCCGAGTTTGCTGACGTGCCTTGGCACGTAGTTCTGCTGTTTCGAGGAAGATGACGACCAGTCGGTTTAGCGTGTCGATCTCATCTTCGTTCAGGTAGTTTTTGGCCACGAGGATGTCTGATTTGCGGACTTTATCACCTTTCCAGTGCATCAGGCCAAAATTCGGGTCATTCCTATCCGCACGAGCGATGACAAGTTCTGCCGCTGTTTTGCGGGTGACAGCATAGAGCAGGAGGTTTTGGACCACCGCAAAGAACTGGTGAGTTGCCTGGTCTGTTTTATCATAGTCACTACTGAGTGCAAAGAGGTCACGTACCTTCTGATAGAACCGCTTTTCCGATGCCCGGATATCCCGAATACGTTCGAGCATCTCATCGAAGTAATCCGGTCGTCCATCCGGGTTCTTCAGCCGCTCGTCATCCATCACGAATCCCTTGACCAGGAACTCCTTCAGGACGGTTGTAGCCCAGCGGCGGAATTGCACTCCTCGCTGTGATCGGACACGGTAACCCACGGCCAGAATGGCATCGAGGTTGTAGAGTTGGATTTCGTAGTTTTTTCCGTCTGAGGCAGTTGTCAAGGATTCCTTGACAACTGAATCCAGTTCGAGTTCACCGTCTTCAAAGATGTTCTTTAGGTGCAAGGAGATATTCTGTTTCGAGGTATCAAATAGTTCCGCCATCTCCCGCTGAGTCAGCCAGACGGTTTGCTGGTCTGTTCGCAGGTTGATCTGGCTTTTGCCATCGTCAGTGGTGTAAAGGATGATGTCGTTCATGCTGGCTGGACCTTTTCGGGCGAGTGACGTTTCGCCTGTTCCTGAGGGCATTCGCCCCGGGTGTCATCGAAAGATGGCGCCGGTTTCACATGTGAAATCGAATAGCCCCTGAAGGTAATGAAACTCACCCTCAGAGGCCAGACAGACCGAAGCGTTCGTTCAAGCAACTCCCCCTCTACTTCACCAACACCACCTTTTCCACCGCATGCAATTGCCCTGGCACGGTGGCGTGGAGGAAGTAGAGGCCGGTGGGGAGGGGGTGGGCGTCGAGGGTGAAGCGTTGCTGGCCGGGGGGGTAGGGGCCGTCGGCGAGGGTGGCGACCTGTTGGCCGATGACGTTGAAGAGACGCAGCGAAAGCGTGGCCGGGACAGGCAGCGCGATGAGGACGGTCAGCGTCGGGTTGAAGGGGTTGGGATAGGCCCTCGTCAGCGCGAAACGGCTCGGGATCGTGGGGGAATCGTCCGGCAGGGCGGAGGCGACCCACTCGGCGGCGGCGATGGTCGCCGGGGTGGTGTCGGTGGTGTGGTAGTAGTCGATGAACGCCTCCGCCGCTTCGGTACCTGTCTGCTCGAGCTGATCCACAAGGTGGTTGCTGAGGGGACGATAGAGCAGCTCGACCGTCACACGGGTTGCTGTGCCGGGCAGGGGGACAATCAGCGCATCACTGCCGGGCAGGAAGGTATCGTCCTCGAGCACCGCACCCGCCGGAGCGGTGGTGTCAGCGGCGGGACCATCGGCCTGCCAGCCTGCGGGCAGGAGGCGGTTGTCCTTGAGCATCGTCGAGGCGCGCAGCAGGGTCAGGGTCGGGTTGCCGAGATGGTCGCCCAGTATCGTCTCGTAAATCTGCACATCGTCCGCGCTGTGCAGCGTATCGTGATGCACCTCAAACGGGGCTGTTTCGCTCTCAATCGAACCATCCTCCAGCAGCCTGCCCGATTCGAAAAGAACCGTCCCCTCCCCATCCCACGCGGTCAGATGCAGCCACATCTGACGGAAGGGAATCCCGGTCGGGAATTTGTGGCCCGCACGGTTCTGGAGCAGGACGGTGGCGATGAGCCCCTCGCCCTCCGCTTCGACCGTCAGCTCGAGTTCGGCACCGGATTCGAGCATCTCCTGGGCACGGGTTTCCGTGGCGAGAAACTGGTCCGCCGTCGCGGTCGCCCCGATCGCAGCCCCGTGCGCGGCCAGGAGACGCGGCATCAGGATGTTTCCGCCAACAAATTCATGCTGGAAGAAGGGGGAGCGTTCCGTGTTGTCCCAGGGTGGCACGGTCGCGATGTCCTGCGGGCCCTGGCTGGTCAGCATGTGGCAGCCCTGGCACTGCTGATCCTCGCTCGGGTAGAGGCTATTCAGCCATTCGAGGTAGGGGGTCTGCTCGGCGAACTCCCCGATGATCTCGCCCTCGTCGTTGACGGTAGGCGTAAAGAGGGTGTGGCAGGTGGCGCAGAGCTGGGAATCGTTGACCTGCTCCCCGAAGGTCGGCAGGTAGCCGGTTTGCATCTGCATCGGTCCGGTCAGCGGGTTGGTGTAGGGTCCGTAGATGGTGGCCGCATCGGTGATCTCGTACCCGCCGCTCCAGCTTTCGGGAGAGGGCAGGTTGGCCGCCTGGATCTGGTGGCAGAGGGTGCAGGAGACCCCATCATTCGCGAGGGGATCGGCGGCCAGTTCCGCCATGGAGTAGTCGGATGCTCCGCCGTGGATCGCTTCGGCATTGCCGAGGGGACCGTGGCAACGAGTGCAGCGTGTTTCGATCAACGTCTGCAAAGCGGGGTAGGACGCGACCTCCTCGCTGACCACCGCACGCCAGAGCGGGTCCTTGGAGGAGTTACCCATCATCGTCGAACGCCACTGGGTAATGGGCGAAATGTCCTCGCCGTCCTCGTTCATGATAGAACCATTGGATGTATGGCAGAGCTGGCAATTTCCGCTTCCGGAAAAGAGGGTGGAGGTGCCGGTCGGCAGCTGCTGCGCCAAAACGGGAAGGCTGATGAAAAACAGGGCTATGAGTACGGGGAGACGCATGCTGTACTCCGAGATTATGTCGAAGAAGGGGGGAGGATGGATTTTAAAGTACAGCGGACGTCCGACTGTATCACGGAATAAGGAGAGGCAAACTGTGGGGGTTGGGCCAAGCAGCGGAGCGTCCAGGGTGGCGAGGGCAGAAAGCTTTACTACTGCCTTGGGCACACATTCCTATCGGATCCAGCGGGTTTTCAGACGGTACTTCGCGTTTTTATGAACGTATAAAGAGAAAGAAACAAGTAGTACCTGCCTGGCAACAAGGTCTCCTCTATCAACAGAGTATTGACGTTGATACACCAATATCTAAAAGTAGTATCGGAATATCTGGATTTGAACTATCTGCAATTGAGAATAATTTCCCATAGATAATCCATGCAGATTAGGTACTATGTTGAATGTGCTGATTTTGGAGTCATTGAAGTCTGCGCACCGGTTTATTTTCTCTGATCTTTCACGTTTTTCCGGACCACACCAAGCAATAGACTCTTATGATCCTGGGGGGATTGTCATGAGGCATCTGTCTATTTTTTGTCTGCTTATCCTTGTAATGCTACTTGCTTCCCCACTGTACGCATTGACTTCGTACGAAGCAGCAAAATCCGAGAAAGAGAATCATGACATTCTCCTCGAATCACTAATACAATCCTACGAAAACCGCGATCAGCTTTCTGACGAGCAAACGAAACTGCTTCAACAGAGTGGATACTTTTTTGATTCAAGAGAGAGTGGAACACTCGATTTAGACGAGGTTCTTCCCCTCTTCTACGAGTCATTTGAGTACACCGATCTGAATGAACTTATTGCTGCCGGGTGGACGGTTCTTGATGGCGGTTCCCCGGGCCCAACGGCACCCTGGCACACATGGACGATACAGACTACACATCGTGGTACAGAACACGTTCTTGATGATACTGCACCGTATATCATCGTTGATTCAGATAGAGCGGGCTCCTATGATATGGACGAGTCCCTTGTAACGCCTGTGTTAGACGCATCCAATTTCATCGATTTGGTCCTCTCGTTCGATTACGCATACAAAGGCTACTCTGCACCAAACGAGCAGGGAGAAGTTTTATACAGTATCGATGGTGGGATGGCTTGGACATCGCTGGTTACTTTCACAACTCCGTCAACACAGGTAGTTCAGGAATATCCTTACTCGATCGCACTTCCTGCTGACGCTGATTTGTCTTCAAATCTTCAGATCAAATTCCGTTATTATGGCGCTAATTATGATTACTGGTGGGCGGTAGACAATGTAACCGTCAGTGGGGAACTGCTAGCAGGTACACTTGTTGGTACTGTTACCGACGATGAAACCTCGCTTCCCGTTGAAGGTGTGGCAGTCTCCATAGACGGGACAGAACTGTCAACGCTTACGGATATCGACGGGTACTATACCATACCGACCGTTGGGCAGGGGACTCATAGTGTCACCTACCTCAAAACGCGGTATTTTCCGCAAACGATACATGACATCGTGATTGTTCTGGATCAATCGACAACTCAGAATGTTCAGTTGGTACCAGCTAATTTCAACCTGTCAGGAACTGTTACATCTGTAGGTGATCAAAATATACCATTGGAAGGTGTTACAGTTGAATCAATGGAAGAGGGTATATCGACTGTAACGGATCAAAACGGTTTTTACGATTTTGGCCTGATTGGTGCCGGTCTTCATACACTGATTGTGACACCAGACAATGAAGATTTTACTCCATGGTGTCACGATGATCAGGTCAGTATAAATCTGGTTGAAGATACAGCTCTTGATCTGAGTCTCGATGAGATTATGCCTCCCCAGGCGTTGGGAAGCAATCAGTATGATGCTTCAACGATTGAGCTTTTCTGGGATCCACCTGCAAATCAGATTGATACACCTGCTCACCTGCTACAAGAGCGGATAGATCAAATGCTCGCAGCGAATGACAGAATTCTGGCAGAGGGAACGGCTGAAGAGCTGGCAAAACACGCAGAATTCACTCGTGAACTGAACATTCTGATCAGCAGAAGCAATCAACTTGAAAGACCTTCCATCGGTCTTGATGACCTTGAATCAAACTTTCTCGGTTACAGAATCTACATTGACGATGTTCTCCAACCTGAGATTATTTCCGGTACTTCCACACTGGTAAACAATCTGAACACTGGACAGCTCTACAGTTTTGATGTAGCTGCTGATTACGGTTACGGTGATGAATACCTGATTCCGACCAACGAACCCATTTCCACTCGACCCCTGCCAGGAACGGACTCCCGTTGGGTATACGAAGAGGTTCCCTACGGCTGGACTGAAATATCTCCAGATGCAGGAGGAACTGGGACACCAGTACCAAACTGGGGTGATGACGAAAATTCGGGATGGTTGGAATGGGGAACTGGCCAGTCATTCACTCTTTACGATGTTGAGGAGACAGGTTTCTCAATCTGTTCCAACGGCTGGATATCTCTCGACAGGGGCAGTGCAGGAAACACAGCAATCAGACCAAGAATTGGGAGTAGTTCAAGCCCCAATCTGATCGTTTCTCTTCTTGGTATCGATACGGATACTGGTGATAGAGACTGCGGCTACTGGTGGAAAGCTGATGCAGATAATCATGTAGTTGTTGTTCAATACCAGAACCGGTATTACGCAAATACTGATCCCCTCTACATCTATCAAGCCATTTTTAATACTGCTGACAACACGATAACCATGTCCTACAATACGGCTGGTCCCAATAGTGAATGGCATGGTCACTCAGCAATAGAAAGTGGAATTGAGAACGCCACAGGATCTGAAGGTGTGATTCTTCCGAACAGCTCCATCAGCAACCAGACATCATTCCAATTTTCCTATAGACCATCTGTAAGTGAGTGGGTAAGCTTCCAGGGAGAAATCACCAATATTCAAGATGGTAGCTCGATAGAAGGCGTTCAGGTGACAGCCATCTCGATAGGAACAGGACTCGATTTTACCGCCGAATCGGACCTTAACGGCAACTATCAACTCCTCGTTGATAGAGACCTTGAACCTTTTACGATCACTTATTCGCACGAGGAATATGTGGAATCCGTTGATAATGATGTAACACTTCTGCCAGGCGAATTTTTTACTACACACAATAAACAGTTGTCCCCCATCGGAAGCATCTCTGGAACAGTATTCGACCAGATCACCCTCGAACCTGTAGCATTTGCGGAAGTATCAGCCGAGTTGACAGCCGGTGATGGTCTCTGGAGTGTTACCGCTGATGAAAACGGATTCTATGAATTTGTTCGTCTATTTGATCGTTCTCAAGCCTATACGGTTTCAGCGAATTCCGAAGAACACCTTCCGCTGGATGCCGTACTGGTTGAGTTTCAGGAGGATCAATACGCTGTAACGGCAGATATTTTTCTCAACCCATTGGGTCGTATTACCGGAACGATCTATGATCTTGTTACAGAACTCCCAATTCCCTATCCGGAGGTAACAATCCAGCCTTCAAATGGTGAAGACGGCTGGATGATTCATGGCGACGAGTCTGGGGTTTTTGACTCTGGCTCACTCTTTGATCGTTCATTGATATACAGCTACAGTGCGAGCTCAGTTGGATATTTGAACAGTAGCACGGAAGCAATACAATATCAAGAAACGGAAACGGTTGTAACAGTTGACCACTCGCTTGATCAGCTAGGTACAATTTTCGGTTTCGTGGTTGACGATCAGGATATGCCCGTTGGAGATGTCATCCTGACTCTGACCGACAACGAGAGTGGTGTTGAGACGGTTCGCAATTCTCTTGAAGATGGTTCATTTTCCTTTGATCACATCTGCAATAGAACAAGTAGTTTTACGTTGAATTACTTCGGTGAAGAATGGGCTGAAGGTTCAGTAAACGACCTTGTGTTTGATCCTGATTCCTATTCACTTGGACCTGTTTCTGTAGATCTCATTCCATCAGCATTCGATTCTCCGCCAACCATACTCTCTACCAATGACGATTTCGACAACGGTTTTCTGGTTGAGGCCCTGCCATCAGATCTATTTGGTGAACTGTCGTCGGTCCGATACGATGATGGTGTTGTGGCAGGTACTGCTGTCATGGACAGCAACGGACCGAATAGTGCCATGGCAGTGTTGATTGATAAAGGATCGCCATTTTTTTTCCTGGCAGGAGGATTCCGTCTACCAGTCATTGGCGACGGTCCAGTCGTTCCTGATCCGCTTTATAACCCCGTAATCATGAGAATTCATGGAGTCAGGCCAGACGGTCTTCCGGATGATAACATCCTCTTTGAAACATCCCCGATCACTCCCGATGAAAGCTCATACTGGGTCTGGTTCGAACCGGGAATTGAAATAGAGGATGGCAGATGCTGGCTTTCAGTCTATCGTCTGGAAGGGGAAGGCAGCACTGCAATCTGTATCGATGGTGCGTTGAACAATCCAGGAATGACGGCCGCAATTAATATCAATGGAAATTGGGTTGGAATACCTGTTGCAGGTGATCCTGTGATGGAAGCACAAATTTATTCACCAGCAACTGAAGTGGGTCAACCAGAGGATTCGGGTAAAAGAGATAGAGCGGTTGTTTCTTACGGACATGTCGATTTTGAGATCATAAACTTCCACCCAGCATTGTTTGGAAAATCAGTCGGGGTAGAAGCCGGTCCAACACCGGAACGGATAATCTCTGTTTCTGATGTACTGGAGCTGGATGAACTTACGGGAATGAATTTCTACTATTCTTTTGATGGTGTAGATTTTCTGGCGAGTAACATTGATCCCGTTTATGATGAAGGCTACTTCTACGAATTCAGCTCCGATCTTGAGAACAGAGACATCTACTTCCAGGTCACTGCACTCAATGATATTGCTGGTGAATTGATCGAGTCGGATGCCAGCGAACCTCAATTGATCACATTTAATCTCGCCCCAAGTCCTGTCCAGAATCTCCTTGGAAACCGTGTTGATTACGTAGTTGATCTTAGTTGGACACCTCCTGTGACAAATGCAGACGGTAGTCCATTGGTCGACCTGGCAGGATATAACATCTATCGCTCCGGCGAACTGCTGGCAACTATTCAGGATCCCGGTACGACTTCGTACCAGGATGTTATTGATCCTGAAGAGGTTGGACATATGTACTATTGGGTGACGGCTTTTGACGAGGTTCCGAACGAGTCAATTGTCTCACTCTACAGCGCAGGTATAGTTGGCGAACCAACTTTCACAGATGATTTTGAGTCTGCTGATAACTCCGGTTGGATTTTCATGAATCCCGGCGAAACATTCAATGGGGTTGAGCTGGCAGGGGATACGTTCTGGGAGATCGGGGAACCAACAAGTGGACCTGGAGCAGTAGTTTCTGGCGTGAATGGTATGGCTACCAATGTAGCTGGACATTACGATAACAATGAGCTCATGGTTGCGAAGACACTTTCAGTCGAAATCTTCAGCACAAAAGCGGCGTTTTCCTATTGGCATTATTTCGGCTATGAAACCGGGATTGACGGATACAACGTCTGGGCATCCTCTGACTTCGGAAATTCGTGGGAAAATCTGACCCCGTTGGGTGGATATCCTCGAAACGTCACTTCATTCAATGCTTACCAACTTGATAGCGACGGGTATTCGGGTTCCACTTCTGTATGGCAGGAGGTCTTTGTCCCAGTAGGTGATTACTACACTGGCGAGGGAAGATCTTTTGTAAACCTCGCTTTCGTTCATGCAACAGACGTCAGTGTGACCAATGTTGGAACATATGTTGATGATGTCAGTTTCTACGAAGCTGGACCGGCCTGGGGTGTCCCACTCGAACCACTTCATTTCGAAACGTTATTACCTGCCGATGGTGCCATTATTCAGGAACATGTTGTGACAGTTTCCTGGACACATGCAACCGACCCATATCCATTTGAGACATTCGAATACACGATCGAGTGGTCAACGGATGTGGATTTTTCATCAATAAATTCAAGCACTACGCCTGACACATTTTTCGGCATTGAAGGTGTCGGGGAGGGATTCAGAAGTGGGGATCCGATCGGAATGGAGTTGATGCAAAAAAACAGTGAACAAAGCTTGAAACGTAAGCTGACGTCGAAGGGTGACTCCTCCAGGTCCGATGATAATCAACTTGATGATTTGCCCGACGACATTACAGTCTACTGGCGTGTGAGGGCCACAGATAGTGATGGTTTTACCCTCTGGGCTAACGACGATAGTACAGGCGTATCGTTCACTTTGGATTCATACAGTCCGCCAATGGAGTTTGATCTTCTTCGTCCACTACATGGTGCGACTTGTTCGAGCTTGGACACCACACTGGTTTGGAATAGAACATCAGATCCCGATCCATACGATACGCCACATTATGATGTCTGGCTCGATACGTTGGAAAATTTTTCAACATCCTGGCTGGTAGCAGATAGTAGTGCAGATACAACACTGGCCATAAACAATCTATTGGATGATCATACCTACTATTGGACAGTTCGTGCGACAGACAGCAACACGAGTGGAACATGGTCCAGTGACACTCTGATGTTCCAGACATTTCAGCCGGAAGCCCCGCTGGCGTTCGAGTTGCTTGCGCCAGACGATGGAAGCATGGTTCAACAGGATACGGTCACAGTATCCTGGCATGGAACGTCCGATCCTGATCCCGACGACACGTTCCTCTACGAAGTAGAATGGTCTACAAGCGGCTCCTTCGAGGTGTCCTACAGCGGGACGACGCAGGACACATTCTTCACGATCACGGACCTGATGGACGCGGTAACGAGTGGTTTCAGTGGTAATGAGGAAGCCTCAAGTTTGCAGCGGCTGTCCACACACTCTCAGCGTGAACCGCGATCAGGTATCCGGGACAGGAAGCTTTCTTCAGGGAGTGTCAAAAGTACTGACCAGAGAGGCGGCAATACTCGTGCGCTGGATGAGCTGCCGGATGACAACACGATATACTGGCGTGTTAAAGCAGTGGATAGCTCCGGGATGGAGACTTCTGCCAGCGATGGGGCTTCATGGTCGTTTACGGTTGACCTCTATCAAAGTCCCAGCTTGTTTTCTCAGCTCGCCCCAGTCAATGGGGATACACTATGGGCAACAGATGCAACACTGGTGTGGAGCAGCAGCAGCGATCCGGATCCGTACGACACGCCTCACTATGATGTATGGCTTGACACGCTTGAGGATATGTCGACGGCGTGGTTGATGGCAGACAGTTTGGCTGATACGACCTTTAGCCTGACGTCCTTGCTGGATATTCACGCTTACTACTGGACAGTTCGCGCGACTGACAGTAATTCCTCGGGTACATGGACCAGCGACATCTATTCATTTTACACGTCTATTTCAGAACCACCCTTACCCTTCAGTTTACTCTCGCCTGATAGTGGTTCTGTGTTGGATACGCTGGTGTATACCTTTTTCTGGGAGGAGACCACCGATCCAGACCCACGGGAAGAAGTGACCTACCTGTTGTCACTCTCCCTTGCAGAAGATTTTGAAGACACGATGTCCGTCTACTATATCGCCAACACAAATGACTACTTCCCGGTTCCATATCTGCGCGATGATTCTGATTACTGGTGGCGTGTAATCGCTTCGGACGATTTGGGTAACACCATGATATCAAGTGAGATATGGACTTTTAGAACGGAGTGGCCCGAATCACCTTACGAGTTTGAGATGATAGGATGTGGGATGCTCTTTGCCGACGTTGCCGACTCGGTTGATGTGAACGTGACATGGAATAGAGCCTGGGATCCCGACCCAGATTCAAATGAGCTGTATGCTATTCACATAGATCTTGACGAGGACATGGCAAACCAGGTCGTGCTGGTCGATAGTATCTCTTTACCGACCACAACAGATTCTCTTTACACCTGGACCGGGAGGGTCGCAACAGAGGACCTGCCGGGAGGTGACGGAGACGACTTCTACCTGACAGTGCACGCTCTGGACAACAACACTGAAGGAACATGGGCCAGTAATGTGGTGAGCACCCATTTGTCTGATGTGTTCGAAGACCCCTGGTCCGGGATGCCCATCAAGTATGAGATCGCTTCACTTTATCCGAACCCATTTAACCCGACTTTGACGGCGGTTATTGCGTTGCCGAAGAGCAGTGATCTACGTGTTGTCGTGTACAATGTGATGGGGCGAGAAGTAGCCGAACTGACAAACCGTCAGCACGAGGCGGGGTATCACAGTTTCGTCTTTAACGGTTCAGGCCTGTCGAGCGGTATCTATTTCGTGCACGCGATCGTACCCGGCAAAATGAATCAGGTTCAAAAAATTGTCTTGATAAAATAGCAAATCAGCCGGATATGGAGAGCACACAATTGATCTCACACTTTCTCCATGTCTACTTGCGACCAAAAGAAAACACCCACACCGCGTATGCGATGTGGGCGTTTGGCTGGGGATCAGGGAGTCGAACCCCGATTACCTGATCCAGAGTCAGGCGTGTTGCCATTACACCAATCCCCACCTGCGTTCGGAATGTTCTCCCGAAGCGTGCAAAAGATAAACGGAGCAGGGACGACTGTCAAGGTTACGGGAGGCCGGTCAAGCTCTCGGAAGTCGTTGCACCAACCACGGGCGTGCTCTACTTTTCGAGCTGGAGCAGGAACATCGGCTCCGGGGACTTTGTGTAACGATTAACGCCACGATTTTGGTGGATCACGTTTTTGATAAAGAGTTTGAGCAGAGAGGCAAAGATGAAGCGGACACGTGTACTCCTGACCCTGATGATTGTTGTGTTGACCGGTGTGTTGCTGGCGGGTTGTGCCTCTCAGCAGCAGCAGACGCCTGATGTTCCGGAGGTGGATTCCACCGCGATCATGGCGGAGCAAGCGCGTGCGGATTCGATTGCCGCCGTCGAAGCAGCTCGTGAGCAGGCCATCGCCGATTCGATCGAAGCTGTCCAGCAGGCGGAACGTCGCCGGATGGAAGCAGAACGTCTCGAAGCTCAGCGTAAAGCCGCCGAGGAAGCCGCCGCCAAGGAATCGCTGCAGGTCATCTACTTCTCGCTGGACAAGTCGGCGTTGACCGATGATGCCCGCAACGCGTTGCAGAACAACGCTGAGCTGATGCGCAAGTATGGCGACTGGACGGTTGTTGTCGAAGGCCATTGTGATGAACGTGGCGCGACCGAGTACAACCTGGCGCTGGGCGAACGGCGTGCCGCGTCGGTCAAGCAGTACTATGTCGAGTATGGCATCGCTGCGGACCGTATCGCGATGATCAGCTATGGCGAGGAACGTCCCGCGGTCGAAGGCCACAACGAGAAGGCCTGGTCGCAGAATCGTCGCGCTGTCACCGCGGTGAAGTAAGGGGGCTCGCTGCTGGCCCGACACTTCAGTGTCGGGTTTCGTCGGAGCTTCCACAGGCCGTCGGTCGCCGATGTCCGAGTAAACCCCGGCATCAAGCTGCCGGGGCCAGACTTAAAAGCTGAAAAAGACCATTCCCGGCTTGCCGAGCCAGAATCGCCGACGCTTGGCGTGGGCAGGCAAGCCGGTTTTCCGTTGACAAGGATGGACCCATGTCCGAGGCTCATGTTGTTTCGCGTCGTGTACCGCATTTGCTGCTGGTGGCGTTTCTGCTGACGATGACCGTCGGCTGCGCCAGTCGGACCGAAATTGTCCAGTTCCAGGCCGATCACAACGAGTTCCGTGCCCGTCTCGATGTGCTCAACAACGAGACCGCGGACCTGAACAAGCGGCTGGACGACATCGAGCTTCAGCTGGGCGAGATCTCGCCGCAGGTGGATACCCTGATCGGCCTGCTAGGCGGGAATGTGCGCGAGTACATGCGTGAGCAGGAAGGGCTGATCCGTTCCCTGAAAGCGGACCAGGCATCCGTCTCGGGCGAGTTGGAACGGCTTATCATGCAGTTGTCGAGCCGTGTCGCGGAAAGCGATGACCAAGTGCAGAGCCTGCTGCTCCAGCTTGACACGTTCAACCAGCTCGCCGCCAGCTTGGTGGGCGACAGCCTCGCCAACGAGGCAATGGAATCGCAGCGTCTTTTCCAACAGAGCTACAGCGACTATCTGCGTGGCGAGTTCGAGGTGGCGAGGATGGGCTTTGAGGTTTATGTCGAGGCCTACCCGACCAACTCGATGGCCGACGATGCCCTCTACTGGGCCGCCGAAAGTTGGCTCAGCGAAGAAGAGCCCGACTCGGCTCGCGCCCTCTTTATCCAGCTCGAAGACCGTTTCCCCGAGAGTAATCGTATGGCCACCGTGCTGCTGAAACGGGCGATTATCCGTGCCGAGCAGGAAGATTATGAAGGGGCAGCTCGCCTCTACGAACGAGTAATCGCGGACTATCCAAAAAGCGATGAAGCCGTGCAAGCGCGGATCCGTCTCGATGAGATCGAGCAGATGAAGGCGGAGATGGACGGTGCGATGGACGAGGGCGAGATGGAGTTGGACGGCGGCAACGAGTAGGAAACGCTTGGGAGGAAGCATGTCGGACGAGCGCTTTAAAACCTGGCTTCAGGCGTACGGCAAGGCCTGGGAAGAGAAGGATGCGGAGGCGTTTGTCGCCCTCTTCAGCAAACAGGCGTACTACCACTGGACGCCGTTCCGCACACCCTATGTCGGCCACGAACAGATTGCCGCCGCCTTCAACGAAGCTGTCTCTACGCAAGAGAACATCACCTTCCACTTCACCCGTCTGAACAACGATGGCTTCCCCGCCGTCGCGCACTGGCGGACCACCCTGAACCGTATCGGGTCCGAGAAAGACGTCGTCTTCGACGGCATCCTGACGGTCGAATTCGACGATGAGGATGGCCTCTGCCGTGTCTTCCGCGAATGGTCGCACAGCAGTGAAGAGGAGGAGCAGGACGGGTCGGTTGCGGGAGAGTAATCAGATCAATTGTTCCATCTCCCTTTGAGGCGTAGAACTCTTTCCGCGCGACCCCTCATCCCGAGGCGAATTCGGCGGATTCCCCTTTCCACTGACCTACTTTCGTCCTACCTTTGGCTTCTGGTTTGACAGGACAACACGGAACCTATGCCGCGACAGGAACACATACGCAACTTCTGTATCATTGCGCACATTGATCATGGCAAGTCGACGCTTGCTGATCGAATGCTCGAGGCGACCTCTACCCTTACCTCGAAGCAGATGCATGCCCAGGTGCTCGACTCGATGGATCTCGAGCAGGAACGTGGCATCACGATCAAGGCACATGCGATCACCATGCAGTACAAGGCGAGCGACAAGGTCGAGTACACCTTGAACCTTGTCGACACGCCCGGACACGTCGACTTCAGCTACGAAGTGAGCCGTAGTCTTGCCGCGGCAGAGGGAGCTCTGCTGGTGGTTGATGCGGCGCAGGGTGTGGAAGCGCAGACCCTTGCCAACCTCTACCTCGCCATTGATGCCGGCCTTGAACTGATCCCGGTCATCAACAAGATCGACTTGCCTTCAGCGCAGGTGGATCACGTGGTGCAGCAGCTGGTCGACCTGATTGGCTGCGATCCGGACGACATCATCAAGGTGTCGGCGAAGATGGGCACTGGCGTACCGGAGCTGCTCGAGCAAATTGTCAAGATTGTCCCGCCGCCACGTGGCAAGGAGGAGGACCCCTTCCGCGCGATGATCTTCGATTCGGTTTACGACAATTACCGTGGTGTGATAGCTTACATCCGTGTGATTGACGGGACCATGGCGCTGGGCGATGAGCTCTTCCTGAAGAAGACCTCGAAACGGTATTCCGCTGAAGATGTCGGCGTGCTGCAGCTCGAGCGTTTCCCACGGAAATCGCTATCCGTCGGTGAAGTCGGCTACCTGATCACCGGCTGCAAGGACATCCGCGACATGCGTGTCGGGGATACGGTCACCCTCTATGAGAAACGTGACCGGACAGAATCCCTGCCCGGCTACCAGGAACCGAAGCCGATGGTCTTTTCCGGCATCTTCCCGGTGGACCATGACAAGTTCGAGGATCTGCGTGAGGCGCTCGACAAGCTGGCGCTCAACGATGCCAGCCTGCGCTATGAACCCGAATCTTCAACAGCACTCGGCTTCGGGTTCCGGTGCGGCTTCCTCGGCCTGCTGCACATGGAGATTATCCAGGAAAGGCTCGAGCGTGAGTTCGACCTCGACCTGATCACCACTGTGCCGAGCGTACGCTTTAAGGTGATTCGGACGAATGGTCAGGAGGAGTGGTTGTCCAACCCGGTCGATTTCCCGGAAGCGGGGACGATCAGCCACATCGAAGAGCCGGTTGTGCGTGGTCAGATCATCACCCCGACCGACTACATCGGTCCGATCATGGCGTTGGGACGAGAACGTCGCGGGGTCTTTGTCAACCAGACCTACCTTGAGACAACTCGTGTCGATATTTCGTATGATTTTCCCTTGTCGGAAGTGGTCTTCGACTTCTACGACAAGCTGAAAAGCCAGACACGCGGCTACGCCAGTTTTGATTACGAGTTTGTCGGCTACCAGACCTCGCAGATGGAACGTCTCGACATCCTGATCAATGGCGACCCGGTGGATGCGCTCTCAATGATTGTCCACATCGACAAGTCCTATGACTGGGGCCGCAAGGTGGTGGACAAGCTGAAGGATCTGATCCCGCGCCAGATGTTCGAGGTGGCGATCCAGGCCTCGGTAGGTTCAAAAATTATCGCACGCAGCACGGTGAAGGCGCTGCGTAAAAATGTGACCGCGAAATGCTACGGTGGTGACATCACACGGAAACGTAAACTCCTCGAGAAGCAGAAAGAGGGGAAGAAGCGCATGAAGCAGATCGGTTCCGTGGAGGTCCCGCAGGAGGCGTTTCTCGCCGTACTGAAGGTGGATTCGTGAGCAGCTCCAGGGATGCGAAGCAGAAGAAGCAGAACGACACCGCGAACGATGAGCAGGCAAAGCAGCCAGAGAGCAATCCCTCGATCCTGACCCGGTTGCGCTGGTTCTTTTTTGGACGGCCCAAGCATGCGAGCAAAGGGCCGGTACGTGACACAATCGAGACCGTCGTCTCGGTGATTGTCATTGTCTTCATCATCCGTGTCACCCTGGTCGAAGCGTATCGTATCCCGACCGGCTCGATGGAGGATACGCTCCTCGTCGGTGATTTCCTGCTGGTCAACAAATTTGTCTACGGCATCCGCACCCCGGATTGGATCGGCATTCCCTTTACCCCCATCGGCTTCAAGATTCCCTACTTCCGTATCCCCGGTCCCGACGAACCGGAGCAGGGGGATATTGTTGTCTTCCGCTACCCACTCGACCAACGGGTGAACTACATCAAACGATGTATCGCGACGGGTGGGCAGACGGTGGAGATTGTGGACAAGCAGGTCTTTGTCGATGGTGTCGAATTCCCCCTGCCGCCGGAAGGGAAGTTCACCCAGCGTTTTGTCCTGCCACCGAGCATCCCGATGAACCAGATTGTCCCCCGTGGCGCGGGCAACAAAGACAATTATGGCCCGGTTACCGTCCCGGAAGGTCACCTCTTCATGATGGGTGACAACCGGGACAATTCTGCGGATAGCCGTTACTGGGGTTTCCTCCCGGAGAAGCTGGTCCTCGGCAAGGCGGCGTTAATTTACTTCAGCTGGGACAAAAAGACCCCGCTCTATCGCCTCTTCCACAAGGTGCGCTGGTCGCGGATGTTTAGTGTGATCCGGTAGGTTCTGGACGATTGTTTTTAGACGAGTGGCCCGGGGCTTCAGACCCGGGCCTCTTTGTATCCAGTACGAGGAGCGTTACCCGGTCTGGGGTATGCCGGTCCTGTCATCCCGGGCCCCGACCCGGGATCCAGCCTCGAATAGATTGGCGTTGCTCTTCTGTCGGCCCCGAGGTGAGAGGGCATGGTGAAGCGACAACCCTTACTCGCCCACGAGGGCACGGAACCGGATCGAAGCGGACAGCACGTCCACGACTGTGGATGCTGGATCCCGGATCAAGTCCGGGATGACACGTCCCTACGCTACGCTTGTTCGCAATGACGGGGTTGGCCAATGTATTGCAGAGAGGCGGATGGTGGACCTGGTCGTTGGCAGCTTCAGCGGGATGACACACGGAAAAGCGGTGATGTGTCCGAGAGACCTCACCCCCTGCAAAACCTTGACATATCCGCGTGGGGGAGAGTAGTTTTGCCTCGCCCGTGAAGCAGGGGCGCTTGACATTTGGGGCTGTAGCTCAGTTGGGAGAGCGATGCGTTCGCAACGCATAGGTCAGCGGTTCGATCCCGCTCAGCTCCACAACCCTCCGTTGCGGAGGGTTTTTCTTTGAGACAACAATGAAGTGTGTGTCAGGGCCATCCCGGAGCCGGGGCCATGATCCATACTGATTGAGACTCGCCGTGTGCGTCGCCCACAGCCGGGTCCCGTGCAAGGAACGCCCGCCGTACCCCGTCAGGTCCGAGAGGAAGCAGCGGCCCGTGGGATGATCCTGTGCCGCGGGGTTGCCTGGCTGTGGTCGGCGCACACGTGTTTTATACCTGCCAACTGGCCCGGGCAATCTTGTTGCCCGGGTTTCTTAAGCCTCTTCACTCTGATTCCACCCTCTCGATCAGTTGGTGCTGGTCTCAGCCTCTGTGCAGATCAACAGTAAACGGTAAAACCTGATTCATCTTTGTTACGAAAACCCGGCTTGGCGAGACAAGCCGGGGCACCCATTGCTTGTGACATTTCAGCTCGAATGTGTCCGGTACTCCTTCTTATCTTCCTCATCTGTACATCCAATCAGAGGACCCCATGACCACCCGCGACCTGATCACCAGCCTGGCGATCAGCCAGAACCAGTTGCTGTACTTTCTGAACGGCTTTGATGAGGAGTTGGCGTTCCGTTTCCCCGAGGGCGGCGGCAACCCGCTCTTCTGGATTCTTGGGCACATTCTGACCGAACGGCTGGAAGCGATCACTGAGGTGGCGGGTGCGGAACACCCAGACGGGGTGCCGGATCTTTCGCAGTATGTTACCGGGACCACCCCGAACCCGGACACCTCACTGACCTTTGCCGAACTGAAAGGGCTCATCCCGGTCACCTACGAGGTGCAACTGGCGGCGATCAAGGCGATACCGGAAGCGGAGCTCGATACACGAACCTGGGGCACTCTGCTCGGCAAACCGGCCAGCCTCGGCCAGCAGCTTCTGACCTACTCGTTGCACGAGATGTACCACATCGGCCAGATCAGTCTGCTGAGACGTGTGCTGGGAATGGGGGCGGCGGGGTAGGATCCTCGCGTCGGACATGCAGGAATGTGCCTCGGCTTGACTTGCAAGCCGGAGCACGTATTTCTCTGTTCGCTAGACCATCTGTCATCCCCAGGCCCCATGCTCGCGAAGCGGGCACGTCGTTGGGGTTGGGGCCGTCGGGGATCCCCTTCCTTTCGTCCCATCTGGAGGGGGATCCCCGACGCGTGCTGGTTCCCTTCGGTCACGACACCACTGGCGTGGTGTTGCACGCTGGGGATGACAGTAGGAGGATCCGGCTGCCATGATCGGAAGCCCGCTTCCTTTCCACCATCACCTCCCCATCCACATCTCGAGCCCGCTCGTTCCGGTTTCGAGGCGGGGACGGGGGGCTTATATTCCTCTCTGGCATTCCCCAACACCCGTTGTCTGGGCAGCTTCAGTCGTTTAAGCTGGAACCAGCGGGTATCACAACTGTTCCATCCGCACGGGAAGGCCAGAAAACCGCAGCAACCACCGAAACAAGGGGTCCGGGGTGTCCTATCTGGTAATGGCGCGGCGATGGCGGCCGCAGACATTTGGCGAGGTGGTCGGGCAGGAGCATGTAACTCGTACCCTCCAGCGTGCAATTTCGAGGGGACGAGTCGCCCATGCCTACATTTTCACCGGGCCGCGAGGTGTCGGCAAGACCACCGTGGCGCGCCTCCTGGCCAAAGCGGTCAACTGCACCAATCCCTCCACCAACAGCGATGGGTTGCAGGAACCCTGCAACGAGTGCTCTGCCTGCCAGGACATCACCTCCGGCAACTCGATGGACTTCATCGAGATCGACGGTGCATCGAACAACAGTGTCAGCGATGTCCGTGACCTGCGTGAAAAGATCAAATACGCGCCCGCTTCCCTGAAGACCAAAATTTACCTGATCGACGAAGTCCATATGCTGTCGAGCTCGGCGTTCAATGCTCTGCTCAAAACGCTCGAAGAACCGCCGGACCATGCGATGTTCATCTTCGCGACCACCGAATCGCACAAGGTGCCGGTGACCGTGCTGAGCCGTTGCCAGCGGTTCGACTTCAAGCGCATCTCCACCCGTGAGATTCGCAGCCAGCTCCAGCGTATTGTTGATGGCGACAAACTCAATGTTGACGATGGCGCATTGGTCGGGATTTCGGTCAAGGCGGAGGGCGGGTTACGTGACGCGCTTTCCATGCTCGACCAGCTGGTCGCCTACCAGGGCGACGAGGCGATCACTGAAGAAGTGGTGCGTCAGGCGCTCGGTCTGATTGGCAGTGAGGTTTACTTCCGTACCACCGACATGGCCGCGACCGGCAAGGTAGGCGATGCGCTCCAGCTTGCCGACGATCTGGTTAATGGCGGGCACGATCCTCGTGAGTTCCTTAAGGGGCTTCAGCAGCACACGTTGCGCATGCTCTTCCTGCGAGCGAAGGGCAGTGCCGATGATCTCGAAGTGAGTGATGAAGACCGGAAGGGCTATGCCGACCGGTTGGATCAGCACAGCGATGAGGATTTGTTGAGGATCGGCGAATGGGCGGCGGAATCGGAAGATCTGTTGCGTGACGCTCTCGATCCGCAGGTACGGTTGGAGCTGTTGCTGGTGCGCATCGCACGGATGGATCGGGCGGTCGATCTGGGTGCGCTGCTCGAACGAATGGGTGTTGAACCGGGGTCTTTTAAAGAGGGGAGGGTCCGCAGCGAGTCCAGTCCCTCCCCGAAAACGCAAGCCGCTGAACCGCCGTCGGAACCGGCCTCCCAGCCCAAACCAGCACCTGAGCCGGAGCCAGCGCAAGTGCCCGAACCCGAACCCGAACCCGATCATGAGCCACCTGCCGAGGAAGAGGAGCGACCTCCTGCTCCCGAAGCAGGTGACCAACCGGAGGACTCGGACTCATCATCCGAAGATGAAAAGGACGATGGGGAGGATGAAGACGATGGCGGCGAACCGGTCGAACCGGATCCGCCACAGGACGCCCCCGACAGCGGAGCCAAGACACCTGCGCCGGAAGTCGAGCAGGATGATGAGGACGCCGACTCCACCGAAGATGATACCGGTGAAGAACGTCAACTGAGCCTGGTTGATGTCCGGAGCGAGTGGCTCAGTTTCTGCGACCGTGTGAATGACCTGCGCCTGACCCTCGGCGGCTTCCTGGAACGTGGTGCACCGACGATGATGGAAAACGGCAGCCTCGAGATCACCTTCGAGACAACGAATAAGTACGACTACGAGCAAGTGCTGAAGCATCGAAGTGTAATTGGGAAAGCGTTCCTCGAGCAGTTCGGGGTCTCGAAAAAGATCCTGATCACAAAAGGGTCCATTCCCGAATCCGCCCGTCCGAAGAAGAGGAAGTCCGAAGGCGAGAAAAAACGTGAAGAGTTTGCCAAAGTTCTCGAGGACAACCCCGCCTGGGGTGAGATGGTCAAACGTTTCCAACTGAAGTTGCTGGACGATTGATGGGGTGGCGTGGTAACCCTCTGTCACCCCCAGCGACAAATCCGGCAATTTCCAGATTGTGACCGAAGGGAACCCACCAAAGGCGGGTAAGCCCTGTTCGTATCGGGGGTCCCTTCACGCGAGAAAGAAAGGTTGTATTCTCACCCACGGGGATCCCCGACGCGCACAACGACAAAGGCATAGCCCGCTGACGCTGGCTTGTGCGCTGGGGATGACATAGGGTGTGTGGATGTGGGGAGTGAAACCCTCCCCAGGAGGGCAAGCCCGGGTAACGGAGTGCCCGGGCCACACTGAAAACGACACGTGAACGGTTTTTCCATAGGAGTTGTAGATGAAGGGTATGGGCAACATGGGCAACCTGCTGAAGCAGGCTCAGAAGATGCAGCAGGACATGGCGAAGGCGCAGGATGAGCTGGTCAACATCGAGGTGGAAGCCTCCGCCGGTGGTGGCATGGTGACCGTCAAGGCCAATGCCAAGCAAGAAATCCTCAACATCACGATCAACCCCGATGCGGTGGACAAGGATGATGTAGAGATGCTGGAAGATCTCGTGCTGGCCGCGATAAACGAGGCGCTGCGTCAGGCAGCAGAAGCTGCTGGCGAGCACATGGCACAAATCACCGGCCCCCTGAAAGGGATGATGCCTCCCGGCATGAACCTGCCCGGGATGTAATAGTCAAGTTATTGCGAGGCGTCCGGCTGACGCCGGACAACGAAGCAACCTCCATAGCGTCATGAACAGGAGTCCTCATGTCCACAGCGTTGCCCCCGGCAGTGATCGCCCTGCAGGATGAGCTGTCCAAAATGCCCGGAGTCGGGCGCAAGGGTGCGCTGCGGATGGCGATGCACCTGCTGAAGAGCGATCGCGAGGAGGTAGTTCACCTCGCGAAAGCAGTGATGGATGTGAAGGACAAGGTGAAGATCTGCTCGATCTGCGGCTTCATCTCGGACCGTGATCCCTGCCCCATCTGCACCGATGCGAAACGACAGGACGGGATTGTCTGTGTCGTTGAACAGCCGGGCGATGTGATCGCGCTTGAAAAGGGCGGGATTTTCCGTGGACGGTACCATGTTTTGGGCGGCGCACTGTCTCCGCTCGACAATGTCGGTCCCGATGAGTTGCGAATACGTGAGCTGATCGACCGCATCGAACCGGAAGGCATCAAAGAAATCATTGTCGCCACCAACCCGACCCCGGAAGGCGAGCAGACCGGCTTTTACCTCTCGAAGTTGATGCGGCCACGGGGGGTCAACGTGAGCCGTATCGCACGCGGGATTCCGGTTGGTGCTGACCTCGAGAATGCTGATGATCTTACCCTGACTCGCGCCCTCGAAGGACGAGTGAAGTTTGAAGATTGAGGCTCTGAACAACCTTTGGTGAAGAGTAACCCCGGCTTGATGCCGGGGTTTCTTTTTGCGTCCTCCGTGGCGCGCTCACCCCGTGGGGATCCCCACGCACACGGGATGACTGACCCAAAAACCGTCCGCTCGCGCACACTTCCTGTTGGCGTTGCGTACACTCCGAGTTGTATCCTCTTTCGTAACTTCAATGATCTCAAACGGTCCTCTTTTCTGGCCTGCGACTTGCCTGTAGAAAAGGCGAGAGCGACCACCTTGTCGGGAGAGAACCATGCTGTGGCACATCCTGAAAACCGCGTTCGGCCAGTTTCGACGGCACCGTTTTCATACCCTGATTACCATAACAGGTCTGTCGTTCGGTCTCGCAGCCTGTCTACTGATCGTCCTCTTCCTCAGGCATGAACTCAGCTACGAGGACCACTACCCGAAAGCGGATCGCATCGCCCGTGTTGTCTTCGATTTCCCGGTCGAGGAGGGTGGCTACCTCGAGGATTGCACCTCTCCGCCTGCCCTCGGTCCCGCGATGAAACGGGAACTGCCTGCCGTTGAAAAGGCCGTCACTCTCTTTCCGCCCTGGGGCTTCAATCGTCCGGTCAAAGTTGATGGAAAAACCCGCTACGAAGAGAAATTCTACTTTGCGTCCGACCAGTTTTTCGAAGTGTTCGATACTCCCTTTTTGCAGGGCAATCCCGAGACCGCATTCTCTGCTCCGGATGCGATGGTCCTGACTCGAACGGCGGCAGATACCTACTTCGAAGGGATCGATCCGATCGGCAAATTGGTCAATGTGGGCAGCATGAACTTTACGGTTACCGGTGTTGTGCCCGACCCACCTGAAAACTCGCATTTTCACTACAGCATTTTGGCGAGAATTGATGCGTTCTGGGGGACCAACCCTGATTGGGATGTCGAGAACGATTGGGGCTATTGGAACTTTTATACCTATGTCCTGCTTCAGCCGGGAGTGACCGCTCTGGAACTCGAAGCAGCGTTCCCGGCTGCGATGGCGAAGTATGACGATACCCCGGAGGGGGAACGATCCTCGCGTGCCCACATCCAGCCGGTCAAGTCCATTCATCTGGAAAGCCATCGACGATGGGAACTTGAATCCAACGGAGATATTGGTCAAGTGCAGATGTTTGCATTGGTGGCGGGTCTGGTGCTGCTGATCGCTTGCTTCAACACCATGAATCTGACCCTTGCACGAAGCACAATCCGAGGACGAGAAGTCGGAGTGCGTAAAAGCATGGGAGCAAACCGTCCCCAGCTCATCCTCCTTTTTCTTGTCGAATCGCTGTTGCTCGCCCTGGTCAGTTTCGGGGTAGCGTTGATGTTGGCAGAAATCGCACTGCCCTGGTTTACCCGTCAGCTAGGCACCCAATTGGAACTTGCATCCCTCCAGGACAGCAGTGGTCTTGGCTGGGTTGTGGGTGGAATCCTGCTTGTGACCCTCTTGAGTGGTACCTGGCCTGCCATCTTGTTGAGCCGTCCTCACCCGGCAGCGATCCTGAAAGGGGAGGTGGCTGAATCGCGGGGACGAATTCCGTTGAGAAAGCTGCTGGTCACCCTGCAGTTTGCGATCACAGTGGGGTTGATCGTATCAACCGGGGTCATTCGAAATCAACTCCAGTACATCCATTCGCATGACATCGGGTTGGACCGGTCGAAGGTGTTGACCATCTCGCTGAACCCGACCGGTGCCAGCAAGGCATACAATGCGATGAAAGAAGAGTTGTTGAACTATCCTGTCATCGAACACGTGGCAGCGAGTTCCGGGTTGCCCGGCGGGGTCAACTGGACTACACGGGTGGGAGTGGTTGGTCAGGAGGGGGAGATCTTCGTCAACTACATGCGTGTCGACCCTGAATTGACGGCAACTCTCGGTGTGTCGATGGTTTGGGGGCATGATTTTGATCCATCCCGTGAAGCGGAGTACAACCGTGGTGTTCTGCTCAACGAAACTGCGGCGAAGGCGATTCAGGGGGATCCGGTTGGGGCAACCCTCACGCTTGGCGACCGTCAGATTGACGTAATCGGGGTTGTGAAAGACTTCAATTTCCAGTCCATGCGTGACGAGATAGCTCCATTTGCTTTTGTTCCAAGCAGGAGCGGATTCAACTATATGATGGTTCGCTTTGCACAGGGGCATGATGAGGAAGCGCTGAACCTGGCACGCGAAGCCTGGAACAAAGTCCTGCCCGATGCACCGTTCGAAGCGACCTACCTGGATGATATTTTCGCGGAATTGCACGCCTCCGATGCATCCACCAGCCGTCTGGTGGCAGGCTTCAGCCTCTTCGCCATCCTGATCGCGACCCTCGGTTTGATGGGTCTCTCTGCTTTTGCTGCGCAGCGGAGGACGAAAGAGATTACGGTCCGCAAGGTGCTCGGTGCGAGTTCACGTGGATTGGTCGCCCTGCTGGCACGTGAATTTTTCTGGCTTGTCCTGGTTGCAGCAGCGATTGCGCTTCCGGTGTCGGGATGGCTGATGGCACGGTGGCTGGAGGATTTCGCCTACCGCACTTCGCTGCATGCAGGGGTCTTCCTCGAGGCCGTCGTGCTCGTGCTGGTGGTAGCTGTGCTGACCGCCGCCAGCCAGGCGCTGCGTGTGGTGCGACGGAACCCCTCCGCCTCGCTGAGGCATGAGTAAGTTACCTGGCCCGGGTCTACGCTTTCTATTCGTGTTCTCAATCAGAATGGCTTGGCTGTCGCCATGACTGCGCCGTGGGTGCGTAACACAGGCTTACAATTACTGAATATTCCCGACTTGCGAGTAAGTCGAGCCACCCTTGGCCCCAGACCCCCTTTCGCTTATTCGTTGTTTTCTTTCTTTTAAGTACTTTATAATTAAGTATTATAACGAGAGGAATAACTATTATAAGACTTGACCTCCGTTCTTGGGTTTCCTACATTACCGCTCGGCTTCGGTCCCCTCATGTGCTCTCGTGGACGGGGATTCCGGCTCTCGGTGGATGTGATGGATGATGTGACGATTGGGAGGTGTGTTGTGATGAGACTCCGGATTCTACCTTTCTCCTTTACGTCCGGGCTGTTTGCGGGGACTCACCTCGCGCTCATCACGCTCTTCCTGCTCTTCAAAGGCACTCCGGGTCAGACCATCAGCCGGCTGGGCCGTCTGCTTCCGGGCTTCGAATTCAGCCCGGTTGGTGCATTGGTCGGCTTCGGTTGGCTTTTCCTCGCCGGGATGGCGGTTGGGCTGCTGATCAGTGTGCTGTATAATGTTTTCCTTGGCGACGCAGTTGGTGGCGGGGAACGTCCCCCCAAAACCCGTGCGCCGAAGCCCACGAAAGCCCGTACGGAGCGGAAACCACGTAAGCCGAAACGTGAAAAGCTCCCCAGGGCGGCCAAGCCCGCGAAAGAGAAACCACCGAAGACTCGTACCCCAAAGCAGGCGCCACAGCCGAAACGTCACAAAACCCCTTATCCCGGGAAAGTCGGAGCCTACAAGCAGAACCAGTTCGGCTCCTATCGATACAGTGCTTGATGACTGGTATACCGGAGACGGTTTCCCTTGAGGATGCTCGTCCCGCCCTTGCAGCGAACGGTGCTGCGGAGTAGGTTGCCTCAACCGGAATGTGCCATCACCGAAAGAGGGGGTGGCGTGAAGCATCGATCCACCTGGAGGTACCGATGAAATTGCGACCCCTCGCCCTCGGGCTGACCTTTGGTCTCTTGCTCGGGCTGGCGATCCTCTCGATCACCTGGTGGGTAACCTTCATTGGGTCGCCGGGAACCACGCTTGGCGTGCTGCGTTACGTCTACCTCGGTTACCAGGTGAGCTGGATCGGTGGGTTGATCGGCTTCCTCTGGGGTTTTGTCGATGGCTTTGTCGGCGGCTATCTCTTCGCCCTGATCTACAACCTCTTTGTCAAGTCCGATGCTAAACCGCCGGTTTCCTTTGATGACCTCCCCTCGGAGGAGATTTCCGAAGAGATCTGATAGTCAAACGACATTTTTGGTGAATTCAGCTAGCCCGGGTCTTCAGATCCGGGTTACCTGTTCAAAGTCTTACCCATGTCATCCCGGGCCTCGAACCGGGATCCAGCCTCGAATGGATTGGCGTTACTCCTCTGTCGGCCCTGCGGTGAGAGGGCATGGTGAAGCGACAACCCTACTCGCCCACGAGAGCACGGAACCGGATCGAAGCGGACAGCACGTCCACGACTGTGGATGCTGGATCCCGGATCAAGTCCGGGATGACACATCGCCTGACATGGGGTTTGTGTTGGGGACGTCGGGCATCCCCGTTGATCGAAGACGGTAGCGGCGGATGCTTGCCACGGGGGATCCCCGACGCTCGCCCGCCTTCGGCGGAATCCCTTTGGTCACGTGCCTGCTGACGCAGGCATGCGAGCTGGGGATGACAGGATTGGGCAAGTTTGTGCTGACATGGAAAGTTTGACGACCCGGGGTACCTTCGCTTACGAACCACCAAAATCTTCGACTTACGTAGCAGTTTGTACTAGACCTAACTCTATTCTGCACTTGAAAGTACATGGTTTGTGCCTCCTTGTCTCCAGGAGGAGAAATCAAGATAGCTGAAAATGCAGAACCTACCCGTTTTAGCCACGCCTAACATATTGGTCTTACTTGCAATTAGGGTCCAGTATTGCGATATTCTTCACATCTAAAGAAGGTGATCAGATCACCACGCAGTTGTGAACCATAGAGCGGACCGGGGGGAGGGCGAAACGGTCCGCTCATAGTGTGAGAGGAGAACAAGATGGCCGGCAAGTACGTGACCATCGATGGCAACGAAGCTGCGGCATATGTCGCTTATCGTACCAACGAGATTGCAGCAATTTACCCGATCACCCCGTCCTCGAACATGGGCGAGTGGGCGGACGAGTGGATGGCGAAAGGTGTCAAGAATATCTGGGGCTCGGTGACACGTGTCCAGGAAATGCAGAGCGAAGGCGGTGCCTCGGCGGCGGTGCACGGCGCGCTTCAGACTGGCAGCTTGACCACCACCTTCACAGCATCCCAGGGATTGTTGCTGATGATCCCGACGATGTACAAGGTGGCGGGCGAACTGACCAGCACAGTGTTCCACGTGTCGGCTCGTACCCTCGCGACACACGCCCTCTCGATTTTCGGTGACCACAGCGACATCAATGCTGTCCGTCAGACCGGTTGGGGCCTGCTGTCCAGCCACAATGTGCAGGAAGTGATGGATTTCGCCCTGATCGCCCAGGCGGCGACCCTGAAATCGCGTGTCCCCTTTGTCCACTTCTTCGATGGCTTCCGCACCTCGCATGAAGTGCAAAAGATCGAAGTGCTGGAGAACGATGTTATCCGTTCGATGATGGACGATGAACTGGTGATGGCGCACCGTGCCCGTGCGATGAACCCGGAGAACCCGGTCCTGCGTGGTACCTCGCAGAACCCGGATGTCTTCTTCCAGGCTCGTGAAACGATCAACAAGTTCTACACCGCTGTCCCGGGCATTGTCCAGGAGGCGATGGATGATTTTGCGAAGTTGACAGGCCGTCAGTACCACCTCTTCGACTATGTCGGCGCCCCCGACGCGGAGAAGGTGATTGTCCTGATGGGTTCCGGTGCCCAGGCAGCGGAAGAGGCGGTTGAGTACCTGACCGACCAGGGCGAAAAAGTTGGTGTGGTCAAGGTCCGTCTTTACAAGCCGATGGACATCAAGGCTTTTATCAACAGCCTGCCGAAGAGTGTCAAGAAGATCGCTGTCCTCGACCGCACAAAAGAGCCGGGCGCCAATGGCGAGCCGCTCTACCTCGATGTCGTCAGCGCGATTGAAGAAGCGGACCGTGATGGCTTCCTCCCGATGGCCCGCCCGCGCATCGTCGGCGGACGTTACGGCCTTTCCTCGAAGGAATTCACCCCGTCGATGATCAAGGCGGTCTTCGACGAGCTGGGTAACGAGAAGCCGCGTCACGGTTTCACCGTTGGCATCAAGGACGATGTCACCAACCTCAGCCTCGATTACGACCCGACCTTCAGCGTCGAGCCGAAGGAAGTGTTCCGTGGTAAGTTCTACGGCCTCGGTAGCGATGGTACGGTTGGTGCGAACAAGAACAGCATCAAGATCATCGGTACCGAAACGGACAACTTCGCGCAGGGCTATTTTGTCTACGATTCGAAGAAGGCCGGCGCCATTACCACCAGCCATCTCCGTTTCGGACCCAAGCCGATCCGGTCAACCTACCTGGTCAGCGACCCGCAGTTTGTCGCGTGCCACCAGACGGTTTTCCTCGAGAAGTACGAGATGCTGGCGGAAGCCCAGGAAGGCGCAACCTTCTTGCTGAATACGCCGAATGGTCCGGATGAAATCTGGGACACCCTCCCGCGCCCGGTGCAGGAGCAGCTCGTTTCCAAGAAGATGAAGTTCTACGTGATCGATGCCTACAAGGTGGCGAAAGACACCGGGATGGGTGCACGCATCAACACGATCATGCAGACTTGCTTCTTTGCGATCAGCGGTATTCTGCCGAAGGATGAGGCGATTGCCAAGATCAAAGAAGCGGCGAAAAAGACCTACGGCAAAAAGGGTGAGCAGGTTGTTCAGATGAACTACCATGCCATCGACAAAACCGTCGAGAACCTCTTCGAGGTTACCATCCCCGAAGCCGTCAACAGCACCATTGAACGTCTCCCGGCCGTCCCGGATAACGCTCCAGATTACGTCAAGCGCGTACTCGGAGAGATCATCGGAAGCCGTGGCGATGACCTGCCTGTATCCGCCTTCCCGGTGGATGGCACCTTCCCGCTGGGCACGACCAAGTGGGAGAAGCGCAATATCGCCCTTGAAATTCCGGTTTGGGACGAGGACATCTGCATCCAGTGCGGCAAATGCGTCATGATCTGCCCGCACGCCTCGATTCGTGCGAAGGCATTCGATTCTTCCCTGTTGGACAAGGCGCCGGAAAGCTTCAAATCCTGCGACTACAAGGGCAAGGAATTCGGCGAGAATCAGAAGTATTCGATCCAGGTCGCCCCGGAAGATTGCACCGGTTGCAAGCTCTGTGTCGAGATCTGCCCGGCTGCTGACCGTAAGACCGGCAAACGTGCCCTCGAGATGGCCGACCAGCTTCCGCTGCGTGTCCAGGAACGTAAGAACTACGAGTTCTTCCTTGACGAGATTCCGGAAGTGGATCGCAGCCTGGTGAAGCGCAATGTGAAGGGCAGCCAGTTCCTCGAGCCACTCTTTGAGTACTCAGGCGCCTGCTCTGGTTGTGGTGAAACCCCGTACGTCAAGCTCCTCAGCCAGCTCTTCGGCGACCGTGCAGTGATCGCCAACGCTACCGGTTGTTCCTCGATTTACGGCGGCAACCTGCCGACGACCCCGTGGACAACCAACAAGGAAGGCCGTGGGCCGACATGGAACAATTCCCTGTTCGAGGATGCCGCAGAATTTGCCCTCGGTTTCCGTCTCACCATCGACAAGCAGACCGAGTATGCGCGTGACATGCTGACACGCATGCGTGCCGAGATCGGCGCGGAGCTGGTCGATGAAATCATGATGGCTGTCCAAGCTGATGAGCCGGCCATTTTCGAACAGCGTGAACGTGTCAAGCAGCTCCGGACCAAGTTGGCCGAGTTGGGTTCACCCGATGCCAAGCTGCTCGATTCCGTGGCCGACAGCCTCGTGAAGAAGAGTGTCTGGAGTATCGGTGGTGATGGCTGGGCGTTTGATATTGGTTATGGCGGCCTGGACCACACCCTCGCCTCCGGTAAAAACATCAACCTGCTTGTCCTGGATACTGGCGTCTACTCGAACACGGGCGGTCAGTGCTCCAAGGCAACCCCGCTTGGGGCGGTTGCGAAGTTTGCGGCCGGTGGCAAGCCCCTGGCACGTAAGGACCTTGGCCTGATGGCGATGAGCTATGGCAATGTCTACGTCGCGCAGGTAGCGATGGGTGCCAGCGATACGCAGTTGATGAAGGCGATGATGGAAGCGGAAGCCTATGATGGCCCCTCGATCATCATTTGCTACACCCACTGCATCGCGCACGGCATTGACATGGAGAAGGGTGCGGCGGCGCAGAAAATGGCAGCCGACTCTGGTGCCTGGTTGCTCTACCGTTACAACCCGGATCTCGCCGCCGAAGGCAAGAACCCGTTGCAGCTCGACAGCAAACCGCCGAAGATGCCGGTCGCGGATTGGATGAACACCGAGCAGCGTTTCCGCATGCTCTTCAAATCCTCTCCCGACACCGCGAAGGAACTGGCCGAAATGGCGAATGCCGATGCGACTCGTCGCTACGCCTACTTCGCCCACCTCGCCAAGCAGGACTTCAGCGGCAAGGACGCGGACGAGTAAACCTAGCTACATCGAAGTAACCCCAAGGGACCGGCAGATGCCGGTCCCTTTTTGAGTCGGGCTTCAGAGTGGCCCGATCCGGCAAATGACGGATCGGGTTTATTCATCTAGGGGGATCGCGTCAGGTGAGGAGACTTGATGTAACCAAGCCACGGAAATAAAAAACAAGCCCTTCCCATTGGCGGGTCCGGAGGTTGCGGTCCTACTTTCAGGCTGTCCAGTTGAGCTGACAACAAGAGAAGGAACCGGTATCGGTTCCGCTCCGGAGGCGGAGATGCAACGTTGGATTTCGCTCACCACTCTCGCAGGGTTCCTCCTGCCGATGTTCCTTTTTGCCCAGCCTGTTTTGCGTGATGGCTGGCCGCATGACTACGGCGAAGAAAATGTTGCTGGAATCAGCATGATCAATCCGCTTGCCGTCCAGATCCTCGAGGATGGCACCTGGCTGATTGCCACCGGGACTCCCCACGATATCCGTCTCTACAACCGAAATGGCACCCTATTGGCCGAGTGGCCGGTGGCGGGGACCCTGGCTGACCCCTTGAGTGCCGATAGCATCACCGCTGGTCCGAACATCGGGGATGTGGATGGTGATGGGGAACCGGAAATAGTCGTTGGCTTGCGTGATTTTGGTGCATTCGTCCGAGGTATCGGGGTCTACGATCTGGATGGAACGATCGATCAGACCCTGACTCAATCCTTCTCGATGAGCTCGACCAACTTTTCGCAGGTAGTGCTGGAGAACCTGGATGATGATCCCGCACTCGAGATTGCGTTCACCGCAGGATATGCTGTTCATGTGATTGATCAGGATGGCAGCGAACTGGCAGGATTTCCCTGGGACCTTGGTTTCCAGGCAAGCCATGCGTGGACCGGGATCGCTGTCGTACCCTCCGCAGTGACCGGAGGCAGCCCGGTGCTGGTCTGGATGAGCACCAACTACCAGATGCATGCGCGTGCTGTTGGTGAGGAGCAGGAACGACCCGGGTGGCCTGTCAGTTTCGAGAGTCTTGGCGGGATCAACCGTGCCGGCCCTGTGATCATCCCTCAGCCGAATGGTTGGTATGTAGCGGTAGTCGATCCGGGGAATGCGCACCTCTGGGATCAGGATGGTGTTTCGCCTGAGGGATTCCCACGTCCCTTGCCCACAGGCAGTGGGCCGCTATCCTGGATGAGTGCGGCCGATGTCGATGGCGACAATTCACCGGAGTTGCTCTTCCGTTGCTCGTACAATGCCAACCTGCATGCGATCAATCTGCGTTCGGAGTATGTGCCGCTATATCCCCTTGCATTGAGTGCCGAGGGGACCGGGAATGCGCAGACGGTGGCGATGAAAACCAGCTTTTCTGCGCCTGCCCACCTCTTTCTCGGCGCCAAGGGACCCGAGCTGAGCGATGTCAGCTTTATGGGCTACCGGGATGGTCAGCCTCTGCCCGGTTTTCCTGTAGATTTCACCGTTACCGAGTGGCAGGCGCGTCCACGTGTCGCCCTCTTTCCGCAGGATGAAAACGGCCTGATGTCGATTGTGGTGCACACCACCTTCGGCTATACTGCGGTCTACGATCTCGAGGTGGAGCTGGAGGACACGGCGACCCTCGAATGGGCGATGCCGTCCGGTCAACCGGGAGGCAACCCGGTCTATCGTCCTACCCTGCTGGGACAAGAGGATGCTCCCTTCTTTCGCTTCAGTGTCGACACATTGCAGTTCGGCGAGTTGCTGGTGTTTGACGAGGCGGAAGGCTCGGTGACGATTGAGAACCTCGGCAGTGAAGCGGGAGAGGTGACCGCCCTCGAGGTGGAGGCGGGCGAGTTTGACGCGGACTTCAACGTTGAGCCAGCGGTGCCGTTTACGCTTGACCCGGGTGCGAGCGAGACAGTCACCCTTACCTGGTCGCCGGAAGATCCCTACCTGCTCGAGGGCACGCTGACCATTACTCATGATCCAGCCCCTTCCTCCACGGAGACGGCGATCAGGTTGGAGGGGGAAGCTGGTCAACCTCCCGTACTGCTCTTTCCATCCCACCTGGATTATGGAATTGTCACAGACCCCATGGCGATGGAAACCATCAACCTGGAAATTGAGAACGATGGTAGCGGGGTGGGACGAATCGACACCGTCCTTGTGCCGCAAGATGTCGCCGATGTGCTGACCATCCAGGCAGAGTTTCCCCTCATCCTGCCTCCCTCGAGTACCGGTTCAATCCTCCTGACCTGGGAACCTGTGGTCGAGGGCGTACTGATGACCGAAATTGAGATGCTGCACAACGATCCATTCCTCGGCTACACGAGTACGATCTATCTGGACGGTATCTGGTCGGTGGGTGTCGATGAGGACAAGCTCCCGGTCTCTTACAGCCTCGAGCAGAACCACCCGAATCCCTTCAACCCGGAGACCGTGATCCGCTATTCCCTTGCTCAACCGGGAGATGTAAAGCTGACCGTCTTCACGATTGAGGGGCGTGAGCTGATTTCGCTGGTAGATGGGTACCGTGAAGCGGGCATCCATAACGTGCGCTTCAATGGGCACACCCTGGCCAGCGGTGTGTACCTTTACAGATTGGAAACAAACCAGTTCCGCGCTCTGCGGAAGATGATCCTGATCCGGTAACCCCCCGCCGGACATCTGTTGGACGATTGAAGGAGATGGACCATGAGACGTGTGCTCGTTTTTTGCCTGCTGGGATTGCTTATGGCTTCGGTTGGTTTTGCTCAGCCGGTGCTTCGTGACGGTTGGCCGCAGGATTTAAGTGCCGGCGGGAACAACCCCTTCACGAGTGTCAATCCCCTCGCCGTAGTTGAGGACAGCGATGGCAGCCGTTACATCGCCGCCGCGACCACCAACCACATACGCCTCTTCTCGATTGATGGCGAATTGCTGCAGGAGTGGGCCTGTGCGGACCTGGTTCCCGCAGAACCGACCGCTGACTATCTCGCGGGTGGGCCGCAGATCGCTGATGTTGATGGTGATGGGGAGCTGGAAGTGATCGCAATGCTACGTCGCAACACCGCCACCTCACGTGCCATCGCTGTACTCGAATTTGATGGCACCCTGAATACGACCCTTTCACGAGGTCATACACTGGCCCAGGTGGACATTTCCACCTTTGCCTGCGCGGATGTGGACGGGGATGGTTTCGACGAAATCATCTACAGCACCTCTGCCGAAATCCATGCCATCGACCAGTCCGGGTCGGAAGTGGATGGTTTCCCCTGGAACGTCAGCCGTCCCCATATTGGCGCCGGTCCGGTGGTTGTGCCGGCGGATGTGAATGGCGGGACGGCTGTGGTTGTCTGGCCAGGGCAGGATTTGCAGATGCATGCGCGTGCAGCCGATGGGGATGCTGATCTCGCCGGCTGGCCGGTTGGCTTTGTGGCACCCACCGGCTTCCAGATGTCCCCACCGATGGTGATTCCTTCCGAAACCGGCTGGTATGTTGCGTTTGCCGGGGTCAATGGGGTCTACCTTTGGGACCAGGATGGTACGCTTCAGGAAAACTTCCCGGTCGCCCCGCAGAATGTAGATGCCTCTCTGCTGATGTTCTCCGGTGCTGCGGATGTCGATGGTGATTCGACCCCGGAAATCCTCTTCCGCTCGTGGAACAGCGATTATGTTTCAGCGGTTGGGCTGGATGGTGCCTACCTCGATGGCTATCCCTTCTCGACGGGAACTGAGGCGGGCCGGTCTGAGTCGGTGGCGGTACTCAAGCCAACCAGCGATGCCGTGGGCTACCAGTTCTTCGCCTCGCTCGGTCCCGGCGGGAACGACCTGACTTTCTTCGGACGGGATGGCCTGAGCAACCTGACCGGATTCCCGGTCGCGGTGACCACGACCGAACAGGTGCCGATGACCTCGACGGCAGTGTTCAAACCGGTCGACGGTACCATGTCGATTGTCTATTCGACCCAGTGGGGTTATACGACGGTGTATGATCTGGAGATCGATTACGATGCCAATGGTAGGATCGAGTGGGGAATGCCGCACGGTCATGCCAACGGAAACCGTGTCTATCGCCCCGAAGTGTTTGTCTCGTTCGAAGGCCCCATATTCGGCTTTGCACCCGCGACGCATGATTTTGGTGAGGTGGAAGTCGGCGAGACGGTGACCTTTGATGTCACGGTTGGCAACTATGGCACGCAGGCGGGAGAGTTGACCTCTGCGGACTTTGTCCACGGTGATGATCTCTCTCTTGATGCAACGTTGCCGGTTTCCCTCGATCCTGGGGCGACAGCAACCTGGACCATCAGTTGGTCACCCACGACTGCTGGCGATTTAAGCGACTCACTGCACATTGTGCATGATGAAGACATAGATGGGACCGACTCCTACGTTGGATTGGTCGGTCTAACCGTTCAGTACCCCGAACTGATGATCCCCGAAACCGTCGACTTCGGGATGATCTACAGCGACGATCCGGTTGGAGAAGCGAGCCTGGTCATTGAGAATACGGGTGAAGCGGACGGCATCATCGACGAAGTCATTGTCAATATCGCCCATCAACACCTGCTTTCGGTCGGTGACGTCGATTTCCCGTTGACGATTGAACCGGGTGGTACCGTTACGATTCCGCTGCTCTGGGAACCGATTCGTGATGGAGCCTTCAGCAGCAGTGTGGTTGTCTACCACAACGATCCCGAACTGGGCGGCGAGACCACAGTTGCCGTGATGGGCGAGCTGGTCAACGATGCTCCTGAAACCGGGATACCCTCGGTCTATGCCCTCGAGCAGAACCATCCGAACCCCTTCAATCCGCAGACCTCCATCCGCTACAGCCTGAAGCAGGCGGGCGAGGTGACCTTAACGGTTTACAATGTGGAGGGGCGTGAAGTGGCGACCCTGGTCCAGGGCCAGAAGCAGGCCGGCTGGCACCAGGTGCAGTTCGATGGCAGCCGTTTCGCGAGTGGTGTCTACCTCTACTCGATCCAGGTCAATGATTTCCGCGCGCTGCGGAAAATGGTGTTGGTGCAGTAAGGCAGTTCGGTCCGGTCCTCAGACCTGACCGAGGCACCGTCAGATCTTCGGGTCTGCCGGAACAGAAGTTGGGTGGCCCGGGGCTTGAGCCTCGGGCCTCTCTGTCTACAAGCTGTTAGCCATTGTATGAACAAACCCGATTTGACGAGCAAGTCGGGCCACCCAGCCTGATCTTCCCCCGTTTTGGTGGACAGGGAGTTAAGCAACGTTTTTGTGTTTCAA
>JAHLLH010000017.1 GCA_020444265.1 bacterium
ATGATCCACTCATCCAGGTCGCTGGAGGCAACGATCTTCGACTCCTTGAAACCTGCTTCATCCAGCATGTTGCGAGCTCCCTTGCTCAGGTACGCCAGATCCCCGCTGTCCAGCCGGATCCCCCAAAGATCGTTCCCCTTCTCGCGCAATTCGTGTCCCACCTGAATGGCATTGGGGACCCCGCTGTGCAACGTGTCGTAGGTATCCACCAGAAGCAGACAGGCCCGCGGATATACGCTGGCATAGGCGCGAAATGCCTCCAGTTCATTGGAAAAGCTCTCCACCCAGGAATGGGCGTGGGTGCCGCGAACCGGAATCCCGTACAAGCGACCGGCAAGAACATTTGATGTGGCATCCACACCCCCGATGTAGGCTGCGCGTGACGCCATCAGGGCGCCGTCAGGGCCCTGGGCCCTTCTCAGACCGAAATCGCTCACATGATCCCCATTTGCCGCCCACCTGACCCTGGCTGCTTTTGTAGCAACAAGGGTTTGAAAATTCATGATATTAAGAAGGGTTGTTTCAATGATCTGTGCCTCGGGCAGGGGGGCTGTCACGCGAATCAAGGGTTCATGGGGGAAGACCACCGTACCTTCGGGCATGGCAAACAGGTCGCCTTGAAATGTAAAATCTTCAAAATATTCGAGAACCTCCTTATCGAATATTCCCAACCCTTTCAGATAGGAGATGTCTGTTTTATTGAATCGGAGTTTTCGGACATAATCGATGAGATCGGCCAGTCCCGCAAGAACACAGTAACCGCCGTCATCGGGAATCCGCCGAAAAAAATAATCGAAGTTGACCCACTGGTCTTTCTTTCCTTTTAGAACATATCCTCCGACCATGGTGAGTTGATAAAGATCCGTCAGCAAGGCCCACTTTGACCACATAATGCGTATTCCTTTCCTCGATAAAGGCGCTTAAAAGAAATAAAAAAGGGTTGGACCCGCAATGCAGATCCAACCCCGACCGTCCACCTATCGTCTCAATAGACGGATTCGTTCCCTGATCAAATCATGGGGAGCAAAACAGCCCGTCGGTTCATTGCTCTGCCCGCTGCAGTGGCATTTGTATCGGCAGGTCTATCCTCTCCGTATCCAATGACTGAAATTCTGTCTGCATTCACCCCTTTGCTGACAAGGTAGGCCTTTACCGACTTCGCACGCCTGATGGAAAGCCCCATGTTGTACTCCGGAGTTCCTATGGAATCCGTATTTCCTGAGATGGTCATCTTCACGGAAGGATTATTATTGAGTACCCCTGCAACAGCGTCAAGTGCGGGTTTGAATTCAGGTTTGATGTTGGATTTGTCAAAATCGAAATAGACCTTATCCAGCACCCAGCAGCCTCGTGCGTCAACGACTGCGCCCTTGGGAGTGTTCGGACACTGGTCAATGTCGTCTGTAACACCGTCTCCATCAGTGTCATTGGGGCCTGGCGCAGGTCTCACCACCACAACCTCTTCAACCTTTTCAACCACTACCACCTTTTCCAGGAATGCGTCCGTCACAAATGCCGCCATGCCGTCGTTGGACCATATTTCGTCCGCATTGACTGCAAAACCACATCCACCCGCCTCGGCGATTTTTCCAAGAAAGACCGTGCCTTCCTTATCTTTTCCAATCTGTATCGGATAAATGCAGAGCCGGTCGCCATACTGTCCCTTTACCTTCTTGGCTGCTGCCAGGGCCGCATCGTAGTTCATGTCCTCTTTTACTCCGTCAGTGACAATGATCAGTGAAATCTGACCCTGCACATTCTGCATGTTTTCACCGGCCAGGTTAATGGCGGAATCCAGGGGACTCAGACCTCGAGCGCAATCCACTTTGGCCAACCCATTGGCGAACGCATCCTTTGAATACGCAGCAGGCCCATACACGGTTTTAGAGGTTGCATACTGCGAGGTGAAAGTTTCCATTCTTCCGAATGTCTCCATTCCGGCCGTCAGAGGCATATTCGGCAGCGTCTGGTTCATGCGCGAGACCAATTCTTCAGCCAGTTGAATTTTCTTGTGGCCGCTGTACATTTCATTCATGGAGCCCGACTTGTCCAGAATCACCATGAAAGCGTTCGTCTTCTGCTTGAACTGTCCGGACTGCAAGCCTGTGTTTAAATTGACTGGTTGAAATGGCGGGGGCGCTTCCTTGGCAACTGGTTTTTGACCACCAGCACAGCCCATCAAGAACAGACCGAGCGATGCAATCAACATGCTTTTAAAACAAATTTTTCTCATAATCTTTCCTCCTTAAATAAAAAAAGTTAATAAGACTCCTCCATCTGTAGACTTCATATCTCCGCATCGTTTTAATTTGTAGTCTATTTCTTAATTCTATAATTCCGCAACTCCCTTTGCAAGAGGAACAGAAAAAATTTTATCGTTATCGTGTCAAATAGGCAAGAAATTTCCCCCCCCCCTTTAATCTTTTTTAATGATATCACCTTCAGGAGTGACCTTCAAGGATGAGAAAGAGGTTTTTCACATATTGCTTGCTAAAACAGTTTTCGAGCAGGAAGATATCTTTGCGTTTTTGAAAAACAGTTATGGGAAAAGTTCACTTTTATATTTGCCATAATGAATGATTGAAGAATTGCAGGTTCATCCATGCGGACAAAAGTGTTTCCCTG
>JAHLLH010000016.1 GCA_020444265.1 bacterium
GGCAAGCCCAAACAGGTAAAAGGTACCCGGCTTGGCAAGTCAAGCCGGGGCACCCTGCGTTGATCGGTTATCTCGGGCTGGACCCCGGTAAAGTGGCTTGGGTGCCCCGTCACCCAAGCGTGCATTTCAGCACACCAATCTTAAGGGATGACCCGAGATTACAGTTCCGAGTCGACCTCACCAAGCCATCTTACCACCTAATCAAGCCGCCCCGCCCGGATACAGGCAAAAAAAACACCCGCCCACAAGGTGGACGGGTGTTGATTGTTCAGAAGTTTTCAGGTCAGGATTCGATCCCCAGGGCGGGCGAAAGGTCCGCGATCGAGGGGACAATGGCATCGGCTTTGATGCCAGTGCGCTGGACGAAATCGAAATCGTACTTGCCAGTTTTGACAAGGACGGTTCGGATGCCGAGACGCTGAGCACCCTTGATGTCCGATTCGATGTCGTCGCCCACCATCAGGGCGCTTTCCGGACGCACATGGTAGCGGCTCAGCAGGCCTCGGAAGAAACCGGGGGAGGGCTTGCCGACGATGTCCGCCTTCTTGCCGGTCGCATATTCGATCGCGGCAACATAGGGACCGAGGTCAAGACGGAGACCGTTCTCGTCACGCCAGAAACGGTTCTTCTGCAAGGCGATGAGGTCACTGCCGGTAAAGGTAAGCTTGAAGATCTCATCCAGAATGTGAGGGCTGAACTTGTCGCCGAGGTCGCCCATCACAATTGCGCCAGCACGATTGTTGGTGATGCGTAGCCCCTCGAAGTCTTCCATCACATCTTCATTGACAAAGAGCGCTGCTGAAGAGCGCTTCATCTGAAGAATGCGTTCACGTGCGATGATCGCCGGGCAAATAACGTCATCCATTTCGACATGAAAACCAAGCTTAAGCAGTTCTTCGTGAATCTTGCGCCGCGGTTTGCGAGTCGTGTTCGTAACAAACGCGACCTTAATGCCGAGTGAGGTAAGCTTGTTGACAGTTGCCGTGCCGCCGGGGATCGGAAGATCACCAAGCGTGAGCACGCCATCAATGTCCAGAAATACCTGGTCAATTCCGCGAATGGTAGCCATGGGCAAATAGGTTCTCTGTGAGAGTTTTTCGGGAAACAGGAATATAGGAGATTTTCAAAAAATCACAAGAAACTAAGCGATTCTCCGGGAGGCAAAACAGGCTGATTCCAACAGTTTCCACCCTCATGGGGATCATCCGGAAGCCATCTGTCTCCTTGCCCGACAGCAGAGCAGGGTTCTACCTTTGACAGCGACCAGGTTTTCTGCGTCGCAGGAGCGTACAACCCGGCTCCGCCAACCCACTGCCCGCATGGAATCTCGATCCCATGCCCGTATCTACACGGAATACACCGATGGCTAAACGTCTCTTCCTGATTGATGCCATGGCGCAGATTTACCGCGCCTTTTTTGCCCTCGCAAAGAGCCCGCTCTACACCTCGAAGGGGGAGAATGTCTCTGCGGTTTTTGGTTTCACCAACAACCTGCTTGCCCTGTTGGAGCGTGAAAAGCCGGATCTACTCGCGGTGGTGTATGATAGTCGAGAGCCAACCTTCCGTCACCACATCTACCAGGAGTACAAGGCAACCCGTGAAAAGATGCCCGATGAACTCGCCCAACAGCTGCCAAGGATGGACGAGGTGCTCAACGTGCTGAACATCCCGAAGTTGATCCTACCGGGGTATGAGGCGGATGATATTATCGGGACTGTTGCGCAAAAGGCAGGGGAAGAGGGTTACGACGTTTTTTTGGTGACCGGGGATAAGGACTATTACCAGCTTGTACGGGATAATGTCAAGTTCTACAACAACACCAAGGGTCTCGACAATGTGACCATCCTCGGGCCTGCCGAGGTGAAGGATGTCTTTGGTGTGCTGCCGGATCAGGTGATTGATGTGCTCGGATTGGCCGGCGACAGCTCGGATAATGTCCCCGGTGTGCCCAAAGTTGGCCCGAAAACCGCGATCAAATTGATTGACCAGTTTGGCAGCCTCGAAGGAGTACTCAGCCATGCCGACGAGGTGGGAGGCAAGACAGGCGAGAACCTGGTCGAGTTTCGCGATCAGGCCCTGCTTTCCAAGAACCTGGTGACAATCCGAACCGATGCTCCCGTCCAGTACAACATCGAGGAGCTGACCTACGGTCCGTGGGATAGTGACGAGGCGCAAAAGCTCTTCACCGAACTCGAATTTCGCACCCTCTTCCGCTACCTCGAAGTTGATCCGAAGACGGTCGAAGAACAGCCAGGTGGGACCGATTACAAAGCAGTGACGACAGAACGTCAGCTCCACTCCCTGATAAAGGAAATGGAGAAGGTTAAGCGTTTCGCGATTGATACAGAAACCACCTCGACCGATCCGGTCAGCGCCCAGCTTGTCGGAATCAGCATCTCAACCCGCCCCGGATCGGCACGCTACATCCCGATCAACTACTTCCAATTCGAGGGGGAGGTCGCGCCGAAGGATGGGGGACGATCCCTCGACGAAATCGACGATGCGGCACATCGCATTGTCGAGATGATGAGACCGGTACTCGAAGGTGGACCCGGGAAGGTGGCCCAGCATGCCAAGTACGATTTTCTGATCCTGAATCGGTATGGCGCACAGGTGAAACCGCTCGCTTTTGACACGATGCTTGCCGACTACCTGCTGAATCCCGGTCAGCGCACCCACAACCTCGATGCGCTTGCAATGAACTACCTGCGGATTAAAAAAATCGAGACCAAGGAACTGATCGGGAGTGGCAAGGGGCAGATCACTATGGATCGCGTCCCGCTGAAGACGATTACCCAGTATGCTTGCGAAGATGCCGATGTGACCCTGCGCTTGATGCACGAGCTCGAACCCTTGATTGACGATGCAGGGTTGACGGATTTGCTTGTGGATATCGAGCTGCCGCTCTCGGATGTGTTGATGCGGATGGAGGAAAAAGGAGTCCGTCTGGATAGCGAATTCCTCGCGAAGATGAGCGAGGAGATGAAGCTGAAGATCGGGGAGATTGAGAAGGAGTGTCACCAGATGGCGGGGACCGAGTTCAACCTCGCCAGTCCCAAGCAGCTTCAGCATATCCTATTCGAGAAGATGAATTTGCCGACCAAGCTGTCGCGTAAAACCAAAACTGGCTTTTCAACGGATCAATCCGTACTCGAGAAGCTGGCTCCGCTCGATCCGCTGCCGAAAAGAATCCTCGAACATCGCGAGCTGAGCAAGCTTTTGGGCACCTATGTGGATACTCTGCCCCAGCTGGTAAACTCGAGGACGAACCGTCTCCATACCAGCTATCATCAGACGGTTGCGGCGACTGGGCGATTGTCGTCCTCCGACCCCAACCTGCAGAATATTCCGATTCGCACCGAGATGGGCGCGGAAATTCGGAAGGCCTTTACCGCGCAGGAAGGGTGCACGCTGTTATCTGCGGACTACAGCCAGATTGAGTTGCGGATGATGGCGCATTTGTCTGGCGATGAGGCGTTGATTGCGGCATTCAAAAGGGGAGAGGACATTCACAGCGCGACAGCGGCAGAGATCTTCAATATCCCGGTCGAGATGGTGCAAAAGGAGCAACGCAGCGCGTCGAAAGCAGTCAACTTTGGTGTTTTATTCGGGATGCGTGAGTACGGCCTTTCCTCGAGGATGGGGATCAGTATTGAGCAGGCCAGGGAATTCATCGATGGCTATTTCGGCGCGTTCCCGAAGGTGAAGCAGTTTATTGAAAGCCTGCTGAATCAGGCCTACAAGGATGGCTATGTCGAAACCATCCTCCACCGCCGCCGTCCCTTGCCCGAACTGAACTCCAGCAATGGACAGGTGCGTCAACAGGCGGAACGTGTCGCGATCGCCACGGCGGTTCAGGGCAGTGCCGCCGACTTGATTAAGCTGGCGATGCTCAAGCTGGATCGTGACATCCTGAAAGATGACTTACCCTGGCGGATGTTGCTTCAGGTGCACGATGAGCTCGTTTTTGAGATACCGGAAGGCCATGAAGAAGAGGCGATGGAGTTCATCAAACCGCGCATGGAGAAGGCGATGAAACTGAGCGTCCCGATCCTTGTCGAAGCGGGTTGGGGGGCAAATTGGCTCGAGGCACATTAATGGGTCACAGGTACGCATTGATTTGGCGACTAACGGTCGTTCTGCTGCTCGCAACCGCTCTCATAACTCCGCATTTACTCGCAAATGAGCCGGATGGTGAGCCCTCGAAGTATTGGATCAGTCTGCTTGACAAGGGCTGCTGGGAGGGGCTGAGTCAGATTGATTTGCGTGAAGCGGCCTTTGATCATGGTCTGACTGAACAGGCGCTGGAGCGCAGGCGGATCGAAGGAATCGAGGAAGCGGACTTAGTCACCATCGCTGACCTGCCGCCTGACCCGGAGTACATCAATGACCTGCTCGCCCAGGGTGTTGTGATCGAGCAGGTGTCGCGCTGGTTTAACCGTGTCTCGGTTTCCGCGACATCTGAGCAAGCCTCGCATCTTCTTGATCTGACCTGCGTAGCCTCCGTCGAACCGGTCGGTCAGCTCGAGGTGGCGGGCTTCTGGTACGAGGAGGTAGGCACTTTCGATGGCAACCCCGCTCCGGGACCGGGAGCAGATGCGCCGGGGATGTACGGCCCCTCTTATTTGCAGGCGCTTCAAGTCAATGCGGTCGAGGCGCATCGCAGGGGCTACATGGGCCGTGGCGTGCTGATGGGCGTGCTGGATGGTGGCTTTGAGCTGTCTCATGAAGCCTATGCTCGGCTCGATGTTTTCGCCGAGTGGGATGTGGTCCGTAATGACGACTACACCGGACAGGTGCCCAAGGAAGATGTACGTGGGCAGGCGAACCACGGTACCGGCTGCCTCTCGACCATCGCTGGCTATAGCCCGGGTAACCTGATTGGGACCGCCTACGAGGCGACCTTTCTGTTGGCAAAGACAGAGAACATCGCCAGCGAAACGCCGCTTGAAGAAGACAACTATGTCGCCGCACTCGAGTGGATGGAACGTCTCGGTGTGCGCGTTACAAGCTCATCGCTAGGGTACACAGACTGGTACAATGAGGCACTAACCGACGGCGATACACCGATCACCTGTCGGGCGATCAACCGTGCGGCCACCCTTGGAGTACTGTGTGTCACTTCGGCAGGCAATGAAGGGCCGCAGCCGCGTACCATCGGGTCACCGGGTGACAACGCGGGCGGTTTAACGATTGGTGCAGTGGACAGCCTCGGGGCAATTGGACGGTTTTCCAGCCGTGGGCCGACGGCCGATGGACGGATCAAACCGGACCTGGTGGGGCGTGGGGTGAGAACAGTTTGTCTTTCACCTCAAACTGAACACAGCTATTCGATGTGGAATGGTACCAGCCTGTCGACCCCTGTTGTTGCAGGTGTGGTCGCCTTGGTGCGTGGCGCCCATCCCGACTGGAGCGCGGCGAAGGTGAAACGAGCGTTGATGAGCACCGCAGATCGTGCCGACCATCCGGACAACACTTTCGGATGGGGTCTTCCGGACGCGATTGCAGCGATAGAGTATGCGGGTGAGTAAGACTTAAAACACACAAAAGATACGGCGGACACGAGATGCGACATTATCATCTATTTCCAAAGGTACTGCTACTACCGGGTATGCTTCTTCTCTTCTTTCTTATCGGTTGCGCTGGACAGCAGACGATGCAAACCGAGGAACAGGATTATTATGAGGTAGAGGTTACCGTCCCGAGTGAGAACCTGAGGGACGCACCAGGCGGCAACCGCGTGGGTGAAGCAAAAAAAGGGCAGAGCTTCAGCCTGCGAATGCGTCGTGGCAACTGGTGTGAGGTGAAAAACGACTCCATCCGTGCCTGGATCTGGGCACCTTCGATTGGACAGCGTTCTGTCAATCCGATGGACCTTCGTGAATGGATCGGCAGCAAGGCTAGCCCGCGATCTGTGGATGAGCTGGATGATATCTTTGGTCCTCCTCTGAATGTAGAACCTGTAGGCTCTCAGGCTGTGATCTATGATTACATCGACGCTGGATCGCTATTCGGGACACGCCAGTTTGATCGAGTTAAGGTCTGGGTAGATCGTGCTACAAGGACGGTTGCTCGTGTTGAGATAGACCTGCCGCCTTTCAGCGGACGGAGGATGGAGCTGTTGCAGGACATGGGACTGCCCAAACTGAAAGCCAGTAGTACCGATTTTGATGAATCGGTCTATGTGGAAAAGTTTGATGGAATCGGCTTCCTGGTGATGACTTTTGTCAAGGGCAACTTTGAGCAGGTACAGCGGGTGACTGCCGAGAGGTATTCACCTGCCATGATTGAAAAGTGGGTGAGCGTTCCAGAGAAAAAGGTGACCATTGAAGATGGGTATCTGACTCTGGAGTTAACCATGCAAAACCAGTCTTCAACCGTCGCCTTTTCCTGCCCGATGGTTGAACTCGAGCTGGTACAGGGTACACGCAATCTCGGCACCTTCACCCTCGGCCCGGGCGAGGTTAGACTCGCTCCCGGTGAAACAAAAACGTTCAGGATGCCGACCCCGGTGGAATCTGCAAATATCAATGTAAAACAAGTGGCAGCTCGCGCCGAATTGATCGATATGCTGATTGTCCCACCTGGTGGGGGATCGTGAGATGAAAATAGGGATATGCAGCGACAGCCATGACCACATGACCAACCTTCGCTACGCTGTCGAAACCTTCAAACGGCAAGGGGTGGAGGTCATCCTTCATGCAGGTGATTTTGTCGCACCGTTTACCGTCGAGGTCCTGCGTGAGGCAGGCGTGCCGGTCCACGGAGTCTACGGTAATTGTGACGGGGAACGGGTCGGCCTCGCAAAGCAATTCGAGGGGTTGGGCGAGCTGCACCGTGAACCGCACATCTTCGAGTTCGATGGTCTGAAGTTCGTTGTCATGCATCATCCGGAATGGATTGAAGCGTTCCGTCACCAGGAACTGGCCGATGTAATTATCCATGGGCACACGCATGAACTTCGGATCGAAGAGGGAAATCCCTGTGTGATCAACCCGGGTGAGGTATTTGGGGGTCGGTCCCACAACGGTCCGACGGTGGTCGTCTTCGACACCACAACTCATAAACCGCAAGTCTACCAGCTTGGATAAGCCCGTATGTACACGCACCTGATTTTGATGGATGTTGATGGCACGATGATCAAGAACCACCTTGCGGTTCGGGAACAATTCATCGGTGCGCTCGAGGATGTCAGCGGGCAGAAGAGGAAGTCCCACACGAGCGGGGTCGAATTCGCGGGCATGACAGATCGCGGGATTGTTCGCACTATTCTGGAGTCTGTCGGTCGCGGTGCTGATTTCGAAGACTTTTTCCCAAAATTTGAAGCACGGTTCCGTGATCGTCTCGCGTCCATCTACAACGATCACCCCGACCCGATGCTGCTGCCGGGTGTGATGGAGCTGCTGGATGAACTTGGTCAGCGAGACCATGTCGCCCTCGCACTCGGTACCGGTAACTGCCGGTCGACCTGCGAAGTAAAGTTGCAGCGCTTTGGCTTGTGGGACCGTTTCGGCGCAGGTGGATTCGGCGGCGAGCATGAGATCCGTTCCGATGCCCTCAAAGCTGGGGTGGAGGAAGCACGGGATCGTCTTGGCTGGGAGGATGGCACGGTATGGGTGGTTGGCGATACGGTCCGTGATGTGGCAGCGGCACGTGAGATAGGCGCCAAGGTGCTGGCTGTTGCGACCGGACCCGATTCACTGGAGGAGCTGCGCACCTCCGCACCGGATATCTTAGTCGAGGATTTGAGTGATACGGCGGCGATTCTTGAAGCGCTGGGAGTGTAAGACATTCGTCATTGCAAGGAACGAAGTGACAAAGCAATCCCCTGCAACGTGGTCAGATGCTGCCACCTGGCAGGGGTTGCTTCGTTAGCAGGCTCTACTTCCGCCTGTCCTTGTTTTATTTCACCGTCAGCACCGGCACCGGCGATTTGCGGATCAGTTTTTCTGTCGTGCCGCCGAGCAGCCAACGGTCCAGCGCATTCCACCCCTGGTCTGCGACAATGACCAGGTCGGCCTTCTCTTCCTTGATTGTTGCGACGATCTCGTGATGCGCACGGCCCGCTTTCAGGACGAAGGTGACATCATCCGGCAGGTACTCTCCCGCGAAGTTTTTCAGGGCGGTTTCGCTGCGCTGGCGGAGTTCTTTGTCGATTCGAATCGGGGAGGGATCGCCCGCGAAAAGGGCCTGCGGGGCGAGGACAGGTTCGATCACATGGACCACGACCAGCTCGCTTCCGAACCGCTCGGCGATGTCGGCACCCCAACGGACCGCATGAAGACTCGCCTCCGAAAAATCGGTGGGGATCAGGATGCGGTTGTACGTGCCTTCCGCCTTGAGGAAAAGGTCTTCCCCAGAGTGGATGGTCAGCACAGGCACCAGCGAGCCATGTACCACTTTTTCTGTGGTGCTGCCCAGCAGGAAATGCCCGATTCCGCTGCGCCCATGGGTCCCCATGACAATCAGGTCCACCTTGTGTTCGTCAGCAAATGCAAGGATTTCCTGGGCGGCGGAGATGCCACGTAATACCTTTTCGGACGTGGTAATATCCCCGCTCATAACCGGAAGTTGTGGGTCAGCGAGACGTTCATTGGCCTGGCTTCGGATGAACTGAAACAGTTCTTCCAGCTTGGGGAACTCTTTTCGCGGGTTGTTCGGGTCCGCAGAGTAAGGTGTTTCCACATGGAGCATGATGACTTCCGCTTTGAACCGGTGCGCGAGCACGAGCGCATGGTCCAGAGCACGGTTTGCGGGCTGTGAGAAGTCGGTTGGGAAGAGTATCTTCTGGATGTTCATACGAGTCTGCCCTCTCGTCATGGTTTGGGCAGGCAAAGTAGCGGAACGGTCTCAGGTAAGGCAAGATTGGTCGACGATCCTGCGCGACTTGTGACGAGCGCGTTGGGACGGCAAGGAGGTGGAGGAGGAGTGCTGAGGTTGCTGCACAGGCCGGATGAAAAGCGGGTGCTCCCGCAAGGGCGTGCTCCAAGACTGCTGGTCATCCAGATCGCTGGTATCGGCGACCTGGTGCTTGCCACGCCCGTGCTCGATGCGCTCCGTGAACGGTTCCCTGCTGCCCGGATTGACCTGCTCACCAGCCCTCGTGCAGTTGATCTGCTCGCCCATCATCCCAAAGTCAACAGTGTTTACCCCTTCGATATTGGACAGTTCCGGAACCCATTGAAGCTGTTGAGTCCCGAGGTGCGGAACAGCTTCCGAGATCAGGTTAAGCCATTACGCACGAACCGGTATGATGCTCTGCTCTCGCTGAACAACATATCAACGAGACGTGGTGCCTGGACTCTCGGTCTGCTGATGAAGGTGATCGGTGCACCGATTTGGGTAGGACGGAATACGGACGGGCGCGCTCCCTGGTTTGATCGAGCCGTGCAGGAAAAATCGAGTGATCCAGTGCCCGAAGCCTTGACGAAGCTGGCTGTCGGGGCCCATCTTGGCGCCTCGTCCTCCGATCGCCCTCTCAACCTTCCGCTTGATGATCGGTCTAAAGAAAAAGCCAAATCTCTGCTGGCTACGATCAGCACACCGATCGCGGCAATCCTGCCCGGGGCGAATGTGGATGCCAAGCAATGGCCATCGGATCGTTTCGCCCAGGTGGCGAAGCAGCTGGCAGGTCGCGGGTATACGGTTGTTACCCTCGGTGGACCGGATGACCGAGCCGCCGCTGAGAAGATTGATGAGGCATTGGATGGAACTCTGCTGCGGTTGGAAGGGAGCCTGACACTTCCAGAAGTTGCGGCGGTGTTGGCGAAATGTGATGTTGCGATCACCAATGACACGGGCCCGATGCACATGGCTGCCGCAGTCGGGCTACCGCTGGTTGCGCTGTTCTGTTCGGTCAACCTGCAGCGCTATCGTCCCTGGATGGATGACACTCGCTACTGTGCCTTAACTGGGGATACGGATGGCCACGACCCTCGGTCAGTCGAGGGGATGCGTGCAAGTGTTTTGAATGTTTCTGTAGAAAGGGTGATGGGGGCGCTCGACGAACTTGGATTGGATGGGAGACGATGACGAACGAGCTGCTTTTCATTTTCTGGACACTAATCGCCGTCAGTGGTGTACTCGCGGCGTTCAGCATGGGTGGGAAGGCCGCGCTGTATGGGGTGATCGGGGTCTATATCGTGCTGGCGAATGTCTTCGTTGCCAAGCAGATTACCCTTTTCGGTCTTGCAGCTACCGGGGGCAATGCCCTCTATGGCGCCCTCTTTCTCGCGACTGACTTGATCAGTGAATACTGGGGGAAACGAGAAGCGCGAAAGGCGGTCTGGTTCGGCTGGGCCTGTGCATTTGCCTTCCTGATCGCCACCCAGGTCTTTCTGCTTTTCAAACCCTCCGGGGATGATTTTGTCGATCCGGCGATGCGTACCCTGTTCGACCTGACGCCACGGATTGTGATCGGTTCGCTGATTGCCTATATCGTCAGCCAGAGCCATGATGTTTTTGCCTTCCATTTCTGGAAGCAGAGGACCAATGGCAAACATCTCTGGCTGAGGAACAACGCCTCAACCGTGATCAGTCAACTGATTGATTCGCTCCTCTTTTCGCTGATCGCTTTCTTCGGTGTCTTCCCACTGGGGGTGGTAATTCAGATTGCTATCAGCACCTACCTCTTGAAGGTTCTGGTAGCGGTGCTGGACACCCCGTTCATGTACCTGAGCAGACGGATTCGTCCATCGGAATTGCAGGGCCAGGACAGTTCAAAAAGCGCATGAGCTGATGTGAAGGGCGGTCAGGCAAGCGCCTGCCTGGAATTGCTCTCAAAGTGTCCCGTCTCCTGGAGACGGGACACTTCTTTTCAAGTGCAGCGATTATCGCACTTTGTGAAGAATAGCACAGGAAGTTAAGCAAACCTAAGTATAAAGTTATAACCAAGTTACGCGCCTCGCCTTGACTTTTAAGTATAGACAATGTCATATTAGGCACACCAGGTTGGGAGGCAAGTGAGCCCTTTTCACGAAGGTTACTCATTTAATCGAAAGCCTGATAGGCTCTGGCAGTTACGTAGTTGGTCTGATAGATGGCGGTGGACGACAATGTCCCCATTTTAGCCATTTGAATATGTGAATTTTAGTGCTTGTGGGGGGCTCCATGAAACGTGAACTTCGTCGCTGGATGGAGGATCACGCTCCCTCGAACAACGACAAGGTTCTTGAACCGGTGATGACCATCGGCGAAGCGGCACGGATCACACAACTGTCCGAGTCTGCATTGCGCAAATATGAGTCTGCCGGCTTGATCACCTACCATCGCAGTTCCGGGAACGTACGGGTCCTGTCGCATGAAGATTTGACACGGATCGGTAGTATCCAGGATTTGATCAAACACAAGGGTTTGAATCTCGAGGGCATCCGTCGACTCTGGTCCCTGCTACCATGCTGGGAACTGAAAGGGTGCACGGAAGAGGATCGAGAACATTGCAATTGCCTCTGCGGCGAAAACCGTCCCTGCTGGATGGTCTGCCGTGAGCAACATCCGGAAGGGCATGACCGTTGCAGACGATGCGAGGTATACCGGATGGCACCGCTCTCGACCGAAGAGATCAAATTCCTTGTCCACAATGCCACACGTCATTCCTTCCATTTAGAGGAAGCGGGTGCGACTGATTAGTTCATGGCTCCAATCGGAGTCCATGGGGGGATGAATTGGTCTGGATCCGCTGCCAGTGCGGAGCCCTAAAGGGTTCTGTATGGGTTCAGTCCTCTACGAAGGAGTACTCATGTTAACTGCCTGGCACGTGCTCACGTACCTGGGCGCGGCCCTGTTTCTGATCGGTGGTGCGGTCAGAATCATCCGTGTCGCCCGTATGCCGCTTCATTTGCGTTGGGAATTGTACCCGGTGCCCCATGAAAAGGGCAAAGCGCATTACGGCGGCTCTGTATTAGAAGAGACCGACTGGTGGCTGACCAAACGCGAAGTCGACCACTGGGGCGAACTGGTTGTCATGCTGGAGGAGATTCTGCTGCTGAAGGGGGTGTGGGAACACAACCGCTCCCTCTGGTATGCCTCCTTCCCCTTGCATTTCGGCCTCTATCTGCTGATTGGCAACATCGCTCTCTTGATTGTGGGCGGCATTTTTGAACTGAGCGGAGTTCAGCTCGGTGTCGGGAGCATGGGCCAGGTGTTCTCGTTCCTGTTGCTGGTTGTCAGCGGTGTAGGGATTGCCGGCGGTGTGATGGGGCTGTTCGGTGCCCTCTTCATGCTTTACAAGCGTCTGTTTGTCAGGCAGCTACGTATGTATGCAAATGCTGGTACCTATCTGAATGCCATCTTCCTCGGCGCGATTTTCCTCAGTGCGTTGGTGGTCTTCGGGACCGATGCTAACGCACCCCAGCGTCTCGCGACCATCTACGCCGGGCTGATCAGCGCGGGTAACCTGCCGCACCTGACGCTGGCAATGCAGTGGCACCTGGGCATCTGCCTGGCGTTTGCCGCCTACCTGCCTTTGACCCACATGAGCCATCTTTTTACAAAGTATTTCATGTACCACGATATCCGTTGGGAAGACACCCCCAACACCCCGGGCGGCAAGCTCGAGGACCGTATCGCGGCACAGGTGAACCAGAAGGTATCATGGGCAGCGCCGCACATTCAGGGCGGCGGGACAAAGACCTGGGTGGATGTGGCGACATCGACCGGGGCGGAGGACGACAAATGAGCAAGACTTCAACGATCTCGCCGAAAAGCATCAAGGATATCAGCAAATCGTCCGACCAGCTCGCCCATGTCGATCTGAAAGACCTGCCCCCGCTTCCTCCGCCGTATGACGATATGGAGAAGCTGCCGGGTTTCAAGGCATTGAGCGAGGAAGCGCGCGAAAAATTCGATGCCAGCCTGGACGACACCCTCGTGGTCAGCCATCCCAAGCCAGCCACGCCGGAAGAAGAAGAACGACTGGTCAAGGGCTTCTTTTCGGGTCTCGAAAAGCTCTTCACGAAAGAAAACAACTGGACCTTCCTCGAACCGCTCACCATGTCGATGGAACACTGTGCCAAATGTCAGACCTGTGCCACCGACTGCCCCGTTTTCACCATGAGCGGTGAGAATGAAGTATATCGTCCCACCTATCGTGCCGAGGTGATGCGTCGCCTCTATTTCAAGCATGTCAAGAAGGGCACGAAGGTCTTCAACTCCTTCCAGAATGGCGGTATTGACGGCAACTGGACCACCATTTCCCGTCTGATGGAACTGGCGTATCGTTGCACGCTTTGCCGTCGCTGCGCCCAGTCCTGCCCGATCGGGGTGGACAACGGTCTCATCACCCATGAATTACGCAAGCTGTTCAGCATGGAGATGGGGATTTCGCCTAAAGAGCTGCACGAGAAGGGGACTGTTCAGCAGCTCAAGGTTGGATCCTCCACCGGCATGAACCCGGTCGCGATCAAGGACAATGTCGATTTCATCGACGAGGACATGACCGACCGCACCGGGATCAAGGTTGAGACGAAGTGGGATGTGGAAGGCGCTGATATTCTGCTGATCCACAACGCCGGTGAGTTCCTTGCCTGGCCAGAAAATCCCGGCGCCTTCGCCCTGATGCTGGAAGCGGCTGGAGTTTCCTGGACCCTGTCGAGCGACCTGGTTGCCTACGATGGTGTCAATTACGGTCTCTTCTACGATGATGCCCAGCTGGCACGTGTCGCGGCACGTCACCTCGAAGTCGCGAAGAAGTTGAAGGTCAAGAAGATCGTGATGGGCGAGTGCGGTCACGAGCACAAGGCGCTTGGTGTGATCGCGGATCGTGTCTTTAACAACTCGATCCCGCGTGAAAGTGCGATGACCCTGATGGAGGAGATCGTCTTCAGCGGCAAGCTGAGTCTCGACCCCTCAAAGAATGACTTTCCAGTCACCTTGCACGATCCCTGCAACATCACTCGTGCGATGGGCATTGTCGAGCCGCAACGGCGAGTGCTGCGTCACATCGCACCCCAGTTCCGTGAGATGGAACCGCACGGGACCCGGAACTACTGCTGCGGCGGCGGCTCCGGCTTTGCGATCATGTCCGGTCACAACTTCGCGGACTGGCGGATGCACATCTCCGGTCGTATGAAGATGAAGCAGATCCTGGAAGCCTTCGGCGACACCGACCTCTACAGTGATGAGGTCAAGAAGTACATCTGCGCCCCCTGCTCCAACTGCAAAGGCCAGATCCGTGACCTGCTCGACTTCTACGGCGCCAAAACCACCAGTGGCATCTACTACGGCGGCCTGGTCGAACTGATCGTCAACGCTATGACCGACCTCTCGGAACCATTTTTGGATTGGGATATGATGTAGGATTCGATAGTCTAGTCAGAGCCCCCCGTCCCACAAGGATGGGGGGCTTTTGATAGTGATATGATATATAGCATGCCGGGGACTATATTATAGACTATCAATCAGCATCCCCAAGTCTATCAATATGAGAGTAGAACCATGAAAAAGTCAGTCTTCCGATTTCACTCCTTGATTGTGATCATGTCCGCGATCTTCTTCCTTGTCGCAGGTTGGACTTCCGCCTCTGCAGAACGACGGCAGCCTGACGATTGGGGTGTCACTTGGGAAGGCGACTACTATCGCTACTATGAGCCAGAACGAATGCAACTTCGCTGGCCCTATGTGTATGTGTCAGACACACAGGGCTTTCTGATGTACAAGTTTGATGTGCCCGACAATGCGCCTGCCACAATCACCCTGCTGGATCGCAATCCCAACCTGACAACCGATTATTCCTTCGATGCGACTGATGATGGGCTGATATACGCAGGAGTTCGACCCTACCTCTATGTTCTGCAACGCGAAAACGACAGCTTGCACCAGGTCGGGATATGTTATGATTCCACAGGAGTCTGGTACAGCGAGATTTCAGGCGACAGCCTTGTAGTAAATAATGATGGCATTTTCAGCCTTCGTGACCCAAGCCATCCGAGAATGATATGGGAGGCGGATACATCCTTTTATTCTTGCATGTCCATCGTTGGGAACACGCTCTTTGCACGACGTGTGGAGGAGTTTGAGCAGGTTTGTGTCTATGATATCGCTGATCCTACCGCGCCGGTTCTAGTCGATAGCATTGAGGGTTATTACAGTGAGCCGCACATCAATCAGGCAGTTACTCTCAACAACACAACCATGTACCTGTCAAGGCATTGGCGTGAGGGTTATTCGCTGAATTTTGCCCAAGTTGATGAAGAAGGGCAGTATTCCAACAGCTATCGCTGGAGCTACTGGGATGTGACGTACCGACACAATCCGCACACTCTGCATGGAATCGGGGTGTATGATGACAGCCTGTTCATCGCGACAAACCTTGACGATCAAGGAGAGTATGGAGAACGTCTCTACTTCTTCAATCCCACACTGCTCCCAGAAGACCCGCTGGTGGAAATCGTTGACCTTCCAGACTGGATATGGGGAGCCAACCTGTCAGGTTTTGCTGTCGCTTTTGACAGTACGTTCATGCTGATCTCCTCGACCCCGTCTCCCCCTTCTCGTCTACTCGACATCTCTGATCCTCACGATCCCGTCATCGTTTGGGAGCATCCTCGGTTGGCTTCAACAAGCTATCGGTTCGACTATATGGATGAAAATGAGTCCGGATTTCTGACTGAAATTTCTGGAAACTATGCAGACGAAGCAGATCTGGATGAAGGACTTTATTTGCTTGATTTGTGGACTGACGGTGCGCCAGAAACCATCGTCAGTTTCCCTCAATCAATTGGAGATGGTAGAGACTATCAACTGTGTGATAACCTGCTGCTAAAGAAACCCTATGACTCCAGTTTACCAACTGAGTTGTATTCATTCTCTCCTGAAGGGGATGCTCAGCACTTGTACGATATGCCTCTGGACCCAGGCTGGAGGTACGACTCATACGAAGAATTGTTCCGACTTCAGCTGGACTACTACACTGTCGCATATTCTGACTCGTCTGTTCATATCATCCGTCTGGATGATACTGGTCCTGAACTGATACAAACCTTTGAAGTCGAGACAGGTTGGCCGCAGGCCAATGTCTATGATCCCTACCTTTATATCACTACCAGCATTTTTCTCTCACAAGATAGGGTTTGGCAGTATGCACTGGTAGATGGGCTATTCCAACTCGTCGATCAGGACTCCTGCGCGGATGCCCAAAACATGATTGCCGGTAATAGAAACTGGTTCGGTTTCGATAGTTACCTGTTTCGCGTGACGCCAGCAGGATTGGAGCACCATTACACCTTCCCATACGTCCCGAATGAGGAATTACCTCATATCGTGTACATCACTGATGATTATCTCGTCCTGAGTCAAAACCGCTATTATAATGGCATGTATATCTATGCGCTATCAACGGAAGAGGAACCCAGACTCGTCGGCCATATTGATGGTGATGGAATTCCCACAATGCGTGATCATACACTTTGGCTGCTTGACAGCTACCACAAGAGGATGACACACTTTGAACTGAACGGTGAGTCAGGATTGAATGAACCACAATCTTGGACGGGAACACCACTACCCGCTGGCTATTCGCTCTCGAATGCCTGGCCCAACCCCTTCAATGCGAGTGCCCGAATTACAGTTACCGTACCAAATCGAGGGGATGTGACCCTGTCGCTCTACAACCTGCTGGGCAGGGAGGTGACACGATTGTCTTCCGGTGTCCTGCCCGCTGGGAATCACTCCTTCAGAATCAACGGGCAAACACTCAGTTCCGGAGTGTACTTTGTCCAACTTTCCACAGTTTCCACAACTCAAACCCGAAAAGTGGTGCTGTTGAAGTAGGGGTAGTATTGATTTCAAACGACTCCCCCTTTCTTCCTTGTGACCTCGGTCTCTTCCCACCGGGGTTTTTCTACGTATTTAATTAGTAGGACAAGAGCTAGCCCACGGGCATGAGGGTCTGGGGATAACGGGATACAATTTGAGATGATGCGACGGACAACAGTGATGCAAACGGTTGGCCTGGTGTTGGTAGGGCTGATGATTGGCCTGCCGGGCAGTGGATTCGCCCAGGCAACGACGAACGTTCAAGCGCTCGAGGCGATCAGTCAACGTGCGCAGGCGACCTACGAGGCCCAGCGTGGCCCGACCTGGGCTCGTCTTGCCGCCGAGACCAGTGGGCCCTATGGCAAGCTGAACGAGAACCCCGAAGTAGAACTAATAGGGATTGATTCGCGCGGCCGGGCCATCTATTACGGCACCGATAACATCAACGCCGCACGCACCACTCGCGCCGACCAGATCTGGCCAGGAGGCAGCGCCGGGCTCGAGTTGACCGGGCTGAATACGTTCACCATGGCAGTGTGGGATGGCGGGCCAGTGCGGGACACTCATGTCGAGTTTGGCGGGCGTGTCATCGTGCAGAACCCCGGCAGCCCTGCCAACCACGGCACCCATGTGGCAGGGACGATGGCGGCGGCGGGGCTGAATGCCAATGCCAAGGGCGCGAGCTACGAGGGCTACCTCTTCAGCTACGACTGGAATAACGATGAGTCGGAGATGGCCCAGGCGTCACCCAACCTGAACATCTCGAACCATTCCTACAGCCGTATTTCCGGGTGGCGCAGTGATGGCGGGGATTGGTACTGGTACGGTGATCCCAACATCTCGGAAGACGAGGATTACGGCTTCGGGTTCTATGGCGCCAGCGCACAGAACTGGGATGACATCGCCTACAACGCTCCCCACTACATGATCTGCAAATCGGCCGGCAATGACCGTAACGACAATGGTGCCGGCAACGGCTCTTACTTCATCGATTATGGCTCAGGCTGGCAGGAAATGGTCGGCAATGCACCCCCGGGAGATGGCGGCGCGGAAGGTTGGGATTGCATCGCCTGGTATTCGACGGCGAAGAACATCATGACGGTGGGCGCAGTCGATGATCTGCCGGTATCCGGCTACAACGGTCCGAACGATGTGGACATGTCCTCCTTCTCGAGTTGGGGACCTGTCGATGATGGACGTATCAAACCGGACATAGTCGCCAATGGTGTTGGCTTAACCTCGAGCTATGCTACCGGGGATGATGCCTATTCGTCATCGTCCGGTACATCCATGTCCACCCCGAACTTTGCCGGAACGGCCAACCTGCTCTTCCAGCATTACCTCAATACGCATGAAGTCATTGCACGAGCCTCGATGATCAAGGCTGTCGTTCAGCATACGGCGGACGAGGCGGGTCCAAACGTCGGCCCGGACTACATGTACGGTTGGGGACTTGTCAACGCGAAAGCCGCAGCCGAGATGATCAGCGAGGATGCTGGCCTGCTCTACCCACTGCAGGATATCACGCTGGCAAACGATGATACCACTCGCATCCTGATGCGTTCCGATGGTACCGAACCGATCCGTGTCACCATCGCCTGGACCGATCCGGCCGGAAGTCCGGTTGTCCCGTCGCTCGACCCGAGTGACCCGATGCTGGTCAATGATCTCGATCTACGATTGATTGAGGTTGGCACGGATTCCCTTCATATGCCCTGGGTGCTGGATCGTGACAATCCTGGTAATGCCGCCACATTTGGTGACAATGTTGTTGATGTTTCCGAACAGGTCTACATCGCTGATCCGGTCGCCGGGGATTATGTGATCCGTGTCAGCCACAAGGGGATTTTGGAGAATGATGAGCAGGTGTACAGCATTGCCATCAGTGGGCTCACATGGTTGGATGATCCGCGAATTGCTCCGACCGAATTACAAGCTGGTGTGACCATGGAGGATGGGGTGGTCGCCCTCAGCTGGGAGCAGGAGGGGATGGAGAGCGAAGATTTTATCAACTTCTCGATCCTGCGTGATGGTGAGCTGATTGGTACCTCTTCCGAGACCAGCTACAGCGATCAACTGGGAGAGTTTGGCCTCTTCGAATACACAGTCCAATCAAATTGGACCCTCGGCTCCTCTTTTCCGAATCCGACAGCCAGTGTCTTCTGGCCAGCCCCGGTAGCACCGATCAACTTGCACTACACGATTACCGATACTGCCAGCGGGACAATCGATTTAAGTTGGAATCAGGTGCGTCAGGAAGAGATCGCGTTCGATGATGGTACCGCTGAAGAGGCAATCTTCTTTTCCGCCGCAACCAATCCCGGCCTGCTAATCGTCCGTTCTTTCGACATGCCCATCACCCAGGACCGTCTCACAGGTTTCAATGGATACCTGCAAGAGGGTGGAAACGGGTTTGGGGAGATGGAGTTTATCCTTTTTGAAGAAGCGGAAGAAGGTGGTCCGGGCAGCGAATTGTACCGCTCTGATCCCTTTACACCGGAAGAAGATGGCTGGTTTAAGGTCCTTGTCGATGGTGGCGCTGGGATCAGCGTACCTTCCTCGTCTACCTACTACATCGGTATCGTCTGGCAGGAACCGGGCACAACGGAGTTGGGTCTGGACAGCGATTCGCCTGTTGTCCAGGGCAGCTATTTCTCACCGAATGGCACCAGCTGGACACCGTTAAGCGAGTTTGTCAGTGGTGTGTTCAACGGTAACCCACTTCTTCGTGCCCTCTTCGGGTCGGAGGAGCAGTTGAACACCAATGGCCTCACAAGCTGGCTGGTTTACCTCGATGAGGTGGAAGCGGGTGTGGTCGATGAACCTTCCTTCAGCATGACCATCTCGAACACCGATACGTCACGGATTCGCGTTTGGGCGGAATACGAGCAGGGGCTTGTTTATTCTGACCTGTTGGAAATTTACCCCTTCCTCACTGGTGTCACAGAACCAGGCGCACAACCTTTGACATGGGAAATCGGGCAAGCCTATCCGAACCCGTTTAATCCCTCAGTTGGTGTACCGGTGGCGGTTGCAACTCGCAGCAGCGTACGTCTGACGGTGTATGACATTCTCGGACGGCAGGTCGCCAGTCAACAGCAGACTCTGCGTGCCGGACAGCACATGTTGAACTGGACTGCCGATGGGGTCGCCTCAGGGGTCTACTTCCTCCGTGTACAGGCAGGTCCGCAGACAGCACTGCAGAAGGTGGTGTTGATGCAGTAGGCCCGAGGCCTGGGTGCCTCGTCACTCAGGCGAAGCTGGCTAGCATAGCAAACATAAACCCCGGCAGATCGCTGCCGGGGTTTCCTGGTATGCAATGTGGCCGGCACTTCAGTATCAGAATAGTGATCCTAGAAGAAGGCATTCACTTCGACCCTGGCGAGGTGGATGGGGTCACGGTTGGCATCGAGACGGACAGTATAGACTGCGCGAGCGGTCATGTTGCCTCCTAAGCGGTAATCGGCACGCAGGTTTCCGCGTCCATTACGGCCGACTGGACGGCCATCGGCGAGGTCGTATGGGATCACGGCTACGGGTGCCTCAATCCAGAGGGCCTCGAAGTCGAGGGTGACTCGACCCCGTTCACGCAGAGCCCAGGTGACAGCGGGACGCAATCCCAACCCCTGCACGTCGGTGCCGCTGCCAAGCTCACGGTCCAGCAGGCCGCGTGTCTGCCAACTCAATTTCCAGATGCGTGACAGACGCCAGGTAACTTCACTGCTGAGGCGGTTAAGTTCAAAACGATCAACCGTAGAACGCCGTGCAAAATCCTTCGTCCGTCGTTCATATCGTCCCTCATTCTCGAGGTCGAAATCACGGCCGAGAGCGTGGCGTGTCCTCAGGTTCCAGGCATCCCGTCCGTTGCGTTCCGCCCCGGTCAAATAGAGATTGGTCAGCCGTTGCTCAGCTTCGTATCGGATGCGTGCGTTGAAGGTGCGCGATGGCCGGAAGAGGTACATCTCCTGGCGCAGGAAGAGACGACCGTTTACTGTTGAGTCGGTCTGGAAATTGGTCAGACGCAGGAGGTAGATGTCGCTGGAACGGTCCCATCGAGTGATTTCCTGCGCTTCAAGCTGGGTGACCAGGCTGATGTCCTCCCAGCCGAAGCCGTCGATCCGTCCCTTGCCACCTGGCAGTCGGTGTGGGGACCAGTCGAGGTTGATCGCGGCGGCGAGGTCTGTCGTCGGAAGAGCATCGCCGGTGGCTTCGGGACGAAGGATGATGTCACCGATTTCCGGGTCGTATATGTATTCGTCCCCGACCCGGATGTAGTCGCCCTGCCCGGTTGGAACCGGGTAAGCGATGAGCACGCTTGGACGAGTGACCGTCCGGCTGAGACGGTAATTCAGGTCGCTGGTCAGGGCACCGTTGAAGGGGGACCAGCCGGCACGAAGGGCGGCAAGGTCGGACGTCACATCGGAACTGTCGGCGATGTCGAAGGATTTTTCACTATGCGATAGCTCAACATCGGTTTGCAGCGGAAGCAAGAGAGGTTTCCAGCGCCACTGGCCACCCGTAGACCACTCAGAATAAAGAGGGTCGAATTGATCCTGACCGCTTTGGCTCTCACGATTGCGTTGCTGGTAAAAAAGGGAGCCATCGTGACCACGTACAGGCAGAACACCCCAACTCGTACGCCAACGATTGTAGCGATGCCCCGCGTAAATTGAGCTTCCGGGACGCCAGTTGGTGAGATCACGTTTTTCCCATTCTGCATCAACACCGGGACGGAAGAGCGAGCCGATTGTATACGATGCCTGCCCGCGGGCACGATCCCATTGGCTGGCATAGCCGAGCCCATCGCTGCTGCGATCGCTCTGAATGGTTTCATAGCGTCCTGACAGGGATAGCTGTTTCTGATTGATCCTGGTCCCGGCATCGATGCGTTCACTCGTGTAGGTCAAGGGCGTAGTCGAAGATTCCGGGGCAAATCGTTCCAGGGTCCCATAGCCGGCATCGAACTGGATCCCGGCGGTGGGGTAGGCTTGAAGACGCGCCCCGGTTTCCCGTTCCTCGAGATTGGCGGTCAGGCTGTCGAGGCCCCAGGTACGGTCAAACTCGGCATTTCGGGTGCGTGAGAACGGGGAATACAGCGCCTGTTCGCGTCTCAAGTTCAGGTCAAGCTGAATCGGATGACGTTTCTCATCCGTCGTCCAGGGTGTGAGGCTTGCGGTGTAGTCCTGGGCGATGCCATCACGCAGCGCATCCCCGCGTGCGAGGGTGTTGGGGTCATACTGCGAGACCCCAATGTCCGCACCAAGGCTGAGCCAGTCCCCTGGTTCCAGTGCAAACGAAAAGGCCGCGTTCCGTCGCTCTTCCGGCAAAGGTAGCCTTCTCGCCGCCACCCAGGAACCTTCCCCGGGACCGACCCAGCTGAAACGGTAATTGCCAAGCAACGGATCATACGTTCGTTCGTAATCGCCTTCGCCAGCCCCGATTTCACTGAACAGAACCTGCCATTCACCTTGTGGATCACCCTCGTCATCCGGTTCGACAAAACGGAAAATGGAATAGGTAGTACCGTCCGTCCACGTGCTGTCTACTCGTGTATAATCGCCCTGGTTGGTTCCCAGTGAGTCGGCGGAGGGGACATAGGCAACCCCATCGCCCGCATTGGCATCAGCGAGGGAGGAGCGGATCGAGGGGGACATGTCGAAGCCGATGGGACGGTCTGGGTCATCTCCTTCTACCGCGAGATTGACCGTCGCACGGAATCGTTCGTCGGGCGAATTAAACCCCGCCTCGGCAGCGTAGAGGTTACGTGGGAAGGCTTCTGGCGAATACTCGAAGTCGATCTCGATCCGGCTTTCCGAAGTGATCGGAAGATGTGGAGTGAAGGTGATTTCGCCACGGCTGTAATCAATTGTGTAGTCAGCGAGCTCACCACGTTGCCGCTGTATCCCATCCACCCAGACAGTTTCGCTGCCCCCGATCACGATTAAATCACGCTCACCATTACGCCCAGATAGACGGTACGGACCCTGGATGCCATCGCTACCCTGGAAACGGTTGGTGTGGAAGACTGCACGCGTAACTGCTCCTGCTGCCTTCGCGGACCAATCAGGCTGATTGGTCTCCAGCAAGCCGCCTTCGAGGCGCCGGTCAATTTTCCCGTACCGGCCCGCATCAAAATCCAATCGGTAATCGCCAAATCGACCTCGGGTTCGCCCGGCAGTCACATCGATGTAGACCTGGTCGAGTTCGTTGAGCCTTCGGCTGGTGCCCTCGGGTTGGATCGGCAGGGTACGGTCATCCAGCAGGGCGCGCACTTCAATGTCACGGGCTAACCGTCCATCCAGTGATAAGTGCAACCCCGATTCGAGGCTGACATCTCGGCCTGAACCGACTTGCACACCACGCAGGATGTGCCCGGATCGACGCAGGTTGCTGCCATATCGTCCGCTCTGCTCGAACGGGTCACGTGCGGGGATGGTGCTGATCGTTTCACCTGCGACCAGCGAATCGACTTCGGCAGCGCGCAACGGGCTGCGCCGTTGAAGGGTATCAAGCACGACCACCGGCAAGTAGCGATAGGAGAGGTGAAGCGTGTCAGAAGTGGGTACCAGCCAGCGAATTTGACCACGAGTCGGGTCAAGCTCAAGAATCTCGCTTGTCTGGAGTGTGTCACCGCTTGAGGTAGTAACAGAGAGTGTTGCAGGGTCGATAAAACGATGGGACAGGTTGAACAGGGTGCTGCTGGAATCCACCACTACCGTGGTGTCGCCGACACTGCGCTGAGGCGAAAAAGGAGTTGCTTCCGCCGCAGCAAACAAAAGCATCTCTGCGATGATTCCCACCGCAGTCAGGAAACGCAGTGGTAAACTGCCATAAAACGACCTGCGTGTCCTCTTATGTTGCCGTGTCTGATTCACCGGCCTGATTCAATCGTGTAAAGGCGCATCACCTGGTCCGAAGCCACCACCAGTTTGTTGCCGTGGATGGCGAGGTCGGTGATGGGCAGAGCAATCGTTTCCCCGCCCCAGCGCATGAGTTCGTCTCCTTTTTTATCAAGAAGAACCAGGCCAGCATCCCCAGCCAGTATTATGGATGTGCCATGAAAGGCCACAGAGGATGGGCCCGCTCCTTCCATCGGCCACGGGATCTCCTTCAGCAAGCTTCCAAAGCGGTCCAGAAGTAGTAGTACACGCTTACCTGGATCACATACCGCGATCTGCCCGCTTGGCGAAAATTCGACACGTGATGGCTCATTCAGCCCCCGATCCGATTCGCCAAACCCAGCCACCCGTTCCAGAAGACGACCCTCCGGGTCGAGCAGCACGAGCTCTTGACGGTCCTGTTCAATCAGTGCAAGGTCCCCGCTGGGTGCCTGCGCGATACTGACGGGTCGTTCGAGAGAAAAGCTGGAGGATCCATCTTCTCCTGTTGTAAAGGGGGTCAGGGCGGCCAACCAACGGTCATAACGGACAATTCGTCCGGCGGGCGGATCGGAGATCCAAATCTCAAAACCTGCAATGGTGAGATCAGACGCCCCTCGTGTCGAACCGTCTCCAAACCCGAACCCGCCTGTTGTTTCCAACAGGGTGAGACGGTCATCCAACCGCAGGATGCGCTGGCCGGGGACCTCGAGAGCGATGAGGTCTCCCCAGGGGGACCATGCTATCGCAGCAAGAGCGCCGGGCTGATCGAGGGTGGTCTCCGCCAGGTTGAGGTGGGGGCCCGGAACGAGGCGGATGGTTTTCTGGGCAAGCACGACCCCAAAAGGAGCTGCCAGCAGGATCAGCATGATCAGCAGTCTGCTCGCTATCGGTTTTGCCATCCGGTCGATCATTTTTTTCTCCCGTCCGCCTGAAACGAAGAAACGGGACCGTATCCCGATCGCTCGAGAAACGAACCCGTTTCCAATGTCGTACAATTTGTAACGAACCTCCAAGATCGGAAGGATACGGATGCAGGTCAGGCCACCGCCTCTTCCATTGCCTGGTCAAAGACACTGATCAGCATCTTGGCGGATGAAGACCAGCTGTAGTCCACGACCATGCCATTGTGCTGAAGTTTCTTCCAGGCTTCGGCGTTCTTGAAGACAGTGGTCGCTTTCTTAACAGCTGCAACCAGGTCTTTTTCGGCAGCGTTTTTGAAGAGGAAGCCATTCCCCTCGCCCTTCTTTACCGTGTATTCCTTCACGGTATCCGCAAGGCCGCCAGTCGAACGCACGATTGGCGGCGTGCCATATCGCAAGCTGTACATCTGGTTAAGACCGCACGGTTCATAGCGCGATGGCATCAGGAAGGCATCGGCACCCGCTTCGATCTTGTGTGCCAGAGCATCGTCGAAATCAATCTTTACCGCGACACGCCCCGGATTATCCTCGGCTAGCTTTTCTAGGTCGGCCTGGATGTCCTTCTGGCCACTTCCGAGAATCACCAGGTTAACCGGGAGTTTCAGCAGCTCTTCGGCGGCGTCGCGGACGAGGTCAAAGCCTTTCTGCTCGACTAGACGCGAGATCATGCCGATCACCATGTTCTCCGGGTTCTCCAGGCCCATCTCTTCGATCAGGGCGGCACGGCAGGCAGCCTTGCCATCCATCTCGTCCACCGAGTAGTTCTCGGCGATGTGCTTGTCCGTCTCCGGGTTCCAGACGGTATCATCGATCCCGTTCAAAACACCGAAGAGGTGCGCCTTCTTCTTCTTCAGCACATCGTTTAGCCCTGCACCCAATTCCTTCGAAGAGATAATCTCCTTGGCATAGGTGGGGGAGACGGTGGTCAGCAGGTCGGCCGATTCGATACCCGCTTTGAGGAAGTTGACCTTGCCGTCCAAGAAACCGGGATGGTTCTTGTCAAACTTCTCTGTTTCCGGGAAGACGTCCTTCGCCACCTCAGCAGGGAAGGACCCCTGGTAGGCAACATTATGGATGGTCATCACAGAACGGGTGTTCTCGAAGAAAGGATCGTCCTTGTAGGCCGTCTTCAGGTAATAAGGTGCCAGGGCTCCGGGCCAGTCGTTCACATGAACGAGATCCGGCTGCCAGAAGAGCACCTTCAGGGTTTCAAGCGCGGCCTTTGAGAAGAGGGCGAAGCGGAGTGCATCGTCCTTCCAGCCTTCGCCCGTCTTCGGATCGATGTAAATGTCAGCACGATCGAAGAAGGGTTTGTACTCAAGGAAGTAGGCCTGAACCTTTGAATCCGGGACAAAGCCGGATTTTACCGAGACGGTAAAGGTCTGGTCTCCCAAGGGTACTTCGATGTCCCGCAGACGAATCACTTCGCGCAGGTTGTATTTCCGGTCGCGGATCACCTTGTACTTGGGCAGAAAGACACGAATATCATGTTCCTGTTCTTTCAGCACCTTTGGCAAGGTACCAGCGACATCGGCTAGTCCGCCTACCTTGGCAAACGGGTACAATTCGCTCGTAAGGTAGAGCACGTTATAACGTGACATGGGTGGCAATGCCTCCGGGTCGCAATGGGGCTATATCCAGTGGATTGAGCAGGGAAAAAGCAAACTAAAATACGGAATTTACGTCTGAGAAGCAAGGTCCTCGTTGTACTTCTCAGACCGGTTGCGTCCCATTTCCTTTGCGTAATAGAGCGCCCGGTCCGCTTGATCGACCAATTCCTGGTGAGTGGCTGCACCCTGTCTCGTATCAGCAATACCCGCACTCAGGCTGACAAAACCGGCAGGCTGTGATTCCATCGCAGGGAAGGTTGTTTCTGCTACAATGCTTCGGATCTTCTCAGCTACAACATAGCCATCATCAAGCGAGGTGTGTGGCAGGATGATGGCAAACTCCTCGCCGCCGTAGCGGCAAACAATATCCTGGGCACGAACCGACTTTTTCAGGACCTGTGCAAGCTGCTGCAGCAGGTGGTCGCCCATCAGATGTCCGTTGTTGTCGTTGTAATTCTTGAAGTTATCCAAGTCGATCAGGATCAGGCTGAAGCGCTGTTTGTATCGTTGGCTACGGCGCATTTCCTTCATGATCTGGTCAGTGAAACTGCGTCGATTGTAGAGACTGGTCAACGGATCGACGGTGGCCATGCGACGCATGTTCTCATGCGCGTTGCTGTTTTCCACACTCCGTGCGATCACCTCGCCAACCTGTTGCATACGCTCGAGTTCTTTCTGCTGCAAGCCGGTCGGATACTGGTAAAACAGCGACAAGATGCCGACAACTCGTTTCTCATACGAGAGCGGAATGATCAATCCCTCTCGCAGACGTGCGATCTCCGCGAGGTGCGGATTCATCAAGCCATCTTCTTCGCCGGTGCCAATGAGACGGGGTTTTCGCTCACGAACCAGCCGTGCAACGATCTTTTCGTCGAGCAGCATGGTCATCGCCCGGCCACCATAGCCGGTCATATTTTTGCGCCAGGAGAGGAACTCTTCATGCCTTTTTCCGGGACGGCTGAAGACGAGGATTTCGCAGAAATCGTAGCCGAGCGTATCGTGAATGATCTCCCCGATCGCCGGTAGCAATTTCTCGATCCGCAGCTCCCAGGCCACATTCTCCTGGATCTGCTTGATAAGCTGCACCCAGGTCGTCTCGGTGAGCTGGCGTCTTGTCCACGGGTCCATGTGGTCTGCGAGGGTGAGCGCGGAACGCAGGGCCGGGTTGAAGGGCTGACGACGTTCCGGCTGGACCATTGGCAGACTGTTGGTCAAGCGGTCGAGAGGGGCTTTCAGAGACTCGTATGGCTGGAGACACTCGTTGAGACGGTCCATCCCTTCCAGCATCACATCGGCTTGCCAACAGATCAGGATTTGCCATGCATCGAGCGGAAGGACAGAACCTCGGTGGCGGGTGATAGGCCGTCTCGCCATCAGCATCCCGCAACCCGTTTTCCCCGCCCAGATCGCCCAGAGTTCACGTCCCGGGGCACTCTGCGGTTTAAAATCTGCTTTCAGCCTTTTCCATTCATCGCCGGATTTGCCGTCAAACTGGAACAGGTGAGGACTTTTGCTGGTGGAATCGACGGGCCACCAGTCGAGAACATGTGACAAGCGGTTGGGGACATGCAGCAGGCCAGCGTACATCCCGGAGTTGGAGGCGGTTTCAAAAAAAGCCCGTAGAAAACCATCCAGGGTCTGCGCCAGGTAGGTGCGAAAGGCGAGATGGGGGGCCGTGGCAGGAGACCAGACACTTTCGACGGCCTCGAAAGGTCGCTTCGATGTCTTTTCCAGGAGTTGGCCCATCAGAGCACCTCGAATTGCTGCCTCAAAATCTCACGCAGGATAATGGCACTTTTGATCGCCTGTCCCGCATGACAATTGTTGAAGAAGAGGTAGGACATCTCAGCGCGTGCATCGAGGGCTTGAATCCTCGGCAGCCACTCCCGCAGTTCCTGTTCCGTGTAGTCCCAATCATAGCGGTCGCCCGCATCCTTGTCGTACCACGTCATACGATTGCGCCCGTGGAAACGGACATAGGCCAACTTTCCACAGACTGCGGGACGAGCGCCCATCAACGAGCGAATCTTCGGCAAGTCGACCGCAACGTAGCCCAACTTGAGATCGTTCAGCAGGGCGATCGCACGGTCCTGATCCCAGCTTGTGTGACGGAACTCGACAAAGAGCGGCACCTCTTCCTGCCATTTGGCAAGAGAAGAAAGGTAACGCTCAGAAGCGGAATCCGCATGAAAGGATGCAGGAAATTGTGCGAGCAACCCATCCAGCTTACCTCCGAGCCGGAGCGGTTCCATCAGATCAAGCAGCTCAGCCACCTCGGCGGCATCGTTTTCACGTTTGTGGGTCGTGTCGGCGTGCACCTTGACCATGAACCGGAAACCATCTGGTGTCTCATCTGCCCAGCGTTGCACGGTCTCTTTCTTCGGCAGGCCATAATAGGTGCTATTGATCTCAACGGCGGAGAAATGCTGTGAGTAGTAGCTCAGCCACTGCTTTTTGCCCATGCCGGACGGGTAAAAGGGACCTTCCCAATCCTTGAAATGGTAGCCGGATGTGCCGAGGATGATTACCCCACGCGACGGCCCTCCTGCACGACCAGGGTGCCGCGTTTGAAGACACCCACCACCTGGTTGATCCCGAAGTGGTAAGGGATCATCTCGAAGGAGGGTGTATTCCAGACGGCGATATCCGCCAATCCACCGGGGGCGAGGTAACCGCGATCCGTTATCCCGAGGCCAGCCGCCGACCCAGCGGTGGCCATCCAGAGCGCCTCTTCAGCGCTGACACGGAACCGGATCGCCGCAAGATGAATCGCCATCTGCATGTTCTCGCACATCGCGCTGCCGGGGTTGAAATCGGTCGCCAAAGCGCAGACGACACCTCGTTCGATTAAATTCCGGACAGGCGGGTCCTCTTTCATCCTCAGGAAATGTGCCGCGACCGGAAGCAGCCCGGCGACTGTTCCCGCGTCCGCCATCGCTTCGATCCCCTCATCGTCCAGATATTCGATGTGATCCGCTGACAGGGCACCGAGTTCGGCGGCCAGCTTCGATCCGCCAAGTGGGGTGAGCTGGTCGGCATGAACCTTCAGCTTCAGGCCGTGTTCCCTGGCAATGGTGAGAATGCGTCTCGCCTCTTCAACTGAATAGACCCCGGTTTCGCAGAAGATATCGCACGCTTCCGCCAACCCTTCTTCGACAACCTTCGGGATCATCTCTTTGATGAGGATCTTGATGTAAGCTTCATGGTCGTCACGGTACTCCAACGGATATTCGTGCGCCCCGAGGAAGGTGGGGACGAGGTCGAGTGGGTGGTCGTTACCCAGGGCACGGATGGCACGCAATAGCTTCAGCTCGCCCTCGACGGTCAGCCCATACCCGCTTTTCGCTTCGAGGGTGGTGGTGCCGTGGGTCAAGGCATTGTCGAGGAAGGGGCGGGCATGGTTTACGAGCTCCTGCTCACTGGCAACGGCGACCTTTTTCGTCGAGTTGATAATCCCACCGCCCGCCGCTGCGATATCCGCATAGCTGGCCCCGGCGGTTCGGAGCTGGAATTCCGCTTCACGGGTTGCCGCAAAAACCGGATGAGCGTGAAAATCGATCAAGCCGGGGGTGACCCCTCGTCCCTGGAGGTCGATGATCCTGGCATCTGTCCCGCCCGGCAGATCGGCTGCCTTGCCGATCCAGTGGATGGTCTCATCCTCGAGCAGGATGGTGTCGGCATCGGGCTGGTCGAGTTTGTAGAGGGGGCGGTTTTTGCCCGGAGCGTGCGGGGTGGTGATCCAACCGATGTTGGTCAATAGCGTGCGAGACATGGGGATTCCGTATGGTTAAGATGGATATACGTATCATGAGGGCGCCCCGGCTTGACTCGCAAGCCGGGTTTTTCTAACTGATCTTCCCCCGTTTTGGTGGACAGGGAGTTAAGCAACGTTTTTGTGTTTCAA
>JAHLLH010000001.1 GCA_020444265.1 bacterium
CAAGGCCGGATACGAACTCGAGGGGGACAACACGAATATACAAGGCCGGATTCTTCGAATCCGGCGAGGATCGGTGTGAGCCGAACATTCCCTATCGCGTCCCCTGGGACGCGAAACGGTAACACCTCCCTGCTCCCTTAACGAAAACCCGGCTTGCAAGCCAAGCCGGGGCACGTGTTGTGCTGCTTTCGACCAATGTCTCGCGCCGCATCAACAACCTTTCTCACGTTGCTGCATCTCATACCCTGAGAGACGGAGTCCTGCTGGAACCTCCACAGCGGTCTCGCGTATCCCTCGATGGATAGGGAAAAAGGCCCGGTATTCTAGAGCACGGGCTGGATGGAATTCCTTGACTCATTGTTCGCCGCAAGCTACTTTCTGCGCGTTAGCACTCATCTCTTGAGAGTGCTAACAACAAGAGTCAAAACCTTGTTTTTACTTCAAGATTCCCATCGCATCGCTGGATCACTGAGACCATCTGGGCATGCGGGCGGTGGGAGATGAGTATCCAATCGAATCATTCCCGGATGGTGTACACTCGCAAGGAGGAGCAGGATGAAGGTTCGTCCAGTTGACGAGCGGGTTCTGCTGCAGATTGTTGAACCCGAGGAACGGAAAGTCGGCGGCATCATTATTCCCGACACGGTCCATGAGAAGCCGCAGATTGGTGAAGTGGTCGCCCTGGGTGACGATGTTGTAAGCAAGGATGTGGAACGGCTTCCCCTGTCCAAGATCGTCAAGGTGGGTGACAAGGTTCTCTTCGCCAAGTATGGCGGCAATGAGGTGGAGCTCGAAGGCGAGAAATTCCTCCTCGTGAACCGTAGTGACATCCTGGCAGTGCTCGACTAAAACGTTTCATTCATTCACATTTAAACTTGGGAGTTCGAACGATGGCTCATAAAGTCATTGCCTTCGATCTGGAAGCTCGTAATGGGCTCAAGGCTGGTGTTGACAAGCTCGCGCGTGCGGTCAAGGTAACCCTCGGCCCGCGTGGACGTAATGTTATTCTCGACAAGAAGTTCGGTGCCCCGACCGTCACCAAGGATGGTGTTTCGGTCGCCAAGGAAATCGAGCTCGAGGATTCGATCGAGAACATGGGCGCCCAGATGGTGCGCGAAGTCGCCTCGAAGACCTCGGATGTGGCCGGTGACGGTACCACGACCGCGACAGTCCTCGCGCAGGCGATCCTCAACGAAGGTCTCCGCAACGTGGTCGCCGGTGCCAACCCGCTGATGCTGAAGCGTGGTATTGACCAGGCGGTTCGTGTTGTGGTCGATGAGTTGCAGAAGATGAAGGTCGAAGTGGGCGGCTCCAAGGAGCGCATCGCCCAGGTCGGCACCATCTCCGCGAACAACGATCCCGAAATTGGCAACCTCATCGCTGACGCGATGGAGAAGGTTGGCAACGACGGTGTCATCACGGTTGAAGAAGCCAAGTCGATCGAAACCACCCTGGACGTCGTCGAGGGTATGCAGTTTGATCGTGGCTACTCCAGCCCTTATTTCGTGACCGATCCGGACAACATGGAGACGGTCCTCGAAGATCCCTTCATCCTCATCTACGACAAGAAGATCAGTGTCATGAAGGACCTGCTCCCGACCCTCGAAAAGGTCGCGCAGCAGGGCCGCAGCCTACTGATCATCTCCGAGGATGTCGAGGGTGAAGCCCTTGCGACCCTCGTCGTCAACAAGCTGCGCGGTACCCTGAAGATCGCAGCCGTCAAGGCTCCGGGCTTCGGCGACCGCCGCAAGGCCATGCTCGAAGACATCGCCATCCTCACCGGTGGTAAGGTCATCAGCGAAGATGCCGGCATGAAGCTTGAGAACGCTCAGCAGGATGACCTCGGTTCCGCCAAGCGTGTCACCATCACCAAGGACGAGACAACCATCGTCGAAGGTGCCGGCGACACCAAGGAGATCCAGGGCCGCATCGAGCAGATCAAGAAGCAGATCGATGCTACCACCTCCGACTACGACCGTGAGAAACTGCAGGAACGTTTGGCGAAGCTCGCCGGTGGCGTTGCGGTTCTCTACATCGGTGCTGCCACCGAGGTCGAGATGAAGGAGAAGAAGGCGCGTGTCGAAGATGCATTGCACGCTACCCGTGCCGCGGTCGAAGAAGGTATCGTCCCCGGTGGTGGTGTTGCCCTGGTCCGTTGCCAGCTCGCGCTGGACAAGCTGACCTTCGACAACGTTGACCTCGACACCGGCCGCAAGATCGTCCTGCGTTCGATCGAGGAGCCCCTGCGTCAGATCGCCGGGAACGCTGGCTTTGAAGGCGCCGTGGTGGTCAACAAGGTCCGTGAAGGCAAGGATGCCTACGGTTTCAACGCTTTGACCGGCGTCTACGAAGACATGCTCGAAGCTGGTGTCATCGACCCGACCAAGGTCACCCGCACCGCCCTCGAGAACGCGGCCTCTGTCGCGAGTGTCCTCGTGATGTCCGAAGCGGTCATCTACGAAGCCAAGGTAGACGAGCCCGCAGCACCGCCGATGCCCGGCGGCGGCATGGGCGGCGGCATGTACTAAGCCGTTTCTACCCTACGCACTACATCAAACCCCCGCCGGATTTCCGGCGGGGGTTTTCTTTTTACTGCAGATATACAAGTTGTATATTTTAATACCCGCGGCAATCTGGAGAATAATGATGATGTGGATTGAATACTCAAGAGATAGAGTTCATGGTGGTCCAGGCTGGGAATTCGGTACTTGTGCGTGGGCGCCAACGATTAACAGAGCAAATAGACGTTGGCCTTACTGGATATCAATTGGGGATGTAGAGCGTGGGGATATGATCTTACACCTACAAGAGAGTCGAGAGGGCACCTTCTTCGTAGGGATTTCGGAGGCTACAGATGATGGATATATCACACAAAGTAAGCCGCCATATCCAGGTGAATGGGATGATTTTAGTGAGTTCTATCGGGTAGATCTGAAAAATTTTCAACCATTTCAGGAGTCGATTGGTTTGAGAGATATCTTCTATATTCATGATGAATTATTGAGAAATTATTACTCTAAAAAGAGTAAAAGTGAGCATGTATTTTATGTAATACAAAATAGTAAGCTTCAAATTCTTAACGGCGCCTATTTTTCGCCAATAACATTAGATTTATATAATATATTATTTGAAAATAATATAATAAGTAGAAAAACTCATTTTAAACTTGATAAAGTTATAGCAGGAGAAAAGCTATCAATGGTTAAACAAAGAATAGGGCATTCAGAGTTTTCAAGAAAAGTAAAGTATAATTATAATTATAAATGTTGTTTTCCAGGATGTGAAATCAATGATGAGCGATTTTTAGTCGGATCACATATAGAGCGATGGGCAGACAATGTGAAAAAAAGAGGTGATATATCTAATGGATTGTGCTTGTGTGTTTTTCACGATAAAGCTTTAGAGCGAGGATTATACTACATTACTGGAAATTATAAAATAAAAATCATTGAAAGCAAATCTTATACTTATAGTAATGTATATAAAATATTAAAGCCATATGAAAATAAAACAATAAGGAAAGGCAGGGTGTTACCTTCCGTAGAGTCGCTTAATAGGCATTATCAGAGATCGATTAAGTAGCCAAGGCTGACATTGTTTTCTTAGTGGTGGATAAATGAATATCAGCAGTGTTGACTGGCTTCTCGACTCGAGCGACCCAGCACTCAGTGCAAAAGTCTTGACCGACCTGCTCGACCGTCCGGAGGATGATCCGGAGGTGGTGGACGCGCGATCCAGGATTCAGGAGATGCCGTGGGTGAAGGAGACGCTCAAGGCGTTTGAGACGGGGGAGGTGTGGGACCTGGGGTTCTACATCAAGTACCGGGGGCCGAGCTGGTCGTTGGCGCACTTGATGAACATCGGCCTGCCGGGCGATCATCCGGTGATGCAAAAGGGCGCCGAGTACATCCTGGAGCAGGCAAAACCGCTCTCCTCCCTCAAGCCGGGTAGCCGTGAGGCGGAGCGGTATGAAGGGAAGCCGGATGGGACTTGCTGGCTCTACCCGCTTTCCTGCCTGTCGGCACGGATGGCGATGGTGCTGACCCATGCGGGCTATGGGTTGCATGAGGTCGCACGCGGGGCGCGGTCTCAGTGCATCAGCGCGTTCCGTCCCGGTGTTGGCTTCGACTGCATGGCGATTGACCTCTCGCTGATCCCCGGCTGTGTGATGGCGGTGCCGGAGGTGCTGAAGGCGATGATCGCCATCCCGGAGGCGGACCGCAGCAAAGAGGAACGTCGCTTCATCGGCGAGGCGATCTCCCTGCTGATGCAGCACGAGATCTACAAGTATGTCGTGGTTGCCACGAAAGAGTGGAACGAGCTGACGTACAAGGAACCATTCGACTGGGTGCTCGATCAGAAACGGGACTGGCTCGCGGCGGGCCGGGCCGACGAGCGTACCGCGAAACCGAGCTGGCTGCGTTTCCACTACCCCCACGGCTACAACCCCGACCTCATTGAAGTCCTAAACACCCTCGCTGATGCGGGCGTGAAACGATCCCCCGAAATCGATGCCGCGCTCGAGCAGGTGCTCGCGAAACGGACCAAAGACGGCTATTTGAAGATGACCGGTGGCCTCAACGGCAAGATGTGGGCAGACCTCGAGCAGAAAGGCAAGCCGAGCCGTTGGGTGACGTATCGGGCACTTCGTGCACTGAAAGGGTTTGGGTTGACCGAGATTGAAGCGTAGATTATAAGCCGGGTTAGATTGTCTGGGGGGATGCATGACGACAATCGTAGATCTGGATTCCGACTACCTCGACAGCTATTGCTGCTGTTTTGAGGACTACGACGACCGTATGAAGCTGGGCGCAGAGCGTAAACACGAGTGGGTGGAACGCATGCGCCCTCTCGGTTTACGGTGCAAGTTGGCGATTGATGATGATAGAAAACCGTTTGGGATGATTGAGTACATGCCCATTGAGGTCGCCCCGGCAGAAGGTAATGGATTGTACTTCATCAACTGCATTTGGGTGCATGGGCACAAGCGAGGTCTTGGAAATCGGCAAAAGCGAGGGGTTGGTAAAGCCCTCCTCCGTGCTGCGGAGCTGGATGCGATGGACCTTGGCGCTCAGGGGATGGCTGCCTGGGGATTGAGTCTTCCACTCTGGATGAAGGCAGCCTGGTTCCGCAGGCATGGCTACAGAAAGGCGGATCGCAAAGGGTTGATGAGACTCGTCTGGAAACCCTTTATCAGCACAGCCAGCCCACCCACATGGATTGCGGGAAAGCCGAACCCGGCAATTCAGCCTGGACGTGTGACAGTCACCGGCTTCCTTAACGGTCAATGCCCGCTCATGAATTTTCGTTTTGAGCAATTGAAACGGATTGCAGCAGAGTTTGAGGGGAACGTCGACTTCATCGAGATCGACACCTTTGATAAGGCTGCCCTGCAAGACAACCGGGCGAAGGACGCTCTATTCATCAACCGCCAAGAGCTGCCCCCGGGACCACCTGTTCCCGATGCCAAGCTGCGGAAACGGATTCGGAAGGCGGTCCGGAAACTGGGATCTGCTCCACACTAATTGTTGGTGGAAAGCCAATCCATACATGCCCGGGTGATCGTCCATCCCGGGCATATTTTCTCGAATGCGAACAGGGCGGGTTCCCTGAGGCGACTCACATTTTGGAGTTCTGTTGCGCCATTTCGAGGAGACGATAAACGTGAAGAATGGCCATAACCTGCTATTCTCGTACAGGATAAGCGCAGGAAATGAGTGTGTACAGAGGGCTCTCTTTAATCCAAAAAATAACGGCATACTTATGAGAGATATTACAAATATGACGCAAACCGCTGCTATATTTACATAACGGGAGATTCATCCAGTTCAACTAGTCTAGCTATCACGAAAGGAAGCGGATCACCCCCAACCTTGAACCGTGGCCGGAACGGGAACCGGATGGACTCCGAAGGGGGAGGTGAGATGATTACCATCGCTGATTGGGATGCCTCCGAGCTGAACACGGGCTGCTGTTCCGTCTCCTATGACAAGCGTCTGAAGCCTGGATATGGTCTGAAGCGATACTGGGCGAAAAAGATGCTGTCAAATGGACTGCGCGCAAAAGTGGCACTGAATGAATACAGGCAAACCATCGGGATGGTCGAATACACGCCGATCCAAGTCGCGCCGGCCGAAGGGGTCGGCTTTTATTTTATTCACAGTATTTGGGTGGAGGGGGTTAGCAGTCCTACTCGTAATCTAAGCTGGAAGGGTATTGGAGCGGCACTGCTGAGCGCTTGCGAAAAAGATGCCCTGGATCATGGCGCGAAAGGAGTCGTTGCCTGGGGATGGAAACCGCCGCATCGGATGCGTTATACCTGGTTCAAACGTCAAGGGTATCGAGTTGCAGACAAACGAGAAAACCGTATTCTGGTTTGGAAATCGCTGTCGGATGATGCAGAAGCGCCAAGTTGGTTACGTGGCGACGTTCCCACGTATTTCTCCCCTGAACTACCCGTAATCACCGTATATGTCAGTGGACAATGCCTGATCATGAATCATCGCTTCCTGCAACTGAGACAAATTGCTGCAGAATTCGGGGATGAGGTACAGTTTAACGGTGTGGCGACCCTCGATAAGCAGGCGATGCGAAGATGTTGCACAATGGATGCGAGCTTCATTGATGGCGAACGATTGCCTGATTGTGTCATTCTCAGCGATGAAGAGTTGAGGAAGCTGGTCAAGAAGGCATTGAAGAAGCGGGGCTGACCGGGTTGCATCCTGTTTCCGGTAACCGAGTCGCGATGAGGTTGCGCCAGGTCCAAAGGCATGACGCGTTTCACACATGAAAAGAACGAATCCGGCAAGTGCCGGATCGGGCCACCCACCAGGTCCCACCTGCATTACCCTCGCAGCCTCGCCACATAGACCCCGTAACGGATATCCTCATGCTCCCCGGGTCCGCCGATGACCAACAGCCGTTGCCGTTTCAGCAGCTCAAATCCCATTTGCTCGAGCAACTCCAGCACATGGCCATAAGGATGTAAAAAGATGGGTACTCCCCAAGCAGTCGGCATTTCGACGGGATCGATGCCTGCACGGTCTGTCGTCGGCTTGTCCGATTCGGGAACAGCAACTGTAAAGGCGAAGATCCCACCCCGCCGGAGGAGTCGTTTTACCTCACTGAAGACGGGTTGAAGATCACCGAAGAAGTGGAACAGACCGGATGAAATCACGATGGAATATGTGTGATCTGCCACAGGCCAGGGGAAGTGGGAGAGGTCTGTCTGGATCAGCTCTTCGGCGAGGTTTTTAGCACGGCACGCCGTGAGCATGGTCTCAGAACCATCCATCCCGCTGATCCGCAAACCGTGTCGCTGAAAGAGTTCGGAGGAAAGTCCTGTTCCGATTCCCAGGTCGAGGAGGGACTGGCCTGGTTTGATCAGGTCGAAACACATCCCGAAAAGGGCTTCATGACCATGGTACTCATACTTACGTACCTGCTCATCGTACTGCGATGCATCCTCATCATGCACACGAATGCGATCATTCGAATCCACATCTCCCCCTGCAAAGTTGTCTTCGTTCCTGGTTAGGAGAAGGGGGGATCTAGCCTGCTTTCTCTCCCTGGAGGTGTGTATCTCCTTCACGATAGGGCGCCGCACCCGCCATAATGATGATCGGCAGTTCAAAAAAGCGCCAGAGCAGCATCACCCAGACAATGGGCCAGGGCAAGTAGCCGATCCCGAGTGCCGCCATCCCGGGGATCAGGGCGACGAAGACCCAAATCATAAAGCCAGTCATGATCGCAGTCTTCGGGCCGGGACCGAAACGATCCCGCATGATGACATAAAGCCAGACCGTCGTAATCCCGAGCAGGAAATTTGCGAGGATCATCCAGATCGATTCCGACATGCCGAACGTGACCCCCAACAGCGCATCCCAAAAGGAGATCAGGGCGGATCGATGCAGCACCATCTGGCTGACATTCAGCAGAAAGCCGACAAGCAACCCGCCGGTGAAAATCCGTCTCACATTGATCGCATTCATCCTGGCTCCGGAATCAAGCATGTTGAGGGGGAGCGACGAGTTCGTCTTCCAGATTCAGTGTATGCCGCTTCTTCGAACCGTCCAAAAATAGAACGAGGATAGAAGAGAGGCAATCGGATCAGCTACTCGATTGATTTCTTCTTGCATACTCCGAGCGCTGTTGTTCAGCCGTAGCGTCCGTGTCTCGCGCTATTACCAGCTGCTCCGTTTGATCTGTACCGGTTGAAAACGTTGCAGTGCCTCATCACTCAAACCGATGTTCGCCCGGCTGCCATCCACATCCGATTCCAGCAGGCTGCCGCGATCCAGCAAGGGGGAGGAGGGGAGAGGGCGGAAATCATTGTTGTCCGGATCGGTGAAGCAGGGATCAAGGATCATGAAGCGTCCGTCCAGGGTGCTGTCCGGTGGAAGGGTGGTGTTTTCCGCATCGTCTGAACCCTCGCTCCAGAAACTGGCCCGCCATGCTTCCTCTTCTGGATCGAAGATGATGTTGTTATGCGCGAGAAAGGCATCATTCGGCCCATTGTTCCAGACACCAACCCGAGGACAGACCCATTCATCCCGCCAACCGGGAGCGTAAATAACCGTATTTACCAGCCGTCCACGGCTTTCCTCACTCCAGACTGCAAAGCCACAATTACCCGCTCGAGCGATGATGTTGTTGACACAATCAAGAGTCGAGGAACCGGTAGCGATGATGCCCCAGCCGAGGACATCATGCACCACATTATCCCGCAGGACCACGTGCGATGAGCCGAAACTGCCAATCCCTTTCCAGTACCCGGAGACATCGTTTCGTTGAATGGTCGCGACAGCATCCCAGGTGACCCCGATACCCACACCGCGACCATCGGCAATGATGTTGTCACGAATCAGGGCACGTGCGCCACGATAGAGGGCGATACCATCCCAGGAGTTGCCACGAATCAGGCAGTTTTCGACGAGTAGGTCTGCACCCTCTCGTCCCACGATTCCGGCGATTCCAACGACGACACTGTCTGCACGGTGGTTGTTCTCCGTGATTGAGCAATCGCTGATTGTGAGCCGGGTCTGACGAGCGACAACAGCAGCATCGGTCGCGGCACCGTCGAGATCACGGATTCCCCCCGTAATGGTCATTCGTTCAAGCGTGGCACGACCCGCATTCTCAAAGAGAACACCGTACCCTGCATGTGTAACAAGGACGGTCTGGTCACGATCCTCGCCGAGCAAGACGATTGGCTTGTCAATTAGCAGTCCATAGGTATGATGCACCACCGTCTGGTGGTTCTCGCAATTGCCGCAGAGGGCCTCAGATCGTTCTCGAGGTGCCAAGTGAAACAGCCCCGGCTGCAGCACAAGGGTGTCACCAGCTGCGGCTCTGTCGACCACCTCCTGAAGCGATTCGGTGGGGTGGACAAATCGGGTTTTGGCCTCGACTCCAGTCAGCAGGAGCAGCAGTGGAAGGATGATCGCGGCTAGTCGCGGCACATTTTGTTGAGTCAAAATGCTCTCGAGTGAGTAAAATGGGTTTGTGCATAAAAAGCACAAGCATCCAGGCTGGTAAACGGCTGATCGTGCAGACTATGCTCCAAACTGCGCACAGTATATACAGCAATCCGAGGATGATTCAAGTGAGAAGGTTGTAAAAACACCATCCTACCTACTTGGCATGACCATTGCGCTTTGTAGAAGCGGACCCGGTCATGGAAACATGGCAAAAGCTGGTGATTGACATCGGGCAAAGACTCTCTCCCACCCTTCCGAAGCCTTTGTAATTCGAAGAGAGTCTGATGTCAATCTTTCCAGCCCGGGTCCATTTTTTTATTCCGGCTCCAGGTAGCACGTGTCCCGGTTTCTGAGGCTCTTCCGAGATGGATGGTGGCGATTCCATTGTGTTGAGGCTATTTTCTGGAAAGGCGGGGTGTATGGTGGAAATCATTCGCGAGATACATGTCCACGGACCTTTCCGCCTCTCGACGACAGTCAAAGTACTGCGTCGAGAGAGCACGCCGACTCATGCCCCGGAATTTCCTGCCATCCTCAATATGTCTCTCGAAGTCCCCGGTGGTGCGGTTGAGGCGCGTGTCGTACAGAGACGTCCCAACACCAACCTCGAGGTGAGTATCCTTGGGGATGATGCAGATGAAGAAGCTGCCGAACTGGTTTGCGACCAGCTTTCCCGGATGTTGTCGCTGAGGTTTGACCCCAGCCAGTATTTCGAACAGATCCAGGAAAATCCCTACCTGAGCAACATCGACAAGGTGCTACCCGACTTGCGGCCTTTGCTCTACCCAACTCCGTTCGAGGGGGTAGTGACCGCATTAATCGGGAGCCAGTTGTCGCCGCGTGAAACAACGATGCTGCTCAGCAATCTTCGTGAAGTCTGCGGGATTGTCCCCACCGGCCGTGTATCGGCTTCTCCGGCATTTCCGGGGAAGTTTACCATGCTCGCCTTGCCAGACCGGATGCTTGAAATTGCTGGAATCCCCTTGCTTAAGGTGAGGATGATCAAGGATGTGACCGCCATGATGGTGGGCGAGCCCGATTTGCTCGAGCACCTCGAGACAGTGGGGGATGTGGAACGAAGTATCAATCTTTTGACCACCCTGCCCGGGATCAATCGCTACATGGCTTTACGTCTCCTGAACTATGCATACGGACATCCTGATCTGCTGCTGGACAGTCCGATGCTGCGCAAGTCGGTGCAACGATTTTACCGGATGGGAAGCCTGCCGGATAGTTCCACGATTCAACGCTTGGCGGAGCCGTTCATCCCCTGGAGATCGTGGTGGACATTCCTGCTGGTGACTGCAGATGAAGTGGCTGTGAGTGTTTGATTTTACTGACCACTCGGTCAACTTACTACTGAGTACCCTGCACTTGGTTCTCCTACGCTTTTCTTTGTACTTTCCTAAGATAGAACAAAAGTTTCCGGTGGGCTCCATGGTACCATCCGGAGATGGACGGTTGACTTAGCACGACCGGAGGGGAGATGAAGGGTTTGAACATTGAAAATGCTTGGGTAAAACGGTTTGCTGTGGTTCTGCTTCTTCTGATGGTCGTGACATCAGCCGGGCAAGCCAGGTGGATCAACTTGCTCAATGAAAATTTCGAGTTGTGGCCGCTTGAGCACTGGGCGAATGGACTCTGGTTCTCAAATGGGCACTATTGGGATATTGCAGCTACTCCTGGTGGTCACGTTTGGGGGGTGGAAGAGAATACCATTTACCACCCGGGTCATCCGATGGACATCAACTCACTCTGGTGTGCGGGGCTTCCAAATGACTTGCAGGCCGGTGTCGATTTTTACCCACCCAACTTCCTGGGCATTGCGTACTGGGGTCCCTTCAGCCTTGCTGAGGCGGTTGCAGCCTCCGGCAATCTCTATCTTTTTGCCGACTTAGAGAGCAATGCGTTCGGCAGTGGCGATGATTTCCTGATCATTGTCTCTCCGGAACCAACTGATGCAGCGACTTGGGATACCCTGTATGTCCGGGGCGATGAAGGGACCATGAACGAGTGGCGTCCTGTCTCCTTCGATTTCACCAATGCACGTGAACATGAGACGGGTGATTCGATTAGCGTGCTCGGTCAGGAAGATCTCTTCTTCGGAATCGTTTTTAACGCGGATGCAGACCAGAACGTTGGGTTTGGTGCCTTTGTCGATGACATCAACTTCGGGTATGACAACGGCGAGTTTGATTTTGAGCGCCGTTCGGTCAACCTTGAAGATCCGAACGATCCCAATCTTCAGTTTCAGAGTCTCTATGTGAACACGACCGTGCGTATCCGTGGTCGGTTCATGGCTCACGGGAATTATCTCAGCAACGAGGTGACTCACCAGCTGATAATCAATGATGTCGTGGTCGACAGTGCCCGTGGCCAGTGGCAAGGTAGCACGTATGGTCAGCAGTACGAGATCTCGTTTGATTACCTTTATACTCCTACCGATACTGGAACGTGCGACATCTCATTCAGGCTGGATGTCTACGGCGAGCAGGAAGAGTATTCCGAGGAGAACAATGTCCTCGATTTCTCCTACCCGATCCTTGCTGAGAATGCTCCGCCATCCATCACTTTCATCCAGCCGGATGCTGACGGTGCCTGGGCAGGTGGGGACAGATTCCGGATTATCTACGAGGCCGTAAACACTCCCGCCAATGAGCTGGCGCACGTGAGCTTCTTCTACGATACTGACCTTGATCCAGTGCCGTCTACACCGGTTCAGGGAGCCTTGGGGCTTCCGATTACGAGTGTGCAGGATACGGCTTTCTGGTATATGGGAAGCGTGCCCGATGGTGAGTATACGATTCTCGCAATCTTGGACGATTATTTCCATGATACGCGTCAGATCTACGCACAGGGCACCGTGACGGTGAATCATACGGATGTCGAAACTGATCCGGAGGGTCTGCCGGAAGAATTCGCCATCCAGTCCGCCTATCCTAACCCATTCAACCCGACGGTTGAGATCGCTTTTGCGCTGCCGCAACGTGCCGATGTCTACGCGACGTGGTACTCGGTGGATGGCCGTCAGGTGGACAAGCAATTCCACCTGAACCGTTCCGCAGGCAACCAGCGTATCAGCTGGACCCCGCATAACCTGCCCAGCGGCGTTTACCTGTTGAACCTGAAGGCCGGTGATACCAGCCTGACACGGAAAGTGGTCTACATGAAGTAGGTGGACGAGTTGAGTTCAGCAAAATGTGGCCCGGTGCTGAAGCGCCGGGCCACTCTGGTTCTGGGATGTGTGATTGGCTCTGTCGGCATGAAGATGGGGTAGATACTGTGCGTTCTTGTCAGTCATGACCTATCGTCGGACCAGCCTCTAGCGGGAATACAATAAAGAAGCCCGGGAAGAATCCCCGGGCCATACGAACGAATCAAATCTATGCGTCATCTCAGGCAGTTTTGCGCCGTTCCACATCCAGCCACTTCCGTGCGAGAATCAGGGTGATCGGGCTGATCATCGTTGAGATACCGACAATGATCCACATGAGTTCGGAGTTACGAGTTGCCTCGGTGGACCCGGCCGCGCACAGGTTGGCAAGCAGGATGCCGGTAATCGGCCCCGCTCCGACCTTGGCAAAGAACATCGGAGCCTTGGAGTAGGCCATGTAGCTCGCCTCCTTGCCCTTCGGTGCGATGGTCGCGGTGTAATCATAGATACGCGGGGAATAGATCGCTTCACCAAGTGAAAGCATGACCTGGTACATCACAATCAACATGATGGATTCACCAAACCCCATGAAGAAGACTGATCCCGCCGCAATGAAACTGCCCACCACAATCACATTGTAGGATTTCATCTTCGAGGTGATGGAAGTCATCACTGGAACAAGGAAGATAATGATCAGCGGATTGATGGAGTAAAGCTTTCCGGTCCACTCCATCAACCCGATTCGTTCCATGTAGAGGGGATAGAGGGAGTGATTGTACTGGAAGATCATCTTGACCAGCACAAGCAGGAAAATGAAAGCCATGAAAATCCAGAAGACTTTCTCGCTGACTACCTCCTTCATTACTTGCCAGGCCGATTTCCCTTCTGATTCTGCACGTGCCTTCTCAGTCTCCTCCGCATCCCCGGAACTGTCGCCTTCTTCATCACGTCCCAGCTCCTCTGCGGGAATGTGGGTTCGGACAAAGAAGATAACGACCACCAGCGAGACCAGAGTCGCAAGAACGGCAACAAAGAAGATGATCTGGATGGGGCGGACAATCAGGTCGAGCCCGATGAAACTGAACTGGATCGCTTCAGTGAAGGTGCTTCGCAGCCAGTCAAGGCTTATACCAGCGATGAAGCTGCCGACATTCATGACGACGTAATACCACGAGAAGGCGTACTTCTGCGCTTTCTTTGTGCTGAAAAGTTTGACTGCCGCCGCGATCAATGGAATCATGTAAGCGAAGCCGACCGACAAGACAAAGAGGCCGGGATAGACGATCCACGGTTCGGTGGTAAAGGTGATCGCAAGACGACCCACCAGCGCGATAAGCAGACCAACAATCAGTGCCTTTTTGATCCCCATACTGTCTGCGATGAAGCCGACAAACAGCATGAAGAATGACATCGACGCAGAGAAAACACCGAATATCGTCCCTGCGGCCGTATCTGTCAGCCCCATGTCCTGTGTCAGGAAAATCATCAGAACCAGGACGGAACTGAAGTAGCAGAGGCTTTCGAGAACCTTGATCAGGTATGCAAACCAGATTTCACGTGGACAGTGGACGAGATTTTTTAATCCATCCCAGTAGTCCGTGGCGATACGCGCAAATAAAGTTGGTTGCCCTGCGGCGGTTGGTGCGGCCATGTGCCATCCTTTCTATGCCAGCCGTCGAAAAAACTACTTTGGAAAGTACAGCCAGAACCCCGGTCTATCCACAGCCCCGGGAGGTCGTTTCAAAAATCACGACAGGGATACGAGATTAAAAGCACGTCGAAAACTCCCGGGGACGGACTGTATCGCTTGAAGAGGCACAAGAACCGTCTCTATCTCTCAGCAGGTGACAACAGGCCGCCGTTGCCACATCCCTATCGGTCTGAGGATCGGTCCGAATGTGGCGAACGGGTTGTCGCTTTTCACACGGATGCAGGGGGAGGAGGAATGATCACGTTCGCGAAACGCTCCGGGTTGCTCACCAGTGCAGGTGCGCTGATTATAAGTGCTGCATTGGCGATACTGCTGGGTTGCACAGACCCGGGTCAGGCTGATCCCAACGGGATGTCGCTGCCGGAAGATTTTATCCTTGAGGAGTACGCCACTGTTCCCAATGCCCGCTCAATGACACTGGGAGCAGAGGGGACGCTGTTTGTAGGAACACGCGAGAGCCGTGTTTACGCCGTCGTCGATGATGATCAGGACATGGTGGCGGATACGGTGTACGTGATTGCGGACGGTCTCACCCAACCGAATGGTGTCGCCTTCCGTGACGGCGCCCTCTATATCGCTGAAATCTCGCGTGTGCTGCGATTTGATGAGATCGAATCCAACCTCGACAGCCCACCGGACCCGGTGGTGATTCGTGACGATTTCCCCACAGACCGTCACCACGGCTGGAAGTTCATAGCCTTCGGGCCCGATGACAAGCTCTATGTCCCGGTCGGCGCACCCTGCAATGTCTGTGATTCGGAGGATGAACGGTACGCGTCCCTGATGAGGATGAATCCGGACGGTAACGAGCTCGAAATCTATGCGCGTGGCATCCGGAATACCGTCGGCTTCACCTGGCACCCGGAAACAGAGGAGCTCTGGTTTACCGATAATGGCCGAGACTGGCTTGGTGACAACCTTCCCCCGGATGAACTGAACCACGCACCCGAACAGGGTCTTCATTACGGTTTTCCCTTCGTACACGGGAACGGGATAACTGATCCGGAATTCGGCGATTCCTCTCCGGACGGCTTCAGCTACCAGCCTCCAGCGCAGGAACTTGGCCCGCACGTGGCCGCACTGGGGCTTCGTTTTTACACGGGAGAAATGTTCCCTGAAGAGTACAAGGGACAGCTTTTTATCGCCGAGCATGGTTCCTGGAATCGTTCAAGTAAAATCGGCTACCGTGTCATGCGAGTCCGTCTTGAGGAAGGTGTAGCGATGGAGTATGAGCCTTTTGTTACAGGTTGGCTGAAGGGGGATGGCCGTGTGACTGGGAGGCCTGTAGATGTGCAGCAACTCCCGGATGGGTCCATGCTGATATCCGATGATTTCGGCGGAAAAATCTGGCGTCTTCGCTATGGCCGGTAAACCCCGCAAACCGACCGGGCCTGTTATTGTCTATGATGGCTCCTGTGGTATTTGTGAAGCGCTCAAAAGCTTCGCAGCATCTCACCTTGCCCAGGGAATGCAACTCCAGTTCATCGCGCATCAGGATCCTGATCTCGCGAAATACGCTCCCGGTGTAAAGGTTGAACACGCTCAGGAGAAGGTGATCGTTCTTTTAGAGGACGGTACACAACTGGAAGGCGCAACCGGGGTAGCCTGGGTGATGAAAAAAATGACCGATCCCTGGGCGCAGGTCGGTCACATCCTCGCGGTCGGGCCAATCACACAGCTTGCCCAACCGGTCTATCGTATGGTCGCTCGTTATCGCTCCCGCTTGTCGCGTCTCTTCGGCCTGACAGCCTGTCCCTTCCCGGCAGAATGACTCAGTTTTCGACCGTATCCATCCAGCCGTCCTGCGTGTGAATGAACGCGGCCCGCAGTGATTTTCCATCGCGTACTTCTCGTTTCAGCGCTTCGTAGGCTCGCTTCCGTGCACCACCATGGATGATCTCACCACCCTGTCGGACCGATGCGAAGGCTCGGTAGGCCAGCAGTGTGCCATCACTACGGAAGACAGTGATGCCATCGCTGTGTAAGGCGCCTGTCAGGAGCTCGGTCAGTCCAGCCAGCTTTCGCGACTCAGCAAGCCCGGTAGGGTTGGCGTAGCCAGTCAAGATTTCTGCCATGTCAACAGGAGGCTGCGGACGAACCGCATCGGTGAAGCAGGAGGGCAGCTCATCGGAGCCATGAGGCACCACAGCAATCAACGCTCCATGCGAGCCGAGGATGCCATGCTTGATCGAGTTGAAGAGGTACTCCCGCAGAAAGTTTCGTGCCTCTTCAGGAGCATCCTTGACCGCTGCGCTGGCAATGCGGTTGACCAGCTCGTAGGGCGATTGGGTGATGTCGCCATCGGCAGAGAAGAAGAAACGGCGGGTGTGGGCACGGTTCGATTCGAGCTCGAGGCAGCGATTAGCGATCCGTGCCACCTTAACCACGTTGATCGCGCGCTGGCTGTGGTTGACAAGTACATGCCTTGGCTCGTGGCCAATCGGCAGCGCCAAGCCGGCAAAGAGGCCGTACTCAAACTCGTCGCCGTTCGCGCAGATATATAGTTTCCAGCGATCTGTGCTCAGCGGAGCTCCTTTCAGAAGCATCTCTTCGGCCACTGCATCGGAGTGATGGCTGTGACCGAGACAAATGCGCTGATGGGGGCCGAGAACCGATTCGAGGGGGTCAATCGTATCGAAAAGGTAGACCACGGGAAAGTAAGAGACTTCTTCGATTCGATAATCGATCATCGCCGCGACAAGGTGGGTCATGAAGCGGGTCAGCGATTCCTCGCCAAATCCTGCTTCCGTCAGGAAGCTACGTACCTCGTCCTGATAGAGGTTGATCAATGCGATGTGACGATTGCTCGAATCCATCCTCTCCCCATAGTCGATTCCAAGACGCAACAAGGTACAATGTAAAGCGGGCTGGTGCAGGGAAGCTGAAGGTTTGACTGGTTTCCGATCTGGTCCTCTGAGCCATGTTCTCCAACCGGGGGTTAGCTTTCCTGTTGGTGTATCCTCTTTGCTTTTCAACAAGGAAAGATCGTCCTACTTTAGGCCATTCAACGGGAGATTGGAATGACCAGAGGACAACTTACCTGGTTGGTGCTGTTGGCGTTGCCGTTCACGGTACCCTGGTGGTTCAGTGGGACAGCAGGCACAAGCCTGCTCGGGATGCCGTCCTGGGCGCTCTATGGCCTCATTTCAACCCTTGCCTATGCCTGTTTGGTTGCATGGATTATGGCGAAGAAATGGCATGTGCTGGCGAGCGAGGAGGATGAGGATGAGTGAGTCCGGATCGCTCCTCGGGCCCGGAGGGATAGTCGTCCTGATGCTCTACCTATCCGGCCTGCTGCTGATTGGTTGGGTGGGTCGGCGTGCCAAAAAAGAGAATACCCTCGCCGATCATTTCCTCGCAGGACGGAACCTTGGGCTGGTTGTCCTCTTCTTCACTCTCTACGCCACTCAGTACAGTGGCAACACGCTGATCGGTTTCGCGGGCAATGCCTACCGCCGTGGATTCATCATGATGATGAGTGTGACCGCGATGATGGCAGTCGTTGCCATTATCCTGCTCTATGCTCCTCGCTTGCAAGTACTATCCCGCAAACACGATTACATCACTCCCTCGGATTTCATTCTCGACCGATACCAGTCGCCGCTACTCGCCCTGATGATCAGCCTGCTCGGTATCTGGGCGATGGCGAATTATATCCTCTCCAATCTGATCGCGATCGGAACCATTGTCGAAACATCAACAGGCGGCACAATTCCCTTTGCGGTCGGTGTAATCGGGTTGTCGCTTGTGATGGTCGTCTATGAATCCCTGGGCGGGATGCGATCGGTGGCATGGACCGACCTGATGCAGGGTGCAATTCTGATGGTTGGGATCGGCTTGCTGTTTGTGTTGGTCTTCACTCTGTATGATGGCCCGTTGACCATCGCCCGCGAGTTGAACCTTTCACGCCCCGACCTATTCGCCGCTCCTAGCTGGGAGGAGAAACGTGGTTGGCTGAGCACGATCATTCTTCTCGCGTTTGGAATCGCGATTTATCCCCATCTTGTCCAGCGTTTCTTTGCGGCACGCGACCAGCGCGCTTTGCGACGATCCCTTCAATCGATGGTCTTCATGCCCTTTATCACGACCCTGCTCGTGGTTCTGGTCGCGATTGTCGGGCTCTGGCGTTTCCCAGAACTGAGCCGTGCGGACAGTGAACGGATTCTTCTGCTGGTCATCAACGACATGGCTTCTCATATCCCCCTCTTGTCGATCATGTTGGTGCTGTTTGTTTCAGCATCGGTGGCAGCGATCATGTCGACGGTTGATTCCGCCCTGCTTACCCTCTCATCACTCTTCACCCAGGATCTCTACAAACCAGCCACCAAACGGACCGACCAGGCGCATTTGACGACTGTCGGTAAAGCCTTCAGTTGGGGAGTGATGGCGCTGATGGCGTGGTTGGCGATCATCCTGCCCAACACCATCTGGTGGCTGATCCAACTCAAACTTGCCTATTTCGTGCAGGCTGCACCTGCAATTTTACTGGGAGTGGGGAAGGGTGCTCGACAGGATGCAGTCCCTGTCCTGGCAGGTCTCTTCGCAGGTCTGGGTATTGTGTTGCTGCATACCATCCTCGTCCAGAGCGGAGTCGCCATCCCCGCGAAACCGTGGGGCATTCATGCGGGTGTTTGGGGGTTGGGGGTGAATGTATTGGTTGTAGCGGGGATGAAGGCGGTGCGGTAGCGGTAGCACGGGCAAGATGCCCGTGCCACCTAAAACACCAATTCTGTACCATCCGGTACGACGGCATCCTTGTGAATAACCAGTACGCCATCGCGCAGGGTCCAGAAGTTGCCCTGCTTATCCTCGACATCGTTCCCGACCAGCTTCACATTGTTGCCGATGCGGGCGTTTTTGTCCACAATGGTCCGCTCGATGTGGCATCCCGACCCGATCCCGACAGCGGGACGGTTCTTCAGGGAATTTTCGGCGCGATCCTCGTCATTCTCATAGTAATCCGCACCCATCAGGATCGAGGACTTGATCGTGGACCGTCCGATCAGGCTGCGAATGCCGACCATCGCACGATTAATGCTCGCGCCATCGAGAATGCACCCCTCGGTCAATAAGGTTCGCTCGAGCTGGGCATTGTTGACTAGCTTCGCCGGGGGCAGGTGACGGGTGCGGGTGTACATCCGGTCAACTTCATCGTAGAAACTGAACTTTGGCACCGGGTCGGCGAAGGCGAGGTTGGCATCGAAGAAGGCACGAATCGTTCCAATGTCCTCCCAATAGCCGTTGAACATGTGCGAATACATCTTCATACCATGCTCGATGGCATAAGGAAGGATCTGCTTGCCGAAGTCCTCGTCATCACTTGCTTCCAGCAGCTCGATCAACGCTTCCCGTTTGAAGACATAGACACCCATGTTCGCGAGGAACAAGCCCTTCCGGACTTCTTCATCGCGCAGCTCAAAGTAACGGGGCGCGATTTCGAGCGTATCAACAATCGCATCATCCTTCGGTTTCTCGACAAAACGCTGAATCCCGCCGTGATCGTCGATCTCCATCACCCCCAGTTCGGAGACCTTGTCGCGCGCGACTTCGAGGGCCGCGACGGTGATATCGGCATCGCGTTCACGGTGCTCGGCGATCATCTTCTCATAGTCCATCCGGTAGATGTGGTCGCCGGAGAGGATAAGGAACTCGTCGAAACGGTAGCGGTTGGTGTGCCTGAGCGTCTTGCGCACGGCATCAGCAGTGCCCTGGTACCAGTCGCTGGTGCCCATCCCTTCCGTCTGCTCGGCGGCGAGGATGCTGACAAAACCGGTGCGACGGAAACTGTCAAAACGGTAGGCCTGGGCGACATGGTGGTTCAGGGATTGGGCGAGGAACTGGGTCAGTACAAAAATCCGGTTGACCCCGGAGTTGATGCAGTTGGAGATCGGAACATCAATCAGACGGTACTTGCCTGCGAGAGGGACTGCTGGTTTGGAACGTTCCTTGGTCAGGGGATGGAGGCGGGTGCCACGTCCCCCACCAAGAATCAGGGCCAAAACGTTGTGCATCATCAACTCCCATGTTTACCGGAACATGTTGATCGAGCTGCTCGAAGGTTGGTGCACAGGATGAGGATCATGCAAATACGGTGGCGGCCTCATCGAGAATCTTGAGGGTCGAGGAGGCACCGATCCGTGTTGCTCCTGCTTCGACCATCGCCTGTAAATCAGCAAGCGTGCGGATACCACCCGCTGCTTTGACACCAACCGTCTCCCCGGCAACACTGGCCATGAGAGCCACCGCGCTGATCGTTGCACCACTCTTGGCGAATCCTGTGGAGGTTTTGATGAAATCCGCCCCACCAGCGATCGATGCCTTGCTGGCGGCTACAATTTCCTGATCCGTCAACTCGCAAATCTCGAAAATCACCTTGAGAACGTTGTCCCCAATCGCAGCTTTAACCGTACGCACGGCCTTCTCGACGGCGGCCCAGTCGCCCATTTTTGCCAGCCCGATGGGTTGGACCATGTCAATTTCGCTGGCACCATCGCGCACAGCTCGCTCCGCTTCTTGCGCGATCAATTCGAATCGATTCGCACCGTGCGGAAAACCGACAACCGAGCAGGCGAGCACCTCGCTGCCTTTGAGCACGTCTGCAACATCGCGCACCCAATAGGGCTGGACACAGGCGCTGGCGGTGCCCGCGTTCAGCGCTTCCAGTGCAACGGCGATCACCTGCTCACGGGTTGCCGCAGGGGCAAGGATGGTGTGATCGATCAGTTTTGCAACCTCAGCGACCGAGTTTGGTTGAGATACAGGCATGGGTCGTTCCTTAGATCCGGACAGCCGTTCCGGCCGCGGTTACCATCAGCATGCCTTCGCGAACGACTTCGTAGTCGAGGTCTACACCGACAACAGCATTGGCACCCAACGTCAGGGCTTCTTCTTCCATCTCTTTCAGGCTGATCAGGCGTGCCTTTTTCAACTGACTCTCATAAGCACCGGATCGTCCACCAATTATATCCGAGATCGACGCGAAGACATCACGAAATACATTGGCACCCATGATCGCTTCTCCGCTGACAACACCGAGATAATCCTTGATCGGGTGGCCCTCAATCGTAGGCGTGGTGGAAATAATCATGCCTCGTTCCCTTTCATCGCTTCGGTGGCACGATCTGCCAGGGTTTGCGCATCGTCGCGGTTTTTTGCTTCTGAGAAAATGCGGACGATGGGTTCTGTATTGGAGAGGCGCACATGGACCCACCCTTCGGGTAGATCGACACGGATACCATCCCGCTCGTCGTAGGCGGCCGATTCACCAAATTCGCCACGGATTCGTGCACGCATCTCAGTGGCATCAACACCCTTTGCAGGTGCCTTGCGCTTCAGCATGGTGTATTTCGGCAGACGGCTGACCAAGACACTCAACGGCTCACCCGCTTCGGCCATCAAGCTGAGGATCAGGGCGGTGCCGACCATTGCATCACGGTTCGAGTGAACCGTTGCGAGCATCACGCCACCGTTCCCCTCGCCGCCGATGATAGAGTCGCGTGCATCCATCTCCATCGCCACATGAGCCTCACCGACCGGGGTACGGTAGCAGGGAACTCCGAACTGCTGGGCGATGTCCTCGACAGCACGAGTTGTAGAGAGGTTGCAGACTACTGGACCTGGCTTCAGCTGAAGCACTCGTTTGACTGCCAGTGCGAGTGTCAATTCTTCGCCAATCGGCTGGCCTTGCTCATCAATGATAGCGAGACGGTCTCCATCTGGATCGAGTGCCAGCCCGATATCCATGCCCTCGTTGCTGACCAGATTGCTCAGGTCGCCCAGGTTCTGGGCCAGGGGTTCCGCTTCACGGGCAAAATCACCGTTCAGCTCTCCATGCACCTTCCGTAAATCGCAACCAAGTTCGTGCAGCAGGTTGGGCATGATCATGTTGCCGACCGAGTTGATCGCATCCACACCAACACGAAACTGACGGCGACGGATGGTAGCGACATCGACATAGGGGTCGTCGAGGATCTTACGGATATGGTGCTCGACTCCACCGCCCTCATAGGCAACAACCTTGCCGAGGTGCATGGAATCGACGTAGTCGAACTGGCCCGATTCCACGAGATCGTTCAACTCACCCCCCTCGTCTGGTCCGAGGAAACGGCCCCGGTTGTCGAGGAATTTCATCGCGTTCCAACCGGTTGGGTTGTGACTGGCGGTGACACAGATGCCGCCCGAAGCTTCCAGGTGCTCCACCATCAGTTCGATTGTGGGTGTGGTTGCTAACCCGAGGTCGATCACTTCACAGCCCGTGGCAATCAAGCCAGAAAAAAGAGCCGAGCGGACCATGTGACGTGACGGACGGGTATCCCCGCCGACTACCACACGTCCACCTTTGAGCCACGTTCCGAACGCAGCTCCGTACCGTGCCACAACTTCCGGAGTGAGGCCGTCTCCGACCACACCACGAACTCCTGCGACACCTGTCATCAAGGTTGCCATATGCAACACTCTTCCGTTTGAACAATTGCTGCCCAATATACAGCGGGGGGTGGAGAACGACAAGCGGACAAGCTTGTACGCTACCCTTTCCCGCAAGGAAATGGGATGTCAATCTATAGTGTTTTCAACCAACTAAACTCGTCCCGGACGAACCGCATCCACAAAGTGGTGGATGGTCACTTTCGGCTCCAGCTCGACAACACAAACATCGATTCGTACTGGTGGCAGGGGATCGGGCAACTCCGCCACCAATGCTTCTGCGACACGCAGAAGTTGTTTTTGTTTCGAGGGCGGTACCTTGTCCGATGGGTCGTAACCACCCAACAGGTGCACGGTTCGGACTTCAATGATCACCAGTTCGTCCCCGTCCCACATCAGCAAATCCAACTCGCCGGACTTGCGTCGCAGGTTTCTGGCGACCGCACGGAAGCCCTTTCGTTTCAGATACTTCTCCGCGAGCTGTTCGCCCTTCTTGCCAGTAGCGAGTCGATCGTGGCTCATTGCATCATCCCTTCGCCAGGGGCAAATCACCGATGGCGACCCGGTCACCGTCCAAGCCCGCAATGGTAAAGCTCAAACGGTGGATGGGGCAACGGCCATGTTGCAGCAGCGAGCGCCGGTGAAGTTCCGTCGGATAGCCCTTATGCTGACGGAATCCATAAACCGGGAATTTTTCATCTAGTTCGCACATGAGCTTGTCACGGTACACTTTAGCGAGGATTGACGCTGCGCCAATGCTGAAACTACGTGAATCGCCCTTGATCAGGTTGAGCTGACGACCTGTCGCAAGGGAGGGAATACGGCCATCGACCAGCAGGGTCGGCCAGTCACTTCCTCGCTTGTCTGCCACCTCACGAGCTGCCAGGGTCATTGCTTCGGCTGTTGCACCGAGAATGTTGATCTCATCGATACGGACCGGGTCTACCGCGACAATCGACCAGGCTACGGCCAATTCCTTGATCTGCTCAAAGAGAACTTCGCGTCGTTTCTTCGAGACAACTTTCGAGTCCCCAATTCCCTCCAAACGTGCGTCCGGGTCAAAGGATGTCGCCGCAGCAACCACCGGACCTGCGAGCGGGCCACGTCCCGCCTCGTCAATTCCGATCACCGTCACACCGTCCTGCCAGAGTTCGAGCTCTGGGCCGTATGCGGCACCATTGCCCTTGAGAGGGGATTGGGAAACAGGATCGAAGGGCAGAGGGGATGCAGTGGGTTTAAATCGCGGCATGGGTCGAACGTCTCTCCGGCCTGAGAGTTAGGTTGCGAAAGAAAGATGGGCCCACAAGGTGAGAGTCTGCAACGGATGCAACCATCAAGTCCAAGCTCCCTGACCAGCACACAAGTGGAGAATTGTCTGCCAGATGGGGGCGCATCAGGACCAGAAGTTGGATTATCTTTACACACTCGGACAAAAGTGAGATTGTAGAATGCGTGAAACCAATGATCCAGGTATACGAGCCGCACATGATTACGTCGCGGAACGTATACCAGAGACTCCCCGACTCGGACTGATACTAGGTAGTGGCTTGGGATCCTTCGCAGATGAAGTCAGCAATCCGGTGGTCATTCCGACCGGCGAGATTCCCGGCTACCCGGTGTCCACCGTCCCTGGTCATGCGGGCCGTCTCGTGTTTGGACGGATTGATGATGTTCCCGTTGTGGTGGTGCAGGGCCGAGTGCACTTCTATGAGGGATACCCGATGGAGCAGGTGGTGATGCCGGCACGTCTTGTTGCTGCCCTCGGGGTAACTGTGCTTGTGGTGACCAATGCTTCCGGTGCGATGGGCGACCATCTCGACCCGGGCGATTTGATGTCCATCACCGATCACATCAACATGATGGGTACCAACCCCCTGATCGGCCAGACCTGGGGTTTTGATCGTTTCCCGGACATGAGCATGGCCTATCATCCTGAATTGCGGAAGCGTTTGCATGCAGTCGCTGAGCAGGAAGGCATCAAGCTGAAAGAGGGCGTACTGGGGGGCTTCATGGGACCGACCTACGAGACCTCCGCTGAAGTCCGTTTTCTCAAATCGATCGGTGCGGATGCCGCCTGTATGTCGACCATTCCCGAAGTGATTGCTTCGGCAAGGCTGAAACTTCCGGTGGTCGGAGTTTCCTGCATCACCAACAAGGCAACCGGGATTAGCCCGACTCCGTTGACCCATGAGGAAGTGACTGAAACTGCTGCGAAGGTGGAGATGAAGTTCCGCCGCTTGTTGCGAGCTGCGGTCCCTGAACTTGCGAAGGAACTCGCCAGATAACTTTAAGTGGCTTGGGTGCCCCGTCACCCAAGCGTGCATATCAGCTCACACCGTTATCTACGTCCCGCGAAAAACGTGCCCTGGCTTGCAAGTCAAGCCGGGGCACCTGTTTACTCCGATCCATTCAGTCCGAAACAGTGTCACAACATGTTTTCGCGCAGATACTCGACCAATGTGGCCATGTCCTCAGGTAGATCCCCCTCGAACCGCACCATTTCCTTGCTGACCGGGTGCTCAAAACCCAGTAATCGCGCGTGCAGAGCTTGACGTGGCATCAGGTCGAGGGCTTCGCGTGCGATGGTCCGTTGGAAAGAAGTCATCCGGGCGAGACCGTGCATCCGTCCGCCATACGTCGAATCGCCGAAGACCGACCACCCTTTGTGTGCCATGTGGACACGGATCTGGTGGGTGCGTCCAGTTTCCAGGCGTAACGCCACCAATGATGCGAATCCATACCGCTCACGTACCTTCCAGTGAGTGATGGCACGTTTCCCGCCTTCGACGACAGCATATTTTTTTCTGTTGCCGGGGTGCCGCAGGAGCGGGGCATTGATTGTGCCTTTATCAGGCGGGTCGCCCCAGACCACGGCGGCATACTCACGTTCGATATCGTGGTCGTGAAAACGGCGACCCAGGGTGGTCATTACCTCGTCACTCTTGGCGATCACAATCAGGCCGGAAGTATCTTTGTCGAGGCGGTGAACGATCCCTGGTCGCATGGTCGGGCCACCCGGGTTAGGCAGGTTCTGGTAACGACCCAGCAGGGCGTTCACCAGAGTTCCGCTGCTGTGCCCTGCGGCGGGATGGACCACCATCCCGGCGGGTTTATCGATGACCAGCAGATGTTCGTCCTCAAAGACAATCTCCAGCGGGATATCTTCTGGGGCTGCCGGGGGACGAGGAGGATGGGGGAAGACGACCTCGATGATCGACCCGCCTGGCACAATCGCCGAGGCTTTCGATGGATTGCCATTGACCGTGATCGAACCATCCGCGATCAGCTTCTGGACACGGTTGCGGCTGATTTTCGGGAGACGGCTGACCACAAGCTGGTCCAGGCGCTGCTGAGCGGAATAGCCTTCCTCCACTTCGAGCGTCACACGGTTTACACCATCTGCCGGAATCTCGGGTCGTTTCATAGGGGGAAGATAGGTCACACGAGGGCGGTTCGCATCTGGCGGATCGCAACAGGGAGCGTTAGCTTCTCACACACACACAACCTTCCGCGAAAGCTTGCGCCATGCACGATCCACTTGCTCAAGATAATCGGACCGATCCTCAGCTACCCCTCAAAGAGAAAGGCAGCCAGCGAAAAGAGTTGATACGAGCGTTGACCGCAACCCTCTTTTTTGGCGCGGCAGGCGGTATTGTCACCTCGATTTTGAACAATTACCTCGCCGATGTGCACCTGTTGGATGCGGAAGGTCGTGGCTGGCTGGAATTCCCGCGTGAACTACCCGGTTTCCTCATCATGTTCGTTGCGGGAGGCCTGCTCACCTTGATGCGTGAGACGAAAATGGCCGCCTTGGCGATGTTCTTCACCGCGTTGGGAGGAGTTGGCCTGGGATGGTTGAGCCCTACCACAGCCTTGATGGTGGCCTGGGTAGCCACATGGTCGATGGGCGATCATATCATTTTTGCGGTCGAAGGTCCCATCGGCCTGAAATTGGCGAAAAAGGGTGGGGAAGGACGGCGTCTCGGTCACTTCGGCGGGGCGCGAAACCTGGGGACGATCACCGGCGTGGGTGTGATCTACCTGCTCTCGAAATGGATCGGCCCACGATACGAAGTCTTCTTCACCGTCATGGCAGGGGCGGCGGTCATTGCGGGTGTGCTTTACTCGACGTTGAAGATTGGGAAAGGGGAGAAACGTTCCCGTCGGATCGTATTCAAGAAAAAATACGGCATTTTCTACGCCATCAGCGCGCTATTTGGGATCCGGAAGCAAATCTTTCTCGTTTTCGGATCATGGGTGCTGGTGTCGCTGCATGATGTTCCCGTCTCGACCATCGCTCTACTCTATTTTATCGCCGCTACGTTGGGTGTCTTCCTGCGACCCCTGTTGGGGGATGTGATTGACTGGGTCGGGGAGAGGGTGGTACTGGCAGCGGACGAGATTCTGCTGTTGGTCATCTGCCTGACCTATGCGTTTGCCACGGACATTTTCCCGCAACATGTCGCCCTCTACGTTCTGTTTGGCGCCTACATCTTCGATAATCTGTTGTTCGCCTTGCGTATCGCACGAACCACTTACTTGAAGAAAATTGCGGACGATCCGGCCGATATCACACCGACCATTTCCATGGGAATAACCATCGATCATGCTGTGGCAATGTCGTTGCCCGTGCTGTCGGGATATATCTGGGAGGCGTGGGGTTTCCGCTACGTCTTCCTGATCGCGGGCGCTATTGCAATAGTAGGATTTTTTGTGTGCTTGCAAATCAAGGTGCCCAACGAGGAGACAGCAACCGTCTGATCATTAGAGCTCGGGCAAATGGGTAACGGGAGCATCGAGGACGAGGCGCACCTTGCTGGCGAGTTCCTCTGCTCGGAAGGGTTTGGAGAGGAGAGGGATGGAACCGACAACAGGATTGTGAATCCGCTCTGCGGTATAGCCGGAGATGAACAGCAGCCGTGTATCCGGTGCTCTCTTCAACACTTGTGTCGCCAGCTCGACCCCGCCCATTTCTGGCATGACCACGTCCGCAACGATCAGGTCGACCTTGACAGCCCCAGTTTCGATCATCTTCAGACCTTGCCTCCCGTCCCCTGCTGTTTCAACGGTGTAGCCATGTTCACGCAGAACTCGAGCGGCCATCTCTCGGACCGTCTCGTTGTCCTCGACCAGCAGGATGGACTCGGTGCCTGTATTATTGCCCTTTGTCGGCATCGCCGGGATAGTTTCGCGTGTTTCAATCTCCTCCTCAACCTTAGGGAAGTAGGCACGGAACTCGGACCCTTCTCCCAGCTGGCTGGCCACACGGATATGCCCATTGCTCTGCTGAATAATGCCGAAAACGGTTGACAGACCCAGGCCAGTACCCTTACCCACATCCTTCGTCGTAAAGAAGGGATCAAATATCCGTTGCAGGTCCTCTGCCGTAATCCCGGTCCCGGTATCGGAGACCGAAATCATGACATAGTCACCTTTTTCCGTTGGTCCGGATGGGTATTTCGCATCAGGCAGCAAGACCGCATTGCCGGTTCGGATGGTCAACTTGCCGCCCTCGGGCATTGCATCCCGAGCGTTGACGGCGAGGTTGATGATGACCTGCTCGATCTGCGAAGGATCAGAACGCACCGACCATAAATCCTCGGCATACCCAGCGTCCAGCTTGATATGCTCACCCAGGAGGCGTCGAAGCATCGACTCGAGGCTTCGCAGTGTGTCATTGGGATTAAAGACCTGCAGGCGCATCGTCTGTTTCCGGCTGTATGCCAGCAGTTGACGTGTGAGGTCGCTGGCACGTCCTGTCGCTCGTGTGATCTCGTCCATATCACGTAGGGCTGGATGATCTGAGCCGAGGGTGAGACGTGCCAGATCGGTATGGCCGGATATGGCGGTTAACAGGTTGTTAAAGTCGTGTGCGATCCCCCCAGCCAGCAGGCCGATCGCTTCCATCTTTTGTGAATGGCGAAGCTGTTCTTCTATCTGGCGACGAGGGGTGATGTCACGCAAAATGCCCTCGTAGCTTTCCACCTTACCATCTTCACCTTTAACAAATGTGATGCTCAACTCGATCCAGATGGTTCGCCCATCCTTGTGCAGCCCACGTAAAACGACTGGTGCCTCCGGCGAGTCGCCGGAACGAATGAGTGTGTCCAGGGTGTTGCGATCATCCGGATGGATGGTCATCGCGATCAGGTTTGGGTTTGAGTAAAACTCATCCGCTTTGTACCCGAGGATTTTCTCGCAGGAGGGGCTGATAAAATCGAGCGTCTGTTCGTTGTCATTGATAACATGGAAAATAGCATCGCGTGCATTGTTCAGAATCAATCGAACCGTTTGCCCTTGTTCCGACAGCCGATTGTAGTTTTTTCGCAAAATGGTGAGGAAAACTGCGAACGCAAAGATGAGTTCAATGGTTGCCGCGATCAGAAAACCCCACATGGCCAGCGATTCGTGTTCGCGTAGGAAGGGGTAGTCAAATTTGTGCAAGCCCCAGAGAATAGCCGCGATACCAGCCACAATTCTGCTTGGACCATAGACGCTGCTGCTGCGAAGCAGCGTACTTCCGAGATAGATGTAGACAAAGCCACTGAAAAGAAAGAGGGGAAGGGTCAGAGTTTTAAAGCTGGCATCAGTTATCACACCAATCGTCAACAGGAGCACGCCCGCTGGGATGGTCAACATCCAGAGGCGATTGAACCTACGCTCTAGGAAGAGGAAGGTCCCCCAGAAAAGAAGCACAGCGTTGCTGAGCGCAAAGGTTTGGTTCAGGATAAAAATGGATGGGTTTTCCGGATGGAGAAGTAGGAGCAATCCGAAAAGGTAGCGAATGGTGGATGCGCCCCATCCGAAAGCCCAGACGAGCAGGTATCGTTCCCGTTCCTCGAAATAGAGAAACGTGAATGCAAGGGTAACGACAGCAGATGCAGCCAGCATCACGCCGATTTCGGGGAGGAGTTCTACCATTGGATAAAGGATGCGCAATCCAAGCGGACTCAGGAGTGTCTCAGATCACAACAGCGAGGAGAGACCCGGGTCAATACAGGCGTCCCCACCGTGTGAGTTACCAGAGTTTGTAAGAGAGAACCAACCCTGCCCGCCAGGTCGAAAAGTCTTTCGCACGGACGACATACTGAATCGGTGAATCCGTGCTTCGTATCTCGTAGTCGACGACAGGTCCACCCTCAAGATTGCCGACAATCGGGCCAGCGATCTCCAAGCCGTACCGACTGTGCAGATGTTCTCGTCCACGATGGATCGGATCGTCCGCCAGCGACAGGTCGCTGGTGTAGTACCGGTGACGGAACCGTGCGCTGAGGGAGACATCCCATTCACGTTTCAGGATCTTTGGCGTGTCATAGCTCAACACAACCTCGAACCAATCCTCACCATTGGACCCATCACCATACTCTGCATCGGGCAACTCGACACCTGCCGCCTGGGCGGTGCCGTCGAAGCCGACATTGTCGGAGAGCCGTTTTTTAAAGATACCGGTCACTGACAGGTCGCTTGAGATACGGTACCGAGCGTCGAGACGGTAGCCCCATCCCTGGGTGTCATACTCGGTGAAACGGGGGTTGTAGTAGATCGTATAGCTCTCATAACGTGCAGACAGTCTCAGGCCCTTGACCATTTTTGGCGAATAACGCAGTCCGACACCACCGAGGCTGTACTGGAAATCGCAGGCGTACACTGCGCCGTAGTCACGGTCATAGTAGTCACGCAGGTAACGGCTTGGGATGTAAAGGTAGCTGCCGAAAATGTCGGCACGGTTGATCAGGTCGTGAGTAAAGAAGAGGCTGTGCACAGCACGGTCATTAAACGAATTGTTCAGGTACTGCTGGTAGCTGATCGAATAAGTCAGGCCACCATTGCGCCACCCGAACAACTTCGGGGTCCGCAGGTGAAATTTCAGACCTGCAGACTGGACCAGGGCATCGTAGGACTCAATATCCGTCGCGAGGTTCAACTCGTTGTCGACGAAACGGTCCTGGTCACGGTCGGAGAACTCGAGGTAGTTGCTGTCGTAGCCGAGCTCGTATAGCACGTGGATACGGAGCTGGTCCTGAAAGGTCCATGAGCTTTTCTTCGCAAACGCGGGTTGACCCGGAAGCAGAATAAGGAATAGCGCCGCCAGGGCAAACGCGAGGGAGGATCGACCGTGCTGGCAATCATCTGACAAGGGGGAGCCCCTGCCTCGCGAGTGAATCATTGTCCTTCTCCTTATTTACCTGCTTCCCGTGCAAGATCCTTCTCCGGGAGAAAGAAGCGCAGAATGGCATCATACTGGTTCTCAGGCAGCTCGAACGAGTACCGGTGCCTGCCCTCAGGTACATCAACGTAGATATCATCACCACGTGTTGGGCGACGGTCCGGACGATCCACAAGGATCGACACATCGGAAGCCGTTGTGCTGATCCGGTACGTGTTCTTCAGCGTCCCATCTTCGTAGACGGCCAGTGGGAATTTGATGGTGCCGCGCATCGAATCATCCATCATGACACGCGCAAGGATTTTCATCGTGGTCGGACCATTGACTTCGACCGTGAGACGTTTCTCCTCATCCACCTGGTAGTAGGTGGTAAGGTTTTCACGGACGGAGAGGCCGACTGCTTTGGTATACCCAACAGGGGTGATGGCAACATAATGCCCGTCAATGTCCGGTTCAGGACGTTCACGCTGAACACGGAAGAAGACAGGGTGTGCGGCCTTGGACCCAAGTTTGAGGACCAGGGTCTTCGGTGTGGTCTGGGAGCCGACTTCAATGATACGGCTTTCTGTCGCGGCTGCCTCCTTGCCACGGATGGTCACATTCTCATCCGGGGTGGATGCACGCGCCATCAGGCGGGTCTTGCTCCTGTCGAAACCTAGACGGAAGGAGTAAATCGCTTCCTTCGCCTTGCTGCCGCGCAGGTCTGCACGTGTGAAAATACGGACGGGATCGTTTTTCGAAAGCTGGTACTCCATGCTTTCGCCTGGGGCAAGACGGTAGTAGGTGCGGCGCTTGCCGTAAATCAGGAGTGTCGTCTTTTTTCCACCCTGTTTCGGTTTAATCGTCGCCCAATCCGATGCCTGCAATGCCAGAGGTGTGAGCAGTGCGACAAGCAGGATGTAAGCAACCAGGCGAGCTGTGCGTGACTTCATCGTTTCCAAACCTCACATCAGGGTGTCAGGGTCCACGCCGGGACGATCCAGCCGCATAGTTCGACGATCGAACCAGACGACAATAATCAAAGTAGCCAGGGTCACCAGCAGTGCCACAGCCGTGACCCATAAGTTATAACGAATTTCACTGAAAAGACGACCTGTTCCTGGTGCCGGAAGTGGATTAGGCGAGCGCGGCAGCTCATGTTCCCGGGCAATCTGGCTGATATTCACAACATTGAGCACGGGCACGCCTCGGGCGTTCATCGCGTGAATCACACCACGGCGTGGGTAATTGAGATTTGGCAGAATTTCACGAACCCCTTCTCCAATCAACCCGGCGTTCCGCGAGTGACCGAGTGATGCGAGACCCCCGCCGATGTTGATGTAGAGCTTGACCGGGTTATCTGTTGACAGGGAATCGTAAATTGCCATACGGCGGGCAACACTCGCTTCCAGGTCAGCTTCCTCAATTACCTTAAGGTGGTTGCGCGAAATCGCTTCACGCAGGAGACGGCGTCCTTCGGGAGATAACTGACGGCCCAAATCTTCGCCTCCACCCAGCGATGCAGCCGCAGAGCCACGCATCAGGATGGCACGATCCAGCAGGATCGTCTCCATGTCGAGCCAGGTGAAGGTCGGATCATTCGCACCCCAGGAGGATGCGCCGGCGGATGTGGTGACAATCGGGTAGAGCTGCAGAGCCTGGCAGGCTGCATACATCGCCAGGTTAACTCCAGGCAGCGATCCTGACATACCGACCGCAATCGCATCGCCAGGTTGTACGCCCGCTTCCATCAAGTACTCAACCATGACCGCAGCCATGTTCGGATTCAACGCAGTCCACTTTGCTTCGAGGTTGCCGGTCTCTGTGGTGATCGGCGAAAATTGCTGGCCGATCAAGGCCGAGAGGTTGGGGTCATTGATATCATCGATGAACCTGCCGCGCGGGAACTGGACGTCGCGAAGGGTGTCCATCGCAGCCTGCATCCAGTGTGCGGCATCCAGTTTCTGTTCGTATGCGTCGGTGCGTCGCTCAATGATTGAACTATTCGCCCAGAGGTACATGATCAGGCTGACAACCGTCAGCACGAGCAGGGTGCGGTGCGACCGCATGGAGGGGCGGTAACGGCGTGGACTAAGCAAGGATCTGCCCTCCCATGATCAGCATGACAGCGAGACGAACCACGATAGAAGCGATGGTGACAGCTGCAATCGTGCGGAACACACCCTGGCGCTCCATCCAGTTGGCAATCAGGCCGGGGATGATGTAACCAATCGCTTCGAGTCGAATATCTGCTGCAGCCAGAAAAGCCGAATGAACTATCAAGTTGCGCAACAAGGCGCCGAAGATGAAGCCGAAAAGGATCGCGAGGATGAGACGGCGACGTCCATAGACGAAGACGAAAAAGGAGGTCAATCGCACAGCGCCGAATGTGATGAAGCTTACGAGCAGGGTGCCAATAAGCATCCAAATGTTGTTGAGGTTCAGGGCGACATAGCCCGGCACAACAATACCACCGGCGGCGACCCCGAAGATCTCACTGAAGATCAGGCTGAAGGCGACCCCCAACCCCACCGCAATTTCAACCATTCTGCACTCTCCTCTTGCGGAACAGGTCCGCGACTGCCAATCCGCCGTGGCCGGCGTTGCCCATGGCGAATATGAACGCGTCCTTCTCAATCTCCGACCAGATGATGTCCCAGGCCTTGTCGGCACTTACATGGCCAATGCGCTTCACCTTGTTGGCGGAAATTCCACTCCGCTTGATGCGCTGTGCAAGCATCTCTGTGCTTTCGCCCATCGAGAGAAGCAAGTCAAACTCCATGCTCCGGCCCATCATCTCGACCAACTGGACACTCCGGTCGAAACGGTCCCCTCGTGTATTCAGTAGCACAATTCGCTTGCCGACACTTGGGAAGAGATCCTGGCTACGTCGCCAGGTTACCAGTGTTGATTCCGGGTCGTTGGCTGCAAGGGCAGAGAGAAACATGGCTTGACGTTCCCCGTCCTGCACCTTGAAAACCTTCAATGCCCCCGGGTCGGGGTGGGCTGCCACCATACCATTCAGGGCAGTATTCCGATCCACTCCACAGAACTCGCACACCTCGAGGGCCAGGGCCACATTGTCCGGGTGCTCGATGTAGGAGAACCTACGCATTACATCCAGCCCGATCGCTTCGGTATCTGGACGGACCAGTTTGCTGCCAATCGGTTCCGCTCGCTTCCGGAAGATGTCGAGGACATCGTCCCGGTAATCCGAGGTGAAGATCGGAGCATTTTTCGGGATGGTGTTGGCGAGGGAGTTGGCAATGTTCGACAAGGAGGGACCCATCTCGCGAACATGGTCCATCCTGGCGTTGGTGATCACTCCCGCAGTGGCGTGTACGAACCGATGTTCGCAGATCCACTGGTAATCGGGCATCACTGCCATGCACTCGACAACCACAGCTTCCGGACGATGCCGGTCGAAAAAGCGAAATACCTTGACCTGTTCGATGATATTCACCGGATGCAGGCGGGTAATCGGAATTTCGAGGCCATGTTCATCGATAATGCGGGGCAGAGTGCCTGTGACCTTTGCGAGGGTCTTGAGGCCGCCAGCACGTAAACCCGCTGCAACAAGCCGGGTGACTGAGCTTTTCCCACGGGTGCCGTTGACATGTACTCGGATGGGGATCGAATACACACGCCGCCTGTGAGCAGCGTATTCAAAGACGCCGTAGCCGACCAGCAAGACCGTGAGCAAGATAATGACGACCATGTTCGGGGCGGTCCAGTGCTAAGGAACTCCTGCTTCACGGAAATTGTGCGTAAGATGAGGAAAAAACAACGGCAACACAAGGCGAGGACGAGTCGGGATAAGTGGATGGTCCTGACAAGTTTTGCCCCTGTTCCCATGCCCTTAGCCTTGTTCGGAACTGGTATTCAGGCCAACGCTGTGTATATTCTCTGCTGGACAGTTTGTCAGGATGAAACCAGTGACACGGAGTGAGATCATGGTACAGCCGGGGCGCACCTTTCTCGCGGTTTACCTCTTGCTTGCCTTTTTATTGCCAGCGGGTGGACTTGCAACTGCTCCCGAACGCATCGTCGAAGTCCGTGGCTTCGGCCCAAATCGGGAACACGCGGTCCAGGATGCCCAGCGCCGCGCGGTCGAAGAATCGGTTGGGATCGTGATCGGTGGCGAATCCTTTGTCCGCAATTACCAGATGGTCTCTGATCTGGTCACATCCCGGACCGTTGGATTTGTTCGAGACTATGAGATCCTCGATGAGGGTCCCAGCGGCAAGGCGGACTACCGGGTCGATATTCGTGCCGCTGTTCAACCTGTCCTCGACAGCCTGATTGCGGATCGTGCTGCGCGCGACCTGCTACTCGGCTGGATGCGTATCCCTACCGTCCGGTTTGACCTGCTTGAAGTCAATGTTGATGATTCCACATCTACCAGTGCACAGACCATCATCGCAGATCGTCTGACGGAGCTTGGTTTCCGAGTCCTTGACGATCCATCCGAAGGCATTGAACCGGATATTCTCCTCAGCGGAACTGTTATCGCACGTGAAGGTGCGACCCCCGAAATGTTGAAAAAGGCTGGAATGGTCAGTGTTCAGGCTGAAGCTACACTTTCGCTCGTTCAAGCAGACACGAAAGATGTACTGGTCAGCAGGAGTCGAATGGCCGCCTCCCCGCATATCGATTCGAAAGCGGGTGGTGCCCGTGCGATGGGCGAGGCGGTTAGGCCTCTGGTTGATGATCTGGTCAATGATGTGGTGCGCATCTGGGCGCTGCAACGTGTAAATACATTGCCTGTGACCATCACCTTTGAGGGTGCAAAGCAGGAGGAAGTGGACCTGCTTCTCGGCCAGCTTCGCAGTACGTCCGGGATACGGACAGCGTGGCAGAAAACCCTTTCGGATCAAGGTTTGACCTGCTATACCGAAGTGGAAGGCACGAGCGACCAGGTTGCAAAAAGCATGCAGCGTCTGTTCGCTGCGGAAGCAAGCGGTTGGGAGGTGGCCAGGACCTCATGGGGCCGAATTGACATGGTGCGTGCTTCGCAATGAACCCAATCCGGCAGCACTGGACTCTCGCATCTGCATCGCCCCGTCGCCTTGCTCTCCTGCGTCAGGTGGGGATCGAGCCATTCGTACTGCCCGCTGCGGTGGAAGAAATTGAGAACGGCCATCCTGCCGGTGAACTGGCGATTCTGAACGCAGCATCGAAAGCAGATGCCATTGAGCCCAGGGTGAAGGAAGGATTGCTGCTCGCGGCAGATACCATTGTTGTCGTGGATGGAACTCTGCTTGGCAAACCTCGAGATGTCGAGGAGGCACGTGAGATGTTGGACCGTCTTTCGGGACGTGTCCATGAAGTGATTACCGGGTACTCCCTGAGGTGTCCGGCACATCAACTTCGTGTGGATGACAGTGAAACGACCCATGTCCGGATGCGTACCTTGCAGCCGTGGGAGATTGAGCAGTACATCGCTACTGGAGAACCCTTTGACAAGGCTGGGAGCTATGGTATTCAAGGAGCTGCTGCGCCATTTGTTGATCGGATTGAAGGGTGCTATTTCAATGTTGTAGGCCTGCCGCTTTCCGCGATTCTGGGAAAGGTGGGCGAGTGGAGTGTTGATTCAACTTGTTGACGGGATTGGGGTATGAGTGAGCTGACGTTCCAGGATCCAAAAAAGAAATTCTGCGAAGAGCTGAAGGAAGCTCGGGAATTCAAAGGCCTGGATCTCTCGCGTGTGTCGGAGAAGAGTAAAATTTCACTGCCTTACCTCGAGAAGCTCGAGGCGGGGGATTGGGATTTTCTGCCTCACCCCTACGTGCGCTCTTTCCTTCGTACCTACGCTTTGATTGTCGGGCTGGAAGTCGGGAAGGTCCTCGATCAATTTGATAATATCGTGGACGAACCACCTGTACCCGTTCCCGGAGTTTTTGAGGATGAAGAAGGCAGTCCGCTCATCGACCCTCGGCCGAAGAAACCTGTGAAGAAAAAGAAAAAGGAAGATGAGGTTGATGAAGGCCGAAAACCTCTGAAATTCAGCCTGGCGGGGGATTCATCCCCAAGCGCATCCACCTCGACTCGACATTCTGGTGGTGGTGGAAGAAAGAATGCTGGAACCGCCTGGATAATCGGGGCGGTGGTTGTTGTACTGATTGTCTCCGGCATCCTTCTTTGGCCGGATGGCAATACGGATGAGCCGGTAGCCGAAATACCTTTCGATCAGGTCGTTGCAGAGCATGAGCGGGATGCTGGAGCCGCCGTTGAAGAAGAGAAACCAGCAGAATCCACTCCACAACCGACCACAACCCCTGTTGCTCAGCCTGCCACCACGCAGCAGGATGAGAATGAGCCCGACCCGACTGGAACGGACAAGCATGAGGAGGCGGGACAAGACGAGGAACCTGCGGAATCTGTTGCCACCACCAGCGATTCACTGGTGACCGGTCTTGATCCAAATGAACCGTTGGTCCTCTATGCGGAAGCATTGCAGAAGTGCTATCTGAAAGTCACTGCCGACGAAGATTCGCTGCCGATGAGCGACATCGTGCTTGATCCGGGCATGACTCGTCGCTACGAGGCCGATTCACTGTTGACAGTGGTCCTCGGCAACGCAGCGGGGATGAGCCTTAAGCTGGGTGATGCAGAGCTGGGCGAGCTTGGTGAGGAGGGACGAGTTGTCACTGTCTATATCGGACGAGAAGGCATTCGGCGTATCCGCAATGGGATCCTGCGTCAACCCGAACCAGAGGCACCGAGCCTGGATACACTTGATCTGACTCGACCCGTTGGCCGGGCACGCGACAGCATCAACGCCGCAAGTGATTCCGGGGCACAGGCTATCCCAGGTTCAGCAGACTCGATTGAGGATACAACAGGCACAGTGACTGATACATCTGCGACAGGAACGGATTCCACGATGACTGAATAGCCATATTTGATTTGAGAAGAACAGCCCCTTGTCTTCGGACAAGGGGCTGTTCTTTGTTGCCTGAAAACAAGCTATCAGGAAGCGAACTTGATACTGCAGCCAATTGCCTTGGTTTCGGCCATCTTGATCGAGTTGCCCTCAGAAAGGGACATGACGGCATCCTTCAGGTAGGTCGCTTCGACAGCGTCCGGTTCCTGAGCGTTGTCGTCGATCGTGCCGTGATAAGCCAGTTTGCCGGTGCCATCAAAGAGGAAGGCTTCCGGGGTACGGGTCGCTCCGAAGGCCACCGCCATCTCAGAGTTGGCATCGTGGACATAGGGGAAGCCATAGCCTTGTTTTTTCGCCTGCTCGGCCATCTGCTCAAGGCCATCACCTGGCGATTTTTTTGTGCTGTTAGAGTTGATAAAGATAACGCCGAAACCGGCCTTTTTCGCGTCATTAGCGATTGCTGCCATACGGTCATCCCACGCTTTGACGTAAGGGCAATGGACGCAGGAGAATACAACCAGCGTACCTTTCTCGCCTGCAACAGATTCAACCGATACCATCGACCCGTCTGTTGCTTTCATCTCTTTGTCCGCCATGGGAATCGCAGCGCCTAGGTCGAGTGCCAGTGCGGGCACACTTCCGATAAGCAGGGCTGCGAACAGCATCATCGCAATGGTTGTTCGCTTCATGAATCCCTCTTCTGTTTGGTTGTCGTCTCTATGTGCAGGAGTGGCAGAAGTTCTGCCTCAAGTTCGTCGAAACTCGCCTTGCCTTCCCAAGTACGTACCACATCACCCTCACCATTGACCAGCATGCTGAAGGGCAGGGCACCGTTCCAATCCTGGTGAATCCCCTCGATGAACTCCATGTCCTTCTGGTCTTTCAGCATGGTGGGGTAGTCGACTCCTAGGCCTGTCAGGTAGTCGACAGCCTGTTGACGGCTCCTGGTGAAATCTGCGGACACCAGCAGCAAACTGAAGCCCTTGTCGTGGTAGGTTTCGCGTAGCTTCAGCAGGTCGGGCATTTCCTCACGGCAGGGTTGGCACCAGGTAGCCCAGAAGTTGACCAGTACAGCTTTGGACTCGCTTTTACGAATCGCATCCCAGACCCCATCAGATGTCGTGTTGGTCATGCTGAACGCGGAATCCTCGGCTCGAAGCAGGCTGCCCGGAAACAGGATAAGCAGAACGAACAGGATCGGCATGAGTCGTCTTAGTGCAGCCATGAACGGCTCTCGTGTCGGTCAACTAGAAGTTAGGCATCTTAAACCTTCCCGTCTAGTATACCTGCGAAGGGAGCATCGGTTCCACTGGATTAAACGTGCCAGTGGAGTTCGTGCGGGATAGTGGAATCCAGAGCGAGCAGATTCGGCTTCTGATGATCGAGTGTCTATATTCCAACAGATACTCGGAGGTAGGGCAGGATGCAGACAAACTCACGCTGGGTCTATTTTGTACCCCTGTTGGCGATGTTCGCCTACGCGTGGGCCGCAATCCTGATCCGCTATTCGGAAGAGGCGAGCCCTTTCGTGATCGCCTTTTACCGGATGGCAGTCGCCTCAGTTGTCTGGGCTCCCTTCTATTGGAGTTGGGACAGGAAACGGTCCACGACGAAGCCGACTGCCCGACAGTGGAAACTGATTGTACTTGCAGGTCTGATGCTCTGCCTGCATTTCGCCACCTGGATCGCCTCGATCCGCTACACGACGGTTTCCTCGGCAGTTTTTCTCATTCTCACCCAGCCTTTTATGGTTGCCATCGCCGCCCATTTCATTCTGCATGAAAAACTGAATCGTTTCCACATGGTAGCCTTCGTACTGACCTTTGCCGGGGCGGCGCTCATCTTTGGCGGTGACCTGGCCCTCAGCAAAACACATCTGTATGGCGATTTTCTCGCGCTCATCGGGGCTGCGGCTGCTGGTGCGTACCTCTTCATTGCACGGCTTGTGCGTTCGGACAGCGGTGATGCGCCCGGGGTGCCTTTACAGAAATACCTGCCGCCCGTTTTTGCTATCTCAGCAGTGGGATTGCTGCTCCTCTCTCTCGTCTCCGGACAATCGCTCGGCCCTTTCGAGAAAAATACCTGGATTGCGCTGCTACTTCTGGGGCTGGTGCCAACTGTAATCGGTCATTCGCTGCTTAACTGGTCGTCACGGTACCTTTCGGCCCTGGCGGTCAATATCTCCCTCGTCGGTGAGCCTATAGGTGCCAGCATTCTGGCGTACGTTCTGCTGGATGAAATCCCGTCCACAGGATTGCTGATTGGTTCACCCCTGCTGGTGATTGCGGTCGTGCTCGTCTATTTGCGTCCCCCGCTGGTTCGACCAGTCCCGAGATGACCGACTCCTGTGTAATGCGAGGGGGCTGGGAGGGGGAGTTGTTCTCGCGGAAAGAAAAGAGTTCCCTTTTGCCCTTGTTTTAAAACTTAGTACAAGCTAACTTTTCTGCTGAAACGAAGAGAGTGAAAGAACTCTCTATACATGTATACGATATATCATCCCACCGGGATGATGCTTGGAGATAAAGATGAATAGAACGAGATGGACCATCAGCTTTGCAGCGCTACTGGCCCTGGTGTTCCTTGTAGGCTGCGGGTCAGCAGAGAAGAAGGATTCGGATAAACTGAGCATTGTAACCACCGTTGGCATGATTGCCGATGCCGCTGCAATCATCGGGGGGGAGCATGTCGAGGTGACCGGGTTGATGGGACCAGGAGTAGACCCTCACCTCTACAAGGCGAGCGAGGGAGATGTAGCCCGGATGGCGGGAGCAGACATTATCCTTTACGGCGGATTGCATCTGGAAGGGAAGATGGGTGAGGTGTTCGAGCGCATGCAAACACGAATCCCTACCGTCGCCGTCGGAGAATCCATTCCGGTGGAGCGCCGCCTGCGAGTTGCTGGAAAGAAAGGCAACGTGCAGTACGATCCGCACATCTGGTTTGATGTGAGCCTCTGGATGCTGGTGACAGATCGTATCGCTGAAACGCTAGCCGAACAGGACAGCGCCAATGCTGCCTATTACCAGGCCAACGCCGCGGCCTACAGGGATTCCCTCCAGGTGCTGCACGATTGGGTTCTCGAAAGAACAGCCCTGGTGCCGGAGGACAAACGAGTCCTGATTACTGCCCACGATGCCTTCACCTATTTTTCGCGAGCCTATGGCTTCGAAGTACGTGGCTTGCAAGGCATCAGCACAGCGACCGAAGCGGGAACTGGTGATGTAATCAAGTTTGCCGACTTCATCGCAAAGCAGCAGATCCCCGCGATCTTTGTCGAATCGTCTGTCCCACCCAGGACCATCGAAGCTGTCCAGGCGGCAGTACGTTCCAGGGGATTTGATGTTCAGATTGGTGGCGAACTGTTCTCAGATGCCATGGGCAATACGGGAACGCCAGAGGGTCACTATCTTGGCATGGTGCGCCATAACGTTAACACGATTGTCGACGCATTGACCGGAAAAGCGTCAGTTGAACTTGCAACCGAAGACTCGGATATAACACATGAGTGATAGCGGAGCGAAACAGGACCTCGCCATCGAGGTGTTCGACCTCACCGTCGCCTACCGCGACAAACCGGTTCTCTGGGATATCGATCTTGAGGTGCCGGAGGGTGTTTTGATGGCAGTGGTAGGCCCAAATGGGGCGGGCAAGACGACGATGATGAAGTCGCTGCTCGGCTTGATTAAACCCGCCGCCGGGCAGGTTCGCATCTTTGGGAAACCCTATGCTGAAGTGCGCAGTGAAGTTGGCTATGTCCCGCAACGCGGCACGGTAGATTGGGATTTTCCGACGACGGTTATTGATGTGGTGATGATGGGAGCTTATGCAAACCTGGGCTGGTTTAAACGGCCTGGTCGCAAGGAACACGAAGCCGCTCTGCATGCCCTCGACCGAGTTGGGATGAAACCCTTCGCGGACCGTCAGATCAGCCAGCTTTCCGGTGGTCAGCAGCAGCGTGTTTTCCTGGCCCGAGCCTTGCTTCAGGATGCACGTCTCTACCTGATGGACGAACCTTTTCAGGGCGTAGATGCTACCACAGAACGGGCGATCATCGATATCCTCCGTGAGATGCGCAAAGAGGGCAAGACGGTGATCGTTGTCCATCACGATCTGCAGACCGTCCCCGAGTATTTCGATTGGGTGACCCTGCTGAACGTACGCCGTATCGCCAGTGGTCCTGTCGAGGATGTATTTACTGAGGACAATCTGCGTCTGGCTTATGGTGGAAAAATCGCTTTCATCACAGGCCAAAATCATGACCATCCTGAGGTTGTTGAAGCTATGGAAGGGAAGGAGGAGGTATGAGTGACATCCTCCGCCTTTTGATTACGGACTACACCCTGCGCACCGTTGCCTTGGGCGCGACGGTCCTCGGGGTCACAAGTGGTGCACTGGGAGCATTCGCTGTTCTGCGCAGGCAGGCCTTGCTCGGGGATGCGGTATCCCATGCGACTTTGCCGGGAATTGCCCTCGCCTTTTTACTCACACAGAGCAAGGCGCCACTTGTCCTGTTGGTCGGAGCTGCCATTGCCGGCTGGTTAGGCACTCTGTTGGTTCTCGCCGTGGTCAACAATACCCGGATTAAGGAGGACGCGGCACTTGGGTTAATATTGTCGGTATTCTTCGGTGGCGGATTGGTGTTGTTGACACTGATTCAGAAGATGCCAATCGCTACCCAGGCGGGGTTGGACAAATTCCTTTTCGGGCAGGCGGCAGCGTTGGTTGAAAGCGATGTGATCGCCATGGCTGTACTGGCCGTGCCGACCCTGCTTTTAACGGCGCTTTTCTGGAAGGAATTTAAACTTCTCAGCTTTGATCCAGAATATGGAGCTACCCTCGGCTTCAAGATGCGCACCATGGATATTCTGCTGACCAGCCTGATTGTGATTGCGATCGTAATCGGATTGCAGACGGTCGGAGTAGTGCTGATGAGCGCGATGATTGTGGCTCCTGGTGCAGCGGCACGTCAATGGACAGATCGTCTGTCGGTCATGGTTATCCTTTCGGCCCTGTTCGGTGCTGTATCCGGGGTGACCGGGGCGGTTATCAGCAGCACGATGGCCCATTTGCCGACAGGACCGACGATTGTCCTGGTTGTCAGCGTTATCGTGGTTATCTCCCTCGCTTTTGCCCCGAACCGTGGCCTTGTCTGGTCGTACCTGCGGGAACGACGCAACCGTTCCCGTATGCGTCTCGAGGCGGTGCTGGGCAACATGGGTCTGATGGCGCGTCAACACGGCCAGCAGACGGTGGGACATACCTCGAGCGCGATTGGTGCGATGAGTGGCGGGCGGATTGGTATCGATGCCCGTCTACGTGACCTCGAACAGGATAAACTCGTTGTGCAGGATAGTGATGGCCTCTGGGCGTTGACAGAACGTGGAAACCAGAAGGCTGCTGAAATCATGCAGCGGGGGGTGACCGAATGAGCACCGCCCAGCTTGAAATCCAGTTGATCGCGATTGTCGTTGCGGCTGCCGCAGCGCTACCCGGTGTATTCCTGGTGTTGAGACGGATGGCGATGATGAGCGATGCAATCAGCCACGCCATCCTGATCGGGATTGTGGTTGCATTCTTCATCGTGCATGACTTGTCGCACCCCCTCCTGATTGTCGGAGCGGCACTGACTGGCGTGTTGACGGTTACCCTGGTCGAGGCGTTGAGCCGGACCAAACGGCTGCACGAGGATTCCGCCATCGGGCTCGTTTTCCCGCTCCTGTTCAGCATCGGGGTCATCCTGATCAGCCGATACGCGTCCCATGTGCACCTTGATCTGGATGCCGTACTGATGGGTGAGTTGGCCTTCGCGCCCTTTGACCGTTTCGTGATCGCCGGGCAGGATCTCGGCCCGCGTGCGCTTTTTGTGATGAGTGGCATTCTCCTGCTCAACATCCTCTTCATCGGTCTCTTCTATAAAGAGATAAAAATCGCCACCTTCGATGCTGGACTGGCGGCCTCCCTCGGTTTCGCGCCGGTGGCGATTCATTATGGCTTGATGACAATTGTTTCGATCACAGCAGTCGGCGCGTTCGATGCTGTTGGCAGTCTGCTGGTCGTTGCCCTGATGATCGCCCCGCCCGCGGCGGCCTACCTTTTGACGGACCGTCTCTCGGTCATGCTGTTGCTTTCCGTCCTGTTCGGGGTCATCAGTGCCATCGTCGGCTACTGGGCTGCCCACATGTTTGACGTTTCGATTGCAGGCATGATGGCGACAGCTGCCGGAATTGTATTCCTTCTTGTCTTTCTCTTTGCACCACATCGTGGCATTGTCGCAGTAGCACGCAGGCGGATGCACCAGAGGTTGCAGTTTGCCGGGGGAGCCCTTGCGGTCCATTTGCTGAACCATGAGGGGTCGCCGGAAGCCATCGAGGAGTGTCGTGTGGATCACCTTGGCGATCATCTGCGATGGGAAATGGTCTTTGCGCTGCGCGTGATTCGGTATCTGCAGCGAAACAATCTCATCCGTCGCGAGGGGGACTATCTCCATCTGACGGCGGACGGTCGCTCACTCGCGCGCGAGATGATGGTGCAGTAAGATTGATTTCTATGAGCTGAACAGCCCGGCATTCCTCTGAATGCCGGGCTGTGTCGGTTTAAAAATCGATCAGGGCGAGGGAACAGCTTCCTCAGAGACCGGGGGCAGGATCAAATCGACAACGTAAGCGACATGGTCGCTACGACCCAGCTTGATAAAGCGGGGATTGGCCGCCCCTTCAAAATGATTGAAGAGGATGTAGTCGATGCGGAAAAGGCGGAAACTCCTGTGCCAGGTACCGCCATAGCCCCGTCCCGCATCCTTCCATGAATCACGCATCGATTGCAACAAGGGGCGGATGGCACGGTTAGTCGGGGTGGAATTCAGGTCGCCCGCCAGCAGAACGGGAGTACTCCCGCCGAGCAGCGCATCCTTGACTCGATTCGCCTGCTCCATGCGCAGCTTCCAACTTTCAATCACACCCCAGAGGTCCGATTTACGGTTTGTTGATTCGAGCTGAACCGAAGCAACCCGCACCGTTCGACCATGCGCGGTGGTGTTGACACGCGTAAAACGACGCACCTTCTCATTCCAGGAAGAGGTGAAGAGGGTATCAATGCGGGTGAGCGGCTCACGACTCAGGACAACGGTTCCCATTCCCGCATCATCACGCAGCAACACAAACCAGCCATCATAGCCACGACTCTTCGCACTATCGAGGAAAATCTGGTGCCCGGTGATCGGGAATTCCTGCAAACAGGCGATCTGGGCGCCACTTTCTACAATTCCCTCCAACACACCATCCGTCCGTTCGGTGGCGTTGTTGAAGGTCAGCACACGAACCGTTTCTGCGTCCGGTGGGACAGGGTCCGTTCCACTGAAGGGAACGAAGATCCAGGTTTCGATCAGGATGACGAGAACAGGAACCAGCGCAACTCCCCCCGAGATGGGACGTCGCCGGAGGAAATTGATGAGCGCGAAGAGGAGGGCGATCAGGCCTAAACCGAGACGCGCCACCTGGTTTCCTGTCAGCCATTCGAGCGAAATCAACCACTCTCCCGGCAGGTAGCGTATCCCGACGAGGGCGACCACGAGGACAACGAGTACATCGAGTATAAACCGTTCCTCGCGTCCCAACTTACGTTTGCGGCTTCTTGGCATGCCTTCTAGATCCTGCATGTGATCAGTTTCGTGTTTTCTGTGTTCAAACGCAAAAACCTACTTCCAGTCAAGGGAGGGGTGCAAGCCGTTTTCCATGGTCGCAATCAGTTTTCGGGGTTCTTGAGAGGAGGCCACAATCCATCCCCCTCTCAGATCGAGCGGCAAAGATTGCGATACAATATTTTTGGTTTATTATGGTTTCTTCTTGATTTTATCGAATTGTGCTTCGGATTTTTCGTATTGAGTCCCCCGAAGCGTGAGGGGAGGTTGATCTACCATAGGATGGATCTGTTATGCTCGGTACCGTTAAATCGTTCAACAGTGAAAAAGGATTCGGATTCATCAGGATCGAAGATGGAGACGATGTTTTTGTCCATCATACAGCAATCGAAGACGATTCAAAAGAGCTGGCGAAGGGTCAGCAGGTCGAATTCGAGATTGAACACGGTCCAAAGGGCGCCACAGCGCGAGATGTGAAGCGAGTTTCCTGAGTTGCGTTCCACAGCCTGCGCCACCATTTTGGCAGGCTGGTAGTGCTGGGAACGTTCCGGGCATGACCTGGGACGTTTTTCTATTGCCTTTGGACCGCTATGCTTTTCGCCTTACTCATCTTGCTGGTCAGTGCCGCCCTGCTTTTGTCCCTGTTGAAGTTGACGGGGATTGTCGGCTGGAGCTGGCTGGTGATCCTGAAAATTGTCGGCTACCCCGCAGCTTTCCTCGGCGTTCTCGCTGGAATGGTGCTGATTGGCGTACTCTTTGTGCGCAGCGTGCGGGCACTACTCGAGTGGCGTGAGAAACATTTTGGCGAGTCCGAATAGCAGAACTGTGAAAACCAAAACGGTCGGTTCCATGGGGAACCGACCGTTTCTTTCGTACGCCTGTAGGGATTCGAACCCCAAACCTTCTGATCCGTAGTCAGATGCTCTATCCAGTTGAGCTACAGGCGCTCGACGGCCCCAAAAGTAGCCAACGGGGCGGGTCGATGCAAGATGGAGAACAGGGTGGGTCTCTGTCAACGAGGCGTCGCATTATTGTCAGAACCACAATGTCATATCCCCGGCACCAATTCCAGTGGTCCCCACCTTGCTTCTCGTTGACTCATTCCGGCATCCTGCCTAGTTTACTAGAATTGGGGTGACCAGTCTCGCACCGGATGCGAGATGTACACCCGCTTGAGCCTGCCGCCAATTAAGGTTCATTCACAGTTCATTACCTGATTCCCGGCCAGGTGGAGGCTCCCGCACCTCCTTTACTGGGGACAGCGACCACGACAAGACGGTGATACGATGACAACCTCGCGATTGCTCCTCTTCGGATTGTTCCTGCTAGCTCTCGTTGCCAGTACGGCGGCAGTGCAATCTGATCACTATGAAAACGGGCTCGACCAGGCCTTGCGGGAAACCCCGGCTGATCAGACGCTTCCTCTCTTAATCGTCTTCGAGGGGGCGCTCGATACTCGCATCATGCAGCAGCAGGTCCGTGACCTACCCCTGCCGGAACGGCGTCGTGTGGTGGTGTCCAGCCTGCAAGAAAACCTTCGTAAACAGGGCGGGCTAGTTCTCGACTGGCTGCGCAGCGAAGTCGCCGCAGGCCGTGCGGACCATCTGTATCCCTTCTGGCTGGGCAATGGAGTGGTTGTCGACCTGCGTTCGGATCGTATCCAGGAGCTTGGGAAGTTCAGCAGCATCGCACGAATTCGGTATGACCGTCGCTATCCCTTCGCAATGACCATCGATGACCTCGGCAATCCGCAGGGGGAAGACCCTGTTCTGCCGACGGACATCATCTCATGGGGTGTGACACGTGTCGGCGCACCCGAACTCTGGAACCAGGGCTTGACCGGTGAGGGTGGCTTGATCGCGATGATTGACAGCGGTGTGCAGTGGAGCCATCCGGATCTGATCGACCACATCTGGAACAACCTCGGCGAGATCGAAGGCAATGGGGTGGATGACGATGGCAATGGGTATATCGACGATGTACACGGCTGGAGCTTTTTTCGTGAGAGCGGCAATGTCGATGATAACCAGGGGCATGGCACAAAAACCGCCGGCATCGCGGTAGGGGATGGTACCAATGGCGACACCACCGGTGTCGCACCCGATGCCACTTTCATGGTGTTGCAGAACTACGATGCCGCAGGACAGTGGTCCAGCGAAGCAACCCATTATGTAGCGGTCCAATATGCTTTGGCGAACGGTGCAGATGTGGTCAGCTCCTCGATGTCCTATGTACGGGATGAACAGGGCGGGTGGATCCCCGACTACCTGACGGCTCGTTACACGATGGAAATGTCGCTCGCGGCTGGGTTGATCCAGGCGAACTCAACGGGGAATGATGGCGGCAGCATCGGCGTGCCCTGGAACATCAATTGCCCTGCAAACTGCCCACCTCCTTTCCTGCACCCGGACCAGACCTTGGTCGGAGGAGTCAGCTCGATTCTCGCCTGCGGCATGGTCCGTTCATCTGGCGTTATCCATTCATCAAGCGACCGTGGGGTTTCCGCGTGGGAAGATCCAGAGTACCCGGAAGCCTTTCAGGATTATCCCTGGAACGAAGGGGAGCTTCTCGGCCTTCTGAAGCCGGATCTTGTCGGTCCGAGTTCTGTGCCAACGACCACTTTAAACGGGAACTACATCAGCAGTTTTGCTGGTACTTCAGCATCCACTCCAAACCTCGGAGGCAGTCTTGTTCTGCTGCGTAGCATTCATCAGCAAGCAACGCCGGAAGAGATTGCGGAAGCACTCAGCATGACTGCAATTGATGCCGGCCCCGTTGGTTTTGATACGGCCTATGGCGCTGGTGAATACAGGGTTAACCTGGCGCACGACTACCTCGACAACATGTTTGAGTATGGCGGGCTTCATTTCGATATTAGCACCGAGGATGGCAATGAGCCGGAAAACCTGCGTGTCTTTATCGGTGATGGGGAAGTCGAAGCTTCCCTCGATTCTGCAGATGATGTCGTAGGGCGAATCCAGGCGGGGAGTTATGATATCCGTGTTACCGCGACTGGGTATGATTTTGCTGAAGCCGCGAGTGTAAATGTAGTGGCTGATGACACGTTGCAATTGACCCTTGAACTACCCCTTACTCAGCCGTTCATCTCCCCGGAATTTGTGGACGAGAGCTGGGAAGTGAACCAGGATTACGTGCTCCACTTTGACATCGCGAATCCCTACATCGCTGAGCAGGAGTACGCTCTCAGCCTCGAACCGACCACCCTGCTCGACTGGGAGACGGACCAGCACTATGCCCTGGAAAATGAGTTGGGATCGATTGTTGAACAGGCGCTGACCTGGTTCAACGGCGAGCTGATCGTCGGCGGGCAACGTGAATCCACCGCGCGATTCTGGCGATTCGAGCAGGGGGTCCAAGCAATCACCCTGATTGACAGCCTCGACCTCACTGCGCCGTTTGATCTCTATGGTGTCCGTTCACTATGTGGAGTGGCTGATTCCTTGTATGTGGCGAAGGGCAATGAGTTCGTCTACCTGATGGACACCACCTTCGCCCTGGTGGACAGCATCGACATGTCAGGTGTAACTGAATTTGTTCGTGCGGTAACTGTTGATCCCACTACCGGTCACCTCTACATCTCCCAGACCAGCGGGCATACGGTCTATAAGGTGGACCGTCAGGGTAGCCTGATCGGTCAGCACTCCCTCGACTATACCATCATAGGCCTTTCTTACTACGAGGATTTCAACCGCGGCCCATCGCTGTTGGTGGTTGACAATTCGCAGGGTGGACGAGGGGTGCTGAAGTCCTATGTCCTCGACTCGGGCAGCGAGCAGACAGAGGCCTACCTTTCCACCCCGGAACAGTTTAATTCAGTGTATGGGATTGCGGTTCATCCTGATTCCGCACGTGGTATCTACCAGGTTGCTACCCTTGCGCGGGATACCGGCATTGACATCCGCGACCGTGAAGTGTGGAGCGATCTCTACGATCTTCCGGAAATGGTAACTGTGATGCCCGGCGGTGGGTCGGTTGACGTAACCCTGCATACGACCCCGTTGCCAGATTCCGGGAGCTACAACTTCCGATTGGAGTTCACCAACCTTACCGACAATTGGCAGAGCTACATCCCAGTCAGCTTCACCCTCTGGGTGAATGATCTCGATGAACGGCAGGGAAGCACCCTGCCTGAGAGCTTTGCACTGCATGCTCCCTGGCCGAACCCCTTCAATCCATCTGTCCACCTGGCCTTTGATCTGCCGCGAAGTGGGGAGGTCTCGCTACGAATTGTCAACCTGCTGGGTCAGACGGTGGCCACGTTGATCGACGGGCAGCTGCGCGCCGGCCGTCACACGCTCCAGTGGCATGGAGCGAACGCCGCCTCCGGATTGTATCTTGCTGTTCTGCAAGCTGGATCGGAACACCAAGTGCAGAAGTTGATGTTGCTGAAATAGTACGTGTTTGTTGATACTGGAAACGTTTTGCCCGGGGGAAGACGGGAAACGCTGAAGGAGGATGTTGTGAAGCTGTTGAACCGTATCGCTGTCCTGACGCTGCTGCTCACCTTGATTACCATGCCAGCTTTGGCGAGTGACCTCGAAGGAAAAACCGCACCCAATTTTCGCTTGAAGACTGCGGATGGCAAACAGATGAGCCTCGAGGATGCGTTGAAGGACGGCCCGGTCCTGATCGATTTCTGGGCAACCTGGTGCCAGCCCTGCAAGCAGGCCTTGCCGCCGCTTTCCAAGATTTATGAGACCTACAAGGAGCAGGGCTACACGATGCTGGCGATCAGTGTCGACAACACCCGAAGCGTCTCCAAAATCCGTCCCTATATCCGCAGTAAAGGTTTCAAATTCCCGGTCCTGCTCGACACAGACAGCCAGGTGCTTCGTCAGTATGGTGGCAACAATGTGCCCCATACCGTGCTGGTCGGTCAGGATGGCAAGATCCGCAAGGTCTGGATCGGCTACCATCCCGGTGAGGAGAAGGAAATTGAGGAGGAAGTGGTCGCACTTCTGGAGGCTGGCAAGGGGGAGATGGACCAGTGATCCGACGTTTCAGCTTCCTCGTTCTATTCGTGCTTCTTACGAGTACTGCCTCTTATGCCCAGGGTGTCAGCATCCAGGGCAGCAATGAGATGCGTTGGGCGGATGGACGAGAAACCCTCGGTGGGCAGGAGCAGACCAAACGCTACTTCGAGAATCGTCTCAACACCGATCTCTACTACGGGCAAGTTCGAATCGGCGCACGACTTACAGTGCTGCAACCATCCGAATTCGGCGAGACCCAGTATGGACCTGAGACACTCGACAAACGGTTTCTCGAGTACTACGATCCCGACATCAATTTCCGTCTCCGCGCAGGTGATTTTTACACCGTATGGGGACGTGGGCTGACCCTCGCCCTGGTCGAAGACATCAACCAGGGCTTCGATTCCGGGCTCGACGGTGTGCTCGCCAGCGGTGGTGTCGGCAACATCGAGATGGAAGCAATCGCGGGTCGTTCGAGGGAAGGATTTCTCGGGCTGGTGCGTCAATCGCAAGTCAGTGGTGGTCACATCGGTGCCACCCTTCCGGCGGGATTGGGTGTCGGCGGGCAGGCGCTATTGGTCACCCCGGTCGAAGACCCGACCATCTCCAGCTACGACGAAAATCGGACCTTCGGAGGGTACCTCTCCTGGGATGGTTCGTCGATGTCGATCTGGGCGGAACATGCGATCGAATCGATTGACGGGGTGGACGATGATCACGATGCCAGCTATCTGAGTGTCAGCTGGTTCGGCAGCCGCGTCGGTGTGGTGATGGACTATAAACGGTACCGCTACTACCGTTTCGCCAGTGGCCTTTCCGGCGCGGGCAGTACTTATGCCCAGTCTGTCGGCATTCTGCCCTTCCACAATGCGCCTATCGGGCAACGTGAGTTCACGAGTAACCTCTTCAGCAAACATCCACATATCGTGCTGTTCAACGATGAGGTTGGGCTACAGGCGGAAGTGACCTACAACCCGACTGACGACATAACCTTCATCCTCGCGATGAGCCAGAGCAGCTCGTTTGTCGAGCGTGATGGCTGGCTGCCCTCTCTGGAAGAGGAGCAAAGCCCCTTCCGTGAAGTCTTTTTGGAGATGAATGCCTACCCATCGGCGAATTGGTACGCGACTGCATGGGCCGGTTGGAACGAGGACTTGGTCTACCACGCTGAATCGAACACCAGGGTGGATTGGAAACGGCAAGCCGTACTGGGGACTCAGAACGAGATCCGAGTTAGCAGCGATTGGTCGATCAAGTCATCCGTCGAAGGCGTCAGTGTGACCGAAGTGAGCACCGATGAATCCTTCATGGATGGACTCCTGGTGCTGGGCGCGACCTGGAATTCGCAGTACACGGCCTCAGTTACCTACGAGTTTACCGGGGAAGAGAACCCGGCCAACGATGTTTCCAATTGGGTTAAAGCCGAGTTCGGTGCCTTCCTTGCCAATCGTCACGAGCTCTTGCTCACCGTCGGCCAGGAACGTGGCGGCCTCGTCTGTTCTTCCGGCAAGTGCCGTGTGGTGACCCCGTTTGATGGTGTCAAAATGACGTTGACCACCCTCTTCTAGGGAGTATCGCGAACCTGTTTTCGTGGCCCGGGCAATCTTGTTGCCCGGGTTTCTTCTTTTCATCCCCGTCGCGATCCATTCTAAATTTACCCCTCCCACCAAGCTTTCCCGATTCAGATGGGTTACCCTTGGCCTTCGCAGTCCCTGTCGCTATTTTCCACCATCTGAGACTTGGTGAGCGAGGAAGCTGGAATGGCGGGGAAAAAGGATAAATCGGACCTGAGCCGGTTGCCGAAAGTGGATATAGTCTTGCAGGAAAAGGTGCTCGATGTCTGGAAGGGGTCGACTCTTGCCACAGCAGCCGTGCGCGAGGTCCTGGAGATGGTTCGAAAAGATGCAGCTGCCCATTTGCCCACGATGGTTGATCCCGCCGAGGTCGCCTCGAGGGCGGCCAACCTGCTGCAAGATCGCTTTGCCCCCCAGTTGCGCCGTGTGATCAATGGCACGGGCATTATCATCCATACCAATCTGGGACGTTCTCCGCTCAGCGAAGCTGCAATTCAGGCCGTCGAACAGGCGGCACGATCCTATTCGACCCTCGAGTACGATCTCGATAAAGGGAGACGGGGTTCGCGTCACTTCCTTGTACGCGAGATGCTGCTCGCTCTGACCGGGGCTGAGGATGCTCTGGTCGCCAACAACAATGCATCAGCTTTGCTGCTCGCTTTGACCGCACTTTCGAAACGGAAACAGGTGATCGTCTCACGCGGTGAGCTGGTCGAGATCGGTGGCAGCTTCCGTATCCCGGACATCTGCCGTCTGTCCGGCGCAAAAATGGTCGAAGTGGGCACGACCAACCGGACACGTATTGCCGACTACCGCAAGGAAGTGAGCGACAAAACCGGCCTGTTGCTGAGAGTTCACCCCTCGAATTTCCGTGTCGTCGGCTTTACAGAGGGCGTGACGATGCCGGAGCTGGTTAAGCTCGGTGAGGAGTCGGGAGTGCCGGTGGTCAACGATCTCGGCAGCGGAGCCTTGGTCGATGTGTCGAAGCTTTCCGGCCTGCCACGTGAACCGTTGGTTTCCGAAGCGGTTGCCGAAGGGGCATCAGTGGTCACCTTTTCAGGCGACAAGCTTTTGGGCGGTCCGCAGGCGGGGATTGCGGTGGGTCGTAAGGAGGTCATCGAAAAAATGCGACGTCACCCGTTGATGCGTGTCGTACGCCCCGACAAACTGAGCTTTGCCGCTCTCGATGCCACCCTGCGTGCCTATCTGAGGCCAGCCTCCCTGGCTGATGAATTACCCGTCTGGACAATGCTACATGCCAGGCCCGAAACCCTGGATGAATGGGCCAGGCCCCTTGTCTCGAAACTTGAAAAGAAGGCCACCAAGACGGGCTTGACCATTGGTCTCGGTGATTCGCAAGCTACTTCGGGCGGAGGCAGCCTGCCGGATGAAACCCTTCCAAGCCTTGCGATCCGTTTCGAGGGTCCGGCACGCGCTCTCAATTCGCTGCAAAAACGACTCAGACTGGGAGAACCGTCGGTCATCGGGTATCTTAAGGATGGCACCTTCTTCCTCGACATTCGTACGATGATCATCGAGGACCGGGATGAGATCTGTGATGCGCTAACACGTGCGCTTCTCAAAACTTGAGGTTGGCGATGGACGGCAGATGGGGTAAGAAAATCCTGATGGTTGCGTTGCTGCTTGTTGGCTTCGTATTGCCAACAGTAGGTCGCGCGGAGGTGCACCTGTTGCCCGTCGAATCCGCCATTCATCCTGTCTCGATGCGTCTGATCGCCGCTGCTGTGGAACGTGCCGAAGATCAGAACGCCGAAGCACTCATCATCGAGCTGGATACACCCGGCGGCCTGATGGAGTCGACACGCGGGATCACCAAGGCGATTCTCAACAGCCGTGTCCCGGTGATTGTCTGGGTCGGACCGGAAGGAGCGCGTGCAGGTAGCGCGGGGGTCTTCATCACTATGGCCGCGCACATCGCCGCAATGGCACCCAGCACCAACATCGGTGCCGCAACCCCGGTCGGAATGGGCAATCCTACAACGGCTCCGGACAGCACTGAAGGCAGCCAGTCCGATGCCGAAGCGATGAGGAAAAAGGTGACCAACGATGCCATCGCGCAGGTGCGTGCGATGGCGGAACGTCACGGTCGTAACGCCGATTGGGCGGAAGAGGCAGTGCGTGAGGCGGCCTCGATCACCTCGAACGAGGCACTCGAACTGAACGTCATCGACCTGATCGCGGATGATGTCGAGGACTTGTTGCAAAAGGTTGACGGGATGACGGTTGAAACCGTTGACGGCGAGGTGACCCTCGCTACCGCCGGGTCGATTGTGACACGCTATGAAATGACCTGGCGCGAGAAGTTCCTCGCACGTCTTGCCAACCCCAACCTCGCTTACATTCTGCTGTTGATCGGTTTTTACGGTCTCATTTTCGAATTGTACAATCCCGGCGCGGTGATTCCGGGGGTGCTGGGTGTGATTGCCCTGATCCTCGCCTTTTTCGCGATGCAGACTCTGCCTCTTAACTGGGCGGGACTACTGCTGCTCGTTGTCGGGATCATCATGTTGCTGTTGGAGATCAAAGTGGCCAGTTACGGATTTCTTACATTTGGTGGTGCGGTATCACTCGTCCTGGGCTCGATCATGCTCTTCGACAGCCCGATTCCTGCACTTCGTGTCTCCTGGACCGTCATCATTCCGACGGTCGGAGTCACCGTCCTCTTCTTCGTTTTCGCCCTCACCTACGGCATTCGTGCCCAGAAAAATAAGGTGACGACTGGCGAACAGGGCTTGGTCGGGGAAGATGGGATCGCCTTCGAGGAGCTGAATCCGACCGGTCGAGTAAAGATCGGTGCCGAGTTTTGGCGAGCCGAAGCGGAAAACCCGCCTATCGAAAAGGGTGACCGGATTATTGTCACCGGCGGAGATCGTCTCAATCTCAAGGTGAAACGTCTGAGCTGATCGTGCTGAACGCTCCGACACGAGGGGTGCTGCTAACCGCCATCGCTTTCACCCTGGGCCTGCTCGCTGGTCCTTTTGGTCCTGCGAGTTGGGTACGTCTCCTCCTCATCCTGCCGTTGTTTATTCTGATGCTGTTTCTCGCTCGTCGAGAAGCAGCATCTTCGTTATTGCCAACCGTGCTCGCGTTGTTTTTTCTGATCGGCTGGGCACGTTCCAGTCCGCATTTCGAGCCACCACTGCCAGAAGAATCGGTCTATATCGAGGGGACGGTCGCGTTTCCGAGTGAATCACGTGCCGATGTCCAACGAGTCCGTCTCAAACACCTCCGTTGGTCCGCCGGGCATGATCACGGCCGTCTGCCAGAAGGGGCGTTGCTTTACGTGGAGGGTGGAAGCTTCACGCCCGGCATGAGATTGCGTCTCGTTGGCCAGATTGAAACCATTCCGGGTGTGCGTAATCCTGGCGGATTTGATGCCGCTTCCTACTGGGGCTTGCGTGGAATCAAGTACCGGGTACGAAGGGTTGAGCGAATCGAGGTACTTGGAACGGTTGGCGGCTGGAGCCGAGTGGAAGAGTTCTACGCAGCCCTTCGTCAACGAATCGAAACCATCCTTGCGAGGGATGCGTGGCCTGGTACAACTCCCCTCGCTGAAGCGCTGATTCTAGGCGATCGTAGCGGGTGGGACGAGGGAACTCGTGACCAACTCGCCCGAAGCGGCCTGATGCATATTTTCGCCATCTCCGGTTTACATATCGGGGTGATGCTGCTCCTTTTTCGTCTGCTGTTCAGCCTGTTGCCGGTCTCAATTCGACAAGCGGAAGCTGCTGCCTTGCTACTGGTCTGGCTGGTGCTGCCGCTTACCGGGATGAACCCACCAGCGGTCCGTGCGGCGGTTATGCTTAGCTTCTATGTTTTTGGACGCCTCTTCCAACGAGTCAACCGACCCGGCTACACACTGACCCTCGCCTACATCATCCTCCTCTTTTTCGCACCGGCAGGGTTACGCGATGCAGGATTTCAACTCTCTTTCGCCGGTACCGCCGGGGCGCTCTTTGTCGCGAAAGGGTTTGATCGTGTCGAGGCGGCAGCGACCTCGAGGAAAATCGAGGGGTGGCGTCACTGGTGGAGTATCCAGTTGGCAAAAGTGCTGTACGCCTTTCTCATTTCGGTCGGAGCGTGGGCGGCGACCTCGCCTTTTGTCATCTACCACTTTGGAAGGATCCCCTGGCTGGCATCGCTGGTGTCGCTGCCAGCAATGTTTCTGTTGGGCCTGACTCTCGCTGCGGGTTGGCTCACACTGCTACTCGCCCCGATCCCATGGCTCACGGCCCTGTTCGGCAGCAGCCTGCATACGATGCTGCTCGGCATGAAATGGCTGGCGGGGGTGTCCGAAAGCCTGCTTCCAATTACTGAACGTTTACCGGTACAAGCAGTTGTGATGGCGATGATCGCGGTCGTTTTCATGGCCTTAATGACTCGGCGTATTGCGGATGCACCCGTTGCCGGAGGACTACTTGTTATCACAGGTGTCGCAGCATTGATGGTCTGGTTTTCCCTGATGCTGCCTGCAAACCGCACGTTTCTGCTCGCGATCGACGTGGGGCAGGGAGATGGGTTTCTGCTGAGGCGAGGGGAACGAGCGGTACTGATTGACGGCGGGGATAGCTATCAGCACGCTACCGATCAGGTGCTACGTAGCAGCGGGATTCGTTCGCTGGATCTGTTGCTGCTCACTCATGGGGATGCTGACCATGCGGGTGCGGCGGCGCGGCTTGCGGAGCAGATTCCAATCCGTGCCGCGCTGGTTGGACCTGCGACCATGCGCGACAAAGCGGGAAAAGATGCCGTCTTGGCGTTGCTACGTGAAGGGGTTCCTGTGTTTGTTGGGCACGCAGGCACCAGCATTGATTTGGGCAAGATGGGGAAGATGAAGGTGATCAGTCCTTCGTCAGAGTTCTTGCAACAGCCCCGTCTAGGGGACAATGACCTCTCACTGGTCACCATCTGGGAAGTCGATTCCAGCCGTGCCCTCTTTCCGGGGGACGCGACGGATCGTACGGAACGATCGATGCTGCGTGAAGCGATCCTCCCCGATGTTGACCTATTGGTTGCCGGACATCACGGCAGCCGTCATTCCTCGCTACAGACCTTTCTCGAGGTGGTCGATCCAGAGGTGGTGCTCATCTCGGCGGGGCGGAACAACCGTTACGGCCACCCAGCAACGGAAGTACTGGGTCGGTTAGATCGGATGGGTCTAACTCCACTCCGAACCGACCAGCAGGGTGCCTCTCTTCTTGAAGCAGTGGATGGTAGCTTTGTCAAGCGGCCGTGGTTCGCCTGGTGGTAACAGTCAGGATGGAACCTCCCATGCAACATCCGTTATACAAGTAAAACAGAGATGAACATGCATATCACGCCCCTTTCCCTTAACAGCAATCGATCCCTGCAAGCGCGACTCCGATTCGAGGACTCAATAAAGCCAACCTTGCTCCTGCTCCATGGTCTTGGGGATTCTTCCCAGGCATGGGAGAAATTGTTCGAGGACCAGCGATTCGACGGTTGGAACCTTGTCGCCCCTGACCTTGCTGGTTTCGGGGGAACAGGCGCGATTGCAGGATCGGATTTCAGCTTTGCAGGTCAACTGAAGCTGGTTGGAGACTTGCTGGCGACACTCAAACCTCGTGATCTCGTCATCACTGGCCATTCGATGAGTGGGGTTATGGGAGGGTGGCTGGTCGCGTCGCTGTTAAATCATCTGAAGCGACAGGATACCTCAAGTTTGACCGCTTGGACAGGAGTGACAGCAGAGGATTTGCTTACGGATGAGGCATTGGCAGGGATCAATCTGCGTGGATTTGTCAGCGTGGAAGGGACCATTGTCCTTGCCGATGCATCCATTTCGCATCGCGCGGTGACAGTGGCGGATCGTGGACGTTACGACCGTTGGTACGAAGCCTTTGTCGAGTTATCCAGCAGTAATGATTGGCTGAAAGAGAACCCCGGTGCGAATCATTACAAGCAATCGATCCGTCAAGCTCTACCCGAAGCCTTCCTCGCTTGCGCTCGAGACCTGGACAACTGGAAAAAGGCTTCCGACCAACCCGGCCTGACTCATGCAGCGCATCTTCTACGCTCGATTGATCTGCCACGAGCGTACTGCTATGGCAGCCGTAGCGTCCATCCGGAGGCGTTAAAAGTGCTGCGGGAAAGCAGCACTGAATTGATCCGTTTCGAGGGTGCGGGCCACTGGCTGATGATCGAACAGAGCGAATGGTTTCGAGAAGTACTCGCAGAAAAGCTCAAGCAGTGGTAGAGCTTTTGGTGGGTCAGAGCTACCGTTCCGCCAGGTCTCCCGACCTGGCGGAACAGCACGGAACAGTATAAATCCATTGCGTTAGGCCCCTGAGCCTGACGCATTTTCGGTCAGACGTGGGCGTTTGACCGAACGACATAGATGGTTCTACTTCTCATCCTTGTACGACTTCTTGATCATCGATTCGAGATACTCTTTCGGATTCTCGAGCAGGGCGACGGTCACCTGCAGGGAGTCACGTTTCAGCAGGTTAAAAGCGTACTGGAAGGGTTCGATCCTGTCCAGCAGCGACTCGCCCGGCGTTTTCCCGTCCTCCATGTTCTCCTGCAACCACCTCTTCGCAGCGGGGGAGAGAGTTAGAGAAATGTTGGTTTTCTCCTTGAAGGAGGTGATCGCATCCTTGAGGGTTTCACCCAGCACGAGGTCAAGGCAGGTGTTGAGCGGATCGTTGACCGCTTCACGGGTCACCGTCAGCTTTCGCACCGGGGTAGAGGGGAGGCGCTTCTCGAAGGGGATCAGCACACGTTCGGTGACACGAGTCAGCCCACGAGCGCCGGTCTTTTCATGGTTCGCCTGCTGTGCGATCATACGAAGTGCTTCATCGGTGAAGGTCAGCTCGATTCCGTAGGCTGCAAAGTCACGGATTTTCCCTTGCACGACGGCATTGTAATCGTTGGTCAGCACCTCGAACAGGCCATCCTCATCGAGGTCCTGCAGGTGGGCGATGACCGGTAGACGGCCGATGAACTCGCTCTCGAAGCCGTATTCGATCAGGTCCTGGGTATTCACCTCGTCCATCAACTCGTCGATGTGTTTCGACTGGGTGTTGATGTCGCCGCCGAAGCCCATCGGCTGACGATTCAAGCGCTTGAGGACAATCTTGTCCAGCCCGCCAAAAGCTCCGCTGACGATAAAGAGAATGTTTCGAGTGTTTACCTTTTTCTTGGGCGCCTTCCCCGTCTTCTGCGTTTCGATCACTGCTTCCATCTGGCTGGCGAGATCGTGCGGTACACGCAGCTCAACTTCCGTTTCTTCCATCAGCTTCAGCAGGTTGCGCTGGACTCCGGTACGGCTTACATCGGGCCCGCTGGCATTGCTGGTTGCCGCGATTTTGTCAATCTCATCGATGTAGATAATGCCATACTCTGCGGTCTTGATGTTGCCATCCGCAGCGCGAACCAGGTCACGCACCAGATCCTCGACATCCCCGCCAACGTAACCCGTTTCACTGAACTTGGTGGCATCGCCTTTGACAAAGGGGACGCCGAGACGATCCGCGATCAACTTGATGATGTACGTTTTTCCGACACCCGTCGGGCCGATCATCATAATGTTCGGTTTGATCTGACCTGGAATGCGTGGATGGTTCTTGCCTTCGTCCCGTTCCCAGCGCATCCGGTTGAAATGGGTCGCAACCTTGGTCGACAGGATTTCAATCGCCGGTTCCTGGCGAACGACGTACTGGTTGAGGTAGGCTTCCAGCTCCTGCGGTGTCATCGTAAAATCGAGAACCGGTTCCTCATCGTCAGGCTGATGTTCAGTCTCCTTGGTGCCGAACGAATCCACATGGGTGCGGACATTGTCCTGTCCATACTTCTCAGACAAAAATTGTTCGACCTCTTTTTGCAGTTCATCGGGGGTCGGCATCTTGCCAGGGCCGCTGTAATCACTCATCAACACATCCTCTGTTATCAAATCGCTCCGCTTCGTGGAGCGTGATCATCGCTTCGGGATGCAACCTGGGACACCTCAAGGTGTCTTGCTATTGATTCTCATTCTGGCACGAGGTGGCGGGGTATTCTGTTCCAGTTTCGCCATGATTCGCCTCGTGGAAGGAGACAGGTTGCTTGCTTGTTCGCAGGGGCTTGTCTACTTTGGTAGCAAAGTTCAGGCCAAGTGGAGATGATGTGCCAAAGCTGATTACCGATCCCGCCCTTGCACCACACCTCGAGCGGATACGCTGCATCGTGACAGACGTCGATGGCGTATTGACCGATGGCAAAGCCTACTACGATGAAAATGGTATGCGTCTGAAAGCCTTCTCGATGCGGGATGGCTTCGGATTCGTCATGGCGAAATTCGCTGGGATCGAGCTGGGTGTGGTTACAGGTAATGTTGCGGAGCTTGTGAAACGGCGGCTGGAGGCCTTTCATATCACCCGCATCAAGGGTGGCCATTTCCGGAAGACAGCTTTTTTCCTGGAGATCATGGACGAGCTCGACCTGAAGAAGGAAGAGGTGATTTACATCGGCGATGACCTGTTCGACATCCCGGTGATGAAGCTGGCTGGTGTCAGTGCGGCGCCTGCGGATGCTCACGATGATGTGCTCGCTTACGTCGATGGGGTAACCCGTGTGAATGGTGGGGCTGGCGCGGTACGTGAGGTCGTGGAGGCGGTCGTCAAAGCGAAAGGCCTCTGGGAGGATGTCCTGCGTATGATCGAGGAAGATGAAGCAGGAGGACGTGGATGACCTCCTCGCGTTGGCAGAACAAAAACATTATCCGGCGCATAGTTCCTGCCGTTCTGGCAGGCTTGCTTCTTGTCGGCTGCGCTGACTTGACGGATGACACGCAACTCGCGGAAGAGCGAGTGCGTGATGCTCTGCCCACCCAGGAGTTTTTCAATGTTGAAATGATCCACACGGACAAGGGCGAGAAGACCTTCCTTTTGCGTGCCCCTTATCTGGATCAGTATGGAAACCAGAACCGTGCCGAGCTATATGGCGGCATTCAGATCGATTTTTTCAAAGAAGGCAGGGTTTCGAGCCACTTGACATCGGACAGCGGGGTTGTTCTGCGCAATGGCGATGAGTTGCGCGGCATCGGTAATGTGGTGGTCACCACGGATACAGGCACGACGATTCTAACTCCGAGAATGAAGTGGACAAGACTTGATGGTCTGATTACCAGCGACACCATCGTTACCATCATTACCGAGTACGATACCCTGCATGGTACCGGCTTGGTCGCTACGGATGATCTGAAGAAACGCAGGATTCTCCATCCTACTGGTGTGACGATGCGAAGTGTTAAGCGGGAAGAGGAAGGGGAGGAGCAAGCCCCACCACCGGCCCCCGTTGGTCAAGCTGCGAAGGTTGACACAACACTCTACCTCCAGGCTGCCGACTCGACCGGGGCGGCAATGGATACAATCCTGGCCGAACCCGACTCAACAACTCTTGATCCTGATACGACTGTTGCTAAACCAGATACGACCGACAGCACGGCGGCAGGCTTATGAGGCGAACAAGCACCATACTCCGTCTGCTGCCGCCCTTTTTTCTCATTCTGCTCCTTGTCAGCGGCATTGCCCAGGGACGAGAACGTCGCTACGGGAAGGACAACCCCTTCGATGTAAAACCCACCGAGGCAGTCCGTAACCCGGATCGAGGGGTGTACGATGGCCTTGGAAGAAGCACCAATGGTGCGACACGCCTGCTTCGTGCCATTGAACTTCGACAAGAGGAGACCGCCGGTGGCGAGGTGGTCTACCTTGAGGGCGACGTCAAGCTGATCCAGGATTCCCTGACCATCTGGTGTGACCGGGCCAATCATCGCCGCAGCCGTGGAGTCCTCGAATTATTCGGCGATGTCATCATGATCGATCCGGAGAAGCGACTCAGTGCGGATCAAGTTGTCTACTATGAGGAAATCCGTCGCAGTCTGGCACGTGGCAATGTTGAGATGATCCAGGATTCCGTCGTTTTGACCAGTCAACAGGGGCAATATGACGAGCAGGCAAATCTCGCTACCTTCGAACGGGAGATGAAGATTTACGATCTTCGTCGCGATGTCCAACTGACCGGAAAGGTCGGGACCTACGACACGGAACGAAAAAATGGCCGAGTACCGCTTGACCCTGTATTGACCAGCTATGATTCCCTTGGCGTTGAAGAGGCGCGGATCACCGGATTGCAAATGGAATATGATTCCGATGATGGATATGCAACCGTTACCGACAGCGTCACCCTGAGCTGGCATGATGTTCGAGGCTATTGCGACTTGCTCTATTACTACTCGGATCTGGACAAGGCGCTGATGGTCGGATCGCCGAGGGTGTTTCGCGACCGGGATGAGGCCGAAGGGGATTCGATCTGGCTCTATGTCACGGAAGGTGCTCTCGACTCGGTGGTGATTAAAGGGCAGGCAATTGCCTTTACCCCGTCGGACAGCAGCGAATACTCACCACGCAGTACGCTTGAGGGACGGCGGATTGTGATGGATTTCGAGGAGGGGAAGGTATCACGCATGCAGAGTGATGGGCAGGCGGTAGGAATCTATCATATCTTTGATGAGCACAAGGATCAGGGCTCAAACCGTGTCAGTGGCGACCGTGTCGTGCTGATGATGGGCGAAAAGGGGTTGACGGATGTTCTGGTCAATGGGGGGACTGAGGGCAAGTTTTTACCACCCAGAATGGCGAAGGAGCTAAGGCGTGGCGACAGGTAACCCGCAGAAAAGCTGTTTGCGATCCGAACACCTTGTGAAGGTGTACGGCAGCAGACGAGTGGTCAACGATGTCTCCATCGAGGTAAACCAGGAGGAGATTGTTGGGCTACTTGGTCCGAACGGAGCGGGGAAGACAACCACCTTCTACATGACGGTGGGAATGGTCCAGCCGACAGAGGGTCGCGTGCTGTTGAACGACACCGACATCACCAAAATGAAGATGTACCAGCGGGCGCGGACCGGCATTGGCTACCTGCCGCAGGAATCCTCCATTTTTCGTAAAATGACCGTCGAACAGAACCTGATGGCTATCGCGGAAACCCTTTCCTTGACCCGCGCCCAGCGGAAAGAGAAGGTTGAAAAGCTGCTCGAAGAGTTCTCGATTACACATATCCGCAAGGGACGTGCGTACAATCTGTCAGGCGGCGAACGCCGTCGTACGGAAATCGCGCGCTCGCTGGTGACCGACCCCAAGTTCATCCTGCTCGATGAACCCTTTGCCGGGATCGATCCGATTGCAGTCGCTGACATTCAGGAAATTGTGAAGGGGCTCGTCGAGCGCGGTATTGGTGTATTAATCACCGATCATAATGTTCATGAAACACTTGCGATCACCGATCGTGCGTACCTTCTCTACGAAGGACGTATCCTGAAATCGGGATCGAGTGAAGAATTGGCTACCGATCCCGAGGCACGGAAGCTGTACCTCGGTGAATCGTTCACGTTGAAGCGGTAAGGAGCACCCCTCATGCAGTTGCGTCAGGAGATCGGGCTACGACAGGAGCTGGTAACCCAGCCCCAGCAGATTCTCCGTTCCGAGTTGATCCAGACTCCTCTGCTTCAACTTGAGGCGCGTTTCCAGCAGGAAATCCAGGAGAATCCCTTCCTTGAACTCGAGGACGAGATGGAGCAGCGTCTCGACAAAGAGGACGAGAAGGATGATCGGCTGGAGAGCAATGTTGTGCGTGAAGCAGTTCAGGATGGTGAGGACTCGCACCAGAAAGAAGCGGAACGTGAGGAACGGGAACCCGACTGGGAGCAGATGTTTGACGACCAGGAGGATGAACGTCAGATTTACCGCGCCAATCGTGCCATCACCGAACCTGTTGAAATCCCCCAGGCAGATATCCAAACCCTTAGCGATAATCTTCGTGAACAGCTCTACATGGACCGGCTCACGCACCGTCAGCAGGAAATCGGTGAGTTCATTATCGGCAGCCTCGACGCACGAGGTTACCTCGATGCACCGGTTGATCTGATTGCTGCGCTAGCGGAAGCTGAGGAAGATGAAGTCGAAGAGGTTTTGTCCCGGGTTCAGCACTATGATCCGCCCGGGATCGCCGCTCGCACTCTGCAGGAGTGCCTGCTAATCCAGATTGATCTGCGTGATGATATCGATCAGCTCGTGCGTAGGATTGTGGCGGAACACTTTGAGGATTTTGTCAACCGGCGCTATGAAACGATTGCGTCGGCCCTAGGTGTCACCCCACAGATGGTGCAATCGTCCTTTGGCGAGATCAGCAAGCTGAATCCGCAGCCGGGCGAAGGGGTGATTGATGAGAAGATGAATTACATCATCCCCGATCTTCTAGTGGATGTGATTCAGCAGACCGAGGACGATGAACCGGAATTTGTTGTGATGCTCAACGATGGCAACATCCCGAGCTTCTACATCAACGAGGAGCTGAAAAAGCTCATCCTGAAGAAAAATTCCGATAAGAAAGCACGGGAATTTGCCATCCAGAAGGCGGAATCCGCTCGCTGGTTCATCAATGCGATTATGCAGCGACGCACGACCATGATCCGCACGATGCGTGCGATTGTCGAACGGCAGCGTGCGTGGTTCCTCAGTGGAAAAGATATAGATCTGAAACCGATGATCCTGATGGACATCGCCGATGATATCAGCATGGACATTTCGACCATCAGTCGTGTCACACGAGATAAATACGTCCAGACACCCTATGGAGTCCGTGAGCTGAAATTCTATTTCAACGACCGGATGGAGACCTCCTCCGGGGATGAAGTCGCTACACGAACCATCAAGGCGAAGCTGAAAGAGATCATTGAGGCGGAAAACAAGAAGAAGCCGCTTAGTGACCAGACCATCGCCGATATGCTGGCCGAAGTGGGCTTCCCTATTGCGCGACGGACTGTGCAAAAGTACCGCGAACAGCTCAATATCCCGGTGAAACGACTTCGGCGGCAAGTGTAGGGCGATCGGTCAGGTCAGATCGACAGGTTTGACAGAACTGAAGGTGTCGTTGCGAAGCGGGCTGATGCATAGCAAAGCCTGGTAAAGCAATCTCATAGCACTCATCTTAGTTCATTGCACGCAGAGCGCGTAGCTAGTTGATTTGGAAGCGATTCGAGACTGCTTCGTTGGTGCTTCGCACCGCCTCGCAGCAACAGAAACAACCACCTGAGAGGAAGATGGAACGAGCCTCGAACGATGTGACAAAGGTAACCGAAGAGCGGGTGTTGGTACGAGGCCTGCCCATCGAGGACCTGATTGCGGGCAAGTCGTTCGCGGCGAGCATCTTCCTGCTGCTGCAAGGACGTCTACCTGGCGATGAGGAAGAGAAGCTGACGTCGGCCATTTTGGTGGCCCTGATTGATCATGGGCTTGATACTCCCTCGATCCATGCAACGCTTGCTGTCCAACGCGGTGGAAACCCCCTCAATGTTGCTGTCGGTGCAGGTATGCTCGCCTTTGGCGATAAGCATGGTGGTGGCCTTGAATATGCCGCTGAACTGTTTCAGGAAGCGGGGAAGATGCAGGGTAGCGCGTCGGCGGTGGCATCCGAAATTGTCGGGATGTACGCTGGCAGCAAGATGAGTGTGCCAGGCTATGGTCACCGTACTCACAAGACTGATCCACGTACCATAGCCTTGCTGAAGAAAGCGCATGACCTGGATTTGTTTGGCCGCTACTGTGAAATCGCTGTAGCCATTGAAGAGGCCCTTGCAGCTCGTTATCGTCAACCTCTCCCTCTCAACGTCGATGGTGCCGCTGCAGCCTTGATCTGTGAGCTCGGTTTTGATTGGCGCCTGGGACGTGCATTCTTTATCCTCAGCAGGTCCGCAGGGACTGTGGCTCATGCCTATGAGGAACTGCGTCAGGAAGCGCCCCTCGCACCGTTGGGCAACATTCCCTGGCGACGCGGTTCCGGCGGCGCAGAAGGGTATGAGCTCGGCAACCAGAATGCGGGCGATCATATGAACGGGGACTGAGACGTCCCCCATCCGGTGAGAGTTGTCCATGTACCTGCCCTTGATTCATCGGGGAGACCGCACACGTGCCCTTGTTGTTGGTGGGGGCGCGATTGCGAAGCGCAAAGTGCAGGACCTGCTGGACGCCGGGGCCTCGGTTTCTGTGATCTCTCCTGAATGGAACCCGGGACTGCGGTCCCTGCTCGATTCAAAATCCCTCCAGAACGAGACACGTCCATACCAGTCCGGTGATATCGAGGGCTACAATCTGATCATCGTGGCGACGGATGATGAGACAGTCAACCGTCAGGTAAGCGAGGAAGCGCGGGAACGTGGTATTCCCGTCAATGTGGTCGATCAGCCTGATCTTTGTACGGTCTACTTTGCTGCAGTCGTTCGACGTCCTCCTTTGACGATCGCCATATCTACCGGTGGCGCGGCCCCCTTTTTTGCACGAGAGATGAAGAAATCCCTGGCCAACTGGGTCGATCAGGGCTGGGATACGCGTGCGGAATGGGCAAAATTAATTCGGGCTTGGGCACTGAAGCATGTTGAAAGCAGCGAGGAACGCGAGGCGCTGTTCGCCCGATTCATGGCTTTACCATCGGACCGTCTGATGCAGTGGAAGCTGGATGACCCCCCTGTTCAACTCTGGCAAGAATGGAGTAGGAAGGAGGAAGCATGAGTGCACAATCAGCACGAAAGCTGGTACGGATCGGCACCCGAGGCAGCAAGCTTGCCCTCTGGCAGGCGAATGCTGCAGCCGAGATGGTTCAACGGGCGTTTCCTGCTGTCGAGGTGGAAATTGTTCCGATCAGCACCAAAGGGGATGATGACCTGAGCACACCCCTTGCTGACTTGGGCGGGGCAGGGGTGTTTGTCAAACAGATCGAAAAGGAGCTGCGTGCCGAGGCCATCGACATCGCGGTTCATAGCGCGAAAGATCTGCCTGCAAAGGATAGCCGTGGGCTGATGATCGCAGCCACCCCTCCGCGCGGTGTAGTCAACGATGTGATTGTCTGCCGTGAGCACCTCGGCTTCGAGGATCTGCCCAAGGGGGCGGTGGTGGGAACATCCAGCCCGAGACGTGCGGCCCAGCTTTTACGTACCCGCGCTGATCTTGTCATCAAGGATATCCGTGGCAATGTGGATACACGTCTGCGCAAGGTTGACGAGGGTGACTATGATGCCACCCTTTTCGCCTGGATCGGGCTGAGACGGATGGGCTATGCATGGCGTATTGACGATGTCTTCCCGACTCACGACATGTTACCCTCACCCTCGCAAGGAGTCATCGCTTTACAGGTGAGGAAAAAGGATCGTGAACTTGCTGATGCGCTCAGTACTGTCAGCCACCGTACGACTCACGCACGCTTGCGTGCGGAACGAGCCTACCTTGCTGAGATGAATGCTGGTTGTCATCTGGCGGTCGCTGGACTGTCCCGTCACTATGGGGCCGAGGGCATGCACATGCAGGGGCGTGTCCTCTCGCTGGATGGTGTAACCATGCTCGAAGCGGATCGAAATATTTCTGCGAAGGAACAACCCGAGGAACTGGGGAAACGGGTTGCCAGGGATCTCCTCGACCAGGGAGCCGGGGAGCTGTTGAAGGAAGTGAAGTAAGATGAATGAGTGGGGGATAACCGGTGGGCACGAAAGCGGGATTGTCTATCTCGTCGGTGCCGGACCGGGTGACCCGGGGCTGATTACACGCCGTGGGTACGATGTTTTGCATCATGCCGATGCGATCTGTGTCGATGCGTTGGTCGATCCTGTTCTTCTGGCCGATGTACCGGAAGAGGTAGAGCGGTACTATGTCGGCAAACATGCCGGCTTTCACACGTTGAAGCAGGAAGGTATCCAGGAACTGATCATTCGCCTTGCGAAAGAGGGGAAACGGGTTGTCCGCTTGAAAGGCGGGGACCCGTTTGTTTTTGGACGTGGCGGGGAAGAGGCGCTGGCCTTACGTGAGGCAGGGGTCCCCTTCGAAATTGTTCCTGGAGTTACTGCGGCTGTAGCCGCGTCCGCTTATGCAGGCATTCCAATTACCCAGCGCAAAATGGCCTGCTTTGCGATGATGTTGACCGCGCACGAGATGCCGGACAAGGATTCAAGCTGCGCCACCTTGCCCTGGCCTGAGATCGCCAAACTGACCGGCGGCACCATCGCTGGCTACATGGGAGTGAAGACTCTTCCCAAGGTGATCGAGCGTCTGGTAGAGGGCGGCATGAACCCTGAAACCCCGGCGGCATTGATCGAACGAGGGACCATGGGTGGTCAAAAGGTGGTCACCTCTACCCTCATGAAGTTAGCGGTGGATGGTCAGGCGGCCGGGATCAAACCTCCGGCTCTGTTTGTGATTGGAGAGGTTGTCTCACTCAGTGAGCGAATTAACTGGCTCAACCCGGCTCCATTAGCGGGGAAGAGAGTAATGGTAACCCGTCCAGCACGGCAAGCAATGCCGATGGTCCAGTCCCTGCAACATCTTGGCGCGACTGTACTTCCGGCGCCTACTATTAAGGTTGCACCGACCTACATCGAAGCTTCCTGGAAGCGTATGCTGTCGCAGCCGGACCGTGGCGGCTGGATCATCTTTACCAGCGAAAACGGCGTCCGCTATTTTATGGAAGGTCTCGACAAAGCGGGGCAGGATGTCCGTTTCCTCGGCCGCTTCAAAATCGCTGCGATCGGGTCAGGTACCCGTGATGAGCTCGCGTCACGTGGCCTGAAGGCGGACTTCGTTCCCAGCCGATCCACTACAGCCGTCCTGTCGGAAGAACTACCCGCCCATCTCGAAAAGGGGCAGTGGGTGATCCGCGTACGCGGCAATCTTGGCGACACCAACGTCGAAAAAGCTCTTGCTGCCGCCGGTGCCGAGGTTCAGGCGCAGTATGTCTACGAGACTGTCACTGCGCCATTAAACGATCTTGTCCGAGCCTGGGTCCACGATGTCGCTCCCGACATCATTGCCTTCACCAGTGGCTCAGCCTACAGCGGCTTTCAGGAGCAGTGGGGGGAGGAAGCAGACAGCCTTTTGCGCGGTGCAAAACTGGCAAGTGTCGGCCCCTTCACGAGCAGGATCATACGCGACGAGGGTTACGAGGTCGCCATCGAAGCGGACCCCTACAATGTAACCGGTCTTGTCGAGGCGATCAGGGAAGATTGCGAAGTGTAGGTGTCGAGTCATTGCGAGGAAGGGCGTAGCCCTGACAATGCAACCCCCTCAGTCCTGGCACCAGTTGCCAGAAACTGAGGGGGTTGTTTCACAACGTTCTATATGACTTGTCAACTCACCAGTGCTGCTTCCGCACTGGCACATGATCTCGGCTGAAGTATTCTTCCTTCATCTCCTTGATCTTCGGTGCGAGCAGAATCAGGGCGATCAGGTTGGGGATCGCCATGATCGACAGCGCCACGTCTCCAAAGCCCCAGACCGTCGTCAAAGCAAGGTTGCTGGCGAGGAAGACGACCACCACATAGACGAGCCTGTAGGGGCGAATGCCCCGCCGTCCGAAGAGGTAGACCGATGCACGGTCGCCGTAGTAGGACCACGAAATAGCCGTCGAGATGGCGAAGAGTAGCACGCCAAAGGTCACCATCCAGCTTCCCCATTTGCCACCGAGCCCCTGTTCAAAGGCCTGTGAGGTCAGCAGGGAACCATTCCTAAGCGCCTTGCCACGCAGAATGGCATCCTCCAGATGGTTTCCGTCACGATCTTCAAGCTTCACCGGGTTGCCATCCTCAACCGTCAGGATGGCACCGTTGATCGGAATCGCATCTCCATCATCTGTGACATAAACCCAGTTGGGCGTTTCAACGAACCCGTTCTGGTAGATGTAGCGGACTTCTTCGATCTGGCCGTTGATGATTTCCGCACGGCCCGTGAAGTGCTCCTCATCGAAAGCGTGGCCACCAGGTTGCAAGTCGGCATGGTTGAGTACGACGGTCGGGCTATCCCATCCGATGTCGGTTGGGTAGGGGGTCTTCCATGCGCCACTTGTTAGAATCGTCAGACCTGTCAGGGTGCAGATCAGAAGAGTGTCGAGGAAGGGGCCGATCATGGCAACGGTTCCCTCACGGACCGGTTCTTCGGTCTTTGCGGCAGCATGGGCGATGGGAGCCGATCCCTGCCCGGATTCATTTGAATAGATGCCACGGCGAACACCCCAGAGTACAGCCATGAAAAACGTTGACCCGGCGAATCCACCAGTTGCCCCACGGGGGGTGAAGGCATTTTCGAAGATCATCGCGAAGGTGGCGGGCACCTCGGCGATGTTTTTGCCAACGACAAACAGGGCGGCCAATACGTAGATCAGAGCCATGAAGGGGACGAGACGGCTTGTTACAACACCGATCCGTCGAATCCCACCAATGATCACCAATCCAACCGCGGTCGCCAGCACAATGCCGGTCACCCAGGAAGGGACTCCGAAGTCGGCACGGAAACTGTCAGCCACGGTGAATGCCTGGATTGCATTTCCCGTCCCGAAGCTGGAGATGATGGTTGCTCCGGCAAACACCACGGCGAGGGGTTTCCATCCTTTGCCGAGACCCTGTTCGATGTAGTACATCGGGCCGCCGGAGGCGCTGCCATCCTTGTGAATTTTACGGTACTTCATCGCGAGGGTCGCTTCGCTGAATTTGGTTGCCATGCCGAGGAAGGCGGTAACCCACATCCAGAAAAGCGCGCCGGGACCGCCGAAATGGATGGCGGTAGCCACACCCGCGATATTCCCGATGCCAATGGTTGCCGAGAGGGCGGCGGACAAGGCTTGCAGGTGGTTGACATCACCTTCGTCATCATCCTTGTCGTAGACTCCCGCAACTACCTTCCAGGAGTGGCCGAAACGGATCATCTGGACCAGTTTTAGCCGCCATGTGAGGTAGATCCCCGTGCCGAGCAAAGGGACGATCAGGAGTGTGCTGAAGAACGAGGAAATGGTATCAATCACTTCATGCATAAGGCGCGTCTCTCCGCGTGTTGACCTCTAATCCAGTCCGCATACTGCAATCAGCCAATCAGGTTGGTCACCAGGATAATCCCCACCGCGAGGGGGGCGAAGATACGGATCGCCCAGATCCAGACTCCGTAGAGCCTGCCCATCTTTGTCCCCTGCAGCATTTCTTCCTTTACCCCCTTACGCCAGGCCCAGCCGGCAAACAGGGCAATCAGAATGCCGCCCAACGGGAGCAGAATATTGGCGGTCAGGTAGTCGTAGAGGTCGAAGAAATTTAGGCCGAAAACCTTGACATCCGACCAGACACCGAAGCTGAGAGCTACCGGAACACCGAGCAGGAAAGCTAGCGCAGCCATGATAATGGTCGCACGGCTACGGACCCACTTCAACTCGTCCGTTGCGAAACTGACCATGACTTCCAGCAGGCTGATCGCACTTGTCAGGGCGGCGATGGTCAACAGAAGGAAAAAGATGGAGGAGAGGACTGCACCAAAGGGCAGCTTACTGAAGACCAACGGCAGTGCCACATAGGTGAGGCCAGCGCCGGAGGCTGGTTCGAGGCCCATCGCAAAGACGGCAGGGAAGATGGCGATGCCTGCGAGGATCGCGATACTCATGTCCAACGTTGCAACGGTCGCCGTGCTGCCAAAGAGATCTGACTTTTTATCCAGATAGCTACCGTAGGTGATCATCACCCCCATACCCAGGCTCAGGCTGTAAAAAGCCTGCCCCATGGCAACCAGAACCACTTCACCGCTGATCTTGCTGAAGTCCGGTTCAAACAGGAACTTCATGCCCTCGCCTGCACCCGGTAGTGTAAGTGAACGCCCGATCAGGAGGAGTAATAGGAGGAAGAGGGTGGGCATCAGAACCTTCGACCACCGTTCAATGCCGCCTTTCACCCCCTGGCTGACCACGAGGATGCAAAGCAGGGCAAAGAGGAAGTGGAAAAAGACCACCTTGCCGCTGTTGACAACAAAGTCATCGAAGGCGTGTTGTGCCGCTTCCGGGGTGTTGAAGGTGTTGACCAGGCCGGTTATCGACTCGTACAGGTAGGCAAGTGTCCAGCCTGCGACTACGGTGTAGTAAGCTAGAATCAGAACACCAGTTATCACGCCAATTGCTCCGGCCAGCCACCAGGGCGAACCGGGGAGGAGGACACGGAATGCGCCGACAGGATTTCGTCCGCTACCGCGTCCAATCACCATTTCCGCGCCCATGATTGGCATCCCGATCAGGATCACACAGGCGATGTAGATCATCAGGAAGGCAAAGCCGCCGCTCTCGCCGAGGACGTAGGGGAAACGCCAGATGTTCCCCAGCCCGATGGCGCTGCCTGCCGCTGCGAGAATGAAGCCAACTTTGCTCCCCCAGGTCTCACGGGAGCCGCCACCCATCTGCATACCCTTGTCTCCGCTTGCTTGTCCCTGTAATGGTCGGAAAAGGTAGGTGCAGCGGAAACAACACGCAAGGAATCAGCGGCTGAGCTGAAAGGTTTGTCGAAGTAAACTCCCGTTCGAGAGGTCGTGAGCTCCCACTCCCCCCGCCAAACTCCCCCATAACCTTCAGGGATTCTCGTAACCCCGCTCCAGTTCGAGAGGTGAGAGGCTGGAGTCCCTCGGGGCTCTTTTTCGAAATCACCCTGTTTTCCGTTGACATGGAGTAGCAAGGGGCGTATAATTGGGGAGCAAATGGGAGCAGATTGGAAGGATTTTGGAGCAGATTGGAGTAATTCCCAACTATCGGAGAGATTCGGGGATGTTCTACCAGATTCACGACAACGCGCTTGATGAAAGGGGCCGCATCTTCATGCCGGCCACCTTCCGGCGTGATGTTGCTCCCGAAGTCCTCGCTGGTGATTTCCATATCACTCCCGAGAAAGACGGTCACCTGATTGTTCGTCCTCGTTTCGAGTGGGAGGCGTTCATTGCTCGGATCAAACGGGCCCAGGTGGAATCCCGTGTTAAGACAGACTACCTCAAAGCGTTAAATGCTCTTTCGCAGAAGACTCAACTCGATCGGCAGAACCGTCTTGTCCTGTCAGCACAGATGCGCAAGGCGCTGGGGGTTCGGTCAGATGAAGGACGTGTTGAGCTCGCGATCGTAGGGGCCGGGGATTATTTCGAAATCTGGCGTGCCGAGAACTTCGAGGGTGAAGATGCCCTGCTCGAGAAGGCTTCGGATCTTCGTGACCGGATTGAGTCAGTAATCGACGAAACCTACGAGTGAGTGGAGTCATGACGTCCTCGTATCACCAGCCGGTGATGTTGCAGGAAACGATCCACCATCTCGCCGTACTGCCACAAGCTGTCTATCTCGATGCCACCGCAGGTGGTGGCGGGCATACGGCTGCTCTGCTTGAGCGGCTCGATCCGGATGGACTCGTTGTCGCGCTGGATCGTGACTCCGAAGCCCATCAACAGCTCGAAGCTCGGTTCGCCGGGGATAGCAGGGTGGTGGCGGTTCGTGCGGACTTTGGCGAGATCGGGCAGAACCCGGATGTACGTCGCTATGCGCCCTACGCCGGCATCCTCTTTGACTTTGGGGTGTCGAGTCATCAGATCGACGATGCGACGCGAGGGTTCAGCTTCGGGAAGGAGGGTCCCCTCGACATGCGGATGGATGATCGTCAGTCGCTAACGGCCGCCGATGTGGTGAACGACTACAGCGAGTCTGACCTGGTCCTCATCCTGCGTGAATTTGGGGAAGAGCCACGGGCGAAGCGTGTGGCCGCGAAAATGATCGAAGCGAGGCCGATCGAAACGACTCGCGAGTTGGTCGAGGCGATCCGGCCGGTTGCAGGCGGTCCGCAGCAGGTGAAAATGCTTGCGCGTGTGTTTCAGGCGATCCGGATCGAAGTGAACGGTGAACTGGAGTCGATTGATCAGGCGCTTCCGGCATCTGTCGATCTGCTTCAGCGGGGTGGAAGGCTGGTAACCCTGGCCTACCACAGTCTCGAAGACCGGCGGGTGAAGGAATTCATGCGGAAGATGACGGGGGAGAGGGAAGTTGATCCTTTCTTGCCGCCAAGCGGAGAGTTGAGCGAGGAAGTACTTCGGCTGGTGTCGCGCAAGGCGATCAAGCCATCGGCAGGAGAGATTGAGCAGAATCCCCGGGCGCGCAGCGCCCGGTTACGAGTTGCGGAGAAGGTCGGATGACAGCAGCGTCGAAAAAGAACGGGGGGCGTTTGAAGGGTAAGTCCGGTGGACGTGTCAGTCCATTGCGCGCCAGTCGAATCCCCGTGATGCTGGTGATTGTCGCGGTGGCGGTCTTCCTCGTTGGCGATGTCTACCTCAATGTTCAGCGGGTTCGTTTCGGCTCGGATATACAGGAGCTCAAGAAAGAGTTGGATGTGCTGGGCTCTGATGTGCGTGATCTCGAGGGGATGCGAGCCGGGATGACCTCGCTTGCCGCCATCGAGCAGCAGGCGCGTGATATGGGGATGGTCTATCCGAAACGTTTACCTCGCACCCTGGTTGTCGAAGTACCTGCCGGCGAAGTGCCTCCGGTCTGGTCGCTGCCCTCGCCTCGCAGTACAGAGACGTATACCACGGGCGGGGCGCGTGCTGAAGTAGCGATGGCGTCAGCTAACGCCAGCAGGGGGCGATGATGATTCGTTCTGAGCAACGTCCGCAGGCGGGTCCGCCGACACCCATGTCCAGGGGTCGGCTGCTTTTCGTTCTTGCAATGATGTTCCTACTCGCCCTGGTCACTGCATTCCGTCTGGTGGATCTCCAGTTGATTCATCACTCAGACTATACAACCCGTGCTCAGAACCAGTATACCAACCGCCGTGAAATTGAGCCGGAACGTGGGCTGATCTTTGATCGACGTGGCAATAACCTCGTAACCAACCTGCCAAACTATTGGTCCGTTGGTGTGCGTCCTGGCAGGGCTGAGAATGTGAGCCTCCTCTCCAGTCAGCTCGCGGATATCCTCGAGGTTCCAGCTGCGAACGTACAGAACGCATTTAACCGTCGCGGTTCTTTTGTCTGGGTCGAGCGGAAGATTGATCCGCGCCGTGCTCAGATGATTCGTGCGCTGGGCAGTTCGAGTATCGGCCTGCAACGTGAAACCCTTCGTCGTTATCCCTACGGTCGCACTGGTAGCCAAGTAGTTGGTTATGTGACCGTTGATAATGATGGCCTTGGTGGAGTAGAGGGGCTCTTCGACGAGGCTTTGTCGGGTCAGCCGGGTTGGGAAGTGGTGCAGAAGGATGCCTGGCGGCGCGAGATTCTCGATCCGAATTATCCGCGTCTGGATCCTGTCGATGGCGGCAAGGTGGTTTTGTCGATCGATATCAATGCTCAAGCAATTGCTGAAGAAGAGTTGGATGCAGCTGTCGAAAAGGCGGGTGCACGAGGTGGCACTATCGTTGTGACTCGTCCCGCGACTGGCGAGATCCTGGCGATTGCCTCCTCTCCCCGGTTCGATCCGAACAACGTGCGCGAATCAGACCCCTGGTCACGTAAAAATCGTGCGGTGACTGACCTCTATGAACCGGGCAGCACCTTTAAGGTGGTTGCTTTCGCCGGATTGATCGAACGAAACCTGGTTGACTTGGATGAGTTGGTGTTCTGCGAGAACGGTCGCTGGAAGATCGCGGACCGTGTCATTCGTGACTCACACCCCTATGGTTGGTTGACCGCACGCCAGGTGTTGGCAAACAGCTCGAATATCGGCACAGCAATCCTCGCGGACCGTTTGAGCAAGCGTGACTATTACACCGTCATCCGTGACTTTGGCTTCGGCCAGGAAACCGGAATTGATCTTCCGGGGGAGAGTGGCGGGATCATGCTGCAGCCCTCGAAATGGTCCGGTGTATCGATGGCCAATATGGCGATGGGTCATGGAATCGCTATTACGGCGCTTCAATTGGCGATGGCCTACGGTGCAATTGCGAATGACGGCTTCCTGATGGAGCCGATTCTCGTGCTTTCAACCACCGACGCCGAAGGCAAGGTGGATATCCGTCAGCCGACTCGTGTTCGTCGTGTCCTCAAGCCCTCAACCGCACGAACTCTGCGCACCCTGTTGACCGATGCTGTCGAGCTCGGGACAGGAAGCAATGCGATCATCGAAGGGTTGAAGGTGGCTGGTAAGACCGGCACAGCACAGATGGTCGACGAGGAAAATCACACTTACTTCCAGGACCGCTACCACAGTTCCTTCGCCGGGTTTGTTCCGGCCGATCGTCCTGAACTTTGCGCGGTGGTGGTGATTGATGATCCTAAGAATGGCCACTATGGTGGCGCGGTAGCCGCACCGGTCTTCCGCAATGTGATGGAACGTCTCGTGGTCACCCTGCCTCGTCAGGATGCATCTATGCCGGGTGAGGAGTTGGACGAGAGTGAAGGTTATGTCGAGCATCGCAGTGGGGTTGAGGTTCCCTCGCTGGTTGCACTGTCGAGCGCAGATGCTGCTTCACGGCTGGAAGCACTCGGGCTGGTCGCCTCGTTTGCGGGGGAAGGTTCGATTGTCTGCGGTCAGAACGAGATGGCTGGTTCACGGTTGACACCGGGCAGTGTGGTTGAGCTGAAGCTTGGTCATGCGGATCGTTCTGGTGGCGAGAAGGCGATTGTTCCAGATGTGCGGGGTATGGCCCTGCGCCAGGCGGTCGCCACCCTCACACGTGAGGGCTTTCGTGTCGAGGTCGAGGGGAGTGGGGTTGTGCGCACTCAGTCGCTGCTTCCGGGCAAGGCTTCGACCGTTGGTCGGGTTTGTATGATTCGTGCATCCCAGCCGGGAGGACATTCGGCATGATCCTTTCCGAACTCGCCCACAAGATTCCCGGCTCGAAGCTGGTTGGTGCAGGTGATGTCGAGGTTAGTCGTCCACGCTACGACAATCGGTTGGTGTCGGCAGGTGACCTCTTCTGCGCAATCGTCGGGGAACAGGTGGATGGCAACCGTTTCGCGCCCGACGCAGTCGAGGAAGGTGCGGCAGCTGTTCTAACCTCAAAGCCGGACCTCGCGGTGGATGTGCCGAAGTTGATCGTTCAGGATGACCGTCTCGGTATGGCATTCGCTTCACATGCACTCTACGGAGATCCAACAGCGCGCCTTGAACTGGTCGGGATTACCGGGACCAACGGTAAGACCACTGGCACACACATTCTGCAAAGCATTTTCCGTGCACACGGTGGACGGGCTGCACGGATCGGGACCATCGGCTGGGAGTTTGAGGGGCAGGGCGAGTCGCTCGCTCGCACGACCCCGGAAGCTCCGGATTTGCTGGAAATGATCGCGGCCTTGCGCTCGTGGGGGGCGACGGATGTTGTGATGGAAGTGACCTCGATCGCGCTGACACTGAAGCGTGTTGCCGGATTCAGCTTTGCGGCGGGCCTCTTTACCAACCTTTCGCAGGACCACCTCGATCTGCATGGCTCGATGGAAGCCTATTTCGCCGCCAAAAAGATATTCTTCGACATGCTGCCCACCGATGCGCCCGCAGTCGCGAATGTGGATGATCCCTACGGTGTTCGCATCCTCAAGGATATTAAAGCGAAGCCAATCGGATTTGGCTTTGATGGCAGCCCCGATGTGAAAGCTGAAATCCTCGAGGAAAGTGCCCAGGGGTTGAAGCTGGCGATCAGCGGGATGTTCGGTTCCTTCGTTCTGGAAGCGCCTTATGTGGGGCGTTTCAACGCGGAAAACGTTCTCGGTTGTGCAGCAACCGCCCTGGCTTTGGGGGTTCCTGCGGGGACGGTTGCGCGAGGAGTCGCCGAGGCGCCGCAGGTGCGTGGGCGGATGGAGCGACTGGTCCTCGAGGGCGGAGTGACTGCGATTGTCGATTACGCCCACACTCCCGATGCTTTGATGCGTGCTTTGCAGGCATTGCGTCCGATGACGGATGGCAAGCTGATCGTCGTCGTTGGTGCTGGCGGGGACCGTGACCGGACCAAACGTCCAATTATGGGCAAGCTGGCGTCGGAACATGCGGACTATGCCATTTACACCAGCGATAATCCGCGTACGGAAGATCCTGAAGTAATCGTCCGTGAAGTCGCGACGGGTGCGGTGGATAAAGAGTTTGAGGTGGTCGTGAGCCGCCGTGAAGCGATTGAAGCCGCCTTGGCTCGTGCCGAGGAGGGAGATGTTGTGCTGATCGCAGGGAAGGGTCACGAGACCTACCAGGAAGTGAATGGAGTCCGTCACCACTTCGATGATCGCGAAGAAGTGCTCAAGCTGAGGAGTGCTGTCTAGTGCTGATCAGCAAAGAAATTATTGAGCGCGCCGGAATCGAGGTGCTGGGGAAGTGGGATGAGTGGCTCCCCGCCAGCGTGATCGATTCACGTGCTGTCGGCAAGGACAGTCTTTTCTGGGCGCTTACCGGCGGGCAGAAAGATGGGCATGACTTTGTCGATGCCGCCTTCTCCTCAGGGGCAAAGGTTGTTGCGGTCAGCAATGTCTATGCGCAGAACAACGCCGCTCGTTTTGCGGACAAAGTCCTCTTTGTGATGGAGGATACTCTCGTCGGGATGCAGGCACTGGCAACAGAAATTCGTCGTTCGGTAGGCGCACGCACGTTAGGTGTGACTGGCAGCAACGGCAAAACCACAACACGTGAACTGATCGCTGCTGCACTGGCGACTCTTGGTAAGACAGGACGTAGTCAAGGCAACTACAACAATCATATCGGTGTACCGCTGACCCTGCTGAATCTTGAGGGGGACGAGGAAAACCTTGTTATCGAGATGGGTGCGAATCATGTCGGGGAAATTGCCCGTCTCTGCGAAATCGCTCATCCTGAAGTGGGGTTGATTACCAACATCGGCGATGCACACATCGGCGAGTTTGGTGGGGCAGAGGCGTTGAAGAAGGCAAAAGGAGAACTGTTCGACAGTCTGCCAGGAGTTGACGGCTTGGCAGTGGTCAATCTGGATGATCCAAACGTGGTTGAACTGGGTGACAAGGTTACCCGTCGCGCTGGCTACACCACCACCGAACTACCCCTCGATTGGCATGGCGCGCTCTACATGGGAACCATCGTCGATCAGGATGCCTGGTCGCGTGTCACCATCGAGATCGAAGGAGTGCGGGTCAAGCTTCTACTACCGGGCCGTCATTGGGCCTTTTCGGCGGTGGGTGCGGCGGCGGCCGCCATCGAGATGGGTGCCGATCCAGACCTGGCAATTCCTGCACTCGGAACGGTTGCACCGTTGGTCGGGCGGGGAAACGTGCTCGAACTGGGTGATGGTGTTGAGCTGATGGACGAAAGCTATAACTCGAATGTAGCAGCAGTGGAAAAGCTGCTATTGACCCTGACAAGGCGTCCCGGGAAACGAATCGCCGTGCTGGGGGATATTCTCGAGTTGGGTCAGTTTGAGCAGGATGAGCATGCACGTGTTGGTCGCATTCCTGAATTGGGGAGCATCGACCGGATTTATTTCGTCGGCGAACGGATGCAGTTCGCGGCGGACGAGGCTGATGGGCTCGGTCATCCGGATGTCGTGCACGTGATGGAAGATGAGATCGACGAATTGGCGTCCGAAATCGCTGCGGATCTCGAGCCGAACTCCGGTATCGTGGTCAAAGGGTCGCGGAGGATCGGGCTGGAGCGTGTAGTAAGCGGGCTTGCGAAAGCCCGTGGTATCGGGCAGGGGGAGTGATGAATTCCGTCTATTCGGTTGAAGAACTGCGCAAGGTTCCGGTCTGGGTACTCGGGGCGGGCAAGAGTGGCCTCGCCGCGACTCGTCTATTGGTCGAAATGGGCGCTGAGGTCTTTGTCAGCGATATTCGTCCAGCCGGCGATATCTTCGATTCGATTCGCGAGCTGGAACGGCTTGGTGTCACCTACGAGACCGGTGGTCATCAGCTGAAAGGCTTCCCGATCCCGCAGTTTGCTGTGGTGAGCCCCGGCATCCCCAGCGATGCGCCGGTTGTTGCGGCACTGATGCAGCAGGGACGGCCTATCTTCAGTGAAATTGAAGTGGCCTCGTGGTTCTACTATGGCACCCTGATCGCAATTACAGGCAGCAATGGAAAGACCACCACCACCCTCTGGACAGAGCATGTGCTCAAGTCGGCGGGGTTGGAGGCGGTTGCTGCAGGTAATGTTGGCTATCCCTTCTGCGACATGGTGCTTGAAAACCCAAAGGCGACACACGCGGTGGTGGAAGTATCCAGCTACCAGCTCGAGAATATCTCGACCTTCCGTCCACATGTCAGCCTGTTGACCAACATCTCATCGGATCACCTGGAACGTCACAAGACGATGCAGGGCTACGCCGAAGCGAAGGCGCGCATCTGGATGAATCAGGATGTTGGCGACTGGGCCGTTCTGCCCGGGGATGACCCCCTGGTCGCCAGTGTGTCGGTTTCCACTCGCCCACGCAAGGTGCCGGTATTCCTCGATCATTGCCCTTCCGGTGGTGCCGGGGTGGAAGAGGGCGCGCTTTGGCTCAACCTGAACACGACTCGTGAACGGATTATTGGCCTTGATGAACTGCCCCTGCCTGGGCGTCACAATGCCGCCAATGCCATTGCCGCATCGGCCGCATGCCGTGTCCTGCAGCTGAAACCGGAAGAGATTCGAGCGGGTTTGAGGAGCTTCACCGGCGTCCAGCATCGTCTCGAAGTGGTGGGGCAGAATGGGCGTATCTGGGTCAACGACAGCAAATCAACGAACGTTGACAGCCTGAAAGTCGCCCTGGAAGCAACTCAGGGTCCGATCTGGCTGATTGCTGGCGGAAAGGACAAGGGCGCTCCTTATGAACCGATCCGTGAGCTGGTCAGGGAACGTGTTTCCAGGCTGCTGCTGATTGGGGAAGGTGCAAAGCGCTTTGAGGACGAGCTGGGCGACTTGGTGCCTTGCGAACAGTGCTCGACACTTGACAATGCGGTTCGCTATGCGGCAAAAGAGGCGACCATCGGGACTACCGTCCTGCTGTCGCCCGGCTGTGCAAGTTTTGATCAGTTCAGCAATTTCGAGCAGCGGGGAGATCGTTTCACGGAACTCGTACGGGAGGTGGTACGCCGATGAATGCAGCCGGTTTGAGACCGTCCCGTGAGTCAGGTGGGCTCGACAGCATCTTGCTGACAGTCATTGTTGTCCTCGCCGTCATTGGTGTGGTCAGCGTCTATTCGGCAGGCAGTGAACGCTCGTTGGCACTTTACGGAAGTCCGCACGCCATGTTCCTGAACCAGTTGTCGCGTGCGGCGGTAGGTTTCCTGCTGATGTTCGGCATTGCGCAGGTTCCCTATCGCTATTGGCAAAAGCTTGCGATTCCGGCGATTGCGGTCGCCGTGATCTTGCTCCTGCTGCTGTTTGTTGATAGTGCGGCACACACCAGCAAGGGTGCAACTCGTTGGCTGAAACTCGGACCAATCCGCTTCCAGCCTTCTGAGATAGCACGTTATGCGGCCGTGATTTTCATCGCCGCCTGGGCGCACAAAAAGGGTGCGCTGATGGAACGATTCGAAACAGGTATGGCGATCCCACTTGGTGTTGCTGTACTAATCGCGGGCCTGATCCTCTTGCAGCCTGACTTTTCGACCGCCGCTCTGCTGATGGTCACCGTTGTCATGTTGCTGTTTGTGGCGGGAGTGAAGTTGAGCCACCTGACGATGGTCCTGTCGCCGATCATGATCACCGGGTTCCTCGTCGTCTGGTTGTCGGACTACAAACGGGAACGCTTGTTGACCTTCTTCGCGCCTTACAAAGATCCCAGCAATGCGGGGTACCAGATTCTGCAGTCCTGGATCGGACTGGGTCGAGGCGGTCTGTTCGGTGTCGGGGTAGGGGAAAGTCGTCAGAAACTCTTCTTCCTGCCGGATGCGCACACCGACTTCATCTACAGCATTGTCGGCGAAGAATGGGGTCTTTTCGGGACCATCGGTCTTCTGGTTCTGTTCATTGTCTTGATCATGCGTGGCTTCCGTGTCGCGACACGTTGCCAGGATCCCTTCGGCAGCTACCTCGCGGCAGGGATCACCTTCTCAATTGGCATCTATGCCTTGACCAACATGGCGATTGCAGTGGGGGTCTTGCCGTCAACCGGGTTGCCGCTGCCCTTAATCAGTTATGGCGGCACCTCCTTGATGATGACCCTGGCTGCGCTGGGGATCGTGTTGAACATTTCGCGCTACCAGGGTGTGAAAGGGCAGAAACTGCATCACAGCAGGAGAGCTCGTTGAACCATCTGCGTCGCAAAATCGGCCGCATTCATTTCGTCGGTATCGGCGGCATCGGCATGAGCGGGATTGCGGAAATCCTCGTCCGTCAGGGCTTTGAGGTGACCGGTAGCGATCTGGCCAAATCGCCGGTGACCCGTCACCTCGAATCCCTAGGTGTCACCGTCTGGGAGGGGCACAGCCCTGAACATGTCGGTGAGGCGAAAGCGGTTGTCTACAGCAGCGCGGTGGCGTTGATGAACCCGGAAGTGAAGGCAGCGCAGGAACGTGGCATCCCGGTGATCCGTCGTGCAGAAATGCTGGCCGAGCTGATGCGTTTGAAGCGTGGAATCGGGGTCGCGGGAACTCACGGAAAGACCACGACAACCTCATTGGTCGGAACGGTGCTTACTGAAGCTGGTCTCGATCCGACTGTGATTGTCGGTGGTGTGGTGCGTGACCTGGATACCAACGCACGCTTGGGCGAGAGCGAGCTGCTGGTGGCGGAAGCGGACGAGTACGATCGCAGCTTTCTCAAGCTGACACCGACTCTTGCCGTGGTGACCAATCTCGAGGCGGAACACCTCGACACCTATGGCACCTTTGAAAACCTGCGTGAAGCATTTGTTCATTTTGTCAATTCCGTTCCCTTCTATGGAACTGTGATCCTCTGTGGCGACGAGCCTGGGATTGTCAGCCTGCTACCAGACGTACAGCGTCCGGTCGTCACCTATGGCTTCGGCCCTCAGGTTGACCTGCGTGGGGTGGATGTCGAGGTGGGAACGAGCTGTAGTTGCACCGTCGAGTACCACGGGGAAACACTGGGCGCGATTACTGTGCCCCTGGCGGGGGAGCACAACCTGAAGAATGCCCTCGCCGCGGTGGCTGTTGCGCTCGAATTGGATGTGCCCTTTGCAAAGATCGCCGACGCACTGACTCGTTTCAGCGGTGTACGCCGTCGTTTTGACCTGCGTGGTGAGGAGCGAGGGGTGGCGGTCTATGATGACTACGCGCACCATCCGACGGAAGTGCGCGCTACCCTCGATGCGGCACGCAAGGCATCAGATCGACGTGTTGTGGGCGTCTTTCAGCCTCATCTCTACAGCCGGACCCAGACCTTTTACGCCGATTTCGGACGGGAACTGCTCGCTGCGGACCGTCTCTTTATCACCGATGTCTACCCGGCACGTGAAACCCCGATTCCCGGGGTGACTGGTGAGCTGGTGGTGGAAGCGGCGAAGAAGTTCGGTCACAAGCATGTCAATTACGTGGCCAATCGTGCCGACCTGGCCGCTCAGATCGAGAAGACGCTGGAGGGTGGCGAACTGGTTATCACCCTCGGGGCGGGGGATATCTACAAAACCTCCGAGGAGCTGTTGGCGCTGTTGAAGGAAGGGAAGCGGGAAGGATGACGACGGACGTTCTCGTCAAGACGTTGCAAGACCGCATCCGTGGCGAAGTCGCTACCGGGATCGAGCTTGCACCTTTCACCAGCTACCGCATCGGTGGTCCGACCAACATTTGGGTCGCGCCGGAAGATGAGGAGTCGGTGGGGGAAGCCTTGCGCCTGGTGCACGAGAGCGATCTGCCGCTGTTTCTGCTTGGTTGGGGCAGCAATGTGCTGGTGGCGGACGAGGGATGGCCGGGAGTGACCCTCTACCTCGGCAAGAACCTCAGCGGTTTCGAGATTGAGGGGACCCATGCAATGGCCCTGTCCGGCACCTGGCTGCTCGACTTTATCCGTGCCACCGTTGCAGAAGGTCTCGGGGGCATGGAGCTGATGGCAGGCATTCCTGGCGGAGTAGGGGGTGCATTGCGGATGAACGCTGGCGCCTTCGGTCAGGAAATCGAGTCCACCGTGAAGTCAGTCCGTGGGTTCGATCGAAGTGGGGTCCCCTTCGTTGCTTCACGCGAGGAGGTCAGTTTCGGATATCGTCGGGCGCCCGAGTTGGACGATCGGGTCATTACCTCGGCTGAATTCGAATTCAAGCGTGAGGATAGCCAGACCCTGATCGAACGGGTTGAGGATACCCTTGCGATTCGTGCGAAAAAGCAGCCGCTTGAGCATCCTTCGTGTGGCAGTGTCTTCAAACGCCCTCCCGGCTACTACGCTGGTGCCTTGATCGAGGAATCGGGTTTCAAGGGCAAGAAGTATGGCCGTGCAATGGTCTCCGATAAGCACGCCGGTTTCATCCTGAATACGGGCGGTGCCACGGCGAAGGAAGTGTACGAGCTGATCACAAAGGTGATCGAGACCGTCAACGAACGATTTGGTGTCAAGCTTGAACGCGAAGTGAAGCTGGTTGGCTTCGAGGAGGCTGGTTATGCCATCTCGTAAGCCAACTCGCGCCCCAATGACCAGCAACCGGAAGCAGACAGGTAGACCTCATGGCAGGACTGCGAAAGCCGCGACCTCGACAGGTCGTCCGAAACGGAAGATCGGACGGAAGCTCCTCCTGCTCGCCCTTCTGATCTGGGCCGGGCATTTCGGGTACACTCACCTGATCGCAGACAAGCCGGTTGCGGAAGGTGTTTCGGCGGACAGCAGCAAGGCAGCACAGGCGGAAGCGATTCAACTTGGATCGAAAGCTGAAGCGGAACCCAAGCTGGGTACCACAGACGTAGATACAACAACGAAACTGTCGCTGCTGGACCGAATTGATACGGAAAAGTGGTTCGGCTGGGCGCAGGATTGGGCGGAAAAAGTTTTTGTCGTACGCAACGTGCAATTGGCAGGTGCATTGAGCGTGTCTCGTGACAGCCTGCTGGCAATCACCGACAGCCTGATGGGTACACCGATGTTCGACCTGCAGCTCTTTGACCTGGCTCATGAAATGTCCACTCATCCTCGGATTGGTCGCGCTCGTATCAGCCGCCGTCTGCCGAGTACGCTGCTGGTCACCATTCTTGAACGGCGTGAAGAGATGCTGGTGGTGACCCACGATGGGTTGCAAGGAGTGGACGGGGACAACATTGTCCTGCCGCCGCCCCCGCCGGGCTGGCCGTTGGATGTTCCCCTCGTCACAGGCTTCGAGGGCACGCTCGCGGTTGGTGACACTGTCAAAGATGAGCGTCTGCTGGAAGCCGCGGATTGGGTGCGTCGAGCTCAGCGCAGCCCCCGTGTTCTCGGTTGGATTTCGGAAGTTCGTGTTGGGCTGTTGGGGGTCGATTGGATTTGTGGGATCAACGGTTGGCGTGTCGATCCCGGCGGCCATGCGGTGGTTGCCCAGGTGGCGGCGATTGATGCCTACCTGGAAGAGAATGATGAACAGCGTACCCAGGTAGACGAGGTTCGCCGCCTGGATTTGAGATTTCCCGGTTTTCTGATTGTGAAGCACGGCATCTAAGCCGTCGCACGCTGGAGTGGAGGACGCCATGGCGTCACGTGATATGATCGTCGGTTTGGACCTAGGCACGACAAAGGTGACGACGATTATCGCTGAAGTGGATGAGAATGGAACGGCGAGTGTGGTCGGAGTCGGCCACCGTGCCGCGCAGGGAATGCAGCGCGGTGTGGTGATCAACATCGAAAAGACCGTCGAGGCGATCAAAGGCAGCGTCGAGGAAGCTGAACGGATGGCTGGGGTGCAGGTGACAGGTGTCATAGCGGGCATCGCAGGCGATCATATCCGTTCGATCAACTCGAAGGGTGTTATCGCCATCAGCCGAACTTCCTCACGGGAACGGACCGGGGAGATTACTCAAAAGGATGTTGACCGGGTCGTGGAAGCGGCCAAAGCGGTCAACCTCCCGATGGACCGTGAAGTGCTGCATGTGCTGCCGCAGGAATTTGCGGTGGACGATCAGAAGCACATCAAGGAGCCAATTGGGATGGCGGGTGTTCGCCTCGAAGCCGATGTCCACATCATCACCGGTGCAGTTGCCTCAGCGCAGAACATCTACCGCTGTGTCGAACGAGCCGGGATGGGTGTCCGCGACCTCGTCCTCGAACCGCTCGCATCCAGCTACGCGGTCCTCACACCGGAAGAGAAAGAGCTCGGGGTTGGCTTGATGGACCTCGGTGGTGGCACCACTGACATCGCTGTTTTCAAGGATGGTGCGATTCGCCACACGTCCGTCATCGGTCTAGGTGGTGAAAATGTGACCCGGGACCTGGGGCTTGGACTGAGGACACCATTCGAGCAGGCGGAACGGATTAAGGTGGAGCACGGGCATTCCTACAACCCCGCCCTTGACGCTCGCGAAGAGGTTGAAATCCCGGGGATCGGTGGACGGCCCAGCCGGAAGGTGTCACGCAAACTGATCGCGGAAGTGATACAGCCGCGAATGGAAGAAATATTTGAGCTCGCCATGGCGGAAATCCGCAAGGCGGGGACCTGGGATCTGCTTACCAGCGGCATTGTGCTGACAGGTGGTGCCTCCCAGATCGAGGGTACGGCTCAGCTCGCGGAAGAGATTTTCGAGCTGCCGGTTAAAGTGGGCTATCCCACCGGCCTGTCCGGCCTGATGGAAGCAGCACGCAGTCCGGTTTATTCAACATCGGTAGGACTGGTGCTGTATGGCATGAATTCCGGGCATGCCCTCGATACGCTCAAAGGGGATGAATCGAAAGTATTCTCGCGGATACTCAGGAGGATGAAGGCATGGTTCGACGAATTTTTTTAGACCAGGGTGACGGCAACACACGTCCCGAGAACGAGCAAAGCGTATCGTCCAACGAATCGATGCGCAGCTACGAGGATGAGGACGCCACCGAGGTCAAGGTACAGAGCGAAATCAATGTGCCCGACCATCCATCCTCCGAACCCGTCGAGGAAGTTCAGATGAACGAGAACGAATCGAACGACGCCGCTTCACCATTCCGTTTCGGCATGCTGGATGAGCCCTTCGAGGGGCCGGAACATGATGAACGTCCCATCGAAGGATTCGAACCGATGGAGTGCGTGCCGGGAATTGACGATCCGGATGAAGAGGCGATTGAAATAAGCGCGGAAGAAGTTCAAGAACCTGTTGATGAAGTCGAACAGGTCGAGGCGGTTGAGCTGCAAGCAGAGATAGTGGATGAAGCCGTGACCCAAGAGGCTGCGGATAGCGACGATACAAAACACGATACGATAGAGCTTCGCGATGAAGCCGACACTGGGGCGGAGGCGGCGGACGCGCTGTCTCCCGTGGCAGCGGTCATTGCGAACACTCGGGAGGACAGGACCATGGCGAATGACAAAAACAGTGACACCCTGCGTTTCGGGTTCTCCGAAGAGCAGCGTGCACGCCTCAAGGTGATCGGTGTCGGGGGCGCCGGAAGTAATGCGGTGGACAACATGATCACCTCGGGATTGGCCGGGGTCGAGTTCATCGCCGTCAACACGGACATGCAGGCGCTCGATTCTTCGAAAGCACCCCGCAAGGTGCAGATTGGTCGCGATTTGACCCGCGGCCTCGGCGCAGGCGGTGATCCGATGATTGGACGTGCCTCTGCGGAAGAGGACAAGGAGAATCTGCGCGGTCTGATCGAAGGTGCGGAGATGGTCTTTATCGCGGCGGGTATGGGCGGCGGCACCGGTTCTGGTGCGGCACCGATCATCGCCGAGCTGGCGCGCGAAAAGGGCATCCTGACGGTTGGTATTGTCACCAAACCCTTCTTGTTCGAAGGTAAAAAACGCCTCAATCGCGCCATTGAAGCGATTGCGGAGATGAAGGACGCAGTCGACACGCTGATCATTATCCCGAACAACAAGCTGCTGTCTGTAATCGACAAGAACGCCAGCTACCTGCAGGCCTTCCGCAAGGCCGATGACGTCCTTTTCCAAGGCACCAAAGGTATCAGCGACATCATCAATACACGCGGCCTGGTTAATGTCGATTTCGCAGATGCAAAGGCGGTTATGTCCAACGCTGGCGATGCCATCATGGGAATCGGTACTGGCGAAGGGGACGATCGTGCCAAAATCGCTGCGGAAGAGGCGATCACCAGCCCGCTGCTGGACAACCTCAGCATCGAGGGCGCTCGCGGCCTGTTGATTAACATCACCGGCAATGAAGAGTTGGGGATGATGGAAGTGCAGGAAGCGGTTGAATTGATCACCGAACGCGCTGGCGAGGATGCGGATGTCTACTTCGGTATTGTTAACGATGCCGAGATGGGCGATAAGATCAGTGTTACTGTCATCGCGACTGGCTTCCCGGTTGAGCAGGAAAAGAGCAGCAGCATGCGTGTCCCGGAACCGAATGTCAGCTTCCGGACGGCTGGTGGGCAGGGCCGTCCCCAGACGAAGGTCCAGAGCGTCCGTGAGACGGCTGATACGGCCAATGGCAACGGAAACGGCACCAATGGCCACTCGAATGGTCAGAACGGCCACGCCAACGGCAGCAACGGTCAGGCGAACGGGAAGAACGGTCACAGCGACCACAAAGAATTCCTGCGAGTCGAGGCCGATCCCGAGGTGGTGATGGATTCCCTCGCGGACATGTCGTCCATCGACATGAACGATCGCGATCTTCCCGCTTTCCTCCGGAGGCGTCAGCAGGGACGGTAAGTCTCATTTTTTGATCGTGGTACATCTGGCCCGGGTAATCTGACGAGTCATCCCCAGCGGTGTCCAGTGGACACCGCGTGGGGATCTCGTTGATATCCGGGTATCTTCACTTTATCAGGTCGAAAAAGGTTGCGTCAGGTCATCAGACCTGACGCATTTCTCGTAAATAAAACGACTTACAAGCAAGTTGGGCTAACCAATTGCACTTCTCAACCGGGGTTTATCGCCGTTTTTTTCCTTGCTGCTGCTTCTTCGGCAGCTTGGTACCATTGATCACAATCAGCCCGAAGACCAACAGAAAGGCACCAACTGTCCCGATCCAGCCAATCGAGCTGCCGAGGATCAGGATCCCCCCAATGGCCAGCACGATCCCCAGCAGGATCTGCCAGACGACTCCCAATTTGCCCATATCATTCATCGTTCTTCATCCCTGTCTGGTAAGGTGTCGCTGCGAGGAACGCAGTGACGAAGCAGCCTCGAATCACTCACTGAATCTCCCTGCATGCTACGCATGCAGTCGAGTCATATCCAGTGTTCTGAGATTGCTACTGTTCACTCGTCATACGCACAGCGACGAAATGTAGCTTCTATTCCACCGCGAAATTGACCTTGACCACCCCGACCACATCTTTTTCGCGTGTGGATGTATCATACATGCCGTAATCGGAGATGTTGGTCGAATTCGGGGCGACCACCTGGATAACACCCATGCGAGCATCACGGATCGGACCGATCTTGCCTCCTGCCGCTTCCGAAATCTGCTCAGCACGCGCCTTCGCATCACGGGTCGCGTCCGCCATCAGCGAGATACGTGCCTCATCCAGCTTTGTATAGAGGAAATCGGGAGCCTGGCTGGTGAGGCTAATCCCTTCACGCATCAATTCTTCGACCGCAGATGCCACCTCGACAACCAAGTCTACATCCCCTGAACGAACTTCAAACTGCTGGTTGGCATTGTACTGCAGCATTCGTCCCGTTGGACGGACATTAAGGGACCCCCGACGCGCTGGAAGCAGTCTTCGTTTCAAGGCCGTGGACACAGCCTGTCACTCTGGTGATGACACATCAACACAATAATAATAGATGGGACGGGCACAAAAGAAACCCGGGCAAAAGATTTGCCCGGGCTTGAGACTGCATGGCAAGCGTAGAAACTACTTCTTTGCCACATTGTTGATGAACTTTGCGCCGACCGATTTCGGACGGGTGATCGCGGTACCAACGGCACGGTTCCAGACGAGCTGGGAGAGCATGCCCATTGCACGGCTGACACTGAAGAGCACCGTGTAGTAATCGAATTCCTGCAAACCGTAGTGGTAGAGCAGGGAGCCGGAACCGGCATCAACGTTCGGCCAGAAGTTGGCGATTGGGTTCTTGCCAGCTTTGACACGTTCAGCCGAGAACTCTTCGAGGACCTTCGGCACGACATCGAAGACCACAGCGACCATCGCGAAGACCGGATCATTCGGGAAGTGATTCTGACCGAATTCATGGAAACCGGTGAAGCGCGGGTCGGTGACACGCAGAACTGCATGACCGTAACCCGGGATTACCTGGCCACTACGCAGTGTTTCGAATGCGTAGTCGCGGATCGCTTCTTTCGTCGGGACACCGTTAAACTTCTCAAGCATCTCGAGAATCCAGCCGAGGCATTCCTGGTTGGCGAGGCCGTGCAACGGGCCTGCGAGACCATTGAGACCTGCGGAGACGGCATAATAGGCATCGCTGAGCGCGGAACCGACCGTGTGGCAGGTGTTCGCAGAAACGTTTCCACCTTCATGGTCGCAGTGGAAGTGCAGGTACAAGCGCATCAGCTCTGCAAAGGTACCGTCCGGATCCGGCAAGCCAAGCATGTTGGCGTAGTTGGCGCCCAGGTCGAGGCCCTGGGTCCAGGGGATCAGGTCGCCCTTGTCGAAACGAATGCGGTAGATGCCTGCTGCGATGATGGGGAGGACCGCCAGGATTTTCAAGCTGTCTTCCAGCATCGGAATCCAGTACTTGTCCTTGGTCATACCCTCCGAGTACCACTGACGGAAGACACTCTCACGTTCCATCGCGAGGATGGCGGTGTTGAGCATCGACATCGGGTGTGCATCGGCAGGCATCGCATAAAGGATGTCCCAGACATAGTCCGGCACAAAGGCGCGCTTGTTTATCTCGCCGATCAGGTCCTGCTTCGTTTCTTCGTCGGGAATCTCGCCTGTAAGCAAGAGATAGAAGGTCTCTTCCGGCCAGAGGTGCTTGATGTCGAGCAGAGGATGGCCTTGAATGATGAGGCCCTTATCCGGTTCGACTAGCGATGTTTCGCAGATCATACCCTTGACACCGCGCATACCGCCATAGGCTTGCGCCACGGTGACATCGGAAATTTTTACATCGCCATACTGCTTCAGGATGTCGGCACGTTCTGCCCGCCACTGCGGGATGACCTCGGCCAACTTGCTGTAAAGCTTCGACATTCGTCACCTCCATTTAAACCGTTGTTCTTTTGTGACAATTCCAAATCCACCCTTTGTGAAAAAGGTAGATTGTTGTGTTTGACGGGTTGCTGGGATATGTAGGACTGCGCCTGAGTCGTTCACTACAAGATAGGGGGTACAATTGCAGTTGGGGCAAGGACCTACGCTTGACTTCCCTCCCCTCGAGGCGCTTCTGTCAGGCCGTCCTTCCCCCCTCCGCGAATTGTGCAAAAGAGAACAATCTCCTAGCCAAAAGTACCGTTACTCTGTAAGCGTGTCAAGCTCTTACGTTGCTACATACAACATCCATTTTTGCGTAAGGAGAGTCGAATTTGGCTCTCCTACAAACGTTCTCCTTCTCAATTTCCGCAGGTACCCTTGACAGCTCATCCGGGCTGTTGCGCCTTCGCTTTTACCTCTATATTCCTAGTCATCTTCTCAGAGGACTTTACCCGGAGCACGGTCGATGGCGACCCCGATGATGGAGCAGTACCACCGTATCAAGAAGCAGTACCCGGAAGAGGTGATCTTCTTCCGCATGGGCGACTTCTTCGAGATGTTTCATGACGATGCGGTGACCGCTCACAAAGTCCTCGGGATCACCCTGACCAAACGGTCCCACGGCAAGGGCAAGGCATCCCAGACCCCACTCGCAGGTTTCCCGCATCACCAGCTTGAGAACTACCTCGCCCGGATGACTCGTGCTGGCAAGCGAGTGGTGGTCGTCGAACAGATGGAAGACCCGAAACTCGCCAAGGGGCTGGTGAAACGGGACATTGTTCGGATTGTTACCGCCGGCACCAACCTCTCAGAAGAGGCGCTTGACAGCGACCGCAATCAATTCCTCGCCGGGGTGGTAGTCGATGGGAAACGCGCCGGGGTGGCGCTCTGCGATGTGACTACCGGTGAATTTGCTGCGGCGAGTGTGCTGGCCGATGATCTGAAAGATCGGCTCGACCTGTTACGTCCTCATGAGGTCATCTTCGATGAGGACTCTCGTGACGAAGTTCAGGCGCTGCTACCGGGTAAGCCGATGCTCACCCCGTTGCCGCCGTGGATCTTCGATCTCGACTTTGCACGTGATACCCTCACCGGCCACTTCAAAGTTGATTCGCTCAAGGGATTTGGCCTGGAGGAGGACGATGCAGCATCACGTGCCGCCGGGGCGGTCCTGCACTATGTCCGGGAGAACCTGCGCACCGACCCGGAACATATCCGCGGCCTGACACGACTACCAGTTGACAACTTCCTTCTCATTGACAGCGCAACTCGTCGCAACCTCGAGATTGTCGAACCATCCTGGGGAACAGACCCCAGCAATACCCTGTTTGCGCACATTGACCGGACCGTTACCCCCTTTGGCCGTCGTCTCTTCCATGCCCAGATTCTGCGTCCTCTGCTGGATCATGAGCGGATCGAAGGTCGTCTTGACGCAGTGCAGGAGTTTTTTGAACGGACCAAACTGCGTGATGGCCTTCGTGAAAGGCTGCGCAGCCTGGGCGACCTGGAACGCCTCACCGCCCGCCTCTCGACAGGTCGTGGTTCACCAAGGGATGCCGCCGCCCTGCGTGACACCCTCGTCTCACTGCCAGGAATCCGCTCCCATCTCGAGGATGCGAAAGCGGCGTTCATACGCTCCAATTCTGATCAGATCGATCACCTGGAAGACCTGGTCGCGGTTCTACAGGATGCAATCATCGAGGAGCCCCCCGCCACCTTGATGCATGGCGGAGCGATCCGTCCGGGATATGACGAACGTCTGGATGAGCTGCGAACCATCGCGCGTGGGGGCAAAGACTACATCCTAGCTCGTCAAGAAGAAGAACGCGAGAAAACGGGCATTGGCAGCCTGACCATCAGCTACAACAAGGTCTTCGGCTACTACATCGAGATCACCAAGGTCCACCAGGACAAGGTGCCCGAGCATTATATCCGCAAGCAAACTCTGGTCAACGCGGAACGGTACATCACTCCCGACCTGAAGGAATGGGAGGAGAAGATCATCCGTGCCGAGGAAGAGGGGCTCGAGCTCGAACGGAAGCTCTTTGAGGACGTACGGATGCGGATTGCACGGGATGCTGAACGGATCCAGCATGACGCACACCTGCTCGCTGATCTCGATACCCTCGCCGCTGCGGCGGATTTGGCTGTACGGCAACGCTACACCCGTCCGAAACTCCGTAAGGATGGCCGTTTGATGCTGATGCGGTCACGTCACCCGGTGATTGAAAACCTGCTTCCGCCGGGGGAAAGCTTTGTTGCCAATGATCTCGACATCGGAGATGACAAGCACCAGGTTGGCCTGGTCACCGGGCCAAACATGGGCGGTAAGTCCACCTATTTGCGTCAGGTCGGGCTGGTGGTGCTGATGGCCCATGCCGGGCTGTTTGTCCCGGCAGAAGAGGCGCAGATCCCCTTGACCGACCGCATCTTCACACGAGTCGGCGCATCGGACAACCTCGCGGGGGGCGAATCGACCTTCCTGGTCGAGATGCACGAAGCCGCCAACATCTTGCACAATGCGACCGGCCGTTCCCTGATTCTGCTCGATGAGATCGGACGAGGCACCTCGACCTTCGATGGCCTCTCCATCGCATGGGCTATTGTCGAATACCTTCATGATTTTCCCGAGGATGCCCGCCCGAAAACCCTCTTCGCGACTCACTACCACGAGTTGACCGAGTTGGAGACGGTTCTCACTCGCGTCTACAACCTGCATGTGCAGGTGAAAGAGTGGGGGGAACGAGTCGTCTTTCTGCGCAAGGTGCTACCGGGACGATCCGGGGCGAGTTATGGCATCCAGGTGGCACGTCTCGCCGGAGTGCCTCGCAAGGTGATCGACCGTGCCAGTGAAGTCCTCGCCACTCTCGAAGCATCCGAGTTCACCGATCAGAACCTGCCACGGCTTGCTGCAGGGTCCGGAGCGCCCCAGATTCCACCACCGCAGGATGATCCACTGCAAATGACCCTGTTCACGGTTGAGGAACGAGCCGTGCGCGACGAATTGGCGAAGGCAGATATCGACAACATGACACCGATGGAAGCGCTGCGTCTTCTCGCCGACCTTCGTGATAAGTACGCGAGTCCTGCCGATAAGTCCGAAAATTCCCAAGAAGAGGAGTGACAGGGCCCACGAGTGCCCATCACACCTACGCCATCGAAGAGCCTCTCTTCTGCTCCTAATCTCCTGAAACACCGAAAGATAATATTTCTCTCACTGAAAGGTAGCTGAGAGGGGCGTGTGATTAGACTCACAACTCCTGTAATTATATATACATATCATTATTATCAACCAAGTGAAAATTCGACCTTTTGGGGGGTTGGGTGAAGGCTGTAGTGTATTAAGGAGTGATTGCATGACTCACGATTACTGCTGCTCCTGGTGCGAAAAGGAGTTCAGGACCACGCCCGACAGCAGGGAGGTCGAAACGGCAACCTGCCCGGTCTGCGGTATGGCCGCCTATCCCCGCAACGATGGCGAGCAGACAACGGGCGAGACACATCGTTCCTTCTCACGGAATCGTGAGACGGACACCGTCGAGTAACATCTCAGTAGAAAATTCGAACCAAGACGGTTCGTAACAGATTTTTCATCATGCCGGTACTACCTTGTCGCTACAGACCAGCACGAGGTACACCGGCATGATTCTTCAGTTGAACTCCAGCGATATCACCACTCTCCTGCGCCACGGCACCAAGGGACGAGACTTTATCACCGTTCAGGAGATCCGCAGCGATAAAATCGTCCTGCAGATGATCTTTCCCCGTCAGCTTACTGTCACCCTGCAACACTTCGTCCTTGGCCCAGACACCCTCACCGCAGAAATGACACCCTGGTGGGTCCGTGGCCTCGTCCAACTCTACCTGAAATGGCGCGACGATGACCGTGCCCGCATCGAGGACAACCACATCATCATCCAGCTCCCCGCGAAAGTCGGCGAAATGGTTCGTCTCAACCGCTTCGTGGTCGACAGCGATGCCGTGATCGTTGATTTTGATGTGCGGGAGGATATAAAGCTGGTGTAAGAGTCGTTCTGTCAGACGCCATCGTCTGGCAGAAAAATGCGTCAGGCTCGTGGGCCTGACGCAATGGTTTTGTCGTGGTTCGGTCAGGTCCTTAGTGTAGCGGAGACCTGACCGACTAACGTGCGTTCCGCGCGAATTTTGTGTCAAATCTGAGGATCTGACACAAAGCTTTTGCCAGCTCTGTTACCCCGCTACCTGCTTCACCGTATCAATCACTGTCCCATCCACCCACTTGATCACCGCGATGTCCTTGTCGGTCAGTTCCGGCTTTTTCGGGGGGCCGCCGATCAGCTTCTCGACTTCGGCTTTGATCTGCTCGATTGGTTTGATCGGGAGGCCGGAATCCTTGGTCGCGTCGATCAAGTCTTGACGTTTTGGGTTGATCGCAATACCGCGTTCGGTGATGATCACATCGATCAGTTCGCCGGGGCCGGTGATGGTGGTGACCTGGTCGACAATGACCGGGATACGGTCCCGGACCGCCGGGATGGGCAGGATGGTGCATTTGCTGGCGAGGCAGTTCTGCCAGCCGCCGATACCGTGCATCAGACGGCCATCACTGCGAGTGACTACGTTTCCGTTGAAGTTCACATCTACTTCCGTCGCCCCGAGCACCACAACATCCAGCATCGAAGCGAAGTTTCCTTTGCCGTGGTAGTTGTAGCTGGTAAAGGGGGAGGTGTTGACATGGGTGGGGTTCTCACGCATCGAGCGAACGCCCTCGAGGTCGAAGGTCTGGCCATCGAGGATGTGTTCGACCAATCCCTCTTCCAGCATCTCGACCAGGTACTTGTTCGAGCCGCCGCGTGCGAAACGGGCGGTGACCCCACGTTTCCGCATGATATCACGTGCATAGATCGCAAAGGCGAGTGCGGTGCCGCCCGCGCCAGCCTGGAACGACCAGCCGTCCCGAATAATCCCCGCCGCATCGCAGAATTTTGCGGTCAACTCGGCGATCAGGAGACGGTCCGGGGATTTGGTGATGTTGGTGGTGCCGCTGACAATTTTCTCCGGTTCACCGACACGGTCCAGCACGACCACGGCATCGACATTCTGCCCCTGGATCTGCCATGGCAGGCAGGGGAAGGGGACGAGATTGTCGGTCACGACAATCACCTTCTTTGCGTACATGCTGTCGGCCAGTGCGAAGCCCAGCAGGCCACACGCGCTCGGGCCCCGATCTCCCGTACAGTTGCCGAAAGCGTCGGCTGTTGGGGCGGCAATGATGGCGATGTCAATCGGTACATCTCCATCCTGAATCGCTTGCCAACGGCCGCCGTGGCTACGCAGCACGCCGAGGCCACGCATCTTGCCGTGGCTGGTGTACTCGCCCAACGGGCCGTTCATCGAGCCCTCGATGTGATGGATCGTTCCATCTTCGAGGCGGTCGATCAGGGGCGCATGACAGGGGAAGGAAGCGCTGGGAAACCACATCAGGTCACGTGCGCCGAGATCGTGGGCCGCATCAAAAAGGTGATTCATCACCAGATCGCCGTTCCGGAAATGGTGATGGCTCGAGATAGTCATCCCGCTTTTCAGGCCAACCTTCTCGAGGGCGACTTTCAACGCTTCGGCGGGGGAGTTGGCTTGCACGACTCGCTCCATCGAAACCGGCAGATCGTCGCGCATCGAGGCGACCACCTTGTTGCCATCGGCGGGGTAGTCGGCGCAGGAGGAGATAGGCGGGGCAGCTTTGGTGCCTTCGGGGTGATATTTCCCAACACCCTGGAAAGGAACCTGCTGCTTACCGTTAACCACCGTCGGGACCAGCCGTCCAACTGCATTTTTCACGTAGTCCGTAGCCATCTCTACCCTCAAGTCTGGAACCACCCTGTTTCGCTGCGAGGAACGAAGTGACGAAGCAGTCTCCAATCTCTCACTTGGCATCCCTGCATGTTTCGCATGGAGCCGATTCGAACTGAGTGATTCGAGGTTGTTTCGTTGGCGCTTCGCTGCACCTGGCAACGACACATCAAAGAGATCAACACATCTGTCATCTGGAATCTACAAAAGATGGAAGGAGGGTAGGTGGCTCACAGGGGCATTCCTTGTGGGATTTCAACAGGTTCAGTAGCGCCTGCATCTTGCGACAGGCTTGGGCTGGCTGTAAAGTAGGGGACGGTTTCCTTTGGGGGGGTACGATGACATACTTTGGACCGTTGCTGAAAAAAGTAGCGTATGGCATCTGGGTCTTTGTCGCACTGTTCAGCACCTTCTATGATCTGGTCTACATCGCAGATTCCGGTGATCTGTTCAGCCTCGCGGGGTGGTCAGTTATCCTGCCCATCACCCTGCTTGTGGTCCCGTTCAAGGTGATGGCGGAGACAGGATACTGGTTCCCGATGATCTTCACCTATGGCGGAATTGTGATCGGTGTGATTGTCTACACCATCGGACGTATGATGCTGGCCGAGGACCTGCAAACGGGTCGTGTTGAACCGGAGGAGTAAGGATGGGCTTGACCATCCGCACGATGAGCCTGGATGAGTTCAGGATGGTGGTACGCTGGGCGGATCAGGAGGGGTGGAATCCCGGTCTGTATGATGCCCCGGTCTACTACAACACCGACCCGAATGGCTTTTTCATTGGCCTTGTCGATGATGAGCCTGTCGGCGCGATTTCGGCGGTGAGGTATGGGGAAAGCTACGGTTTCATGGGGTTTTATATCGTCCGTGAGGAGTTTCGCGGGAAAGGATACGGCCTCGCCTTGTGGAATCGCGCGATGGAGCATCTGGGGGATCGTCTGATAGGCCTTGATGGTGTCCCCGACCAGCAGCCCAACTACCAGAAATCCGGCTTCGTACTCGACCACGAGAACTATCGCTACGAGGGCAAGGCGGTCACGACCCACAAACGAATCCGCGAGATTGTCCCGCTTCAGGAGGTTCCTTTCGTCACCCTGCTTGCCTACGATCGCGAATTTGTACCCGCCTCACGTGAAACTTTCCTCCGCGGCTGGGTCAATCAGCCCGAATCGCTCACCTTGGGGTGGATGGAGCGCGAACAGCTGTTGGGGTATGGGATGATCCGCCGCTGTGGCCTCGGTTGGAAAGTCGGGCCACTCTTCGCAAATGAAACCTCGATTGCTACCGACCTTTACCACGCCTTGATCAGCGAACCCTTTGCGGGCGATCCAGTCTTTCTCGATGTGCCCGGCACCAACAAGCAGGCGATCAAACTCGCAGAAAAGCACAATATGGTGGTCAGCTTCAACACCGCCCGTATGTACCGTGGCGAACGACCTGACCTGCCCCATAAGCGCTGGTACGGTGTCACTTCATTCGAGCTGGGGTAGGGGATGTTGAGACGTTTTATCCTGCTCCTTGTGCTGACGTCCTTCCTCGCCCAGCTGCCATCAGCTCAGGCTCAAGCTCGAACCACAGCAAGCGAAACCTCCCCCATGATGGAGCGACTCATCCTTGAGGAACCTTCCTACTTTGCCATTGGTGCTGGAACTCGCAAAAACGGGTCGGTCAATTCGGTGCTGACCGATCCGAACAACCAGGCGAAGTTCCGCTTGGCACTGCGTCTCCCGATCCTGCCGCTCAACGAACGTAGCGATGGCTTCTACTTCTCGTTCAGCGAGGAAGCGTTGTGGAATCCGTTCGATGGTAGCGCGGCCTCGCTCGACAACCGCTATACGCCCGAATTCATCGGCTGGTGGGGAGTGGGGGATGGTGCAGGGTGGGAGGTGCCTTCACTGGGTCTCTCCTACACCCATCAGTCGAATGGTTTGCTGGGTGATAATTCACGTAGCTGGAACCGTGCGATGCTTAGGGCTGCCTTCGGCGATCACAGGCGTCACCCGCTGCTTCTCACCCTCTCGACTTGGTATCCCTTCGCGGTGGACTACCGTATGCCGGACCTGGAGGAGTATGTGGGGCAGGGGACGGTTCTTCTGCTCTGGCAACCGTTGCTGGCGGGCCGTGGCTGGGGCGTCGATATCCTCGGCTTGACGCTGCGCAGCGGGGTGACCGTGAACCGCCGTCTCTTTACCAACCTCGAGGCGACCCTGCTCTGCGATCCGGGGGTCTTCTTCGACCTGCCTGTCCGCACCACACCACACTTGATGCTGCAGTATTTCGTCGGACGGGGCGAGAGCATCTTGCGCTACAAAAGCGATACCCATTCGATCAGGATTGGGCTGGCGGTGCTTCGCTGAGGGAGTGACAGATTTTCCACACCTCGAACTGTTCCCCCTCAAAGCCTTTGAAGTTCGTTTCCACCCGTTCGGTGGAACAGCGGTGCTCGGGATCGTGCAAGTAATCCTGCACTTCGGGATCGGTATAGATGGCATTGGAGAGGATCAGGTCGCTGCCGTTGGAGAAATCCACAAGGCGTGCAGCGAGGTTGACCGAGGTCCCGAAGTAGTCGAGGCGCTCGTTGAGGGTGACCGCGATGCAGGGACCCTGGTGCATGCCGACCTTCAGTAGGAGGGGGGCGCCTTCGGTGTTGGTGGCATCGAAGAGGGCAGTCTGCGCCTTGAGCATAGCACGCAGCGCGGCATCCGGGGTGCGGAAGGAGGCCATCACCGCATCGCCAATGGTTTTCACCACCGAGCCGTCTTCCTTGGCGATTTCTGCCTTTACAATGTCGAAGTGGTCCATCACACGCCCGAAGGCTGGAGCATCGCCGACCGTCCGGTAGAGCTGTGTCGAGGCTTTCAGGTCGGTGAAAACGATGGTCAGGCTTCCGACGCTGATCTTCTCCCCGGGACGCAAGGCCTCACTGCTGAAGAGGTCACGGAAGAGCTGGAGGACAGTCACTTCCGCAGCAGTCACGGCCATATCACTCCACGCCATCCGTTCCAGCACGAACAACTCCTCTCGATCCGACTGGTTCTCAAAGGTGAGCGTCACTTCCGTGGCCAAGTCCAATTCCTCATCCTCTTCCGCCCATCCCATTTGCTTGTACATACAAATAACCTCACTACGTCCTTCCGAGGTAGCTCGGAGGTAGAGGCCGCCGGGACGGTCCAATGCTCGCAGTCGGTAATTGCCCGGTTCGAGGTTTGTGTGGATCGTGCGGGTCTCGCTCGGAGCCATCAACTGCTGAACATGGATGTGCGGAGTAACCTGAGGACCAGAGACACAAAAGGCTTCTCGTGCTACAGGGCGGATCGAGGGAGTGGGGCGGAAGGTCAGTTCGACGGAGCGTTCAAAGTTGGCCGTAAAGTCTATGTTGCAGACATCGCAGTGGACGGTTGGTTCAATCTCCTTCAGGTGATCAAAACTCTCCTTCGCTCCACGGCAGAGTGGGCAGAGTAGATCCCACTGAAATTCGAGCAGGCCGACACGGACTGCCTTGAGGCAAAGGTCGAGTAGTTCACGACGACTCGCCCCCCAGGCATCCGTCAGAACATAGGGCTGAATCCTGCTCAAGGCGAGGTCTTCGGTTCGCTGGATGTGTTGCTTCAACTTCTCCACCAGCCTGGAATCAACATCTTGCTGAACCAGTTTTTCGCAAAGCAGGTCGAGACGTGGTTTGCCGCCGGGAGCATAAACCGGTTTATCGGGTGGGGTGTTGGCAAGTAGACTTTCGCCAGCCGCCTTGTCGTAGCGATGGAAGACATCGCCGAACTGCTTGTGACTGATCAAACCGATCTGGATGGGGATAGCGATCAATCCAAGCGGATTGGCCGGGATTGCCCAGACTTTGTAACTGAGGAGTGTCCCTCCAGTTCCAGGGTCGGGGTCGAGACGGACAACGACCCGCATTTCCTTGACTGGTCCCTTGCTGTACTGCCTACTTACGCTGAATCCCTGGGGACGGGACCACTCAAAGGGTTCTTCGACCCATTCAACTGGGATACCAAGACGGTACATTCTCAGGTGACGGCGTGCGGCCTTCAGGTCGGGATTGCCCTCCCCCAAGTTGTCGAGGGTTGGCAGGCCGGTATCATGGTTAAAGCGATTTGTATCCGCTACAAGCGGCCAGAGGACCTCACGTGGCGAGTCGAGGCGCCAGATCCAGTTGTAATGGAAGGTCGGATACTTCAGAAGTACCTCATCGCTTGTCCCGTTCAGGGTGCGGACGGTATGTCCGCCGTCGTCTGCATGTAGTCAACGTACTGCTCCAGCCCCATCGTGGGTTGTCCGAGCAATTCCCAGGTTTCCTTCGCCTTCATCGTCTCGCGTTTCTGGCGAGTGTCCTGCGCAAGTCGTTTCAGGTGACGGATTTTTGGGCTGAAAAGAGATCCTATTTTGACTACCGTGCTGGGAATGGTCCTGATCTTCAGGCGTGGATCGTACTTGTCCCGGAACCGTTTCACAGCATCCGGGAAACGGATCGCTTCGGCGCCTTGGACGTAGAAAACACGGTTGCGCAGCTCCGGGTTTGCGAAAGCTTTTGCCACCCAGCTGCCATAATCATGTCCCGCAACCCAGTAGAGCGGCGGTGACTCGGGCAGCGGTTGGAAAATAGCCTTTCCACGGACAAACATCGGCAGTGATTCGAAAAACCAGGTGGGACGCCAAATCAGCCAGGGATGGCCGGAGCCCATGATGGCGTGTTCAGTGTAAAACTTGTGATCGATATCTGGCCACCAACCGTTCGTAGGTCGGCTCCCGTAGGCGGTCACCTTCGAGAGCAGGATTTCTGGTTTGTCCTGCAGGGCTTCCACGATTCTATGAGTGCCATCCAGTTCCGGTTTGAAGGCGGCCTTGTGGTTCATCGTCGACAGGTTGATGTGGACAATGTCACACCCTTCGGCTGCCGCACGAATGGAGGCGGTGTTTTCCAAATCACCCGCGACAACCTCAACCTCCGGTGGCAGTTGCTTCCAGGCGCGGTCGGGGTCTCGTGCCAGTGCACGCACCTCGAAACCTTCTGCCACAAGGCAGCGGACAACGGGTCGTCCAAGAGTACCATGCCCCCCAATGACAAGCACCTTCGCCACCACACACTCCCTGCTATGGGCCAACCCTGCCCGGATTCGGCCCGATTAATCACCTTCAAACGAGTAAATCAGCCCTCGGTATCGACATCAGGTGGAACATCCCATCCGTAATCGACGTACCCCCAGCCAACTTCCTCACCCTTGAAACTAAGCAGCGCATACCCCTCTTCGAAGCCGTCACGAGGGCCTCGCCACCATCTTCCGGAGACCGCCCCGATGTTGGCGAATTCGATCCCCTTGTAGTGCCAGGTCTCGTTGATGTGCAGATGTCCGGCGAGTACCAGTTTCACTCCGGGATGCTTCAGGAGGACCGATGCTACGTCGTTCACATTGTTGACAACCGCCTTCGGATGGTCCGGCTTCTCAATTCCTTCCAGCAGTTCTGCATAGCTGCTGAAGAGGGGAATATGACCAGCGATCACCGTCGGTTTGTTCGCCCTGGCGAGGTCCTCGTCCAGCCAGTCGAGCTGCTCCTCATCGATGTAGCCATGATAGGTGCGTCCATCAATCCCGATTGTGTCCAACAGCACAAAGTGCCATCCCTCATGGTCGAAGGAGGTGTATGTGGAGTCACGCTTGAATCTCTGGAGGAAGTACTCCTTCCCGTAAAGATCATCCCCCGGTGTCATCCCGCTCTTTTCGTAGACCCCGAGCACATCATGGTTGCCCATTACATTGTGAACGGGAATCTTGATTTCGCTCAAAGCACCGTCGAACAGATGGTATTGAGCGTCTGCCTGCTCGCGGTTTTTAGCGAGAATGTCATAGGCCAGATCCCCCCCATTGATTAAGAAGGAAGGTTTGTGAGGCAGCGCCTGCATATTGTTCAATGCGGTGCGGAACCCTTCCTGGGCGTGACGACGCTCGTCGACGTGCATATCGGTCATGAATGCCACAGAAAAGTCCGGTCCCAGTTTGGCTGGAGTACAAGCCCACCAGGGCAGTGCAAGGGCACTGGCGGAAAGTGCAGATGATTTCAGAAAGGCTCGGCGAGAATGTAACGGAAACATGGGATCCCTCGAAAAGATGTTTTAACAATAGTAGCAGGATGTAGATTATAGCCCGAAACATTTTGATTATGTTGCAAGGTCGCATTGTTGGAGAAAATTCACCATGTTCTCCCGAGGCGGTGGGCACGTCTCACTCGAACCATGCGGACGTTGATGGGGGATCAGGTAGAGGACGTAATGGCTGAGAAGCCTCAACCAAAGAATGCGGCTCCGAAAGGGCTTGACCCGAAGCTGGTCAAACTTATTTCAGGCATTCTCAATAAATTCGTAACGAAGATGTCGGCGGCTTTTCGTGACGAAGCCGAGAAATTCGGGATCGAGGATGTTGAGATTGCAAACGAACTCCAGCATGCCTCCCAAGCATTCAGCAACCAGGCCGCTGATGCCATCGAGATGATCTCGCTGGGCGAGTTGACCCTCGCGGACATGCGACGGGTTTCAGGCACCCTCTACCTGACAAACCTCTCCCTGCGTTGGATCCTCGAACAGCAGACCACCACCTACCAAACCATTCTGAACGAAGCCCCTGACAATTTGGGTGCAAAGATCCAACGAGCTCGTTTGCTTATCGATTCCGGTGCGGTTGATGAGGGATTCCGTGAACTGCTCACACTCATCGAAAGCCACCGTGAGTTTTACCCCCTTCTGATGACGATGGGGTTTGTTTACCTCAAGGTGAAAAAGAACCTCGCCTATGCGATGCGCTATTTCGAGAAAGCTGCGAAGAATCCGCCTCGAGTAGAACGGTCTCATTATCGATCACTGGCATTACATTTCCTTGCCACCTGTCATGAAGGTCAGAAACGCTATAAAAACGCGCTGAACACCCTTTTACTGGCGGAGAAGAAGCATCTTGATGACTCGTCACTTCAATACAGTATCAGCCGTCTATACGCGTTCCTGAACGAACCTGGATCGGCGATCATCTACTTTGAAAAGGCGATGCGTGTCCATCCAACATTCTACTCGATGGCGCTGGTGGACGAAGCTTACCATGGGATCCGGGAGGATCTCGAGATGAAGTTGCGCGAGTTCAATGGAATTTTCCAGGAGTTGACCGCGGAGTTTGGAGAGGATATCAGCACCTTGATGCACATCGTCGAAGCATATGACCTGCAAAGTACATCCCCGAGCTTACGTCGTGAAATTGAACGGATGACAGCCCTGTTGCCGTTGATTGGGAAAAAGTGTTTCACTGCCTACAGGACCGCGCTACTTCGATTTTTCATGGGCCTCTACCCGGAAATTCTTCAGGACTTGCAAGCAGCAATTATGCTGAAGCAGAAGGAGATGCTTCGGGAGATTCGCCTGAAACGGATTGCTGTGCTGAAGCGCCGCCGCCGTTTGCGCACCCTCTTCGCCCCGTTGGCCGCACTACTAAGTGCTGGCCCGATCTACCTCTTTCAAGATCCGCTGCTGGCCGCCTCACCCGTTTTGTTTCCCCTTATTGAGTTCCTGCTTCCCTTGTTGGGAGGAGGATTAGCTGTCTGGATTGTACTTGCCCTGCTGGGTGGCAAGGCTGCGACCTCTGCGCATGACATGGTGCAACTGAAAACCCTGGAGACAGCTCGACGCAACCTCGAGGAGATGGAGAAGAAACTGGGGTTGTTCTGGAAAAACCAGGTTGCACATCATGTGGACGAAGTACCTGTATGGGTTGATGATAGCGTTCAGTAATCCTACCTCGTTAAAAATTGTAACCCGAGCCTGAATCACGGCATCTCCAACCGAGACACCCTATCTTATTCGACCCGAGAGGAGTCAACCCTGCTTGTGGCAGGAGAGAGGTAGGGAGATGAGAAACCGTTTAAACGGTGCGTGCTTGCTCGCACTGGTAGCTCTGTTTGCCGTTTCCACGGTGGTGGCTGCACCGGTTCTTCCGATGGACGAGCCGTTGCATGAAGCAATCAAGAATGCGGACAGCGCCGAGTTATTGCCTGTGGTGGCGCTGATGCGTGACCAGTACTCACTCGAAATGGTTGCACAGTCGGTCGAAGGATTGACTCGTGCGGAGCGGAAACGTGTTGTCTGGTCGGTTCTGTCCGATCATGCCGATGCGACTCATGCTGATCTGTTGGCCATGTTGGATGGTCAGGCGGCCAAGGGGCTTGCAGCGGATGTCCGTTCGCTGGTTCTCGCCAATGCGGTCAGCTTCCAGGCAACCCCTGAATTGATCGAACAGATCGCTGGCCGCATCGATGTGCGCCAACTGATCTATGATCCGATGACCCGGGTGATCCCGGAAACCCCGACCGATGGTGTAATGGGTGTTGATGAGCTCGATGAAATCGCTTGGGGTGTCGCCCAGATCAATGCTCCTGCCGTCTGGGAAGAAGGATACACGGGCGAAGGTGTCATAGTCGCGGTCATCGACACGGGTGTCAACTACAACCATACCGATCTTGCTGACCATCTGTGGGATGGAGGCGAAACCTATCCGAACCACGGGTTTGACTACGCGAACAACGATGACAACCCGATGGACGATAATGGGCATGGCACTCACTGTTCGGGTAGTGCAGTAGGTGATGGTACCTCAGGGACACAGACCGGTGTCGCACCGGATGCCTCCTTGATGTGCATCAAGGTACTCGATGGTGGTGGATTCGGGGATTATGCAGACACCTGGTCTGCACTCGACTTTGCCCTGGCCAACCAGGCGGATGTGATCAGCATGTCCCTTGGATGGACCAACCTGAGTGCTGCTCCACGTGCAACGTTCCGTCAATCCTTCGATGGTCTGAATCTCGCCGGCTTGGTCAGTTCAGTTGCGGCGGGCAACGAACGTGTTTGGGGCGGGGCTGCACCCGAAAATTTGCGCACTCCGGGGAATGTACCGTCGCCCTGGCGCCATCCGGGGGAAGTGGAAGCAGGAACACGAAGTGGCGTAATAACAGTTGGGGCAACTCAGTCCAACGACGTCATCGCCAACTTTTCCAGCTATGGTCCTGCTTCCTGGCAGTCTATCTCTCCTTTCAATGATTATCCCTATGGGGGAGGCAGTGTCGGCCTGCTCAAACCTGATGTGAGTGCGCCCGGTGTTTCTGTCACCTCGCTGACATACAACAACAACACAGGGTATGTGGGCGGAACAACCTGGTCGGGTACCTCAATGGCCACACCACATGTCGCGGGTGTCCTCGCGCTGATGCTGAACAAGTGGGATGAACTTACACCCGAAGAAGCAGACTCGATCCTGCAGACCACATCACTGGATCTCGGCCCAGTCGGGAAGGATAATGATTACGGCGCTGGTCGTGTTCAAGCTGATGAGGCTGTGGATGCGGTCGTTGGGATCACTGGTACGATTAACGGTGTCGTGAGCAACTCGGTTTCCGGTGACCCCATTGAAGGGGTGACCGTTTCCTTCCTTGAAACGGGACGAGTTGGTATCACCAACTCAGAGGGTGAGTACAGTGTCGATGTACAAATCGGCACCTACACTCTCGTCGTCAACCACCTGCCGATGCAACCGTTCCAACAGGCGGATATCGTGGTTACGGAAGAGGATACAACGACGGTTGACATAGCTCTATCCGTTGGCTCATTGGAGATCACCCCAGAAGCCCTTTCATTCACCGAAGATGCTCAGACCCACGGATTGACACTCGAGAATGCTGGGACCGCGGATCTGCAAGTCCGCCTGAATCTGAGCCCCAGCCAGGAAGCAGTGGAATGGCTTGATTCACTCTTCCAGACAGATGCCACAGGGATTACGGGCGATTCACGGCTCCGAGGCATCAAGTACGTGGATGGCAAGTTTTATGTCACTGGTTCGAACACGTACGCCAATCCGAACTACATCTATGTGCTTGACGAAATGGGCACACAGATCGACAGCTACATCCAGGTCGGTTCGGATCTTCCCGATGCAAGCTCAAACGGCATGTACGACCTCGCCTTTGATGGTACCAACCTGATCGGGTCGGATGGACGTGACATCATCAGCTTTGACCTGGAGACCGGGGAAGAAGTGTCGCGGTTTGAGGGGCCCTATAATCCCAACCGTGCACTCGCCTACGATACTGACCTCGATTATCTCTGGGTGGGTGAAAGTTTGCAAGACATCGTCGCGGTTGATCCTGAAACCGGGGAAGAGATGATGACGATTGAGTCCGATCTGCGGACCCAGTCGCTCGAGTATGTGCCCAATGATCCGGATGGGATGAACCTCTACATCGCTTGTGGGGACAACGATTCGGAACGGGCGTTTTACAAGGCGAACACCGAATCAGGAGACATTCTCAAGGTTGATGATCTTCCCGATGCTGAAGAACGGGACCTCTTTGGGTTGACCTATGCTTCCGGTTACCAGGTCTACTATGTCGCACTCGTCGGACTGCTGAACGGTACACCGGAAGACCAGATGAAGGGGTGGCAGATTGATGCGACGGTCGGCTGGGCCAACCTAAGCCAGATCGAACTCGTCCTCGAGCCGGAAGCGAGTATGACGGTTGATGTTACCTCTATGATTGAGGGACTCGATCCTGATCTCTACTCGGCTTACATCCTGGCGGAACACAATGGGATGGGTGAAACAGTCCCGGTTCCGATTGAGCTGGATATAACTAACACGGTTGGAGATGAAAGCGAAACGGGACTTCCAGGCAGCTACGCTCTTGCACAGCCTTACCCGAATCCATTCAATGCAATGACCACCGTTCGTTTCACCACTCCAGTGACCGGTTCTGTCAATGTCGCAGTCTTCGACCTGCTTGGTCGTCAGGTTGCAACTCTGCATCGTGGCACGCTCGAGGCAGGCCGTCACATGCTTTCCCTCTCCCTCGAGGATCAGGCCAGCGGCATCTATTTTGTCAGGATGCAGGCGGGTGATGGTTTCGAAGCGGTGCGGAAAGTGGTCCTCATAAAGTAGTGTGAGTTACAGTCTCTGATTGCACGTTTAACAGGCCCCCAGATACATTTGGGGGCCTGTTTTTTGCAGAATCCCATTGTGGCAGACCATTTTGTTTCAGGGCGAAACAGCACAACGTGCAAGTGTATTGGAGACTTCATGCGAATCATTGCTTCAATCATCCTGCTGCTGGCTGGTGCGGGGGGGATTCTCGCTACCGATTCTGCAGGCAGCGAGCTCCAGCGGTTGCGTCAAGGCTACTATCGTGCCTTGCAGGGCGAGGTTTCTATAGACAGTGTCATTGCCGGATTTGAACGTTATGCCGAGCAGGAGCCCAGCCGAGAGGCTGTAATGAACACCTATATTGGGTCGCTGACCGGATTCAAAGCCACTCAGGTATTCTGGCCGCAGGCGAAATTCAAATGGGCCAATCGAGGTCTCGAGTTGATGGACCGAGGGCTTGATGAGAGTAACGGGGACCTTGAGGCGCTCTTCATTCACGCTTCGACCTGCTACCATCTGCCATTTTTCTTCAAGCGACAGGAGGGTGCACGCAGTGGATTTCGGGAGCTTGCCGTCCGGTTGCCGGAGGAACGTGAATCAGTGGATGATTCCCTCTTCGTTCACATCACCGAGTTTCTGGATGAAAGCGACATGCTGACCGAACAGGAAATGGCTCCGATGTTGGGTGAGGTGCAAAAAATAGAGCGAGAAAGGGAAGGGCAGCCCAATGAAGGGTGAATATCTGCTTTTCAATCTTGTCGTCCTTCTCGGTCCAATACTGGCCAGTTTTGAACAGCGGGTTCATTATGTTCATCACTGGAAACGAGCTTTCCAGGCTGCCATGATTGCGGCTGTCCCGTTTATTACGTGGGATATCCTTGTTTCGGGACGACACTGGTGGTTCAACCCTGCCTACACACTTGATCTTCATCTACTCGGCCTGCCGCCGGGAGAATGGCTTTTCTTTTTCACGGTTCCCTTCGCCGCGATTTTTGTCTGGGAAGTGTTTGGGCTTCGTTATTCCGCCTCTCCGACTCGTTCAAGAACGTCCGTCAGTGTGATTGCCGCCCTATTGTTGATCATCGTGCCGTTCCTCTTCCTTCAAGGTTTTGAATACACGGGGCTTGTGATTACCGTTCTGGCAGGTGTACTGGTTGTGGACGGGTTCTTCGGGAATGGAATCGCATCCTCGAGACGTTTCTTCCTGTTTTTGCCCCTGCTTCTGCTGATGATTCTCATCTTTAACGGCTACCTTACCGCAAGGCCGGTGGTCCTCTACGGGGGATTGTTTAAGAGCGGATGGCACATAGGCACGATTCCCCTCGAGGATTTTGCGTACGGTCTCGCACATATTACCCTTGTGCTGACACTCTATGAATGGCTTGGAAGGCGCAGGCGTGGCTGATCAAGTGATTGTCATCGGAGGAGGCGTTGGCGGGCTTGCCGGAGCCATTCGGTTGGCCACGACGGGGCATAGGGTTACCCTTTTCGAGCAGAACAGCCAACCGGGCGGGAAGATGAACCTGTTTGAAGCGGGTGGATATCGCTTCGACACTGGTCCATCGCTCCTTACGATGCCTTTTGTTTTTGATCAATTGTTCGAGGCAGCAGGGGACAATCGTCCGGACCACCTCGAATTCGTCCCCGTGGATCCCGTCTGTCGCTATTTCTACCCCGATGGCGTATGTATCGATTCGTCGGCTGATGTCGACGCGATGCAGGAAGCGATCGCAACACTCAGCCCCGCAGATGGCAAAGCATGGAAACATTTTCTGGAGTATACCCGCCGTATCTATGATGCAACCGCGGATGTGTTTCTCTTCTCCGCATTCCAGGAATGGCGGCATTTGCTGAAACAGCGCAACCTTGGTGCTTTTTTCAAGCTGCACCGGATTGATGCCATGCGAACCGTCCACAGTGCGGTGTCATCCCATTTTTCCGATCCACGGGTGGTGCAGCTCTTTGATCGATATGCGACCTACAACGGTTCCGATCCTTACCGAGCACCGGCTACCCTGAATGTGATCCCGTATGTTGAGCATGGTCTCGGTGGATTTTATATCAAGGGCGGGATGTATCGTCTTGTCGAGGAGATGGTGGCTCTTGCGGTACGGGTCGGGGTCGATCTACGGATGCAGGCCCCGGTGGAGAAGATCCTTCATAACGGAAAGCGTGTCGAGGCGGTGGTTGTGGATGGCGCACGTCATGATGCCGATGCTGTCCTGTGCAATGCCGATGTTGTCACCGCGCATCAACACCTGATCGATGGACTGGACAACCGGGTACGAAAACTGAAGCGACTCGAACCCTCTCTTTCAGGTATGGTTTTCATGTGGGGGGTGCGCGGCATACACCGGGAACTCGCCCATCACAACATCTTCTTCAGCAAGAACTACGAGCGCGAATTCCAGATGCTGTTCGACAAAAGATCCGCACCCAATGATCCGACCATCTATGTGGCGATTACACAGCGAGCCGACCCTTCTCATGCTCCCGCCTCCTGTGAGAACTGGTTTGTCCTGCTGAACATGCCCTATTTGGCCGATGGACAGGACTGGCAACGGACAGTGGGGGAAATGCGTCAACATGTTCTTGAACGGCTGCGGAATACAGGCATTGACTTGCACGGAAAAATCGAATTGGAAGAAGTAATCACTCCCGAGGACTTTCATCGGCTCTATGGAAGCAATGCCGGCAGCATTTATGGTCTTTCATCCAATACACGTATGGCCGCATTTCGCCGTCCGCCCAACCGCAGCCGTGACCTTCATGGCCTCTATTTCGCTGGTGGATCGTCCCACCCAGGTGGCGGTGTTCCCCTGGCCACTCTTTCCGGCATGCTCGCGGCTGACCTTCTGTATGAGCACGAAGCGAATCGCTGATCCTTACTGCTGTTGGGCTTGAACCCGTTGTGCCCGGTATTCGGGAAGGGCCCACCAGGGGATATCCGGCCTCAAGTGATGCTCCAGGTGGTAGCCGAAATGGTAGCAGGTGAGGAACGAGAGCCAGACCGGGTACTCGTTGCTGCGGGTGTGGTGGTCCGCTCCTTCTCCCTCATCATGTGTCCGGTGGGGCAGGTAGGTGCCAAAGGTGAAGAGTTGCACAGTGCTGAGCAGGGATGGGAGCACCCAGAAGAGCAGCAGGTTGCTCAGAGGCACACCGGCAAGATGGTGCAGCAGGTTAAAGACCAGCGCCATGCCGACCACCTGACGGATGGTCACATAGTGGCTGAAGAAACGGGTGTACCAGGCCAGGTAGCCGGGGTGGCTGCCATCATGGAAATCGGGGTCCGCTTCCGGGTCACCGGGTGAACGATGATGTTCCCAGTGTTTTTTCATCAAACGTTTGTAGCTGAACAGAGCATACACCCAGACTGCGAGGGTGCCGATTCGATCATTGAGTCGGCGATCAAAGGGAACAATCAGGCCGTGCATCCCATCATGCGCGGTGATGAACAGGCCCGTGTAGAGGAAGGTTTGCAGCGCAATGCCAAGCAGGATGAATGGGAGGGCGAGCGATGCAATCTCGACTCCGAGAAGCGTAATCAGCAGGAAGGCCCATGCTGCGATAAGAGACACTGCCGCCTCCAAACCACGAAAATCCTTTTTGTTGCTGGCTTTCCTCATTCACCACCACCGAGTAGTACGAGTCCGAAATAGATAACCTGGGCCAGGTAAAGGTGAATGATGAAGGGCGGCAACTTTCTGCGAAGTGGCCCCAACCAGTGTCCAAGCCAGGCGAACAGTCCGCCGATCAGGAACCAGGCAATGAAATTCTGCAATGGAATGCCGCGATCCCAGGACCAGTAACCAAGCTGAACAGCAACCGGTTCCATGATTGCATCGAAGAGAACCATCAGCAGGCTTGTGATCACGATACGTATGAGAGTCATTCCACGCAAGGTGTACGGAATCAATCGTTGGCTAATGGCGTGTGCAGAAAGCAGGACGGCAAGCCAGGCGAAGCCGATGGCGATGGGGACGTTCATCACCTGTGGCTGCAAAACATCGCCGTAGAGATAGTTGCCAAACAGCAACCCGGTTTTCACACCGATGGTCTCAACCGCGAAGCCCGCGAGGATCACCCCTGATGCAAACAAACCTGCCATCCTTTTGGCACTACCGGACTTCTGCGCATTATGCAGTTGCAGCCAGGCAACAAGGGAGAGCAGAATCAGAATTGGACCTGCTGCGAGGATCATGGTGGACTGAAACCAACCGAGAACATGCCACAGTCCGCCAAGGCCGAGAAAAAGGTAGAGCAGGGTAGCAGGGAGAACAGTTTTCAAGGTACTACGCTTCATGAGACAGCCTCCCCGTGAACAAGAGGCTTTTGCTGCTGTTCAAGAGTGCGTCCCTTCCAGTGAAAACGTCCTCGACGATGCCAAAGCATTGAATTCCAGCCAATTACGAGCGTGGCCACGACTCCAAATGGATGGAGCAGCACACTTTCCGCTTTTGGGTGAACGGCGTGGATGGCGACTACACTTCTCAGAATGAGGTTCAAGCCTATCAGCAGCAGGGCGCCGATTCTCCAGCCTGGAAGGATCAGAAGGAAATACGGTAGGACGAAGATCGCAAGGAGGATCACCTCGAGCAGCACGAAGGGAACCGTACGTCCTCCCCCAACCACGTATAGGTTTTTCGAGAATCCGAGCCAGACATCACGCCAGCCCGAATACATTTGTCCGAACACACGCTCTCGACCTGATGCCGTCAGGAGACGGAATCCTGCCTGTTTCGCTCTGCGTCCAAAAGTGACATCCTCAACCACACTTATCCGGACTGCTTGATGTCCGCCGAGTGTTCTATACGCCTCACGGCGAAAGGCGAGCCACTGTCCGTTAGCAGCCGAAAGAGAAGCAAATCTGCTTTTCAGGGTCAGCCAAAGTGGCAACATCGCATAAACAAACAGCTCAACCACGGGCACCACCAGCCGGTCCGCGAGTGACGAGGTGAGTTGTTGCGGAAATGCACTGAAAAGGTCGAGACGGTACTCCTCCATGAAAGCAGCCGTTGCGGCGAGAGCTGCTGGATGATGGGTGTTGTCCGCATCGGTGAAAATGAGGATTTCGCCTGCCGCCTGTTGCTGAAGTTGGTGACAGGCCCAGTTTTTCCCGCTCCATCCCTCGGGCAGAGGAGCACCTTCGAGGGCACGAAGGTTCGAGTGCTGCTCAGCAATCTGATGGATGATGGTGCCGGTTCGGTCGGTGGAACCGTCGTCCAGCACGATCACCTCGAAGATTGGATACTCCTGCTGAAGCAATCCTTTGAGGCATGCTTCGATGTTTTTTTCCTCATTTCGAGCCGGCACCAGGACGGAGATCGTGGGCTGGTGTCCCGTTGTCGGTGCACGGTCCATCCTCGGCCCGGCGATAGCATTGATCAGGGCCGTCACAATCATGCCTGCGAGGGGGAGCGCGAGCAGGAGTATCCAGAGTGTCATCGGGATGCCCCACCACGTTTGTACCAGGCCGTTTGCTCATTGATCGAGGTGCGCCCTCGAAAAATGAGAGTTCCTTTCTCGCCGCTGTCTACCCGCTGACGTAGCTGCTCTTTTAATTCACTCAACGTATCCTGCAAGATCCGTGTGATTGGTTTCCCGTCAGGATCGATCCGTTTCGGGTTGCCGAACAGGAAAAAGGCTTCCGGATGCTGCTGACCGAGCATCTCTATACGCATGGCGAGCGGCAGCAGGGTGACAGGACTCTTCAAGCGTGCCAACAACCAGGGTACTCCCGACCGGTATGGGAGAGGGGATGTGCCAAATGGCTGTAATTCACCCTGCGGATAAATACAGACAAGGTTGCTGGGGTTTTTCAGGAGGTTCATGGAATAGCTGAGACTGCGAACCATGTCCAATGGATTGCCCGGATCAATTGAGAATGCCCCGACACGGGCGAAAAATCGATGTTTTCTCAGTTGCTCCTCAAGCATCATCATGTGGAGGCGGCGGTGAAGGAGGTGACGGTTCAACCAGTGCACAAAGAAGCCATCCCACCATGAGCTATGGTTGGGGGTAACCAGAAGGGGTAGAGAGGGGTCCAGCTCCGGTAGCTCACCCAGCAAGTGAAAAGCGTGAAAATGCTTTCGGTAAAGCCGATTGAGATATCGTGTGAACAGCCAATCCGCCCAAAGCTGATGGTTTGCGGCGATCATTCCTGGTAGGCCTCAACAGTCGGCAACCCAAGGGCCGCTTCCCGCCCCCGTATACGTTTTTGTGGACGCTGCATAGTGGCAGCCGAACGGATCAAGCCTGGCAGATCTTTTGTTTCCTCCGCTCGAATCAGCTGGGAGAGATACTCGAGGGCAATCAGCGAAAGTTTCTTCTTTTTTGGTAGAAAAACACGGCCGCGGAAGGGATTGAAATCCTGTTCTTCGATTTGTGTCAGGATTCCTCGGTAAATGCGGCTCGCTGCACGGATTGCGAAGCGGGAGGATGGATCCAGCAAAGCAATCCCGCGATCAGCACTTTCGTAGTAGCAATGGGCACGGTTTACCTGAAAGGCCATCAGGTCACGCAGGTTATCTGTCATCTGCCCATCGAGGATGTCCTCTTCACGAACTCCATAGTTGTCTAAATCTTCTCGAGGGAGATAGATACGGTTTGCATCTGCATCCTCCTCGACATCCCTCATGATGTTGGTCAGTTGCATTGCGATCCCCAATTCTTCTGCATACCGCAAGGCAACTGGATGACTATAACCCAATACATGAGTCATCATCAGGCCAACCACAGATGCCACCCTGTAACTGAACAGGTACAGTTGCTCGAAACTCTCGTAGCGATCCAGTTCGAGGTCCATCTTCACGCCTCGGATCAGGTCAAGAGCATGTTCGAGGGGGATGGAATACTCGAAGGCAACCTGGATAAATGCGCGGAGAACTGGATGCTCAGATTCCCCGGTTCGGTACGCCACGTGCAGCTCGTGTACGATCGAATCGAGCTCTCGCACAATTTCAAGCCGTGAACGTGCAGGACGTGGCTGATCCACAATGTTGTCCACCAAGCGGCAATAGGCATAGAGCGCATAGGTGGCCCATCGTTTTTCTTTCGGCAGCAGACTGGATGCGAGATAGAAACTTTTCGACCACTCTGCTGTTGTCAGACGAGCCAGTTCGAAGCTCGCGCGGTACGTAGGATCTTTCCATACATGCTGCATGGGAACACCTCAGTCAGACAAACATGATTGGTCGGTTTATGTTTCGAGATCGTTGATAACCAGTGCTTCTGTCGTCTTCGCGGTCAGCATCACCCCAGGAAGACCTGCGCCGGGATGAGTGCTGGCACCGACGAGGTAGAGATTGCGAACGTCCTCGTGACGATTATGGGGTCGGAAATTGGCGGTTTGAGTCAGTTTCGGTTCAACCCCCCATGCGCTACCCAGGTAGGAGTTGCGCTCCCGTTCGAAGTCCTTCGGAGTGAAAGTCTCCTGGACTTCGATGTTCTCGCGCAAACCCTCCAGGCCGAAGTCATTCTCCAGGAAATTAATCACCTTATCCGTATAACGGCCGACTTCCTTGTCCCAATCCACTCCGCTGGCGAGGTTGGCCACAGGGATCAGCACATACATGCTTTCGCTGCCCTCTGGAGCCATGCCGGGATCGGTTCGAGTCGGAACGTGCAGATACATCGAAAAGTCATCAGGAAGCACCTTTCGGTCGAAAATGTCCCTGACCAGCTCTCGATATCTTGGCGACAGGATCAACGTGTGATGCTTCAATTGCGGGTACTGCTTTTTCACCCCGAGGTAGAGCAGGTAGGCACCCATCGAATAATCGGTACGGTTCAAACGTGATTTGGTCCACTTTTTACGTTTGTGATGACCGTTCAGCAGCTCGCGATTGGTGTGCATCCAATCCGCGTTTGAGATGACAGCGTCCAGGGGGATCGTTTCACCGTTGACCACGACTCCTTTTGCCCTGTTCTGTTCAACATGAATCTGTTCCACAGGGCTGCTGGTTCGAATCTCGCCCCCGAGCTCCAGCAAGAGATCTTCGAACGCTTTTACAACCGTATACATCCCACCCTTCGTAAACCAGACTCCTCCTTCTCGCTCGAGATAGGGGATCATCTGGTAGACCGAGGGGGCACGGAACGGGTTGCCGCCAATAAAGAGGGGATGAAAGGAGAAGGTGAAACGGCTGCGCTCGTCCTTGAAGAAACGAGTCACATTCGTGTAAGCAGGCAAGAGCGCGTTCAACTTCAAAGCACGAGGGAGAAACTTTGTCAGTACACCGAGGTTATCAAACGCGGTTGAGCCGAGTCCATCCAGGATTACCGCCTCGTAAATCCCCTTCGATGCTTTCATGAAGCGGTCGTAACCTGGACCGTCTGCGGGGTTGAAGGAGGCGAGTTGTTCGCGCATCCGGTCAGGATCTTCGGTGTAATCGATCAGGCTTCCATCATGGAAGTAAATACGGTAAGCAGGATCAAGACGGATGAGGTCGAGTCGATCCTCCATCCGAACCCCTGCAGACTCGAAAATTTCCTCGATGATCTCCGGAGCGGTGATCAGTGAAGGACCCATGTCGAACGTGTAACCATCACGTGTAAAAGCTGATGCATGGCCACCCACTTTTTCGTTCTTCTCAAAGAGGATGGTCTGGTAACCTTTAGCTTGAAGACGGATCGCTGCGGTCAGACCACCAAATCCTGATCCGACGATACCGATTGTTTTCTTTGGCATGATTCCCCCAACGGGCTGAAGTGCACGAATTGTCTCGGAGTGAAACGAATTCGAATTACAAAGTTAGGAGATGCAAACAACGTTCCAATGGCAAGTTTATAAGTGGGTCAGGGGGGGATGGGGTGACTCCGAAAACCCTAAATACTGCGCGATACAAGGTACTCTGCCCAAGCTCTCAGTAGCTCTCTGTACCGAGTGTTGGGCAATTTGTCAAGCGATTCGAGGGCAGCGCGAATGTGGAATTGAGCGCGGTGTGCGGTTTGTTCGATCCCACCACGTTTCTTCAGGATCGCGATCACACGCTTAATTTCCTCATCCGAGGCGCTCAAATTGCCAAGGGTATGTTCAATTTGAGCCCGTTCATCCGGATCACCATTCTCGTGGGCATAGTGGACGATCGAAGTGCGCTTCCCTTCGCGGATGTCATTCCCAACCGGTTTTCCAGTCGACTGTGGATCACCAATAACCCCGAGAAGATCATCCTGTAGCTGGAAAGCGATGCCGCAACGGTTGGAAAAATCGGATAACGCATGAACATGAGGGTGGTTTGGTTCCACACGACCCAGGCCGATCAACGCACCCGCTTCGGCACAGAAACGGTAGAGGACGCCTGTCTTTTTCCAGAGCATATTCTCAATGTCATCCAGCTTGATGGCCCCTATGGGCTCGTGGCAATACTGGATGTCTAGCAATTCCCCTTCGACCAGAAGGTTAAGGAGCTCGTTGTCCATTTTATCGATCAGATGGAGGGTGACATCAGCGGGGACGGAGCCCTTGCGTGTCAAGTCGGTTAGAATCGAGATGCCCCAACCATGCTGTACATCCCCGGATAGCACGGCGACACTTGTGCCATAGTGCGCACATTCCTCGTCCGAGAGATGGGTGTAGCGACTGGCAGCAACCTGTCGAAATTTCTCGTGGACCGTAGGTACACCACGTCGTCGATCATCGCGGTCGATGATGTCGTCATGAACCAAAGTCCAAGTGTGGAAAAGTTCTGCTGCGGCAGCCGCAGGGAGTGCATCATTCGGATCACCACCCATTGCCCCACAACTCCAGAGCAAAATTGCAGGACGAAGCCGTTTACCTCCCGAGCGAACGTAAAGGTTGACCGCTTCACGGAGATCGTCCGGATTAAAGCGGACCTGAAACTCTTTCTGCTCGAGAAAGTCTGCCACTTGAGCGGCGCATGCTTTTAGCTCGTCCTGAAAGTGATTTGCTGGACCCTGGGTCATCATCGTTCCTGGTTACAGGTGGATATGGAAAAGGTAGATTTAGCTCGCTGCACAGTCAAGTCATGGTTGAGGGCCGACCCTGGAAACCATTGATCGGGCACAGGAGTTGCAAGTCCTTCCTCAAACATGCAAAGACTTGTGTTTTCTTGACGAAGCTGTTTCAGGATTGTACAGCCCCACCAAAAGACGCACGTCAACCTGTAACAGTGTGAAACAGGAACGCGATTCATCGTGAATGATACCTACCGGATCATGGAGCCTGAGAGGCTGAACGCCAGGAAAAATGAGATGGATCAAACTCAGTCAAACTTTCTCATTTTGAGCTTGAATGATATTCTATCAGGCCTCCGTTCGCGGGAGTTAGGATGAGTCGGCGAACCGTCACTATCCTCTGGGTTCGCCGTGATTTCCGTTTATCGGACAACCCTGCTCTAATCGCTGCGGTAGAAGAGGGGATTGTCATCCCACTCTTCATCTGGGATGATTCGTCCAGCATGGCCCAGGATTCTGGTGCCCGCTCCAAATCCTGGCTGCATCACTCCCTCGAGCATTTCTCCCTTTCACTCGGCAAACTGGGTTCTCGATTGCTCGTGCGACGCGGCACCTACATGCGTGTCCTGAGGGAAGTGATCCTTGAAACTGGTGCCCAATCTGTCTACTGGAACCGTCTTTTAGAACCAGAAGAGATCGCACTGGGGGGGCATGTTCGTGAAACGTTGGAGGACGCGGGGTTTGAATGCAAGGTATTCGACAGCCACTACCTTGTAACCCCATGGCAACATTTTACCAAGCAGGGCGAACCATACAAAGTATTTACCCCTTTCTGGAAAGCAGCATTGCAAGCAGATTTCTATTACCCGCCTCTCGCAGCGCCTCAAAAGATCAAGAGTCCGGCATTCTGGCCAAAATCCGCCCCGTTGAAGGATCTTCAACTTGAGCAACCTGATGATGCCGATTGGATCGTGGAAGGCGGCTGGAACCCAGGTGAAACGGGGGCATTTTCAAACCTGTCATCGTTCCTGGATGGACAGGTTCAGCGGTATAAACAGAAGAGGAACCGTCCTGACCTTGACCTGACCTCAATGCTCTCTCCTCACCTTCATTTCGGGGAGATCACACCACGATCCGTGCTATTCTCACTCTTGCACACGATGGAAGCCGGTCATCCTGCAGAATTCGATGAAGAGACGGGGACCTTCGTCGCTCAGCTGGGGTGGCGTGAATTTGCAAGCTATCTCCTCTATCATTTTCCCCACACCCGTACCGAACCGCTCCGCTCCGAATTTCAAGCGATGGAATGGGTGAACGATCCAGATGCCTTCGACTTGGTCCGCATGGCGAATACCGGTTATCCGATTGTCGATGCTGGAATTCGTCAACTCAATGCTACAGGCTGGATGCACAACCGCGTCCGCATGATTGTCGCATCCTTCCTGACGAAGGATCTGATGATCCATTGGCGTGAGGGTGCTGCCTGGTTCATGGAAAAACTTGTGGATGCCGACTGTGCCAACAACATCCTCGGCTGGCAGTGGACCGCAGGGTGTGGGGCCGATGCCGCACCATACTTCCGGATCTTTAACCCAGTGCGACAGGGGGAGAGCTATGATCCAGACGGCATCTATGTGAAGAGGTGGCTGCCGGAACTGAAAGATCTGCCTTCCAACTACATCCACCACCCGTGGGATGCACCGGACGATCTTCTCAAAAAGGCAGGTGTCGTTCTCGGAAGCACCTATCCGGAACGTATCATCGACCACAACGAGGCTCGTATCCGTGCCCTCGCTGCTTACGATCAAATACGGATCTCCAAACCTGCCTGATCGCCATACTCCCTCCCTCTGCCAGGAGGTCCACCATACCACCATATTGCGCTTGCTGGAACAGCGCATTATACTTGGTGCGCAACAGTGCTATGCCCCCGTAGCTCATCAGGATAGAGCGTCGGATTCCTAATCCGAAGGCAACAGGTTCGAGTCCTGTCGGGGGTACTGAGGTTGGAGAACCGGCAGCTCACACTGCCGGTTCTTTTTTGTCCGAATGGCGCATCTCGATGCTCAAAACAGTGTATGGCTTGGGGAGATGGGATCGCGATTCAACCGGAGTGAGGGTTGGACAAGTCGTCCTATGAATGTGCACATTTGTCGCAGGTAACGAGATCAGGTTGATGGCATCTGCTGCTCCACATTTTACTGCCACCGTTCGGATCGGTGCGATTTTTTTGCGTCATTTATTCCCCCCTCTGATGCGGGCTTACTCCCTCTTCTGGAAGAAGGATGTCCAGGGGACAGAGTACCTGGACCAGATCAAGGGAAGCGGTGGAGTAGTTGTTGCCTGGCACGAGGATCTTTTTTGCTCGATCTACGCACTCCGTGGTAAACGTTATTTTGGCCTTGTTTCGCCCGTCTGGCAGGGTGAACTGATTGGCCAGTTCATGAAGGGGATGGGGTTCGAGCTGGTTCGTGGATCGAGTAGTACCTCACCGATCGCCGGCCTGAAGAGTTCGATTCGCATCCTGAAAGAGGGGAAGGTGCTGGCCTCGATCCTTGATGGGCCAGAGGGGCCTGCGCGGATCGCGAAGGAAGGTCCCGTCTACCTGGCCTCGATATCGGGTAAGCCGATTGTGCCCATGGTGACCCACGCCCGTCCAATGTGGCGCGCCCCGAGTTGGGATCATCACAAAATCCCACTTCCCGGGGCACGATATGTCGTACGGTATGGTGAACCGATGGTGGTCCCATCCAAGCTGCGTAAAGAGGCGATCGCCTCCTATACGGAGCAGCTCAGCCAACGTCTTGATGCCCTGCTCGGCGAGGCTAAAGCTGCCCTGGGCGAACCAGTCTAATGATCTTTCAGACGGTCCTGCTGAATTTCGACAGGTCCATACATCAATCGGCCAGCCAGCTTAATCGTCGCGTAAAAGATGATCGAGAAGCCTACACCCACCACCGCAGGATCAAATTTCTCCGCGTAACCGGTCGTTCGGTAGATCATGGTTACCGCCACCGACAGGACCATGGTCCAGAAAATCTGTTTGCCCAACCTCGCCGAATACTCTTTCGATACTGATCCCACTACGATGGGCAAGATAATCGCCGGTGCCCAGATGTGATAGGTAAACAGCAACAGCTCGATAATGTCCGGCCAAAGCACCGCGATCAAGGTGGAAATGATCCCCAGGGTTGCGGTTAGACGGCGGGCGAGGACCAATGTGCGTCCATCGCCGGTATCCTTCCAGCCCAACATCGGCTCGAACAGGTCCTTAACAAAGATTGCCGTCGCTGAATTCAACGCCGAGTCAGCCGATGACATAACCGCACTCAACAATGCCGCGATGATCAAGCCTGCGACAACCGGGTTATGCAGATGCTGCAAGGTAGACGGTAATGCTTGCTGTGGATCAATGTTTGGAAAATGGATTTTTGCGTAGAGGGAGATGAAATAGATGATGAAAGGGAGGGTGAACGTGAGGGCGATGCCCACACCAGCAATGCCCCACTTCGTGTGTTTGATGTTTTTGCCAATCACATACCGTGTGACATACCCCGGTCCGAATGTTTCCCCAAGGAGAAAAGCGAGGAAGGTCGTGATGAGAAAAATCCAGCCCTTGTCACCGATCACCCTAAAGAATTCTGGCGGGACCGTATCGGTCATCGTTGCCCAATTAGCAGTAAGATCTGGAATGATAAACGCCAAAGTAACCAGAAACCCGCCGAATAGAATGATGAACTGATAGACATCCGTGTAAATCACTGCCAGCAACCCACCTGCGGTGGAATAGACAATTACCATCGTTCCGCCGATGATGATCGCCCAGCGGATCAAGGTTGCGTTGTCCGCGAAACGGGGGAAGAGGGTGGAGAGGACCGATCCAAATGCGGCCATCTGAGCGGCGATGATGAAGATGGAGAAAATGAGGCTCAGGACAAACGCTGCGATACGTGCCTGCTCATTGTACCGTCGCCCGAAATACCCGGCAACCGTGTAAAGCTTCCACTTCCTGAACTGGGGTGCGACCACAAGGCCGGAGAAGATGAAGTGGAGGAAGGTTCCCATCGAGATGAAGACAAACAGCATGCCCCACTCGTAGGTCTTTCCCACGGCTCCAATTGATGCGCCACCGCCAATGACCGTCGCACCTAATGTCATGAAAATCAGGTACCAGGGGGCGCTGCGACCCGCGACTAGATAGTCGTCCACCTCGCCGATCTTCTTGTATTTGAAGACTCCCTTTCCGAAGATGAACAGCATGTAGGCGATGATGATAATCCATTCAATCCAGATGGCTTTCATCGGGCAACATGTCCTTGTAGGTCACGGGTTTCAAACGAAACGGCCCCGGTTGCCGGGGACCAGTCCCGGCAACACGGGGTCGTGAAAAACCTATGTATGGTGTTAGCTAGGACTGGACAGTCTCCTGCAAATTGTCCCCGTCGAGCAGACGCGGAACTGAATCTTCAATGTCGTCACCGAGTTTTTTGGCAAAGGCATCGGTAGAAGGAACAACCGTCTTCTCAATGTATTTACCGGACATCAGTCGAAGCAGAGCCGTGTAATTGACATGGAACTTGATCGTGTCACCAATCTTCAAATCACCTGGCTCTTCACCAACATTGACCACCAGCAAGTCGCTGGAAGCTCCGGCGATCTTGTAGTCGGGATTGACCGGGGTCAGGCCGCCCACATCGGTGTCCAGCCCACCTAGGGTGAGGATGGCACGATAGCCGCGCTGTCCAAAGGCGGGTGTTTCCTCCTCGTCATTGGAGAGCTCCATCGCGAAGGGGGCCAGGGTACTGGTCTCGCCAAAGGGGACGAGACTTTTCTCCTTGATCTCGACCACATCCGCCTCGAGGATGCAGGCATCGTCACGCATTCCCGGCAGGGTGCCCTCGTTCAGTAAATCCGTACCGAGGAAAACCGATTCGCCGATTCGGAAATGGTTGATTGATTTTGGCACCTTGCCCTCCAGCAGGAGGGGAAGGGTGGCGCTGGTCCCGGCAGAAATCCATGGCAATCTTCGCTCGAATTTCAATTCGAGCAGCTCACGATAAAGCGCGAGCTGGGTGTACTGGTCGATGTTGGGGACTGCACCTGACAGGCAGCCCAGGTTGGCCCCGATTCCCAGCACCTCGATGTGCTCGAGTTTGAAAATCTCACTGTAAAAATCAACCAGGTTGCCAGGGAGGATGCCTTCACGCAGGTCGCCCAACTCGATCATGATGATGATCCGGTGGACCTTTCCATGCTTTTTCGCTTCCTCGTTCAACGCTTCAATCGTTTCGATTTCGCTGTTGAGGCTGGCATCGGTCAACTCCACTATCTCCGGGATTGCTGGCATGTGTGGCAGCCGAAGATACCACGCCTCAAACTCCGGGTTGACCCGTTCAATCGCACGGATATTTGCCAGGCGCGAGTCCGCCATCGACCGGACGCCAAGCAATTGCAATGCTTTCAGGGTATCTGAATGACCGCAGAGCACCTTTGTGACGATGGTCCAATCTGCGCCATGTTCTTCCATCCAGCCATTGATGGTGTCGATGTTCTGCTTCAAGGCATGAAGGTTGATGGTCAACCTGTTCATCGGGTGTACCTCATCTCGGCGTACTTCGTGGTAAAGCCGAATCGTTCGTACAGCCGCTTGGCGGGATTGTCGTACTCAACGTGCAGTTTCACATCCCCATCACAGCTGTCGATTGATTTTTTCATCAGCTTGCCGCCGATGCCTTTGCCACGCATCTCCGGATTGACGCCGATGTACAGCAGGATCCACTTCGGGATGAAGCCGCCCATACCGCTGTCCATCATGAGGCACATCCCAGCCGGTACTCCGCCGAAATGAGCAATCATGATATACCCGCCCGGCTTGCCATCTTTACCGAAGACATAATCGACCGCCGAGGATATATCTTCGGGCGGATCGTTGAAAGGCTTCAGGTTGTCGAAGAAAAACTTTTCGACGACCGGACGAGGTGCCCAGCTTGGAAAATCCTCTTCCTTGTCGACGCGTGTGAAATTCAGCGTGTCCGTTCCTGCAGATGCAGTCGTGGTCATCGTTTTACTGCCTCAGTTATGGTTCATAGCACCGGACGTCTATCCCGTGCTTTCGTTTCTGTGTTGTGCTGCTCCATGTCCGCGGGTTCATCGGGAGACATTGGTTCGACCGCCAACATGGGTGCGACATCCAGATCGCGGCTATCCATCAGGTCTGCCACACGTTGAAGAGAAGCGAGGATCTGGTTTTGTTCCCACTCCTTCAACTCGCCAAAACGTTTCATAAACCGTTCGTGCAGGGGAGAAGGGCTGCGGGCAAGTAGTGACTGTCCCACCGGTGTGATCTCGACCTGAACTTTCCGTTTGTCCACCGTTGACCTGACTCGATCCACATAACCGCGTTTGACCATCCGGTCGAGGATGGCACTCATCGTCGCATTGCTCAGGCTGACACTCTTCGCCAATTCGCTAATGGATGGAGTCCCCATCGTTTCAATAGCGCGAAGTACAATCAGCTGAGGGACAGTAAGCCCCTGCTGCTGAACGAGGTTTTTTGAATGTTGGTCAATCGAACGGAGAATTCTCCGCAATGAGACCAGAACCTTGTCCGTTGTATCCATGAAAGAGTTTTGTCGGTGAGCGTTGCCGAAATATATCGTGTACGAAACAATACTTCAACTGACATCTTTTGAAGTGTGGGCTCCGGGAACCTGATAAAACATCTGCTGGCAGCCATTTGTTGGAATTGCTGTAGACAGGATGTCGCGATGAGGGAAGGAATTGGCATCCAGGATCGTTTCGCGCACAACAAAAATTAGCACAAGGAATGGTACCCACAGCAGGTCAGCTAAATCTACTCTCACCATTTTTTGTTTCCGTCACGGTCAGGCTTGATGTCGTGTTGGATAAAATCGAATGATAGCAGTCTTGCCTTAGAGCACATTTCTCAATCGAACCGAACGGGCAGACACAGTCCTGCAGTTGAAGGGCTTCATGATAATACAGTCCCGCTCGCAGGTTTGACGACAGGATAGAATAGCTGGCTCAATCAGCAAAGGGGCATGCGCACGCTTGGCATTGGAGCAATGATCAATCGATGGAGTGGAAACCCCAAGGCGCAGGGGCGTTAGTGGAGGTTAACGGTTCAATCGATAGTCTTGTAAATACATAGAATAAGTTGAGAAACAGGGGAAGAGGAAGGTATAGGCGTGTTTTATAGAAAGTGCAATGAAAGTGTATATTGTCACATGATAAATATTGCAAGGAGACAGACCATGGCGTTTCTGAAGTGGGAAGAAAAGTATTCGACGGGCATCCCGAGTATGGACAGTCAGCATCAGAAATTGGTTCAGCTTATCAATGCCCTCCACACAGCCATGATAGAAGGTCGCGGCAATGATGTGATGATCCCCGTGTTGGATCGTCTGGTGACATACACTACCGTCCACTTCAACGCAGAAGAATCCTTGATGAAACTGCATCACTTTCCCGATTTGGACGCTCATATGATGGAGCATGAGAAACTGAAACAGCAGGTCAGTGATTTTCAGACAAAGGTGACTTCCGGCCAGACCAGTGTCTCCGTGCAAGTTTTGCAGTTTCTGAAGGAGTGGTTGCTGGACCACATCCTGAAGGCAGACAAGCAGTACGGAGGCTACCTCTCTGCACGAGGTGTCAAGTAGGCACTTATAAATACATCATTTACTTCATGTGTGGAACCAATATTTCATGTACGGCGGACATGCTGTGACGTCGATCATTGGATTCGGTCCCATTCTTGCTCATCTTTCACCACCCCGCATATCTGACTTGATCGGCATCGAAAGGTAGAATCATGGTTTACCGTGGACTGGTTTTAACGACCCTTTTGTTCCTGTTTTCACTATCTGTTTCCGCCCAGCCTTGGATGGCTCGTTTTGAGGGTATGGACCGTACGCCAACCCTGCAGGAAAAACGACAGGCATTTGACGAGTACTGGCAGGGGCGTCCAAAAGCGAAAGGGAAGGGCTACAAGCAATTCCTGAGATGGGAATGGTTCATGGAAAGCCGTGTCAATGAAAATGGCTACCTGGATCCCGCCGCACGCTGGCAGGCCTGGGAAGAGAAACGTACCATGTTCCCGCCGAACGAGTTGGACGAAGCGGACTGGACTCCGCTTGGCCCCTTCGATCCTGATCCCAGCTACTATGTCGGTGGGGTGGGGCGGATCAATTGCATCGCTTTCCATCCCACAGATGACAACATCTTCTATGTCGGTGCCGCCTCAGGCGGATTGTGGAAGACGACCGATGGCGGGATCAACTGGGAACCGATGACCGATCATCTGCCCCTGCTGGGCGTCAGTTCGATTGTGGTCGATCACACCAACCCCAATACTGTCTACCTCGCAACAGGGGATGCGGACGCCAATGATACCTATTCCATCGGTGTGTTGAAATCCACCGATGGAGGGGTAACCTGGAATACAACCGGGTTGGATTGGACTGTTACCCAATTTACAACCATTTCGAAGCTGATCATGAATCCTGACGATAACCAGATCCTGGTGGCGGCAGGATCGTCCGGTATTCGACGCACAACAGATGGTGGGGACACCTGGAATGTTGCTTACAACCAGGGCAATTTCCGTGACCTCGAGGTGGACCCGGATGATAGCGAAATCTGGTATGCTGCTCGTTCAAGCGATGGCGTTTACAAGTCGACAAATGGGGGCGCGAGTTGGACACGTTCCAGCTCCGGGCTACCCGTGTCGGGCTTCAGCAGGATCGCGATCGCTGTTGCCCCTTCCAACAGTCAGCGTATTTACGCCCTCTATGTCAACAATTCCAGTGGATTCTTCGGGATGTACCGTTCGGATAACGGCGGTGCAAACTGGACTATCACGGCAAACTCTCCCAACCTGCTGGGCTACGAGGCGGATGGTTCAGATGGCGGTGGCCAGGGGTGGTATGATCTTACCCTCGCTGTAGACCCTTCCAATGCGGACGTGGTATTCGTGGGTGGGATCAACCTCTGGAAATCGACGGACCAGGGCATCAGCTGGGACATCAAGGCACATTGGCTCGGAGATCTGTTTGGGTACGATGCAGATTATATGCACGCAGATCAGCACGCCCTCGAATATCGTGGCCAGACACTCTTCGCGGGGAATGATGGTGGCATCTATATGTCTCCGGACAATGGCGAAAACTGGACGGACATCAGCTACGACCTCGCAATCAGCCAGGCGTATCGTGTAGGTATCTATGCCGGTGGTGAGGAAGTTGATTGGTTGCTGAATGGCTACCAGGATAACGGCACCAAGCTCAAGCAGGGCGATGTCTGGACCCCTGTATTGGGTGGTGATGGTATGGAATGTGCCATCGATCCGCTCAATCCGAACTATATGTATGGTGAGATTTATTACGGCAACATGTCGCGTTCGACCAACGGTGGCGATAGCTGGGTGAGTGCAAACAGCGGGGTCTTTGATGATGGTGCCTGGGTTACCCCGTTTGTGATTGACCCGACCTCCGGCACGCTATTCAAGGGAACCAGGCGCATCTATCGGTCCCAGAACCACGCTGGTAGCTGGACCGATATGAGCGGCCAGATCAGCGGCAGCACCTTCCGAGCGATGGCCATCTCGCCTTCTGACCCAACTGTGCTCTATGCGGCGAATGCCTCCGAGCAAATCATGGTCAGCACCAACAGCGGGTCAAACTGGACGATTCATCAGGGTCCGATGAACCGTGACATCACCTACATGGCTGTCCATCCAATCAATCCGGATGTCGTGTACGCGACTGTTGGTCAGTATTACGACAACCAGAAGGTGTTCGTCTCGTTCAACCAGGGAGAGGATTGGACCAACCTTTCTGAAGGGCTGCCAAACCTCCCAGTTAATTGCATCCTGGTGCATCCGGTTGATCCACAGCATCTCTACATCGGCACGGATGTCGGCGCCTTTTTCTCCCCCGATGGTGGTGAAAGCTGGCAGGATTTCAGCACAGGTTTGCCGAACGTGATCATCACCGAGCTCGAGTTGCATCAGCCCTCAAACACGATTGTCGCGGCGACCTTTGGCCGTGGCACCTGGATGACCCCGGCGGAAGAGGCGCAGGGCGAACCGAACATCGTGCTGATTTCGCCAAATGGCGGGGAAGATCTTGTTGCTGGCTCGACCGTTTCCATTTCGTGGAGTTCGATGATGATCGAGGGGGGGATCAAGGTCGAATGGATGCCTGACTTCCCGGATGGCAACTGGATCACCATCTATGAGGATACTCCCAACGACATCTCGGAGCCCTGGGTGGTGGATGGCCCGGCCACAACCAGCGCACGTGTCCGTGTTTCTTCAGTGATGACTCCTGCCCTGATGGATACCTCGGATGCCGACTTCTCAGTCGTTGTTCCATCGATCACCATCACCGCACCCAACGGCAGCGAAGAGTGGGTGCTCGGCGAAACGGAGAACATTACCTGGACCACGGAAAACCTGACGGGTCGTCTCGTCCTCGAACTGAACCGCTCTTTCCCAAGCGAAAACTGGGAAACCGTGCATCCAAATATGTCCGATGGGGGCACACAGGCCTGGATTGTGAATGGTGAGCCATCGACCACAGCTCGATTCCGTATCCGCTCTCAAGATTTGGCCACGGTGATGGACACATCCGACACTGATTTCAGTATTGTTTTTGTTCCCTATATCACGGTGTCTGAACCGGAAGAAGGGGATCTCTTCGCCATTGGCTCTGAATTGGCGATACGTTGGCAGGACAATATTGGTGGGAATGTTTCCATTGATCTCATGAATGATGACGATGAGGTCGTACTGAACGTTGTCGAGAATACCGAATCGGATGGAGAGTTTGACTGGCAGATTTCGGAGGAAGTGACCACCGGTCAGCCCATGCACCTTCTGATAAGCGGTCTAGAGGATGAGGTGGATGGTGCCAGTGAAGATTTCCAGTTTATTCTCTCCCAGACGGCATTGTTGTTTCCGGAAGATGCTGTCGAACTAACCGAGTTTCCAGTTTCCTTCAGTTGGGAAGCTGTGCCGGGTGCCACGATCTACGATTTCGAAATCGCATCCGATCCCGGTTTCAGCATGGAGACAATTGTCCACGAGCAGGATATGTTGGAGACAACAAGTGCCATCCTTGAAGCGCTTGAGAACGGTACCTACTATTGGCGTGTTCGCAGTATTTCCAGCTCAGGTGTCGAATCGACTTCCGAGTTCAACACTTTCACGCTGAATGTCCTCAGCGTTCCGGATGACCTGTTCTCAGGCATCCCGGCAGACTACAGCCTCGCCGCCGCCTACCCGAATCCATTTAATGCCATCGCTCGAATTGTGGTTGGATTGCCCGATGTATCACAGCTGAAGGTGACCCTGTACAACATCAAGGGTGAGCGGGTGGCGGTGCTTGCGGATGGTTCCAATCAGGCGGGGTATGCTGAGTTGATTCTTAAAGCGGACCGCCTTGCAAGTGGCGTCTATTTCGTGCGAGCCGAGGTTCCCGGCAAGCTGGACTCAATGCGAAAGCTGGTCCTCGTGAGGTAGAACTGCACCCTTAGAGACAATTTCCTGAAAACCCGAAATGCGTGATTTCAATCACGCATTTTTGCATTTTCGATCTTATATTTCTTATACACATTATCAGGCTTTGGAGCTTAGACCCCTGTTCAGGGGGTCTCCGGGACGCTATTTCTCAGATGTGGATTATTCTTACCGATAAGGTAGGTAGAAACGTTTCACCCAGTCGTGTGGGTTTGTGCAGGTGGGGTATGATGATTTGCAAACGTGTGGCTCTCCTTGCTGTACTCTCTCTTTTCCTCTCGACAAGCGGGCTTTTTGCCGCGGCCGAGGATCCGGTTCTCACCTATTTCGATGGTGGCCGGATGAACATGGCGATCGAGTTGAACTCGATGCTTGTTTCTGGGGCAGGAGGGTCGAGTATCCTTTCCGGTCCAGCAGCGCCCAACCAGGCTGATCCCTTCTCCCTCTTCCGTGGACCCGCAGGGATGCGATATATCCGTGGTGATGCCAAGGTTGGCTTCACCTTTCAGCCGCAACTCCTGCTGCCGTTCAGCTCCCTGCCGGGTGGTGGAGCACAAACCGCCGTTGACGAAGCGGTTGATGGCTTCACCGAGAATTTCAACAAGACGGATAACTTCGAGTACCCGGAATTCGGCGGATCGTTTTCAAGGTCTGTCAATTCGTTCAGCTCGTTTGGTATGGTTCTGCCCGCTGGGAAATGGCGAGTAGGGTTCGGCTATGCGAAGCCCTTCCATCTCAAACTTGACCTGCTACTTGGCGGATTTCGCCAGCGGATTGATACGGTGGAAGACAACCCGGACGAACAGATTGGGTTCGCCATCCAAACCAAGATCAGCAACCGGATGGAGATGGACTCCGATAAATGGGTGCTTGCCCTGTCGCGTGACCTGGGAAGCCATTTTTCCCTCGGTGCGAGTGCCTCACGTACCATCATCGAATTCGGTTGGCTGGGTGGGTACAACGTTGATGGGATTATGACACGAGGGACTCAGCAATACACTTTCAACAATCCGCTCGACCCCTGGTACAATAATTTGCATTCGGAAGCCAATGGCGGCTACACCGGGTTCCTCTATACCTATCACATCGGTGCGATCTTCTCATCCAGCCGGGACGATGGTTGGCGAATCGGCGCGGACCTGGCTCTGAACACCCAGACCATTCTGCGAGGCTCGATGTTCCTGTTGGTCGATGAATTTCCACCCTTGAAGCTTCAAACTGAAGATGATGAAGAACCCTTTGATGCGAACCGGATCGCAGACGTGACCGAAATAACCCGTACCTACCCGAACCGTTACCTGACAGCCGGGGAGATGAACCTGTCTGTTCCCAGTTCGGTGGCATTGACTATCTCCAAGGGTGGAGGTGCAAGGCCAAACTTTACCTATATCCATTACTTCGGCGGCGCGTTCGCCTACGAACTCGATGTGAGTGAAAAGCGGATCGATCAGGGAGAATACTCGACACGGACCTACAGCCGAGGAGTTCTTCCCGAGTGGCAGGCCTACCTCGCCATCCATCCGGGCCGATTCTTCCTCGGCCTCGGTGCAATTTCGGCCAAAGATGTTGTCGAGGGGTACGTTGATGGGAACGGAGAACCGATTCCCGGCGACAACGCCTTGCTGATCCCACGTTTTGACATGGGGTTCTCATTCCCGATCAAGGGCGGCCTGAGTGGTGAACTGCTGGTGACAGGCCTTCCAGAAGATGTCTTTCGAGTTGCCTTGCTCTATGACTTTTAACATCGGACTGATAGTCGATGAAACGATTGATTGCTAAAGCTGGTCTGATTTCGATGCTACTCGCTCTCGGCAGCCCCTTGATCGCGGCCGATTTGATCAACATTGGCCTGATTGCATCCAGCGAGAATGAGGAGCAGGATCTTGTCCTGCAGCAGGTACCGCTGAACATTACTGAAGCAAGTGACACACTTGTCATCGAGTGGTCACCGGCCACAACAGGTGTTTTCCGGTACGCGCAGGGATCGCCTGGAAACAACCTCGACGCCTACAGTGTGCTCAACAATCCACTCAACTCGAGCCCGGGTCATCTTGAGATTCTGGCCAGCCGTCTTCCGGTCGGTCAACTGACCTGTATCATCACATCACAGGATGGGGTGGATCGCTCCGCCTATTTCCAGGTGTTGCGGGCGTCCGCTTTCGCTCCTGTCCCGCTCAGTCCTATTACCGCGGCCGGTGGCGACGGCATCAATACGGTAACCCCGACATTTACCTGGCAATCGGTGACCGGCGTTCCATACTACTTGATCTTTGTCGCAGACCAGCCCTTTACCATTATTCAGGATGATGATGGCACACGTGTCGAGGGCGCGAATGTCGTCTGGCAGGCAATCACGTCAGGAACTTCGATCCAATACGGTGTGCAGGATCCATCTGGTACGATCGAAAACGAGATGGTTCCGCCACTCGTTGGTAGCACCGATCCTGATGGGCGGCCCCGCTACAACTGGACCGTGCTCAACTCATACGGAAACTCAGCAGAATACACATCGGGTGTAGTTGGGACAGTGGCGGGATTCGAGCTGGAAGTGTCCTCACCTTTTGCAGCTCCGACACTCATCACGCCCGCTGGTCAAGCGGAAGTCTACGACAGCGAAATCCTCTTCCAGTGGTCCAGTATCCCCGAGGCGACCAGCTACCTGGTTTACCTGAGTCGATTCGAACTCTATTCGAACGGCACCGAAATTCTTTTCCCTGTATGGCGTGTCCAGACCACCGACAATGCGGTCATCTGCCCTGCGGCATCTATCCTGCAGAATGAGCGTTACAACTGGAAGGTGATCGCGGCGAATGGTCAGGGCTATGGTTCTCTCTCAGACAGTTCTTCCTTCTCCTACAACATCGAGTCGGAAGAGATGCGTATCCGGACGATGGACACGTTCGGCAATCCCGTTGACCTGGTTCGTGTGGAGTTCGAGGCGGTAGATGGTCCTGGTCTCCAGCCAATTGCGACGGATGATGGGGGCAGATATACAAACGATTTCCCGCTGGGAACCTATATCCTGCGTGCCTCGAAGCAGGGGTACATCGATGCCGAATCTCCTGTCATCACGCTCGATGGTGTTGGCAACGGTGTATCAGCAAATCTTGAGCTCGAGCAGCAGCAGTCTGCTTTTATCGGGTTAGTGCGCAATTCGTCGAACAGTCCAGTCAGCGGGGCGACAGTGCAGGCTGTTAGCGGTGGAGGGACTACTTTTTCCGCCACCACGAACCTCTCCGGCGAGTTTCACCTGCCGGCTGATCCGGCCACATATACCTTGACCGCATCACGCAGCGGGTACCAGGAGAGCGACCCACGAACTCTTAACCTCGGCCTTGGTCAGTCGATGGACCTCGCGGATAATGGCGGCCCATTGATCCTGACACCTTATACCTACACGATTAGCGGACAGGTGCGTAACCCGGCAGGTCAGCCCATCAACTTGGCCCAGGTGCAAGTAAACAAGGGCAGCCAAACCTTTTCGATGTATACCGGTCAGGCTGGTCAGTACAGCTTTACGGTTGGTAATGGGACTTGGTCCCTCTCCGCGTCAAAACCCGGTTTCTACCTGAACTCGGGCCCGATTGCGGTTCAGATCGCCGATGCAGATGTTCCACGCAACATTACTCTGAACCCGCAGGCGGCGATTATCTCCGGATTTGTCTACCTGGGGACCAGCCCAAGTGGAGCCTCCGGCCTGCAGGTTCGTGCTATTCCATCGTCTGGTGAGGCCGTCTCTGTTCCACCGGCGGCCAATGGCAGCTTTTCACTCGGTGTTGCACCCGGTACATACACCCTGACCGCGATCCTGACTGGATATACCGCCCAGCCGATCACCATGACGTTGGGTCCGGGTCAAACATCAAATGGTATCCAGCTCCAACTGACCGCGAACCCATCTGCTATCACCGGCGCACTGCGCACCTCGTCTGGAACCCCGGTTCCACAGGCAGCAGTCTATTCAGGGGATGTCTCCGCCACAACCAATGCCAGCGGCGTCTACAGCCTGAATCTACCTGCGGGCGAGCACACCTTGACGGCACAAAAAACGGGTTATTCTACTGCAATCAGCGGCCCCTGGACCCTCGCTGCAGGGCAGAACCTGACAAATGTCAACCTGACGACCTCGCCAAACGTTGCGACGGTTACGGGTGCGGTTAGTCACGGTGGGGCGGGAATTATCGGGGCGACCATCACTGCGACCCCCAGTACAGGTAGTCCGATCACCGTTTCCACTGGAACAGGCGGAACCTTCAACCTCGGCCTGCAGCCTGGGACCTACACGCTGACCGCCGCCAAATCCGGGTTTGTTGTCCTTGCCCCAACCAGCTATTCGCTGAACCTTCAACCGGGTGCACAGGTAGGCGGCAGGAACTTTTCAATGCAGCCGAATATCGGTACGGTTATTGGCACAGTGACCAGCGCCAGCGGGCCCGTGTACGGTGCTTTGGTTACCGTCCGTCCTTCCGGTTCCACCAGTGGTGGTGTTCAAACGTCTAGCAGCGTGACCGGTTCGTTTAACGTCAGTGTCGAACCGGGAATTGCGTACCAGGTGATCGCGAGCAAGCAGGGGTTCAATACTGCAACCACAACCACATCTACCATCCCGTTGGGGGGAGAGGTGAATTCCACCATCACCATGAGCCTGCTCGGTTCATCCGTGAGCGGAGTGGTCACCTCAAGCGAGGGAAGTGTCCTGAGTGGGGCGACCATCATTGCCAGTTCCGGGACAAACAGCTACAGCACCACAAGCGAAGCGGGCGGTGCGTACACCATCAGCATCCCACCGGGCACCTACACGATCGACATCAGTGCAGCGGGACATGTAGGTGGAACCGGGAGTGTGACAACCACTCCAGGTCAAAACCGTAGCGGGGTCAACTGGACACTTGAGACCAATTATGCCTTGATTGCAGGGTCTGTGTCGGATGATGAGGGCAATGGTGTCCCCGATGCACAAGTGGTCCTGAACAGGTCCAGCGGAGGGTCTCGCCAAGCCACAGCCGATGCTGCGGGCTATTTCCAGTTTAACCAGGTTCTTGGTGGAAATTATTCTGCTGTAGCGAGTGCGTCCGCTTTTGCATCGCAAACTATTGCCATCGGACTGGTGGTTGATGGTCAGGTGGTAGGGACGGCTGATTTTGAGCTCGAACCCCTCGCGAGCGGCTTTAGCGGTACCGTCACAGCAGGTGCAAGCCCCATTTCCGATGCCACCGTTCGCGCAACTGGTGAGGATGGGGTCAACTACACCGCATTATCCGGGGCAGATGGTACCTACACGCTTTCATCAATACCATCTGGTACCTATACCGTGGAAGCACTGAAAGCAGGCTATACCGGGTCACAACTCACTGGACGTACTGTCAACCCTGGGGAGACGGCTACAGCAAACCTCTCCCTGACAGCAAACAATGGTCAAATTACTGGTCTGGTGACAGATTCGGATGATTCACCGGTTTCTGGAGTGCGAGTCACTGCCCAGGCGCCAACCGGCCACTACGCTGAAACTAACAGCACTCCGACTGGAACCTATACTCTCAACGCCCTCTTCCCGGCGACGACCTACGATCTGACTTTCAGTAAGGAAGGCTTCGCCAACGACAGCCGCTCTTCGATCTCAACTGGATCGAACGTGCAGGTCGAATTGGTCCGAAACTCTTTGACTATTTCGGGACTGACCCGAAACCAGGCAAACACCATCCTGCCTTCGATCCCTATTCGGGCCACCAACCTCGAAGATGGATCGATCCTGACTGCGACATCCAATGAGAGTGGTGTATACACCCTGACTGAAGTGGCCGCGAATACTGGCTACCGTATTGTCACACTCTACGCACAGCCCAATGTGCTCGATGAGGATACCACCTACAATACTGGCACCTCGAACGTCAGCAATGTTCACCTTCAACTCATTCAGCGAACAGCTTCCGTAACAGGGTCAGTTGGGACCTCTGGTGTTCTGATTTCAGCGGAACGTACAGACGGCGGATCGAAATCAACCTACTCTGAAGCCAATGGCAGTTACACACTCAGCGGCATGCGTGATGGAACATGGACTCTGACTCCAGCAAAAGCGGGGTACCAGTTCTCGCCTGCCACTCGGACGGTGACGGGATTGGGAGTAGGGGAGGCGCGTACCGGTGTCAGCTTCTCTGCGTCGAATACGCAAGTGACTGTCAGCGGGACCGTTGTGGACGATGGTAATCTGCCCATGGCAGAAACAACCGTCAGTTTGCTCGCTGAAGGCGGATCGCTCCAGGCAACCACGGATGAGAATGGTGATTTCATTTTCACAGAGGTCCCTGGATACACGACCTATACGCTTTCAGCAGTGGTTCCAGCCGAAGGGTATCAATCAAGCATCGAATCGCTTGAGATTGAAACGAGCAATGTATCGGATATCGAAGTTGTGGTCACCATCAGCCTTGGTGGATTGCGCGGAAATGTGACCAATTCATCTGGCGTGGGCTTACGGCCCTACTACATCAGTCTTGATGGAGGGGATCCTGAAGAAGTTTCTCGCAATGAAGGCATGATTGTCATTAATAATCTCCTGCGCGGTGACCACACAGCACAATTCTCGAGACAGGGTTACACCACCGTTGACGAAAGCTTTACTCTCGAAGATGGGTTCGACGTAGATACCCTTAACGTCGTGATGGAACTCATTCAAGGCGGCTTCTCATTTGAAATATTTCATAATTATACTGGTTTGGATGTTCCCATTCGTGGGGTACACCTAGCCTTGGAAAACCAGAATGGGGAAACCTGGGAAGCCTTTACAAATTCTTTGGGATTGGCATCCATCAGTGACTTGTCGATGGATGACAGTTTTGAGTTGTCTCTGTCCAAGCTTGGGTATGTACCGCGTACAGGGCTGGAAGTATCACTTGACAACCCCAACCGGGACTTTCTTCTGGTCCCGCAGACCAACACGATTTTCGGAACCGTTTTCGACCAGGAAAACACTCCCTTAGAGAATGCGACCGTCACACTGCGCAACCAGGAAGGGACGGTTCGTACATCGGTTACGGATGCTTTTGGTGCGTACTCGCTTCTCCGTCTCGATGGTCCATCCACGATTCTCGCCATCGATCCGGATGAAGGCCAGACCAGCTATCTTCACACGTTTGCCCTTCCGAGCGGTGAATATTTGTCGCTCGACCTGACCATGCGCAATGCGGCTGAAATTCACGGCACCGTTGAGACAACTGGTGGCGACCCGCCAGCATCTCGTGCCTTGATTGAAACGGAGAACAGCACTGCCGGTACCTTCGGCTTTCTGCGTGCGGACACCCTTGGAAACTACCGGATTCGTGGCCTGCGGCCCGGGGAGTTTACTGTGACGCTGTCGGCTTCCGGCTACATTTCCCCGGATCCGGTCGAGTTGGGAATCGAGGCAGGGACGAACGTCGAACAGAACTGGGTGATTGAAGCGGAAGCGACAAGTATTGCCGGCCGTGTACTTCGAAGCGATACCGAACAGGGTATCACCCATGCTGTCGTCGATGCTGTTGGTCCCGAAACCTACCGTGCAGAAACCGAGGGTGATGGTGATTTCGGGTTCGTCGACATTGAACCGGGCGCCTATACCCTGACCGCCTCTCGACATGGGTATGTCGAGAGCGAGCAGGAAGTGACGGTTGCGAGTGGTGATGTAGCGGGCGCAACATTCACCATCCAGCCGACCCCGAATACCGTATCAGGAATCTACTACGATTCGGATGGTACTGAACCATTCGAAGCGGGTGTTATCCAATTGTTTGATGACACTGAAACCCTTGTTGCCAATGATACCACCGATTCGCTGGGTCGTTATTCCCTCGAGCTGCCTGACGATGGCACCTACAACCTTGTTCCACTGGAGGATACCAGCCCAGCGAACCGTGAAGTGATGCACGAAGCGGGGCAGGGGCATCCTGAACTTGATTTCACGCTGGTTGTTACACAGGGGACAGCAACTGTCACCGGCAACGTCACCTATCGTTCCACAGGAGTCGGCAACGCCGCCATTACCATCCAGCAGATCGCAGGTACGAATCAGTTTGAAACCACGACGGATCAGGATGGTCGCTACAGTCAAGTCGTGACAGCCCCCGCACGCTATCGTTTGCAGGCCTTCAGCGACCAGCATGGGTTTGTCAGTTCTGCCGGATTTGAAATCGTGGTGGATACCACAATCACACGGGATCTTGCCTATGCGAGTGGTCAGATAGGTGTGACGGTTATCGACGAGGATGATAATCCTGTTCCGAACAACCTGGTGACCATTTCAGCACTGGATGGAAGCTACACGGCATCCTTCTTCACCAATGCTGCGGGGCACGCTGTTACCCCAGGCACCCTCTTGAACGGCAGCTACAGTGTTTCCGCCTCGGCTACCGATTCTCTGTTAGCGACTGCTCCAATCGATGTTGAAATCACTCAAGGCGACTCGGTAGGAGTCCAGGTGCCGCTTGGCTTTGCTTATACGCCACCAACCGTAGGGAATGTGGGCGAATCACTTACTGTACAGGTTCGTGTGCCGGACACCTACATCTTTGTTTCGACACTCCTTTACTACCGGAATGTGGGAGAAAACTTCTTCCGTACGGTTCAGATGGTACCCGCACCCTCATTAAGCTCTACGGGGATCGGATCGGGCCAGAAGGAATCAGCGCCTACTCTTCGTACGGAACGGGTGAAACGAGTACGAGGTGCGGATAAGCTGGGCAGGGTCATCCGAAGCCAGAGCAACGGCTCAAACCATAAGATGCCCGATGGTGGGGATGCCGTTGTGATTTACGAGGGTGAAGTACCAGCCCAGAGTGGAACAGGCAATCTTGCCTTTTATCCTGAGCTGATTACGACGACAGGCCTGGTCATTGGTGGGCCTTCCTCAACAATCGAGGTTGAGATTTCCAACATCGGGATCCTCAGTGCTCTGCAAGTGACTCCCGGACTCGAAGAAGTACAGCCAGGTGTGCCCGTTCTTTTTACCGTACGCGCTCTTGATGCGGCAGGAAACAACCTCACCGAAGCTATCGAGGCGGCAAACCCCTTCAATTGGTTCGCGGAAGAAGAGATTGTGGTGCAGGAGGATTCAAGGGAAGCGGTCTATCTCGCCATGGAAGAGGGGCCTGACACGATTTCAGTGAGTGCCACCCAGGAAGTCGGAGGCAGCCCCTTGACAATCCGTCAACTTGTTCCAGTTTCCAAGTTGTTACGTGAGCTGGGTGATCTGGAGATCGCTTCACCTGCTCTCGAGGTGGCGAGTGGTGATTCCCTGCTGATGTCCGCCGTTGCGATCGATACCGGTGGGGTGTTGATGGGTATCGCTGCCGATTGGGGATTGGATACTACCCTCGTCGGGTCGCTTGCCGTGGTCGATTATACCCAGGATGCCTGGTTCCATGCACGATCTGGCAGGATTGGCCAAGCCAGGATCACGGTCGAGGACAGCTATACGGGTGTTATGTCCGTGATGAACGATCAGAACGGCGGGTCATCCGAGGGACTTGGAGTCTATTTCCCAATCGTATCAGGGCCCGATTCGACCTTCGAAGTTGAGGATGGTACCGGCGCGGTTATCAGCGGCAGGTTCACCGCTGCGGCGCAAACAGGTCAACAGGGGAAACTCTTCCTGAGACGTCCCCAACTGGCTCAGTTACAGCGATTCTACTCGGATCAGGAAGCAGTGGAGGAATCCGGGTATCGCCTCCTGCTGGTTGGATCATTGAATGAGGATGTCATTATCTACCGTGTCACACTGCCTTTAAAGGCGGGTGCCGCGGATCGATCCCCGGAAATCGCCCGCTGGAATGTCAGTTCACTCGGTTGGGAGTCGTTAGGAGGCGAGATTGCAGAGGATGGACGTTCCATTACTACTGCCATCCGAGCTGACGTAGAAAGCTCCTCGGGGATTGATGGTCTTTACGCAGTAATTGTACCTGCCAAACCCTTGGCGATTGAGGATCTTTTCTTCAACCCAAACCCCTTCAGTCCGAGGGGGGATTACCCGCTGTCTATTGAGTTTACACTCCACAGCCTTTACCCGGATGTCTGGGTGAGCATCGATCTCTACAACATGGTCGGACAACATGTACGATCCCTGCTTGACCGGACCCCGATCTCGAAAGGACGGTATGCCCGGACGGGCGGCGACAATGCGCCGATTATCTGGAATGGGTTGACGGATGACGGATTGATGGCACGAAACGGACGGTATGTGGTGCACATCATCGCCGAGGATGCGAGCGGGAAGAAGGAGAGGATTGAAACGGTGGTGCTGATCAAATGAGCGGAGGAGATACCATGCTGCATCGAATGAAGCTCCTCCCGCTGCTGGTCCTTACGATGATCGTCTGGATCACACCGGTACGGGGCCAGGAATTATCCGGAATTCCGGGAGCGTATGTTGATGTCGGCCTTGGAGTTCGTCCCCTCGGGATGGGTGGTGCCTATGTCGCAGTCGCGCAGGACGAGGCAGCAACTCGCTGGAACCCTGCCGCTCTCGCGACACAGCAGAGACGGTCTGCTGGTTTCACCTGGACAAAGCAGATGAACCTAATTCCCTACAACTACCTGTCGGGCACCTTCCCGCTCTACCGGAAAGGGATCGGGTATTACATCGAAGCGTCCGGTGACGATGCTTTACGCGAAAATACAGTGGCTGTGGGATATGGCAGCACCGCTGAAGAGATGCCTTTCCTGCGCGGGGGGAATCGTCTCAGCGTCGGTATGACCGCCAAACTTCGCTGGGCGTCGTTTGGCAACAATCCCAATGGTGGAGTTGGACAGGTGACCGGCGATGCGGTTGGCTACGGCATTGACCTCGGCCTGCTCTACCGTGTCCCGTTCGTTCGTGGTCTGACTGCGGGAGTGATGCTGCGGGACGCACTCAATTCAATCACCTGGGACAGCAGCACCAGTGGCCAGTACAAGGAGGGGGTACCAACCACCCTTTCAACCGGAATAGCCTATCAGGATGGACGACGTGTGCTGGTGACGCTTGACATCATGCCTGCACTATACAAGGATGTGTACACACGGTTTGCTGTGGGAGGAGAATACCGTCTCCTGAAAGTGATCTCCCTGCGTGCAGGTGTTTCCCAGGATATTGGAGCCACCGAGCCGAGACGGGATGTGACCGCCGGGATCGGGGTCCATGTCCCGATCTTCGGCACGGCGATGCTCGAAGCGGGTGCTGCATACCTCTTTGATGAATTGGTCAACACACCGCGAGTTGGTCTCGCAATTCGGTGGTAACCCATGATTTGTTTCAATCGTACAGTCGTTCTGGTCTTTTCTCTCCTGGTACTACCGGGTTTGATGTCCCCAGTGAACGCAGCGGATTCGCTCATTGTCCAGTTAGGTGAAATCGAGATGGAGGAGGAAACGGTCCTCGATGCAGTCCATCTCGATTCGAGCATGGTGCTGGTTACGACTCATGGATTGCGCGCTTACAGCGACACCCTGGGACCGAACGAATGGACGGTTGATTATCCTGTAGCGAAACATGTTCTTGGACTGCCGATATTTCATGAGACGATTGCTCTCTTCTTCTCTTACAGGGGGAAGGGAAAGTATGGTCCTGATGAGAGTGGAGATGCCCTGCTGACGGCCATTCGCCTGACCGACGGTGAAACCCTGTGGTCAGCACATCTGCCGGGATACCTGCCGCTTGAACGCACGTTGGATGGGGACCGAGCCTACCTCACCTGCCAGCGTATTGGGAAACCGCTTGACGTCAAGGGGGTAGAACGCACCTGGCGTATTCCAATGGAAGAACGTCCCGATACCTGGATTCTCGCCCTCGATCTGACGAGCGGCGAACTCCTCTGGCATGCAAAAACGAAGTATTGGGCCTCCTATCTCGGCACAATCGATGAGGCTGTTTACTTCGCCGAGCAGGTCGGTTCCGGTAGCAGCCAGAAAACACCCCTTGTGAAACGGGACAAGCTTACCGGGAAGATGATCTGGCGAGCTGAAGCTGGCCTCGACCGAACCAACTACCAAGAGGTACGAGAACATCCGCGCGGTGTCGCTGCATTCAGCACCGGTGAAGACGGCACCATCTCCCACCTATTCCACAACCTCTCCGGCGAGATTATGGGCCGACTCAGTGAACCAATGAGGTTTCGAGCGTTGCACGGAGACACTCTCTACGTCCTCGGTGCCGGGGAATCGTTTGGGTACAGCAGGAAGCTGCGTTATACCGCGATCCAGTGGAATGGTTTCACTCCGATTGCCCAGGAAACCATCGATTGGAGTGAAAAAGTTCGTGGTGCGGAATGGTACCGTGATGATGGTGTTGAGCAGGCGTTAGACTCTGATCTGGGCTACTGGGCCGCGACAGTCCGTCAATTGCCGCGGGGGAAACGGCCCGCCTTTGCCTTAAGCGAGCAAACGACTGGTCCCGTTCTTTTGTTGCCGGATGTGTCGCCGGCGTCCACTGCTCGGACGGTTGTCGCTTTGGACAACGGTTTCCTCTTTACCATGCGGGACAGGGAGGGAATGACCCATTGGGGCCTCGTCCCTCGACTGGTGACTAACACACCTCGTTTCAGGGCCAAGCGAAGAACCCTGCAGGATCCTGTTCTCTCGGGGGCCTTGGTCCAGGGACGTTTTGTCACTGCATATGAAAAGGGGGTGCTCTCTCTGGATCCTGTCTCCGGTCAGCTCACTACGATCTCCTCCTCGACTCCTGATTTTGCACTGGGAGTTTTTGCCCGGGGGGACGAGGTGCTTGCTGTAACAGTCCGGGGAGTGGATCGCTTTGGTCCCAAACCACCAGATCCGGAACCTGACCCCGAACCAGTGATCGATGAACCTGTCATTGCAGTAGCTCCACAACCTTTACCGGTCGCTCAACCAGTTGTCACGCCTCCAGCCCCGGTTGAACCGGTGAAACGTGAACGTCTGGTGAAGGGCTATCGAGTGCAGTTGATGTACCTTGCACGTACCCCGCTTTCTCGCATTGAGCAGTTGGCCGAAGGACTGGAAAGGGAGCTTGGGCAGGAAGTGCTCGTTCAGGGACAGGGTTCCGGCTATGTGGTTTTGGCTGGTGCGTTCGAAAACATCTCAGATGCCCGGAAGGTGATGAAAACCATCCGCTCTTCCGGTCATGCAGATGCCTTCCTCGTAAAATCGACCTGGACGGTCACTGAATGACCCAAACGAAGTCGGTAAAAATCCAAATACTGCGTCTCTCAGTTCCCCGCAAGCATGTGCATCGCGAACCGGTTCGACACGTTGCAACCCTTAAGTATTTATTGTAAATCACTTCTTTTTCTGAATCGTAAATGGCAGGTTGTGTGTTTCAAAGCAGTCGTGGCATCCCTTGCTTCAGCAGTCTATCTTACCATTTGCAGGTTTTGACACGCTTTAGACTAATTGGAGTATCTGGATGCGTCAGTGTGGTTCACAACAGCTTCAGAGCGGGATGGTTCTCGCTCGCCCCATCTATGACCAGCACTACCGTAAGCTTCTGGCTGAGGGAACGACGCTTAATTCCATGTCCATCAAGCGAGTTCAGGATATGGGATTCAAGTACGTGTACATCCAGGAGGATGGCACTGAAAATATCCACGTCGAAGAGTTAATCGGCGTACAGTGTCGTCGTGAAGCATCCGAAGCACTTGAACGTCTTGCCACGGTGGACAAGCAGCGGAATAAAGGGACAAGCAATCCTTTCCAGGTGCGGCAGAAAGAGAAGGCATTTGGTACGGAACAACAGGCCCTGGTGCAGCGTGCGATCAACTCGATGATGCGTGACCTGATGTATGCGCGTCAACCAGTTTACTTTCCAGGTGTCTACCTCGCCAAGGATCAGTTGATCAACCATTCCACCGATGTCGCCATCCTGACGATGCTCATCGGTTTGGGTTTTGGCTTCACCAACAAAGACCTCGCAATTCTGGGCAAAGCAGCCCTGTTCCATGATGTCGGGAAGATTCGGTTGGATGAAGAGTTGACCTATTTGCACCCGATGGACATGGAAGAAGAGCAGGAAGACCTTTACCGGATGCACCCGCAAATGGGTGCAGTGCTGCTCGAGCAGGATATCACCAATGACATCCATGTCACCATGGCAGTTTTGCAGCACCACGAACGACAGGATGGTACGGGCTTCCCTGAAGGTCTGAAAGGAAGTGGAGAACCCCCGACAAGCAAGGTTCGTGAACGAGGCACCATCCATCGTTTTGCGGAGATTATTTCAGTTGCCAACTACTTCGACAACCTCGTTTCAGGTCGCGTGGAACGCGAACCGCTCAACCCGATGGATGCTGTGCAGCATATCCTCAACCACACACCGGATTGGTTTAACCCACATGTCACCCAGATGGCGCTCTCGGTGATTAATGTCTTCCCAGAAGGCTGCAACGTTGAAATTCGTGAGTCCCGGCACTACAGCCTGGTTGGATTCCGTGGTGTGGTTTCGAAGATCAACATCGAGAACCTGAGCCGTCCCACGATCACCCTGCTGTACAACGCACGCCATCAACGTCTCGAAAAACCGCTGATCGTCGATTTTCGCGATGACAGCAGGATTAAACTGGACTACCTAACCGATCTGTAAAAAATGATCATATCGATTTATCTCCCCACAATTTTGGGGAGTTCTCTTTTTATGTTGCGAATCTTAGGTATTCCTAATACGTTAAGCAGTGAGCCGGTTCAGTTGCATGTTTGTTGTTTGAGGGACTGAACCACCATGATGACGGTCCACCGGCAGCCTGCCGGTCCCCGCAATCCGTCACCTTGTGTGTTATCCCGATTTGCATGGTCACGATCACATCGCAATCTGTCGAGGAGTCCCCTTGAGCACGACTGCGCATCTCACCGCTGCTTGGAGCAGCTTGCGGGAGGAGTGTATGAGCAGGCTTATGTCCCGAGTTCTGATTGGACTCACCTTTGTAGCCCTCGTGGTAGCCCCAACCTTTGCCACCATTCACCAGGTTCCAGACGCGTTTGAGACCATACAGTCTGCGATGGACGCAGCAGTTGTGGGTGATACGGTCCTCGTTGCCGATGGAACCTATATGGAGAACATCAACTACCGCGGAAAAGATATTGTTGTGTCCAGCCATTTTCTGCTGGATCGCGATATCGACCACATTGTCAATACCATCATTGATGGAAGTGCTCATGCGGACCCTGATTCGGGCAGTACAGTCTATTTCATCAGCGGAGAGGGCAACGGAGCCATCATCATGGGTTTTACCCTGCGTGGTGGAAATGGTACTCCCTCGACCGACCAGTGGACCAATTCAAACTGGCGTGAAGGGGGTGGCATCCTTACGGAAAACTCGTCGCCGACGATCATGTTTAACCTGATTACTGAAAACTATGTGACACAGCCGATGGGGCAGCAGGGAGCAGGGGGCGGTGGGATTCGCAGCGGCTATGGCGATCCGATTATCCTCAACAACGTGATCGCGGGAAACGAAGGACGGTACGGTTCAGGATTGGTGCTGAATGTGACCGATGCCATCGTTCGCAACAATGTCATCGCTTTCAACTCAGGCGCTTCGCTACCTGGGTTGTATGGTGGCGCGGGAATCTGGATATGGGGACTCGGGTCTGAGATCATCCTCGAAAACAACACCTTCCTCGGCAATCGTGCGACGGTGGGTGGAGGGGCAATCCTCAATTGGAATTCCGATCTGCTTGGCAGTGGGAACATCTTTTACGCCAACCAGGGTCCAGCACAAGATGATGTCTACACGTTCCAGGCGAGTGCAACCACCGCTATCACCTACAGCCGTACACAGGAACTGGAAGGAGAAGGAAATGTTGAGCTTGAGCCACTATTTTCCAACACTGATCTTCATCTAGACCCCATGTCGCTGCTAGTCGATGCGGGCAATCCCAACGATGCATTTGATGATCCTGAAGATCCCCAGATGGATGGGCAGGCGCAGCACCCGGCGCAGGGAACGACTGCTTCGGATATGGGAGCTTTTGGTGGTCCGGGAGCATCCGAGCTGCCACCTGTTCCGGTTATGGGAGTTTTTGGCTACATCAGTCCGAGCAACTCAGCTTTCGATTTCGGTGAAACAGTTATCGGAGAATCCTACTCACAGGCTATGCCAATCTGGAACCATGGGAACGGGTCGGTTCTAGTAGACAGCATCACCTTCAGATTTGAAAACCAGGACCAATTCAGCTTTAATCCAACAGTACCGTTTGAACTGGAGATGTTCAGCGAGGACAGCTTGCGGATTACCTGGACCCCCATTGAAGAGGGACCCTTCGGTGATGTGGTAACAATCTTTTATTCGAACAACGGTGTCGTATCCAGTATCAATCTTGCGGTTCAGGGCACCGCCTCCTCGACCGGTATCGAGCATGAACCGGCAACACTCACCAGGAGTTTCCTCGACCCGGCATTTCCGAATCCTTTCAACCCCTCCACCACCGTTCGGTATGGCCTGGCACAACCTGCCAACATGTCGTTGACACTTTACGATATACTTGGGCGACGGGTACAAACCCTGGAACGGGGAAGACGTGCCCCTGGAACCCACGCGGTTGTGCTTGATGGTAGCCAGCTCGCAAGTGGAACTTACTTGTTGCAGCTGAAAACGGACGGGGGCTTTGATGCAGTCAGTAAAGTGTACCTGGTGAAGTAAAGTCGGCACGCTTCGGCGAGTTGGGGGTCCACGTACCTCTCGCTGGTCGAGTGATCTCCCTCAGCGTGCCAGACCACCCCGCCCGTGATGGTGGGGGATAACAGCAGCGCCATGACCAAGCGGTCATGGCGCTGTCTGTCTTCGGAATAGCCCCGATGGTTACACTTTCTCACCGTTGATCTTCAGCATGTCGCCACTGTAGAGGTAGCGTTTGATCTTTCGCGTGGATGTTTTCTGGAACTCTTCTTCCATGATCCTGATGCGGTGAACCCGCTTGTATTCGGGAAGCGTCTTCTGTGCTTCTTTCACTTCCGCCTTCAGCAGGGCGAGGACATCCGACTCGGATGCTTTGGATTCCTTCTCCTCATACATCACATCGATCTGCTCGTAGTCCGGGTAGACCAGCGCGGCCACTTCATCACCGTAGCCCGACTCACGTGGAACACCCAAGACAACCGATTCCATGATGTAGGGACTGCGGTTCAGGTAATGCTCGACCTCTTCCGGGAAGACATTTTTTCCGCCCGCCGTCACCAGCATGTTCTTCTTACGCCCAGTGATTTGCAGATAGTCATCGGGGTATACTTTCCCGAGGTCACCGGAACGGAACCAGCCATCCTCACTTTTTGCCTCGCGTGTCGCCTCCTCATTTTTGTAGTAACCGAGGAAGATATTTGGACCACGCAAGAGAATTTCTCCGATCCCGTTCGCATCCGGATCGTCGATTTTATGCTCAACATCAATGATCGGGGGGCCGACACAAATGTTGCGAATCCGTTTCGGCAGGTTTACATGGGTCAATGGGCTCGTTTCAGTCAAGCCGTACCCCTGCAGCATATAAATCCCGAGCCGGTTGAAGAACTCCGCGACACGTGGATCGAGTGGACCGCCACCGCTGACAAAAAAGACGACGGACCCAAGCCCTGCCTTTTCACGCAAGCTGCGGAAGAGCGCCTTGCCGAGGCGCATGTTCATTTTCTCGCCTGCGGTGGTGATACCCATCAGGGTCGAGATCAAGCCGCGAGTTACCGCACCCTGCTTTTTCAGGTTACGAGTGATGCCGGCATACATCTTCTCATAAAGCAGGGGGACCGCGACCATGATGGTCACATTGGTCCGTTTCATGTCTTCCAACAGCTCGGTGCTCTTCATGCTGCGAGCATACGTAATGCTGCTGCCGCAATAAATCGGTAGCAGGAATCCCGTCGTGCACTCGTAGGTGTGGTGCATCGGGAGCACGGAAAGGAAGGTATCCTTGGTGTCGAGGGGGAGGATGCGGCTTGCTGCGGCTACGTTGGACATGATGTTTTCCTGTGAAAGCATCACACCCTTGCTCGTGCCCGTTGTACCGGAAGTATAAATAATGGCCGCAAGCTCATCCAGTTCGCGTTTCGGCAGCTCAATGCTGCTCGAACTGCCCATATCCAGAACATCGGTATAGGCCAGCACCCCATCCCCTTCAGGGGTATCGAGGGAGACAGTCGCTTCAAGTGTCGAGATCGGTTCCACTTCAGCCAGCAGGTTGACAAACTTGCCCGAGGCAAAGAGGAAACGGGATTCGGAATCATGGATGATGTGACGAATCCCCGACTCGTGCATCAGGCTGTCGACCGGGACAATGACCCCGCCTGCTGCCTGTGTCCCGAGATAGACCGCGCCCCAGTCGGGTCGGTTCTCGCTGAGGATGGCGACACGATCCCCGTGCTGCAGCCCTTTTTCCAACAGCCAGCGTGCAACCGCGCCCACACGACGGCCAAACTCATTGAAACTGATCTCGGAATAGCCATTCCCATTCCAGGTACGCATCACCGGTTTATCGCCAAAGTCTCGAGCAGCATTGAACGCCAGCTCGCTTAAGGGATAGAGGCCACGATTTGGCCTGAGATAGCTTTCGTAACGGTACATGCGACTCCCCCTGAAATGGTTGAAGGTATATATTGCGAAACTTGGGACAATCGGATCTGAGTTTGCAAGCCTTGATGTCTCTTGAAATGGTTCGTTATTGGGGAGGGAGTTACTCATGGAAAAAGTCCAGGTGCCGCCGTATGTCAATGTTCATCCAGCCCCTGCGGTGCTTATTGGTTGCGGAAGTCTGGAGGCTCCAAACATTATCACCTGTGCCTGGTTTGGGACAGTGGCTTCCGAACCTCCGATGGTGTCAGTCTCGATCCGGCCGAGCAGGTTCAGCCACCCGCTGATTGTCGAATCAGGGGAATACACAGTGAATCTGGCAACGCGGGATCAGCTGGAGTGGGTAGAATACTGCGGGCTGAAATCAGGACGGGATGGAAACAAATTTGATGCTTTAGATCTGACCGCAGCCCCCTGCGCACCACTTGCATCCGCGCCAATGATAGAGGAGTGCTTCATCTCTCTGGGATGTAAAGTGGTTCAAACAGCGGAAGTGGGCACACATACCCTCTTTGTCGGGGAGGTCGTTTCCATGTGGGTTGCTGCTGAATCACTCCGAGGGAACAAACGAGTGAATCCTCGAACTCGCGAACAGATCACCTTCCTGGATGGCTCATACTGGACCCACATTCCCATTCATGAGAAGTGATCCGGTAATGCATGTGGGCCATCAATGAGGTTCGTTTCGAATTCCAGAACGAACTTACGAGAGGCTGGCAGCTTGCTTTCCCCATGCCATCTCGAGCCGAAAAGACTCGTTCGCCTCATCATCCAGGGCATGGAGGGTGAGCTTCATTGCGTCAGATGGGGAGAGGATCAGTGAGTTTGAGTCCTGCTGCAGGAAAACCCGTCCTGATTTCAGGCTGGAAATCAAATCTTCAAGAAAACCGACGACCTGGTTCCGGTCAAATTCGCCTTCCAACTTGACTTCACGCATGGCACGTTGAATGTCGCTCATGGCACCCTCACCCAAAAAAGTCATCGTTCGATTTCAGCAAAGAAATGGTAGGCCGCATTCGTTAGAATCGTGTTAGATGCAAAGCCATAACATCTCTTCACGCAGGAATGTGAGAGCAAATAGAAACATGGTTCCAATGCTTTGCTATCTGGTGATAGTACAGGGTATATTCACTTTCGCGCATACACTACAGTGAGGCAGGCATGGACCAGATAGTCGAGCTGCTGAAGGCATTGGGTGAAGAAAGCCGACTCAGAATTCTTCTCCTGCTTGAGCAGGCCGGTGAGTTATCTGTCGCAGATATCGGGCATGCCCTCGAATTGCCGCAGCCGAAAGTGTCACGTCACCTCGCCAGGCTTCGTCTTGCGGGTTGGGTCAAGGAACGTCGCTGGAGAGGGTTCGCTCTCTACCGTGTCGTCCTCAACCCTGGTAATGTGCACCGTGAGTACCTGCTAAACCTTGTTCAGACACTCGAAGATGATCCCACAGCGTCAGCCGACGTGCAACGTTTGATGGCATTGCGTCAACGTGATATGCAGGAACGCGCTGCTCAGGAGGCTAAGGGTGCCACCAAGGACGGCGGCGAGTCCTGATGTACTTTCTCCACACCACTAGACAAACGTAGACCGAACCGGATTCCCGATGAAAATCTATACGAAGACGGGGGACAAGGGTCAGACCAGTCTCCTGCGTGGCGGACGTGTCTCAAAGCATCACCCGCGCGTCGAAGCGTATGGTACATTTGACGAGCTCAACAGCATGATCGGTATCGTCCGTAGCCTCAACAATGATGCCGGTGTCGAAGAAATCCTTGCCGATTTGCAGCCTCGTTTGCACAGGCTTTGCAGTGATGTCGCCGCACCACCTGCCAAAAGCGAAGATGGGGCACGTATCCCGCGCATACGTGAGGAAGAGATCACTCGCCTTGAGCAGTTGATCGACCGGATGGACGAGGATCTTCCCCAGTTGATGAACTTTATCCTGCCGGGTGGATGCCCCGCTGGGGCACAGCTTCACCTTGCTCGGACCATCTGTCGGCGCGCGGAGCGACGGCTTACCGAACTGATCGAGGCGGGTGAATCGGTCAACGAACACGCATTGATGTTTGTCAACCGCCTTTCCGACATGCTCTTCACCCTCGCACGCTGGACCAATTTCCGGGCTGGCAGTGAGGAGACAGCTTGGAAAGAAGGGTAAACAAGCGATGTTGTGCCAAATAAAAGCCCGGGCGATTGCCCGGGCTTAGTTGTTTTCAGCAAGTAGTCAGAATCTTACTTGATCAGCGAAACTTTCCGCATCACAGTTGAAGTTTCTGTCGCGACACGCACGAGGTAGATGCCTGACGACATGTCTGTGGCATCCCAGCTTAAGGTGTGGTGACCAGCATTGTACGAACCGCTGGCAAGACGAGCCACTTCCTGACCCAACAGGTTAAAGACGCTCACCTTCACCTGACCAGCCTGCGGTAGCGCAAAGTCGACGCTGAGGGCCGCGTTGAACGGGTTCGGCCAGGTTGACAGATCGAGGTTCGTCGGCAGAATTGCTTCCGCATCGGACGGCACATCGTTGACATCTCCGCCCATCCAGGTCAGCAAGGTGTTCAGCAGATCACCCGGTGCTGTTGTACCGTTCATGCCCGATACAGCCTGCATGTTGAAGGCGACGTAAACAGCAGCGTAGTCATCGTCACGATAGCCGCTCGCGCCACGTTCCGTGGTCTGGATGTACTTGAAGAATGGGACAGCGCCGCCATCTTCCACCAGGCTCAAGGTGCTGGGGTTCGTTGAATGACCATCTCCACCGACGAGGATCAAGTCGAGATCGAGGAAAAGATCCGGGCAGTCGTTATGAGGTACCAAGCGAATCCGTGAGGCAGTCGGCGGAGCATCCAGACGGTGATAGACCTTGAACCAATCCTGGAACCACTGGTTGCTGCCCTCATCCTCTCCGATCTGTTCACCATTCAAAATCAGGTTGCCACCAGCTTCCATGAAGTCGACCAGAATCGTAACTTCCGCTTCGGTGAGCACGTCGCCGTCTGCGGTGGAAGTCGCCCAGATCACGGTCGAATAGTCCATGATCCCGTATTCAGTTACCGCGGCTTCCGTGTAGATCTCAGGAGCGACACCCGCACCCATGAACATGTTGAACCAGGCGTCGTAATCCTCGTCACCATCGCCATAGTCATTCACAAACAGCATGTCCGGAGTACCAACAAGCTGGATGAACTCGACCTGGGTCGTGTACTCGGTCGCTCCATCGCTTAAAGTGACAGTGAAGGTGACATACTCCTCTTCGAACTCTTCCGGGACCTCGATCACAAAATGATCATCCGTATTCGCTAGCTGGGCACCGGGTTCAATTGCATCCCAGGAAGCCTGGTTGTCGGTGATCGTGATGTTCTCGTTGTCGCAGGTGAGCGTTCCGGTCAGTCCATCAGTCGCGAGGAACTGCGGATCGTTCTCGAGCAGGACTGTCAGTTCGGCCGTTTCACCGGCGTCAGGGCGGCCATTTTCCATGTCGCCCGGATCGATCACCGTATGTGAGACGAAAGTCAGGAAGGGTGTGGTTGCTGGCACCGGATTATACTGGGCTTGCAGGACTTCGTTGGTGCTGGTGGACTGAATCCAGGCGATGACAGCGAGGTTCGACAGCGGGTACTGGCTTTCGTACGGGAAAATCGCTTCCATTTCTACCGTACCACCCGCATCACCAGTCACTGTTGTACCCGAAGCATTGGGGTGCATGTCGAGCATGCTGTCGTAGTAATCCGCGACACCATTCGGACCCGGCGGTTCCAGGTGATGAAACTCTTCGACAAGCGCGATATAGAGTTTCATCTGATCAGGAAGGGCTTCATCGAGTGTGATCGTCAAGGGAACATGGATGTTTCCATCTCCCTGAAGTTCCGGATCCATTTCGATGAGGTAGGGGGACTCACGATCGAGACGGTTTGCGACTAACGTCGCCAGACCGTTGGTAGGCAAAGTTCCAACCTGCCCGTCTGTACGGAACGCTGGAATACCAGTGATACCATAGTAATTACGGCGAACTTCGTTGTCCGACTGGTTATGAAGATACCAGGGGTCCGAACCACTCGGCCAGCTCATGTGCCACGTAATGCCAATAACCTGGTCGCGTGTGTACTCATTCAAGATATTATGGTAGGGCGCAGCCTGCGCCGAACAGTACGGTCAACCATAATTGTCAAAATCCTCGATGAGGACCCTGCGGGGGTAAGCATCGGCGCTGCTGGCGATCAGCAGACCGAGCATGACGAGAACTGCTGCCTTTTTCATGTTCCTCGTCCCTTTCTCGTTTGGGAGGCGAAATAACTCTCTTCCAACTAGTCAATTTCTGGCCTGAAAAGGAGATGCGCAAGGCTGAGGGCTCTTGGTGTATGCGCCTGGATTTCGGAAGTATCAAAGACCTCAAGGGAAGAAAAGCGAAGATGTTCAAGGCTTTGGGGGCCATTGTAGTAGAAACCACACCTCTGCTCTCGGCTCTCCAATCTCTGCTGCGAGGGTACCTATACTTAGGCAGTTGTTGTCCCAAATGCAACGTCTTATCTATCGCTTTAAGAGGTTGTGAACATGATTACACTCGTTGGTGCAAGCAAATTGGAGTAGCTATGGGCATGGAATCCCTGCTGTTTTTTGCGCTGATCGGTATCTTAGGTGGGACTGCGGCCGGCTTCATTGGGATCGGAGGAGGGGTTATTATGGTCCCCGTCCTGCTCGAGGTGTTTCGTGCACAGGGCGTTCCGACAGAAGTTCTGGTCCATGTCAGCATGGGGACCTCAGTCGCGGTTGCCTCGCTCTCCTCAGTCTCATCTGCATTTCGTCACCATCGGCAGGGGAATGTCCTCTGGCGAGTCGCCCCCATACTTGCAACAAGCAGCTTTGCAGCAGGATTGGCGGCGGGGATGCTCGCCCAACTGATTCCCGGCGTCGGGCTGCAACGTGGCCTGGCCGTTGTCCTGCTGCTGGCGGCCTTCAGGATGTTCGCGGATCAGAACAAGCCGGACCTGCCTGAGCGGAAACTGCCCTGGTGGGGATGGACAATCATGGGTGTTCTGACAGGAGTATTTTCAGGCTTCACCGGGCTGGCTGGAGGGCTGTTTCTCATTCCATTGATGGCATTTATCCCGCACGTTCCCACCAGAAAACTGGCGGGGACTTCCTCTGGAGTTGTGATGTTTACTGCCTTTGCGGCTGCTCTTGGAAAAATCCTCTCCACACCAACAATCTTCCCCGGACCCGGGTTCATCGGACATGTGAACGTGCTGGCGGCACTCGCCCTCGCAAGCACATCCATCCCATCAGCCCAGCTTGGTGCCTGGTTGAATCGTCGAGTCGGATCTGTGGTCTACAAAAGGATTTTTGCGATCCTGCTTATGCTGGTCGTGATTCGATTGTTCTGGACATCCTGACCAACAAGAACCCTGGAGCGTCTTTCCCGCAGGGTTGTTGTCTGATTTGGTGTTCCCACCTTCAAAACCGTACTATAAAAGACTAGGACATAGTTCATGGTTGGAACCTTCCTTCGGGGCCTCGCAGGATCCACCATAGAAGCCGGTTAAAGCCTTGCCTTTGGAGATGCAATGATGAGAAAGTTTGTCCCATTACTGACTGTGCTACTGCTCTTCGGGGTCCTGCTGCCCCTGCAGGCTGCGCCCATGCAACTCGATTACTTGCCCGGGAAGCTGTTGGTACGTTTCACCCACGATGTTCAGCTTCAGATGGATGGGAAAAGTGTTGTCTCCTCGGAATCCGAGCTGAACCGTCTGCTCACTCGTTTTGATGCCTACGCGTTCAAGGGAACCTACGAGCCTTACATCATCCAGGATGAAGAGTTTCGTGCGTTCACACGCAATGACAAAACGATCTTTTTCCCGGAAGCGACTGATATCAACTTGGTGATGGCTGAATTCAACCAGTTGAGCAGTGTTGATGAAGCCATCCCGGACTGGCTGATGCCGGTGGATGAGATGTGCCCGACGGATGATCCCAGCCTCGCTAGCCAGTGGTGGATCAACAAGACCTCCGCGAAGGAAGCCTGGTGCCACAACACGGGAAATTCGGACATCCTCGTTGTTGCGATCGATTCAGGTACGGATTGGAACCATCCTGACTACATCGATCATATCTGGCGTAATCTTGGGGAAGACCCTGATGGCGATGTCCATAACTATCAGTCCCTGACCGCAGACTACATCCTGACAGGTACCGGGGATGACGGTCAGGATAACGATGGTAACGGCCTCGTAGATGACTTCCTTGGCTGGGATTTTGTCGCTTCTGCCTCTTCGCCGAATCCGAACGAGGATTCAAATTCCCCGGATAACAACCCGATTGACTTCAATGGCCATGGTACTGGCTGCGCCGGTGCCCTTGCCCAGGTCGGTAATAATGGTGTTGGTACCGCCGGCATGGCTTACAACACTACGATCATCGGGATGCGCTGTGGCTATGAAAACAGCCAGGGCAATGGCCTGATCATCACCAGTGCCGCGCTGCAGGGTATTGCCTACGCGGTTGACAAGGGTGCACAGGTCATTAACATGTCGTATGGCGGACCGAGCTACATCAGCCAGGTCAACACAGCCATGGTTAATGCCTGGAACAATGGTGCCCTGCTGTTTGGTGCCGCAGGCAACGATGGTGTCGGTTCGCTGCACTACCCGGCTGCGTATAACAACGTGATTGCCGTTGGTGCCAGTACACAGAGCGATGGTCGAGCCAACTTCTCGAACTATGGCAACTGGGTGGATGTTTCCGCTCCAGGGACCGGCTGCTTCACGGGCTGGTTTGATGATGCCTATACGACTTGGGATGGTACCTCGGTCGCATCGCCGATCGCCGCTGGCGTCGGTGCCCTCGTGATTGATGCATTCCCCGATTCCTCCAACACATTCTGGCGTATGGTTGTCGAGGAGACCACGGACTTGATCACCACGGACCAGCCACTCGGAACAGGTCGTGTGAATGCCTACAAGGCCGTCACACAGTTCAAATTCCCCGAGATGAGCATCGATTCGGTCGCGGTACTGAACGCGGGTGAAAATGGTTTCCCCGATCCGGGCGAAACGTTCAATGTCTACGTCGAGCTGAGCAACGAGCTGGGCTGGATGGATGCGGAAAATGTGACCATTACCGTCAGCTTTGACAACGAAGACCTTACCGCAACCACCAACGACGTAAATATCGGGACGATCCAGGATGGCGCTGCAGCGAACAATGCAGACAACCTGGTGGCGGTCGAGGTGTCGGAAGATGCAGAAAATGGTATCTTTGTCAACATGTACGTGACCATTTCTGCTGATCCAAATGACTATGTCATCGAAACCCAGAAACGGATTCTCGTTGGAACGCCTCAGGTGCTGGTTGTTGACGATGATGGTGGGGAAGATTACGAGACCTATATCTCCGCTGATCTGGATTCGCTCGGCGAAGTCTATTTCTCTTATGATGTTGCTGATCTGGGCGTATCACCCAGCCTCAACACCCTGACACGGCAGCCAGTGGTCCTCTGGATGACAGGCAGCACCTCAGATCCGCTTAGCGAAGAAGAGCAGACCTCGATTTCCGACGCAATCGATGCGGGAATCAATGTCTTCCTCTTCGGTCAGACCATTCACGACCAATTGAACGGGACCGATTTCTACGCGAATGTTCTGCATGCAACCGAAGGTGAAGGATCAGTTGCCTTCCATGGTGTGGATGCGGTAGAAGGTGTTGGTGGTCCGATTGTGGACGACCAGCGTCTCGTGATGATCGGTGGCAGTGGTGCAGGCAACAGCACAGACCCAGACATTGTCGATGCAATCGCTCCCGGAATGGTGGGGTATCGTTACCTGGTCGCTTCTGGTGAAGGTGCCCCGGCGGGTGTCTTTGTCGGCGGTGAAGAGGATGCGAAATTGCTTTATCTGCCCTTCGCCTTCGAAGCGGTCAGCGGTGACAACAACACCACGTCCCGTGAAGACGTGCTCCTTGGTGTTCTGAACTGGTTCCGTGGTGTCAGCGATGTGCCATTCGCCGATCCGTCGGAACAGCTTCCGACCGAATTCGCCATCGAATCGGCTTACCCGAACCCCTTCAACCCCTCCACGACACTGCGTGTCAACGTACCGGCTGCTTCCCAGGTGAAGCTGGCGGTTTACGATGTGCTGGGTCGTCAGGTCGCCACCTTGGTGGACGGCCGTATGGGCGCGGGTCGTCACTCTATCAGTTGGAATGCCTCCAACGTTTCGACGGGCATCTACTTCGCTGTCCTTGAAGCACAAGGCACTCGTCAGGTGACCAAGTTGGCGTTCATGAAGTAAGAATACTGTTTGCACGATCAAGGCCGGGGTAGATAGCCCCGGCTTTTTTTTTGCCCAAGAGAGAACGAACCCGGCATTGCGGGATTGCCGGGTTCGTTCAGTGCCCATCGCAGCGCGATGTAAAGGTCAGGCCACCGAATGGATCGATTTGCGTAAATCGATATTGCCCAGTTCGGTGCTAAGAATCTCTTTCATACTCTGTGCAAACTGTTTGACGCGGACCTCGTCCTTCGCTTTCGCGGCTTCCAGCACGTCCAACCCGCTGTTGAGGAACTGCCATTGCGGGTATCGGTTATGCAACTGGTAGGAGCTCCAGCCAAATTCGATCCATGCGAGACGGTTGTACTCCTTCTGTACCAGGAGACGGTTCAGCCAGTTGTCCAGGTTGCGCAGCACCTCGTAGCGGATCAAATCCATCGGATCAATCGCGGAGGAGGGGGTCTGTTGGTCACGCGACGTGATGAATGCTGCCATTGCCTCGTTCCTTCACTCGTCCAGCAGGGAATCCCGCTGAAATTTCTACCACCAAACGTTCGCACAAGTAGAATGCAAAGGGTGGACCATTTTTCCCCAATGAGCTCTAATGGTGAGGAAATAGAATTAATTTATTGTTTATATGTAACTTATGAAGTTACGGTCTTTCACAATGGCAAGAGCGGGCTGTGCCATCCTGAAACTCCAATCTCTATCGCGGAACAAGCTGTGTATCGAACTTGTACGGTTTCCTCTCAGGGCTCTCGGATACGGTCCACCTCAGGAACCCACCATTCGATGGGGTGTGTAATCATAGAGAACATGGATGCATCCTCCCTCGACATCATGCATCCAACCCACAACTGGCCCCTCCGCTTTCGTCTACCTCCCTGGACGGAAGCGGTCTCCCAAAGCGGACGGATTTCGATCCGTCCGTTTTTATCTTCCCCTCACACACGCGATGACCAACGGACACCCAACCTGGAGAAGATGATGTATCGTTACCTGGTTCTCGGAGCTGGACGGCAGGGGACTGCTGCGGCCTATGATTTGTTGCGGGGCGGGGGGGATGTCCATCTCGTGGACAGCAGTGAAGAAGCTGTTCAAAACGCTCTCACTAAGCTCGGATTAGCCCCGGAGAAAGGTCATGTTGCCAATTTCCGGGAAAAGGATGCGATCCTGCCCCTGATGAAGGACTCGGATGGTGCTGTTTTCGCTGCGGATTATTCGCTGAATCTGGAGTTGACTCGTTGGGCGATAGAGGCACGCTGTCACACGGTCGACTATGGCGGGAATCATGATGTGGTTAACGATCAGCATTTGTTGCAGGTAGACGCGGAAGCGGCTGGTGTAGCGATTGTCCCGGATACAGGGCTGACGCCCGGTCTGGCTGGTATCCTCGTTGCTGGCGGGGTTGGACGGCTTGAAAAACCACGTGAAGCTCGGATCCGTGTTGGCGGTTTACCGCAGGATCCGAAGCCACCGCTAAACTATTCCCTCATTTTCAGCGTGCGTGGACTGACCAACGAGTACCTCGAGGAGAGTGTTGTTGTCGAAAAGGGGGTGAAAACGACTCGTCCCTCGATGACAGAACTCGAAACCCTCCGTTTCGGGGATCGAGAGTTTGAAGCCTTTCTTACCAGCGGTGGGGTCAGCACACTTCCCGAAACATTCGCTGGCGTACTTGATCATTTGGACTGCAAAACGATCCGCTACCCGGGGCACGCCAACCTGATTACATTCGCCTTTGATATCGGGTTCCGCAGCGAAGAAATTGTTGAGATGGATGAACACTCCTTCGTCCCGCGTGCGGCTTTCGAGGAGATGCTGCTGCGGTCCCTGCCTCACAACCCGCCCGACGAAACCCTGATGCGTGTTTCTGTCAAGGGAATTCACCAGGGAAAAGAGCGAGAGGTGGTGTACGAGATGGTCGACCTGTACGATCACGACCTCGGGTTTACCTCGATGCAGAAAACCACAGCATGGCCCGGCAGCCTGATCCTCGCAATGCTGGTGGAAGGCGAAATAAAAGACCGCGGTGTCCTCTACCAGGAACGTGTCGTGGATTGCAACCTGCTGGTCGATCGACTTGCTGAGCGAGGTGTGCAGATCGACTTGATCGAACGTGATCTCTGATCCACACTAGATGAATGTTACCTCTGGCCCCGTCAGCTTGATGACGGGGTTTTCTTCTTTTCAGCGTGGCCCGGGACTTCAATCCCAGGTCTCTTCGTATCCGTCTTGGAATTACCTACTACTCATCCCCCCATCAAACGCCGGATGCCCGATCGGGGAGACCGGGCATCCAAAGCAGCAAGGGTTTTCGCCACAGGGGCGACAGGAAGTACAGTCCGTTTTCGGCGAGGCCTCCTGTATAAACCATCACGCCGCTAGATCCGACGTGGTACACTTCTACTATCGGAACAACTCACCGACAACTTGAGCTTTTCTTCAAGTTATCGAGCAAGTATCTCTCGGTAATGCCCTGAGGGTCAAGAGTGGCAAGGCTTACAGCTGAGTGCTCTCGAGAGCCCGTACGAGTAGGCACGTGAAGAAATGGTCCGAATCTGGACTACTGGAGGAGTTGTTGATGCAGTTCTGCGCCGAGTTCGATCTCCTGCTTTGAGGCAGCGATCAGGTCTTCCGGTTTGAACGGTGTATGCGGGATGTACCTGGACAATCCTTCCCATACCGGATCCGCAGCGAGAGTAGTGGAATTGGTTTCCCTTGCCACATAAACTCCATAATGCGCGGTAATCCGGTTGGCGAGGTAGCCGAGGTAGACACTCGGGAAGTGTTTTTCAGCTTCGATCGGTGCATGGTGGTAGCGCACGACATGATGGATCGTTTCGGGCAGGTTCCACCGTTTGCAGAGGATCGCCCCAATCCTTGGGTGATCAAAGCCGAGTACTTCCTGTTCAGCATCGAGCCAACTGAGCTGCTTTTCATCAGCAAGAGTGACCATGTCGACAAAATCTTCCTCGAAGAAGGAGGCGAGAACGAGATGGCCCATGTCATGCAGAAGCGCACCGGTTAGGGATTCAGAATACTCGCGGATCTTTAATCGAGTGGCGAGACCACGTACGACTTCCGCGACCGTGATGCAGTGCAGCCAGAAACTGGAATAATCAAACTGTCCGCCGACACGGATGGACGGGAAGGCATTCAGAAAGGTGATGGCACGGATAATCCGTGCGGTTTCTTCCAGCCCCAACACCACCAGGGCCATCTTCAACGTGGAAACTTGACGGCTTAACCCATAGTACGAGGAATTGGCGACACGCAAAACTTTCGCGGTCAGGGAAGGGTCATTGCTCATCAACTCTTCAAGGTCCTTAATGCCAGCGTCAGGATCCGATGTTTTTTGCAAAACCTTCATCGCCACTTCTGGAAGAGTTGGCAGACTCTGCAGGTTTTCCAGCAGCGCATCCATGCTGAAAGGATCCCTCACCGTGCCCCCATTCCCAACGATCACCAAACTGTCCTCGTTACGACAGGTATCAACCTTAATCGCCAAAAATACCACAAACTGACTCTCGGCGCAATCCGAATGAGTTTTCACAATAAGAGGGTGTGGGCGGTGTGCAGGTATCAATCTTTTATAAAGGGGGATGCAGGGGAAAGCAAAAGAACCGCAACAATGATTGCGGTCCTTTGCGGTGCCGACTCCCTGATTCGAACAGGGGACACACGGATTTTCAGTCCGTTGCTCTACCAACTGAGCTAAGTCGGCATGAAAATGTGCGCCGGGGGCCTGGCGTAGGGACCCCGCTTTTTTGGCGCCCGGAAAAAGTAGGGGACAAGGGTTGCGTTGTCAAGCCTGATTAAGAGACACCGGGGCCGTTGACGAATGCAGGGATACTGGAAGCTGACTGGGGCGGTGTCAAATACGCCATTCGTGTGAGATCGCTGAGCGGGGAAGACTGAACATCTGTTTGGTTTTAGGGGAGATCGTCCAGTGACCACAGCTGAACAAAAAATACCCGGCGGATGTCCGCCGGGCATTGAAATGGATATGAATGATGCGAGGAACTTACTCGTCCATCATCTCCTCATCCATCATCATCGCTTTTCGCTCACGCAGCAACTTGCTCATCTCATCGAGCGTCTGCTTGTAGTCGACCATGACAGACTTGATCACGTCTGGGTTGTTCATGTCAACGCCCGCGACCTTGAGCGCATCCATCGGGTAAACACTACCACCCAGCTTCAGCATGTCGAGGTATCCCTGAACCGCTTCATCCTGGTTGCCGGAGCGGAAATTGGCAGCAATGGCCTGACCGGCGGAGAAGCTGGTCGCATAGACCCAGACATAGTAGCTGCGGTAGAAGTGGCTGACACGTGCCCAGCCGGCGCGATATTCAGCATCGAGCACCAGTTCCGGACCGTAATACTGCTTCCAAAGCTCTTCGTAGATGTCGCCCAGCGATTCCTGGGTGACAGCTGCCCCGGATTCCGCCAGCTTGTGCGCACGATCTTCAAACTCGTGGAAGAAGATCTGGCGCAGGAAGGTGCCGGTAATGTTGTTCAGGTGCAGGTTCAGCAGGTCGAGACGTTCTGTCGGATCCTCTGTCCGTTCCAGCATCCACTCGAAGAAGAGGGCTTCACTGGCGACTGACGCAACTTCTGCGACGAACAGCGAGTAGTCACTGTACTGGAAGGGCTGGTTCTTGTTGGCCATGTAAGTATGAACTGAATGGCCCATCTCGTGGACGAGGGTGAAGACATCTTCCAGCGTACCACCCCAGTTCAGCAGGAGGTAGGGAACACTGTTGTAGGTACCCCAGGAGTAAGCACCGCCACGTTTGCCCTCATTGGCATAGACATCAACCCAACGCTCGTTGAAGGCACGTTCCGCGATCGTGGCATACTCTTCACCATAGGTCTCGCCCCAGAACTCAAGCGCCAGCTCAGTCGCCTGCTTGAAGGTGAAGCTACGCTGTGCTTCGGCAACCAGCGGGACATAGAGGTCGTAAACATGGAATTCATCGAGGTCGAGGATTTCCTTACGAAGCGAAGCGTACTGCTGCGGCAGTTCGATGTTGTCGTGGACCGTTTCCACCAGATTGTTCACGACACTCGACGGCACATTGGAGTTTGCCAGGACACGGTCCAGGGTGCGGTCGTAGTTGCGTGCTTCGGTAAAGAAGATGTCGTTCTGTAGTTGGCCGTTGTAGGTGGCCGCAAAGGTATTGCCGTACTTGGTGTAGGTGCCGAAGATTGCCAGGCTGGCATCCTTGCGGATACGACGGTCCTGGTTGGAAACGAAGGAGTAATATAACGACGGTGTCGCGGTGACTGTGTCGCCCTTCTCATCCACAATTTCCGGCCATTCCGCATCGGCGCTGGTCAGGTTGGAGTAGGCTTCGAAGCCTGCACCGGACATCGGACCAGCTGCGGCGAGCAGCTGCTCTACTTCCTTGTTGCGAATGTGTGGCTTCAGACGGACGAGATTGTCGATGTAATGTTGCCAGGGTTCAAGGGTGGCCGATTTACGGAATTTCTTCAGCTTCTTGTCGGAAATGGCCGTGATTTCAGGGTCAATGAACGAGGTCGCCTGGGACACTTTCGCGGCGAGGCCACGGACACGCAGGTACATGTCGTTCGCACCGCTGTTGCGGGTGTCGAGGTCACGAGTCTGGCTCGCATAAACCTGCAATTCGCTGAACTGTTCCCAGAGATTGTAGTTGAGAGCCAGGGCGGCGGCGACATTGTCCGCAGACTTACCGAGGGTGCCCTTCAACTCGTCCATCGCTGGAATCGATTCTTCCAGCTTAACATAGGCGGCTTCAAAATCTTCGGGAGTCTCGAAAATGAGTGTCAGGTCCCATGTGTACTCCGTCGGGATCTCGTCACGGCTGGAGTAGTAGGGTGCGGCATCCTCTTCTGCCTGGACGGGCAACGGCGCGAATGCTGCTGTCAGGACAAAGAGGAAAAGGGTAAAGAGAAGGGTGGTACGTTTCATCTGAAAGTGATCCTTTCGTTGTCGGCTCAGGGACCGTGGTCATTCGATCCAATTGGCGCAAAATAGACGATGGAGGGAGGGGAGACAAGCATCCTCACCTCGATCCTGCGAGGAAAAATTGCTGTGTTTGAATCTTTCGTATCGTTGTGTCAGATCCCATGTCGTTGTATCAGATCCGTAGATCTGACACGTCCAGCACACTTTCAGCATCACATTCCTGAGAACTGCTGGCAGAAACCTCGTCCTATTTGGAAGCTGCAAACCAAACTGATACCGAGGCAGAATTGTCAGTTTCAATCTTAAAGTCCAAAAAACCAGAAGGAGACGCCGAGAGTCGCGGGTGCAAAAAACACCAAAATCTGTTGAAGATGTTACTGCGTTATGTGTATATACTAGATGTACATATCAACTTGTGGGTGATTGATGGATCTCAACAGCAAGGAAGTACTGTCGACTTTTGAGGTTGCGAAAATTGTCGGCGTACACCACCAGACGGTTAACAGCTGGGTTCGTAAAGGTTGGCTGAATGCTGCCCGCACCCCCGGCGGCCATCGTCGCATCCATCGCGACGAACTCGAGCGCTTCCTTCGCAAACACCAGCAAAAGGTCGAAACGGCACCCGCCGCCGAACCGAGCACGAAGCAGGTGTTGATTGTTGAAGATGACGATGCGACTCGAGAATTCCTCGTCCGTGCCATCCACGAAATGTTCCCGGCGTTGGATGTCGATTATGCGACCGATGGCTACGATGCGGGTCGTAAGCTGAGTCGGCGAGTCCCGAATATCGTCTTTCTCGACCTGATGATGCCGGGATTGGATGGTTTCCATGTTCTGCGCGACATCCGTAGCGATACACGTCTGCGAGGCATCCATGTTATCGTGGTCACAGGCCATCACACCCGAAAAAATGGGGAAGAGGCGTTGCGTTCCGGCGCAAACCTGGTCTTGACCAAACCGATCCAGCTCGATGTGATCAACAAGATTGTCCAGCACCTTGTCGTAGAAGATCGCCCCGTCGATTCGCTGAAGGTTCCCCTCGAATCGATCGCGCCCTTTTTCGAATAGGTCGCTCAACGGATAGATGGTTTCGTGGACGGTCCCGGCAGCATCCGGGGCCGTCTCTCTGTCACCCCGTGCGGGTTTGCGTTGCCAAAACCCTCCCGCTATATTCGATGCGTTTCGGGAGAGGGAGTAGACCTCTTTCCGAGGTTGCCACCTTAGCTCAGTTGGTAGAGCAATGCATTCGTAATGCATAGGTCTGCGGTTCAAGTCCGCAAGGTGGCTCGATTTACAGCCCGTCCCATGGACGGGCTGTTTCTGTTAGAGTTGATTCCGATTCGTGTTTGTACGCTTTTTTTCTGCACATCGAAACACTCTTGCAAAACTCCCCTGTGCCGTCGATATTGCTACTATATCCAGTCTATCAACCCACTGTATTGAAATTGAGCTAGTTGTACCGGGACGGTAGACCTCATGCTGTTGCGGGGGCAATAATGAAGCGACTATTCCTCTTTATCCTTGTTCTCTCCCATCTGACTGGTATTGTCAGCGCCTCGATTCTGCATGTACCGAACGATTTTCCGACCATTCAGAATGCGATCCACCAGTCCACTTCCGGGGATACCATTCTGGTCGCCGAGGGGACGTACCATGAATTTGTCAGGATCGAATCCCACCCTGTGACTATCGCCAGTAGCTACCTGTTCGATCAAAACCCTGATCACATAGAGCGTACGGTGTTGGCGGGTGCATTGGATCAGGATGGCACGCTGAAACTGATGAACATCGATCTGCGGGGGACGGGGGAGACTCGTCTGGTGGGTGTAACATTTACAAGTGATTCTTCCATCGCAGGTACAAACGGAAACCTTCTTGTATGGCGCAATGGCCCCGGTGAAATCCGAAACTGTCGTTTCACAAGGTTGGGTACACCCGAGTACGGAACCGCGTTAAGTATCTTTACTGCTGATAGGGTAACCATCCGTCAAACGAGCTTTATTGAAAATGAGTACCGAAGCATCTACGCTGACCGAAGCAATTTTATCGTTGACGATTGTCGGTTTGAACGGAACTTCAGTGCAGCTATTTACTCTACTAAGTCTGACCTGACGGTTCAGAATTCCACGTTTCAGCACCATCGGAGCAGCATCGGTGTAATCGCGATCTTTAACAGGGAAGATGTCAGCCCGGAGATCCTGATCGAAGGAAATGTGTTCCATCAGAATGAAGTAAGCGGTTTATTCAGCGCGCCCCTATTTATCTACAAGGGGTCGAACAACCGGGTTACCAATAACCGGTTTACGGAGAACCGGTCGGACCTTGGTGCTGCAAGTGGCGTAAAGGTGACGAATGCGGAGTATGTTCAGGTTGACCGTAATCTCTTCGAGGGAAACATCAGCTACAGGTCAACTACGGCACTCGAATTGCTTTCCCACGCGGATGTTAACCTGAATATCTTCCGCAATAACAGGGGCCTGCAATACTTGACCTGTTGTATCCTTTCAAGCAACCTGGTCAACCCCGAGGTTCACTTCAGACGCAATCTCTTCATACAGAACGCACCACTGGTTGAGGGTTATATTCCAGAATGGGCGGGGGTTCTCATCGGTTATCAGGATGCGACCGTCAGCGTTGAGCAATGTGATTTTGTCGGCAATGTTGGTGGAGGTGAGAGCGTCATCTCGTTCGCATCGGATCAGGCAGAAGCTCGAAACAACTTTTGGGGTGATCCCTCCGGACCCTATCACTCGACCTCCAACCCGGGCGGATTGGGCGAAATAATTGATCTGGAACCGGAGCAGTTCCTCCCCTTTTCAAGCGAGCATTATTTCCTGCCAAACCTTTGGATGAGGGGGGATGCTTTTGACATCGGGGAGACTTTGCCAGACCAACCAGTAACCAAAACCCTTTGGGTGACAAACAATGGTATCATGGATCTGATTCTCTATTCCATCGGCTCAAACAACTCCGTTTTTCGTGCGGTCGCTCAGTTTGATACCTTGCATGAAGGCGAGTACGGCGCGGTTGATCTCTATTTCGAACCAACTGAAGTTGGGCAACAGTCGGCAATCCTGTCGTTTGCTTCGAATGATCCTTTTGCTACACGTGATCGCCTGGAGGTTACTGGAACATGCAGCCGAACACTTGATGCTGCGGAAGATAATGCCCTCCCGGACCGTTTTTCAGTCGCCCCGTCACATCCGAATCCCTTTAATGCGGAGACTCGTTTTTCCATTTCTCTGCCTGAGACGGGGGAGTTGAGGGTTCGAGTCATCGATGTGCAGGGCAGGGAGGTGGCCCAGTTGACGAATGGAATGCTAAGAGCTGGTACCCACCAGTTTTCCTGGCGTGCGGAAGATGTCAGCAGCGGGATTTACTTCCTGGATGTCCAAACCTCCGCGGGCAAACATGTTGTTCAGAAGCTGGTGTTGATTCGATAAGGACCAAGAACGCACAATAGAAAAGGGGCATGGCGAATTCGCCATGCCCCTTGTTGCATGCTGTAGATCAGATCAGGCATGAGCTTCGGCGTTGGCTTCTTCCGTTTCCTCGGCCTTTTCTTCCAGCCAACGTTCCGCATCAATCGCTGCACGGCAGCCCGATCCGGCGGCGGTGACCGCTTGACGGTAGACATGGTCACGTACATCACCAGCAGCGAAGACGCCTTCGATTTCCGTGCGGGTCGAATCGGCATCCGCGATCAGGTAGCCCGTTTCATCCATTGAAAGCTGGCCAGCGAATAGGTCGGTGTTCGGCTTGTGGCCGATGGCGAGGAAGAAACCCTCGACGTTTAGGGTGCTCTTCTCGCCGGTGACCGTATCCTCGAGCGCCACCCCGGTCACACCACTCTCCTTGTCGCCAAGAACTTCGTTGACCGTCTTGTTCCAATGTACAACGACCTTCTCATTGCTCAGCGCACGCTTCTGCATGATCTTGCTGGCACGGAACTCGTCGCGACGATGGATCAGGTGCACCTTGGAGGCATGTCGTGTCAGGTAAGTTGCCTCTTCCATGGCGGTATCGCCACCACCAACAACCGCTACCTCTTTGCCCGTGAAGAAGAATCCATCACACGTTGCACAGGCCGACACACCAAAACCCATCAACTCCTGCTCGCTCGGTAGACCAAGCCATTTGGCGGAGGCGCCTGTGGAGATGATAACGGCATCCGCGAGGATTTCCTCATCCTCTGCCCAGAGGCGGAAAGGCGAGCCGTGGGTCAGATCGACCTTGGTGACATCTTCATGGCGAAGTTCAGCGCCGAAACGGCCTGCCTGCTTGCGGAAAGCATCCATCATCTCCGGGCCGGTGATCCCTTCCGGGAAGCCAGGGTAGTTCTCGACGTCCGTTGTGATCATCAGCTGACCGCCGGAGGCGAAGCCTTCCATCACGAGGACGTTGAGATTTGCACGTGATGCGTAAATCGCGGCCGTGTAGCCTGCCGGGCCGCTTCCAATAATGACTACCTGGTAATGCTTTGTCTCGCCCATGGTTCGTCCGTTCTTTTTCAGTCCACTATCGATGATTGATGTTCACTTGTTTGGGTTGAGATCCGCTGTCAGGATCAGGTGTGAAACACCTACTGCGACAGCTGTCTCGCTACGAAGCCGTCGGTCGCCCAGACGGACACGCTGAAATCCCGCATCCTCCAACATGCCCAGTTCCTCGTTGTGGAAACCACCTTCCGGGCCGATAGCGAGGGCAACCTGCTCTCCCGGGTTCATCTCCGGAAGTGGTCCGCCATCCCCATCCAGCAGGATCCGATGCGTTATCTCTCTTACTTCGATGCACCATTTGTCGAGGGGTTGCACCGGGTGGAGCGGAGGAACGAGGCCTCGGCCGCATTGTTTGGCAGCTGTCCGGGCGATACGCTCCGCTCTGCTCGCTTTTTTATCGGTCCAACCGGCAACCGAATAGCGTGTCTCCAGAGGAGTGACCGAAGCGACACCCGCCTGCACTGCGAGGTTGATTGCATCGCTGACATGGTCTGCCTTCAGCAGCCCAAGGCCGAGGTGGACTGTCAGGCCTGGCTCATTCCAGGCAGGTAGGGGGTCGCCAATGTTCAGGATGGCCGAGATGGAGTCCGCCTGTTGAAAGGAGGCGGGCCAGGCGGTACCCATGCCATCGATCAACATAACCTCGTCTCCCGGTCGAGCACGTCTCACCCGCAGCAGGTGATGGGCCTCATCGCCTTCGAGCAGGGCGGTGTTGCGAGCTGGATCGATGGAGGCTGGATCGACGATATACACTTCGAGTTGCGCCATGGCCAAAGATAGGGACTGTCGTCCCTCTCTGCCACTCTGGCGGAAATGCGGTCGAACGGCCCTCATCGTGCAGAAACAGACCATACTCAACTTGCAAAAAATCGTGAAGATTAGTACCTTTGCAGGCTAAATCTCAAGGACGATCCGTGCGAAGCGATGGTTCGTTTCGCACCCCTACCAGATGTGTACGGAGGAAGTGGCGTTGACTGGAAATACTGAAACCGAAAATGCCCTGCGATCAACTCTCGAAGCGACGGACAAACTGCTCGAGCCTTTGCGTACCAAACAAGGTGAAACGACCTGGAAGGCATCGACGACTGGTTCCGAAGAAAGTTTCAAGGAAGCCGAACAGGCTGAAATGGACTATCGTCTCGCACTCGCGAACCGTGAAGTCTTCGATGAATTGAAAGTGAAGCTGGCTGATTCGGGTGTTCAGGATCATCAGCTGCGCCGCTGGGCCCAGTTGCTGCTGCTGGAGATGGCACCGCACATGCTCCCCGAAGAGGTTCTGTCCGAGCTGGTGACACGTGAGAAACGGCTTGAGGCAAAGGTGACCTCCTTCCGCCCGGAAATCGGCGGCGAAAAGGTCACTTCCAACGTCGTCAATGATATCCTGCGCAACTCAACGGACATCGAGCAGCGCAAGGAGGCTTGGGAAGCAAGCAAGATGATCGGCCCCGAGATCGGGCAGGAGATTTATGAGCTGGTGAAAATGCGCAACGTCGCGGCGCGCTCCATCGGCTTCCCTGATTATTACCGTATGAACCTGGAGCTGCAGGAAATTGATGAGGCACGTCTATTCAGCGCGTTGGGCAACTTCACGACCATGTCCGAAGAAGCCTACCGTCGCATGAAAGCACGTCTCGATTTCCTCATGTCGGCCAAGTTCGATACCGAATCCATTGACCTCGCCCCATGGCATTATTCCGATCCCTTCTTCCAGGAAGTACCGCCGGTTTTCGGTGCGGAAACCGACCCGATTTACCAGGGACGAGAGACGCTCGAGTGGAACAAGGAGTACTTCAAGGGGATTGGCCTGCCTATTGATAGCATCCTTGACAAGGGCGATTATTACGAGCACGAGGGCAAGGATCCGCACGCTTTCTGCCTCGATGTAGACCGGAAGGGCGATGTCCGTACCCTGCTGAACCTCAAAGACAACACCTACTGGGCAGGAACGGCGTTGCACGAGTTTGGTCATGCGGTCTACGATCTGAACATCGACAGTGGTCTGCCGCACACCCTGCGTCGTGCCGCGCACATTTCGACCACCGAGGGCGTTGCTATGTTCTTTGGGCGTCTGGCCCGTGACCTCGAGTGGATGGTCGAGATGTTCGGCCTGACTGGTTCGCAGATTCGCGGCCTCGCCAGCAGTCTGCTGGAAGAGCAGAGGATGAATATGGCCGTTACCACTCGCTGGATCATGGTTATGATCCACTTTGAACGCGGCCTCTACCGTGATCCCGACCAGGATCAACAAAATCGCTGGTGGGACCTGATCGAACGTTTCCAACTGGTCCGTCGTCCCAAGAACCGTACCGACATGGCGGACTGGGCGAGCAAGACTCACATCTCCATGGCACCCGTCTACTACCACAACTACCTGTTGGGCGAGTGGCAGGCGAGCATGTTCCAGGAGAAGATGGTAGAGGATCTCGGCCTCGATGAACACGCTTCCTGGGTAGGGGACAAGCGGATCGGCAAGTGGTTCCAGGAGAACATCTTCAAGCATGGATCGTTGTGGCAGATGGATGAACTGGTGCGTAATGCGACCGGTAAAACCCCACGTCCCGATGCCTTCGTACGACAATACCTGCAGGGCAAATGAAGATCGAACAGATTCCAGTAGGCCCGATTCAGACCAACGCCTTCCTCGTGCACGAGGGAGGCGTGGCCTTTCTGGTCGACCCGGGCGACGAGGCTTTGCGCTTGACGGCGATGATCCGTCAATTGGGCGTCGAGTTGAAGGCGATTCTGATCACCCATGGCCACTACGATCACATCGGCGGTGTCGCTGAGCTGCGTGAGCAGTTTCCAGACGCGGAATTGATCTGCCATCCCGATGAGGTTGACGCGATGACCAACCCTCAGGCCAATTTATCGGTCTTCATGGGGAATTCCTCGGTCGCGGGTGAACCAGATCGCACGGTCCGCGATGGCGACACCCTCGAGATCGGACCATTCCACCTTGAGGTGATGCACATCCCCGGCCATACCAGAGGTCATGTCGTCTTCAAGCTGGACAATCATCTCTTCGCTGGCGATACCCTTTTCGCTGGCGGTGTGGGGAGGTGGGACCTGCCCGGTGGTGATGGGGTGCAGCTTCTAAAGGGGCTGCGTAGTCGTCTGCTTGCCCTGCCCGATGAGACAAATGTCTACCCTGGGCATGGTCCAGCGACAACCATTGGCACCGAAAGAGCGACTAATCCCTACCTCGATCCATCGTTTGATCCATCAATGTATTGATCATCTATTGTCCTGCCAGACAAAAACAGCGCAACCCGGATGGGCTGCGCTGATTGGTATGCAATGTTGTAGATCGCCTATTCGGCTTTTTTCTCATCTTCGGGAATCGTCTTGGTCTCCGCATCTTCTTCACGAACACCCTTCTTGAATTCCTTGATCCCGGTTCCGATACCCTTCATCATCTCGGGGATCTTTTTTCCGCCAAACAGGACGAGGATGCCGAAGACGACAATGATAATTTCCCATTGGCCGGGAATGTACATCGGCAGAATCATGTTCCTACTCCGCAAGTCTAAGCGGTTGGTGGACTGAATCCCGTCCACACATCCGGGGGGCCGCTTTGCGCGGCCTGGTTACGACATCAGATTGATGAGCTTCACCATCACCGTTGTCTCAAGATACTCGAGATCGATCGGTTTGGTCACAAAATCTGCGGCACCCAACTTGAGAGCCTCACGTCCAATGTTTACCTCGTGGACGGCAGTGACCATGATGACACCAACATTTTCATCATGTTCGCGTATCTTCCGCAGCGTTTCAATCCCATCCATTTTAGGCATGCGTACGTCAAGCAATACCACATGGGGATTAAATGATTTCAGCTTCTCGAGGCCTTCCATACCGCTGTTCGCCACTTGGGGTTCATAGCCTTTGAGCTGAAAAAACGCGGAAAGAAAATCGCTGATATCAGGTTCATCATCAACGATAAGAATACGACCCTTTGAACTCATCGTGGTCCCTTCAGTCCGATCCATACGGATGGTTGGTCACGGCTTCCTATTGCCCATCGGGAAATATAGCGGATTCAGCGAGTCAGGGCAATCACCTGAACACCCTTTCCCCCGACAATTATACCCCGGTGACTCGGTATTTTCGGTGTTCTTAAGCCCTGTAGTCTGTTTATCGGCAACAATGCAGCTGTTCTACCGGGCTCCCGAGATCATTCAAGCCCCTCGGCCAGGGCAATCTCACGACCTTCCTTCTCATCAACACGAGTCAGTAAAATCATCCCAGTGACAAAGAAGAGGATGAGAGTCAGAATGGCAATTCGGAGCGAACCGGTAAGGGCAACCACGGCACCGTAGGTCAAGGGTCCGAGGATCGCTGCAAATCTGCCACTGACCGCGAAGAAACCGAAAAACTCCGCTTCCTGTCCCACTGGCGTGAAGGTACCCTGAAGCGCGCGAGCGAGGGACTGGCTGGCACCCATAACGATACCGGCGATAATCCCGAGGACAAAATACTCAGGGATCGGGTAGCCGGTCCAGCCGACAAAGAATGCGCTGATGACCACGATGCACCAGATGATCAGAGTGACACGCAGCGCACGTAATGTGCCGATTGCGTTGCTGATACGTCCGAAGAGCAGCGACCCGAAGAAGGCGGTGAATTGGATCAGAAGGAAATATCCGATCAGTAGCTCCTGGCTCATTCCCAGCACTTGGTCCCCAAAGACCGCAGCCATGATAATCACCGTTTCGATGCCATCGTTGAAGAAGAGGTAGGCAACAAGAAAACGCCACAGCTGACGGTAACGTCGAATATTGCGGAAGGTGTGGCCAAGGCGTCTGAAGGAATCGACCGCTCCTTCGACCATGGATAGCTTCTCAACCGGGACACGTTCCTTCACCTTGACCAGCAATGGAATCGAGAAGAGGGCCCACCAGACGGAAACAGTCATGAAGGTGTGGTGGACGGTGAACGTATCCGGTGGAAACCCCAGCAAGTGCGGTGCCTGAAGCATGAGCAGGTTCAGCAGTAGCAAAGTACCACCACCGAGGTAGCCGATTCCCCACCCCCAGCCCGAGATACGTCCCATTTCGTCTGGACTGGCAATATCTCGCAGGAAGGCGTTGTAGAAAACATTGCCCCCGGCGAAGGCAAAATTAGCGAGGATGAACCAGATGCCGCTGGATAACCAGGTCCCGGGTCCGGCCTGGCTCAACATCGCCGTCGAGAGGACACCGAGCAGGATATAGGCGGAGAGGAATCGTTTCTTTGCGGCGAGGGAATCAGCCCAGGCACCCAGGATTGGGGAGGAGACTGCTACCAGGAACATGGCGATGGTGACGATGAAATTGAACATCGCCGCACCGTGGATGGTCCGCTCCTGCCCGAAGATGGCAAGTGATACACCTTCCGCGCCACCGGCGACGACGCCCGCGTAGTAGCGGTTGAAGATGACCGCGAGGATGGTGGTCGCAAAGGCGGAGTTGGCAAAGTCGTAGAGGGCCCAGGAGAGAACCTCGCCACCGCTTGCTTTGCTGGTACGCAGGAAACGGATGCTCCCTCCGGGGATTGTGACCAACTGCCATTTTCTACGGCAGCATCGACTCGAGCTTGGTTGTCAGGTCTTCGTAGGTCGTGGATCCGAAACGATACTGGATGACACCGGTTTCATCAATCAGGAAATTGGTCGGGGCTGAAGTAACCTGATAAACCGTGTTGGTTATTTCCTGCTGATCCTGGTTCACCAGCAACGGGAAGCTCAAGTTGAACTGGGATTTGAAGTCGGCGATGGCCTCATCCGTGTCAGTCGTATACCATCCCGTATTGACCGCAAGGATACGAAATCCATCTCCGGCATACTCGTCGTAGACCTGTTCAATCGAGGGGAATTCCTCACGGCAGGGCTGGCAGTTGACAAACCAGAAATTGACCAGCACCACATGTCCACGAAGTTCACCTAGAGAATACTCGTTGCCGTCTGGATCAGGCAGAGTAAACTCGGGTGCGATTTCATCAAGGCTGTTTCCAATCGTCCCCGACTCCAGTGTCAACGTGTACATATAGCTGCCACCCGGTTCCATCTCCTCGCTGACGACCAAGGCTGGAGTAACGGTAAGGAAGCCATTTTTCCAGACACTGAACTCGTGGATACCCGGCGAGATGAAGAAGGGGGAGTTTGGCTCTGCGGAGGCATATGCCTCGTCCACAATGATAGTGGCATCGTCATCCGTATTGATCTGCACCTGGGCGGTGTCGGGTGTGTTGAACTGGGCAAAGACCTGCGAAGTATCAGGCGGGTTCACAACTGTTGTAAAGCTCTGAGCCGGGTAAATGCCTTCAGGTCGAACTTCGACCTCATAGGATCCAGCCGTCAGGCCCGAAACAAGTGCGGGCAGACGTTGAGCGCGTGGCACACCGTCTACCAGGACGCGACCGGCAGTAAGTGGCGTCCCCTGGGAGGTATCGATCGCTGTTACAGAAATGGCACCGACCGGGTCCTTGTCAGATTCCTCTATGGCACAGGCAGAGACAAGAAACAGGGCGATCAAAAGCAGGGTTGTCAGGCGTGCGATTCTGGCAGTCATAACGTTTATCTTTCCGGCGGGTCGCATCACAGTCGTGGGGTTACTTGTCTTCATCCGAAGGTTTGTCCAATTCTACACCTTCCTGTCCTTCGGCAAGAGCACGGAGCTCGTCTTTGATCTCCTGGATCTGCTTGATTTTGGTCTGAATCCGTCCAAACAGGTCACTCTTGGTCGCAATACCCTCTGCAATCAGGTAGGCGGCAGCTTCGCTTCGACTGCGGAATAAGCCTGCGTCTTTCAGATCCGTGATCCGCTCCAGAGCTTCGTCGTTGATACGAACCATGAGGACATGATCGCGAGAATTCAGTGCACGCTTTACCACAGATGATACCCCTTCTGCCCCAGTGGAGAAACCCTGTTTCACCTTGCCTGCCGCACGTTTGACACGCTCACTGATATCCTCTGCGGACTCAGGATCATCCTGATCAGGTTCGTTGATACCGAAAAATTCATCCTCTTCTTCGATGGCATCCGGTTGGACCGCTTCCTGCTTTTTGGGGTCGGCCATACGATCCTCATCTGGTGGTAAGCCTGTCAGCGAATTCAACACAGGCGGGTATTCCAAGCTATGAACAACCTGCCTGTAGAACAGAAGTATACGCAGAGAGCGGTTGCCGATCAAAGTATCACAGCCCTGTCTGCTACTCTGGCACTCACGAGGCGGTCAGGGGCGATGTGTCCAGTCTGCTAGCAGGTTGTGGAGAATGGTGGGGTCATCATGAACTTCGGCTTCACGCCAACCATCGGGCATCAATGACTCAATATCGGGACGAGTGAACCGTGGGTCAATCAGCAGGAGTGCACCACGCTGTTCGGGACCACGGATCAATCTGCCTGCGGCTTGCTGAACCCGACGCAACCCCGGCAGCAAGTAAGCCTTCAGTAATCCCGACTCACCCCGTTCTTCGGTCACGACACGCATCAATTCCGCACGTGGAGATGGGGGTGGTAAGCCGATGCTGACGATGGCCAGGCCACGATACCCACCCTCGAGCAGGTCCATGCCCTCGGCAAGGGTGCCACCCATCAGCGCGAGATGCAGCGCGGACGTACTACCTTCGGTCAGCCGTTTCATCAGGGAAGGGGGCATCCCTGGACGCAACGCCAAGGCGGGGGTGGAGCGGGTTGCCAAGTGACGATTCAGCAACTCGAGGTACGCACGGGAGGGAAGAAAGACCAGCCAGTTCCCGCCAGTGGCTTTCACACATCCGCTGAGCAGGTCTGCAAGGGTAGGTGCCGTTTCTTCACGTCTTGCCCAGGTGGTATCGATCCCGGCATACCTTAGCACCAAACGCTGATCTCGCCCGTACGGGTCTGGGAGTCGGACCAGACGAGAGTGTGCAACAGGAAGCCCCAATTCCTCACGAGCGATCTCGAGAGGATCAAGGGTGGCGGAGAAGGCGATCACACTGCTGTACCACTCAGAAAGAATTGACAGTACCTGCCCGGTCTCGGCCAGTTCACAACACCAAGTGCCGTTCATCCTGTCGAGATAAGCAGCGTAGCCGGATGGCTGGGATGCCGCTGTGATGGCTCGTTGGAGCTGGTACAGCGATTCTCGCTGCTGCTCGGGCAGGGAGTCGTGCAGAGTGCTACTGATCAGTTCGAGGGCATGCAGAAAATGAGGTTGCAGGATCGGGTCGGCTGGATCGACACGGTCATAAATCGGCAAGCCCTCGTTATCTTCTTCAGGATGTAGCATTTCCGCTAATAGTCCAACTATTTCCTCGACGACCGAAGCAAGTTCACCGGTTAACGGCGAAGGGTGGTCACGCAGCTCTTCGGCCAGCCTTTTTAACTCTTCTGGTGCTAACGTGGCGGCTCGCTGGTCTCGGAGACGGTCGGGCAGGCCGTGCGCTTCGTCGATCAGCAGGATTTCCTCTCGAGAGGTCCGAACTCGTCCCATAGGGGAGCGTGTTCCCGGCGCAGGCATCGCCAGCAGGTTCATATCACCAATCAAGACATCGGCATAGCGCATTGCTTCTCGCTGAAGCTGAACAGGGTCAACCTGGTGCGCGAGAGCGACATCCCGCACTGCTTCACCATCGAGGACGATCCCCCTGTCGAGCCATTCGAGGAACCATTCAGGTGGATCCCAGGGGTCGAAGGGGAGGGAGGCCTCTTCAGGCAAGTCAAATCCATCCAGCAATTTTTCCTGCGCGGTCAGGATCAGCATGCGACCGCGTGCTTCAGCATCTGCGGCTTCGCAGAGCAACTCTCCTCGACTCTGCTGCTGTGCGGTCCGCGATGTGGCGAAGGCGAGACGTTTACCATGCTTACAGGAGTGACGGAAAGCGGTTAGAAGAACAGGAGCGGTCTTGCCACTGCCGGTAGGAGCAGAGATCAACGCATGCTGTCCACTAGTCAAGGCCGATTCGACCTCAGCTTCCATTACTTCCTGGCCGGGTCGCTTTTCAGGGTAAGGCCAGCGAATCCGATTAGCAGTCGCTTTACGAGCCTCCAGACGTTCCGTCTCACGACGGTGCCAATTCAGAATCGCCTGCATTCTGCGTTCGAGTTCAGCCCAGGTGACCTCCTCGAGATGGGTCGAGAAGAGGGATTCAGCACGCGTGATCGGATGAAGGTAGCAGAGCTGTCCAACGGCGGTTGTACCCTGCTTATCAAGCATGGCGAGATAGATTAGCAGCTGCATCTGATGGGAGGGATAGGGCAGGAGCGATGAGTTCGCGAAAGTTGATTTTAATTCTTCTACGATCGCTGTATCATCACCCTGCCAGATTCCGTCGATACGACCATGCAGCACAATCTCCGCTCCATCAAGCGACCCGCTCCAGGTTACCTCGACTTCCGAGCGGAAATCGTCGAAACGTTCAGCACGTTTCTCACCGTGGAGAATATGCAAATCTCGTCCCAGTTCGGACCGGGAGGCAAGATCACCTGCGATGCGTGGATCGCGAACACGCTCGACATAAAGCAGATCGCCGACCGCCAGGTGAAGACGGTCGGCGTTGCGGTCATACCGTACAGCCATCAATCTCTCTTCGTATTCCCACTTGATCGTGGGTGGCCCGGGCAGTCCCGTGCCCAGGTTTCACTCCCTACCTCACTCCTGCCGCCGTCCCACCAGCACGTGGATCCGCAGCACCAAAATAGAGACCTGTTTCCGGATCGATCATCACACCCTGAACCACGCTGCCAAGGTCGTAGCGCACGACACGATGGCCCAACCGGTACAATTCCTTTGCGCAGTCGGGGGAGATTTCCGGGTCGATGAAGAGGTAATCTGGCGACCACTGGTGATGGATGCGGGGGTCGCTGATCGCTTCCTGGATATCTGCACCGAAATCGATCACATTGACCACACTCTGCAAAGTTGATGTGATGATTCGCGGTCCACCTGCGGCACCAATCGCCATAAAGGGTTTGCCATCCTTCAGTACGAGGGTTGGTGTCATGCTGGAGAGGGGACGTTTCTCCGGGCGAATTGCATTGGCCTGTTCACCAATCAAGCCGAAGGCGTTCGGATGGCCCGGCTGGATGGAGAAATCGTCCATCGTATTGTTCAGGAAGAAGCCATTACTGCCCACAATCACCTTACTGCCAAAGTGGGTGTTGACCGATGTGGTTAGGGCGACCATGTTGCCCCACTGGTCAATCACCGACAGGTGGGAAGTGTGGGAGGGCTTGATCAGGGAATCGGGAGGATTCTCCATGTACATCCTCGGATCGCCTGGTCCACGAACCTTTCGTTCCCAAAGCGAGTTGATCGAGCTTCTCAGTTCAACTGCGTATTCTTTCGAGGTCAACCCTTCGGTAGGTACGTTGACAAAGGCCGGGTCGCCGAGGAAGTGGGAACGGTCTGCAAAGGCGGCTTCCATCGCCTCACCCAGGTGGTGGTAATAGCGCGCCGAATAGCGGTCAAACTGCTCGAGGTTCCATTCCTCCAGAATGTTGAGGATCTGGACGAGATGAATCCCGCCCGAAGAAGGGGGCGGCATCGAATAGATGTCGTACCCACGATACTCACCGTGGATCGGCTCACGGACGATGGGGGTGTAATCGGCGAGGTCCTGTGCAGTGATGATTCCGCCGACCTCCTGCATGTAGCGGGCAAATTCTTCGGCGGTCTCGCCACGGTAAAACTCATCCCCGCCATCCTTCGCGATTCGCTTCAGGGTGGAGGCAAGATCTTTCTGGATGAAACGGTCTCCGACACTCCAGGTGGTGGTGTCGGATTTGAACATCACCGCGCCGGATGTCTCGTACTGTTGGAAATAGGGGCCGGCCGCTTCGAAAATTGCTCCCTGCGAAGGAGTCAGAATGAAACCTTTGTCCGCCGCAGAAATCGCGTCCTTCATGATTCGGGAGCGCTTCATGCTGCCGTAGCGCTTCAATGCTTCTTCACGAGCCGCAACCGATCCCGGCACACCACCGGCTAGCGGGCCGTAGGTGGACAATCCCGGAATGACTGCACCAGCCGTATCGAGATACATATTCTGTTTCGCCGCTGCGGGGGCGGATTCACGACCATCAATCGTGATTACCGACCCATCCTTCGCCCAGTGGACCACCCAGAACTCCCCTCCGCCGAGCCCTTCGCTGTATGGAGTGACCACATCGAGGGTATAAATGGCTGCAAGTGCGGCATCCACCGCGTTGCCACCATCTTCAAGCACCTTTTGAGCTGCTGCAGTTGCCAGCGGATGCGCGGTTGACGCCATTCCTTTGCTGCTCCAGGCGGGATCGGGTGCTGCTGCATGGGTTTGTCCTACTGGAAACAAGATCGCTGTGAAGAGCAACAGCGCTAGAAAGATGAATCGTGAGGGTCGGGAGTGGGGGTGACTAAACATGGGAGACCGTTCCTGGTTGACGTGGTCGTAGTGATAGTGGCGGAAAGGTAGGACGGGCTTGGGATGGACGCAACTACTGAGCGGCGTGTCGTCCTTGCCTGTTTCGAGCAAGTGTCCAGGAGGCTGGCTCATCGCTCGAAGCCGGACTGCCGCATGGAGGCTCGGCGATCCACAAAAGTACCACACGAGGAGCAGAGCGGAACGGGTGGGAAGAGCATGTCCCCTTGTGTATATTCTCACGAACCAAACGAGAGGGAGCTGAGTGAATCATTACGTCGCTATTGCCGGGAATATCGGAGTGGGGAAAACGACTATTACCAACCTGATCGCCGAAGATCTCGGTTGGAAGGCCTGGTATGAACCGGTGATTGACAATCCTTATCTCGATGATTTCTATGCCGACATGAAGCGATGGAGCTTCCACCTTCAGGTGTACTTCCTCTCCAAACGATTCGAAGCGCAAAGAGAGATTTCGGCGAGCAGAAACTCCTGTATCCAGGACCGCACCATTTATGAGGATGTCGAAATCTTTGCCCGCACGCTACATCGTCAAGGTTACATGGGCCCTCGTGACTTCGAAAACTATTCCGAACTGTTCCGCAACATGGTCAGCTACCTGCGTCCGCCCGACATGATCCTCTACCTCAGGGCTGATGTAGATGACCTGATTGGACGAATCAACAAGCGGGGGCGGGACAGTGAAAAGGGCATCGCACGCGACTATCTGGCTGAGCTGAACCGTGCCTACGAAGGGTGGGCGGAGCGTGCCGTGAAAATCTGCCCCGTTCGGACAATTGAGACGACGAATGGTGAGTTCGAGAATGCCCGTGACGTTGCAGATCAGGCGATCAAGGAGATTCGTACCCATTTTGGGTTGATGCTGTAAAGAGAACCAAAACAACGAGTAATGATTCATGATGAAGAAGATTGATCATATTGGCGTTGCCGTTCGTAGCCTCGATGAAAGCATCCCGCTCTATCGTGATGTGATGGGGATGCAGCTGCACGCCATTGAGGACGTGCCGGACCAAAAGGTGAAAGCTGCGATGTTTGAGGTAGGGGATGTTCACATCGAACTCCTCGAACCAACATCGCCCGACTCCCCCATCGCCAAGTTCCTTGAGAAAAACGGTCCCGGTATGCACCACATCTGCTACGAAGTGGATGATGTGGATGTCTCACTTGAGCAGATCGGTGAGAAAGGGGTTCGATTGATCGACCAGCAGAGTCGTCCCGGTGCCGGAGGAAAGCGTGTTGGTTTCCTTCATCCAAAGAGCACGGGAAGTGTGCTGGTTGAACTCAATTCGATGAGTGATTAACGACAAGCTTTGCTGAACGAGAAGGGAGTTTCCATGACGAAGGTGAAAGAGCACTGGCGGATAGCTACGAAAGCCATCCATGGTTTTGGAGGGGGGGATGCCGCGACGGGTGCAATCAGCCTTCCGATCTACCAGACCTCAACCTACCAGTTCCGCGATTCACAGCACGGGGCCGATCTGTTTAATGGCGAGGCGGATGGTTACATCTACTCACGCATTTCGAATCCCACCGTTGACGCTTTTCAGCGTGAAATCGCCTGCCTCGAAGGGGGAGAGGCTGCGCAGGCTTTGGGCTCAGGGATGGCCGCTAGCTTCAATGCGATCATGACCGACTGCAAGTCCGGGGATAGCTACATCTCGAGTGAGACGGTCTATGGTGGAACGCACGCGTTGACGGATCATGTGATGCCGCGTTTTGGCGTTACCGGGATCGAGGTAGATTTCACCGATTTGAATGTGGTCGAGGATGCTATCAAGAAGGCAAAGAACCCGAAGGTGCTTTTCTTCGAGACTCCGGCTAACCCGACCCTGGCAATCCTGGATATCAAGGCACTTGCTGAACTCGGCCACAAGCATGGGCTGACTGTCGTTGTCGACAACACCTTTGCCACCCCGATTCTGCAGCGTCCGCTTGAATACGGTGTCGATGTGGTCATGCACTCCGCGACCAAGTACATTGGTGGGCATGGTGATGTTGTTGCCGGGTGTGTGGTTGGTAAGCAGGAGTACATCGACCGTCTGCGCAACGATGTCTACATTGACACCGGCGCGACCATGGCACCGCTGAACGCCTGGCTGCTGCTGCGCGGTCTGAAGACCCTGCCGATCCGGATGAAAGCGCACTGCGAAAACGCGATGAAGATCGCGCAGTTCCTCGTCTTCCATCCGAAAGTCAAGGTCGTTCATTATCCCGGCCTTTCATCGAACACGGGTCACGAGCTTGCGAAACGCCAGATGAGCGGCTTCGGTGGCATGATTGCTTTTGAAATCGATGGTGGCTTCGAGGAAGGGAAGAAGCTGATGGATGCCGTCGAACTTGCAAAGGTTGCCGTCAGCTTGGGCGATTGCGACACGCTGGTTTGCCATCCAGCCTCCACGACTCACTCGACCTACGAGAAAACAGTTCGCGAAAAAGCTGGGATCAAAGATAATCTCATCCGTCTATCGGTCGGTATCGAAGACCCGGCGGACATCATGGATGACCTCAACCAGGCGCTGCGTGTTCTCTGATTAACAGCAACCTGATTGCCACAAATAACGGGGACGGGTGATTTACCTGTCCCCGTTCTCTCTGGTACCCCGTTCTTCTCTAATGATTACTGTAAGTCCTTGTTATATTACAAGAAAGCCAACATGCCCCACCGGCTCTAAATCTAGCAAATCCTCAAAGACTCTCCTTGACCTGAGCCTAAATTTAGTACTTATTAGGAATGATTCCTGATTAGGAGAAAGATGTCCGAAACGCCTACAAGAATGACGCGGCAACGATCCATTCTGCTCGAGGTTCTTCGCGAGTCGCACGCTCATCCGACCGCGGACGAGTTGCATTCGAAGGTTCGGGAGAAGCTCCCTAATGTCAGCCTGGCAACGGTGTACCGTAACTTGGAACTGCTGACCAACCAGGGTGAAATCCGCACCATCGAGCTCCCGGGTATGCCGAGACGGTACGATGGCGACACCTACCCGCATTACCACCTGCACTGTGTGGAATGCGGACGAATTGTGGACATCGACCACCGGGTGTTGCCTGACATGGGGACGTTGCTGAAAAAGACGGGTCGTTTCGAAGTGCTCCGCATGCGCTTGGAACTCGAGGGCATCTGCGAGGATTGCAGGAAGTAAGGAGAGGCTGATTCTGGCTCTTTGACAAGCGATTGGACGAAAAAGTGTGGTGACAATCACCACCTTTTCGGTTGTTCGTCACAAAGTAATTAGATACTTTGTTAATGATGGTGCAATGTCTCGATCCTGTCCTTTACAGGGTCGTAGCTCGAAAGCAGTCATCCATTGGATAAAACGATGATTGTGCACAATACAGCCAAAGGGGGGGGATATGTCGCAGAAAGAAGTTCAGGAACAAATCGTCGCCGATTTGAAAGATTGGCAGAAGATCGAAAATGCTTCGATGTCTTCATGCAGCAGTATCCTCGAAAAGACGGATCATCCGCTGCTTCGCGCAGTGGTGGAAACAATCATGCGGGATTCCCAGAACCATTACAATATTCAGCAATTGATTGTCGATTCGATGGAGAAGAAACCTTTCTCGCTAACACCTGAAGATGTCGCATCTGTCTGGGATGGCATCGAGAAGCACAACAGGCTGGAGAAGCGGACCGTGGAGATGGCCACGAAGCTTCTTGGTGAAGTCAAGGGACAGCACTTGACCGCCCAGCACTACCTGCTTCGCTACCTCCTGATTGACGAGGAAAAGCATAACGCTATGCTGGACATGCTCGAGAAAGTGAAAAACGATTTGTATCCTTATGCCTGAGAACTGATCGAGAGGCATATTTCTGCGGCTTGCATTTCAACTGAAATACAAGCCGTTTTTCTTGTCTCCCGAATCCAATAGAAGACTTTCGTTGAAACGTGAACAACCATACAGGAGATCAACCATGCTGAGCAAAAAGATCCAGAAGGCCTTTAACGAACAGATGACCTTCGAACTCTATTCCGGCTACATCTACATGTCAATGGCTGCCTGGTTCCGTACCCAGAACCTCGACGGTTTTGCGGCTTGGATGGAGAACCATGCCCGTGAAGAAGTGACCCATGGTATGAAGTTCTACACCTACCTCTATGATCGTCTGTCCAGCGCCGAATTTGGCGCGATTGCCAAGCCGAAGACGACCTGGAAATCCCCGATCGAAGCTGTCAAGCAGGCTTTCGATCATGAGCAGGAAGTGACACGTCGCATCCACGAGCTCGTTGAACTCGCGGAGAACGAGAAGGACCACGCGTCCGTCAGCTTCCTCCAGTGGTTTGTAGACGAGCAGGTTGAAGAGGAGCAGGTTGTCGATGAGATTTACTCGCGCATGCAGTTGGTCGGCGACTTCAAGCCGGGTCTCTTCTTCCTTGACCGTGAACTGGCAAGCAGTGGCGCGTCGCAGGCCTAAGCTGATTCACTGAAATACGATGGGTCCACTCTGTCTCCGTATTGCTGTCCGTCTGGAACCTCCAGAAGGGAGAGGCATTACGGAAACGGGGTGGACCTTTTTTCGTATTTTACCCGGGAAACAACAACTCAATTCGTGATAGAGAAGGAGCCGTAACGATGGCGCAGGACGGAACCTCCATCCCGACGGTGGAAGAAGCAATTACCACCGCAATCGAATTCGAAACAAAAGTGCGCGACACTTACCTCAAAGCGGTGGAAGCGGCTACGGATGAGACCGGACGACGGGTATTCAAGCTGCTCGCGAAGGAAGAGCAGGGCCATCTGGACTACCTGAACAGCCGTTTGGACGAATGGCACAAGACGGGCCATGTTACTCCCGAAAAGCTCGCGACTGTGGTTCCTCCCAGTGAAGTGATTGAGGATCGAGCCTCGGCTTTGCGTGACAAACTTGCGGGTGAGGATCGCGGTGAAGAAGTGAAGATGCTGATGAAGGCCGAAGAGGTCGAAATAGAGACAAGCAACTTCTACGAGCTGATGGTCAATACCCTGAAGGATGAGGCCAGGGAGATGTTCGCTCGTTTTCTCGAGATCGAGCAGGGTCATCTTGCCATCGTCCGTGCCGAAATCGATGCCCTGAGTGGCACCGGCTACTTCTTCGAATTTGGGGAGTTCAACCTCGAAAACGGTTGATTTTCCTGCGTGCTTAAGTGTTAGCGTTACAGACAGTGGACATTGGGGGTACAGAGTGGACAGGATAGTCGAAGGACTGAAAAAAGCCATTCGTTTTGAAGGGGATGGGCACAATTTTTACATGATGGCTGCAGGAAATACGTCCGACCCGAAAGGGAAAGAGGTGTTTGAGATGCTGGCACGTGAGGAACTTGCCCATGTACGTTTTCTCCGCACTCAGTATGATTCCATCATCAAGTCCGGAGCGCCCGACAAATCGGTCAAGCTGCCGAAACACCAGTCTCTGCAGGGCGATCATCCCATCTTCTCAGATCGGCTGAAAGGTCGTATTAAGGATGCCCACATGGAAATGAGCGCACTTGCCATTGGCATTCAGCTCGAGCTCTCCTCGATCCAGTTTTACAAAGGCGAGGCGGAAGCGTCCGACGATCCAGAGGTGCAACAGTTCTACACTGAGCTCGCCGAATGGGAAAAGGAACACTATGATGCCCTGCTACGTCAGCAGGACTCGCTGAAGGAAGACTACTGGTCGGCTGGCGGTTTCTCACCGTTTTAGACCGGTGTAGCCATCAGCACATCTTTTTGCCCCGGCTCTTGATGCCGGGGTTTTTGATGAGTGGGCTTTTTTCCTCAGGTGCAAGATGAACTGCAGGCTCATTCAAAAGGAAAACCCCGACATCGATCTGCCGGGGTCAGAAGACTCCAAACAGTGCTACTGTTGCTACTTACAGCGTGCGTTCAGGTAACGCTGATTGACATTCTCCCAACTGACCAGGTTGTCGAGGAAGGCTGCGGTCCACTCAGGACGTTTGTTTTGGTATTTCAGGTAGTACGCATGTTCCCAGACATCGCAGACGAGCAATGGGACAATACCCTGTACGGCCAGGTTTTGGTGGATCTCGCTCTGGAGGACCAGCAGTTTGCCCAGCTCATCACTCCAGCCTAGAATGCCCCAACCACTCCCCTCAACTGAGTTGGTTGCAGCGAGGAACTGCTTTTTGAATGCATCAACCGATCCAAAATCATTGTCGATTTGAACAGCAATCTCACCCATCGGCTTCCCGCCGCCTTCGGGCTTCATGTTTTCCCAGAAAATGGTATGAAGCACATGGCCGCTGCCGTGGAATGCGAGTTCCTTGGAGAGAGCTTTCGCAGCAGCAAAATCACCTGATTCACGTGCTGCCTCGAGCTTCTCAAGAGCAGCATTCAGACCGTTGACATACCCGGCATGATGCTTGTCGTGATGCAGGGTCACCGTTTCTTTGTCGTACCAGGGTTCCAGTGCGTCATAGGCATAGGGCAAAGGAGGCAAGCTGTAGGACATGTCGGACTCCTTGTCAGGGAAGAAGGCCCCGGACGGGGCGGACTGGGTATCTCTTCGAAGAAGATCGAAACTCGTTGAAATGTCAAGCAGTTAGGGATGTCAAACTCCGGTATCCTGAGCAAAAAAGCGGCCCGAAGGCCGCTTTGGAATGCATCAGAACGAGAACCCGGATTAGCGGGTAGCGTTCTTGTACAATTCGTTGATCTTTGTCCAGTTGAGGTTGTTGATGAAAGCATCAACATAGCTGCCACGGTCCGGGCCGTAATCGAAGTAGTACGCATGCTCGAAAACGTCGATCGGAACCAGTGGGCTCGAGCCCCAGACAGCCCCGTTGTTGTGCATATCGACAAGGAAGTTGTGAAGCTTGCCATCGGAGGGATCAAAGCTGAGGATGGCCCAACCAAGAGCTGACAGGGCGGTCAGCTTGAAGTCTTCCTTCCAGGCATCGAATGATCCGAAATCTTCGACAATCTTCTTTACGACGTCCAGCGACTCGTCGGCGGATCCATCGCCGCCCATGATATCATAATAGATCTCATGCAGGATCTGACCAGACGCGTTGAAAGTCTCGCGACGTTTGAGCTCACCAAATTCGGAGTAATTGGCGTTGCCAGCCTTTTCCTTCAGCTCGGCAAGCTTCGTCTCAATCTCGTTACGCTTGGCCACATAACCCGCGTAGTGCTTGTCATGGTGCCACTCATTGACCTGCTTCGAGATGCCTGTCAGGCTATCATAGGCGTACGGAAGTGCCTTGACACTATGGTTACTCATGAATACTCCCCATTCTATAGTGAACGAACAATGTGGGGTTTGCCCACAGTTAAGTGCTCCTAACTGCCGGAAGGATACAACGACTGCTCGCCGGTGGCAAGGGGAGGCGATTCCACTCCGGGTCACCCGGAGCAATCAGCGGGTCCAAAGAGGCAATCTCGAAGGTATAGGGTTTTAGAATGGCTGGGAAGAACGAGTCTGCAATGTTTAATACTGAAAGCTGTTAATAATAATTTCGTTCTTTCATGGAGATATAACTGTCACGACCGATAATGATGTGATCGAGTAGTTCGATGCCCAGGAGACGGCCTGCTTCTGCAAGTTCACGTGTGATGTGAATATCCTCAGGGGAGGGATTCGGGTCACCGGAAGGGTGGTTGTGCGCGATCAACAGGCTGTGACAGTGACGTTCAATCGCGGGACCGAAGACTTCACGCGGATGTACCAGTGCGGTGGTGAGGGTACCGATTGATATCACCTCATCTGCTACCACCTTTCCCTTCACATCGAGGTAGAGGCCACGGAAATGTTCTCGCGTCAAGGGCGCCATTTGTGGACCCAGGTGACGATAGGCATCCTCGGGACCATGCACTTCGGCAACCCCTGATTCGAAGGGCTGGTTCAATCGTCGTCCCAGCGTCAGAAGGCTGATGAAACGCTTCGCAGCGGAAGAGCTCATCCCTGTTACTTCTGCCAGCAGGGTCTCGTCGGACAGTGCACCAAGTGCTCGTGCACCGAACGTGCCGAGTAGGGTGTTTGCGGTTTGTTCCGGATCATCGACCAGGTCTGCCAACTGAATGGTCAATAGTTCACGCAGCCCTGTATCTTCGGGTCGGAGCTTGTCCGCACCAGAAAGAGTTTCCTTCTTCTCTTCTGCGGCACGTCGAGCCTGTTGCACCTGCATGACCACTTTCCGTGTGCCATAGGCAACAGTCAGAGGTGCAGGTTTAACTGGGTGCTCACGCATACCGCTCACAAGGTGACTACTGTCCCCATCAGTCTCTTCCAGACGAGTGATTGCCTCAGCGGTCATGAAGGAAACATCCTGCTCACTGAACCAATTGGTTGCTTCGGAAGATTGTTGTCTGACATGAGTCAAACCTGATTTCTGCAGGACTTGGACCAATTGCTGGCCAGCCATTCTGCGAAGGTTGGTCTCCCTTTCAAGCAAATTCAAGACCTCAGCATGAAGGGATTCCGGGCTGTCTGGATCGAGGTGGGGAAAGGCGGCCCATTCCAGTGCAACTAGACGGCCACCATTGGCGAGACGTTCGGCCCACCGGGAGACCTGTTTCACGGGGTCATCAAGTGAGCTGACTCCGAAGGCGAGCAGCAGGCAGTCTATATCGTTGTCAAGGTGGTCCGGATCGATTTGGGCTCCGTGCAACTCTCGTACGACACCCTTTTGTAAGGTACTGGATCCGCTATGAGATCCGAGCTGCCTGGAGGGATCAGCGACAATCACCTGTTCGTATCGTTCGCGTAGTTTCTCAATCAATCCTTCGCCCATACCGATCAGAATGGCGGTCTGTCCTCCGGGCAGAATGGAATCAATCGCTGACATGCTGCTCTCGTTTTATTGAAATTGTGATCGACATCAAAGGTTCCCCTCCGTCGTACGATGCATACTTGCAACTGTCGTTATTCCAGAAGGGGCACCCGGTAATGCAATATACCGGATGTTCAGGCTGGATAAAACGATGGTCGAACTTGGTACATCATGTTTTGGTAAACGTACCCGGACAATCTGGGGCAGCAGAAAGCAGGAAGGGTAACATCATGAAACAGAATAGTCGAGTGATGATGGCTGTTTTTCTCGTGTTGCTGGTGATCGTTGCCGGTTGCAGCGAGGATGACAATCCGGTGGATGGGGGCGACACTGGTCAAACGGTTGAGTTCAGCGATTTGAACGCGAGTCAGCGTGACAGTGTGGCCGTCGAGATGTTCGCCGGCTCGGTAGTCTCTGCTGAAGCAGCAGCTAACTCGGGTAGCCAGTCGTTGGTTAATGGCGAGTACTTTGGCGGTGGATTTGTAGCTGCTGGCATTAAAGGTCCTGTCGCCAATGTGAGCGAAGCACCAGAAGGATGGGACGGTCCCGATGCATCGGGGTGGTACTCATACGATGTCAGTACTAATCCCTTCCTTTCCGAGCTGACGGTTCGCTGGACCCCCGATCTCTGGGCCGATGACTATATGGGGGAGCCCGCGACCCGAATAGAGGTAATACAGCAGATTGATTTCTCAGGATCCGAGGCAGAGGGATCTCTCTCCCTTCGCAACGAGTGGTGGACCGGCATTAACGATGAACGCACCCTCGTTGAGGGGAGCACCAGCAACGAGATCAGCGCCAGCGGTGATGGCGCTATCGAATTCAGCAATACAGTGAGCTGGGAAGCTGTTACCGTCGCGTTGGATGATTACGCGGGCAACTACCACACCACAGGCAGCTACTCCTTCTTTGACCCGGAGGCGGGCCAGGTGATCAGTCTCGAAGAACTGTATAGTGACTTCGTGTTTATCGCCGATGGATCTGGTACTGGAGGCGCTGGGGTTGCCTCGGTTGAATTGATCCGATACGAGTTCGATGCTGTGGTCGAAGGCAGTTTCGAGCGAACCGGTCGATACTACCTGCTGTCGGAGAACTGGGCAATTGCCCATGAGTTCACCATTAGCATGTAGGTCTCAATCGAAACGAAATCTGCAACAGGCCAGCCATCAGGCTGGCCTGTTTTGCTTCCTGCCTCTGCGAGCAAAGAATCTATGAAGCTGTCGAACTGCTCGCGAAAGAGGACACAATAGTGACCCCACTTGTACTACCTTTGTATTCCTGTTAGCATAGGGTAACTGTCTGGTTCAGACCATTTGGAGAAGAGAAGAGCAAGGGTATGCCTGCAACGATTGAAGAGATTCGAGAAAACCCGCTGCGCCTCATTGAACTGGCCCGAGAACTGGCGGAATCCGAAGGAAAGCTGGACCTTCCGGCAAGTCTTGTCGCTGATCTGAAAGCGGCTGAAAAGCCCCTCATTTCGGATCGGACAGCGGTGCGCAAAGAATTTTGGGCGTTGCTCGCCCTGCCGTATCGTCACCTCGGTATTCGTCTACTCGATGAAACCGGGGCGCTCGGCGATTTGATTCCCTGCTGGGAAGGCAACAGTGTGCGGAAGGAATTGCGCCTGAACGCACTCGAACAGGTGCATCTGGAAGCCTGGAAACCCGGTTTGGGCGAAGCGGCATTCAAGGCCATTTGCGATGTCCACGATGTGGTGATTGACCGACGCCTCAACCGCTGGGCGCTGACCGCCCTGGCAACATTACTCGCCGGTGGTGACACGGAGAACCAGCCGATCTGGGCGAAAACCGTGCGTCGTGAACTGCACGAGTTTGGGGCCACCGAAGCGGAGCTGGTGTGGATTGAACGATTGGTTCGCGAGTTTAACGCCGCGCTGCTTTTCTTGCGTGGGATGGGAACCGATGAGTTCCATCTGAGACCCGAGCATGTGGTTGCCTGTCTGAGCACACTCGCGGTTGCCGAACCCGATGTGGTGAAGAGTGCTGTTGTCATTGCGGACAAGGCGTTGACGGCTTCCGCAAACCCGCTTGATTCCAACAAGAACTGATCGATTTAATCACAATCCGATTTGACCGAACCCCGGATGCAAAATGCCGGGGTTTTCTTTGTCTGGACGCATGCTGTTGTAGGTTCTGATTGACGCTACTTGGCCCGACACTCAAGTGTCGGGCCAAGTTAAATCCATTTTCTATTTATCCCGGTTCAGAACTGCCTGGGCCAATGATAGGGATGCAGTTTCTCAATGATCAGTCGAGCAACTCCAAACTGAACTTCTCCTGGTCGCTGAATGTATGGGGATAAACCAGCTCACGCGTGTACCGTCCATCCACCTTTTTCAGTTTAGGAAAGACCAGACCACGGCCAAGTGGGAAATCCGCTGTCCGCTCCTCAATCTCCGCTTTCAGCGGATCAGTGAAGACAAGTTCTTCACGCAGCGCGGTCGCCGCAGCTTTGTCACCGTGTGCCTTGATGTCCGCAACGCGATTCAGCATGGCACTGACGGCTTTGTGTGCCTTCTTATGATGGACAACAAAACGCGTTTTTCCTTCCTCCTCAACACGCGAGATGATGCCTTCCTTCTCAAAGGCATGGAACATGCCGTTCCGCGCTTTATTGTGTGCCTGCACCGGGTCAAATTTCATGCTTGTCACCATGGTAACCAGCATGCCATCGTAGCAGGCGTGCGCCATCTTCTCGTCAATAATTTTATCGTCCACCAGCTTCTTCACTGCGAAGAGCCCAAAGAGCTCGGCACGGCTTTCCTCGAGGAAGGAGTACTCTTCCTCGATGTAATTCGAGGGCTGTCCCTCACTCGCCTCGGGTGCCTGACGGCCTGTGGTGTGGCCAATTTCATGCAGGGCGCTGTGGAGCTGGTTCGCTTCAAAAAGAACGTCCTTCACTTTCTCGAATTCGTCATGAGTGAGGAACTCTTCGGCTGCAAGGTTACCGGACACTCCGTGCACAGCTTTACCGGTATTCATATAGACCATGTTCACCGTGCCAACCTCTTTGCCGACCCATTCATCGTTCGGCAGGCTTTGTGCGATGGTGGTAAATGGACCAGTCACCTGGTCGCCCGCCCAGCTCACCACATCAACAAACTTGAGCTTTGGTAATGTTTCTGGGCGAATGCTCTCTTTTTTGAAGGTCCAAGGAGCGTTCTTTTCCCAATACTCAACACGCTCAACGATTGCATTCAGAAGCTTTTCAGCCTCTTCATTACGCAGGTAAACCCCACCAATGGCCGAACCATGGAAGTTCTTCAGATTGTCGATGTACACTTCGAGGGCTGTCGAGATGACAATATCGATCGGGGAATTGTGACGCACCCAGGTGTAGTCCGCAATGCGTCTCGCTTCTTCAAACCCGGTCTGCATTTCGATGATTTTTGCGTCGAGGTAGAGGTGCAGCCCTGTATCCTTTGTCAAGTCACGTGCTGCCTCGAGGTGCTTTATCGCCTGGGCAATCGTCTCTGAGTATCGGTCCTCATTGTAGACGACATAGAGGTCCCCCTCAGCGTCACGGATGACACTCGAGTTCGGGATCTTGATGGCATCCCCGATTTTCTCGATCTCTTCTTCGCTGATATCCTGCGGGTAGAAGTTGGCGGTGTCCGGAGTGGACAGACCGCTAGTCATCAGCTCCAGCAGCTCGGCCCGTATCTCATCATCTCCCTCTGGAAGGTGTTTCAGCAATTCTTCCAGACGAGATTTCTCAAGGCCAGCAAGCACATTTTTGCGCGGTAGCAGTGCCCAGGGGCTGTTCTGCAGGTTCAGCATGGTCAAGTAGCTACGCAGCAACGTTTGCTCATGCTTCTCAGCCAGCGGGAGCAACTGATCAACCAACTCGATCAGGAGAGCGGTACGTGGGTCAAACTGATCACGGAAGATGGGGTTCATCCACTCGGCTGCATCCACAAGATGGCCGATGATCTGAATCTCATCCTCGCTCAAACCATCCAGGTTAACCTCGACATGGGTGATAGCAGCGCGACGTGGTGGTTCGCCATCCTGGCGATACGGGATGTACTGTATGGATGATGCGGACACGGTTTCCTCCGGGCAGAATTTTGATGGGGTCAAGGGCGGTAAGGTAGAAGGGGAGGACAACCGGGCGCAAACCTTCCTCAACCCGTCTCTCGTATCAGGAATGTCGTAACGATTTCAATCATACTACCGTCAAAATGGAGGAGCAGGGAGCCAGAATCCGCGACTTTTTCCGTCCGGAAGGTGTTCATTATCGTACACCCCATGTTGTTTTTTCGTACACTCTCCCTTGTAGCGCATATTGTTAGATATTTGGTATTACGAGATTTAGCAAACAGGCACGTGGTTCGCACAACAGGTGCCCGAACCGGATGACGAAGCAGGCAAAAGGATTATGGATCGAGTAATCGAGAAAAAGCGGTGGAACCGGAAGCGTATTCTCTACATCTCCGGCGGTGCTGTCCTTGTTCTTTTTGTGGTATACAACCTCTTTTTCGCCGACCACAGTTCGCGGTTGAACGTTCGAGCGGAACGAATCACCATCTCTGAGGTGAGTGAAGGGCTGTTTCTCGATTACATCCCTGCCAATGGTACGGTGCTGCCCCTCCAGACGGTTTACCTCGATGCGGTGGAAGGCGGACAGGTGGACACGCTGTTTGTTGAGGAAGGTGCATTCCTGGAGGTTGGCGACCCGATCATCCGGCTTTCGAACACCAGCCTGCTGCTCGACATCATGTATCGGGAGGCTGAACAGGTTCAGCAGATCAACAACCTGCAGAATACTCGCCTCGCGATGGAGCAGAATTCACTGACTCTGCGTGGCCAGTTGCTCGATCTCGACAACCAGATTTCCGAAGCAAAACGTCAATACGAGCAGGCGCAGCAGTTGCATGAGCAGAATCTGATCAGCGACATGGATTATGCTCGCTCTCGCGATACCTACAATTATCTCGTGAAGCGGCGCAAACTGACCCTCGATACGCACCAGACGGACTCCTTGTTCAGAAGCGTGCAGATTAGTCAGCTTGAGGCGAACGTTGATCGGATGCGCAGCAACCTGGGTATCGTAAAGCAACGTCTTGACCGATTGACCATTCGTGCTCCGATTCCCGGGCAGCTTACCCAGTTGAATGGTGAGGTCGGACAGTCGATGTCGTCCGGCCAGCGTATCGGCCAGATTGACCGTCTGGACGGCTTTAAAGTGCGTGCGGGGATCGACGAGCATTACATCGCTCGCATTACCCCTGGTCTGACTGGACAGTTCGAGTTCAACAACCGGACCTACGACCTGATGATCGACAAGGTCTATCCGCAGGTAACCAATGGCCGGTTTGAAGTGGACATGGTCTTCTCGGGGGATACACCGAATGGGATCCGACGCGGTCAGACCGTCCGGATTCGTCTCGAACTGGGCGGATCAAACGAGGCTATCCTGCTACCAGTAGGCGGATTCTACCAGAGCACAGGTGGACAGTGGGTCTATGTCGTCAGTGAGGATGGCAGCTTCGCGACCAAGCGCGATATCCAGATCGGTCGACAGAATCCGCGTGACTACGAAGTCCTGTCTGGTCTTGAACCGGGCGAGCAGGTGATTACATCGTCCTACGACACATTTGGTGATGTCGATAAACTGATCTTGAAACAATAGAACACGTTCACCTCTCCCCGGATACCGAGGGGCCGTGTATCAGGGGTGGGGCGAGCCGGATAGAGAACCTGGCAGGAACGAGTATCGACCTGTCGGAAAGCAAAGAGAGGATGCGGGATGATCAAGACAGTCAACCTGAAGAAGGTCTATACAACGGAAGAAGTCGAGACCACCGCACTGAACAACGTCAGCATTGAAATCAATGAAGGCGAATTTGTAGCGATCATGGGCCCTTCCGGCTGTGGCAAGTCAACCCTTCTGAACCTGCTTGGCCTGTTGGACAATCCGACCGATGGAGAATACCACTTTGTCGGGAACGAGGTCTCACGGTTCAGTGAGCGTCAGCGCGCCAACCTGCGTAAAGCGAACATCGGCTTTGTCTTCCAGAGCTTCAACCTGATTGACGAACTCACCGTTTACGAAAACGTCGAACTGCCCTTGCTCTACCTGGGTATTCCGACGACAGAGCGGAAAGCTCGTGTTGGTGAAGCGCTCGAGAAGATGCAGATCATGCACCGGAAGAATCACTTCCCGCAGCAGCTTTCCGGCGGTCAGCAGCAGCGTGTGGCGGTTGCACGAGCTGTCGTTGCCAAGCCGAAAGTGATCCTGGCCGATGAGCCGACCGGTAACCTTGACTCGAGCCATGGTGACGAGGTGATGAACCTGTTGACCCAGCTCAACGAAGAGGGGACCACCATCGTGATGGTCACTCACTCGCCTGCGTACGCCGAGTTCGCCCACCGCATTATCCACCTGTTCGACGGTCATGTCGTCACGGAAAACGTGATGGAACGTCCGCTCGTGTAAATACTCGTGTGGCTGTCAGCTTCGAAAGAGGCTGACAGCCATCGTTCCTACGGGGGAGGAAGCACCAATTCCGGCTGAGGAGCCAGCTCGGAGTGGACGGTGCAGAGTTGTGCACGCCCACCTTGGAGGTCATCCATGTTGTTCAACGAGCTACGTGTCGCCTTCCGTCAAATGAGGCGAAACCTTTCTTTCAGCCTGATTAATGTCTTCGGACTTTCTGTCGGCATTGCCGCGACCATCCTTATCGCACTTTACGCCGAACACCAGCTGACTTGGGATCAGTTTCACCCCAAGTCGGATGATACCTACCTCCTGCTGAAAGAACGCCATCTCCCTGCTGGGACACAGGTATTGGATGACACGTGGGTGCCGATGGGCCCTGCGATTACCGAGGATTACCCGGAAGTGAAGTCCTTTGTCCGGGTGTTCGAATCGGACGAGTGGTTGGAGCAGGCAGGTAGCCGCAGCTCAGTTCATGTTCACATTGTTGATCCTTCCTTCCTGGATGTCTTCCACTATCCGCTCGTCCTGGGGAATCCCGATGTCGCCCTTTCGACTCCGAACAGTATCGTCATCAGTGAGAGTTTTGCTGCGACCCATTTCGGCGACAGCAATCCCCTCGGCCAGGAATTGACCATTGACGGTGATGTTTATGAGGTGAAGGGTGTCTTGAAGGATGCTCCATCCAACAGCGTAATGCGGCCTGAGGTGCTTGTCCCCTTCGAAGCAGCCATCTCGCCGGATGATGAAGAGGGGAACAACGACTGGGGTAGCTCGTTCCTCTGGACATTCCTCGAGCTTGAGGAGGGGACCGATTCGGATGCATTCGAGGCTCAGCTTCCGGCCTTTGTCGAGAAGATATTTGGGACGGAAGGGCCGAATGGGGTCAACAGCCTCTATATCCGGCTGCTTCCCCTTCCAGATGTACATAATTACTACGCAGAAGACCGTCAGCTCGCCTGGACACTGCTCGCAGTCGGCTTTGTCATTCTGCTGATCGCGTCAATCAACTTTATGAACCTTTCGACGGCTGCCTCGCTGAAACGATCCCGCGAGGTGGGGGTGAGGAAGGTCCTTGGCGCAGTGCAACCTCAACTGATTCGTCAATTCCTGGTGGAAGCAGTCCTCACATCGTTGATTGCCCTGGTCTTTGCCATTGCATTGGTCGAAATCATTCGCCCGGTGATGAACCGTGGCCTGGATCTTCACCTCGGTGCAGGTCTGCTGACTTCGTTCGTTTCTGTAGGGCTGCTAGTGAGCTTCGGGACGATGATCGGCCTGCTGGCGGGGCTTTATCCGGCATTTTACATGTCCGCGTTCCGCCCCCTGCGCACCATCAAAGGACAACTGGGACGTTCACCTTCCTCCGCACGGTTCCGGACTGTGCTGGTCGTCCTGCAATTTTCCCTCTCGATCACCCTGATCTCAGGGATGATGATTGTCTACAATCAGATCCAGTTCATGAAGACTCAGAACCTCAACTTCAATGCGGATCAGGTGTTGGCGATTCGCTACGATATGGAGATTTTTGGGGATCGTGAGCAGGCGGTCTCAACCCTGACCACCACGCGTGATCGCATCCTCAACCTTGCAGGCGTGCAATCGGCGAGTCTTTCCAGTCTTGTGCCCAGCGAGGGTGCCAATTCCAATGTCTTCGTCCGTCCTGAGGGGCGTGACCCGAAAGATCCCCTCCGTATGAAGATTGTCGCAGCCGATGAAGCATTTTTTGAGACGTACGGCATTGAGATGGTCGAAGGACGATCTTTCCGGCCGAATCCTTCCGAAGGCGATGCTGTGCTCATCCTGAATGAAACAGCGCGCAACAACATCGGCTGGAAGAGTGCGGCAGGCAAGATGGTGAACTCGATCGGGGAACGCGAGGTAATCGGTGTAGTCAAAGACTACCACTACACATCGCTCGATTCCGAAGTCCGTCCGATCATCCATATTTATCGCGGTGCCAACAGCGGATTTAATCGCTATTTGTCCGTCCGTCTTGGTGGGGCGGATATCCAAGCCACCATGCACCAGATCGAGGCGATCTGGCACGAAGTAGATCCGGCTGGAAGCTTTGACTACTTCTTCGTTGATGAGGCATTTGACCACCTCTATCGCGGGCAGGAACAAGTCGGTGTTGTGGCTGGCATTTTCGCGTTGATCGGTGTGGTCATTGCCAGTCTTGGCCTGCTCGGACTCGTCTCCTATGCCATCATCACACGGACTCGTGAAATCGGTGTGCGTAAAGTCCTTGGCGCGACTGCACCGCAGATCTTGGTACTGGTGTCACGAGACCATCTGAAACCGGTGTTGATCGCCAACCTGATAGCCTGGCCATTGGCCTGGTATTTCGGGGTTCGCTGGCTTGAAAACTATCCGTACCAATTCGATCTGTCGCCGTTCAGCCTGCTTCTGCCTTCGCTGGCGGCTCTGGCGATCGCTTTTGGAACCATATCCTTCCATGCCATTCGCGCATCACGGTCCAACCCGGCAGAAGCACTGCGGCATGAATGAGGAAACTTGACAGACGATAGAGGATAAACCCCGGGTTTGAAGACCCGGGCCACACATAGAAATGTACATGAGGCCGTCAGGCCAGGTAGCCCACGCTTTGCAGGAGTAGACCATGATTGAGCTGCAAAACATCTTCAAGTATTACACGAACGGTTTTCTCAAAACCTACGTTTTACAAGACCTTTCGCTCGATATCGAGGAAGGTGAATTCGTGTCGGTGATGGGTCCCTCCGGTGCTGGTAAATCGACCCTGCTGCACATTCTGGGCATGATCGACACACCGAATGAGGGTGAGTATGTCTTCTTCGGCGAGCACGTGCACAAGATGAATGAACGCCGTCGCACCGAGATGCATCGCGAGCACATCGGCTTCGTTTTTCAGAGCTACCACCTGATTGATGACCTCACCGTCTACGAGAACCTTGAAACTCCGCTCCTCTATAAAAAGATCAAGGGCGGGGAGCGGAAAAGCCTGGTTAACGACATGCTGGACCGTTTTCAGATGGTCGCGAAGAAGGATCTCTTCCCATCCCAACTTTCCGGCGGGCAGCAGCAGCTAGTCGGTATCGCACGGGCGTTGATTACCAAGCCCAAAGTGATCCTGGCCGATGAGCCGACCGGCAACCTCAACAGTAAGCAGAGCGCGGAAATCATGGATTTGCTGAGCAAGCTGAACGAGGAGGAGGGGACCACGATCATCCAGGTGACTCATTCCGAGACCAATGCTGAGTACGGATCGAGGATCATTGACCTGCTTGATGGACGAGTGGTACGAGAGGGACAGGAAGAGGTGACTGCGGGCTGAGCAGGCGGGGAGCTCACGGCGAAAGAACGAGGTTTTACATGCTGAAAAACTATATCCGAACGGCGATTCGAGCGCTGATCCGTCAGCGAGTTTACTCCGCGATTAACCTGATCGGGTTGGCGGTGTCAATGGCGGTGGTGATGCTGGTTATCCTCTTCATTAAGCAAGAGATGACCTATGATCATTTCCACCAGAACATTGCGTCGATCTACCAGGTCAACCATCACGAATCCCCGGATCATCGTGACCCCTTCGGCTCGTCGTCCACTCCGCTTGGATTAGCCCCATCATTGAAAGCTGTTTATCCTGACGTGATTGCATCATCTCGATTCATGAACAACCCAACTGTATTGACGATTGGGGAAGAGTCGATACTTCAGGACGTCCAGTACGTTGATCCTGACTTTTTCCAGATGTTCAGCTTTCCAACCGTCCGAGGCACCTCGGCAGGTTTTGACAGGGATCCGACTTCCCTCGCGTTAACGGAATCAATGGCGGATCGTCTCTTCGGTACGACGGATGTAATCGGGAAAACGCTCACCCTCTCCATCGCCAGTCTCGAAAAGGAGATGATGGTTCGTGCGCTACTTGCTGATCCGCCTGAAGCATCCAGCCTGCAAATCGCCGTTGTGGCACCCTTTGAACTGGTCTACGAAGTCCTCCCACGCGAGTATGACGACTATTGGCAGTCCATTTACACTCAATCTTTCGTACAACTCGCTTCAGGTGTTCCGATCTCCACCGTTGAAGCAAAAATGCAGGAATTTTACGATGTGCACAATTTTGACGAACGCTTCGGCAAGGGAGTCGTGCATTTCTCCTTCCTGCCGCTGAGTAAGGTGCATCTCTATCCGACCTTTGCCGATGGTCCGCTGAAAACCAGCAACCCGATGTACAGCCTGCTGCTCGGGATGATCGCGCTGTTCCTCCTGATTGTCGCAGTGGTGAACTACACGACACTCGCAATTGGGCGGTCGGTCAGCAGGGTTCGTGAAGTCGGTGTCCGGAAGGTACTGGGGGCGCATGCTGGACAAGTTCGGCGGCAATTCCTCGCAGAATCGGTTCTGTTGACCCTCTTCGCACTGCCCGTTGCAGTCGTCCTCGCAGAAATACTGCTACCACAGTTCAACCAATTCGTGCACCGCGACCTTCAGCTCGGTTTCGATCCGTTACTGCTCGGTCTGCTAGCCTTGCTGGTGGCCATTATCGGGGTGGTTTCAGGTGGGTATCCCGCACTTGTGATGGCCCGCTTGCGACCCTCACAGGTTCTCAAGGGACATGCCGGCTTGCGCAGCCGTACCCTGCTAATGAAGAGTCTTGTTGTCTTGCAGTTCACCTGTGCGGTCGTCCTGCTGATCGGTACGCTGCTGATTGGACGGCAGTTGTCTTACCTGTTAACCACCGATCTCGGTTTCCGCGGCGATCAAGTGGTGTCAATCTTCCTCCCCGATGTTTCTGACGAGTCAATGGGAGATTTTGTCGACCGTTTCCAGGCAAGGTTGCAACAGGAACCGCTTATTCTTTCCACCAGTTGGTCCTCCAATGCTTTCGGCCTGCCCTGGGCAGAATTCGGCTACTTCGATAAAACGGACAATTACCAGCAGATGCGTGTCAACATGGTGTCCGACTCGTATATCAACACCATGGGCATGGAGATTGTCGAGGGACGAGGATTTGCCCCGGACCGCCCCTCCGATAAAAGCGAAGCGGTGGTGGTCAACGAGGCATTTGTGCAGAAGCAGGGATGGGACCAGCCTATCGGTAAGTCCCTGCCCGGTTCGTTTGGAACGCATGAAATTATTGGTGTGGTGAAAAACTTCAACTTTGCCTCCCTGCACAATAAAGTTGAGCCGTTGATGCTCCTTCAATCGACGACAAACTTCCGTGAGGGAGTTTCGGATGTAGACAACTTCCGTGGAATTCCGTCCTATCTCCAGATTCGCTTATCTGCTCAGGATATCCCGGTCGCACTCGATCGAGTGAAGGCCTCCTGGTCGGAAATTACGAAGGATCAGGCATTTCACTATGTATTCATTGATGACATCATCGCCAGCCAGTATGAGGATGAACGAGCCTTTCACCGGGTGATTGTTGCCTCGACTCTGCTGACCCTCTTTGTCGCTGCGCTCGGCCTGTTTGGGCTGTCGTCCCTGATTGTAGAGCAGCGTAGCAAGGAAATTGGGGTGCGTAAGGTACTGGGCGCATCGGTGCCGGACATCCTGACCCTGCTTTCCCGTGAGTTTGGCATCCTGGTGCTGATTGCAAATGTGATTGCATGGCCGTTGTCCTGGTTCGCCATTTCAAAGTGGCTTGGTACTTTTGCCTTCCATGCCGGGATACAACCACTGCTGTTCCTCGCGGTTGCTATAGGGATGATTCTGTTCACTGCCTTGACCGTAACATTGCAAGCCTGGCGGACTGCAAACCGAAACCCGGTGACAACACTGCGGTACGAGTAGACAATGTGTTTCTGGTGGGGGACGACTGACGTGCCGACCTCCTGACCCTCTTTGATCTTCCGGAGGAGATGTGCTGAACGAAAAAATCGGCAAAGTGCTTGTGGTGGATGACGATGAGGATATCCTCACCGCCTTGCGTTTGCTGTTGAAGCCTCATGTCGAGTTTGTCCATACAGAACGTAACCCGGACAACATTCCGGCACGAATGCGTGAGGTCGATTACCAGGTGATTCTGCTGGATATGAATTTCAGCAAAGATGCTACAACGGGCAAGGAAGGGTTTACCTGGCTGGACCGGATCCTCAGCATTGATCCTTCAGCGGTAGTTATCCTGATTACTGCCTATGGTGATATCGATACCGCGGTCAGAGCGATCAAGGAAGGGGCGATTGATTTCGTTCTCAAACCCTGGCAGAACGAAAAGCTGTTGGCGACCGTCAATGCTGCGCTTCGTTTGCATGCCAGCCGTGCTGAAGTCGCTCAGCTAAAGGATCGCCAAAAGGTTCTCAGCGCGGACCTGGAACAGAATTTCCAGGAGATCATCGGCCATTCAGAACCGATGAAACGAGTTTTTGAAACGATCGAAAAGGTCGCCAAGACAGATGCCAACGTCCTTATTCTCGGTGAAAATGGCACAGGGAAAGAGTTGATTGCTCGCGCGATCCATCGGAACAGCCTGCGATCCAACGAGGTTTTCATCAGTGTGGACATGGGCGCGATCAGCGATTCCATTTTCGAAAGCGAGATGTTCGGTCATGTAAGGGGGGCCTATACGGATGCCAAGTCGGATCGCCCGGGACGGTTTGAAATTGCATCGAAAGGAAGCCTCTTCCTCGATGAAATCGGTAACCTTTCGATGGCGGTTCAAGCCAAACTGTTGACCACCCTCGAGACTCGTAGGGTGATCCGGATGGGGTCGAACCAGCCACGCAACTTCGATATCCGTCTGATCTGCGCGACCAATATGAGTATCCACGAGATGGTCGCAAAACGTGAATTCCGCCAGGACCTGCTCTATCGCATTAATACTGTAGAAATCCAGCTCCCACCACTTCGCGACCGCCGTGAAGACATCCCGCTGCTTGTCCAGTACTACCTCGACCACTATACGAAGAAGTATAAAAAGGGCGGCCTCTCTGTTGGGCAGGGCGCACTGCGCAAGCTGGAACGGTACAATTGGCCCGGTAATGTGCGTGAGCTGAAGCATGCCCTGGAACGAGCGGTGATCATGACCGAGAGCAAGGTGCTACAGCCTGGAGATTTCTTCTTCTCGATGCATGAGGAGGGGGGAAGCGAAGGGATCGAACTCGATTCCTTCAACCTGGAAGAGGTGGAGCGTTCAGTGATCCTCAAGGCCATTCGCAAGCATACGGGTAACATTTCACGTGCGGCAGATGAACTCGGCCTGACACGTACCTCGCTTTACCGGCGGATCGAAAAGTATGGCCTATAACCGTTTTCGTATCGGGGTCGTCCTCAGGGTTGGGGTGATTGTCTCGACCCTCTTTCTGATCCTGGTCCTTTACCAGAACACCGATTACCTGATGACGATCGGGATTCTGGCCCTGATCGCGATCTACCAGGTTTTCTCACTGGTTCGCTTTGTTGAACGGACGGAACGGGACTTGACCCGGTTCCTGCAAGCGATTCAGTATGAGGACTTTTTCGAAACCTTTGGGACGAGGGCTGGACCGAGTGCGAAACGGTTGCATGCGGAATTCACACGCATTATGCAGGATTTTCGCAACGTACGTTCGCAGCGTGAAGAACAGTTCCTCTACCTGCAAACCATCTTGCAGCACATCGGGATTGTTTTACTCTCCTATGATCAGGAGGGCGAAATTGAGCTGGTCAACCCGGCAGCACGTCGTCTCTTCAAAGTGAACCGGATCAAACACATCCGTCATTTGGAGCGTTTCAGTCCGGCATTGGTGAAGGCCTTGCAGTCCATCCAGCCGGGGGAAAAGAAGACCGTCCGGGTGACCGACGAGAACGAACTTCTACTCTTGTCGGTTCATGCCACCGAGTTTCATCGTGGAACACGCCGACTGACGCTAGCGACCATCCAGAACATCCGGAGCGAACTGGAAGAGAAAGAGCTGGAAGCTTGGCAGAACCTGATTCGTGTTCTGACCCATGAGATTCGTAACTCGATCACCCCGATCACCTCACTGGCCAGTACGACCGTGGATCTTCTCGCACAAGTCCATCCGGCAACAGATGAGGATCGAGAACAGATTGAGGATGTCAACCTTGCGATCGGCACAATCCAAAATCGTGGCAAAGGGCTGCTCAATTTTGTCGAAGCCTTCCGCAGCCTTTACAAGGTGCCGAAACCGAATTTCACTCAGCTCTCTGTTCAGGACTTCTTCCAGCATCTCCAAACGTTTTTCGATGTTTCGATGGAACAGCGCTCGATTTGCTTGAGCTTCGAGTGTAGCCCGGATACCTTGCAGGTAACCGTGGATCCCGATCTGATCGAACAGGTCCTGATTAATCTGATTACCAATGCGATGCAGGCACTTGACGGGATGGAGGGGGGACGGATCGAGGTGAGTGCCAACATCGACACGCGAGGCCGGGCACGCATCCAGGTGGTGGATAATGGTCCAGGGATTCCAGAAGAGGAGATTGACCGGGTCTTCATCCCGTTCTATACGACAAAATCGGATGGGACCGGCATTGGACTTAGTCTCTCGAGGCAGATATTGCGCTTGCACAAAGGATCGATCAGCGTCCATTCGATACCAAGTGAGCGGACTGTGTTTACGCTGAACTTCTGACCGTATCTGCTGTACGGATTCGTACAAGAGCTGTTGCAAAACCGAACGGCGATTCGGATTGTATAAGTTGTAAGATGTTGTTTTTCCGATGCCAGAAAAAGAGGCACGGAGTTGGTAGTAGCTCGGGTGGGCTACCTGCTCATTCGCGCAGGAGGGCGGTGGTGTCTGGATTCGGCTCCGACCCGTCGTTGTGGGCACCGCCGCCCGTTTTTCTCTCGTGGGAGCAGGCTGTACAGTTCCATTTGGAACCCTGCGGGGAGGCGTTATGGCGATTACCATACAATTGCCGATCATGGATGCGAAGGATACCGTTGAAATTGAGGTAAGGGTCAACGGGAAACGTCGCACCTACAAGTACCGAGTTGAGTTGCTCGACTGGGACGACTGCGAGGAACCGCCGGAGATCCGGATTCAATGTATCCGGGACAAGATAGACTCCGTAGGTGAGGACTGGCAGCTTGTCTCCATCGGTGCGCCCAACGAGCACAACGTTCCTATCATGTTCCGTCACAGGGACGATAAGGCACCTTCCGACAATTGAATAGATTGGAAGGCTTGCCTGCGGACGATTCCCACGCACTGCAAGCATAAAAAACGACCGGGAATCCCGGTCGTTTTTGCTCGCAGGCCGTCAGGCCCTATTTCATGTAAACACTTTTGTAGAGCTCGCGAAGTTGCTCACGGTTCTGGTGAACCTTAAAGAACTTTTTCGCAAAGATTTTGAGCTCGCGGTCTATGCCGTGCTCAAGGCTCAATTTCAGCTTACGGCGGTTCCCCATGTTCATGTATTTGCTATGATAAACAAGGGGGTCCAGTTCCGTGCCGGCAAGCAGGGTAACTTCATACCAGATTGGCATGTTACCGGGGCCGAGTTTGGTGATGTCGATGATAAACTCTAGCGTGCCAACCTGCTCTTCAGTTGCATTTTCCGACAACGTACGGAAACGCTCGTTTTCTTCGAGCAGCTCGTAATTGTCGAGGTTGATGTATTCGCATGCGGGACGATAATGTTCATCGTACCGTTCACCCATGTGAAAGCGGTAGAAATGTGGGTTGATCCCTAGTCCGCTTGTATCACCCTCGAAGGTCACTTTCATGTGACCGAAGAAGGCCACCGGCAGGAGGTCTTCCGAATACTGCTCGTAATCGTAGTAGTTCCAGATCTTCTCGGTGACATCTGTCATCATGAAGATCTTCTCGATCGTCTCCTCGTCCTGCGTCCAGACGATCAGGAATATCAGGAGGATAAAACCAAGGACAAAGTAACCGATCTGCTTGAGCGCCTTTTTCACGTATCCCTCGTGCGATGGAATTCAGCCAATAGAGGTCGCAACGGCGGTCAATATACACTCGCTTTATCGCGATTGCGTACCCCTCGAGCACCTGAACAGCGGGGATGAATCAAAGCGTCGCACTGCTCCAACCATCTGCGGGAGTTTGGCTGAGTAACGTTGCATCACAATGAGGGGTCGTATCTTTGAACCAAAGAACGGAGCCACGTAAAGATAGCTGAAGGATGAGCAATGAACAGGATTCGGAAGTACCAGGGGGCAATCCTGGTAGCCCTGATGGTTCTGCTGGTGACAACTGTCTCCGCCGCAGACAAGATCAAGATCGAAAAACTGGATGATCTGCCACGTTACACCTACAAAATCGATCAACCAGCGGTTGACTTTTTGCATGATGATGCGGCAGTTGCTGCTCTGGCCAATGAGGTTGAGGCTGATCTGATCTCTGACCTTGAGACGTACCAGATTGACGACAAAACAACGTTGAAGAACTATTATGCCGACCTGGGTTCCATTGCGTTGCTCGAGGGCCGCTACATGGATTACCTCGGTTTTGTCGACAAACGGATTGAGCTCGAAGAAAAAGAAGCTCTCAAGCTCACAACCGCCCTCTACACGCGCGCCCTATGCGCTGCGAAGATAAGTGAAAGCGACGATTTTGAGGGGACGCTCAAATCCGAGCTCGAGAATCTCGTCAACCCGCTCCCCTACGACGTCGTGGGAGATGTGATCAAGTCGAGCAAGGGAACCTCAGAGATCTACTCCCTCGCGCTCATCGAAGGTCAAGTGATGTCAGGTATCCAGCCGACTCTTGATGGTAGCGATGGCGAGATGAGCAAAGATATCGCCACCTCATTGATTGGTCTGGCCCAGACCATCCGTAATTATTTACCCTACAAGCATGTCATGACGGAGGTATACGGCGCCTACCTTGACGAGCACAAAGTGGTCAAGGAAGATATCTGGGAAGAGCGGGACTTCGCGCTGAAAGAAGGCATGGATGCCGCTCCAGTCGTGATTGCTGTCTGGGACTCCGGTGTCGATGAAGATATCTTTGCCCCGATGGGCCGTATGTGGGTCAATAAGGACGAGATACCGGGGAACGATATTGACGATGATGGTAATGGCTACGTCGATGATGTCCACGGCATTGCCTACGACCTTCATTCGAACAAAACCCAGAGCTTGCTTTATCCGATTGGCGATGTTGAAGCGGATCGCCCGCGCCTCCAGCGCATGATGAAGGGCCTCGAGGACATTACCTCTGGCATAGACAGCGAAGAGGCTGCCGAGCTGAAGGAAGCGCTTTCGAAGCTGGAACGTGACCAGGTGAAAACCTTCATCGAGGATATTTCGAAGTACGGCAACTATGCCCACGGAACCCACGTGGCGGGTATCGCTCAGCGTGACAATGCATTTGCCCGTGTTCTCGGCTGCCGTCTCACCTTCGGCCATACAATGATCCCTGAGCTGCCGACGGTCGAGCTCGCTCGTGCCGAGGCGAAGATGTACGGCGAGGTAATTGACTACTTCAAGGCAGCGGGTGTTCGTGTCGTCAACATGAGCTGGGGTGGTAGTGTAGGTGGAATCGAGTCTGCCCTCGAAGCGAACAATGCGGGGGAAACCCCGGATGAACGCAAGGCGATGGCGCGTGAAATCTTCGAGATAAGTCGTGATGGTCTTTACAATGCGATCCAAAGCGCTCCGGAAATCCTCTTTGTTACCTCGGCAGGTAACGCGGACAATGATGTGACCTTCGAGGAGTTCCTTCCCAGCAGCTTCGACCTGCCGAATATCATGTCGGTTGGCGCAGTTGATCAGGCCGGTGATGAAACGGATTTCACCAGTTTCGGCAAGGTGGATGTCTATGCCAACGGTTTCGAGGTCCTGAGCTACGTTCCCGGCGGTGACCAACTCAAGATGAGTGGGACTTCCATGTCCTCGCCGAATGTCACCAACCTTGTGTCGAAGTTGCTTGCGGTGAATCCATCCCTCTCGCCTACCCAGGTCCGCGAGTTGATCATCAAGGGTAGCGATGTGATGGAAACAGGGGACAGGACGATCGTCCTGATGAACCCAAAGAAATCCCTTATGCTACTCAGTCAGATGAAGGGCGACGGAAAGTCGTAAGAGAACCTGTAGTGTTGTGTGTCATGGGTGGCCCGGGTTTCATACCCGGGTCACTCTGTTTTCTTGGGTCGCAAGCTTTCAGAAGAAGGGGAACAATTACGAAATACGAACCTTTCTGTCACCCATCGCCATATACCTCTCACCCTTCTCCAGACCCGGCCACATGGACAAGCGTCTTTCGTATACTCTTCCCGAGAACGCAAACCAGGATGGACCCGATGGCACTACCCATTCCCGAAACCCTGCCGACCAGCGCTACCCCGCCTTGCCCACACTTTGGTGAGTGCGGCGGCTGCCGGATGCAGATGATGAGCTACGAGGACCAGCTCGAGTTGAAGCAGGGAATCATCTCGCAACTTCTCGAGCGTGAGGTTCCAATCATCGGTAGCCCGGATGCCTACTACTACCGCCATCGCATGGACTACATCACTGCATTTGGCAAGGTGGGACTGAGGAAACGCGGTGATGGTAAGACCGTTGTTAACCTCGGTGAATGCCACATCGTCCAGCCTCGTGTTTCCAAGCTGATCCCCAAAGTCCAGCAATGGATCGAGGATTTCAACATTCGCGGCTACAACATTGTCACCAACCGTGGTGACCTGCGCTACTTTACCATTCGCCATGCCCTTTCCAGCGATGAACTGATGGTCGTCCTGGTCACGTCTTCGACGGAAACTGCAATCGAACCTTTGCTGGAACGCTTGCAGGGGGAAGCGGAATCGGTTGTTTGGTCGGTGCAGAGTCGGACCGGGGATGATTCGCATGGCGAAGTGCAAAGGATCTATGGGCAGGAGACGATTACCCAAAAGGTTCTCGGTCTCGATTTTGCCATCAGCCCCAACTGCTTCTTCCAGAACAACCTCCTGCTGATCGATCGCATGTTCGAAGAGATTGTCAAACATGTTCGGGGCTTCACCATGGACCTCTTCTGCGGTACCGGGACCATCGGTCTGGCCGCCGCGGAGCAAGCGGAACGCATTCTCGGAGTTGAGGTCGAACCGGAGAATATCCGCCTCGCGTTGGAAAACGCGCAGCGCAACGGTATCAGCAATGTTGAGTTTGTAACGGACAACGCGAACCACTTCCTCGCCTTCTACGAGGGAGATGTACCCGATACGGTTATTGTTGATCCGCCACGTTCCGGGCTTGCACCGAAGTTCATCCGCAAGCTGAATCGATTGAACGCAGAACGGATTGTCTATGTCTCCTGCAACCCCAAAACATACCTGGATGACCTGCGTCAACTCGAGGGCTACGAACTGAAAGAAGCCACCGCATTCGACATGTTCCCGCAAACCCCTCATGCCGAACTGGTGACTCTCCTCGAGAGACGGTAAGGGAGCTGGTGCTCTCCACTGTTCCGAGAAAGAGGGGACTATGAACCGATCTACGAAACGATCCCTATAAACCAAAAACTCTCATTATTCTATATAATTAATATCAGTATATTGTTTTTAGCCTGCCAGTGATCCTAGATTACTCTCGAACGAAAGGTGCTGGGAGGACAGGTCCATGCGCAGTGTACAGGATCAGATCGAACAAACGATTCACACGCAGACACGTCATCGTCGTGTCCACGTGGACCGCCCAAGTGGTTGGGTGGTGATGCTGAGGGGAACGATTGTGACCTCAGCCCTGCTGCTGTTCCTCTTCCTGGTCACCGCGGGGCAGGTTCTCTACTTCGCATTTGATGATCCCTCACGAACTCCCCTGATGCGTGCGAATCACCAGGCCGCGAAACGATCCGGTCTCGATCAGGATATCTATCAGGTTTGGGTTCCGCTGGAATTGGTACCAAAAAGCCTGCAGAATGCCGTACTGATTGCTGAGGATGAAGAGTTTTTCTTCCATAATGGCTTCAAGAAGGTTGATCGCGAGGAACGTGCCTGGCCGGGAACCATCGTCTCCGCATGGCGCCAGCAGCGTTCAAGCTTGACCAACGTACTGGTGCGGAACCTGATGCTGGGCCGCAAGCATGATGATGCGATCTACATCATGCGGGAACGTCTGCTGACTCACATGTTTGAGGCGTTCCTGTCCAAGGATCGAATCCTCGAACTCTACCTGAATACCGTGCACATCGGACCGGGAGTCTACGGCGTCGAACAGGGTGCACGTCACCATTTCGGTCTGTCAGCCAGCCGTTTGACTCTTGAACAATCCTGCCGTCTTGCGGTAGTGATTGAATCGCCTATACGGCTTCGTATCTACCAGGATAGAGTCACAAGCCGAGCTGCTCAACTCGCACAGAGGATGGGAGTCTCTTCATCGCTCCCGATTGCTACCCTGGGTGGGGCATCCGATCCCACAAGCAGGGTGGTGAAATCGATGTAACCCTGTGACGTTGCCCCCTGCACACCTTCCTGCACGGTTTCCGGACTGCCCCGATGGTCGTCGCTACCCGCATGCGACACCAGCAAAACGGCCCGTTTCTTGATGAAACGGGCCGTTTTTATCGTTCATCCAATTTGGATCATGTCCTCAGGCGTGCCATCAGTTCTTTCAGACGGCTGTCTACCTCATCCTCGAAAAACTGGCACGATCCAGCCCCTTCAAGGCCGCCACCGCCATACTCCCGCATCAAATCACCAATGTGCAGCGGGTGGTTTCGGTAGAAGATGCTTTTGCCTACCGCTGCGACCACCTTTTTTGGTTCAGTGGCGTGACGGAAGAGACGGATATTGATGCTGCAACGAGGGAAAATCGCGTAGATGGTGAAGCGATTACCTGCAGGCATCGTTTCGATCTTGCGGAGATCGTTGATCACAATATTCCGCTTCAGCTTTGTATTTGAAACGAGCAGGATCTTGTTCTGTTCTTCGTCCTCGATGTACCGTTCACTCGCCTGCTTGATCGAAGGGATGGCGAGGATCTCGTCAATCGTTCTCCCCGACGTAATCGCATCAATCACTTCGTTGAGTACCGATTCTTCAAGGTTTAATCCACTGCGGGGGTCGAGCATGAACCCCAACAGGATCCAGCCGGTTGGGTGGAGGATGTCCTGGTAGCTCAGGTCAGCAGAATCGAGCTTGTCCGTTTGCTCGAGCATGGCTTGTACGTCGTTGCCATTACCGCCGTAGTGACGGTAGATCAATCGCGCCGCACTGGGCGCTTCGCTGCATTCGCCTTTTACACCTTCCGGAACAGTGGTTGTGCCGGTAATATGATGGTCAAACCAGATGGCTGCATTGGGGTGAAAAGGGAGGTTGGCGATGGCATCGCCCGAGGCAACATCAACCTTTCCATCCTGCATCATTTTGGGATGCACAAATACAACATCTGTGATTGGTTCATGGGCTTTCATCAGTGCAGCACTGACAATCCCATCGAGATCAGCACGGGTAAATAGACGCATGGTGTTTCCTCGGAAGCTCCGGTGTCTGGATATTGCTACCGGAATGTGGCACAATCGGCCTCAACTTGAAGAACAGAAATGAACTGTTATTCAGCGAAAGTTAGGCAAATATAACAACATCCGATTCAGAAGAAAGGGCTTTCTTTTGGAATTTAAGAGTCCTTCTACAGAATAGAGACAACCCACAGCAGGATCACACTCCCGCTGTGGGTCTAACGACAAACAGGGATGAAAGTAGAAACCTACCTCCACGCTCCGAGGATGATTCCTTTCACTGCGAAAGCAACAATGATATATCCACTGTTGATCAGGATGTACTTCGCAGAACGCCGTTCAAACAGGCCAATGGTGGCAAAACTCATGGTCGCCCAACCAACTCCTGCGAGCAGGCCCGCTGTCAGTCCCCACATCAAATCCGTCCCCTCATCTGCGAGGAAGAAGGCCAGGTTGTAGGAAATGATGAGCGAGAAGACCAGGGTCAACCCGTAGATTACAGCGGGATTACCCTTTTTCAGGTCCTCCTCTGAAAACCTGTTGACATCCATCCACCCCTTGTAGAAAAGCAGGGGAGAGTACCAGAGTGCACCGACGGCCATGTCGGAGATTGCTGCAACAATGACAGCGAGATGATTAATCTGCGAAGCGTCCATCCTTCCTCCAGAAGTTTGTTGACTAGCCCAGTATCGTGCTTAAAAGTCGAACCAGTCTTGGAAAAAAGGGACATCAGGCAACAGGCATATAGTTCAATACCTCTCCCCTTGTCTCCATGTAGGTTGTCGGTGATACTCCTGTATAGGCGCCAAACTCGTTCACGAAATGCGACTGATCGTAGTACCCGCTTTCAAGCGCGATCTGGGCCCAGGGAGTGGGGTCGGGACTGTCGAGACGTTTAATGATCCGCTGGAAACGGATCAAGCGGGCATATTGTTTCGGTGTCGTGCCGACGTGTCGGCGGAAGTGACGCACGATCTGCTTTTCACTGTAGCCCATTTCACGGCTAAGGTCGCGCAGCTTGAACTCGAACGGGTTCGTGTGAATCGTATCGAGGGAGTAGTGGATGATTCCATTGCTCGCAAGCCGTTCCTGCCGTTTCGCAAGCATGAAGTCTGCCAGCGCCTTGAGAATGAAGGAAGGACGATCTGCTTCGAGCATTCGTTGACGAAGATCCAGAAAAGGCTGCCCCCAGAGCTGTTCAAGTTCGATGACCAGATCGCCAAATTCGTCCATCGGGATGCCAAACAGTGCGTGCGCTCCGCCAGGGTGGAACCGTGTTACCACCATCCCCAGGTTGCGTCCTACATCAATCGTGATGTACTTCGTCCTGATCCCGGAGAGAAAGCCGCGTTTTAACGGGAGCGCAGGATTGAGGGTCTGGTTGTCGTAAACACTGAGTGGATCGTCCTCGAGTGGGATAATCATCTCAATCTGGCCGTCGGGCAACAGCCGTTCCCTATCATGGGAAGGGTTGTAGCCATGATGGTATTGGATAAATTCAACATGATTGGACAAAGGGTAGGTTGGGATAAATCGTTCGAAATACATACCCGGTTCGTCTCCTTCCGGTGGTACAACTACCGGTCTACTTTCAGGATTATCCAGCTCGACGGGTCCAAGTTAGGCAATCCGAACAGGTTGCGAAACAGTAGCTCATTACTTTTTCTCATTAGTTTGTACGTCGAGAGGTTGGAACAACCAGATAATCGAGTTCCAGCCCGGGAGCGGTTGGACGTGCATCCCACTGCATTCGGCAGGATGACATTGTACCTTTGACAGTCTTCCATTAACCAGTAAAGTTGAACCGATCGGGGGCAGATGTGGCCAGCAATCAGAACCATCAAGCCATGAGGCGATTTCTCCATGTGCTGCGCGACAGGGAGACGGGGACCGAAGCCTTTCGCTGGGCGTCAGATAGCTTGGCAAGACTGCTCTGTGCTGATGTGTTGTCGCGTCTGCCGCACCGTGACGAACAGATCGAAACTCCTGTCGGACCAACGACGGGTCCAGTGCTGGATTCTGATGTGATGGCTGTCCCGATTTACCGTGCCGGCCAATCGCTCGTGCATGGGTTTGTCGAGGTCATGCCGGGCGCTGTGATTGGTTCGGTATTGATTCAGCGGGACGAGTCGACGGCTGAGCCGATCCTCATTTACAAAAAACTGCCGCCAAACCTCCCTCGGACGGCTGTCATCCTCGACCCGATGCTCGCCACCGCAGGTTCTGCGGTATTGACGGTGGATATCCTCATCGAAAGCGGCTATTCAGTAGACAATATCTATTTCATGGGGGTGGTTGCCGCGCAGGAGGGATTTGACCGTCTCGCAGCGAAGATCGGTGGGGATCACATCACCGTTGCCGACATTGATCCTACTCTTAATAGCAAGAAATACATCGTCCCCGGCTTGGGTGACTACGGCGACCGCTACTTTGGAACCTAGGGAGAGGCTGAAAGTTAGCGAAGTTTATGGGAGAGGTGTAGCCCCAGCACGAATTGACGTGTCAGCCCATCCGGTCGCGAAGAGCGAGCAACCATTGGGGCCCCGAAAGAGGCACCCACACTAGTCTTATCGCTCAATGCAAAATTCCCGTAGACATTGAGATTGACTGTCCAACCTTTTGAACCATCCAGATTCTTGAACTCACCATTGGGCACCTGATAACGATCATTCGCGTAGTGGTAAATGGGCAGTAAGCTGGGAGTTATCGCCAATCGATCTTCCAGAAACGGAAGGTTGGCAGAGAGTCGAATCAGCAAATCTCCGCTTCGATCAAAATGATAGGTCGTCGGGAAGTCCTTTGCACTTGGTTTAGGCAACGGTCCTGAGATGAACTCGTTGTCATTGTGATCCGAAAGGCTGTTTTGCCAACCAATCGAGAGCTCATAGCGATCAATGCTCCAGCTCATTCCCGCTAGTAAATCTGTGGTGCCGAGCGTGGCCTGGTACTCCATCGGCAGGGGATTGCTTGACACTGAAGCATTGCTGCTCCCAAGTGGCTGTTTCAGGCCGATGAATAAGGAGAGACCTGCCTGCAACCCTCCGGGATGCCAGGCAGCGGTTAGAAAAGCATCACCCAACCCGTTGGTCTTGCCCAGATCGCCATCCACCTTCGCTGCGGTCAATTTGAGGTTTATACCCACCTTGTTGACCAATCGCAGGGAAAGCCCTACCGAAGGTGTATAGACCTGTAAGCCATCGTGCCCGGCGCCATAGCTGACACCAGCATTCAGTCTTACTGTTGCTGCTTCCTGGTGCAAGTCCCTGGTTGGTTCCAATTCGGCAATGGTGCACAGCCCACCATCACTGCATCCTTGTCCCATCGCTTGATTCATGGTTCCCGAAAGCAGAACCAAAACCATTGCGAGCGTACCCATCCAGCGAGCACGATGTTCGGTCCAAAGCATCATGATGTGAGAATACCTCGTCCTGGTTATTCCGTCCAGCCGCGACTTCGTTCGATGGCCTTCGCCCACTGGAGTTTGAGTCGATCCAATCGATCATCCTCTGGGGTGGGCTCAAAGCGCGCGTCCTCCTGCCAAAGCCCGTCAAGTTCCTCTTCACTCTGCCAGACTCCTGTGGCTCGTCCCGCGAGGAAGGCTGCTCCCAAAGCGGTCGATTCGGTGACCTGGGGACGCAGCAACGGCACTCCCACCAGATCCGCCTGCACCTGCATCAACAGGTTGTTCACTGTCGCTCCGCCATCAACACGAAGTTGCCCGAGTTCGCTACCCGCATCCGAACGCATGGCGCCCAGCACATCCTGGCACTGCAAGGCAATGCTCTCGAGGGCAGCCCGGGCGATGTGAGCCCTGGTGGTTCCACGACTCAGCCCAAACATCGCACCACGAGCATCCTGATCCCAGTAAGGTGCCCCCAGGCCGGTGAAGGCTGGGACAAAGACAACACCGCCGCTGTCCGGCACGGACGAGGCCAGCTCCTCGATCTCGAAGGAAGATTCGATCAGCCCAAGTCCATCACGCAGCCATTGGATCAGAGCGCCAGCGATGAACACACTTCCCTCCAGCGCATAGTGGACATCTCGTCCGATCTTCCAGCCAATGGTCGTGACAAGGTTGTGTCTGGAGTCACGGGGTTTGGACCCGGTGTTCAGCATCAGGAAGGCGCCGGTGCCATAAGTATTTTTTGCCATACCCGAGTGACGGCATCGTTGCCCGTATAGCGCCGCATGCTGGTCACCGACGATCCCGGCAATCGGGATGGAACCTGGTAGAATGGAGCCAGCGCACTCCGCCACAATCCCACTGCAGTCCACTATCCGAGGCAGGATGGATCGTGGAATGTTGAAGAGTGCAAGAAGCTCCTCGTCCCAGTCGAGGGATCGGATGTTAAAGAGCATTGTCCGGCTGGCATTGGTCACATCCGTGACATGCTCACGACCCTCCGTCAACTTCCAGATCAGCCAGGTGTCAACTGTCCCGAACGCAAGGAATCCGTCCTTCGCCAAGTCACGCGCTCCCTCGACCTGGTCAAGGATCCATGCCAGTTTGCTGGCGGAGAAATAGGCGTCAATCGGCAGGCCGGTCCTTTCACGGATCATCGCTTCGTAACCCTGCTCTTTCAGCGCATCGCAGGTGGCCGATGTGCGGCGATCCTGCCAAACGAGAGCGTTGTGAATCGGTTTGCCTGTGCGACGGTCCCATACGATAGTCGTTTCACGTTGATTGGTGATCCCGATTCCGGATAGATTTGTCGATAGGATACCTGCCTGCTCAACCGCTTGATGCAGCACCTTGAGCTGGCTATTCCAGATCTCTTCCGCATCGTGTTCGACCCAGCCGGGTTGTGGGAAATGCTGGGTGAATTCGCATTGGGCTACACTTCGGATGGCGCCATGCTGGTCGACCACGAGGGCACGCGAACTCGTGGTTCCCTGGTCGAGGGCGAGAATAAATTGTGGGTCGGGCATACTACCTCCGGTCGGGATGAACAAAAGGTAGGGCGATCCATTCAATGGGGGGAGTTTCTGACAGGAACTTGTGGAATTTCTCAAAGAAAACGCCCCTGCTTTTAAACGGGGCGTTTCATTTACTTATCTGTGTGTTGAATTCGCTCGAATCGTTTTCGTGCGTAGTCACGGACATCGTCCGGCCAACTTTCGGTGTGTTTCTGGAAAGCTGCTTTGTCCACTGCATACAAGGCACGGGTGGCCTCTTCAAATCCGCTGAAGTCGCTGGCCATGTCCCAGAGAAAACGGTCCAAGGCGGCTTGCAGGTCACGACGGCTCACGTTTTCCGATTCGAGACGGCGCGCCTCGTCCACCAGCCTTCGTAATGTCGCCGAAGCCCCTCCACGTTGATTGGCGAGCCATTGCCAGTGACGCGGTAGCAACGTCACTTCCTTGGACGCCACTCCGAGCTTCGGGCGGCCCGGTCCCTTCTGCGGCGGTGGGGGAGGATCGTCCCCGACAACCGGGTGAAGGGGGAGACGTTCCAGAACCTCCGCAATCGATCCACGCAGATCGAGATCAAAGACCTGCCCATTGCTCTCGCGATACATGGCAAGCCGGTCGTTGGTCCTGCTGTCCGTTGCTTTTTTCGCTGCTGTAGCAACAGTTCGTAAATCACCCTCTGCTACGAGGCTGGTGCCAACAAAAAGGGTGAACTGTTCACTCGTATTCATCGTTCGTTCCTGCTCATGGTTTGTGACAAGGGCTTCAATATACCCGGGTAAATTAGTGGAGTCAATATTACCCGGGTAATACAGGAGCCGTTAAAGGACTTGGACGGAGCCACGGGGCGGCCTCTACCGGACTGATCCTTGTGCCACCATTGTGCTCTGGGTAGGTTAGACGCTGAGACGAATTTTCATTCTCGAGTCGCTGCTGTTTTCTCTTGGGATTCTGGACGATCATGATCAAGCTGACGCGATCCGCTCTCATCGCCTGCCTCCTGCTGACCCTGGTTCTGCCAGAAGGATTGTTCGCCGACACCATGAACGCACGCGCTCTGGGTGAAGTTCAAGGTTGGGTGACTCAGGCTGATGGGACACCCATAGCAGGTGCTGCGGTTCACCTCGTTGGTACATCGTTCGGCGGACAGACCGACCTGAGTGGCAGCTTTCTACTCGCACGCATTCTAGCCGGTAGTTGGACAGTGGAGGTGACTCACCTCGGTTATGAACGAAACGTTCTGGCAAATGTTCGAATCCGGGCAGAACAATCAACCAATCTCGGTAGTATTCAGCTTCAGCCAGCCGTCCACAGCCTCGATCCTGCCACCTGGACAGTCCGTCGCTCCCATCTGCAACAGGATGATATCCTCGAGCCATCCAGTTCAGTCGATCTGGCCTCTATTCGTCTTGTGCAACCAGCGAGCAGTGCTGAGGTTCTCCGTGAACAGCCCGGAATTCAGATTCAGAAGACCAGTCACGGTGGTGGGCACGCCATCGTACGCGGGATGACCTCGAATCGGGTCCTGCTGCTGACCGATGGCATCCGGATGAACAATTCAACCTACCGTCTCGGCAACCATCCCTACCTGACCATGATTGACCCGAACGGTCTGGAGAGCATCGACCTCGTGCGCGGACCCGGTTCCGTTTTGCATGGGAGCGATGCGCTGGGAGGCGCAGTCAACATGATTACCCGGTCGGCGACTTTTGCTGATTCCGGGGTGACTGCGGGTTTCGAGCTGTTGGGTCGAGTGGCGACTGCGGATGATGAAAGGACTCGTCACGTAACCTTCAGCGTTGCTTCCCGTGTGGCGAGCCTCTTCCTCAGCACGGGATTATCCCAGTTTGGAGATCTTCGCCGTGGGGAAAACGGGGAAACAGTCATCGATCCTGTGCCGCCCGTTCGGCAGACGCCGACCGGGTTCGATGCAACTCATCTGGTTGCAAACCTTAGAGTCCGTTTGACGCCTCTGCTGGAACTGCACCTGGGCCACCAACGGACCAATCGTCCCGAAGTACCGCGTTATGACAAGTACCTCAATGGTGGGGATTTTCGTTGGCTCTACACTCCGCAACGACGTGAACTGACCTATCTCCGCTTCCGCTTGACCACTGGCGGGACCTGGTTGAAAGCGATAGAGGCGACCGCATCCCTGCACCACCAGGCGGAAGGGCGTTCCACTCAGGACACGCCCGAGGATCTGCGTACGAACGAGTTCGATGAGGTCCACACCCTCGGTTTCAGCCTCGTAAGCGATTGGCAGTGGCGTAAGCATCAAGTTGTCGCCGGATTCGACAGCTACCAGGATGCCGTCCAAAGTAGCCGAATCCTTATTGATTTGGCGGGACTCCGTTCAGTAGACAACCGGGGTCGTTTCCCTGATGATGCTCGCTATACCTCCAACGGCCTCTTCGTACAGGATCGGTACGAGTTGCAGGATCATCTCGTTCTGCTGGGCGGTATGCGTTACAGCCAGTTTTCGACACACTTTGATACTCCTGGCGTGGGAATGGTGTTCGAGGATGTCCATTTGAGCTTCCAGGCATTCACTCTCAGCGGGGGTGTACGGTACGATGTTTCTGGTCCGCTCGCACTCAGCAGCAGCTTATCCCAGGGCTTCCGTGCGCCGAATCTTGGCGATATGGCAAAGTTGGGTGAGTCGAAAGGTGCCACTTTCGAAGTTCCCAACCGGGACTTGGAACCGGAACGAGTTCTCACTTGGGATGTTGGTCTCGATGTCGAATCCTGGCTGCTGAATGCACGTCTGCACGGCTACCTCACCCGAATTGGCGGAATCATGAGCAGCGTCCCCACGACCTGGCAGGGAGATGATCAGGTTATTATCGGGGACGATGTCTACGATGTCCGTCGCAAGGAAAACGTGGGCGAGGGCATCATTCGCGGCGTTGAATGGCAGGGGGTGATCCTGCCGCGTGAGCGTGTCCAGCTTCGGGCCATCGCGACATGGACCTGGGGGCAGAACACCACCCTCGATGAACCGTTCGATGGTATTCCGCCCTTTATCGGAACAGTTGGATTGCAGTTCACATCTGATCCGGGCAGATGGACCATTGAGCCTTACTTGCGATTCGCCGGCAAACAGGACCGCCTGTCGAGCGACGACAAGGATGATGATCGCATTCCCATTGGCGGAACTCCCGGCTGGATCACCTGGAACCTGCGCGCACAAACTCCAGAATGGCACGGAGTTCGAGTGACGGTGGCATTGCAGAATCTCACTGATCTGAATTACCGTGTGCATGCGTCCGGGATCAACGCACCAGGTCGTCACCTGGTACTGACAATGGGATGGCGTCCCGAGGTTGTTCGGATCCAGTAGGCAATTCGCTGGGGGGCAGCAAGAGAGCGAGAGAAAGGTACTGCCCATGTATATCCCCGATCATTTTCGATGTACCGACCGCGATACCGTCTTCGATCTGCTCGATGAGACCATGTTCGGTCTCTTTTTAACAGGCGAGGATGCTACCTGGCTACCCTTTATCGTGTTGGACCGGAATCCTGGCCAAATCTTTGCCCACTTCGCACGATCCAATCCGCATGCGAGGCACATCGGCAGCGGTGCTGAATCAACTCTGATGGTGCAGGGTCCCCATTGCTACATCTCGCCAAACCAGTACCGCCACCAGCAGACCGTACCCACCTGGAACTTCCTCGCCGTCCAGCTGAAAGGTCGTCTCATAGATCTCGATCAAGAGCAGCTGATCCCACTGATGAAGCAGCAGATCGAGGTGTACGAGGGAGAGGAGGGGTGGTCCTATTCCGGGCTGGAAGAAGGCTATTTTGATCGAGTGACCCAGGGTGTAGTTGGCTTCCTCTTCGAGATCGGTTCCTTTGATGCCAAGTTTAAACTGAACCAGAAGAAGAGGCGGAGTGACCAGGAGTCGGTGATCTCGTCCCTGAAGCAGGGAAAAGGAGATGAGCCAGAGGTTGCGCGGTGGATGCAACGACTGACTCTCGGGAACCCGTTTACAAAACCAGACGAAGATTAATCTGAGGTGGGGGAGGATATGGAGATTCTTGATGTAAACGTTTCGAATGTTGATGAACTCGGCTTCTTCTGCTACATGTCGAAGAAGAAGAGCGAAGGTTATCAGCGAAAACTCGCCTGGGTGAAGGAACGTTTCGCCGAAGGGTTAAGGATCAAGCTTCTTAAGCTTCCAGATCGTGGCTTCATCGAATACATGCCAGCAGAGAAGGCGTGGCGTGCGGTCAACGCAGATGGCTACATGGTCATCCACTGCCTCTGGATCGTCGGCAAGAGTAAAAAGCAGGGGCATGGCAAAGCTCTGCTGAAGGCTTGTCTTGAAGATGCCCGAGCTGCCGGTAAAAAGGGAGTCGCAGTTGTCTGTGGTGGCAATTGGCTGACCTCTCCGAAGTTCTTTGCCAAACAGGGATTTGTTGAAGCAGACCGTCTCGATCCCTCTTTCACACTGATGGCCTTCCGTTTCGATGAAAATACTCCTCTACCCAGTTTCCCGGACGGATGGGAGGATCATGCGAAAAAGGCGGGGAATGGGCTGACTATCTATCGAACCGACCAGTGTCCCTACATCACAGATGCGGTCGCCATGGCCGAACAGACTGCAGACAAAGCGGGGGTTGCCTGCAACGTGGTCGAACTGGAATCCAGCGAGCAGGTCAGAAAAGAGACCCCAACGCCTTTTGGTGTCTTCGGCCTCGTTCAGGACGGCTGCCTGTTGAGCTACCACTACCAACTCGAGAAGGATCTATTGCCAAAACTGAAGGGTAAATAGGTAGCTGATCGGCTGTTGAGACAGTCCGAAAACCTTTCTATAAGCTTGATAAGAGGTGACAAGCCGACTCTCTGAGCTGAGAGCGGCTTTTCTCTTGCGTCCCGAATCGCTTTATCGTATCATATACCTAGTGATACAAAGTATTGTGAGAGGCAAGTATGGAGAGTGTCAGGCGGGAGTTGAAACGCGGGACGATTGAGCTGGTCTTGCTCACCTTGCTGCGGCAGGAAGAGCGGTATGGCTACGACATCGTCTCGACGCTGGAAGAACAGGGGGGCGAGTTCTTCCGGATTAAGGAGGGTACCCTCTACCCGGTGCTGTATCGGCTTGAGGATGATGGTTACATCGAATCCTACCGCAGCAATCCAAAGCGAGGAGTGCCGAGGAAGTACTACCGGTTGACCTCGGCTGGGCAGTCACGTCACAGCGAGCTGGTTTCAGAGTGGAATGCCTTCAGGAAGGTCGTTGACGGCTTTCTGAACAGCAGGGAGGACGAAGATGAGTAAAATCGATCGATTTATTCATGATGTGCAATTGCATCTTGCAGCCCCGAAACGGGATAAAGAACGCTTTCTGAACGATTTGGATGATCAGGCGCGCGAAATGCTGGAGAGCGGACTGAGCGAAACAGAGGTTCTGAAACGATTGGGTTCCGCGGAGGAGATTGCTTCGGAGTTTATGCAACAGCGTGAGCTTCAGTATGCCGGGATCATCCCACGTTTCTTTGCGTTCATGGTGGATGCGGCTATTTCGACCATGTTCATTTTCCCCGGTGTTTTTCTCCTGGTGTTGTTGCCAATGGGGCTGGTGGATGGTGGTGTCTTCTGGTCGTTCAACTGGAACTCGGTGAATCCGCCGCGACTCGAACTGAGTTACATCCAGTTTGGTATTGTTTTGTTGGCTGGGTTGACTGCGACCGGGATTGCCCTCTTTTACTTCCCTGTGATGGAGCACATGTTCGGTTGGACGATCGGGAAGCGGGTCTTTGGCATGCGAGTACTGCGTGAGGATGGCACCCCGGTCGGTCTGGGTGCTGCGTTTGTTCGTCGCCTATCCTACTATTTCGACATCCTCGCACTCGATGCGATCTTCGTTCCATTCACCAAGATGCGTCAACGGGCGTTTGACCGTGTCGCGGGTACCGTTGTGGTGAAGGATGGCGAACCCTCCTGGCTGGGCATTCTGCTGTTCTTTGTCCTGGCAGCCATTCTAACGGTCTTGGGTATCTATACGATAATCGTTCTTTCGGCGATGCCCGAGCCGATCATCGGCCACTTCTAGTCATTTCGATCCTTTTAGAGGGTGCTGATCTCATGTCAGCACCCTTTTTCTTTGTCACATTGTTTTGCCGGCATGTAGCAAGTATCATTCGGGTTATCGCAACCAGCCCCGCAAGAGGACATGACGTGAGCTCTGAGTCAAGAACTAGTACCGCTTCAAAGGCGGGGAAGAAGTGGATCATCTTCGGGCTGATGATCAGTGTTGCCCTGTCTGCAATAGATATGACGATTGTCACCACTGCGTTACCGACTATCGTTGCCCAGTTGTCGGGGGTTGAGCTGTACAGTTGGCTGGTGTCGGTCTATTTACTCACTTCTACAACGACTGTCCCGCTTTACGGCCAGCTTGCGGATAATTATGGCCGTAAACCGATCCTGCTCTTCGGCATCGTTCTCTTCACGCTCGCTTCCGTTGCCTGTGCCCAGGCAGGAACTATGACCCAGTTAATTCTCTTCCGTGCCCTCCAGGGCGTTGGTGCCGGAGCCATCCTGCCGATGACCATGACCATCATCGGCGATGTTTTTACCATCGAGGAACGGGCGCGATACCAGGGCTTCTTCAGCGGTGTATGGGGGGTGTCCAGCATTGTCGGGCCAGCACTCGGAGCATTCATCCTCACCGTCTGGTCGTGGCATGGCATCTTCCTGATAAACCTTCCGATTGGAGTATTGGCCCTCTTTCTGATCATTCGATTTTATCACGAGGAAAAGCAGTCAAGTCACCGTTCGGTGGATATCTGGGGTGCGCTGCTGCTGACGGGTGGGGTTGGTTCCTTGCTCCTGGCGATTGAGGGAATCAAAGGGCTTGAGCAGTATAGCCTGCTGCTCTACCTGGTCGCTGCGGTCGGACTGACCGTCTTGGTGCTGGTGGAACGGCGAGTTTCCAGCCCAATCCTGCCGCTCGAGGTGATTCGTCAACGAGTCATCGGCGTCAGCTATGGGGTCACTCTGCTTGCCGGCATGCTCCAGTTCGGGGTGACCGCCTTTATCCCACTCTTTGTCCAGGGGGCAATGGGGGGAACCCCGGCGAGTGTTGGGATGACCATGGCCCCGATGGCGATTGGCTGGCCAATTGGCAGTGTCCTAAGCGGTCGCCTGATCCTGAAGTACGGCTACAAGCGGGTGATGACTATTGGACTCTTCGCCGGTGTTCTTGCGGCCTTCTCTCTGCTACTTGTCGACGCGACGGTCACCTTGCCGGTGATTGTGGGCATTGTCACGATTACAGGCTTCTCGATGGGACTGACTTCGACACCCCTAATTATCGCCGTGCAAAACGCTGTGGATTGGCAAAAGCGTGGCAGCACAACAGCTCTCGCCCAATTCAGCCGGACAATCGGGGGTGTGGTTGGAGTAGCGGTCATGGGTGGATTGATCAATAATCGACTGGCCACATCACTCGCTTCGTCTCCAGTTACATCGGGTGTGAATGCGGAGAAGCTCCTGCGTGACATGCTCGAGCCTTCGGCACGTGCCGGATACAGCGTGGAAGTGCTGGATACAGTTCGTTCCCTGCTGGCGTCAGCTCTCCACTCGGCCTACTACCTTCCGTTTGTCGCGATACTTCTAGCGTTTCTTCTGTTGATGCTGTTCTTTCCGGGTGGACGACTTCAGACCAACGAATCAGAATCAAGCAAGAAAGAACGAGCCTGACTGGTCCAGAATACCGGCACCCATCGCTCTCCAAGCGCCATGAGACCATCTCGAAGCTGTGGTACTTTCGTTCGGTATGCTTAACTTCTCGTACGACCGACGCGGTGAAGCGGCGTGCGAACCGGTTGACTTGACTCACCGCATCGAACCGATCGAGGAGGTACCATGTCCATTCGTCCGGTGAAAAAGATTGTCAAAGCTCGACCTACCCTCGAAGGTGCCGGCGTGCATCTGCAACGGGCCTTCGGGTTTGGTGATACAGATGAGACGGATCCATTCCTGCTGTTCGATGATTTCCGTGGCGACGATCCTGCGCATTATCGAGCCGGATTTCCCTGGCATCCCCATCGCGGCATTGAGACCATTACCTATGTTCTCGCTGGCGAAGTGGCTCATGGCGACAGCATCGGCAACTCAGGAAGTATCGAGGCGGGCGACATCCAGTGGATGACCGCAGGCAGCGGAATCATCCACCAGGAAATGCCAAAGGGGGATCCAGAGGGGAAGATGCATGGTTTCCAGCTCTGGGCAAACCTCCCCTCAGCGCTGAAGATGACCACCCCGCGCTACCAGGAAGTGAAGAGCCCGGACATCCCTGAGGTGACCGAGGATGATGGCACCAAGGCGCGCATCATCTGTGGTAACTTCTGGGGTGTGAACGGTCCGGTTGATGGAATTGCTGCCGACCCGATTTATGTGGACATTTCTCTCCCTCCGGGAGTAAAACGGTCCATTCCTGTGGAAACTCAGAGGCACGCTTTCGCCTATGTCTTCGCTGGGTCGGGCAAGTTTTTCAACGCTTCCTCGCCACAGCCGATTCCCACTGAAGCGGTCCTGGGCGATGACCGTCCGGTGCCCATTCTCGCTGAAAACCGTCACCTGATCCTCTTTGACCGAGGTGATGAGGTCACCGTTCAAGCTGGAGAGGAGGGGCTTCGTTTCCTGCTGGTCTCGGGACGACCTCTGCGTGAACCAGTCGCGTGGCATGGTCCGATTGTGATGAACACTCAGGAACAGCTTCAGCGCGCTTTTCAGGAACTTAATCGTGGCACGTTTCTCAAGCATGAGTCGTGATTGAGGAACCCACCTGACCTTTAAAAGGAGTATCTGATGATTCGCAAAGCATCCGCCGTTTGGACAGGCGATTTGCAGAAGGGGAAGGGCAGCTTCTCATCGAAGAGCGGTGCACTGGAGAGCATCCCCTTTTCCTTCACGACACGATTCGGCGATGAACCTGGAACCAATCCGGAAGAGATGATCGGCGCCGCTCATGCTGCCTGTTTTTCGATGGCATTATCCGCTGGGCTTGGCAAGGGTGGCTACACGCCAGTGGAAGTAAAAACATCGGCAAATGTCCATTTGGACAAGGTAGAGGAAGGCTTCAAAATCACCTTGATCGAGCTAGTTTGTGAGGCGAAGGTCGAGGGTATTGATGATCCAGCCTTCCAGGAAATTGCCAATGCGACCAAGAGTGGCTGCCCTGTTTCCCAGGCGCTCGCAGCAACTGAAATCGAGCTGAAGGCGACACTCCTCAGCTAGGTGTCTGACGATCTGAATCTTTGCGCCTCCCGGCCAAAACGGGGGGCTTTTTTTTCGCCCTGTATACAATGAGGGTAAATTACCTAATGCGAGTTGGCACGTCTCGATCGAATGGGCCCCTCAATGGATACCTCTCTTTGACCCTTTTTCGGCGTGATTGAACATCCAATTCGTAGAAAAACATAAACGTTAAGACTTCTTCTCTCACCTTTACTCCCGCTAAGTAGAAACTAGAGCGGATGATTGGGGAGTTTGGCTATACTAATCCCCAGATTGAGCGTGTCACCTTCACAGGGGGATGGGTGACCCTGAATGCTCTTCCATTATCACTCATCGCAAAGGAGACAGCTTCATGGGAAGCACTCTACCGTCCTCTTCTCCAGGGAAAATTGCACGTGTGGCGGGTATCCTCTACTTGCTCCTCTTTTTCCTTGGTCCGTTCAGCTTCTTCTACATCCCATCCCAGTTCCATGTGGCTGGCGATGGTGTTGCATCACTGGCGAAAATTGTTGAAAACAGTGCCCTCTTTCGAGGTGGGATAATCAGCGAGTCGCTGATTTTCCTGACGGAGATTGTACTGACCGTCCTGCTCTACCTGCTCCTTCGCCCGGCGGGAAAAGGACTCGCCCTGGTGGCTGTCATCGCACGTTTGATGCAATCAGGTATTCAGGGTGTGAACCTCTTTACCAGTGCCACAGCGCTGAACATTGCAAACGGTGGGGCGCTGTTCTCCGGTCTCGATGCGGCTCAGCTGGGAGATTTGACACTTCTCGCGTTGCAGGGGCATGAATCGGGAGTCATGATCAGTCAGTTCTTCTTTGGTTTCCACTGTACTGTTCTCGGAATTTTGCTGATGCGTGCTGAGTTTTTGCCGAAGTGGATTGGAATTCTGATTTTCATTGCTTCCTTCGGCTACCTGATTGATGCGTATGGTTATTTCATCGCACCTCAGTATGCGGACATCTATGCCATGATTGTCGCGATCCCCGCCGTGGTCTCGGAGCTTTCCCTGACCCTTTGGCTGCTGATAAAGAAGGTGGATGAGGACATCTGGCATCAAAAGGTTGCGCAGCAGGCTGTCTGACCAAACCATTGAACCAGTCACGGGGGGACATGGAGGATCAATTGAAAGCACTAGTCTATAGACAATTCGGGCCGCCTGAGGTCATCAAGATCGAGGATGTTCCCACTCCCGAACCAAAAGAAGGAGAGATTCTGGTTCGGGTTCATGCATCGACCATCACCGCCGTGGACACCTTTTTTCGGATGGGGAAACCATTCAGCGCACGGTTGGCGGCGGGGTTAACCAAGCCAAAAATTCACACACAGGGGACCGAATTTTCCGGCGTGGTAGAGAAGGTCGGTGAAGGTGTAACACGATTTAAGGTTGGCGATAAGGTAATGGGGGAACCGGGGCCGAACTTTGGGGCCCATGCTGAGTACGTCGTCATCGGCCAGGATGGTGTGATACTACACAAGCCGGAGTCGCTCAACTTCCATGAAGCTGCTGCACTTCCTGCTGGTGCGTTAACTGCATTGCCTTTCCTGCGTGACACAGGCCGTCTGGAAGCAGGACAAAAGCTCTTGGTGATTGGAGCATCAGGTTCCGTTGGCAGCTTTGGGGTCCAGTTCGGGAAATATCTCGGTGCAGAGGTGACCGGGGTCTGCAGCGGACGTAATGTCGAGCTGGTAACCTCGCTGGGTGCGGACCATGTTGTCGATTACAACCTGGAGGACTTCACGAAGAATGGCTTGAAGTATGATGTCATCTTCGATGCAATAGGTGCCAGTTCCTTTGGCACCTGCCGTGGATCGCTGACCAGCCGTGGCGTCTATATGTCGACGACCATCTCCTTCTCGATTCTGTTCAATCATTTGCTCACCGCAAAATCGTCGGGCCAGCGTGGCCTGATCTCTTTCACAGGTTTGCGTGCGAAAGAGGAGAAGAAAAAGGATCTGGAACTGATTCATGCGCTGGCGGAGGAGGGTCGGATTAAACCTTACATCGACAAGGTCTTTCCGATGGGAGATGCTGTTGCGGCCCATGCCTATGTGGATAAAGGGCGGAAACGTGGGAATGTTGTCGTGAGCTTCGTCTGACATCTGCTCAGGTTGCTTTTATACCTTCCATGCCGTCCGCTTGCAGGACGGCATGTCCTCTTTACACAGGAAACAGTTAAAATCAACGCTTCTATTTGCTCAGGTTGGTTCACCGGGATACCTTTCTGTGGACAGGACTCGGGCTGGTTCAGATGGCAGGATTGCGTGCACCTGAGTTATGCGATGCCGGAAAGGTTGACACATGATCAAGCTGCCAAAAGAAGTCACTGCGATGCGGACCGTCCAGACCTTTCTGAAGGTTGGCTCCTGTTCGGAAACCCTCTCCAATGTACTGAACCGTGCCTACGATCACCCCTTGTATCACGAAGAACATGCTACGCTTCCCTTTGCAGGAGGTATTTTGCAGCATGGGAAGCAATGTGGTGCACTGTGGGGGTCTGTGCTTGGCGCAGGTTCGCAGGCCTATCATATCTATGGGGAAGGGACGAGGGCCGAAACAGCATCGATTCTAGCTGCGCAGGAGCTCGTTGCAGCATTTGAGCGTGATAACAGCGTACTGAATTGCATCGATTTGATTCAGGCTGACTGGAATAAACCCGGGCAGGTTGTCCGCTACTTCCTGCGTGGTGGTTTTTTCAAGTGCTATGGAATGACCGCTCGTTTCTCCGGAATCGCCTACCAGCAAATTAACGCGACCCTTGAAAAAGAACCGGACCATGTTCCCGAAGGGCCAGTGAGCTGTTCGACAGTTGTGGCACGTCGTTTCGGGGTGCCTGATTTGCATGCTGTCACAGTAGCGGGGCTGGCAGGAGGTATCGGGTTGTGCGGCGGTGGGTGCGGAGCATTGGCAACTGCCATCTGGATCATTTCGATGAATAAAAGCCGTGCGACAGATGGGAAGGTGGAGATTAAATCCGCGAAGGCACAGGAACTGATCGCACGTTTCCTTCAGAAGACAGGTGGCGAAATGGAGTGTTCAGCCATTTGTGGAAAGACATTTCAGACCATTGATGAACACGCTGCCCACCTACGGGAGGGTGGTTGTTCCGAATTGATAGAATTACTCGTCGAGGCCTGAGCCGGAGGTTTTCTCGACTAGCAGGGGGAATTGATGATCCGGTTTCGTGAACGTAAGTCATCCATGCATGCTGCCCGCACCTTCATGAAAGTGGGAAGCTGTTCGGAGACGATGTTAAATGTGATTAACAGAGCGTACGGAACCCCCATGGAGTTAGAGGAGAAGGCGGCCATGCCAATGGCAGGGGGAATTCTGCAGCACGGATACCAATGCGGACAGATCTGGGGATCGGTTCTTGCTGCAGGTGCCAAATCCTACAGGCTGTATGACGATACACCCAAAGCCCAAGCCGCAGCTATCCTTGCCGCCCAAAGGATTGTGGATTCCTTTTTCGCGATGAAGAAAACCATCAATTGCCTTGAGATCACAGACACAGACCATACCTCCACCAAATGGGAAATGATGAAATTCTTCATGCTGAAGGGAGGAGCGATCGGTTGTTTTCATCTTGCCTCTAAATTCGCGCCTGTCGCATTAGCAGATATCGAGACAAGCTTGTCACAGGATGAATACTCTGTTCCTGAAGGGCCGGTGAGCTGTGCCGCAGAAATGGCACGGAAGCTTGGCGCTTCGCCTATGCACACGGTGATGGCTGCTGGCCTGGCAGGTGGAATCGGGTTTTCCGGAGGTGCATGTGGCGCCTTGGGAGCGGTTCTCTGGTTGAAGACAATTCAGCGTCTTGAAGCAGGTGCTGAAACGGTAGATTATCGTGACGAAGAACTACAGCAGATTATGGAAAAGTTCCAGAGAATCAGCGACTATCGTTATGAATGCGAGGAGATTGCAGGAACAAAGTTCAAAACAGTTTCAGACCATGCCGACTACTTGCACGAGGGTGGATGCGCAGCTCTGATGGATGGATTGGCAATGGTTGATTCTGTCTGATTGACATCTTGATTCAATAAGATCAAGCAGCAGTCGAAGTGGAATGAGAGGGTAGACTGTCACTCCCGATTGCGGGGCTATAAGACGTTGACGTGATACGATCTAATTTCGGCATGTTTTTCACCTTCGAGGGCGACACTATCCTGCTACTGAGATAGTATAACAGTTTCCAACCTCGGTGATCCCATATTCGTAGGTACACCGAGCGTAACACATTGTCTGTCCAGACTTTTTACAGGAAAACATTGATGAACTACCTCTTGCTCCCGATGTTGCTTTCGGGGATACTTTCTCTCCTGTTGTCGGGAATCACCTTCCTCTTCCGTCACCGTGAGAGCATCAACCGCATGTTCTCTATTTTCACCCTGCTGCTCGCCCTGGACAGTTTTGTCTACTTCGCGTGGTACCAGTTTGGCGATGTTGAGCATATCCACATCTGGATGTCCGTGACATCCAGTGCGGGATACCTTGTTCCAACTGGCTTGATCTTGTTTTTTTTCGCCTTCACCGGGTACGATAAAAGGCTTGATGAAACGATCCTCTGGATCAAGGCACGTTACTTCCGTAACGGCGCAATTGGGATGATCGCATTGATTGTCCTGTTGATATACACCACGGATCTCATCATCAGCGTCCCACAGGATCCGCAAAACGTCTGGGATGTTGACTATGGCCAGTCTGGTGTCCTGCTGTTCCCGCTCTTCGGAATTATCTTTGTCTACATCTTCACGATGGCTTTTAAAGCATGGCGTGAGGCCGCCGATCTGCCCCGCAAGAGGTTCATCCTGCTGCTTAGCACGGGGACGTTGGCCTGGATCATTTTTGGGTATATCGGTTCACTTTTATTCCACTCATTCAGTGTAATATGGATGTCCATGACCTATGCGGGCATGGCGACAATGGCAGTCTTCTATTTTGTCGCAATCCTGAACTATCAGTCGGACAAGGTGCATGATTTAAACGAGTACCTGGAACAGAAGGTTGAGGAGAGAACACGCCATCTAGAAGAAACACGTGCTCAGCTGATCCAGAGTGAAAAAATGGCTGCGCTGGGTCACCTGGTCGCAGGAGTGGCGCACGAGATGAACACCCCGGTCGGCGCGGTCTATAGTACCCACAGTACCGTTTCCAGCGCCGTGCGAAAGCTGAGCGAGGTGCTCGAAAAGGAACATGGAATCAGGGTCGAGGACTCGAAGAAGTTAAAGACGATAGCAGCCTCTCTTACGACTGTCGGGGGGGTGATTCAGGCAAGCGGCGAACGGATTACCAGCATCGTCAATCGGCTGAAAGTCTTCGCTCGGCTGGATGAAGCCGATCAGCAGCGGGTGGACTTTAACGAGTGCATTAACCAATCGTTGGAGATGTTCGAGTTCCATCTGAAACCAGGGATCAGCATCAGTAAGGACTTTTCAGAGATACCCCTGGTGACCTGTTATCCCTCCCAGATCAACCAACTCTGTTTCCAACTCCTGACCAATGCGAACATGGCAATCGAGGAAGATGGAGAAATATCACTCCACACACATGTGGAGCGGGGGAATGTTGTTCTGACCGTCTCGGACACAGGACGTGGGATTGATCCTGCTCACCTGGAGAAGATCTTTAACCCGGGATTCACCTCTTGGTCGCTCAATGTTGGGGCAGGGCTGGGACTGGCCATCTGCTACCAGATTGCTCAGGAGCACAACGGCACGATCCGTGCTGAGTCGGAGGTGGGGAAGGGAAGCCGCTTCTTATTCACGTTTCCATTGGACTAATCCTGCCGCTCGTCCTGTCCTATTCCATACCAGAGAGTTCGCACGATCGTTCGGATCTCTTCTTCCGGGAACGATCCGCCGTGCAATCCCAGCCGCTCCAGGAAAGCAAGATTGTGGAAGGTTGCAAAAAGGATAGTCGCAGTCGGGGCCAACTGATCCTCTCGAAGGACGTCTCGGCTCACGAGCTTTCGCAGATAGTACATGATACCATCATGCATATTCTCGAAGGCAGAATCAGGATGTCCTTCACTGAATACCTGCATGTCAAATCTCGGGTGAGTAACCAGTTGCAGCAGCACAGGCATGATCTCACGGAAATAGTCCATCATCCTGATTGCAATTGCTTCCAGTTGTAGGAGGGTATCTCCATCGGGTGGAAGCGACTTCAGCAAAGACTCTACATCCATCGGCGGCGGGGTCATTGCAGCAAAGAAGAGGCGGTCCTTTGTTGGGAAACGCTGATAAATGACTGATTCCGATATACCAGCTTCCTTCGCGATTTCACGTGTGGAAGCACGCGAACCCTTTTGGATAAAATGGTCGCGTGCTTTCGCAAGCAGCTCTTCGTCCGTCAGTCGTTTGGTTCTACCCACACTTCCCTCTGGTTCCTTCACCGCTTTATTTATTCTCACTGACTTCTGAAGGTAGGTCAGCCACAAGCGCACCAACAACTCCACCATGGCCATACGAGGTTCGTTTTACTTCAAATCCCGAATCCTTGAGGGCAGTCCCAAGTGTTGGAGCATCAAGTGGGGATTCAGCAGGACCAACCTGATGCAGGACGTAGATCAGAAACATCGGATAGGCCATTGCCCGGAGGATGGATGTTGGCTTCTGCCAGTCAACAATAACAATTCGCCCTCCCGGTTTAAGCGAACGCTTCATCTCCCGAATGGCTGCTGTATGATCGGATGGTGGAAAGTGGTGGAAAACCAAAGTTGAAAGGATACGATCCAGCGATGAATCGGTAAAGGGAATCTTATCTGCATAGCCTGTTTTGAAGTGGGGGGGGCGATTCATATCTGAAGACTTCTCATTCGCACGATGAATCATTTCCGCCGATGGATCTATCCCATAGCATGCTCCGTCCGCACCCACCTTCTCAACTGCATCCATCAACAGGGTTCCTGTTCCACAACCAATGTCCAGTACCTCCATCCCCGGCTGCAAATCAGCCAATTCAAGTGTCCACCTGCGAAACTGAGCTTCTTTTCCCATTGTGACAATAAATGCGAGCCAATCGTAGAAGAGAGGTAGACGCAGGATCTTCCCCCGTGATACCTGGGGTTCAACTTCAATGTCATCTTCCACTAATGAGGTTGCTACCCTTTTTCTCCGAAGGTGGAGAATTACTGCAGGCAGAGTCAGGTGAGCGAGGATCAGAGCAATCAGGGCAAGTGGTGTGTACCACAGAGCGATGCCATGCAGAAGCAGGGAAATGGAAACTGCTGCAAGGACCAGAAGCAGGGACGAAAGGAGGTAACGTTTTATCCTGATACCACTTGATGGCGGTACGGCAGATGAGCGAGAATCGGTCGGCATGGTTCCCTCAATTTTAAAATAAGTAAGTACTCGCTTATTATAAGATTTTGCGAAAGGCGTGTCAAGCGGACCCGATAAACACGCCTCTTCCTGGAGGGCTGCGACACTAATCCCCTCTGACAGCCTCACGCAATTGTTGATATACCCCGAGACGATCAGCGATCTGCCAGTGACCGGTTATCTGCTGGTTTTCATCAAACGTGTAGAGGGTGACCCCAGTCATCTCGATGGGCTTTCCGGTTGCTGGAAAGCCAGGGATGTCGCCAAGGTGTGTGGCGGTCCAGCTCCAGGTTATCACCACCGCATCCTCCTCCTCGACTATCCTGACGATGGTAAAAGCCTGGTCGGGGAAGGGGGCACGTGAGAGTCGTAGCCGTTCACGGTAACCCCTCCTGTCCAATTTCTTGCAATGCCAAGGATCACCAGGATCATGGGAAACGGTGTAGGTCGCTGCAACAAATTCCTCAACTGCAGCTTCCTCCCCTTCATTCCAAACTCGCTTGATAAAGGTGGTTAACCTCTCTTTGTTGCTGGCAGCCATGGACGTTCTCCCCGTTTGCTTAATTTTACCCGGGTAAAATAGTTCGAGCGTTCTGCTGAACCAAGGGGTATTTGGAAGGAGGAGAGAATGGCATTGCCTCCAAATCCCAAGCCTTGAACCCTGCAAAGTTGCGAATTCCAATCAGACGGCGTTGTAACATCACAGATAGTATGCAATTAACGAACTCCTTTGATTCTGCTGTTACAGTTGACATCATCCTCGGTGAGTCTGACTTTTCCAATCGAATCGCCCGCAGCATACCAGCCGGCAATCTGGGTAGATGATCCAGGAGTAAACCATGCCAAAGCCAGCTACGAAACAATCCACATCCGACAAGCCTGTTCTGCTTTCAGGGGGCAACCCACAAATCCCCAAGGGGGATGGAGATGAGCCGGTGCAGGCCTACATCAGGGCGATGCCCGGATGGAAAGAGGCCGTGGGGCGTCAGATTGATGAGCTGATTGTTCGTACGGTTCCGGGTGTAAAAAAAGCCGTACGGTGGAATACGCCCTTTTATGGTATCGAGGGCAAAGGCTGGTTCGTCGGTTACCATTGTTTTGACCGTTACATCAAGGTGACCTTCTTCGCAGGTACTTCGCTCGATCCGGTTCCACCGGTCGCATCGAAGCAGCCAGCGGTGCGGTACTTCCACATCCATGAAGAGGACCAGTTGGAGGAAACTCCGTTCGAATCCTGGATTAAGCAGGCAGCAGCAATCGACGGCGAGTTCATCTTCTGATCGCAGCACGGAAGGCCGCGTTCTGAAGGCAAACAGGGTGCATCATGGGTAAAATAGAACAGAATCAACCCGCCAGCCGTGAGGCAGTAGCGAAGAGAATCGAACAGCTCATCGCGGATACCGGTGGTTGGCGTGGGGAGCTGATTGCCGAGATTCGACGAATTGTTCACGAGGTCGATCCGGAAGTTGTTGAGGATTGGAAGTGGAAGGGGACGCCAGTCTGGTCGCATGAGGGGATGTATGTTCATGCTAACCCCTTCAAAAACAAAGTGAAAATCACCTTTCTACACGGTGCGCAGCTCGAAGATCGCGAAAACCTTTTTAATGCCGGTCTGGATGGGAACAAGTGGCGTGCGATTGATCTGTTTGAGGATGATCATCTCGACAGTGCCTCGTTCAAACGGTTGCTTGGTGAGGCCATCGAGTACAATTCCAGGAACAATGTCGCGAAGAGCAAAGGATCGAATCTCTGATTTCTGACGAGAACACATAGATCAGCAGCCGCTTTCAAAGACCGCCCAGAGGGTTACACCAGGGCGGTCTTTCTATTGCTGGGGAATTCCAACTCAGAGAGTTAGTACGTGCGAATAACATTGCTTGACAATCAGTACTAATTGCGCTACCCTCCTAATTAAGAATCATTCTGATTTAGGGCGAAGCATGAAGATTGAAGCGCACGAAGTTGAACGGCGGGTTGAAACTTTTAAAGCAGCGGTGCAGGAAGCGGGACTGAAGCTGACGCATCAGCGCCTGGAAGTATTCCGAGAACTCGCGTCTTCGGCGGACCATCCCGATGCTCACGGAATCTACGATTCTGTGAAGCATCGTCTACCTACCGTCTCTCTCGACACTGTCTATCGGACGTTACGCACCCTCAGTGATCTCGGCCTGATTAATATGCTTGGGACGGCGGGGGAAAGCATCCGTTTTGATGCCAACACCCGGAAGCATCACCATTTCGTCTGTGTGAACTGCGGCTTGGTCCGTGACTTCGAAAACGAAGAGCTCAGTGCGCTCCAGGTTCAAGAAGACCTGGTGGGATTTGGACGTGTCCTCGAGACACAGATTGAAGTTCGAGGGATCTGCAACGATTGTAGAAACAAGTCGTAATTATTTTTCAGGGCAAACAACACGATTACAGGAGGCAAGAGTGAGCAAAAAGACGATCGCCGAAAAGATGCTGGGAGCACCATCCACAGCGTTCGGAACGGGTCGGTCCAATGAGGACTGGTGGCCCAACCAGCTGAACCTGAAGGTCCTTCACCAGCACTCGTCGAAGTCGGATCCGATGGGGGAAGAGTTCAACTACGCGGAAGAGTTCAAGAAGTTGGACCTGGATGCCCTGAAAGCGGATCTCAATGCCGTCATGAAGGAGTCACAGGATTGGTGGCCGTCTGATTTCGGTCACTACGGTCCTTTCTTCATCCGTATGTCCTGGCACAGTGCCGGTACCTATCGTACTCAGGACGGACGTGGTGGCGGTAGCACCGGTGGGCAGCGTTTTGCGCCGCTGAACAGCTGGCCGGACAATGTTAACCTCGACAAAGCCCGCCGTCTCCTCTGGCCGATAAAAAAGAAGTACGGCAACAAGATCTCGTGGGCTGACCTGATGATCCTCGCCGGCAACTGCGCCCTCGAGTCGATGGGCTTCAAGACCTTCGGGTTCGGCGGTGGCCGTGAGGACATCTGGGAGCCGGAAGAAGGCATTTACTGGGGCAATGAGGACACCTGGCTGGCTGACAAGCGCTACAGCGGGGAACGTGACCTCGAGAACCCCCTCGCTGCGGTCCAGATGGGCTTGATTTATGTCAATCCGGAAGGTCCCAATGGGGAACCCGATCCGGTCAAAGCGGCCTATGATATTCGCGACACCTTCGCCCGAATGGCGATGAATGATGAGGAAACCGTTGCACTGATCGCCGGTGGCCACAGCTTTGGCAAGGCGCATGGCGCGGGTGATGCTGCCAAGGTTGGTCCAGAACCGGAAGCGGCAAGCCTCACCGAGCAGGGGCTTGGCTGGACCAGCTCGCATGGTTCGGGCAAGGGCGATGACACCATCGGTGGCGGCCCGGAAGTGATCTGGACGACCACTCCCGCAAAATGGGGCCATGACTTTTTCAAGCATCTCTTCGAATATGAATGGGAGCTGCATAAGAGCCCAGCCGGTGCCTGGCAATGGAAGCCAAAAGGCGAGCAGGGCAAGGATACGGTTCCAGAAGCGCACGCCAAGGGCAAGTACCGTCAACCCGGCATGCTGACCACCGACCTCTCGCTGCGATACGATCCCGAGTACGAGAAGATTTCGCGTCGTTTCTACGAGAACCCCGATGAGTTCGCAGAAGCGTTCGCACGTGCCTGGTTCAAGCTTACTCACCGTGACATGGGCCCGCGTGTCCGCTACCTCGGCAAAGAGGTACCGAACGAGGACCTGATCTGGCAGGATCCGATCCCTGCTGTCGATCACGATTTGATCGATGCGAACGATATCCGTGACCTGAAGGCCAAGCTTCTCGAGTCCGGCCTGAGTGTGTCAGAACTCGTCTCAACCGCGTGGAATTCCGCGACGACGTTCCGTAACTCGGACAAACGTGGCGGAGCCAATGGCGCACGGATTCGTCTTGAACCCCAAAAGGACTGGGCCTCGAACGAGCCGGAGAAGCTTGCGATCGCCCTTGAAGCCATCTCGAAGGTGCAGGATGCCTTTAACAGTGCACAGTCCGGCAACAAGAAGGTCTCCCTCGCGGACCTGATCGTCCTCGGTGGTTGCGCTGCCGTTGAAAAGGCTGCGAAGGATGCCGGTATTGAGGTTGTAGTGCCCTTCACTCCTGGTCGTACCGACGCCCCCCAGGAGGAGACGGATGTCCATGCCTTCCAGTTCCTCGAGCCGGTTGCCGATGCCTTCCGTAACTACCAGAAATCGAAATTCAGTGTCAAAGCCGAAGAGCTGATGGTTGACAAGGCTCAGCTCATGACCCTGACTGCTCCGGAAGTGACGGTACTGGTAGGTGGAATGCGTGCCCTCGACGCAAATCATGGCGGTAGCAAACATGGTGTCTTCACCGACCGTCCTGGTGTCCTGAGCAATGACTTCTTTGTCAACCTGCTCGATATGGGCACGGTCTGGAGTGCGACATCGGAAGATGAGAACGAGTTTGAAGGTCATGACCGTGAGACGGGCGAGTTGAAGTACACTGCCACACGCATTGATCTGATCTTCGGCTCCAACTCCCAGCTTCGTGCGATCGCCGAGGTCTACGGCTCCGACGATGGCAAGGAGAAGATGGTCCACGACTTCGTCGCCGCCTGGGACAAAGTCATGAACCTCGACAGGTTCGATTTGAAATAAGTCGAACACTCGATTGATTGAACAGCAACGGGGATTGTCCATATCGACAATCCCCGTTTTCTAGTGTAGAATCAAATGGTCTGGAAGGATCTTGGTCAGCTTGCGAGGAACTCCTCAACCATCGCCCAGCGATTGACTGGCTCGAGTTTTTTATTCAGATGGTACGTCAGGGCCAGGGCGATGCAGCGACGAGTTTCTTTTTCTGGGATGTCGTCCGACACGTCAAAGAGGATCGCCCGGTTGTCTTCATACTTGAAGAGGGTTGGATACTCTTTTCGCATTTCGGGGACGAGATTTGCGGTGCACTTGAAGTAGAGGGCGACTCGGTCGTCAGAGGCCTTCGGTTTGTTGATACGGATCGTACTGCCCGTCTTCGTTTTCGATGTCAGATAACTGGGTTCATTCCATTTCAATGTCTCCTCAATCTCACCGACCACATCTATTGAAGCAGCCGTATCAAGGATCAGTTCACGGAGTTGCAGCAACTTCTCCCGAATGGCCGGTGGGTAGCTCGAAAAGACGTCAGCGAAGGCTGAGTTCTGAAAGTCTTGCACAGTAGGTCTCATCTGTTTCGTAGGTTCGTTTCAGGATATACTTTGAACACATATAAGAAGCAGGCCCATCACATTGTCAAGGCAGATTCTTCTGACAATGAGATCCAACTTTCTATCTTAGTTGCTGGGATTAAAACACGATTCTTCATCGGCTTACCCGTGCCGGGATCAAAAGGTAGACCCTCACCGGATTCGATCAGCTCCTGGACACGTAGGGGTGGAAAACTCAGAACCAGGTCACCTTTGTAGAACATGGCGAACATCTTTGTGCCGATTTTCATGCCCTGTGCGCCACGACCCGAGTTCACCACGATCAGATCATGCTCGGCGAAGTGGTTCCGTAACTCTGCGTATGGATCAGACATCTTGCCTCCTATAGGCTGCTGGACATTGCATCAAAGCCCGCTATCGACGGACTATTGACTATAAACGTCACACACTTTTCATTTTATTCAGGCCGTTTCGCCACGATCAGGACGCCGTTGCCTTCCTTGTTGTGCAAGAGGAAATCTGCAATCATGAAGATCAGGGTGATGGGGTAGACGAGGATTAGTCCGAGAGCGAAGTAGATCGGTGCGAGCCAGTTCGGTAGCATCTGCATGGAAAGCATCACGGTGGACTGCATCTCGTAGCTGATCCGTCCCGCATTACCATAGGAGAAGATGGTTTTTTCCAGCTCAAACCCGCTTGCCTCAAGTTTGTCCTTCAGCTCCTCAGTGCTGTAATGATGCTGGATTCCCTGGAGGGTGTCGTAATCCACGCTCCTGAAGGCATTTTTACGCAGGCGAGTGTACCAGTCGAAATAACGTCGGTAGTTGATCGGGCTGTACAGTACCAGGTGTCCGCCGGGAACCAGTGAATCGTGAAACCTTCTCAACGCTTTCAAATCATCCTTGATGTACTGTAGAACAGTGATGCAGGCAATCATATCATAGGGCTTTTCATCGTCCGCTTCTTCAATATTCCTACAGACAAAGGTCGCATTTTTAGCGCCTATGAAGTCCGCATAGCGTTGGCAGGTATCCGCATTATCCTGGGCACGGTCTATCCCAACAAACTCGGCTCGCGGATAACGTTTCAGAAACGGTAAAATCATATCTCCGGATCCAAATCCAGCATCGAGGTATCGAAATGAAGGGGTGAGGGCTTTGAATCGAGTACGTAGCTCACGCAGCGTATACCAGGTTCGCAGAGTGGTCGCAATCATGAACCAATGTTGCAGCCGCAGGAGGAAAGGGAATCGCCTGTAAATCGCGGGATGCTTGTGCTCGTTGATCGAGGTGGAGATGGTCGCCAAAATGTGGTCCCACTGTTGGGTGAAAAGATCTGGTGTTGTTCATCTCGAAGCAGACAAGGTACGCAATCCAGCCACGGGATCGAACCGAAGAAACGGATTTTCAGCCTTCGCATTCCAATGAGACACTCACGTTCCGGCAAATGCAGGATCAAACCTCGGTGGAGAGGTAATCTACCCGGGTAATATTGATTTGCTATTTTTATCCGGGTATATTTCACGCTGGCTTGTCCGGTTGTTGGACAGGTGATCAAGGGGGGACGAGTTGTCCATAAGGATAGAGAAGGATGGATAGGCAGATGTCAGGGACCGAACGACGTAAAGAACTGGTGCAAGCCTACAAGCTACGTCCCCAGCGTGCCGGGGTGTTCCAGATCAGGAACACCGCTAACGGTCGCTTTTTCCTCGGTAGCAGGCTGAACCTCGATGGTGTCTGGAACAAGCATCAATTCATGCTCTTTGTCGGTTCACATCGGAACAGGCAGATGCAGCAGGATTGGAAGGAGTATGGGGAGGAAGCCTTCCGTTTCGAGATAGTGGAAGAGGTGAAGACTACGGACAAACGTCCCTTCGAAATCGACGAGGAACTGACCCTGCTTGAAGAAATCTGGATCGAGAAGCTTGACCCCTTCGGTGATATGGGCTACAACCAGACCAAGCATATCCGTCAGGAATAGAGGCAATTCCTGAAAGCCCGTCGCCTCCCATATCCGCGATATGACCTGCCCCAAACACTACTCAACATCGTCTCCGGAAGGTTTCGTGGGTTTGAAACTCTTCCGTTTTTCCTCCAACGATACAATCCGGAAGGTGTTGGTGTCGACATGACGTTTCAGCTCGATGTCCACCATCAACGTCTCATTTTCACGCAGCAGCTCACTCAGCGGAAGGTCGCCAGAATGGAATTCACCCGCTGAATAGTGTATAAATCCCTGGTCGGGTCGTGCGACAACACGAAAACCAAGTTTGCCTTCTTCCATAGCATGTAAAACGGTACAGTCGAGGTAATAAGTCAAGCTGCAGTTGTTGATCCGGTTCTTCTGGCGATCCATGAAGAAGCCTTTGGCCAGTTTATCGATATCGTAGTTCTGGCCGGCGAGCAAGTATAAATCGTAATCATGGATCAAGTTTCCCTGATCATCGCTGACACGGAACACTACCATCGCATACTTGTGATGGTCCTCAGATTGATTCGCCTGTGTCTGCCTGGTTCGGTCCGCCATCACCTCGAACTGACGCTGGTACCCTGCTTCATTTTTAACGGCCAGGCATTCAAGAATCGAATGGACAACAGGTTTGGTAGTTGTATCCTTCCTTCTCACCGAACGCATGATCCCGATCTTCTTCCCCGAATGGCTGGCATTCGGAATCACTTCCAGCGGGCAGGGCTGAAGGGGTTGATCGATCTCACCATTCCGTACCAACGGGAAAGCATCGATATACTCACCATTGCTCCAGACACGCATTGCCTCGCTATCCGTATCCTGACGCAACTTGAGGTAATGGTAATTGAGGTTCGCCCCGGCGATCCGGACGACACCATCCGATCCCTTTTCACCCGTGTAGGTATTGAGGTGATCGTAGAGTTTGTAATCAATGGTTTCACCCGTCAGCACGAAAGGAAAGAATCCGTGCTTGGCAGATTCGTAGGTCAGCCATGCAAGGTTCAGCTTACGTTGGCCGTCACTTCCCAATTCGAGCCAGTTGAGTACACCCTGCCCGGGTTCAACTCCCTGGAACCAAGTTTTTATCCGGCTGAGACGGCCTTTGCCCAATTGCGCGAGTGCTGAACCGTGGTTTGCAGGGGCGAGCATTACGAGGTGTTTCAAAGGTAGGACAGACAGCCTGTCAGCGCCGTAATAGCGGTCGACCCAGGCACGCATCACAGGACCACCTGTCGAGTGTGTGATGCAGGAAAACTCAACCGCGTCCCCGAGCTCCTCCAGACGTGCATGCTCGAATGCGCGTGCAATGTCATCCACCGTCACTTCGTCGTGGAAACTGATGTATTTGCCCAGGAAGATATGCTTGATGTCGAGGTCCATACCTTCGGGAGCTTGCTCGATCAGGGCTTCAGGCAGGCGACCGTAGGTGTTGGTATGGGTGACACTCCAACCGTGAACAAAGACCAGCTTCATCGGATGCTCCCTTCATCGACAGATGATTCATGGTAAAGCCTGACTAAACGAATATAATGTCAGTGAAGTGGTTAAGACGCGATTTAAGTAGACGTTTAGAAGGCAAACCAGACGGTACTCCCCCTCAGGAAGACTATAGTTGAGGGTGGGCACAGGTCATCCATCGGTTGCAATTCCTGGCCAATAATCACCACGCGGGATAACTGATCCACTATCTTCCAGCGCATGAAAAGATGATGGGCAGGTCATGTGGTAGAGGGCGGTCGTACAACTTGGAAGAAGGGAGATCGGATGCTGAATCCCATCCACACAGAACGTTTAATCGTTCACCCGTTGGGGATGGATGATGCGAATGCGCTGTTTCAGTATCGCTCCGATCCAGATATTTGCCGCTACCAGGGCTGGGAGCCGGAAACGGTGGAGGAGGTGCAGACGTTCATCGCCGCCAATCTGGAAAAACAACCGGACACCCCCGGTCAGTGGTACCAGCTTGGCCTCTATGAACGAGATTCCGGCGAGCTGGTGGGCGATTGCGGGCTGCATGTACTCGAGGACGATCCCCGTCAAGTGGAAATCGGCATCACCCTGGCACCAGACGTTCACGGTCGTGGTCTGGCCACCGAGGCCCTCCACGCCATCCTCGGCTACCTCTTCAACGAACTCGGCAAACACCGTGTATTCGGTTCCGTCGACCCACGCAACACCGCTTCGGTCGCCTTGCTGGAGCGAATCGGCTTGCGCCGCGAGGCCCACTTCATCGAAAGCTTATGGTTCAAGGGGGAATGGGTGGATGATGTCATCTATGCGATATTGAAACGGGAGTATCTGGCTCGTTGATCCGGGTTTCGAACACATCACCATCGACTTTGACCCGATGATGGCTTGCAATGAACTCCTTGCCCTCGGGCTTACGTTCCGCCTTTTTAGCATGTTTACAGTTTGACCAGCAACATCTCTGGGAGGGCTGTGGAAGCATGGCGTGGATCAATCCTGTGCATCCAGAGTATCATTCAAAATCGCGAAGCTGCATTTTGCGCAACACGCAGGATTTTTACGTATTGGATTGCTCACATGAGTAGAACGGTGTTTGCACTCTTGCTGACAGTTTTTTTTGCGTCCACCACCCTCGCTGCTCCCGTTGCGGGGGGAGTGGAAGTGGCCGGTGATCCAACACGTGCGGATACCATCCTCTTGATCGCCTACATCCTGCTTGCCCTGGTGATTTCGTTTTTGTGCTCCATCTCCGAAGCGGCCCTTCTCAGTGTCACACCAGCCTACATCGAGGGGCAGCGGGAGAAACGGCCTCAGCTTGCGAAGCTCCTGCGAAAGCTCAAACAGGAAAATGTCGACCAGTCGCTTGCTGCTATTCTGACCTTGAACACAATTGCCCACACCGTCGGTGCGATTGGTGCAGGGGCGAAGGCGACAGTTGTCTTCGGGAGTACGTGGTTCGGCCTCTTCTCAGCTATCATGACGCTGCTCATCCTCTTTCTGTCCGAGATCATTCCGAAGACGCTCGGTGCACTGTATTGGGCAAGGCTGATCCGACCCGTGGCAGCATTCGTACAAATGTTGATCGTGGCACTGTACCCCCTCGTCTGGATTTCGGAACGGCTTACTCGCGCATTTTCACGTGGTCGAGAGGTCCACCTCTTCAGCCGTGATGAATTTCTCGCCATGGCACGTATTGGCGAGCAGACAGGGCGGCTGGACGACAATGAATTCCGGATGATACGCAACCTGTTTCGATTTGCGGTCCTGAATGCGACGGATATTTTAACCCCTCGGACGGTCATGTCCGCATTCCCCGAATCGATGACGATTGCCCAGGCAGCTATGCTGGTGACGGAGATCCCATTCTCACGGTTGCCGCTCTTTGATCGGGATATCGACCAGGTAACCGGGTTCGCGCTGCGGGATGATATTCTGATGAAGGCGGCACAGGGGGAGGGGGATCTCCCACTCGTTGAGATTCGACGGCCCATCCATGTCGTCCCGGAAACCATCACCTTGTCCAAACTCTTCGAAGATCTGATCCGGCTTGGCGAACATGTCGCGGTGGTCATTGACGAGCACGGTGGAACCAGCGGGCTGGTCACCCTGGAGGACCTGATCGAAACTCTGATGGGCCTGGAAATCATGGACGAAACTGACACCGTCAAAGACATGCGATCCGCAGCTCGAAAGAAATGGGAAGAGAGGCTCCGTCGCCAACCCAAGTGAACGGACTCATCCTTCAATTTCGAATCAATCGTCAATCGATGATTTCAGTAGGTTATGGTTTGGACGATAGCTAAACAACGTCTGTCACGATTTATCCCAGGAACCAATAGGTCTGGCAATCCTGCTACTCCAGCATCCATGATCGATCCTCGATTGTACTGGCAGAAATCCACGTTTGAAAGCCACAGATTGAACGCTACTCCGTTTATTAGTAAAGGTTTGAAGAACGGAGACAACTCATTTTCATCGTTCGTGAACAGTATCTCTCGTAATTGAAAAATCAGATTGCAGGGTAAATTAGGGAGACCTAATTTCATTGATATTCCAGCAAGTAGCATCCTTAGAGGAGAGAATTGTGGCGGATCAACAACCAGATTTTTCGAAGTTTCCAAAACCAGTAATGATTTCTGTCAATGATGTGGAGCTTGAAGTATTTGAAGCAGGTAGGGAAAATGAAGGTAATCCTATTGTACTCTGCCACGGCTTCCCGGAACTGGCGTTTTCCTGGCGGTATCAAATCTTAGCACTAGTCTCAGCAGGTTATCACGTAATTGTTCCAAACCAAAGAGGGTATGGAAACTCATCCTCGCCATCCGAAGTAACAGCGTATGACATCGAACATTTAACCGGTGATATGGTTGCCTTGCTTGACCATTATGGCTACAGCGATGCAATATTCGTCGGCCATGATTGGGGTGCCAATGTGGTTTGGAACCTCGCGCTCTTGCATCCCGAGCGGGTAAGCAAGGTGATAAACCTGGCTTTACCCTATCAAGAGAGAGGGAAAAGACCCTGGATTGAGTTCATGGAAAGGGTTTTTGGTGAGGACTTTTATTTTGTTCACTTCAATCGTCAGATTGGGGTAGCAGACGCGATCATGCACGAGAACGCCGAACAGTTCTTTCGCAATTTCTTCCGTAAAAATGTGCCACCAGCCCCGCCCGAACCTGGGATGCTAATGATCAATCTTGCCAGAGCAGAAAAGCCACTTGGTGAGCCAATCATGAGCGACCGCGACCTGTCCGTTTTCGTCTCTTCCTTCAAATCGTCCGGTTTTACAGGTGCTATCAACTGGTACAGAAACCTCGACCGCAACTGGCATTTCATGGCCGACGTCAAACCGTTGATTCAGCAGCCGACCTTGATGATCTATGGCGAGCGGGATATGATCCCCAAGTCTCAAACCTTAAAAGACTTTGCGCCAAATCTGGATGTAGTCAGTTTGGATTGTGGTCACTGGATTCAACAAGAAAAACCAGAAGAGACCAACCAGGCCATGCTCGAATGGCTTAAGAAACAGGGTGCCTGAAAAGCAGCCGCATAACGATAGGCTGTACCAACCATGCCCGAAAGACGCACAGTGGATTTACTAAATGTGGCTGGGCGGGGGTTTTGGGGACCCAGGGGCGTTCGCTTGGAGACGTTAGCAGGCTGTAGGATCTTGCCAGGAAGCCGTGGCCATTTCTACAAGAGTGAGAGGCCTAAAACAGGGAAGCACCTCGATTTCTGGAGGTGCTTTCATCGTTCCCCACTAAATCAGAGAACTAATTGACTCTGTTACTGTATCATCCAATTATGACGGAGGTTACAAGAAACGGCCTACTACTATCACGGCTGGGATGGAGGATGCTCCACATCATTTCCTGGTTGACATCTGCTACAGAATCATGGTTATGATTTGTGTTGCCACGCATAACTCACACCGAGACTCATCGCTTTTTCACCCATTCCGGCAAACTCAAAATATGTACCGACGTCACCAAATTGCATGGCGGCACCCACCGCGAGTTGGTAATGATGAATATCCGTCCCTGTAACATCTTTGCCATGTAGGGTCCAGCGAACAGGGCCACCAAAAAGTCGTGCTGAGGCGAAAGGAAAAAGCCTCTCTTTGATGTTCCAGCTAGCACGAGCACCTAGACGGAGATCAGATGAAACGTAACTTGTTCTAGACTTGTTGTTTGGATTTTCAATCTCTGTTGCTGAGCCACTTAGAAAAAGTGAATAATCAATAGATGGGGTATACCCCTCACCGATGATTGCCTGGTACTCACAACCAACAGATACAACTCCCCCAGGTTGCACATTCTGAACAAAATTATTGGAGTCTGTTATATTCCCCCCAAGTATCAATCCAAGCCCACCACGCAAGGACCATTTATTGTTGACCTGCCATGAACCAGAAAGGGATGCGGTATTCAATTCAAGGCTCACGTCTTCAGTTCCATCAAATCGAAGCGTCGAATTGAGGGAACCTATCCCAAAGCCAAGCATCAAGTTACTTGTTTGAATGTCCCCTGAATGAGGGGTGTTTCCATTGCATTGTGGGGGCGGACCGCCCGGAAGGGGAACACCTCAGCCGAAAGCCTTTGGTAGGGAGAAAAAAAGAATCAAGAACGTCACCGAAATCAACAAAATCCTGTTGACACTCATGTAAAGCACCTTCCCAATAAACAAAAGCTTCGCGTGTGCGCCTCCTCGAAAACGGGGATTCGCGTCTGAGGAGTCTATCCTACCTCATCTGACTACTGTCCGCAGCAGTGCTACGAGCTTTCTGCGGTTCGGTAAGTACTTAACTTTATGCTGAATGCACTCATCGTACTGTGGAAATTACTGAAAAAAAAGACAGTCCAATTGAAACCGAGAGGATCTAGTTGTGTGTGAGTCGCACTTCATGGCTTAATGAACCACTCGCTGCGCGCTTGCGCATCATTTTGAGTGGCAGCGAGTTCCAATATGCCTCCGCATGCTCAACCGTGTCGAATTCGTAGTAGCCCAGGAAGTCACTAGTCTTCTCGCCGAGCAGCCATGTCTTCGAGTGGAAGCCGCGCTGTGCCATGATCAATGGGATCGGGATCAACGACAATCTCTGGTTGGTTTTAATGGAGAGGTTTTTGAAGTGAAAACGTACCTGGAAGATGGCTCCAGGTTCAACTGACTGGTCGGATCCGTGGATCACGACTACTTTGCGAAAGGCCGTGAATCTTTCCCCATCAACAACGATGTCGATCTCGCCGACATCGGATTCAAGCCTGGTGCGCCCATTCAAAGTCAACCACAAAGCCTTAGCGAGTAGCCCTATTGGATTCTGCATAACGATTCCCCCGAATCTTCACAAAAATACCATTCGCAGCAACGAAATAATAGGGACAGCTGCTGTTTTTCTGAACAGATAAGCCTCAACAACAAAAACCCGGCTATTTGCCGGGCTTTCTTTTGCTCCCCAGGACGGACTTGAACCGCCAACCTAGTGATTAACAGTCACCCGCTCTGCCAATTGAGCTACTGGGGAATGGATCGCTTGTCGCGTCGGGAAAGATAGGGAAAACAAGGGGCAAATGCCAGCCCTGTTCCCGTCGTCTTTCGGGACACAATTATGGACTCAAGCGGACCCGAAAAGCAAGCCCCCCAGTGGGCTCCTGGTGGCGCTCTGAAGGGGCCAGGCTTCTGCAGGAAACACAATCCACTCGTCCTTGTCGGAACAGGAGATGGCTGGAGCAAACATCCCTGCATTACCCTTCGCTGCGCCATTCGGCAACCAGCAACCCTTCCCGTTCGGCGGTGGCAACCGTATGCAGCGCACGTTTCACCACAGGTGGGTCGATCATCTTGCTGCCGAGGCTGACCACTCCCAGCCCTCGTTTCTCAGCATCTTCAAAGGCGAGGACAATCCTCTTCGCCTTGCCGATTTCGTCTGGTGTGGGGGCGAAGCCCTCGTGGACCACATCAATCTGACGCGGGTGGATGCAGCCTTTGCCCTCGAAGCCGAGGCTCTTCGCTTCGACGACCGAGGCACGCAATCCATCCATGTCGCCGACATCGCTGAAGACCGTATCAATGGCCTGCACACCGGCCGCCTTGGCACCGTTGACCACTTGTGCACGCGCCCAGAAGCTCTCATGTCCGGCCTGCGTTCGTTGCGCCCCGATGTCCGCCGTATAGTCCTCCAGACCGATGGCCAACGAGGATACGCTGGCGCACGCTTCCGCGATATCGAGGGCGAACCAGGCACCACGTGCCGATTCGATGATCGGCATCAGCCAGATGGGGTAGTCGATGCCGTGTTCAGCTCGAAGCGACTGCAGCTTCTCATCGACCGTGCGCAGACTGTCCGCCGATTCTACTTTTGGCACCAGGATCAACTCGACGCCGTATGGAACCAGATCCTCGAGGTCGTCCAGGCCACGTTCCCCCTGGTTGATCCGCACCATCCGTTCGCACGATTCGAAGGGCAGCGCGACAAGGGCATTCCGCACGAGCAGACGTGCCGCATCCTTTTCTGCGGGGGCAACGGAATCCTCGAGGTCGAGGATCAACCCGTCGGGACGATGGAGCGCAGCGTTGATCATGAATTTCGGTTCGTTGCCGGGGAGGTAGAGACGGCTACGTCGTGGACGGCGGCGGTCGGTGCCGGTGACCGTGTCCTGAGCTTCTGGCAGCCAGGGCTTCGTTGGTTCGTCACGTCCCAAACGACGGACCGCAGCTTCCAGCCGCGCCATCTGCACGAAAGGCAGCGCGCCCTGGTCCTCAACGTCTACTTTGGCGTGCTCGATACCAAAATGGGCCAGCCCCTCCGTCAGCAGCGCGCGGATTTTGTCGCTGTAGAGGCCATCCACCTTGCTGGTGAGTGATAGATTTATGCCACCGCTCGACGTTGGTTCGAGTGAGATCCAGCAGTCCGACCGGACATCATCGCCGCGACGGCCTGCTTCCGCCTGTGCCTGCGTCATACGTGCTCCACATCGTTTGTTGATGCTGGAAGATACAACTCGCAGATGAAACGGACCAGCGGAGGTCTCCAGCGGTCAGCAGGATGAAGGGGATGAGTTCATGCTGGAATCGTTGTATACTCTCCGCAGGAATGATTTGATGGGGACGTGATGTTTGGGCGACGTAGAAAACCACCGTGGTGGGCACGGCCACTGCCGTTCATTGGTGTGCTGCTCGGCCTGATCTTCGGGGAACGATATGCGGGGCACCTGCTGGGTAGCATCCGGCTCGAAGCGGTGGTTCGCACCGGGAAAAACCTCTACGAGAAGTACCTTCGATCCTAGTGTATCAGAACGATATCATCTGCCGCATCTTGCGTCTTATTGTCACTTTAAATGCCGTCCCACCTACCTTGCTTTCCACCATTTGGATTGAGCCACCGTGACGCATCAGTACATAGCGAACAATCCCTAATCCGAGCCCGAAGTGCCCCTCTTTCGTCGTCACAAAATCTTTCCAAAGGGAAGTCCTCATCTCCTCCGGGACCTTCTCGCCATTGTTATCCATCACCAGGATAAGCTCCTGGGGAGTTAACTCCAGTCCGATGGAGATGGTGGGGGATTGGGCACCGATTGTTGCTTCGACAGCGTTGTTGAGCAAGAGGGCAATCGTCTGCTCCAATGCAAAAGGTTCGGCATCGATCAGCCACTCATCCTCAGGTTGATCCTCCATCGGCGCAGAAGTCACCTGAACAGCAATTTGCGGGTGCAGAGCACGAATCCGTTCGACCGCTTGCTCAACGGTTGAACGTGCGTTGACAGGGGTGTAAGCGGGAGTATCACGGTGTAGCACATCCTGCCAGGAAGAGATCAGCTGTCCCATATTCCCAAGGCTGGACAACACGATGTCCAGTTCCGGTGGTCGAGCCTCCGGGTACGCCACTTTCAGCTCGTGTTCAAGCAGATCGATAGCCGTTTGAAGTGCCGTAAGCGGGCTGTTGACATCATGAACCAAGCGAGCGACTCCCTGGAAAAAGCCACGGTTCAGGTCGTCCAAACGTGCACCCATCTCATCCAAAGAGGTCGTTTCGGGGTTGGATTTGGATGACGCGATTGCGCCTTCCTTTGATGGTGGTTTCGTTGCCACAAGGTCTCCCTGTCAGTCCTTCAAAGATACGAGGCAGAGGTGAGAAAAAGAAAGCCTGGCTAATCGCTGGACTATTTGTATTGTAGGAGGCCCCAAGTTCATCACCTATGTCCTTCACTCTCCCTCACGCGACCTCATCTATGTCGGTCAGACTGCTGATTTGGCACAATGGCTGTAAAAGCCTCCCCGGTGAAGATGTCCGATCTGCGGAAGTCTTTGGTCCGTGGTCACATGTGTTTACCGAATCATTCCCTACCTGTGCCCAGGCGATAAAAGGTGAAAAAAAGCTGAAGTCTCATCGTGGGAGAACATACATCCGAGAGCAACTAGCACTTGGAAGCGTCCAGCAGTAGCTGGATTTACTAAGCGGTTAGTTTGCTAGTGCGCATCGTGGCAGTCTTTGGTTGTGGGGGAGCATCTGGGGTCTGTCCCAGGGTTATCCAAGTTCCCTCAGTCCGTGCTTCATCCAATGAAGGGAGGTTTCATCCAATCCATCTGCAGCGGCAGCTACCTGTCCCTGAATGCGGTTCATACAGGAACCGAGACTGGTTGCTACTTCGACTTAAGAATGTCCACACATCACTTATCTTCCCACCGAACGCCGGCTCCCTACCAGAGCTGATTCCCAATCTCAAGAAACTTCTTGCTTTTACGCAAACAAATATGTATACTGTCGGTTGACAGTGTCGTACGAATAAGTCATACGACACGGTCAACCGGCTAACAGCAACCAGTCTATCTCACACACCTTTGAAGAGGGTAACACGATATGGGCTCGTCCATCGGCAAGTCTTCCTCACACGAGCGGAACGTACCCGATCCAGGCTCTTTGCAGAACGTCATTCCGGATACGAAGATCGAGGAGACACCGACTCCACCCGATCCGGCAACGCCAGCGGGGAGGATCTTCTCAGAAGCGACCAGGTTGTTTGCGCAGCTTGGCTTCAAATCAACGAGCACGAGGGCGATTGCCAAAGCGGCGGATGTCAAGCAGGTCATGATTCACTATTACTTCGGCAGTAAAGAAAACCTCTATAGAGCTGTGCTCAAGCATGAGGGGACGAGCATGCTCGCAGTCATTTTCGGGGAGAACAATAATCCTCAGTCACCCGAAGAAAAGCTGATTGATTCTCCCATTCGTTTGATGACGGTGTTGCACGACAACCCGCAATGGGCGTCCCTGCTTCGACGTGAAATCGCGGAGGGTGCTGTTCACCTGAGGAATGCGCTGAAAGGCGTCTCCGAACATGGACCCCTTGGGGCGAATCTTCATTTTCATGATGCTTATCTAGCTGCTGTCAAGGAGGGAAAAGCTGTCGAATTGCCGATCGAATCTGTCCGTGAATGCCTTCTTGCAATCGGCTACAGCGCCATCTACCTGGCCCCTCTTATTTCCATGATCAATGAACGAGACATTCATGATGAAACCGTTTGGGAAGAATGGAAGCTCACGTTGAGCACCATTTTGAAACGTGGTTTGCTACTGCCTGCATTGAAGGTAGAAGAAGCACCGGAAGACAAAAACGTGTGAGGTCAGATACACTTCTGCCTGAGCACTTTACGCCATGAGGTAATCATGTTGAACGAATCGGGATGTAAAAAGACACAGTATGGATTTGCTGCCGCGCTGACGGCACTGGTCTTTGTCGTCTGGCTGGTAGTGCGTTTTACAACGCCACGCACTCCGGTCGCCTGAAACAGATTGCAGTGAACCGTCTGTCCCAGTTGGAGCCGGATACCTAACAGTTTGTCAACCTTCGAGTTTTTTACCGGGAAACAGATTCGACCTCACTTGTTACTCCCTTCTAAGCTGCTGAGAGCTTACGCCTTCCACCTTTTTCCACATCGCTTCCTCATGCGATGCCTGTCTTAAAAGTATCTGTAACACAGTCGTACAAGAGGACGAAAGAAAACCTCTTGTTCCACCCGAAGTTCTCCGCTTGAGGGGATACATGACACAAAAATCGAACGTTCTGTTTGGATTGGCAGCTTTGCTCCTGCTAACCATGTCGCCTTCAAATTCATTCGCCTCGGACAGCAAATACCGACTTGGACTGCAAGGTGCTCAGTTCGCTGCAGGAATAAGCGGAATTGCTGAGATCTCGAACCCCTGGGCTTTGCAGGGTATTGTGGATGTCGGTGGAGATGCTGTCGCATTTCGTCTGCTGAACCGTTTCACCAGGGAAAGGTTCTGGAATGCCTATGGGAGCGGGACTGTGGGCTTCTGGGATCGTGACAGCTACCGCCCCTGGGGATGGTGGGGTGACAACGCGTTGAACGACAACCACGGGCTGGGACTTGGAGTTGGGCTCGGCATTGAATATGACTGGCGTGGCATTGATCGGTCCCTGCCCCCTCTCGGTTGGAATATCGAATTGGGTGCGAGTCTCGTTCCTGGGTTTTATCTCGACCTGGGGATTGGGTTGCACTGGATGTTTTAGCGACAACCGAAGCGATGATTTGAGATGTTGAAACGAAACGATCCATTTCGTTGGACCATGTAGTTGAGCTGGCGAGGTTTTGTGCCTTGTTCAGCATGTGTATTAGAACCAAGTCAGGAGATAAGACCATGAAGAAGCTATTTACAGGCAGCATCACACAAACGATGCTATTGCTCGTGGGCATTACCTTTATGGGTGCCCTTTCGAGCGGGTGCTCTTCGATGAGCCTCACACGTCAAGATGTCGTTCGCCAGTACGATGCCGTTGCGCAGCTCAGCGACGGATTGGTGGATGCACGTGGGCAAGATGGTGCTTTACTCGCGCCGATCACGTATTCCGAAACCAAGTCTGATCTGGACGAGGCGATTCTGTACGCACGCAAAGCTGATAAGGCCCGTGCGAATGAGGTTGCGCAACAAGGTCTGAAGAAACTTCAGAAGCTGAATAAAATGATCGTTGCGAACCGCATCGAGATGGATGAGGTGGTCAACATCCGGACACGTGCCAACCTGCAAGGTGCCAATCTGCTGTTCAAAGAAGGGTCGAAAGAGGCTGACAATAGTTTTCGTGCTGCATCACGATTGCTTGAGAAAGGCGAAACGGAAAGCGCGCGAAAGCTTCGGCCCGAGCTGATTCAATTCTATGCAAGACTTGAACTGGACGCACTCAAGCAAGGCACGGTTGCTGTTGCCGAAAAAGCAATTGCAGCAGCCGAAGAAGCTGATGCTGACAAGTATGCACCCAAAACGCTTCAGAACGCCCGTGAAGAGCTGAAACTTTCCCTCTCTGTCCTCGACGCTGACCGTACCCGTGCCGACGAGAGCAATAGCCATGCACAAACGGCGACTTGGATGGCAAACCAGGCCCGAGAGATCACAGCTCTCCTCAAGTATTACAAATCGCAGGATTTTACAAACGAAGATCGACTGCTTTGGTACCAGAATCAGCTTCAGCAGGTCCGGAACGCGCTGCGTGACGAGACACTTCCCTTTAACCAGCCTAATACCAAAGTCATTCAGGAACTGCGGGACGATGAACTGGCCCTGAAGTCCGTGATGAAGGACATTCGCCTGACCAATCAGCTCTCGCAACAAAGAACCGTGCAGCTTGAGCAAAACATCGAATCCCAACGGCAAATGCACGAGAAAGAGCTTCAGAACGTCCTCAAGATTCATGAGAATCAGCTTGCGGCATTGAGTAGTGGCAACGCTTCACAGATGAGTCAAGCGAAGAAAGAAGCCGCAGCACAAGTTGCCACATTGAAAAAGCGGCTTTCAGATCAATCCCTAGCACAGGCAAAATCTGAACGCCTCTCCCTTCGTTCTGAAGAGCGCTTTACACAGACCCAAAATCGTTTCAGTACTGAAGAAGCTGGAGTGTTCCGTCAGGGCGACAACGTGTTGATCCGTTTGAATGGGTTCAACTTCAAACCTGGCAAATTTGAAGTGGATGCCGTCAACTACGCATTGCTCAACAAGGTGGTTGCCGCAATCAACACGTTCCCGGGAAGCTCAGTAACTGTTATCGGGCATACAGACGAGGTTGGTAGTGACCAACACAACCTGGATCTCTCAGCGGCACGCGCACGAAGCGTGGTAGGATTTTTGTCGACCGTTGGTGGTATTGATGCCAACAGGCTGACCGCCGACGGAAGAGGCGAAGAAGAACCTGTGGCAAGCAACGAGACGGAAGAAGGACGCGGCGCAAACCGCAGAATTGATGTATTGATCGTCAATACTGAGACGCTTCTTGGTAGTGTTCCAACAAGGTAATTCATCATTCTTGGCTTTTCTAAATCAATGGACTATTCCATTGGATAGCCATGATTGTCCATTGCGCTATCAACGCTTTATAACGAGTCTTTCGAGATCGATAACGTATGCGGACCAACACCTGCTGTTTGCTTTACACGCAGTTGAAGTTTTGAAGGAGATAGTATGATGACCAGAGCAAATGTTTTCGTGGCTTGCATGAGACAGACGACGCGGTTCCTGGCCACGATCATAGCAACGGCGCTTGTTCTGCCGATGACGGCATCCGCCCAACCTCAACCGCCTGTTGCACTAGGCCAGGCCAGTGGGTTTACCGTGCTTGCTGCATCGCTGATTTCCAGTGTCCCTACATCTGAGATTATTGGAAACGTTGGCTTGAGTCCTGCAACAGGCAGCGAGATAACGGGATTAACCCAGGGTGAAGTAGATGGGTTTATGTACACCGTTGATGCGAGTGGGCCAGCAGGTTCTGTGATTGCGGCAGAGCTGCTCACCGCTGCAAAGGGTGACTTGACCATCGCTTACAACGACGCCGCAAGTAGAACTCCCGTACCCGTTGGTGATTTTCTTAATCCGGGTGTCGGTAATATTGGTGGTATGACTCTTGTCCCAGGGCTGTACAGGTTCACCAGCACAGCATCCATCACCGGATCCGATGTAACTCTTTCAGGGAACGCGACAGATGTCTGGATTTTTCAGATCGAATCGGATCTCGTCGTTGCGAACGGCATTCAAGTCATTTTAGCAGGTGGTGCACTGGCCGATAACATTTTCTGGCAGGTTGGTACATCTGCGACCCTCGGGACCAACTGTGTGTTCAAAGGAACGATCCTCGCTGATCAGTCTATCTCCTTGAACACAGGTGCAACAGTCGAAGGCCGTCTGCAAGCGAGTATTGGTGCAGTTACGCTGGACGCGAGTATCGTCACAACCCCGGGAACACTTAGTTCGATCGATGAGAGCTATGTGGCGATTCCACAAATGTTCACACTTCACCAGAACTATCCGAACCCGTTTAATCCCAGCACACAGATCTCTTTCGATCTGGCAATTCAGTCCCATGTTTCAATCGCGGTGTTCGACATACTTGGTCAGGAAGTTGCTACACTCGTTGATCGAGAGATGGAAGTCGGCAATCACCATACTACATGGGACGCGTCCCAACATCCAAGCGGTATCTATTTCGTTCGCATGAGTGCAGACAACTTCACAGCCTCACGGAAATTGGCGCTGTTGAAGTAAGCTAAACGCAAGGGTGAGTTCAACTACCGGAGTAGCAGGGATGGCCGAACCGAGTTCGGCCTCCCTGCCTACCATGAGCGATGAGCAACTTCTAGTCCCCCTGCAAGAGCGACAACTCATGCAACCGGGATTCCGAGGGAGAACCCTTCCTCAGCAAAACGATTTCTCATTCTGTTGATTAGAGGTGAACTATGGCAGTCGAACAACATGCTATCCATATCCCCAAAACGGAGTCGGTTCATCTGGAAAAGGCGAAGCGAAGCCATCTCACCTTTGGGGTCGCGCTGGTGCTTCTGGGGATCCTGTTTTTAGTCAAACAGGTCGGCTTGATTGAAATCACATGGCCATTGATCCTGATGGTTATTGGTGTATCGAGTCTCGCCGAATCCTGGCTGAACCGAAGCACAACCGGTGTATTCCCAGGAATCTTCCTCATGCTGTTAGGCTTGATATTTCTGGCGGACGGCAACAACTGGATCAGTGGCGGGGTCACGCGCAACTGGCCCCTGGTGGTCCTCGCATTGAGCATCTCGCTGATGTTATCACCGATCGTTAAACAATCGAGACGGCGAGCTTCACATCCAGGCGTCATCTTGCTTGCAGCCGGATTTTTTCTTCTCGTGGTCGAGTACAACTGGATACAGTGGTGGGTGCTGAACGATATCCTACGCTGGTGGCCCATCGTCCTGCTCGTCATTGGGGCGTGGTATCTCTTCCACAATACCCTACCCTCGAAAGCTCGAGAGGGTGACGGCAATCAATAGGTTGGCGTTCGAGTCCAGCTTGGGATGGAACAAATGGAATGGGGTGGGCAAACAAGAGCGGCCCGTTGTGATGGGGGAGACGGCGCAGGTTCTCCCCTCACGGGCCGCACTTGGCGAATCATCCAGAAGGAGGACCACCTGTTGACGGGCAGGTGTCCATCTATCAAATCGTCATCCTGGGCTGCGTTTATTGAAAAATGAATGGTTCATGTCTCGCCATTGTAATCCATCTCCACTCACTCGAACCTTTTCTGATCCTGAAGATTGTCAACTCTTTCCGTCTGCTCGAAGATTGACAACTGCGTCGCTTCGGTAGAATTGAAGGTTTACTTCTGATAACTGCAAGTAAAATCAGAAATAAGAATTCGATAATCGTCAGGAGAGTGAGATGGGATGGGCAGGCTGGGCAAGAAAACTGTAAGCAGATGAACATACATTTTGGAAGGACTCTGGTCATTCTGTCGATCAGCTATGCTGAAGACACATGGTACGTGCTCTCGCAAGTCGACAGGGATAAAATTGCCCATTTGTTCAGTAGTCTGATCTCACCTATATTGGACACGCTTGTTCCATATTGAAGTTGACGATTACCCCTGAGAGATCACGGTGAGCCCACACGAACCAAATGCCATTGTTATTCGCGGTGCACGCGAACACAACCTGAAGAATATTGATGTTGAGCTGCCTAGAAACAGCCTCACAGTTGTGACCGGGTTGTCTGGAAGCGGAAAGTCCAGCCTGGCGTTCGACACCTTGTATGCTGAAGGGCAACGTCGCTACGTTGAGTCGCTCTCTGCCTATGCTCGCCAATTTCTCGGGTTGATGGAGAAGCCGAACGTTGAGATCATTGAAGGTCTCAGCCCGGCAATTTCCATCGAACAAAAGGCAACCAGCCGGAACCCTCGCTCCACGGTTGCAACCGTCACCGAGATCTACGATTACCTGCGTCTCCTCTTTGCCCGTGTCGGAACCATCTATTGCCCTGGCTGCGGGAAAAGGATTGAAAGGCAGACTGTCCAGCAGATCACCGATGCCGTCATGACCATGCCCGTTGACACACGAATCCAGGTGCTCGCACCCGTGGTTCGTGGACGGAAAGGGGAGTACAAGAAGCAGTTCCAGGAGATCGAACGGGATGGGTTCGTCCGGGTTCGTGTCGATGGTGAGATCTTCCCGGTCAACGAAGTGCCAGCTCTCGACAAACGGAAAAAGCACACCATCGAGATCGTCGTTGACCGTCTTGTCATCAAACCCGAGATTCACAATCGACTGACAGACTCTATCGAACTGGCTCTTAATCACGGCGCCGGGTTGGTCAATATCCTGACGAAAGAGGGCGACGAGAAGCTCTACAGTGAGAAGTATGGCTGCCACGAGTGCAACATCTTCTTCGATGAGCCCGAACCGCGCAACTTCTCCTTCAACAGCCCCTTTGGTGCATGCCCCGAATGTGATGGCCTGGGCTTCAGTATGGAAATTGACGCCCGTCGTGTCATCCCGCATCCGCAAAAATCGGTTCGGGATGGTGCCATTGCGACCTTCAGCAGCCCGCGTGAGTCCTGGTATTTCCGCATGCTCGAACAGGTAGGGGAGCACTACGGTTTCGCCCTGGATGTTCCCTGGCATTCCTACACAGAACAGCAGAAAAATGTCATCCTCTACGGTTCCCCGGAAAAGCTCGATTTCCATTGGGAGCGCAACAGCCTGAAGGGCTCGGGCACGTGGGACTACCGCAGCAAGTGGGAAGGGGTGATCTCGAACCTCGAGCGACGGTACCGACAGACAGACAGCAGCATGATCCGTGAATGGATCGAGAGCTTTATGGGGCATGTGGCCTGCCCGACTTGTAGTGGGAAACGCCTCAAACCGGAAAGCCTTGCGGTTCGCATCCAGGAGAAGAATATCTCCGACATCAGTGAGATGAGCATCCAGGATGGCTTGCATTGGTTTGAATCCCTCAAGCTGAGCGCCAGGGATATGGAAATATCCGAGCCGATCCTGAAAGAGGTGATCGCTCGTCTCGGCTTTCTGAACAACGTCGGTCTTGATTACCTCACCCTGTCACGGTCCGCCGCATCCCTGTCCGGCGGCGAAGCGCAGCGCATCCGTCTAGCAACCCAGATTGGCAGCCAACTGGTCGGGGTGCTTTACATCCTCGATGAACCCTCGATTGGCCTGCATCAGCGAGACAATGAACGTCTTATCGCGACCCTCGAACGGTTGCGTGACCTCGGCAATACGGTAATTGTTGTCGAGCATGACCGTGATACGATCGAACGTGCCGACTGGGTGGTGGACTTGGGGCCTGGTGCAGGTCGTCACGGTGGACAAGTAGTTGCGGCCGGAACTCCTGCTCAGGTAAAAGAAGTGGATGAAAGCCTGACGGGACGTTTCCTCTCCGGTAAAGACAAAATCGAACTGCCGAAAGAGCGACGTAGTCCTAATAAGAAATTTCTCACCATCAAAGGTGCTTCGGGCCACAACCTCAAAGGGGTAGATGCGAAGATTCCGCTTGGGGTGATGACGGTAGTTACCGGTGTGAGTGGGAGCGGCAAATCAAGCCTGATCAACGAGACCCTGTATCCGGCATTGGCACGTGAGGTCTATGGCTCCCGCGAGGTACCGCTCGAACACAATGATATCGAAGGGCTGAAGTGGATCGACAAGGTGGTGGACATCGACCAATCCCCAATTGGCAGAACCCCACGATCCAACCCGGCCACCTACACCGGCCTCTTTACCTTCATGCGTGACCTCTTCGCCCAGCTTCCAGAAGCGAGGGCGCGCGGTTATGCGCCGGGACGATTCAGCTTCAATGTGAAGGGCGGACGGTGCGAAGCGTGCCAGGGGGACGGCATCATCAAGATCGAGATGCACTTTTTGCCAGATGTCTATGTCACCTGCGAAACGTGCCATGGCAAGCGCTACAACCGGGAGACGCTTGAGATCAAGTACCGTGGCAAATCGATCGCGGATGTGCTCGACATGACAGTCGAAGAGGCGCTGAAGTTTTTTGATGCAATCCCCAGCCTGAAACGGAAACTGAAAATCCTCAACGATGTCGGCCTAGGGTACATCCACCTCGGTCAGCAGGCAACGACCCTTTCCGGTGGTGAGGCTCAGCGTGTCAAACTCGCCTCCGAGTTAAGTAAGGTGGCGACTGGGAAGACCGTCTACATCCTCGACGAACCGACGACTGGGCTGCACTTTGCCGATGTGAAGCTGCTGCTCAACGTGATTCAGAAATTGGTGGATCGGGGCAATACGGTTATCATCATCGAGCACAACCTCGATGTGATCAAAACCGCCGACTGGATCATCGATCTCGGCCCCGAAGGGGGAGACAAGGGTGGTGTGATTGTCGCAGAAGGCACCCCCGAGAAAGTGGCATCGGTCAAGAAGAGCCACACAGGCCGTTTCCTGCGTGCGGAACTGGAGATAAAGGACTGACTATATAAAGTTCAGGAGAGGAGTAGAAGTCATTGCGAGGCGGCGCATAGGGCCAACGAAGCAACCCCCATGTTCCGTCAAGTTGGCTATAGCCAATCCTTTTGACTCAGCTAGTTCTTAGAGCTGTCGACGTCCTCCAAATAAAAGTAAACCCCGTCATTAAGCTGACGGGGTTAAAAGTTAAAGATGCCTGCCAGCCACTTATCTCACCAGCATCACCTTGTGCATCACCTTTACATTCCCTGACTCCAACCGCAAGAAGTAGACGCCACTCGCCAAACCTTCCGCCTGCCAGGCGATACGATGGCTGCCGGGCTGCAGACGTGTCAGGTTGCGCTGATCGACCAACCTACCGAGTAGATCGTAGACACGCAGACTTACATCCTGGGTCGTGGGTAACGTAACCGACAGGGCGGTTGTGCTGTTAAAGGGGTTCGGGTAAACCGAATCAAGAGTAAACTCTCCCGGCAGAGTGGTGGGATTTTGCTCGCCGATGCTGTTTGTCCAATCGGGGTGGCTGACGATGATCCGGAATCGTACCCGCTTCATGTCGTCATTTCGCAAGGGGATTCTCATTCGTACCGTCGGTGTGGTACGTAGATCATCGACCAGGACTTCGTTGCCGTTCTCATTGGCTAGCTGGAAGCCAAACGCTTCATCGACTTCCTCCAGTCCTTGAAAACTGATCTCGATCGAGTCGCGCAACGTCGGAATCGCTTCCACTTCAGCGAGATAGTTACGGTAGAATCCAGGCCCATTGCTCTGGAACTGGTGGAAATAGTTGCGCATCCCGCTGCCGATAAACCGAACGTGCAGAGCACGATCAACAAACCGGATGTCGTAGGCATCGTATGCATCCGGGCCGTTCTGAGCATCGGTGCCGATGCCGATGATATGCCCGTTGTCCGAGGCCTCAACGGTTCCGTTGTCCGTGAAGGAGGCGACATTCATCCGTACTCCCCAGTCCATACCAGCATAGGGGTCGCCAAAACTCGGAGATTCGCGTCCAGGGGGAATTTTCCAACTGATCGGTGTGTCATCAAGGGTTATCAAAAGGGCACCATCCCAGGGATCTATCTCACCGAGAGTTGGGACAAAACGCCCTGCATCGTCCAAGGTGTAAACCCAGCGGTTGATAAACCCTTCATCGGCTGCTTCCTGGAAGGTCATATCCCCGGAAGGGGTTCCTAAATAGGTATTCGGATAAGAAATCGAATAGGGGAAGGGGTTGGCTGCCATGGTGAAGGTCAGTTCGCCTTCGTTTCCCTCATCCAGGGAAATGTCGCGCCCAACACCTTGTTGCATCGCATACCCGTCCGCAAAGATGGTGATGGATGCGTTCGTTGTCTGCCGCACGAGGTAGCCCATGCCGATCATCATGTCTGGCGGATCACCACGTTCAAGCCCATCTTCCTCAGGCTCACCATAGCGCAACATTACTTCCAGCAGGGAGTTCCAGCGCATGAGACGCCAGGTTTCATCGCCTGTTGCTGGACCGAGCTCGTCCCCGAACAGCACACCCGGATCGCCATTTTCGGGACTGACAGGCAGTCCTATGAAGCTCCAGCGATTCCGTTCGAGGGTGTATTGGGCACCAGCGATGGTGGAGTAAATTGTGTTTCCGTAATAACCCGCGTTCGCACGGCCCCCATTCGGTTCCGGTTCGCGATCGAAGGGTGCTTCCGGATCGGCCATGTCAACGGTCCGCGATCCCTGCAACACACCGAATAGGGCATCATTCGGGCTGTAGAAGTAGGGATCGTCCTTCACGTTTCCTGTGCCAGGGAAGACGTTGTCCGAGGTTTCCACCAGGCTGTAGCTGACCTGTACCTGGCCGCTGATTGTGAGCTGGTCACCCATATGGTTTGGATTGCCCCAGACAATCGAACTGGAAAGGTTGACCGCATGGTTACCCGGGTTGCCATTGCTGTATATCGCGGTCGCCTCGGGAAGGTTCAATGAGCTGTTGTTGCTGATGGTGCAGAAACGGATGACGGGGTCGCACCGGACCGCATAGATCCCAGCACCTTCATCCACGGAGTAATTGTCATGGATCAGCACGTGCTCAACAAAGACATCATCTACCTCGAACAGGAAAAGACCACCACCCTCACCAATCGTGCCCGGAACAATCTGGTAGTCTGCTGCATTGTTGCGAATCACCAGATTGGTCAGAGAAACTCCTGACCCCTGGGTCACACGGATGCCGCCACCCTGGATTTCTATCCCGCCAGCAATGGTCAAGCTGTCCAATCCCCAATTCACATTCTCGACTGCGGCGACAACACTGGTTAGAGCACCGTCCGCATCAACGATGGTCTCTTCCGGACCTGCACCGCGAATGGTTGTTTCATCCACCATGGGCAAGGGAAAAAGTTCGCTGCCCGGGCTGAATGTGCCCGGTCCGACATGAATCGTATGTGGTGTCCCGGACGCAGTATCAGCAACGGTCAAAGCGAAGGTGATGGACCGGTACGGTGATTCCTCGCTGCCATGGTCAGGAAGGTCCGAGCCATCGATTGCGACATAGTACTCGTTCGCAAATGACGGCATCGCTATCAGAAGAATAAAAAGAATCGACACGAATGTCGATTTTATCAGCCTGTTGAACAGCTTCATAAGTCGTCCAGTTCGTCTGCGGGTGGGAAGGTGCAAAACCCCGGGATGCCTTGGTGGCATCCCGGGGTGAACTGACAGATTATCGGATCAGCATGATCTTCTTCATTTCGACTCCGCGTCCAGATGTCTGGAAGCGGACGAAGTAGACTCCGCTGGCGTTCTGCGCTGCGTTCCACGAAATCTCGTGGTAGCCCGGCTCGTAGCGACGGTTGGTCAATTCCGCAACCTGCTGCCCGAGCACATTGTAGACTGCCAACTTCGCATTCGTGGCGTCCGCAATGTCAAACCGGACAGTTGTCTGCGCATTGAAGGGGTTCGGGTAGATCCCAGCCAGTTTTGTCTCGGTCGGAAGATCCGGGTTGCGTTCTGGGACGTCAATCTGGATTTCCTGCATGTCAGTCGCAACCGTCCAGAAACGAGCGTACGTGTAACGTACGTGACCACCCTGCACAAACTCATTATCAAGGGTGACGACTGTACGGTTCGTCGTACGCATGTCCTCGACCATCACTTCGGTATTATCAATGTCGTAGATGTACCCATTAAAGGTGCGCATCGAAAGCTGGATGTTGTCCGGCACGGCCGAGATGGTTGGCCAGTTGACTTGGACGTCCACCGGGTAGGCATCCCCGTTATCCGAGCTGCTGTAGAACCAGATTTCAGTCAGCCAGGCTTTCTGCCCGTTTTCGTCGAAGGTGTTTGAACGGAAGTCATAAGCGAGACGGTCGATCGGTTGACCTGTCTCCGCAATCTGGTTCCGGAAACGGAAGAAGATGGCTTCCTTCGCAACAGGGGCCCACTGTATGGCGTCGAATTTGTCGTGCATGTCCGAGAGATCGTCCCCGACACCGATATAGTTGTGGTAGTCGACCTGGAGACGGTCCGTACGACGTGCAGTGAACAGAAGGCTCCAGTCCAGCACCTCGTCCAGTTCATCCATCTTCGAGAACTGGGACAACTCTTCTTCGGCTTCTTCCGGGGCAAAACGAATCCAGATGGGATCAGTTGTGTAGGTCGCGACAAAAAAGCCTTCCCACTGGTCAAGCCGCCCTGTGACTGGAAGGTAGCTGCCGTATTCCGCGCTCCAGGTGTACGCATACTGGTTTACCCAACCTGAATCGGCTGCTGACGCCAAGTTAATCCAATCCGATTCCTGAGGATCAGCAGTAGTCGTAAACTGCACATCCTGCCAGTCCATCGGGAAGGACCAGGGGTTTGCCATCATGTTGACAGATGCCTGGGTCTCCGATATGGCCGATTCAAGCTGCAAGACATACGGCTCCAGCGGGAGCGTGTTCTTGTAGATGTCGAGGTAAATCTTTGGCGCGGTATTGGATGCCAGGTTGTAGACAAACCAGTAGCCGTAGCCGGGGCGAAGGGGAGGAGGATCGCCACGCTCAACGCCGTCAGCTTCCGCCTCGAGGTAGCGCAGGTAACCGGTGTAGAAGCTGCCTTCTTCCCACTCGTAGTTGTTGACAAAACGGCTGATGCGCCACTTCTGCTGGGTCGTATCCGGTGTCCAGTCGCCCGGAATGGTATTGTTCAAGTCATCACCGAAAGCGACACGTGGTTGATCCTGATAAATAGCCTGGGTAGGATCGACCGGGGTGCCCATCATTGTGTATTTGTCTCGGATGACAATACGGCCCGGCAGGCTGCTGACTGTTCCGCCCATCGTTTCATCGCCGATGACACCTTCACCCTCGGCACCCGAGACTGCTTCACCGTCCGAGTTGAAGACAATCCCTAGTGCATCATCGACGTAGTCAGTACCCGGAAGAGTGGGTAGTTCGATAACTGTACCACCGCCCGAACCACCGCCGGAACCGCCACCACTACCACCGCCGTTGCCACCACCGCAACCACCACAGGCACAGGTACCGCCTGAAGTACCACCGAAGTAGCCCATGTCCAGACGGCTGTTCAATTCAATGTTGACCACATCCTCAGGATTGGGGCCAAACTGCACCACTTCGACCTCGTCCGCGTCCTGTTCATGAGAGTAGTCTGAGTAAACGCTCGGGTAGTTCGAATCATCTGCCGGGATGGCGGCATCGACGACCGGGCTTCCCTGGCGAAGGATATAAACACTTTGAGAAGGTTTGTAAAAGAGTGGTTTCTGCTTGATGTTTCCCGTACCTGCTACAGGAGAGCTGGAGCTGGTTTCCATGTTACTGTAAGCAATGTTCAGATTGTTTGTTGTGTAACTCTCCTGATTGCCAGCAGTTCCGCCGTTAGCCCAGAAGATGCTGTTGTAAACATTGACATCATTACCGCTGTAGTCGTCGTAATAGAGCGACTGCTGGTTAGGAGCAATGTTGTTTGAGACAGTCAAGTTGACAAGGTCCGGGTTTGCTTCATCCAGAAAGACGCCGCCACCATATTGCTCCGCTTCGTTCTTGGCAATCAGCGCGTTTCGGAAGATGAAATCGTCGTCATATCCGCCAGTGTTGCGACTGTTTCGGATGTATGCGCCGCCGCCCTTACCCGCATAGCCACTCAGCCCCAGTGCTTTGTTTTCCAAAAGAACGAGGCCAAAGAGATCAAGGCTGCCACCGGAGAAGCTGGCAAAGTTATCGATGTAAAACCCGCCACCAACGCCACGGACTTCGTTCTGCCAGAACACAAGGTTATTCATGCTTACGTTCAGTACACTCAGCAAGGGCTTATAGAGGTTGATCCCACCGCCACGAGCTTCCGGGTCGGAATCGCTGCCAGCCGTGTTGTCATAGAGGGTACCGTTGATCAGCTCGATGTCGTTGTAGCCGAGACTTAAGCCACCACCATTTGAACCCGCAGTATTGCCCATGACGCAGAAATTGGACATGGAAACACCACCGATGCCGAAGAGCGGACCGCCGCACCACATACCACCACCGCTCGCTGCGGTGGCCGTGTTGCCATTCAGCATGATCTGGTTCAGGCTGATGTCAGCAAAGAAGATTCCCCCGATGAATATGCCACCACCGTAATACGCTGCAGTATTGCCGTTGACGGTGACAGAATCCATCGTCACTTCACCGCCAATACTTGCGATGGCAATACCACCTCCAGAACCGCGTTCCGAAGAGCAGTTTTCAATCAGAACGTTTGTCAGGCTGACATTCACACCACCTTTGATGCAGATGGCACCACCATCGTCACGTGCATTGTTGTTACGGAAAGTGGAATTCGCGATCGTAATGTCCCCGTCGCAAGCAGGCACATAGAGTGCCCCGCCATCCCACCAGGTGTCCGCACCTTCAATGGTTGTATTGGTAATTTCGATCTGAGCGTAGCCACGATTCATATAGATCGCCGAGTGGCCACGATTGCCATGCAGGCCAACGAAACCGTCCATCAGGCAGTTATCAACGCGAAGCCTGTGCGTGAAGTTGTGCCCCTGGATTACACCTTCGAAGCCGGTGAAGTGGATACCTTCGAATTCCATCCCGCCAAAGCTGTTTCCCTGGTTGGAATAGATGAAGTAGTAGTTGTCCCGGGGGCCCAACCCTTCGCCATCAATGTGGGTCACATCAGGTCCTTCACCGATCAAACGGAAGTAGCCCATGTTGCGTCGCGCATGGATCGGAAAATCATCTCCGTTAGACGGAGCATACGTTCCCGCAGCGAGGTAAATGTCGGCAGGAGCATTTTGGTTGCAACCGACACTTCTCATCTGGCTAAACGCGTAGTCGAGGGTGCGCCAGGCGGTTTGCGGCGTTAAGCCGTTGTTGTCATCGCTGCCGTCAGGGGAGAGATAACGCTCGATAGCGAACGCAGGGGATAGCAGGAGACCAACCGCGAACAAAGCCAATACAATTTTCTTCATGGTACCAATCCTCTTCCACACGAAAGGAAAACCAGATGAAACCCAAAAACACCAAAATATAATATTCAGTCTGTGCTGCAAGGAAGCTGTGATTCGGCTCACATCTCGTGAGGCATCCCTAATTTGAAGAGAGGGCTCTCGAGTCAACGCATACTCCAACAGCTAAAAGCTACACAAATCAAAGAGCGAGCTACAATCCGGCAGGCACAATTATTCAATGTTTTTGGGGTTCAACGATTCCCAGCAAGGGTCTACATTCATCCTGTAAAACGGGTAGAATTCCGATCTGGTCGGTTTGAATTTGTGAGTTATCTGCAGAAGGTCTGGTTCTGGCTTCGGAGTGACTTGACGTATCCGGGGCGGTCCCTTATCTTTCGCTGTCTTACTGGGAAGTAAAAAACGTAATCTTCAATAGAGTGTCAGGAGGAATCGGCTGTGAAGGAATACCCAGCCTCAGCAATCCGTAACATCTGCCTCATCGGTCACGGCGCCAGCGGCAAAACCAGCCTTGGCGAATCGATGCTCTTCACCATGAAGGCAATCGACCGCATGGGTACGATTGACGAAGGTACAACCCATAGCGATTACATGAAGGACGAGATTGAACAACAGCGGTCCATTTCCGCCAGTCTGTTGACGGCAGAATTCAAGGATCACAAGTTCAATGTCCTCGACACCCCTGGGTTTAGCGATTTTATCGGTGAAGTTAAAGGTGCGCTGCATGTCAGTGACTTCGCACTGACGGTTGTCCACGGCGTTTCCGGAGTGGAAGTTGTTACTGAGCAGGTGTGGGAGTTTGCTGCGGAAGAGCAGATCCCTCGCGGCTTTTTTGTCAATCAGCTCGACAAGGAAAACGCCAATTTCGATACCGTCCTTGCCGATCTGGAAGAGACTTTTACCAATACAGTTGCCATCCAGTATGCGATCAATCCCGGCCCGGGATTTAATTCCGTACTCAACATTTTGACGATGAAGAAACTCAGCATCGTCGATGGCAAACTGCAATCCGAAGAAATTCCCGCTGATATGCAGGACAAGGCGCAGGAGCTTCGTGAAAAGCTAGTTGAACGTGCTGCCGAAGCAGACGACGATTTGATCGAAAAATTCTTCGATGCAGGTGAGCTTTCCCAGGAAGAGATCGAGCGTGGTCTAAAGAAGGGTATCCTCGAGGGGACCCTGCACCCGGTTCTTTGCGGTGCTGCGACCCAGCGTGTCGGTGTGACCGGTATTCTGGACTTTCTCGCAACCTACGGTCCTTCCCCGGTGGACATGCCCAACGAGATCGCCAAGCACTCCAAAAGCGGTGAGGATGTTGAGCTGACGTGTGACCCGTCTGGCAAGACCGCTTTGCTCATTTACAAGACCACAACCGAAGCCCACGTTGGCGAGATGTCCTACTTCCGCGTTTATTCTGGCACGGTTCGTTCCGGCGATGAGCTGCAGAATGTGAATGAGGAAGCTGGCGAAAAAGTCAACCAGATGTACTGGGCGCTCGGCAAGCAGCGCAATTCAGTTGACCATGTTGGCCCCGGTGACATGGGGATCCTTGTCAAGCTTCGTGATACCTACACCGGCAATTCCCTGTGCGATCCATCGCAACCGATCCTCCTCGATCCGCCGAAATTCCCCGAGCCAATCATTCGCGCGGCGGTCATTTCGAAGGGATCGGGAGATGAGGACAAAATCTCCTCCGGTCTACACACCCTGCACAAAGCGGACCCGACCTTCTCAGTTGTCCATGACACCGAGCTGGGTCAGATAATTCTCTCTGGCCAGGGCGATGCTCACCTTGCCTACATCCTCAGCCGTCTGAAAGAGCGCTATGGGGTGGAGGCGGATCTCGTCGAACCAAAGATCCCCTATCGTGAGACAATTCGTTCCAGTGCGGAAGCGGAAGGCAAGCACAAGAAGCAGTCCGGTGGCCGTGGCCAGTTTGGTGTGGCGTTCATTCGTCTCGAGCCGTTGCCTCGTGGCGAAGGGTATGAATATGTCGATGCCATCGTAGGTGGTTCGATTCCGCGCCAGTTCATCCCAGCTGTCGATAAGGGTATTCAGGAAACTCTGCCGAAGGGTGTCATTGCTGGCTACCCAGTGGTCGATGTTAGAGCGACCGTTTTTGATGGCAAGTTCCACCCGGTCGATTCGGATGAATTCAGCTTCAAGATCGCGGGTTCAGTCGGATTCCGAGAGGCATTCCGGAAGTGCAAGACCACTATTCTTGAACCGATCTACGATGTTGAAGTGAAGATCCCGCAGGAATCCATGGGCGATGTCATGGGTGACATTTCCGGCCGCCGTGGCAAGGTTGCCAACATGGACAGCGAAGGAAAATGGCAGGTTATTCGGGCTAAAATTCCTTTGGCAGAGCTTTACAAATACGCCAACACTCTACGTTCGCTCACCTCGGGACGTGGATTGTACCGCCGTAAGTTCTCGCACTACGAGGAAGTACCGGGCGACATTCAGCAGAAGCTTGTTGAGGAGTATGAAGCCCGCAGGGCGGAAGCATAAGTAGCGCATGAAAGAGGCCGGGAGCACATCCCGGCCTCTGCGTTTTACCCGGACGAGCCGACGTGAGCATGGAGTCATCTACCCCGTTTGAACGACTCTGGGCACCCTGGAGGATGCCTTGGATTCGTGAGAGTAGCGATGGTGTTTCGGAATGCTTCATTTGCGATGCGATCCATGCGGCGCAAGAAGAAGACCGAGAACGCCTGCTCCTTTACCGGGGAGAAGAAGCGCTGATCATCATGAACCGTTATCCCTATTCGAACGGTCACATGATGGTTGCACCCCGCCGTCACCTCAGTGACCCACGCCAACTTACTCCGGCCGAATTTGCAGAAGTCGGTCTACTCACCCAATTAGGTCTGTCAGCTCTCGAAGCAGTTATGCACCCTCATGGGTTCAACATTGGTTGGAACATCGGGCGCATCTCTGGAGCAGGGCTCGAACAGCACCTTCATCAACACATTGTTCCCCGATGGAGTGGGGATACCAATTTCATGCCCGTAGTTGGTGGAACGAAAGTAATCAGCCAGGATCTGTGGGAAACGTACGACGAGTTAAAGGTAGCCTTGGAGACGTTAAAAATATGAGGCGTCCCACTTTACAAGTGGAGTAGCACGCCCATAGTTTCAAAGGATGCAGCAAAAGTCACCATGGACTGGCAACTGAGAGTATTTACGATACATACGTTGCAGGATGTGCACCGGACAGTGGGTGGTTTCAAGGGAAATCACCCCCGTTTGTGCGTGCTCTTGTGCACGACAAACGGTCTGGTGCACACGCGTTAGGAGGAAGACCATGAAGGTTTGGGGTTGGTTAGCAGTAGCTTTGCACGGGACGCTTGCGGTGGCATTTGCCGCAGCCCCGGTGAACGAGACGGTGAGCTCTTCGCCGATGTCCGTTGCCGAATTGGCGAAGGATGCCAATGGCATGTCGGTCCGACTTGAACTCAGCGCCCCGACCTGGGAAACCGTTGAGACGGACCAGGGTCCTGTCTTCCGAGCCGGATACTCGGATGCAGGAATGATCAGCGAAGAGGGTGCGCCGGCTGTGCCGTACGCCTCCCGCTTTTTCCGTCTCCCTGCAACCGGCGGTGTGTCGGTTGAGGTAACGAATGTTGAATACGAAACGCTGTCCGATGTGGACTACGCCTTGTTCGTAGATGAGGCGGAAGTGCCCGAGTTCGGGAAAAATTCGGCTCCTGTGGATGCCTGGTTCCCTGAAAACATCGTCTCAGTAACCGAACCGGCGATCATGCGAGATTTTCGCGTGTCGATGCTCCAGACTTACCCGGTTCAGGTGAATCCAGCTCGCCGTGAAGCTCGTATTTATTCCTCCATGGATGTGGAGATGAGCTACACGCAGGAATCCGCGCCGAACGAGCTCGAGCATTGGCCGACCAAGATCAGCGAAAACTTTGTTGACTATTACCGCGAATTCATCGATTGGGGAGAGAATGAAATCGATGATTACGTGGTCTATCGCGGTGCTGTCCAGGTTGTCACACATTCCAGCGCACTGAACACAGATTTCGCCGATTGGGTGGAGTGGAAGCGTCAGAAGGGCTGGGAGCTTGATTTCCTGACTGAAAACGATTGCAGCCTTTCCTCACCTTCCGCGATTAAGACCGAACTCCAGTCTCGCTACAACGCAGCCGAGCTAAAGTTTGATTTCGTCGTGATTGTAGGAGATGCGGCTGGTCCATATAACATCCCCGCTGCCGGTGGCAATGGTGACCGTGACTACGCTCGGCTTGTCGGTACCGACCTGCTGGTGGATGTTGCACTTGGACGTATCAGTGTTGAATCCGAGTCGCAGCTCGTTGGATATAAAAACAAAGTCCTCTTCTACGAGAAAACCCCGTTCATGGGGGATACCTCGTGGTATCTGCGTGGCATGGTGGCAGCTGGTTCGGCCAGCTCGGGTACCTCGACTATTCTTATCGGTCGCTATGCTCGCCACCTCATGCTTCGCCTTGGATACACTCAGGTTGACACCGCATGGTGGAACGATGGCCAGGGTTCGGTGAATCCGCGTTGTTCCGCCGCACTTAATGCGGGTGTTTCGTTCTACAACTACCGTGGTTGGTTGGGAACAGGCCTTGGCGTCTCCGGTATCAATGCCTTGAACAACTCCTTCAAGCTTCCTTTCGTTATCGATGTGACCTGCGGAACCGGCAACTGGGTCGGGACCAGCACTGGCTATAACGAAGCCTGGATGCGTGCCGGTACGCCGACCGTCCCGAAGGGCGGTATCGGCGCGATTGCAACTGCCACTTCAAGCACGCATACGCGTCCCAACAACGCGATTTCCGGCGGTGCGATGAATTCCGTACTCAATCTCCGGAATCCGCACATGGGGATGGCATGGTACGGTGCGCTTTCAAACCTCTACAAAAACCTCTATCCGGGTGCACCCGACTACGTCGATGATTTCACCGAGTGGAACAACTTGATGGGTGATCCGACCGTCTGGTTGTGGACTGACATCCCGCACACGATGACCCTCAGCGCTGCCTCCACCTTCCAGCTTGGCCAGAATGGCTATTCGGTCACCGTGCTGGAAGAAGGAACGCCGGTTGAAGGTGCATGGGTGACGTTGTACAAGTCCGACTCGAACGAAGAGATCATCGCCCGCTCCATCTCGGATGCAAACGGCGAGGCACATCTTGAAGCTCCCTTCCGTTTTGAGGGGGATGCTGTCCTGACGGTCACCAAGCAGAACTTCGCACCTGGCATCCTTGATGTTGATGTTGTCACGGGAGACCGTGTTGGGTACATCTCATTCGCGATTGTGGATGATGGCAGCAATGGCACCTCCGGCAACAACAATGGTATTGCCGAAGCGGGTGAGACGGTTGGTGTTCAGTTCACAGCGAAGAACTACGGTAGCAGTGCACACAATGATGTGACTGCGACCCTCGATAGTGACGATCCGAACATCGTTTCTGTCAGTGGTACAGCCGAATTCGGGACCATCAGTGCCGGTGGCCAGGCGGTTGCCTCCTCTGTTGTCCTGATCGAAATCGATCCGACGATGAAGAACGAGTGGATCAGCACGTTTGATCTGACCTTCGAGAGCGGCGCCGCCACATGGGCAGATGAGTTTAACCTGGAGATGGCCGCACCGAAGTTCGCGCTGGTCAGCGCAAACGTGACCGGTACGCTGAATCCCGGTGATACTGCGAATTTGAACATTACTCTCCGTAATGTTGGTGGCAGTTTGGCGGCGGAAGGTGAAGCTACACTTTACAGCCTCGATTCATACCTCGGTATTGAATCAGCAGACGTGAATCTTGCGACCACGTCACCAAACCAGAATGTGACTGTTGGACCTTTCACTGTCCATTCTCATCCTTCAGCGTTCCGTGGTTACCCGGCTCGCTACATGGTGGTCATTGAGACCAATACCGGTCAGGCGGATACGGTTTATTCGCAGTTGACCCTTGGTTCGCGTCAGTCTTCCGATCCTGTCGGTCCGGATCGCTACGGTTACTTCGCCTTTGAAAACACGGATACGGATTACGACATCGCTCCAGACTTCGATTGGATCGAGATCAATCCGTCTGCCGCTGGGAACGATTACAACGGTAGTCGTCTCAACTCGATTAACGACTCGACAGAAGAGGACGATGACACGCAAGTTGTCACTCTCCCGTTCGAAGTTACCTTCTATGGTGAGACCTTCACCCAGGCGACTGTCGCTGGTGACGGCTTCATCGCGATGGGCAATCAGGAGGACATGAACAACGCCCGTAACTGGACGATTCCATCGCCGCTCGGCCCGAACTACATGATTGCTCCGTACTGGGATGATCGAAACATGGACGGCAGTGGTGGTGTCTACCACTATTACGATGCTGCCAATGGTCGGTACATCATCGAGTGGTACCAGGTAACGGACTATGACCATGGCTCGCCCTGCACGTTCCAGGTCATCTTCTATGACCAGGTGGAAGGCCACGTGACCCTGACTGGCGACAACGAGTTCGCCTTCCAATATGGTCCAGTAACCCACACCCAGGGGCACCAGGGATACGGTAACCCGGATGTACCTTACTTCACCGCTGGTATTGAAAATGCGGACCAGACCGACGGTCTCCTGTTATCGTACTGGAACGTTTCACAGCCCGGTGCATCCTCGTTTGTCAACGGTCGTGCAATCCTCTTTACGACCCAGATCGAACTGATCACGGGTAATGTTGCAGGTACAGTCACTGCAGCGTCCGATGATTCTCCGATAGCCGGGGTCACGGTTCACACGTCGGATTGGATCTACCAGACTGAAACTGATGAAAACGGTGACTACCTGCTCGAAGATGTGGTCATAGGTGTTCATCACATTATGGCATCCGGTACCTGCATCAATACCGCAACGGTGGAAGATGTAACTGTCGCTGAGGATGAGACTGCAACGGTCGATTTCGAAGCAACAGTCCCGCAGTTCGCGATTGATCAGGATGAGATCAGCGAGAATATTGGTCAGGATGCTGAACGTGTTGTCTCTCTCGGTTTGTCGAACGATGGAGATGGCCCGACTACATTCGAAGTCTCGGTTGACTTCTGGGGTCCTGATGGTGCTGCGCAGTTCAGCGGTGACGATCCTCGTGGCCCGGTGGCTGGCACGGATGAGCTGGATGAGTTGTGGGAGCTTCTCGCTGCCTTTGATATTGATCTCGCCGTCGAACCGCGGAACCGCGGTATCACTCATGACGAGGAATATTACTGGGTGAGTGGTTCGGACAACCTGAATGCTACCGGCCCGAACAAGATCTATCAGTACACCAACCAGGGTGAACTGGTCGCCACATTTGATCAGCCGGTCGAAAACCCCGGTGTGGTCGGCTTCTATGGCCTCACTTGGGATGGTACCTACTTGTACGGTTCCGAAGAGCATGTCCTCTACCAGATGGAGTTCAACGGCAGCACTCTCGATGTAGTGGACTCTTGGGATGTTCCGGTAAACCCGGCACGTTACCTCGCGTACGACAGTATCAATGATCTCTTCTGGATGGGTGACTACAGCACCCCGCTGTTCGGTGTCGACCGTGATGGCAACATCCAGTTCGAGTACAATTACGAGTTCTCGATTGCGGCACTTGGATTCTTCGATGCGGATCCCGATGGCAATTACCTCTATGCCATTACCCGCGATCCGGGAGATGAGACCATTTCGGTCCATCGCATCAACCCCGCCTCAGGCTCGTCGGTCTTTGCGACCCATCTGCCTGCGAACGGTGCCCAGGTCAAGGATATCGAGATCACGTACTACTGGAACCCGCTCCGTTGGACCGTCACTGCCCTCTTTGATGGCCTTGCCGATCCGGATCATGTAATGATCTGGGAGCTCGCTGAAAACTCGGCATGGATGGAACTGAGCGCGGAGAGTGGTGTGATCCCGGCTGGTGGTGAAGTTGCAGTAGATGTAACCCTGCGTGGTCTTGATCTGCCGCAAGGTGATTACAGCGCCTGGTTGCGTTTCGATCATCACACCTGCGATGAGGTTACCTATCTGCCGGTCAACATCAGTGTTGTCGGTGTCGATGAAGAGAACCCTGAGCAGCCACTTGCATGGTCGTTCGATGGTGCATATCCGAACCCGTTCAACCCGACAACCACCATCAAGTTCAGCTTGAGGGAAGGCGCGCATGTGAACGCCCGTCTCTTCAATGTGATGGGTCAGGAAGTCGCGAAGATCCAGAACGGCTACATGAGCGCTGGCCAGCACAATGTCGTGGTAAACGGTAGCAACCTCGCTTCTGGTGTCTACTTCATGACCTTTGAAGCTGGTCCCCTGACCGCCACACGTAAGCTGGTGCTATTGAAGTAACGATACTGTCATTCCTGCACGGTGCTGTTGACCGCGTATCAGAATCACATAGGTCAACGCCCCCGGATGTCCGGGGGCGTTTTTGTTTGGGGAGTTCGCGCTGTAGGTTAAGGGACCGGACAAGGAGGAAGGATGCGAGCTGTACCAGTGCCCTATTTCAGCGATCGCGGAGAGCGGATTGTCTGCGAGGTCTGCCCGGTACACTGTGCCCTGAGAGAAGGGGAGGAGGGGGTATGTCGAGGACGGAAAGTGGTGAATGGGGTGCTGGTAGCGACCAATTACGGACAAGTAGTCGCTGAACACATCGACCCGGTCGAAAAGAAGCCGCTCTATCATTTTTTCCCAGGATCGACCGTCTACTCGGTCGGCCCGAACGGCTGCAATTTCCACTGCCGTTGGTGCCAGAACTGCGAGATTTCTCAGGGGTCCGTCCCGACCTATTCGCTACTGCCGGACCAACTCGCAGAGCGGGCGGTTCAACACTCATCCATTGGAATGGCCTACACCTACACCGAACCGCTGATCTGGTATGAGACTCTGCGTGACACGATGCCCCTCGTCCACGAGGTAGGTGGGAAAAACATTATCGTATCCAACGGCTATATCGAAGAGGCACCCTTGCAGGACCTGTTGCGCTTCATCGATGCCGCAAACATCGACCTCAAGTCCCTCGACCGTTCCAGGCACATGAAACAGACTGGTGGCGATGTCGCCGTTGTGCAACACACGATTCAACAGCTTCTGGACGCAGGCATTCATCTGGAAATCACCCATTTGCTGGTGACCGATTTCGCGGACAAGGCCGAATCGGTGGACAGTATTGCATCGTGGATCGCATCGCTGGACCGTCGCATTCCGCTGCATCTGTCGCGCTATTACCCGCGCCACAAAGCCTCGTCTCCAGCGACTTCACTGGAGTTTCTGGAACAAGCGTGGAGCATTGCGAGTAACCATCTCGATTTCGTCTACATCGGGAATGCAAACCTGAAGGTTGGTGCGGACACGGTATGTCCATCCTGTGGAGAAACAGCGATTCGAAGGAGTGGGTATGCTGCGGAGATTCTGTTCGATCCAGGAGCTGGATGTTGCCCCTCCTGTGGTGCAGACCTGAATGTGCGAACGTGAGCGTGTTCACGAGTGGGGAATGCGAGCCGAAACGCCGCTTGCGTCCTGTGGTTCAGAGGCCTACATTTCCCCACCTTTGGATGGCCTGAATAGACCCATCGAAACGGTTTTCACAGGAATATCATGAGGCTTCAATTGCCAGGCAGGTACGTTCCGCGTAAGGATACGGCAGTTGGGGTGGGCATCCTGCTCATCCTGGTTGCCCTGCTCCCGTTTGGTTGCGCCCAATACGACAGTGATGTAGGGTCGTCGATTGTCGGAGGTGGGTTCGAAGGGGAGGTGAAGGAAACGACGTTCCCCGTCACCCGTGACTCGACTCGAACGCTGGGGGATCAGTATAAAATGCTGACCGCAGCACTCCCTGTGGGTGTGCAGGATGGTCTGCATTCATGGGCGATTTTGAGCTACCAGAATTTCAATTTCGGCGACACACTTCTCAGTGTCAGTGAGGCTACTGTACGTATTGAGTACAGCGGCTACATTGACTCGCTTGGAGTGACCGACTGGACGCCTTGGGAAGCAGAAGTGTTTCGCATTGACGAATGGTACAATCCGATTCAGCTTCGCTATGACACCGATCTCGTGTTAACCCCGATGGACACCTTAATGGTCGATCCGAACGAGATGGAAGCGAGCTTCCAACTCGATGATTCGACTCTTTATCGCTGGGTCAACGATACGCTCGATTATGGTCTTCTCATTCGACCATTGAATGGAGCAGGTTTCATCCGGAATTTCTGGATTCGTCCTTCCGATGCGGAGCAAATTCCCACCTTGACGGTCACCGCGACCTACGTGGACGATGATACCACGTTCACGGATGAAGAGGTGGTGGTCAACCCGACGAACACTTCGACCTTCCTGGTTGATGATGAACGTGTATTCGGGGCGGCTGAGCGGATTCAGCTTTCAACCGCCTATGTTCGCAATGCGCTGATCTACGGTGATTTTTCCCAGTTCGATCCGGGAAAAGTCAGCATCAACCGAGTCCAGTTGATCGTTAAGGTTGACACGACCTGGCAGTACAATTTTGGTAACCAGCAAGGCAAATTCACCTGGAATTATCCCGCTTCGGACTGGTTTAACAGCCCTCTCGATTCGATTACCATTGGGTCGGAACTTTCGACATCAGCGTATGGCTCGTATCTGATACGCGACACGACGACCTTTGTTGACAGCATGGCCATTGACATCACACCCATCGTTCGCACCTGGGTATCTCTGCCGGAAGAAAACTTCGGGGTGCTGGTCCGTTTCCAGAGCGAGGGTGACCTGATGAGACGGGCGGCGATTTACTCATCCGAAGCGACCGATCCTGCAAATCGTCCCTATTTCCGTGTGACCTATACAGAGTACGATACGCCATGAAACGATTCCTTCTCAGCGCACTGGTCGGCCTGACAATCGTTTCGGGTGTGCAGGCCGCATCGATCTTCGGACCTCTCGGCGTCGGTATGACCCAACGTCATGAAACAGCACGATCCGCCGCGATTGCGGGCTCCGATGGTGCTTTGTCCGATTCCGTCTATTTTCCAATCGACAATCCAGCTGGCTGGTTTAACGTTGGCTATACCCGGTACACCGCCTCGATGAACGCGGTGAAGATAACTGCGACGGATGCTGGCGGCTCGGATACGGCGGATGATTTCAACTTTCCCGGAATGGCCTTTGCCATGCCGATTTATCGCAGCCTCGGTCTGGGTTTTGCCTACCAGGGCGCGACCGACTACGAGTTCCTCACCTACCGCTACGATACCCTTACACCGACTGGCAGCGACAGCACCTACGATGTCATTCGCAGGCTTCAGGGGAATGGGGGACTGGCCAAAATTGCAACCAACCTTGGCGCGAAGGTACGTCCCTGGTTGGCAGTTGGTCTCGCGGCTGATTACTATTTCGGGAAAACTGAACGTTTGGGTACATTGACCTTTACCAACGGTGATTTTTATCGATCCGGTGAGTTTCGACGTGACCAGTTCAGTGGTGTGCAGCTTCGCGCAGGCGCCATCGGGTATATCGGACGAGGGCTGCAGGTCGGTGGTGTTCTCGAGCTGCCAACCGACCTGCGTGTCCACTCAACACTTGTGGTGGAAGGTGGCGACAGCTTGGACCTTGGCCGGACCGATTATGGCCTGCCGTTAGGGACAACCATTTCCGGCGCTTACACCCGAGAGCGAAATCGTTTTTCGGGCCAAGCCTCGCTCCGCCAGTGGGGCCAGGCTTCGAGAGACATTACAGCAAACGATACTTACACAACCGCCTACGATCTTGGACTCGGGTTTGAACGTCTCCCGGTTCGTACCCCGCTTGAGCCCTGGTACCAGAAGTGGATTTACCGCGCTGGTGTCCGCATGGGGCAGCATTATGTTGAAGCCGGAGGCAATCCCATTCAATCGTTTGGTGTATCGGTAGGACTTGGTATTCCGCTCAAAACTCATCCGGGGATTTTCGATCTCTCCTTTACCTACGATATCCGTGGGTCGGAGGGAGATAACCTTGGTACGGAACGGATCATGGGGTTGAAACTTGGTTTCGGCTCTGCTGAAAAATGGTTCGTCCGTCGGAAGCGTTGATCGAAGATTCAGGTATGGTTAGTTATAGAAGATCAGGGGCCGATGGGAAGGCCTGGTAAGGAGAGGGGAAACATGCAACGAAGTGGTTGGATTTCGGGGATCCTTGCGATCGTCATCGTCAGCGCCATGGTGCTGGCAGGCTGTGCCGTACAAGAGGTCGAAACAGGACCGACACCGGAAGAACTGGCGGCACAAAAGGACTCGATCGCCAAGGCGAACGAGCGTGAACTGAAGATTGCGCGTATGTTTGCGTACGACAACCTGAAGCAGGGCAACAACATGAATGCCCGCCGCTACCTCTGGAAGGTTGTCGAGCTCGATGTCAAGGACCAGTACAACGACTGGGCGCGTATCTACCAGACCTACATCGAGACCAACCAGACTGACAGCGCGACCATCGTGTTGCGGATGGGTCTCGAACGTCATCCTGAGGATCCGTTCCTCAACAGTACACTCGGCTTCATCCTCAAGGCGCAGGGGCAGTACCAGGAAGCACTGGACCTCTACCTGAACGCAATGAAGGGTGATACGGCGAATGTCGATTACCACAAAAAGGCTGCTGAGCTCTATGAGCAGCTCGATCTGCCGGAAGATGCGATCGCTGAGTACGAGATCGTCGTTGAGATGGACCCGGAAGACCAGGATGCAAAGGACAAACTGACCGGACTGATCCGGATGCACCGTGATCCGTCGGAATACATTTCTCGTCTCGAAGCCGATGTCGCGAACCAGCCCGACAACATTGACAAGCGGTTCGAACTGATGACAGCCTATGCTGATCAGGCGCAGAACGAGAATGTGGTCTCCCAGGCCGATGAATTGATTGCTCTCGATCCGGACCTGAAAGAAGCTTATCGTCGCAAGGCCGTAGCCCTCGAAAACCTGAACAAACTGAACGATGCCATCACCACTTACAAGGCGATGCTCGACAAGTTCCCGGAATTCAATGAGGCACGGATTCGCATCGCCGACAGCTACCGTCTGCTTGATAACTTCACACAGGCCCGTAGCTGGGTGCTGAAGGCACGGCAAGCGGAAGGAGGCAGTTCCTCCGAAGCCGATTACATCCTCGGCCAGGTCTACGAATCCTCCGGGGACAAGTGCTCGGGTGGTCGTGGCCTCGAATTTGACGACAAGCTGGTCTACGTCGTAGCCTATGGTCTTTATCAGAAGGCTGCGGACGGTGACAACTACGATATCAAGGACAAAGCTCAACGTAAGCTGACGTACCTGAAGCAGTTTGTCCCCGCTTACTCCGACTGGTTCATGAACCAGTCCAAGACGATGCCCGGTAACTCTTGCTATGGTTGGATCAATTCCTCCTGGCCGGAAATCGGGTACATCGGCACCTACCTCAAGCAGGTAGAAGCCAGCAAGGGGTAGAGGAGCGGAACTCTTGAGTTTGGTAGGGGGACAGGCTACGTTGCCTGCCCCCCTTTGTATTGTCAGATTGTATAGGTAGGTAACCCTTTCGCTGTCGGGAGAGCGCAATGAAGCTGGTGATTGCTGCGGATCATGGTGGTGTGGAGCTGAAAGACCTCTTGGTAAAACGTTTGGGCGAGGCAGGGCATGAGGTAGAGGATCTCGGCACTCATGGGTCGGATAGTGTCGATTATCCCGATTTCGCCTTCAAGGCGGCAAGGAAAGTCAGCCGTGGTGAGGTGCCATTGGGAATTCTTGTCTGCGGGACCGGCATCGGCATGTCAATCGCCGCGAATAAAGTGCGGAAAATCCGCTGCGCCCATGTCTGCACCGTTGAACAGGCAAAGCTTGCTGCCGAACACAACCATGCGAACATGCTCGCGCTGGGTGGACGGACGACCGACGAGGAGACTGCATGGGAGGCGGTACAGGTCTGGTTGCAGACTCCGAAAGGCGGAGACCGTCACAAGAGGCGCGTAGACAAGATCGACGCTGGCCCTTCAGACAGCGAGTAAGGGTGGTTCGTTTCTCATAACGATGATTCCACCCCACGTGCCCCGGCTTGTATTGCCCCGTCGGGTATTCCTAAGGAGTAACTTGGGTGTTACCCTGGTACAACGTACGGAGTGTCCGAAAAGACCAAATGGTAAAACCTCTCCGACTGGTTACAGAAACCCGGCTTGGCAAGTCAAGCCGGGGCACGCACCTCGGTTTACAGGAACGATTGTTGTTAGTGCGTTCTAACTCTTGTATTCACCGAAGCTTCACGCTCCCCGATGCCTCGCAATCTCCTTCCTGTTTCCCTATATTTCCCGGTCAAGTATACACCCTTTGACACACCTCAAACGAGAGGGGTCTCATGAGCGAGCCAACGATGTCTACCTCGCACAACCATCCAGCCATTGATGCCATCCGTGGGTTTGATTCAGAAATCGCTGAAGCGATGGACCAGGAATACAGCCGTCAGGTTGACACCCTCGAGATGATTGCGTCCGAAAATATCGTCAGCCCCGCCGTGCAGGAAGCTGCCGGCTCGGTTCTGACCAACAAGTATGCCGAAGGATATCCGAAACGACGCTACTACGGCGGTTGCAGGTACGTGGATGTCGCTGAAAACCTCGCTCGTGACCGTGCGATGGAACTCTTCGGAGCCAAATGGGCCAATGTGCAGCCGCACAGTGGCAGCCAGGCGAACCAGGCAGTCTACTTCTCACTGCTCCATCCCTTCGCGGAGGGGGGGAAGAAGATTCCGGTGATGGGTTTGCACCTGAACCACGGTGGCCACCTGACCCACGGCAGCCCGGTCAATGTTTCCGGTCGCTTCTATGATGTGCATGCCTATGAAGTGGACATGAAAACCGGCATGCTTGATATGGATACCGTTGCCAAAATGGCCCGTGAGGTCAAACCGCGTCTGATCATGACCGGCGCCAGCGCCTATCCACGTTTTTGGGACTATGCAAAGTTCCGTGAAATTGCGGACGAGGTCGGTGCCTGGTTGGTGGCAGACATCGCTCATGTGGCCGGACCGGTTGCCGCGAAGCTTCATCCGGACCCGGTGCCGTATTGCCATGCGGTCACCAGCACCACGCACAAGACCCTTCGCGGTCCTCGTGGCGGACTGATTGTTTCCGCGTTTGAGGAAGGCGAGATCATGCTCGAAGGCATGCCGAAGCCGAAGACGGTCCCGGAAGCGATTGACAGTGTCACCTTCCCCGGCCTGCAGGGCGGACCTTTGATGCACATCATCGCCGCGAAAGCAGTTGCTTTCAAGGAAGCACTTCAGCCCTCGTTCAAGGACTACATCGAGAAGACACTCGACAATGCCAAGGTGTTGGCGGACGAGCTGCTGAACCGTGGATTTACTCTCGTTTCAGGCGGTACGGATAACCACCTGATTCTGATTGACCTTGGCCCCCGCGAACAGACCGGCAAGGCCGCGGAGAAGGCGCTGGAACGTAGTGGCATCACAGTCAATAAAAACATGGTCCCCGGAGACAAACAGACCCCGTTTGTCACCTCCGGCATCCGCATCGGTACCCCGGCGCTGACGACTCGCGGGATGGGCACAGATGAGATGAAACGGATTGCTGCGTGGATCGAGAAGGCGCTGACCGACCCCGAGGATAAAGAGCTGCATGCCTCGATCAAAGCAGAGGTAGGGGAGATGGCACGCACCTTTTCGCACTTCGCCTGGTAGGGTTGAGCGAGGCGAGGGGGGTACTGTAAGGCTCGTCTAATTCATGGACTTGACTGCACTTAGTAGTGTAGATTAAGTGAAGGAAGTAACGAATGGGGATCCGATTCCGTCGACCCCGCGGGATTTGACATGCGTTGCCCCTATTGTGGACATACGGACGACAAGGTGATTGACAGCCGTCCGTCCCGAGATCTCCGGTCGGTTCGCCGACGCCGTGAGTGCATCAAGTGTACGAAACGGTTTACGACGTACGAGTACGTCGAGGAGATTCAACTGCACATCACCAAGCGTGATGGCAAAGTAGAACCTTATGACCGGGCGAAGCTGGCACGTGGACTGCGTGTTGCAGCTGCTAAACGGCCAGTCAAGATGGATGATATCGATCAGCTCGTCGATGATGTTGAGCGGAAACTTCACGCCAAGGCGGAAAAAGAAGTGACCAGCCGTGAGATCGGCGAGTATGTAATGAAGGGGTTGAAGGCACTGGATGAAATCGCCTACATCCGTTACGCGTCTGTCTATAGACGTTTCGAGGATGCGGGTGATTTTACCGAAGAGGTGAAGAGGCTCTCGTGAAAAAAACATTTCGCGGTGGCACCCATCCGCCGGAGTTCAAGCTTACGGCGGGGTTTGCATCCCAAAAGCTTCCCCTACCGGAGATTGTACACATCCCGGTAACCCAGCACATTGGCGCGCCAGGCCGTGTGATTGTGGCAAAGGGTGATGAGGTGAAGGTCGGCCAGCCCCTGACCGAGCCGGGTGGCTTTGTCAGTGCGCCTGCGCACGCGTCGATTGCCGGGACGGTGAAAGCGGTCGGAAACTATGCCAACCCGCTTGGCAAGGAGATGGCTACCGTAACCATCGAAGGCAATGGAAGCGATGATTGGTTCGAGGGAATCGAAGAAGACCCGGACTGGCAGTCGGTGGATGCAGATGAAATTCGTGCCCGTGTCAAAAATGCCGGTCTCGCAGGGATGGGTGGCGCGGCCTTCCCGACCCATGTCAAACTCGCACCGCCTCCAGAAAAGCCGATTGATACAGTTATCATCAATGGCGCTGAGTGCGAACCCTTCCTGACCTCCGACCATCGTCTCATGCTCGAGCGTCCCGAGGACATCCTCGAGGGTGCACGGCTTGTCGCTCGCGCGGTCGGCGCGCGCCAGGTATTCGTCGGTATTGAAGACAACAAGCCGGATGCCTGGGAAGCGTTGAAGCAGGCGGTCGGCGAAAAGAACGACATCCAGGTCGAGATGCTGCCGGTCAAGTACCCGCAGGGTGCTGAAAAACAGCTGATCAACGCGCTGACAGGCCGTGAAGTGCCGCCACCTCCGGGATTGCCGATGGATGTTGGCTGTCTCGTGCAGAATGTCGGTTCCTGCGTCGCGATCTACGAAGCCGTTCGCTACCGTCGTCCACTGATCGAACGAACGGTGACCGTGTCAGGCGGCGGGATCAAGCAGCCGAAGAACGTGATCGCACGGATCGGTACCCCCTTCGCTCGACTAATTGAAGCCGCTGGTGGCTATGAGGATGATGCAGCAAAGCTGCTGATGGGCGGTCCGATGATGGGTATGTCGCAGTGGACAGACATCGTTCCGGTGATCAAGGGGACCAGCGGGATTGTCGTGCTCGGCAAGGCAGAAGCTTCCCTTGCTGAAGAGAATCCCTGTATCGGGTGTGGACGATGTGTGTCCGTCTGTCCGGTCTTCCTCCTGCCGACCAACATTGCTCGTTTGAGTCAGCTCGAGATGTTTGACGAGGCAGAAGAGTTGGGTGTGGTGGAATGCATCGAATGTGGTTCCTGCACCTACGTTTGCCCCTCGAAGCGCAACCTTGTTCAGCATATCCGTTTCGGCAAGACAACAGTGCTTGCTAACAGGCGGAAACAGGCTCAGAAGCAGTCAGCTTGATGCGAAAGGCGTGACCAATGGTGTCGCCCAACGATTCGGCTCCGGACAGCGGAGCCACCCCGGAGAAGCCGGAAGAGGTGAAGCCGGAGGCAAAGAAGGAAGAGGCCAAGCCAGCTCAGGCTGAAAAGCCAGCAGCGTCGGCCAAGCCAGCCGCTCCGAAACCGGTTCCACCGAAGAAGAAAGAAGAAGCGCCGCAACGGCAGTTCATGCTTTCCTCGTCCCCGCACCTGCGGGACACCGAATCGGTGCAGAGGATCATGATCACTGTCACCCTGACCCTCGTGCCAGCTATGCTCGGCGCAGCGTGGGTCTTCGGGATGCGTGCCCTGATGCTCATCCTGATCGGTGGTGCTGCTGCGGTTGTCACCGAATGGGCCGTGCAGCGTGTCTTCAAAATGAGGTCAACGGTAGGGGATGGTTCCGCACTGTTGACTGGTATCCTCGTAAGCTTCAACCTCCCGCCCGGTGTGCCCTGGTGGATTCCTGTGATCGGTTCATTTTTCGCGATCGCGATTGCCAAGCTGCCGTTCGGCGGTCTTGGTTGGAACCCGCTGAATCCGGCGCTGGTCGGACGTGCTTTCCTTCTCGCTTCCTGGCCTCTTCACATGACCAAGGATTGGCTGCCTGCCTTTTGGTGGAAACTACCGGGCTACAGCTTCTTCACCTGGAATGTCAGCCCCTCGAAGCTGATGGTCGATGGCATTTCCACCGCGACACCGCTTGAAGTGGCGAAGAACGCGTTGAAGATTCTGAAAAATCCGGAGGGTAACCCGACCGACATTCTCGCAACGGCGGGGGATCGTTTCGCAGAGATCAGTTCTCGCGTGATCGACATGGCAGTTGGCACTATTGGCGGCTGCATCGGCGAGACCTCGGCCATCCTGATTCTCATTGGCGCAGCCTACCTCTTCTACAAGAACTACATCGACTGGCGAACCCCCTTCAGCATGATTGCTGTCGTCGCGTTCGGTGGTTGGATGTTTGGTGGCGCAGAAGGATTGTTCACCGGGGATGCGCTCTTCCACATCTTCGCCGGTGGTTTGATCCTCGGTGCTTTTTACATGGCAACGGATATGGTGACCACGCCGATCACCCCGAAGGGACGATTGATCTTCGGTGTCGGTGCCGGGTTGCTGACCCTGATGATCCGCATGATAGGCGGTTACCCTGAAGGTGTCAGCTATGCCATTCTGTTGATGAACTTGACCACACCGCTGATTGACCGTTGGACCGTTCCGCGCAGGTTCGGACATGTGGTCAAAGCGGCAGATGCCAAAGCGTAAGGGGCCAGATCGATGTATATCGTTCGATTGGGTATCATCCTGATGCTGATCGCCGGCGTTGCCGCAGGTGGGTTGTCCCTGCTGAACAACCAGACCGCTCCGATTATCGCGGAGTACAAGGCGAAACAGCAGGCGGAAGCACGTCAGGAAGTCTCTCGTTCCCTCGGCGCGACCAGTTTCGAGCAGGTCCTTACTGAGGATGGATACGAGTATTTCAAAGCGCTGAACGATGATGGTCAGCTTGTCGGCTATGTGACCCTCGCCTACGGTAAGGGCTACTCGAGCACGATTGAGACCATCGCGGGTTACGATACCAGCTTCTCCATCTCCGGTTTGAAGATCACCTTCCAGCAGGAGACCCCCGGTCTAGGCACCAAGGCGGTTGAGGTGCACAAAGGGGAGAGTGAACCCTGGTTCCTTCGTCAGTTCAAGGAGAAGGATGGCTTGAACGTGGCGGTCAAGCAGGATCGTGGCCAGATCGATGCCATCACCGGCGCGACCATCACCGCACGGGCGGTAGCTGTCTCGGTTAAAGAGGCTGCCAGGAAGATCAAGACATTGGTTGAGAGCGAAGTCGACTCGTCTGAGGACGCTGTGATGGAAGACGATATGGCGGCAAACCCGTCGAACACTCAAGACGGGGAGGACTAACATGAGTGTCAGCACGGAATTCAGCAAAGGTCTGATCAAGGAAAATCCGGTCTTGCGTCTCGCGTTGGGGCTCTGCCCAGCGCTGGCGGTTTCTTCCTCCGTCAACAATGCAATCGGCATGGGTGTTTCCGCGACCTTCGTCCTCATCATGAGCAACCTGCTGGTCAGCCTGATCCGTAGCTGGGTGCCGACGAAAATTCGCATCCCCGTCTACATCGTGATCATCGCGACCTTTGTGACCATTGTGGAAATGGTCATGGCTGCCTACCAGCCAGCACTCTTCCGTTCGTTGGGCATCTTTGTACCGTTGATCGTGGTCAACTGCATCATCCTTGGCCGTGCGGAAGCTTTCGCCAGTAAAAACGGTCCTTTCATGTCGATCGTGGATGCGCTCGGCATGGGTACAGGCTTCACCCTGGCGCTGGTTATCATCGCCAGCCTCCGAGAAGTCCTTGGCAATGGTACCTGGTACGGAATCACCATTACCCCAGGCAGTTTCGAGCCTGTCCTGCTGATGATGCTCGCGCCAGGCGCCTTCATCACCATGGGCCTTGTACTCGGACTATTGAACTGGATGGACAAACGCAAGGCGGACGCTTTGCAGCAGGAAGCCCTGGAGAAGGCCGGATTCGGCAAAACCGCTATCGCTGGGGAGGGCAAGTAAATGGATCTGTCGAACCTTCTCGTGATCGTGGTCGGGTCAATCCTGATCAACAACTTCGTCCTGATGCGTTTCCTCGGCATCTGCCCCTACATCGGCGTGTCGAAGAAGCTGTCCAGCGCTGTCGGGATGGGCATGGCGGTCATCTTTGTCATGACCCTCGCCAGCTTGGCATCCTATCTCATCTACTACTACCTGCTGGCCCCTGAAACGAATTTCTGGGGTGTGGACCTGACCTTCCTGCGCACGATTGCCTTCATTCTGGTGATCGCGTCTCTGGTGCAGTTTGTCGAAATGGTGATTCAGAAGTTGGCCCCGGCGCTTTACCAGGCGCTGGGCATCTTCCTGCCACTGATTACGACCAACTGCGCAGTGCTCGGTGTGGCGGTGCTCAACATTGATGAGCAATACAACCTGATCGAAAGCCTGGTCAACGCGATTGCAGCGGGCATCGGTTTTACCCTCGCGCTCGTCCTGATGGCGGGGATCCGTGAACGCCTCGAGTTGGCCGACATCCCGAAGCCTTTGCAAGGCGTGCCTATCGCCTTCCTGATGGCGGGTCTGATGGCAATCGCCTTCCTCGGCTTCAGCGGGTTGAGTGTGGGGTAGAAGTGGAAGTTGTGTCAGATCTCCCGATCTGACACACATTCGCGCCTTTTGGTGCGATCATCCGTCGGGTCAGGAGACCAGACGGACTTAGGGTGAACAACAAAGGCAGCGAGTCTGCTACCTGTAACGGTTGGTGGTGCTATGGATGTCTCCATCCTGGGTGCAATTGCGTCGGTGGGGGGATTGGGACTGCTGTTTGGCGGTGGTTTGGCCTATGCGTCCCGCAAGTTCTACGTCAAGGTCGACCCACGTGTCGAGCAGGTCGATGATGCCCTTCCTGGTGCCAACTGCGGTGCCTGCGGGATGGCCGGTTGCCGTCAGATGGCCCTCAAGGTTGTCGAGGGCGAACTGACCGCCTCTGCCTGCCCGGTTGCCAGCTCGGATGCTCGTGCCTTTATTGCCCAGATCATGGGTGCAGAGGTCGAGCTTGCCGAGGAAATGGTCGCTGTCACTCGCTGCCAGGGCTCACCGGACAAATCGCCGGACCGTTTCATTTACCAGGGGTTTAAATCCTGTACGGCAGCCGATATGGTCGGGCATGGCCATAAAGCATGCGACTGGGGCTGCCTCGGATTTGGCGACTGTGTGGAAGCCTGCCCCTTTGATGCCATGGTCATGGGTGAAGATCGTCTCCCGAAAGTGATTGACGATCTCTGCACCGGTTGCGGCAAGTGTGTGGAAGCCTGCCCGCGTGACATCATGGAGCTGGTGCCACGCTCCGCCAACATCTACATCGCTTGCAAGAACCCCAACCGCGCGAAGGATGTGAAATCGGTATGCAGCGTTGGCTGCACCGGTTGCACCCTCTGTGCGAACCCGAAGACGACTCCTTCCGGCAAGATCGAGATGAACAAGGAAACCAACCTTCCTGTCTTCGACTACCAAGTCGAGGATGATCCCGTGATCGCCGTCCACAAGTGTCCGACCAATTCGCTGGTCGATAAACGTGCCAAAGATCGTCCCGTGTTCTATATCGCTGAATCCCGCTGTACGGGGGAGGGCGAGTGCAAGAAGGTCTGCCCGGTTAAGGGCTGCATCGAGGAGTTGGAGAACGGCAAGTTTGTGATCCACACGGAGAAATGTATTGGTTGTGGATTGTGTGAACCGGCCTGCCCCTCGAAGGCCATCGACATCATGAGTGCCCTGGGGCACCAGGCAGCGAGCTGATTCATGCGTTGTGTCAGATCCTCAGATCTGATACACAATTCGCGCCTTGGGCGCGATCATCTGTCAGGTCTCCGCTTCGCTAAGGACCTGACAGAACAATGAACCGTCAGGCTCGGGGGCCGGACGGAACAGCAGGCAAAGTAATCGGACACCGTTTCGGAACTCGAAAAATGGTAGGAGTTCCGAACGGATGAGTTCTCAATAGATTAGGGATGCATGTCTCTCGAGCATTCGGCCCAGCGGGGTCGAGATTGTGAAAAATGCGAGGAGATAAGCTCCTGATTTTCCACCCTTGTTGGCTTGTACCAATTGCACATTGGCACAAACTCAGTTTGTGAAGAAAGTTGATTGCGCGGGCTCGCGTTTCGTTGACGATGGACAGGTCGTCCGTTATATTTAACCCGTTCAAAGAAACGCCAAGTTGAGCCTTGTTTTAGCTGATTTTTGCACCCTCTTTGTGATGGGTCGAACGAGGGCTCCGCGCGGCCGGGGGGCAGGAAACAAGCGAAAGCACGCGTCCCGGTTTGGGCGGATGTTCTTTTTTACACAACCTCTGTTCGGGCTTGCAACGGAGTAACTCACCATGATGCCACAGGATTTCGTTCCGGTTCTGCTCACCTTCGCAGTTGTTGGTGGCTTCGCCGGGATTGCGTTGGTGGCCACACACTTCCTCGGGCCGAAAGCGTACTCACCCATTAAGCAGGACACCTACGAATGCGGGGTGGACTACATCGGCGACAGCCGTTCACGCTTCTCGGTGAAATTCTATCTCGTGGCGGTGTTGTTCGTCATGTTTGACCTCGAAGTCGTTTTCATGTATCCGTGGGCGGTCAATTTCCGCACCCTCGGTACCTTCGGGTTAGCAACGATGGGCATCTTCCTGGTCATCCTCACCGTCGGCCTGTTGTACGAGTGGAAGAAAGGAGCCCTGGAATGGGATTAGAGACGTCGGCTCAAACTCATCAGTGGCCTGGCGGTGAAGCTGTTGTCACCAAGGTATCCCAGTTTGTCGGATGGGCGCGTAAATACAGCGCCTGGCCGATGCCGTTTGCAACTGCTTGCTGCGGCATCGAGTACATGGCAACCATGGGTGCACGGTATGACCAGGGCCGCTTCGGTTGGGAGCGTCCCAGCTTCAGCCCGCGCCAAGCAGACCTGCTGATTGTTATCGGCACCATCAGCATCAAGATGGCTCCGGTTCTCAAGCGCGTCTACGACCAGATGACAGAACCGAAATACGTCATCAGTATGGGCGCCTGCGCTTCATGCGGCGGGATGTTTGATACGTACAGTGTTGTCCAGGGGATTGATACCCTTTTCCCGGTTGATATCTATGTCCCCGGCTGCCCGCCACGGCCTGAAATGCTGATGCTCGCCTACACCAAGCTCCAGGAAAAGATTCAGAACGAGACCCTGGTGGGGAGGGGTGCATGAGCACGGATGCCCTCAGACTCGAGCTTCTCGAAGATATCAAGGCTGAATTCGGCGATAAGCTGATGTCGGCTGAAATGAACTACGATATGCCTGAGGTGATGGTCCCGGCGGACCTGCACCATGGCATCGTCCAGTGGTTAAAAGAGTCGGAGAAGTGGTGCTTTAACCACTTTATCGACATTACTGCTGTTGACTACCTCAATACCAAAGAAAACTACCGCTACGAAGTCGTGATCCACCTGCGTTCCCATTCGAAGAACGTCAAACTTCGAATCAAGACACCGGTTACAGCGGAAAAGGCAGAGCTTCCGACCGTCACTGATGTTTACGCCGGAGCGTCGTGGACGGAACGTGAGATTTTCGACCTGATGGGGATCAAGTTCAAAGGCCATCCTCGGATGACCCGTCTGCTGAGCCCCGATGATTTCGAAGGTCACCCCTTGAGGAAGGATTTCCCAGTCAAGGGGCAGCACCGTGGAAGCTTCCCGCGTGGAACGGTGATCTCGAACAAGCGGCGTGAGCAGGTCGCCTCGAAAACGACCAAACCGCGTCCGGCCGACCAGATGATGCCGAACACCCCTTGGGAACAGCAGCGCGAACCGATGCGCGAGGAGAAGGGCGATGCTTAAACAGGTTATTGATAAGGAAATCGCCCAGCAGTATGACGTCGACGAGCGGGATCTATATGATCTCAATCTCGGGCCGTCCCACCCTGCAACACACGGTATCCTCGAGAACCGTGTGAAGCTCGATGGTGAACGGATCGTCAAGTGTGAATCGCACATCGGTTATTGCCACCGAAGCTTTGAAAAGCTTTCGGAGCACTATAGCTACAACCAGGTGTTGACCATCACAGACCGTATGAACTACGTCTCCTCGATGGCCAACAACATCGGTTGGACACTGGCCGCTGAAAAGTTGCTGGGCATTGAAGTACCGAAGCTGGTCCAGTATGTCCGTGTAATCATGCTCGAGCTCAACCGCATCATCGACCACTTGATCTGCACGGGTGTCATGGGAGTGGACTCTGGCGCCTACACCGGTTTCCTCTACTTCATGGAGCAGCGTGAACGTGCCTACGACATCATCCAGAAGATGACCGGCGCACGTCTCACCACCACATTCGGTCGAGTCGGTGGTCTGGATCGTCCACTCTACAACGAATTCAAGCAGGACATCCTCGAGTGGCTGCGTCCGTTGCCGAAGGTGATCAAGGAATTCCATACGCTGCTGACACGAAACCGCATTTTCATTGAACGTCTGCGTGGTGTAAGTGAAATCAGCGAAGAACGGGCCCTCGAATTCGGTTTCACTGGTCCGAACCTTCGCGCCGCTGGGGTTTCCTACGATGTCCGTAAGGCAGATCCCTTCAGCAGCTATTCCGATTTCGATTTTGATGTCCCGGTCGGATCTACTGGCGATGCATACGATCGCTACATGGTCCGCATGGTTGAGATGGAAGAGAGCATGAAGATCATCAAGCAGGCGATCGAGAACCTGCCGGATGGTCCTCACCATGCAGATGTACCCGAGGTCTACCTCCCGGAAAAGAAGCACGTCTATTCCAGCATGGAATCGATGATTTACCATTTCAAGATCATTATGCACGGTATTCGTCCGCCGGTTGGTGAAGTCTACCAGGCGATCGAAGCGCCCAATGGTGAGCTTGGATTCTATTGTGTGAGCGACGGCGGTCCGAACCCGTACCGTCTCCATTTCCGCTCACCATGTCTTTACTTCTACCAGTCGATTGAAGAATTGCTCGAAGGCGGGCTAATCGCGGATGCGATCATGACGATGTCCTCGATCAACGTCATCGCCGGCGAGCTTGAGCGATAAGGAGCGGCAGGGAATGGCCTACCAACTGTCCCCGGAAAACCAGGAGCGGGTCCAGCAGATCAGCAAGCGTTATCCGCATGCTCGATCTGGCATTTTGCCCGCCCTTCACATCGTGATGGCCGAATCGGGCTGGGTCAGCAAGGACGCTTGCGATCATGTCGCAGAGTTACTAAGTGTCCCGAAGATCTATGTCTACGAGGCGCTGACCTTCTATACCTATTTCCCGCAGAAACCGGTTGGGAAATACCATGTCCAGGTTTGCCACGGTATTTCGTGCAATTTGCGTGGTTCCGAAGACACCATCCGGTATTTGAAGGAAAAGCACGGCCTGAAAGAGGGTGAGGTCACAGAAGACGGCCTGTTCTGCCTGGACCGTGTCGAATGCCTTGGCGCCTGCGGAAATGCGCCGATGATGCAGGTCAACGATGATTACTTCGAAGACCTGACTGAGGAAAAGATCGACGAATTGTTCGACGGCTGGCGTAAAGCCGCGGGCAACGGCCACAAGTAGGCACCAGACTGGAGGCTGCCCAGACATGGCACTCGAAAAACACGTATTCGGCGGTATCGATATCCCCGGCAACACCGACATCAAGGTGTACGAGGAGCACGGCGGCTACAAGAACTGGAAAAACGTGCTGCAGAACAAGATGCAGCCGGAAGAGGTGATTGAGGTCGTCAAAGCGTCGGGCCTGCGTGGTCGTGGCGGCGCGGGGTTCCCGACCGGTCTCAAGTGGTCGTTTGTCCCGAAAGGTACCGACAAGCCGAAATTCCTGCTTTGCAATGCGGACGAATCTGAGCCAGGGACCTTTAAGGACCGTGAAATCCTTGAGAAGGACCCGCACCAGTTAATCGAAGGTATGGCTATAGCCGCCTACGCTTTCGGTGCGCAGACCGCATATGTCTACCTGCGTGGTGAGTTTGTTAAAGGTTGGAAGATGGTCGAAGCGGCTATCGCCCAGGCACGCGAAGCTGGATATCTCGGCGAAAATATCTTCGGCAGTGGCTTTAACCTCGAGATGTATACCCATCGCGGCGCGGGCGCCTACATCTGCGGTGAGGAAACTGCGCTGATTGAAAGCCTCGAGGGCAAACGCGGGATGCCACGCATCAAGCCGCCGTTCCCGGCAGTCGAAGGCTTCTATCGCAATCCGACCGTCGTCAACAACGTCGAAACCCTCGCTGCCGTTCCCAAGATTATCGAGAACGGGGCAGAGTGGTACCGACAGTGGGGCACCGAAAAGTCCCCGGGCACCAAGCTCTGGTCCGTTTGTGGCCATGTGGAGCGTCCCGGTGTCTATGAGGTACCACTCGGCTACCCGATGAAAAAGTTCTTCGAGGAAGACCTCGGTGGTTGCTGGAAGGGCCGCAAGTTGAAAGCGGTTATTCCCGGTGGTAGTTCGGTCTTTACCATGACCCCGGACGAGTTCCTCGCTTGCGACATGGACTACGAGTCCATCGTCGAGCATGGCTCCATGCTTGGTTCCGGCGGGATGATCATCATGGATGAGACCACCTGTATGGTCGAGATGGCCCAGGTGATTGCCACCTTCTACCATCATGAATCCTGCGGGCAGTGCACCCCGTGCCGTGAAGGTACCGGCTGGGTACACAAAATGATCACTGATATCGAAGCGGGCCAGCCGCAGCCGGGCGTCAAGGATCTCTTGTTTGACGTGATGGACGAGATGTTCGGTACCACCATTTGCCCGCTGTCCGATTCCATCGTCATGCCGATCAAGTCGATGATGGAAAAATTCCCGGAAGAATTTGATTACTACATCCGCGAAGGCAAGTCCATGATTACGGGTAAGACCCGGATGGCGCACAAGCGGATCGACGATAAACCGAATGTTTACCGCCGCGGAGAACCGTTCAATTATCCGAAGGCGGAGAACTTTACCACCAGTTTCGATACGGTGGCACATGAGACACCGGAACACGAGATGCCGGACCTCAGGTATTTCCGCAAAGTAAACGGGTGAGGTAGTCGATGCCCTCTCTGGTCATAGATGGAAAGCCGGTCGAAGTACCGGATGGCGTAACAGTCCTTTGGGCTGCACGTAAGGTTGGTGTGGAAATCCCGACCTACTGCTACTATCCCTGGTTCCCGCCGCAGGGCAATTGCCGTATCTGCCTTGTCGAGGTAGAGGGGATGGGTAAATTGCAGATCGCGTGTAACACGCCTGTACGTGACGGTATGGTGATCAACACCAACAACGAGCGAGTCTTCAAGGCACGTCGTGGTGTGATGGAATTCCTCCTGATCCACCATCCGCTCGATTGCCCGATCTGCGATCAGGCAGGCGAATGTGACCTGCAGGATTACGGGTACAAGTACGGTTTCCCGGTTGGACGGTACCGTCACGAGAAACGCACCTTCCCGAAGACCGATTACGGCGAGAAGATTGCGAAAGAGATGAACCGTTGCATCCATTGCCGTCGTTGCGTCCGTTTGTCCGAGGATTACCTCGGCGTGGCGCATATCGGTCATCTCAACCGCGGTGATAAGTCGGAAATTGGCAGCTACATCGAGGCAGCGGTTCCCAGTGGTTTCGCGGGCAACCTGATCGATGTCTGCCCGGTAGGCGCCTTGACAGATAAGAAGATGCGCTTCTCGGCTCGTGTCTGGGATCTGGAACATGTCCCGGCACATCGTCCCGACTGCAAACATGGCTGCAAGGCGATGCTCGGGCTGTATCGTGGCAAGATCTATCGTGTCACAGCACGTTTGGACGAGCACCGTGTGATGAAGAGCATGATTTGCGACGATTGTCGCTTCGAGCACTATAACCTGGATGACTGGGTCATTGACGAGAACGATGACATCAACACCCAGGTGAAACCAATCCGAGCCACGGAGATGAACGATGCCTGAGATCGTGGCATTTCTAATCGAGAAGACACTGGTCACCATCTTCGTGTTTATCGTCGTGCTGACCGTCGTTGCCTTCACCACCTGGATTGAGCGAATTGTCGCCGGGCACATCCAGATGCGTTACGGTCCTAACCGTGCGGGCCCCAAAGGATTGTTCCAGGTGGCTGCGGACGGTGTCAAATTCTTCATGAAAGAAGAATTTATCCCGGATCGTGCGAACAAGGTGCTCTTCGTGATCGCGCCAACCTTCACCTTCATGGCTGCCGGCTTCATCATGGCGGTGATCCCCTTCGGGGACCGAATCATGATCGGTGGACGAGAGGTGCTGCTGCAGATTGCCGACCTGAACATCGCGGTGCTTTATGTCCTCGCGATTGGGTCGCTTGGCGTCTACGGTATCATCGCCGGTGGTTGGGCGTCGAACAACAAGTATTCGCTGATGGGTGGCTTGCGTGCCAGCAGCCAGATGATTTCCTACGAAATCGCGATGGGGCTGGCGATTGTGGCTTTGCTGCTGGATCATGGCACTCTTTCCCTGCGGCAGATCGTGTTGAATCAGCAGGGCGCCATCTGGCATTGGAGTGTCTTCAGTCATCCGATTGGTTTCATCATTTTTTATGTCGCTGCATTTGCTGAGTCGGCACGAGTCCCGTTCGATCTTCCGGAAGCGGAGAACGAGATCGTTGCTGGCTACCATACAGAGTATTCCGCCATGAAGTTTGGTCTTTTCATGTTCGGGGAATACGTCCACATGGTGCTGGGCAGTGCGCTGATCGCGACTCTCTACTTTGGCGGTTGGAGCATCCCCTGGGTTACCGCGCCTGAAGAACCTGGTCTCCTTTGGGGGCTGGCAACCTTCGCCGTCCTCTGGATTAAGACCTACTTCTTCGTTTTTGTCTACATGTGGGTACGCTGGACTCTTCCGCGGTTCCGTTATGATCAGCTGATGAACCTCGGATGGAAGCGCCTGATCCCGATTGGCGTCGTCAATATTTTCATCACGGCGGCCCTGCTGGTCGTCTTCCAGCATCTTGGGATTGCTGGCTGATTTTGATTTGACTGTACCGTTTCCAAAGCTGGGAACGCTGCAATAGCAGAGGTGATCGATGGCAGACAAGCAGACGCGGGTAACCAACGATCCGTTCCGCAAATATGATCTGACGCTTGCCGAACGGCTCTACTTGCCGGCGATCATGAAGGGGATGGCGGTTACCATCTCGTACTTCTTCAAGAAGCCGATTACCATCCAGTACCCGGAAGAGAAGGCGTATGTCCCGCATCGCTGGCGTGGACGGCATGTCCTGAAACGGGATGAGTTTGGCCGTGAACGCTGTGTCGGCTGCCAGATGTGTGAGCTCGCCTGCCCGGCAGATGCGATCACCATCCAGGCGGGCGAGGTTCCGCCGGAACGCCGTCACCTGCACACCACCGAACGGTATGCGGTGACCTACGAGATTGACATGTTGCGCTGCATCTTCTGCGGCATGTGCGAAGAAGCCTGTCCGGAAGCGGCGATTTTCCTTACGCCCTTCTATGAATTCGCGGAAGACAGCCGTGAAAAGCTGATCTACACGAAGGATATGCTTACCGAGCGTATCGGCGGACCGATTTTGTACAAGGATTGATCCCATGGGGAGGGGGAGATGCAGGGGTTGTTTTGGCTTTACCTGGCAAATGCTACCCTGCTGATTCTTCACGAGATGGATTCTACGTACTGGAAGGAATGGGAGTTATTCGGGATTCGAGGCGGTGTAACGGTCTTCTTATTGCTTCACATTCCACTCCTTGCAGTCGTGCTCTATGGTTTGGTGTTACTTGACAGAGATGTTTTTGCGGGACTTATCCTGTCTCTGATAGTTGCGATTACCGGAATTGGCGCTTTTCTAATCCATTCCTGGTTCCTTCGCAAGGATCACCCGCAATTCAATACTCCATTTTCGCGCGGATTGTTGCTGATAATTCTTCTGATGTCTATCGCGCAAGGGAGTTTTACGATCGTTCAGTTGTTGAGTTGAGACCCAGTCTTAACCGTTAGGAAGGTCTGGCATGCAGACGATCATTTTCGCACTGTTGGCGTTGGTCAGCTTGTTCAGCGCCATCATGGTGGTCACACGGAAGAACCCGGTGTTCAGCATTCTCTACCTGGTGCTGACCTTCTTCTGCTTTGCTGGGTTCTATGTGATGCTGGGCGCCACGTTCCTCGCCGCGATTCAGATCCTGGTCTACGCTGGCGCGATCATGGTGCTGTTCCTCTTTGTTGTGATGATGCTCAACCTGCGTGAGCCGGAAGAGCTCGAGGGGAAGAACACCCTTTGGCAGACGATGGGGGCAGTGGTGGCCATTGGCTTCGGCCTGCTGGTGCTGGCTTTCCTTGGCCGCAGTCCTGGCGCGGGAGTCCCGAATTTCCAGCCCGGGGAAGAGGCCTATGTCATGGGCGGCGCAAAGGCACTTGGCAAGCTGCTCTTCACCGAATTTGTTTTCCCGTTTGAAATTGCAGGCGTTCTGCTGCTGGCCGCAGTGATTGGTGCGGTTGCACTCGCCAAGAGAAAGAGGGTCTAACCATGGTCATCGGACTTAACCATTATCTGATTCTCGCGGCCCTGTTGTTCACCATTGGTGTTGTCGGCGTGCTGACCAGACGGAATGTGCTGATCATCATGATGTCAGTCGAGCTGATGCTGAATTCGGCCAACCTGACCCTGATCGCTTTTAGCCATTACCTGTTGAATGCTGTCGGACAGGTCTTCGTCTTCTTCAGCATGACAGTTGCCGCTGCGGAAGTGGGCATCGGCCTCGCGATCATTGTCACCATTTTCCGTAACACCGAATCGCTGGACATCGCGAAACTCAATTTGTTGAAAAACTGATTTAGAAGATGTGTCGCTGCGAGGAACGCAGTGACGAAGCAGTCTCCTGGCACTTTACAATGTGCAACTGCACGTTAGCGCGCAGGGAAACAACGTTAGTGATTCGAGGTTGCTTCACCCTGAATTTTCGGGGTTCGCAACGACACGATAGATCGACTTTCAGACGTGTAACGTCATCATTGGTTCCTTTGGGAGGAGCGCCGTGGATTACGCGGTATGGATCATCCTCTTTCCCCTAATCGGGGTGATCGTCAACGGTTTGATCGCACGGAAGTGGCCGGAAAAGGTCGTCGGTTGGTTTGCCAGCCTGATGATCATGGCCAGCTTTGTGGTCGCCTTGATGCTCACAATTCAACTTGCCGGGATGGATCCGCATCATCGGGCAATGGAGGTGAAGTTTTTCAGCTGGATTAGTGTTGGCCAGCTTAACCTCGATTTTGCCTTTTTGATCGATCCGCTGTCGGCAATCATGATGTTGGTTGTCACAGGCATCAGTTCCCTGATTCACATTTACTCGATCGGCTACATGCACGGGGACAGCCGGTTCAGGGTCTTTTTTACCTACCTGAACCTCTTTGTCTTCTTCATGTTGATCCTGGTCTTGGGGAACAGCTACCCGATCATGTTCATCGGGTGGGAAGGTGTCGGCCTCTGCAGTTATCTGCTCATCGGGTTCTGGTGGGAGGATATGCAGAAGGCGACTGCCGGCATGAAGGCCTTTGTCGTCAACCGTATCGGTGACTTCGGTATGCTGGTGGCGATGTTCCTGATCTTCAAGCACCTCGGTAGCCTCACCTTCAGTGAAGTGTATCCGGCGGCGGCTGAACTCTGGGGGCATCATGTCGACGCAGCACCGGTCATCGCGATCACGTTGATGCTGCTGCTCGGTGCCGCTGGTAAATCGGCCCAGTTCCCACTTTATGTCTGGCTGCCGGACGCGATGGCGGGCCCGACCCCGGTGTCCGCGTTGATCCACGCTGCCACCATGGTCACTGCGGGTGTCTACATGATCGCTCGCAGTAGCATGCTCTACATGCTCGCCCCGACCAGCATGACGGTTGTCGCGCTTGTCGGTGCCTTTACCGCCATATTTGCGGCCACAATCGGTATCAAGCAGTTCGATATCAAGAAGGTGCTCGCCTATTCCACCGTCAGCCAGCTTGGCTACATGGTGATGGCGACTGGTGTCGCGGCGTTTGGAGCCGGTGTCTTCCACCTGATGACCCATGCCTTCTTCAAAGCGCTGCTTTTCCTCGGTTCCGGCGCGGTGATTCATACGATGCACGGTGCACTGCACCATGTGGACGATCACCACACCGATCCGCAGGATATTCGCAACATGGGCGGTCTGCGCAAGAAGATTCCGGTCACCTACTGGACCTTCCTGCTGGCAACCCTGGCAATTGCTGGTATTCCTGGTTTCTCTGGTTTCTTCAGCAAGGACGAGATCCTCGCATCGACCTTCGCGCACGGTTCCTATCTGCCGTATGCGCTTGGCTTGATCGCGGCGGTCATTACCGCCTTCTACATGTTCCGCCTGGTCTATCTCACCTTCCATGGTGACTACAAAGGACCGGAGGGGAGCGAAGAGGGGATTCACGAGTCGCCGAAGGTGATGACGGTTCCGCTGATGATCCTCGCTTTCCTCTCCATCGTGGGTGGATATGTTGGCCTTCCGGTTGTCTTCGGCGAACATGCGCATGTACTGAAGGGGTGGCTTGAGCCGGTCTTTGAACCTGCTTACGAGGCGGTCCATTACCATCCGCATCATCCCAGCATCGGGATGGAGTGGATGCTGATCGCCACCAGTGTCGTTGCAGCACTTGCCGGTATCTTCGTCGCCCGCAACATGTACATCACCAAGGGCCTCGTTGCGAAGAGCGACAAGGAACAGACCGGCTTCGGCAAGGTGCTCTGGAAGAAGTACTACGTGGACGAGATTTACGCTGCTGGCGTCATCAAGCCGTTGATAGACGGTAGCAAAGTCCTCTGGCAAAAATTCGATGCGGCATTTATCGACAGCATTCTTGTGATCGGCACCGCGAAGACCGTCCGCTGGATTGGCGGCGGCCTGCGCAAGGTGCAGACCGGTGTGGTCGGCAATTATGCTGTGATGCTTGTTGTTGGTGTGATCCTGGTGTTGGCTGCGCTACTGCTGCGCTAAGGCCCCCGAAGGGAGAAACGAATGTCTCTCTGGTTATCCGCAATCGTGTTCATCCCCCTGTTGGGGTCGCTGCTTGTGTTGGCGACACCTCGCAGCCGTCAGGCGCTCGTGCGGGGGGTGGCGTTCACGGTGATGGGTATTGACTTTCTCGTGAGCTTGCCGCTGTTCTGGGCGTTCAACTCCGAGTCAGCCGCATTCCAGTTTGTAGAAAAGGCAAGTTGGATTCCCTCGCTTGGAATCAGTTACCACATGGGGCTGGACGGTATCAGCCTCCTGCTGGTACTGCTGACCACCTTCCTCGGCCCGATCGTGGTGCTCGGAAGCTCAGCGGTGACAAAACATCTCAAAGCCTACTTCGTCAGCATGCTTTTGCTGCAGACGGGTATGCTGGGAACGTTTGTCGCCCTTGATCTCTTCCTCTTCTACGTCTTCTGGGAAGTGATGCTGATCCCGATGTACTTCCTGATCGGTATCTGGGGTGGTGACCGTCGCATTTACGCCGCGTTGAAGTTCTTTATCTATACGATGGTCGGCAGTTTGTTGATGCTGGTCGGCATCCTGTGGATCTACTTCAATGTGAACGTACCCGGTGTGGGTCACACGTTCGACTACACCCTGATCATGCAACACGCCAGTTTCCCGGTTAGCGCGCAGCTCTGGTTGTTCGCTGCCTTCGCACTGGCTTTTGCGATCAAGGTGCCGATGTTCCCGTTCCACACCTGGTTGCCCGATGCGCATGTCCAGGCACCTACTGCAGGCTCGGTCATTCTGGCTGGCGTTCTGCTGAAAATGGGGACCTATGGCTACATCCGGTTTGCGATGCCGATGTTCCCTGATGGAGTGGACTACTTCAAGCCGCTCTTGCTGACTCTGGCAGTGATCGGGATTGTCTACGGTGCGCTGGTATCGATTGTCCAGCCGGACATGAAGAAGCTGGTTGCCTACAGTTCCGTTTCCCACCTTGGTTTCGTCATGCTCGGCTTGTTCGCATTGAACGAGCAGGCGGTCAGTGGGGCGTTGATCCAGATGATCAACCACGGTCTTTCCACCGGCGCCTTGTTCCTCCTGGTCGGTGTGGTCTATGACCGTCGCCACACACGCATGATCGCAGAATATGGCGGCATTGCCAAGGTGATGCCTTGGTACGCGGTCATCTTTACCATCGTGACGCTGTCCTCGATCGGTATGCCGGGTCTGAACGGTTTCGTTGGCGAATTCCTCATCCTTGTGGGCGCCTACAAGGCCTCTCCGGTTGCAGCGGTGATCGGTGCGACGGGTGTGATCCTTGCGGCGATCTACATGTTGTGGATGCTGCGTCGTGTCTTCTTCGGCCCGATTACGAACAAGGCCAACGAGTCGCTGACGGATCTGAAACCGGTAGAATGGGCCAGCTTGTTGCCCTTACTCGTATTTATCGTTTGGATCGGTGTTCACCCGAACACCTTCCTGTCCAAGTTCTCCGCGTCCATCGAAACCTTCCTCACCCAGGTGGTGCGGTAGAACGGGGGAGAGGTCATGTTTGACAATTTGATCGCCGGCATGCATGTCGGACGAGTGCTTCCGGAAATCCTGGTCGTGGTGGTCGCCTTCGCGGCGATCCTGATCGACATCATCATGCCCCGCGGACGCAGTACACGCGGTGTGCAGGTGGTCTCGGTGCTCGGCTTGCTGATGGTGATTGCCGCGTCGTTCTTCCAGCGTGGTGACACCGGCCAGGCCTTCTCCGGGATGGTGATGATCGACAACTACACCACATTTTTCCGCATCCTGCTCAGTGCCATCACGCTGCTGATTATCGGGGTGAGTGAACGCTACATCGAGATTACCCGCATCCGTATCGCGGAGTATTACCTGATGCTGCTGTTCGCCCTGTTCGGCATGTTGCTGATGACCATGGGGCAGGATCTGCTGATCATTTTCCTCGGTATTGAAACGATGTCGGTCAGCCTCTACGCTCTTGTCGGCATGACACGTCACAAGCACGCCAGCAATGAAGGTGCGTTGAAGTACTTCCTGCTGGGCGCGTTCACCACGGGCTTCTTCCTCTACGGCATCGCCCTGGTGTTTGGTGTGACGGGGTCGACAAATATCGTGGACATCACCGTCTTCCTGAAAAGCGCTGGAAGCGAAACTCCGATCATTGCCTGGGCAGGTGCTGGTTTGATCATGATCGCCTTCGCTTTCAAGGCGGCTCTGGTACCGTTCCACTGGTGGTCGCCGGATGCCTATGAAGGAGCTCCGACCACAATTACAGCGTTTATGTCGACTGCACCGAAGGCTGCCGCTTTTGCCGCCTTCCTGCGGGTCTTCTACGTTGCTTTTGGCTCCATGTCAGATGGCTGGACCATGGTCCTCTGGTGGATCGCAGTGGTCTCCATGACCTTCGGCAACCTCCTTGCGTTGCGGCAGGATAGCGTGAAACGTATGCTTGCTTTCTCAAGCATCACGCATGCCGGTTACCTGGTCGTCGCCTTCCTCACCTTCGGGCAGCAGGGCGCATCGGCAATTCTCTTCTACCTCGTTGTCTACGGTATCATGAACATCGGTGCCTTCCTTGTCGCCATTGCAGTCAACCGCAATGAAGATGATGACAAGGGCTACCATTTTGACGACTACAAGGGCCTTGTCTATCGTCGCCCCGGCATGGCCATCGCCATGCTTGTTTTCATGCTTTCGCTGGCAGGTATTCCACCAACAGCGGGTTTCTTCGGGAAGTACTACATCTTCTCGAGCGCCGTCAGCGCCGGGTTTGTCGGTCTTGCAGTGATTGGTGTTCTCAACAGCGCAGTGAGTGTTTATTACTACCTGCGCTTGATCGTCAACATGTTCCTTACGGAACGTGACGAGGAAACTGAAGGTCGCATCTTCTGGACAGGCGAGATGGCTCAGGTCGTGCTGATCTGCGTGATCCTCGTCCTCCTGATCGGCCTCTTCCCTGATACTCTGTTGAATGCAGCCCGCGCATCTGTGGCGGCATTACTGTAACAGGGGGGAAGGTAGTCATTGCGAAGAAGGTGCCCTGCACCTGACGAAGCAACCCCTTCAGGAATCGCACACATATCCGCCAGGTCTTCTGACCTGGCGGTTTCTCTGTTGGGTCAGGCGGCGGCCAGATAGAACGTAGCACGCGTCTCCTGAGCCCTCACTCCGCTCTTGTTCACCTGATTTGGTACCCCTAACATCCCCGCGTCCACTCACACCTTGGTTTGTCGAGTGTTCGGACCCAACAGTCGTGACTGAAGCCTATTACGAAAGCCCCAAAGATGAACGCCCCAACTCCCATCACCATCGCACGCGGCGATGGCATTGGTCCGGAAATTATGGATGCTGTCCTCCGTATCCTCGACGCTGCAGGCGCCAACCTCGCGATTGAGGAAATCGAGATTGGTGAATCGGTGTTCAAGTCGGGGGTGAAGAGTGGCATGCGCCAGGAGGCGTGGGACTCGATCCGACGGACCAAAGTATTCCTGAAGGCTCCGATAACCACCCCTCAGGGTGGGGGCTACAAAAGTCTGAATGTCAGCATTCGTACGGCGTTGGGTCTCTTCGCGAATGTGCGGCCTTGTGTCAGTTACTACCCCTACATCCAGACCAACCATCCGAAGATGAACGTAGTCATTGTCCGCGAGAACGAGGAAGATCTGTATGCTGGCATTGAGTATCGTCAGACGGCCGATGTCGCCGAATCGCTGAAGCTGATCAGCCATGCCGGGTCGCAACGGATCATCCGGTACGCCTTCGAGTACGCTCGCCGCAATAACCGGAAGCGTGTCACGGCTTTTGTCAAAGACAACATCATGAAGATCACCGATGGCCTGTTCCACAAGACCTTCCTCGAAATCGCGAAGGAATACCCAACCATCGAGCATGATTCCTACATCGTGGACATTGGCGCGGCACGTTTGGCGGATACGCCGGAACGTTTTGATGTGATCGTCACCTCCAATCTGTATGGCGACATCATCAGCGATATCGCAGCCCAGATCACTGGTTCCGTGGGGCTGGGTGGCTCATCCAACATTGGGGAGCACGCAGCGATGTTCGAAGCGATCCACGGTTCAGCACCGGACATTGCCGGACAGAATGTCGCCAATCCCTCCGGTCTGCTGTTGGGCGCGGTGATGATGCTGATGCACATCGGCCAATGGGATGTCGCGGAACGGGTCCATAATGCCTGGTTGACGACCATCGAGGAGGGGATCCATAAGCACGATATCTACCGTGAAGGGGTGAGCAAGCAACGTGTTGGCACCAAGGAGTTTGCATCTGCAGTCATCCAGCATCTCAATCAACGTCCCCAGGTTCTTGAACCAGTTGATTACTCCCATCATGCCACTGCAACTCCCTTCCAGATGCACCATCCTGTTGGACCGCCGGAGATTGGAGCGAAGGAGCTGATTGGAGTGGATGTCTATATCGATTGGAACAAGGGGAAGGTGGCTGATCTGGTCGAGCAGGTTCAGCCGCTGCAAACCGATGACCTGTCGCTGGAAATGATCACCAGCCGTGGGGTGCGTGTCTGGCCAGATGGGATCGACGAGACGTTTACGGTCGACCACTGGCGCTGCCGTTTCCGTGGTAAGGACGGTCAGGCGACCCACGCTTCCATCCTCAAGCTACTCACACAGTTTGAGCAGGCAGGCTTCGACTTCGTCAAGACCGAACACCTTTACACCTTCGATGGGGAAGAGGCTTTCAGCGGTGCGCAGGGGTAGTGAAGCTGGCTCGACACATTCGTGCCCACATCGTTCGGTCGGGTCAGAAGACCTTACCGTTTTTACGTCAACTCTTCGGACTTGACGCAACAGTCCGATCCGGGCTGAAACTACTAATCATCTCCTCGCATCACATTCATCATTCGATCCGCATAAACGGTTCTGTCAGACGCCCACGTCTGACAGAAAAATGCGTCAGGCTCTGGGGCCTGACGCAACCCAAGGTGCCTCAGTCATTCCCTCGCATCACATTCATCATTCGATCCACATCATCCGGCGGCTTGGTCAACAGGCTGACTACCACCGTCGCCAAAGCTCCCAGCAGAAAGCCAGGGATCAATTCGTAGAGGGCACCTTTTAACGCTGGCGTGTAGTACCAGACAATGGTGACGACTGTCCCCGTCAACATGCCCGCGAGGATCCCGGCGCGTGTTGTACGTTTCCAGAAAAGCGCAAGAATGCTTGTCGGACCCAGCGATGCGCCCAACCCCGCCCAGGCAAACAGCACCAGCCAGAAGACCAGCTTCTTCGCCAGCATCCCGAAGGTCAGCGCGGCAACAACCAGTACCAGGATGACCACTCGACTTATCAACACCGCCTGCTTGTGAGGCAGTGGCTTTCCCTTTCGCAAAAGTTTCTCGTAAATGTCTACCACCACACTTGACCCAACCACCAGCAGTTGTGAATCAGCGGTCGACATGATCGCGGCAAAAATGCTTGCTACCACGATACCAAACAGGACAGGGTGGAGGTGTTGCTGCGCCAGCATCGGGTAGAGGTTTTCCGTATCTCCACCGAGCAGGTCTGGGGTCGCGAAATAAGTCCGTCCCACCAGTCCGATCAGCACCGCGCCAAAGGCCATCAACACATTCCAGATTGTCCCCACATAGGCCGAGTATTTAAGCTGTTTAGGGTCATCAATGGACATGTAACGCACGAGGATATGTGGATTTCCCGGCGAACCAAGCCCAATCCCTGCAAACCCGATCAACGCGCCAAGCCCAATGGCCATAGGATCGAGGAAGGTTGGGTCAAACTGGTTCAACATGGCCGTCACCTCTGCCCAGCCTCCTTGGTCGGCGATCGCAAGGATTGGTAGAATCAAAAGGGCGAAGAGCATGAAAAAGGCTTGCAGCATGTCGGTCAGGCTGACAGCCAGAAAACCACCCAGCAGGGTGTAGACCAGCACGATGCCCGCTGTGATCAGGATGCCACTCGACCCTTCCACACCAAAACTGGCCGCAAAAGCCTTCCCACCCCCGACAAACTGGGCTGAGACATAGCTGCCCAGAAAAAGGATGATGATCAGCACCATTACACCACGCAGGACACCGTTTCTGTCGTTGAATCGTGTGGCGAAAAAGTCAGGCAGCGTCAGGCTGTCGTAGTGTTCGCTGAACCGCCTTAGACGAGGAGCATAGAAGAAAAAGAGCAGGAACTCGACCAGGATGTACCCGACAACGGCCCACAGAGCAGAAGCTCCTCGTGTGTAGGCCATTCCGGTCACACCGATCAGCAGCCAGGAGGACCGGCCTGAGACAACGGCAGACAAGGCGACGACGAGACGGTTCATCTTCCGCCCGCCGAGGAAAAATTCGGACAACCCACCCGAGGAAAATTTCGCCGTAAAGATGCCGATCGAGGTGATAATACCGAGGTACGCGATGAATGCAATGACAGCGGCGGTGGATACCTGAATGACTGGAGCAGCGGCGGTTTCCATTCAACCTCCCCTTCAACAAACCTTCAAGTAATGCTCGAGCCTATGCTCGGATCAGCTCTCGTCGAGAGGTTTTCCGAGATGGTGCATGATCGCATCCGTCTTCTCTTTCATGTGGGCAACCTTGTCACGGCGATCGTCAATCTTGATCACGCTGCCAATGCGCGGAGCGCCTGCTTCTGCCAAAGCTTCATGCATCCTTTTCGCAATGTCGAAGAGGTCGTCCAGCTCGCCCTCGACCGTCGTAAACATTGACCCAAGTTCCCACTGAACACGATCCTGCTTGTCCAATACCTCGATTGCTTTACTTACAATCGCACTCAAGCTCGTTCCTTCCATCCCGCTTGGTGCGATACTGATCGCCATGATGGCCATATGTCCCTCATTGTCGCGTTTTTGCCGATTCTATCAGGAGTATAGAACATACAGGGGACTGGGACAATTGTCTCAGACGTTGGGATGCTGCTGGAATGGGCTGACGTGCTACAATTGCTCCAGCTTTTCGAGCAGGAGACGGCGGGTGTCGCTCTCGGGCAATTCCTTACGGACAATTCGTGCCACAAGATCATGTTTGCCACGGTTTAGATAACCTTGCAGAGTGGGGAGGCGACGGACCATGTTTGGGTTGGCACGCAGTTCTGATTCAAGCGATACACCGAGCAGGTTTTGAGGAGGGGGTGAGTTCTGCTCCATTGCGGCGAGGATTTCGGTGGATTGCTGGATATCAGCCATATACTTGCGGATGTGATCCTTCCGCGCTTCAATCAAGTCGGGGCGATCATCCAGCAGTGGTTCAGTGCGTTCGTAGATCTGGACGAGGGTGTCGAACATCGCGCGTCTTCGTCTATCCTGCTTCTGAGGGTCGAGATCGATCACATATTCTGTTGTCTCAACCGGTACTCGACGGAAATCGTACGTCCGTGAAACTCGAATCCACATTTCCCAATCTTCATGACTGGTCAGGGATTCATCAAACAGACCGGTTTCCTCCAGGATACGCCGTTCGTGCAGAATGCAAAGGACGGGGATGTAGTTGCTGACCAGCATCAAGTCGCGACTGTATTCGAATCCGTAGGAAGGTTTTTTTGCATGCTCAACCGGACCATCCGGCCCGGGCCGTACTTGCGATTGCGCACCATCCGAATAGACGACCGCTTCCTTCCCCCGTTGAATTTCAGCGACCAACGTTTCGAGGTGGTTCTCGTACCAGATATCATCGTCGTCCAGGTAAGCGATGTACTGTCCACGTGCCAGCTTCAGCGCTGTGTTGCGCGCGGCAGGGAGCCCTTTGTTCTGCGGGTGCACGATGTAGGTAATCCGCTTGTCATTCAGCGTCCGGATGACCCCTTCGACAGGCTGCCCGGCATCGTTGACCACCAGGATCTCAAAATCCTGAAATCGTCCATCGAGGATGCTTCGAAGCGCGTGTTCCAACCCCTTTGGACGATTGTACGTGGGGACAACCACACTGACCTTGGGCTCTTGAAGCATGCTCATCCGACCAATTCCTCCAGCACGTGATCGGGCAGCATTTCGCGATAAATCGCAAGAAGTTGATCGGCATCGTCGGAGATCGTTTTGACCGGTTCGATCCCTTCACGCAAGCCATCCAGCAGTTCGGGGCGTTTGATCAGCAGGGTCAGGACATCCGCCAGGGAACGATCATCCCCGACCTTGAACAACATCCCATTAATACCATCCTGGATAATCTCGGGGATACCACCGACGTTCGATGCCACCACCGGGACCCCCGCACGCAGACTTTCGCGAACCACCAATGGATAGTTCTCGCTGCGGGAAGGGATCAGGCAGATATCCGCAGTCGCGAGGATGCCAGGCATATCCTCCGGCGAATAGCCGCCGTGGAACTGGACCGTTGCTCCGCCTGGGATCAATGCTTTGAGTTGTGCGAGATAAGTCGGATTGACTTCCTCACCATGGATGTGCAGCTCACTTTTGTCCAGAGGAAGGGAATGCAGCGCCTTTATGGCGATATCCTGACCTTTGGTTGGATAGACGTTTCCCGGCAGTACGATACGCAACCGTCCATTGCCTGTTGTCTGTTTCGGGTGATCTAACGGAGCCATACCAAGGGGGTTGACCGAGATTGCTTTGTGGTCAAACCCGGCTTGCAGCAGCTTATTCTTCAGGGTTTTGGTCGGAACCAGTAGTCGATCAAAGGCTTGCCAACCTCGCTTCATCTGCTGACGTCTTAGCGCGAAGAAGTAGAAGAGTTCCGGAAGGTGTGCCTCCGCGTCCGCATCCGGGTTCCTTTTCAACAGACAGTGCACGCATTTGTCCACCGTTTCCGGACCGCTACATGGTTCAATCCCACCCTCCAGGAAGTGAAACTGGTGACAGGCGAACCAGGCATCATGGATGGTTCCAACAACGGGAATATTTGCGTGTTTCAACTCATGCAGGACTGTGAGAGTCAGGCCGATCAGGTGTTGGCAATGCGCGATGTCGGGCTTGATCTTTTCGATCAGATCACGGATCGGCTGGACTAAATCTTCGAGTTGGAACTCGTCCACAAGTAACTCGGTCCGTGTCACTACACGCCAAAGCGTATACCCATCCCGTTCTTCATTTCCGATTTCTCCAACTTTGTGCGTGGGGGAGAGGGCAGGCACCAGCAGATGTACGTTGTGCCCGCGGCTGACCAACTCTTTGGCAAGCTGATCCGTATAGATCTCGACCCCGCCTTTTGATTCGGGCAGGTTTCGATGCGCGGTCAGCAGGATGGTCAACGGCTGCTCATCGAGCGTCACATCAGGTTCTGTATCGTAGCCCACTTTATTCCAGTCAAAACTGCCACTTTCCAACTCGACCAGCAGGTCGCGAGATTGCCCGAGAGGGAAGGCTTCCAGGCTGCGACGGAGGTAGACAATGGCATTTTCTTTCGATCCCAATTGCAGCATTCGCTGCGCGATGCGCAAGTTCGCCACCCCGAGCGATAGGGGACGGTCATCCGGTGCCCAGCCGAGGTCGGGGAAGAGGTCTTCAATTGTGTAGCGAGCCAGCAGGGTTTGCACAATCTGGATGTCGTAGCGAGTATCAAAGTCGACGGTTGGTGAGGACATGTTGGCATCGTGCCAGCGCCAGAGTACTACCGGTTCATTGACGCGACGGAAAATCGCTTTCGGCGCGATCCGAACCCAGAACTCGTAGTCATGCGCACGAGGGTAGCCAAGATCGTACCCGCCCATTTCATTGTAGCAGGCTTTGCGGACGAGTGTTCCGGGGTTGGGAACAACGTTTTTGAAGAGAAAGTGCGAGACCATCATCTTCTGGTCCCCGAACCAATCGGGGTGCATCAGCTCTTTTCCGGTCACTTCCAGGTTATTCTCGACAATCAGCAGAGAACCGTAAAAGACGTCGACTTGAGGTGTTTCTTTCAGCGCCTTCCGGTAGAGTTCAACCGTATGCTCGAGCAAGACATCGTCCGAATCGAGCCAGAGCAGAAAGTCCCCCGATGCCTCATCGATGGCGCGGTTCCGTGTCGCGGGTGCACCGGAATGCTCTTTGGGGACGAACCGCACTCCTTGCTGGATAAACGGCTGCATCACCTCTGATGTATTGTCCGTCGAGCCGTCATCGACCACGATGATCTCGTCCGCTGGCACATTTTGGGCGAGCGCGCTGGAAACAGCCGCCTGGAGGAAGTCGGCCCGGTTGTAACTGGGAATAAGAATGGAAATACGAGGGTCGGCTGTAGAGCCGTTTGTTCCTTGAAATCCGTGTGGAAGCATGAAGAACTCTGCGATTGGCCCAACCTTCGGATGCACATCCCTGAGCTGCCTGGGATAGGGATTCCTCTCGCGCGAGTCAATGCAACCGTTATGCCACCCTGAAGTGCTGTATATTTCAAGCAGTTGAAAGAGTTGAACGCGGAGAATTATCCCCCTTCAAGGCAAGTTCTGCCGTCCACTCAGGGACCTCCGCACCGCAGGCTGTCACCTTGACTTACCGCTCGTTCCCTCATACTTTTACGTGCTACTTCAGAAACGTTTGACCAAGGCGGATGCCATGAAGGCTGGAATTCATCCCAACTACCATTATGTTCAGGTTAGCTGCGCGTGCGGCTCGACTTGGAATACTCGCAGCACCAAGCCGGCAGAGATCAAAGTTGAAATCTGTTCGGAATGCCACCCCTTCTTCACCGGCAAGCAGAAACTCGTTGATACGGCTGGTCGTGTTGACAAGTTCTACCGCAAGTACGGCATGCAGAAGAAGGCCGAAGGCTGAGCAACAGAGCCGAACAAGAGACGACTCGCCCTCCGAATGTCGGTGGGCAGGCGGTGATAGAAGGTGTCATGATGCGCAGCCCGTGGCGTATTGCCACAGCTGTGCGTGAACCTTCAGGTTCGATTCGAGTCAAGAGTTATCCCTTTGTCAGCCTCACACGGCGCTCCCGGCTCTGGGGAGCGCCTGTTTTTCGTGGTGCGGTGGGGCTGTTCGAGGCGATGCGCATCGGTATGGACTCGCTGAACTGGGCTGCGGAAATTGCTGGGGAAGAGGAGTCCGAACCGACCCTGTGGGACCGGTTTCTCGGGGTCGTCTTCACCATTTTTGCGCTTGCCGCAGGCATCGGCCTCTTCATGGCCGTGCCCTATCTTGTTGCTGGATTGATTCCCTCCGCAGAGAACCAGGTGCATTTCCACCTGGTTGCTGGTACGCTCCGTGTTGCCCTATTGATCGGCTACATGTGGGGCATTTCACTCATTCCCGATATCACACGAGTTTTCCGGTACCACGGCGCAGAGCATAAGAGCATCTTCGCCTGGGAAAAAGGGCTCGAGTTAAACAACGGAAATGCGTGCGATCAAAGCCGTTTCCACCCCCGTTGTGGCACAAGCTTCCTTCTGCTCGCGGCTGTACTCACCATGCTGGGCTTCATGCTGTTTGATAGTGCGTGGGTGGCCCTGCTTGGGCCTATTCCCAATGTGCTCGTCCGAATCGCCGTTCACCTCCCCATGATTCCGGTCGTGGCAGGCCTCTCCTACGAAGTTCTTCGTCTGATCGAAAAACATTCAGACAATCCAGCCTGGCGCCCGCTGATCCTTCCAGGGTTCTGGTTGCAGAAGATCACGACGCGTGAACCGGATGCCGACCAGGTCGATGTTGCGCTGGCTGCCTTGACCGAGTCCCTGCGCGAGGACAAGGAAGATTACGAGGGCGAACCTCGTCCAGTTGAGTTTAAAGATCCTGCCGCTCCCGCTGAAGCCCTCACCGGGTAACAGTTCCGCATCTATCCACCTCCAATCTGTACCTTTCGCCAGAAGAGGAGGAGGAGTCTGTGAAGTCTAAAACGACAATCATGGGTGTCCCGGGTTCTTCGACGCTTACAGAAGCTGTTGCTTTGGAGGCGGTCGACAAACTGCGTGATACCTATATCCCATGGCTGGAACGTGCTCTGGCCAAGGTCGATGAAACGGTTATCTGGCAACGTCCCCGCCCCGGTGTAAACAGCATTGGGAACCTTCTGCTCCACCTTAATGGAAATGTACGTCAGTGGATTCACTTCGGAATCGCAGGGGAGGAGAACAACCGGGACCGTACAGCGGAATTTGCGGCTGATAAGGGGGAAGATGGTCAGACGCTACTCGCAAATTTGACCAAGACGGTACTCGAAGCCTGCGAGATTATTCTTGATTCACGCAGTGAGGAGGAGTGGTTGCGGTCACGCTCAATCCAGGGATTTTCAACCACTGCTCTCGCCGCAATCGTCCATGTGACAGAGCATTTCGCCTATCATACGGGACAGATTGTCCTGCTTGTAAAAAGTGCAACTGGAACCGACCTGGGCTTCTACGATCTCGATTAGCTTATATTCCGAATTGCAGGGTTTGTTCAACCCTACGGTTGCAGGCGCGCATTTCAAGGGTAGACAAGCAGTTAAGCTATTGAAAGTCAAGGAGTACGAGGCACTTCGGTGAACCCGCTTCGAGATTGGTCTCACTTGCGGGAGGGAGGTTTCAGGAACGACATTTCTATTCATCTCAAAGTGTCCTGGGGGAGTACCCCTCGGCACCGTACGGTCGTCAAACCAGAAGAGCGGGAGAGGTCATGGAAGGCACCTTCAACATCGATGAAGTCTTCGAGATGGCAGAGCAGATGGAACGTAATGGCGCACGCTTTTACCGCAAGGCCGCTGAAAACGCCAAAGAGGCGGAATCGCGCGGTCTCCTGCTCGAACTTGCACAGATGGAAGATGATCACGAGAAGTTCTTTTCGAACATGCGTGTGCGGATTGCATCGCCCGAGTTCGGAAATATCACGTATGATCCCAACGCAGAAGCCGCGCATTACCTGCAGTCGATGATGCACGGTCGAGTTTTTGGTATCAAAGGGGATCCGACTCGGGTCCTGACCGGCGAAGAAACCCTCGAGCATGTGCTCGTAACCGCCATTCAGCTCGAAAAAGACACCATCGTCTTCTACAGCGGGATCAAAGAGATGATGCCGGAAAATCTGGGACGAGACAAGATTGATGCGATTATTCGTGAAGAGATGAGCCATGTCACATTGCTCAACCGCCGTCTGGGTGAACTGAGCAACTGACCGGGCTGTCTGGGGCATAAACATAGATTTTGAAAATCTCTGGAGGGATTGATGAAGAGCTGGAAACTGGTTGCTGTTCTTGTATTGGCGCTAGCCCTGATGGGCTGTTCGCAGCAGAAGAAGAGTGAGACAACATCCGATGTTGAGATGGACGCGACTGCTCCGCAGATTACGCTGACCGAAGTGACTCCACTGGGTGATGTAGTCACCTCGCCGGATCAGTTTGTTGGTAAGACCGTTCTCATCGAAGGTCATGTAACAGGTCGCTGTGGCGGTTCGGGGTGCTGGGTCTCACTTGATACAGAGGGTGACAAGGATTTGATCATTCGCACTGCAGACGAATCCTTCATCTTCCCGGCTGAGTGTGTTGATCAGGACATCCAGGTCCAGGGCAAGTTGATGGTGAAGTCGGTCGCCTCGAATGAAGAGCACGACCACATGGAAGGCGAAGCGGATCATGAGTGCCCGGATCCGGAATACTACTTCCATCCAGAAGCGATGAAGATCAAGGTCTGATTACTGGGTCGAGCAGGATTGAAAACGGGCGCCTCCTGATGGGGGGCGCCCGTTGTTGTTTCAAGACGTTCGCTTTCTCAGGGCAGCTCCACTGGCTGCCCACTTACCGCATACATCACAATGTTTGTCCCCATCTCAAGGGCTTTTCTGTGCAGCTCAGAGGGTACGTTATGAACCTTCAGGTCTTCCCAGCCATCTCCCAGGTCACTTTGGTAGCTGTAAAACAGCACGATACGGCCATCTTCGATAATCCCGAAGCCCTGGGCAGGTTTTCCGTCATGCTCGTGGATTTTTGGCAGACCGTTTGGGAAATCGTAGACTGTGTGGTAGATGGGGTGGTCAAAGGGGATTTCGACAAGGTCACGATCCGGGAAGACTTTCCTCAACTCACGCTGGAACGATTCGTCAAGCCCGTAATTATCGTCCACATGCAAAAAACCACCGCCTAATAGGTATTCACGCAGGCGACCAGCCTCCTCGCGGCTGAAATGTAGATTCCCATGTCCGGACAGGTAGAGGTAAGGATGGCTGAAGAGGTTCTCGTCCTGCAGTTTTACCACCTCTTCCTTTTCGTGGGTCGGGATACCTGTTTCTCGTTCAATAAATTGCTGCAGATTCACCAGCGAAGTTGGGTCACAATACCAGTCGCCGCCACCGCTGTAGTGGATACGTGCTATTGCAAGTGGTGCCGTTGAACCTGCGGTGGGAAGCAACAGGATCAACAGGAAGAGTAGGTGACGTGGGGGGGACAGGGGCATCCGGATACTCCGATCAATTCACATGGGTTGTGTCATCTGATGCTCCGGGGATGTAGGTGACGAGCTGGAGACGATCTTCGCCATCACCCATCTCGATCACTCCGACATCTTTGACGTAGGAGAAGTAAGTCGTGTCATGCTGGATCGGTTCATCGCCCCTTCGCCACTCCTGGACATCCCTGATGACGAGGACGCTGTCGAAAGTTCCGGCGTGGACTGTCATCGTTGAATCAAGGGACATGACTCGGCATTCAATGACGTCGAGGTTCTCACCGACGGTCGAGTTGATCTTCACCCATTCCTTTCCTTTCCTCACAGGTAACGATATCGAAAGCAGGGGCGAAGCAGGATCCGCTTCAGGGATGGTAAAATAGAGGCGATCATTGGTCCAGCGAGCAATCTCGCTCGCTCGTTCCCCGCCACGGTAAATAGCGAGGCTCGCGATTTTTCCCTCAGTTGTGATCTGGACCGACTCGGTGACATAGTACTGGTTGTCTGTCGTATCCACCGAATCTGCGGCTCTGTAAATATGGATCGAACCGCGAAGCATGGGGAAATAGGCCTGGTCAGCCAGGGTGGTTATGAAATCACTGTGCGGATGCACGGGATCTTCCGTGCATCCACCAGCGAAGACAATAAAAAGAAGCATCAACAGTGGCAGAAGTTTACTAGAACGGGATTTTCGAGCGCCCCAAAGCATCCAATACTCTCCCGACGAGTGCTTTTCGGTCTGCATAAGGGAGAAACGTCGACTTGAACCCCATGATGATAATGCTTCCCAATTCACGGCGGCTCAGCCCCAACACCTCATGCGCAATTTGATATTCACGGGTGACAGTTGTCGCTGAGATCAAGCGATTGTCCGTATTGATCGTCACACGTAAGCCATAGTCAAAATAGAAACGAAGAGGGTGAACTTCCAGTGATTCCACTGTTCCGACATGAACGTTTGACGACAAGCAGCACTCGAGTGGAATGCGGTTGTCGTTTACATAGTTCAGCAGGTCACCATCTTCTTTCAAGCGAGTACCATGCCCGATCCTGTGTGCGCTCAGGTCGTGAATGGCCTGTTTGATCGATCCCGGGCCCCATGCTTCGCCAGCATGCACGGTACAGGGGATATTGTTGCTGCGGATCAGGTAAAAGGCTTCTGCGTGATCTTTTGCGGGGTAGTGGTCTTCACGGCCCGCAAGGTCAAATCCTACGACACCCCTGCCTTTGTAAGCCACGGTCAATTCTGCGAGACGAACCGAAACGGATGGTTCAATCGAACGGATCCCACAGATGATGATCCCCGTTTTGATGCCGGTACGCCGCTCACCTTCGCGTAGTCCCTGAAGTACAGCTTCCATCACCTGGGTCAGCTTCAAACCCTTATCCTGGTGAAGGATCGGAGAAAAGCGAACCTCGAGATACCAGATCCCATCAGCCCAGGCATCCTCACACAATTCGGTTGCGATCTGGGCGATATCTTCCTCGTCCTGCATCACACTCAGGGTCAGGTCAAAACTACGCAAGTAATCAGCAAGACTGTTTCTGCGAGCACCCGCCTCAAGAACTTTTTGCAAGCCCTCTTCATCCATCGCTGGAAGCTCAATGCCACGTTTCTTCGCAATCTCGATCATGGTTGGCACACGTAGCGAACCATCGAGGTGGCAGTGCAGGTCACATTTCGGCAGAGCTTGAATCTCTTCGTACGTCAAGGTTTCGCTTTTGTTGGAAGCCTTTTTGGATTGTGTCTCGGACATCGGTGTTCCTCGGGTTTATCAAGTTTGCCAAGGTACGCCAAAGTCCTGTCCGAGGTCCATGCCTGACCGAGGGGAGGAGGAGCAGGCCAAACTTCAGGTAAACGGAGAAGGATCATTGGCTTTTCTCTCAAGAGATCGTCCGCTCCTGCCGATATGAGATACAGACTGGTCTATTGAGAGGTCGGATGGCAAGCCGGATCAACAGGGAATCCGGGGTCACGACTCCTGTTCGTGCAATTCCGGAAACTGGTATTCCTTCACCCGTAAAGGGAGGAGGGATCAGCCGTGCTCTGGTCATTTCCGGCCCCCAACCTGCCCCATCCCTGGCTCCGGTCCCCTGGAGCAGTGTTTCCGGTCCGGAGCTCTATAAACGGGTGCAGTCGCTGCCTGAAGGGGCTTCAACCGGTTCACCGGAGGCTACGCCAAAGGATCCTGATGCCGCACGTTCCAACGGCATAGGCCGAAAAGTAGATCGTTACGCCTGAGTTGAGAAGGATCCACTAGGTCGAGATCGTCATTCCTTTAAACTCTTCCCAGGAGAATTCACCCTTCGGTGTGACAACACTGCGCAACAGGGGGGGGAGCGTTGGTTCGAAATCCTCAATCCTGATCGATCTCTGAATGCGAGGGGCAACCTGGGCGAGCAGAGAATCCGAGCCACCAAAGAGGGTGGCGATCACTTCACCTTCACCGACTTCGTCACCAGCATTCAAGCGGAAGTGGAAACCGGCAGCTGGATCGATGGACGCTTCTGCGGTGGAACGACCCGCCCGCAATTCCACTCCTGCAAAACCGATTTCACGTGCATCCACCTCATGGATGTAGCCACCCTTTTCAGCAGTGATATCCAGGGTCGCCTCAGCCGGGTGCGGATTGACACCCTCGTCCAGAGCAGCCACATCACCACCTTGGGCACGGACCGCCTGCATGAAACGTTTCAGCGCGCGACCTGAACTCCAGGCCATATCCATCTTTTTCCAACCTTCCATCGGTGTCTTTTCTACCCCACATAGGGATAGCAGTGTGCCACCGAGGGCGAGTGTCAGTTGACGGATATCCGGTTCGATGGCTTTCAGACGAAGAGCCCGAAGGCATTCATCCACCTCCAGCCAGTTTCCGACCGAACGACCGAGAGGGGCGTCCATCGTAGTGATCAGGGCAGCAGCGTTCAGACCAAATTCTGTTGAGATGCGCACCAGCCAGTTTGCCAGTTCTCGCGCTTCATCCTCATCCTGCATGAACGCACCTCGTCCACACTTCACATCGTAAACAATCCCTTGAATCCCCTCTGCAGCCTTTTTCGAGATAATCGAGGAAGTAATCAGTGGGTAGGATCGGATGGTGCCGGTAACGTCACGCAAAGCGTACATCCTGCGATCAGCAGGAACAAGCTCTGCGGTTTGCGCGCCAAAGGCCAATCCAATATTACGGGTCTGATCTTGCATCTCATCGACCGTCAGGTTGGTGTTAAACCCGGGAATGGACTCGAGTTTGTCCAGGGTTCCACCTGTGAAGCCCAACCCACGACCCGAGATGGTCGGTATTGCCAACCCGCATTCTGCTACCAGTGGTGCGAGCAGCAAAGTGATCTTGTCACCAACACCACCAGTCGAATGCTTGTCCCCCAAGGGAGTGTCAAAGCCAGGGAAGCTCAACCGATTTCCGGTCCCGATCATCGCATCGATCAGGAAACTGGTTTCCTTGTCTGTCAACCCCTTGAAGTAGACTGCCATCATCCAGGCTGTCATCTGGTAGTCCTGGATGTCGCCACGCATGTATAGCGATAGAAACTCGTTCAACTCGTCCCGGCTGTATTCTTCTCCAGCCTGCTTACGTGAAATAAACTCATAGGGAGTGAGGGAAGCCATGTTCCACCTGATGTTGGTCTTGTTGAATGGTAGAAGGTACGGAGGGAAGTGGAAAAATGGGAGAGGAGGGCCCCGTTCTATCGCCCATAGAGTAATCGTTTACGAATCTCACGATTTAACTGGGTTGCTTTGTCGTTGCTAAGACTGGCCCATTGTCCACGAACAATAACCGTTGATTCGTTCGGCCCCAGTTCTGAACGGACCACTTTCATGCGCTGGTGGCCAATTGTGTCCAGGGGGGGCGAATTGGATTCGATGGAATACACCTTCCCTGGATCAACCGGATCGGGTGGATCGAAGAGGAGGAAACGTAACCCACCTACAGAAATATCCAGTACTTCCCCTTCAACCGTGATAGGGGTACCAAGTTCGGAAGCTCGGATAGGGATGCGAATGGGGAGACGGGGTGTTTTCCGACGTGTGAGACGTCCACCGCGTGAACCACCACCTTTTCCGTAGCGATGAATGACAAGGTGACGCGCTCGTTTCTGAACACGCCATTCTCGGAATGCTGCTACAATAACAATGAGGAATAGCAGGATGATGACGGAAACGGCAAAGAAGTCCCAGAATGAGACACGTGACGTGCCAAAGTAATTCATGAGATCATCCATTTGCACTTGGAGGATCATACGGGCCTCAATCTGTGAATCATCTTACTTTCAGTATACAACTTGGTGGGTAAATCGGCAAGACGTGCTACGTGAACCACGTAGAAAAGCCATGATGATACAACCTGTCAGGCATCGAGGATGCGGATCGGATTGGTGAAGACCCAGCCACGGTTTTTACGGTAGCTCTCGAGACGATAGACACCGGCTTCACTCGTCACATAACGAAGGTCACGGCCCTTTACCTGGATGACGGGTTGACCGTTGCGAACCAGCACAAGATCCGCTTCAAGCGGGGAATGGGCGAGAAATTCTACCTGTCGACCGGGCTGAATGGTACTGATAGGAAGGTGACGGACACCATCAACAAGGGCGTGAAAACGGAATCCCTGCGGATTCCCGACACGGTGGTTCGCGCCAAAGTGGTTCCCGTTTCGAAGAGCGTTCAGGATCTGCTGTTCCGCTCGTTTAAAATTTTCCATTTCGAGCGGTTCGTGCAGCAGCAGGTGGGTCAACAGGCTGCGGAACTGCACCTTGTAGTGAAACACCTTGACATGCAGCAGGCCGAAGAGAAGGGGATACTTCAGCGCATGGGCATCAACTCCGACATACCCCACAACGGGACGTTGCTGGTTCAGCATGTCCCAGACGGCGAGGGTTTCCGGTTGTGGTTTGGTCAGGCTCTTAAGCGGGTGCAGGAAACGTGTGATTCGATTCCCCGGGCGTAACCCTTCCACCCATTGAGATAGCTGGTTCCAGATCTCGATACCATCAATTGGTGCGTCCCAGGCGGTCCAGGGGTATGGGGGCATGTCAGGGAAGGCCGTGCGTTTCTCATGCGGATGAGCAACTGCGCCAAATCCGCCCATAGCCTGAACGTCGCGCACCATCTGAGCGGGGTTATCTTGTGCAGGGACTTTATCGATCCCGTAGGTGAGATAATGGTTCGGTAAATCCTCATCGCCCAGCTCGGTCCCGACCAGGGCCCAGACGCCACCGTATCGACCTTCCTCACCGTTCTCTTTCGCTTTCAGGTGACAATGATCTGTGATAATGACAAACTTCAAGCCGCGCTGATCTGCGTAATCTGCAATCTCAGCAACGGTGCCCGTCCCGTCCGAATAGAGGGTGTGCATGTGCAGAGCACCACTGACTTCGTAGAGGCGTCCGCCAGGACCATCGTAACGGGATCGTTTGCTCATTAAAGGCCAAGCTCCTTGGATATACCAGCCATGGCATCACGCGCCAGCAAAAGAAAATCTTCCAGATCAAATCCGATTTCTGAACAGGCCGCCATCTGCTCACGGCTTGCTCCAGCTGCAAAACGCTTTTCTTTAAAACGTCGCAGCATGAAGTCGGGTTCCACCTTCGCAATCTTTTTCTCAGGGTGCATCAGAGCACAGGCAACGATGAATCCGGTTACCGGGTCCGCGCAATAGATCGCTTTGTCCATGGGTGAGATGCGCTCGACATGTCCAGCATGAGCGTGAATCGAGTGAAGCATCTCCTCGCTGACACCTTCTTCCTTTTCAAGCCATTCACGTGTGAGATAGGTGTGGCGGTCAATATTATCTTCCGTCAGATTGTAATCGAGGTCATGCAGCAAGCCGGTGATTCCGAACACATCCGAATCTTCGGAAAGCTTTTCCGCGAGCGCGCGCATCACCGCCTCCACAGCATAAACATGACGTCTGAGGTTGTGGTTCTCGATATGTTCATGCAGCAGATCGAGAGCACGTTCACGTGAAATCATCCCTCCTCCTCATTCAAAAAGTGATCCGCAAGCCTGTTGTCACTCCCGTGCCGGAAGGTGTGGTTCCAAGCATGGGCTCGATCCTGAAATCGTAAAGATGTGCCTCAACATAGGCATCGAAGCCACTCAGCAACATTACCCCGGCTGTCCACCAGATCAACTTGTTTCGGTCGTCTCGGTAAAAATCGGCGAGATCTTCCAGCCGGGCACGATAGCTGTCGTCTTTTGTGTCACCTGCCTGATCAAGGTAATCCTCGTACAGGTTATTCTGTACATAGATCCCGTAGAGCATGCCGATGTCCGTCCCTAAAAAGACAACTGCCTTCACAGGATGGCCCGTATAGAGCTGCCCCCAGCCTGGAATAGCCAGGCTACGAAACAGGGCGCCTGTCGGACTTTTACTGACCATCACACCATGATCTATCCGGATGGTTCGGGTAGAGTCCTGCGACACTTTCCCGCGCAGAGAAACACTCCCATCTGCACTTTTCGCAGTCCTGTTGGTGTCAACTGCTGCAGTCCCCTCCTGTGCACACGAGGGGGTGGCGGCTCCTGTAAGGAAAACGAGGAGTGTTGCAGCGATCAGGAGACGAGAGCGATACATTCGATCTCGACCAGGACATCTTTTGGAAGACGGGCTACCTCGACAGCTGACCGTGCAGGGGCATCAGTGGGGAAGAAGTTGGCGTAAATGCCGTTCATCTTCACAAAGTCCCCCATATCCTTTAAGAAAACAGTCGTCTTGACAACCTGTTCAAGACTGCTTCCGCCTGCTTCGACCACAGCTTTCAAGTTTGTGAGGGCTTGATGTGTCTGCTCTTCAATCGTCGAACCGACAATCTCAGTCCCTTCGATATTGAGCGGAATCTGGCCTGCTGTGTAGAGAAGCGATCCCTGGACAACCACAGCCTGGTTGTAAGGACCTATGGCACCCGGCGCCGTGTCTGTTGCGATGATTTTTCTCATCATCTCCTCGATCTGTTATGTTGGAAAACGTAGGGCAACCATCCCCCGTGGTCAAGCATAAGGGGATTGCTGGAGGGGAGCAGTTTGAAGTATGGCTGTATCAACAAACACCCCGGTTTTTACCGGGGTGTTGTCATGTTCTACGGATGCACTATTTGCCAATGTGGAAGATGTCTTTGAATACATAGCCCGCCACACGCGGATTTTCCTTCAACCGCCTGGTGGAATAGGCATACCAGTCTTTTCCAAAGGGGACATAGACCCGCATTTTATGGCCATCCGCGATGACTTGACGACGCAAGGTCTCTGTCACTCCCAGCAGCATCTGGAACTCGTATTTCGATTTGTCCAGACCAAGGTCTTCGATCACCTTGTAGGCTTCGTATACCAGAACTTCGTCATGGGTTGCGATCCCGACATACATGCCCGATTCCAGCGCTTTACGCAGGAGACGAATGTAGTTCTGGCGAACAATATCGAAGTTCCGGTAGGCGATTTCCGGTGGCTCGATATATATGCCTTTGCAGAGGCGAATGTTTGCTTTCTTTGGGATGAGGCGCTCTTTCAAGTCGTTCATCGAACGACGCATGTAGGCTTGCATCACCACACCCACTTTTGGGTATTCTTCGAGCAATGATTCGTAGAGGTCGTATGTAAGCGTGGTGTACGGGCTGTCTTCCATGTCTACACGGACAAAATTGTCCTGTTCGTTCAGCTTCTCGATCACCTGCATGAAATTCTGCTTGCAGAAATCAAAGTCTAGTCCGAGCCCAAGTTGGGTCGGTTTGATCGAGATATTTGAATCAAGTTCTTCCTTCTTGATCGCTTCGATGACAGTGAGATAACGTTCAACAGCCGCGACTGCATCCGCACGGTTGTTGACGGATTCTCCCAATACGTCAATCGTGGCGCAGGCACCTTCACGATTCAACTTCTTGACTTGGCGAATCGCATCCTGAAGGGTTTCACCGGCAATGTATGGATCGGCAAAATGGCGAACTACCGGCTTTGGTACGAAGGGTAGTGTTGCCACGACAAAACGGTCGAGCAGGCTCATCGAAAGCTCCGGAAAGGTACGTACAGTATAACCTTGCGCATGAATCTGTGAAATCGTGCACCAAATATACACCTTTGACGGAACGGGATGCCACAAGCCTTCCTCTACCTCCATCTGGCAGGGGGGAATGCGAAGCCCTCCGCAACTACGGTCACCCGGCTTAAATCGGGCTCCTGTTTGCGGAGGGCTGAGGTCGCACGGCTGATCGCAGACATGGTCGAAACCATGCCGCGGGCCGAATGCCATTTGTAACGTAGAATCCAGTGCGGGATGTGTCAAGCGTTTTTACGTGTTCCAGATTTTCTGTATCGCTCACCCTTCCAGATCACAGGCCAGTTGAACGTGTTCGCGAGGACCACCAATGTATTCAGGATGATCTGGTAAATCTCATGGATGAAGATGTCCAACCACTTGACCCGGTCACCCGTCATGTTGCTGACATGGCGAATCACCAAAATATCTCCGACGGTCATTAGACCGAGCGCAATCAAGGTCTGGATTGGCTGAGTAAAGATGAACCATGGCACTACCACCCGGATCAGGAAGACCAGGATGAACATCACAACACTTAGCGGGTTAAGCACTTTCGTCGCAGATCCCCAACGTCTCTTCTGATGCCAGAGTTTACCTAGGGATTGTTGGGGTGTTGTGATGACACGTGCAGGTGGATCGATTACCATAACCAGCGGCCGATTATCGTGTTTGACCATCTGGTTCATCAGTGCGTAATCCTCGATCAGGGTCGGGCCAATGGCACGATACCCGCCAATTCGACGGTACACGGACATTCGTATAGCGAGATTGTTTCCGATGCAGAAGGCTGCACGCATCGGAGGAAGGATTTTTCGCAACCAGGGAGGGAGACTATCGCGCATGTGCGGTTGCTTCTCCAGAGGTCTCCGCAAGCCAGCCAGGCCGGCAAGCATTCCCAGGTAGTAACGATGGTCAACATTCTGTAACCGGGCGATAGATGTGTCCGGAGTGCCGTGACGGCCTACCGTCACCAGGCCACCAACAGCGAGAACAGTCTCCTGGAAGTAGGCCATCATCGTGGTAATCCAGGACTCCGGGACGATACAATCAGCATCGGTCAGAAGTACATGTTCCGTTTGCACATGGCTCAATCCCACTTCGATAGCGTGAATCTTCCCCTTCAGTTCGGGGTCTTCCTCAGTAATGTGGATGACCTTCGTTGGCACCGGGGAGTAGGTGGCGTAATACTCCATTAATTCGCCGGTATCATCAGATGACAGATGGTTTACGAGGATGATGTTGTAACGATCACTCGGGTAATCCTGGGTGGACAGCGACATCAGGCAGTCCATCAGGTAGGTTGATTCATTCCGGGCACAGACCACAACGGTCACAGGAGGACGGCGGTGTGATTTAGGCCATTCGCGAGTGGATCCAAGCAGAATCAGCAGCGACATGGCGAAGACAATAATGCCAATGATCAGGGGGAACATCAGGCTGCTACCCCCTCGAGTTGATTGATGTCACCAAACGTATAGCCCTTCATCTTCCACAACGGAATCACACGTTCCAACGCATCCGCGAGCAAATGTCCGTTACTACCTCCATCATGCAGGACAACAATGTCACCAGGTCGAGTGTTTAGCAGCAGTTTTCCGGAAATACGATCTGCATCCTGATCCTCAATCCAATCCCCGATCACCAGCCGGTACATCACAACATGAGCACCCAGTTGGCGTGCCCTCTCAAGGAGTGTTAAATCAAACCGACCGAAAGGTGGACGAAGTAGCAAAGGCTGAGTCCGTACATCCTCGAAAGGATTGTCCATCATCTTGCTCAGCAGCATCGGATCTGTCTCGATTCCAAGCCGGGTGGGAGACTGAAACCACCAAGTTTTGTGTGTCATCCCGTGGTAGCCGATCCGATGTCCACCAGAGAGGATACGGTCAACGACTTCAGGTGCTGCTGGAATGCGGTCGCCGAGCAAGAAGAAGCATCCTTGGATGCCATGTTTTTCAAGAACCTCGAGGATCGGCACAGTGTTTTCGGGATCAGGACCATCATCGAACGTGAGATAAACCGGACCTGTTTTCCTGTCGGGATCGCCCCAGGTCATCGTTGGGAATGCATTTTCAAGAACGGAGATCGTGCGTCGCACACCATGGTTCACACGTCCAAGGTCACTCAATAAATCACTGAACTTGGCAAACTTAATCAGCCCATTGCGCATCGCACTGTTCATCAGCGACTCCGCTTTCCGGCTTCAGGAGTACGCTTTAAGCCGTCAAGCCCGCTGTATGTCTGTCCTTTCCAGGTAAACGAAAAGAACTGACCCCGAATAGCGGCGTAGAGAATAGAAGGGGCGTGGAGAAACTCCGTCATCAGGAACTTGCCGAGTGGCATTACCTCGCCAAAAAGCTTGGTTCCGCGGTCCATCAGGATGGTTTCAGCAAGCAGTTTGATCATAATCAGGTAGATGGACCAACCTGCTTTCAACTTCCGCGTGAATGTCAGCGGGAGGGAAGCGGCAATCGTGGCGTAGAAGGCAAATGTCCCAACCAACAGGAACATCAGGTAGGGTGGGTAATAAAATCCTTTGGAGCTCCAGCGGGATCGCTGATTAACCCACTCACGTATTGTGTTTACTGGCTGGCTGTAAACATACCCTTCTGGCCGTTCGATGAATACGACTCGACCGCCATGTTTCGCGACATCCTGGAGCAGGAATACATCGTCGCCTGAAGCGACTTTGTCATTGCTCCCATAGCCACCTATCCGGTCGTACACCGCTTTGCGTGCTGCAAGATTGCTGCCGTGGGCGTTTGCCACATGCCCTGCCCCGATTGTTCCTGCCGCCATCACAGAATAAAAGAGATGCTCCAGGCTCTCATAATCCGACCACCAGGGCTTTGTATCCTCTTCTGGCCGGATGAAACGGCTTACGCCAGTTGCACCATGAACGTTGGGGTCAACAAAGGGAGAGAGCAGGGTCCGCAACCAACGTTTTCCCATCCAGCAGTCAGCATCGGTGGTGACAATCACCTCGCCCGTGGCGAGTTCGATGCCACGGCTCAGGGCATATTTTTTGGGAGAGCGTCCTTCCGGGGATTCCTCGTCCTGAATGCGCAGAACCTCAAATGAGACTCCGTTATTCGTTCGTTTCCTAACAAGATCACCAGTGTTGTCACGACTACGGTCATCGATTATGATCACATTGAACTTGTCGCGCGGGTAGTCTTGAGCTTCCAGGCTGTCCAGCAGGCGACCGATTCGTGTTTCCTCATCTCGCGCGGCTATAACAATTGTCGCCGTTGGCAGATCGTCATCCTTCTCGTTTATCACTGTGCGAGGTAGACGTTTCAGCCCGACCAGGACGATGACGACAAAGGCGAGGTAGATCAACCCGCTAATCCATGCGAACAGGTAAAAGAAGATCACGCCGCCTCACCCCAGACATTTCTTAAACGATGAATTAACGCTGCGGGACGTGTGCGATAGAGTACCAACAACCCTAGAAGCCCGGGAAGTAGCACGTTGGTCGCAAACAGCATCAGCGAAGCAGAAAATCCTGTTGTTTCCGCCAGGCCATACCTCACGTAAAAGGAGACTGCGGCCCATTCTCCCACCCCAAGTGAGCCTAATGAAATCGGCAGAGCAGACTTCACAAACAGCACCGCCGCATAGGTATGAGCCGCTGTTATCCAGCTTACCTGCTCGAATGCTCGGCTGAAGAAGTAAAACTGGGTAAAAATGAAGATAAACTGTGTAAGTGTCAATCCGGTTGCGATCAGGCAATGACGGGTATGGATACCATCATAGGCACGCAACAGTTCGAGAGATCGTCCCTTGATCCCAAGTCCCATTTGAAGCGCGAGGAGTAGACCACGCAAGGGTTGTGGACGTAAAGCAAACACGAAATAGAGCAGCGGGAGGATGAAGACAATCACTTCTGCACCACCGCGTATGCCATCCGGGAGTGCCTCGTGGAATCCCGGCATGAAAAAGAGGCTCATCGGCCCGAGCAACGCGATACCTGCGACAAAATAGAGCTTGTCCAGCACATGAAGGCCCGCAAGTCGCATCCTCGAAGGGACTTCAAGTAGGAATATCCGGCCTACTTCACCAACACGACCAGGTGTGATTAACCCGAGCGAAAGGCCGCCCAGAAAACTGCTGAATACCTTGCCGAAGGATATCGAGTCCAGTTCTGTTTTTACCAATAAATGCCAGCGCAGACCCTGGAGGATAAGGTTGAAAGGGGCGATGGCAACTGCGGCAAGGATCCACCACGGATTTGCTTCAGTAATCGCTGCCTGCAGCGCATCTTTCTGAATGGTGCGCACAAGCAGGTAGATCAGGCCTATTGAGACCGCAGCTTTGAAGAGACGAATAAGCCAAGTGTTCAGCCATCGTCGCTTACTGCCGGGTTGTTGGGCGGGTTGATCTGGTTGCCCGGGAGAGGGAGGAGGTCCCCCTGCACCCGGAGAGCTCATCTTCGGCTCAGCCATCGACATCCTTTAATCACGCATTCCAGCCAGTTTGACTACGCATCTGCAGGTCGTTCCGCACGGTTTCGTTCAAATTTCCGCCCTTTCCAACGGACAGTCCCGAACAGGGCTCTCGGCCAGATGGCCCAGAGGGCGAAGGGTGCGAAACTCATGGTGATCAACGCCTGCACTGCGCGTGCCGGGTTACCCAGAACGCGTGCTGCTGATACGATAATAGCCGTATCAAAAATCAACTTTGTTTTCCACGCTTTTGCAACGGCAGGCCGTGAAGCCAGACCCACAATACTCATCACAGTTGCAAGAGCGAGGCCCAGGAATAATATGTTTCCAATCAGTCCGATAAACACCCAACCCGGGGCGTATTTCGGACCAACTGACATGTGTCGAACTTTCGTGTTAAAAACACGGCCCGGTTCACTTACCTTTGAGGGCACAAACGAACGGGGGTCGGCCGCAAAAGCGACTTTCCAATCGGTGCGGGCAGCAATCCGCTGCATAAACAGATCATCATCACCGGATGCGACGTTTCCGTGCTGGGCGTACCCACCCATATTAAGGTAAACCTTCCTGCGAAATGCAAGATTTCGACCGAATGCATTGAAGGGAAACCCTAAACCGATTCCTGCCGCGCACAAGGCAGCACTCGACCAGCTTTCGCCTTCAAGCATCCACTGGCTGATCGTTCTCGCACCAACGAGCGGGGAATACCCCGCGATCACGCCGATGTCGTCACGAGCAAAGGAAAGCATGGCGCGAACCCAACCGGGTCCGGGGATGCAATCCGCATCGGTGGTCAGGATCCAATCTGCATTTGCGGCGCGAATTCCTGTATCCAGAGCGCGCTTTTTCGGTGATCCAATATCCGATTCAGTAGCTGATTCAAGCGCATGAAAGCGACTGTTACGCTGCTCTGCAGATTTGCAGATCGCAAGGGTACCATCTCGGGACTCGTCATCAACAAGAAAGAAGTCCAGCTTCTCCTCGGGGTAATTCTGTGCTGAGAGGGCGGCGATCAGGTCAGGCAGGTTCTGCTCCTCGTCCCGTGCCGCGACAACAACAGCGACCGATGGCAGTTCTTCATCAGCCAGCAGGTTGCCTTCACGCTGAATACGTGCGAGCCCGACCGATGCAAAGCCGCTCAGCGTTCCGTAAACACTGACGAATTCCTTGAGCACGTGATTTTCCCTTTCCTAAGGTATTTCGAGGCTAATATAGGCTCCTGGGAAATGCGCTCCAAGACATCCCGCTTTCCCTTTGCACCCTCCCGGGCTTGCTCCCTATTCTTAGGCAACTCTAAATCTGCCATACCAGATCGAACGCATCTACTGGATGCGCGCCCTTGCAGACGTCTGGGCCGAACCTGAAGAGAGTCCATGCTTGATTTTTTAAAACGAGTTATCCCGTATTACCGTCCGCACAAGAAACGCATCTTGTGGGGACTGTTGTTTATCGTGGTCGCGAACGGTTTCCAGTCTCTCGGTCCATGGGTACTGAGGAACGCGATCAACGGGCTGGAGAACGAGCTGACTGCTTCCAGGTTATGGCAGTATGCGGGTGTGATTATTGCTGTTGCCGTCGGGTCCGGCCTCTTCCGTTTCCTGATGAGACGCACCATTATCGGCGCCAGTCGTCATGTTGAGTACAGTCTGCGTCAAAACCTGTTCGAACATCTTCTCTCGCTCGAACCTGCTTTCTATGATCGGTCACGTATCGGTGACTTGATGACTCGTTCGACGTCGGATATCGAGCAGGTTCGTATGGTCATCGGTCCGGCACTGATGTACACCACAAACACCATCTTCGGCTTCATTTTCGGAATCAGCCTGATGTTGGCAATCAGTGTGAAAATGACGCTGATCGTCATCCTGATCGCCCCAATCGTTTCTGTAGTCGTTTTCTTCGTTGGCAGGAAGGTTCATACTGCATCCACCCAGAGTCAGCAGGCGTTCTCAGATTTGTCGGCCATGGTCCAGGAAAATCTTTCCGGGATCCGTGTGGTGAAGGCATTTCGGCAGATTCGATCCCAGGAAGAGAAGTTTGATGAGCGTAGTAGCGGGCTGCGTGCAAAGAACATGCGACTCGTGCTGCTCCAGGCGATCTTCATGCCAGCGGTCATGTTTGTCTTTGGTGGTGCGGTAGCTGGCATCATGATCCTGGGTGGAAAGCTGATCATCGATGGAGTTCTTCGTGTCGGCGATTTCGTCGCCTTCGTCAGCTACCTCATGTTGCTCACCTGGCCCATGATATCCGTCGGTTGGGTGGTCAGTCTTTTCCAGCGAGGACGAGCTTCCTTGATACGTATCCAGGAGCTGCTCGGCAGGGAGCCCTCGTTGGCAGATCCCTCCGATCCAACCAATCCGAATGGGGCGAAAGGCGAGGTACGATTCGATCATGTGACCTTCACCTATCCCGAAGCGGCAACAATTACTCTAGAGGAAGTCAGCTTTGACTTGAAGTCCGGGGGCACCCTGGGGGTTGTTGGTCGTGTCGGATCGGGAAAGAGCACTATTGCATCGCTGTTGGCTCGACTCTACGAGATTGACAAAGGGTCGATCCAACTTAATGGGGTAGACTTGAGATCGTGGCGCAAGGATCAGCTTCGGGCACGGCTCGCGGTTGTCCCGCAGGATCCACTACTCTTCAGCGTTTCGATTCGTGAAAACATCACGCTCGGTGGTGACTATTCGGATGAGGATGTTGCTGCGGCTGTAGAAATCAGCCGTCTTGTTCAGGATGTCCCCGAGTTCCCCCGCGGATTGGAAACGGAAGTGGGAGAACGGGGGATTACACTTTCGGGTGGTCAGAAACAGCGTGTGGCGATAGCACGCGCAGTCATTCGACGACCTGAAGTGATCGTCTTTGACGATGCCCTTTCGGCGGTGGATGCTGATACGGAGGAACGCATTCTCGAGAACCTCTCGAACTATTTGGAGGCCAGGACGGCAATCATTATCAGCCACCGGATCAGCAGTGTAGCCAATGCTGACGAGGTCCTTGTTCTGGATGAAGGAAAGGTTGTTGAACGAGGCCATCACAAGGAGCTTCTCGAAAGCAAGGGTGTCTACGCTGACATATTCAAACGTCAGAAGATGGAGAAAGAACTGGAGAACTCAGAATGAGCCGCAAATCCAGCATGCACTCCATCCACGAGGAAGAAGCTCTCGGGAAAGTCTTCGAACCGCAGATCATTCGCAGGATTGCTAGCTATTTGAAGCCATATCGTTGGCAGGTCGCTGTTAGCATCGTTCTACTTCTTGCCACAGCAGGACTCGAGCAACTAAGTCCCTACCTTACCAAGGTCGCGATCGACGATTACATCAACAAAGGCGACTTCCAGGGACTGCTGAAGATCGTCCTACTCTTTGTGATGCTCTATGCTGCCTTGGCGTCGATTCGTGTAGGCCAAGCCCTGATCACTGGCTGGGTCGGCGAAAAGGTGATGTACGACCTTCGAGATGAGATTTTCCGTCATCTGCAAAAACACTCTCTTCGGTTTTTTGATCGTAATCCTGTGGGACGGCTTGTTACACGAGTTACCAGCGATGTCCAGACCCTGTCGGAAATCTTTTCCAGCGGAGTGGTGGTTGTATTTGGCGACCTTTTCACCCTGATCGGGATTGTGGTTGCGATGTTCCTGCTGAACTGGAAACTGGCCATCGTATCCATCGCAGTCGTTCCGCTGATGGTTGGTGCAACGTTTTTCTATCGCGGACGACTTCGCCATGCCTTCCGCGAGGTGCGCCTGAAAACAGCATCGATCAACTCCTTCCTGCAGGAACACTTGTCGGGCGTAAGGATCGTGCAATTGTTTCGGATCGAAAAGAAGACGGCAGAACGGTTTTCTACCATCAACGGTAAGCTTCGAAACAGCCATCTTTCCACCGTCGCCATTTTCTCAATATTTTTTCCGATTCTGGAGGTGATCAGCGCACTTGCCCTCGCCCTGATTATCGTACGCGGTGGATTCCTCTCTTTGGACGGCGCCCTTTCGATTGGTGTTCTGGTTGCCTTCATTCAGTACACGGAACGCTTTTTCCGACCGATCCGTGACCTCGCTGAAAAGTGGAACATATTCCAGTCCGGCATTGCCTCCGCAGAACGGGTCTTCAAACTGCTCGATACACAGCCGACCATCGTTGATCCAGCTGATCCCGGGGTGGTCGAGAAGCCCGAGGGACGAATCGAGTTTGATAATGTCCACTTCAGCTATGATGGCGAAGAGGAAGTCCTTCATGGTGTTGATTTCACGATTGAACCTGGGCAGACGGTGGCGATTGTCGGGGCGACTGGTGCTGGCAAGAGCACGATCATCAATCTCGTGGGTCGTTTCTACGATGTAACCCGTGGTCAAATTCGAGTCGATGGGTTAGATGTACGAAAGTGGCAGCAGGAGAATCTGCTAGAGAATATCGCCTATGTAAATCAGGATGTTTTCCTCTTTTCAGGAACCATACGGGAGAACATTACGCTTGGCGATCCTTTCAGTGACGAGAAAGTCAAGCAGGCTGCAGAAACAGTACATGCGGATCATTTCGTTTCGCGTCTGCCAGGGGGATATGACGAGCCTGTGACGGAACGTGGCAGCACCCTTTCCAGCGGACAACGACAGCTCCTTTCCTTTGCCCGTGCACTGGTTCGCGATCCGCGTATTCTGGTCCTGGACGAAGCAACCAGCTCAGTAGATCCGGAAACGGAGGCCTTGATCCAGGATGCGATGGAAAAATTGATGGAAGGGCGGACCTCGATCATTGTCGCTCACCGTCTCAGTACCGTTCAGCGCGCAGATAAAATCCTGGTGATGCACAAGGGACTCTTGCGTGAAGCTGGAACTCACCAGGAGTTGATGAAGCAGAAGGGTCTCTACTGGAAACTGTTCCAGGTGCAATACAAGCGAGTCGCCTGATGAATGGTGGCGATCCAGACAGCTTGGAAGTATCTTTCCCTGATTCGATTTCGATTATTCGTTGAGGACAGCCCGTGCCAGGCAGCAATAGCGTTGAACAGTTCAAGAAAGCAGCCCAGGGTGGCAAGGTCGCCCCGATCTACGTGACCTCAGGCGGGGAGCCTCTCCTGCTGGATGAGGTCATGCGGGCCGTTCGAGATGCTGTGGATGAGACGACACGAGATTTTAATTTCGACGTCTTCTACGGGGACGATCTTGATGCTGGCAGCTTCGCGTCCGCTTTGGGTGCCCTCCCTATGATGGCTGAACGACGTGCTGTTGTGGTCAAACGAGCGGAATCCATCGGCACTCAACTGGCCAATTACCTGGTCGAGTATGCAAAAAATCCTGTTGAATCGACCTTGTTGGTGCTTCTCTTTGAAGGAAGTTCCAAAAAGGCATGGATCCAAAAGGTGAGCAAAGAGGCAACTTCTATCAATTGCGAAGCGCCGCGCGGCAAGACATTACGCGATTGGATCCTGAAAACTGCATCAAACTTGGGTGTTGAGCTTGAACGGGAAGCCCTTGAGTTGATGACCGAAGGACGGCAACCCCGCTTAATCGATCTCGAAGGTGAACTTGTCAAAGCTTCCTTGCTGGTTGAAGAAGGAGAAACCATCACCCTGCCCGTGCTGCAACAGGTGTGGGGAATGGAGCCGGATGTGGATATCTGGAGGTTCTACGACCGATCAACTGCAGGACAGCGAGAGTTAGCCTTGCAGGATATACTTCTGCTGCGCGAATCCCTTGAGCATCCCCAGGGAGCTGGGATGTTTTTGTCTCAGACAGCCAAGCGGTTACGTCTCGCTTGGAAAGAAAAGCGCTATGATGCTTTGCGAGTGCCCTTCGCTGACAGAAAATGGAGTGGAAGTACCAAGTGGCAGTGGGGCAAGGTTTCCTCGCAGCTGAAGTCGATGCCGCTCACACAAGCGGAGGCAGGGCTGGAGCGGCTACTCGATATTGACCGAACACGTAAAACCCAATCTCTTGAAACTGTTGCAGCATTCGAGCGTTTTATTCATCGCATGGCATTGGACCGCAAGGGAGGCAAGGGGTGAGCCCGCGGCGCGAACGTTTCAAGGACCAGACCGACGAAGAGTTGATGGCCCTGGTTCAGGAGAACGACACCGAAGCCTTTGAAGAACTGGTCGAACGGTATCAACATCCGCTCACCACCTTCATCAATCGATTTCTTGGTCCTGGTCCGCACGTTGAGGACGTGCTTCAGGAAGCGTTTATCCGTGTCTGGCGCCATCGTCAGCACTACAAAACGGTCGCCAAGTTTTCGACTTGGGTCTACACCATCGCGGGTAATCTGGCGAAAACTGAAATCCGTCGTCAAAAAATCCGTCGAACGACACCCATTCGAACTGGCGGTGAATCCCGTGAGGATGAGGCGGTGGATGTTGTGGATGAGGATGCCGCACCCGATGAGGATGCTCTTCGCAGTGAAATCCGGACTCGGGTTGCCAAAGAGATTCAGCGGCTACCTTCCGTCTACCGCGCTGCTGTAGTATTGAGAGACATCCAGGACAAGAGCTACGAAGAAATCTCGGATATTCTGAACGTTCCTGTAGGTACAGTTAAATCAAGAGTTAACCGCGGACGCGCACGATTACAGAAACGATTGCGAGACCTGTACGAGCCCGAATAGGAGAACAATTGGAACCCTGTTGGGGGACGATGCGTACACGGTAACGACAGTCGAAAGATCGGCATTCTGGTTCGGGGCCTTCTACGCCGATATCGGCATTATGGATCGTCGGGGGAGGACGAACGAAAGGCAGGGATAGGGAAGATTTGCGATGAGTGGTTTCATGAAGCAACACGAGTTTGAACGCCTTTGGCGTGAGCGGGATGAGCTTGATTCCGCGGCACGCGCCCGACTGGATGAGGAAGTCCGTCGAAATCGCCATACCCGCTCGTTCAGCGAAGGTGGCGACAAAATTCGCGACATCCTGCTGACCATGAATGACGAGCAGGCATCAGAGAATTTCGCGTACAGGATGGGTGTGTATGCGAAAAACCACCTCGAATCGGAAGCGACCGTTGCAGGCCGTCCCTGGTTCCGTGTCTCGGCAGTGACTGCCGGCTTAGCCAGTGGCGCACTTTTGATGATGCTCATGCTGGGTGGGTCCGAGTCACTCACCTTGCCTTCCTTCCAAGGCTCAGGTGCGGAGATGGCACAGCCCACAGAGTCTGTCCCGAGTGCACTTCCGATGACAGAGAGCGAAGACCTTGCGTCGATCGCAGATAGCTCTGCAAATGCAGCCGATTCTGCGAGCGCACGTACCGCACGCTCCCTGCCTGACTTCGATTTACAGCGGGTCAGCACAGCCGAGTAGATGTACCCAGGCAGGAGCGAGAGGGAGCACAGGAGCCCTCTCGCAACAGAGAACGTGAATTGCTTACCGTTGCGTTGCAGCCCTATCTTCACAGGCTGTAGCGCAACTTTGTCTCGATCTTCAGGAGTTTATTATGGCTAAGGGTAAAACCTTTGGCGCCAAGTTGGCGAAGGGTAAGGGTGTCAACAAGCGTGTGAACGCCGCCGGTGAAGAGATTACCGCTGTCAAGGTTCTCCAGCCGACCGAAGTCCCTGGCAAGCCCGGTGTCTTCCGTTACCGCGAGGTGATGGTTGATGTCGTTCCTTCGAACGAGAAGGAAATCTTTGGCTAAGGGATCTCACAGGGCATTTCTTGTGGTGATGGATGGCGTCGGGGTCGGTAATGCTCCCGACGCTTCCCTTTACGGGGACGAGGGGAGTGATACCCTTGGCAATCTCGCCACCCACTTCGGTGGATTGAATCTGCCAACGTTCCAGGCGCTCGGATTGGGCAACCTGAGTGACATCCAGGGAGTTGACCCAGTTGACTCACCAAGGGCGTCGTATGGCCGTCTCGAGGAACAGAGCGCTGGGAAGGATTCAGTTACCGGTCATTGGGAGTTGTGTGGTATCATCACCTCCACACCTTTTCCTGTCTTCCCCGAAGCGTTCCCCGATGAGATCGTCCAGTTGGTGAAGGAAGTAAGTGGACGCGATGTGATCGGTAACGAGGTCGCGTCAGGTACCGAAATCATGGTTCGCCTTGGCGGTGATCATGTGCGTTCTGGTGCACTGATTCTCTACACTTCCGCCGACAGTGTCCTCCAGATCCTTGCCCATGAGGAAGTAGTCCCTCTCGAAGAGCAATATCGCATCTGCGAGACCATTCATCAGCACCTTGAACTTCCCTACCGCGTGGGCAGAGTGATCGCTCGTCCCTTCGTCGGACAAGAAGGGTCGTTTGTACGGACAGCAAATCGTGTCGATTATGCTGTCACCCCGCCTGTCGATACCGTCCTCGACAAGATTCGTAAAGCGGGTTTGCCCGTTTCCGGGATCGGCAAGGTGGACACCCTTTTCGCTGGACGTGGTTTCAGCAGTGCTGAACACACCTTCGACAACGCCGATGGCTTTGATCGCACCCTTCATCATCTGAAGAGTCAGGAGAGTGGGATGGTTTTTACCAATCTGCTTGACTTTGACACACAATGGGGTCATCGAAACGATGTGGATGGCTTCAAGGGTGGACTGGAAGAGCTGGACCGCCGTCTGCCGGAATGGATCGACCAACTCCGTCCGGATGACCTGATTGTGATCACCGCAGATCACGGCAACGATCCAACCACTCCCAGCACAGACCACTCCCGTGAACATGTCCCCGTTCTTGCATGGCTTGGCAAAGGTGGGAATGGTAAAGCCCTCGGGCTGCGCCACGGGTTTGTGGATGTCGCAGCGACCATCTCTGAACACCTGGGTGTCCCCTGGGACGGCCCTGGTAAGTCGTTCCTCACCAACCTTCGTTAATCAGGACTAGCCATGCCTGCACCCCTTCTGATCAGCACACGGAACCGTGATAAATACCGTGAACTCTCCCTCATGCTTGGAAGCAAGGTGGATCTTCGTCAACCGCATGTGGATGACCCCGATGTGGAAGAGACGGGGGAAACACTCTGGGATAATGCCCTTCTGAAAGCAAAGGACGGCTTCGAGCGTCACGGTATCCCGACGATTGCCGATGATACAGGTCTTGAAGTAGATGCCCTCAATGGGCGACCTGGTGTCTATTCCTCTCGGTATGCAGGCGAAGACGCGAGCTATGAGGATAACGTCAATTTGTTGTTGGAAGAGCTGGACGGTGTCCCATTGGAAAGGCGTACAGCTCGATTTCGTTCGGTGATTGCCTACATCGACGGCGAACGCACTGAACGTTTCGATGGTGTTCTCGAAGGGGTGATTATTGCAGAGAAGAAGGGCGAAAACGGTTTCGGCTACGATCCGGTCTTTCTTCCTGAAAAGGGTTCCCTGACCCTCGCGGAGATGGGAGCGGAGGAAAAGAACGAAATCAGCCATCGGGGCCGTGCTCTTCGTAGCTTTGTCGATTGGTGGAACTCATTGAGCGCTGAATAATTCGTTTGTTGGGGGTGGTACAAAGATGAGTGACAAGCCGTTGATTTACTTGGATCATAGTGCAACAACTCCGGTTGATGCAGATGTCGCCGACGTTGTCAAGCAGACAATGCTCGACGCCTGGGGGAACCCCTCAAGCCGTTATGGCAAGGGCAATGAAGCCCAACTCGTCTTGCAGACAGCTCGTGAACTGGTGGCATCCCAACTGAACTGCCCCCCAGAGGATCTCTTCTTCACGTCAGGTGGTACCGAAGCGGATAACCTCGCCCTCTTCGGGGCGATGCAGACCGCTCGTAAAAAGGCTACTGGCAATCACCTGATTGTCTCTTCGATCGAACACAGCGCGATCCTCCGTGCTGCAGAAGCCCTGAAGGATGAGGGGTATCGTGTTGATGTTCTGCCCGTTTCCAGTGATGGCCTCGTCAGCCCGGATACCCTTGCAGGTATGATTGACAATGAGACTGTGCTGGTCAGCGTCATGGCAGTAAACAACGAAGTTGGTACCATCCAGCCGATTGCTGAGTTGGCGAAAATTTGCCATGAGCACGGTGTGCTCTTCCACACCGATGCCGTCCAGGCGTATGGCAAGGTGAAAGTCGATGTTGAGGCGATGGGCCTCGACCTCGTATCTGTCTCCAGTCACAAGATTTACGGTCCAAAAGGTGTGGGTGCGTTGTACGTCCGGGATGGTCTGGACATCGAACCGCGAACTCGTGGTGGTGGCCAGGAAAAGGGGATACGTACCGGCACCGAAAATATGCCGGGCATTGCCGGGTTTGGTAAAGCAGCGGAATTGTGCGCGAGGCATTTCGACGAAGATGCGGAACGGATTGGCGCGTTGCGTGACGAGATGTTCGAGCTGATCAAGCAGGGCGTGGAAGGGAAGGTCCGTTTGAATGGGCATCCCGAAAAGCGGCTCTACGCCAACCTCAACCTCTGTTTCGAAGGGGTGGAAGCGGAATCACTGCTCCAGGCACTCGATTTGGATGGGATCGCTGTCTCGACAGGGTCGGCATGCAGTTCGGGTAGCACCAAGCCTTCGCATGTCCTGCTCGCGCTGGGACTTAGCGAACTGGAAGCACACTCCTCTCTACGGCTGACTCTCGGGAGAACGAATGATCGTGACAGCATCTCCCGCGCAGCGGAACGGATTGCGTACCATGTCAATCGCTTGAGGGCGATGGCATTTTAGTGGTTTGACAGACGCGAGTTCGATGAACGATAAAAAGAGACGTGTCGGTATCCTGATGAGCGGCGGGGTGGACAGCTCCGTCGCTGCTCTGCTCTTGAAAGATGCTGGGTATGAGACTGTCGGGGTAACCCTCCAGCTGTGGGATTACGAGACCGCTGCGAGTCGCCCTCGCGGGGAGCGTGGTTGCTGTGATATTTCGCACCAGCTTGATGCGCGCTATGTCTGTTCACAGATCGGGATTGATCATATTACACTTGACTTACGGGACCGTTTTACGGAACGCGTGGTTAAACCCTACGAAAAGGCTTATCTAAAGGGTATTACTCCCAATCCCTGCGTTGCCTGCAACAGCCATCTGAAGTGGGGCGCGGTTCTCGAGAAAACAGCGGCACTTGAGTTTGATTACATCGCCACGGGGCACTATGCTCGGATCGAGCATGGGGATGGCCTTCCGCTGCTGCGGAAAGGGTTGGATCTGACCAAGGATCAGAGCTATGCACTCTGGCAAGTCCCGCGTATCGCCCTTGCCAAGACCTTGCTCCCGCTTGGTGAATGGACTAAAAAGGATATCCGGGCGAAAGCAGCCGAGATGAATCTTCGGACCGCTCAAAAGGCGGAAAGCCAGGAAGTCTGCTTCATTCCTGAACATTACAGCGACTACATCCGAGAAAATTATCCGGATGAGACCTCAAAGATCGGCCACGGCGACATTATCAATCAGCAGGGCAAGGTTGTGGGCAGCCACAATGGTTTCTTTGGTTTCACCATAGGTCAGCGTCGCGGATTGAACATCTCCGATGGCCAGGGGCCATATTATGTGACTGGGATTGATGCAACGTCTAATCGGGTAATCGTCGGGGATCGCCCTGCTTTAAAGCGTACGGGCCTGGTCGCGGCGGATGTCAACTGGACCTCATTCGATCCTCCGACTGCGCCGGAACGATGCACGATAAAGATTCGATACAACGACCGTGGTGTCCCCGCCTGGGTTATACCTGGTGAAAATGGACGAGTCGAGATTCGGTTCGAGACACCGCAAATCTCAGTGACTCCGGGACAGTCTGCTGTGTGGTACAAGGATGATGCTGTGTGGGGCGGCGGGTTAATCCGAATGGCTTTGAAAGATGATTGGCAGCCACCTGTTGAGGTTGTTCATCCGAAGGGAGTAAAGGCGTGAAAATCAAGGGTAAAGTAACTGTACCCGCGCTCCAGGCGATGAAGGCAGAGGGTAAAAAAATCGCCGCCTTGACCGCATATGATGCGACATTCGCCGCCCTGGAAGATGCGGCTGGCGTGGACATCATCCTCGTTGGCGACAGCGCTGGAATGGTGATGCAGGGATCGCACGATACGATCGAGATCACCCTCGATGACATCCTTGTGTATACTCGTAATGTCAGGCGTGGGATGAAACGTGCCTTGCTCGCTGCAGACCTGCCTTTCGGAATTGCCCACGAGTCAACCGATGCAACGATACGCGGCTGCGTGCGTCTGATGAAAGAGGGTGGTGCGGAGGCGGTGAAAGTTGAGGGCGCGGGCCCTGTCCTGGAGCCGATTTCGCGCATGACCCGTATGGGGATTCCGGTGATGGGTCATCTTGGGCTTACACCTCAGTCTGTCCATAGCTTCGGTGGGTACGGGATGCGTGGAGGTGATGAGGCGGAAGCGGAGCGGATTCGACGAGATGCCGTCGAGCTACAAGAAGCTGGTGTCTTCGCCATCGTTCTTGAAAAAATCCCACAAGAACTCGCTGCAGAAGTGACAAAAAGCCTGCATATCCCGACCATCGGGATTGGTTCCGGTCCGGATTGCGATGGCCAGATTCTTGTCAGTTACGATATGCTTGGCCTTGGCCCGAAATTCCGCTTTGTTCGCCGCTACCTTGAGGGCGCAGAGCTGGTAACAGGTGCCGTACAGCAGTATGTCAATGATATTCGCGGCGGCATCTTTCCAGACGAGTCGGAGAGCTACAACGCATGATTCGCTTGCAGACAGCGACCGAGATGCGAGAGTGGTCACAGCTGCAGCACGCATCCGGGAAACGGATCGGCTTTGTACCCACGATGGGCTTTTTACACGAGGGGCATCTCACTCTGGTGGATATAGCAGCTGAACAGAGTGACCTGGTTGTCGTAAGCATTTTTGTCAACCCTACCCAGTTCGGTCCCAACGAAGATTTTGACAAGTACCCTCGCGACATGGAGGGCGATCTCGCAAAGCTTGAGGCTCGCGGGGTTGTTGCGGTCTACCTGCCTGAGATTTCGTCGATGTATCCAGACGGGTATGCCACCTACGTAGCGGTCGAACGACTTGGTGACCACCTCTGTGGTGCAAGCCGTCCCAACCATTTCCGCGGTGTAACCACAGTGGTGACCAAACTCTTCCATGCGGTCCACCCAGATGTCGCTGTCTTCGGCCAGAAGGATGCCCAGCAGGCAGCGATCATCAAACGGATGACCATCGATCTTGATTTCGGAACGGAGATCATCCTGGGACCGATCCTGCGTGAGAAAGACGGCTTGGCCATGAGCAGCCGGAATGTGCGATTGAGTGACGTGCACCGTGCGCAGGCGCCCGCCCTCCAGAGGGGACTGAAAAGTGCATGGAAGCTATATAATGCAGGGGTACGTTCCGCTACAGACTTGAAACGTGAAGTGGAAACAACCCTTAAGCAGGATGCACCGGACGGCCGTGTGGACTACATCGAGATCGTGGATCTCGATCAGCTTCAGCCTGTTGCGACCATTGACGTTCCGGCACTTCTTGCAATTGCAGTTTTCTTTGGTGATGTCAGGTTGATTGATAACGTGGAGCTTGTTTGATGGAAGGCACCCCAGGTACTCTCGCAGCAGTCATCCTTGCTGCGGGCCATGGAAAACGAATGAAATCAGATCTGCCGAAGGTGTTGCACGAAGTCGGCGGTATCCCGATGGTCATACATGTGGTCAATCAGGCACGCTCGAGTGGGGCAGAGCCAATCGTTGCAGTGGTCGGTCACAAGCGTGAGCTGGTTATTCCTGTGGTGGAAGCCGAGGGTGTGAAGTACGCAGTCCAGGAGCAGCAACTTGGTACCGGTCATGCGGTTCAATCTGCCCAGTCTTCGCTGGAGGGCTTCGAAGGTGATATTCTCGTCCTGTCGGGTGATGTGCCACTCCTGAGCCATGAAACTATTGACAAGCTGCTCGAGTATCACCGTGAGCAGGGTGCCGTGGCTACTGTCGTGACCGCTGTGGCAGATGATCCGACGGGGTATGGTCGCATCCTGCGGGGCGATGATGGTCTGGTCCTCGGAATTCGCGAGCATAAGGATTGTTCGGACGAAGAATTGAGGGTCAGGGAGATCAATTCAGGGATATACCTGTTCAGGGCAGCGAAGCTGTTTGAGGCGTTGAAACGTCTGAAAAACGACAACGCTCAGGGCGAGTACTACCTGACAGATGTTTTTGCCGACTTTTTCCGTGACAATCTCCCGGTTGGTGCGTTTAAGGGCGATTTCACCGAAATCACTGGGGTCAACAGCCCTGAAGACTTGAGTCGTGTGGAAGATATCTGGCGTGCCCGTGAGGGAAATTCTTGATTGTGGATCAACGAACGCCTACTTTCAGCTTGTGATGGTCAGGAGGTAGAGATGCGCTTGTTTAAAAAGATGCTGGTCGGGGGGCTGTTTTTTGCGTTAGCCGCTGGGGCTTACGCCCAGTCGCCATACCGGGATACGACAACGCCCTCGACTCGTGACATACTTCGTCAACCGATCAACTCATCTGTAAGTGTTGGCATACTAGATCCTTCACGGATCAACATGAGTCATTCGCTGGGGATGGGGTATAGCAGTGGGGGCGGCGGTATGAGCCAGGGGTACTACATGAACACCCTCTCGTATCGATTCGATGCCCCTGTTTTGTTGCGCCTGCGGACCGGTGTGACAAACAATCCTTTTGCCTCCTCGGCGGGGATGACCCAGCCGGGTGAATCCGCGATGACCCAATTGTTTAACAATGCGGAATTCTTTGGCGGAGCGGACATACTTTGGAAACCGGCAGACAATGTTTTTCTGAAGGTCTCTGTGGATAAAATCCCGCCCGGCATGTATGGCTATGGATATGGTGGCCATCCGGGCATGTTCGGCTATTCATCGAGGTACCGACCAACTTGGTACGGTGCCGACCCATTCATGATTGATCCGGGCTTCGGGTTGATCAACTCGGGTCGCTGATCGAACATTATCCCCGGTGCTGCCGGGGTTCATTTTGAACGGGAGAAGGGATGAACAGGGTTCCAGTGCGGGAGGGAGGCGCCAAAACCTCCGATAGTCTTGAACGGCGTGTCACATTGCTGACCTGGCTGGTGGTCATCCAGGTTGTGCTTCTCGCAGCCTTGATCACGATTCAGTTCCTGCCCAGCTTTGATGGATTTGGGTCAATGACTGCAAGCAAAGAAGCGGCAGGTCAGCCTGGTGACGAGATGTTTTCGGAGGAGATGTCTTCCGATCAGCCAGTTGTGAAGACTGAAGAAACCGGCAATCTCCCCCCTGAGATTCCTGCTACACGGCCTGTACGGATTGAAATTCTCAATGGTTGTGGCGTTCCGAAACTCGCGGCCCAGTACGCTGATTTGCTGCGTAGTCGCGGCTATGATGTGCGTGACACACGCAATGCGGATCGTTCAAACTACCAGAACAGCCTGATTTACGACCGTACGGATCTAGCTGGTCAGGCGGTACGGCTGGCGGATCTCCTGGGGATTTCAACTAGCCAGGTGACCGACAATCCGAATTCTCAGCTTGTCGATGTGGACCTTACATTGGTACTCGGCGACGATCATTCAACCTTCAAACTGCAACCCTGACCTTGAGCCCAAAACAACTTTCGAAAAAGATTGCCCAGTTGATGCTGGAAAAGCAGGCGGAAGATGTAGTCATCATTGATCTCCGCAAGCTGACATCACTGGCGGACTACTTTGTCCTCGCCACCGGTTCGGTGGATGTGCATGTAAAGGCGATCGTCGACAATGTCGACCGGACGCTCCGTACCTCGAACGACCCCTTGAAGCCCTTGCATGTTGAAGGCTACACTCACCTCAATTGGGTGCTGATCGACTATGGCGATGTTGTCGTCCATGTTTTTCGGGACGATGCCCGCAAGTATTATCAACTTGAACAGTTGTGGGGCGATGCACCCCTGGAACGGGTTACGGACGAACCTCCCGCCCGAACCTGACAAACGATAACCTCGATAGAACAGGATAGATGCGGTGGATCTCAAGGGAAGGCTTTCCCAAGCCTTGAAGAATGTCCTGCCCGATGGGGTGGATGCCGAGATTCTCTGGACGGTCCCGAAACATGTGGACCAGGGAGACCTCTCGACCAACGTCGCCATGCTGCTGGCGAAACAACTGAAACGACCCCCCCGCGAGATCGCAACTGAGTTTCTCGGGCAAGTCGAATGGGCTGACTTTGGCATTGAACGCGCCGAAGTCGCCGGACCTGGCTTCATCAATCTCTTTATCGGTCCCGGGCATTACCAGGGTGTTGTTCGCGACATTCTGAACCATGGGCGCGATTACGGCTCGAGTAATGAGGGCAATGGTAAGAAGGTTCTGGTCGAGTTTGTCAGCGCCAACCCGACCGGTCCGCTCAACGTGGTGAGTGCACGTGCAGCTGCTATTGGTGACAGCATAGTTCGTGTGCTTCGCAAGGCTGGCTACGAGGGCATGGGCGAATTCTATGTCAACGATGCAGGCCGCCAGGTACGCAGGCTTGGTCTTTCTGTTCTGGCACATGCCCGCGGTCAGGAAGTACCGGAAGACGGTTATCACGGTGAATACGTAAGGGAAATCGCGGAAGCACTCTTCCCTGATGGAACCACGCCACCTCAAGATGCCGACCCGGATGAGTTCGGGCATGAAGCAGCGATGCTGAATCTTGCCAAGCAGAAAGAGGTCCTTGCTTCCTACGGGGTCGAGTTTGACCGTTGGTTCCATGAGAGCGAGTTGCACGGCTCAGATGCACCGATGCAGACCCTCGAGAAATTGCGCGAGCTGGATGCAGTCTACGAGAAAGAGGGGGCAGTCTGGTTTGCTGGAACACGATTCGGCGACCAGGAAGATCGTGTGATCGTCACCAGCGAAGGACGACCTACCTACCTGCTACCGGATATCGCCTACCATGTCGATAAACTATCCCGCGCTGATGTGATCGTTGACCTGCTCGGTCCCGACCATCACGATTACGTGGGTCGGATGCAAGCGGCGCTCAAAGCGTTAGGGCATGATGGAAAGCTCGAAGTCATCATCGTCCAGCAGGTTCATCTCAAAGAGGGTGGTGAAAAGGTCAAGATGTCCAAGCGTGCCGGGAAACTGGTAACACTCGAGGAACTTGTGGATGATGTGGGTCGGGATGTCGCCCGCTATTTTTTCCTCCAGCGACGTACTTCGACACCGCTCGATTTCGACCTCGATCTCGCAAAGGAGCAGAGCGACCGTAACCCGGTCTATTACGTCCAATATGCCCATACGCGCATCTGTGGCATCCTCCGCCAGGATGGCTGCCCCGAACCGAGTGCCGATGCCGATCTAAGCCCGCTGACTGCTTCAGAAGAGATCGAATTGATCAAGCATCTCGAGCAGTTCGGACTCCAGTGCGCACGAGCCGCGGAAGCCTACGAACCCCAGCGTCTGGTTGGCTATCTGGCCGACCTGGCAACACGATTCCATAAGTTTTATACAGCCTGCCATGTCATTGGTGTTGAACCGGCAACTTCACTGGCCCGGGCAACCCTGATACAGGCAGCTGAAATTGTACTCGCTGAAGGGCTGAGTCTGCTCGGCGTCAGCGCACCGGAAAGGATGTAAGATGAGTACCTCGAAACCCATCCTCGTGGTCGGTTCTGCCGCGTTGGACACGTTGAAAACCCCCTTCGGAGATGCTGAGGATGCACTTGGCGGATCATCCTTCTATTTTTCAACAGCGGCTTCGCTGCTTGCCCCGGTGCGTTTGGTAGCGGTCGTCGGGACCGACTTCCCGCGTGAAAAGATCGCTTTCCTCGATGACCGCAATGTTGATATGGAGGGGCTCGAGACGGCAGAAGGATCGACCTTCCGCTGGGGTGGCAGGTATTATCGTGACCCGAATAAACGTGACACCCTTTTCACACGGCTTGGTGTCTTCGAAGCTTTTGATCCCAAGATTCCAGAGCATTTCCGTCAATCGCCCTTTGTATTTCTTGGAAACATCCATCCGGCACTCCAGCTCAAGGTGCTCGACCAGATCGACAATCCCGAGTTGATCGTGCTTGACACGATGAACTTCTGGATCCAGGGCACGCCAAAAGAGTTGGAAGCGGCAATTTCACGTACGAACGTTCTCATTGTTAATGATGAGGAAGCGTACGAGCTGACAAATGAGCACAGTTTGCTCGATGCCGCCGAAAACCTGATGAAGCGAGGTCCGAAGACGGTGGTGGTGAAGAAAGGGCAGCACGGTGCGGTCTTGTTCCGTGAGGACGGTGACATCTTCTTCGCGCCGGCGTATCCATTGCGTGTGGTTAAAGATGCAACCGGTGCTGGTGATACCTTCGCTGGCGGTTTTATTGGCTACCTTGCCAGTCATGACTTGAATGACCCGATGGTCTGGCGTCGTGCGATCATCCACGGTTCGGTTGTAGCTTCCTTCGTCGTCGAAGATTTCTCGATGGAACGGACGAAGGATTTGATCTATGATGAGATCATGGAACGAGTGAAGAAATTCCACGACATGACGGAATTCTGATGCCTGAGTTGCGCGGTTTACACTGGGATGGTTCCGCTCTTCACTTCATCGAGCAGACTCTCTTACCGGAACAGTTGGAACATGTCAAGACTCAGGATTGGCGAGTTCTGGTAGACGCTATCAAACGTTTGGCAATTCGCGGTGCCCCTGCTATCGGTGTGGCTGGAGCGTTTGCTTCGCTGCTTGCATGGCGTGAAGTGGACAAGGATCGCAGCAAATGGCTGGATATCCTCGATGTGATCGAGGATGCCCGTCCTACAGCCGTGAATCTCAGTTATGCCGTCAAACTATTGCGTGACGCTTCTCAATCCATCTCGGATGATGCGTTGGATGAACTCCTGACCGCGAAAGCAGAAGCTCTCGCGATTCGGGATGAGGAGATGTGTGAAGAGATGGCAGCGCATGGTCTCGAGCTGATCCCGGAAGATGCTTCCGCCTTGACCCACTGCAACACGGGGGCGCTGGTCACCTATGGCATCGGTACGGCTCTCGGGGTGCTTCGTCGTGGACACGATACCGGCAAGGTGAAGCGTGTCTACGCTTGTGAAGCTCGCCCGCTGGGGCAGGGGTCACGGTTGACCATTTGGGAATTGGATCAATTGGGTATCCCGGGTACGCTTCTTAGTGATAGCGCTGCAGGACGTTTGATGCAGGAAGGTCTCGTTGATTTTGTCATCCTTGGAGCAGACCGGATCGCATCCAATGGTGATACGGCCAACAAAGTGGGGACATTTAACCTCGCTGTCCTTGCCAAACGATTCGGGATTCCTTTCTATGTCGCGGCTCCTTCGACAACCTTCGATCCCTCGACTGCCTCGGGAGATGACATCGTTGTTGAGATGCGAGCAGCCGATGAGGTGCGGAATTGCAGAGACAGGTTGGTGACCATCCCGCATGCCGAGGTGTATAATCCAGCCTTTGATATCACCCCCGGGGAACTGGTTACGGCCTTTGTGAGTGAGGCAGGTGTGCATCGGCCACCCTATTCATTCGCCTGAGGACCGTGCTTGACACCTTCGAATGGGGTGCGATATATTTCTCTGATACGAAAAAATTCGAAAATGCTTGGTTCAAACGCTCATCTGAGTGAACAAGAGGGGACTATGTCCATGCACAGGGGCCGAATTGCAACCTTCATCGGGTTGATCCTGATGGTTGCGCTTGTCACCGGTTGCCAGAGTACCTACGTGCGCTCTGCGAAGATTTACATGCAGCAGAACGATCCTGACAATGCGAAGAAGGTGTTGCAGGAAGGTGCCGAAGTAAACCCGGCGGATGCCGAACTCTGGTACATCCTCGGGAAGGTCAACGCCGAACTCGAGATGTGGGATGACATGAACGTGGCGTTCGCCAAGGCGCAGGAACTGACGGATGCTTACAACGACGATATCAAGAACACTCGCTACGAAGCATGGCGCCGTGAGTTCAACGCTGCGGTTACGCCGTTCAACGAGCACAACTACGAACGTGCACTTGAGCGATTCCAGACTGCGTTGAAGATTCAGCCGAACGACAAAGAAACCTTGAAGCGTATCGGTTTGTGTTACCTGCAGATGGAAGATTACGAGAACGCTGAAAGCTATCTTCAGGATGCGGTTCACGATCCCGCAACTGGAAACGATGTTTCCACCCTGTATAACATCCTGATGATCTACCGCACGGAAGAACGCAACGAGGATGTGATTAACATGGTCGACCAGATCATGGTCGTCGGTGGGGACAGCCTCGAAGCAGCACGCAAGCTGGATGTTATCCAGGCAAAAGCACTCGCATTGCAGCAGTTGGACCGCAATGACGATGCGATCGGTGTGTGGGACATGGCGATTGAAACCGATCCGGACAATCCTGATTTCCATTACAACAAGGCCATTCTGCTCCATAGCGCGGAGCATTTCGAGGCAGCTGCAAGGGAATACTTGATTGCAATCGATCTGAATCCAGAGGATTCAGAAGCACGCCTGAACGCAGCTCGTTCGTTGCTTGCTTCCCAGGACTGGGCAACCTTGGTTAAGGTGCTGGAGCCTTGGCTTTTCCCGAACGGTGTGGAAGTATATGACCCCGAGTTGAAGGATATGAACTCGTGGCTGATTCTCCGTGCTGCGTATGACAACCTCGAGCAGACGGATAAGAGCGAAGTTGTCAACCAGATTCTGATCAACATTCAAAAAGCAGAATCCCAGGGTTGATCGGGATTTCATGGAAGACGTTGCGGCGAAGCGGACGCAGCACGTCCGCTTCGCCTTTTCACGCCGAGGCAGCATGAACGGGCGCGATATCAAAGAGTTGGAAAAAGCGGTTCTTTCCCAAAGGGAGAAGATTCCGCGTCACATTGCATTCATTATGGATGGCAATGGGCGTTGGGCGAAGAAACGTACCCTCCCGCGTCTGTTCGGCCATAAGGAAGGGGTCACTTCGGTACGTGAAATGGTTGAAATGGGTGTGGACCTCGGCGTCGAAGTGATGACCTTTTACACCTTTTCAACGGAGAACTGGAAACGGCCTGCTCAGGAAGTTTCCGCGCTCATGCAGCTTTTAGTCTCAACCATCCGTAAGGAAGTTGACGACCTCGACCAGAACAACGTGACCTTGCGAACCATCGGCCAGATGGATGATCTGCCCGAGCTTCCGAGACGGGAGCTCGATCTGGCGATGCAACGGCTCGCGAAAAACAATGGTCTGGTGCTGACCCTTGCATTATCGTACAGTGGACGATCCGAAATTGTCCGAGCGATGAATCGTCTAAAAGCGCAAGGTGTGAAGGAGATCACCGAAGAGGCGCTCTCTTCAGCCATGGATACCGCGGGTCAGCCTGATCCAGACCTTCTGATTCGCACCTCCGGTGAACACCGGCTCAGTAACTTTTTGCTTTGGCAGTGCGCGTACACGGAGCTCTATGTCACAGAGACCTACTGGCCCGATTTCAGGAAGCAGCAACTTCTGGAAGCGATCCACGATTACCAGAACCGTGAGCGCCGCTTCGGGTGTATAAGTGAACAATTGGTGCAAAGTTGAGTCCCGCGGCCGGAACATCAGCCAGCCTCCAATCCAGTTTTGAGGAGCTCTGGGTTGAGGATACGGTTACACCTGCTCTCCTTCCTAAAACCCCCGAGGATGTCCAGCGAATTGTTGTCTGGTGTCGCGAAAACAGCTGGCGTATGCTACCAGTGGGGTCGGGGCATACCTTCTCTGCAGGATTCCAGGTACCAGGCGGGGTTGTAACGGTTCTTACATTAGGGCGGGATGGGCTGAGCGAGCCTGACCCTCTCGATCTCGTTATCGAAGCCGAGACAGGGGTGCCTGCAAATGTTGTCAACTCCCAGGTGCAATCGGCTGGGTTTCGCTTGGATGGATGGCCGGCGGAGTACTCGGGGACAGTTGGCGGTCTGCTTTGCGGGACAGATGGACCCCGATTGCGGCACCTTGTACTTGGAATCGATTCGATTGATGGACGTGGACGAGCACTGCGGTTCGGCGGGAGAGTCCGCAAAAATGTCAGTGGTTTTGACATTGCAGGCCTGATGGTCGGCAGCCAAGGCCGTGTTGGCTGGATGGATCGAGTCTATCTCCGGCTGACTCCCAGCGGCGCCCCCGAGGTAACAAGAACGGCGCAGCCTGCGAGGACCGTGTCGCGCGCATTAACAGGCCTGTTTCTAAGGGTCTCACGCGCGCTCGATCCCGATGATGTTTTTCTAAAATCTGACGCTTGAGGATACGATGCGGCGGCGACCATGGGTTCTCGTAGTCGCGCTGCTGATTCTGGCCTTGAGTTTCAGCATCATGGTCGGAATCCGCTATCTTAACCGTTCCAACCGGTTGAGGAACGAACTCCTCCAGGTGTTCTCCGGCCTTCCGGGGCAGCTTACCATTGGCTCTGCAACTCTCGAATCCTCGACACTCCAGCTCACAGATATCCACTACCATGACCCGGATACATCCATCGTTGTGGAAATCCGTAGGATCAACTTACGGATGGTGCTGAGCAACCTTGTGCGCAGATCCGGTGGGATCGAGCGAGTGATCCAGAGTGTTGCCCTGACCCAGCCAGCCATCACACTTCGAGCGGACAAGCTGGGTGCGACAGATCGTCCACCACCAGAGTTTCCCGATCTTACCGAATACTCCTTTTTGGAAAGGATCATCCTGCGGGAAGGCATCTTTCGTGTCATGGGACGAAGCGAAACTCCCTGGGTTGAAGTGCACGATCTGTCTGGATGGGTGATCAACAGGCCCGATAATCGTCTTGACTATGAATTCGCAGGCAGTGCTTGGGCGGACACCACTCGCAGCCTGAAAGTGAATGGGTCGCTTGACCTGACGGACCTGGCGCTTGAATCGAAACTCGACCTTCCGGGGTATTCCCTCGAAAAACTGACGTTACCTGACAGCTCGCCTGTGCGGGATTTGGAAGGGATGTTTGACATCCATGTTCAGGCCTGGATGGATTCGAGCGGTTTATCCTATACGGCGAACTGGAAACTCAGTGAGGGCGCTCTTCAAGTGGCAGGTGGACCTTTATTTGACAGAATAAATCTCACAGGTCTCGTAGAAGAAGGATTAGCGACAGCTGATGGAACAACCCGATTTGAGGGGGATGACGCAGAGTTTCATGCGGCTGTCAACCTGAACGGACCTATCGAAGTAAATGCTGAAATGCTGGTGCCGAATGGGCGGATCGGGAAGCACTTGGGGACCTTTGCAGGGCTCAGCTATCTTAACCAGCCAAAAGGACTGATAAACGCTCGTTTCAATTATCACTCCAAGGCAGGGGAGCCGTGGTTGCTTCAAGCATTTGGTACTGCTCCAGCATTGGAGACACGCATCGGTACATTTTCGGACGTAACAACTGAAGTCCACTTCGATCAGCAGCAGCGCTCTATCGTCTTTGACTACCTCGATGCTACCTATTTCGGCCTGTCTGCCCGGGCCATCGGGCAATACAATTTTGGCCGCGATGACAGGTTCCCGATAGACATCGATGTCGACGGTGTTGTAGATCCGGAAGAACTGCCAGATTGGGCTGCACCACTTGCGACGAAAGAAGTTGAAGGTACGGTAACGCTGCGTCTCACTCCTCAAACGAGCTGGGTTATTCGCACAGAAGGACGTGTCCGAAACCAGGATGACCCAACGCTTGGTGAGTTTTCTGGTCTCTATGACCGGAATGGCTATGACCTTCGCCTCAGCCTCTTCTCGTCGGTTTTTCAAGATGCATCCGGGCGGATGTGGGGAAGGCATCATGACACGGTGAATCTTCACAGCACACAGCCGCAGCTGCTTGCAACCTGGTGGTCAGACGACTTCCGACTTCCCCAACGCATCCTGAATCTGGATATCAATGGTGAGGTTCACTTCTCAGGTGACAAAGTTTATGGTGGTTTGAATATTCACGATCCGGTGACAGACTTCAGCTTGAACAGTGATGGGACGATTACTCATTCCCCGGATGCACCTTTGGACGGTATCTTCAGCTACACCTTCCTGCGTCATGAAACAATGATTGGGAACGGTGATGCTGAGTTTTCGCTTACCGATAGCCTGCTAACCGTCCAGCAACTCAATTTTATGGACTTCTTGCATGGATTTGGCACCATCGACCTTGCGAGTCGAAATATCGAGCGGTTTGAGTTTGGTGTAGAGGACCTGAATGCCTCCGAACTTGTACCGACAATGACCTCGCTTCCGGCGGAAAAAGTCGGTGGTCGAATCAATGGCCGTCTGCTGCTCACTGGCCCCTTCCGTCAACCCGTTATTGATTCCCATTTTGAACTATCCGAAGGACAATTCAGCGACCTCACCGAATATTGGGGGTTACTGACGGTCGAGTCGGACCTTCAGGGAAATGTGGTCATTCAGCAGGGATCGGTTGGGCAGGGTGGACGTACTCTTTTCACGCTTGATGGCGGGTATTCCATACCGCAAAATCAACTCGATGTGGCAGTCTCCTCGCCCGGGTCCGATGCCAGTGTGATTTCGCAGGCGTTGACCGGCCGGGAAGACATCTTGCAAGGAACCATATCCCTTCAAGGACAAGTCGGTGGAGCGCTGACACTGCCGAACTGGACGATGAATGTGGGCATGACAGATGCTCGAATCCTTGGCATCCTCTTCCCTGATGTTACTCTCGCGCTGCGGGGTGAATCGTCCAAACGACTTGGGCATGTTCTCTATATCGATGAATTTGACCTGAACCGGTCGGATCACTATCGATTCCAGGTATTTGGTGCATTCCCGCTGGTCCGCGGTGCCGGTCAACTCTCGTTTGTCCTCGGTGGCGACCTGCCGGAATTACTCCCTCAAATGACCGGTTTTGTTACCGGAGGTGAAGGGCAGGGCGAGCTGAACTGGATTGTGACCATGGTCGGAGGAAAGCCAGCATCATCGCAGGGCAGCCTCACCCTTGAAAATGGTTCGCTCACCTTCGCGTCTGTCTTCCCGAAGATGCACGACATCACGATTGATGTAGATATTGACCTGGATGGGCATACGACAATAAACAGTTTTGAAGCAATCCTCGGGAAAGAGGGGAGACGTATCCTGGCAACCAATGAGCCAGGTGATCCGCTCGATCCTGATCGTCTACCCCTGCTCGTCCGTTCGCTCGGACTCGATCTTGGTGTATTGAAGGTTCGCACACCGCATTCCCTTGGTGTGCCCATGCGTCCACCTGTCATCAGCGGAACTCCGGAGTACTCGAATGTCAAGCTGAGTGGGCTCGATTCGAACGAATGGATGTCCGTTTCTGGTCCGATAGACAGTGTGAGGGTGGAAGGTGAGCTAACCATTTCCAATGCCGATTTTACGATTCCGTCGGATGATGATGCAATGCGTGTAAATGGCACAAGTAAGACAGGGGCGGCGGAGTTTGCCAAACGGAGTGCAATCGATCTGCTCCTCGGTGCGAGATGGAATGTTGAGCTGAATATTGGCCGTGATGTTCGTTTCGAATACGTTATCGGTCAACTCGAGGATATTTCGCTGATCAATGCATTCAATATCCTTGGGCAGGTTGCTCTCGACCTCGAACTCGAATCGACAGAACCGCAGCGACCGTTACGTACAGAAGGGCGACTGATTGATGATTCGTTCAGGATGATCGGGACAATCACCTCTACACAGGGTGAAATTGAGTTTCTCGACCTCACCTTCGAGATGCAGCGTGCCGAAGTCACCTTCGATCAAACATCGCTATTGCCAGTCGTAAGTGCTCGCGCTCTTTCAAATGTTCTAGAGCCTGGGTCAGATTTTTCAAGACGTGTCTATTTAACCCTCTACGTGATTGATCCGATTACAGGTGAGCGTACAACACGTGGTCGATGGGGCGAGTTTACGCTCGTTCTGGAGGATGAAGATGGCTCCAGTCAGGAACAGGTTGCCTCTACGCTTGGTATATCTCCCGAGGCGATCCGTGACAGAGCGACCCTGATTGGTGCTGGTGGATTGGAAAAAGCAGTCACCCGGATGTGGCTGCGGCCGATTGAACGAGACGTAGAACGATGGCTGGGACTTGACCTGGTACGTATCGACCCAACCATTGCCCAGAACCTGGCATCTGATCCAAACAATCAAAATGCTGAGGTGCCGGAAGAAGAGACCAGCAAGCGGACGGTGGATTATTTTCGTTCATCCAGTGTTACGGTAGGTAAGTACCTGACCCGTGATTTATTCCTTAGTTATACGGGACAGCTCGGAAAAGACCCACGCTACACTACGGTTCCAGACTACCAGGCGGGGCGAATCGGCTTGTTGCAGACCTGGAGTCTGCAATATCGACTGAGTGAAATTTCGCCCAACTTTGTGATCCAGGGTGACTGGGAGTATGATAACCTGGCGGAAGTTCAGGCGGACAACCCACAGGCTTTGCAGAACAATCGTTCACTTCGCCTGAAATACACATTTGTCTTTGATGCAACAACCATTAAGTGGCCGTAAATAGTTTGCTTCTGCAAGCTAGAACTTGATCGACTCAAGCGGCCCTGACAGAATGTGATTCGGCTTGTGCATGCAGGTGGTTTCACGTACCTTTCAGCCTTTGACAAGACGGTTGGAGACCATGTACAGACGCTTCGTACAACTCATCCTCGGAACAACCCTGCTTCTCGTATTGGCAACCCTGCCGGGCAGTGGTTCAGCGCAACCTGTCACCAGGGGCATCAAAGTACTCGGTGTCAGGGTGGAGGGTGCACAGACTGCTGATCCTGGGCTGATCATCGCCAACTCTGGCTTGATTGTCGGGAAAGAGGTTGTTGGTGACGATATCCAGAAAGCGATCCAACGTATCTGGTCCCTGAACCTATTCCGTTACGTGGAAATCCAGATCGAGCGGGAAGTGGGGGATGGCGCCTTTTTCCTGGTGCAAGTTGAGGAATACCCGCGCATCGGCACCATCGAGATTGTCGGAAATAAAAAGCTGAAAGACGATGAGGTCAACGAAACGTTGAACCTCTATAAAGGGCAGGTGTTACGGCCTTCCCGAGTTAAACAGGCACGCCAGAAACTACTCGATCAATACCACGAAAAAGGCTATCTGCTGGCTACGGTTGAGTTTGAGGTCTCCGATACAGACGATGAGATGAAGAAAGAAGTTCAAGTCGTCATCGAGGAGAAGAAAAAGGTCCGGATCAAAGAGATCGAGTTTGTCGGGAACGAAGCATTCGAAGACAAAACCCTACGGAAACAGTTCGACGACACCAAGGAACGTGGTCTCTTCCGCAGCGGAACCTTTGATCGAACGAAGTTCGAATCGGATCTGGACCTGCTTGTAGCATTCTACCGCAACAATGGCTACCGTGATGCCACCGTGGTGGGCGATTCAGTCTCCTACACCGATGATCGCAAACGAATGATTCTAACGATCAAAGTGGATGAAGGCGCCAAGTACTTCTTCGGTGATGTCAGCTTCGATGGAAATACCCTCTTTACCAATAATGAGCTTCTCGATCTGTTGGCCTTCCGTCCCGGTACTGTCTTCAGCCAGCAAGAGCTGGATTTGACGACGGGCGAACGGTTGGGGAATCTTTACTACGACCGTGGTTACATCTATTCTCGTGTCGAACCATCACTGGTTCCTGTCAGTGAGGACACCCTGGACGTTCATTTCACCATCGTCGAAGGGAATCAGTTTAAGGTTCGGAAGATCAACATTATCGGGAATACGAAAACCAAAGAGAAAGTAATCCGCCGCGAATTCGTGCTCTATCCGGGCGACACCTTTGATGTTTCTCGTCTTCGTCGTTCTATTCGTGAATTGACCATCCTGAACTACTTCGCCAACATCACGCCGGATGTCCAACCCGTTAGCGAAAACGAGGTGGACCTCTTTGTCGATGTGGAGGAGAAGCCTACTGATCAGGCGAATGTGTCCGCTGGTTATTCGGAGCGAGATGGAGTCATCGGTGCGGTAGGTTTCGCGATGCCCAACTTTTTCGGGAACGGTCAGCGATTCAGCCTCGACTGGAATTTTGGTTACATCTACCGTAGCTTCTCGGTCAGTTTCACAGAACCCTGGATGTTCAACACGCCAACCCTCGGTGGTCTGAGCTTCTTCGATCTGCGCCGTGGTGGATCCTACTACGGTTTCGATGAACATGTGACGGGGGGGAGCGTTCGTATCGGACGCCGATTCAAATGGCCGGATGACTACACCCGTGGGGACTGGATTTACAAACTGGAACGGTCCGAGTATGACAATTTCTCGGATGGCTTCCGTGTAAACAATGTCCGTGGCCTTGCAGAGGGTGAGCCTCGCTGGAGCAGTTCCGTTACCCAGATTTTCACACGTGACAGCCGTGACAATCCTGAGTTCCCGACCCGTGGAAGCGTCTTTTCCTACTCTGCCGAGCTTGCGGGTAGTCTTTTTGGCGGAGATGACCAGTTCCACAAGCATTTTGCCAGCGCGGAGTGGTACTTTCCCATCACAAACAAGTTGGTCCTTTACTCGCAGACTCGTACCGGACTATTGTTTGGGTTGACCAAGAATCGCGTGGATGTGCCCTACATCGATTACTTCTTCATGGGCGGCAGCGGGATTAGTTTTGGTGAATCCCTGCGTGGATACGACGAAGCGGAAGTTGGTCCACAGTCAGGCGGCTATCCGCTGGGTGGACGGAGCATGTTCAAACAGACGTTTGAATTCCGTCTGCCAATTATTCCGAACCCGACCGTCTTCCTGCTTGGTTTTGTCGAGGCGGGGAACGTCTGGGAAACGAGACAGGAAATGGATTTGAACGACATGCGCCGTTCGATGGGTGTTGGCGTACGTCTGTTCATGCCGTTCATCGGATTGATTGGACTTGACTACGGTTACGGATACGATTATTTCGATCAAACAGGTCGTCGACAAGGGAAGTGGATGCCTCACTTCCAGTTCGGACGTACCTTCTAAGTACGAAACCATTGAGGTGCATGGATGAAGAAGTTTGTCGCAGTCATGAGTGTTCTGCTGATGCTCGGCCTTCTGGTTGCGAGCCCGGTCCTCGCAAAGGATGTGAAGGTTGGGATCATCATCTCGGAGCGAATTCTGAATGAATACTCCGAGGCGCAGGATGCACAGAAGATCCTGAGTGAAGACATCAGCGAGTGGCAGCGTCAGGCCTCGCAGATGGAAGACGAACTGAACGCCATGCAGGAAGAATTGGGCCAGCAGGCGATGATGTTCTATTCTGAGGAAAAGAAGGCCGAAAAGCAGGCCAGCTTCCAGCAGAAACTCAATGAATATCGCCAGTTCCAGTCGACGATTGAACAGCGTGCTTACCAGCGTAACCAGGAACTCTTCGCCCCGATCAACGAGAAGATTCAAAAGGTGATTGATACGATCGCGGCGGAAGATGGATACGATGTCATTTTTGATGCAGTCGGCACAGCCATTGCCTATGCCAACCCGGAACTCGACATTACCGAACGAGTGCTGGAGGAGTTGAAAAAGGCTGGTACTGGTTCGAAATGACAATCCGAGCCGCTGAGATTGCGAAGAAGATCGGAGCTGAGCTTGTCGGAGACCCTGACAAGCTCATTTCCGGTGTTGCCACCTTGCTCGAGGCTGGGGAAGAAGATGTTACTTTCCTGACCAACCCCGCCTACAGGAAGCATCTCGCTACAACACGTGCAGCTGCAGTGATTCTCGCGCAGCCGCCCGAGGGTGGTGAGGGTACCTACTTTGTTAGTTCAGATCCACGCAGGGCCTTTGTTGAGGCACTGCGTCTCTTCTTTCCAGCACCTCCACCGCCAGCACCCGGTGTCCATCCTTCCGCTGTTGTGGGCGAGAATGTCCAGCTTGCGGAAGGAGTTTCAGTCGGTCCTGGATGTGTAATCGAAAATGGGGTGAGCATTGGCAAAGGGACGGTCCTGCGTGCGCAGGTATTCGTTGGACGGGATGTTGTCATTGGTGAATCCTGCCTCTTCCACAGCCGAGTCAGCATCCGTGAAGGTTGTCAAATCGGCAACCGCGTCGTCATTCAGGATGGTGCTGTGATCGGTTCGGATGGATTTGGTTTTGCACCGGGGGATGAGGGGTATGCGACCATTCCCCAGGTAGGCATCGTAGTCCTGGAAGACGATGTGGATGTCGGTGCAAACACGACGATTGATCGAGCTACCCTGACAAGGACAGTCATTCGGCGCGGAGTGAAGCTGGATAACCTGATTCAGATTGCACACAATGTGGAAGTCGGTGAACAGACTGTGATGGCTGCCCAGGTGGGTATCGCTGGCAGTACGAAAGTAGGCTCACATTCCATGCTCGGTGGTCAGGTTGGGGTGGCTGGGCATATCGAGTTGAGTGATGGCCTGGTCATTGCCGCGCAGTCGGGTATTGTAAGCAATCCGAAAGATGTTGAACCGGTGAACGGGATGCGTGTGGTTGGGGGGACCCCGGCACGGGCGATTCAAAATTGGCGGAGGATTGAAGCTTCGCTAAGCCGTCTGCCGGAGCTGTTTAAGCGTGTCCGAAAATTGGAAGATCAGAAGTAGCCAAACGGGAGTCGTTCATTGCTGAAGAACCAGAGAACGATTGAAAAGGAAGTGTCGTTGGAAGGCGTCGGTTTACATACCGGCGTAAAAACCCACATGACCTTCAAGCCCGCCCCCCCTGGCAGCGGGTACTTCTTTGAACGGGTTGATCTGGATGGCAGCCCGCAAATCAAAGCGGACATCGACCACGTCATCGACATCTCCCGAGGCACCACAATTGCCCAGGGCGATGTACGTGTACACACCGTCGAACATGTCTTGTCAGCCTTGGCTGGCCTCGGTATCGACAATTGTATTGTCGCATTGGATAACATCGAACCACCGGTGATTGATGGTAGTTCAAAGCCGTTTGTCGATGCCTTGCTGGAAGCGGGTATTGTTGAGCAGGAGGCTCCTAAAGAGTACCTCGAAATCAACAAGACGATGATCTTCCACGACGAAGAGAATGGCATTGACCTGGTCATCATTCCTTCGGACGAATTCCGCATCACCTACATGGTCGATTACCGGAATCCTGCGCTTGGCACCCAGTATACATCGATGTACAGCTTGGAAGAAGAGTATGTGACTGAGTTTGCCGCCTCACGTACCTTCGCCTTCCTGAGCGAAGTGGAGCAGCTCAAGGAAGCCGGCCTGATCAAAGGAGCGTCGCTCGAATCAGGTCTACTCATCGTTGACCGCGAAATTGATCCTAAAGAGCTGGATCGCATGAAAAAGCTCTTCAATGTCGAAGGTTCGATGAAGCTCGGGACGTCCGGCATACTGGATGATCGCCCTCTGCGATTCTACAACGAGCCGGTCCGTCACAAGGTGGTAGACCTGATTGGAGATTTTGCCTTACTCGGACTTCCAATCAAAGGGCACGTGCTTGCGGCACGTGCGGGGCATGCCTCTCATGTCGAGATGGTTCGCAAGATGCGGAAGATCTACCAGCAGCGGCAGCTCACCAAGAAGTATCAGCGGACCAGTAACAGTAGCTATGTTTTTGATATCAATGCGATTGAAAAGCTGCTCCCGCACCGTTACCCCTTCCTGTTGGTAGACCGCATCCTCGAGCTGGTTCCCGGGGAGCGGGTAACGGGCATAAAAAATGTGACGATCAACGAGCCTTTCTTCCAGGGGCATTTTCCGGGACATCCGATTATGCCCGGCGTTCTGGTGATCGAAGCTATGGGGCAGGTGGGAGGGGTACTCCTGCTGAATGAATCGAGTGAACCGGAGAAGAGTGTAGTTTACTTCACCGGGTTGGACAACGTCAAGTTCCGCCGTCCTGTAGTGCCTGGTGATACGATTTACTTCCGGGTCGAGATGATTTATCTGCGACGCGGCATATGCCGGATGAAGGGGACAGCATACGTGGATGATGAGATGGCCGCACAGGCAGAAATGCAGGCCATCGTAAAGGAAAAGTAAAGATGAGTGGTATTGATAAGCTGGCAGCCGTACATCCGGATGCCAGGCTCGGTGAAAATGTAATTGTTCACCCCTTTGCCGTGATTGAGGCTGGTGCGGTGATTGGGGATGGTTCGGTCATTGGTCCACATGCCTACATAACCTCCCATGCCAGGCTGGGCAAAGAGGTGAAGATTTCGAAAGGGGCTGTGGTTGGGACCGATCCGCAGGATTTGAAGTTTGAAGGCGAGGAAAGCACCCTCGAGGTTGGTGACCGTACCGTAATCCGTGAGTTCGCCACCCTCAACCGTGGTACATCTCACTCTGGTAAAACGGTTGTCGGCAGCGATTGTTTCCTGATGGCCTATTCACACGTGGCACACGATTGCCGTGTCGGAGATCATGTCATCATTGCGAACTCCGTCAACATGGCGGGCCATGTCGAGATTGATGATTGGGTGATTATTGGCGGTATGGTGCCGATCCACCAGTTTGTCCGCATCGGTAAGCACACCTTTGTAGGTGGCGGCTGGAGAGTACCCCAGGATATTCCGCCCTACATATGGGCGGCTGGCGAACCAATGGACTACAAGGGGCTGAACTCGGTTGGCCTGCGTCGGCGAGGCTTCTCGGCTGAACAGCTTCGTGAGATCAAGAATGCCTACAAAGTGATCTACCGCAGCGGGTTGAACTTTAGTCAGGCGGTGGAACAGCTTCAGCAGATTGAGAATCCAACGGACGAGGTCCAGGAGATCATCCGTTTTGTCGCAAGCCGGGAGGCGCGTGGCATGATCGGGCGCTCCCGGGGACATGAATCCAACGAATGATGCAATTGGCGGTTGGTTGACCCGTTGCATGCAGCACTATCTTTGCCCAAGACAAAGCTGCCACCAGTGATGTGGGGCCAAACCCTCAGGAGGAAGTCATGCGTGTTGGAAAGCATGTTGCAGTTGTGCTGGGCCTGTTGATTGTTGCGATGCCGTCGTTTGCAGGAATCGGCATTCATGTGAACATGGATCAGACCACGATTCCAGAAGCAACCAATGCCTTTACATTTGAGGGCGATCCAGGCGGTTATGCGCCGACAACCCTGACCCGAACCGAATCGGGCGCTCCGATAGGCATCGGCGTTGATCTGACTCTAAACATTCTGCCCATTTTTGATTTTCAGGTGAGTGTGGAAGCTGCGTTCGCAACGTATGATGCTGTTTTCACTCCCGCTCCACAGTCCGGCCAGCCGGTTGTTTCGGAAGAAGGTCTTCCCTATGCACGCATCGGTGCCGATCTGTCGGTCCTGTATAATGTCTTTAAAATGCCTGTAGGCCGTGTCTTTATTGGAGCTGGCCCGAGCCTGGGTGTGTTTGCCCCGGTATTCAGTGAAGAGCTGGTTCTCGACAACGTTCAATCTGCAGACGAAGAAGTTGATCCTGTGGACCTGGTCTCCACAGAGTTCAAATTCGGGTTCCATATTATTGCAGGTGTGGGCATAAAGCCGCCTGTTTTCCCATTAGGCGCACGCATTTATATCAAGCACTACATCATGTCGGGAGTGGATGAACCCGCACCGTCAAGCTGGACAACTCTTGGCCTGGGAGTTTACCTCGGCGGGTAAGGCTCTGTACGATCCCAGATAATGGGAACTTGACACGCTTCCGAGCGTGATCCTTTTGTCGGCTTTCCGGGAGCCGACCTGGTTACCAGGTCGGCTCTTTGACTCCCGTGACAGGTGGGTCAAAGCCCCTTGAGGCGGGTGAGGTGTGTATACTCTCTGAGGTTGTCTTAACTCGCTACCATTGAACCAGATTTTGGGATAGAAATGCTGCTGACGCTGGTTTCATTTATTGTTGTTCTCGGTGTGGTTGTCTTTGTGCATGAATTCGGTCACTTCGCCGCTGCAAAGCTGTCTGGAGCGCGTGTGGAGGCCTTTTCCATTGGTTTCGGCAAGCTATTCGGAATCAAGCGCGGAGAAACAGAATATCGTCTCGGCTACATCCCGCTCGGCGGGTATGTCAAGATTTCCGGGATGGTGGATGAGTTCATGGATGAAGAGGGCGGAATCAAGGGGGAACCCTGGGAATTCCAATCCAAGAGCACGCTGGCCAAGGTTTTCATGATCAGTGCTGGTGTGATCATGAACTTCATCCTGGGCTTTGTCATCTATACAGGTATTACCCTCTTCGAAGGAAAGCCGACTACCGATCCCTCCGCCTTGATTGGCAGTGTCGCTGAGGATTACCCTGCGATGGAAGCAGGTGTGCAGCCCGGGGATCGCATTCTGGCAGTCGATGGTGTGGAAGCTTCAACCTGGCTCGCGTTTCGCGACCTGATCCGTGAACGAGCCAACCAGGAAACCCAATTACGTTGGGTCAGTGGTGTTGACACCATGTCCGCGACAGTGATTCCACGCGAGGAGCAGATTGTTGAGGACGAACAGCTTCTCAGTGTCGGGATGATTGGTGTCGGTCCAAGGGTGATCTACCAGCCTGCAGGAATTGGGACCGCAATCGTTACGGGTGCACAATCGACCTGGAACATTCTCGACCTCAGCTTGCAGAGTGTCGGGATGCTGGTCAAGGGTGAGGCGTCCGTCAGCGACTTGACCGGTCCGGCCGGCATTGTCTACCTCTCAGGTGAAACGGCACGTGCTGGTTGGATCAGCTTTGTCAGCTTTATTGCGTTCATCAGCATCAGCATTGGTTTCCTGAACATCTTACCATTCCCGGTGTTGGATGGTGGTCATCTCGTCTATATCCTGATTGAGGCTATTATTCGAAGGCCTGTATCTACCAAGGTGAAGCTTGTGCTTCAGCAGGTGGGAATGGCGTTGTTGTTACTCCTAGTTCTGGTTGTGACTTATCATGATATTCTTCGCTTCTTTGTTGGGTAAAACAGTGCGTTGGATTGCTCCCCTCTTCTTGTTGGTGTTCCTGGTCGGTTGCTCCGCCAATCGTGAATTGGCGAAGGAAGATTCCGACTCAGCATCCCGTGCCGAAGCTCTCTCGATGCCATCACCAGAGGTGGTGGATCATGTGATCGCAGGTTCGGTCTACGAGATGGAGGGAGACTATCTGCGGGCACTCAACGAGTACCATCAGGCACTGTTGCGTGATTCGACACAGGCGGAACTATATCATGCGATCGCTGAGATGTACGAGCTCCGTGGGGAATATGACAGCGCACGTCTTACCCTCTTCCGTGGGGTGAAGAACTTCCCTTCCGATACGGATCTACTTGAGCATTATGGCGAGCTGGTCTATCAGCTGAAACGGTATGAAGAGGCTCTAACGATCTGGCAGAAGCTTGCTCGTTTGAGACCCGATAATCTTGAGGTGTGGGCTAACATTGCTGCAGTCTATGAGCGGCTTGGACGCCCTCTCGATGCTGTTGAGAGCTATGAAACCCTCCGTGCGCTGGATCCATCCAAGGCGGAAATGCTCCTCGGGCGAGAGGCTTCCCTGCTTTCGGGTGCTGGACAGCATGAGCGTGCGATTGATACCTACCAACGTTTACAGCAGCTTCGTCCGGATGCTCACATGCTTCCCTTCATGATCGGCGGTCTCTACCTCGAGCTGGGGGACACCCTTGCCGCCGACAGTGCCTTCACGGAAGCATCGAAGATGCAGCCCATCGAACCGCGATATTGGGAATTGCGTATTCGTCTCGCTGCGATTCGTGGCGACAGTGTTGAGGCAATGAGTCTTTGCGATTCAGCTCTGATTCATCTTGCGGATGATGTTCAACTCCTGTCGTTGGTTGGGTCGGTCTTTCTTCGCTACGATCGTTTTGACCGTGCGGAAAATGTGCTTGAGCACGCGGTTCAAGTTGAGCCCCAGAATGTCGATCACTTGGTCAACCTCGGGTTTGTCTACCATGATCGTAAGTTGTGGGACAAGGCTGAAGAAGTTTACCGGCGGGCCTACGAGATTGCACCTGAAGACCCGCAGGTGCTCAACAATTTTGCCTACATGCTGGTGGAAGCGGGACGGCATTACGAGGAAGCTCTGGATTTCGTCACCACTGCCTTGGAGGCAGAGCCGGACAATGCTTCTTATCTGGATACAAAAGGCTGGATTCTGCATAAGATGAACCGATCCGATGAGGGATTACTCTTCCTTCAGCGGGCGCTACAGCTTGATCCGGACAATCCGGAAATATTAGACCATCTCGGCGACGTTACCTTTACGCTGGGGCGGGTACAGCAAGCACGGAACTATTGGAACACAGCGCTTGAAAAGGGAGGGGATGCGGATGAGATTGGCCCGAAGCTGGACCGGTAAGCCGAAGCATCACGTACGACTGGTTGCCGCCGCCTCTGCTGCGGCGTTTTCTCTGTTCCTACTGGCCGGATGTGGTGGACGGGCTCCGAAAATCGAGAAACATCCTTCCTCCCCTGAAGGTGCTCGCGCCCTGCTTGGACAACTCTCTGACGCCACATCGTCCATCGATGCAGATTTCAGCTTCGGATTCCAAGCCCTTTTCTACAAGGGTACCTTTTTCGGGCAGAGTCAGCTCAAGATGCCCGATCAGTTCGCAGCAACCCTGCGTGCACCTCTCGGCATCAAGGCGGGTGAGGTTGTGCTCAGCGAAGGTTTTTACGAACTGAGTCTAGGCGATGGTACGATGATGAGCGGTGGAGTCGATTCGCTTGATATCGAGGCATTGACTGGACTCCCGCTACCCACTGATGATCTTCTTGTGCTCTTTGATCCCATGCCCAGGCCCCCTTCAGTGGAATACGCCACACTTGATTTCAGCATCGTGGGGGATGACTCCCTTTGGTTGTGGACGCTTGACGAGCAGGGGATGGAGCACCAAATTGAAATCGCACCAGGAAAGGGGCAGGTTCTGCGTGAAACCTGGTCCAGGCCGGATGGTTCCATGATCCTGAAAAAGGAGTATCGGGACCATGATGCAATCAAAGGAATTCCTGTTGCGCGAAAGGTAAAGCTGGCAGCGAGGGGACGTATCCCGGTTGTTGTCGAACTTACATTTAATTCTATCGAACTCGATCCCCGATGGGATGAATCGCCGTTCAAGTTCAAGTGGACAACTCGACCATGAGCGAAAATCCGACATTGTCGATCCTGATTCCCCTCTTCAACGAGGCGGAGTCTCTGCCACACCTGAAGAAAGAAATTGATTCAGTGTTGGCCAGGATTCCCCAGGATGCTGAAGTTGTTTTTATAGATGACGGCAGCCGTGACGGGTCGGGGGATGTCATCCGTCAGTTTTCGCGTGAGGATCAACGCGTTCGGAGCTTTCATTTCCGCAGAAATCGTGGTAAGTCCGCTGCGTTGGACGTTGGATTCAAGGTGGCGCGGGGAAACTATGTTGTCACCATGGATGCGGACCTGCAGGACGATCCCAACGAGATTCCCAATCTGATCGAAAAGCTGGAAGAAGGCTTCGATATGGTCAGTGGCTGGAAGAAAAAACGACATGATCCACCTTCTAAAACCATCCCATCTCGTTTCTTCAACTTCATCGCGCGATTGACGTCCGGGATCAAGATTCACGACTTCAATTGCGGCTTAAAGATCTATCGACGTGAGGTCCTTGATACAATCGAATTGTATGGGGAGTTGCATCGGTTTATACCGGTCCTTGCACACAGCCAGGGATGGCGTGTCGGGGAACGTGAGGTGTTGCATCATGAACGTCGCTGGGGTAAGACTAAATATGGCATTTCACGGATGCTGTACGGTGCGCTGGACCTGTTGACGGTACTGTTTATTACCCGCTTTGCAGTGCGCCCCATGCATCTGTTCGGAGCATTTGGTCTCGTCTCCTTGCTTGTAGGGTTCGCGATCCTTGCCTGGTTGAGTGTGCAGTGGTTCATGGGGGTTGCGATTGGGAATCGGCCACTCTTCTTTCTCGGTATACTCGCGATGATTCTAGGTGTACAGTTTTTCTCGATCGGATTGCTTGGGGAACAGATTACGAATATGCGCATGCAGCGTCAGAAAGAAGTGGGGCCGGATGTGGTTGAGTCGACACAGGATGGAGGTGAGGCATGAAAATTGTCTGTCTCGGTCCTGTGCCTCCCCAGCGTGGCGGGATTTCTCACTACAATGCATCCCTGATTCAGAAACTGCGAAGCAATGGACATGAGGTTCTGCCGATCAGTTTCGAACGGATGTACCCACCTTTCCTATTCCCCGGGACATCCGAAGTCGACCCTGCTTCGAAACCACTCGATGGGGCCGAACGGATTCTGCTACCGTGGCATCCTGGGACTTGGGCAACGGCTCGTGCTAGGATCCGTGCATTCGATCCGGAGCGTGTTGTGGTGCACCACTGGCATCCTTTCTTCGTCTTGGGCCTGCGTTCGGTGATCCAGGGACTGCCTGCTTCCGCGGTTGATGTGATCGCTCATAACGTGTTGCCACATGAACACGGATTTGTGGGACGACTACTGAATCCACTGCTGTTCAAACGGGCAACAAGAGTTTATGTCGGGGCTCGTTCCGAAGAGAAGAAACTGCAGATACTTGCACCAGGTGTGGAAGCTGTTTTCATGCCTCACCCCGTCTATGATCGTTTCTCGGAGTCTCCCAGTTATCAGAAGCAGGCTGAAGCGAAAAAGGCCTTGGGCTATCGTCCCGATGAAACCCTCTTTTTTCATCTCGGACTCGTACGACACTACAAAGGTGTCGATATCCTTCTCGACGCCCTCGCCCATGTCAAGCAACCAGGTATCCATCTGGAAGTGGCAGGGGAGTTCTATGAGGATGCCGGGGGGTACGCCAGCCAGCTTGCGAGGTTAGGCTTGCAGGACCGTGTCCGGCTTGTAAACCAGTACCTCAGCGATGATGAACTGGCGCTGCGATTGCAAGCAGCCGATGGAGTCATTCTGCCCTACCGCCATGCGACCCAAAGTGGAATCGCGATGGCCGCTCTGGCAGCAGGTGTTCCAGTGATTGCCTCAAGAGTTGGTTCTCTTGCCGATGTTGTGGCAGAAGGCGAATCCGGCTGCCTCGCTCAACCGGGGGATCCGCATGATCTTACCCGTGCAATCGTACGCTTCCTGCAGATCGGAGTTGACCGCTGGAGGATGAGCCGTTCGCAAATTGCTCAGAGTGTGCGTGAGCGCTACACGTGGGATGCGCTGGCCACCAAGGTGGCGAGGGAGGCGTAGTGAAACGTGCCGCCTATGTTATGGTCAACCATAACGGCGGTGAGGAGACCCTTGCTTCCGCCCGTTCCCTGCTCGCCGACCTCACTGTCGAGGATGTTTTAATCCTGGTCGACAATGGGTCTACAGACGGTTCGGGGGAATTGGTTGCGAAGGAGCTCAAGCGGCTTGTTTACCTGCATCACAGCGAGAACCTTCCCTTCGCCGCTGCGACCAACGTCGGCATTCGAAAAGCCATGGAAATGGGAGCAGAGGTCATTGGCCTGATCAATCCGGATGTTCGTATCCTGCCAGGCATGACCAATTCCCTGTTACACCACCTGCAGGTATCGTCCAGTGCTTCCCGTTCTGCTGTAAGCCCGGTCATGCTCTATGACGAGCCGAAAGACCGTATCTGGTACGCGGGTGGAAGGATCTACTGGTCGCTTGGCTGGCTGAGCCATCGAGGCGCAGGACGTCACCTCTCCCGGGCGCATCGTTATGGTGGTGAAACAGATTACTTGACGGGTTGCTGCTGGCTTGCCTCGATTGAAGTCTGGGAACGAGTTGGTCTGCTGGACGAGAGCTATGGCATGTATGCCGAGGATGCAGACTGGTCGGTGCGTGCGAAACAGCAGGGGGTCAAACTCCTTGTAGATCCAACTGCCCTGCTGGTCCATCGTCTCTCACTTTCGACAGGTGGTGGCCGCAACCCCCTGAAGATGATGTATCGGACTCGTGCGACTCGTCTCTTCCTGCACCGCTTTACTCCCGGACCTTACCGAGTTCTGCAAAAACCACTTTCCTGGCTTGTGGCACAGGCCTATACAGTGTTTCTTCTCCTTCGGCATGGTAAGGCATCAGCAAGTGCCTACCACAAGGCATGGCAAACCAGTATTGAGGAACGAATCCCATGGCCACCTTCCCGGCCGACAAACGTGAACTGACGGGCGCTGCGCGCTTCGTTGGGGGATTCTCACAGCGAGGGGTACTCCTGCCCTGGCTGTTGGTTGTCCTACTTGCCGGAGCCGGGGCGTTTGAGTGGTTCTATTCTCCTGTCGAGATCGCGCTGGGGAGATTCATGCTCTGGTCCGCCGAGGTACGACCTGAGGCGGGACGTGGATGGGAACTGAACCGTGAAGGCGCAGAAGCGATGCGTAGCCTGGATGAAATGGCGACGACAACACGCCAGCGTCAATCTGCCGGTGCCAACTTGCAAGGTTGGGGCGAAGTTTCAACCTTGCTGGATTCGTTCCAGGTTTTCAGCATCTCGCCTGACCGATTCCTCAACCTCTACGGCGATCTGCCACCCATGTTACAGGAGCGGTTGATCGACCCAGTCGAGTTGCTGAAGGTAAGGACGGGCGGAAAATGGCAGCGTGCGTTTTTCGCACGCGAACGTGGACGGCAGTTCGTCTACATGGTTGACCCCTTCAATGTCGTCCTTTTGCAGGGAGAATTGACCCCCCGTTTCCTCGATATGCACGATCAGTTTACTCACCCGCTTGCCGCCTCGCTTGCGGATCTGGAAGAGTATCCCGCCCTTGTTCAAGCGGATGAGTTTTTCCAGGTCCTCGCACCAAGCGGACCAGTTGTAATGAACAATACGGATCTGCGCTGGATTACGGGTCTGGCTGGACGATTGGTCCGTGTCGGGTTAGCGTTGGAGCCGGAAGATGCGGTCTGGCCTTTGGCGTTCGAGACTGTCCGTGAAGGTCGCTCAACTGTTCATCGCTATTGGGTTCATGCGGAAACGGGACGACAACTTTACGAGTCCCTGGCAGCGGTATTGGCAGAAGAGCTGGAAGGAGATGAGCTATGAAAAAGCGCACTCCTTTCTTCGCCATTCTTGGTTACCTCGCTCTGGCAGCCACAACAATTGGCATTCTCGGGCTGGTTTTGATGCTTGTGGTAACTGTACCGACCAGCCCACGAGTGCCCGATGAACTGAACCGTTTGATTGCCGTCCCTCCGACAGAAGTGTACGCATCCGATGGTAGCTTGCTTACACGTGTCGGGGGCAGGAAAGCGGTGCCGCTGGACCGTATCTCGGACCATTTTCAGCAAGCCGTGCTGGCAACGGAAGATGATGAGTTTTATCAGCATCACGGGGTGGACAAACCCGCGCTGGTCAAGGCAATCGTCCTTTCGATCACTGGTAGCCGCAGCCGGGGCGGCAGTACAATCACTCAACAGCTCGCGAAAAACCTCTTCTTCTCATTCGAAAAGACGTACACACGGAAATTCCGGGAAATCCTCGCCACTCTCGAGATCGAGGCTCGATTCTCGAAGGATGATATCCTGAATGGGTACTGTAACGGTGTCTATTTTGGAAACTACTCGTATGGGGTGGAGGAAGCGTCAACTTCTTATTTTGGTAAGCATGCTTCCACCCTCGATCTGGCACAATCCGCACTGCTGGCCGGACTTCCTCAGAGCCCAAGCCGCTTCAATCCATATCGTCATCCGCAGCGTGCCATCGCGAAGCAAAGTTATGTACTCGGCAGGATGAAGCAGAATGGGTGGATCACGCAGGCACAATACAGCCAGGCAATGGCGCAGGAGATGGAGTTTCGTGCCTTGTATGCCTCGGCGGATGAAGGCAGCTATTTCCTCGATGCCGTGCTGGATGGTCTCGAGGAAGAATACGGTGAAAACATCCTCTATTATGGCGGGTTGAAAATCTACACAACCCTTGACCCTGCCTTGCAAGGACATGCGAATCGTGCGGTGCAACAGGGGTTGGCGGATCTTGATTCACGACTCGGACTGGAACGTTTTAACCCCGCGAATAAAGATTCTCGTGCTGATTATCCCCAGGCAGCCTTTGTCGCAATGGAAGCGGCTACCGGGGCAGTGCAGGCGTTGGTTGGGGGACGCGATTGGCAGGCGAGCCAGTTTAACCGCGCCACCAAGGCGAACCGGAACATGGGCTCGGTCCTTAAGCCAGTTCTTTACCTGGCGGCGATGGAAAAACTACAGATCCATCCGGCAACCCTTGTGATGGATAGCTCCTTCGTGATCGAAATCCCCGGGACCGACCCCTGGGCGCCGTCCAACTTTGATCCAGGATTCCGTGAGCAGATTGTCCTCAAGGTGGCCCTCGAGCATTCGATCAACACGGTGGCGGCTCGGCTCATCTACGCGATCACACCCGAAGTGATGGTCGAGTCGTTGTACCGGCTGGGAGTTCGCAGCCCCCAACGTCCTCACTACGCTCTCTCACTTGGTGGAACGACATTGACTGCGATGGAGCTGGCGGGGATTGGTGGCGCGATCGCCAACTTGGGTGAAACGGTCGATCCCTTCCTGATCCGCAGGATTGAAGATGCCCGAGGTCACATCCTGCAGGAGCACATCGTCACTCCGCGAGCGGCATTTGATCCTGAAATTGCTTACCTGTTGGTTGACATGATGAAAGGTGTCTTTGAAGAAGGGACGGCACGGTCAGCAGGTCGATATGGTTTTACCCTGCCAGCCATTGGGAAAACAGGGACGACGAACGATTACCGTGACTCCTGGTTCCTTGGTGCGACTCCCCGACTTTCTGCATCTGCCTGGGTCGGTTTTGATGATAATCGTGAGATTCGGGACTCCAACGGTTACGGCATCACGGGAGCATCGGGTGCTCTTCCTATCTGGGCCTATTTCATGACTTCTGCGACTGAGGGAGAACCGCCGCGCGACTTCCCTGTGCCGCCGGGGATTGAGTTCAGGACGGTGGATCCAAACGAGGGAACCATGATCGCATCTGATCGCCTCGGCGGGATCGAACTCGCGGTACCGACTGGGACCAGCCTGCCAGACAGCACGTTATTGAAGATCGAACAGGTGCGAGTCGACAGCATATTCGCACCCCTCATCGGGGACAGTACAGTGGTCGATTCCCTCGCTGTTGATTCTGTGGAGGTGGTGCAATGAACCGTTTCAGCGCGCTCACCTTGCGGCTTTTCATCGGCTCGATTTTTGGCTTTGCGATTACGCTCGCTATCAGCTATTTCATGCTGAACAGTTCCAATGCGACGAGTAGCGTGGGAATCGTCTACCTTTTGCTACTCGGACCACTGGCACTAATGCTCGCCCTCGGGTTTCTCGTCCCGGGGTGGATCCAAAACCACCGCTGGAAGACCATCTGGAAACCTCGTGCTGAAGGCAGACTTCCTGTCCCTGCGGAAAAGCGCGAAACGATCCTTTTCAAGGGCGTCAGGGAGTTGACCGGGGCGTGGGTGATGCCCGGTATTGCACGAACCCGGTTGGAAGACTACCTGACCTCCTGGGCGCGCACTCTCGTACGTAATCGTGTCCACGATCCAATTCTCTGGGAAGTTCTTGCGCTCTGCTGGTACAAAATCAAGACGGATAAAGACTTCCTACGTGATGTCCGTTCGATTTTGATGGAGCTTGATACCCTTGATGATGCTTCCTTCGACCTCGGGCTTTCTCTGCTTACCGAACGGGAAACTGATGTTGATCTGGCAATTTTGCTCGCCCAGGAAGGACTCGGGCACGACTTGGAGAACATTGCGCCAGAAAGGCACGTGCTGCTCGAAAACGCCTGGTTGGCAGCATATGCAAAGGATGAAGAGCTCCGCCCACACCTTCTTCCGATCTTGACCCGTCGTTTCCTTGCCGTACAACGTCGCGATGAAGTGTCTGGCCGGATTTACCTGGATGCCTTTATCGCGGGGGAGCGTGCCGGGGAATTGCGCGATGAGATGAAACGGACCGCGGATGTGCTTGCGCGGACGGGTCGAAGCCCGGAAATGACTGCGAACCTGCGTGCCTTGGCCGATTCCGGCAAAGATGCTGCGGACGATGGCGAGGTAGGGACCATTCTTCGGGCACCGAGCAGATGGAGTGCATCAACCAACGTTGGAAAGAAGCCAGTTGGTAAAAAGAAGGCCAAAGAAGCTCCGCAACAAAGCCATAGAGAACCCGTTGAAACGGAACCGACCAGCATCTCGACCGGTAAGGGAAGAGGACTTTGGCTCACTCTTCTCATCATCCTGATGGTGATGGTTCTCGGTGGGGGCAGCTACTACTTCTTCTTCATGCAGCCGAATCAATCCTTCACAGAAGAGCATCCCACTCTTGTACCTGTCGAACAGCCTCTGACCCCACCCGGCAAGGTGGAGTCCGACCAACCCTATACCATTCAGATCGCAGCGATCCAGTCCGAAAACGATGCAGTCGCACGTATCCAGGCCCTGCGTAACCAGGGAATTGACGCCTATTACGTGCAGATCGAGAATGACGAGGCAACCTGGTACCGGATACGTTTGGGACGCTTTTCCTCGACTCGTGAAGCAACCATTTATGCTGACTCTCTCCGTACAACGGGTGTCATTCAGGAGTATTTCGTTGATACCTTCAAGCAGGGAGTCGTGCCTGAAGCTGCCGTAAACTGAAAAGTGGGTCATTGCTTGCAACAGCACTGATAGCTGTGCTTTGCATCTTGTAAGCTTTTCACTCTCCCATTTATACGACAAAACCATTGGTGCTTCAATGGACGTTACCGGTGTTGGCAGAGCGGTGATGGACTACTGCCTACTTGTCGAATCTTATCCCTCAGTAGATGAAAAAACCGTTGCTCTGGATCGCTTCTATGGTAGCGGAAGTCCAGTGCCCAACGCACTTTGTGCTCTTGCTTCCTGGGGGCATAGCTGTTCGTTTGTCGGAGTGGTGGGGGACGATGTGGAGGGTTCCCGGTTTCGTCAGGATATCAGCACATATGGAGTTGATCCAGAGTTCCTTCTGGTTCGTGAGCAAGAAGCGACGCCGCGTGCCTTTCTTTGGGTGGAAAAGACAAGCGGTCGTAGAACCATTGTGTTGGACCGGGACATTGCGCCGCTCTCCTCCAGTGAGTTACCTTTGCCTTTGTTGCAGTCTTCACGCTTCTTACTGATCGATGGGGTCGAGGCGGATGCCACCATTCAGGCGGCAAAGGCTATCCGAGCAATGGGTGGTCAGGTGATGCTCGATGCGGGCAATGTCCGTGACCGAATGGAAGAGCAGATCGCCTTGACTGACTGGCTAGTCGTACCGATCGCTTTTATTCGCAACTGGTTTGGTGGCGTGGACCTTTTTCAGGCCGCTCGAGACTTGCGTGAATTGGGCCCTCGTGGTGTGGTGATAACGAATGGTGCAGCTGGGTCGGTTGCGGCTTGGGGACAAGAAGTACAGTGGTTCCAGGCCTATTCGGTAAAGAGTGTGGACACCACAGGCGCTGGTGATCTGTTTCATGCAGGGTTCCTGCATGGGGTCAGCCAAGGATGGGATGTACCAGACTGCATTCGCTGGGCATCAGCTGCTGGTGGACTGGCAACAATCGCTTTGGGTGGACGAGGTCATCTACCCACGAAAGATGAGGTGGAACGTCTGCTGAGGGACGCAGGCGATGAGTTGGACGTATGGAAGGGTAGCGACGGGTGAAGCAGCACGAAGAAAACCAGATGGCATTCCCCGGATGGGAAGAGGAAGCACCAGCTACAAATGGCAATGGCCGGCCGAAATCGAACGGCCATCAGCCCGGTGCCGAATTGGCCGTGCCCCAGGAAATTGACGTTGAGCTGCACACTCGCACCTTTTACAAAGGACGTCAGCATACTGGAAAGTGGCATGATACGGTTTTCAAGGGCAACAATATGGATGTCCTTGGAAGTATGCCGGATGAGACCGTAGATCTGATCCTCACCGATCCCCCTTACAACATCAACTATGCCTCAAACCGCCGAGTGAAAAACAGGAAGTACAAGCCACTTGCCAATGATAATACGGGCGATTGGATTCCTGATTTCGCACGCGAAGCTTACCGTGTGCTGAAAAATGATCGCCATCTCTACTGTTTTTGCCGCCATGACACCTACCCGGAATTCATCGCAGCTTTGCAGGATGCAGGCTTCAAGCTGAAGCGTACTCTGATTTGGGTGAAGAATAACCATGGATCTGGCGATTTAACGGGTGACTATGCGCCGCAGGACGAGTGGATTATCTTCTGCCACAAGGGGAGGCGCAAACTGTTCAATGGTCGCCATTCGAACATCCTCCACTATTCCAAGCTCTCGACGAAGAATCAGACTCATTCGACGGAAAAGCCTGTCGAGTTGCTCAAGTTCTTGATTGGAAAAAGTACGGAGGAGGGAGAACTGGTTCTCGATCCCTTCTCCGGTTCCGGGTCAACGATGCACGCCGCAAAAGAAATGAACCGTTATTACTGCACAATGGAGCTCTCCTCTGAATATGCGTACACGACGGAGCAACGTCGTATTTTGATCACGCAAGGCACGTTGGTGGAGAAATTGTACGAGCCACTCTAAAAGTCCGGGAGTCCGACCGTGGAGTCCTACGCACCCGCTGTACGTCGTTGGATTCAACTTTGGTTGCTCTGCCTGCTTGCTCTCCCTGCCACAGCTACCCAGCCCTGGCAGCAGGAAGTCAATTACCAGTTGGATGTAACCCTCGACGAACCGACGCGTTCCATAGGCGGGACAGCGCTCATCGAGTACATCAACCATTCTCCCGACACCCTCGCGGCGCTATGGTTCCGCCTGCCACCCGCTGCTCTCCAGGCAGGCAGCTACGTAGACCGGTTTGATTTCCCTGAAGATGCAGGGCGATTCTCCCGCTTGGCGCCGGATCATTTCGCCAACCTGACGACAGGTGAAGTGCGTGTGGATGGTGAAGCAGCCCGATTTGATCAGGATTTCAGCATCGGTTTACTCAGTCTTGACCAATCCCTGCTGCCCGGCGATACCGCACATGTCGTACTACCCTTCACCACCCGTTTTCCGACCGGCGGAGCAAGCGTCCGGATTGGTTACATAGCCGGTCAATTCAAAGGCGCCTACTGGTACCCGATGATTTGCCCCTACACCCCGCAGTATGGTTGGACGGTAAACCGTTACTTCGGCACGGGGGAAGCATATGGCGAATTTGGTGACTTCGACCTGCGCTACACGGTTCCAGCCGGGATGATTGTTGCGTCCACTGGCTACCTGGTGAATGAATCCGAGGTTCTGCCGCCTGATCGACTCGATGCCCTCTCGATCCACTCGCCAAGTCCCTTGGACGAACGTCAGGGGACCGAAACCTGGCACTACCGGGCCGAACAAGTGCCGGATGTCGCATTTGCGATGGACCGAAGATTCCTGATTGACAGAATCGACTTTGGTCATTTCGAGTCATGGAGTTTCGTTCGCAGGGAGAATAAGGAGAAGTGGCAGGGAGTTGCGGAACTCTGTGGTTGGACCATTCAGCAACTTGAGGAAGTGTACGGTTCCTACCCCTGGCCGCGTGTGATGGCATCGGATTCCTGGAGCGCGATGGAATACCCGATGCTGACCATGATGAGCGGATCGCTTGAAGGAAGTGAATACGTCTTCATCCATGAGGTTGTTCACAACTACACGCCGATGATCCTCCATTCAAATTCGGTGGATGTACAAGCACTGGATGAGGGCTTCACCACATTCGTCGAGCACCTGCTTACGAAACGCTGGTATCAATCTGATTTCAATCGCAAAAGGACCTATTCACGCGGGTTGTTCAAGGAACGAATGCTGGTCGAGGATCATGTCGTCCGTGGCACGGAACCTTACCTGACGGCGGTGCTTGCAGGAGAAGACCTGCCAATGGTGCGTGGCGGCGACATTGCGCATTACTACTCTTTGCTTCGTGTCTCGAGCTATTACAAAACGCCCGTCATGTTGAATGCCCTTCGTTATGTGGTAGGGGAAGAGACCTTTTTCGCGGGGATGCGGCAATTCTACGCGGACAACAAGTTGAGCCACCCGGACGAGCTCGACATGGTCAATTCGTTCAGCAATGGGACCGGTCAACCTCTCGGATGGTTCTTCAAACAATTTCTCTACTCATCGGATGACATCGATTACGGCATTCGCGATGTGCAAATCGCTCCACTCGAACAATCCTGGCAGGTCAAGGGAACTGTGGTACGGAAGGCGGGAGTGCGTCTACCAGTCCGGCTAGGGATTCTTACGACAGAGCAGGATACCCTCTTCGGTGAGATTTCCTTTCTTTCTACGGATCCCCCTCTTGACGGCTATCAGCGATGGGGTAGCTGGGACCAGCTTCACGAACCGCTCGATCATTACACATTTTCCGTGCAGATGCAGGAAGGGATAAAGCCAGAAAAGGTGATGGTCGATCCGCGAGGCCAACTGGCAGACCGCAATCCGCTTGATAATGTGTCCAAATCCAGGCCCTTTTTAATCCGCTTTGATGAGGGACTGTTTCCAAAGCCTCCGCCTTCTACGAAACAATACGAAGTAGTCATCAGTCCAACACTTGGCTGGAACAATCCCTGGGGGGCATTTGCTGGTGTTCGTGCGAAGGGCGGCTTTTTTGAGACAGTGAATCGTTTCGATGGCGAACTATTCGTGGTGCCGAAACAGACCGGTGAGTCTCTGAAAGGGAGGTTCTGGGCTGCCAGTCCAGTCGAAAACTTACCCGACGGGGTGGAGGCAACCATCTATACTGGCGATCTGCACGGTGACAAATGGTTGGAAGGTGGACTTCGAGTAAACTGGAGAACCTGGGGCGGCCGTACCGCAGAACACAAGGCAACATTGCAACTAGGTAAATGGTACAGGTCGAGTCCTTCCTCGCTGGTACCGGTTAAATCAGTTCCCTATCTGGCACTCGAATATATGGAAGTGTATCCGCGTGGCCGGGAAACTGGAAGCCTTCGCGCGAGGATGATTGCGGGAGATGCACAGGACGCCTTTGTCGTGCTTGAGTTCGCGAGTCAGCAACGGTTGCGCGTCGGGAAGAAGTACTTTGGTCTCATTGAAACGAGACTCATGCGGGCGACACCCGGGACTTCGCCACGATTCCGTCCAACGCTCAGTGGGGCTTCCTCATTCTCTGTACTTGGAGATCCTTTGGCTGGTGGACCTATGAATCCTGCGGATTCTAAGCCAGATACACCTCAAATCGTACCCGCAGCCATTGCACCGGTAGTTACCGCACAGCAATTTCCAACGGACCGTTTCGGCGTTCTCCGCTTCAGCCTCGAACGGAACTGGGCACGCTCGAAGGCGAGACACGCCTTGGGGCGGTTACCCAGTCATTTGTACACCGGTCTATTCGGGACGACTGCTGTCTACGGCTGGGAGAAGTGGTATAGGGGGGAGTACATCTATCGGGCATTGGCTGAGGCTGGACTTCAAGTAGAACTACGTGACTTTTACGGGGTGAATATCGGTGGGCGAATTGCCGTAGCCCGCATCCACCTTGAGCCATACACACCTCTTCGTCTAGCAGAGACCACAGAAGAGTTAAAGCAAAACTTGCAGTTATTTATCAGTTATCGTTTTAATCGGTTTTTCCGATAACCCATACCCGGAGTTGTTTGTGCTTCCCTGGCAGAACTGGCATCAACCACCTCGCATCCATTTCATTGGTATTGGCGGCACCGCAATGGTTGCCGGAGCACGTCTTGCGATCGAAAACGGGTGGGAGGTTCGTGGGAGTGACCAACCTCTCTATCCGCCAACTTCGGATATGGTGAAAGCGCTGGGGGTACCGGTCTACACCGGGTACGCAGCGGAAAACCTTGAGTGGAAGCCAGACCTGGTCCTTGTCGGCAATGCACTCAGCCGAGGCAATCCTGAAGTCGAGGAGGTGTTGCGACGGAATATTCCCTACACAAGCCTGCCTGAATGGATGAAGGAGGTGCTTCTCCGTCAACGGCGACCCGTGGTGATCACCGGTACTCACGGTAAAACAACCACTTCCGCGCTGACCGCTTTCCTGCTCGACAAATGTGGTCTTGAGCCGGGTTACCTGATTGGCGGGTCGCTGCTCGATTTTCCGGTATCTAGCCGTACGGGACAGACAGGGAAGCCTTTCGTCATCGAAGGCGATGAGTACGACACTGCTTTTTTTGATAAGCGAGCAAAGTTCTTCCACTATTTGCCGGAAATTGCCGTGGTTACCTCGATTGAGTTCGACCACGGGGACATCTACGATGACATCGATCAGATTGAACGAGCATTCCGGCTCATGCTGCGTCAGATTCCGCCACAAGGGCATCTGATTGCCTGTGCAGATGACCCACGCGCCCTGAGCTTGACACAGGATGCACCTTGCCCCACAATGACCTATGGCTTCCATCCTGATGCACACTGGCGAGGCGAGTTTAGTGGGTATTCAGCTGGATTTGCAGGAATGGTGGTCTATCGAAGCGGAAAACGATTTGCCGAGCTGGCTGTGCCCCTCTCGGGCAAGCATAACCTGCAGAATACGCTTGCAGCGGTTGCTGTTGCAGCAATTCTTGGTGCAACAGCTTCGGATATTCAAGCAGCCCTGATGCAGTTCAAGGGTGTGAAACGAAGGATGGAGGTCTTCCACCAAGCAAATGGAGTAACCTTCGTTGATGATTTTGCGCACCACCCGACAGCTATCCGTGAAACCATCTCTGCCGCAAAAATGCGTTGGCCCGGTTCAACCCTGCATGTCCTGATAGAACCACGTTCGAATACGATGGTCCGAAAGATTCACACGGAAGAACTTTCGGAAGCGCTAGCGGATGCGGATAGAGTTTACTTGGGACCGATCCACCGGGTGGAACGGATTCCCAAGGAAGAACGTTTGGACCGCGAAGCGATCGTCTCCTCGCTGATGCAGGCAGGCGTGGAAGCGGAGGTGCAGGATGAAGTCGGTCCCCTTGTGGATAGTGTCCTGGAACGAACGAAATCAGGTGATGTCGTTCTGATTCTGTCCAACGGCGCATTCCATGGGATTTATGAGCTGTTTCGCGAGAGAACGGGTGGGGTGGCTCACTCTTGACGCATGTGTTATATTCCAGCGCCTGATTGCGATGCGCAATCTGGGGGAGTGGATGTGATCCTGGTGGACACCGCGGCCTTCAAAGCCGTCCGCGGGGCTTGATCGCCCTGGCTGGATTCGATTTCCAGACGCTCCCGCAACAAGACCTGTCAGAAGGCCCTGACCCAGTGGATCAGGGCCTTCTTCTTTATCTGCACTCCCTGGTCCTCTTGCGGGAGTGTGGTAAGTTTGTACCTTTAAAAGAACAGTCGGATCGGGGGGCGTGTGCGAAGCAGGTGTTCCATAAGAAGTAAACAAGGTGGCAACCATGTCATCCACTTCTTGCTCTACCTACTGCTCGCTGTTTTCCTGATTCCACCCAATCACCTGAAGGCAGCGCAAACACACATCGCCTGGTCCAGGATTGAGCAGCCGGACACACTCCAATTCGATTCGATCATCGGGGCAGTCAACTTGGATACAATCTATCTGCTTGATCAGCAGAAGAGAATCATTGCGAAAGAAGGTATCGCATTCCGAGTGCTCCCACCCCTGACACGTGAAACTTTTTCACATATAGTCACGCATTTTGATGCAGATCGCCATCTTTTCGCAACAGTTCTCGATTCCGGGTACGCTTCCGAGTCTTTCTTGTGGGATGGCAAACGCTGGGAATCATTAGGGTTGATGCATGATGTCCCGGTTCGGCTGTTCACTTTTGGCCCAAATGGCAGTATCTATGCCGCCGGGGACTGGGGAACTATCTTCCGTCGCAAACCTGGTGGGACATGGCAGCAACTCGATTCTCCAAGTTCTCAGCATATTCTGGGTTTGCTTGTTCTCGGTGATGAGGATTATTGGATCGGGGCACGAGGCGAGGGTTTGTACCACATTCACGAGCAGGAAGTCGATCAGTATACATCACCTGCCACGGATTACGTTGATGTTAACCAACTAACAAATCTACAGGACGGCACTCTCACCTTCCGGGCGGGATCGGGCCTCCAGCTTGCTGTCGCAGAGGAGAAGATTGTTCCGATCCACGAGGTCACAGGGCTGGCCGAAAGCTACTTCGTGCGCACGTTAGATGGTAGTCGTGACCTTTTTCAATCTCGGCAAAACCTTCTGATCAAGTCCGAACATTCAATAGAAAGCATAGCTTTCCAGGACGAACGGATTCGCCAGGTTCAGTTCCTGTCGGACGGTCAGGCGCTGGCTCTTGATCAGGAGGGAGTGCTGCTACGTGGTGATCGGCAACGTGGTCTCTTTTTCCATGATGCAACCAATCGTTTTCGATTGGCTGGCTATCCGGCTGAAACCGTTCAAGCTGCAATGTTCCACGATCTAACAGGCAATGGTCAGGAAGAGCTGACTGTGCTTGTGAAGGGATCTGCTCCTGGACTACATGTCTATGCCCGTGAGCAGCAAGCAGGGTTCTTGGAGATAACCAGCCAGACTGGACTCCCGACAAGTCCGGGAGCAACACATGTCGTACCGGGAGACTTTAATCGTGATGGTTGGACAGATCTGGTTCTTTCCCTTATCTCCAAAGATGGGCTTGAACTGATTCAATACAAAAATCTTGGTCGTGGACGCTTTGGAAATCCAACCTGCACAGACCAGAAGCTCCAACAATTTGACCGTCCATCAGACTTGCTGCCACTTGATCTCGAGGGGGATGGAGATCTCGACTTACTCAGCGTTGAGTACTATGGCCCTCGTAAGCAGAGACGAGGCGGTGTGAGTTTTTATCAAAACCGAATCGGTGGAAGACTTCATCGGTTGGAAGAAGCTTCCCAAACCATGCTGGGGTTTAATCTGCAAGCATTGTGCATGGATTTCAATAGCGATGCTGTACTAGACATGCTGCTCTGCACCCGGTGGATATCCGACAAGTTTTACTTCGGTGGTCCAGATGGATTCCTCCTGGCCGACTCAACTGTGCTTCCTACAGGTAATCAGAAAACCAATCGTGAAGGCGGGTTGGCGTTGGATATGGATAGTGACGGCGATCTTGATCTATTCTTGATCAACCATCAAAATGGATTTGAAATCTGGAAAAATGATGGGAATGGACAGTTTGCAGACGTGACGACCGAATGGTTAAAGACTGAGAAAGAATATCCGTTCGCCCCGACAATACTCGCAGCGGCAGCCGTCGATCTCGATCTTGATGGGGACACGGATATCCTGCTCGCAGCCCGTAAAGATCAAACACAACAGGTTATTTTACTTGAAAACAGATCAGGTCAGCTGGTTTTGAGCGAAACGTCCATCGGTCTTGAAGATGTGATTCCAGATATTATCCTGCCCGTGGATGTGGATCAGGATGGCGACCTTGATCTCTATATCGCTGGTGAAAAAGGCAACCACCTTTTCCTCAATCGAACTGATCGGAGCGACTGGCTAGTCGTCCGCCCGCATGGACGTGGAAGCAATCCCGATGGCTTGCATGCTGTGGTAGATGTTTTTCCAACGGGGGAGGTGTCCAATGCCACTCGCAGCTCACACCGAAGGGGGTGGTCAGGGGGCAACCTTTTCACAAGACCGCCCTATTCCGGACAAGTACCTAACGAGATTCGATTCGGGGCATTGCAGGGGGCGCGAGTTGATGTCCGGGTGGAGTTCTATGGTGGGCGTGTTGTATGGAAACGGGACCAGCTGGTAGGCCAGTTTCTGGATGTCTATGAAAGTTACTCGCTTGCCAGTCTCTCGTACCCGTGGTTTGGACGGCTGCGTAATCAGTTGAGTCGTGCAGATGTTCAGCGTTTTCTGCTAATTTTTATCTTTGCCTCTTTCTGGATGATTGCTATCGTCCAACTGGGCAGAAAACGATTGCAATGGGGTATTCTGTGGGTCTCATCCCTTGTGTCCCTGAACCAGGCGGCGTTCTGGACGGTCGCCATTCTCGCCATACGCAGCAATCATCCCTTCAGTTTTATTGCCCCGGTGGGGTTTGTAGTATTGGGAACCATCATCCCTTTCTTGACTTCCTGGAGTTGGAGACGGTTGAAACAGGCAGATATTCACCGTCAATCAGAGGTACTGCTGAAGCATCTTCTTGTCTTTAATCATGGCGAATGGGCACAGAATAACTTGAACAGCCTGCAACGTCTTGTACCGCATTATCTGCAAGCTGAGGAAGAGTCCCCCCAATTGGAAGCGCAATGCCGTGACCGCATCCAGACATGGCAGGATATGACGGCACCAAACCTTACCCAGCTCATCGAGGCAGGTCGTCACCTCTCCACTAAAGCTGTTGTCGTCCGTGGACTTCAGGAAGATGTTCAGTCCTTGCAGAGGCTTGTAGACGACGTGTCTGCTCGGTTGGCTGGAGGAGAACGTCAGCTTGACACTGACAATTTTGTTGATACCATTCAGGCGATACGAGGTGGGTTAAAACAGCTGAAAACACACGTCTATCGGGACCATTCCTGCGATGCCATCGTGGTCGTCCGACATCTTCTCTCCCAGATGGAGGATACGGGTGATCTACATGGGGTGGAGGTGCATGTCGAGACCGGGCAGGAATCGATGTGGGTTTTGCTGCCATCTTTTGTCCTTGCCGATGTTTTGGACAACCTGTTGCGAAACGCTTTGAAAGCTTTGAAGGCAGCTGACAACAAGCAAATTCGGATCACAGCACAGAGCATGGGAGCGAAATGCCATCTCTTCGTGACGGATAACGGGTGTGGTATCAGTTCTGATGCGACGGATGCTATCTTCCTCGAAGGTATCTCACGTGGCGGTAGTGGTCATGGCCTGGCACAGGCGCGGGACCTGCTCAAGCGATTTGGGGGCGGTATCCATTTGCACTGGAGCGAACCCGGCAAGGGATCAACGTTTCGACTGGACTTGAACGAAGGGGTAAAGCGGAGTGAAAGCGACGCTGCTGATAATAGACGATGATCCTGGGTTCCGTGAGGATTTGACCCTGTTGCTGGGGTCCAGCTACGATTGCCTGGTAGCTGCTGACTGGGCGCGAGCTGAGGCTATCCTCGAGAGCGAAGCGCTAGAAGTTGTACTACTCGATTTGTTGTTTGGTGACATGGCAAAAGGGATCGATTACCTAGAGACCATTCACAAACTGGATCCCGCTCTTCCGGTCATCCTGATCACCGAACACGCTTCCGTGGATACCGCCGTAGAGGCAATGAAGCGGGGAGCATTCAGCTACATCTCCAAGTCAACCTCGCCAGACGAGCTGACTATCCTGATCGAAAAAGCACGGCAAGAACGACGGTTGCGTCTTCGTACACGTCACCTGCAGGAGGAAGTCAACCAGGATTACTATCGAATACTCGGGGAAAGTCCTGCCACAAAAGGACTTCGCCAAAAAATCGCACAAGTAGCTCAGTCCGCCCAAACCGTCCTCATCACAGGAGAAAGCGGGACAGGAAAAGAGCTTGTAGCCAGGCGTATCCATCAACAAAGTGACCGTAGCTCGAAGCCGTTTATTGCGTTCAACTGCGCTGCCATTCCGCGTGACTTGCTCGAAAACGAACTTTTCGGACATGAAGCGGGAGCATTCACCGGTGCCAACAAGCGAAAACCAGGCAAGCTGGAGCTGGCAGCGGATGGTGTCCTTTTTTTCGACGAGATCGGTGAGTTGGCTTCAGATGCCCAGGGTAAACTCCTTCGTGTATTAGAAGAACGGGAATATGAACGAGTTGGCGGTGTAAAAACGCTCCAAACAGAAGCACGAATTCTCGCTGCGACCAACATCGATTTACACGATGCGATGAGAGATGGGCGGTTTCGTGAAGATCTCTTCTATCGTCTCGAAATGTTCACCATTCATGTCCCCCCACTGAGGGAACGAAAAGGTGACATCACGCTGCTTGTTGATCACTTCCTGGTCCGGGCGGCACACGAGATGAAAACACCTGTCAAACACTTTTCCAAGGAAGCTTTGGATGCCTTCCATACATACGATTGGCCTGGGAATATCCGTGAACTTCGAAACGCAGTCCTTAGTGCAGCGCTGATCGCAACAGAAGAGGAGATCGGGATAAGGCATTTGAATCCTCGTCTTGTGACGAAAGGTAGCGCGAGTGGCTCAGCAGATCGTGTACCTGCTACCTGGGCTGAAATGGATACAATGCGGCAGGAAGCGGCGGATGCAGCGAGCCGTGAGGTGGAAACCCGATTCCTGAGAGAGTTGCTGATTCGTCACTCGGGAAACATCAGCAAGGCAGCTGAGCAGATTGGCATCCATCGAAGTAATCTTCATAGAATGTTGAAACGATGTGGTCTGGACTGACCATATGTCGCGTAGTAACGCAACAGTGACGCTCGCAAGAGCGTCATTTTTTTATTCCCCCAGCGAACGTCACTTCCCCAAACCTCAGTTAAACAACAACTAATGACTGGCCTTCAAATTGGCATTGCGATTGCATTTGGGAAATTCGGGATTACTGAAGCTGTGCGATGGGGACCACACACGCAAGTCAGGGCCGGCAGAAAATGATTTCAGGGGTGGTACAGGAGGACACGATTCTAATCATCGATGATGATGATGTCTATGTTGAAGACATAGCTATCATGTTACGAAATAAATACAGAATAATTCATATAAAGTCATTAGACAGGGTTTGTGAAACGATTATCACCGATAAACCCTCAATAATCCTATCGGATATGTTTCTTGGAGATGATGAAACAGGGATGGAGCTGTTCTCGATGCTGGAAAAATTGGATCATGCTCCACCGGTTGTGATGATGAGTGATCGACCATCAGTAAAAGTGATTGTAGAAGCGATGAACCGAGGAGCAGTGACCTTCATGCCAAAATCTGCTGGTGTGGATGAGTTGACAAGCATTCTCGAGCAGGTACTTGAAGACAGAAAGAGTTGATCGATAACGAAATCCTAGAAAAAAGAAGGTGAGATCATGATTGCAAAACACAGGAACTGGCTGCTGGCACTCTTGCTTCCCGTTCTCATGTTCAGCTTGGTACTGGGTACCGGGTGTGATGCACTGGACCCGGATGATGATGAAGACGACTACACCTCACCGCCCTCAGAACTGTTGGGCGAATGGTACCTGTTTGCTGGGACCAATGAAGGTGATTCCGAGATGTACGACCTTTCGTTCCTGGAGATTGGTGTCGAGTTGTATGTGAATAGCGAATCCGCGACTCGTTTCCGCATGGACGTTGATGGGGACATCTCCGAAGGTGCCATTGACTGGCGGACAAGTAGCCGTAACGAATACCTCGTCTTCATCGAGGATGGGGATGAGACGGAAATCCAGGTCTTGTCTCGTTCGGAAGAACTGATCCAGTTGATGGTTCCGAATGACGAGGGTGAAGACCAACTATGGGTTATGGCCAAAGGCAATTTCATGGTTGCCGGCCTGGTTACCGACATTGCGACTAGCCTTCCGATTGCAGGAGCGTCGATTACAGTGTACGACGAGGAAGAATCGGTCATTTTTAACGGTATCACTGCTGACCTTGGTGTTTTCCTCGCCACAGATCTCGATGCCGGTGACCTGATGATTGAATTCGAAAAAGATGGCTACCGGACAGAGACCGAATCCTTCTCGATTGACTATGATCGCCCCGTCTTTGTGATGTGCCCGATGTACACGGGCGGTGGTAGCTCCGAAGAAGGGTGGATTGCTGGACTCGTCACAGATTCTGCCAACGGCCAACCTCTTGCTGGGGCAACGGTCCAGACAGTCGATGGTGAAGTTCGGACCACAACCGATTCGAACGGTAGTTATTCCCTCACGGTGGATGCAGGTACGTTCACTATCGTTGCATCGATGACCGGCTACGCAGACTACCAGGAACAGGTCAATGTAACCGCCGGGAATACGGCAACAGTGGATTTTGAACTTCAGCCAGGATCAACTGGTGGTGAAGGAACCGTAACAGGAATGGTAACCGCATCACAGTCTGGTGATCCGCTCGAAGGTGTTTCCATCAGTGTCGTGGGTGGAACAGCAACCACAACCACCGATGCGTCCGGTGAATATACATTGATCGTCCCAGCTGGCATACAGCAGCTCAGCGCATCATTCACAGGGTACTACGCACTTACCGCTGATCTTTTCATCACTGCAGACGAAGATCACACCCAGAACTTCTCGCTGTCTCCGATAATCTCTGCGGGTAGTGGTGGCATGCGCATGGTGTTGTCCTGGGGGGAAAGCCCGTCCGACCTGGACAGCCACCTGCTAACGCCCGAGATCGACGGTAGCGAGTATCATGTCTACTTCGGTAACCGTGGTGATTCGCTTGATGTCCCTTATGCCCGTCTCGATGTAGATGACACAAGTGGGTACGGCCCGGAAACAATCACGATTTACGAGGCGCAGCCCGGTACCTATCGCTACTACATCTACAACTGGTCTGGTACCCCTGACATTGCGGGTTGTGGCGCGCAGGTTCAGATGTATAATGAAGATGGTTTGATTCAGACAGTCACAGTCCCCGCATCGGGAGAAGGTGACTACTGGTACGTCTGCGATATCGATGGAACGGATGGTTCCGTGACATTGGTGAATGAAATCCGTGACACAACTCCGGATTTCAGCCCCGGCACCGCAGCGTACAAAGCTCGTTAGTGGCCGACTCTACTATTTCTTCTGGTTACTAGCCTGCGGGGCAGAGTCTTCGGATTCTGCCCTGCTTTCTCTCGTGTATCGCTTCTGATGGTCCATGTCCAATCAAAAGGTGACGAGAGTGTTACATTAGAGACGGATTTAAGATTGAACAGGAGGAGGTGGACGTGTCGGAGACGGGAAAATCTACACGAGTGACATTTGTTAACAGTAACGGCCAGGAACTGAGCGCACAATTAGATGTACCGCCCTCTGGCCAGGCACATGCCTATGCTCTTTTTGCGCATTGCTTTACATGCAACAAGAACTACAAAGCTCCCGTCTTTATCGCTCGTTATCTCGCTTCGCAAGGGATCGCGACCCTTCGGTTCGATTTTCCTGGATTGGGGGGAAGTGGGGGAGATTTCTCGGAGACTACCCTCAGCGCGAATGTTCAAGATGTAGTCGCAGCAGCAGAATTCCTGGGGAGAGAATACGCCGCACCACGCGCCCTTATCGGGCATTCACTGGGGGGCGCAGCCGTTTTACTGGCAGCAAAATCAATCCCTTCCTCCGAACTTGTTGTCACCATCGGAACTCCATCGCGACCGGCCAAGCTGGGTCAGAGGCTCGAGGTGGCACGACAGCAGGCTATACAGAAGGGGGTTGGTGTTCTCGAGGTCAGTGGTCGTTCCTTTGAATTGAAGAAGTCCTTCTTCGAAGATATTGCGAGCAGTGAACTCGAGAAAAGCGTCCGTGACCTGGACCGCAAGCTATTGGTGATACACGCACCAGAGGATAAAACTGTACCGTTCGACAGTGCGGAAGAGTTGATGGAATGGGCGCATTTGCCGAAGAGTCTGCTCTCGATAGAAGGTGCTGATCACCTCCTTTCGAAAGAGTCCGATGCGGAACGTGCTGCTAATGCGATTGCAATTCGCATCCCGAAGTAGAAACACCTACGGTCGATCTCCTGGCAGATCGACCGTACTACTAACATCAGCGAAGAATGGCTATCCCGGATTGGAATAGTTGTTGTTACCGTTAAAACGATCTTCAATTGTGGAGGAACCTATCAATGGTAAACAGGTACCCCCCCTCCAGGCAGATTCATCACCGATGTGAGGGTGGTACAATTCTATCGAATAAGAAAAACCTTCTGTTGTTGAATGGAATCCTGGTACTGGCTCCGTATAAAATAGGCGCCTGAGGCCTGATTTGTAGCGTTCCAGACCATTTTACGCATCCCTGCGGGGACGATCCGGTCATGAAGCAAGGCGACACGTTGACCGATCAGATTAAACACTTCCACCCGTAGTTGACCTGTTGCAGGGATGGTAAACTCGAGTGAATGTGAGGAGTTGAAGGGGTTTGGGTAGCCTGCCATCTTAAAGGAGCCAGGCAAAAGGGTGTCGTCCCCCTCTGTTACATCTGTTGCCCGGTAAAGACACCAATTTGCAACCCGCTGCACGAGTTCGCTGCGACGCATGGGGACATTGGGTTGGTCAGAAAGCGTGCTTAAAGCGAAACCGAAGTTCAAGATGCGCCACCCGACATCAAGATTTGCACCCACCACAAACTCTTGATCCGTCGTTTGCATGATTGGCGGGGGGCCACAACAAGGGTAGCAGGTGGTCGTCCCGGCTGGATCAAGATTGACGATGGCTCGACCGTCGGTAACTGGATCCCCTTCAATACCGATCATAACGGAGTAATTCAGTGGAAGATACCATTCGCCAGCCAAGCCACCTAACCAGCTTGGGTCCGCATTGGGGTAGATCTGGTTCATGTAGCTTCCTGTTACCGAGCCGCTTCCACGACCCTCAATGAACCAGTCACGAATTGCTTCATCATCAGGTGTGAAAAGATGTTCGGCATAGCGTCCATCCGCTTCCACCATGATCGCGAAGGCACCAAACATATTTTCCGGCAACTGGGGGATAGGGACATCTGCAACACCCACAACCAGCCCGGCAGCTTCAAGAGCGGGTTTCAAGGAATCGGGAGCTGAGGGAATACCATCCTGAATGATCAACACTTCGGCAGTACCAATGGAGATATTCATGGTAAATGACTGCGAAAAGTCATCACCGCTGATAGTGAGATAATACTCGCCAATTCCCGGTAAAAATGAACCACCACCCTGAGCATTCAGAATGAACATCTCGGTAGAAGGTTGCAGGTATTCGATATCGTCAAGTGCATTGCCCTCTTCATCCCAGAGCATTTCTCCAGATAGGGTTTCGACACTCCAGGAAGCATTGGTCACAGGCAGGCCTGCGTTAGCCACGTGAATCCGGATCGCCATTTCTTCATCGGGTTGCAGAACACGGTCCGGGTGGATGGATTCCCAGGAGATTTGCGTGGAAATACTCAGCTCAGGTGAATCAATATCATCGAGTTGTTGGTAACGTCCAGGAACCTCGTAATTTGGATAGAGGACTGCATTTACCGGCGCATTTTCAATGGTCATGGTTCTCGAACCAGCGGGCCAGTAATAGAGTGGGTTATTGGATTCGTCCGAATCACCGAGGTAGACATTCATTTGGTCGTACAAGCCACCATGTTCCGGTGCACCATAGCCAGATTCCATCTGGCGCAAATAGATTTTGTTGGTCTCATGGTCCCGAGTGTAACAGATATAGGGGATCTCACCTCGCCAGATCCACTCCTGGAACCACTCGAAGGTCCCATCATCATCCGAATTCCAGAAGAAACGATCTGCAAGGGTTTCCGTACTTACGTGGCCGTAGGCATCCTGGGTCAGATAGTCCTGTACTGCATTTCTCCAGTCTATTTCTCCATATCGCATGCGGAGCTGGTGGAGCGCAAGGCTCCCTCGTTCGTAGGGCAACGGCGAATTCATGGTGACAAAATAGTTGTCGTTGACCAGAGCATCAGGATGGTTCGCTTCCCAGCTCAGGTAGCTGGCGCGCTGGGACTGTATGGTTGAACGGTATCCCTCCCAGCCATTCAGTTCCTGTGCCCAAAGCGCCTCACTGTATGTGGCGAAGCCTTCGTTCAGCCAGAAATGGTCCCAATCCACAGGGGTGATGAAATCAGCAAACCACTGGTGAGCTATTTCGTGCATGACAATCGATTCATAGGTCCTGCTGCCCGTTATCATGTTGTGACCCAGCGAGATCATCGTCTGATGTTCCTGGCCACCATTCCCGTTAAAGACGCCACATTCAACAATCTTCAGCTCGTCGAAAGGATAGTCGTACCCAAAAGCTTCTTCATAGAGGGCAACAGCCTGAGGGACTCGAGCCAGGTCAAATGCTGCGGCGGTCGAATCGGCTGGGTAGACATAGGCGCGAATAGGGAAGGGGTCTGCCTGAAGCTCGATCACGGCGTAATCGGCGATACAGAAGCCCATTTCACTGGTGCAGACAGGGTTTGGCTCGCTCCATTCTTGCCAACGAACCCCATCTTCAATTTCGTCCTGGGTCTGGGTACCGTTCGCAACGGCTGTCAGGGTTGGATCTGTTCCAAGCTGCCATGTAACCGTCGCCTTTGAGCCGGGATCATCCACTAATGGAGCCCAAGCGTGGGCCCCATCTGGGAAACTGAAGGTATAGCCGCGCGTACCACTCCACCAGAGTCCCATCGCCCCGAACGGTCCATCTACTGTCCCGGGAGTCAGCAGGTATCCGATTTCCAACAGGATTTCTTCACCACTGGAAAGGTCACGCTGAATAGTCAGGATGTCATCGGATTGTGTGTAGCTTAGCAGTGTTCCGCTTTCAACGATTGAAACCTGTTGCACATCGATCCATGAGGCGGCGGCATTCAACTCAATGTTCTCACGTACCCCATCTGATTGGTTATGGATTCTAATCTGAATGGATACCGGATATGCTTCACCAGCAGGCTCAGCAAAGTTGATGCGAATCTCATAGCTGGAGGCCGTCAATGGAAGGTTGGCGACCGTGTCCAGTTCTGTCATCATGCGCTGTTCCAGCACATCACCATGCAACATGCCGTCCGAGTTGACCCAGAATGGCAGCCCTGCAAAAAGGAGGGTTGGTGTGCAGAAAAGAATGGCCATCGCGAGAAGAGATGAACGTGACCCTGATGTGTGTCGTACTCTGGACATGGGGAGCCTTCCGGCGTAAACGGCTTCGTGTGCGGGTTCTTCAAGATAGGACCGGATTGGGGTCCAACAAAGCTGGCAGAATCTGTCCAGGGAGATTTCAGCTTTCCACGACGTTGGCGCCCCCGTGGAAGGTCCGGTTTTTCTTGCCTCGAACAGGGATGCGCATCTATATTGCAGGCTGCTTAAACGAGAGGGGAGGATGGTGTCCACCGTTGCCGAAAGACTTGAGCAGGTCCGTGGGATCGTTGCGGATGCTGCCGCTAAAAGTGGCAGGCAGGAACAGGATATCCGTCTTGTCGCGGTGACTAAATTCCATCCAGCCTCGGTCGTCCTCGAAGCGGTGCAGGCAGGACTGACAGAGTTCGGCGAAAACCGTTTTCAGGAAGTGCCGGAAAAACAGGCTGACGTCAGGCAGGCAATCGGCGATCAGGCGGATCGCTTGACCTGGCATTTTATCGGGCAATTGCAGTCGAACAAGGCCCGAAAGGTTATTCACTCTTTCTCGATGGTGCAATCGGTGGATCGTGAATCCCTGGTGCAGCGTTTAGACAGGATTGCCGGGGAAGAGGGACGTTCTCTTGACGTGCTGATGCAGGTGAAAGTGACTGGTGCTGAACAGCAGGGCGGAGTTGAGCCAGACGATGCGCAGAAGCTGGCAGAGCTTATTTCTGTCTGCGAGAATCTTTCGCTGCACGGGTTGATGGCAATCGGGCCGGTGACCGGAGATCGAAGTGTTCTGCACAGTGCCTTTTCGAAGGTGAGAACGCTGGCAGAAACGATCGACTCGCTGCACCTTCCCGGTGTGAGCATGAACACCCTTTCAATGGGCATGAGTGGTGACTTTGATGTCGCCATCGAGGAAGGAGCAACACTGATCCGTATCGGGACCGTGTTGTTCGGATCACGTAGCTAGACGGAGCAGACATGAAAATCACGCCCCTGGACATCCGGAAGCAGGAATTCAGTAAACAGCTCCGTGGATACGATGTGGATGAGGTGCAGAGTTTCCTCGAGATGGTTGCCGATGAATATGAAGCCGCACAGACCTCGAAGGGTCAGTTGGCTAAAAAGGTCGAGTTCCTCGAAGCGAAGTTGAAAGAATACCAGCAGATGGAGTCAAATCTCCAGGATGCGATGATGAACGCCCAGAAAGCAGGGCGTAGCGCGGAAGAGGAAAGCGGGAAGCGTAGTGAGCTGATTATCCAGAATTCTCAGCTCGAAGCGGATCGCATCCTTCAAGATGCACGTCGCAAACACCAGAACCTGATGGATGACATTTCCCGGCTGGAAGGACAACGCAGGTCCTTCATCCTGAAAATGAAACAAATTCTTCGTGGCCAGGTCGAATTGCTGGAAATCCTTGAAGAAGAGGAAGTGCCCAAGGCGGCACCGGAGCCCCCGATGCCTGCACCACAAGCTGTGGATCATTCGAGCGACGAGAACTAACATACCGGGTCCCCAGAAGCAAGTTGGGCCTGGAACGTGATTTTAAAGCAGAAGTGAGATAGAGAGCGATGTTCAAAGACGTAAAAAATCCTCCAGATTTTCCAGCACTCGACCATGCCACCCTGAAACGGTGGGAGGAAGAGCGCATTTTTGAACGTTCCATACAGGAGCGTGAAGGCGGTGAGGATTACGTCTTTTATGATGGCCCTCCCGGAACGAACGGGAAACCGCATGTGGGCCACATTATGCAGTCGGCACTCAAGGACCTCTGGCCGCGTTTCGAGACCATGCGCGGAAAGCGAGTCCTGAGAAAAGCAGGCTGGGACACCCACGGTCTGCCGATCGAACTCACTGCTGACCGGGACCTCGGGCTAACGAGCAAGCTTGATATCGAAGCGTACGGTGTCCAGAAATACGTTGATTATTGCCGTGAAACGGTTTTTCGTTACAAGGAATCATGGGAAGAGGCGATCCGTCGTCTTGGGCGATTCCTGGACATGAAAGACTTCTACGCCACCTACACAAACAACTACATCCAGAGTGACTGGTGGGTACTGAAGCAGGCGTGGAACACCAAGGTCAAACCCGAATACCATGATCCGACCAATTTGCTTGGCGGGGATCGCTTCCTCTACAAAGATTACCGTGTAAGTGCCTGGTGCCCTACCCAGGGGACGACCCTGTCAAACTTCGAGGTCGCCCAGGGCTACCGTGAAATCACCGAAATCGCCCTGTTCCCGAAGTTCAAAGTGGTGGGCGAAGAAGATACCTACCTGGTCGCCTGGACGACCACTGCGTGGACTCTGCTCTCCAATATCGCGGTCGCCGCTGGGCCGAATATCGAATATGTACGGCTCGAAATGCTGCGTGACCATGAGAACGGTTCCTACAAAAAAGGCGAACATCTCATTCTCGCCAAGGAACGTCTCACGGGGTTGGAGAACTTCCTCGGTGGGGCCGATGCCTATCGAGTTGAAGCGAGCTTCCCGGGCAAAGATTTGGCTGGAACAGCTTATGAACCTCTCTGGAGCTTCCAGCAGATTGAGAAAGGTCAGAAGGGCCATTTTGTCATTGCAGATAATTATGTCACTGCTGACGATGGTACCGGGCTGGTCCACCTCGCCCCGTATGGTGAGGACGATTACCGACTGATCAAGCAGCACAAGCTCAACTTCTCGCTCCGTGTGGACGAACACGGCAAGGTGGTTGAGGGTGTTAACGGCTGGGGTGGACGCTGGTTCAAGGATGATGCGCTCGAGATCGAGATCCTGAAGGACCTCAAACAGAAAAATGAGCTCTTCGCCAAAGAGAAACACACACATACGTACCCGTTCAACTACAAGACGGGCACACCGCTAGTCTACTATCCGCGTCCCGGCTGGTTTATCCGAGCCACGGCAATGCGTGACGAGATGCTTGAGGCTAACACTCGCATCAACTGGTTCCCCGAGCATATCCGTGAAGGTCGTTTCGGCAAATGGCTGGAAAACGTCGTGGACTGGAACATCACCCGCGAGCGTTTCTGGGGGTCACCGCTTCCAGTCTGGGTGAGCGAAGATGGACTGGACAGTATTGTCGTCGAGTCGATCGACGAATTGAACGAATACCTCGTTGCGCAGGGTGATGAACCCCTTGGCGCTGATGCTGATTTGCACAAGCCAGGCATCGACAAGCTCCTTCTCAAGAAGGACGGCAGAGAGTACCATCGCGAACCTTTTGTCCTTGATAGCTGGTTTAATGCCGGCATTATGCCTTGGGGCCAAACTGGCTACCCGGCGAAAGAGGGCTCAGTAGACTACTTCGACAGCCAGTATCCCGCTGATTTCATCTGTGAAGGTCTCGACCAGACACGTGGCTGGTTTTATAGCTTGCTGGCGGCCAGTACGTTACTCGCCATTTCTCGTGACGATGAGGACAGGGACCGTTGGTCCAGCTACAAAAATGTCATCTGCACAGATCTCGTCCTGGATGAGAGCGGCGAAAAGATGTCGAAGTCGAAAGGAAATGTCGTCGCGCCTGTGCCACTGATGGAAAAATATGGTGCTGATGCCATCCGCTGGTCGTTCTATCGTAACAACCCCTGGTTGCCGGTACGCTTTGGTGAGGAACCGATCAAAGAGTGCCTACGTCAGGTTTTCATTCCCTTGTGGAACGCTTACAGCTTTTTTGTGACCTATGCGAATGTGGACAAGTGGGTGCCGGATAGTGGCGCCAAAATGGCCGCTGCGACTCCGATGGACCGTTGGATCCTGACTTGTTACAACGATACCGTCGCAAAGGTCACCGAAAGATTGGAAGCCTATGATGTGATGCCCGCTGCAGCGGAAATCACAGACTTCCTGGACCGTCTGACCAACTGGTACATCCGACGCAGCCGCCGTCGTTTCTGGAAGAGTGATGAGCCATCGGATAAGCTGCGCGCCTACGACACGTTGTATCAGGTGTTGACGGGCATAAGTCGCCTGATCGCACCGTTCGCGCCGTTTATATCGGACGAAATGTACCAGAACCTCGTGCGCGGCCAGCTTGATAGCTCGCTCGATTCGGTCCACCTCGATGCGTGGCCGACTGTTGATCCTGCGCTGCGGGACGACGAGTTGAAGGTGCGGATGGACTATGTGCGAGAGCTCGTTTCCGTAGCGCGTTCGGCACGAAATGATGCGAAACTGAAGGTCCGTCAGCCGCTTGCACGACTGATCGTTGTCGCGGATGAGGATCATCGCGCGATGGTGCAAGGGCTCGAGGCGCTCATTCTCGACGAACTCAATGTCAAGGGCATTGATTATGTCGATTCTCCGACAGAACTTGCTACCTACAGAGCAAAGGCAAATTTCCCGGTTCTCGGTCCTCGCTTCGGCAAGGAGATGAAGGAGTGGGCAAGCAAGATCATGGCGCTGTCCGAAGAAGATGCGGGCAAACTGGCGGACGGTGGGTCGGTAGAGATCGATGGAGAAACCTTCACGCCAGGTGATGTCGTCCTGCAACAGCTCGTGCCAGATCATCTGGTGATGAAAGAAGAGGCTGAAGCAATTATCGCGTTAGATACCCGCTTGGATGAAGCGCTTGTGCACGAAGGGTATGCACGTGAATTGATCAACCGGATTCAAAACAAACGTAAAGAACTGCAACTCGAGGTTACCCAGCGCATCAAACTGGATATTCAGTGTGATGGTGCATTAGCCTCGGCTGTTCAGACACATGAGCCGTTGATTGCCTACGAAGTTCTCGCTGAATCGATTGCTGTTCGTTCGCTGAACGGTAGTGATAGCGAACTTGTTGTCAATAATCAACCGGTTTCATTTACCGTCACTCCCGTGGAAACAAACTGACCACAAGTGAGTGACTTGTTAAGCAGGGTGATACGATGACCCAGAATGATGGAACGCGGCGGTACTCGAAAGATGATTTGCCGCACTTCCGTGAGATCATCCAGACAAAGCGTCTGAAGATTTTCAAGGAGCTGGGCTACCTTGAAGAGGCTTCGCTGAAGACGCTGGAAGAGTACTCGGGTGATTCTTCGACCTATTCGCTCCATATGGCCGATCAGGGAACCGATGCCCAGGAACGTGAAAAGGCGTTTCTCTTTGCGGCAAGGGAGAACAAGTTTCTGAACCACCTGAATCGTGCAGTTGAGCGGATGGATGCGGGAACTTATGGCCAGTGTGCCACCTGCGGCGAACCTATTCAGTACATGCGTCTTGAGGCTGTTCCGCATGCCACGTTGTGCATTGACTGCAAACGTGCGCAGGAGGACAAACGCTAACCTTTCTCTCAGCCGTGTTATTTGGCTGAGCAGGAATTTGGTTCCTGAACTGGAACCTTGCGTTTGCGGGCCATGTGATCAGGGCGGGTGCCTGCTGGTCTTCCACCGGGCCTCCGCCCATGCTGTATAAAGACCCTGCCTGTCGTCACGGGCTAGGTCTGAAGAGGCTGAACGAAAGTGCGTACGAGATGACAAACGGTAAGCGATACCTGCCATTCCTGCTGACCCTGCTTGTGATCTTCCTGGATCGAACCACCAAGATTGCCGTGGTTTCGAACATGAAGCTACACGAGTCGAAGCCTTTCCTCGGCGACCTCGTCCGCTGGACCTACATCCATAACGATGGGATGGTGTTCGGGATGGATGTACCGCAGATGAATCTCCTCATCGGATTCTCAATTATCGCCGCTATCGTTGTCCTCATCATTCTTCTGACGGGTCAAGATGAACCCCGCGGAATGCGTTGGATTCTCGGCGCAATTCTTGGCGGCGCCATCGGGAATACGTATGACCGTATTGCCTACGGCTATGTAATTGACTTTGTTGACGTTGATTTCCCGAACTGGATCATGGACCGGTTTGCCGTATTTAATATTGCGGACGCTGCTGTATCGGTCGGTGTAACCGTCCTGCTGTTGCTTTTCATTTTCCAGAAACCAACACCGGTAGCGGATGCGGCTGAACCACCAGAAATGGGCTACAGGGAGAATGAGGCCGAGTACTATACCGATCTCAATTCGTCGGAGCCTGTTGATCCCGAAACGTCTGAATCGGAGGCAACGCAGGCATGAAGCGATTCACTGCCCATTTTAACCTATTGATCGTCCTGCTCTTCCTCTTTTCAGGAGTTGCAAAGGGTGAAAGCCCCTACCCGAAAGCAGAGGGATTTGTCAGTGACTACACCGGGAGCATGTCGCGCAGTGACCGTGCTATGGTGGACCAGCTTTGCCGTGAGATTCAGCAAAAAGCAAAGATTGAACTCGCCTTTGTGGTGATGGATACTATTCCTGACGGACAGGATATTGCCCTTTACGCTACAGAACTTGGTCACAATTGGGGTGTAGGTACCAAGGGGTCCGATCGCGGCGCTTTGACCCTCTATAAAACCGGGACAAGCGATGGGCAACGGCAGATTCACATCTCAACTGGCTACGGCCTCGAAGGGGATTTGCCTGATTCAAAAGTCGGGCGGATTCTTGATCAGGTCACCATTCCTTACTTGCGCCAGAACCAGCTTGGCCAGGCGTTTGCCGCAACGGCGGTGACCCTTACCGGTATCGTGGCCCCAGATGTTCAGCTAACTGGCGCGCCGACCATGCAACGTCAGATGGCCCGACGTGGTCAGGAGGACGTAAGCCCAGTCGGTATGGTCATCATGATCATCCTGGTGATGATTATGATGTCCACACGCTTTGGACGCGCCATGCTGTTTGGCATGCTTCTTAGTGGCATGTTCGGGGGGCGTCGTGGTGGATGGGGCGGGGGTGGAGGATTTGGTGGTGGCGGCTTCGGCGGTGGTTTCGGCGGAGGCGGTTTTGGTGGTGGTGGGGCAGGACGATCGTTCTAAACGAGGGACAGATGGAACAGGTAATGCAGGAAAAAGTCGCCTCGGCGGTGGAACGTTGGAAAGGGTTCTGGGGGAATTCCCTGAACGGTGTTTACCTCTATGGTTCTGCTGCTCGTGGCAATTGGAATCCTAAAAGCAGCGACATCAATCTGCTGCTCTTGCTGGATGAAAAAGGGTATGACCGTTGGCCGGGTGCAGCGGACATCGCCAATCGCAGGCTGAAAAAAGGGTTCGCCCTCCCGTTGCTTCTTACGGAGAACTACATCCGTTCGTCTGTAGATGTTTTTCCGATGGAATTTCTAGATATCAAACTCTTCCATGAGACCCTTTTTGGAGAGGACCTGTTTCCATCTCTCGATATCAAACCAGATGACTTGCGAGTCCAGGCCGAACGAGAGGTAAAAGGGAAGTGGGTACAATTACGGCAGGCTGCTTTGGATCGAGGTGGGAATACCGCGGCGATGCGTGACCTTCTCGCCCTCAGTGTGCCGACCTGGGTCTCAGTATTCCAGAGTATGCTGGTAGTCAGTGGAGCCGAGGTGCCGCGTGATAAGCGAGAAACACTGAGAGCTGGGGCTGCCATTGCAGGAGTAAATGCGGATCTCTTCCTTCAGCTTGAGGAGGTTCGACGTACAAGACGTTCCGTCAATCGCACCCAGGCTTGGGACTTGTTGTTGCGTTCCCTCGAAGAGGTGGACCAGTTGGCCCGATTTGTCGATTCCTGGAACGTTGCCTGATTGTTGATTTCAACCGTCTGTCCAACATGGGCGAAGAAGACGGAAACATAGATTGTTGGAGGTAGTGGTGAAACGTGGGACGATTATTCTGCTGGTCGTGCTGGCAGTTCTTCTCATTCTTGGATTGTCAGTCTATTCCTTCTTCAAGGGGACCTACAATTCGCTGGTTCAGCTTGATGAAACATCCAACAGCGCCTGGGCGGAAGTTGAGAACAATCTTCAACGCCGCTATGACCTGATCCCCAACCTCGTGAACACTGTAAAGGGGTTCGCAAACCAGGAAAAAGAGGTTTTCCTCGGGGTGACAGAGGCGCGTTCAAAGGTAGGTGGTGCCACAACTCGCGATCAGCGAATCAATGCTGAGAACGAATTGAGCGGTGCACTGTCCAGGATGTTGCTTGTCGTCGAGAACTATCCGCAGCTAAAGTCGGATGCAAATTTCCGTGCGCTACAGGATGAGTTGTCAGGGACAGAGAACCGGCTGGCGGTTGCGAGGAAACGGTACAACGATGCCGTCCGACAGTTCAACGTGATGATCCGGCAGTTCCCTCAGAACATCGTCGCCAACATGTTCGGGTTCGAGAAGAAAACTTTCTACGAGATCCCTGACGAAGCACGCGCCAATCCGGAGGTGCAGTTTTAGTGGAGCAGGAAACCTTTTCCCCGAACGGTTTTGTCGCCCTGGTTACCGACTTTGGGCTACAGGATGACTACGTTGGCTTGATGCATGCCGCGATCAGCCGGGTCAATCCCGCGCTAAGGATTGTAAACCTTTGCCATGAGGTGATGCCCGGCAATATTGATTCTGCTGCCTTTTTACTGGAGCGGGATGCTTCCTTTTTCCCGCACGGTACTGTTTTTATTGCCGTGGTCGATCCGGGTGTAGGTAGTGATCGTCACATGCTGGTCGCGCGTATCGATTCTCAACTCTATGTCGCACCGGACAATGGGCTGCTCGACCCATTGTTGAAAGCACATCCGGATCACATCGTACGTCGGATAGAGAACGCGAAACTGTTCGGACCAGAGATGTCGTCCACCTTCCATGGTCGCGATATTTTCGCGCCGGTCGGGGCACACCTCGCGTCAGGAGTACCATTCGAAGAGATTGGTCCGGTCGCGGAGGAATGGGTGGAAGGGCCGGTGCTCAAACCATTGCTTCGGGGTCGTCAGCTCAATGGGACCATCCTCTGGGTGGATCGATTTGGCAACCTTGTAACCAATTTGGACAGCCATGATGTAGAAGGCTACCAGGTGACCCTTATGCGCCGCCCGCTGCGCCGTGTTAACACCTTTTCGGAAGGTGAAATCGGCGAAACGGTGTGGATGATTGGGAGCAAAGGGACAGTTGAGATTGTCGTGAAGAATGGCAGCGCCTCGAAGCAGCTCGGTATCGGTCTGGGGCACCCAATCATCGCGATACGTGAATCTTGAAGGATAACGGACAAGCCTCGCTTTTCCGTACACCATAAACAGTAGGCAGGAGCCGTCATGAGTACGAGAATCCGTCTTGATGTTACACGGATGATGGCAGATGCAGTTGGCAAAGAATTCGGGGCAAGCACCGAGGAAATTGAAAAGAGTTGGCCCCGTGTTGAAGCCATTCTTCAAGGTTTGGAGGCGCGCCGGAAAAACGGTGAGCTGCCATTCTATGATCTTCCGGACGACATGGATACCGTTGAACGGATTGAAGAGTATGCTGCCAAGGCACGTTCCAAATTCAAGAACGTGGTCATACTCGGAATCGGGGGTAGCGCCCTCGGGCCGATTGCACTTCAGGAATCCCTGAAGCCACTCCTCTGGAACAGCCGTCCGGATGATCTGCGAGATGCGCCCCGTCTCTTCGTACCAGATAATCCTGATCCTGAATATGTTGGGGCAGTCCTCGATCTGTGCGATCCCAAAGAGACACTCTTTAACGTCGTCACCAAGTCAGGTACGACTGCGGAAACTATATCTCAGTTTACCGCGGTCCTTTCCATCCTGAAGGAGCAAGTGGGGGAGGAGTGGCGTAACCATCTCGTTTTCACCACCGACCCAGCGAAAGGTAGTTTACGTCAAATCGCAAGGACCGAAGGGATCAATACCTTTTCCATCCCGACTGCCATCGGCGGCCGGTTCAGCGTGTTGACGGCTGTCGGTTTGCTCCCAGCGGCCTTGCTGGGGATCGACATTCGGGCACTTTTAGCGGGTGCTGCGGAACAACGCGAGCTCGTTTTCAATCGTTCCTTCGACGAGAACCCTAGCGCCGCGTTCGCTCTGTTACAATACCTGGCACAAACGAAGCGCAACCAGAATATTCATGTGATGATGCCCTATTCGAATGCCTTGTACCGTGTGGCGGACTGGTTCCGCCAATTGTGGGCAGAATCGTTGGGCAAGAAAAGCAACATCCATGGTGAGACGGTCCATACTGGTCCGACACCGATCGCAGCTCTCGGATCGACAGATCAGCATAGCCAGGTGCAGCTATTTGTTGAGGGGCCGTACGACAAAACATTTACCCTTCTGCTACCGCAGCAGTATCGCCGATCCATTAAAGCTGGCAAGCATTTTCCCGACATGGACGGAATTGACTACCTTGCTGGTGAGGATATCGGAACTCTGCTCAAGGCTGAAGGCGAGGCAACCCAGCGTGCCCTCACCGCAGCCCATCGCCCAAACATGGCCTTTACATTCGAAAGCATCACACCAGAGGTAGTAGGTGGCCTGATGTACCTGTTCGAGGCCGCGACCCTTGTAGGGGGCGGGTTGTATGAGGTGAATCCGCTGGATCAACCTGGGGTTGAGGCAGGCAAAGTGGCTACCTATGCGTTGATGGGACGACAAGGATACGAAGATGTTCGTGCGGATATTGAACGTGAGCGTGAACGCCCGACTCGCATTATTCCGAATCGCAGGGATTGAGCTTGGGATTCGTCCAGAATGATGACATCATCTCCGCCAGGGAGAGGCGTGATCTCGGCAAAGAAAGATTCTGATTGCGTTCGAATACAAAAAATGCCAAACTTGCGGCCAAGTGTTTAACGCAGCAGGGATAGACGGACACACGTTTGCATGGATCCACAGCTTTTTCAAATCTCGGCAGGCCAACTCCTGTTTAACGCAGGAGATTCGCCAAAAAGGGCTTTCCTGATCAAGAAAGGGAAGGTCCGTGTAACTCGTCTTATGGGGGAATTGGAGTTGCCTATTTCTCTCCTCGGCGAGCATGACATTGTGGCGGCGGAGCTACTTGCAGACCCTGATCAGGCTGTTTCGTATACCGTGAGCGCAGTTGAGGATACTGAAGGGTACGTGCTTGCGAAGGAAGACTTTGCAGGAGCGTTCAAAGAGGTCTCACCCTGGGCACAACCGTTATTGCTAAACTATTTCTACCATCAGCGATCAGCAGAACGGCCTGAACGATCCAACGTTTCGACTCTTTACGGGATTCTGAACAGTTTCTATGCCTTCCTCAGGCTAGTCGATCCATCCGGTTCGACTACAACACTGCGCGGTCCATTGAACAGTGTGACCGAAGAAGTTCAAAAATCACGTTCTGTCTCGCGTTATCTGGTCGGACCGGTCTTTGAGGCCTTGTCCCAGGTCGCATTAATTGATATTCGTCGAAGTGACCCGATTCGTCCCCTGATCATCATTCCAGATTTGCAACTTTTCATGGGGTTTCTGGTAGTGCTTCAAAATGCGGCGGACCTGAAAGATGGACTCCACGACAACCTGTTCATGTTAAATCCTCTGAACCTGAGCCGCGAAGCCGAAAGAGTAATCAACAATCTGATGGTGGATGAACAGCTTGCGGACCGAATGTTCGAACCGGAACGTTCCATGGTTCATCTTCCCTTCGAACAGCTTGCGGACATATATAAATCCGGCAATAATGACGTCGAGACTTTGGATCCCTACCATCCCAGCATCAAAGAACTTGAGCAGCATGCTGCGTTTACTCGGGTGGTGGATAACGAGCGGGTATCTGTCTTTTTGAATTTGCGAAACCTGATGAGGCTGACCATCCGACGCGAACCGATGATCAACTTCATAGACGTTATTGACTATCTACTCGATACGATGCACGAGACTCGCTACGAGCACAACACCCCGAAAATATTCAATATGAACGACTGATCGTTCTGGTCGGACCACCTTCTCCCCACCCTTGGTACCAGAGCTTCCCTGCATTGCTCGTTTCCGCACGGTGAAGTATATTGCCCGTTCATTCTGCGCAGAGGAGCTACCAGTCCTGCGGCAGAGCAAGCCCACTCAGATGGAAGTCAGGACGCCTTCATGGGTTGCGAACTCATCAAGCATCACTGCGGTATTATTGGAGTCTGGGGTGTTCCGAATGCCGCAGAGTTGGCGTTTCACGGTCTCTATTCCCTCCAGCATCGTGGACAAGAAGCGGCAGGAATTGTAAGTACCGATGGAAACCGCTTTTACCGAAAGCTCGGGATGGGGACAGTCACACAGATATTCTCCTCACCGACCGTGCTCGGCAGCCTGAAAGGGTCTGGTGCGATCGGCCACAACCGGTACTCAACGACCGGTGCATCCAGCGAGTTCAACATCCAGCCGTTATCTGCAGTTCTGCGCGATGGCCCCGTGGCAATCGGCCACAACGGTAACCTTGTCAACACAAAACGAATCCGGAAACGTCTTCAGGAAGATGGAGCCATTTTCCAGAGCACCACGGATAGCGAGATCATCATTCACTTGATGGCTCGGTCAAAAAAGGAGCAGGTACGCGACAAACTGTTGGAAGCCCTGGATGAAATTGAAGGTGCTTTCAGCCTCGTTTTGTTGTCGGATCATGCGATGTATGCTGCTCGTGATCCGCACGGTTGGCGCCCGCTCTGCATTGGCGAAAAAGATGGTAAGTACATCTTCTCGTCGGAATCATGCGCGTTGGACCTGCTTGGTTATTCTTATATCCGTGATGTTCGTCCCGGAGAGCTTGTCCTCGTTGATGATGAAGGATTGCATTCGCATCAGTATGCGGACGGTTCGCAAACACACCACTGCGTGTTCGAATTAATTTATTTCTCAAGGCCGGATAGCCGTTTCGGTGGGGATTACATCGACAAATTCCGCCGTAAGATGGGGAAGAATCTGGCAGAGGAGTATCCGGATGATGCGGACATTGTCATCTCGGTACCGGATAGTTCGAACACGGCCGCATTGGGATATAGTCAACGATCTGAAGCACGCTTTGAGATGGGGTTGATCCGAAACCATTATGTGGGCCGTACCTTCATCCAACCGACCCAGACCATGCGTGAAATGGGCGTAAAACTCAAGTTTAACCCAGTTGGCGGGGTACTGAAGGATCGGAAAGTGGTGGTGGTCGAGGATTCGATCGTCCGAGGTACAACTCTCCGTAAGTTGACGGACCTGATTCGTCAGGCCGGTGCAAAAGAAGTGCATGTAAGGGTTTCCAGCCCCCCGATTAAACACCCTTGTTACTATGGAATGGATTTCCCTTCGCGCGAGGAACTCATCGCCCATACTCGGAGTGTTGAAGAAATAAGGAAGACCATTGGCGTGGATTCCCTGGGGTACCTTTCGGTTGAAAAATTACTCGATAGTGTTCCCCACGAGAATGGCGAGAATTACTGTACCGCTTGTTTCACAGGGGAGTACCCGATCCCTGTTGAACAGGATGAGGAGAACGGGAGCAAAGAGCGGTACGAGGATCGATAGCGGAGAGACTCGCTGGCTTTAGTGTACAATTGCCCACGAGATCCCCGGATCCTGTGGGCAATTGAGTCTGGAGATCATATGCAGCGACGTGAAGAACGGAGACGCATCTCCCAGGAGGAGAAGCGGAAACAGGTTCACCATGTAGGTATCCATGCGAAGGATTTCCTGTTGGTGCCCAACCTGCTCTCCCTGTCACGTCTGCTTTTTGCCATCCCCGCAGTTTACTTGATTGTTACCTCGGACAACGAGGCCAATGACCTCACAGCCGTCATCCTGCTTTTCGCCAGTTTTGTAACGGATGTTTTGGATGGTGTATGGGCACGTATGTTCCATTCTATCAGTGATTTGGGAAAAATTCTGGATCCGGTGATTGATAAAATTGTTGTGATTACAATCTCCTTCGCCCTTGCGCTGGGCAATCGAGATCCGCAACTCCCGCTTTGGATGCTTGGTGCTGTAGTCCTGCGGGATGTAATAATCCTGCTTCTCGCGCGGCGCGTTCTACATGAAGACCATCATCTATTCGTCAGCTCGTGGACCGGAAAAGCAGCAACCTTTTGTATTGCGTTCACCCTGTTGTCCTATCTGCTGGATGATTTCCTTGCAGAAGGGCTGCTCACCGTGCTCCCATACATCTCAGTTGGCCTGTTGGTTCTCTCCAGTATCGACTATTTTGAGAAGTACTGGTCCGTCCGTCATAAGCGGTACCTCTAAACCTTAGTTACCCGGGAACAGTGTACGATGAGTCTCGTTTTTCACGATACGTACAAGCGTGCAAAAATGCCGTTTGAGCCGCTTGAAGACGGCAAAGTCAAGATGTACAACTGCGGTCCAACCGTTTATGATACTGCTCATATCGGAAATCTACGGGCGTATGTGTTTGCGGACCTCCTTCGACGCTGGCTCGAAGCAAAGGGATACGAGGTTACCCAGGTTCAGAACATCACGGATGTAGATGATAAAACGATCAGGCGTAGCAGGGAAGAGGGGTTGACACTCAGCGAATTGACGGAACGTTTCCGCGATGCCTTTTTCAGCGATCTTGAAACTCTCAACATCCTGCCGGCGCACATCCGTCCAGCAGCAACCGATCATGTGGACGAGATGGTTACCATGATAGAAGAGCTGCTGAAACGTGACCATGCCTATCGTGCGCCAGATGGCTCGATCTACTTCCGCGTCAGCAGCTATAGCGAATATGGTAATCTCTCGGGGAAGCGACTCGAAGATCTGCGTGTCGGCGAACGGGTGACATCGGATGAGTACGAGTCCAAGGATGATGTCCGCGATTTTGCACTTTGGAAGGCATGGGACGAGGAAGATGGTTCGGTCTTCTGGGAAACGTCCCTCGGGAAAGGCCGTCCCGGTTGGCATATCGAATGTTCCGCCATGTCGATGAAGTATCTGGGCCGCGATTTTGACATCCACACAGGTGGTGTAGACAACATCTTTCCTCACCATGAAAATGAGATCGCCCAGAGCCGTTGCGCTACCGACGGTACCTTTGCTCGATATTGGCTGCACTGCGACTACCTGATTGTCGAAGGAAAAAAAATGTCGAAGTCGCTCGGCAACTTCTTCAAACTTCAGGATTTGATCGACAAGGGTTACACTCCTCGTGAGATTCGATATGTCATCATGGGGACGCACTACCGCAGCAGGTTAAATTTCACATTCGATGGTTTGCACGCAGCACGATCTGCGTTGGGACGGCTTGACGAATTCCAGGCATCGTGGCAGCAGTTCAAGGTGGGCGATGCCAGCGCTGAAGCTGCCACCGCGATTGATCGAGCGGAAAAGCAGTTTGACGAAGCAATGGATGACGATTTGAACATCAGCGCTGCCATCGCAGCGATCTTCAATATGGTACGCGAAGTCAATAGCTTGACGTCTCAGGGTGTGACAACTGTCGGCGACAGGGAACGTCTCACACAACTATGGGCCAAATGGGATCTCGCTCTTGGTGTCCTGAGCATGAAGGAGTCATCCGACAGTGATGGTGACGACGGCTGGATTGAAGAGTTAATCGAAGAACGCAAGCAGGCGCGTCAGGCTAAAAATTTTGCGCGCGCAGATGAAATTCGCGATGAGCTGGTCGCGAAAGGCATACTCCTGAAAGATTCCCCGGAAGGTACGACTTGGAAACGAGAGGCAAATTAACATGAACCGTCCTGTTTACAGACGATTTGTGTTGGTTGTGGTCTGTTTCCTTGTCGCGGTTTATGCGGTGGGGCAGGACAGTTCTTCCTCTCCTGCGGATTCCTTTGTGAACACTCCACCCCCCGTGACTACCACCACGATGGAAGAGGTACGTCAGGCGCTGGGTAGCATGCCAGCTGCGCCGGACACGATCCCATTTGGTGTCGGTGAACGGTTACGTTATCACATGGATTTCTCCTTTGTACAGGCTGGTCTGAGTGAAATGGCAATCCTGGGAGTAGACTCGATCAATGGTCGGCAGGCGTTCCATTTCCGCAGCCGTGTGCGGAGTACACGCACCATCGACATCATATACAAGGTGCGGGATGTTGTGGAGTCCTGGTTCGATACGGAACGTGTGTTCGCACATCGCTATGAACGGCGCATCCGTGAGGGTGGGTATACCAATCTCAAATTTTACGATTACAACCATGAAACCGGTTGGGTGTCGATCTCCAATGAGTTTGGTCCGAAAGGACTCACTCCATTCAAACCCTTCAGTCACAATGTGATTTCCGCACTCTATTGGGTCCGAACCCAGGATTTGACAGAGGGTGCGGAATTGATTGTTCCTCTTCACGACATGGACGTTCAGTATCCGCTGGTTGTCAAGGTGTATGGTCGTGAAAAGGTGACCGTACCTGCCGGAACCTTCATCTGTTGGAAGGTGGAGCCTGTCATTGTATCGGAAGGCCTTTTCAAGATGGCAGGTCGGCTTGTGGTCTGGATCAGCGACGATGAACATCGACTTCCAGTGATGATGAGCAGCAAAATACCTGTTGGAAACATTGATGGAAAACTGGTCGACTACCGGTTGGGTGCTGCTGTGGGCGAAGAAACCCCCCCCATTACAATTCCTACTGACGATTCCTGGGACTGGTAAGGCGCTCCTCCCGACCTCTCTTAATGTCTCTCGCAACCCTCCCATCGGGTAACCTATATGCATTTTTACCCGTCCAACAGTCGAACAGCCGGATGTTCACGATTGGAGTCTCAACCATGAAGCAGTCAGCCATCCTTTGGGTCACACTATTGCTGGTGTCCACCAATGTTGTTTCGACACAGGCAGAGGAAGTGAAGTGGACGAAGCAAAGCAGCGGTTGGGTCGCGGAGATCATCTATACCAAACCAGCCGCAAACGTCAAGGAAATGGTCGTCTCCGACTTTGTTGGCGATATGGATTTTCGAGGCACAGAATCGGGCGATGCCAAGGTTGTCATTGAGTTCTGGAGTCACGAACGTGACCGGGACCGTGCAGAAAAGGATCTGGAGCAGATCAGGCCAACCGTACAGGAAACCGACGATGGATTCCATGTTCGTGGCGAAAGCAATCGCCGTTGGCGCTGGAGCATGGACCAATCTTTCGATTTGAGCGCCACCCTTCCAAAAAGCTGCGAAATCGATGCAGAAACATCGGGTGGTGATGTCACAGTAAACAGTTTCGTATCAAATGTCGCCGCCGCAAGTTCGGGTGGGGATCTTGATGTGACTGATGTTATGGGAAATGTTGATATTTCAACATCAGGCGGCGATATCGACCTTGCGAAGATCACAGGCGAAGTATCCGCGGCTACCTCAGGCGGTGATATTTCCTTCACAACGATAAAAGGGTCGATCGAAGTCGCAACCAGCGGCGGTGATATCGATGGGGATGATCTTTTAGGTGACCTTGATGGTTCTACATCCGGTGGAGATGTCGAGGTGAACAAAGGCAAACTTGGACGACTTTCTCTCGCGACCTCAGGTGGCGACATGAATGGTTCTGGCCTGGAAGTGGAGCGGGGTGCTGCTTTTTCTACCTCGGGTGGTGATATCGAATTGGCAAACTGCATTGGTGAGTTCGATCTATCCACTCATGGCGGTGATCTTGAGGCCTTTGATCATCAGGGAATGCTGAACATGCATACCAGCGCTGGAGATATTGCTGCCCACAATTTGAAGGGCGGTATTGTGGCGAACACAGGGCATGGTTCGATCGAAGTTTCCGTTGCAGACTATGACGTAGTCGATTTCAGCGTCTTTGAGTTGAATGCCGCAAACGGGGACATTCAACTGGATCTTCCCAAAAACTTCAATGCATTTGTTGATGCAACCGTCTCAAGTGTATGGGATGATGACGATGGGATGATTCAGTCTGATTTCCCTCTGAAGATCAGCCATCTGGGCGGAAAAGCCGGAACGACCGCCGTCGGAAAGATTAATGATGGTGGGCAGCCCATCGAGCTCTCAACTGTACGTGGTGAAATCCATATCCGTAAGCGATAGATAATCCTATAGATAGAAAGGGGCGATCATGAAACGCGCTCTGGTGTTGTTGCTGTCCGGCCTGCTGGTCATTTCCGTAATGTCCATTGCTATTGCAAAGGACCGGGAACCGCGGATCGAGAATTATTCGGAATCTGCACCTCTTGATGGTGTCAAAAGTGCAGAGGTAACTGTTGAGCTGGGGTTGGCTGAATTCACCCTGAAAGCGGGCGATCCGAAGACTCTGGCGCAATTTGACGCGATCTATGATGCACGCTACACACAGCCCGACTTCAAATATGAGCGGGATGGAGATCGTGCCTTCGTCCTCATCGAGACCAAAGATGTTAAGAAGTGGAAGCGCAAAGAGGAAGACCGTCAGGAAGCGGAATACAGGGTTTATCTCAGCCCGGAACCTGAACTTGACATCAAATGTGAAGTGGGTCTGGGTGATAATGAACTTGATTTGACCGGCCTGAAGGTAAATCGTGTTGATCTCGAATCTGGCCTTGCTGAGACAGACATCATCGTAGCGAAACCGAATTCGATTCGTACGCGAGTAATAAAGATCGAAAGTGGTCTTGGTGAGCTCAACACGGACCATTTAGGCAACCTTCGCTTTGACCGACTCAGCCTGGAGGGTGGCTTGGGATCAAGTGATCTCGATCTCCGTGGCTTCGAAGGCGAAGGAGAGGTGGTCATTTCAGTTGGTATGGGTGACTGTACCCTGATTCTGCCCGAATCGGTTGGTGTGCGTTTAATCCATGAGGAATCTTTCATGTCCTCAGTTGATACACGTGGATTCACCAAAGTGGGTGGAGATCGCTACGAAAGTCAGGGGTACGACAGCAAGGAATCTCACCTCCTGATCGAACTTGAAGTCGGTATGGGAACTGTGGATATTGAGTGGCGCAACTAGAGTCTCCCTGCGGAGCACGAAAAAGTTAGAAATACCTAACATCCCTTGTAGCGCAGGCGATTGCCGGGTATATTGAACGCAGTCATCAGGGGACACTGCCTTAGCAAACGTCCCCCCCACGAATGCGGGATGGTGTTGTACCTGGTGGCTATCCGACTACAAGAAACGCCGTCAGCATAAGCTGACGGCGTTTCTTTGTCTCTTAACCAACTCTCGGGCCTGTGAAGGGATTCAAGCTGTGCTCACTGGCTGTCAGAGGCTATCTTAGCAACGCACTTACACGGGATGACCGAATGCAGATCGCTGTTTTTGGTGGGGGAAACTGGCAAAAAGGGTCAGATGTCTGGTCGCTCGGACTTGATGTTGGAGCCAGAATAGCCCACGCTGGACATACCGTGGTGACAGGTGGCTATGGTGGATGCATGGCAGCAGTGTCGGAGGGGGCTGTGAAGGCTGGAGGCAAGGCGATTGGTATTCTCCATTCTCCGGAATCGATCCTGCCACCGAATCCATTTGTGACGGATACAATTGTCACTACTGACTACCAGTCACGGCTAGCTGAATTGTTGCGCGTCCCATCTGCTCTGGCGCTGCCAGGTTCATCAGGAACATTCGCAGAAATTGCAGTGTCCGCTGCCCTTTTAAAGCGCAACGCTAATCGTCACCTTGCACTGTGGAGTGACTGGTGGGAGCCAAGGATCCGCGTGATTCTTGAATCGTTGAGTGTGTCACTATCCCAAGGACTTACGTGGGTTGATACCCTTGATTCTCTGGGGGTGTGGCTTCAGCACCTTCAGGGCCAACGTTCCATTCCTCAAACGAACCTATCTGAGGGAAAATGAAGAGACGATCTTTACGTATCGTGCTGGTTGCAGGCACATCTCTCCTGTTCCTCATCCTTATTGCATGGTGGTATCTCGCCGGCGAAGGCGCCCACCCTGAGCGAAGCGGCGAGGAAAGAATTGTTGTACAGGCTGGTGCATCCGCTTGGAGTGTCGGTCGTCAGCTAGAACGAGCTGAGTTGATTAAAAGCGCCAGGCGATTTGTTTACCACCTGAAATTCCGTGGTAAATCGATGGACCTTCGGGCTGGTACGTACGATGTACCTCGTACCGATTCCATGCGCGACATGGCGGATCGTATCCTGACCGGCAATGAAGTTGTCATCCAGGTAACCATCCCCGAAGGCATTTCTTCCCACAAAATTGCTGGCCTTTTCGCATCCTTCCAGGTCTGTGACAGCCTTGCCTTTGAAGAAGCAGTCCACGATCTGGCGCTAAAGAAGGAATTCGCTGCAGAAGGGCGATCACTTGAGGGGTATCTCTTTCCTGAAACGTACACAACCCGTCTCAATCGTGAAGCGAAAGAGGTGGTGCGTGAGATGGTCTCAACGTTTTTTGAGGTGATGGGCCAAGAGTGGCTTGATGCCGCTGGGAATGATCCTCTCGGTGTGAATAGCATTGTTACGTTGGCCAGCATCGTTCAAGGTGAGATTCAGCTTTCTGATGAAGCGGGCGATGTTGCTGCCCTTTATCGGAACCGTCTCGTTCGTGGCATGAAGCTTCAAGCGGACCCTACAGTCCAATATGTCGTCCCCGGTGAACCACGCAGGCTAAGCCTGCGTGATTTACGGATCGACTCGCCTTACAACACGTATATGTACAAGGGCCTCCCGCCGGGACCAATCAACAACCCTGGGAAGGTGGCACTCGAGGCAGCGTTGTCACCTCCGGAGCGTCCTTGGATATACATGGTCGCAAAAGGGGATGGAGGTCATACCTTCACAACGACCTACGAAGATCACCTCGAAGCAAAAAAACGTCTTGATGCGATTCGCCGTATGGTGGACCGCCAGAAAAAGTATCGGAACTTCTAAGATGGCTGTTTCAACCGATCCCCTTGCTGGATTGAATCCTCAGCAACGTGAAGCTGTTGAAAATACAGACGGTGCAATCCTGGTCCTCGCTGGGGCGGGAAGTGGGAAAACTCGTGTCCTGGCGCATCGAATCGCCTACATCGTACACGAGGGATTGGCAAAACCCTGGCAGATACTTGCGGTCACCTTTACCAATAAGGCAGCCCGTGAGCTGAAGGAACGTGTTGCCGCGATTACACCCGGCGGGGATGAAGTCACCGCAGGTACCTTCCACTCGACAATGCTGCGTTTACTTCGACGTGAATTCAAAGCGCTGGGTTATCCAAAAGACTTCACCATCTTCGATAACAATGATTCCGTTCGGCTGGTGAAGATGATTCTGGACGAGATGCAGGAAGAACGATTCCGTCCCAGGACTATCCATTCAGTCATCTCACGCCTGAAAAATGATCTGGTTAGCCCGGACGATTTTGTCCCCTCGGCAACATCGCCGATAGAAAAGGTTGTTTCGCAGGTCTATCCCAGTTATCAGAAGCGTCTCAAGCACCTTGCAGGGATGGATTTTGATGATCTCCTGCTGAAACCAATCGAACTCTTCAAAAACCACCCGGCGATCCTGCACAACTGGAGTGCACGATGGCGGTACCTGCACATCGACGAATACCAGGATACGAACCTCGCCCAGTTTGAGCTGATACGTCTCCTCGGTGGCCCTAAGCCCAATTTGTGTGTCGTTGGCGATGATGACCAGTCCATCTATGGCTGGCGCGGTGCACGTGTCGAAAATGTTTTCCGCTTCAAAGATACTTTTGATGGTGCGCAGGTTTTTCGCTTGGAGCAGAATTATCGCAGTACGCAACCCATCCTGGATCTCGCGCATGCAATTGTTTCCAAGTCCAGCCAGCGTGAAGAGAAGAAACTGTGGACGGACAAAAAGGAAGGTGTTCTGCCGCATGTGATCGGTCTGCCCAACGATATGGATGAGGCACGGGATATCGCGGATCGTATTGGTAGAATGGTGATGAGCGGAAAGCGGATGTTCCGTGACCATGCTATTCTATACCGAACCAATGCCCAATCGCGATTATTTGAAGACATGCTACGAGGACGTCGCTACCCCTATCAGGTCGTTGGGTCGGTTGGCTTCTATGACCGGAAAGAGGTGAGGGATGCGCTCGCTTACTTCAAGCTTTGCCTGAACCCGAGAGATGACCTCGCCCTAAGGCGCATCATCGGTGAACCGCCTCGTGGGATTGGTGCCACCACCATTGATCGTCTTGTAGAATTCGCCAACCTGCGCGACCTGCCGCTTACCGATGCAATGAAGCGCTCTGAGGAAGTGGAAGGATTGGGCAAACGGGCGATGTCGGCCTGTTCAACTTTTGCCCAGCAGATTGAGTCCTGGCGCTCTACGATGGAGGACACCTCACTTGACGAATGGGCCACAACCGTACTTACGGATTCTGGATACCTACCCCGTCTCCAAAGCTCCAGCGGGTTTGAAGACCAAGGCCGCTTGGAGAACATCGAATCCTTCATTGACAGTCTTGCGGAATACGGCTTGAAAGGTGGATCCCTTGGGGAATACATCGAAGAGGCGGCCCTTGCAACAGATCAGGACAAATACGATCCAACATCTGATACTGTCAAATTGATGACCATCCACGCCGCCAAGGGGCTTGAATTCCCCGTGGTGCATGTAACAGGGCTGGAAGCGGGCACCTTTCCGTTGCAAAATGATGATTCACCCTCCGACTTGGATGAGGAACGTCGCTTGTTCTATGTTGCGGTGACAAGAGCACGTGAGGAACTGGTCCTGAGTTACGCCATCAATCGTCGTGTCTGGGGGCAGATACAATCTCGCAACCCAAGCCAATTCTTAAGGGAGTTTCCCGAAGCATGCGCGGAATGGGAGTCGGCAAAACCTGCTTTGGGGGTACCTAACGCGAGAACACGGATGGAGCCCGATCGTAAGGGTGGTCTTTTCGGTTCCTCGCTTGGAAATCGGCCTTCTGGTTCCCAGACAAGGACGACTACAAAGCCAGATAAACCTTGGAAATCGACTGCAAATAGCAAGCCTTCGGCGGCGAGGCGTCCCAGCAACCCCGAGGACATTCCAGCGATTCGGCCTGGTGATCTTGTGGAACATCCCAAATTCGGGCGAGGAATTGTGGTTGCAACCACTAAATTCCGGAATGATCTTAAAGTATCGGTCGAGTTCGACGGTTCTGGTGTGATGAACTTGCTCCAAGGGGTCGCACGGCTTCAACCGGTGAAGGATTTCAGTTCATGAAACGCCAATGGTTATCATTCATCCTGTTAATCGTTTCCCTTGTCTGGGTAGGTAGTACTTCTGCTCAGTCGAGTCGTAGTGAGTCCGATTTTATCTATGCGAAGAGGTTGTACGAGGATGGGCTCTACGATCTTGCTGCAGAAGCGCTGGAAACCTATATCGACACCTATAGCAACAGCCCGCATCTGCCCGAAGCCAGCTTCCTGATCGGTGAAGCCTATTGGCAGGAAGATCGTTTCGAGGATGCACGCACCTCGTTTCAGCGAGTGGCGATGGAATACCCGGACGATCCACGTGCCGTTCAGGCATTGATTCGGGTTGCTGATTCTTACCAGGTACAGGGGGAAACGGACAAATCAGTCAGGGCATTATTGCGAATCCCTGTCTTTTTTCCCTCCTCACCGTCCTCTCCCGAAGCTCTGGTCCGTGCAGCACGCATCCAAGTTGGCCGTGAAAAGTGGGCGGAAGCTGAAACTCCCTTACAGCAGGTAATTCAGCAATATGCGGGGGCGCCTGAATTGACTGAAGCACGCCTGCTCTGGGCGCAAGTCCTTGCGTCCCGAGGAGATTACGATGGCGCAATCCGAGAAGCGGAAAAGGTGATTGAACTTGCAGCATCCAGTCAGTTGGCAGTGGAAGCACTTGGATTGCAAGGGGAATGGTATTCTCGAATTGGACGCGATGCCGAAGCGGATGCTGCCTGGCAAAGAATACTCGAGGCCTACCCCGACACCCCGGACCGTGCCTCAGCGCTGGTCAGAATGGGGGAGAGAAGGTTACGAATTGGCGATGCCCGCAAAGCGGAACCTCTTTTCCGTGAAGCGGTTGAAACAACGCAGGGAGACGATATCCTGCTGCGCTCGAGGATAGGTCTCGGTGATGCTCTCTATCTGCTCGTTCGCTATGATGAGGCGCTTGGGCAGTATTCACAAGTCGAAGCTCCCGCCCCTGAGTTGCAGTACCGTATGGCGCTTTGCTTGGAGAAAGCATCCAGGTACGGAGATGCATTGGCACGTCTCGACCAGATCGCTGAACAGGGCTCATCTGAACTGAAAGCAGCTGCTTTTTGGCGTCGAGGACTGATTCTGCGGAAGCTTGGACGCTTCCCGGAAGCGCATACAGCTTTCCTGAACGCAGAATCCCTGGTTCAGAATCCACTATCAAAATCCAAGGCTCGTTACCTCGCCATCGAAGCATTAGCAAAGGATTTACCGGTTGATGCAGTCGAAGAGTGCGACCGTTTCCTCCCGGTCTACCCGACATCTCCACGGGTGGACGATGTTTCCAGGTTGAAGGCAAGTTTGCTCACCGAGCAGAAACGTTTTCCGGAAGCGGTTCAGGCGTGGAAGGATCTGGTGCGACGGTATCCTGCCAGTCCACTCGTGGCAGATGCAAAATTCCGTGCGGAGTACCTCGAATCCTACATGATCCAGAAAGGTGATCCCTCGACAAAGGTCGCCGGCTTGCTTGCAGAAGTGGCTGGAGGGTTGGATCGACGTGAACTTGCTCTTCGACTTGGAAAAATCTATCTGACTGAGTACAAGGATTTTCCTGCTGCGGTACAGCAATTCGAAACTGTCCTTACTGACACCAGTGTTGCGGAGACCTTTCGCAGCCAGGCGATAGAAGGCATGGCAGAAGCACGTTGGCGCAGCTATCAGCGAGCGGTTTATGGCGAGATGGGCGGCCGATCTGAGGATGACGAATTCATTCGCGAGCAAGCTAACGCAGCATCGGCAGACCTGATAGCGCTCCTCCCGGACCTAGTCGACGAGGAGATACGGTCCGAAACGGCTTATCGGATCACGCGCCTGGGCGAGGTCATGCGCCGGGGGGAGGAACGGATCCGTTATGCCCGTCAGGCTTGGCAATCCTTTCTGGCGGATCATCCCAATTCTCCTCATGCCCCCGAAAGTTATTTCAGGTTGGGTGAGGTCTTTGCCGCCAAGATCAATGGCGATACCCTGGACATCTTCTCCGATCCCTCCATCTGGTACCTCGAGATATTAAGGGATGATTTCCCCAACTCATCCTGGACCGATGGTGGGCTGCTACTGCTTGCGGATCGCTATATAAAGGCGGGGCGGGGTGGAGATGCACGAGAGGTGTACGACCGAATTCTCCAGCACAATTCGAGCCCGGAACGCGTGGAAGCAAGCCTGAATCTGCTTGACTTACCCCGTACTGATGGCGACCAATCTGCAGAGATTATCAGTTGGCTGACATCGGAAGCATGGTACAATCCACGGGTGGATGAGGCCAGACGTCAAATGGCAGACAAGTACCTCGAAGCAGGGGAATACGAGCTCGCACGGAAGCAGATTGTCTACCTCATCAGCCTCGATCCACGTATTGATGCTGGGCTGGTTATTCCGGGAGCTGTTGATCATCGCTATTCCTACGACTTGGCCAGGATTGAAGAAAAGACAGGTCATCTTGACTTGGCACGTCAGCACTATCAACGATTCCTGGCGCACCATCCTTCCAGTTCGCGCGCTCCCCTGGCGCACTTACGTCTAGCAGAACTTCGTCAGAAGCAGGGTTATCTGACTGCAGCGGTGAGTGATTATCGCTGGTTGGTTGAAAACCCGATCAACCCGCCTGCTACTCAGGAAGCGAAACGTGCACTTGCAAGGTTGAGCCTGAAAGCAGAGGAGTGGGAGGGAGTCCTCGAATGGGCGCAAGCTGCTGAAGCAGGCGAAGAAGTTGCCGATTCGGCACTAACATATGCAGAGCTCGCGGTTGTCGCGCTCTATCGACTGAATCGCGCCACCGAGGCCGATCAAGCGCGAGACCAGTTCGAGGACAAGTACGGGAAACGTTCTTCATATGATATCGCAGTTGCCCATTTTGAATTAGAACGTGGGAAGCTGCTCTCTCGAAAAAAGCAGTATTCACGGGCCGAAGATGTTTATCGTCGCCTGATCCGAAAATTCGAGGGAACTCCCTGGGCCCCTGAGGCCGCGTACGAATTGGGACGCGATTACCTCGAGCGGAAAAAGTATGACGATGCCCTCGAAATTCTAACCGCTATGCCAAAGGACTACCCGGGCAATCCAGTACTTGGACGAGTTTACTGGGTGCTTGGGAACTACTATGTCGAGAGTGGCAACATGATGGATGCCATTTCGACATACAGCAGGGTGCTGGAGGATTCAACGTATCGAGCTGTGTGGCCGCATGTTTTCAAGAATCAGATCCGGACCTACAAGCAGGCAGGTTTCTATGCCGGAGCACTGCAGGCCAACCAGAACTATCTGAAAATATATCCGAATGCAGCCGATGTCTTTGATCGGAAAATGGATGTCGGCCTGATGTACACCCAACTCGGGCAGTACGATCTCGCCATCAGCCAGTTCCGTGCAATCCAACCGATGGCGAATGTCGAGGATGAAGCGGCATGCCAGTACTACATCGGCGAGGCGTTGGAGAAATCGGGACGGCTTGCGGAAGCTGTCATTGAATATAAAAAAGTCGATTACCTCGGCAAGCGTACAAAGATGCAGTGGGCAGTGACCGCCTTGTACAGTGCTGGCCGCGTTCTGGAACGATTGAACGAGCCCGACAAAGCGATTGATATGTACCGCGAAATTGTAAAACGTGAAGGTCTGGGAAGCCCGTTTGGCCGTAAAGCACAGGAACAGGTAGATCGTCTGAAGCAGAACGGAGGTCAGGGATGAACAACAAGCCCCGCTCTCTGAAGACAGCAACGGCTGGTGAGTGGCTTGTTCGTCATGTGAGCGAAGCACTCCGGGAAGACCTTCAGGACCGGGGCGATATCACGACCCTGGCAACCATTCCCGTCTTACAAGAGGGTAAGGCGGAACTCGTTGTAAAGCAGGACGGAATCATCGCTGGAATCGACTGGGCTGTCGAGACGGGTCATCAGACCAATCCCGAAGTGGATTGGGAGTTCTCAGTCAAAGATGGGGACGAAGTATCCAGGGGACAGGTGATTGCAACCATCGAAGGGCCGTTGCATGGAATCCTGGTCTCTGAACGGACTGCATTAAATGGCCTCGGTCACCTGAGTGGCATTGCCACCATGACTCAACAGGCGATGAAGCTTATCGAAGGCACCCGTGCGCAAATTCTCGAGACACGTAAAACGATGCCCGGTTGGCGTTTAGCACAGAAGTATGCTGTGCTCTGCGGAGGCGGCGCGAACCATCGCATCGGTCTTTATGACGAGATCCTCATTAAGGAAAACCATATTCGCGGCGCAGGCGGCATCAGCAAAGCCCTGCATGCGAGTGAGCGTTGGATGCGAAACGAGGGCATCCAAGTACCTGTGGAGATCGAAGTAACGTCTCTAAAGGAGCTTGAAGAGGCGCTTGGTGCTTCACCTGATCGTATCCTGCTAGATAACTTCCCCCCGTCGGTGTTACGTCAGGCCGTCGAGTTCACAGATGGTCGCTGTCTGCTGGAAGCATCGGGAGGCATCACCCTTGAAAGCTTGCGTGAGGTTGCCAAAACCGGTGTAGACCGTATTTCTCTCGGCGCCTTGACACATTCGGTAAAACCACTTGATTTGTCGCTTCAGGTATGCGAAGCGTGATCTGAAGTCTCATTTTGGAACATTGGGGTTCATCATGGCTGATTCGAAGATGCTTGGCCGATTCACTTTTGTGCTTCATTCCCATCTACCATATGTCCTCTCGCACGGGAACTGGCCTCACGGGATGGTCTGGCTGAACGAAGCCGCGTGCGAAACGTACATCCCGCTTTGGCGTGTGTTCACGTCTTTGAAGGGACGGACCAATCGTGTCGCGATCACAATCGGCATGAGCCCGGTCCTCGTCGAACAGCTTAGCGATCCTGTTTTTGTCGAGGAGATGAATGTATATCTCCACCAGAAAATCGAAGCGGCAAAGACAGACCTGCAGGAATTCGAGCAGAAAGGCGAATTGAACCTCGCCAAAACTGCGCGCTACTGGATCGATTGGTATACGGGGATCGAAAAGGATTTTAACGGTCCGCTTAACCAGAATATTATCGGCGCGTTTAAAGATTTGCAGGATGAAGGAACCATCGAGATCATCACCTGTGGGGCGACCCACGGCTACTTGCCGCTGCTGGGGACCGACGAAGCGGTGAACGCCCAGGTGGAACTGGCAGTTCAGTCCTACAAACGTCACTTTGGACGCGCACCGAAGGGGATATGGTTGCCAGAATGCGCCTACCGTCCAGGCTACCACTGGGTTAATCCAACGGAGAAGGACGATGAAGGATTTGATCGAAAGGGCGTAGAACAGTTCTTGCAGAAGCACGGACTTCGCTACTTCATCGTCGACAGCCATCTCTTGAAAGGTGGCAAGGCTGTCGGAACATACCTGACGCGCTTCGAGGGGCTTCGTGATCTGTGGGAGCGATCCCAGGATGTGGAACAACAGCGTAATTTCGATGTTGCCGAGGAACGTGAGCCCTACCGTGTCTACTGGGTTGACGGGACGATGGAGAAGGGAGAACCGGTCGGCATTCTGACTCGTGATCCTGACACCAGTCTCCAAGTCTGGTCGGGTGAGTATGGATATCCCGGTGATGGCAACTACCTCGACTTCCACAAAAAACACTTCCCTGGCGGCCATCGCTATTGGCGTGTTACCTCCGCCAAGGCGGACCTGGGGGACAAAGAACAGTACGTCGTCGAAAACATCGAACAGCGCCTCGATGAAAACGCCGATCACTTTGTCACGCTCCTGCGTGATACCCTGCGTAAATCAGCGGTTGATCCCAACCAACGACAGGTTGTCAGTCCATTCGACACGGAATTGTTTGGCCATTGGTGGTACGAGGGGCCTGGATTCCTTGAACGAGTGCTCTGGCAGATTGACAATTCGGGCGATATTCAGCCGGCCCACGGTAGTGAGCTGATCGCCTCAACAAAAGAAGCGCCCGTCGTTGCACTTCCTGAAGGATCCTGGGGTGAGGGTGGCTTCCACTACATCTGGCTCAATGAGAACACCGAGTGGAGCTGGCCCTTGATTCATGAGTGTGAACGGTTGATGACCGAAACCGTGCGCAATCACGCGGATGCTGATGGTGAGCTGAAAGAACTGATGCAGCAGCTTGGTCGTGAATTGTTGCTGCTCGAATCGAGTGACTGGCAGTTCCTGATCAGCACCATCGCTGCAAAGGACTATGCTGAACTACGCCTGCAACATCACTACGACGATTTCAAATTCCTGCACGGTTTGGTGGTGAAGCATGCGAAGGGCGAAGAACTGAACCGCGATGAGCAGGAGCGATACAGCACGATCAGCAAGCGCGACACACTTTTCCCGGATCTCGATCTAAACATCTGGGCGTAAGGAGACTGCATGCCCGAAATGCGTCACGATCCCGTCCAGCGTCGCTGGGTGGTCATATCTCCAGAACGTGGGCTGAGGCCGACCGATTATAAGCCTTGCCGCGAGGAAAAGGAGGAGTACGATCCTTTCGCCGAGGGGAATGAATCCGATACGCCACCTGAGATTACCGCAGTTCGTCCTGCTTCCAGCAAGAAAAATGGGCCTGGGTGGACGGTTCGTGTCGTTCCGAACAAGTATCCAGCGTTCCGTGTCGAGGGCGATCTGGATCGTCGTGCGGACGGCCTCTATGACGCGATGAACGGTGTCGGGGCGCATGAGACGGTGATCGAGGCGACGGACCGTGATACTGACATCGCATTGGTCACCCCGGAACATGCTTTTCAGATCGGCCGGGTCTATCGCGAACGACTTGTCGATTTGATGAAGGATAAAAGGCTTCGGTATGTCCTGATATTTCGGAATCGTGGACGACTTGCCGGGGCAAGCCTGTCCCATCCACATTCACAGATTGTTGCAACTTCTGTTACACCGCTCGCCGTCGCGATTGAACTCGATTCCGCCCGTCGCCATTACGATGATAAAGAGCGTTGCTTATTCTGCGACCTGTTGGCTCAAGAAAAACAGGCCAGAAGCCGCATCGTCTATGAATCGGATAGATTTGTTGCTTATACACCGTATGCCAGCCGTGTACCCTTCGAAATTTGTCTGATGCCAAAGCAGCATCAGCATGATTTTCGTGAGATCAGCGACAACGATCTAAGGGCATTCATGACAGCCCTGCAAAACGTGCTGCAAAGGATCAAGGTTGCTTTGGATGATCCACCCTACAACTTCTTCTTGCATTCCTCACCAAACAGCGAGAGTTTAACCCCACGTAGTTCGCATTGGACCACGTTGCGTCATGATTGGCACTGGCACCTGGAGATCCTGCCACGGTTGGGGAACATGGCAGGTTTTGAGTTTGGAACCGGATTCTTTATCAACTCAACTCCACCGGAACAGGCTGCTGAGATTCTACGCGCGGTTTCGCTGTAAGGAGGGGGCATGGCGGGGAAGATTGACGTATCTATCATCACCACTCATCGAGGTGACCCACTCCGTTTGACAAACCTCCTTTCCAGTCTTGAACGACAGAGCTATCCGTTGGACCGCGTGGAATGGGTGGTTGTCGATGATGCCAGCCCAGAAGGGGCGCCCTCCTGGTTTCAGCTCTACGAAGGTCCGCTGGATATCGTTCCGATTGCTCTCGAAGAAAACCTGGGACGTGCAAAGGCCCGAAATCTTGCGATCAAAAAGGCGCGTGGGAAGATTCTGGCCTTTATTGACGGGGATATGGAAGCGGGATCGGTGTGGCTCGAGATGCTCGTGCGAGGAGTCAAGACATCAGGAGGAGTGGTTCTGGGATGCCATGACCCGCATCCAAGTTTGCCTGATACGGCCTGGATACGCTACTACCATTCCCGTGGTGCTCATAAACATCAGCCGGGGGATGCGATCCCAGGTCGATACTACGCTTCCGGGGATTCTGCTCTCCATGCAAAGTTGATCAAAGAACACGGCGTATTCGATGAGCGTTTCTCGTCCTGGGGCGGGGAAGACCTCGAGTTCGGCTTTCGTCTTGAAAAAGCAGGAATCCCCTTCTCCTACGAGCCGCGGGCACGCATCCTGCACAATCATTACCGCGATTGGAAAGAAGCAGAGCGAAACTACCTGCACTATGGGGATGAGGCGATTCCGTTGCTGCTCGATATTCACCCGGAACTTGCCGATCATCTTTCCCTGACTCGCCTGTTGGGACCCAGTTCAGACGACTGGCTGTCGTTTGTCAAGTATAATCTGCTTCGTCAGTCCTGCAAGCCCTTTGTATACAACCTGTTGAAGGCAGTTACCCTACGCTGTCCGAGGCTCCCGTGGCCTGACAAGGTGTTTGATTTCATGATCTTTTATCTCTATTCTCGATCCTTTCGAGCCCAGCATGGAGTGTGAGTGATGTCCGATCTGCCGAACCTGATGGATGGAAAAAAAATAGCCGATGCGATGCGCGCCGAAATCGGCGACGAGGTGGCGCTCCGTGCCAAGGAAGGCCGTCAGCCCGGCTTGGCGGTTATCCTGGTTGGGGATGATCCTGCATCCAACATCTATGTTGGAACCAAGGAAAAGGCCTGTCAGGCGGCAGGGATCCTGTCATTTGTCGAACGGATGCCAGCCGACATCGACCAGCAGACCCTGCTGAACAAGGTTCGTGAGATCAACGAAGATGACCGATTCCATGGTCTTCTCGTCCAATCGCCGCTTCCGAAGCATCTTGATGAAGAGGAGGTTGTCCGTGCGATTGATCCGCGCAAGGATGTGGATGGGTTTCACCCTTTTAACCTCGGCCTGCTGGCGTTGAACCAGCCGAGATTTGTCGCCTGCACACCGCTAGGTGTGATGGAGATGCTGGAACGCTACAATGTTGATCCATCGGGCAAACATGCTGTGGTGCTGGGACGCAGTCACATCGTCGGTACCCCGATGGCACTTTTACTGCAACGGAAGGCAAAAGGCGCCAATGCGACGGTAACCATTTGCCATAGCCGCACGCAGGATATCGCATCTTACACACGCCAGGCGGATATCCTGGTTGCCGCCATTGGGCAGGCCAACTTCGTGAAAGAGGAGATGGTCAAGGATGGTGCGGTAGTGATTGATGTGGGCATCAACCGTGTCGAGGATGCGACGAAAAAGAAGGGGTATCGTATCGTCGGCGATGTCGATTTTGCCGCTGTGCAGCCAAAAGCCAGTCTGATCACTCCGGTTCCGGGTGGAGTGGGGCGGATGACAATTGCCCTGCTGCTGAAGAACACCCTGCTTGCCGAGGAACTGATCCACAATTCGAAGTAAAACTTCAAGTGGTGCTTTCGCTATATCGCAACAGTCCCGGAAGATATACCGGGACTGTTTGTTTAATGCGATGTGGTTGAGACACATTACCAGCGTGCCATGTACCCGCCGATGAGGTCCTCAATTTCTACCTTCTCGCTGCTGCCGTAAAGATCTTCCTTCAGCAACTGATCCACCCACTCAAGGGCAGCCTGCTGCGAATACTCATCCGGCTGTACGTGTACCTGAGTCTTGATATAATCACCTTCTTGCGGGACGGCACTTAAAACACTTGCACTTCCACGTAGCACAATTCCAGCATCCAGTTCACGCAGCCTTTCGGGAACCCAATCGGCAGTTGTCTCAAACGATCCAGGAGACCCGACGACAATCAGTTGACCCGGCAGCGCTTCTGCAAGCGGGACCGATGCTTCCGCCTCGTAGTAGTTGGTCTCAACGATAAATCCTGCCTTGCGAATCACATTCACCAACGCTTCATGATCGACCAGCCACTGGTGAGGATTCGTCACACGCAGGACAGACAGCCCAAGCTTGGACCAGATGCGCAGGTTGGTCGAGTCGGCGTCTGTGAGATTGTCTGCGACGATAGCAAGAAGCAATGTTCCTCTGGATCCCCGGGCATTCGAGGTGATATCCTTGAGGGAGGTTCCGAGTCGGAGCCTGTCGAAAGCATCGAACTGATCCGTATATCCAAGAAGCGTCGACTCGTATAGAGTAGGGAGGGTCAGGATCGTCCCCATGAAGCCGTTCACACGGTTCTCTTCAGCCTTCATTAAATCCGTTGTGATGTCCCCCGAGGAGTGATCCCAAGCGATGGCCGAGCCCCGGTACCAGATTGTCCTGGCCTTCAGATATGATTCCGCTAAGGGTTCAGGGTAGGCCGCCAAGTGCTCGATGAACATCGACATATAGGTGACCGCACCCGCGATAGCGGGGCGATGGATGGTCTGGAAAACATCGGTGGAAGCGTGGTAGAAATCATGATGCCCACGAGAGGAACAGCTGAAAACAGGGATGCCTTCGTCGCGGAACGGAGCATGGTCGGAAGAGTGTCCGCCCCAGGGACGGCCATCAATAATCTGGTTCTGCACAGAATCGGGCAGGGAATCATACCATGGGTACCAGATCTCTCCGATTTGGCTGCCACCGGGAATACTGGTCAGGCCATCACCACGTCCCGCCATGTCCAGGTTCAACATGGTGATGTAGTTGTAGGTGTCCGGCAGAATGGGGGCGAGAGCTTTGCTACCAAGAAGGCCCTGCTCCTCAGCGCCAAAAAGGCAGAAGATCAAGGTTCGAGGCTGCGGATTGGCGGCAAACGCACGCGCCATCTCCATCACCGACCCCGCACCAGAACCGTTGTCATCTGCGCCCAGGTAGAGAACTCCGTCCGCATTGGGTCCGACATGGTCGCCATGTGCACCAATGATCACCGCTTCCTGCTTCAGACTTTCATCCGTCCCTTCGACAACACCTACTACGTTATAGCCTTTGGCATCTTCGATACGTTCTGTGGCGAAATGGATCGAGAGGCGACGATCGACGGCCAGCGAAAAGGGACCGTTCCTCAATTCTCGTTTGTAGGACCCGATAGTATGACCACTCCCATACAGCAGGTCACTCAAGACCTTATCGCCGATGTAGCCAGTTGGTACATTCGGGTTGTACGCATCTTCCTGGATCGAAGCGCCATTGATGATCCGGCCATTCTGGTAGAAAAGCACCGCCACCGCGCCGTGCTCAATCGCTAGTGGGTAGAGGTAGGAACGTGAACGTTCATCCTCCCATTGTTCACCGTTTGGCGGGCTTCCTCGCAGCACGACGGCAATCCGACCCTCGAGATCAATATTCTGGTAATCGTTCCAACCTTTTTCAGGCTTGCTGATGCCATAGCCGACGATGGTCACTGGAGCCGTAATCTGCGCGGAACCAGAATTGGTACAGACCGTAAAATCATCACCAAGCTGGTAGGTGACGGTTCCGTGACGGCTATCCAATAACTGGATGTCACCTTCTTTTTCGATGCAGGCGAGTTGGTCGTAGGGAACCGTCAAATCCGTACCGATCAGGGGTTCAAGTCCCCAGCGATCAAACTGTTCCGCCATCCAGAAGAAGGCTTTGTTGCCTGCTTCGGTGCCCGATTTACGGCCTTGGAACACGTCCGGGGCTGACAGTTGACGGATATACTCCATGGCGCTGTCTGGTTCGACAGGTACGGCATTGGTGGTGAGGGGGAGGAGAACAACAAGTAGCAGGAAAGCAGCGATTCGTGAGAACATTCGGAAGCCTCAAGCAAGTGCAAGAATGATGCAAGCTAATCCGTGTCTTCCGGGGGCACAAGAGGAAGCAGGGACGTTGACACAGGATGATGTCGAGGTTACGTTTAGCGGTCACCGAGGTACAGCCCTCGATCATCCATGCAAGATGGAGTGAGGATGGAAAAAGGCACTCAAGAAAAGCAGGCAAGAAAGACCCGGGACCAGGCACCGTTATTCGGCTGGGTCTTTGGTATGCGCAACCTGATCCTGGTGGGTATTGCCCTGGTGGTAATTGTCATCGGTTATGTCTTCCTTGGCGTGGGTCCGTATGACAGCGTGCAGTCAACCACTCTCGGCCCGGTACTGCTGGTGATCGGATACCTGGTTCTGCTTCCGCTTGGGATTCTGGCTCGGGCGAAATAGACCTCTAAGGGCGATTAACTCAGTTGGTTAGAGTGCCACCCTTACAAGGTGGAAGTCACTGGTTCGAATCCAGTATCGCCCACAACGACAAGCAGGAGTAAACGTCTCAATTCAGAGGCGCCGGAGCAAGGATGCTTTCGCACCTTGCGCATGCGGGGTGAATCTCCTACTTTATGCGGTCCCGACGGCAACCGTCGGAAATATGTGGGGCAGTAGCTCAGTTTGGTTAGAGTATCGGCCTGTCACGCCGAGGGTCGCGGGTTCGAGTCCCGTCTGCCCCGCCACATGAAGCGCCAGCATACTTGCTGGCGCTTCTTTTTTTACCCCGTATGCTCCCCGGGAATGGGGCCTCGAGGCTCGCTTGGAGCCAGTTGGTTTAAGCCCTATTTTGCCGAGACTGGTAAACGAAAAAACCAGTTGTTTAAGGGGTTTCAAGCACAGAAGGTCCCGGGGGTGTTTCCTCGGTCGACAAGGGGTCACCGAAACGATAGAGGATCCGTTCATGCAAGGCACAACTCAACAGTTTATTGATCTTGAATCCCAGTACGGCGCGCACAATTACCATCCGTTACCGATTGTAATTGCGAAGGGTGACGGCGTCTGGGTCTGGGATCCGGATGGCAACAAGTACATGGACTGTCTTGCATCGTACAGCGCCCTGAATCAGGGGTATAACCACCCGGTTATCATGCAGGCGGCGCTCGATCAGATCAAGACAGGTGTCACACTGACAAGCCGTGCCTTTTACAACACCAAGCTCGGCGAGTTCCTCGAAATCGTCTGTAAATTGACCGGTCATGACCGCGCCCTACCGATGAATACTGGCGCAGAAGCGGTTGAAACCGCCTTGAAGATGGCTCGTCGCTGGGGCCACCAGGTGAAGGGTATCCACGAGCAGGAAGCCGAGATCATCACCTTCGAAGGAAATTTCCACGGCCGTACGACAACAGTCATCAGTTTCTCGTCCGACGAAGATTACAAGGTAGGCTTCGGGCCCTTCACTCCTGGGTTTAAAATCATCAAATACGGTGATATTAGCGAGTTCAAGGCAGCGGTGAACGAAAAAACGGCGGCCGTCCTGATCGAGCCTATCCAGGCAGAGGGCGGCATCCTGATCCCGCCAGCAGGCTATCTCAAAGAGATGCGCGATATTTGTACCGAGAAGAATATCCTGCTGATGGCCGATGAAATTCAGACCGGCCTGGGACGCACTGGCAAGATGTTCGCCGTCGAGCATGAGGGCATTCAGCCGGATGTCTACATGCTGGCGAAGGCAATTTCGGGTGGATTCATGCCGGTTAGCGTGGTAACGGCGAACGAAGATGTGATGAGTGTCTTCACTCCCGGATCGCATGGTTCCACGTACGGTGGGAATCCACTTGGAGCAGCGGTTGCAGTGGCCGCCCTAGGCGTCCTGAAGGATGAGAAACTGGTTGAGCGTGCCGAGGAGATGGGGAAATACTTCGTCGAGCAGCTCGAAGCGATCAACAGCCCCCATGTGGAAGAGGTTCGTGCCCGTGGCATGCTTATCGGACTTGTAATCAAGTCGTCCAGTGGTGTCGCGCGGCCCTTCTGCGAGAAATTGATGGAGAAGGGGATCCTCGCGAAAGAGACGCACGAGAGTGTGATTCGTTTCGCACCGCCGCTGGTCATTTCCAAAGAAGAAATCGACTGGGCGATCGAGAGGATAGCAGAAGTGCTTACAACCGAAGCGCCTGTCTGATTGCATTGATGCATGCAAGAGGGGCATCGCATAGCTTGCGATGCCCCTCTGCTCTCTCTGGCTGGACTACTTTTGCTTGTATTGGCACGGTAGGTTCACGACATTTGATCGACTTAGCATCTACCATTGGGTAAACCTGCCAAACGCAGTCATCGCTTGAAGAAACATTCCACCAGGAAGCCAGATGAACCGCCTTCATACACTCCATGTTGTACCATCTCTACCTAAAAAACTTGAACGTCTTCGCGACATTGCATTTAATATGCACTGGACGTGGGATCATGATGCTATCGAGCTTTTTATGCGCCTCGATCCCGAATTCTGGCGCGATGTGAAACACAATCCAGTTCGTATGCTGTCCGAGATCAGCCAGGAACGGTTGGAAGAGGTGGCGAATGATGATGCTTTCCTCGGGCACTTGGACAGGACTTGGAAAGCATTTCAGGAATACGACAAGGAGCGTGGCTGGTTCAAATCGAAGTATCCCGATCAGTCGAAGATGTCTGTCGCCTATTTCTCGGCAGAATTTGGCCTCCATGAATGTCTACCCATTTATTCGGGCGGTCTTGGATTGCTGGCTGGTGATCACCTGAAGGCGGCTAGCGATCTAAATGTTCCTCTCGTCGGTATCGGCCTGCTCTATCAGCGAGGTTATTTCCGTCAATACCTCAACGCAGATGGCTGGCAACAGGAACACTACCCGACCTATGATTTTTACAATATGCCGCTCGAGATGGTTCGAAACGGAGATGATGAACCGAAGCAATTCACCATCCCTGTCGGTGGACGTGAGGTGACCGTCTTCATCTGGCGTGTCCGTGTCGGTAGAGTGGACCTCTACCTGCTGGATACGAATGTACGCACCAACCATCCTGAAGACCGTGAGATCACCCAGACCCTGTATGGTGGCGACAGCGAGATGCGTGTCCGCCAGGAAATTGTCCTGGGGATCGGTGGTATCCATGCGCTGGAGTTGCTAGGCATCAATGCCAACATCTTCCATATGAACGAAGGTCATTCCGCTTTTCTCGCTCTTGAGCGAATCCGTCGTCTAATGGTCAACGATAAGTTGACCTTCAGCGAAGCGCGCGAAGCTGCACGAGCGGGTCAAGTCTTCACGACTCATACACCCGTCCCTGCTGGGATTGATCAATTCGGTCAGGATTTAATTGTCAAGTATTTCCAGAATTTCTGGCCACAACTTGGGATGGACAGGGCTGGCTTTCTCGGGCTGGGAGGTGCTGACCCACATGATCAGATGTCGCCATTTAATATGGCAACCCTGGCGATAAACCTCGCCTCTTACACCAATGGTGTCAGCAAGCTTCATGCTGAAGTCAGTCGGAAAATGTGGCACAAAATGTGGCCGAAGATCGGCTTGGAAGAAGTGCCGATCCACGCAATTACCAACGGCGTCCACGCCCGTAGCTGGATTTCGAGTGAAATGAGCCACCTCTTTGATCGCCATCTCGGCCCGACGTGGCAGGAAAATCCACAAGACCATGATCTATGGAAACGCGTAAAATCCATTTCAACCGAAGAACTATGGCGTACCCGAGAGAGGATGCGCGGACGTCTTATTTCATATGCACGTGACCATGTACGTCAGCAACTGGAGCGTAGAGGCGAGTCTCGTTCGACGATCGAACGTGCTCGGGACGTGCTGGATATGGACACTCTGACCATCGGTTTTGCTCGTCGGTTCGCAACCTACAAGCGTGGTACACTCTTGTTCAGTGACCCAGAGCGTTTGATCAAGCTTGTCTCCGATCCCGAGCGACCCGTACAGATTATTATTGCCGGAAAAGCCCACCCGAAGGACGAACCTGGCAAGAAGATGATCCGTGATATTGTGCATTTCGCACGTGACGAGCAGATCAGGCGTCGAATCGTCTTCCTCGAGGACTATGACGTTAATGTGGCTCGACATCTGGTTCAGGGGTGTGATGTCTGGTTGAATAACCCCCGTCCGCCGATGGAAGCCTCCGGGACCAGCGGGATGAAGGCGGCAGTCAATGGAGTCTTGAACTGTTCGACCTTTGATGGTTGGTGGGCGGAAGGTTATGACCCGGAAATAGGTTGGACGATCGGGCATGGCGAGGAGTACGACGACACCGAGGTGCAGGACAAGATTGAATCGGACCTGCTCTACGACATTCTTGAAAAAGAGATTGTCCCGCTCTTCTACAACCGTGACCAGGGACGAGTTGCGCGCGAGTGGACGGACATGATGAAGCGTATGCTCGAGAAGACCTGCCCGGTTTTCATAACAACACGTATGGTGAGTCAGTATACTCGCGAGGCATATCTACCCAGTTATACTCGATCAACAGAGCTGGCAGCAGACCAGTATTCGATCGCGAAGAATATTGGTGAGTGGGAGAAAAAGGTAACTTCCCACTGGCATCAGGTCAGCGTCGCAGGAGTTGAAAGCGATCGAGCAGTGCGTCACAATGTGGGCGATCGTGTTCATATTAAAGCGTCAATCCAGCTTGGCTCGTTGGCTCCGGAAGACGTCCGAGTAGAGATCTTTCAAGGCGTGATAGGTGGGGATCGTCAACTTGAGCATGCTGAAGGAATTGCCATGGAGCTGACAGGGCAGGCTAAAGAGGGTATTCACCTGTATGAGGGTAGTATCGACCTTCAGACTTCAGGTATGCATGGCTTCGCTGTTCGAGTCTTACCATACCATGAGCATCAGGTAAACCCGCACAGCACGGGACTGGTCGTCTGGGAGCCATAAGCCAAAGCAATCAGTCTCTACTTCGCAATGAACATGTGAAGCATGCCTAACGTCTTGATTGCGAGCCCCATTCGGGCTGGCTACCTTTGCATGCAACAAGGCGTTCAGCAGGTGGTATAACCGAGGGCGAAGGTGTGACAGACAAGAATACCGTGCTCGATGATGTGGTGAATGGGGAAGAAGCGCCCCCGTCGTCCAGCAGTAAACGCCTGGCGATCGAGTGGGCCCCTTTTCATCGTGGCAAGGTTGGTGAAGAAACGCTGGTCAAGCGTGCTCTTCGTTCCACACCCTTGTTTGAAAATCTTCGGTCACGCGACTGGAAGTTGATGAGTGACCTGTTTCACGTCCGGGATTATTCCGCCGGGGAAGTCATCTTTGAAAAAGGGACTCCCGGTCTGGGGATGTACGTGATCGTAGATGGTCGTGTAAAAATAGTTACCGAGGAGAAAGGCAAGGACGTCGTATTGACAACCCTGAATCATGGGGACTTCTTCGGTGAAATGTCGCTGATCGACGAGATCGAACGCAGTGCCGGCGCTGTTGCTGAGACCCAGACACGTCTCGTTGGCCTCTTCCGTCCTCAGCTTCAGCAGTTGATGACCCACAGGCCGCGGCTGGGGATAACCCTTTTTGAGCGACTCGCTAAGATCGTTGTCCAGCGATTGCGGTATTCGAATCAGCTCCTGTTGCAACAGATGCAGGAGTACAAGTCGCAGGAGCAGGCATGAGCTCAGCCACCCCGGCGATAAAGGAACGGTCCACAGTTTACCGTAAAATCGTCCTTGGTCTTCTCTGGCTGGGAGTTTTTTACGGGTTCTTCAGGATATTCCCGTATATCCGCGACCTTGTGGTCGTTGTGATCATCGCCGTGGTGTTGAATTACATCTTCCGTCCTATTGTCGGTATGATGGAGAGAAGGGGGGTGAATCGCATTTATGCGATTGCCATCATTTTCGCCATCCTTATCCTCCTGTTGGTGCTTCTCTTGAATGGTTTGGTGCCAACGCTGATTGATGAAATCGGTTCCCTCTCCAGCAACATTGAAAGCCTTGATATTCAAGGTATATATGTCAGCAGTATCGATTGGTTGGAGGCGCGTGTTCCCGGATTGGTGCGTCTCCTCGGCATTGAACCGGATCAGGCATCGGATCTGATGGACCGGATTGGTACAGCAACATCCGGTTTCCTCAAGCAATCGCTCAGTATCCTCGCTAGCGCTGCCAATGTGCTCTCGCTCAGTATTGTTGTCCCTTTCCTGCTCTTCTTCCTGCTAAAGGATGGGGACAAAATGATGCGAGCAATTATTCGACGGGTGCCGAACCGTTTCTTCGAAATGACGATGTCACTGGTGAACCGGGTCGATACGGCTCTCGGAAACTACATCCGTAGTGTTCTGCTCGAATCAAGTATTGTGGGACTGCTGGTCTGGGGTGGCCTTGAGGTAATGGGGCTCCGCTTCGCACTGATTCTGGGGATTATCAATGGGCTATTGAACATGATTCCCTTCTTCGGTCCGCTGATTGCATACATCCCCACGGCTGTTGTTGTGTTGATTACGTTCCAACCTATCGGGTGGGGTCTTTTCTGGATGGTTATCGTCCTGGTTTCTGCGCAGGCAATTGACAACGTTTTGTTGAAACCCCTCCTGATTTCACGTTCGACATCTGTTCATCCCGCAACGGTCCTGCTCGCTGTGTTGATTGGTGGGCGTGTTGCCGGCGCGATCGGTATGTTTGTTGCGGTTCCGGTCTTTTCGATTATCCAAGTCATCGTGCTCGATCTTTACGATCACTTGAAGAGTTATCGTATCATCTGATCGAGCCATTCATAGAGGCTGCGCTTTGCCGCCGCCTGCCTGATCACGTACCTTCCAGCCATGATGAACGATCCGTCCGACAAAGCCAAACCTCCGATTTTACCGCTCCATCCGGCGCTGGTTGAACGCATGTTTTACAAGCCGAAGGAGTGGGAAGCTCTTTATCGGACAGATGAGCCGCTTCGCGGGGGAAAGCCACCTCAGCCAGATTTGGGTGCCTCTTTAGCTGGGTTTCTAGAGTTTCTTGCCCCAATGTTTCAGGCAAAGCTCGCACTGGACCTTGGGACGAGCTTGGGGTATTCCTCGCATGTTCTGGCACAAATCGTCGGTCAAGATGGCAGTGTCCTCTCTGTGGAACGTGAACCAGCCTTGGCACGCCGTGCCCGCGAAAACCTGAAAAAGACGGGGATGGACAAGCGTGTCGCCGTTATCATGGGCGAGGCGGACGAGGTCATGCGTGAGCTGACCGGCCCCTACGATATTATCCTCCTCGATGTGGACAAGGCTCAGTACCTTGATCTCTTTGACCGGATCGTGGAGCTGCTTGCGGTTGGTGGTCACCTGATCGTCGATGATGTCGGCTTTCTATCAAGGGACTTCGATCCTCGTTTACGCCCTCTCGCGCTGCATATCGCACGATTTGTGAAAGCATTACTCCAACACCCCGGGATGGAATCGATTTATATCCCACTCGGTGATGGGTTAGTCCTTGCGCGACGTCTCCCACCAGGTGAGGAAAAGCAACTGAGCATGTTTGGTAACCGTAAGGAGGCTGAACCTGCAGACGCTTCTACCGATCAAAAGGGAGTAAACAAGCCCACGGTCACAGAGAAACCAGCATCAACACCTTCCGAAGGAACCGTTCCACGGAACCTCGCAACAAGTGTCGGGATCATCAAACCGCAGAAAACGGACTCATGACGCGTCAAGCAATCGATCCAAACCAGAAACCAGTCGCCTATCCCGGCGATCCGGAAGTCACCCTTGATATTGCTGCTACACTGGGAGTTACGGATGAGGAATATACCCGAATTCAGGACATTCTCGGCCGTATGCCAACCTGGACCGAGCTCGGGATATTCTCGGTCATGTGGTCTGAACATGCCAGCTATAAAAATTCCATCCTCGAGCTGAAGAAGCTGCCCCGTTCGGGTGGACGACTCCTGGTGGGTGCGGGCGAAGAAAATGCAGGGCTGGTGGATATTGGCGACAATCTCGCGGTTGCCTTCAAGGTGGAGAGCCATAACCATCCTTCCGCCGTGGAACCCTATCAGGGTGCGGCAACGGGAGTTGGTGGCATTCTGCGTGATGTATTCACTATGGGTGCACGTCCCATCGCCCTCCTGGACAGCCTCCGCTTCGGTCCACCTGAGGATGAACGAGTTCGTTTCCTGGTAGACGGTGTAGTTCGAGGCATCGCTGATTACGGCAACTGCATGGGGATTCCCACTGTTGGTGGGGAGATCTATTTCGAAGAATCCTACCGTGGCAATCCGCTTGTGAACGCGATGGCGGTTGGGATTATGGAACCGGGTAAGATGATGAGCGCCGCCGCAAAGGGTGTCGGAAACCCGGTTATCTACATCGGTTCTCGTACTGGGCGGGACGGTATTCACGGAGCAACTTTCGCCTCCGTTGAGCTTTCCGAAGAATCGCAGAGCCGCAAGAGCAATGTCCAGGTCGGTGATCCGTTCATGGAAAAGCTTCTACTCGAGGCCACCCTCGCTCTGGCGGATACCGGCGCAGTCGTTGGTATTCAGGATATGGGTGCTGCGGGCTTGACCTGCTCGTCCAGTGAAATGGCCGCCAAGACAGGAATGGGGATTGTCCTCGACCTGAACAAGGTGCCGAAACGAGAACAGGGGATGACTCCCTACGAAACCCTGTTGAGTGAGTCTCAAGAACGGATGCTGTTAGTCGCGGAAAAGGGTCGTGAACAAGAAATCTTTGATGTCGCAGAACACTGGGAGTTACAGGCAGTCGAAATCGGATATGTGACCGATGATGGCCGAATGAAAGTCATGCAGGACGGTCTATTGGTTGCGGATATTCCTGCAAATGACCTTGCTCTTGGTGGCGGCGCACCCGTTTACGAACGTGACGTCGAAGAACCTGAGTATTTGAAGTCGGTCAAGACAATGCCCGAATTCGAAGAACCCACCGATTTAAAAGAAGCTGCACTCAGTTTGCTGGCCCGTCCGAATATCGCCAGCAAAAAGCATGTCTTCCGTCAGTACGACAGTATGGTTCGTGGTAACACAAAAGTTCTTCCAGGACGCGGAGATGCCGCCGTAGTCCGCATTCCCGGCACAAACAAGGCATTGGGGATGGCCACAGATTGCAATGGCCGGTTTACTTACCTGAACCCCAGGCAGGGTGCTGCGATGGCGGTGGCGGAAGCGGCTCGAAATGTTGCCTGTACTGGCGCAGAACCGCTAGGTGTCACCAACTGCCTGAATTTTGGCAATCCTTACAAGCCCCAAATGTACTGGACCTTCCGAGAGGCTGTCGCAGGCATGGGTGAAGCGTGTCGAGCACTGAACACGCCAGTGACGGGTGGTAATGTCTCCTTCTACAACGAGAGTCCGACAGGAGCGGTCTTCCCGACCCCAGTGATCGGAATTGTCGGACTTGCGGAAGAGATCGAGAAAACGGTGGGGATGGGTGCAACACGCGAAGGGGATGCCGTGTTCCTCATCGGTGCAGACGCAACATCTTGGGCAGGCAGCGAGTGGCAGGTCATGCAGCACGGTCAGCCGTACGGTGAGCTGCCACCCTTCAATCTCGATCTCGAAGTCAGGTTGCAACAGCTCATAATCACGGCTATTCGAGCCGGGTATGTACAAGCTGCACATGATCTTGCTGAAGGTGGTCTGGTGACGGCTGCAGCGGAGATGTGCATAGCCGATCCGCTCAATCCTCAGGGAATGCAGCTGGAATTCGAAGAGATATCCTCGCTTGATCTCTTTGGAGAAGGACCATCCCGTGTGCTGATAATTGTCGAACCGGCTCATGTTGACGATTTAGAAGAGCTCGCCCGGAAGAATGATGTTCCAGCCGAATGGATTGGAACGACGGGTGGCAAAGGGCTTGGCTTCAGGACGCTGTTCAGTCTCAGTTTCGAAGAGATGTCCAAAGCGTACTATCATGGCCTTTCGGAAGCCCTCGGTATCGAGTAAATGTGTACTGATGGCTGGAATTGGGGGCTTGCCAAGGCAAGCCCCTTCTTTCTAGAGCCAAGCATGCTCGCGACGAATTATTTGACCGTGGAACGCTAGGTTTCCACTGCGAGAAGCGTGTAGATTTGACAGTTTCGAACCATTTTTTTGGTTTTATCGAGTTGGATTATTCGGGTAGCTTTTTCGGATCAGGGGCTTTGCAGAACACACACGCATCGTTTCGGCTGTTTTTCTGGCCACGCAGCACCATGCGATGGATCTTGCATCATGATCCCAATTACGGGGTTATGATGATCGCAATGTTTGCGGGCATCACTGCCGCGCTTCGCAACAGCGTGATCCATGGTCTACATCCTCTTCCTGATCTGGTTGGTCATTCAGAACTGTTGAATTCGATCATCGCCTATGGGATCGGGCCATCTGCAGGTCTTGTAATGACTGCAGTGACGATCTCCATGTATGGCTCACTCCTCGGTGTCTTCCTCGTCACGCTTGGCAGCTTTGTGTTACTCAGTATCGGCTGGACCTTTGGAATTAACGCTCGGTTTAAAGATGTTCGAGCCGCCCTTGTCTGGTCCTTTGTGCCATACTCATGGCTTTCGCCCATCTACATGTTGTACGGTTTGGTGCAGTTCAACGAGATTCGGAATGAATCTTTCGTTTTTGGGACAGTTTATCCCTGGGATGTTGGGGGTGGGGTTTTATCCTGGCTGATCTGGTTTGACTATGCGATTCGTCTCTTCTGCCTCGTTTGGCTCGTATTGAAGCTTTCAGTGGCTATGGATCAACCAATCTGGAAAACGGCGATCATTGTTGGCATCGCTATTCTGCCGCCTGCGATCCTGCTTGTACCCTGGCAGGGATTCGGATTCTAAAGGAGATATGAAATGATTGGTGGAAAATGGGCCAAATCGGGTGTCACTGGAGAACGGTTGGGCGAACCACCCCATGTTTTCGCCCAGTTGATTACCCGTGTTTTTGGGACCGGACTTGGGACAGGGTATGCCCCAGTGGCTCAAGGAACGGCGGGTAGCGCAGTACTAGTGATCCTCTGGTGGTTTTTCATGCCTGAACTGGATCCTTTTGCCCAAGGTGCTGCGATAATCCTGCTGACAGCGATCAGCATCCCGCTATCAAATTGGGGCGAACGGATGTGGGGGGAGGACCCGGGGCGCATCACAGTTGACGAATTCGCAGGACAGGCAATCACACTTTTCATGGTCCCACATGAATGGCCTGCTTTCTTGGCCGCGTTTATCCTGTTTCGACTATTCGATACTTTTAAATTGCCGTTCATCAGAAACAAGATTGAACCCATACCGGACGGGTGGGGGGTGACCCTCGATGATGTGCTAGCTGGTGCCCTGGGCAGGATATGTATGGTACCGGTCTTATTGTTCATTTGAAGGACTATATGCAATACAACAGACAGCCCCGCTTCAAAGCGGGGCTGTCTGTTGTACTACTTATTGTTGCAATCATCTTCTCCCAGTGTCTCATGGGTACGATCACAAAAGGGGGGAGTGCTTGTCTGTTTGCACTGACAAAACCGGACCTTCTGTGGTTTGTCAAACATCAGCTTCAATGATTTCATCGTACTTCTACCCCGATGCGCTGTATCACAGAAGGGTTGGCTCTGCGAAAAGCCACAGGTACACCAGGAGTAGAGTCGGTCAGCTTCAACGTCGATCACTGAAGGCTCGCACTTGGCAATGACAGGTTTGGTGGCGAGGGGGTCGTTCATCTTACTACTCCGCAACTCGTACAGTGTTCTCGAACAGGAAAGTACAGCGACATAGAGCAATAAAAAAGCCGCTCATTGCGAGCGGCTTGAACTTGTCAGCCCTGAGGTACTTCGTTCAGCTCAACATCCAGGATGATGTCGACCTCCTCGCTCACCAGCACACCTCCCGTTTCCAATGCACGGTTCCAGGTAAGGTTGAAATCAGTTCTGTTGATCTTTGTCGATGCTGTTGCCGCAATCTTCGTTGTACCCATGAAGTCGATGGGGCCACTTGGGCCCTCGACATCAAGAATGACTTCTCGCGTGACATCCTTGATCGTCAAGTTGCCCACTACTTTCAATCCATCAGCTTGAGGCAGAACCTTCGTGGAGACGAAGGTGATGGTCGGGTATTTATCGACCTCAAAGAAATCCGCACTGCGAAGGTGACCGTCACGTTTTTCATTGTCGGTATCGACGGACGCGACGTCAATAATAACAGTCACTGAACTGGCAGTCGGGTTCTCAGAGTCAAATTTGATAGTCCCGCTGTATTCGTTGAACTGACCCCACACGTTTGCGACGGCCAGGTGTTTTACCTTGAATTTGACGTTCGTGTGTGCCTGGTCCAGTTCCCATGTCGACGCGGAAACTGGGGCTGCAAGCATTGCCGGAATCGCTGCCGCAGCAGCCAGGGTAGAAACTTTCTTCTTCATGTGTGTACCTCCTTCTTATGACGTTAAAGCCTGTCGATCTACCGAGAGGGTTGCCACATGATGCCCAACCTTTCGTAAGAGGTTGTTCAGCTGTACGGTTTCCTCGGTCGACAGGACGGAAAAAGCTTGTGTCAAGCGTTCGACGTGGGCGGGGAAGATGGATGCAATCAACTCTTTACCCGCCGGAAGCAGGCTAACAGTAATCATGCGACGATCTTTCGTGTCCCGAACTCGTTGCGCAAGTTGACGTTTTTCAAGGTTGTCAATCACCATCGTCAGGTTGCCTGTGCTTTTCAGGATCTTGGATGCAATTTCCCGCTGGCACATCGGTCCGAGATGATACAAAGCTTCCAGTACCCCGAACTGACTTGCTGTCAGACCAGCATCATTGATCGGCTTAAACAGTTTGCTCAGGATGCTTTCCGAAGCTCGTGTAAGCTTGATGAAAAGATCCAGAGCGGCGACCTGCTGGTTCGAACCCTGATAGTGTGTCGGCATCTCCGCCTCCATATCGTTCAATGTTAAACTATTCGATATAGAATGATAATGCAAGAGGAGATACGAGAGGAGAGAGACAGCCCCGCAGTGATTGGGCTGCGGGGCTGTCTGTGCCTTCTATATCGTGCGAAACTTGCTAGGCGTTCATGTCTGACCACTTCTTCGCCATCTGATTAAAGATGACAAGTGCAATGATGGCAAGGAACCCGATCGCTGCAATGGGAAGCCAGACATACATCTGGGGGTGATAGGTGTCCCAGAGCAACTGGGTAACCGCTACCGAATCAAGACCAAGCACGTCCTGCAGCTTAATCATAGCCTCGGTACGTGAGACACCAATCAACTCTTCAAGCTGCGAAACACCACCAGTCCACATCGCGAGTTTACCGGCACCCACTTCGGTATGCTGGAGCAGGTATTTCTGGGCTAGGACAGCTTTGTCGCCAAAGTTGCCGTACAGGTATCCGGCAAAATTGGATCCGACAAAGAGGCCGATCCCGACAGGGATATTCACATAGCCCAGGTATAATCCCTTCTTACCAGGCGGGGCGATTAGCCCGAGGTACTCGTTCTTTTTCGGCCCGGTCAACATCTCACCCAGCGAGAAGAAGAGAACACCGAAGAGGAAGATGTAGCCGCTACCCGTAAGCCCTGAAACGAGGATACCGGCGGTGGCAACGGTCATGCCGATGACCATCGCCGAAAGGGTCCGCATTTTTCGTACGGTCCAGGAAACGGGGATCATCAGGGCGACAATCAGGATAGCGTTCAAGTTCAGCATAATTTCCTGGGGAACCTGAAGCCCTCGATCTGTCACATGAACGAAGATCGGCTCAATCCGAGCAGGCAGAATGCTGCTCAAACCACCCGCCAGGTGACCGCTGTCGACCCAGTCAGTAATGAAGTTCGGGTGCAAATCCCAGAGCTGGTACATCATGAGCCAGAAGCAGGACATGATGAGCAGCCAACTGATGAGCCGTACCTCGAAGATGTTTTTCAGCGTGTACCAGAAAACCTGGACCGGGTTTCGTGTTTTGTCCGCACCAGATTCAACATCTTTGAACGTGAACAGCATACCGTAGTTCAGGAATGTGATACCAGCTGCGGTCAGGAACAGGATCTCCCAGGAATACTCAGACCGAATGAAGGAGGCGAGCAGGGGTGCAATCGCGGCGCCAACGTTGACGATCCAGTAGAAGATTCCCCAGCCGACTGATGAGTTGTCCTTGGTCAGACTCTGGGCGAGGGAACCCTGCAAGCTTGGTTTGAAGAATGCTGTACCGGTAGCCAGGACCATGACAGCAGTAAAGAAACCCCAGAAACTGGTCATGTAGGCCATCATGATGTAGCCGGTGATGTTTAACGTGATCGAAAAGGCTAGGGTCTTTTTGTAGCCGTAACGATCTGCATAACCACCAGTTACCATTGGTAGGATGGACTGAAAAACGCCCCACCAGGCGTAGATGATTCCCTTTTGCATCGCGGTGAAATGCAAGCCATGGACCTCATCCGCCTGCATGATGTAAATCGCCACCACGCTTCGAATGAGGAAATACGCCATCCGTTCCCACATCTCAATGACATTCAGCATCCAGTAGCCGAGGGGGAATCCGAACATGTGGAAACCTTCCGGCTTCGGGCTCTGCGCGGAGGTGTCGGGTGTGTTTGTGCTCATCAGCGGTACATGCTCCGTTGGGTGCGACTTTAGCCGCATGTCAGCGGGTAAACGAGTTTTGCCAAATTACACGTTACCCGATTGACGGACAAGGGCGCAGGAGCAATGCGAGCAGATCATTCACGATTGATACGCAGGCCTGCAAGAAGCGGTATCAGCGAGGTGAACAATCCGATGAATATCGGGTCTATTCCTGCTGGGTAACCGGTCTCGTAACTGCCGAAGAAGGTCCAGGCAAGCGCGCCAAATCCACCGGATAGCATGGAAAGCATGACGATGCCGTTTCGGAAAGAGAGTCGTTGGTTGAACGATAGGGCTAGTGGGAGTAAAAGAACTGGTGTTCCAATGGCGCCCAGATCATGCCAGATGGTTACTGCGGATCCTTTCCATAGTGCAATCAGGATGGCTCCCGCGGCAGTGGCCAGCAGACTCCATTGAATGCGGTGTGCATTCCATTCACCAAGCTGATTGCGTGCACGTGCGACCAGATCACGTCCCAGGGTTTGGGCGGCGATGAAGCTGTACGAATCCACGGTAGACATGATGACAGCCAACAGTCCTAGAAGAAACAATCCAAGCAGCCCTTGGGGTAACACCTGCGATGCCAACAAGGGGAAAGAAAGCATTGGATCAGAATCCGGGGCGAGGACAGCCCTTGCATATAGGCCACTGAAAGTGGTTAAAAAATCGAACACACCCCAGAAGAGGATCGAGATCAGAATGCCGGATCGTGCCACCTTCGCGCTCTTTGCCGCGTAACAGCGCTGGTAAAAGCTCGGTTCAACCAAGGTGGCCATCGCGATGACGTACCAGACGAGAATCGATCCGACAGGCATACCGCCGTTCCAACTCAGATGTTCTGTGGGCAGGTTCGCCTGGAGAAAGTCGAACCCACCATACTTGTTTGCTGTGAGCACCAACAGGAGGATGAAACTGGTGTACATCAGGATGAACTGCACGAGGTCGGTACGGATCACAGAACGGAAGCCACCAAAGGCAACGTAGACCGTAGAAAAAAGTGTTCCGACAATCACCCACAAGGCCAGCGATCCGCCGAGGAAAGCTTGCAGCAGCACGCCAATCATCAAGACATACGCCGCTGGGACCGTCATGATGAAAACCATGCCTGCACCAATCAACGCCGGCCCGCGTCCAAACTTCTTCTCAAGCTGGTCCGGGATGGAGAGGACCATCTCGTTGCGGGCACGTTTCGCCAGAAGCAGGGCGAACAGTCCAGCCGCGAGGTAGTATGGAACGCCAAAAACCAGCCAATTGCTAATGCCGTAGGAAAAGGAATACTCACCCACACCGAGAATGCCGCCATACCAGGTGGAGACGAGGGTTGCTACGAAGGCGGGGACAGTCAACGACCGCCCCGCCAACAGGTAGGACGACTCATCCCCTCGTGACTGGTGACGAGTGGCATAGGCTACCACCATCAGGTATACAAAATAGCCGCCCAGAATCACAAGGTCGATGGGATGAAGGTCGATCATCAAGGATCCTTAGAAACGGGCTGACAGGCCGAGGAACCAATTCCGTGTTGCCCCGACATAGTAAAAGTTTTCGCCCGCCCAGGCATCGTACCAACCAGCCGTTTCGTACTCCTCGTCCAGCAGGTTGTTCACATGAGCACTGAGGACCCATTCCTCGATCCCAATGGCGACTGGTAGCTTGTACTGGGCCGAAACTCCAACCAGGCTGAAGGAATCAATGGATCGTTCATCGTTTTCAGTGTTGTCCAGGTATTGCCGTCCGACGAAACGATGATCAACGAAGATCGACCACGACTTCATCACATAACCAATTCCCAGGTTAGACATAAATGAAGGGAATAGAGCGATCTTGTTGTCGCTCAAGTCGACTTCAATGGTAGACCAATCCTCAGCCCAATCATACGTGGTATAATCGACAAGCCTGTCATCCGAAAGGGAGAGGTTCAGCCACCCTTGCAGGCCATGGGCGGGACGGTACCCACTGTTTAGCTCGATGCCCATATGGACAGACTGGTCAGCGTTGTCAGTGACTGGGGAACCGTCACGAACCCCACCAGCCGGTACAATTTCGTTCCTGAAGCTCATCCAGTAACCGTTCAGATTGATAAATAGATTCCCTTTGGTCCAGCGCGTCCCGAGTTCGAGATCGAGGACTTGTTCCGGGTCAATGGTTGGGTCGGTCCAATCAAGTCGCTTAACCGAACCATCTGAATTTAAGACGGTATCGACCGTGGCGAAGAGGGGATCAACACCAAGGTCGTCCGGTCCGGTCCACTGATCCCAGTATTCATCATTTGTTGGGGAACGGTGGGACATGCCGAGGCTGGTGTAAAGGTTCAAGTCGCGAGTGACTTCGTAATGCAGCCCGACCTTCGGGTTGAGGAAGAGATAATCGGCATCGAAGGTATTCAACTCAGCACCACGGAAATTCCCGGCTGGAAGTTGATCGAAGGCGTAGAATTGTGTTCGTGCTTCGATCTGACCTTCGATGGTGAGCCGGTCATCCAGATGACGAGTATGTTTCACGTAGGCACCACCGAAGAGGATGTTGCCATCGTAGCGATAGTACCTAGTGCGTGGTTCAGCATCCTGAGGCAGGTTCTGGCCCCAGATCACGTGACCGTAATGACGTCCTTCATAATGCTGCAAGTCGCCACCGATCTGTGTGACACTGTTTGAATGGACCCACTCAAAGCGTGGTAGCCACCCGACATGATCTTTCTCAACCACCTTCTGGTTGACAACATCCGATTCCAGGATGGTGGTTCCTGCCGGATCATCGAAATAGTGGTATCCGAAATCTACAAGATCACGGTCATCTTTGTACTGCTCGTAATAGCCATCCCCACGCACGTAGAAGAAGGTGTTTTCCATCAACATATTGTCGTTAATGCTGAATCGGTGATGGAGTTCGTACCGCGGTTGGCTGAAATCGTCAATCGTGTTATCGTAGCTGATCGGATTGTGTCTACGGTTGGTGCGGAGTGCGCTTTCAGGTGCCGCATCCCAGGCTGCATGGGTTACTTCTCGGCCACCATAGACATTAAGAGTGAGCTGGGAGCGCTCACCGTATCGAATTGCGGAGAGGAAGTAACTGTAAAGATTGACATCGGAGTTGTCACGGTAGCCATCGCTTCGAATCTGGGAGAACCGTCCATAAAAGCCGTAGGTGTTCTTGATGATTCCTGAATTGTAGGACAACCCCCATTTACGGGTTCCGAAACTGCCTGCACCCGTATTGACCGTCGTACGTGCCTCTTCGAAGCCGGGGGTTAATGTGACCAGGTTGATCGCGCCACCAAACCCACCTGAACCACTGGCGGAATAGCTAACCCCACGTTGGAGCTGTATGTCCTGCAAGTTTGCGGCGAGGTCGGGCGTATCCACCCAGTACACGGTCCCATCTTCAGGATCGTTCAACGGGATACCATTAACCGTTACCCCAAGGCGCTTCTGGTCAAAGCCACGGACTTTCATGTAGCTGTAGCCGATATCATTGCCCGATTCCGAATAGGAATAGACACTGGGCAGCATCTCGAGCATCGGCGGGATGTCTTGCGCGTAGTACTGCTGGCGAATTTCTTCACCGGTCAGGTTGGTAAAGGAGGCAGGGGTTTCATCCTCTCGCGCACGATCTGCGGTGTAGACCACCTCTTCGACGGATAACAGGATCGGCTGAAGGGTGAAACGGACATTGTTCAAACGCTGCTCAAGACTGATGCGCTTCTTTTCTACTCGATACCCGACATAGCTAGCCGAAATCAGGACCCTATCACCTTCAGAAAGGTTCTGAATGATGAAGTACCCGGCAGTATCAGTGACTGCTCCACGCTCTTGGGTCTCAACCAGCACATTAGCACCTTCGAGTGGTTGTCCTGTATTTCTGTCGAGAACAATCCCCTCAAGGCTGGTCGCGTGAGCCGAAAAAGAAAAGACGAGTAAAACGTTGAAGACTGTCAGGCGTGATGCAACTTTCATGATCCCACTCCTCGTTGGACGTCTACGGATTCACCGTGCAAGGATGTGGGTAATGCGGCTGGAGAAGGACAGAAACGCGCCCATTTCGTGGACGCGGCGAGATGTGACTCTCAACTACACTGCCGCGCTCTTCCTACGCCGGAATTACCCGGTTCAGGTTCCACGGGTGTGCTCTCAGGTCTGCTAATCTGCGGACCACCCCGGAACGGCTGCACGCAAGGTACATGAGGTTGGCATATGAATCAAGGGCAACCTCTATCTACGAAGTTGCCCTTGATGGTACTCGATGAATAGTAACGGTTTATACCCCTTTGGACGGCAACAGTTTCGCAGCTACTTCACCGAACCCAATCCTCACGCCATCCCGTTCGCAGAAACCGCGAAGAAAGACGGTGTCCCCATCCTGTATGAATTTCCTCGTTTCACCCCCAGGTAGTTCAACTGGTTCAGTTCCGCGCCAGGAAAGTTCGAGCATACTACCACGCTCTTCCTTTTCAGGACCACTGATTGTACCAGACGCGAGCAAATCACCCGTTTGCAGGTTACAACCGGTGATTGTGTGGTGAGCGACATGTTGGGAAGGGGTCCAATAAAGGTGGTGGTAGTTGGAACGCGCGATGCGATGTGGTTCGTCCATTGTCTCGCTCTGTATGAGAACGTCTAACTTGATATCCAGCGTCCAATGATCCTGCGCCTTCAGGTAGGAGAAGGGCTCGGGGTCCTGATCTGGTCCAGGAACTCGGAAGGGCCTCAGTGCATCCATGGTCACCACCCATGGAGAAATGGACGTAGCGAAGTTTTTTGCGTTAAAGGGTCCAAGTGGCTGGTATTCCCAAGTCTGGATATCACGTGCAGACCAATCATTGACGAGGACGAATCCAAAGATGTGCTTCTCCGCTTCGTCCACATTGACAGGATTACCGAGTGTATTCGAGGTGCCGATGAAGAAACCCATCTCGAGTTCGAAATCAAAGAGCTTGCAAGGTCCAAACTGGGGGACTTGTGCATCCTTCGGTTTGGTCTGACCGATGGGACGGTGGATATCCTGGCCGCTCAGAATGACCGAGCTGGCACGTCCATGGTAGGCGATGGGGACGTGCAAATAGTTGGGCATCAGGGCATTGTCCGCCCCTCGAAACATCGTGCCGACATTAAATGCATGGTGCTTGGAGGAGTAAAAATCGGTGTAGTCCCCAATTCGCACTGGCAGATGCATCACCACATCACTTTGTGCGTAGAAAGCGCGTGCCCGCAGGTCGCGATTGTCACGCAGGGTTGGTGTATCGTTGGCAAGCAAGTCTTGGAGTCTTTTTCGTACCGATGCCCATGCTTCGTGGCCCAATTCCATGAATGCATTCAGTGTCGGCTGGTCAAACACTCGTACGGAAGGCAGCTTGGTTCCTTCCAGCAGACCTTCTGCTTCGAGGACGGCCATGTCGAGCACCTGGTCGCCAAGGGCAACGCCCACTCGCGGTGCTTTGTCGGGAGTGGGGGAGAAGACACCGTACGGTAAATTTTCCAACGGAAAGTCCGACTGATCGGAAATGGGAATAAATGATTGACGCTTGGTCATGTGAATCCTCTATCGTCTATGTCCGTGGCAGCAGGTTCAGGTCCTGCATGTCCTCACGAGGTTCATCGAAACTGCAACTACCGTAAGAAATCATGGCTTGCTGTCGTTCTGCTTCAAACGCATGGAGCGGAACACTCCATGCCTTGTAACCGATCTGATCTTCTTCAAACAAGAAGGCGGCTGCATTGGACTCCGAGATGATTGTTGTCAGTTCGTCGACCGAAAGTTGATGTCGTCTGGCGAGGATACCTGCGATGAATAGATTGACAAAGCCATGCATCCAACCGCCGTACTCTTCACGGAAATGACGGATCGGATGATGTAGGCCAGCTGTTGCTTTGAAGGGGAGGTCGTGCTGAGCTGCAAGGTAAAGAAATGACGCTACAACCTCAGGAGATGGAACATCAGCAGGATCGACACCACCGCACCGCAGCTTCAAACCTGCTTCCGGGTGGGCAGGGTTGCGCTGAGCGTTGAACCTCTCCAGGGCTGCAGCGCCACGCTTGCTATCTGTCGCCCAGTTTCCCTGCCAGCTTATCTCGTAGAATATCTGAAGGTGCGACAAACCTCGTTCTGCTTTGCTCCTGTCAACCCATGCGAGCAACGCTTCCAGATCCCCATCATCCTGTGTGTCTTCGACCGGCAGCCGGACTTCAAAGAGATCGGGTGAGACCAGATAGTCCAGTTCCAGCTTAAAACTGCGAATCTTCTCCAGGTCCTGCACAATATGAGCTTCAAAGGATTCGACTGTTTCGGATGGTTTGCCGGTAACGGAAAAGTGGAAAGGTTTGTTCTTCTCGAACAAGGAAGCATAAGTGTTCAGTTCCATCAGACGAGATGCCGGGATGATGAATTTGGAAAGCATCCACCGATCATCCGAATCTAGAAAAGAGGCGAAGTTTTTAATCGCCGTGTCCAGGTCGAGCTTCGCAGGTGGAAACAACCCTGCGTAGTCGATCAGTCCATGCATCAGGGCAGAGACGGTTGGGCGTGGGGCGGCTGCTGACATTCGAGCCTCTGTTTGCTTTCTTCCAAAGATTCGGTCATCCGAACAAGCGGAAAATATTCGGAATGCGTGGTGTATGCAATGGGAGAAGCTGATGATGGACGGTACTGCGGGTCTTGATTGTCTGGCGTGACTCGTCAGGTACAGGTGTGGGATTCCTGCCACGTAACAATTCTGATTAGAAAATTCAGACTCAGGTCGTGGTCGTCTGAGAGGGTACCCATTGGGAGCAAGGAGCACGACTCATGCAGGATTAAAGAGCATTACAAATCGTTATTATTGCATGATATCCAGTAGCTTCTGCGGGTTAACCTCGTTGGATCAAGAGGAATTCAGGGCACTTTCTGGTCCCTCCAGAAAAACTGGCAACGTTCTTGCAAATACCGATAGACGAGTGATTGGACCAAGGTCGTTAACAGGACAAAACGAAATGCTGTTATCCAGACCGGTCCTCTTTGAAGCTTGGCACAGGCGATTGAAGGACCTATTTTCTGTCTGTCCAGAGCTGATTGCACAGGAGGTGCAACGATGAAGCGCAAACTGGTGATCCTTATCGCGATAGTCGCCCTTGTAGGTGGAAGCAATGTTTCTGCTGAGGTGACTGAATCCTACGGTGCCAATGGCGCTGTTGACTGGTCTGAACGGACCGTCCAGGCGAAAGGGATCGCTGTGCAGGGTGGGGTAGGTGGACGAGCCGGACAAATCCGTGCCGCCGAACTCGATGCTCTGCGCCAGATTCTCGAGACCGTGAAAGGGATGCGGATCTCAAGTGAAACCACCGTGGAAAACTTCATGCTTTCCTCGGATGTGATACGGACTCGAGTAGAAGGAGTCGCCCGCAATTTCCGTCGCGTCGGCGATCCTGTCTACATGAATGATGGCAGTATCGAGGTAACAGTTGAAATGGACCTGACCGGTCCGGGCCGTTTCTTCGATGTGATCATTCCGAGCCAGATAGGTGGCGGTAGCCCGGTCTACACCAGCCCAATGAGTGATGCGCGTGCCTTCACTGGCCTCGTGATTGATGCTCGTGGCTTGGGCCTGCGTCCTGCGATTACACCTCGTGTATTCGATGAGACAGGCCGTGAAATTTACGGCAGCCGTTATGTTTCGCGTGACTGGGCGATCCAGTACGGTATGGCTGGCTACGCGAAAACCATTGATCAGGCGAAGTCCAATGATCGTGTCGGAGACCGTCCCATGGTCATCGAAGCGGTCAAGGCGACCGGCGCCAATAGGACGGACCTTGTGATCCGTGATGTGGATGCACACATGCTGCACGCCGTCTCGGCGAACTTCTCTTTCTTGCAGCAGTGCCGTGTGATCATACTTGTAGACTGACGTGAGGCAACTGATGAATAGCAAACGTCTGCTTCCCCTGATTCTTCTGGTCGCTCTGGCCATTGGCTGCGGCCCGAAGCCGGAAACACGGCAATCGGTTCTGGATACGCCTGACTACCATGTCTCTCAGGGGATGAAGTTATTGGATCGCGGTCAGATCGATGATGCCGAATCCTCCTTCCAGCGTGCGATGGCGCTTGATCGCGACTATGCCGAAGCCTACAGCGGTATGGCTCTTGTACAGGCTGAATGGGGCAACTGGGAAGAAGCGCGTGACATGGCCGACGAAGGTGTCGCCCGTGATAAAAAAGATCCAATCACTTGGGCGGTTCGTGGCCGTGTAAAAAGCCTCCAGATGGAAGATGATGATTGGCTCAAGCGTGCAGATCGTGACTTTTACCGGGCTACTGACCTCGATCCGGACAACGATCTTGTCTACTACTGGTGGGGGATGGCACAGGCACAGGGATACAATTTCCGTGAAGCGTCCGACTACCTGACCCGTGCTATTGAGTTGAATGGCGAGTGGTCAAAGGAAGCAGATAACGAGCTTGAGCGGATTCAGAAGATTCTGCGCGCTGCGCCCGGAACCCGTGTCGGCAGCCGTATCGCCCTGCTGAACAAGATTGATCGTGCCGATCTCGCCGTCCTCTTCATGGAAGAGCTGAAGCTGGCGGAAGTGATCGACCGGACCCGTCCGAAAACCCCGGACACCGGTTTCGCACCGCCAAAGGATCCGACAAATGCTTACGCTGATGTAAGTAAGCAGTTTACGCTTCCCGATGATGTGCGCGACCACTATGCTCGTACCTGGATTCGCCAGATCATCGAGCTGGGTGTGATGGAAGTCAGTCCGGACAACAAGTTTTATCCGGATGCGCAGGTGACCCGTGCTGAGTTCGCCTTGTTCCTGCAAAACATCCTGGTCGACGTGATGCACGACCCCAGCCTGGCAACACGCTACATTGGGGAGTCCCCCTCACGCTTCAGCGATATGCGCAGCGGTATGGCGACGTATAACGCCGCCGCCCTCTGTGTGGATCGTGGCATCATGGACCCCCGTCTGGACGGCACCTTTGCGCCGACCGACCCGGTCACCGGTGCCGATGCCTTGCTGATTATCCGCGCCTTCCAGCAGCATCTGGAGTACGATTTCTGATCGGATTCGATACGGAATTGAATAGAAAAAGGCCATGCTTTCGCATGGCCTTTTTTGGTGGCGGGGGCGGGATTTGAACCCGCGACCTTTGGGTTATGAGCCCAACGAGCTACCAGACTGCTCCACCCCGCGTCGCTTGTGCACCAATGATACACGGAACCGGGGAGGATTGTCAAGTGTTGGAATTCGGTTCGGCTCTGCTCGTAACTCCATTACATGCAGCATTCACCTACTGTTGACGGGCATGATTACTCTCGCCGAATACGTTCATCTCTGAACCAGTAACCCGGCTCGCCCCTCCGTTGTCAGAAGAGGAGGGAGGATGTACTTTGTTTCTCTTCTCAGCCAGAAACTTTCCTTTTGGAGGCGTACGTGGAATTGCTCTCTCGTGGACGCGGTGTCGTTGTTTGCATGCTCTTTGGTTTGATGCTGTTCGGTCTGGTCCCGACAGCCGGTGCTGATGTTGTCGGTGATACGGTTGTGGTGGGGTATTCTGCCCTGGATAACCAGCATAATACAGTGATTGGACGAATGATTGCCTATGATCCAAATGGGGATGGCGGCAATGGACTTGTCCATCTGGTTTATACCAAACTTTTGCTGGATCGCTCGGATCGGTACGTCGTCTCGAACAAGGTTCACTTTGTCGATGGCATGCCGGACATGTCCAACAGCGTTCCATCTACTATCAGTGGTGGGTACTCGGGAGGGTATGCAACTCTCGGGATGTCACCGTCGATGGAGAATCCATGGCCCGTTTATGCGTTCCATGATCGCCCCGGTGCTGGACAGGTCTACTCGGCACATGTGGCTTCCGAATCGGAGGTTGTGCCTGGCTTTTTCATCGAGCAGATCCTGAATAATCCGCTTGGTGGAAGTGTAACACAGTTCAAGATTGCCATGGATGCGGATAGCATCGCCCACATGGTCGGTGGGTCGTCAACAGGAACAACAGGCGATCCGCGTCCCCTGATCTACTATCGTCTTGCTGCAAACCGCCTCGACAATACCTTTGAGATCACCAATCCGGCCGGGTCTCAATCCATTGTTACAGAAATCGCACCCTTCAGTGCTGCAGAGATCGCGGTCAGCCCGGATGGTCAACGTGTCGCGATTTCTCATATACTGGCACGCGAAGCGCTGGGCCAGTCCACGGTCCCATCTGGATCAGACTATGTCCTTTGGGTCAGTGATGATGGTGGCCGAAACTGGAACTTTGACGAATCCCTGGTAAATGTGACCCAGTTCGCTGGCCCGTATGGTGACCTGCTTCCGGATACAACGGCTGCAGATGGTGACACCATGCGCGTAACCTCTGGTAGCTCGCTCTTTATTGATGACGACAACACACTTCATTTCGCATATGAAGTGTATCCCTGGTTCCACTACGAGGAGACCGGCTACATCTTTGGTCGAGTCTATTACTGGAATGATGAACATCAGGAACACATCCAGGTTGCGGATGGCAGTTTCTTCCTGAATGCAGGTGTCACCTCCTATGGTTCGATGACCGGAAAGCCCAGCCTGTACAAGGATCCGGATACCGGTTACCTGTGGTGTCTATACCAGCAATTTGGCGAGCCGGGTGATACGTTGGAGACAGGTGATGCGATGGATGCCGGTGAGTCCACGGGCCTCCTTAACGCCGACCTTTACATTGCAGCATCCCCGCCCGGCGAGTACAACGGCCTCCTTTGGTATAAGGGTGTGAACATCACCAATACTAAAGGGACAACAGGTAGCCTGCCAGCAGGCGAAAGCCAGCATGAGCGGGATGCATCCCTGGCTCTGAACAATGATGGCGACTACTTAAACATCCTCTATCTGAAGGATCTTGATTCAGGTAACTTCGACAACGGGAACGGCACCATCACGGAAAACCCGCTCATTTATCACCGAGTCAGCAAGCAGGAGCTGATCGACATGTACAACGATCAGCAGGAGTTTGTCCGTAACTATCCGATCCACATTGATTCCACTGGATTCTGGCAGGATGAAGAGGATTGGGCGTGGCGTGAATTGACATCAGTGGATGAGCCGGTTCAAGCAGCTCAGCCTGGCGGATTTGAGATCGAGCATGCATGGCCGAACCCGTTTAATGCGACCCTGTCCGTCAGGTTCAGTCTGGATCGCACGAGCAAGGTGCGTCTAGCGGTTTTCGATGTTTTGGGGCGCGAAGTGGCAGAATTGTCCAACCATACGTATTCCGGTGGCCGCCACACCTTGTCTTTCGATGCGCAGTCGCTCGCAAGTGGAGTTTATTTCCTGAGACTCGAGAATGGGTTCGGGGAAAACTCGATGTTAAAGGTCGCTCTTGTGAAATAATGGCTCATTTGATCGTGCAAGCCGGGCAGGGGACACCTTGTCCGGCTTTTTGCCTCTGAGAGGAAATGCTCTCTATTTTGGGTTTTAGCTGTTTTTTGTGCGCACCATCACAGTTTTTCCGAATGCAGAAGATGTATTCTAAAGCATCAAACCTCGAACATAGCTCGCTACAGACGATCGGGGAATCGTTAATCTGGTAAGGAGTACCACAGTACTGTCACTGGTTGGCACCATAGGGAGAGTGGTGTTTCAGTAAAACAGTGCCTTGGATTAGCTCCTCTTGACGGTTTTCGGCGATTGTTGGGTTTTCAGCGAATGGTTTCGTTGAACCCGATTCGTATTACTTCCCTTTTGGTAGCTGACATCATTGGACCATGCCTACCTGTCCGACCTTTGACAGCATCAATACCGAACTACCTAAACACACACAGAAGCATAGAACCCATGGTTCTGGGATCCACGTCTCTGGACGCTCTGCCGGTTAACACTGATCGACGGTGGCTTCTCCGAACGAAATCCTGATTTCGGAAGGGAGTGCAGCCATGAAGAAAGTGTTCGCGTTTCTTCTTTGTTTCGTCCTTGCAAGCTCGTTCCTCGTACCGTCCCTAAGCTGGGCGGATGGGGTCGTCAAGGAGGAAGCACCTTCAACAACGCCCGTGGTTACCCTTATCCCACAAGTCGTTGTTACAACCCCCGCACCTTTTGGCCCACAGCCTTTGACAGCTCTCGCCAAAGACCGAGCCACCGTGCTGGCGGATGCAACAAATTATCTCGCCACCAGCCAGGGGGCGAGCAGGGTAGAAGCCGTCAACAAAGATGCAGGACAGGTCAATTCCGTCCAGCGTCAGGGACGAAGCTTCGACAAAAGCTCGGAGTTAAGCAGACTCCAGAGCGCTCAGCAGCAAGGTCGCACCTTCGACAAGACTCCAGGATCGTATGGATTCTTTGTTGAACAGAGGATGGGACGCGCTGCAAAGGGTGACTCGCCGATGAGCGCCATCCAGCAGCCTGGTACGGCGAAGGCAAATAATACACATCGCACATCCCGTGTAGAAGCTGGTGAGGCGGTCGAAAAGGCAAGCAATACTGCAAATATCTCGATCGGCCAACATCAGGGACAGGCGGCGGACAAGTCCTCGCCGATGAACAAGGTTGCCTTCGAGCAGAGGCAGGGACGTGAGGTCGAAAAAGCCAATGGTCCGCTGAGCTCAACCCGCAAGATGGGCGATGCAGTTGACAAGAGCAGCGACAGGCACGCACTTCAGACCCTGCAGCAGCCGGGTCGTGAAGCGAACAAGCCTGATGCCGCAGTTTCTGTCAGCCAGGACAAAGAAACGTCCTCTGAAAAGGTTTCCAACCCGGTAAACAGTAAGCAAGGTCAGGGCCGTGAGGCTGTCAAGGATACTGAAAACAACGAACTGGATGAGATCCCAGGCTTCTACAATGTCTACGCATCTCACCAGGTTTCGCCGGACTTTGATGGCTACCTGGAAGCCTGGTATTTCGAAGTGGATGTTGATGTGCCCAATAGTGCTACTGAAAGCACGGACATTACCATCATTGACACCCAAGGCAACAACTACGGAACATACGGCCCGTTTGAGTTTACTGGCTACCTTACGTCAGATAACGCATTTATAGGTCCTTTCACTGATCTATTTACGTTTTGGGAGCCGCTGCCCGCAGACGTCGCTTTCGTGCTCACGCTGTCAAACGGTGGTGATACGTTTGAGATCACTGTTCCAGTTGATGACAACTATGAAGATGCGGATACTGTGCCGTACTTCTACAGTGTGACCGTTCAAAACGCAGTCGACGATGATGTCGATGGCTACAACGAAGCGTGGGATTTTGTTGTAGACATTGATGTTTATGATGGTTCCACCCAGACGACCAACATCCGCATCTCGGATAGCAACGGTACTGACTATGGTTGGTTTGGACCCTTTGATTTTTCGGGTTCGCTTACCAGCGATAACGTTTACATCAGTTTTGATGCTGGCGATTTAGGAGAGGCGTTTACCGGACCGGACGACGTCTTTTTCTATTTCGAACTTGAGGCGGACGGGGATGGATATGTCCGTCAGGTGATGGTAGACGAAGCACCACTGGTGGATCCGCCTTACTTCTGGGATGTCTACACAGCCTTCCCGACCGATGCGGATGATGATTCCTGGTACGAATCCTGGTGGTTCGAAATTGATGTTGACGTACCCGGTCAAAACTACGCCACTACAGGGATTTACATTACTGACTCGAACGGAAACGATTACGGTGAATTCGGTCCCTTCGAGTTCTTCAATGGTGCGACGGATGACAATGTTTTCATCGGTCCGTTCAGTTCTGACCTGATCGGTGCAACAGGCCCGCCAGATGAAGTCGTGTTCAACTTTGAACTGACGAATGGTGGGGACACCAATACTGAAGTAGTTCCCGCCGATGCACAAGAAGATGATCACCAGGATATGGGCTTCTGGTCCGTGAGCGTAATCAACGGTGTGGATTCAGACGAGAACGGTTTCCTGGAATCCTGGGACTTCGAAATTGATGTCGATGTTTCGGATGGCGGAACAGCTGAGACGTTCATCGAGGTCGTTGATGGTGTCGGCAACAACTATGGCATCTTTGGACCCTTCGCATTCACAGGTGCCTTGACATCTGATAATGCACTCATTACGGGGTTCACCTGGGAGATGCTTGGTGATGCTGAGCTGCCAGCAGAAGTCCAATTCTACTTCGGGCTTTCCAACGGTGGTGATCAGTACAGCTTGCCTGTCCCGGTAGATGGGGAAGGACAGCAGGATCTTCCGTATTTCTACAATGTTTACACCGCTGGACCGTCAGACGTGGATGATGATGGTTATCTCGAAGCCTGGTGGTTCGAGGTGGATGCTGACGTCGATAATGGCGCCTCAGCAGAAACCACGATTGAAGTCTATGGTCCGGATGGATCGCTTGTAGGGATCTACGGACCCGCAACTTTCACCGGTTATCTCACCTCAGATAATGCTTTCATCGGCCCGTTCGATGCTACCATGTTCCCCGGTGGTCCGGCAGATATGGAGTTCAGCTTTGTTCTGACGAACGGTGGTGACACCACCTTTGGTACCGTCCCTGTGGACGCAGAAGGTGATGCGCATGGACCGATGAGTATCTACGCAGTCTCTACGATCAACGGTGTGGATGCGGACGAAAACGGGTTCCTTGAATCTTGGGACTTTGAAATCGATGCAGATGTGAGTGATGGCGGCTCGGCCGAAACCTGGATTGCTATTTGGGATGATCTGGGGAACGATTACGGTACGTACGGTCCGTTCACATTCACTGGCTTTGCGACAGATGACAACGCTTTCATTTCCGGATTCACATGGGGTCTTGTGAACCCGGAAGGTCCGCCTATGGATGTCAACTTCACATTCATGTTGACAAACGGCGAAGCGTCACAGGACGAATTGGTCCCGGTGGATGGAGAGGGATCAGCAGATATTCCGTTCTTCTGGAGTGTTTACACAACTGATGTCGTTGATGGTGATGATGACGGTTGGCTGGAATCCTGGTACTACACGATTGATGTGGATGTCCCCAACGGCTCTTCCGCCGAAACGATGGTCTACATCTTTGACGATAACGGCGCAATTGACGAGGTCTACGGTCCGTTTACCTTTACCGGTTCCTTGACCGAAGACAACGCCGTGATCGGTCCATTCAATTCGACCGAGTTCATTGAGTTCTACGATTTACCCAACGAAATTCCCATGAACTTTGAGCTCTCCAACGGTGGCGATCTGTTTACGCACTATACGCCTGCTGATGGAGAGGGTCCGATTCTACCCCAATTCTACAATGTCTATGACAGTGGGGTAGTCGATACGGACGAAGATACTTTCGCTGAATCCTGGTACTTTGAAATTGATGTGGATGTCCCGGGAAGCATGGCGGATACCGATATTCAGATCACCAACAACGTCGGCGATGATTATGGCTGGTTCGGGACGTTCACGTTCGAGGGCTACCTCACCAGCGATAACGTCTTTATCGGTCCCTTTACCTCCGACCTGGTCAGCATCGAAACGGCCCAGGAGGTCATGTTCACCTTCACGCTTTCAAATGGTGGAGATGTGTACGACCTGACCATGGGTGTTGATGATCCAACGGCAGGGGAAACCCCGTTCTTCTGGAGTGTCAACCGTCAGAATGAAGTGGATGAGGACGGTGACTTCTACCTTGAGGCATGGGACTTTGTGATCGATGTTGATGTTCCGAATATGGGGACCGCATCCACTCGTGTTCACATTTCGGATAACGTGGGCAACGACTACGGCTGGTTTGGCCCATTCACCTTCTACAACGGCGCGACCGATGATAATGTCTTCATCGGTACCTTTACGTCTGACATTGTGATGGCGCCGGATGCCCCACAGGATGTTGAATTCACATTTGAACTCGACAATGGTGGGGATGTCACTACAAACCTGACTCCAGTTGACGAGCCGAGCGTCCAGGAAGAGTTGCCGTTCTTCTGGGGTGTCTACATCGACAGCCCGGTTGATGAAGATGAAGATGGGTATTTCGAAGCGTTTAACCTCGAAATCGACGTTGACGTTCCGAACGGTGCGACCGCCGAGACTAACATCCTGATCGTAGATGCTTTCGGCAACGATTTCGGCGAGTATGGTCCCTTTACCTTCGTCAATGGCAACACCGACGACAACATCTTCATCGGTCCATTCACGCAAGAGATGTGGTCTGATCAAGACTTCCCGGGTTGGGTGGATTTCCAACTGACGCTCACCAATGGCGGTGACGTCGCCTTCCCGGAAGTGCCTGTTGACGGTGATGGCACAGGCGAAGAGTTCCCGTTCTTCTATGATATCTACACCGTCGACGTGATTGATGCAGATGAAGATGGCTGGTTTGAAGCCTGGTATTTTGAAGTCGACGTGGACGTCCCGATGGGCGGAACCGCTGAGACCGATATTCACATCTCAGACAGCGAAGGAAACGACTATGGTTGGTATGGTCCCTTCACCTTTGTGAATGGCAATACTGATGATAACGTTTTCTTCGGACTCTTCAGTGCAGAACTGGTAGCACCAGAAGTAGCACCTGGTGATGTTGAGTTCTACTTCGAGCTGTCGAATGGAGGGGATACAGAAACCGAACTGGTTCCTGTTGATGAACCAAACGAAGGTCCAACACCTGCCTTCTGGAACACCTATATCGTCGATGCTCAGGACTTCGATGAAGATGGTTACTACGAATCCTGGAACTTTGAAGTTGATGTCGATGTTCCGGACGGTGGAACTGCTGAAACGCTTATCCGCATTGAGGATGGCTTCGGCGGTGATTACGGATGGTTTGGTCCCTTCACCTTTACAGGTACCTTAACATCCGACAATGCTCTGATCGGCGAGTTCTTCTCCGCCTGGTATGCTGGATTCGAGGGAATTCCGGGCAATGTCAACTTCATGTTGACCCTGTCTAATGGCGGCGATCAGATGTCGATCGAAGTTCCTGTGGATGGCATTGATCCTACCGCACCATACTTCTATGACGTCTATTTGAACGATCCGTTCGATGGCGATCAAGATGGCTACTTCGAGCAATGGGGCTTCGAGATCGATGTTGATGTTCCCGAGGGTGCCACGGCTGAAGTTGAAATCCACATGACCGATAACTTTGGCCATGATCATGGATGGTTCGGTCCCTTTACGTTCACAGGTTACTTGACTTCGGACAACGCCTTTATCGGACCGTTCTTCGCAGACCAGTTCAACGAGACAGGCGAACCAGTTGAAGTTGAAGTCGGCTTCCAGCTCGATCCGGGCGGCGACTACATCTCAGGCATGCTGCCTGTGGACAATGAAGGTGCCGGGTTGGATATGCATGTCCCGATTGAGGGCAATGTGTTTGAGCTGGTTTCAATCGGTCTCGTTCCTGAGAGCCCGTGGGTCGGCGATGTCTTCAGCAGCCTGGAAGACCTGGCAGTTGTATACAACCATGATGGTAACCTCTACGTTCCTGGTGTGATCGATGATATTGGCAATGTCGATCCAGGTCATGCCTACCGTGTCCTCAGCGACTTTGATGACATGTGGGATATGATGGGTGCACCAGCTGATCCTGCGACTCTTTACGAGATGGCACCAAACACATGGAACTGGCTCGGTTATCCCTTCGGCCACATGGAATCGGTGGAAGGCATGATGTTCGGCATGGATGAACACCTTGTCATCATCATGAACGATGAGGGTCAATTCTACATTCCCAACGTGATTAACACTCTTGGCGTCATGCGTCCGGGTGATGGTTACATGGTCTTCGCCAGTGATTGGATTGATTTCTATTATCCGCAGGGTGGACCGGTTGTAGCGTCCAACACGATGGAACTTACACGTGTTGAGACCCCGACAGATGCCCCGGCGCGTACAGGCATGCCTTACGCCGTCCTGGTGAAGCTGGAAGACAGCCTTTGGCGGTCTGCTCCAGGCATGGTGGAGCTCTATTCTGGTTCCGTCCTCGCTGGTAAGGCATACATTGACCCGAACAGTGACATCACTCCTGTAGTGACCTGGCAGGGTTCGGATGCAGAAGGTCTTGAAGGTTTCACACCGGGTGCACAGATTACTCCGGTCCTGATTTCTGAGGATGGCAGCAGAATTAATCTGCGTCAAACGAGTCAGGGTGCAACATTCGGTTCCGGTGGATATGCTGTCATGACTCTTGAAGAAGCAGCGATTCCGACAGAGTTCGGCATGAAAGCTGGTTATCCGAACCCCTTTAACCCCTCAATTAATATTCCCTTCGCCCTGCCGAACGCAGGTGATGTGAAGGTTGCTGTCTACAATGTTCTGGGTCGGGAGGTCTTCGCGAAATCGACCCACTTCGAGGCTGGATACCACAATATGGTCTTCTCTAGTCATGAAGCGGGTTTTGAGCTTGTCAGCGGTGTCTATTTCTTCCGCATGAGCTTCGCTGGTCACACCGTGACTCAGAAGATCGTTTTGATGAAGTAGGTCGCGATGGATGCTTCCCCCGGTTTACGACCGGGGGAAGCGTTGTGACGTTTTCCGGAAAAGAAAGGATGCATCATGAAAATGAGAGCCTACTTGCTTGGCATCCTCCTATGCGTCGCATGGACGGCAGTCAGCTATGCTCAACCGCATTTCACCGCGGTCGATGAAACAGGGCTGCCGTACGGCATCGTGTTGGATACAGCGACATTGGACGGGGATGACCTTGTCGAAGGAGACGAGGTAGCAGTCTTCACCGGCGACTTGTGCGTTGGTGTGGCGACTGTTGATGGCGAATGGCCCCTCGCCCTGACCGCATGGGAAGGTGATCCTTCTCAAGGACTGGAAGGATTTGCAGCGGGTGATCCAATCACATTCCGAGTGTGGGCAGGATCACCGCGCGCTGAATGGCCCGCCACGGGAGTTTTTACCCTTGGTGATGGCACATTTGGATATGGTGCGTACAGCCGCGCGGATGTTTCAGCGTCAACCATTGGCGTGGAATACTTCGAGCCTGTTGAATCCACAGGTTTGCCGTATGCACTTGTCATTGATAACGCAACCATTGATGAAGAATCGCTGGTTGTAGGTGACGAAGTGGGTGTGTTTGATGGTTTTCTCTGCGTCGGTGCCTCTGTCTACACCGGTTCATGGCCGATGGCCCTGACCGCATGGGAAGGAGACCCCTCGCAGGAATTGCCCGGCTTCACATCCGGCAACGACATGATCTTCCGTGTCTATTCAAGTGACATGGAAGAGGAATTTGGATCGATACCCGAATACTCGGAGGGGGATGGTACGTTCGGTTATGGCGCCTATTCACAGCTTACTCTGGCAGCCGGAACCTTCGTTCCAAACTTCTTTGATCCGGTCGAGCCTACTGGTTTGCCCTACGATTTCTCCATCACTGAGGCATCATTATTGGGAATAGACGTTGTCCCGGGAGATGAAATCGGTGTGTTCGATGGGCTTCTGTGTGTTGGTGCGATCGTCGTCACCGGCGACTGGCCATTAACGTTAACTGCCTGGCAAACCAATGTTGCGGAGGAGATGCCCGGGTTTACTCCTGGTAATCCTGCATTCTTTGTAATGTACCAGGCAGATACCGATGAAGGATTTATCGGCTTGCCGGATTACGAAACAGGGGATGGGACGTTCGGATTTGGCGATGGCAGTACTCTTGGCTTAGATGGTGTCCCGTTCACTGCTGATCATTTTGATCCGGTTGATCCTACCATGCAGGACCCACACCTGATTTTCGTCAATGCAGCGATGTTTGAGGGTACTCCGCTTGTTGCAGGAGACGAGGTGGCGGTGTTCGATGGTGATCTTTGTGTTGGTGCGATGGTGATGACGGGGGATTTCCCGATTCCCATGCTTGCGTGGCAAGCAGATCCGAATGAAGGACAACCCGGTTTTGACCCAACTCACGACATGACCTTCAAGATGTGGTCCTCGGGTGACGATCTCGAATCGCCAGCTATCACCGCCTATATACAGGGTGATGGTACGTTCGGGTTCCTGCCCTACAGTGTTGTCACCCTTGGTACACCAACAGCACCGACGGCGTTCTCGCTTGCAGCACCTGCTGATGAATCAGCGTTTCTGAGGAATGTCCAGGTGGACTTTGAGTGGCATCACAGCAGTGATGCCGATCCAGGGGATTCGTATACGTACAACTTCTACCTGACGACTGATCCGGAAGGTTTCGGCAATCCGTTCGAGGAAGAGTTGACGGACACGACATTCAGCTGGACAACCCTCGCGGTTGATACGACCTACTACTGGACTGTGTCAGCAGTTGACAGCTACGGGCTTGAGACCTGGGCAAACGAGGTCTGGACGTTCACGGTAAGTGAAACATCCGTTGGCGACAACCCGGTTGGATTGCCCGCTGAATGGGCGATTCATAAGGTTTATCCGAACCCGTTCAATGCAGCCACGACCATCGAGATTGCCATCCCGAACGAGAGTCATCTGACTCTTGAGGTCTTTGACATTCTCGGCCGTCGTGTAGCCTTGCTCGAATCTGGTCCTGTGTCAGCAGGGGTGGCACGGTACAGCTGGGGCGGGCATGCAGCATCTGGTGTCTATTTCATCCGAGCCATCAACCAGGACGGGTGGAAAGCTTCGCAGCGAATTGTGAGCCTGAAGTAGATTCGCCAGGGGATCCAATTCGTACGCAACGATAACAATAACCAGTAACTCTACACGCTGGTTCTGATAGAGTGGGAGGCACTATGCGAAGGTGGTTTCTGATCCCTCTCGCGTTGCTTATCGCAAGCTTTGCACTGGCGGTGAATCCGCCGCCGGTGCTGGTTGTCAAGCTTTCGGATGAAGCATCGCGAACGGCGAGGGATCAACAGGCAATACCATCTGTTCTGGCATCTGTTGACCAGGAAAGCGGGCTGGCACCTGTGTTCCAGCCTCCTGGTGACCCGGAACAGCTGGCAGCCTGGCGAGAATTTGGTCTACACCGATGGTTTACGGTTCAGTCTGCCGGTGTGGGGCCAACAGACATTGCCACTCAACTGAGCAAGAATGCTGAGGTTCTTGATTTCCAACTCCTTGAAGCGGCAAGCGCTCACTACATCCCCGATGACATGAACAATTTCAACATGTGGGGATTAACAAGAATGCAGCTCCCGATGGCCTGGGATCTGCAGACAGGTACCGACGGCATTCTTGTCAGTACGATTGATACGGGCTGTAATCTTGGTCATGAAGACCTCTCAGCGAACATCTTTGTCAATTGGGGCGAAGATGTCAATGAGGACGGGGTCATTGATCAAGCCGACGAGAATGGTGTCGATGACGACGGCAATGGATACGCCGACGACTTTTACGGCTACGATTTCGTTTCCCACACGTACGAACCGTACGGTATGATCGAAGGGGAAGATTACGCACCTCGCGACAACCATGTCTTCCCGGACGTCCACGGCCACGGTACCCATGTTGCGGGTAGCATGGCTGCAAGTACAGACAATAACGTCGGTGTTGCTGCTGCATCCTTCAACGTTACCCAAATGCCCCTTCGCGCTGGTTTTGCTATCGAAGACGGCGGTGATATCTACGGCATTGGGTATGATGACGACTTCGCACCAGCAGTGGCCTATGCCGCTGAAATGGGTGCAAGAGTCATCTCAATTTCGTTTGGCGGAACAGGCTTTTGGCAGGGTTATCAGGATGCCATCAACTACGCCCGCTCTTTAGGATGCGTCATTTTTGCTTCGGCGGGCAACGATAACTACAGCGTTTTAACCTATCCGGCAGCGTATGAAAACGTTGTCGCCGTTGCTGCGTCAGATGTCAACGATGAACGTGCATGGTTTTCGAATTTCGGAAACTGGATAGATATCACGGCACCAGGTGTGGATATCTGGAGCACGATGTCGAATAACGTGTGGCATCCAGTGGATTATATCTCCTGGAACGGCACGTCGATGGCTTCGCCTAACGCTGCTTCAGTGGCAGCGTTGATCCTGAGTGCGAATCCTGGTTTGTCACCTTCTGAGGTTGAAACCATTCTGTTTGAATCCGCTGATAATATCGATGCGGACAATCCGGGCTATGAAGGTCAGCTCGGTTGGGGTGTGGTAAACGCCTACAATGCGCTCATGTCGATGAGCGGTCCTCTCGAAGTACCTCAGAATCTCTGGGGTGATCTTGATGGCGGCACAGGTGAGGTATCGCTTGGTTGGGATCCGGTTTCCGGTGATGTACTCGATGATTTTATGGGGTATGTCGTCTACCGGAATGGTGAATATGTTGGTGAAGTCCCACATGTCGGTTTCTCGGATTATCTGCCTGGATTCGGATTCTACGAGTACCAGGTGTCCGCTGTCTATGCGGAAGGCGAGAGCAATTGGTCCGATCCGTTGGTCGTTGAATGGTATGGGCACTCCGGTGATCCTGTCCACTTCATGCCAGTTGAACGCACCGGGTTACCTTATGCCATCGTGGTGGATTACGCTGGCTTCGGTGAGGGCATGTTGATGCCCGGTGATGAGATTGGTGTCTTCGATGGCGATCTCTGTGTCGGTGCGATAAGTGTTTTCGGTGAGCCTCCCTACGCCATCACGGCATGGCAGAGTGAGCCGGACCAGGGGATGCTTGGCTTTATTCCCGGCAACCCGATGCGATTTGAATACTTCCGCGCAATGGAAGGTCAGTTCATTCCTGCGAGCGCGAACTATACAACCGGAAACGGTTCCTTTGGTGATGGTCCCTATACGGTTGTCGAACTTCAGGATTTCGATCCGCAACCAGAACATTTCTACCCGGTTGAGCGGACCGGACTGCCCTATGCCATTGTTGTAGACTTTGCTGGCTTTGGCGAAGGCACGCTGATGCCGGGCGATGAAATCGGCGTCTTTGACGGTGACCTTTGTGTTGGTGCGGTCAGCATCCATGGTGACGCACCTTACCCGATCACGGTTTGGCAGGGAGATGTTGAGCAGGAGTTGCCAGGATTTACACCGGGCAACCCGATTCACTTCGAATACTTCCGTGCCATGGAAATGGACTACTATCCTGCACAGGCAACGTATACAGTCGGTGATGGCACCTTTGGCGCCGGACCTTACAGTATTGTTGAATTGGAGGATTTCGAGGTAGTTCCTGTCCATTTCTCGCCCGTGGATCGCACAGGGTTACCCTATGCTATTGTGATCGACGAGGCTATCATGTTGGAAGAAGTTATGCTTCCGGGTGATGAAATCGCGGTCTTTGATGGCGGTCTTTGTGTCGGTGCGGCTGTTGTCCGTGATGGTTGGCCACTTGCTTTGACCGCATGGCAAAGTGATGCTGACCATGGACTTCCGGGATTTGTGCCGGGGGACGGAATGCAGTTCCATGTCTGGAGCGCATCTGAGGATCTTGAAATGCCTGCTGCCGCTGAGTATTCAGTGGGAGATGGGTTGTTCGGGTCAGGTCCTTATTCGCAAGTCGTACTGAATGCTGACCTCGCCGAACCCCAGGAAACGGTCGTCGCTGCCAATCGTTTTGAACTTGTCTCGATGTTTGTTGTCCCTCAGGACATGAGTGTTGAAGAACTGTTTGGTAGCCTGGATGATCTGGTTGTTGTCTACCAGGACAACGGGAACTTCTATGTTCCGAACCTGATCAACACCATTGGCGCTGCAACTCCAACGGAAGGGTATCGTGTCTTTGTCTCGACAGCGGATACCTGGACGTTTGAAGGCGCACCGATGGATCCCGGCAGCGTCTACCCACTTGCTGCAGGTCGCTGGAACTGGATGGGATTCCCTTACGCTGAGACCTTCGGTGTTCAAGCAGCCATGGGGGATATTGAAGAGGACCTTGTCATCGTTCAGAACGATGATGGACTTTTCTACATCCCAGGCGTCATCAATACTCTGGGCGATCTGGTCCCAGGTGATGGCTACATGATCTTTGTCGATGAAGCGATGGACTTTATCTATCCGTCAATTCAGCAAGACATTCAAGGGCGCACAACAACCCCGTTGGTATCCCTGGCACCAGTGGATCCATCACTCGCTACCGGGCTGCCATGGAATGTGCTTGTCCATCTCGATGATCGTGCGCAGTCTCTTGCGACAACTGTCCAGTTGCTCGATGGCCAAAGAGTCGTCGGACAAGGCGTCGTACAGCATGACCTGACCTTCACACCAGTCACCGCGTGGGAAGGGGCTCCGGATGTTGGATTGTCCGGTTTCACGAGTGGTCATGCGGTTGATCTACGTTTACTTGATGCGAGTGGACAGCAGCTTCCTGTCGAATTGGTCGGTAAGGATGTGAAGTTTGGTGAAGGGGCTTACGGAGTCATGTCCGTCGCATCAACTGAGCTGCCACAATCCTTCATGGTAGGGAAGGGTTATCCCAACCCGTTCAACCCATCGATGACTGTCCCCATCCGCCTCCCTGAGGCGGGTTCAGTCGAGCTGCAGGTCGTCAACGTTCTCGGCAGGACACTCTTCAAGGAGACAGTCCACATGAAAGCTGGTGAACACAGATACCAGTTCTCGGCGAAGAGTGTTGGACAGGATATGGTCAGTGGAGTCTATTTCTTACAGGTACGCTTCCAGGGGCAGCAACAGGTGCAGAAGATCGTCCTGATGAAATAGGTTGCCTTATACTGAAAACTGCAACGCCCCCTTCCGCAAGGAAGGGGGCGTTTTACTATCCAGAACTCCTATTTCCAGGGTGCAGCACGTGTGGGATGTGGTTCTGGATTCGGGGTTGGTGGAGTGTATCCTTCCAGCTCTTCCAAGATCACTTCGATTGCTTTGTCGAGCTGAGGGTCACCGCCCTCGATCATTTCTTTTGGTGTCTGGTAAACTTCGATGTCCGGTGCGATGCCCTGATCCTCGACAATCCACTCACCATCCAGACTGAAGATGCCAAAACGAGGTGCAGTGACAGCGCCACCATCCACCAAACTTGGAGAACCACCGATTCCAACCAGACCGCCCCAGGTGCGACGTCCCACCAGCTTTCCAAGGCCACGTTGGCGGAAAGCCATTGGCAACCAATCGCCGCCAGAACCGGCATTCTGATTGATGATCATCACCTTAGGGCCAGGCATCGAGGCATAGGGCGAAGCGGTATACACGCTGTCCCGGAACGCCCAGTAATTGATCAACGGCCTGCTCATCATGTCGATCATGTAGTCTGCGACCGATCCACCACCGTTGTACCTCTCGTCAATAATGGCTGCATCTTTATCAAGCTGAGAGAAGAAGTAACGATTGAAATAGGTGTAGCCTGCACCGCCTGTGTTCGGCAGGTAGATATACGCAACTTTTCCATCTGTTGCTTCATCCACCTTCTTACGGTTGGCTTCCACCCAGTTCAAAAGGCGAAGACTGCGTTCGCTGGAGACCGGGAGAACAGTTGCCTCACGGGCGTTCTTACGGGTGGGCTTGTCATTAACAAGCAAAACCGTCTGCTGACCAGCGGTGTTCTCGAAATAGCGGAAAATGCTGGTTTCTGTAGAGATATCGGTGCCGTTCACGGCGAGCAGATAGTCGCCCTGGTGAACGTCAATTCCCGGCTCTGTCAAAGGTGCACGAAGATCCGGGTTCCAGTTCAAACCTGAATAAATCTTGCTGATACGGTAATGATCGTTCTCGATCTCGTAATCCGCACCGAGCAATCCGGTTTTCACCGAGGGGACATCAGGAGTATCGCCACCAAAGACATAAGCATGACCCACCACCAGTTCGCCGATCATATCGGAGAAGAGGTTGTTCAGGTCATCTCTCGAACCTACATGGTCGAGGAAGGGGCGGTACTTTTCTCTGATTCCCGGCCAGTCCGCGCCATGCATGTTTGGATCGTAGAAGAAGTCACGTTCAACGCGCCATGCTTCATCGTACATCTGCGCCCACTCTTTGCGTGGGTTGAGGTACATCTCCATACCACCAACGTCGAGCTTCCCATCACCTTTGCTCGGTGATCCTTTGACCTCGACGATCCCGTAGCTGCGACCATCGATGTAAATCAACTTTTCGCCATTGGCGCTGATTTCGAAACCGCCAATACCCGTGAGGAAGTCTTTTCCTTCTTCCTCACCCATATCGAAGCGACGTAACGTATTGCCTGAGCCCTCTGCTTCTTTCATAAAGAAGAGGTAGCCGCCTTCAGCAGCCTGGAGGTCCCAGTAATTGGCTTCTGGTTCATCTAACGCTAGGATCCGCTGGGAAAGCCCCACGTAGTCGATAACGACGGCATCCTCATCTTCGGCTATCTCTTCGCTCTCATCTTCATCATCGCTTTCGTCCGCTGATTTCACATCTTCTTCATCGCTCTTCGGCGCGAAGGGGGAGGGCGATTCGCTGTCCAGTACGATGCAATAGATGCTTCGTTCGACATCTCGATCGTAGGAGGACATGTCCAACCCACTGATGTTCAAGGCGTAGTTGGTGCTGGCAGCAAAAAAGAGATAGTTACCATCACGGCTAAAGGTGGGGGAGATAGCATCGCTCATCCCATCAGTAACCTGTCGGCTGGTACCATTTTCGGTATCGTAAACAAAGATCGCACGGTAGTGATTAGGGAGCGTCTTGGCGTAGGCGATGTAACGGCTGTCCGGGGACCAATCCGCAGAAGCATTGAGAGAGCTTTCCGTATCCCGGTCGATCAGGACGGGCTTGCCCTTCTCTACATCAATGTAGAACAGGGAAACGCTGTCGTCGTTGAAGAGGATTTTGGTACCGTCTGGGGACCAGGTCGGATAGTAATAGAAGGCATTATCCGGCAGATCAATCTTTACAGGTTCAGTTTCGCCTTTCTGGTCAATCAGGTAGAGGTCGTATTCACCTGCCATATCAGACAGCCATGCAATCTTATCGCCGTTGGGCGACCAGGCGGGGTAACGATCGTGAGCACCGCTGGACCTGGTCAAATTTCGGATTTCGCCATTCTCAGCGGGTACGGTGAAGATGTCGCCTCGCGCTTCGAAGAGGCCACGCACCCCGCTCGGTGATAGACTAACGGTTCGAATCTGTTTGTGCACTTTCTTCCAGTGAGGTCTTGTGTAGGGCAGATCCGGGTTAATGCTCACCGTAATGGTCGAGAGTGCTTCTGTTTCAGGCGAATAAACATGAATCATGCCCGCCTGCTCAAAGGCGAGACGTTTGCCATCCGTGGTAAGGTTTTTGACGTCAAAATCTTCAAAAGTCGTCACCTGTGTCACCACCTGCGATGCAACATCATACTCAAAAACATTCATCGTGAAGTTGCGGTCTGACAGGAAATAGACTTTGTCGCCTATGTAGCAGGGGTAGGTGTCGTTGGAATTGTCGCGAGGGATCTCGACATAGTCCATCGAGGCAAAATCATAGACCCAGATCATCGTCGTCCGACCACCACGGTACCGTTTCCAGGTATTGGTCGCATCTGCAACGGGCATGTAAGCGATCTTGCTCATGTCGGGAGAAAAAGAGCCACGTTCCGCTTTCGGTAAAATAACCGCTTCAGGAAAGCCACCCTTCGGCGAGACGGTATAGAGACGTCCGTATCGACGGGTCTCGTTGGTGCGATAACTACGGAACAGGATGTCCCCTTCGGGTGTCCAGCCACGGATGACATCGGGCTCGGGATGATAGGTTACCCGGCTCGGTGATCCACCCTTTGTCGACACAACATAAATGTCGGTGTTTCCATCATATTCACCGGTGAATGCGACCCATTGTCCGTCGGGTGAGAGGTAGGGGTTACTCTCAGCACCCTCGTCGATTGTAAGACGACGCGGATTCGTTCCATCAGCATCAGCGATCCAGATGTCGCCGGCGTAAACGAAAACAACATGGTCATCATTTACGGATGGAGTGCGAAGTAGAAGGGTACCTTCAGCGAGAACGTTGGAAGAAATCGTGAAGCAAGCGACAATTCCAAACAGGATTGGAAGAAGTCGTGCGCGTTGCAGCATACCAGCCTCCAGGTGGTTTTGTATCCGACAAGAGCATCAATATAGGTTGATGAAACAGGGAAGGGGCACGAGCAGAAGAAATGTAGAAAGAGTGTAGAACAGTGTGAAGGTCTCCACTTTAAAATCCAACTAGAAATGTAGTCGGCGTACCATCGGTATCACTTCCTCATCTGTCACAGAAAGTGTGATCGTTATTCACTTCCTATACCGTTGAATCAAAACGAGGATGAACTTCGCGAATGCGCAGAATACAAAAAGTGTCATCCCTCTTGTTGAATCCATTCAAGAGCAGTCGCTGTATCTGGGATGCAGCAAAAGCCTGTAATAAGCGGATGTCTCGAATGAGGATGCCATCTACTGCGAAGTGACTTAACAGTGTGTTTCTTGTAGAAGACTCCAAGTTGATTCTAAGACATTGCCAAATAGCGAGAACCTAAATACTGACCATGTCAACCAATACGCCTGTTTCTTTATAGGCAACATGATACCTGTAACACAATAATCTTATGATTGTCTTCTTTAACGAGTTCCCAGTCCAGGAATGGCCCCAAGTGATTAAGCTCCAGAGTTGAAGACTTCTCTTGCTTCCATCGCATCGATGGATCGACTTCAAACATTCACACACCTATATTCGCGCATCCACCCTGATGCCAGTCAAAGCTACCCAAGGAGTCCCTTGTACCATGCAGGACTATTCATCGATTACAAGGTTGATCAGGAAGTCATCCTGGTTGTGCCTCACGATGCTCCTGCTGTCGACAGGTTCATTCGCATCCGAAGCTGATACGGCAGACGTTATCTACCCGGAACGGATGAAGTCCCGTTCAACACTCGAAACAATCGCCTACATACCCGGTGCTATCGTCCATTATCCGATCCATCTCATATTTACAGGATTTGGGGGCACAGTTGGTTGGGTGGTGGACACCAAAGTCATTGAACGTGTCAACGATCTGCTAACGAGTGATGATGAATTAAGGGGCCTTCAGCCAACCTATTCAGCGAGAACGGGTGCAGGTGCCAATCTCTATCAAAAGGGTCTTCTGAGCGGTTTTGCAGCCCATAACAAGGATACTGCAACACTGACCGCGGCGTTCGGATTCCGTGGACGGCATTACTATCAGCTACTCTGGGAATCAATACCGCTGCCATTGCACCGTACCGACGCGACCCTGACTGCACGTCAAAGGCTGTTTCCTGAAGAAGCCTTCTTCGGAGTTGGTCCGCATAGCCAGCTTGGGAACAAGACGATCCACAGTCACCGGCGAACAAGAATTTCAGGTGATCTCGCACGTGACCTCACGAACATGGTGACTGTTAAAGTGGCTGCAGGAGCAGATTGGAACGAGATTGGCGATGGTGCTGAGGCAAATGAGGTCGATGATGATGGTGAAATCGAAGAGCCTTCAACCAATCGTACCTACACTGAAGCGATGCTGCCTGGAGTTATTGATCCCGCGGCATTAGGATATGTTGGATTGGGGTTTGAAATAGACAGCCGAAACCGTCCCGGTGACCCAACACGCGGAGTGCATGGGCATTTGTCTAGCAAGCTGCACTCGGATCTCGAAGGAGGTCATTGGGGATTTGTTCGGTCTGAAATCGATGTGAGCTATTACAAACATTTGATCTACAAGCGAGTGTTTGTTTTCCGCGCAGCGGTCAGTTCAAATCGTACAAGTGCTTCAGGGCGCGCTATTCCTTTCTATGAGCTGGCAGAGCTGGGTGAAGACAACACCATCCGCGGTTTTGAGCGAAATCGTTTCCGTGGAAGAGACAAGGCGATTGGTTCGATCGAGTACAGGTTCCCTTTGAGAGACATCTGGGGGGAATCAGGGCTTGATTTCAGCCTCTTTGTTGATGCGGGACAAGTCAGCAGCAGAGGTTTCTTCAACGATGTCCGATGGAAGGACACGTTGATCGGCGTAGGCGGCGGGTTTCGCATCTGGAACCTCGATGGCATGGTCGCGAAAGTTGAACTTGCCCGAAGCCGTGAAATGTGGCGTATTTACCTGGTCCTGAACTGAGATTCCGATGCACAAACCACTTCTTCCAACTATTGCATTATGCGTTTTGGGCTTGAGCATTGCTGTCGCAGCAGAACAGCCGGTACTCAATACCGCGACCATTCCGGACGACCGGAACTGCATCAGTCAGCCTCCGCCTTCGCGGAATAGTATCAACGATTTCGCCGATGCAATCGACAAGCAGTTTGCCCAGCCGATAGAATACGCATTTGACATTCCCCGTGGAATACAGAAACTGACCGGTAACCGGAAGCAAGCCTTTAATACGGACGCTTTCGACCTGGTTCCTGCATCCTCATGGTATACACCACGGCATACTGCGAATCCATTGAGCCTTGAAGAGTTACAGCTGGGTCCCAATCGGATTGATGGTCCGAATACCTCAGGGACATGGACCATTGTGCGGGCAAAAGCGGACGGAGTCACACCAGGTTTTGCCATCGAAGATCAGGACGGGAACAGATTTTTTATCAAATTTGATCCACCTGGTTACTCGGAGCTGGCCAGCGGTGCTGAAGTTGTTGCAACTAAGATTTTCTACGCCGCGGGCTACTTTACGCCTGAAAACTATGTCGTGACCTTCGATCCCGCTATCCTCACCATGGGGGAAGGGGTCAAGCTCATTGATGAAAAGGGACGCAAACGTTCGATGAACGACGCCGACCTCGAGGATATCCTGGAGCGGGTCGAGTACCTGCCAGATGGTCGTCTACGTGCACTCGCAAGCCGTTACATACCTGGCAAGCCTATCGGCCCCTTTCGCTTTGAGGGTACAATTGAAGAGGATCCAAATGATTTTATTCCTCACCAACATCGGCGTGAGCTGCGCGGACTCTATGTCCTTGGGTCCTGGCTGAATCACATTGACTCAAAAGCACAAAATTCACTGGATTCCTACGTTACAGACGAAAACAGCTGTTCGTATGTGCGTCACTACCTGATCGATTTCGGCACTTGCCTCGGAAGTGGAGGGCGTGGTCCGCATCCTGGATATCGCGGGCATGAAAATGAGATCGATCCAGGTTCCATATTTCGTAAAATTATAACATTAGGGATGTGGGTCGAGGAGTACGAAAAGCCTGATACTGTGCTTTATCCCTCGATTGGCCGGTACAGTAACCAGGGATTCCATCCTGACAGATTCCATTCCATCTTTCCGAATCCAGCATACGACAACATGACATTACGCGACGCGTATTGGGGTGCTCGACTCGTCGCATCGTTCTCTGATCACGAGTTGGAAGCAATCGTACAAACCGGCCAATACAGCAATCCCGATGCCGAAGCATATCTCGTTCAGCAGTTGGTGAATCGACGGGACATCATCTGCAAGTACTGGTTTGAAAAAATGCCGCCGATGGATCATTTCACGTTGCATGAGGGCGAGGGTGGAAAGTATCGATTGACCTTCGATGATCTTGCCGTTACACTTGGTCTTGAGGAATCCGTTGGGACAGACTACCTGGTCAGCATTGGGAACCAGACTGATGCAGGTCATATCCCAGATGGAGACATACTCGATTCAAATGAGTTCGATCTGCCTGAAGAATGGCTGGCAGCAGGTGGTGGGTGGGTGTCGTTGCGCATGCGTCGCCCAAACAAACGAAACTGGACGCAGGCTGTTCACCTCTTCGTTGAGGTCGACGATCGAGGCCGCGATGCTGCCTTGACAGGGCTTGTACGGGACGAGTAGGAAGGGGAAGGGAAGGCAATGCCGAACCCATTCAAGGCTGTGATGAACATCAGACGTGACGAGCTGCCACTTTCGTTGCTCATGTTCGGGTACTTCTTCCTTGTGATTTCCAGTTTCTGGATCCTTAAGCCGCTCAAAACAGCTCTTTTCCTCCAGTATTACCAGGTATCGGGTGTTACACTTGGCGCGATCCATCTCGGTGCTGCTCAGGCCGAGTTGCTTGCCAAAGTCCTTAATATGGGTGTGGCGTTCATCGCTGTTATCGTCTTTACCTGGTTGTCCAGACGGTTGTATCGTCAGAAACTGACGTTCGTTTTCACAGCTTTCTTCCTGGTCAGCTATCTCGTCTATTCATTTGTCCTTCAGAATCCCTCCGCACCGGGCGTTTGGACCTTCTACCTGTTTGGAGACCTGTTCAGTACCTTGATGGTGGCAACCTTTTTCTCCTTCATGAATGACAGTGTTACGCCGGAAATGGCAAAGCGGATGTACGGTTTGGTCGGTCTGGGCGGAGTTGTCGGAGGTGTCTTCGGAACCAGTGTATTGCGTGTCTGGATTGAGGATGTGTCAATTCAAGGTTGGATGTTTGTAAACATCGGTACGGGGCTGCTGATCCTCTTGATCGCATACGCAGCAGGCCGTATTGTAGACCGCGGCAAACTATCCAATGCTGTTCCTGATGAGAGAATCGCCGATACAAAAAGTAATGGCAGTACAAAGAATGCGGCGATCGAAGGCGCCAGTTTGGTTTTTCGCTCGCCCTACCTGCTTTCGATTGTTGCGATTGTCGGTCTCTATGAAATTGTCAGTACCATCCTCGACTTCCAGTTCAAGGCAACCATAGTCCACTATTTGTCCGGGGCGGACCTGGGTACTCATCTGTCGACCGTCTATACGATAACAAACTGGATATCGATGTTTGTCCAGTTCTTCTTGACCAGTTTCATTATGACTCGGTTTGGACTGACCGCTGCTCTGGCAGTGCTGCCGGTCGCTGTGTTGCTTGCCTCTGCAGGGTTTGCCGCGTTCCCCGTCCTTTTAATGGGAAGCTTCCTGAATACAGCGGATAACGGTTTCAGCTACTCGATCAATCAATCGGCGAAAGAAACCTTGTATGTTCCCACCTCGAGGGAGGAAAAATACAAAGCAAAAGCCTTTATCGACATGTTTGTGCAACGGTTTGCGAAAGCGATTGCAGTGGGTATTTCTTTATTGATTACCATGTTGTTCAATGACTTCAGCAGTCTTCGGTATCTTTCGCTTGTCACTGTTGTGATAATCGTTATCTGGTTTGTCGCGGTGCGTTATGCAGGTCGTCGATTCAGTGATCTGTCCAACAGCACCGGCGGGAATGGGAAGTAAGCTTACGTTTGTAGAGTGCGTCAATCCTAGCTATTTCTGCTTGTCTCCATATCCATATACCAGCAATACATTAGTACTCATCGCCATACTCGCCTGAAAGACTGGTTTCGTCTCCGTTCCGAATCAAGTGCACACTCTTCTTTTCTCTTGCCTGCCTCCGTATACTCCATCGTTCCATTGACGTAAACCTGAAACGTGCAGGGCGGCATGACCTTCATGAGGAAGAACTGGTTTGGCATCCATGCGGGTGAGGGCCCTCGTGCATGGCGCATGTTCTTTGTCATTTTCCTTCTGATTGCATCCCTTGCAATTATCAAACCTGTTCGAAACTCCCTGTTTTTGAACGAGTACGGTGCCCAGCAACTGCCGTATGCCTTTCTCCTTGTTGCACTTGCATCAACCATTGTGGCAGTTTTCTACACACGACTTACCAAACGATTTACCCTACTCAACCTGATCCGTGCCACTCTCGCCATCTCGGTGTTGAGTGTCATCGGTTTCTGGGCTCTTTTGGTTACCGGCACTGGCGAGACATGGCTGACCTATGCCCTGTACATCTGGGTCGCCATCTTCGGGCTGATAACCACGACTCAGTTCTGGCTGTTAGCCAACTATGTGTTTTTCCCAAGGCAGGCCAAGCGTCTCTTCAGTTTCCTGGGTGCTGGTGCGATCAGTGGGGGTATAATCGGTGGATACTTGACCCGCTTGCTGGTTGAACAGGTGGGTACCAAGCACATGTTGCTGATCTGTGTACTCTTTCTGCTGATTGCGATCTACTTGGTCACTGAGATCTGGCGACGCTCGGAACGTGAAATCGAAGAACGTTTCAAGGCACGTAACAGACAAGAACGTAAAGAGTTACGACAAACAATCTCGCCATGGAAACGCATCCAGCAAAGCAAGCACCTTACGCTTACAGCCTCACTTATCGGCGTAGGGGTCATTGTTGCCAACCTGGTAGACTTCCAATTCAGTGCCATTTCCTCTGAAGCCATTCGTGATGAAGACGAGCTGACTGCTTTCTTCGGCTTCTGGCTATCCAATCTCAGCCTGCTCTCCCTCGCGGTACAGCTATTCGGAACGAGTCGTATCATCAAGAGGTTTGGTGTTGGGGCTTCGCTTTACCTGCTGCCGACAGGAATCATGATTGGATCTATCGTCCTTATTACCGCTCCCGTGCTGTGGGCGGCAATTCTGGTAAAGGTGAGTGATGGCAGTTTTAAACAATCGGTCAACAAGGCGGGATTGGAGCTCCTGATCCTGCCAATTCCCGCATCCATAAAGAACCAGGTGAAAGCAATCATCGATGTATTTGTTGATCACCTGGCGACAGGGATAAGTGGACTCCTCTTAATTCTAATGACCCAGTTTTTTCCGTTTGGCTCCCGTGGAATCAGCCTGCTGATTGTCGGAATTATCCTGATCTGGTACCAGCTTATCAGGTCTGTCAAGAAAGAGTATGTCCGTTCATTCCGGCTTGCCATCGAGAAACGTACCATTGATCTGGATTCGGACAGTATCGATGTGAACGATGCTGCGGTGCACGAAAGCCTGATGAAGTCGCTTCTGGATAAAAGCCCACGCAAAGTTCTGTATGTCCTGGACCTTGTGACTGATGCTGGGATAAATGTCGATGATTTACCATTAAGCGACTTGCTGGCCAACTCGAGTCAGGCCATTCGCGCCACAGCCATGCGTCTTGCAGTCGATAGCAGCGAGGATTATTCTGCAAAAGCACGCCTTCTGCTTGAGCAGTCGACGGGTGAGCTGCGTATTGCCTGCCTTGTCTATTTGGTCTCACGTGATACTGACGGGATAGAGCTATTAAAGGAGTGGGTGAGAGAGGGTGATACGGAACAACGGATAGATGCTATTCATGCGACAGGCGTTCTGCTCCGTGATACTCCTGGCTTCCGTATGCAAATTGAACCGGTATCCTACTTTAGCGGATTGCTGGATTCATCTCGTCTGAAAGGAATGCCAGACAGCGATGCTGCGGCCATTCGCAAGGCGACCGCACAAGCAATTGGCGATGCAGGTCTTCCATCGCTGCACACTTACCTGCACACTCTTTTGCACGATCAGGATACCGATGTACTCATCGAAGCCGTGCGTGCTGCTGGTTGTTCCAAAGTAGTGGATTTTGCACCAGCTTTAATCAATCATCTCGACACGAAGTTGGTACGGCGTGCGGCACGTGATGCCCTGGAGCAAATGGGGGCGCAGGTAGTACCCTATCTCGCTGAACGGATAGAGAATCGGCATGAATCCAGCAACGTTCGTCATGGCATTGCGAGGGTCTTTGGGTATATCGGTTCACAGGCGGCCGTAGATACGCTTATGCGGCTGGTAAAGACCGAACGGGAACTAGCAGTCCGCGACAGGATGATCCGCTCCCTGAACCGTTTGAAACAGCACTATCCGCGCCTGCAGTTCGGTCACGCTGCTGTTGAAGCGACACTCTATAAGCAATTGGACGACTACCACACGATTTACAAGGCGCTAAATGCGACTCGTGCCCAACATCTTGGGAGCAATCGTTCGTCCCTCAACCAAGCGCGTGCTCTGCTGGCTCGCGCACTGGAAGAACGACTTGATGCGGACCTGGAACGCATTTTCAGGCTGCTCGGGCTGCGCTATTCTGGACGACAAATGCTCGATGCCTACCAAGGCGTAACCAGCTTGCGAACGGAACTTCGTGACAGTGCGCTGGAATTTCTCGACAACCTCCTGGACAATCGATTGAAAAAAGCATTGATGCCAATTCTTGAAGAGATGACTCCTGCTGATGATGGAGAACGCAGGCGTCAGGAAATTGTCGAACGGGACTATCTCTATCAACTGGCGTCTGGCGGAGATACATGGTTGGCTGCATGTGCACTTTTTGTGGTAGTCCAACTTGGGGATGCAGAACTCGCACGTGCTTGTTCATCTCTTGCTTCTCATCCAGATCCAGTAGTGGCAGAAACAGCACAACTCTTGAATCAGCCCCCCAACGGGGAGGAGAACTGACCCATGTTGTCAACCGTTGAACGAGTCATCTTTCTCCAGGGGATCGACATCTTCAGCAAAGTGTCGAGCGAAGATCTCGTCCATATCGCGGCGATTACAGAACTTCATGAGGCGGAGACGGGCCATCAGCTTTACAGGGAAGGCGATTTGGCAGACTGCATGTATGTAGTCATTGATGGGGCGATTCGAGTCGAGCGAGGCGGGGAAGAGGTCATGGTCGCTAAAAATGGCGATGCCGTAGGTGCATGGGCGCTGTTCGATGATGAACGACGAGTTGTATCAGCTACAGCTATGGAAGAATCAGAACTCCTCAGGATTGATAAAGAAGATTTTATCGACCTGCTTTCAGATCATGTTCAAATCACCCAGGGAATTATGAAGACGATTGTGAAGCGACTTCGCAGCTTGATGGACGCGATCCAGCGCCCCTGACCCCATTTCCATGCCCAACACAGCAGTCGCCTCCCGGAGGCGGAACGTACAAGCTCTCCTTCGGATAATCAGGCCAAGTGCCTACATTTTCAGCCATATTGATTCGAGGAGTAGGAGCCTTACCCTCTGAACCAGACGGTGCGAAGAAGATGGCAGAAAACGGAAAAATACCCACAGTCGTTCTTGTTGACGATGAAGCGATGGTGGTGGATAGCCTGAATTCCTTCTTGACGCTCGAGACGGAATATGAGGTCGTATCCTTCACCTCGGCCAAAGAAGCTCTCGATTATGTAAGAGAGAACGAGGTCGATATCGTCGTCTCGGATTACTTGATGCCGGAAATGGATGGGATCACGTTCCTCGCAAAGGTTCGTGACCTTAAACCCGAAGTACCGCGGATTATCTTGACCGGGTATGCGGACAAAGAAAACGCGATCAAGGCGATTAACGAGGTGGGTCTCTTCCAGTACGTTGAAAAGCCATGGAATAACGATGACCTTCTGATTATCCTGCGAAACGGAATTGAAAAGCTTCAGTTAATCAAGCGCTTGCAGGATAAAATCGGCGAAATAAATGATGCCTACGCTGAGCTTCAGGGACTTCACAGGGAGATTGTGAAGACCTTTGTCTAGTAGTGCTTCATTCCGTACGGAATAATCCAGCCCCGCCCTCAGGCGGGGCTTTTAATTTCAGGAATAGAAGAAGGATACATGAATTGTTTCTTTGGATGAATGAACCCTCTTCTCTTTCGGCTTCTAAAAGAAGGGGGGAGGCTTTCGGGTATCGTAATCCATTTTGTCGTGAGTCTTTCTTATATCCTTGGATGATAAACGGAAGTAGGTCTCAAGGGTGAATAGCATGACCATAATCAGTAATTGAGGCAGTATTCAATGGCTTTGAGCTAACCAAGTCGATGGATATGGACTCTCGATCTGCAGAATTAGAGGATACTCGGGTTACTGTGTCAGGTCAGACGCAGGTCAATCCAATACAATTTTGTTCCACTCGGGATCGAAATTGATGGCAAAGAGAGCACATCGTGTGGGTGAGCGAGGTGCAACCACTTTGCTGCCCAACCATAAATCATGTGATTCCTCTAATTATACATAACGTATATTATCGGTGAAGAATAGTCCAATGTATTTTTGTAAAATCCTATAAATAAACAACCTGATCAGTATTTGGCATGTAGTTGATTACTGGCGATACTACGAGTATCTACCACCCTTTTCGCAGCGATTCCAAACTTGCGGCCATTCCCAATACCTTTTCTCCATACTGATCTTTCATTTGGTCCACCGCGTGCAGAAGCCTTGTTCTCCGCTCGTGTGTTGCGGCGGTAAAGAGATTGTGTTGAACGCCATGATGCTCGTCCGGCCGAACCAGCCCGGATACACTCACGCCGATCAGACGGATCGGTTTGTCACCCGGACGCCATAAATCGTTCAGCAGCTCATGCGCCAGTTCATATACCTTCAAAGGATCGTCTGTCCACTCATCAAGCTTCCGCTGGTGGTCATACGTCCTGAAATCGTGCGTTCGAAGCTTCAGGGTCACGACTCGGCCTACATAGCCTGCTTTTCGCATCCGTCTGGTCGCTTTTTCAGACAAATACAGCAGTCTGCTGAGCAGCATGTCAAGATCTGTCACGTCAACATGAAACGTATGTTCATGCCCCATGGATTTGTCTTCAGCTCGTTCCTCCATGGCGATGATTTCCGCGCCACTCTTGCCTTTGATCGTTTCGGCCAGGTCGCGCCCATGTTTTCCCATGAATTTCTGAAGCATGGACATCGGAGCTTGAGCGAGGTCGTCTATTGTATAAATGTTCAGCTTGTTCAACGAAATCTCAGTCGATGGTCCGACCCCAGGAATGGTTCGTACGGTCATTGGCCCGAAAATCCGTCCGACATCCTCTGGCTTTACATAGGTTAATCCATCTGGTTTTTCCAGCCCTGACGCCATTTTTGCCACAATACGTGATGGCCCGATACCAACCGATGCTGTAAGGTTCAGCTCGCTGTGTATCGCCTGTTTTATCTGATTGGCGTATGCTTCAGGGCCTCCGAACAGATGACTGCATCCGGTAGCATCCAGGAACGCTTCGTCGATGCTGTAGGGTTCAACAACCGGGCTGTATCGACGTAGTATTGCCATCAACTGTACCGATACCCAGCTGTATTTACCGCCTTTTGTGCTCACATGTATGGCGTCTGGACAGCGCCTTTCGACTTCAGCGATGGACATGCCGGCGTGAACACCGTATTCACGAGCTACATAATTTGCCGTTGTAACCACCCCACGGCTGCCTTTCGGTCCGCCTACAACCACCGGCTTCCCCTTCAGCGATGGGTTGTCTCGCTCCTCAATGGCAGCGAAGAAAGCATCCATATCCACATGCAGAACCAGTGCCGGATTGGATTTTGACAAAGTGCGTGGCCGACGTGGCGAATCGTCCTCCACTCCTTTCCGTATCCTGTCCCGCACTTCGGCTCGCATCATGGTTTTGTCACCCTTCCCATCCCATTCAGCCGACCAGGCAGACGCGATTCAACAGCCAGCCGCGCGAATCACTGTTGTAGGTCAGTTCGTAGACATCTGGACCGGTGGTCATGACCGAATAGTGGTAAAAACGTGTCTGGCCTTCATCTGACACCCACTCGCCATTGACCCGTTCTACACGGTAAACACGCTCCTTCCAGCGGAATTTCAACGGCCGAATACGGCCATCCCGAAAGAGCGCAATCATCTCGATCTTGTCCTGGATGTCTTCGTACTGCACAGTACCCCTCGTGATGATGGCCAGCGGTCGTGTTCACTACTCGTTTCCTGATACTAAACAAATGTTCAGAAGTAATGTACAGGCAACCAGCGGATACGTCAAGAGGTGCCCTCTGGTTCGTGGGGACTTCAGGGGAGTCAACCTGGGATAAAGTGGAGCAAAATTGTTTTTTATGAAGATATTAGAACGAGGGGCCAATACGTACGAGGACTCGATACCCGGAGTCTGGAAAACGGTAGCTGCGAGCGATTTCGAAGCGGACGATATCCCTGTAGGGAACATGCAACACGAGGCCGATCCCATAGGAGACCTCCCACCCATCCGTTGCCTTTGTCTCGAATGTGGTGGTTGATGAAGCTGGTGGTGTCCCCCCTACAGCTCCCCCATCAACAAAAAGCATTCCGGACAGGCCAATCTTCAAATCGCGTGCATAGGGATCCAGAAAATCAAATGTTGGCTTGAAGGAAATATACTGGATTGGGATAATATCACCACGCAGCTCAATACTGGCAAGACCGCGCCATGTGCCCTCATAAGCTGTCTCCATTGGACTGCGAACACCATTATCCCTGTCCAGCAGTAGACGACGATACCGTAGGCTGGGACCGACAATCCATTGGGTGTCTACACTGCTGGCCAGATGAACACGTGGGTGCGGCGATGTATATGTGGCTAAGGTGATGCCAGGCTGCAGGAAAGTACGTGAGCTGTAATTCAAACCAGTCGTACTGCTTAGATGGATTGCGGCACGGTACCCCTGTGATGCCCAGGGCTTGTAGTGACGAGTGTCTCTTATAAACCCAACGGCAACGCCACCATTCAAGTCACCCAGGTTGCCACTGTTTTCGGTCAGGTTCAACGTTCGGTTATCGTGGGCGGAAAATCGTATCTGAGACAAGTCTACAGCAGTCCAAAGGCGATTTTCCAGCTTATACCGTCGGCCAAACCGTGCATCGAAAGATCGTTCGATCTTGTCGATCCCTTCCCAGTCCAGCAAAGATCGAGGTTCATGTTCTCGGGTTGATTTCGCTTCGAGTTTCAGGGACCATTCGCGGTCTTCTTTACTGAGATAGGGAATATCCCAGGAAAATTCCTGTCCCTCGATGTAGCCAAAGCGGGCGCTGAGGTCGACTGTTTCGCGTCTGCCACGAAAATTCCCATGTGAAACCAGCAGACCGAAGCCGAAACGGGATGGGTTATCCTCGTCAATCGCGAGGAAAACACTGGGCCAGACATACCAGAGCTCGGTCACCTGGACAATCAAAGCATGTTCACCCGTTTTTAGAGTATCCAGGGAAAGCTGCGCACGGCTGAAAAGGCCAAGTGATTCGAGACGTTTCCGGTCTCGTTCCAGCGCAGAACTATCCACCATCGCCCCCGGATGCGCTTCTATTTCGGTGCGAATAACAAAATCCTGGGTACTCCGGTTTCCACGGACGATAACGGTATCAATTGCTACAGCGCTTATTGAGCCGGCACTCGCTACTGCTGCTATAGATAAGAAATAGAGTGTAGCAGTGAGGATAAGAAGGAATGTGCGAACGCGTGGAGTACCGGCAGGCTGGATCAGGATGTTACCAGTTGTAAAGTAGTGTAAGAAAGATGGAGTCATGCCGTGTCGTTTCATCCTGCGCGCTATCATCCACCGTCAGGAAGGATGCATTCATGTTTAGCTGAAGGTTGCGGTTCCGCGTGGTAGTAACCCGCACCATCGGGCCGTGGGCTCGATAATCTCTTGCCTGGCTTCGTCGTGTGGAGCCGTCCGCATTTCGATCAAGTCGATCCTCGATTCGATGCTGGAGCCGATAGCCAAGAGTTAACGTCGCACGTGTCCAAATCGTCCGTTGAAGTGCGAGGGAACCGTAGTATGCTTGTGCTTCGTCCGATAATTCCTGGACAAATTCATCCCAGCGCAGCCGTCCCCTGTCCTCCAGGTCGTATCGTGACGCTATCTCGGCACTCCAATTCGGCATCAGCGGTATGATAAGGGTATCGGACGCGGACCACCGTCGTAAAGCGTTACTTCGGAGAGACGTACTCGCTACTGCATCCTCGAAATCATAGACATTATAGTTGGCGAGGACTTCAAAATCCGTCGTGTTTCGCCAGCCACTTCCAGGTATCCATTGAATGGCCGGATTCAGCCTGAAAACACGATTCCAGCGGTTGTCGGCTGACCGTACGCTGGAAATGTTGACCAGGTGATCGAGAACGACAAGAGCATCTACCACCAGTCGTGTGTCTGATAGTAGGTAAAAGATACTTTGATGGCGAATGCTATGGATTAGACGGTCGCGATCTGAGGTCTCGAGACTGTCGGGGGAATTAAAAGCCAGTTTCTGCGCATTGTAGCTGAAGAGAACTGAATCTCCATCACTACTCCAGCCGCCTGATAATTGGATAATTTGCCGTCTTCCCAGGATCAGACTTCCGCCATAGGTACGATCTTCAACGCCATAGCTGTAGCTGGCCATGCCAAAATAGTCGCCATGTTCACCTTGAAGCGCGAACCGATTGACAAAGTCCAGTTCCCTGCCAGCTCCGATGTCCCCTTGATCATAGTCCACATTCGTATTACGAAAACGGATGTCATACGAACCAATCATGTCATTGCCGACTGGAGAAACGAGCGAGTTAGCAAGTTGTAATTCGTCATTCAAACGACGGACTACATTTCCTGTTGTCCCTAGAAAGAGGTCATTTCTCCGATTGATCCAGCGAAGATCAAGGATATCTGTAGCATCCCCGAAGGGTTGACGGGTGCGCATGGCAAGGATTGCTTCATGGTTTCTGCGCTCTCCGTATTGGTCAATCCATCCATCTCCTTCCATTTTGAAAGGGTTGTCCCACTCTGGCGCATAGCTGAAGCCACCACGCCCTGACGGGCCAGCGCCTTCTCCTTGCGTCTGCTGGTCGAAGGCACCTCCGCCCAACAGATGTACTTCGAAAACGGGTCCAGCCTGCCATTTTACGCCAGATCGCACTGAACCGCGAGTAATACGTGTGTCATCGCCCGAACGCAGGGATTCTGAGACCTGATGAACGTCTTCCCGATTTGGCAGGTTGCTGACAGATCCACGTTCAACGATGAAGCGTGCAGCGCGATCCTGGTATTCCTGGCCTGCAGATTCAATTACAAGCGAAAGATCCCGGTTGAACCTGTGCTCAGCGTTGAGACGCAGAACAAACTCGTTCTTCCATTGAGGTTTGAACCCGGGAAGGTTTCGGTTTGTAATTTCACTTGAACCCAATCCACGGACGGACCAGTCCTGCTCTTGACGGTTGAGTTGCCCCTGAAGTCGCCAGACTCGGGTGTCAAGCTCCTGGGAATACCGTGTCAGCAACGAATCGGATCCATCGGCCTGGCCAAGGATCATGAGCGGGCAAGCGAGAACCCACAACCATCGTTGCGCACGAGTTATCCCATGGAGCTGTTGTCATCTCCCGGTGTAGGGGCCAGACGTATTCCCAGGGCGCGAGCAGCTTCGCGTGAACCACCTCCACTTTTAGGTACAATCGCACCTGCGGAAATGATCAATTTCAGTGCCTCTTCAACGGACAAATCGAGGTACGTTACATCTTGTTTCGGGACAAACAGCAGATAACCGGATGTAGGATTGGGAGTTGTTGGAACAAATATACTGATCACATCAGATCCGATCGCCCGTTGTGCTGCCCCTCGTGTATCCTGGGTAACGAACCCGATACTATAAACATTCTCCTTTGGGTACTCCATGATCACCGCATACTTGAACACTTCGCGCTGACCACCGAGCAACGCTTCGGAGATCTGCAAGATGGCGATATAAACCTTGTTTACCAGCGGGATACGTTCGATTATGCTATTAAGCACTTCAACAAAACGTTTCCCGAGGTACTGTTTCGCAAGCCAGCCAGCGACCAGCATCAACAGAACCAGGGCGATGAAACCGATCCCATGTACCATCTGGTTCTGGAAATACTCGATCCCCAGAAACTTCGCCAACAGGTATTGGATTGGTTTCCCAAGGAAACCATCCGCAAACAGGAAGAGGTTGATCACCAGCCATATGGTCAGAAACAATGGGGCTATGACCACAAATCCTGCAATCAGGAGGCCCCGTATTCGCTTCAACAGCGGTTCACTTCCGCCGGAGGCGTTCGATTTGCCAGTTTCAGGAGTCATAACGAATTATATCCGTATGACAATGCTTGAGTTCCCATGCTCTCCTTCTACTTCAAGTACTTGAAGAGTTCCGTTTCTGGTGGCAATACAATAGTGGTGTTCTCATCCAGCGCTTTACGGTACATCTCCAAGGTGCGAGTGAAATCGTAGAAATTCGGGTCACGTTCAAACGCATTCGCGTAGACCGCAATTGCATTTGCTTCCGCATCACCGCGAATAATCTGGGATTCGCGATAGGCATCTGCGAGAATCACCTTCACCTGACGATCCGCTTCGGCACGAAGTTTGAGAGCCTCTTCTTCCCCTTCGCTTCGGTACAGGTTAGCGATTCGTTCACGTTCTGCACGCATCCGTCGGTAGATCGCTTCCTCATTTTCTTCCGGAAGGTCAGTGCGTTTGATACGGACATCGAGGATTTCAATCCCGTAATCTATCGACTTCAGGGTCGCTTCTTTTGTCACCGCCACCATGATCCGTTCACGATTCGCGGAGACTATTTCCTCCATCTCATGCTGACCCAGCTCACGCAGCAGGTCGGAGTATATGATGTCGTCGAGTCGTGCCTGTGCTGCAGCTTCAGTTCGAACGGTTTGGCGGAATCTCAACGGATCTGTGATACGCCAGCGAGCAAAGGCATCGACAACCAGGTTCTTCTTATCCTGGGTGACGACAATGTTTGGAGGGCTATCATAGATCAACAGCCGTTTTTCAAACCGTTCAATGGTCCGGAAAGGTGGCGGAAACTTGAAGTGAAGGCCAGGTTCGGTTACCGTATCAATCGGTTTCCCGAATTCGAGCACGATGGCCTGTTCGGTCTCAGCTACTCTGTATGTTACCAGGCTGAGGATAATTAATAGCAGAACAATCACGGAAGCGGCGAATCGAAGATTCCTCATTTGCCACCTCCTTTCGTTGAGCCGGCTTGTTTACCGGCAGCACCCAACCCCGAACCGACAACATTCACAAGATCACCACCTGCCTGTGTTTTCAGGATGTACTTGGTCACGCCCGGCAGCACTTCTTCCATTGTTTCAAGAAGCATACGTTTCCGTGTGACAGTCGGCGCCTTACGATAAGCGGCAAGCACAGCTTCGAAGTTCTTTGCTTCACCCTCGGCACGTTTCACCCGTTCCTCGGCAAAACCCTGCGCTTGCAAGACCTGCTGTGCAGCTTCGCCACGTGCCTTCGGGATCAAGTCGTTCGCATACCCTTGTGCTTCGTTCACAAGGCGAGCTTTGTCCTCTTTCGCTGAGGCTACCTCACGGAAGGCATCAGCCACCTCATCCGGCGGTAGAACATCCTTCAATTGCACCTGGGTAATGGTCACGCCACACTCGTAATTATCGAGGATGGCCTGGAGCATCTGCATGGTTTCGGCCTGAATGGTGCCTTTTCCCGTCGTCAACGCTTCATCAATTGAATGTTGACCAACCACCTGGCGGATGACCGCTTCGGTGGCAAGCTGGATGGTGGTGGGCACATCGCGGACCACAAAGAGGTACTTGACAGGATCTTTGATCTTGTACTGGACAATTAGATCAATCGCGACGATATTCAGGCTGCCCGATAACATCAGTGACTCTTCCGGGATATCGATCACACGATTGGCACGTCGATCCTCGCGGAAGCCAACTTCGAGACGTTTCACCTCGGTCACTTTCGGCAGATTCACCGTCTCAATAGGCCAAGGCATGTGGTAGTTCAGGCCGGAAGTGTGAATGCGGGTAAACTTCCCGAATGTCCGGATGACACCCTCTTCATCGGGCCCAACCACGTAAATCCCGCTCAGAAGCCAGAGAAGGATGACGACAGCGATCAGCCCGACTCCGCTGAACCGGCCAAACATTTTGCCGAGATCAGGAACTCGAAACACATCGCCGCCAATGTTGATATGACGGTACGGAATCTTCATGAACGTCCTCCTTCAGGGGCCTGTGTCAGAACAAGAGAAAGATATACTGGACAAAGTGACGGAACCGCTTTCCCTCAGGATCAAACAAAAGTGAATACGAGAATTCGTACTGCCGGTCTCCAGTAGTCCGTAAGCCAATTCCACCCGTGGCGAACCAACGGTCCGATTCCTGGATGTATCCACCGCGAAGAGTGACCAGCTCGTTGCCGAACATCTCCACGCCCACACGATACTGCTCTTTGAAGTCGACTATGCGAGTTTTTCGATAGGAGCTCGTGGATACCATCACCATCAACGGGCCGCCTCCATAGGCGAGACCATAATCGAGTCGTTCTTTCAACACCTCAAACGGATTTGACCCGATGGTCAGGTTTCTCAGGACCAGTCCCATTACAAAACCACTCTGATGTCTTCCAAGAAACCCTAAATCGATCGGGAAACCGTAGGTCATTTCACCACTTGAATCACGTTCTGCGGCGAATTTCAATGTCGCCGCACCGGGAGTCGCAGGAGTAAAATTGAACCCGAGTGGCATTCCAACCATGTTGACGTAGTGGTCGCCTCTTCGGGTTTGCGCCCACCAGCCTTGCCCGATGAGCGAGACGGGCACATCAAAGTCCGAGTTTTTGTTGTAGAGGGCAAACCACCAGCTTCGTGGAGCTTCTGTCCACTGGATAGGTTGAATACCGCCGCCGAATGTTAAGGTCTGCCAGACGAGCGAAGCGGGATTGTGGTAGACTGCATCGGTGCCATAGGTCATTGCCGCTGCAGGTCCACCGAGCGCCATGTGGCGAGCTCCGACCGGGTCAACAGGAATATCCTGGGCAAAAAGAGGGTGCGAACATGCCAGGAACATAATCAGGACAAAGGTTTTGAGGGATTGTGACGGCTGCATCAGCAGAAACCTACTGCGTGAATCATCCACGTGCAAATATTGAATCGATCAAGGGAGACCAACCCTCGCTTGCTGTTGCGAGGATTTTGCCTCACCCCCAATATTGCATAGATTAAACGAAGCCCCTACTGTTTGGATCGAACTCGAGAGGAATTTACTTATGCGTCCTGCACTGCTTCTGGGACTGCTGCTTGTGCTGATCAGCGCTGGTACCGCCACCGCACAGCCTGCCGATTGCTACCATAGTGTTGATGAGATCAACGCTCGCATCTTCGAATTGCAGGACACGTACCCCGAAATGGTTCGTGTCGACTCAATTGGTCATTCCGCCCAGGAAAATCTGCCCATCTATCTGGTAAAGATTTCAGACAACGTAAATGTGGACGAGGATGAGCCTGCGAACCTCTTCATCGGCCATATCCACGGCGAGGAAATCCTCGGCATTGAAACGCTCCTCTCGGCGATGGATACCCTGCTGACCAATCCACGTCAAGCATTTGCCTATCGCCGAGCTTTTCTCGAGAATTATTTCATTATCACGATGAACCCCGAAGGACTGAATGTTGTCTTTGGGATCGGGGATGATCTTGTGCATGGCGCCGACGAGCTGTACCGCAAGAACAAACGCGACGTTAATTCCAACGGATTACTGGATTACGTGCTTGGCTGGGGAAATGATTTTGATGGTGTTGATCTGAACCGAAATTGGGACCTCCATTTCTACCAGGGAGACACCCTTGGGCACTATACCACTGAAACTGAGCGCTATGATTATTACCGGGGCACGCACCCATTCAGCGAACCAGAGGCTCGGGCCGTGCGCTGGGCATTTGAAAATGTTCAGCCGATGTTCAGCACGACTTACCACTCGTCTCGTCAAGGTGGGCTCGCTGAAAAGGTTTTCTTCCCATGGGATTGGGGCTCAGGTGGTGGGGATGGCCTGAAGCTCAGCCCGGACTACACCGCAATTCAGGACGTTTCTGACTCAGTGGCCTACCGTCTCCATAAACGCAACGGGTTAGGTACTTACCAATCTCTTCCTTCAGCTGGCCGAAAGGGAAAAATGCATGACTGGGCCTACGCTGCGGGCGGCTGGATCAACCTGGAAATCGAGCTGTCCAACGATGATATTCAGCCCAATTGCGACATCCGTGAAGAGATTGTAGTTGATGCTCTTTCCTCCATTTGGCATATGATGGATCGTTCGATCGGTAATTTACCCGGGCTGAGTGTTCGGACGGGTACGCTGAAGATGGTTGTATCCGATGATATGGGGGAGCCTCTTGTTGCGGAGGTCTTGCTTCCTGAACAGAACAACGGATACCTGCACCCGAGGATGACAGATCCTGTACATGGTGTACATCGCAGGGTGTTGATGAGCGGTAACTATGATATCGTGACCAGACAGTTTGGCTATGCTGAAGATGAGCGCACTGTTTATGTCGGCGAAAATGGTGTCTCCACTGTGAATGTCACTCTCGAGCCACTTCCGCGTCACGACGTCCTTATTACTGTCACAGATCCTGTTGCGAACGAGCCCCTCGATGCGACCCTGATTGTCCACCGTGCATATGGTGTTGACACGGTTGCCGTTGAGAATGGTGAGCTTCCGGTTAATTGGCCTGAAGGGTTTTATAGTATTGATTTTTATGCAGAAGGCTACATACCTCAGACCTTCTGGATGAATCTTTCCTCAGATGAACTCGTCGAAATGTTCATGGTTGAGCCTGGAATTGTCCAGCTTGATGATTTTGAAAATGGTTTACCCGAGCACTGGTCAACAGGTGGCGATGAGATATTCCAGGTGTGTGGGCTTGATCAGCATTCCGGCGATCATGCACTCAAGAGCTTCTGGGCGCCTCCACCAGTGGGCGAGTTAAATATCCCCCTTAACACAGCCATGTGGGCGCAGGCCAGCTATCAGGTCCCCTACCAGAGCACAAATTGGTGCGTCGAAGGATGGTATAAATACGAACTCGAGCCAGATTTCGATTTCGCCTACGTCGATATTCGGATGGATAATGGCGACTGGATGGCTGTAGACACATTGAATGGCTATCGTGAGTGGTACTACTTTTTCTACGATTTGAGCGAATACAACGGAGTTGAACAGATTAACATCCGTTGGCGCGTCGAAACAGATGCGAGTGACCAGGATCGCGGGCTTTTCCTCGATGACATTGCCCTGGTCAGCAACAGCGACCAACTCGATTCTGCGGAAAATACGGTGGTTCCTCTTGAGTGGTCGTTGGAGAAGGCCTACCCCAACCCCTTCAACCCCTCAACAACAATCCGTTTCGAGGTGCGTGATGCTGGGATGGTGGAGCTGGCAGTTTATGATATTCTCGGACGTCAGGTTGCCCAGTTGGTAAGCGAAGAGATGACCGCGGGCCGTCATGCTCGCCTGCTGGATCTTTCAGCCAGCTCATCGGGAGTCTACTTCGTGCAGATGAATGCAGATGGATATACTGCTACACGGAAAATTGTCCTGATAAAGTAGAGAGACGTTCACACAATTTTTTCAAGGTTTTCCTTCAATGGCCTGATTTCGATCGGGCCTTTTCTTTTAGATTGCCGCTTGACGGGAGGGAAAGGAACGGAGATAGCTCGTAGATGCGGACATCCAACCTGTGGAAAAGTATAGGACCCGGCCTGATTTGGGCAGCGGCGGCGATTGGAGTATCTCATCTCGTACAGTCCACTCGTGCCGGTGCAACATTTGGCTTCGGACTTGTCTGGGCAGTCCTGGTCGCCAACCTGCTCAAATACCCGTTCTTCGAATTTGGTCCTCGTTATGCAGCGGCGACGGGCGAAAGCTTGATCGAAGGCTATCGCAAGCTTGGTAAGTGGGCCGTTATCCTTTTCACAATTCTGACGATCTCTACCATGTTTACGATCATGGCGGCGGTGACCATAGTAACCGGAAGCTTGAGTACCCAGCTCTTTTCGGCATCCCTCTCCCCTCTTCACTATTCATTTATCATTGTCGCGGTCTGTATCCTGATCCTTATTCCAGGGCGTTACCCCCTGCTGGACAGGCTTGTAAAGGTCATTGTGGTCATCCTGACCATTTCATCCATCGTAGCCGTTCTGATGGCTCTGACAGGTCAGAAGACGGTCGCGGCGGAATTCACAGCGCCTCCCCTTTGGAATGTGGCCGGAATCAGTTTTATTGTTGCGCTAATAGGCTGGATGCCATCTGCAATTGACATTTCTGTCTGGCACTCGCTATGGACGCTTGAAAGGGCGAAACAGACGGGACACAAACCAAGTGTCCATGAGGCGTTGGTTGATTTTAATATCGGCTACGTCGGGACGGCGCTTATTGCGCTCTTATTCCTTACGCTTGGTGCATTGGTGATGTATGGGACGGGAGAGTCTTTTTCCGGATCCGGTCCTTCGTTCGCCTCGCAGATCATCAACCTCTATTCACAGACCCTGGGTGAATGGTCACGACCCGTGATCATTATTGCTGCCTTTACAACCATGTTCAGTACGACCCTGACCGTACTTGATGCTTTCCCAAGAGTTATGCGTCGCTTGACAACAACCCTTTTTCCACAACTTGCGTCCAAAGAAGGTCAATCAGGAGATACCCTCTATTGGGTTTGGATGCTGATTGTTGCTGTAGGTGGTTTGCTACTACTGACCCTGTTGAGGGCTGGCCTGACGGTGATGGTGGATATCGCAACGACTTTATCCTTCCTGACAGCACCTTTGCTTGGCTATTTGAACTACCGAGTTGTAACAGGCCCTTCCATGCCGATGGAGGCTCGTCCACGACCTTGGTTGCGTACGCTCAGCTGGCTCGGTATTCTGTTCGGGATCATCTTTGGGGCTGTTTTCCTTGCGTGGAGATTTGTTCTTGCGTAGGAATAGAGTCGCTTAGTGCTTGCTGTTTCAGTGGTTACTGCTTACCGGTATATGCGTATAATGAAGCAAAAGCCCGATTTGCCGTCGTCAGGAGAGGATACGAGCGGATCACAGTTCGCATGGCGAAGGTACATTCCCGCCGGATTGGTCCTGCTAGCATTTATCCTGCGAGTCCTCTACCTGTTTACGATGCGTCATCATCCCTGGGTCGCTCTTCCCATCGTGGACGAGATCGATTATGACCGTCTCGCGAGATTAATCAGCCTCATGGGCTTCTCTGAAACCCTGCCGACATTCCGTCCGCCCCTCTGGCCTGCCCTGCTTGGGATCGTCTACAAACTGTTCGGCGAGCAATTTGTCCTGGCACGTCTACTCAGCGCCGCTCTCGGCGCATTGTCGGTCGGAAGTCTCTACCGACTGAGCATACGGCTCTTTTCACCGAGAACCAGTTTGATCGCGAGTGCTCTGGCGGCTTTTATGGGTGTCGGAATTCACCTGCAAAGCTCTGCTTTAGCGACATCTCTGCTTCTTCTACTGCTGTTCGAAGCGATGATCGCTGCGATTGATTTCAGAAGATCGCCTGAGGTAAGACGGGGTTTGTTGTTGGGCGGTCTATTTGCTTTGGCAGTACTCGCACGTCCCATCGCTCTTCTGCCTGCCTTGGTGGTGGCTGTTGATAGCCTTTACCGTCTTACGCGAAATCAGGTGAGACGTTCTCTGCTTGCCGCAGCAATCCTTTTTCTGGCTATCATCACACCCCTGGCTGCGAACAATATCCTTTCCGGAGGGAGCGCAATCGCCTCCAATACAGGCATCAACTTTTTCCTTGGTAACAGGACGGGCGCAGATGGTATTTCGCCAGTGCATCCAGTATACGGTCCTGGTTGGACCACAGAGCAGGTACGATCCTGGGCAGAACATGATTCTGGCCAGGAAATGAATGACGCTCAGGTTTCGACGTGGTATATACGGAAAGTATTCCTGGAGTGGCTCGACCATCCCGCAGAGGCATTAAAACTGGTAGGTAAAAAGTTGCTTCTGACCTTCGGTGGCCCTGATATCAGCAACAATGGCGATCTCCACTATTTCCGCCAGACCAGGCCCCTTCTCTTTGTCACAAGCATCGTTGGAACTTGGTGGATCCTTCCCATCGGGCTCTTAGGGGCGCTTGGAGCTTGGCGACGTTCAGCGGACCATCGACTAGTCCTTATTACGGTTCTTGCAATTTTACTTGCCACAGCAGCAGTGTTTGTCACAACTCGATTTCGTCTGCCAGCCTTGTTGATGCTGCTACCATTCGCAGTCGATTATGTACGAAGAGTATTGGCCTATCCACTTAGATCGATAAGTTTTGTAAAAAGCATTCTTGTCACTCTCGTCGCACTCGCAGTCCTCAATGTCCCAGCAGGTTTGCTGGCACCGGAATCCAACCGTGCGTATGGACTACTACTTGATGGTCAGTTGTATGCTCGCGCAGGAATGACCCCTCAGGCGATCGATTCCTATAGAGCTGCCCTCAAAACAAACAGCTCCACCCCACTTGCGCACCAATCGCTCGGCTTCCTTTACCTGGAAGCGGGACAACTGGATTCTGCTTCGAATGCGTTCAGGCAGGAACTTGTATTACGAGAAAACCCGGACAGTTACCGTGGTCTAGGATTGGTAGCCCGCCAGCGAGGTGATCACCTGGGTGCTGCACACGCCTTCAAAAAAGCGTTCGAGCTACAGCCACGGAACAGCCATTTGCTCCGTTCACAGGCGGAAGAATATGGTGCTGCGGGGGCAAGTCTGCTAGAATCAGGACAGTTGGACAGCAGTTTAGCTCTTCTCCAGCGGGCGGAAGAACTTGACACGACCAACCCTTTTTACGCCTTTGGGCGTGCCTGCATTCTCCATTTGGAAGGTGATACAAGTCGGGCAAACAGCGTCATGGATAGCCTACGTCTCCTTTACCCGAGGTATCGAGCCGTGCGAGACTGGTATGAACACGGTTGGCGCCCTTGAGGGATTTTACCCTCTAGTCCTCCTCCATAGCAATTTTAACCGCTTTCGGCTCACCTCCCTCGTTCAGCGCGACAAAGGTACACGTGGTCCGAATGACGGTCTGTTTGTTCACATCCCCTGCGAGGTCAAAGGTGATGCTGGTCCGTCCCAGTATCGGGTTGCAGGCATAAAACTGAACAATCTGACCCACTTTCACCGGGTGCTTGAATAGAATTTCGGAAAACTTCACGGTCACTACATGATGCTCGTCCGTATACCGACGAGCAAAAATGGCCCCTGCCTCATCCATCCAACCCATCATGATTCCGCCAAAGAGGTTACCATGTGTGCCAACATCTTTCGTCATGCACATTTGCGCGGTGATCGGATATCTCTTTTCCATCATCTCTCCGGGGTTTGGTGACAAAGGAGGCGTGGAGGTGAACTGGAGACGGGTACCTCCATCCTGCCACCCTTGAGATTACCTTGTGAAGGCCTGAGGAGCAAGATGGGATGAACGAAAGCGAGAGGACCATGGCTGGCGCATTTTCTTCCGTACAGATCAGTGAACATGTGTATTGGGTCGGAGCGATCGACTGGGAACTGGCTGATTTTCATGGTTATGCAACACCAAGAGGATCAACCTACAACGCCTTCCTTATCCTGGCCGACAAGGTGACCCTCATCGATACGGTGAAAGAGAAATACACAGGCGAGCTGCTGGATCGTATCTCCAGTGTCATCGATCCTTCGAAAATCGACATCATCGTTTCGAACCATTCGGAAATGGACCACACCGGTGCATTGCCGGAGATCGTGAAAGTGGTCAAGCCCGAAAAGATTGTCGCTTCGCCAAAAGGTGTTCAGGCAATCTCACGTCATTTTCACGGAACAGGTATTGAGGTTGAAGCGGTCAAGGAAGGTGATACACTTGATCTGGGAAACATGACACTTCGTTTCATGTTGACCACCATGGTTCACTGGCCTGACAGCATGTTCAGCTACCTTGAGGGCGATGGCGTTCTCTTCAGTAACGATGCATTTGGCATGCACCTCGCTTCCACCGAACGATTTGTCGACGAGGTTGATCCCTGGGTGGTTCGCTATGAAAGTGCGAAATACTATGCGAACATCCTCTGGCCTACGTCGAAGGCAGTCTCTGCCGTCCTCAAAAAAGTCCACAGCCTCGGCGCTCCGATCAACCAGATCGCCCCGGACCATGGCCCGAACTGGCGAATCAATGACGACATCCACCTGGTGATGGACTGGTACCGTGACTGGACAGAAGGCAAGTCCAACCCGGACAAGGCAGTTATCACCTTCGATACCATGTGGGGATCCACCGCCAAAATGGCACGTGCCATTGCGGAAGGTCTGGGGGCAGGTGGAATGACGGTACGGATGCTGCCGTTGCAGAAAACGGAACGCAGCGACCTTGCCACCGAACTGCTGGATGCATCCGTCTTCGTCGCCGGCAGCCCGAGTTTAAACAGTGGTCTCTACCCTACCATCGCGGATGCGTTGACCTACATCAAGGGGCTTCGACCCTCAAAGCCGACGATCATTGGTGGCGCGTTCGGCTCCTATGGTTGGTCGCCAGCAGTCCAGAAACAACTCGGCGAGTGGCTGACTTCAATGGGTGTGGAACTTCCCCATGAGGTCCTTAACACCCAGTATGTCCCTTCCGGGGATGATCTCGAAGCAGCAGTTGAATACGGCAAGGCACTGGCAGCGGCAAGAAATGCTGACTAGACCTTCCTGCCCAATGGTATAAACGGTATAGATGAGAAGCGCCCGGGCATTGCCCGGGCGTTGTTGTTTCGATGATCTCGACTCAGACGATCAGTCCTTCTTCTCGTCTTCCTCGTCGACGACTTCATAATCTGCCGTCTCAACATCCGGATCATCCGCTTTCGAACCAGCCGCGTCACCTTCAGGTGCACCTTCAGCGCCATCAGCACCAGGCTGACCGCCAGACTGCTGGTACATGCGAGTCGAAATGTCCGACCAGGTCTTGGTAAGGTCATCGTTGGCCGACTTGATCGCTTCGAGGTCGGATCCCTTCAGGGCTTCCTCGACACGTTCAATGGCCGCTTCGAGCTTCGCCTTGTCGTCCGGCTGAATCTGTTCCTTCAGCTCTTCGATTTGACGCTTGCTCTGGGTGGCATGGCCATCGGCCTCGTTGCGGATATCCACTTCTTCACGACGTTTCTGGTCTTCGTCCGCATGCTTCTTCGCTTCATCCTTCATCCGCTCGACTTCATCCTTCGACAGGCCGGAGGAAGCTTCGATCTTGATCGACTGCTCCTTGCCGGTCGCCTTGTCCTTGGCAGAAACACTGAGAATGCCGTTGGCGTCAATATCGAAGGCCACTTCGACCTGGGGGACGCCACGCGGTGCTGGCGGAATACCGGTTAGCTGGAAGCGGCCAATGGTCTTGTTATCGGACGCCATCGGACGCTCGCCCTGCAACACATGGATATCGACCGTGGTCTGGTTGTCCGCAGCAGTCGAAAAGACTTCCTGGCGCTTGGTCGGAATGGTCGTATTCGCTTCGATCAGACGAGTCATCACGCCGCCGAGGGTCTCGATGCCGAGCGACAGCGGGGTAACGTCAAGCAGAACTACATCTTGCACATCACCAGCGAGGATGCCACCCTGAATCGCGGCGCCAACAGCGACCACCTCATCGGGGTTTACACCTTTGTGCGGCTTGCGACCGAAGAATTTTTCGACGGCTTCCTGAATGGCTGGGATACGAGTCGAACCACCGACAAGGATAACCTCATCGATCTCGTCGATCTTCATCTTCGCATCCTTCAGCGCCACCTTGCAGGGCTCAATCGAACGCTTGATCAGGTCGGAGCAGATGTCCTCGAATTTTGAACGGGAAAGCATCATGTCGAGGTGCTTTGGTCCATCCTGCGTAGCTGTGATGAACGGCAAGTTGATCTGGGTCTGAGTCGCAGAGGAAAGCTCAATCTTCGCCTTCTCCGCAGCTTCTTTCAATCGCTGGAGCGCCATCTTGTCCTGGCGCAGGTCAACACCCTGATCCTGCTTGAAGCCATCCGCCATCCAGTCGATGATCCGCTGGTCAAAGTCATCGCCACCCAGGTGAGTATCGCCGCTGGTTGACTTCACCTCGAAAACGCCATCACCAATATCGAGGATGGAAATATCAAACGTACCACCGCCAAGATCATAGACAGCGACCTTCTCGTCGTTCTTCTTGTCAAGACCATAGGCCAAGGACGCTGCGGTGGGCTCGTTTATAATACGATCCACCGTCAAGCCTGCGATCTCGCCAGCATCCTTGGTCGCCTGGCGCTGCGCATCGTTGAAGTAGGCGGGCACCGTAATGACGGCACGCGTAACCTTCTCGCCCAAGTAATCTTCCGCCGCCTGCTTCAGCTTCTGCAGGGTCATCGCGCTGATTTCCGGTGGAGTATAGGTTTTGTCACCAATTTCTACCTGGGCAAGGCCATTGCTGCCGTCGACGACCTTGTAGGGGACTTCCGTGATCTCGGTGCCCACTTCGCTGCGCTTACGGCCCATGAAGCGCTTGATAGAATAAATGGTATGTTCAGGGTTGGTGATTGCCTGACGCTTTGCAGGCGCACCAACAAGACGTTCACCAGATTTTGCGAATGCGACGACGGAGGGTGTGGTGCGGGCACCTTCTGCGTTCTGAATGACGACCGGCTCTCCGCCTTCCATCACCGCGACGACCGAGTTGGTTGTGCCGAGGTCAATGCCAATAATCTTGCTCATCGATCCTTTCCTTCTTTCAGCTATGTATGACGTTTCTGCCGTGCCACAAGCACACGGTCTTTTCCGATCAACTTATCGATTTGCAAGGGGCGTGCCATTTGGTTGAATTACGGGATTTTAGATGCTCGTGGAGTGTGAATTAGATGTGCAGGACTCAATTCGCCCTATCCACACTTCTTGTTGACCGCCTTGTCGCGACTATAACAAGACTTCCAGCTACACTCAAGATGTTGTGTATAAGCAACAGGATTTCGGTGGCCCATTGTATAGTGGACCATAAAGCTAAAGGAAGTCGGAAGACGTGACCCGAATTTCTTGTTTTTACAGGATGATCCCTTACGGCTGCCATAGTGGCAGATAATGGCAGTAGATTGGCAGGTGGCTAAATGGTTAACTTTTCTACGAGGTTCTTCGCGAGGTTGAGGTGTTCCCCATCCCCCAGCTCCTTCTCGATGGATTGGATGAGATTCCTCAGGGTGTTGACGTCGATCCCTACACGAATTGCACCTCGCAGGTGGCTAAAGAGCTGCTTCGGGCGGTGTTTCATTATCAGCACAGCAACCGTGCAGAGCTCACGTGTGACAGTATCAACGCCAGGACGAGCCAGTACCTTTCCGTAACCCTCGTGAAGCATCCATGATGAAAGCTCAGGGCTTGCCTCTGCAACGCCTTCGCGAACCCGGTCCGCAACGCTCCCATAGATGGTTCGAAATAGCACTTCTCCCCTGCTGTGCCACCTTTCCCAGTCGGCATACGATTCGATGTCATGATTTGCTTCAACGGGCCAGACGTGTTGAAGCAAGTTGACTCCTTCCAGAGCGGTGGCATAGCCATCATGCAGGTAAGCTTGGAGGATGATTTCGTGCAGGACGGTACGCTTCACCCCGTCTTCACGCAGGCTGACAATCAGATTCTGGACAAGGTCGTCTCGTTGACAGACCATTGCGGCGGACAACAGGCCCAAGGCAAGCTGGTGATCGATCGAAAGAGACTGGTTCATCTGAATCATCGCTGTTGGCTGGAACAATACGAAAACGCGCCGGATGATCATTCACCCGGCGCGTTAATATAAGCAGTTATGGAGTCTAGAATTCGCCTCGGATCAACTTGATCTGGTATTCGGCCGACTGACGATAGTTGCGATCCTTCATCGCCTTCTCGTACGCACTGATCGCTTCGTCCTTTTTGCCCATGTTTTCAAGAGCCCAACCAAGCTCGAACCATGCTGCTGCATAATTTGAATTGACACCTGTCGCGGCCCCGGCATTGGTCGCAGCATCATTGTATTGACCGAGTCTGTTGAATTTCTCTGCGAGAGCTGTCAAGTACCTGGCGTCACGCTTCAAGTTTACGGCCTTCTGCAGAGGTTCAATCGCAGAGCTGAAATCTTTCTTCTCGCCATAGGCCTTGCCAAGATTAAACCAGGCTTCATCATTTGTTTCGTCCACCTGGGTAGCCTGCTGGTAAGCGCTTATAGCTTGATCGTAATTTTTCTGACGATAAAAAGCGAGACCAAGAGCATTGAATGCTTTTGACTTGTCGTCTGCATCTGCATTTGGTACTGAAACGGCTTTACGCAGAACTTCGACAGCATCGTCGAACTGACGCATCCTGGTAAGGATGACACCCTGGGCGTAAAACGCTTTGATGTAGCTCTGGTCCAGGGATGAAGCCTGCCTGAACGCTTCCAAAGCACCATCGTAGTCACGCTTCATCTGCAGCGCGATTCCGAGGGAATACTGGGCGCGAGGCTCCATCGGATTGAGCTGTGTCGACTCACGGAAATTCCTGATCGCATCATCAATTCGGCGGGCACGAAGTGCGTCGTTGCCCTTGTTGTACGAGCTGATCGCTTTTGCTTTGGCCTCTTTATCCGCATTGAACTCGGCGACCATTGCGTCAACTTCCGCCTTCAGCGAATCAAATTCCGATTTGAACTTGTCGTAATCTTCCTGGGACGCGGTTTGCATCAAGTTGTTAAGCTCGTTCAGGCGCGCCATCTTTTCTTCGATTTCAGGCGGCATCTGGGCGAGGGCTTGGCTGGCCGATGCAGCGACCAGAATAACGGCAAGGAGAAGAAGGACGATTCGCTTCATCATTTCCACCATGGTTTTTCTATGTGTGCGTTAGGTCGGGGAATATAGACTGTCAGTAAAAGTACCCGCAAGGCGCACGGGAGGTTCCACAACTATATAAGGGCAAAATCTCGCGAGGTTTCTGTTGTTGTGAGTATCGTGTTCTAATCAGGCTGACTTTCTGTCAAGGGATGCCAATTGTTCCACTTTTTGCGCTGTCAGAGTGACCACACCGTGATCGCTTTCCACCACTCCCCAGACCTTAAACGGCCCGTTTCCTCGCAGCATGGTGGCATAACGTCGGTAGACCCCTGGGAATAGCGTAACCTCAAACGTTCCTGTCAGGTCCTCCATTGACATAAACTCCATCGTCTCCCGTTTCTTGCGTGTCGTGATCCGCTTGTATGAATACGCCCACCCGACCATCGAGATGCGTTTTCCCTCATACTTTCTCATCTCACGGGCCGGGATCGACCCTTGTATCGGGAGACGTAAAAGCGCGAGGGGATGTGGACCAGGCGAAAAACCAAGGATCTTCCGTTCATTCCGGTAGCGCTCCTCTGCGGTCCAGTCTTGCGATTCTGGCAGGTCTGCGAAAGGATCGTCCGCATCCAGGGCAAGGAGGCCCGGTCCTTCCAGGTAGGCATCATAGCCCACTCGCAGGTTGCGCAGCAAGGTTGGCCGATTCAATCCGAAGCCATCACACGCGCCACACATGACAAGCGCCTCAGCTTCGTCACGCGCAGGATGAACTCGTCGGATCAGATCGCCGAGTCCGCTGTACTCTCCTTCTTGTTGGCGGTTGTCGACCACTCTGGAAATGGTTGCGTCTCGCAGGGCGCCGATCCCACGCAGGCCCAATTGGATGACGCCACTGCCCCCACTGTGTTCACGGTCGCTCCGGTTGACATCGGGAAGACGAACATCCAGCCCATATCGCTTCGCTTCCTCCACATAAGCAGCCTGGCTGTAGTATCCTCCCCCGTTTGCCAGGACAGATGCAAAAAACTCTGCGGGGTGGTGAGTCTTAAGGTAGGCGATCTGCATCGAGAGGACGGCAAACGATGCGCTGTGGGCCTTGCAGAACGAGTAGCCAGCAAAGGATTCGATCTGACGCCAGATCTCTTTCGCGACCCTTTCTTCAATTCCACGTGCGCGGCACCCGTCGAGGAATTGGTTGACAAGCTTTTTCATCTCGTCATGGCTTCGGCTCTTTCCACTCATCGCGCGACGCAGGAGATCGGCCCGCCCCAGCGGAAGTCCGGCGATGTGATGCGCCACCTTGATCACATCTTCCTGGTAAATCATTACTCCATGGGTTTCGTGGAGCAGTTTCCGCATTTCAGGGTGAAGGTAAACCGCTTTAGAAGGATTACGCACCCGCTCGATGAACTGTTGCATCATCCCTGATTCGCTGACGCCGGGACGGATCACAGAGCTTGCCGCAACCAGCAGCTCGAAATTGTCGCAATCAAGCTTCTGATTCAGAGTCAGCATCCCCGGTGATTCGACATAGAAGACCCCCATCGAATTGCCTGTGCGAAGCAGCTCTCGCGTCGGGGGGTCAGCAAAAACACGTTCCACATCGTCCACAGGGGGCTCATCGCCGCCATTTTCGACTACCAGACGCATTGTATCCTTTAGCACGCCGAGTGCACGCTGACTTAACAAATCAATCTTGACCAGCCCCAAATCCTCGATCCCGTACATGTCATACTGGGTGATGACAAATCCTTTTGAAGCCCTCTCCAGGCCGGTCCAGCGGGTGATCTCGCGTTCGGTAATCACAATACCGCCCGCATGAATGGAAAGATGCCGTGGAAGGCCGAGTAGCGCATTGGCAGATCGTGCGATTGACTTCCAGGGATCACGATCAAGTGGCAGGTCGGCGCATTCTGGTGACTCTTCTTTCAGTTTCTCCAGGCTTTCCGGATGTGAAAAGTGTGGAACTCGTTTGGTGATTCGTGTGATTTCCTCCTCGGGCATCCCTTGCGCCAGGGCTGCTTCATGCAGCGCAGCGCGAGCACCAAAGGTCACCGTTGTCGAGATCATCGCGACACGGTCATGCCCGTACATGTCGTACACCCCATGCAGAATCTCGTCACGATCCCGCCAGGAGAAATCGAGATCAATGTCCGGCGGACTGGTCCGTTCCGGGTTCAGAAAGCGCTCGAAATAGAGATCGTATTTCAAGGGACAGATGTCGGTTAGCTCAAGACAGTAGCAGACCATACTGTTTGCTGCGGACCCTCGCCCAATGGTGCGTACTCCCTTGTTCCAAGCACGCTGTGCGATATCATGGACCACCAGCATATAACCGGTGAAACCGAGGTGATCAATCACACCAAGCTCATAAGCCAACCGTTCACGCACCGCAACTGGTGGAGAGGGGCCGTAACGTTTGCGCGACCCTGCCTCCGCCCTGTCTCGTAATTCAGTGAAGGGTTTACGATCTGACGGAAGTACCGGGCTTGGAAACTTCAGGGTGCCCAGCTTGAGGTCTACCTTGCATTGTTCGCTGATCAGGCGGGTGTTCAGCAGGGCGTCACGCACTCCCCCAAATTGCTTCAGCAGCTTACCGCCATCATCAAAAGGACGTATCTGACGATCCAGCACCCCTTTTGCTTGCTGTAGCAGGACACGTTTTTCCCCTATGGCACGCAGGAGCTGTCCGAGTGGAACCTGTTTCGGGGTAACACAGGAGACGTTACCAGAAACGGTCAGGGGCAACCCGAGTTCACGGGCCCGGTCGTAGGTTTTGCGCGCTTCCGTACGCTCTCTGTCGCATTCGAACGCCTGTAGCAGGCCGTAGACCTGTCCGGGTGTACCATGCTCGCGCAATAATCCCATCAGTTTAGAGTCACTGCTCGCAGCAATCACATTGGTGTTGAGAGTGGGAATAGCCTCTTCCAGGCTGAAACCGGAGTTGAGTTGCCGTTCTGCGGCAAGCCTGCACAGCTCCCCATAGCCGTCCAGGTTCTTCGCCCACAGCAGCATGGAGCGGCGTATGCTCGCGGGGTCATCCAGTAGTAGTCCGAGTACCGGCTGTAAGCCATAGTCATTCGCTGCTTTGTAGCCTCGGACCAACCCACTGACCCGGTTTCGGTCAGTAAACGAAATCGCACGCTGCCCCAGACGTGCCGCTGTTCCTGCCATCTCATCGATCTGTCCGACACCTTCATAGAAGGAATAGGGCGTTTGCACGTGCAGGTGCACAAAGTCTTCCCAATCTGCCCCACTCATTCCCCACTCCCCGTCGCAGCGAGCCGTGCCGGGGCAAAGTGGATGATGCCGATACCCCAACGATTGCGCAAACGTCCCATGACATCGGTTAAACGGCGTTCACGTTCCTGCCGTTCAGGGGGGACAAACAGGCGAAGCTGGCCCGTATCGATTGAGCCAAAATGGATTGTGAGACGAACTGCAGCGATCCGTACCCGTCTCGTCCACAGCTTCCTTGAAAGTGCGAGCATCGCTTGCTGCCAATGCCCCTCATGTTCCTTACCGTCCGGTTGCACGACTCCGCTGACCGCGCGCTGATCCGTGTACTGGAGGGTCAGACGGAGTAAACTTGGAGAACGTCCCTGCGCTGCAGCACTGTGGTAGCCCTGAGATAGCAATTCGACAAGAGCGTCACGTATCATGGTGGGGTCGGCAGCATCCTCGGCGAGACGTTTCCGCCCTCGCCACTGACGTTGCACCTCACGTCTGCGCCCATGCAATGCGATATCCAGGAGATGCTTATCTTCCGGGCCAAAAAGACGTTTCAAGGCATCCCCGGGTAGATTACTCAGCTCACCAAATGTATGCACCCCCATTTCGTGCAGCGTGGTGAGATGGCGCGGTCCCAGATCGTGCAACAGTCGAAGGGGTTGCGGCGCGAGGTAGTCACGTATCCCGCCTTGCGGAATCAGCTCGATAGTATTCTGTTGACCAACCATCGCCGCAATCTCTGCTGCTGCAGCTTCGGGTGCGATCCCCCAGCTTCCTTTAAAACCGAGCGAGGAAAGACGTTCGCGCGCCTCCTGCACAGCCTCGTCGATAAAACGTGTTCCCCCCTCCCATTTCGAAGCGAAGATCCCGGGTCGAAACTGTTGCACTTCCGGCAGGGACTGTCCAAGTTCATTCAGCAGAGTTGTTTCGACATCTTTGTACTTGGATGGTGTTGCCGGGATCAGCAGAAAACGTACAGGATCAATCGTTTCGGTGCGCATACCCGGATGGACACCCGTCTGGTGCGAGCTTCGCTCGGTGGAAATGACCAGCGCACGCGTCCCGCTACCCGTACAGACTACAATCTGTCGGGCATCATCTTCGGCGAGAAACTGCCGCTCCACGGTCGCATAGAACCCGGGAATCCGTACTACAATCCAAGTGGTCACCATGCTTCAAGATACTGTACATATGTTCAGTTTGCAAGCTGGAATGATGCACCCACGGGTAGAGAAGAAAGTTCGGGAGGGAAACGTGTCATCAAGGAAAACACTGTTATGGACAGCCGTTTTCGCGATTGCAATGGGTTGGTTGGAAGCGGCGGTCGTGGTGTATATGCGTGAGCTCTACTACCCGGGTGGTTTCGAGTTCCCTTTGAAAATGATCGAAATCAACATCGGGGTGATCGAAATTGCACGCGAAGTAGCGACCATCATGATGTTGATTGCAGTCGGCATGCTTGCCGGGCGAACGCGACTGGAAAGGTTTGGCTACCTGATGTACACCTTCGGAATCTGGGACATCGTGTACTACATCGGGTTGAAGCTGGCAATCGGATGGCCGGAAAGCCTGCTAACCTGGGATTTGCTATTTCTGATCCCGCTTCCCTGGATCGGACCAGTCCTTGCACCTGTACTGGTTAGTATCGCGATGATCGCAGCCTGTGTAGTCATTGTGCTCCAGAACGACCGAAAACGTCCTATGCACCCAGGCGCATGGAGCTGGGCTGGACTGATTCTCTGTGGGCTGATCATCATTGTCAGCTTCATCGTGGACTATAAGACAGCTTTCACTACCGGGGTGCCGGAACGGTATCGGTGGGAGCTCTTCCTCGTAGGGTACCTGCCGGGTCTTGCAGTATTCTATCGAGAATGGATACGAGCAGAAAGGGTATAAAAACACACGCGAGCAATCAAAGATTGCTCGCGTGTGAACCAAGTGAGCACGTCCGTCGGGTCGTCAGAGAAGCGTCTCGTTCGGACGTGAAAGAAGACGGTTAAACGTTGAAACGCCGCATCCCCGCATTCATGTGTCGCTCATCGTCTAACGCGTCTTCGTATCTGTATAGGGCAACCGCCGTACCAGTTTTCATAAAAGACCTACAATATTGTTATTCAAAAGATTAGGATAATAACCATATCGCAACCGGGCGCAATTCTGTGCATCTCATTCGCAGGTAAGGTCCTCTCGTGCACAAAAAAGGCCCGCAAAAGCGGGCCTTGAACGTTTTGCAAAAGTGAATATCAGGCTTCTAGACGTTTAGCCTCGCCCTTTGCTTCAAGGCTTGCAAAGAGAACCGGGATAACAAAGAGAGTCAGCGAGGTCGAAACCAGCAAGCCACCGATCGCGACAATTGCCATGGGGGCGCGGAACTCGCCACCTGCACCAAGACCCAGCGCCAGGGGAAGCATACCCAGAACGGTCGCTGTGGTTGACATGATGATTGGGCGAAGGCGCACAGGACAGGCCTCCAGAATAGCGTCCGTAAGTCCCTTCCCCTTGTTCCGAAGCTCCTGTGTATAGTCGATCAACAGAATACCGTTGTTCACCACAATCCCGACCAGCATAACGATGGACATCAGCGAGAAGATGGAAATGGATTTTCCGGTGATTACAAGCGCCATCGAAACACCGATCAAAGCCAACGGCAGGGTCATCATGATGATGAACGGGAAGCGGTAGCTTTCCAGAATCGCTGCCAGCAGCATGTAGGTCAGGATGATGGCCAGAATCAACGCCTGGAAAAGACTGGAGAACGATTCTGCCATGCTTTCTGCCTGTCCACCGAAGTAGGCTGTTACTCCTTCGGGAAGCAACGGACTCGGCTTCGGCGCTGCGCTGCTGGTTCCGCGAACCACGTCCATCAGAAGCTGACTCGGCGGTGGCTGCGGTAGTTGGAGAGCCTGGGTCAGGTTCCCCTGAAGTTCACCCACTGTGATGCCAACCGCATTAGCGGATACGGTAACCATACGCTGCTTGTTCTTACGCGAAATGACTGTCGGGCCCGATCCAAAGGAAATGTCCGCTACATCTTTCAATGGCACAAAACCACCCGGAGTCGGAACCAGTAGGTCCCCTACCCTGTCGATCTTGTTACGGTCATTTTCCTGCAGGCGGACCCGGACGTCGTATTCGTCGCCCTCCTCGCGGTATTTCGTGGCGATACTCCCCTCGAAGAAGGTTCGCAGGACCATCGCAACACTCTGTACTGACGCACCACGATCCGACAGGCGGATACGGTCAGGTTTGACCACGATCTCGGGCTTACCAACGACCCAATCGCTACGAACATCAACAGCCTGGCCGGTTGAGCGGACAATTTCGACTACCTTGTTTGCGGCAATCTCCAGGTTATCCATGTTTTTACCCTGGAGCTGGATCTGAATATCGGCTTCACCCCCACCGCCAAACTGGGTCGCTTCTGAGACAACAATCTTTGCAGCTGGAACATCGGCAAGGCGCGTACGCAGATCTTTTACGATTTCCGATGTCGCACGGTAATCACCTTCTTCGAGTGGGTGCAGGTTTGCCAGGACACTACCATACTGAACGCCCTGACCACCACCCATGCCACCTTGACTCGACTGGCCTACAGCGGTATAGACAACATCAATCTCAGGGTAGGTGGCAAGCTCTTTTTCAATCCGGTAGAGTACACGGTTCGTTTCTTCGATACGCGAACCTGCCGGCATTTCGACAGATGCCTCGAGAACTCGTTCATCGTAATCCGGGAAGAATTCTGAACCGACAAAACTAAAGAGGAACAATCCAAACAGGAAAAGAAGGGACACGGCACCCATCAGAATCTTCCGGTGCTTCAGCGACCATTGCAAGCCAATTCGATAGTCGGAAGCAAGTTCGTTGTACCACTTGTCCCACCAGGCACCGAACCGCTTGACCAGCCCAGCTTTATCTGCAAGACCAAGCAGGGCAACCACGGCAACGGTGATAAGTGTCGCCGTCCTCCCCAAAGCAGCCCAGACTGCGATGATCGTAATGAGGCCAACCATAACGTAGACACCCGACTTCAGCTTTCGAGATGCCATCATTGGAGTCAATGTGAAGCTGACAATCAGGGAGAAGATGGTTGCGAAGGCCACAGTCAGGCCGAACTGACGGAAGATCGGTCCAATCATCCCCTGCATGAACGCCATCGGGGTAAACACCACGATGTTGGTCAATGTGGCAGCAGCAACGGCGATCGCGATCTGGTTGGTTCCTTTCGCCGCTGCTTCCTTCATGCTCATGCCCTCGTCGTGCAATCGTTCGATGTTCTCGAGCACAACGATGGCATTCACCACAAGAATTCCGACTGAAATCGCCAACCCCATCAACGACATCACGTTCAACGTGAAGTTGGCTGCCTCAAGCAGCGTAAAGGTTGACACAATCGAGATCGGCATCGCGATGGCGGCAATCACCGTACCGCGCCAATTGTGCAAGAACATGAATAGCACGATGGCGGTAAAGAGAATTCCAAGAACCAGGTTGCTGGTCACATCTGCGACGGAATCTCGAATGAACTGGCTACCGTCATTCGCGATGTCTACCTGGACACCTGCGGGCAACACAGGACGAATCTTGTCAAGCGTCTGCTTGACACCATTCGCCACTTGGACCGTATTTGCATCCGACCGCTTGACCAGGTCCATACCGATGGACGGCTCATCATTGAAGCGAGCCATCTCGCGCTGCTCTTCAAACCCATCATAAACCTTCGCAATTCGATCGAGACGGATCGGGCCGGAAGGGGTCGCAATGCGTGTCGCGGCAATATCGTTGACGGACGAATACTCGCCATCCAGACGGAGGGTGTATTCGTCACGACCTCGTTCGATACGTCCGGCAGGCAGAGTCAGATTCTCCGATGCGAGTGCCATGACAACCTGCATCGGGCTGATCTGGTAAGCACGTAACAACTGTTCAGACAGGTCCACCTGAATTTCACGAACCTTCGCACCAACAATTTCTACGTTGGCCAAACCGGTAATCTTCAACATTTCCGGCTTGATCGTATTGTCTGCGATCTGGTACAAGTCTTCAAGCGGCAAGGTGCCAGTTACGGACAAGTTGACAACCGCCTGCGCACTGAAATCAAACTTCTGGATGACCGGTGATTCGATATCGCTGGGCAGGTCACGCCGAATCGCATCAATTTTATCCTTGACATCGATAGCCGCAATGTCAACATCCTGGCCGAGCTGGAGCTCGACAAAGACGATGCTGACCCCTTCCTGCGCAGTTGAATAGACATTCTTCACACCGGCAACAGAACTGGCTTCCTCTTCAATCGGTTCGTTCAGCAGCGTCTCAATTTCTTCAGGACCAGCGCCTGGATAGACGGTGACAACACTGATGAACGGGAAGTCGATCTTCGGAAACAGATCAATCCCGAGCCTGGTCGCGCTGAACAGGCCAATAACGACAAAAGCGAAAATCACCATTGTCATCATGACGGGACGTTTGATCGAAAGATCGGATATGGTCATGAGTTTATCTCCGGGCGTTGCAGTCGTCAGCGAGCGCTGGCCGTCTCGTTGTTCTCGTCAATCACACGGACTAGAGAACCATCCTCAATCGCCTTGTGCCCGTACGTAGCTACCATGGTTCCGGGAGCAAGGCCATCAAGGATCTCGACGTTCCCCTCACCGGTAAGACCGAGCTTGACAGATCGTAAGACGGCCGTGTCACCATCAATGGCCACAACAACGTCTGAATCGTGTCGATCCAGAATGGCTTGGACTGGAAGCTGCAGCACATCACTGCGCTGTTCGACAGTAACATTTACGGATGCAAGGATGCCGGGATAGATGCCTTCAGACGCGGGGAAACTTGCATAGGCTGTGAACAACCTCGACATGTCACTGGTTGCCAGGCCCACGTGCGTAATTTTCCCCTCTACCCCATCATCCCCATCGAAGTAAACCCGAACCATCTGGCCGGCCTTCAGCTTGTTCCTGTCTTCCTGGGTGACATCGAAGGCGACTTCATACTTGTCGTCGCTGACAATCTTGAGTAACGCATCCCCCGGGAAGGCGATTGCACCTTCTTCGGTATCAATACGAGCAACAAGTCCGCTGATCGGGGCAATCAACTCAACCGACCTACGCGAGGTCTGGTAATTCTCCTGTGCCACATTGTAGCCAAGTTCAATCTGGTCAAGCTGCTGCTTGCTGATGGCACCATCGTCGAACAGTTTTTTCATCCGTTCGTAATCACGCTTCATGTTCTGGAATTGAAGACGTGCTTGAGAAACCGATGCCTGGCTGGCAGTGGTGTCGAAACGGACAACAACTTGGCCTTTCTTCACCCGATCACCTGCATCGACAAATATCCTGTCAATACGATCCATCACCTTTGCGGATACAACGGCTTGGTTTTTCGAGCGGACGGTGCCATAGTAGCTGCGAATGACTCGGACTGTTCCCAGTTCTGCCTTTTCGGCGTAGACCGGGATACCTTCCTGCTGCTGAATCTTGGAGATGCTCAGTGCCTCTTCTGACTGACGCGATCTCGCTATACCGAGGATCAGGAAAAGGAGGATCGCGCCGCCGATTGCAAATCCGATGATCTTCTTCATCGTCGCCTACCTATTCTTCAGGTTCAAGAGTAAAGTCTTTGCCAATAGCGCGATCATACTGCGCTTTTGCCACGAGTTTGTTGTACTTCGCCTGCAACAGCATCACCTTGCTCTGATTGAGCTGAAGCTGGGCGTCGAGTACTTCGATTTGGGTCCCAACACCACCGGAATAGCGTGACTGGGCAATCTTGTACCCTTTTTTTGCTTGCAGCACGTTTTCTTCTGCAGCGACCAGTTCCTCGGAAGACCGCTGGAACTCACGCATCGACTGGAAAACCTGAACTTCAATACCGCGCTTTGCCTGCTTCAGTTGCAGGTCAACTTTTTTCATGTTGACTTTTGCCTGCTGTGCGCGATTTTTACTGGCAAACCCATCAAACAGCGGAACCTGCACAATAACCTGGGCTCCTAAACCGTTCAGAAAACGGTATTTGGCGAAATTCATATCCGGGGATTGTGCTGTTGTTTCGTATCGAAGTCCTACCAGGAAATTCGGCCACAACCAGTTGCGGCTTTCGATTTCGTACTGGTAGTTGTAAAGGTTTTTCTGGAGCTGGAGTTGGTTCAGTTCAAGGCGGTTCTCCAAGGCCATTTGTGATGCGGACTCATAGGGCATGGACGGTGGTGCCAGGCCGACTTCCAGATCGCCTGTAATCTCGATCTCGCGGTCCAGTTCGACCCCAATCAAACTCTTAAGCCCTTTTATTGCAAGGTCATGAGACGCTTCCGCCTGACTGACCTGGGGTTTAAGATTTGATACAGCAACTCCAGCTCTGATCAAGTCATATTCGCTAACGACGCCTTGATCGAACATCTCCTGAACCTGCTTTTTGTATCGTTTTGCTTGCGCCAGAGCGTCATTTGCTGTCTGGAGAAACTCCTCTGCGATAATCGTCCCGTAAAAAGACTGCAACAGCATAACTCTCAAGTCTTCTCTACTGACCTGAACGCCCAAACGGCTTATTTTCTCATAATCCTTGGCAACCTTCAGCGCCAAACCCACCTTCCCTGCAAGCCAAACCGGTTGGGTCAGTTGAATGCTTCCACCGACATTATTCTCTTGACCGAACTGAAAATTGACTGTGAACGGCTGACCCGGGTTAGAAAAATTCAACTCACCCGGCATGGTAACGGGGTTTGAAGGAATTTCGAAGTAATGATTAAACGTGCCGTTCATCTCAACTGAGGGCATGGCAGATGAGTACGCTTCCTTGACTCGGTAGCGGGATAATTCCGCATCGGCGCGAGCAATGCTGAGGGATTCATTGCGTTCCTGAGCAAGGCTCCATGCCGTATCCCAGTCAACACGCAATGGTTCGTTCCCAGCCTCTTGGGCGGATACTATACCGGTTGAAAGGAACAGTATCCCGAGCAAGATTATAGGAATACAATGCCTCAACGTCCTGCCTGCCGGACCTCCTGGACGTTTTTTCTGAGTCACCATCATTGCCTTTCTCTACTAGTTATCTACATTCATCAATGGCTGCCACCTGCCGCGCTGCTTGTGCCGCGGTAAGGATCAAGCAGCAGGGAAATCAACGCATATGGATCACTAGAGTCCAGCACTGCCATGCTGGGGTCTGTGCACTGCTTCACCTGGTGGTGAATTAAAATCATCAGGATGCTGGAAAATTCCTCCACGGGCAAGTTGTTGTACTCGCCCATTTCAACAGCTTTTGTCAACCTCTTTTTTATCAAATTCAGCACGGACTGCTGATAACCCGTAATCACATCCTTCAACATCGGGATCAATTCCAGCACCTCTTCAAGAGAAGCCAGAAATTTCGGATACATTTCCTTCTGACGAGCGATGATGGTTTTAATCAGGGCTGCAAGGCTGTCGACAAGGGGAATCTCTTTCGCAACGACTGCTTCATATTTTTCCAGGTTCTCATCCATCACCATTCGAGCTACAGCTCGAATCAAATCTTCTTTTCCAGAGAAATAATGATAGAGCGAGCTCTTCGTCATCCCGCAAGCTTGCGCGATGTCGTCAATTGTCGTCTTGCGGACACCGTATTGGAAAAAGACTTCCCGGGCCGTAAGAATTAAATCTTCTCGTCGTGTTTCTTTGTCCGTCATCTTCTACCAATCGAACAAATCGTTCATTTGTTCGGCAAAGATATCAGACGGCAATTGGCGGGTGCAATGGAATCTTGTGAAATGCTGCTCAGAGAGAACTGAAGGTGGCCCAAAGAAAAAAGCCTCCCAAATTAGGAGGCTTTGTGCCGAAGGGGGGACTCGAACCCCCACGTCCCGAAGGACACTGGTCCCTGAAACCAGCGCGTCTACCAATTCCACCACTTCGGCAACTCTTGCGAGGCGACAATATAGATGGCGCCCCTGAATATGTCAAGGTGTCACCTATCTGGCGACTCTTCATGGGCTACTATCAGAAATGCTGTTTACATCCAGTCGAGCAGACGTTCTGTCATCGCCTCAGCTTGGGAAATATGAGGCGCGTACCTCTGTTTCATTTCTGCTTGCAGCTGCACCCCTTCTGTATTGGACAACCGATGGGGAATCTGGTCGGACAGTTTCTTCAGAGGTACATCGAGAACGAACGGATGTGGAGAGATGCTTGATGCCAGTCCGATCAAAGCGGACTGAGCAGCAAACGTTCCTGTATAGTCCGGATCATGGTGATAACGGACCACCTCAGCAACTTCTTCGGGTATCCCCCATTTTAGCAGAAAATGGTATCCAAGTTCGGTGTGATCCATCCCGAGAATGTCACGCTCGTAGTCGAGGCCCCATTCTCCGACTTCTTCCGCAGTTTTGAGGATGGCATCCAGTTCTTCACCGAAATACTCGTCCATTACAATCCAGCCGATATTGTGAAGCAAACCTGCAACAAAAATATCAGGACCACTTTTAGCCGTCATCGCTTTGCGCAACTCAAGGCTTTTCGCCAGAAAACCTGTTGCCAGAGCGTGCGCCCAGATGTCTTTCCGCTGCAAATGACGTTCTTCCCATGCATCGAAAGAGTGAATTACACCCATCGATGTGCAGATGGTAACTAACATGTCCAGCCCGATGGTAACCAACGCCATATCGAGGCTGTTTGTTTTGCTTGCGCGACCGTAATAGACGGAGTTTGCGACCTTCAGTACTTTTGCGGAAAGAGGTGGATCTGTAATAATCACCTGCTTGAGGTCTCGAACGCTGACATTGTCCTTCGTAGCCAGGTCCAGTACCTTCATAACAACAGCTGGCAAAGTCGGCAGATCTTCAAGTTCTTCCAGTTTGAGCAGAACCCTTTTTCGCAAGTCATTGACAAGTGAAAGATCATCCGAATTTGCCTGGGGGTCCATCATTTACTACTCCTTAATCTCTAAGGCTATCTTTCAGTTCAAGGAAAAACGTCTCACCAAGTTCGCTGTGCAGATCTAGCTTGCAGCGGAAAAACTCGTTCGCGATAAACTGCTTCGCGCGATTCCAGTCAGGTGCACCAGAAAGCTTGGCAAGGAAGACATCCAGCATGGTTGCATCTCCCTCATACATCTCGCGAACAATTGTATCGCGCAGGTCACCTGATCTTAATTTCGCAAAGCGATCTCTGTCATCGCCCTGCGGAGAAGGTACAAAGACATCTTGCAGGCGGGTTTTCGGTTCCTCGTCCGACGCTGAGATGCTAGGTTCCGGGTTCGATTCTTCTTCAGAATCTCCCGGTTCTTCACTCTCCTCTTGGGACTCGTCAGGTCTATCCTCACTTATATCTTCGGCAGAAACATTCTCAACTTCAGTACTGACCAAATCTTCGTCACCCTTTGACTCGGCTTGTTCGAGTTGGTCATCATCTGCTTCGATCGTATCTTGCGATTCTTCAGTCAGGCCATTTTCTGAAGAGCCATTCTGCTCTTCCCAGTAACTGCGTGCAACATCTGGTAGATCATCCTCGTCACCCTCACCGAACATGGAATCCAGTGCGTCCTTATCCTCGTCGGTTAATTCAACGTCCGGTGTCGCTTCAACTGGATCAGTGCTTACTTTGGTCTGCCTTTCTACTTCAGGATCATGTTCTTCTATGGAGCCTGAATCTCCCTCATCAGTAGTTGGTTTCAATTCATCCTCGAAACCAGAAGCATCCTTTTCCATCACGATGGGTGCTTCGCCATTAGCAGGTGATTCCTTTTCTAACTCTGAGTCAGACAGCTCTATCAATGATTCCTCTTCTTCTGTTTCGTCAGGCTCCGCATCAGTATTCACCGCCATCGACTCCAGACTATGATCGGTATCCTCATCAGCCCGGTCCTCTGTATCAGCGATGGATTGTTCGGATGCTTCCGCATCTTCAGGCTTAGGCACAGCCTCTTCTATGGGTGGAATGGAATCTACTGGTTGGTCGACACCCGTTTCCTCTTCAGGTGGCTGCAAGCCACCTTCCCGCCGGACGATCAAAGCGTACCGCTTCAGGATCCTGATCAGATCATCACGGCTGGCTGTTTCGACATCGACCTCAAGCTCTAGTTCAAGGGCTCGTGCCCATGTGCTGGCGCCACGTTTCTGAACCAGTGGAAGGAGATCAGGCAGCTTGATGGATGACTCGTCCCCAATTTCGAGCGTGTCGATTGCCTCGATAACCGCATCTTTAGGGTGAGTCAAGGTCCAGGAATCGTAAGAATAGCGCATTCCTTTGAGAAAGCTGGTCTTGTCCAATCCAGCATCTGCTGGCAGATCAGCGTGTTTTACCACGGTGTCAACAAGGGATGTATTTTCCCCTGCATCCAGGTTCTGCATGATCTCATGCCAGGAGTAGGACGCGATTCGACGGTATAACCGAATGGCAAGTTTTTCGAATTCTTCTCCCGGTTGTGGAGGAAGTGCGTCATAGAAGTCTTCCACGACCCGTCGAACCTTGTCGCCAGGAAGCTTCCAGGCTTGCGCCATGGCGTCGACCATTTGACGGATTGCATCCTGGTGACTCAGGTCAAGAACACCTTCATTTGCAAAGGAATCCGCACGGCGAACTGCTTCATCTCTGGCAAAATTATCCAGTTGTATCCGGCAATTTTCGGGAAGGTCCTCCCAATCGACGGGCGAGATCAGCATCTCGTTGAGGTAGGTCTTCAACCAGGCGTCGATTTTTGCTTCCATGAAAACACCTTCTGTTAAAGTGGAGTGCACTTCAAAGGAATGTTGGACCAAGTTGCTTGAAAGTACGATCTCCCTACTCCTCTGTAAAGAGGGAATTGGAAGATAAAAGTAAGACCCGGTCCCTTTTGCCTACCTCTCCGGCAGAAATCGCCTGCCTGGGCAGCCGTAACGATCACAGAGAGCATGTTATTAATGAATAATCAATGGGTAAGGTGGAATCACAGTTTTGGCATGGGGTTCGCTCTAAACTCGTGCAGAGAGGAAAGGCCTACGCTTTTCTCTTCAGTCTCCTTTCACCTGCGAAAGGAGCCCTTGCTACGACATACCCTTCGGGGTATGTCGTTTTTTATACCCTCACGTATTCCAAAACCCTTGTCAGCGTCTTGCGAGGCTGATAGATTGCCCCCATGAAGAGACAAACCATCATCTTAACATGCATCGTCCTTCTTTCCCTGATCGACATTCAAGCGATGTCGCGAGAGGCACCTTTAGCCGCCGAGGAGGCTTATGAAGAGATGCTCGCCGGTGTCGACAGCTTATTGACGAAGGATGAGCTTTCTGAACAGGTTGTGAATCGGGCTCTTTCAGACCTTGAAAAAAAAGCATCACAACCGATTGATGGCATTTACGCCAAGCGCTGGCAACAGTTGGTTCAGATCGAACGCACCCGGGTAATTGAGTCGTATATCCATTTATTACTAGATAGTGAACGAACCAAAAAAGCAACCGGCTGGCTTGATCGTCTCCAAGGCGAGCAGAACAATCCGACCAAGCTACTTTTAGATGCAAGGCTACATGCTGCTTCTGGTGACACAATCATGGCTTTATCCGAATCCTTGACCGCATTATTCTACTCGCGCTCACCAAGTGCCGAAGCGGCTGTTGTCTCATATTATTCACCTGAAAACAGCGGCTTATCCTACACGGAATACAGGGATGCTTTCCTAGAAAAGCAAGCAGAGTTCAAGCTGACTGCATATTACTCTGAAGTGGGAAAGCAGCCCGAAGTAGACAGATACCTGGCATCGCGCCTTTTCGACCGAAACTCAGCTCCTTCGGCGGGATTGGTTGCCTGTTGGGATGAGTTTCTTTCAAACCAAGATCAAATTTACCTGACAGAACTCTATCAAGCTGCAATGGCTCATGGACTGGGCTTCATACTCTGCTATGCAGGATCAGACACAGATGCAGCCAGGCTTAACCTGCCATCAGGTGTCCCAATTGCTGGGGTTGAACTAGTCCGAGAAGAGAAATCTGCTCGCAAGCTGGAGTTCTCCTCCCTACCCTTCGTTATGGTTATAACGAAGAACGGACAACGATTGTACCAAACCGAGGGGGATGATAGGTCGCTGCCTGCGATGTTACCCCTTCTGTTGAACAGAATTGCATCCTACAAAGGACAACCATGAAGGTGATACGCGATTACCATTTGGAAAACCTGCTGACTGACGAAGTTCGTGAGCTGGTACCTGATGTTGTCAGGCGAGTGATTGTCCCCTGTGGAGCGCTTGAAGCGCACGGTGCGATCGGACTTGGGACGGACACTATCATTCCGATCGGCTTCGCTGAAGCACTTGCACCACGATTAAACGCACTGATCGCTCCTGCTCTCCCCCTGGGTACTTTGAGAACCTTAAAACGGTATCCAGGCTCAATCGGCCTCTCGCCTGCCCTATACTTGGATCTGCTTAAGGAAATTGGCGATGGCCTGGTGCAGTCAGGTTTTGACGAAATTATCCTACTGAATGGACATGCAGGAAATACAGCAACGCTAAAAGATGCTGCATACCATCTTCACGTAGAACATGGTGTTTTTGCGCTTGCCTATGATTGGTATTTCGAGCCGGATCAGTTGGCTGTGGATATTTACGGTGGCGGCGGAGGTCACTCTGCTGCCGCAGAGACTGGACTGGTGGTCGCGTTTCGACCTGATGCTGCTCCGGAGGGGCTTTGGAAGCGTGAGGATGCGGGCGTACCAAAACCCTCCGTCTCAGCCTACCCGGCCCCTTATCCCATCATGCTGATAGAGGAGGACAATGGATTACCTGATTTTGATCAAAACAAAGCAAAACGGTTCGCTAAAGGTGCGATTGAGAATGCTGCGAAGTCTCTGGCAGAGGTATTAGACAGGTGGGAGACACTACATCGTTAGACACGTAACACTACTAACGAATAAACGCCCGGTTCAACCGGGCGTTTATTCATTATGCCTCAACAATTTTCATCGATATTTCCATGACAAATTCGATTCCATCAACTTTGAAAGGAACGACATATACAGGCGTTTCAATCTTGTGGGTGATTGAGTGTTGCCTACCCACAATCACTGAGGGAATTGAGATGTGGAAAGTCAATCCTTGTGAAGCGAAAACCGTCTTTGCACCACCAGCCACGATGTTGCTGATTTCCCCGATGCTATCCTCGACGTCACGAGTGATTTCTGTTACTTCTTCTCCCGTCATGGCCGCGTACAACTTCAAGGCCGCTTCGGTCGGAAAACTAACCGCGACTGAACCAATGATATTGGCTTCAGCAAAACCAACCAGTCCTGTAATATCTCCCTGGGTCATTCCCTCGCCCTTCGGCGAGGGCTCGCCAGGTTCAGGATTCATCCCAAGCATCATCTCAAAAGTATTGATCAAAGAATTAATGAATGGGTTCAGGTATTGCAGATCCATGTCCTTACTCCAGGCGACGTGATCAACCGTTGATCACCTTTTCCACTTTTTCGATCAGCGTCTGTTTGCTGAATGGCTTCACGATGTAATCGTTTACACCCTGCTTCAGGGCTTCGATCACTTCTTCCTGGGCACCTTCCGTCGTAACCATCACAATCGGAACATTCCCAAAGGCAGGATTCTTGCGAATTTCCTTGACGAGACTCAAGCCGTCCATCACAGGCATATTCCAGTCTGTAAGAATCAGCTCAACACCTGCCATATTGGACAAAGCTTCCAGACCATTTCCGGCCTGCACAATGTCCTCGTAACCCGCGGTTTGCAGGTTGTTCACGATGATACGTCGCATGGTTGCCGAATCGTCAACAACGAGTACTTTCATCTTCCTTCCCCTGTCCTGTATCGAAAATTATGCTTCAAGTCCGTCACCAACGAGGAGGACTGTCAACTTGTGACCCTCAACTGCATAATCGAGCCGTTCAATTGCAGTGCCACCGGGATCCACGTTCGAGTCCTTCGAGGATGTTCCTTTAAAAGGTACACCCAGCTCAAAGGAAGAGCTCCCCTCAAGGAAATTATTCATAAACTGGCCTGAAATCACGTTAGCCAGTTCAGCAACGGCATCCAACAGCATGCTTTCAGTTGGCTCTTCTTCGAGGAACCCATAGATTTGATCGGTTAGCATCGCGGCAAGCTCACGGGACAAGACAACCGTCAGGCCTCCTGAAGCGGGACGGACCAGTGGTATGCTCGCCCAGAATACTTCGTTTCTAGGATGGAGTTCGATCAACTCTGCCTCGGGGGGAGCATCTTCTCCGAGCGGCATGATCTCAACGAATGCCAGTGTTTCCAAGGACTGGGAAAGCGCTGATGACAGCGCAGCACATCGTCGGTTCTGATCACATCCCATCAGTAGCTCCGAAAATGGACTCGAGAGTTGTTGCCATGACTGCCGGTGAAATGGGTTTGGCAAGGATTGCCGTTGCTCCAGTCTGACGCAGCTGTTCTTCCTTTGGGGCATTCCCAGCACTAGTGATGACGACGAGCGGTAGGTTACTGTACTTGTCGTCTTTCCTGAGGACATTCAGGAGCTGTTCGCCATCCATTTCAGGCATATTCAAATCGGTTAAGACGAGGTCTACTTGTTCGTTCCCAAGCAGAGTGAGTGCCTCTTTACCGTTTGAAGCTTCGTGAAAGGTGACATCCGGCCAGCCTGCAATTTCCACGCAGCGCCGAATCAGCATCCTTGCCATGGTCGAATCATCGACTATCAAGACTCGTTGCAGCATCGCACAACCTGCCTTACGCTATGATGAATTTTTCGATTTTGCTGAATTCATCAACGACATCCAGCATTAACGCTTCGATCCGCGATTTGTCCAGCGGGACAAAGGAGCGGTATCCCTCGTCCATGGAATAGGACAAGGTTTCAACACCAATTCCGTATCCGGCCATCCGAGCAATCATGTCAGCCACATGTACTGTGTAGATAAGAGCTCTAAGCTCTTCAGGTGCGGCAGAAGGATGGTGATGGTACTGTATGGTCGCTACAAGTCTTGGCGGCAGGTTCCATAACCTGGCCATTTCTGTTCCGACATCTGCATGGTTTGCACCGGCAGTGCCTTCCTCAGCATCCAGGAAGTCGTTTGCCTTCTGGCTATCGATCGACTCAACCAGTGTATCCATCTCACCAGCGAGATGATCGGAAAGAACACTCATCCCAATATCCATCAGCATGGCAGCGGTATACGCCTGATCGGGAGTGACTGCATTATTATCGATATGCAGAGCAACTTTTCGTGCAGCAATCGCGGCAACCAGGCAATGAGCCCAAAGCCCACCCTCTTCGCTGTCGTACCCCTGCAGCGGGCGGGTCAGCATGTCGCCAGTACTCGCACCTAAGGCAATACTTGAAACGATGGTCTCACCGAGATGCATAACCGCACGCTGAACCGTGTTGATCTCATGACCTCGAGAAAAATAAGCCGAGTTAGCTACTCGAAGAAGACGTGCCGTGACATAAACATCATTCTCGACGATCTTGACAATGTCACGTAGCGAGTGATTCGGATCCGCCGTCAGCATGAGCAGCTTCTGGGCGACTTCCGAAATCATCGGCATGTCCTGGATCTGGTCCTGGATCGCTTTCGGCAGTTTCATAATTCCCACTGCCCCCTTCCCGGGGATGAAATCGTCGTCTTTCCAGAGGACACATCAACAGAAACACTGCGACTGATCGAGCCGCCGAGGTCCTCCGCAATCGCACCCATGCGAAATCCCCAAAGAATTTTCTTGATCGCAAGGATGTTTCGTTTACCAATATTGAATGTGTTGTTTGGATCCATAATGCTGGCACCACCAGTAAGCTTGACAGTCAGTCGACTATTGCCATCATAACCGACTTTCCGCATCGCTTTCAAGAGTGCGGGAATCCCAGTGTCCGCAAATGAACCCGGTTTATCCTGGGCTCTTTTCTGGTTAATCGATGAATCTGGAAGGGCAATGTGAAGCAAGCCTGCCCCACCTCCCTTCGGATCTCGTACGATAACTCCGACACACGATCCAAGCGCCATCGTCTTCAGAACGTGATTCGGGTTTCGAGAGACGGCGAATTCGCCGATGCCCACGTAGATGAATTCCATGTGACTGTCAACTCACGCTGTTACGCGCAACAAGCGCATCAATTCGTCCGCCATCCGATCCAGCGGCACGAGTTTCTCAGCACCACCACGAGTATATGCTTCTTTCGGCATGCCGAAGACGACTGAACTTGCTTCATCCTGTGCCATCGTCCTGGCACCCGCTTCTCGCATTGTGACCATACCGTCAGCACCATCGGCCCCCATGCCAGTCAGCATAACGCCAATCGCATTACCAGCAGCATACTGAGCGACGGAACGAAAAAGAACTTCAACCGAGGGACGGTGACCACATACCTTCTCGCCACCTCGACAATGGACCTGATAGATGCCGCCGGAACGCTTCAGCTCCATGTGGTAATCACCAGGAGCAATCAGAACACGACCTGTCATTACGCGGTCACCAGATTGCGCCTCTTTGATTTCCATGGCACTCTGTTCATTCAGACGCTCGGCGAACATCTTTGTGAATCCAGCTGGCATGTGCTGCACGATTACTACTCCAGGGGTATCACCCGGAAGAGCGGTGATGACCTTGCGGATGGCTTCCGTACCACCGGTGGAAGCACCGATTGCGATCACCTTGTCGGTCGATTCAGCTAGCGCATGGGATTTTCGGACCGGCTCTTGCTGTTTCGAAGGAGTAGACACAGCCCCACGTTCACGTTTCCAATGACTTACATCCGCCTTCGAAACCGCCTTCACTTTTGCACGAAGCTCACTGATCATCACACCCAGACCTCGGGCGACATCCGTACTGGGCTTCGTAACAAAGTCAACTGCTCCCGCCTCCATGGCTTCGAAGGTGATTTGCTTTCCTCGTTGAGTCAGTGCAGAAACCATCAACACTGGGAGCGGGTATTGCGGCATTAACTTTCGTAAAAATTCAACGCCATCCATCTTCGGCATTTCAACATCTAGGGTTAACACATCCGGTTTCAGCTGGACAATTCGATCACGCGCCACGTACGGGTCGGAAGCAGTTCCAACAACTTCAATCCCGGGATCAGACGATAGCCCACGTGAAAGAATCTCACGTACCAGGGCGGAATCATCGACAATTAATACGCGAACCTTGCCCGTGCTCACCGTACCTCCTTGCGATAAATGGCAGGTTTTACATAGCTATACAGCTCATTATTCCGTCCCAGGGTCTCAGAATGGCCAATGAAGAGATAACCATCCGGATCCGTAAATCGGTGGAACTTCGTCACCAGAGTATCCCGTGTTGGTTTATCAAAATAAATCATCACATTCCTGCAGAGGATAAACTGGAAACTTCCTTTAAAAGGGAATTCTGGACGCATCAAATTCAACTTGCGATGGATCACCATCTTTTTTAGCTCGTCGTGTACTTCCCATTTGCCATCGCGCAAGTTTTTAAAATGCTTGTTCTTCATTGCGGCTGGCAGATGGCTGATGTTCTCGTCCGTGTAAACCCCAGCAACCGCCTTTTCCAGTGCTGATATTGAAACATCCGTTGCAAGAATTCCAAGGTCCCAGTTCTTGAGATCAGAACCGAGTAACTCCTTCAGGATGATAGCAATCATGTAGGATTCTTCACCGGACGAACAGCCTGCGACCCAAATGCGCATTTGCTTCTTCCCTGACCGCTTTTTACGCTCGATCCACTCAGGGAAGGCATTTTCTCGCAAATAATCGAAGTGGTCATTCTCGCGATTAAAAAATGTATGGTTGGTCGAGATTCGATCGACCAAGGTGCTGACCGCCTCACCACTTTTGTCATTTTTTACGTAATTGATATAATCCTGAAAGGAGGAAAACTTGTTCTCGCGCAGGATTTTACTGAGCCGTCCCATTACCAAGGCACGCTTTTGATCTGTCAGGTTGATGCCGAACATGGAATAGACCAGATCACGGATCTGCTGAAATTCCTTGTCCTTCAACTGAAGTGAATCGTTCACGTCGTCTCCATCCGGAAATGATCGGCCTATTCTTCAGGCCTGCGAAGGGACGGGTCCATTGGGAACCAGTCGCTCTTTCGAATCTTTTCCACCTTGGCGATCACAAGTTCGCCAGTACTTGTGTTAAACAGGACTTTCCTGCCGTGACGTCCACCAACTTCCTGCCCGGCTATTGGTATGTTGTAGTGCTCCAGCATCCGCATCGCTGCTTCGATGTTTAACTGGGCCATCTCCCGGATATCATCGTCGGCATCTTCTGGAACAGCCCCTCCGATGACGTGAGCTTCCAGGTGATCGAGGTCTGCATCCGACTGCCGGAACATTCGGATCAGCTGCACCATCGCAGGTCTAGCATAGATCGCGGTTGGCTGAACCTCCGGTCGCAGATGAGGATAAACAAAGTGGTTCATCCCCCCTATCTCACCTTGTCTGTCAAACAACGTTACAGCAACACTCGTCCCCAATACGGAGAGAATGACTGTGGGATCAACTGTAAAAAAGATGAACCCGGGTTTCAAATGATACTCGCGGTAGCCCGCCTGGTTCATGGATCTCAGACTCGCTGTGGCAGTGCCAATCCTGCTTCAGCACGACCAGTGAAACGTGCTACTCCTGGATGGACTCCATGATCTGCTCCATCTCATCCTCAAAGAGGAGGCGATGGATATTGAGGATGATCTTTACAGATTCCCCAACCTTGCCCAGACCCTGGATATAACGGCTGCCGCCACTTCGATTTACCCTCGGAGGGCCTTCAATGTCCTCTCCGGGTATATCAAGAACTTCCGACACGCTATCGACGATGAGACCTACCGACGTACTGTTGATGTTTACAACAATAATGCATGTACGCTCATCATACTCACGTTCGGGCAATTCGAAACGGATTCGCACATCAATAACTGGAATCACTTTTCCGCGGAGATTGATCACACCCTTAACAAAATTCGGTGTATCAGGCAGATCGGTAACCTTTTGAATGCCGATAATTTCAGTTACGTAACGGATCTCGATCCCGTATTCTTCCTTGGCGATCTGGAAGGTCAGGTACTTTCCTTCCTGAGTGTCTTCTTGCTCTTCGTACCCGTTGAATCCGTCTTCAGCATGCAACATTTGGTCGCTCATCTTACCCCTCACTCTGCGTGTTCTTTCACGCCATCTTTATCAATCTGGTGCTCACCAACCGTACCGCTGCCGGCACCTGAGCTGTTGTGCGAATTGCCAATCACCCCTGCGATATCGAGAATCAAGCTGATGTCACCGTCACCGAGAATAGTGCACCCGGAAACACATGGGTGATTTGCAACAAATCCTGACAACCCTTTAATAACAACTTGCTGCTGGCCAATTAACTCGTCGACAAGCAGGCATATCTGACGCCCTTCGTTCTCGACGACTGTGATGATACCGTCTTCCAGACGCTTGACGTCCGTCTCGACTTCCAGCAGTTTATGTAGACGGATCACCGGAATCAGCTGTTCTCGAATCCGTAGAATCTCCTGCCCATCCATCGTTTCGGTCACCATTTCTGGTGTCGCTTGAATGGATTCCTTGATCGCAGTAATCGGCATGGTGTAGCGTTCTTTACCTACACGGATGATCATGCCATCGATAATCGCCAGTGTCAGCGGTAGACGCAGGACAACTTCCGAACCCTTTCCCTCCCAACTGCGAATATCGACTTTACCGCGGATGTTTTCGATATTCCGGCGGACGACATCCATGCCGACCCCTCGGCCGGACACGTCGGTAACCTTCTCTGCTGTCGAGAAACCCGGCTGAAAGATGAACTGCCAGACCTCTTCATCCTTCAGCGATTCCGGATCACCCTCAAACAACCCACGTTCACTGGCACGTTTGACAATCCGTTCACGATTCAGACCACGGCCATCATCCTTCACAGAGATCCAGACTTCACCACCAACGTATTTTGCTTCCAACGTCAGTTTGCCAGTCGGCTCTTTCCCTTCCTGTCCGCGGTCTTCGGGTGTTTCCAAGCCATGGTCAATCGAATTGCGAATGATATGAATCAGGGGGTCAGTAATCTGTTCGATCACTGTTTTGTCAACTTCCGTCTCTTCGCCCAGGATGATAAAATCAACTTTTTTTCCAGCCTTCTGGGAGAGGTCACGGACGAGACGAACCATTCGACGGAAGGTGCCTGACAAAGGAATCATTCGGATTGAGGTCGCCACGTCCTGCAAGTCTCGCGTGATCTTCTCGAGTTGCATGGCGGACTTTTCAAACCTTTCCAGAGGTATGTCCAGTGACCTGATGTCGGGGTTCTGAGAAACCATCGCCTCTGCAATCACCAATTCTCCAACCAGGTCAAGCAGAATGTCGAGCTTCTCGACATCAACCCGGACAGATTGGCGCTGAACATTTTTCTTCGCTGGTTGTGGCTTCGGCGTCGGTTTGATATCCTTGGCTGTCGCTTTTAGTGGCCCAGAAGGCTTTTCCGGAGTTTTTGATGCAGCTTCCTGTTTTTTCTCTTCTGTCACCTTTGCTTCGGGCTTTTTGGAGTCGGAGGACGGCATATCCTCGCTTTTCGGCTCTTCTTTTTCGGGCGTTGGAGGAGGTGGAGCAGCTGGCTTGCTTTCAACTTCTTTTTCAGGCTGCTTAGCGGGTGCCTTTGCCTTTGCACCACTGAAATCTTCTAGCAGGTGAATCAGACCAGGTGTCGCAGGGATATCAGCGGATTTCCCTGACGACAATGAGTTCATTGCATTCCGCAAGAAGTCAATGATCTCAAGGATGAGGTTGATCACTTTAGAAGATGGCGAAAGTCCACCACCGCGGAACTGTTCAAGCACCGATTCGGCGCTGTGACTAAGCTTCTCCATATCTTTCAGACCAAGGAAACCCGAGTTCCCTTTAAAACTGTGGAACGCTCGGAAGGCCTGCTGTACATGTTCTGTGTTGGTTGGATCATTCTCCAGCGAAAGAAGGGCTTCTTCAGCCTTTTCAAGATTTTCCTCACCCTCGCTGGTGAACTGTTTGATAATCTCCGGCCCCATGGACAGCTGGAACTCTTCCAGGTCCATGGCAACTGTGCCCGCTTCGCTGTTCACAGAGGCGTTTGATCCGGCTTCCTCCTGGACTTCTTCAGGTTCTGTTGCTTCAGCGGCATTTTCTTCTTGATCACCCTCAGGAACAGGTGCCGAGGTCGGCTCAGTGTTACCAGGATTCTTGAGTGCCTGGATGGTTTCCTTCAACTGTTTCGTTACCTCAGCTGCATCCTCCTCGTGACCACCATCATGGAACTCAGTTTCGATCTGCTCAATCAGTTCACGAATGAAATCGCATGCACGATTCATCAAGTCAATGTGATCGGCGGTTAGCTGAGCTGTTCCTTTGCGGAACATATCGAGGAGTGTTTCCGCTTCGTGGGTAACACCACTAATGGTGTGCAGATTAAGGAATCCTGCTCCACCCTTCAAAGAATGGAACAGCCGGAAGACGGTATTAACCATCTCCAGGTCGATGGCGCCCTGTTCATCAGCGGACCGTTCCAAGTCAACAAGCAACGGTTCCACCTCATCGAGCATCTCACGACCTTCCTCTACGAAGCCGAGGAGGATGTCTCGCTGTTCCTGATCGCTTGAGAATCCGTCGTACGACAAGATTGCCTCTTGCTTGAATGGTTAACTAGGTCGTCTGCTCTGTTATCAGCAGGGTTACCAAATCAAAGGTGCACAATACTGATACAGGTTATACCCTACTATTGTCACACTAAAATACAACATCAAGACTGAATGTGTGTTACGAAGGAGGAGATGAAAATCCAGACTTTAAGGCATTTCCTCTCCTGCCTGGGATATATCAAGCCGCAACAAACGATTATCACGTTTATCCCGGGTGATCCGAAATGATACACCAACAAAGCTCATTCATATTTTCGCAAGAACCGAGCCATAATGGATAAAAGAGCGAAATGACGAAATGGAACTTCTATCTTGGCTCCTCGTAACAATAGTGATACCAAGCAGTACTGATAGTTTCCGAAAACAAATCCGCAATCTCGCTTGACTCCAGGGGCATGTTGAAGCCACAAATAGTAAGATGCTGTTTGATACAGGTTCGATATCGCTTTTAACCTGCCCCATCCACTGTTTGAACAGGAGTACCGCATGCAGTATCGCAGACTGGCGGCCAGTCTCGGACGTGCCGGGCGTCTTGCCGCTCCCCTTGAAACATTTGAACCTGAGCATACGATCGATATGGATGAATACCTGCCCCACATCGGACAGGAGCGCCTTGATGTTTTACGAAAGCTTGCCGAACCGCTGCAAGAAAAAAGATGGTGTCATCTGAACTCCACCTTCGATGGAGGAGGTGTCGCCGAGATGCTGAGAAGTTTGGTTCCTATCGCTCGTTCTCTTGGGCTGGATGCTGACTGGTACGCCATTCGTGGCACCGATGAGTTTTTCAATATCACGAAGAAATTCCATAACACTCTTCAGGGGTTGGACCAGACAGTATCCGCGGAAGAGGTATTACTTGACTACTTGAAGACTATCGAAGCGAATGCAAGCAACACCTTTATCCATGGAGATGTTGTTGTTGTCCACGATCCTCAGCCGCTTGCTCTAGTCAATCAAGGAGTCCTCTTTGGAAACATTCTCTGGCGCTGTCACATAGATACGTCTAAACCGAACAAGCTGGTATGGCGCTTTTTAAAACCGTACATCAACCAGACTGCTGGGGCAATATTTACCCTGCCAGAATACATCAGTGAAGGGCTGAACGTTCCTCTGTACCAGGTTATGCCTGGAATCGACCCCCTCGCTGAAAAAAATCATCCCTTAAGTGAAGAAGAAGCACTCGATGCAGTCGGCCCGATGCTGGACCACTTCAATATTGATCCGGAACGCCCCATCCTTGCGGCAATTTCCAGGTATGACCCTCACAAGAACCAGGGGCGAATCCTTGAAGCGTTTCAGAAAATGAAACAATCCCAGTCGTTCAAAAAGCCACCTCTTCTGGTCTTTCTTGGAAATACTGCAGCAGACGATCCGGAAGGTGGTGTGATTCTGGAACAGCTGATAGATCAGGCCGGTGATGATCCCGATGTAAGGATTATCGTCGAGAACAACAATCGTTATGTCGGCGGCTTGATGAGATTGGCAAAGGGCTTTATCCATGTTTCCACCCGTGAAGGATTCGGGCTCGTTGTCACCGAAGCACTTTGGCAGGGAACTCCTGTTATCGGATCGAGAGTAGGGGGAATTCTTAAACAGGTTCTCGATTTCGACACAGGATACCTGGTTAATCCTCTGGATACCGATGATATCGCACTAAAGATGGCAAGGATCCTTGATGAGCCAGAGCACAGTAAAACACTCGGGTCGAATGGGCGTGAACTCGTTCGTGACAACTTCCTGATTACCAATGTCATGGCAAACTACCTGCGCCTGATTCGATATTATACTGGCGTGGATGAGTCTCCGCCTGATTTCAGATTAAACTCCTTGACCTACACAGAACTTGTTCAGACTATGCGTCGTTCCTCGGTACTGGTAAATAAAACGGAAAAAGACGCTTCCTGAATGGAGTGCTGAGAGTTTCAGCCTTGCTGGATGAGCGATTCTACCGTTAGCTTCGTTGATCCAACTCACAGAAGAGGGTGTCATGTATCGCCTTGAGCTTGACCTTGAACGTAAGATTGCTGTTCTCGTCATCAGTGGGACACAGGATGGATGGGAAGCAAAGTTGATGAAGATGGAATGGGAGAACCGGCAGGATACTGTTGATTCCAGTTGGTCGCTCATCTTTGACATTGAAGGCTATATCCGTGCACAGGGCGATGCCGTCAAGTACCAGAAAGAGTTCGCACCCGTGCTTGCAGCAGCAAAGCTTCAGCACAAATTGTTCCTCCCGCCAAACGGAAAGATTGATGCTTCACCCCTGATTCAGGGTGCAGGCTTGACGGAAGCCAACTCTTTCGTAGATGCGTGGAAACAGTGCGGCGGAGAAGATCGTACTGTTCGCCTCGCTCCTCCTGCGGACGGGACACGGTATACTGCGAACAACAAGCCCTCGCAAGTTCAATAAGCCTGACAACGGTTTCGGAGCTTATGGCAAGCAGAAATCCGAAAACCTGACAGCGAGATTCTCTGTTTTTTAGCAATAGCTTTGTTTGGATGCAAACTCGGCTGTTGAAACAGCTGTATTCTCCGTTATATTGTTTCACGAAGCGAACGGGGTTGTGTCCGTTGACGCTTCTGTTCGGGGGACATCACCAGTTTCTTATTGTCGGCTAACAAGTGGTTCATACGATGGCTGCTCGTAAACCAAAGCCTCCAAGACGATTCACCACAGGGCAGATCGCAAATCATTGCCATGTTACACCGGAAACGGTTGCGAACTGGATCAAGGCTGATCGTCTCAAGGCAAGTACAACTCCTGGTGGACACTACAGGGTGAACATTGAGGAGTTAGTTCGATTCTGCCGTGCCCATGGCTTCGAGGTGCCTACGGAGTGGGAAAGCGGAACCACACCACCAACTGTGCTCATCATTGACGATGACCCTGATCTGCTGCGGGCAATCATTCCAAACCTTGAGCATCCTGGTCGACGGGTAGTCGGGGCAGATGATGTGGCGCAAGCTGGCATCCTGCTGATGAAGTACCGTCCGGACCTGGTCATTCTTGATCTGCATCTACCCGGGACCGATGGTATTCGTATCGCCTCCATCCTCCGTAAGGAATCGGAGCTGTCCGGAACAAGGATTGTGGTGTTATCTGGATACATAGACGAGGTAGTTCAGGAAGCGATGAAAGACATGCATGTTGATTACTACATCAACAAGCCTCCTGATTTCGACCGTCTTCGTGAAATTGTCGATGAGTTGCTCGACCCGGTGAATACTCCTGGCGAGGCAGAAGGCAAAGTTGTTGAGTAGTCTTTCAGATATCTCGCGATATAACGGCGGGCTTCTGGCCCGCCGTTGTTGTTTTCATTGACTCCACTTTACCCCGTCGATACATTCACATCGTCATCTGAAACGATGACATTGAGTAAAACCTGTCCGTCAACTAACCTCAGACAATCGTGTTCAAAAAAATTCTGGTAGCAAATCGAGGCGAAATCGCCGTCCGTATCATTCGTGCCTGCCGAGAGATGGGCATCAAGGCCGTTGCAGTCTATTCTGAGATTGACCGCGAGGCGATGCATGTTCATCTTGCCGATGAAGCACACCTGATCGGTCCTGCACCTGCATCCGAAAGCTACCTCAGTGGTGACAAGATCCTTGAGGTTGCAAAGAAATCAGGAGCCGAAGCGATTCATCCCGGCTATGGTTTCCTTTCTGAGAATGGTGATTTTGCGGAAAAGGTCAAGCAGGCTGGATTGGTTTGGATTGGCCCGTCAGCTTCTGCTATTCATTCGATGGGCTCCAAAACCGAAGCTCGCAAAATCATGATTAATGCTGGTGTCCCAGTGGTCCCGGGAACGGAAGGTGGCGTCGAATCGATCGAAGAAGCCATTGCTTTCGCATCTCAAGCTGGTTACCCGGTTTTGATAAAGGCGGCAATGGGCGGCGGTGGCAAGGGAATGCGTGTCGTCCGCAGCCAAGAAGAAATGCCTGGTGCGCTTGACGGAGCTCGCCGTGAATCGATCAACGCCTTCGGTAGTCCGCTCATCTACCTTGAAAAGTATATTGAGCGTCCTCGTCACATCGAATTTCAGGTCTTTGCGGACCATCACGGCAATGTGATTCACTTGGGTGAGCGGGAGTGCTCCATTCAACGTCGGCACCAGAAAGTGGTTGAAGAGTGTCCCAGCCCCGTGATGACCCCTGAATTGCGTGAAAAAATGGGAGCCTCAGCGGTTGAAGCGGCCAGGGCATGTGGCTATCAGAATGCTGGTACCGTTGAGTTTCTCGTTGATCAGGAGATGAACTACTATTTCCTTGAGATGAACACCCGTCTCCAGGTGGAACATCCCGTTACCGAGATGGTTACAGGGGTCGACCTCGCTCAGCTTCAAATACATGTCGCGAACGGTAAACCTCTTCCCTATTCCCAGGAAGACATCGAGATGCGTGGCCACGCCATTGAGGTTCGTATCTACAGCGAAGACAGTTTGAATAACTTCCTCCCACACACAGGACGTATACGCTACCTGCGTCCACCGGATGGATTCGGGATCCGTGAAGACAGTGGGGTTCGTGAAGGTGACGAGATCAGCATCCATTATGATCCGATGATCAGCAAGTTGATTGCCTGGGCAGGTGACCGGGAATCAGCCATTCGACGAATGGATAGGGCATTGGCCGAGTATCGCATCACTGGTGTCCGGACAACGATTCCCTTCGGACGGCTTGTGATGCGCAACGAGTCCTTTCGAAAAGGTGATTTTGACACCTCATTCGTTGAGCGTGAATTTGAGATCGAGCATCTGCAAGCACGTGAAAAAGCATGGCAGAAGGTAGCGGCAGTTGCCGCGGCCTGGTTACGCCATCATGAACGCGGAAAAGGTCGTCACGAAGAAAATGCTCACACGGTTCAGGTGATGTCGGAATCGTCCGGATGGAAGGCGCGTGGCAGGAAAACGGAGTTACGATGAATACGAATGGCGGCGGTGATGCCTACCGTGTAGAAATAAACGGCGATGTGTACGAGGTGGAATTTCGAGGCAAAGACGGAATCGTCATGATCGATGGCGAGGAAATCCAGCTTGATGTTCGCCCCAAATCTGTCCCGGACCATTATTCGATGCTTGGGAATGGCGAAAGCTACATCATCGCTGTGGAACCCCGTGATGAACCGAACCAGTATCGTGTACATGCGGGCGGCTATGATTTCGATGCCGATGTTATTTCAAAGCGTGAAGCCTTTCTGCGAGACTACCTGCGAGCCGCTGGTGTCGGTAAGGCAGAGGGACGGATTAAAGCTCCGATGCCCGGCCTGATCATCAAGATTGAGATGCAGGAAGGAGAAGACGTTTTGCAGGGTGATTCCGTGCTGGTCATGGAAGCAATGAAGATGGAAAACGAGATTAAAGCACCTATTAGTGGAACTCTCAAGGAGCTAAACGTCCGAGAGGGAGATGCTGTGGAGAAGGGGCAAATTCTCTTCGAAATTGTGACATCTTCAGACATCGCCTGATCTATTATCAACGAAACCTCTTCGCTATGTCTCGACGGCAAACCGACTCCTTGTAAGAGTCGGTATCTTATTGATATACACTCGCTACTCTGTCACTTGAGTCATACCCTTTTCGCAAATAGGTGTTGACTTAGACATGCCTAAAGTTCTTCATTTCCTCTCCAGAGAAAAACAGTCAACGTTGTACCAAACGATACACTTGAGGAGCTTTCCCCCATGGAAGTTGTCTCGAATCCATCCCATGCCGATCACCTGAAACCCCTCGGTTTCATAAATCTCGGCAACGTTTATTGGAATCCCGGCACTGCCTTTCTTTACGAGCAGGCCATCCGGCGTCGTGAAGGCTTTATCGCCCACCTCGGGCCCCTCGTTGTCCGCACGGGCAACTACACAGGTCGCAGCCCGAACGACCGCTTCATTGTCATGGACGAAGTAAGTAAGGACATCGTCAACTGGGGGAATGTCAACGTGCCGATCGAGGAGGAGCGTTTCAATCGCCTCTTCCATCGCCTGCAGGCCTATGTCCAGGGCAAGGACCTCTTTGTCCAGGATTGCCATGTCAACGCGGACCCGCAGTACACCAAACCGATCCGTGTAGTGACAGAAACTGCCTGGCACAACCTCTTCGCTCGCAACATGTTCCGTCGCTCGCATGAGCCCGGTTATTACCATGAGCCCATCTTCACCGTGCTCAACCTGCCAAACTTCAAGGCGATCCCAGAAGTAGACGGCACCAACAGCGAAGCGTTTGTAATCATCAACTTCAAGCGCAAGATGGTCATCATCGGCGGTACCCTCTATGGCGGCGAAATCAAGAAGTCGATCTTCAGCGTCATGAACTACATGCTGCCACAGGAAAATGTTCTCCCGATGCATTGCTCGGCCAACATCGGCTCGGATGGCAAGACAGCCCTCTTCTTTGGCTTGTCCGGTACGGGTAAGACCACCTTGTCCGCAGATAAGAACCGTCAATTGATCGGTGATGATGAGCACGGCTGGTCGTCCAACGGCATTTTCAACATGGAAGGCGGATGCTACGCGAAGGTTATCAACCTTTCCGAAGAAGCGGAGCCGGAGATTTTTGATACGACTCGCCGCTTCGGCACCATTTTGGAAAATGTTGCGGTAGATATTAACACGCGCCAGGTCGACCTCATGGATGGGTCTTTGACCGAGAACACGCGTGCCTCCTATCCTCTCCATCACATCCCCAACATTGCTCCGGATTCAAAGGGTGGTCACCCGAAGCACGTCATGTTCCTGACCGCCGATGCGTTCGGTGTGTTGCCCCCGATCTCAAAGCTGACCCGTGAGCAGGCGATGTACCACTTCATGAGTGGGTATACCGCGAAGCTCGCTGGTACCGAGCGTGGCGTTACGGAACCGAAGGCAGCCTTCAGCACTCTCTTTGGCGCACCATTCATGCCTCTGGCATCGCAGAAGTACGCCGAGATGCTTGGTGAGCGAATTGACAAGTATGACGCGCAGGTCTGGCTGGTGAATACCGGTTGGACAGGCGGACCCTATGGGGTTGGTCACCGCATGCAGATCAAGTACACCCGTGCGATGATCAATGCTGCGCTTGATGGCAAACTGGATGACGTCGAAACGATCCAGGAGCCGATCTTCGGCCTGCACATCCCCAAGCACGTCCCCGAGGTGCCGGATGAAGTCCTCAATCCCCGCATCACCTGGGCGGATAAGGAAGCCTACGATAAAAAAGCGAACGAACTCGCAAGTCTGTTCCACAAGAACTTCGAGGCTGGTTTCGCTGAAATGGCATCCAAGGAAATCCAGAACGCAGGTCCGCTCGCTGGCCGGTAAGCCGAATCGATTAGAAATGACAAGGCCATAACCAATCGGTTATGGCCTTTTTCTCTGCTCAGAATCTTCCTATAGATCGTGGTTCTTCACTATCAACCGACCGCGATGCCAGATCGCGCCAATTTCCATCCCAGACCATTCCTCAGGATCGCGACCTGGCGCTTCTGGCAACCATAGAACATTGGCATCCAACCCGGCAAGCAGATCACCGGTCTGATGGAAACCAGCGACACGAGCGGCTTCGAGACTGTAGGCCTGTAATGCCTGCTCAACGGTCAATTCATCGTCGACGACACCCTCGTCTTTATTGCGTACAGCCAATGTCGCTTTCATGGTGTCTCGCGGGTCCAGGCTGACGACCGGCCAATCGGTGCCCACGACAAGGTTGTTGCCATCGGACTGACGGAGCGACCTCAAGGGAAAAGCCCAATCAGCCCGCTGGCTCCCAACTCGATCCAGAAGCATGGCCTTATCTTCGCTGCGATGAAGCGGTTGAACCGATGAAATTGCAGCGGAATCACGAAGTGCTTGGATGGTGTCAGGATCACTATGCTGAACGTGCTCAATCCTGTGACGAACAGCATCGGATGGATTTTCAATCAGGAGCTTCGTCACATACTCAACCCCTGCGTCCCCAATTGCATGAACCGTCAACCCCCATTCCTTCTTCACCGCTGAGCGTACAAAGTGTTCGAATACTTCAAGTTTAGGTACCGGTTCACCCGTCCACCCCGGTTTGTCGTTGTACTCGTCCTTCATCCAGGCAGTACGGCTTCCTAGTGCACCATCGATAAACAGCTTTATTCTACAACGTTTCAGCCGATCTGAACTTAAACGTTCCGCGTCAAGGATTTCTTCTCGGAAATCAAGACACCTCAACCATTGCTCGATGTAAACTTCTAGCAAACCTTCGGCTTCGAGAGATTTGAGGATTGACCATGAATCAGGATGTCCAGCGTCGGAAACCCCAACAATCCCGAGTTGAAGCAGGTAATCCTGGGCACGCAGGATGTTTTGTCGTTGCTGATCAACTGACTCTGGAGGTAATTGACGTTCCGCCCACATGACAGCGTTTTCATGCAAGACTCCGTTTGGATCACCCGCTTCATCCAGATCTACCCAGCCCCCCTCCGGCAGGGTTGTGGATGTGGTCAGAGAAAGTTCAACCATCGCTTCACGATTTACGAAAGCAGTATGGTAATCGCGTGTGTAAAGCAAGCACGGACGGCCGCTGCTGGCATGATGCAGATCACCCAATGCAGGCCAGGATGTTTCTCGTAACCCAATACCAATCAGCCAGCCAGCTTTTTGCTGCTTTGCCCCTTCGGCTACCACCCGCAGAACTTCATCCGAATCATCAATATCCCGCAGCTGGAGCATGCCGAGGTACCGTCCACCTTGATCTAGATGGATATGGGCATCAAAAAAAGCCGGGAGCAGGACTCCTCCCGGCAATTGAATGGTCTCTTCGCAGTCTGGTTCGCTGTCCGAGGGTAAAATCGCTATGATGCGTTGATCTTCCAGCAGCAGAGTCGCAGCCGACCCCGGCCATGAAGCACCATGCTGAAATACTTTCGCCCCCTTCAGCGCAACCCTTTTTCTCGAATCGATCAACTGCACTCCTTCCAGTCTGATTTCAGTAGCCAATCGCGAGCAGCGTTGATATCCGGGTAGGATATCCGATCCTGTTCGATCGTTGAAATGACGGTGCGAATGCCAACCTGACGTTTCGCGATTGCGGGCCCGGGTGCTAGTGGTTTCCTCATATCAACCGCCTGGGCGGCAGCGAGCATCTCGATACCTAGGACGATTGCCGCGCGATCGACGATTTCTATCGCTTTAAACCCCGCCCATGTCGCCATGCTGACGTGATCTTCTTTCCCTGCTGAGGTGGGGATGGAATCGACAGATGCCGGGTGCGCCAATGTCTTGTTCGCGCTGACAAGCGCAGCCTGGGTTACCTGGTGGATCATCAACCCACTGTTCAAACCACCTTGCTTGACAAGAAAGGCAGGTAATCCACTTATTTGCGGGTCCGTCAGCAGGAAAGTCCGTCTTTCGCTGATCGAAGCGAGCTCTGCTCCAGCAATCGAGAGCTGATCTGAGACGAATGCGATCGGTTCCGCATGGAAGTTTCCACCCGATATCACTTCACCAGTATCTGCGAAAACAAGTGGATTGTCTGTTACGCCATTTATCTCTGTCTCCAGGATCGTCCGAGTGCTTTCCAGGGTGTTTCGAACCGCACCGTGGACCTGTGGCGCACACCGGATTGCGTAGGGGTCCTGTACACGCCGTTTGGCTTCATCGCTGGCAAGGATATCGCTGTTTTGCAGGGCAGCTCGCATCCGTGCGGCTGACGTCTTTGCGCCATCATGCCCACGAACCTCGTGGATTCTCGGATCAAAAGCGGATGTCAACCCCGCAACACCTTCCACCGTCCAAGCGCAGGCAAGATCCGCGGCATCTGTCAGCTTTTCCAGCTTGAGCCAGGCTTCCACCGCAAGGGCTGTTGAAACCTGGGTGCCATTGATAATGCTTAGCCCTTCCTTTGGGCCGAGCACGATGGGTTGAATGCCTGCTTTTTGTAAAGCCTCAGAACCAGACATTCTTGCGCCTTTAACGATCGCCTCACCCTCGCCCATCATCACAAGAGCCATATGTGCCAGGGGCGCTAGATCACCGGAGGCACCAACACTGCCGTGCGCCGGGATGACAGGAAGGACATCATGGTTGTAGAGGTCTATCATCGATTGAGCGATTTCGGGCCGGCAGCCGGAGTAGCCTTTTGTCAGTGAATTCGCCTTACTGACAAGGATCATGCGGACAATTTCAGAAGCGAGAGGGTCCCCCACTCCGCATGCGTGGCTTCGAACAAGGTTTACTTGTAATGTTGCCAGTTCTTCACGCGAAATCTGAACTTCGCTGAATTTCCCAAAACCCGTATTGACACCATAAACAGGATCCCCTTTCTCGATGATCGCAAGCACCGTTTCATGTGCTTTATTCATCTTTTGGATCGCTTCTTCCGACAGCGAAATCCGGACCTGTCCGGTCGCAACATCAGCCATTGCCTCCAAGCTCAGGCCATCCCCCCGAAGCGAACGTGTCGCTCCTTGCAGCGAAGTCATCGTATCCTCATCGTTAAGCTGCTCAGGCAAAAGAAAAGCAACGGAACCAGCACTGACGCACCGATTCCGTCGCTGGAATGTTCGAAACACAAGACTTTACTTCGCGTAGTTCACCGCACGATACTCTCGGATCACCGTAACCTTGATTTGACCGGGATACTCAAGCTCGTTCTCGATCTTATCGGCGATATCATGCGCCAGCGCATCGGCCAGTGCATCTGAAATGCGTTCATTCTCAACGATGATACGCACTTCACGGCCAGCTTGGATCGCATAAACCTTGCTGACGCCGTCGAATGTCATGGCGATTTCTTCGAGGCTGTGCAAACGCTTGATGTAGGACTCGAGCGTCTCGCGTCGTGCGCCGGGACGGCTGCCGCTGATGGCATCGGATGCCGCAACAAGAATCGAAATCGGATTGTCCGGCGGGACATCCTCATGGTGGGACCCGATACCGTTGATCACCACCTTTGGCTCGCCATATTTCTTCGCGAGCTCCATGCCCAACATCACATGGGTACCTTCGGATTCACGGTCGATGGCTTTGCCGATGTCATGCATCAGACCCGCGCGACGGGCCAGCTTCGCATCCAAACCCAGCTCGGCCGCAAGTAACCCGCAGATATGCGCCACTTCGATCGAATGCTTCAATACATTTTGACCGTAACTTGTGCGATAGTGCATCCGTCCGAGATACTTCACCATCTCTGGATGGACACCATGAACCTTCGCCTCGATCAAAGCATTGCGGCCCAGTTCAAGAATCTTCTCGTCCAGTTCCTTTTTAGCCTTTTCCACCACCTCTTCAATCCGTCCAGGGTGGATACGACCATCCGTGATCAGCTTTTCGAGCGCCTGACGTGCGATCTCACGACGATAGGGATCAAAACTGGATAGAATGACCGCTTCAGGTGTATCGTCAACAATGATATCAACACCGGTTGCGGTTTCCATCGCACGGATATTTCGACCCTCACGGCCGATGATCCTTCCCTTTACATCATCGTTTGGAAGGTTGACAACAGCCACCGTATTTTCGGCAGTATGATCCGCTGCAGAACGCTGAATCGCCTGAATGATTAACTCTTTGGCTTCACGGTTCGCTTCAAGCTTCGCTTTATCGCGAATCTCCTTCACCATCTCGGCCGTTTCGCCGCGGGCCTTATCAATCAAGGTATTTTTCAATTCCTGCAGCGCTTCATCAGCAGTCATAGAAGCCGTCTTCTCAAGCAGGTTGGTCTGCTGCTCGATCAGATCATTCAGTTTCTCTTCTTTTCCTTCGATCGACTGCTCTGATTTCTGCAGGATTCGGTCACGGTCACGCAGATCCCGTTCTTGCTGACGGATTTTATCCGCACGCTTGTCGAGTGTTATTTCGCGATCCCGCTGTTGCCGTTCAAGCTTACGGGTTTCTTCATATTTCTTTTCGTATTCTTTATCCAGGTCTCGTTTCAGGGCAATTGCTTCGTCACGGGCTTCCAGTAGCTTCTCACGCTTCAGGGTCTCCCCTTCTTTCTTTGCGTCTTCAAGCATTGCTTCAGCACGTGCTTTTGCGGCCTGCAAACGTGACTTATCGATCACGCTTTTTATCAGCATCGTAAGGACAAGCCCGGCCAGCAGTCCTCCGAGTGCTGCTAGTATTTCTGTCACGAAAAACTCCTCTATCGTAAACGGGGATGAGAGGTAAAAGAGCGATCCCTGCACCTCTGCGGGATAGGATTGGGAACCTTCATTAGAAACAGTGGGTGAACGCCCATTCGTGTTGGACTTCCTTCAACCGGCGAACCGGTAAGGCCTGCCCGTCACGTATGGAGACAAACTCCCATTTGAAGGCTGTTGGTTCTCAATCTAAGCCGCAGAGCAAGATGTGCAGGGATCGAAACCTGACCTGAATTTACGATTCTTTCAGCGCCTCATCCAAACTAGATGAGATTGCCTCTAATCGATCAGTATGACTGAATTGCTGCTTTTCGCGCTCCTTCTGGAGCGACATCAACTCGTCAGCAATATTCAATGCTGTCAGAATAGCCACTTTCATGGTCGAAGAAGGCTTCATGGTTTCGTCGATCTCTTTCATTTTGCTGTCGACGAACTGCGCAATGGTACGGACGTATCCCTCATCCTCGACTCGCGCACGAATCGGGTAGGATTGACCGAAAATGGTCACCTTGACTACGCGTCCACTATCTTCCATTGGCGTATTGATATTGCCTCCGTGGCCTACCGACGTTTGGACCCCTGCGTGGACCCCCTACAGCTCCTCAAGTCGCTGGAGAAGCCCTTCCACTTTCTTGCGGATCGTTTCCTCTTTCGTTCGATCACGCCCGTTGGCCCGAGCCCGGGCCAGTTCGTTTTCGAGCCCATCAATACGGGCAGTTAGTGAATCACGTTCCTTCTCCACACTTTGGATGCTGGAACGAAGTTGTTGGTTTTCTTTGCGAAGTTCAGCGACCAACTCAATAACAAGACCAACTTTACGTTCGATTGTTGCCAAGTCCGGTGCCTTGGACTTGACATCTTCGAATCGATTTAAACGAGTTTTCTGGTCGCTGTCTGTCACTGCTGCGCACTCCGCAGACGTACGTTATCCAATTCCTGAACGGATGCGATGACCTTCGTCATCGATTTATCGATTTCGCTATCCGTCAATGTCCGATCCGGTGCACGGAAGACTAAACGGAACGCGAGACTGCGTTCACCCTTCGCGAGGGGCTTCCCCTCATAGAGATCAAAGAGTTCAACCTCTTCCAGCAAATCTCCGGCATGGGTTCGAATCCTCTCGAGAATCTGTTCAGCCTGGATGGACCCGGGGACCAGAAATGCGGCATCCCGTGTGCTCGCTGGATACCTCGAGAAGCTCTTGTACTTGCCAAGTAGTCCAGGCCGATTCAGATCACGCTCTTCAGACTGAACCCACCGCTCTAAATCGATTTCCCCGATATAGACCGGGACTTCGATGCCGAAAGAAGCTGCAATCTTCGCTTGAAGTAACCCTGCAAATAGAACAGGCGAACCTGTAGAATCGCGCAGGGTTACGCCTGCTTCAAGATTGCTTGGGGTATCATAGGAAAAAGCAAGTGCATTGTCAAGCGAGAGTCCTTGTGCCAACCCTTCAAGCACCCCCTTAAGATCAGCAAGATCAAATGGGTTATCAGGCCGATCATAGCTGCCTGGTACCGCAGGTCCAGTTATCACAAAGGCAGCGTGCAAACGCTGGCCCGATTCAACACCCAGCCACCCGGTACCGCCATTTTGCCCCACCTCGACAAAACGACAGTGGTCCATCCCTCTGTTCAGGTTATGCTCAACTACTCGCAACAAGGCCGGGATCATGCTGGCACGGTAGGCGTTCATGTCAGGGTTGATAGGCTTCAGGATGCGATTGTATTTCAACTCACCCTTGAAAGCGTCCTGATCCACCGATGCAGTCATCCCGGAACAGACCGCCTCACGAAAGCCCATCGCAACCATTGTATCCAACGCCGTATCAACTGCACGATCAATATCATTATCCGTTGAATTCAAAACGACGCGGGACTCTTCCGCCGTCGGGACAACATTATACCCGACGTGTCGAATTACCTCCTCGACCAGATCAATTTCACGTTCCAGATCATGTCGGAAAGTCGGAATACCAACTTCGAGCTCATCGTCTCCCTTGACCGTAACTGGCAATTCCAGGGATTCGAATACTCGCTGAGCTTGATCACGTGTCACATCAACACCGAGAATCTGAATCGCTCGACTGGGCCTGAACGTGACCGAGGGGCGTGTTATCGGGTGGGGGTACGCATCGACATGCCCCTTCAGGATTTCACCACCACCTAATTGCCGTATCAGTTCGGCGCATCGTGCAGCAGCGACAGGCGGCATGGACGGGTCGGCGCCACGTTCAAAGCGACGAGACGCCTCAGTCGAAAGTCCTTGTTTCTTAGCCGTTTTTCGGACCGTGGGCGGATCGAAATAAGCTGCTTCGACGAGAATATCGCGTGTCTCCTCGCCCACTTCCGTGTTGGCACCACCCATGACCCCACCAACACCGATGGCCTTTTCCGGGTCGGCAATCAGGATATCGTCAGGGCCGAATGTGCGATCCTTATCGTCAAGGGTGGTCAACTTTTCGTTCTTCTGACCCATCCGTACGATAATCTGACCATCCTTGACCAGGTGATAATCAAATGCGTGCAACGGGTGACCAAGTTCGAAGAGGACGTAATTCGTCACATCAACGATGTTGTTGATCGGCCGTTGCCCCAAAGCGTGCAAAAGGGACTTCATCCAGAGCGGCGACGGTTCAACCCGCACACCTTCCACGACTCGCGCGACGTAACGAGGAGCGAATTCGGGCGACTCAATGTCAACACGAACTTTGTCAGCTGCTAAACGTTCTACCTCGACAATGTCTTTCGAAGGGTAGCGAAGCGGCCTTTTAAAATGCGCAGCAAGCTCCCGTGCGATCCCCAGGTGCGATAGTGCGTCCGGACGATTTACCGTAATCTCAAAGTCAAGGATCGCATCCTCGATCTCAAGTTCGCTACTCAGCAACGAACCTATTTGATAGGAATCGGGTAGCTCAAGAATCCCCTTACCCTCATCGCTGATGTTCATCTCGCGTTCAGATAAGATCATTCCGTGCGACATCTCACCACGAAGTTTCCGTGGTTCAATGGTTATGTCGCCGATTTTAACGCCGGGTTTCGCAACTGCAACCGTTAATCCCTCTCGACAATTCGGTGCACCACATACAATCGAAAGGGTTTCGATGCCAACATCGACCTTCGTCAAGGCAAGACGATCCGCATTGGGATGGGGCTTTGATTCAAGCACCTTCCCTACCACCACCCCATCAATGTGTCGTGTTACCCTTTCAATCCCTTCGCATTCAAAGGCGAGGTGAGTAACGATATCCGCAATCTGTTCAGGCGTTTCGTCGATATCCACAAAGTTTTTGAGCCAGTTCATTGAGATTTTCATCGACGGCCTCCGAACTGCGCCAGGAAGCGCTCGTCGTTCTCGTAGAACAGGCGAATATCATCCACATCATAGAGCAACAATGCCAACCTCTCGATTCCCAGGCCAAATGCCCAGCCAGTATACACTTCAGGGTCAATTCCGACGGTACGGAAGACATTCGGGTCTACCATCCCCGAACCACCCATCTCAATCCACCCGGACTGCTTGCAGACTCGACATCCTTTCCCGCCACAAAACGCACAGCTGACATCTACTTCGGCACTGGGCTCGGTGAAAGGAAAAAAGTGCGGACGAAAGCGTGTCTTAACGCTGCTGCCAAAAATGTGACGGTAAAAGGCGAGGACTGTACCCTTCAAATCTGCAAAGGTGACACCCTTGTCGACATACAATCCTTCAACCTGTGTAAACATGGCAGAATGGGTCGCATCAGGCTTGTCATTTCGAAATACACGCCCTGGACCTACGATTCGAATGGGGGGTTGCTGGGCCTGCATGGTTCGAATTTGGATCGGGCTGGTTTCGGTGCGAAGCAACCACCCGTCACGATCTTCGAGATACAACGTGTCCGATGCATCTCGTGATGGATGCCAATCCGGGGTATTCAGCGCATCGAAATTATGCCAGATATCTTCGACCTCAGGGCCACGGGCAACCGTAAAGCCCATCTTCTGAAACACTCGACGTACTTCGCGTTCCATCAGGGTCAACGGGTGATATGACCCATGAAAGGGGCGACGAGCTGGTAGAGTTGGATCAAATCCACTCTCCCCGTTACTTTTCTTGAACCCAGCTTCGATCGACTCAACCTTCTCGGTTGCATCGTTCTTCAGGCGATTCAGCTCTTTTCCGAATACCCCTTTCACTTCCGGGGGCAGTTCGGCAATCAGCTTGAAAAGGGAAGCGATCAGCCCTTTTCGCCCGAGGTACTTCACGCGGACAGCTTCGAGCTGATCGATATCGGTGACATTGTCTGCCTCCTTCATGAAGGCGTCCCTATGTGCCTGGAGTTCCTGCAGTTTTTCGTGCATGTCAGATCCAGATTTCTGGTAGTCACGCGCAATCCTGAGAACAGGTCGCGCTCTTTCCTGATACAGCCGTCAAAGATAGGAAAAATTGGGATGGAATGTGGGCTCCACGTGCGATCTCTATTACCCATTTCGAGTCTTTATCAAGATTCAAAACTGCTTTTATAGAGCTGGATGCCGCTGACCTCTCGAATCTCTTGCTCCCAACAGGCCAATCTTGTAGCTTTACCGCGACAAAAATAGTCCCCATTTATGGGGAGACGACATACGTTTCAGGAGGCCCTGGGAAATGGCCAAACGTGACTTTCTCCAGATTACAGATTTCAGCACCGACGAGCTGAACAAGCTTTTCGACCTCGCGGTCGAAGTTAAAAAGTTGACCAAAGATGGCAATTCCCCAACTCCGCTAAGCGGAAAATCTTTCGCCTGCATCTTTCATAAGCCGAGTCTGCGGACACGGATAAGCTTCGAGGTGGGCATCTCCCAGCTTGGCGGCAACAGTCTTTACATTACAGACAAAGAAATCGAACTCGGGAAACGTGAGAGCATCGAGGATGTCGCACGTGTCTTGAGTCGGTATGTGGACGGGATCATCATCCGCACCTTTAGCCACGAGAATGTCGAGAAACTGGCCGAATGGTCGACCGTACCGGTGATCAACGCGCTGACCGATTTCACCCACCCATGTCAGGTGATCAGCGACCTATTGACCATCAAAGAACACTTGGGCACTTGGGAAGGCAAGACAATCACCTACCTGGGTGATGGCAACAACATGGCGCGTTCCTGGATCAATGCAGCGCGTCGCCTGAACTTCGATCTCCGCATCGGCACTGTCAAGGAAACCCATCCGGGTGAGTTGGTGAACATCGCGACCTCTGAAGGCGCCAAGGTCGAAGTGATGTACGATCCGGTCGAGGCAGTTACCGGCGCACACGTCGTCTACACCGATGTCTGGGCCAGCATGGGCGAGAAGGACAAAGCCGGCGAAAAAGGAAATCTGCTCGAGAAATTCCAGATCAACGATGACTTGATGAAAAACGCCGATCCGGGCGCGATTGTCATGCACTGCCTGCCTGCCGAACGGGGTCGTGAGATTACAGACACCGTGATTGATGGTCCGCAGTCGGTCGTCTTCGATGAGGCAGAAAATCGCCTGCATGCACAGAAGGCGATATTGATTACCCTCGCTGGTTAAGCGGATACCCCTTTTCCACTTCCACAGGCCCTGATTTCAGGGCCTGTTTCTCTCCAGTCGGTTGCTGATCCTCGATCGGTCAAGCATATTACAGCCGACGAGAACGTTTGGAAGGTTTGTCTTGTATGCAGCTTGATGCCCCAATTGCGCCAGTTCGACCGGTGGAAACGGTTCCAGTGACTCACGAAGGGACGGAATACATCGTCCTGCGTGACCCGCAGGGATTCTCCGAGTCCATGATAGCAATCTCACCAGAAGCAATGCCTATCCTCGCCATGTTTGATGGATCAAAAAACGCGAAGGATATTGTCGAGGAAATAGAAGTAACAGCTGGTGCGGCAATTGATCCAGAACAGGTAGCTTCCATGGCTCAGGTTCTGGATAAAGCTTATTTGTTGCAAAATCATAACTTTCTCGAGCATCGACTCCGAGTCGAAGAGGAATTTAATGACCGGGAGATTCGCGAGGCGGCCCTTGCTGGCGGTGGCTATCCAGACGACCCGGATAAACTGAGAGAGTTCCTCGATCATCTTCTTCGTTCACCTTTGCCTGATGACTTCGAGCCTGAACCACTTTTGCAAGATCGTCCCCTTCGAGGGTTGCTCCTCCCCCACATCGATTTCCATCGTGGTGGGCAGACCTACGGACGTGCTTATAAAGCAGTCCTGAACCTCCTTTCCGAACTTGAAGAAGGACCACTGCTGGTCGGCATCATTGGAGTCGCACACCAGGGTGCCCAATCTCCACTCGTCGTCTGTTCAAAGGATTTCGACACACCTCTTGGACCGCTACATGTGAACAAATCTGCCATTGATTTGCTTCGTTCAAGATTTGGAGAAGCGCCGTTTCGAGAGCAATGGGTGCACAAGTCGGAACATTCGGTCGAACTGCAGGCTGTATGGATCAAGCATTTGATGGCAGACCGTGAGGTAACCATTCTACCCATGCTTGCAGGCATGTTAGACGGTCCAGTTCCTTCAGGGAATGGGATAGTTTCAACCGCAAGGCAGTTGCTTGACACTCTTAAAGAGATCGAGGAAAAGCATCCTGGCCCGGTCCTTTGGATCGCCAGCGTTGATTTTTCTCATGTCGGTCCTCAGTTCGGAGATCCAGAAGTCATTCACGAAAAGCAGATTAAAGCGGTACTGGAACGCGATATGGAAGCATTGAGCTCAGTACGCGAGGTTGATGGTGTTGGCTGGTGGGATGCGCTGATGCAGGAAGATAATCGATATCGAGTTTGCGGAATCAACGCAACCTACCTGTTGCTGGAGTTATTGAAAGAATCGAATGTCGCCATTTTAGATTATGACAAAGCATTGGCCGAGGATCGGCATCTGATGGTAACCTACGCTGCTGCAATCTTCCAGGCTTGAAAATGATGTCTCCCCTTCCGGCTTTTGAAATCCTCGCATTTTGATGAACTGCAATTTCCGTTCGTAGTTTGCAGGTTCTGCACAGTTATTCAACAAGAGTGTGATTTGATGAAACCCCACAGTTCTTCGCATGATCCTGAACGCAAGTCCATCCCCTGGCGCGATTGGAGCGAAGCTGCCTTTGCCGCTGCTCAACGATCTAAACGCCCCATTCTCCTGTATCTCGTTACCCAGTGGGGACATGCGATCCATGTATATGATAGGTCCGTCCTATCCGATCCTGGTGTCATCGATCAGATCAACGAGAACTTTGTTCCTATCCGTGTTGACTCCATTCGCCGGCCTGACGTTTTTGAGCGGTACAATCAGGGTGGTTGGCCTTCGATTTGCATTCTCACTCCTGATGGAGTGTTGCTTCACGGACGCACAGGGGGCACTCGGGACATCCTGTTGGAAACCCTCAAGCAGGTCAAAGAGTATTTCACTGAGAATTTTGACGCTATTGAGGCTGCGGTAAAGGAGCAAGGCGAGCTTGCCCTACCGACGATGCGAAACCTGCCTGAAGGTGAGGGCGGCAGCATCTCGTTAGATTCGATCCGGCAAGATGCCCTGGCTTACTACGATACTCGATATCATGGGTTCGGGAGAGCGCCCAAGTTTGCGATGCCAGACCTCCTCTTCTTCCTGCTTGAGGATCCGAGTGAAGAACTGCGTCGATTAGCATTTGTGACTCTCGAAACCCTACGGGTCAGTCCAATGCACGATCAGCTTGGTGGCGGATTCCATCGTTCTTGTGAGGATGAAGCCTGGCGCTTCCCGACCTTTGAAAAATTGTTCTCTGACAACATTGCCATTCTAGAGTGCTATCTCGAGGCCTACCGACAGACTCGGGATGAACGCTTTTCAACTGTTGCCATGCGTTTAATGGGCTATATCGAAGATGCACTTGGTGATGAAAGCGGTCTCTTTTATAACGCTCAGGATTCCGATCCGGAACCCGGTAATCGCAATGGTTTTTATGGATGGACTGCGGACGAGATCAAAGAAGCAGTTGATGACGAGAACGCTGCAGCAGTGGCCATCGCCTATTATGGCATCGGTCCTGAATCGAAGCTCCCGGGTGTGGACGGAAGATCCGCGCTTGAAGAGAGAGTGCCTGTAAGCCAGCTCGCGTTGAGGTTTGATGCCGAGGCTGAGCAGATCGAATCCTTGCTCGAAAAGGCGAAGCTCGCGATCCAGAAAGTTCGGGCCGCTCGAAAGGATCCTGGCGTAGATGATGGCATGCTCCTGTCCGACCAGGGACGAGCGATGGGTGCGCTGGCGCTCGCAGGTATTCTGCTTGGAAAGCCTCGATTCATGCAACGTGCGTTCGAAATTGGAGATCTGATCTGGAGTCGCGCCCACCTTGAGACGGGTTGTGTGCCGCGTGAGTTTGGGAGTACCGATGAATCGATCTATTTGATCGATCAGGTCGATGTGATGCTTGGTTACCTCGACCTGTATCGAGTTTCAGGTCGTTCAAATGATCTCGTCCGCGCGGTGACTCTGGCTGAAGAAACATGGGAGTTGCTAGGTGACCCTGAGGGTGGTGGCTGCCTGGATCACCTTCAAAGGGAGACAGAGTTGGGGGCAGTGCGGTATCCTTATACCCCATTTGAACCGAACAGCAGGCTCCTTCTTGCAACCCTGCTGATCTCAGCGTACACTCAGGATTCTAATTGGCACCAGCGGGCTTTACAGCTGAAGGATGGTCTTGAGACAATGCGTCCAGCGCATCGTTTGAGGGACGCTTCCTATGGACGCGCCTTACGCCGTGTAATTACTACACCACCCATGGTAGACCTGATTACCGGTGATGGTGTCGGCGAAATGCGTAAACGTCTTTTGGAAGAAGCACCAATCGGAACGTTGATCCGTGCGTTTGATCCAGACCAACGTACCCCATGGACCCCGCTGGAGCGTTACCCCAGCAATGGGGCGAATGCCCGAGCCGTGGTCTATGCCGGGGAAACCAGCTTCGAGCCGACACACGATATTGAATTGGCTTTGTTACATTTGAACGAACTTACATAACGGCCCCTTTAGGGCATGCATCATCGCACCGTTTCGACTGAGGAGGGACATGTTCATGACCGGCACGCTACGGTTCATGCTGATTTTCGCACTTCTGCTGGTCGCATTCCTGCCGATCACAGCAGTAGCTGAGTTTCGCCAATGGGAGAATAGTGCCCTAAGCGATTATGACGGTTTGCCGCTTCGACAGGGATACCACATCGAATGGTTCCGGAGCTCTTCCACGGATTCCGAAGGTAACATGTGTGTTGTCTGGTCGGACACCCGACTTGGAGATCGTGACATCTGGGCACAATTGATCGGCCCCGATGGCACTCACCTCTGGGAAGAGGGCGGCGTCCTCGTGGTGCAGGAGTATTCCCGCCAGGAAGATCCAAACGTCACTTCCGATAACAATGGAAACTGGGTGATTACCTGGGTGGATTACCGAGATGACATCCTTGTTGAAGAGAAGGGTGATATCTACGCCCAGAAGTTGAATGGTGATGGTGAACGCCAGTGGCAGGACAGCGGTGTTCCCCTCCGAGTGGTAGAAGAACCCCAGCTTTGGGTCCAGGGTTTCCCCGACGGTAACGGTGGGGTGGTCACCATCTGGGTAGGTGGTCCTGATGGACAAGCCAACCTCTTTGGACAGCGCATTGATGCTGACGGGAACATCCTGTGGGATGAGAACGGTATCGTCCTCGCTGGTGGAGACGGCAACCAGGGCACATTGGGTGGTTCAGACTATACGGCAGACACCGACGACGCGGGTGGCATGGTTTACGGCTGGCGCGACTTCACCAACCCTTCGGACCCCAACATTCGGATGAATCGGGTTGATGGTAGTGGCAATCTGCTGTGGGGGACCGATTTTACCGGTGTTCCAGTCTGCATGAATACCTCACTTCAATCGCGAGTACGTCTGGCTCCAGATGGTGAAGGCGGAGCATTCCTCGTCTGGGAAGACTCACGCAACATTGATGAAAGCGGCATTGACCTGTATGGTCAGCACGTTGATGCGGATGGCAACTTTTCCTGGACTGTGGATGGTGTACCCGTCGCTCAGTTCGCTGATCTTCAGACCGGACCCCGCATTGTAAACTCTGGCGTTGGGGAAGCCGTCTTTATCTGGGAAGATTTCCGTTCAAATCCAGAATTCACTGATCTCTACACACAACGCATCTCCGATGACGATGGTTCCCCCATGTTCCATTGGGGTCCTGAAGGTGAAGAGCTTGGTGGCATGCTGCTCGCAAATGGCGAACTGAACCAGACTGATGCTCGTTTGACCGGTGATGGGCTGGGTGGTGCGGTTTACGCCTGGATCGACGAACGAAACGGTGCCAGCCCGAACAATGATCTTTACGCACAGCATGTTTCAGCTGCGGGTGAACGCCTGTGGGGCGAGGATGATAACGGTATAGTTGTCTGCGACGCGTTCAACCAGCAGAACGGCAGTCTCGTTCGTGTCCTCGATGAGAATAATATTGCCATCATCTGGTTTGATTATCGCAAGGGTAGCCCTGGTCTCTACTTCCAGCGCTTCGATTTTACCGGCTTGGAACTTCAGCCTCATAACGGTGAAGAAATCGTCTACGGTATTGATGCCGATGCCACCCGCCCGCGCATCATTGATGGCGGTGATGACCATGTCTTGTTAGCCTGGTCCGATGGTCGCTTCACCAACTTGGGTACCTATGCTTTTGCGCAGAAAATTGATCGCGCCGAGGGTACTCCGATCTGGGGTCAAAATGGTGTTTCGATGACACCAGGATTCCCTTACAGCGAAGCAGACACCATGTCAGTCCTGTTTGAAGGTCTTGCCTTCGCGCGTGACGGACAGGGTGGTTTGATCGGAGTTTGGAGCGATACACGCTTCGGTAGCAACCCCTTCCTCTTTGCTCAGCGGCTCAATAGCGATGGCGAGCCGATGTGGGGTGATCGCGGCACGACCGTGGCTTACGCAGAAGGTATCACCACCCGCGACCAGGGTCAGGCTCAAATCCTTCCGCTTGATGATGGGGGGGCGTTCATCGCGTTCATCGAGTTTGCTGCATCCTTCAAACAGCGTATCAAAATTCAGCGTCTAAATGCCAATGGTGAGCCGCAGTATTTTGATGGCGAAAACCCCGGCATTTTCCTCACGACGGACGAAGTCGATGACTTCATCCAGTCGCTGAATCGTTTTGACGATGGTTCGATATTGCTCGTCTATCGTCCGAGTGATTTCTTCTCGGGTATTGATGACCTATACGCCATGCGTCTTTCTGTCGATGGTGAGTTGTTGTGGGATGAACCAGTACCAATTTGCACAGAACCCGGTCTGCAGTACAATGCGGTTACCACTCAGGTGGATGGCGGCATTGTGATCGCCTGGGAAGATCAGCGTCGTGGTTCCCCCATTTGGGACATCTATGCCCAAATCATCCATCCCGATGGGTCGATCGCCTGGGCAGAAAATGGCGCTGTGATCTCTGCGGAAGAGAACGAGCAGACCAACGTTACGGTTGCCAGCAGCTCTCCAGATGCAACCGATTTCTGGATCTCGTATCGTGATGCCAGCGATGGTGAAAAGAACGACATCATCCTTTCCTACTACGATCTCGATGCGAACCTCGAGCACAGCGCTCGAATCGGACTCAACGATCACTCCCAGTCCCACCCCACTCTCCAGCTGGATCATGATGGTGGTGTCTTTATCGCCTGGGAAGAGGAAGATCGGGCAACCTATCCAGACCTGATGTTCTCGCACCTTAATGCAGATGGTCAGCTCTATCACCCCGATTATTTTGGCGAGGGTGAAGTCCTGACGTCAGCATACCACCGGCAGAGCGACATCAACATGACCAGTGACAACGATGAAGGCTTCATCGCGGTCTGGTCAGATGCGCGTTCAACGGGTAAGGAGCCACTTGTGAACCTCTACATGCAGCGTATTAGTGACTTTGAAGGCGCTGTAGGAGAGCAATCCGGAACCCAGCCCTCAAGCTGGTCGCTGAGTCCTGCATATCCGAACCCGTTCAACCCGAGCACTACCATTCGTTACAACGTTGCTCATACATCAACCATTAAGCTTGGGGTGTATGATGTCCTGGGTCGCGAAGTAACTCGGCTCGTGGACGGTCCGATTTCTGCTGGACAGCATGCGGTGCAGTGGAACGGTATGAGCTCCAGCCACACACCAGTCTCGTCGGGTACCTACTTCATTCGTCTTGAAGCAAAGGACCTTACGTTGACACGCCGTGTAGTCCTGATGAAGTAACATCATTCAGACCGAATTCAACAGGCCGGATTTTAATAAATCCGGCCTGTTTTTTGTGAGCATTCCTACGTTGTAGGTCAGCGGGCACCTCTTTGATTCGGTATATTCACGGTGGTGTGATAATTAAGGGGAAAGTGTGTCGGCTTCTCACGATAAAGATCCAATTCGTTCCATCCCGGAAGGTACGATCATGAACCGCATCCAGGCGGTTCTTGCGGAGAAACGTACCTCCTTGTCCGTTTTGCGGACGGGGATCGTACTTTTAACTCTTCCCATGTCCATCGTTGCGCTACTGGTAACAACCTCAAAGCTGTACGATCCCTGGCATAATCTCCTCTTCCTCATTCCGTTGTTTCTGATCAACTCGTTCCTCGTCATCCTCGGAATCAACTTGATCATCACTGCTTGGAGAAGAGTTCGAGGCCAAGACCGTCAGATCGAAGCATTAAAATCGGAATCGCTGAGACGTGGCTATTTTGTTCCCTGATGTGGCATATAATCACACACGGTGTTTATAATCTGCAACAGGGATATCTACTGCAGGTGCTTGTTATTACTGATAATTGCAACGGCACAAGAATTGCTTTTTACATGGCAACTGTCCGTCGAGCATAGAGAAAAGTGATGATGCGATACAAAGCTGGATTGATTTGGTTCACTCTTCTAATCGCGACTCCCGTCCTGGCGATTCCCTACGAAGATGATCTGATGCGCGGGGAGGGCGAGTTGATTCTGGAGGGAGTCATCATCCGTGGGAATTGGAATATCACGGATGACAGCATTCTTGATATGCTGAAGTGGGAAGTCGGTGATCCGTTCGATGAAACCGCGTTGGCACAAGGTCAGACTCGACTTGAAGCGAGCGAACTGTTTCGCGAAGTCGAGCTGTCTACCCGTCGCGGCAGCGAACCGGGATCAATTATTGTAATTGTCCGAGTCCGTGAAAAACGTCTTCCCTACATCGACTGGTTCGAAGCTCGGCAGTATCCGGAATCCTATTCCCTAAACATTTTTGAGCTGGAGACCTACACCAAGGACCGTCGAAACCATCTAAAGAGTGAATTACGACTGACCGAGCCCTGGATGGGGCTCTATCTTGATTACACGTACGCCTTGTCAACCTCTTCCCCACTACGCCTCTACCTCAACACACAGGCGGGAAACCAGACATGGAACGTTTACCCCACGAAGAAGCGTGAAGGATTCGATTTTAATCTGAATCGACTCGGAGGCGGGGCAGGACTCCAGTACACATCAGCGACATTCGGCAAGATCCGTCTCGGGGCTGATGTCTGGTACACCAACGTGGGTGACGAGCCGATTTACTACAAAAACCTGCATGATGACGACTATGATCCGATTGATTCCCGCGATCAAATTCCTCCTCAGTTGCGCGAAGTTCATGATACCAACTGGACTGGTGTCAATCTGACCATTACGAAGGATAAGCGGGATAGCGAGCTCTATCCGCATGATGGGTCATTAATCTATATCCCCATCTACGCGGCTACAGATTCCTATGCGGATCAACAGTTTGTCCGAGTCATGGTTGATGCTCGAAAGTATTTCCCGATGGGTTCAGGTTCGACCTTAGCGCTTCGGGCACGCGGTGGCCTTATCGAAGGTGAAGCGCCGTTTTATCAGCGCTTCAGCATCGTCAAAGGATCGGGAATGCGTGGAATCGAACATGGATGGGCCGATCCGCCGTTTGGTGGAACAAGGATGTTCCAAGCATCCTTTGAGCTTCGGAAGCCTTTAACCGGCTCACGACCAAACTCTTTCATCTCCCTGCTGCTGTTCGCAGAAGCAGGTGCGAACTGGAATGATGATCCAAAGGCGTACCCGAGCGATCCTGACTATTCCGAACCGGTATCCACTATCGGCTGGGGTCTCTCTTTCCGGCTTCCTGTAGTTGGTCCGCTCGCGATGCATGTCAGCTATCCGATGCTCGCACCAGGTGATGCGGACGGTCTGCATGTTCAAGTTGATCTGGGAATGGCGTTCTGATGCTACCAGCACGTCTAAAAAGCATCTTGTTTGGCCTCATCTCGGGTATTGCAATCCTCTTTGCCCTGAGTACGCCTTCGTATGCCCAAATTTCCGTGACCAGCCTGTCCGTCCTCTGGGAAGATTCGTTGGCTGTGGTTCAGCCTGTCATCAACGACCCCTTCAGCAAGGAAACACGCCAGACCCTCGAATCGGGAATGCCTGTTGCCGTGGATGTTGAAGTTCAATTCATCCGGACAGGTTATGTAAAGCGCCTTTTCAAGAGAGTCGTTGTTAAATACAACGTTTGGACTGAGCGGTATCGCGTCCTGACCCCAATCGGACCACTCGCGATCAAAGACTATGAAACGGTGCTCAACCTATTCCACAACAACTTGATTATTACCATGCACGAGCGCGAGTTGGACCCAACAGAGCAATGGTTTGTGAAGGTTCGGGTGGGTGAACGTCGAGTATTACGGGATGAGGATCTTCGTTCGGACGCCCTGTCACGCATTGAAGACGATCTGCCAGGTATTGCCGGTTGGTTATTCCGTCAGGGACGACCGCGTGAAACCTATTCCGACTGGTCTCCATTGGCCATGCTGGGTTCACGAGGCGTCGACTGATGAAGATTCGCTGGCGTCTGGTCATCGCACTTGCGATCGCGGGTTTATTACCACTACTCCCCCTCATGTGGACTGTACGAACCGCCGTTGGTACAGGAGCATCAGCGCTGGCACCACAAGAAACAGGTGCGGCACTTCGAGTTGGGTTGGATATGGCTCGCGCAGCGCTTCAACGTCAGCAATCTGAGACAGAAGCCCGTCTTGAACTCATTCGTAAGATTGTCTCACCACCTCCTGCTGCGTCCAGGTCTCTACCTGAGGGCGCGTTAAAAGAGGGAGAATCACTCTATTGCTCCTTGCTTGGGAAATGGCATGTGTTTGACAATAGCGGATGGTACCCGTCTGATCCTCCTAAGATTAAGTCGACGGAAGAGTTTGATGAGATCCCTCAAGAAGTTGTTGCCGAAGTATCTGACTTCGGAACTGTTTGGCGTTTGATCAGCCCCTATGACCGTGCATTCCTGGAGCGTGCCAGCCAGCTTCAACAAGCTGCCGCTGACTGGGCGGTAAGGTCTTTGGAACGAAACCGACTCATCAGCAGCCTTGTCGGAACGTACTTGATTACTTACTTGCTCGCGATGTTGCTGGCCATAGGTGCGGGGCTCTTTGTCGTTGTCCCTGCGACCCGTGCGATTGAAGAGCTGACTCGAGTGGCGGAAGCCGTTCGTGAAGGGGATGAGGACCGACGTGCCTATATTACCAGCTATGGCGAAATCGGAAAATTAGCAACGACCTTCAATCTCATGTTAAATCGTCTCGATGAAAGCCGTCGTAAAGCGGCCGAAATGGAAAAAATGGCGGCATGGCGTGAGCTGGCACGAGTGCTGGCACACGAGATTAAAAACCCGTTGACTCCGATTCAGCTTTCAGTACAACAGTTATCGGACAGCTATAAAGGTGAGGATGACAAGTTTGGATCGATGCTTGCCACGACTCGTGAAATTGTAGATGAGGAAATTGAGAGCCTTCGTCAGCTGACACGTGAATTCAGTGAATTTGCACGCGCGCCTCAGCTTACTCCGGCGGATATGAGTCCTTCCTCGCTCCTGAACGACCTTGCATCCCTTTATGGAGAAAGGCTGAGCACAGCATCTGAAGAGGCTGAATTTACAGTCTTCTGGGACAGGGAGAAATTGAAACGGGCCCTGATCAACCTACTGGACAATGGGCTGGCTGCTGCTGGAGTTGACGGGAAGATGCGATTGACGTACCTGCATGAAAACGCTTGCAGCATCTTTATCGTTGAGGATTCCGGACCCGGTGTTCCTGAAGATCAAATCAGCAAGATCTTTGAACCGTACTTCACAACGAAGCGTACCGGGGTCGGCCTCGGTCTACCAATTGTGCGCACGACCTGTGAACAGCATGGTGGCAGCATTGCACTCGATCGATCGGATGATCTGGGAGGTGCGAGGTTCACGATTCGCTTGCCTGATAAGGCGATTGTGCCTGACTCGGAGTCAACCTGAACCGTTAAACCTTTTCATGAGGCCTTTGGCGGAAACACTCTTCAGAAGAGAAGATAAAGCTGAGGGTCAGGGGATAACCAGAAGGCCTGCAGCCAGCATGTAAATAAAGACTGTGGGAGCGACAAAAAGTAAGCTGTCAAACCGATCGTAAACCCCGCCATGGCCCGGGAACATACTCCCGGAATCCTTCACACCTGCTGCACGTTTCAACATCGACTGGACCAAATCACCAAGTACGCTGACGGATCCAATCAGCAGTCCGATGACAATCCTGTGCCAGATTCCAACCTGATGCTGGATCATCAACCCCCACAAGGCGGCAAACAGTGCGCCCCCAAAAAGGCTGCCAAGTGCCCCTTCGATAGTCTTATTTGGAGATAGACGCGGAGCAAGCTTATGGCGTCCAAAACTCCGACCGACAAAATAGGCGCAGGTATCCACAATCCAGACGCCACCAATGATCATCATGATCATAGCCATGCCGGCAAAATTGGACTCCCAGGTAACGGAATCCCTTATCATGACCAGGGTTGCAACAGGATAACCTACTGCGAACGAGACGTAAAAGGTGGGAATGAGACGCCGCGCCCCTCGCAGTGCGTCACCCCGCAGGGAAGAAAGCCCGCCGATCACAACCGCGATAATGACAACCAGCGACAACTCACGAAGAGTGTAGAAGTGTGCAACCGCAATCAGCGAAGCGTTTGTCACATAACTGAGCCAGGGAATTGAGTGCCAGTCCAGCTTGCGAAGAAGACGACTTAGCTCTCGAATAATCAACGAGCTGACAACAAGTATCATGAGCGAGAAGAACCAATCACCGACATAGGCTGCAAGGATACCGAACGGAACCCCTAAAACTGCAACCTGCAAGCGTTTGCGTAGATCGGCGCTCATCCCTCTCCCAAACTGATGATTTCCGCTGAGACTGTCCCTGTGCCCGCCTCGGTCATACCAATTCGACGAGCCGCTTCAACACTCAAGTCAATGATACGGCCCTTTTTATAGGGTCCGCGATCATTCACTCGAACGATTACACTTTTTCGCGAATCAAGATAGGTCACTTTGAGCATGGTGCCAAAGGGCAGTGTCTTGTGGGCACACGTCATCGCGTTCTGATCGTACGTTTCCCCATTGGCTGTAAGATTTCCATGGAAACCAGGACCATAGAAGCTGGCTTCCCCGTAAAGGATCTGTCCTTTTCTAAAGCTATCCTGCTGAGTAGTTGGGGGCTTGCCAGGGGTTGTTGCCGTAGATGGACGACGTACAGGACGTTCACCGCGTGTCGAGGTATAGATTGGGGCAGGTGAGCAGGCGACTGCAATCCATACTGCGCACAGCAGGATGAATCCAACAACCCCTCTCTTCCCTGTTCTCCCAAGTCGCATCAGGATGGTACTCCTACACTTGCCGCACGATCTGTTTTCAAACTACCTACTAATTCAGAAAGATACTTTATGCCTTCCTGGTCCAAGTAATTCAGCAATTCCTTGTTCAGTTTTTCTGGGAGACCTGGAACAGCATAAAGTGCCGTACCCACTTGCACAGCCGATGCACCGACAATCATGAATTCGACAACATCACTCCAGGTCGTTATTCCACCCATCCCGACAATGGGGACAGAAACTGCATTGTACGCCTGCCAGACCTTCGCTAAGGCAATGGGCTTGATTGGTGGCCCCGAATAGCCACCAGTTACGGTTGCGATGCGAGGACGCCTGCTTTTCCAGTCCACAGCCATGCCAACAACCGTATTTATCAAGCTGAGAGCATCCGCACCACCCGCTTCTGCCGCCTTCGCACCGGGTGCGACATCCGCTACGTTCGGGGTCAATTTCGCCATAATCCAACGATTGGTGCGTTTTCGGACACGACGTACCAGCTCCTCTGTGACGGCAGGATTCTGGCTGAAGGCCATCCCGCCCTCTTTTACATTGGGGCAAGAAATATTCAGCTCGTAGCCGTCAATCCCCTCCGCATCTTCAAGCCGAGCGACGACTTCCTCGTATTCCTCCATCACCTTGCATGCGACAGAGACAATTTTGCGGGTTTGGAGAGCAGGAAATTGCGGCGCCACTTCATTAACAAATTCTTCGACACCCATGTTGGCTAGCCCGATGCTATTGATCAGACCATGGCCAACTTCCGTTAACCGTGGCGGCGGGTTGCCCTTCCAACGTGTCAGAGAAATGGACTTTGTGACAAAACCGCCGAGATGTCGCGGATCAGCGACATCTTTATATTCTATTCCGTAACCATAACAGCCGGATGCGGCAACGATGGGACTTTCGAAGGAAAGACTTCCAAGATTGACATGAAGCTTACTTTGCACCAGGCACCTCAACACTGAACAGGTCGAATACGGGACCATCTGAACAGACAAGCCTGTATGGTGTCGGCCCACCTTCAGCCTCGACTGCACATCCTTGGCATACTCCGATTCCACAGCCCATCTGCTGTTCAAGCGAAACTTCTGTCAGTAGCAAGGATTGCTGGGGAATTGTTCGTTGTAAAGCGCCGATGAGCCCCCAGGGACCGCAGGAATAGAGGGCAGTATTTGTGAGTGTACTCTTCGTAGCGAGCTCATCAAGCAGCTCGTTTACCGGTTCAGTTACAAGTCCCTTCCTGAACCCTTCCCCGTTTTCCGCGACTATTCGGGCTTGCGACAGAATTGGATCATCATCAGACAAGGGGATATCGTCGCGTCCTCGCACTCCAAGGAACAAAGTGGCTTTTCTGCCGCGCATGGTGAGGTGATTGTAGAGGTAGACCATCGGCGGCATGCCAAGCCCACCACCGATCAGCAGGAATTGTTCAGCATCGTCCGGAATGGTAAAGCCATGCCCCAACGGTCCGAGGAGGTCAATGTCATCCCCTGCCCCGAGTTGCCCAAGTAACCGTGTTCCTTCACCCACCACCCGCCAGACCAACTCAAGCTGGTTCTCTTCCACCCGCCCAATACTTAACGGACGACGTAGCAATGGAAGAAACTGGTCTTTGATACGGACATGAACAAATTGTCCGGGGACAGCGAGTGAACAGATCTCAGGAGCGGATGCCCAAAGGGAAAAGATTCCCGGACGAATTTCCTGGATTCGAGTAATACGTCCGGTTTCAAGAACCTTCACTACCGTCGCCTCCTCGGCAATGGACGAACATTTGGTGGAGCATCAAGTGGCAGGGTATACCGCCGCTCCACACGAGTCACAACCTTTTCACCTTCCTTCATACCTGGTCGGAAGGTGACTTCTTCAAGCCCAGTGATCAAGGCTCTCGCGAGACCACGTCCCGGAGGATCCTCCATCACCACACGGAAATCTTCTGCCCTGCCGTCAGTGTCGACAATGTAGCGAAGGAGAACTTCGCCTCCCGTCCCCTGGATAACCTCCTGAGGCAGAAGTTGACGCGACTCAAGAATCGAGGACAGGGCTGATATATCACCCACAATTTCTGGTGTAGAATCTACCTCGTCTTCGCCAAGCGATTCGATATCAGCAAACTCTTCTTCTATCGACGTCGAATCGTTCATCGCCTCCCGGTTTCGCAAACGGGCAATCTCCGTTAGGATGGCCTCCGCACGAATCGCCTGATCGCTGCTCGGATACGTTTCCGCAACCTCGTTGAAAATATCTTCTGCCAGTTCCGGTTCATTCATTATGTCACCGGCAATCCAGGCAGAAGCAAATAGTGCTTTGGGCGCGTAGGGAGACTCGGGATAGGTCGAGACCAACCAGCGATAGCGGGTAAAGGCCTCATTTGGATCATCTTCTATCAGGTAAAGCTTCTCTGCTTCACGAAAGGCATCTTCATCCGGTTTCACTACTTCTTCCACGACTCGCCCAAGTTCATTCCTGGCATACTTACCATGACGAGTTGCAGCATAGTCATCTGCAAGCACATGGAAAAGTGAATCGGCCTGTGTCGAATCACCTTGTAAATTAGAAATGTGCACAAGGGCGAGGATAGCCCGCGCCTGGACACTATCCGCATTAGGTGGATGTGCAAGCTCATTGAAAATAGTGCGAGCGGAATCTGGTTGATTCAGATCGAAAAGAAGCACTTCGCCCAGCTGGAATCGAATCTCCTGCAAGGAGCTTCGCATCACATTGAGACTATCCAGAACAGGCTGCGGATCGAACAAACGTATGATGGTCCCCGACTCCTCTTCAGCTTCCTCGACCGGTTCAGATTGTTCGACTGGAACTGCAGTACCCAGACTATCAAGTGTTATCTGACCCGTCGCAACACCTTCAGCTATCCTTGACTGATCAGATAGCGATAGCCCTTTTTCCGGTATTGCTGGACCAAGTACGTGTTCAGCGGATGCGTCCTCAAGGGTGCCAGGCAGCAATGTCCTTCGTAGCGGCTCTACTATCGGACGTGTTTCCTTAATTGAGGATGAGGTTGCGGAATCTACAGAATCGATTTTTGAGACCTGAACTGTATCGACTCCTGCAATTGGCATTTCTTCCGCAGCCAAGGTATCGGATTGCTCAGATGGCATTACAGACAACTTCGCCGGGATAGAAATTGAATCAGCTAACGCTACAACTGAAGTACTATCCGATCTTTTACTCACATCAATGGAGTCTGTTTGAATGGAATCAATCGAAGTTGTATCCACTTCCGGTAAGACGAGAGAGTCCCTGTAGGCAGTCATGAACAGCGGGAGGAGATGAAGCGAATCAAATGCGAGCGAATCAAAGTAGCTGGTTGCCTGTAGCAGGCTGTCATTCTGTGGATCGATCGGGTCGACGATCCATTCCTGCGTTATATCAATCCGCTGAACGATTTTTTTCCTGTTTAGCCCGAGATCATCAACACGATTGACCAGGTTAAGCATCGTGTCCGCTTTCAGGGCATAGAGGCTGCGAGACTTTTCAACACGTCCCTTGTCAAAATTTTCCTTTGCCTCTTTCCTTAGGCTCAACAAACGAAGCTGGATCATCCCCTTTTCATAATAAGCCTGCGCTGCGGCATCCGATCGTTTGTAATTCTCAATGACACGGTCTAATTCTCCCATTGCTTCATCAATGCGACCCAACTCAACCATCGCGAGAGCCAATTGGACTCGCACACGCCCATGCTCCTCATAGTAACGCTTATCGCTAAGTAAAGCGTCAAATTTTGCTACCGCCTGCTTGGGTTCACCTGACAACAATAATGAACGACCTAAAAGCAGCTGGATCTGAAATGTCAGACTGCGTGTGTTTGTAAATTTCAATGCCTGCGAAAGGTGTTTTACAGCACTCTCGTAGCGCTCTTCACGAAACGCTGCTTCCCCTGCTCGCCAGTAGCTTTCGCCCAGTATCTGTTCGTCATCAGCCGTTTCTGTGATCTTGGCAAATTCCTCTTCAGCTTTTACGAAAAGGGAATCATCATAATAGAGTTCTGCCAGTGCAAAAAGTGCACCGCTGACCAAGGCAGGGTCTTCCGTATCACCAATCAAACCTCTAAGCTGGGATGTTGCTTCCTGCCTTTTTTTCAGCTTGACATTGGTTCTGCCGATCCAGAGTTGAGTTTCCTGACGGAAGGGGCTGTCCGGGTAGTTGGATTGCAGCTCCTCAAATTTCCGGAGTGCTTTGTGATAGTCCTGAAGCCAGTAATAGGACTGGCCCATGATGAAGAGCGCATCATCGATATACTTTGACTCGGGGTAGTATTCAATCAGACGTCCACCAGCATCAACAGCCTTTGTATAACCGGCTGGCTTTGAATTGAGATCCGTTGAGCGTTCCCGCTCCTGTTCGCCCGTCTTGAAATAGTGTTTGGTGTTGTAAAAAGCGTTGAAATAGCTGCATCCTACACTTGTGGATGCCAGAAGCAGCCAAACGGCGAACGGCAGCAGGGATGGTAGGCGTCTTCTTCTCATCAGTTCTCTGGATCCAGTGTTTGTATCGCTTGTACGATCGCTGGTAAAGCGACTCCCGATGGCTCGGCCAGATGCACATCAGCCAGTGGAGTAAGATCTGTTCTGTCCGGATTGATTTCTACAAGATAGGCTCCGGCTGCCTTAGCGATCTGCGGTAAAGCCGCTGCGGGATAGACGGCTGCAGATGTGCCGACAGACAGAAAGATTTCACACTGTTCTGCTTCACTCCATGCCCGTTGGATTTCTGCTTCCGGGAGCATTTCGCCAAACCAGACTACATCAGGGCGCAGCAATCCTTTTCCACAGTCCGGGCAACCGGGCAGTTCTCCTTCACGGAATTGCATGGCTGCCCTCGGGTCGTCCGGCAAAAACAGGGACTTGCAGTCCTGGCATTTGTTGCGTTGGATATTGCCATGAAGCTCGACCACATCTGAAGATCCAGCTTCTCTGTGTAGGTTGTCTATATTCTGGGTCACAAGCGTGAAACTCTTCAACAGCTGCTCCAGTTCCGCGAGAGCAATGTGCCCGGGGTTTGGGCTAACCTTGCTCATCAGATCACGTCTCCAGGTATACCACTCCCAGACACGTTCAGGATTACGGATGAACGCTTCGACGTTCGCCAGCTCTTCCGGGCGGAATTTATTCCACAATCCATCCGCCTCCCGAAAGGTTGGAACCCCACTCTCTTTCGATACTCCCGCCCCCGTCAGGACGCAGACACTCCCTGCTGACAGCAAGCGCTCCGCGAGAGCACGGTATGTTTCTCTTGCTTGCTGTTCCATGTGACCCTATATTTGCACGCTACGAACGAAAAACAGTGTTTAAGGTTCAGGAAGTACGATGCCACAGCATAAGTCTTGTGAAAAGCGCATGCGCACCAGCGCCCGTTCCCGTTCCCGTAACCGGGCCTACCGCGCCATGCTGAAGAAGGCCATCCGTGAGGTGCGCGAAGCCGCGTCCCAGAAGGACGCCCAGACCGCACTGGTCAACGCGAACAAGCTGTTGGACCGTATCGCGGGCAAGGGAATCATCCACAAGAACCGTGCTGCTGACAAGAAGGCCCGTCTCAATGCCTTCGTCAGCCAGATGCAGGGTTGATTCCAGCCGGTACCTCATTTGATTTGACCTTTCACGGGGAGCGCTCGTCGCTTCCCGTTTTTGTTTGCTCCCCAGCCTCATCTCACAGACAGAGCTTGCCCCGTGAAGGACAAGCTCTACGTTGCTCGCAAAGGACCGGGTGGCTCCGAGGTTACTTGGTCGAGTAGTTGGGAGCTTCTTTTGTAATAATGACGTCATGCGGATGGGATTCGCGCAAGCCAGCGGAGGTAATCCGTACAAGCTGTGTCTCCCGGCGGAACGCTTCAATATCCGGTGTTCCGCAATATCCCATCGCAGCACGAAGGCCACCGATCATCTGGAAAACAGAATCGGCAAGTTGGCCACGATAAGGCACACGTCCTTCAATCCCCTCAGGAACAAGCTTGTTCGGCTCGTGCTCATCCGCCTGGAAATAGCGGTCTTTTGAGCCCTGAGACATCGCCGCAAGACTACCCATGCCGTGGAACACTTTAAATGACCTTCCGTCCAGCAGAACTCGTTCTCCTGGGCTTTCCGCCATCCCTGCGAAGAGTGATCCTATCATCACAGTTGATGCTCCAGCCGCCAGGGCCTTTGCAATGTCGCCGGAAAACTTGATGCCGCCATCCGCAATAATAGGCACACCGTGCTTTTCGCCTATTTCCGCACATTCCATGATCGCGCTAATCTGAGGAACACCGACACCGGCAACGATACGGGTCGTGCAAATGCTTCCCGGCCCGACTCCGACCTTCACCGCATTGGCACCCGCCTCAATAAGTTCCTGTGTTGCCGCAGCCGTCACAACATTCCCCGCAATAATCTGCATATCGGGATATTTAGCTCGCAGCTTCCGGACTGTATCGATCACATTGACGTTGTGACCGTGCGCGGAATCAACGACAATAACATCCACTTTCGCTTCCGCCAAGGCTGCCGCACGGTTCTCCCAATCGGTCGAGCCAATCGCAGCGCCAACACGAAGTCGCCCACCGCTATCTTTACAGGAATTGGGGAACTGGGTGCTCTTCTGAATATCCAGAACGGTAATCAGACCAGCGAGAGCACCATCATTGTCAACGATCAGAAGTTTTTCAATACGATTCTTCTGAAGGATTTTTCGTGCTTCATCCAATGTCGTTCCAACCGGAGCGGTGATGAGATTGCGTGTCATCACCTTATCGATCTTCTGCTTCAAGTTGTCCTCGAAGCGGAGGTCACGGTTTGTCAAAATCCCTACAAGCTTGCCGCTATCAACGATCGGAATCCCTGAAATGCCATACCGACGCATGGTGATAACCGCCTCACCTACAGGACGATCCGGAGGCAGAGTGATCGGATTATCGATCACTGCAGTTTCCGATCGTTTGACAAGATCCACTTCGAGCGCCTGCCCTTCCGGTGGCAGGTTCTTATGGATAATGCCAATACCTCCCTGACGTGCCAGCGCAATCGCCATATCAGATTCAGTAACTGTATCCATCGCCGCACTAACTAGCGGGATGTTCACAGAAATATCTGAGGTCAGCTTCGAACGAACATCCACTTCCCTGGGTAGAACTTCACTGCGTGCTGGCATTAGCAGCACATCATCAAAGGTCAACCCATCCTTTTCAAGAATTTTCGGCATGCTACAATCCCTTTGAGGATTACACCACATCCCAGGGCAGAATAACTGTCCTGTAGTAGTCGATGTAATCCATGATTGCGAACCCACTTCTATACAACATCAGAGCTGTTCCGGCGAGAATAAGAACGCCAAGAATCAGGATAAACCAGGATGAACGTATCGTGACACGATACCCAATACGAATAATCGTTGCCAGACGAATAACAAACCACAACCAGAACATGCCAGCCAGGAAGGGCAAGATGCTGGTAAACCACTGGTAATCAAGGAAACGATAATGGACCAGACCTAGCGGCAGCAGAATCAGGAATGAGGAGCTAGCCCAACTGACAAGACTGAACGATTGACGCATGGAAATTGAACCCTTGAATGGCAGGGCGACGATTCGGATCAGGAAGGCAAGCACCAACAGCAACAGGAAATAAATTGCTGTAAAAGCGAGAATTCCATGCAGTGGCTGCCAGGCCCAGACAACAAGGAGTTGCTTCACCTCTGAAAAGGGGAATAACAGGGTGATGAAGTAGTCAAGACTGAAGTCAAACTTTGAATGATGCAACCAGCTTGCTGTAAAGACGGCTTGGGACGATGCAAAGATGAACGCCACTAACAGAGTCTGGCCAGACTGAAAGTACCTTCTGTCGCGAATATCCACAAAGAAACCGTGGGTATGAGCAAAAACACGCTGGAGATTATGGCGAAAAACATTGTTCTGACGCATGGTCAGGAGTAGAATCCCACCGATAATCATGGTGGCAATTGGGAAAAGTATGGGGAAATCAGATCTTGGCAACTCAAGAGTTGGTGCTTCTATCCGGATCAGGCCGAATGCCTCTCCAACCTTTTGCCAGGCAATGCGCTGATCACGAGATGAATTAAGCAGCCCACGACGAACCTTGTTTGAAGGAGCTTCCGCACCGGAGATCATCATGGGAAGGCTGGCGTACCGATCTGAATAGCCGTCAATCACAAACCCTGCCACGGGCATGGTTCGGATTGCTTTCAGCTGGTGCAGTAATGCATCCGCCTGTTGGACCTGGCCACGGACACTGTCTGCCTTGAGTTCCGTTCGTGTAGCAAAAGAACCAAGCCCTCCTATCAACCACGGATCGTCAGGAGAACCAGTGGGGGCAAGTGGCTCAAAAAGCTGATAAGGCGGCCTCTGACGCAGCCCAACAACCCCATTCGGAAGATCAGGAAGTTGATTGGTCGCGAACCCAGCCATCAGCGGACGACTGTCAAGCTGTTTTTTGCTGTCTCGCAAGCTTTCCAGTACATTCAGCACAGACGGTGTAGCAGGGGCCCAATCGATCACATTCCAGGCAACAATACTTGGGTGCAAGTGATCACGTTCAATATTGGCAAGGATCATCTTACTGACACGATCCCTGAAGGCTTCTGAAGTCAGAATACCCTCTGGCACACCGCGCAACCCGGTAGTAGGTACAAGTAGTAACCCTAGACGGTCGCAGATTTCCGGGGTCGCTGGGTGCGGAGGTTCCCCGATAATTCGAATCAGGTTAAACCCAAGCTTTTTCATTTTAACGAGGTCAGCTTCGATTTCAGCCGGACTCATTGAAATGCCATGTTCCAGGTTTTCCCTGCGATAATCAATCCCGCGAACGGCAATAGTATTACCGTTTAATTTAATCCCATCATTAGTCCATTCGAGTTCACGAAGGCCAAGGCTATAAGGAACTCTCCAGCTCTTTCCCATTTCTTCGAAGACGAGATTAAAGCGGTGCCGGACTGGTGAATCAAGGCTCCAAAGCTTCGGGTTGCGAATCTGACCTGTTAAAGTGACCTGGGAAATCTCAACCGCTCCCAGTTGCACTATAACCGTCTCGCTGCGACCCGTTGTTCCGCTTACCGGATCTACCCATTCCGTATAGAGCGAGAATTCCCTGCCTGCGGTTGTGTCAGCAGAAGGCGGGCTTTGATTACGAAGATCAGCCGTAATTTCCCAGTTCGCATGGGAATAGTTGTTGCTGAAGCGGACGTCCCAATCCAAGCCTTCTATGGATATGGTGGGAGAGGCAACTATGGCTACATCGGAGAAGACCCCCGCGTAGGTTCGTTCGTCAAACAACTTCGGTTTGAGCGGAATTGATTCGCGTGCGGAAAGCTTCCCTTCGACTTCAATCAGCAAGTCGTTGGACTTCCCCTCGCGAAGCAGCCCATGGGGGATATCCACGACGACAGTCGGCCAGTCAGCTTCCCAGGCTTCAATCAGCCGGTCATTAATCTTGATGGATAGCTGACGGCGTGCTCCCCAGAGGACAAGCATCAGGTGTTGGTCAAGAACATCATCCGGTACCTTGAAGGTCGTGCTCAAGTTGGCCGGACCATTGTTCGCCGGCCAGTTTCCGGGAACATTTACCATATAGCTTTCGTCGCCACGAGGTGTACTCAGACGCCATTCTCCCGACAAGGGGATATAATGGGTCTGCTCGGACGGAGCGAATGGACCGGTCGTCGGGGTGTACGTCTGCGAAACGTCTCCGGCGATGTAACCGTCAAACGCATACGCAGCAGTAGGTATCAACCCCGAGAGACCCGCGGTCAGGAGGAGGAAGGAAAGTGCCCTGCGCGTGTTCTGAATCATGGCTCAAGTCGGTATGTAAGATCGAACGGGAATATACGCCCGTTCGTATTGGCCTGCAATCAAGAATGCATACTTCCTCTTGCCTCCTGTACAGGCAAGGTCTACTTTGCGTGGATCAGATAAAGGAAGGGAGGTAGCATTCTCGTGCGCTGGAAGACACTATTCCTCCTTACATATGTCATTGTTGCGGTTCTCCTTTTTTCGCAGACGGTTTACGCGAACCCCGTGGAAAGTACGCATTCCGTCCACTGGACCTCCCTCCTGCCCCCCCTTGTTGCCATTGGACTCGCTCTCCTTTTGCGAGAGGTTGTTGGTTCCCTGCTTCTTGGAATACTTGTTGGGACCTTTCTTCTCAATCCAGGCCACCCTTTTCGAGCTTTGCTCGCGATTCCAGTTGATCTGTTACCACAGGCACTTGCAGATACGGGCCACGCATCGATTGTCATCTTCAGCTTGTTGCTCGGCGGTATGGTGGGCATCATGGCCCGGTCAGGTGGCATGGCGGGGCTAGTTCAGGCGCTCAGTCGACTCGCGACCACACGTCGTGGTGCTATGCTTGTCACATGGTTGATGGGAATAATTATATTTTTTGATGATTACGCAAACACTTTACTTGTAGGCAATACGGTTCGCCCCTACACGGATAAACTTGGAATCTCTCGAGCAAAACTATCCTACATCGTTGATTCCACTGCGGCACCTGTCGCTTCCATCGCCGTTATCAGTACCTGGGTCGGTTTTGAGGTTGGGTTGATTCGGGATGCAGCAGAATCCCTGCACCTGATCGACGATGCCTACATCCTCTTCCTTCGCTCAATCCCATATAGCTCCTACAGCCTGTTCGCGTTGGCAATGGTCGCAGCCATCGCCTGGTGGGGACGTGATCTTCAACCCATGCGATCAATTGAGCAAGATGCTTCGAAAGGAAACGACAGTAGCAAGCAATTGAGTGACCGCGATCTTATGGAAGGGCGCGCACCAGGACGTCATGCCATTCTTTCCGCTCTACTCCCTATCTGTATGGTCATTTTAGCAACATTCGCGGGACTCTACATATCCGGTATTTCCAACGTCCCTGCTGGTTCATCCCTCTCAGTCATTCTCGGCGCGTCCGATTCTTCTTCCGTTCTGCTGGCCGCCTCCTTTCTTGGACTGGTAACTGCCGCAGTCCTTTCTTTGATTGTTGGGAGGGAAAAGATTGGTGACGTTTCGGAAGCAATGATTGATGGAATGCGTGCCATGATCCCAGCGATGGTAATCCTGCTGCTTGCCTGGTCGATTGGTGAAGTCTGCACACGATTGGGTACCGCTGAATTCATCGTGGATGCCGTAGCCGTGGGTATGCCCCCCGTGCTGATTCCCGTCTCCCTGTTTATCATTTCGGGATTGGTTGCCTTCTCGACAGGGACGTCATGGGGTGCAATGGCAATTCTAATCCCGATCGCGCTCCCAATCGCGCACGACATCCCCCTTGCCGCAGGAATGGAACAAGCCGACGTATTCCACATCATACTGGGCTCCATTGGTGCTGTGCTTGCTGGAGCGACTTTTGGAGACCACTGTAGCCCCATATCGGATACAACGATTCTCTCATCCATGGCCAGCGGTTGCAACCATATTGACCATGTGCGAAGCCAGATTCCCTACGCACTCATCACAGCAGGATTTGCGATCTTGTTCGGCTATCTGCCTGCTGGCTTGGGGTTTTACCCTCTTCCCGGGCTCTTGCTCGGAATCGTCCTTCTGTTTGCATTGGTGCGCTTCTTTCCCCCAACTTTAGACAGTTCCACTTCAACCCACCACCATGGAGACCACGACTGACCCGTTTGTGATCAGTTTTCAAACACTCGAAGCGATAGGAAAACAGCTTCCTTCAAGGGTCTGTTTGCCGTTGTCGTATTGCTTCGTTTAGTCGTGGAATGTACCTTCCACCTTCGATTTTATACGTTTCAACCGTGTCCCGTCGGCCAGTCCACGGCGGGCGAACCACATGGAGTTGGCATGTCGCCGTCAGGGAAGAATGAACAGGTGGGCGCCACCCTCTGGGATCATCTTGCTCTCATTATGAAATGGCGCAAGTTGTTCACCGTTGTCCTCACATTTGTTGCCATCGGTGCAGTGGCATATGCTTTGGTTGCGCAGGTCTGGTTCAAAACGGAAAGTCGTATTCTCCCGCCCCCTGCGAACAATTTCGGCCTGGGCAGTATTCTTCCTGGTTTAAACATGGGAGCACTCGGTGCTGGATCGCTTCTGTCGGATGAGTCAAACCTTGTGGCGAATGTCCTTGAGAGTAGAACGTTGCGTGATGCTGTAATCGACACCTTCCAGTGGATGGAGCGCGAGGAATACAAGTACCGGATCTCAGCTTACAAACGATACACCAAGCTGATCCAATGGGAATTGACCGAAGACGGCGCCATTTCTCTTGAGGTCGAGGAGGAATCGCCTGAACTGGCCCAATCAACAGCTCAGTTCATTCTCGACTACCTCATGAGTGAATACATTCGAATTTCAACTCTCCAAGCTGGTCAGCAGCGGAGCTTCATCGAAAAACGCGTCGATGAAAACCTCAAGGCCATTGAGATAGCCGAAAACTCCATGATGGCGTTCCAGAAACAAACAGGTGTCATCTCAGTAGAGGATCAATTACGCACATCGGTGGAAGCCGTTGCTCAACTAAGCACAGAACTCTACTCAGCAGAAGTTCAGCTTGAAGTATTCAAAAAGACACTTCCGCCCAGCTCATCGGAAGTACTAATGGCGCAGCAGCAGGTAAACGCATTGCGTGACAAGTTGGACGAGCTAAACGAGGTTGGTGAAAACAACTCGAAGGACTTTTTCATCTCAATCAATCAGGGTCCTGAAGTCGGCATTCAGTTTTTCCGTCTGCAGCGCGAGATTGAAACTCAAGCTCTCATCCTTCAATTCCTGATCCCGCAGATGGAGCAGGCGAAGATCCTAGAAGAACAAGACAAGAGTACGATGATCGTACTCGATCAGCCCATGCTTCCTGATCGCAAATCACGTCCCAAGCGAGCCTTGGTTGTCATCGCTGCATTGTTCGTCGCCTTTATCGTACTCTACCTGATAGTCGCGTTCATCGAATGGCTGCGTTTGATGCAGATTCGGGATAAAGAACAGTACGAAAAAGTGGACTTTGTACTCGATAGTGCGAAACCTACACGCTTTTTTGGAAAAGACAGAAACGATTCAATCGAGTGAGTGTCCTGCAGTACATTGAAGAGCGGAGCGGGATACGCCACGCACCCTTCCTCTTCCTAATTGCCCTCGGTGTGATCGGTATTGCCACACTGGGGTATTCTCAGATTGGAACCACCGCAGTCATTGCGGTGGCCGCAGGGATCCTCTTTGTCTATTTCGCAGCTTGGCGTGCAGAAACTTTCCCGTTGTTATTCCTAGTGTATGTTTCTCTCTTTCCGATCGGGATTTACGCAGCACAGTTCGGTGTTTTCCCAGTCCCCTTTCACCCCAAGGCAATTCCTCTTTTCATGGCGCTCAGTTTTATCATCCTCTTCTTGCATAAAGAACTTGATCCAAGGAGGTTGGTTGCCGAGCGACACCCAAAGGATGCGGTTGGAAAGTTTGTTGCGCTTTTTCTGATCTGGGCATCAGCGACCATTTTATTTGGAATCAGCCAAGGCCATAAACCATTTGCACTTGAATCTGAAGTTCAGATGTACTTGCTGTTTTTCAGTTTTTTTCTTTGGCGTTCCATTTTTCGCTGGAAAGGCCAAATCGAAAACTGGTTAATCATTTTCGCCATTATCGGAGTGCTGACAGCCCTCGAATACATCACACTCGTTGCATACGTATTTCAAGATATTATCACGTTTGTATTGTTCAGAAATGTGACCCGTCAGTCGCAGGTGATCATTGGTGCATTACCGATCGTCTTGTCACTTTTCCTGATCTACCGGAGCAAATGGGTTCGGGTTGGGGCTGCCATTTCAGTCCTGCTGTTCGTCGTTCAGGTATTCCTGACTCAGCAGCGAATCATTTGGCTATCATTTGTGTTGATGACCTACATCTACATCACGCTTTACCTCTTTCGAAAAGGAATCAAGAAATCGTCCCTGGTTCGATGGATGCTGGTTTCATTCCTGCTTCTTGCCCTCTTGCTCGGCCTATTGCTCCTTGCAGCATGGGTATTCAACACCGACATCGACGTTCTTCTATCCAGATGGGAAAAGGTTCAAAGCTTGACCGACGAATCGTTCATGATGCGAGTTTACGATTCACGTCACTTGATTGAGCTTGTAGGCAATAAATGGCTCACAGGATTGGGCGGCGGGATGGAGTTACAAATCATCCCCTCGTCGATGTACTTTCATTTCATTGATGTCAGCTATCTGACGGCGTACCTGAAGGGTGGGATCCCCTTTGCACTTTTACTCGTTCTTGTTTACCTCGGTGGTATATACAGGGCGTTTCAGGTCTATCGCCGTACGGCTGGAACATCCACGCAATATTATGCCATTGCCATTATCACCGCTTTAAGCGGACAGATGATGGCAGGAATCACCACTGTTTCAATGATTTACTACCGATTTATCTTTATCTGGATGATGTTGATCGCTGCGGCGGTCGTACTATACGAACGAGTTAAACGACAACAATCCGAGGAAGCAACGGTCGATGCCTGAACCACAGCCAAAACGTGTACTGATGCTCTGCTCAAGGCACAATGCTCTGGATGGACGTGTTTTTCAGCTGGAGGCGAAGGCACTTGTAGCTGCCGACCACCAGGTGACGATTGTCGCTCCGATGTATGGCGAAGAAGCCGTTCAGGAAATCGTAGATGGTATTCGAATCCTCCGCTACAAGAAGAAATCCAACCCAATCTTGCGAAAACTCCATACCGTACTGACATTGGTCCGATTCGCCGTCCAGACCCCCGCAGATGTCCTGCATGTTCACGAGGTAGATAGTTCACTAGTCGCTGGAGCAATTGCCAAGAAACGACTGGCACGATACGGTAGGCAGATAAAGCTGCTGTTTGACAGCCATGAAGTTTGGCCCTATTTCTTCGCAACGTTTCGTAGGGCGGAGTTTCTGCGTAGAATCATTGTTCATATCGTGACCGAATTCGAGCATATGATGGTCCGAAAGTATGTGGATGTCATGATCGCGGCCCATGAACTCGAAACAAACTATTATTTATGGCAGGACCCCTGGACCCCAGCCTTCTGTGTTTTTGGTGCGCCTCCCCTCGAATCATGGGAAAAACCGGTTGCCAAACGTGGTGCGATTCGAACCATCGGGCATGATGGGTATTTCTCATTGCAGCGTGGAATGGATGTCATGCTCAATGCTTTCGAGCATCTGGCCGAAGATTTCCCTGATCTCAAGTTCCTTGCCGCTGGAGATTTCATGAATCCTGAGGACAAGGTATACTATGATTCTTGGGCTGATCGTACCGGGCTCGGAGATCGTGTTGAAACGGTTGGTTGGGTCGACCGCTCCGATGTTCTCTCCTACCTAGAACGTATGGATATCGGTCTGGTGGCGAACCGCCCGGATATTCACAGCGTTCGTTGCTGGCCTGCGAACAAAATGATGTACTATATGGGTCGTGGAATTCCTGTTGTATCTACCCCCGTTCCTCTGTACAGGCGCTACATTGATGCAAACCATTGTGGACGGGTTGCTGATCAGTTTAGTGGTACCTCGCTTGCAAAGGCAATTCGTGAGCTTCTGGACAGGCCGAAAGATACCCGAAGGATGGGTATGAATGGATACAAAGCCGTATTGAGGGACTTCAATTCCAGGGATGCGATCCGCAACCTGCATGCAGCGTACGAGGCGCTCGATAAATCGATTGAGCGACTTGACGATGAACAAGTAACCTTACAAGGGTAAAACTGTGTTGCTGGCGTTCTTCTTTTTTATCCCCCTCGCACTGGTTGTCTATCACCTCGTGCTCTTCCCGGCTGGGCTCCTTTATGTTGCTTCCAAGAAACCGGACACTCCTCCTCCGCCCTTGTTGGATGAAGAGTTACCAACCATCGACCTGATGATTGCTGCGCGAAACGAGGAAGCATCTATCGCGGGGAAACTGGAAAATAGCCTTGAGCTGAACTACCCGAAGGAAAAGCTGCGTATTATCGTATTGGCCAATGGCTGTACGGATTCAACCGTCAAAATTGTCAAATCCTTTGAGGATCGTGGTGTCATCCTCTTTGAGGATGGTCCGATCGGCAAAGTGATGGCACAGAATAACGCTGTTGAGCGATCTGAAGCGGATGTCATCGTCTTCTCCGATGCCAATACCCACTACAATCTGGATGCACTACGTCTACTGGTTTCGCATTTTCAGGATGAGACTGTTGGTGTTGCGTGTGGTCGTCATATCTATGTGAATACTGATGATCCAACAGGTGCAGGCGAAGGATTCTATTGGAATGATGTCGAAACTCGTTTGAAGAAAGCAGAATCTGCATTAGGCGGTTTGATTGGTGCGAATGGCTCTATTTATGCTCTGCGCCGCGAATTATACGTACCGATGCCGAACACGGTCATCAGCGATTTTATCGAACCACTCTCCATCGCACTAAATGGCTATCGCACAGTGTATGAGCCGCGTGCACATTCCTATGAGGATGCAGAGCCAACCTTTAAGCAGGAATATGCCAGAAAAGCACGGACAGTCCGACGCACCGCTTATTCTCTGATCGTGATGCCTTGGCTACTTGATCCACGCAAGAGTGGTTCGCTCGCCTTCCTTATCTTCAGCCATAAAGTATTGCGCTGGTTTACACCTGTTCTTCTGCTTTTGGCCTTGTTTGCAGCGACATTAAGAATTCTTGGTGGAAAAGAGCATCAGCTCGATAGGCTCTTCTTTGTTGGGATGACCCTTTTCGGTTTCCTCGCTCTGCTTGGGCGAGGTATTGCATCCGACACGAAAGTACCAATTCTCACCCAGATTTATTATGTCGCACTGATGTTCCGTGCGGCCATGCAGGGATTGTACGAGGCATTTACCGAGGGCCACGAGGCTGTATGGGATCACGCCCGTTCCGCTGGATAATACGTCACCGATGGCCCGCACTCCTTATCATTGATGTGCTCGCCATGCAGGTGGCTTTTGGATTAACGTATGCCCTTCGGTTTGATACGGGGTTTTTCTCTGCTCCGTTGCGTCCTGATTTCCTGCCAGTTGCTGGCCTTGCGACTCTCTACTGGATTATCCTCTTTACGTTGACTGGCGCATACAGAAGGAAGATCAGCACCTCCAGGTACGAAGCTGTCGTGGAAATGATTAAGCCTATTTTGCTAGGGCTGGTCATCCTTTTCCTTGTGACGATGGATCCCGAGGCTCCCCTTTCTTCCACAAGACTGGTTCTCGCGACATATGGCGCTCTGCTCTTCTTTACCACATCCTTTGGTCGCATAAGCTTCCGTTCGTTTATCCGCAATCTGTTTCGACGTCGGATTGGTCTGTTTAAGTCGATTATTGTGGGACATGGTCCTCGAGGTCAGGAATTGCTGCGCGTTCTCCAGACACAACCCGTGTTTGGTCATGAGATCATTGCAGTCGTAACCGACAAGAGCGATAAAGACCCGTGCGAATCTCTTCCCAGTTACCATCTTGACCAATTGGAGGATGTCCTGGAGAATCCTCCTGGCGGTGAAATTGAGTACGCCCTTGTTGCGCTTGAACCGGACAAACGGGACCGGGTCCTCAGTGTTATTGACAGGATCCATCGCCACTTCATCCGTGTGATGATCGTCCCCGACTTCTTCCAGATTCTGGTTGGGATGGCTAAAAGCCGGGAGCTGTATGGGGTCCCATTGTTGGAGGTTTTTCCTGATCTGTTGGATCCAGCCTCGCAGCTGATCAAACGAGTTATCGACCTGGTTGTCGCATTTCTTGTTTTGATCATCGGGTTCCCGATCATGGCATTGGTTGCGCTTGCAGTAAAAGTGGATAGTAAAGGCCCGGTTCTCTATCGCCAGAAGAGGGTTGGCTATCGTGGACGTGAATTCACCTTGCTCAAATTCCGAAGTATGTCCGTAGATGCGGAGAAAAAGACCGGAGCAATCTGGGCCAGTGAGGATGACCCGCGCATTACTCGTGCGGGAAAATTCCTTCGTTCTAGCCGTCTCGATGAGCTGCCACAGGCGTGGAACGTTCTACTGGGTCACATGAGCCTTGTCGGTCCGCGGCCTGAGCGAAAGGTATTTGTCGATCAGTTTGCGAAGGAAATACCTTTTTATACACGCCGTTTAAACGTCAAACCTGGCATCACTGGATGGGCTCAGGTCCGGCGTGGCTACGATGCCAGTATTGATGATGTGAAAGACAAACTCCAATACGATCTGTTTTATCTGGAAAACATGTCGATTGGTTTGGATATCAAGATCCTGATCAACACCATTTGGGTGATGTTTGCAGGAAAAGGTCAGTAGACGATTACCGTGAGTTTTCAGGATGCATGACATTCGCAGGGTGCGCGAAGTACCCGAAGAGGTAAAAAAATCCATCGGCCGGAAAAACTTCCAGGCCGACGTTGATCATCTGCTCGAGATGGACAATCGCTGGCGTGACTTGACTAAATCGGGTGATGACCTCCGTGCCGAGATGAATAAAGCGAGCAAGGCCATCGGCGAGGCAAAAAAGGCTGGTCGTGATGCGGCAGAAGAGATGGAAGCATCACGACAGTTGAAAGAAAAAGGTGTACAGATCGAAGAGGAGAAACGCGATCTGCGTCAGAAGATGGATGAGCTCCTGATGAGCTGGCCTGCTGAACCTGCCGATGATGCGCCTGAAGGGTTTACTGCAGCTGATAATGTGGTCTACAAAGAAGCTGGCTCGCTTCCGAGCTACGACTTCTCCCCTGCCGACCATCTTACCCTCGCGAAAAACCTTGGATTACTCGATATGGACCGGGGTGCCAAAGTGACCGGTTCGGGGTGGCCACTTTACACCGGAATGGGCGCATCCCTCGAACGTGCGTTGATTAATTTTATGCTCGATACGCATTCCCGGGAGAATGGGTACCGTGAGCTCTTTGTGCCGATGGTGGTAAATCGTGATTCGGCACGTGGAACGGGTCAGCTTCCAAAGCTGGAAAACGACATGTACCACATCGATCAGGAAGACTTTTTCCTGATCCCGACCTCGGAAGTCCCGATCACCAACATGCATCGGGATGAAATTCTTGATCTGGAAGAACTTCCCCTCCGGTATACAGCATTTTCCTCCTGTTTCCGTCGTGAAGCAGGCGCGTATGGTGCAGAAACACGTGGGCTATTGCGCGTTCACCAGTTCAACAAAGTTGAACTCGTTCAGATTGTGAAACCATCCGAGAGTGCAGAGGTTCATCAGCAAATTCTTGCGCAGGCTACCAGTATTCTCGATCGTTTGAACATTCCATATCGTGTCATCGAATTGTGCGCTGGCGACATGTCCTTTGCAGCGGCAAAATGCTTTGACATTGAAGTCTGGTCTCCTGCCAATGAAACATGGCTGGAAGCCAGCAGCGTAAGCAATTTCCTCGATTTTCAAGCACGCAGAATGAACCTTCGGTATCGTCCAGAAGGAGGAGGTAAACCTGAGCATCCCCACACGTTGAACGGGTCTGGATTAGCAACAAGTCGTCTGATGGTCTCGCTGCTCGAATGCAATCAGACGAAAGAGGGTGAAATTGTGATACCGGAAGCCTTGCGTCCCTACCTTGGCGGGATGGAGCGAATCACGGGAGATCACCGTTGAAAATCTTGATCATCGGTGCGGGAGAAGTGGGTGGGCACCTGGCTCGGCTGTTGAGCCAGGAGAACCACGACATTACTGTCGTCGATCAGGACCCGGAGCGTATCTCTCTACTATCCAGTACGTTGGATGTCATGGCGATTGAAGGCCAGGGCATGAGCCCCACGGTATTGCGTGAAGCAGGCATTGAAACAACGGACATGCTCATCGCGGTGACCACCGTCGATGAAGTCAACATACTCACCTGTATGATCGCTAAGCAGTTTGGCGTTAAAACCAAGATAGCACGTGTCCGAAACCGCGAATTCAGTTCTGAACAAACCTTCCTTGATCCAGCAGATCTCGGCATCGACTTGATCATTCATCCTGAACTTGAAGCGATGCGTGAAGTCGTACGACTTGTGCGATACCCCCAGGTCCTTGAGATGATCACCTTCTGTGATGACACCATCGCCATCGCTGGACTAAAAGTGATCGAAGGCTCCCCTGTTGCCGGACGGACTCTGCTCGATATTGATAAAGGAACCAAGAATTTCCGCTTCAGGCTGGTCGCGATTAACCGTCAGGGCAAGACGATTATCCCACGCGGTACGGACAAGGTAGAAGTTGGGGATGATATTTATATATCTGCCCTACACGATGATCTGGCAACCGTTTTCAAGATGGCTGGTCATCGCCAGTGGGAAACCCATAATGTGATGATCTATGGCGCCACTTCAATCGGACGTATGGTTGCTGAAGAGCTTGAAAAATATCGTGGGATTCGCGTCAAATTGATCGAACGAAACCGGGACCGAGGTCAGGAAGCTGCTGAAGACCTTGAGTCAACAGAAGTTGTGATTGGTGATGCCTCCGATGTCGATTTGATCTCTGCGGAGGGGATTGTGGACATGGATGTTTTCGCAGCTCTCAGTGATGACGACGAGGATAATGTTGTTACATCGCTTCTCGCTCGCCATCTGAAAGTACCGAAGACCATCACCCTCATCGGAAAATCGGCCTACGTTCCAATCGTTCGAACTATTGGTCTTGATATTGCGATCAACCCACGCCTGCTAACCTCGAACGCAATTCTTAAATACATCCGCATCGGACGGATCATCAGCTTGCGACACATGGCTGGAATCAATGCGGAGACGTACGAATTCCTTGTCACGGCAGATTCAAAGGTAGTTGGTCATAAACTCAAAGATATCAAGTTTCCGACCGGTTCGATTGTGGTGGCCGTCGAACATGAGGATAGTGGTGAAATCCCGGTTGGCGACACACATATTTATGTTGGTGACCGTGTCGTGGTCTTTTGCCTCCCGGAAGCAGTCAACAAAGTGCTGAAACTGTTCAGTTAGGCCAACGATGAATCCAGCTGCAGTCCTACGGCTTATCGGCTTGATCCTTTTAATGCTCGGTGCGAGCATGCTATTATCGGTCATCGTCGCCCTTTATTACAGCGATGGTGATGCGTATAGCCTCTTGCTCTCTGCGTTGATTATCATGGCTGTTGGGACTGTGTCGGCACTTATTTTCCGCAATGCAGCAGATTTATCGGCGAGGGATGGTTTCAGCGTAGTTACTTTTGGCTGGCTGTTCATGAGCCTCGCAGGGGCACTCCCTTTCCTCATAAGCGACTCCATTCCATCTGTTACAGACGCCTTCTTTGAGTCCGCGAGTGGATTTACCACGACTGGTGCTTCGATCCTGACCAACATTGAAGCTCTCCCGCATGGCATCCTCTTCTGGCGCAGCTTTACCCATTGGATTGGCGGCATGGGCATCATTGTCTTCTCCATCGCCATCCTCCCCTTTCTTGGCGTCGGTGGGATGCAAATGTTCAAAGCCGAGTCCCCTGGCCCGACTGCAGATAAGCTGACGCCTCGAATCAGGAATACAGCAGAAATTCTTTGGGGGGTGTACGTTCTTCTGACGTTGCTTGAAATCATCCTGCTCCGTGTCGGGGGAATGCGTTGGTTCGACAGCACCTGCCATGCGTTCGGCACCATGGCAACTGGTGGCTTTTCGACCAAGAATGCTTCCATAGGCTACTACCAGTCCCCCTACATTCATTATGTCATCACCTTTTTCATGTTTGTCGCAGGTGCCAGCTTCACTCTGCACTACCATGCTCTCCGTGGTAATCTTCGTAAATACTGGCAAAGTCCTGAGTTCAAGTTCTTTTCCGTGGTCATTGGTGCGGGTATCCTGATTGTAACAGCAGAGCGTCTGGTAGCCAATCAGCCAATCGAACTCGCCTTTCGTCAGGCGGCATTTCAGGTCGTATCCATCACAACCACCACTGGTTATGCGACATCAAACTTTGAAGAATGGAGGTTTGTTGCCCAGGTTTTGCTTGTCGGGATGATGCTGATGGGAGGAATGGCCGGTTCGACCGGTGGTGGGATTAAGGCAGTACGTGTCCAAATCCTTTTGAAACAGGCACGTATGGAACTGCACAAAATTATTCATCCGAACACCATCTACCCCATCCGACTGGGAAGGAAGGTGTTGCAAGGGGATATCGTTCAGAACGTCCTTGCCTTCTTCCTGCTCTATGCTCTACTCGTCTTGCTGGGGACCATGGTGATGGCGCTTCTCGGGCTCGATCCAGTGTCGGCCATGACCAGTACAATCGCCTGCCTGAGCAACATTGGGCCTGGGTTGGGTGATGTTGGCCCGGCGGACAATTACAGTTCCATCCCACTCTTCGGAAAATGGGTCCTTGCAGTCTTGATGATTGTGGGACGCCTTGAGATTTTCACCGTTCTCGTGTTGACAACACGGACCTACTGGACTCGCTAAACCTTCATCCTTCACATCAGCAAACGAGTCAAGCTCGAGGTATGATCTCGACTTCCAGGGTCAGCTCTTTTTCCATTCAGGCTGTTCCATCAAATCGTCTAGCAATTCCTTGGACCGTTTTCCAAGTTGCTCCGGAAAAACCAAGTTTATCCGTACTAATAGATCCCCCACCTCGCCTGAGTCGTTGGCAATGCCTTTACCCTTCACGCGTAACATCTTTCCTTCGGGCAATCCAGCCGGGAGAGTAACCCTGACTATTCCTGTTGGAAGTGGGACACTGACCACGTCGCCTAGCAGCGCTTGTTTCAAATTGATCGAAAGTTGGTAGATCAGGTTGCTGCCATCGAGGTCAAAATCATCTTGTGGGATAACGTTTAAGGTGACATGCAGGTCACCCGAAGGCCCCCCAAATGCCCCTTCACTACCCTCGCCCTTCAGTGTCAACGTCTGGCCTGCTTTTGAGCGCTTGGGGACTATAATTTCAACACGAGCACTGGCCCTGTTCAGAGAAGTGCCTGCGCAGTGCATACAAGGCTCCTTCGCAACACGACCTGTTCCCTCGCAGTTGCTGCAGGGAGCAAAAACTGTCTTCCCATTCTTTGCAGACGGGATTTCACCCAGTCCATGACAAACAGTACACTGTCCCGCATCGTAGCCCGGTTTGACACCTCCGCCACCGCACACTTCACAGCGTATGGCACGTGTCATTTTAATGGTTCGCCGAACGCCTGTAGCCAGTTCTATCGGGTTTACATCCAACGAAAGCCTGTGATCCTTACCTCGTTTCGGGGTACGGACAGCTCTATCAGGTGTTTCCCCGCCGAAACCAGCCCGAAAGACCTGCTTGAAGACATCTTTGAACGAAGCAGTACTTTTCCCCTTCGCATTCGATCTTGCCCGTGTCCTGATCTCTTCTTTCGTGTGGTATTCGAGACGATTAGCAGGATTGGAGAGGACTCGATATGCTTCGCTGATCCGCTTAAAACGCTCTTCAGCGACATGGTCTCCACGGTTGGTATCGGGGTGGTATTTTTTAGCAAGGCGGCGATACGCTTCACGAATTTCATCCGCTGACGCATCCGGTTGGACACCAAGTTCCGTGTAGTAGGCTTTCAGGTCGCTTTTCACCAGCCAGGTTCCAATCCAGCAAGACCAATTCTTCCAAACATACAAAAAAGGGCCGTAGAACGGCCCTCTCTATCGCAAAGATTGTGTTTATCCTACTCGCCGGGAGAACGTCCAAGCACGCGCCTGAGAACATTTTCCGCCGTCTTATCCATTACCTCCGGCTTATCGTAGAACCCATCTTCGGTTCGACGTTTTGCTGTTTCAAGATCGCTAGCACGCGCTGTTTCCGCAGCTGCACCTTCCACCAATGTTCCCGCTATCTTCTCGACAACATCGGGACGGTCGTAGTACCCAGCTGCGAGTCGTTGACGTACTTCATCCAGCTTTGCGCTCCGGTCACTCGGACCAAATGCTTCGAGGTGGAGCTCAGCCATTTCCTGGTAACGTGCCACCTCGGCGGCATTTGCAGAAATGGTCGCACGATCCGTGCGTACCTGATGCGGCGTGTGTTCAGCCTTTGCTGGACGGCTTTGTTCAGGCCGGACCTGGTCTACCTTCTTTGGTCCACCGACTGAATTGGGTCCGCCAGCCTGGTTAATATGGTCTACCATGGAGTACCTCCAGGGTCAACAATCGAAGGAAATCAGCCCTCGGTCGACACACCTTTCTTACGGGCTTCATCCCATGCGCCACGAAGATCCTGCATCATGGAGATGACAGGTTTCAGACGCTCCGGATCACCATAGGCATTTGCCATGGTGATTTCACGGGTAAAGAAGACATATAACGAGTTAAGACGTTCCGCAATTTCTCCACCCTTCTCAGGGTTCAAAGATTTTCGGAGTTCGCTGATGATACTGAATGCAAGGTCTATGTTCTTGACCCTGGATTCAAAATCATTCTCATGCATGGCGCGTGTAGCTTCCTTGAGCGCTCGAATCCCGGCATCATAGGTCGTAACGACCAGGGAACCTGGATCGGCAGTCTCAAATGTCACATCGTTATACTGGTTGTACGGGTTGAATCGTGCCATACCACGATTCCTTTCAGTTTACGACTCTTCAGACCGATGGTCAAGCGAATCCCAATGGACCAAACGGTAGTTATCAAACTGCACCGGCCCAACTACTCTGAGAACGGGCCTGCGAAACTGCAGTTTCCATCGCCAGGAACTGACGAACCAAGCTTTCACGCTTCTGTTCCAGACGTATTTCGTACGAATCGATCGAATCATTCAAGCTGTCAATTTGACTTTGGTACGAATCGGTGACGTTCGTAATCAAACCATCGATCGAATCGGTCAGGACCTCGACTTTGCCATCTACCTGAACACCTACACCTGCCCCAAATCGAATCGTACCGGTTGTTGATCCTGCACCCCCGCCGGGATAGGTAAACTGGATACGAATACCCTCGACTTCCGTCCCCGCTTTGCCAACCAGAACGGTTTCATTTTCGACCGTCGCAGCATAACCACCGATCGTATTTGAGGCGGTCTTGTCAATACTACCGCTCGACAACCAACTCACCTCGACTTCGTAACTCCCACCTTCCGATTCTTCCGTATAGGCAAGCAATTCGAGAGACGATGTCGTGCTGGAGGTTGATTTCGCGAAGAGATTTGCGACAGCTTCCGCATCCTCTTCCAATGCATCCTGCAGCTCGGATTCGTCAATTGTCAACGTGCCGTTATTGCCGATATCGATACCGATGTCACCCAGTGACTTGTAAGTAGCCGTACTCACCAGTCCTGGGATTTCGTTAATGACAACATCCGTCAGCCTGGATCGAACAACTCTTACCTGACTGTCATCAAGAAGGATTCCACGAGTTTCTGTTTCAGCGTCGTAGCTGATATCCTTCTTGATTTCAGCCATGACATCATTGTAGGCCGAAACCCAGTCAGCAATCCTTGACTTGATCGCTGTGTAGTTGTCCGCGACAGATACTTTGACGCCCGTTGCGGATGTGTCCTTCAGCGTTAAGGTCACGCCTTCCAGGACATCATCAACATTGTTGGACTCTCGTGTGATCCACGATGACGGCGGGAAACCGTCCACACGGATTTCGGACTCCTGTGCATCCTGAGTCCTTGTCCACGATGCATCATCAAACTCGCTTCCTGTCCCCAAGTTCGTGTTCGCATCATCAATGGAAAACGAGTTAGCGCTGGCCGGATCTGCTGCTGTCAGGACCAGGTGAATCGGATCGGTGGCACCCCCATCGTCAATGGTCGAGGCGATGACCAGGGCATTGCCATCTGCGTCCTGGTTATCTTCTGAATTGTTGATAATCTGTACAAGATCCAACAACGTTGATCCACTTGGTACATCCAGGATGATTGTGTCACCATCGTAGTTGAAAGCGAATTGCCCACCCGCACCCGAGTAGATCTCGGTGGAGTTCACATCCGCCCAACCGTCAGCGTGCACATAGATCTCAGCTTGGGCCAGTTGATTGACAATGATCGAATGCGATCCAGAGATCGCGCCGGCCTCGGCTGTCGCCGTGAAGACGTCCGTGTCCGAACTGGATGCCGTCTTCTTCAGAAGCTCGGTATCCGTGTCAATTTTTTGAGAGCTTGCCTGTAGAGTCGTCAGCTTGGTTTGAAGTGCATTCCAAGCCGCGTTCTTTTGCTGGTACGCAAGCTTTCGCTCTTGCAACCGGGTGACCGGCTGACTCTCGACCTGCATAATCAGGTCAATGGTCGATTGCCAATCAATCCCGGAAGAAAGGCCACTGATCGTTGTTGAAGCCATGCTGCCCTCAGGTAGGCCGAAGCCAGTTCCTTGAGACAACTCCCGACAATCCTGCGCCAAAAACACCCATAGTGGCGCAGTTCACCCTGAACCTGCGCCATCCATGGGTGTCGGATCAACGATCACGCCATCCCGCTCGCAACGGGAGGTGCGGCGTTAAGTCCGGCTAAGATCAGCCAACGAGACCAGCTACGATTTGCGGGACCATGTTGGCCTGCGCAAGCATCGACACGCCAGTTTGCATCAGAATCTGCGCGCGAGTGAAGTTGCTCATCTCTTCGGCAATATCCGCATCGCGGATGGTTGATTCTGATGCCGTGGCATTCTCACGGCCAATCTGCAGGTTCAAGATTGTGTTCTGCAGACGCTCGACGTAGGCACCGATACGAGTCCGTTCTGTGTCCTTCGTGTCAATCGCAGTGTCGATCGAGGTGATCGCTGTCTGCGCATTGATCGTGTCGGTCAGATCGAGACTCGAGATACCGAGTGCGCTGGACGTCATGTTCGCGAGCGTGACATAGTAATAGTCTTGGCCCGAGGTATTGTACGTTCCAATGTGGAACTTCAAGCCTGGGCTTCCACTCAGCGAACCATCCAACAGGTTAAGATTGTTGTAGTTCGTCGTCGACGCGATTCGAGTAATCTCACTCCGCAGCTGTTGGAACTCAACATCGAGGGAGTTTCGATCGGTCGAAGTCAGCGCGCCGTTGGACGCCTGAACTGCCAGGGCGCGCATACGGACGAGCTTTTCGTCGATTACCGATAGTGCACCTTCGGCTGTCGCCATCAGGTTCACATTGTAGTTCGCGTTCCGCTCCGCTTCAGTCATTGAAGAAATCTGCGCGCGGAACCTCTCACTCACTGCCAGGCCAGCTGGATCATCCCAGCTATAGTTAATACGAAGACCTGAGGACAGGCGGGTAAGCGCCTGATCCAATTCGCCCTGCGTCCTCCAGATGTTACGCTGAGCGGTGAGCGAGAGCACGTTATGGTTGATCCGTGTGCTCATACTGCACCTCCTTGCACCTGTGTTACCGAAAAGAACCCTTGCTATCCACTTTATCGGCGGATGGAAGGTGAACCTTGAGCGGCACTTGAGACATCGTGCAAGGAATGCCTCCTCATCGGAGCATCCTCAGACGCTAACTTCTTGAAATCAGTACATATTCGAAACGTCTGCAGCTTGTCAAAGAGCGGGTCTCTCTATCCGGATCGATCTACTCGAACACCGGTTTTTCCAGTTCCCAGAGCCCGAATACCCTCCATGAACCTTCGTCCGCGCGTCACTTGAGCTTCATCCTCAATAACGCGTTTCTTTTGTGCACCCAAAGCGAGAAGAATACCACGGTCTAACTCCCTCAACCGCGTCCTGTCCTTATCGCTAATCCTGGGTAGTTTACCCCTGAGTTCATTTGCCATCTTCTGGCTAAACTCAGGCAGTTCCTTATCTTCCGGGAACCCCCAAAGCGCACAGAGTAATCTGCCACGTTCATCCATCGCAGCTTCATAAGCTGTGTGATGTTCGATCCTGGCCGCCTGTAAAGCCTCTTCACTTACACGTAGCAAGGCGCGGACGATGGATTCTTGGGGACGTGACTGGTTCATACTGCCACACTGATCCCACGAAGAGATTCAACAACTCCCGTCCAATCTTCAAGCAAAGGATGAAGTTCATACTCAATCAGGTCTGCGACGAGAATAGTGTCACGATTGGTCTGAGCACTGATCAGTTCATCCAGAACTCTACTGATCTTCCGAGTGTTTTCTTCAAGTGTGCTGTCGCCGGTAACGACATCCGGCGCGCCGACCTGAAGCAGACTGGCTACACTGAGTGTTGTATTCAGCAACACCTGCATGCCATCCAGGCAGCGTGCGAAGATCTCATTCGCTTTCTCGAATGTGTCCATGCGGAACACTTCGACAGCACGGTCGAGCTCTGCCATCAATGCCTTTTGAAACTCTTCGATACTGACCAGCGTCTCGTTGGCTAGATCACTCGCAAAACCAGTTTCCAGCGAGATGGACTTCAGGGACGCCAGGCTTCGAAGATGCTGTTCTCGCTCCCCGGTCACCTCCTGCTCATCCACAAAAACTCGCACAATGCGCTTTTTCGCGTCCAGAGTGCTGGAAACCAGCCCCACTACATCTGCCACAGTCTCCTGCCCTGCATCGGGAAGAGTTGTTGTGACGCCATCGACGATGATTTCGGTCATCGTTTTCCTCCTTCTCCCACCGGGACGATTGTCCTGTGGTGCTTCCGAACCTGTTCGACAATCGTTTTCAGTCGGTGGTTATAGGTGTGTTCGTTTTGAATCCGATTTGCTGCTTTTCGCGTACGCTTCACGGCTGGCGCGGGGTGCTTGATGAGGTATTCAACCAGGTTGGCTGCTTCATCCGCGTCCTCATAGACATTCACTTCATCCTCATCAAACAGCTCAAAAACAGCTTCTTGGCTGTCTGTAACAAGGATGCCATCCGCGAGCGGTACATCAAACAAGCGTTGATTCACTGCCGTTGGCATCTGGAAGGATGTTGCATTGATATGCAGAGCACCACGGTAAACTGAGGCCAATTCGGTGTAATAATCCACGGGTGCGTGTACGACAACCCCATCTATCAATTGGTGCCAGCCATCGTCCCCATACAGTTCCAGCCCAAGGGGTCGTGCCGACGCAGCTAATTCAGCCCGCAAATTGCGAGTCGCAGTAAGAGCAACAGCTGAAGCATAGTGCAGGAGTTGGCCCAGACTCCATGAATCAATTGACAACCCTTCTGCACGCGCAGCGCTTCGGACGGCTTCTGTCGGCTCAATCCGTCCCGCAAGTTGGAACGCCAGCGATCGTTCAAAGAGGGCCGACGGGTACTCAGTGACATGGGCCTTTTCACGCCACTCTGCAGAGGGGTATATCATTGAATTGGCAACCCAACGAACCTTTCCAGACCCTGTCCGGGGTCCATCCTGCGTGAATCTTGAGGGGTCTGCAGCGAGCGGCAAGTACTCGACATGAGTAAAACCGTAGTCCCGCAATTCAGACAAGGTTGCCTTTTCCCACGTAAAGATGTAATCCTGTTCACTCGGGGGAAGCTTGTGGTCAAGCAGAATGAAACCGGGGCGATCCACATACCAGGAGACAACAGGAAGATCGATCCCATGCAGCAGTTCTGCAAGTTCACCATCCTGGTCAAAACCGAGGTGATTCACCGTTATAAGCAAATCCGCATCCACACTTGCGAGAAGCAGCCTCTCGATCACATCCCTACGCTGTTCAAAAGGAAGCGGGATAACCGTATGTCCAAGTGCCTCGCAAGCACGGATGATTTCGTCCTGCAGGTAATAACCGCTGACTGGCACGATGATTGTCAGGCGCTCTCCTCGCATCCTTGGACGACGGAGTTTGTTCAACAGGTTCTGTTTCGCGCTAAGTCCGTGGGCTGACCCGTTTGTCCCGTTACTTGAAGCAGGAATCATGGTAGACGCTTTCGTCTGCCCCATATCGGTGCTAGCTACAGATTTTTCCTGCGCGGCTTTTGTCCACGTTAACGGTAAATGCTCGAGGACGAGGTTCAAACTGGAAATGAGCTTATGGTAACCATCAAACAACACACTCAGCATCCCCAACTGATCACCCAATTCCGCGTCAGGAATGTTTTCCCGTTCGAAGCGGAAGAGGAGTAATAATGGACGCAGCAGTTTGTTCGAGAGATGGCGACGGGTCATCTCTTCGACTCCTCTTTCCACATCAGGTGCGAGAACAGCAAGCTGATCCGCGTTACGAACCGGATCCTTGGCAAGTTTGATCATTTTGGCCAGCACAACGCGCTTCTCATCCAGTGCATGAAGGAAACGCCCTAAATCCTCTCGAGGAGCCCCGATGAGAGCATGGAGGTTTCGCGCATCTGGTGCACCAAACAAGCTTGACGCACGCAATGCAACGAGCTCAGCAACCTCATTTGGCTCAACCATGCGCTGATCCAGATGAGCGGGTAAAAGCGATCGCAGAATCTCTTTCACGATCCCATCGACTTGTGGTACCTGCCTTGTCAGAGGTTGCTTCACCCACATACCCTGCGCATCAAAATCAGTCACCCAGCCATGTATACCACGCAGTAAATCATCACTCAGAACTTGGAGACCACCTTCTTCCAACATCTGTTCTGCAATTCCAGCAACTTGCGCAGGCTTGATCATCGAATGGCAGTTGTGATGGGGGCAATCTGTCTGAAAACTACATGGGAAACAGTCGATCCGTGGTTCAAGAATGACATGACCACGTCCATAAGGACCTGTTTCGTCGGAAAGTGCACTTCCTAGCGTAATGACAAGGCAGCGAGTCTCAACAGCATTGGCTACATGCATGGTGCCGGTATCATTGGTCACCAGCAGGTCGCAATTCTCCAGCAACGCAGCCAATCCCGGGATGTCACTCTTTCCGGCCAAGTTGATTGCCCCTTGACCAATCAGGGCGGCAACCTCCTCACAGACTTCCGCTTCTGTCTGGGTTCCCGTGAGTAGAATTCGAGCACCGGTATGTCGCACCAGCTGACGGCCTACCTCTGCGAATTTCGCTGCTTCCCACTGTTTGTCCTGCGCAGATGCGGAAACCTGGATGGCAACGAGGGGAACACGCTCACTTGGACTCGGTAGCATTTCTGCGATGCTATCTTTTGTCGCTCGCGGAACCTCAATCCTTGCCAGGGATTCACGCTCCTCACCCCCATCCCCTCCTGCGATACCTATTGAGAGGTCAGAGAGATGAATTGGGTTTGCGCCGCGATTGAGATTTCCTGCAAAGAAGTAACGTACCCAGCTGTTTTCGATACGGCGGTAACCTTGGTTATCCAAGGTCAATCCGGCAATAACGGGGCCCTTCATCAGACGAGTTAGCAGCGAACTGATGGTGCTGTGAGTGATGTTATAAATTGCTCCATAGTCAGCAGTCAGCAGAGGAGCAAGCTTCTTCTGAAGCTCCTGCGTGCTATTGCTCAACGAACGTCCACTCTGCCCCAGGCTGACCTGGGCTAGCTGTAGAGTATCGACAGTGATAACACGATCCACGGGAAGCAACTCTGCAACACCCTCGAAGCCACGTGTCACGATTAGATGAAGTTCGTGACCCGGATGCTGAGCACGGATTCTGCGCAGCATCGGAAGGGTCATCAGGATATCACCCAACCTCGTCAGGTTCATGACGGCGATAGGACGAGTCATGGCATCACCTCCTCGTCCATTGTGCCCACAAACCGTGCCGTAGCGACCTTCCAGCGTTCCAGAAGTCCTCGTGCCTGGCGTTGCAGTGCGTCAAAACCTTGCACGTACAACGATTCTCGCTGGAGACGGTAGAGCAGGAGAAATGCAGCTATATCCCCTGCCTCGTGCTCGAGTTGAAACCATTCCGACTCGAGCTGTGCGAGTGTTTGTGAGTCATTATAACCTGATAGCCCTTCGATTCTCGCCACCATACGCGAAGCCAGCGCAAGGGCCTGCTCGATCACCTGTGCATCCGATTCAGAAATCGATCCGCACAGCTCATCGAGTCTGCTTCCCTTCTCCTGATCATTCAGAATGGCTTGCCAAACTGGGCGGAATGTTGCTGCAGGTTCACCGATTAGCCTGTTGCTACCAACACGATAAATCTCTTTCAGGTCGAGGCAACCATCTTCTGCGAAGCAGGTGTGAAGCAGTCTGAACTGGCCACGAGTCGACGGAAGATGCTCTTCCTCAACACCTAGCTGAACGAGAGCTGCGTTCTCAACTGCTTCAATAGGAATGGTCTTTCCACAGCTGCACTGCGCGCAAGGTGTCGTTTCAGGACAGGGATGTGTGTCGGCCAAGGTTTCAAGAATACAATGGCCATCCGCACACGGTGCAGTGTCTTGTGGGCGTGCCATCGCAAGAAATACCGAAACCGTTTTTGTCCCCACGGCAGCGGCAACATGCAATGGACCAGTATCATTGGTCACCAGCAGATCCACCGCTTGCAAAAGTGCGGGAAGTTGCGCCAGCCTCGTCTTGGCGGCAAGATTGTTCGGACGGCGTTTAGTTCCCTCTGCAATCACATCACAAAGTTCTATCTCACCCGGTCCTCCAACCAGTACGACTGAAACACCCTTGGCAGAAAGAGCATCCACCAGGCTGGTATAGGAAGTTGCAGGCCACTGCCGCAAGGGGTGGTTCGCCCCTGGATGAATAGCAACAATGGGCCGCGGCAAGGAGTCCAGCAGCGACTGAAATTCGAAATCTAGAGTTTCCGGGTTCAATCGAACTGGGATCGCTCCCTTATTTACTCCTGCACCCAGACGATAAACATCCGCCAGGTTGAACGGATTGGTCGCACGGAAATGGAACATCGTAAAGAAATAGCGCATCCAGTTCCCACGAACCACAAACTCTCCATTAGGCGCACGATAACGTCCCAAGACATCTGCTTCCAGAAGCGAAACGAGGTGAGCGGAAAAGTCATCATGAGTCAGATTTACGACCCTATTAAATGATTTTCTGCGTAGCTCCTCAACCCATTGTTTCCATGCTTTCCCGGCTCGAAGCATCGATCCATTAGATTCAAGTAGATCAGGCAAGAGGGAGGATTCATCGAAGGCAAGAATCTCATCCGCACCTAGCGATTTGGCGAAGTCAGTAAGGTTGCTGGTTACGAGCAGCGATACCCGCGTTCCAGGAATAGCCTTGAGGCCCTGGATTGCGGGTGTGCTTTGCACGAGATCGCCCATGCGGGCGAGATTAACCAGCAGTATGTTCACACAACTCCTTTTTCTTTTGCCCATTTCCCGAACTCATTCATCAGCAGGAATAGCGCTTCGGTCTCGCCCAGATCCCCCTCCTCGCGGAGAATTTTCTGGGCAATCCCATCCAGCGTCAGGACGTCATCCGGTTCGCCCATTCGCGCGAAGAAGGACGCTAATTCTTGATCGTCTCCAGCCTCTAGCACAAGTGCACGAACCATATTGGGATTCTCTTCAACAGCGGGAAATTCGCATTGGGCCGCGATCACACGAAGTGCCTCGTCCATCCTGTGACGGTACGTGTGATGCTCGAGCACCCGCCTCCGTGCCGCTACTGCGATTTCCTTTGCTTCGTCTGGATGAGCCAGGTAATAGTCGATGGCCTTCCGGCAGCTTTCGAGATCGTTGAAAGTGACCACCTCTTTGCCGGGTTCGAACAGTTCGGCTAGGAGACTTCGTTCATCAACAAGCTGAAACGCACCACACGAAGCGACTTCAAACGTTCTCGGATTAACAAAATCACCGTTGGGATTCACCCCTTCGGTATAGGTCGAGGAATGCAGGTTCAGATTGATCCGAGTAGCATTGAAGATTCGGATAATCTCGTCCTGATCTACCCTTTCGCCATGTTTTTGCAAGTGAGCGGCCAGCAGACCAGCGCCTTCCCAGTCACTTCCCCACAATTTGAAATCGTAATCGGTTAGCCCACTGAAGAAGTGACGACGATTGAAATACCCCGCCCCCATGTGGCTGATATCTGAACCATAGATGTCCAGTTCAGAATCATTAAGTTCTAGTGATTTATGGACATCCGGATCGGCTGCCAGTGGCAAATAGTGCACGGCAGGCGCCCCAGCCTGGCGCAATCGCTTTTCGTAGCTGCCTTTCTGGATGTGGAAGAAGACATCGTAGAAGGGTGCGACTCGAACCCCGTATTCAAAGAGCTCGCCATCCTCAACAAACCAGAATGCAGTCGGAACACCAGCCCGCCTTAATTCTTCCAGCGCTTCCTGTGTGCCGGGGGACTGTGCCATGAAGAAGACAAGCTGTGCTTGCATCTCTTCGGCACGTGCCAGTACACTTTGACCGAGTAGATTGGTGTACTGTGCCAGTAGAGTTGTTCGGTGCTGTTGGTTGCTGGAAACGTTTTCCAGTACAGCCTTTGCCGGCGCGAAGGGGGTCGAATCAAAGAGTTCAGCACGATGACCGAGTTGCTTCAGCGCGCTTGTGACATAGTGACCGATCGGAACACTGCCACCCAACAGCGCACCTACAACGAGGATTCGCAGTCCGGGGGGAACCAACCCCTTTTCCGACTTGCTGTTCTTCACCTCGTCCAATGCGAACGGTGCATACACTCGAACCGAGGGCATCACCACGAGGCTTCCGTCCACCGTGACATCAGCCAGATTGCCTACATGAAGGGTGCATCGTTCAAATAGCTTGCCCAGATCGCGGACCTGGATTGCTGCTGAAAACGCTTCGACCGATGGTTCGAGGATATGAATGGTGCGATTGGGCATCGCTTCGATCAAGGCTTCTGCCAGATACCCCAACCCCATCCCTAACAGGTAGACTGGACTGTCACCCTCAGCTTGGCTCAAAAGCTTAGACGCCAGCGAACGAGCTTCTTTCTGCGGAGCATAGCGGCTGTGGACCGCTTGGCCATCACAGAGAAGTGTCGGGTTTCCATCCTTCGCCTGCTCAAGGACGAGATTCCCCAACGGGAGTGGTGCGGCAAACTGTTCGAACAGGTCGACGCGTCCAGCGTTTCTCAAAACATCCAGATTGCCTTGTAGCATGTCACCCAGCCCACTCATCAGCTCCTCCCCGCTCCTGTTCCAGGCGATGGAATCCTTGCGGTGGTACGGCGGGAGCTTGTGCGCAAAGGGAACGACGATCCCTCCCGCGCCTGGGATCGATCCGGTTGGATCACATACCCCATCCTTGCACGCTGTTTCAGCATCGTTTCAGAATCGCGATCTTTGGGCTGGTTGAGATGGTAGCGTTGCCAGAGTGGCAAGGTGAACTCGACTGCATTCCGCTCAACCAGAATACGATCAAGGTGTTCCATCGCTTCCAGGTTCGTCGGATCTTCACGCACAACATGCAGGAAGTGCTCAAACGCAGTCCACATGGTCACTGGAAGTATGGAACGATTAAAACCGGGTGTCATATCCTGTCCGACACCATAAAGCAGTTTTCCAAGTTCCGTATGAATATCTAGTGGGTCCGTCGACTCAAGACCGAGGAATCCAGCCGCACCCTTGCCATCGTTCTTGGAAAGTGCACGAGCAGCTTTGACCACGTTCATCATACTCGGTGATACTTCCGGAAAAGAACCATTTCCATTGCTGGGACTCGCCTTTTGCAACAAATCAGCGAGCAGGTCACGACGGAAGGGTTCAAGCCCCTCCTGCTGCTTGTAAAGTTCCTCTGCTGTATACTGACGAATCTGTTCCAGTTCGCCCCACTTCAACGAGGCCAGCATGATGCCCCAAAGCGCATCGGCCCGGCTCTCACGAGTGAATCGTTCTTTTCTGACCCTCAAACGTTCCAGGTCATTCACAACCTGGTTCGCACGACGCCCAAGAGTGTGCTTTTCCATCACCAGGGTCGACCCGGCGTACCCAATGTGTTCGGTCCGCGAGGGGTGATCCAGAAGGTTCTGTACGACGGCTTCGATGTTCGACTGATTAAAGGTCACCAGGGAATAGCCATCTGTGAAGAGCATCTCTTCACCACGAGCTTGCTCAGTCAGCACAACAGCACCGCAAGCCATCGCTTCGAACGTGCGCAAATTGATACCATCGAACAAAAGTTCGTTTAAAACAATCCTTGAGCGACGGTACAAATCTGCGACCTCGTTCGGACCAACAGATCGTGCCCCTCCACCATCGACAACGTGAACATCCGTGATCTGACGAAGCCGATGCAGGATCGCAGATCGTTTCGGCCTCAACTCCGAATCAATCGACCCAACAAAAAGAAGCGGAATATCTCGATCTGTTTCCCTCTTTGGCGGGTAATAGATCTCTGGATCGGCAGACAGTGGAAGCCAACGAGCCCAACCAACACCCGCCACCGAAAGCGACCGCCACACTTCATGTTGATCGACCCATACTCGGTCAAATTGTGAGGCATAATGCCGTTGCCAGTACTCGTTGATCGGGGCGTCGACTGCGTAGAAGGCCATTGGTTGCGTGAAGCGTTCTATGCCACGAAAAAAGACCCTACGGTTCAGGCTGTCAACCTGTAGAATGGCATCTGGCTTAAAACCTGATTCATCTACCGCTTCAAACAGGTCATCCCGATCAGGATCGAGCACGATATTGTTGCTCGTATCAGGACCGACACGAAGCAGATCATCAACTCGATCTCGAATCGTATCACCGAAATAGGTATCGTTTAACAGAAGAAGCCTCATGCCTCACCTCCCCCGCCGAGGGCGGCCTGTTCGCGCATCAGGTGACGGCTGTAGCGCCGACTGGCATATGGATAACCATCAGGACGGAAAGGCAGCCCACGCGCCACTCTTGTCCTCGCAGAAGGACGGCCTGGACGTTTTCCCTGCGGCAGTTCACTTGTGATGTAAACAGGTGAACGGTGCACAAAAACGCTGTATGGTGTTGTAGGAACTGCATAGACTCCGCGATACCCTGCAGGAACCTTTTCCTTGAGGGTCGACTGCTGAGGCTGCTCACCAAAGGTTCGTATCTGTTCACGCATCATAACTTTTCTCCAACTTTGGCGTATTGCCACCGACCCACCCCAGGTAGCCGTTTGTTTCAAAAGCATGCACAATTCGCTTGATCCAGCGCTTCTCTTTATCCCCCAACATCATCCAGCGCATGGATGCTTCATTTCCCACATCACTCAGGAGTGCTGCTGCCCCGCTTGCATTCCCCAACTGACCAGACCCCGCTTTGTGGGATTCCCCGGTCGGGACAGTGTCCGTCCGGATAAGGGACTCGAGGAGAGGGAGCCATCGTTGCCCTGCACCGAACTGAAGGCGCTTTTCGCTGGAGACGTATCCGTACCGGATACCCAGAGATGAAGGTCTGGCCACCAACAAATCGAAGGCATTGAACTGATCGTCATCTTCGTTTACCTCTCTTCCTGGGTCGGCCAGTTTTACAGCCAATTCCGCGACCTGCTCCATCGACAATTCATTCGCATTCCCTACTGGATCATCTTCGTTCTGCTGCAAGGATCTTTTGTGAACCAACGCTACCGCACCACTACGATAAGGCCCTGTTTCAACTGGATTAGCCCCGCCAAAGAACAGGCCTAGCTGCCTTGCCCTGGTTGCCGCTGCAAGCTGCAATGTCCCCGTATCGCTCGAAATCAGCACATTGACCGCGTCAAGAATCGCGGGGAGCTCTTCAAAGCTTGTCTGCCCCACGAGATTGCGGATACGCCGATCCCCATGCGGCAGGGCTTCCAGTATTTTCCATGCATCCGGTCTATCTGCTGGAGAACCGATGAGGTCCACTCGTTTTGCGCCACGTTTCAACAGGCTGTTCACCAACTCGGCAAGCTTTTCCGCATGAAGTCGTCTTCCTGCCGCTCCAGCACCAATGTTTACAGCGTAAACGCTATCTGTGTCAGGAGTTCGAGCTTGCTCACCACTATGTTTTGCAAAGGGTGTGCCCACATCTCTTCTGAGAGCCGGAGCAGACAGCGGATATCTGTCCGGTCCGTATGCCGCCCAAACTTCAACGAGATGCAACGGGTTCAATCGTCGATCAGACAAGGCATGATTCAGGTAGAGATGAGGGGCGGGCAATTGCTGTGCACCAAAAGGGCCATCATGCTGATCTGCATCGATGGCCTTCGCGATCAAGGCAGGAACATCGCCTTGATTCAGGAGCAAAACCTTGTCTGCTACCGCCGCATCCATCCAGGGACCAGCCCATGCTTTCATTACCTGAAGGTTTTCAGCTAACGAATGACTAGCATTGGGAAGAGGTGGACGAGACAGATCGACCCCGACTACTCTATCCACACCTTCAAGCATACGTGCTACCCGAACCACCCGCCGATCAACAACGAGTGTCAGTTCAGCAGCAGTTGATTGAAGATTCTGCAGTAATGGGGATGTTTGGATGAGGTCGCCAAAACGAGCGAGTTGGACGACCGTAAGACGGCCTCCAACTCCTCCTTCCTGATTCATCCGATGGACTTTCATCAGGAAACGCTCGGTTCACCGGGCAGGTGGGCAAGCAACTCCCTGGCGCCCTTGTGCTCCGGTTTTGTTTCCAGGACACGCACAGCTTCTACCCTCGCGCGGTCTGTTTCACGTTTCCCAAACAGGACCGCTGCAAGGTGAAATCGCGCTTCAAAATCCTCGGGATGAATGGCGAGATAACGTTCCAGCGGTGGTTCAGCTTGGGACATCTCTTCTGCTTGAACCGCAGCTGCAACCAACCCGACAATCGCAGGACGATAGCCGGGGTCAAGCTCGGAAGCTTTAACGAAGGAACCGAGGGCCTCTACCGTATTGCCCCGCCGAAGTTCGACATTCCCCTTCCCCAGGTGGCCACGCATATTCCCCGGATTCAGCTCGACAACCTTGCTGAAGATCTGGTCCGCTGCATCCAGCTCATCTTTCACAAGGTGGTACGTACCGATACCTATCCAGGCACGTTCCGCGCTCGGGTCATCACTCACTGCTTTTCGGTAGCAGGAGTAAGCCTCATCCGTCTTGTTCAGGCGGAAGCGAGCGTCCCCAAGCAACGTCCAGTACATGACACGACTATGCACGTTTCCGTTGACCTGCTGACGCGCCTTGATAAGTGAATCTTCAGCAACATCAAAGCGGCCATCTTTGATCAACGTCTCCGCTTTAGAAAGGAGCTCATTTAGTGTGGGTGTCTTGTTGGAAGCGATATTATCAGACGACACATCTCCTGACCCACTGCTATGAGCGTTCATGTCGGACTCCTCCCCACGTTTGCGGGACGGTACAGATCGACCCATCGGGATAGTGCGTGACGTGCCTTCACTTTCTTCAACATTATACCCGTCAAGGCGTGTGTAGGCCTGAAGATCGGGTTTCACTTTCCCGATATGCAGGGTAGACCATTCATCTGGAACGGTCTCAAGCGAACGTTCACGAAGCAGTGTTCCACGTGCTGATGGTTCGTAGGCAACACGGCACCCCTTGTACCGAGCCCGGAGCGAAAGGTCCACGAAGCTGAATGCTTCAGGAACGTTCGGATCAAATCCACCGACACGATCCCACCAACTCCTTTTTAACAAAGCGAAATCCCCATCCACAGCCTGGAACAGGCGTCGCTGATAGAGGGACTTGAGTAGGGCCGTTTTTCCGTAATGCAGACGTACTGGCTCACCTTTTTGATTGAACGCAATGCCTGCATGGTCCACCTTTCCCGATTCCTGCTGAAGGAAACTACCGACAATGCCGGCGCTCTCCTCGGATGCAGCGTGAACCAGGGCTGGCAGCCATCCCGCATGTACTTCAACTGCGGTATCCAGCGTAACCAGATAGCGTCCCTGAGCTTTTTCTACTGCCAACGCAAGCTGGTCCGGCCTGACCAATTGCTGTTCGGTTTCGATCAGCAAAACACCAAGCCGATCCAATGCTGCACCCAACTCTTTCGCCAGGGTAGGTTCGAGGACGGCAATGACCTCGAAAGGAATGGTTTCGGTGTTTTCAATCACCGACTGCATAGTCCTAAGGAAGACATCCTGTTCTGTCTGACCTGTCAGTAGCACACTCGCAACCGGCTGGTTGTTGGTTCGTGCCTCTGCATAGACTTCCGCACGTCGTTCGTCGAGGATCACCTTCCTGCGCTTCCGCTCCTCTGGACTGCGGGACGGGATGGAACGATAAAAGGCTGGCATCTCTTCCAATAGGGCGAGGTCCGGTTGCAGATCATGGGCTCCCGCATCCGTTGCATCATGGTCAGGGTGAATTACCTCGCTCCAGGTGCGGTCCAACAGATTTTCTGCAATCAACGGCCACCAAGGGCGATTTCCCCGCCAGTTGGATGCTCTCGATCGACGGCTAAGCACTGCTCGCTGAATCAGAAGATGTTCTGGGCGAATGGTAGGCTGTACACGGAGGTCCCCCATCGCCTTTGACACTTGACCGTTGTAGGCAGACATATGGATCACCTCAGCGTCTGCAGAGGCGACGATCATACTTTGCAGGGTATCTTCAACAGGCTGGACACCTGCCGGTATGATCCATATCCAATCTGAAGTTGCCGCATCGAGAGCCAACGAAAGACGTCTGCCGGATGATGCACTGACTGGGACCTGGATTAAGGTGATTGTTTCTTGTTCTGGGACCGGAGATAGGACTAGAGTGTTGTCAGCTACAACAATAATCTCGCACTGGTTTACCGCCTGGCGCCGTACCGCTGCTAATGTCGCTTCTACTGGCTTGCTATCCTCAAGCTGTACAATCAGCACGCTTACCTGCGGCTGCTCCTCATGGCCAGGTTGTAGCGAAGGAAGTTCTTCGACGATCAGCGCATCTGTCTTTGTCGTTTCTTGAGCTGATTCAATTGGTTTAACTGCCTCTTCTACCGGTGCGGTTTTGTTCGGTACGTTTGCATGGTCGGCTGCCTCATCTATCTGCAATAGGCGCGCTCCCAATTCAATCCGGTGCTTGAGGGCGATAGTCGTCAGCTTGGTAGCATCTTCCGCTTCCACCGATTTCAGATAGAGCTGATTTGCCGTTTCTCGCTTTCCCATCTTTTCGAGGATAATTCCAGCTCGTGCCAGATATTCTACTGGCTGTCCTTCTGTCCAATCTGCCGTATCAGTCAGTCCGAAACTTTCGAGCTGCGAATTCACGATATCCGCCGTACCCACATCCTGAGTCACCATACTCAGGTCTGCCAGGGCTAGTAAACCGTGTAACTGATTACCAATATCATCGCTCCATATCATACCGCGATCCAACACGGAGCGAGCACGCATCATGCCAGCATCAATGACCTGGGGGTCCTGCAGTGCCAGTCCTGCGAGGACAAGAGAGCGAGCGAGACGCAGTTCCAACTCCACAGGCTGCAATCGTGCCTGATCCCGTAGCACTCGAACGGTTCGGCGCAGCAGATCGTCAACGTCTTTCACCTCGACGGTACGCAACTTTAACCCTGTAAACGCTTCGAGGGCGATAATTGTCTGGTAAGGATCATCCCAACCGCCATCACTATCACGTCCCTCAAGCAAGGTATTTGCAATCAGGAGGGCGGATTGAATTTCACCACGCTCAGCAAGGGTCGGCAGGGCAAATGATGTTGCAAGAATGGATGGAGTACCACTGGAATCGTCCACTACAAGGTGGTCCGAACCAATCCTGCTGATCAGTTCACGCACATCATCCTGTACTATCTGCGAGTGGTTCATGACCCACCTTATCCGATGAAGTTCACAAGACTTGACTGCAACACCTGACCACCGATAGACATCGCTTGCTGTAGTGCGATCATCTGCATCTGGTATTTCGATATCCATTCGGTCATATCTGCATCCTGGGTCTGGCTCATGTGTTCGTCTTCGAGGATTTTTAAGTCAATATGACGATCTTCGCTGTCCATGAGACGTCGAGTGGCACTCCCCACTTCTGTCAGTTTAGTGCGTACCCGTTCCGATGCTTCATCCACCAAATCAAGCGTTTCTGCAATCACGGCGGCTGAATCATATTGGGGACGAGAATAAACTGGATCGCCAGGAACTGGTGGCACTGCGGGGGGATCCTGTTCGATGTCGTTTTCGATCCCATCTTCGAGGGCATCGCGAAGATTGATAAGCATCTGGAAGACATCGCCATCGTCTCCCGGATCACCAGTTTGGAATACTTCCGTTCCAAGGACGTTGATCTGGACCTGTTCACCGTCGGCCGATAGACGATAGATTTTTCCATCCATGTTATCGGGTAAGTCCTGGACGCCAATTGTCTCCCCCGTCGCAGGATCACTGATCGTTCGATAGGGTGAATCCTGAGTATTAAACCCACCGAAGATGTACTGATCCTCATGACGCGAGTTGGCGATACTCACCATCTCGTGCATAATCTGGTCAATCCGTGTCGCGATGGACCCTCTATCCGCATCGGTAGTCGATCCGTTGGAAGCCTGTAGCGTAAGAGTCCTGACCTCTTTCAGCAGGTCGTCAGCCTGCGTAAGCTGAGTCTCAGCGTAACTGAGGCGAGCGATACCATCATCAATATTCTTCTGGTACTGATCACGTCGTTCGCCCTGGCTTCGGAGCAGCATGATCCTTCGCGCGGCGGCAGTATCATCGGATGGTTTTTCAATCTGCTTGCCCGTACTCAACACCTTCTGCGAAATGAATACATCATTTTGCAGACGATTGAGGTCAATCAGGAGCTGATTCTGTTTTATCTGGTTGGTGATCCTCATGCCTCAGCTCTCCGTTTACGCGAATCCGTTCGAGATCAGGCGCATCATTTCGTTGACCGTATTCGCGACCTTTGAAGCAGCCGTAAACGCATACTGGATGGTGATCATGTCCGCCATCTCTTCATCCAGGCTGACCCCGGTATACTGCTGCTGCCAGTTTTCAGCTTGCTGTAAACTGAGTTCAGCTGACTCAGCGTAGGTTGCAGCTTTCCCAGCTTCCGTGCCGATGGTGGTAACAATGGATTGGTAGTAATCACTCATCGTTGACTGGCCATTATTCATCAGCTCGTCGAACTGAAGATTATAGATATCATGCGCCAAGCCTGAATCACCCGTGGCACTGGTCCTGGATGCGGCAATCTTTTCCGGGCTCGTTTCGAGGGTGGAATTCACAATGAGTGATTGTGCACCATCCACATCATCTCGGAAGAAGAGATTTCCGGTCGTACCGTCCCTCGCAACCCCTTGTTCATGAAGGGCATTCACCTGGTCGCGCAACGTGTTTGCGAAGGTGTCCATTTTGGCAAGCGCATCGTTGATCAAGGCGCGTGAATCGTAATCGCCCTTCAATTCACCGCTGGCCAGTTGCAACTCGTTCCCCGTGTCCGCCCAGACAAGATTCCCGCCTGATTTCCCAAGGGTTCCCGTACGATCAGTCTCCCATTCTACCATGCGGGTCTCGTTACGCATCACCAACGCTTCGTTCCCGAGAAAGACAGTGACACTCCCATTATCCTCTTCTTGGATCGTGATGTTTGCGATGGAGGAGAGTTCTTTAACGAGCTGATCGCGCTGATCCATCAGGTCGTTCGGCTGCTGTTTTCTGCTGACGACGGTGTAGATCTGCTCATTCAGTCCAGCGATCCGTGTCGCCAGATCGTTGATCCGGGCGCCACCTTCCTGCATATGCATATTGATCTCGGTACGAATATTGTCGAGTCGTGAATACGATGAATGCAGTGCGTACCCAAGATCCTTTGCCTTTCCGACCAGGTTGACTCGACTGGAAGAACTATCTACATCATTCGCCAGATCTTCCCACGCATTAAAGAATTCATCGAGCGCGGTTGTAACCCCCGAGTCTCCGAGTTCATTCATGACCTCTTCAACACGAGCCAGCATGTCGTTCTGCATGGTCCAACGGCCCAGCTCGCCTGATTCTGTCCGTTCCTGGCGAGTAAGGAAAGAGTGGTAGGCACGTTCCACACTTTGAACGTCCACCCCGCTACCGTTCATACCATTGATGTCCGGCAACGCATCCCGTGTCTCGAAAATGGCGCGCTGACGGTGATATCCTTCGGTGTTGACGTTGGCGACGTTGTGACTGACAGTATTCAACGCCTGCTGCTGAGCGAGCAGAGCATCCCTGGCCATCTTCAACTGAGAGGCTAGCGAACTGGATGATGTTCCGACGGTTCGGAAAGTCGACATAGCAGCCTCAGAGCGTCTTGTTAACAATCATGGACCGGCGATCCTGGCCACTGAGCTTGCCGGTCTGTTCGTAGACAACATCCCGCAGATTCTCGTCAATCAGCAGATCGATGGAACGCTGGGACACATTCAACGAACGCTTAATCAGGTATTGGTTGACCTGGTTCGCCCGTTTGATCCGCTCGACAAGCTGGCTCATGCTGCGCTTCGCCGTTTGCAATTCCGAGGAAACTTGCCCCAGGCTCATTTCAACAAGCCGTGTCAGGGTCAGTTCATTTTCCTCAACCTGCATGCCACGGGCTATCTGGTTGACCAGCTTGATCCGCTCCCCTTCGAGCGTCTTAATCTCCTGGATCAGCTCTTCCTGCTGAAGGACCGATTGGTCAAACTCCTCAACCTTGTTCTGAACAAGCAGTTGCTTCTGCGATTCGAGCAGATCGAGAAAGTCTCGAAGCAAGCCTTCTTCACGCTTGATCACGCTAACCAGGTTGGTGATGAGTTCCTGCTCCATATCTATCCCTCGCTGCTGCTGTCAGGAGTCTGTTTTAGAGCGAGCTGATCGCCGCCAGTTCCGCTTGCTTCTTGCATTCCCTTCATCTGGGCGAGTTGATCCTTTAGACGCCCATAGATATTCTTCACTCGCTTGACGTAATCCTGAGTCTCCGCATACGGGGGGATCCCCCCGTATTTCCGAACTGCTCCCGGCCCAGCGTTGTAGGCCGCGAGTGCGTGTTCGAGGGTTCCAAAAGAGTCGATTTGTTGACGGAGGTATTTGGCGCCACCATGAACATTCTGCACGGGGTCAAATACATCCTGGACACCCATTTCAGTAGCCGTTGAATCGATCAACTGCATCAATCCTTTTGCGCCGGCATGGGACTCGGCGTTCGGATCACCACCTGATTCTTGCTGCATCACAGCAAAGAGCAGCTCAGGTTCGATTTTGTAGGCTTTCGACGCATGATCAACGGCATCGATGTATTTTGCCATCCGCAGGGGAACAAGTTCAGCGAGGGCCTTTGGTCCGAGCTGCTTGATTCCCTCGCCATCCTCCACATAAGGCTTCCGCCCTTTGTTCTGCATCACCTGGCGATAGATCATCTCAGTGATACCCAAGCCACCATTCGTGGCGATCTGGTCTCCGAGCATGTCTTTGAACATGTCCTGGTAGATCTCGCCACCATGGCCTTTCCCGCCGATGAAATCCGTACTGCTCAGCATCTCCTTCACGAGTTGGCGTGAGAAGTAGGATTCAAATCCACGTGCGGCCTGGTACGCATCAGGATCGGCAACATTTTTCGGAATTCGTGCCTTCATCCAGGTCGTACTGACATCCCTTGGGATTTTTGAGGTATCGATACTCATCAGATAATCACCAGTTCTGCCTGGAGTGCCCCTGCCTTCTTAAGGGCCTGGAAAATCGCTATGATGTCACGAGGAGTAACCCCCAGGTTGTTCAATGCTCCCGCTACATCCCCCACATTCGCTGACTGTTGAATCACCACCACACCTGTTCCCTGTTCCTGCACCTGGACCTGGGTCGAGCGCTGGACATTGGTTTGTCCCTGTGAGAAGGCGTTTGGCTGGCTGACAACAGGCGTGTTCGTAATCGAAATCGAAAGAGCACCGTGGCTGATCGCGACGCTGGAAAGGCGGACGCCATCGCCGATAATGACCGTCCCGGTACGTTCATTGATCACCACACGAGCGTTCACATCTGGTGCAACGAGAACTGTCTCTGTATCACTGATAAGTGCCAGTGGTCCGCCGGGATAGTCTGTCGGAACAGCTACCTGGATCGAGACGGGATCGATGGCGGTTGCAATCTGCTGTCCTATCGAAGCATTGATAGCATCTTCGATCCGTTTTGCCGTCGTGAAATCCGCATCAGACAAAGCATAGCGGAATTCTTCGATCCCCTCGATTGAGTTTCCCTGATCCACTTCAACAAGGAAACCACCCGGAATACGACCTACTGAAGTAGCATTCTGACGGACACTGACCCCTCCGCTTTCAACGGAAAAGCCACCAATGCTCACTGCGCCCTGCGCGATGCCATATACCTGTTCCGCTGGACTGATCAACGGGGTAAGCAACAGGGTTCCACCTTGTAGCGAACGAGCATCACCCATCGAGGAGACCATCACATCCACAGTTTGCCCAACCTTCGTGAAGGGACTGAGGCTGGCTGTGACCATGACAGCGGCAACATTGCGGACTCGAACCCGATTGCTCTCAACCGAGATGCCGAAACGTTCGAGCATATTGGCGAGCGCCTGGTTGGTAAAAATTGACCGCGGACTGTCGCCTGTACCATCAAGACCGACCACGATGCCGTATCCAACCAATGGCAAATCGTTCAACCCCTCGAGGGTTGTCAGATCCTTCACCCTCGACTGCGCGCTCCCGTCAAAAGGCAGCGCGACAAGCAGGAGGATGGCAATTGTCATGAGGATGTTCTTCATCAGAATATCCAGTTCCACATACGGGTCAGAAATCCCGGTTTTCCTGCATCAGCCATCGCACCTTTTCCGCTGTACGAGATCTGGGCGTTGGCGATGTGATAACTCATGATCGAATTGTCCGACTGGACATCTTCAGGACGAACAACACCGGTGAGTACGGTTATCTGCTTGTCACCGTTCACTTCCACCACTCTTGTTCCCTGGATCGAAAGTTGACCATTGTCCAAAACTTCTGTAACAATGGCTGTCATCTTGCTTTGCAAGCTTCCTTTTGTCGTCGTCGCCCCTTCCGATTCGAAGCGGTTGGCAAGCTGGGAATCGAGACCAAAACTGGGAAGGAGGTTGTTCAGCGTACCTGAACTGGATGCGTCTGCTGTCAGCCGGTTGTCCGAATTGGTCCGTGTGTCGACCGTATTCGATCCCTGTGCGGATTCAACGATATGGACAGTAATGATGTCCCCTTCGTTGAACGCCTTTTTATCCGCGAACATGGATCGACGCACGACATCTTTGATGGTCTGCGCCTGCAAGGGTCCAGCCGCAAGCAAAAGCCCGGCCATGGCCAGTAATAACAGCCGCGTGACTCGTTGACTCATCATCCAATTCCTTCCTGTCACCTTGATGCAGCCTGAAGGGTGACCACTCCATCACCAGAAACACGGGCTTCCAAGATCCGCCGGTACTGGGTGTTTTCTACCCGGATCATTTCGCCTTTCTGACCATCTTCCAAGGCTTTACCCGGAAGTTTGATTTCCACACTTCCTTGGGACGAGACGATTGTCACCGGTGCACCTCTCAGCACATCAGGTACTTTCTCTATGTCATGCCAGGTCAAAACATTGCCCGCTCTCAATGATCGACGTGCCCGATAACTGTCCACTGGCAACTCGCTGGCCATTTCAGGCCATCGGCCTCGGATCATCGTCACTTCCCGTCGTTCCCAGGACAAATCCGCTGGTCCCAGGACATCATTTCGCTTTAACCCTTCGCGAATAACAGGAACCCAGGCAAATGGCATCACGCGGATGCTCAACGGAACCCGCCTGCTGACCTCAACTCCCTCTCCCAGCGATAGGTAAATGAGCGTTGTTCCGCGTGGGCTTGACGCTGCTTCAAGCTTGATCAACTCTGCGTCCGTGTCAGAAAGCACCCTCGGAACACTGTTGATCACCCACTCGACATTTCCCTTTCCCCACTCCTGTTCGAGGAATTCCTGTACCGCATCTTGGATGCCTTGCGACAGGGCTCCATTTGCTGCAGATGCGCTGCTGTTCAACGCACCGGCTGTCAGCATCAGGATGGAAAGAAGGAATCTCATCTCACTTACCGTTTCAGATTGTTTGCGAGGTAGAGCATGTCTTCCGCAGTCTTGATCGCCTTCGAAGAGACTTCATAGGCACGCTGGGCGACGATCATGTTGACCATCTCCTGCACAACCTCGACATTTGACCCTTCCAGGTAGCCCTGGTGGATCTCACCAAAACCTTCCTGCCCGGGCTGTCCAAGGATTGGGATACCGGATGCATCCGTCTCGAGGAAGAGATTCTGGCCTGCGCTACGCAGTCCTGCCGGGTTGGTGAATCGCGCCAATTCAAGCTGGCCCAACTCCTGGCTTTCAGAACGCCCGTAAATCGTGGCGTAGAGATACCCTTCGCGATCAATCGAGAGATCGAGGGTATCTTCGGGAATCACCATCTCGGGATCGAGGATATAGCCATCCGATGTTACCACACGGCCATCAGGACTACGGTTCAGGTTACCGTCACGCGTGTAGGCAATCGTTCCATCCGGACGACGGACACGAAAGAACCCTTCCCCTTCGATAGACATATCGAGGGGGTTGTCCGTTTGGATCGGGCTTCCCTGCATGAAGCTTTTTTCAATGGAAACAGGCTTTACACCATGCCCGATCTGCAGTTCGGTCGGCACAACTGTTCCGAGGTTTCGCACGGAGTGGGATGACTGGATCGTCTGGTAAATGAGGTCCTGGAATTCGACCTGCGAACGTTTGAAGCCGTTCGTATTAACGTTAGCCAGGTTGTTGGAGATCGTGTCAATGGACAACTGCTGGGCGTACATGCCACTCGCTGCTGTCCTCAATGCACGCATCATAGCAAAATCCTCCCGCTCTCAGTGGAGCGAATGGGTTAGAATTTCGACACTTTGTTGATCAGTTGATTCAGGGTTTGATCCTGAGCAGTCAATGCACGCTGCGAGGATTCGAACGTGCGATTCAACTCGATCATGAACACCATTTCCTCAACCACATTGACATTGGAGGATTCGAGGTGTCCTTGCTGAACAGATGTATCTTCAGGAGTTTCGGGCGTCGCCTCTTTCTTGAGGCCAAACATGCTGTCGCCCTTTTTAATCAGGTTGGTTAAATCCTCAAACGTGGCAACCATCATCGAGCTCGATGAATTTCCACGTTGGAAAATATGCCCTTCCTCGTCTACGAAGAAGGGACGATCACGAACGATAATCGGTGCACCAGAATCATCCAGTACACGCCATCCCTGCGCGGTCACCAATTCGTGGTTTGAATTGAGTTTGAAGCGACCATCACGTGTGTACCCGCGTTCAAGGTCTTCCGGATTCTCAACAACGAAGAACCCATCCCCGCTCAGGGCAAATTCTGTATCTACGCCTGTAGAGTAGAGTTCACCTTGACGGAATTCGGTCTTCAAACCCTTGTTAAGTTCGCCTTTTCGTTCCGGCATGCCACCTTTACCCGGCTGCACGATTTCGTTGTTTAACACCGTGCTGAAATAGCGTCGATCCGCCTTGAACGCGGTCGTTGACGCATTCGCCAGGTTGTTCGAAATGTTGATCAACCGGTGGTAACGCGGAAGCATGCCCGCAGCAGAGTGATAGATCCCACGGATCATCCGATGTCCCTTTCACAGAGAGTATGCAGAAGGGCTATCGGCAAATGGCATGCCTGAACAGGAGGTTTGCTAACTGACTATATTACAAGTGGTTTGTGGGGCGTAATTCGAGACTGGATTTTGGTGGAAAGGAAGGCTTAACCGCTACGGGGTAGAAGTTGCCGTTGTTAATCAGCTACCGGATGCTTCCGCAAGGTTGATCGCCATACGTACTTCATCCTGTCCGACACCGAGAGTCTCTGCGATTTCACGAACCGTCGATCCCTGACGGTACATTGCTTCCAGTTTTTTGCGTTTCGCATCACTCAACTCTTCAGTGCCAGCATCTTCCGCTGGTGCGAGTACTGCCAAGGCTTCCGGGTCGATCTCATCACCTGGACCAAAAGTAAGCGGTTCGGGCGCTGAAGCTTGAGTGGTCTCCTCATACGCCTTTGCGGCATTCGCAACAGCACCTTTAGGCTTGGGGGGCGGCGCAGTTGGCATTTCGAGGACTGCGTCATCGGTGTCCATGCTCTCAAGAAGATCGTCTTCAAGAGCTAGTTCATCCGGCATCTCCCCTTTGCGCTTGTTTATCAGTTTAACCAGGGTATAGACACCAAATCCGATTCCGCCCACCAATGCAAGCCCAACAAGGATCAGAATAATTGTCAGCCAGAGTGGCCTCCCTCCCTCTTCCTTGTCCGCCGCATCGTCATCCCTCTGCTGGGATGAGGCAGTTTGCATAGCAATGGGACGTGATGAAGGAGTATCAACCGGGATATAGAGGGATCCACCGCTTAGTTCGAGCACCCGTGCCCACATACCGCTAGCCGCCTCAGGGTTCCCCTGTGCCTGAAACGCGAGTGCAAGATGTACGGATGCAACGGATTCCGTGCTCGGATCCGTCAGTGCCTCCCGGTAAACATCAAGCGCACGACTAAGATCACCCTGCTGTTCGATCAGCTCCCCCATCACTACACGGCTCCAACCGAACCCAGATTCGGATGGCTGGATGGTAGCGAGGTAGGCTAGAGCTCGGTCTACATCCCCCTGGTCGGCAATCTGAGCACCGATACGCACTACCTCGGGCAAGATTGACGGAACAGCGATGCTCCCCCCCTGCTGAATGCCCCTTGGCTGCATTCCGGCTCGTGATTCCAGCTCGTCTGGAGGAGTTGTTGGCTTTTGCTCGCGTGACGCTGGAGCGGAACCCCTCAAATCCTCTCCCTGAGAGCTTTTCAAGGGCTTTGTTGCAGGATTTTGTACCGTCTCGGCTGGATTGGTAGGTGGCGGCGAGGCTGGTTTCGGCTCGGTGGCGGCTTCGAGGAAGAGGAGGTAGGCTCCTGCACCAGCAGGTGTCAACCGGCCCGCAAGATAGTGCGTGCCAATGATCTCGATACCGCCTCCTGAGGGTCTAATGGCGGCGAACAGCCCACGGGATCGAACATTTATCCCTTCCGCCGGTAAAAAACCACCCTGCAGCTCGAGAATACGGCCACGTGCGGTCGTCAATCGGACCGGGTCCGAGCTGTCGAAACGGAGTGAAAGAATAGTTTTGTCGGAACTGGAAGAACTTGCCTGGATTGAACGAAGAGTGGATGCTGTTAAACGGATCGGAACGAACAGCAGAAACGCGAGCAGCCCCACCGAAAGCAGCCATTTGCTTTCGGTGCCCTGCGCACCTCTTCTCCTCTCCATCCCGTTGTTCACCTGCCTACCCTTCAATATCCAGGGTATCACCCTTGCCCCGGTCATCCTCGTCCTTGCGAAACCTTAGATCACTGATAAAGTCTTCCGTACCAGACTCTTCCCCATCGGTCTCATCGTCCTCTTTCTTCTCTTTCTTGAGGAATGAGTGACGGTTTCGACCACGAGGATCAAGTGGATCCAGCTTTCCCCGTTCTTCCAAGCCAGCAGATTGTTGGCGCTGGCGCTTTTCAAGCTGACGCAGAACGGCCTCGTTTTTGGCATTGGCCTGTTTTTCAGCGCCGGTGTGCGACTCATCCGCCATCCGTTGCGCGATCCAGGTTTTGCTGAAATTGTCCTGGAGGTGGATCGGTATTACCATTTTCCCACCCTCACGGTCAGGTCTCGTCCGAATCGCCAAACAGCAGCCGCAATTTCCCCTTTAAGGTAAGGATGATACGGCTATGAATCTGGGAAACTCTCGATTCACTTATACTTAGTACTTCTCCAATCTCACGCAAAGTCAATTCTTCATAATAGTACAAGGCAATTACCAGACGTTCCTGCTGGCTAAGCTGTTCTATCATACGTCTCGCGATACGTTTCGCATCATTCCACTCAACCACCCCGGGAACATCCTCAGCCTCATCATCTTCCAGCATCTCACCAAGTGAGCTGACCTCGCCCTCTGGCCCGGACAATGGCTGGTCAAGCGACAAGATGGAAGTCACTTTGACTTCATCCAGCATGCCATAGTAGTCATCAAGACCGATTTCAAGCTCCTCAGCGATTTCCTCGTCCGAAGGCACCCTTCCCAGGTTTCCTTCGAGCTTTACCAGAGCTGCTTCGAGGTTCTTTGCTTTTGTTCGGAGGGATCGGGGCATCCAATCGTAGTCACGCAGGCTGTCGAGGATGGATCCGCGAATACGATTGACTGCATAAGTCTCAAATTTGAAACCGCGTCCGAGGTCGAAATTGTCAATGGATCCAATCAGGCCGATGATGCCTGAGTTGATCAATTCCTGTACCTGGACCGAGTCCGGCAGGCCGATCTTCATACGCCCGGCGACCTGTTCTACGAGCGGCAGGTAGCGAAGGACGAGTTCATCTTTAATTGGCTGCTCGGGCTCTTTCACCCAAAGCTTCCAAAGCGCCCCAGCGTCAAGTTTGGATAACTCCCGTGGAGTCATCTAAGGATCGCCTCGTAGGTTATTCCTGCTCCAATTCCAATGGGCTCATTTCTTCTTCTTCCTCTTTCGCGCTCAATTCTTTCAGTCGATTAAACTCATAATCGCTTAAGAGCTTTACCAACATATTGGTAATGATAATATTCAGAATACTGTAAACAAGAAATGCGACTGTACCGCGAAAGATAGCAGAGAAAATCGCGGTGCCAATCAACAGGTTGTAGGCCACCACCCCGAACAGCAGGATGAAGCCGACAATTCCGCTAAGTTCTTTCCAGCGTGGGGTCATTCCTCAACCCTCTGACGGAAGATGCGCGAAATAAAACTCGCCCGGTCCGCCTCGTTTTTAACTGGCATTTTCAACAACTTATGTGCCATCATCACCATCGCTGTGGAAGCTGAACTACGTGGATTGCGAAGGATGAAGGGAGTTCGTTCAGCAACAGCCTGGGGGATATTTGGATCAATCGGCAAAGCCCCCAGGTAATTGATATCAAACTGCAGGAAGTTCCGAACAGCAAGCTGAAGTTTGTTGAATGTTTCTTTTGCTTCCTGCGGTTTCGGTGCGAGATTAATCAAAACATGCGCGTTCATGGTCGTATTACGATAGCTCGCGACCTTCAGCATCGCATAAGCATCTGTGATTGCAGTTGGCTCAGGATTTGTCACAAGAATCACATCGTCCGCACTGACCACAAACTGCATAATGCTTTCCGACAACCCGGCTCCTGTGTCAATCAGCACGATGTCATACCGCTGCTCGAGATCATCAAAGGCAGCAAGAATCCGATCTCGCACCACATCGTCTTTATCGAGCATCTCAACTGCACCACTCGAACCAGGCATGATCTGGATGCCCTCTGGCCCGTCGATCAGAGTGTCAGAAAAGAATGCTGAGCCCACAATAACGTCCGCCAGCGTATTCTGAACGTGAATACCGAGCAGAATATCGATATTCGCAAGGTTGGTGTCCGCATCAACCAGCAGGACTCGTTTGCCCAGACGCCCAAACGCAATGGCCATGTTCAAGCTGACATTGGATTTCCCAACGCCACCCTTCCCGCTGGTCACAGCGATTTTTCGTGCACTATGCAACCCCTTGCTGCCTGGGGATTTCCGCATGGTACGATGCTGGTTGCGCAGGGAATCTGCCTGGTCACGCGTCACGATCGTGACACCCTCCTCTATCTGGATAGACCGAATAACGACTTTGTACGTCTAGCAGCTTACGGTTTTGGATCGGGTAACACAAATCCGCTGGCCCGAAGCTGGTCGAAGTAATCATGTTTCGCTGCCATCGCGGCAAGCAGAATTTTATCCGCTTCTACAATATCGTCCGGGACACTCTGCCCAGTTGTCAAATAGGACCACTGCTTAGGCAGCATGGTAGAAAGACTCAACAGGTGGCCAGCCCCAGCAATCTCATCAAGTTTGGTGACAATCACGCGAGTTGCCGCCACTACACCGAATTTCCGGATCGTTTCTTGCTGATCCTCTTTGCGTGTCCCGGCTGACAGTACCAGCATGACTTCATCCGGCTGAGCGTGATCCATGAAAGCCTTCAACTCTTGTAGTGCTTCCGAATCGTTTTGGCTGCGGCCCGCTGTATCGATTAAGACGACTTCGCGGTTTTTATGCTTCTCTAAAGCAACCGGAAGTTCTTCAGGCCGATAAACCACATCGATCGGCAATCCAGCTATGCTTGCGAAGGTCTTCAGTTGCTCAACCGCAGCGACACGATAAGTGTCGGTTGAGATCATCGCAACGTCGCGTCCCCCGAAGATTGCCCGGTTGGTCGCCATCTTTGCGATAGTGGTGGTCTTCCCCACTCCAGTCGGACCGACGAGGGCAATCACCAATGGTCGACTACTTCGCGTAGATCGTTCGGGAATCGGTGAAGTCTTGAATAAATCCGCCAGGAAGTCGTGTAACTTGGACTCGACTACCTCTTCTTCCTCGTACTGCTTCGGCCCCAACTCGTTGTGAACCCTCTGCAGTAGATCTGTCGCAATCTTTTCCTCTGTCCCGTTTTCGACAAGCTGTTTCCATGCATCAGACAGGACTGGGGGCAGAGTCGGCGCATTTTTATACTTCAGATGACTCGCAAGCTGTCGGACCGTATCCTGTAACTCGTCGATCCGTTCACGCATCTCACTCACAGCTTGCGAATTTTCTTCCAGCGGGTTCGACCTCCGCGTCCTCAAGTTGGCGTCTGCTGCACCCTGCTGCCCTTCGGGACGACCGTGGTGACGCGTTCCAAGAGTAGACGGATCGAAACTTGTTCGGCTCGACGTTTTTGCGATTGTTTCACGCATTCGTTCGTCGAGCACCGGCTTCGTCGGCTTGGGGGGTGTCGGATTACGATCCGGGGTTGCCGCAGTCACCTCGATCATCGAACGCCCCATGAAGCTGAGCAAACCATTCTTCTCCACCTTGCGCGATTGGAGAATTACAGCATCCTCACCCAGTTCATTCTTGACCTGGGCCAACGCTTCACTCATGGTGGCGGCAATGAATTTCTTGATTACCATGCGGGGTACCACACTCCCTTAGTCCAGCTGACCCCCCTCAGGGCTGCCGGAACGTTCAGCCTGTCTTCGTCGCTTCTTCGGCAGGTGGTGTCATCGAAACAACCCCTGTCGATTCCACCTGCACGTTAACCAGCAACTCCCCGTAAGATAGTACGATAAGCTGCGGCAAAACAGGCTCAGTCAGACGTCGGAACGCCTGCCTGACAGTAGGAGATGTAACGATAATCGGTTGACGTCCCGAGCTGGTCATTGCCTCAACAAGACGTGACAGGCTCATGTAGATCGCATTGATTGCCGCTGGAGGTAGATCCACCACGCCAAAATGCCCCTGCCTGCTGGACTGCTGGGCAGCATCTGCAATGGTCCGTTCAACTTCCGGATCAAGAGTCAAAGCGTAAATCTTGCCATCCTCATCGGCGAATTTCTGCGTAATCGTGGGTGACAATGCATACCGTACGTACTCGACCAGAACATCCGTATCCTTGGTCATGGGTGCGTAATCCGCCAGTGTCTCGAGTACTGTACCGAGGTCGCGAATCGGGATTGACTCCTTCAACAGCTTCTGCAGCACCTTATGTACTCCACCAATCGCCATCAGGTTCGGTACGAGCTCTTCGACAACAGTCGGATTGTCTGCCTTCAGGTTCTCTACCAAGTTGTTGACATCCTTACGGGTCAGCAGCTTGTGAGCGTTGGCCTTGATCAGCTCGACAAGATGGGTGGCAAGCACAGCGGTCGGCTCAACGACAGTATACCCTGCGTTCTCGGCACGCTCTCGTGTCTGCTGATTAATCCAGAGCGCAGGCAGTCCGTACGTTGGTTCCTTCGTGGCCACACCTTGAATCTTTTCGGTCGCCGTACCAGGATCGAGTGCCAGGAAGGATCCCATCCGTAATTCACCACGGGCGATCTCGTTCCCACGAATCTTGATCACGTATTCAGAAGGCTTAAGCTGGATGTTATCGCGAATGCGTATGGGTGGAATCACCAACCCCATCTGCATCGCCTGCTGTTTACGAATCATGGTGATTCGTGAAAGTAGATCACCCTCCTGCTCTTTGTCGACCAGGGGGATCAGCCCATACCCAATCTCGAGTTCCATCGGATCGACGTAGAGATAATCCTCAATCTTGTCTTCTTCACTTCGCGGTTTTGTAGCCACCTCGATTGCAGTGGAATCCGCATAGTCTCGCTTTGATCGGCTCGTCATTATCCCGACATAACCTGTCACGCCTGCGAGAATGATGAACGGTAGTGTGGGCATGCCCGGTACGAGGGCAAAGAAGGCCAGCACACCAGCAGTAATGAACACTGCTCGGGGATGCATCAACAACTGGCCGGTAAACTCACGACCCATGTTCATTTCGGATGCAGCTCGTGAAACAATGATACCGGCGGCGACAGAGATGATGAGTGCAGGAATCTGACTAACAAGCCCATCCCCAATGGTTAAAAGCGTATAGGTGGTTAGTGCCTGTTGGAAACCCATATCACGCTGGACCATTCCGATCAACAGACCACCGAGAATGTTGATAATGGTAATTAAAATACCTGCAATCGCATCGCCTCGAACGAACTTCGCGGCGCCATCCATCGCACCATAGAAGTCTGCTTCACGACGAATATCATCACGGCGTTGGCTCGCTTCGCCTTCATCGATCAGTCCATTGTTCAGATCGGCATCCACCGCCATCTGCTTACCGGGCATAGCATCGAGGGTAAATCGTGCGGCCACTTCCGCGATTCGTCCTGACCCCTTTGTGATCACCAGAAAGTTGATTAAGACGAGGATGAGGAAGATGACAATACCAACGATGTAATTGCCCTTTACTACGAAGGTACCAAAGGATGCAATAATGTCCCCTGCGAAGGCTTCGCCAAGGATCATTCGAGTCGAAGCAACGTTGATACCTAGTCTGAACAGGGTAAGTAGAAGGAGTAAGCCGGGGAAGACGCTGAAATCAAGCGGGCGATCTGTGTACATCGCCACCATCAGCACGATCAGCCCGAAGGAAATATTCAAGGCAATGAGCATATCGAGAAGCGCTGCTGGGATTGGAATAATCATCAGCACGACAACACCCACCGCCGCTACGGCGATGACTGCATCGGACCTGGACGCAATCGTATCCAGCCAGGGAATGCGCTGGAGACGTTGCTCCGTTGTCAGGAAAGATTTGCTCTGCGCTTCAGCCATGTCGTCCGCTTAAGTTACAGGAGTACAACGCCTAAGAAGCAAGCGCTGTGCCTGAACAAGAAACCTTGTTTATACAGGAGTTGACTCACCCTTGACTTGGTAAATCTGGGCCAGAATTTCCGCCACGTCCTGGTAGAATTGACCGGGGATCTCATCTCCGACATCACAACTCTTGAAGAGTGCGCGTGCCAGGGGCGGGTCTTCCACGATCGGAATGTTGTGCTCTCGTGCGATAGCCTTGATCTTTTGAGCCAGTTTTCTCATGCCCTTTCCGATGACACGCGGCGCATCCATATTGTCTGAATCGTATTTCAGTGCTACCGCAACATGGGTCGGGTTGGTGACAATGACATCGGCATTCGGCAACTCTTTAACCATCGTATTAAAAGCAATCTGAAACTGTACCTGGCGAATCTTCGATTTCAGCTTGGGATCACCCTCCATCATCTTGTGCTCTTCCTTCACCTCTTGCTTACTCATCTTCAACATTTCGACATACTTCCAACGCTGATAGACGAGATCAAGCAAGGCGATTATAATCAGGATGGCGATGACCCAGATGGCAACTTTGAGGATGGTGTGCACCAGGAAGAGAAAAATAGCCCCAATGCTGGCATCCATCAGGGGCACAAACTGCGGAAACGCGCTTCGAACCACTCGATAGGAGACGAATCCGATAACAATCAGCTTGAGGATGTTGGTAAAAAGCCGAACCACAGCCTGCTGATTAAAGAGGTTTTTTAAACCTTTGATAGGATTAAGTTTCGAAAGTTTTGGCTGGACAGCCTTGGTAGAAAACAGTGGACCGATTTGGACCAGGTTAATAAGGATTCCTGTGACAGCTACGACAAGGAAAAAGGGCATCAGGGATTTAAGCAGCCAGAAAGCGGTTCCTTTTATATAGCCCTGGAAGTTACTCGCATCCACACCTACTTCACCAAGACGCAGGTAAATGCCTACGCTGAAGGTCATCAAACGGTTCATCAACCAGCCACCGAACAGCAAGAGCGTACTCATCCCGGCAATCAACACAGCGGCGCTGTTCATCTCCATCGAACGAGGCACATTTCCTTCTCGGCGTGCCTCGTTTAAACGCTTATGCGTTGGTTTTTCTGTTTTTTCCTGGCCTTGCTCGTTTTCTTTGGGCATTCCCTACCCTGATGTGAATGCGCGTATGAAATCCACGATGCTGCCCTGCCAGGGGCCGTACATCTTGGCGAACATATACGCAAACATGGGCAAGGATAGTGCCAATACGAGGAGACCGATTCCGATCTTCAGCGGAAAGCCAAGGATCCAGACATTCATCTGCGGAACCGTACGCGCGATAAAGCCGAGAGCAAACTCGGCAACGAGGATGGCAACAAGGACAGGGGCTCCGAATTTTACCCCTACGAGGAAGATTTCACTGCTTAACCGGGCAAATCCTTCCACCATCAAGGGGTTAAATGCTCCGGCACCGAGAGGAATTCGAATGAAGGATTCATCAATTGCAAGAAGCAAAAAATGATGGCCGCCTACGAGGATGAAAAACATAAGGATAAGAAGATTGAATAGCTGACCGAGAATTGGTATCTGGCTTTGGCTCATTGGGTCCATGACGTTCACAATCGCAAACCCCATGGTGCGTCCGATGACTTGTCCAGCAAACTGAACCCCGTAAAAAATCAGCGTGCTGACCAATCCGATTGAAATACCAATGACCACTTCACGAATCACAGCGCCAAAAAATGCGATCACTCCTGGATTCAGCACCAATTGCATTTCAGGGTGAAGTGGAAAGAGGATAACCGTAATGAAAAAAGCCATCGCAATCCGGATAGCAACCGGAATAGCGGTATAGCCGTAAAATGGAAAGACCATCACCATGCTGGCAATCCGGAACAGCATAAGGAACCAGCGTTCCAGTTCGTCAAGATGATAGGTCAGAATATCCATCGAATCACTCCCGGGCTACGGGAGGATGACTGAGATCATATGAGTAATCGGGTCCACCTTTTGAATATCCTGAATCGACCGGATGTGAGTCTCCTTTAATATCTGCCCTTCCGGCAAAAGGAAGATGCCCTTACCCGTCAAGAGGTTTTCGGCGAGTGTCATGCCCGGTTGGAGTTCACGCGCCATAACCTGCACCCGACGTTCGACTACTTCTTCGCTTTCCTGCTTCCGGAACGTCTTCAGAACATGCTCGGTAAGTTTTGGATCAAACTGTTGACCGATGTTGTTCTTGAAGTATTTGATGAGAAAGGTCATGCTTCGACCCTCTTCATCGTTCAGCAGGTGGTCATAAACATTGCAGATAGAGATCAGCCGAGCCTCAAGCGGGATCTCTTCCCCTTTTAATCCATCCGGGAAGCCCTGCCCATCCCAACGCTCATGATGAGCACGAATGATCCGACCTACATTGTCGAATGCATCAATCGCCCCCAGGGTGTTCTGAGCGAGGATTGGGTGATTGTTCATCAGCTCAAGCTCGCTGTCTGCCAGCTGCTCTCGCTGCTTCATCATCACCTTTTCGGGGATACCAAGCTTGCCAATATCATGCAAAAGAGCCGCGATTTCCAGGTCACGAATCTGCGCCTCTTTCCACTTCAACTCACGTGCAATTTCCACCGCCATGTTTGTCACACGGCGTGTGTGGCTGCTGATTTTCGGGCTGGATAGCTGGATCATGTTAAGAAAAACACGTACCGTACTCAGCAGAGACCCTTCGAGTGATTTATTCAGCTTCCCTAGTTCCATATTCTTCTGTACGATCATGGCAGTTCGTTCTTTTACCTTCTGCCCAAGCTGTGCGTTCAGGCCTTCGAGCTGCTGATTTTTTTTCATCAGCTCGCTGGCAAGGTGTTCGTTTTCAAGGCTTAGGTCATAGTGATCAAGGGCACGCAGAATAACGGAGCGCAACTCCTCGTCATTCCAGGGCTTGAAGATGAACTGGTAGATCTGACCCTCGTTGATCGCCTGCACCGCGGCATCCATATCCGCGAAACCGGTAAGGATGATCCGCATCGCTTCCGGGCGAATTTCACGAGCTCCAGCCAGTACCTCTGTGCCTGTCATACCAGGCATTCGCTGGTCGGAAACGATCACCTCCACATCGTTCTGGCGGAGGAACTCCAAAGCCTCATCGCCTTTCGTGAAGGTTTCGATCTGAAACGCATCATCAAAAAATACGCGTTTCAATGCATTCAGGATGTTGGGTTCGTCATCAACGAACATCAACAGACGTTCTTTACGCATGCTCAATCCGCCGTTGCCTCAACCATGGGACCTTCTATCGGGAGGATAAGCCTGAAGGTAGTCCCCTTCCCTACCTCGCTGTCTACCTCGATACGTCCACCATGATCTTTGATGATGCGATAACTGATCGATAATCCTAGACCAGTTCCCTCTCCGACCGCCTTTGTGGTATAAAAGGGGTCGAAAATACGTGACTTGGTCTTCTCATCCATGCCGCTGCCGTTATCTTCAATCTCGATTGCGACAAAGCCATCGCCCATTTCACGTGTGCGGACGATTATATTCCCGGGCGGTTCTTTGATCGCCTGAGCGGCGTTCATCAGCAGGTTCAACAGTACCTGGTTGATCTGCTGGGCATTGCAGGTTACTGCTGGAATCGACGAGTACTCACGTTCGACATTCGCGTTGTACTTGATCTCGTTCCAAACAATGTTCAGTGTACTTTCAAGTCCTGCTTCCAAATCGGAGGGTTGGATTTCAGCACGGTCGATATTGCTGAAGTTCTTCATATCACGCACAATCGTCCGCACTCGTTTGGTGCCGTCCAACGATTCGGCAATGATATTCTCAAGGTCGGCAAGGATCGAATCCATCCTGCTCTTTTTCCAGAGCTCCTCGAGTTCTTCCGCCGGAAGTTGTTCTCCATTCAACGCGCCCTGGTGCAGACGGTCCAGTACTTCCCTGATACGACTGAAGTATTTACCCAGAGTGCCTAGATTCGAGTGAACAAATCCGATCGGATTGTTGATCTCATGAGCGACACCTGCCGCCAGCTGACCTATCGAAGCCAGTTTCTCTGACTGGACCAACTGCGCTTGAGTGTCACTCAATTCTGCGAGTGTTGTTTCAAGTTCAGCATTTCTTTTCTCGAGTTCCTTTGTCCGTTCTTCAACAAGTTGCTCGAGGTTTTCAGTGTATTTCTTCAGCTCGAGTTCAAGCTTGATCTGCTCGGTAATATCTTTCGAAATGCCAAGCGTACCGACCTCTTCACCCTCCTGATCACAGAGTGCAACCAATGAGATTGAGATGGTTATTTCCTCGCCATCCTTGCGTGTAACCACTCGCTGATGTTCTTGTACCGTCCCCTGGGTCAATGCGCCTTCAAGTGCAAACGGGCTTGGATCAGATCCGCCATCGATCTTGAAAAATGAGGTTGCGGGCTTTCCTTCTACCTCGCTTGCTGTATGACCAAAAAGTCTTTCTGAACCACGGTTAAACAAGGTGATATGACCATCCAGATCCAGGGCAACAATCGAATAATCCAGCGATGAATCGAGAACGGATTGCAGAAAGTTCTTGGTTTCGAGCAGTTCTTCGGTGCGATCACGAACCAGCCGTTCAAGATTTTCCTGGTAAAGACGGTTTTCCTGGGCTAGACGACGTCGCTCAATCGCCTTTCCAACTGTAAGAAATAACTCTTCTACATTTGTTGGTTTCTGCAGGTAATCGTAGGCACCCTTCTTCATTGCCTCGATAGCCGACTCATGACCACCGAAACCGGTAAGTACAATCACCTCCACATCTGGATCGTACTGCTTGGCCTGTTCGAGTACCTCCATGCCGTTCATTCTTGGCATCATGAGGTCGGTAAGAATCACTCCGATCGAGCGATCTTCCTTCAACAGAGCCAGCCCCTGTTCACCATCTTCGGCATCCCTGACCGCAAAATTACCGATTTCGAGCGCTTGAACCAGCATTGACCGGATACTCGGCTCATCATCAATGACAAGAATTCGCGGCTGTACATCACTCTTCACAACAAGGCCTCACTGAGACATCTGTCCAATGTATCCAAGAATCATGTGAAAGTAGCCTAGCATCACATTGGCCATCCACGGTGCAAAGAGGATCAGCACTGTGACCACGGCGAGGATTTTCGGGATAAAGGTAAGGGTCATTTCCTGCAACTGCGTCACAGATTGCAGTAGAGAGATGGTCACACCCACGATCAGACCAGCAAGCAGCATTGGTGCAGCGATCATGAGCGCCGTGAACAAGGTTTCACGTACGATAAAGATGGCAAATTCCTGCGTCATCTGAAACTCTCAACCAGCGATTGGACAACAAGATACCAACCATCCACGAGCACAAAGAGGAGAAGTTTAAATGGTAAGCTGATCATGATGGGTGGCAGCATCATCATACCCATTGACATCAGCACAGAGGCGACAACCATATCCACAATAAGCATGGGCATATAGATAAGGAAACCGATCTGAAAACCGACGCGCATTTCACTGATGATAAAACCGGGAATTACCACACGCATTGGCAATTCAGCAGGGGTATCTGGCTGGTCAATGTTCGACATTTCCACAAAGAGCTGCAGGTCTTTTTCACGGGTATGCGCCAGCATAAACGCCTTGATCGGAGCTTGTGCCTCTCCCCATGCATCTGCTAGCGTGATCTCTTGTTCAGAATAGGGTTGCCAAGCATTTTCATAGATATCTGTTAGCACTGGATACATGATGAACATGGTCAGAAAGAGTGCAAGACCAACAATCAGTTGGTTCGGTGGCAAGCTTTGCGTACCTAGTGCCTGACGAAGAAAGTGAAAGGCGATCACAATCCGAATAAAAGAGGTTGTCATGATCAGGATGGAAGGCGCCAAAGTCAGTACGGTCAGCAATAATAGAATCTGTATGGTGACAGCGATATCACCTGATCCCTGGGCAGGAGTCACACCGACTTGAATACCAGGGAGTGTGGGTTGCTGCGCCTGAACATCACCCGAGGCAAAAAGCAGGGTCATGGTAGCAAGAAGAATCAACGGCAGCAGACGTACCACTCGTTTCAAGCCGCTCCTCGCGATTGGCACAATATGGTTTCCTGTTTGAGGCTTCATCTCGTTCGAGCCTGCATGGAGCACCCTCTTCCCCTTGCTTTCCTGGCTTGGATAGTCATCGTCTGGAACGTCCAGCGGATCGACCACCAACAGCTTTTCTCGCCGGTTTGCCTGCTGGTTTACCTGCCGGTTTGCCTGCTGGTTTGCCACCAGACCGTCCATCACCCTCATCCTCTGCCACGGGACGAAATTCGCCTTCAAATCCAGTTGGGCGCACGAGTTGGAGATTTCCATCTACTAACTTCAACGCAACGCGTTGCTGCTCATGGTCAATCTGTTTAATCAGGTTGTCAAATTCGATCACAACTCCTGGATAAATCTGGTGTTCCGCTTTGACGTACGCTTCCTTGTCGAGCTTGCGACGTTCCTCTGTCAGAGCTTCCTGCTTTTCAGCTAGCAGGGACAACCACTTGTCGTAATTTCCAAGGAAACGGTAAAGATTCGTCAGATGTGCCTCATTTTCTCCGCTCAGTCCTTCCGACTTGTATTTCTGTTCAACAAAGAAATTCACCGCAGTCTGGATACGTTCACGCATCGATTCGCGAACATCCAGCACCTTCTCAATTGAATCGAGCATTTCATCGATCCAGGGGACCTTCGCGACCTGCAACTTCGTCTTTAAATAGTGGATATTTCCTAAAATTTTAGCTTCAATCGCTTTGCGTGCAATCACCTGCCCACCAATAATCGCACCCTTGCCAAATTTCACATAAACCTTGCCTCCGGACACCACATTTCCGTGCACGATTTCTTCGGCGATATAGACATCCCCATTTCCAAAAACAGTCTGGTTTTCAAGAAACCGGATGTGTGTTTCACCAACAACCTTGCAGACCCCTTTGCCACTACCAACGAATCCACCTCGAACGAGGAGGTTTCCTCCACAATGGATCCGGGCATCCTCGACGATCCCTTTGATTTCAATATCCTTCGACCCAACGACGACAAAACCAGATTTGACATCACCACGGACGATGACCGTCCCGTCGAAACGGATATTCCCTGTGCTATAGTTGACATCTCCTTCAACGATAAACTCACCGGTAACTTCTACTTCGCCGTTTTTATGCAACTTCGCACAGCCGGAAATCGAAGCCCGCAGCTCGAATTTTTCCTCGTCCGCGAATACCGTCCCCGAGCCACGCATCAGTACAGCTTCTTTGCCGCTTTTTCCCTTGATCGGAATCCCGGTAACCGACATCCCCTCGTCACCACGTTTGGCTGGTGTGCGAACGGCGAGTAGATCACCCTCTTTTACCTGTTGGATGACTCCGGTTTCACGATAATCAACCCGCCCATCTCCCGTCGGCACAGTCTTCGGGCGTGGATCAACTTCAAAGTGATAATCGATTCGCCCATGTACTCCCGTACCTGGGCGCTCACCCTTGGCAACGACAACAGGGTGGCCACGTGTACCGTTGCGCTGGCATAGTTGGTCTATTTTTTCTTCATCCAGACCGTAAGTGATGCCCTCATTTTTAAGGGCTTCATCAACCATCTCTCTTGGGACGGGCGTACGCGGTGGGGTACGGATTGTGACGAATGCTTCGAGTGCATCCGTCGAAATGGAGACCATGACACGGATATTTCTCGAGGAATCAGACAATTCGGAAGTAGAGAGAAAATCCTCCTCCGTCAATTCTCCGCTGGGGATCGCCCCACCCTCATGGTCAGGGAGGCGTTCTTCGCCCTCATACGAAGATTGATTTTCCTCGTAACCACGATCCATGTCTACATCCTGTGTCGATGACTCAATTCACCAAAGGTACGACCTGCTGGTTCTGCACGAAAGGTATGAAAGCAACGGAGATATTCTTCACGTATCGCTTGAGCTATCGGTATCGTCCGATTCTTCCCAGACGGATAACGCCTGCATCTGCTGTTCTGTCATCCCGATCAGTATACGTCGCCCATCAACAAGAACCAGATAAAGAAAACGTTTCCCGCCCAGTGGCCGGACAGTCAGGATGTCAATGCCGTCCCCCTTCTCAGAAGGAAGAACGGTTCCCCCAAACGCTTTGGGATAATATCGCTTCAGCAGATAAACAAGTACAAAGAACAAACCGAGAATGAACAGCAGGGCTGCGACAGTCCGCACAATCGCCCACCCCACACTCTGAGTGAGAGCCGGATTGTCCACCTGCGCGAACGCGGTGCGCGATCCGGCTGTCAGGAAAAGAAGGCCCACAAAAAATGCACCTGCTTTTATTCGCATCATTTCAATGCCTTGATCCGATCCTCCACACTCAACAACTCGGTAATCCGAATACCGAAGTTCTCGTCAATCACAACCACTTCGCCAAGTGCAAAACGCTTGTCGTTAATATAGAGATCAACAGGTTCCCCGGAAAGTTTCTGCAATTCGACGACCGACCCGGGCCCGATTTCGAGCACATCGCGGATCAGCATGTTGGTTCGCCCCAGCTCGATCGTGACCGGGAGGGAGATATCCAGCAGAAGGTCAAGGTTCTGAGGCCCATCAGCCATGGCGCCCAAGACATCGTCAACATCAAATTCACCGAATTGGGCCTGCTTGACATTGGGTCGTGCCGCAGGCTTTTGACCGCCACCGGGAGGAGGTGCCGAAGCCCGTGGACCGGAGGCGGGAGATGGCGCGAAGGCTTCCGAATCCATGCTGAATTCATCGTCCTCTTCCTCCCCCTCTGAAAGCTCCACAAGGAGATCGTAGACAGACCTGGGCATCAGCTTTACGAACGTATCCTCACCCCAATCTTCGATCGAAATTTTGTAGGTAACGAGGATATACTCGTCCAGGTTCAAGTCCAGTTCTGAAACGTCGTTCAACCGTCCCTGAGCCCCACCTGACCGGACATCAGCCTTCAGCTCTTCGCTCCAGCTAGTCGCCTGTGCCCCAACAATCTGGTTGACTGCTTCTGCAATCCCATCCAGCGATTCATGTTCGTTGAAGGGTGCGGTACCATCGCCCATAACCATCAGGTCGGTCACGCCTGCAGCAGATCGTTGACTGAAAACGAAGTACTGGACCGCGTCAAGTGCACCTTCGAGTGGCGCTTCGACCACGACAGGAGTCTCGTCGAACATTTCGGCGAACACCTCGATGGCTGCGTCGTCAAGGCCAGTACGTTCAAGAGTAACCGGACGATTCAGGATCGGGCCGAACACATCTTGCATGATCGACAGGCCGGCTTCCTCGAGCTGGTTGTAACGTGGATCGATAGCCATAGTTCCTCACTTCTCCAGGGAGAGTTCTTCCTGGAAGGATATCTTTCGGGTGACACGTACCGCCATCTTCCTCCCGATGCGGCCCGGAACACCAAAGAATTTGATCTTGTTTCCCACCTTCACCTTCAATTCGTCATCCAACTCTTTATCGAGCTGAATTACATCTCCGTTCTTCAAGGTCAGGAAATCCCGAACCGTGAGATTGGACTGCGCGAAGATGGCATTAAAATTGACTTTGGATGAACGAATCCGATCTTCCAACAGGTTTCGTTCCTGCTCAGCCACCTTTTTGACGTTCACGAAAAAAGTCTGGCTGGAAAGCTTCTGCAAAATGGGTTCGAGTACGAAATACGGGAAGCCGATATTCATCGGGTAGACGGCACCACGCACCTTTATTTCAAAGAAGATGATCGCAATCGTTTCGCTAGAACGCGCGATTTGAACAAACTGCGGATCCGTTTCGAACGAATCAAACTGCGCGTCCAACGGGTAAATCTGGTTCCAGACTTCGTTCAGAGTATTAATCAGATTGTTGATGATGCGTTGTACGATGTTTTGTTCGATCAGGGTAATCTCACGGATTTCAATTTCCGTCTCCCCTGTACCACCCAGCAGTCTGTCCACGACAAAAAGCAAAAACTGCGGGCTGATCTCAACGACTGCCTTCCCTTCCAGATCTGGCATTTTCAGCAAGTAAAGACTGGACGGCATCGACAGCGACATCGTGTATTCGGAGTACGTTACCTGGTCGATCGAGATGACGTTCACATCCACAAGCGCGCGAAGATTCGTGGAGAGAAATGTCGCGAAGAGACGTGCGAAGTTCTCATGAATCGTACGCATCGTGCGGATCTGTTCCTTGCTGATGCGATCCGGGTGCTTGAAATCATACACCGTGACCGATCGGCGAGGTTCGCGCTCGATGGTATCGTAGCTCTTCCCCTTCGATACGGAAGATAGAAGGGCATCAATTTCGTCTTGTGACAAGATCCGGTTCATAGCATCCCCGGTAAAGCCTGTTTACTGAACCACATAGCGAATAAAGAAGACGCGGTCCACCTGGCCGCTTGCCAGGTTGTAGTTTGCAATCTCAAGCACACGATCACGTATCTTTTCGCGCATGGAAATGTCAGTCAACACATCATACCGCTGAGCGGAAAAGAAGGTGATAATGTTATCCCGCAGAAGTACTTCACGCTCCGTCAACTCTGCAATTACTTCGGGCTCTTCAGTTTGAAACCCAATATCAACCAGGAGGTGTCGGCTCCCCTTGGCGTCTGCAGGATTGACGATGATCCCTTCAAGCTGAAAGACCTGACCAAAGGTTTCAGGAGCCTTGTTCGCCTTCGCAGGTTTCTCGGGTGGACTCGAAAAGAGAAACTGCTTCAAAATGAAATACGATGAGACCGCCTGAAAGGCGAGAACGAGGACGACAATCACCGCAAATACGATGTTGTTCCCACCTCCCCCACCACCGCCACCGGGGGCATCGAGATCGACATCTGGAAGCTCGACCCCTTCTACGCCTTCCTGCATCTGGTCAAATTCGTTCATGACCGCCTCAGTTCTCCTGCGAATCCTTCTGCAGCTCGAGGAAGATCTCGACCCGTCGGTTCTGCCCCCGCCCTTCGGGGGTATCATTGCTGGCACGAGGTCGATACTCGCCGTACCCAACCGCGCTCAGCTTGGCCGGATCCATCCCGGCTTCAAACGCCATATACTTAACGACACTTAACGCACGATCAGCGCTCAACTCCCAATTACTGGGGTATTCGTCCGTTCGGATCGGTAGATTGTCTGTATGCCCCTCTACCTTGATGTCGGAAAACTTACGGTTCCCGATCAGCTCCGAAATCCCGTTCAAAATCCTGGCAAAGTCGTCCTTGATCAAAGCCCTTCCACTCTCGAACAGGACCGGATCCGAAATAATCAGCCGGACTCCTGAAGGGGTGTTGTAAACCTCAACCAAGTCTTGAAGTTCGTTTGCTTCAAGGAATTCCGTCAGTTCTTCCACTATCTCAGCCGCTTCGCGAGCTTGTTCTGTCTGGCTCTGGAAGAGTTGAATGCTTGTCAAAATGCCCGAGTTGTCCGGCCAAATCCCCAATCCATCCTGAATACTGGAAATTGCCGCTTTGAATTTGACCTGCTCGATACTTGAAAAGGAGACAATGAGCACGAAGAAGGTCAACAGCAGGGACATCATGTCCCCGTAGGTGACCACCCAGGCTGGCGCCCCGGGAGGCGGGCAATCCTGTTTCTTCTCACGTGCCATCTAGTCCTGCCGTTTAAAATTCTTCCGCAGCCTCGCCCGACTCTCGTTGGGCTGGAGGCAGGAAGGTTTTCAGCTTCTCTCGAACAATACGAGGGTTGTCCCCCGACTGAATCGCCAGAATGCCTTCAATCACCAGTACCTTACGGCGTACCTCCTCCTCAGAGCGGAACTGTAATTTTCCCGCGAGGGGAAGGAACACGATGTTCGCTGCCATGGAACCATAGAGCGTTGTCACCAACGCAACCGCCATACCCCTTCCGATCTGAGAGGGGTCTTCAAGCGCTGCAAGCATCTGGACAAGACCAATCAGAGTACCGATCATGCCAAATGCGGGTGCATACGTGCCGAGCGCATCCAACACTCCCTTGCCAGTCTTGTGACGCTCTTCCATACTGGACAGCTCAGATTCGAGAATATCCCGAATCGTCTCCGGTTCGGTACCGTCTACTGCATACTGAATACCGAGCTTCATGAAAGGATCATCAATCTCGTCCAGCTCACGTTCGATAGCCAGAATCCCCTCGCGCCTGGCCTTCTCTGCCACATCCACCAGGCGATCAATAGTTTCTACAGCCGATGAAGATTTCGTCAGAAAAGCGTTCTTCGCGACATTTACCACCGCCAATACCTCGGCCAGCGGATAGTTCACGAGGGTTGCGCCAAACGCCCCGCCGAAAACGATCATCACGGCAGGGAGGTTGAAGAAGAATGCAACCCCCTGTCCGGTGAGAATGGAACCAAACACCAGCAGGGCCGCAGCGATAATGCCGATTAATGTGGCAATATCCATCTAGGCCTCCGTCCCATCCTCTTCGGTCAACGGTTGCATCACCCTCCGCCGGAACGCGACAATCCGCTCGACGATCTCCTCGGGTGTCTCCTTTACGAGCAGCTTTTTACCATCAGTCAACGTGACAATCGTATCCGGGGTTGATTCCACAAATTCGATCATGTCACTGTTGACAATCAGGTCGCTGTCATCCAAACGGGAGACATGGATCATGATAACTCCGAAGAAGGGTTTCCGGACGCGGCCGTTTGCTGGCCGCGTCCAGGAAAACCCGAACTGTTACCGTTCAGCTAAACGCTGAACCGGTTATCCTTACCGCTTCAGGTTCGTGACCTCAGTCAGAATCTGGTCGGAGACGGTGATCACTCGAGCGTTGGCCTGGAAGCCACGCTGCGCGGTGATCATATCCGTAAACTCCTTGACCAGGTCGACATTGGACATCTCGAGGAAACCACGCTGAATCGTACTGCCGAAGTTGGTCTCCGCCAGCCCGACCACCGGGTCACCCGAAGCTTCTGTTGTTGCCCAATAGTTGTCACCGGCACGCTCGAGTCCATTGTTGTTGCGGAAGTTCGCAAGCGCAATGGCGGCGAGGACAAGGTCCACCCCGTTCGAGAAGTTGCCAATGATCTCACCATTCGAATCGATGTCGATGCTTTCCAGCGTACCCATGCCGTAGCCATTCTGCGACACCGCCGTGGTGGTGAAGCTGGACGAGGTTTGTGTGATGCCATCGAGCGCACCATAGGTACCCGGATCGATCTGGATCGAAACCGGCTGGTTGCTGGTGCCCGGATCGAATGTGAAGGCGCCACGGTTGTTCTCATAATTCCAGGCGCGCAAGGTACCATCCGTGTTGAACTGGACGGTTCCGTAGTTACCGGAAATTGCGTTGGCCGGATCGCCAACCGTCGCTTCCCACTTCCACTCGTTCTGGACCGATGTCTTGGTGAAGGTCATGGTCATGTTGTGGCTATGACCAAGCTCATCATAGACGTTGATCGAGGTGGAGTGATCCGTGTCTGCCGTCTCGATGATTATCGGTTCATCGGCTGAAGTAACATCGGTTGGATCATCCAGAGTGGAACCAAATCCACCATTTGCGATGATTTCGATGCCGCCATCACCGAGACCGTTCAAACGAGTCATCAGACCTGTGGTCGGATCTGCTTCAAACTCAAGAGTCTGGCTTGTTGCAGAATTGCCGGCCGAATCTGTGAAGGTATCGACCGCGATCAGTGTCGACGCGGTACCGTCGTTGACATCCATCGTGCCTGTGGCATCAAACAGCTTGGCCACGACATCACTGCTGGCGGACCCATCGGTCAACTGGATATTGTAAGTACCGCCGTCACCAGCGTAATCACGCTGAACCTGGATCGTCCCGAAGTTCGGGTCAGTAGCATCTGTGATGAGGCTGAATGATGCTCCCGGAACTTGATCCTCAAGCGCGTTGATCAAGTCCCCAATGGTGGATCCAGTGGTCAGGCCGGAAATCGTGTATGTGACTTCGTCATCACCGCCAACATCCATTGTCACTTGGAAGTCATCAATTGCGGTCACACCATTGGCGCCGCCGCCATTGATATCTTCGAGACGAGTTGTGATGTCGAGTCCAGCTATCGCGCTGTAACCGGTCGACTGAACGGCATTCACACCGGAGATGGAGATCGAGTGGGTTCCGCCGACACCATCATCCGCCGTACCAACCACACTGGTGATACCTGTGCCAGCATGTGTCGCATCTGCTGAACGACCGGAATCACCCAAGCTGGCTGTCGCCATCGACGCATCCTCATCCAGGTTGCAATAGAGAGTGACATTGTCCGTCGATCGCGGCGCTGTTTTCTGCTGGAGCGGGATCACGAGGTCCTGGATCGCAGAGTTGGTGAGGTTACCATCCGCATCAGCGATACGGCCTTGAACAACACCGTTTCCGTTGCCAGTTACAAGACGTCCACTCGAATCAATCGTAAAGTTTCCTGCCCTGGTATACAGGTCCTGGTCCGCCGTACTGACGATGAAGAACCCGTTACCCTGGATAGCCAAGTCTGTTGTATAGCCCGTATTTTCGAGGCTACCCTGGCCGAAATTATTGTCTACGGACTGGATTTTCATGCCCAATCCGACCTGTACCGGGTTGATACCACCACGGCTGTCGCGCGGAGCGGTACCACCACGGAGAAGCTGCGAAATCGTGTCGGAGAAGGTGATTCGCCCACCTTTGAAGCCGAGGGTGTTGACATTGGCAATGTTATTGCCGACAACATCCATCATCAGCTGGTGGTTGCGTACACCGTTCACTCCGGCTTGCAATGACCGCATCATACGAGGATTCCTCCTTCAAGCCCAATAAGGGCTGGTTCAGGGTTGGGGTCCCGCACTATACGGGGGCAATGCCGCAGTCGTTTGGCAATGCCACAGGCTTCCTCGTTCAGGTCCAGCCTTACCCCAAATTGTGTCTGGCTGCCGACAGCCTACAGCAGTACAGCGCTGTCGATCTGGGTAAAAACGTTCTCCTTAGCGTTGTCACCATGAAGCGCGGTAATCACCGTCCGGTTCTCCACGCTGACAATCAGGGCGAGATCCCGAAGGACAAACAGGGATTCCTTTGCACCTTTTTCCGCCGCCCGATCAAGCGCATCGTCGATCTTCTTCAGATCGGCCTGATCGAGCGAAATGCCACGCTGCAGCAATCTCTGCGAAGCGTGAGCGGAAACGGTGACATTCGGAACATCCTGTGTCGCCTTCGCATTTGTCAGCGCCTCTTTAAAGACGCCTGACCCTTCGCGGGTTTCACCTGGTTTCGGACTCTTGGCAGGCCCGACCGGCTGAACGCCGCCCAGGTGAGCCTGAATACGTTGCGAGTCCCAGTTCATGATCCCTCCTACAAACCGATTCTGTTGAAGAGACCGGCCACGATTCCATTGGAATCGCCACCACCTTCGGACTCGGTCTGACGAATCTCGACGACATCACCGAACCCAATCCGCTGGCCATTGATCACCAGCACAGCTCCACCTGCTTCGTACCGCACTGCCTGCACCGTACCAATCAGATAGGGCGATACACGAACACTCGCACCAGAGGCATTGGTTGCCGTCAGCTGGAGGGTGTAAGACCCATCCGGAAGGGTATGACCATCGTCATCCTTGCCGTTCCAGGAAACCGATTGGTCCCCTGAGTTCAAGGTGCTAGTTTCAAACGTGCGTACAACTTCACCGGCAGAATTGAGAATTGAGACGTTAACCTTGCCAGATGAGGCAAGATCGAACGTGATATCATTCGCGTCACCATTTTCCACCAACACCTGGTTTCCAGCTGCTTTGACCGTTTGTCCGACCAAGGTAGCTGACATGGTGTTGTTGATGGATTGGGCGAGAATGATGTCGGCTTGTAGGCCTTGTTCCGTCACCGTGTTCAGGTTCTGCATCTCTTCGAGCTGAGTGAATTGGGCCAGGGATGCTGCGTATTCCTGTGAATCCATCGGATTCATCGGATCCTGGTTCCGCATCTGCTCGATGAGAAGCTTAAGAAACCCGTTCTTGTCGATTTCGCCCGGGGCAGCCTCAGAGCCGAGTGTGGTCGGCAATCGGCCAACCAACCCGTTGAGTGTTGTGACTCCATCGGGCATCCTGTCTCCTTTCATCTTTGTGGGCTTTCGCCCGGTGAACTAAAGAGCTGAAAACGATTTCTTTCGACTACTGCTTTAAGATTTCAGCAAAGCGCATGCCACACAATCGAAGCATGATGTTCGTACTATTTCTAAGGATACCTGTACCGCGCGCGGCAAAGCTTGCCGCACACAGGTTATCCCATGTATTCAACAGTGTTCGTTCCTGTATTCAGACGGCGTGGAATCGCGGTTTCTTCAGGCGAAGCAGATTCACTGCGACTGCTTCCCTGCTGACCCTCTGCTGAGGAACCTTTACCTGATTGTCCCTCACGATCAGCGGTACGCTGGTCGTGTGCATCCTCTGAACGCTCTGCACCACTCTGGATATCGAATTTCTCAACCTGAATTCCTGATTGGGCGAGTTGTTCACGAATCATCGGCAATTGCTGTTCAATCGCACGAGCAGCCTCAGGATGCGCAGCTCGCATAGAAACATCGTATCGGCCGTCCTTCTTGTGAATCTGGACGGCTATGGAACCCAGTGATGCGGGCTTCAACCGGACGTTTATACGGGTCTCACCGTTTCCGTGCAGCACTTTAGCATTTGTTTCCAGTTTGGTTAACACTTCCTGGAGATTCGTCAATGCTTTGTGCGTTTCACCGCCTTGAGTTGTATGTGAAGACTGTGGCATTGGAGACGAAGCTGGATGCGCTGATTGTTGGACTTGTGGTGCTTTAGCCGAGGTAGCAGCACCGTTGTCCGACACCTGCGAAACAGGATTGGAAGCCTGTGGTGTGGCTTGAGCATTGACCTTGACTTCACGGCGGGCTGCCGTGGCCTCTGCCTTGCCAAATCGGCCACCTTGTGGTTCAGTCCGTTGCTTCCCCTCACGAGTACGACCCAGACGGCTGTCATCTCCTCGTGGAACAGCACCCGGTCGAGCTGAACGAGCTCGTGCTCGACCTGATGGCTGCAAGTCACCCGGAGTGTGCATCCGCCATCCACGTGCCTTCATCCCCTCAACACCATTATCCACAGGCTGAGCAATGGTAGATTTCGGTGTGGATTGGGTGGCGTTTTGAACGGGTGCTTCTCGTTGCTGAGCGGCACGTTCATTGGACTGAGGGCGAGCATCCGGTTTTGCCGGATTTACTTGCTTTGCCTGCTTCGCCGATTCGAAAGTCCGACCCTGTGGTGACTCCTGCTTCCCGGTGTTTGACTGTTCTTTCGCCAGTCCTGCGGGCAGCTTCACGTCCTGGGCTGCAGCTGGTTTCGGCTTTGTTGCAGCTGGATCAGCAGCAGGTTTGGCCGTCTGCTGATTCACAGATTTCTCAGGTGCTGTATTGCCCTGACGGAGGGCCTTGACGATCTGGTTGCGTCGTTCACTTTCACTCAACGGCGCCGCTTTTTCCTCGGTCCGCTGGAATGTAATGCGTTCTACAACTTCTCCATTGCGAGCCTGGGACGCGTCAACAGGGATCGTTTGCTTGTGACCAGCACTTTGGAGCGTTGGTTTTTCGATCTTGCCAGCTCCATTACCTGCTGCAGTCTTTTGGCCCTTCTCAGCGGGAGCTTCTGGAACTGGAAGACCCGTCCGGGAATCTATCCGCTGTGGTTTGAACTTCTTTACACGCGGCTGGGTTGGATCGGCCAGCTCGACCTTTTCCTCCCCACCACCCTTCGCTTTGATGGTTCCATCTCTTCCTACTGCGGACTCCGCTTTCCCATCATCGCTACCTTTTTTGGCAGCATTCATCGCTTCGGCAAGCGCACGAAGGGAGCTTGCATCACCACCACGACTTCTCGATAGATGGGATTTGACTTGCTCCAGCCAGGCTGCATCTACTGCAAAGTCTTCGTTCTTCGACTCTTCTTTAAGCTTTTTCTTGAGACGTCCATCTTTGTTGCCGGGAGTCTCAATTTTACCAGAGAGGATGCCTAGTCTGAGCTCTTCCGTTTCTCGAAGATGGGCTTTGACCTGCTTGCGGAATTGTGGAATGGCACGCGAAACACCGCCATTGTTACTCAGTTGAAGTTCCCTGCGCAACGCTGGATCTGCTGCTACCTTGTTCGATTTGCCAAGGCGACCTGCACGTTGAACACGAATCTTTTTCGCGCCAGCCTCCGTGCCGACCGTTTCAACCTTCAGGGGCGTACCATGTTTGTCGATAAAGGGTATTTTCTCGAACGATACCTCTCGGCCACCACGCACGTAGGCGACGGGGCGTGTGTTTTTCTTCCCGAGGATGGAGTTCAGCAGTTTCCCGAAGGGGCTGGCAGCCTTTTGTTTCCCTGATCGACCAGCCGCTGCTGCTTCTCTGCCCCCAGGCGAGAAGAGCTGACTTAGTATCGCTTTCATCAGATTGAGCTCCTCGCGTAGGCACGGGAGAGGTATTTCGCCACTTCTGCAGCACGCTCACGAGGCATGGCGGCGAGAATCCGTGCCGCCTGTCGCTGCTTCATCTTAAGCAGCAGTTCCGCATTGGCCTTGTCCCCAAGCCGGTTCATGATGGCTGCAGCATCGGCAGGTTTCATCTGCTCGACAATTTTTGACAGACGAGCAGCATTCGCCTGGTCCAGACTGTCCGCCTGTGTTGCCAATACAGCAATAAGCCGTTCGAGTTCGTTGACTTGATCGCGAGTTGTTGTCAGCTCTGCTTTGGTTCCCTGCAACTCCTGGTTGAGCGGTGTGGTTTCTGCCACCAGCGCTGAGTCGACAATACTCGCAGTTTCCTCACGGATTTCGGCACGCTTGGCAGCTTCTATTTCTTCTTCAGTCTTTGCAGACTGAGGGCCCGCTCTTCCGGAGATGTCCCATGTCAGGTTGAGGCCTTCTTCCTCTTCGACCATGGCCTGCGTGGAATCGGTCATCCCCTCTTCGGGCCATTCTACCGTGGCCTTCAGGAAGAAATAGTTCGCCGCAAAGAAGACGAGATAGCCGACGATGAGGACGATGATGAGTGGTTTGATCTTGCTACGATCCATGGTTCAACTCGTTCTCTACGCAGATTGTGCCTGCGTGTATGGTTCATCCCCGGTGACCTTTTTCAAGCGTCTGTTTCCGGGTGCCGATATCATCCAGCATGTTCTGGGTTTCAGAAAGTGTCGCCTGACGATGTTCTTCCTGGCGACGTTCCTTCAACCGTTCCAGAACCCTCTTTTCTTTACTCACTTCCGTTAGCCGCTCACGCGCTTCCTCAACGAGTTTTGCAGCCTTATCTACTTCCAGATTCTGAGTTCTGATCCGTGTACGCAATTCACGGTACCAACTATTGTGCAGAACAGCGTCCCCAGCTCGCATGCTGCCTTGAATGCGCTGCCGTTGCTGAACTTCCTCATCCGCAAGCTGATCAATCAGGGTTCTCAGTTTCCGCTCTTCTTCAAGCAGCAGACCCTGCGCATCACCAAGCTCGCGTTGCCGTAACCGTTCTTCGCTGAGTTTGGCGTCCATGACTCGCTGCAACCGGAAACGGAATCGTTTCATGCAACCATCCCGCCAGCCATCAGCTACTCACCTCGATGATGCGCTGCCAGGCGTCCTCCAGCTTGCCGGCATCATCGATTTCCTGCTGCAGGATTTCTGTTACTACATCTCGTTTGGCGATCGCTCGATCGATCTTCGGATTGGAGCCCGGTTTGTAGGCACCAATGTTAATCAAATCTTCATTTTCACGGTACACCGCGAGATCCGCCAATACACGTTTTGCTGCATCTTTCAAATCTTTCGGAACGACATCAACCATGACACGGCTGACACTTTCGAGCACGTCAATCGCCGGATAGTGGTTCTCAGCAGCCATTTTCCGTGACAGGACAATGTGCCCATCGAGGATGGACCGGACTGCATCCGCAACCGGCTCATTCATATCGTCCCCTTCCACCAGCACCGTGTAAAGGGCAGTGATCGATCCTCTCCTCGCTCGCCCTGCGCGTTCAAGCAGCTTGGGCAGCAGGGCAAATACACTAGGTGTATAGCCACGGGTTGTCGGTGGTTCTCCAATGGCCAACCCGATTTCACGCTGTGCAAGGGCCAGACGGGTAACACTATCCATCATAAGCAGAACATCTTTGCCCTGGTCCCTGAAATACTCCGCAATCGCAGTCGCCAGCATTGCGCCTTTAATACGAATCAGGGCGGGCTGATCGGAGGTAACGACTACAACGACGCTTCTCGCCAACCCTTCTTTACCGAGGTCACGCTCGATGAAATCTCGAACCTCACGTCCACGTTCCCCGATCAGGGCAATCACGTTTACCTGGGCCGCTGTATTTCTTGCGACCATACCCATTAATACGCTTTTGCCGACGCCGGATCCGGCGAAGACGCCAAAACGCTGCCCTTTTCCGCAGGTCAACAAACCGTCTATCGCTCGAATACCAAGCTCTAACGGTTCCAGAACCCGTTCTCGTTCCATCGGGTGGGGTGGATTGGCTGCGATCGGAACAGATGAATCTATTTCTGGCGGAGCATCTCCATCGAGTGGAGCACCCAAGCCATCAAGTACCCGACCCAATAGCGAATCCCCCACTCCAACCGTGAAAGGTCGTCTAAGAGAACGTACAATACTGCCAGGATGAATACCCTGGATGTCACCAAGCGGCATCAAGAGAACCTGGTGTTCGCGAAAACCAACCACTTCTGCCAGGCCACATCGTGTCCCGGTCCGGTCCAGAATCTCACAAATTTCACCGATCGAGGTATCCGGTCCAGTCGACTCGATTACGAGGCCGATCACCCTGGTCACCCGACCACGTGGCACGAGCGGCATCGCCCGTTCGAGACGATCCTCGTAACGGGTGAAGGCTTGTTCCACATCAGGTGCTAGGGTTACGGCATTCATCCGGACCCTCCCTTTTCACGCTCAGCTTGAGAATTGGAGGGTTCCGGGATCAGAGCGAGATGGACTTCATCGAGAATGGTCTCGATGGTTGCATCAATGGATCCACCAGCGCTTTCGAGGATCACTCCGCCGGGAGAAACCCGTTGACTGATCTGGATATCAATGTCTTTTATCCCTTCACTCAGGGCTAACAGATCTGCTCGTGATTCCTGCAAACTCTGAGCGTCCGCACTGTTCACCCAGAGGATCACCTTGGTTCGCTCAATTGACTGCTGAATCGCTTCACTTGCCAGTTTGACAGCGACTTCACGATTATGCTCAGCTGTATCTCCAACCACCTTTCGTGCGATGGCCATCGAAAAGTTGACCAGACGTCGCTCGACATGGTGGAAGTAGCTACGAGTCTCTTTTCGGATTGACTCGAGGAATTCAACAATCTGGGCGACACTGGCGGCAACCGCCTGCTTCCCTTCGACCATCCCCTGCTGATACCCCTCATCGCGACCCTTTGCGAACGCAGCTTCCTCTCGCTTGTCCGCTTCCTCTTTCAAACGGGCAACGTCCGCCTGAAAACGTGCTTCTCGTTCCTCGAGGGTTTCGACTTTGCCAAGACCGTATCTAGCTGGATCATACGCCACCCGCACCGCAGACTTCGCCAGAGACTCAAGCTGAATCTTGCCTTGAGCCACTGCCTTTGGCGCGGCGGGAGGATGCACCACAGCCGTCGATGTCTCTTCGACAACGTGGTACTGCCCGCCTCGAATCACGCGTGATGCTTTTGGCATAACACGGTCACCATGCCTGACGACACCGTCTTCCGCGTATTCCAATTCGCGTGAACTAGACCATTTGGTCTTCTGCTGAGTCATGGCTGATCACAATTTGGCCTTCGTCCTCCAGACGGCGGATAACATCAATAATCCGCTGCTGGACCTCTTCCACTTCACGCAGCCGCACGGGACCCATGTAAGAAAGTTCTTCCTCCACCATCTCGGCGGCACGACGCGACATGTTCGAAAGGATCTTTGCTTTTAGTTCCTCGCTCGAGGCCTTGAGCGCCATGGCGAGTTCCTTGTTGTCGACTTCGCGGAGCACCTTCTGGATCGAACGATCGTCGAGGTTGATAACATCCTCGAACACGAACATCAGGTTTTTGATTTCGGCAGCAAGATCCGGGTTTTCTTTGGCAATGCCAGACAGAATGTTCTTTTCGAACCTCTGGCCAACGAGGTTGAGAATGTCCGCAGCCTGCTGGATGCCACCGAGCTTACTCGCCCCAGCACTGAAGTCAATCCGGCTTTCTAGCACACGCTCAACGGCACCAATCGTCTCCGGGCTGACTCGCTCCATCTGGGCGAGACGGTACATGACATCGACTTGAAGCTGAGGTGACAGCTCTGTTAAAACGTTGCTCGCCTGAACCGGGTTCAGCTGGCTCAGGACGAGAGAAATGGTCTGGGGGTGTTCCTTCTGCAGGAAGGCGAGGAGCTGGTTGGTATCAACATTCTGCAAGACGTTGAAACCCTTAACCTGAAGAGCACGCTGAACACGCTTGATAATCTCAAGCGCCTTCGGTTCACCCATCGCATTCTCTAGAATTTCCTGGGCGTAGTTCAAACCACCTGCAGCAATGTATTCCTGCGCGAGAACCATCTGGTGAAATTCCTGGTTGATCTCATGCAGAAGATTGCTCGGCACCCCTTCAAGGCGTGCGATTTCACGCGTCAGCTTCTCCACCTCATTCTCGTTGAGGTGTTTATAGACCTCGCCTGAAGCTTTCGCCCCTAAGGCGACCATGAAGATTGCTGCCTTCTTGGCCCCCGAAATGGTTGTGATGGTTGCTTCTTTCGCCACGGGTCACACTCCCTTAGTACTCGTCAACCAGCCAGGTTTTCAGCAGACGTGCCGCTACTTCGGGCCGTTCACCCGCGAAGTCGACAATCTGCTGCTGAAGCTGATTGGCTTCGATTACTTCACTCGGCAATTCGCTGTCAATGTCAGGAAGGGCAAGCATCTCCCCCCCCTCGCCAATGGCCCCTGGCAGGGCTGCCAGCGACTGCTTGCCACCCGGCAGGGCGGCGATACGACGTTCCCACACTTCTCGTGCAGCCTGGCTGGATTTACTCAGCAGGTTACGTACATAGAAGAGGCCACCCAGGACAGCTGCGGCAAGCAACAGGTTTCGCAGGATATCAGGACCAAACCGCTGCAACCAGGTCCAGATGGTATCTTCCGGGATCAGGTTTGAGGGCGGGGCTTGGAAAGCAATATTGATAACAGATACCTCATCGCCACGGTCCTCATTGACACCCAATGCCCCACGTACCGCCTCGGTAATCATCTGCATCTCACGAGGGGTACGGTCACGATATTCCATCGTGGCATTGCCGTCAGCATCCTCAACCTGCTCGTAGGCACCGTCGATGATGACCGATGCGGTAATCCTTTTAATTCCCCCACTCTGGGAAGTTGTGGTCGAAATAGTTTTTGATACTTCGTAGTTGGTAACTGAATTGGATTCGTTCGCCTGGTCCGTCGTGCCTGCCTGGGATTGGCCTGAATCTGCACCACCAGCGGCTTCTTGCTTCTCACTCGTTCGAGTCGTCTCATTAAGCTCTTCACTTCGAACCGCTGTAAGCTCCGGATCAAACAACTCACTCATTGTCTCGCTGCGCGTGAAATCGAGATCGGTCGAGACGCGGACGATGGATTTATCATGACCGAGCAGCTGGTTCAGCATGCTCTGCACCTTTTCGGTGAGATTCTGCTCAACCGTCTGCTTCAGTTGCAACTGGGTGGTCGACAGCGCCATCAAGGGGTCACGGTCGGACATATTTGATAGGATATTGCCGCGCGCATCAATGATGGTCACGCGATTGGGTTCGAGCCCTTCGACAGCTGATGCCAGCAAGTGGGTAATACCCTGAACCTGTGGCTGACTCAAACCTGAACGAAGTTTCATCGCGACCGAAGCGGTAGGTTCTTTCTCTTTTTCGCGGAACAACGCCTGCTCGGGCAACACAATATGGACACGTGCCTGATCAATCTCGTCCAGAGATTCAATGGTCCTGCTCAGCTCTCCTTCGAGGGCACGCCGAAAGTTGAGCTTCTGGACAAATTCGCTCATACCGAGATTGGTCTGGTCAAAAATTTCAAACCCGGTCGATCGTTTGCTCGGCAGACCTTCCTGGGCCAGCTGGATTCGTGCCTCATACTGGGAGTCACGAGATACCAGGACTCGGCTTCCGCCCTGCTCCAGCCTGTACTCGATGCCGTTCTCATCCAGCCAATCAACCACTTTCCCTGCATCTTCGGCGGGCAGGTTGGAGAACAACGGCACGTAGTCTGGCGTTCCCGCCCAGTAGACGATGCCATAGAGTCCTAGCAGACCACCGGCAACGACTGCGATGAGAACGATTTTCTGACCAATGCTCAGGTTGGCAAATACAGTCCCGAGCCGGTCACCGAATGACCCAAACATTCCAGCCATGGCTTAGACCTGCATCCTCATGACTTCCTTGTAGGCATCGACAATCTTGTTCCGAATTTCCATCATCAACTGGAACGATGTCTGTGCCTCCTCCATCGCCACCATAACCTGGTGAACGTCCTCGATTTGGCCGGTCAGCATCCGACGAGTCGATTCTTCCGCAGTCTTCTGCAGATTATCAACGTCGCCAACGAGGCCTTTCAGCGTATCCCCAAAGGAAGGACCCTGGTTCTTTTGCAAATCCTCGGCCTTCTGGATTTCCTTCGGGAATTGACCGCTGATTTGTCCAATCCTAGAGATGTCAGCCATGATGCTGCCTCCTGACGCTGTTTCGTGCCCTTCGAACGATTGAGCTATGCATAAGAATCAAAGTTTCTGCCTAAATGGGGTGGGCTGATCCTGGTTGGAGCAGACTCCCCATCTTGTAGAGTACGATCCGCACCTGTCTCCGTCAACAGCGGACCACGATTCATCGATGGAGCTGGGATGGAAGATGGCTCACGTACCGTATGGTTTTTTTGGACTTGAGTTGAAGACAAATGTGGATTTGACATGCCAGGTGCTGGGTTCGTTGCAGTACCGTTGAGCCGTGCATTCCGGACACGTGCCGCAGCAGCCGCGAAACGAGGATTGCCGGCTTGGCCAACAACCTTGTTATCGCCGCGAACGCCTTGTTGCATTCGCTTCTGCTCTATCAGTGTCTGGAGTCGATGCAACTTCGGATCAACCTGCACGTCGTACTCTCCGGGTTAACGGGTTTAGATGTCCATCGCTCGTTTGGCCATCGATTTTGCCGCTTCAATCGCAGCAACGTTAGCCTCATAGTTCCTTGTGGCGGCAATCATGTCCACCATTTCTGTGATGATATTGATCTTCGGCTTTGCGACATAACCAAATTCATTCGCATCGGGGTGGGTCGGATCGTAGTAAAATTCAGGCTGTTTTGTATCACGTACTTCGTCCCACTTGACACCGGAGAAATTGCTCTGTTCCATCATCGAAGAAAAGCTGTTCATGTGACCGGAACCTGGAGTGTCCATCTCCAGTCGACGAGTCGGATCTTTCTTCAGATGGACGGTATTTACCTCTTGCGGCGCTTCCGTAAAGACAGAAATCCGACGACGATAAGGACCGCCCTCGGGAGTTCGGGTTGTGTTGACATTGGCGATGTTTTCAGCAATGGAATCCATCCGCCGACGCTGTGCCGACAAGCCAGTCGAGCTGATGTCGATAGACGAAAATATGCCGCGAACTTGCATCGTCCCTCGCTTTCCCTACGGAAGATGTGTCAGGGTACGGATCTTGTTGAACAAACCTGCTGCCCTCTTGGCAGTCAACTGGTAGTGGATGGAGTTTGTGGCCAGTCGAGTCATTTGCTGATCTATGTCAACAGCGTTGGTCCCAGCGGGATTCACTGCATCCTCATCCTCTACAATCAACGGTTTCACGCTCTTCGGATCGGGTTGGTATGGCATGTGGTTGGAATGGCTCATCACCAACTTGTTGTTCGGATTGCCTAGCGCCCTTGAAAGACGTTCCTCAAAGGTGACCCGTCTTGGTGTATAGCCAGGAACTTCCACATTTACGATGTTCGAAGCGAGGGCCTTTTGACGCATCGTCTGGGCGTCAAGCGCATTCTTCAGAATGGGCATCGAGGTTTGGCCGTATAAAACTTCACGCAGCATCGCACACTCCCGGTTCCGTCGCTCGCTTAAAAGCAACCCGTGTGCCAGCCCCCAACATGCTGTAAATGCTTGACCCAACATCTCGGATGTGTCTTAAAGTGGGAAACTTCCTCCGCTGCACGGCAAGGAGTTCCATGCGGAGAAAGCTCAAGTGCTGAGTGAACAAAGGGGGGAAACGGTGGAAATGGAGAGTGCTTGAGAGGAAATCCTCTTCTGCTATCGATAGAGCCCGTGATTCCTGATCAGGTGAACCACTTGTTCTGGAACCAGATCAGAGAATTCTACGCCATCACGAATTCGATCTCGCACTTCTGTGGAGGAAATGTCCATCTCGAGCTCGTCAAGGAATTCGACCTGCATCGACTTTGTCAAAGGATGATCCTGACGTTCGAATCCAGGACGATTGAAGACAGCGAAATCAAGCAACTGAACCAGCTCATCCGCTCTCTTCCATCGTGGCAAGGAATTGTATGTATCCATGCCGAGGATGAGTACAAATCGTTTATCCTTGTGTTTCTCCTGCAAAAAACGGACGGTATCTAGAGAGTAGGAGACGCTTTTTTGACAAAGCTCGACGGTATCAATGCTCAGTTCCGGGTGCTCCGACAGCAACACTTTGAGCATAGCGAGACGCAGATGAGCGGGCGTGGGTTCGCGATCCAACTTCAAGGGGTTCTGGCTGGTAGGAATGTACCAAAGGGAATCAAGATCGAGAGACCGTACAGCCTCCTTGCCAACCCGAAGGTGTGCGAAGGTCGGCGGATCAAATGTTCCACCAAACAGCCCAGTTCGCTTCAAGTCAGAAGATGACATGGGCATCCATCCAACTGTTATGTGAGCAGGCTCAGGAGCCGGTTAGCCCGGAATCCTCTTCCATTTCGCCAGCGGGCTGCAACATACCCTTTGCTCGTTCACGACGGTCCGTGGTTGCCAGACGTTCGCGACAATCATTCATGCGAGACAAGGCGAGTTCAGCAAGGTCATGTTCGCCAAATTTATCAAGGAAGGTCGTGTAGGCAGCCATTGCTTCCTGCCATTCCTTCTGATCCTGGTAGCTCACGCCAACATTGTACTGTGCTTTCGGAGCGTAACTCGTGTCATAATAGTTGTTCAGGACGAGGTCAAAATAAATGCGTGCAGATGAATACTCATCCATTTTCAAATAAAGCAATCCGTTGAAGAATTCCTTGTGTGCCAGTTTTTCACGCAACTCCTGGATGCTTTCTGTTGCTTCTCCGACCAAGGGGGAGTTTGGGAAATCTTCAATGAAGAGTTGGAAGGTATCAATGGCCTTCTGAGTGAATTCCTGATCCAGGGAATATTTCGGAGATAGCTTGCGGAAACTGACGGCCATCTTGAATTCAGCTTCCGGGGCGAGAGTACTCTGTGGATACTGTACGAAGAGCTGCTGGTATTCGCTGGCCGCGATAATGTATTCCTTCATCTCGAAATGGCATTCACCGAGGATGAACTGAGCCGAATCCGACAATGAAGAGCCTGCATGGTTGATGAGGAAAATCTCGAGACGGTCTGCTGCATCCAGGTATTTACCATCGTTGAACTTGTCCATAATCTTGGCCCACGCGGCATCCATCGGAACATCCTCATAGCGACGACCACGAGAACACCCAGCCAGTGCTGCCAAGGCAGCAACCAACACCAGGATCAGGACAGCCCGCTTCATTAGCGAATTGGGGCGATTCATCAACGACTCCTCACACTGAACAGCAAGTAGGTAGTGGTTCCAGCGGCCAGAATGACCGCGACCGGGACAACGTATCGCAAATATGAGGGTCCCCGGGAAGCGCTCTCAACCGCTTTCTCGCTTCCGTCTCCCTCATCTTCAACAGCATTCAGCCAACTGATGGGTTCCACTCCCCTTTGAATCTCAGGTTCCCGCCGATCTACAAGCTTTATGTCAGACAATGGATTGAATCGTCTCAACTGTGATTGCAGCAGTTGAACGGCATGATTCTCATGAACCAGCTGATCACCTTCCCTGATCGACACCTCGAGCTGTTGAGGGACATCAACACCCCATGATGACACAGGGCTTAGAAGGATTCCCCAGCAAAGGAAAAGGAGTGCACGTTGCTTCATCTCTCCTCCTCCTTCTCGTCTAATTGTTGTCGCTTCAAGCGAAGCATGCTGATTGTAACCACCAAAAGAGCGGCGATCAGACCAAGATAAGAGAGTACCCACCCACCTCTGTTAAAGGTCGTATTTACTGGTGGCGCAAGGTCTTCTACCAGGGCGCCACGCAGTTTGTTGCCCAATATCCGAGTGAGATGCCCTGCCGGGTTGATCATAGCAGAAATCCCGGTATTGGTGGCCCGTACCAGGCTGCGTCCTGTTTCTACGGCACGAATACGACTCAACATCAGGTGTTGTTCGAGTTCCGCCGTATCGTCATACCATCCATCGTTGGTCAGGTTCAATAGAACATCTGCCCCTCCACGGACTGCCTTTTGGCCCAAATCAGGGAAGATCGATTCGTAGCAGATAAGGGGAGCAACGGTAAAGGTATCCTGTACCCCATCGATTCTCCATACAGCTGTTCCTTTGCCTGGCTTGAACTCAGCCTGGCCAAGATTCAGGTTACCGAGTGCTGGAATCAACCATTGGAAAGCGACCCGTTCACCGAAGGGAACCAGGTGAACTTTCGAATAACGTTCGAACTGACCACGCTTGTGCGGTTGAATCAGGAACGCCGGATTATAGGGGATTCGACCATTATCAGTGAAATCAGCGTACCGCCCCCCCGTGATCAGGGCAAACCCAAGTGTATCCACCTCTTCCTGAAGTCGCCGTCTCCAACGGTAATCCTGCTGCACGTACACCGGCGCCGCGGTCTCCGGCCAAACCACAAGGTCGGGTTTCTCCTGATCAAGACTTCGTGTCAATGGCAGGTATACATCCATGCTGTAGTCGGCGCCCAGCTTCCATTTTTTTGCCGCATCGATATTTCCCTGGACCAGTGCTACTCGTCCAATTTTATTCCCCGCGATATCCACTACTACAGAACGAAGACGCAACTGCCCGAAGAGGAGTGTCCCTCCGATCAGGAGGAAGAAGAGGATGCTCGCAACCCTCCGTTCCCTGCCCGCCACCAACATCGCATTTGCCAATACGACCACACCTGTCATCAGGGCTGTTCCACCAACCGAGGCGAGCTGAAGGACGGGAAGGTATTTGGCTTGCGTGAGCGCTACCAGCGGCCATGGAAAAGCGAGTTCCCCCAGATGCCAGACTGTTTCGAAGCCAATCCAGAGCATTGGAGCAAACAGATGGCCAGCACGTTCAAACGCCTTTAAAACAGCGGCATACCCCCAAGTCATGAACCCGAAAGAGCTGGTCAACAGAAGCACGCCACCCGCAGCAGACCCGATTCGAACACCGATCGTAGTACCGGAGTTGAACCCGATCCAGTGCATCGCAATACCGAAGTAGACCAGGCCAAAGAGGAAGCCAGCCAGGTAACCATCCCTAACCCGTGGCAGCTTCTCCATAACAAACATGAAAGGCGTCAGAGCAAACCATGCCAGAAAACCGAGGTTGAGCGGTGGCAGAGCCAGGGCGAGTAACATTGCAGAAATGAAAAGAGTCGCCAGATGCAGGCGGCCTCGTCGGTCAGTGATCGAGAACAATCTCACGTCCTGAGTTCGCACTTTGATACATCAAATCGATCAGTTCCATCACTCGCACAGCTTCGTCGATGGTGGAAATGTCCTTTTTCTCACCACGTAACGACGCGACAAAATGATGCATCTGGGCCTCAAATGAAGCGTTGTAAAGGTCACGAGGCGCTGCGGATTTAACTGGAGTGACCGTGACAAGTTCATCCTGCACGGTTTTATGCAAAACGAGAGGATTCAACGAAGCGGTCGCCTTTGTACCCTCGACATGGGTATAGGCCACGTTGTGCTCAGCCAGCAAACCCCAACTACAATCAAGATGCACAAGGGTACCGTTTCCCAGTTCAACAGCACTGGAAAAGGTGTCCTCCACCTCCCTGTTCAAGTTTTCATGGTGCGACCATGCCGAGACTCTCCGGATGTCGGGATAGTCCAACGCCCAGAGAATTACATCCAGCAGTTGGATGCCCAGATCCATCAACACACCACCGCCAGAAATGGTTTTCTTGTCAAGCCAGGGACTGCGATCCCAACCGCCAAACCGCTTCAACCAACCGGATCTGATGCGCCATATCTTACCCAGCTCATCGGCGGTTACAAAGTTCCGAAGTACGGAAACATCCTGCCGGAACCGCTGATTCATCGCGACAAAGACAGAACGGCTACGATCACGAGCTGCTTCTTGAAGCCGTTTGGTTTCAGATAGGTTTCGTGTGACAGGTTTTTCAACGATTACATGGGCGCCGCCTTCAAGAGCGGAAAGCGCCAGTGGAAGGTGAGTGATCGTGGGCGTGCAGATCATCACGACATCCGGGTTGGTTTTCCGGATCAGGTTTTCGATGTCAACATGACCCGGCACACCGTATTTCTCAGTTACACGTGACAGCTTGTAACGATCTTCGTCTGCGAGGCCAACAAGGTCAATGGAGCCCATTTGCTCGAGGATGGGCAGATGAATTAATTGTGCAGCCCCTCCGAGCCCAATCAGGGCCAGCCGGACCGGGCGATCCGAAGGTAGTCGCTCCGAATTGGCAACCATACGGCCTCGTGTCTCCTGTAAAAACCGGCCCCGCAAAGGACCGGTTCAACGTAATGCTGCGCAACTTACCAACCCTTGGGGGAATCAGGGTAGACGATGGCTGTCAAGATACTCCTGCAACAGCATCGTAGCAGCGACTCGATCGACTCGCGCTTTATCCTTTGAAGGTTTACGTCCAATTTCGCGTAATGCTTTCTCAGCGGCGAAACTGGAAAGACGTTCGTCCCAGGTTTCCACCTCAACACCCAGTGCTGAGACATCACGGACCAACTCACGCGCACCTTTGGCGCTCGACCCCTCTGAACCATCCATATTGAGTGGAAGTCCCACTAGAACGAGGGTCACCGTTTCATGATCAATAATCTCAGCGATCCGGCGAAGAAAGAGGTCACGCGGTTTCGCAGCAAAGGTGTCATACGGAGACGCAATCATCCGCATCGGATCTGAGAGGGCAACACCTATCCGAACCGTGCCCCAATCGAGGGCCATTACCCTTCCCAGCATACCACCTTCACAAGGACGTGATCAGACTACGCCTTCGCCTTCGAGTTCCTCGATCGGAACCTTCAGCGCCAGCTTCAACAGTTTACCCGGCTTGAAATGGGTCTTGCGACGCGCCGGGACGTAGATGATATCATTTGTCTTCGGGTTGCGTGCTTTCGGTTTTGGCTTGGTCTTCTTCACTTCGAAGACTCCGAAATCGCGAATTTCAATCCGCAGTTCGATATCATCGCCAGTCATGATTTCGCGCAGGCTGTTGAAGATTTCGTTGGTCACCCGTGCCACAACTTCGGGCTTCTCCCCCGATTTCTCAATCACCCTTTCAACGACATCTTTCTTGATGTACGTCTTCATCTTTCCCCCATAAGACGAGATCATGTATCCAGTCTCTCGGCAAGCCTGAGCAGGCTAACCGAAGAGAATTACAAGAGTTATTATACAACTTTCTCAGCTACGTCGGCAATGCCTATGCGCTCAACCTGCACAACTCCCTTCACCTTGCTCACCTTGTTTCTCAGTTTTGAGAGATGCGCAAGGTTGCGCACTTTTACAACCAACGTGGCGATCCCGAGAGAGCCCTCAGTTCGCAAATTCATCTCGACGATCCCGACATCCTGCTTTGTCAGGATCTCGGCAAGATCACGAAGCATGTGTGGACGATCCTCTGTCACAAGACGCAAACGGGCATTGTAACGCTCATCCGGACTGACTGCCCATTCAACATCGACCAACCGTTCTTTATCGCGGCTAAGTTCGCTGATATTTGGACAATCGGTACGATGGATGGTAATCCCACGACCTTTGCTGATGAAACCAATAATCCTGTCACCAGGAAGTGGCGAGCAGCAATTCCCGAAGGCAAGCATCAGGTTGTCCGCTCCTTTGACACGAACACCGACTGACTCTTTTTTCGGCCCCTTGAGGAAGCGCAATTTCTCGAGAGCCGACTCGCCTTGATCCTTTTCTGCCTCTGTTTGGCTGTCTCCAATAATCCGCCTCATCACCGCATGGAGCGAGAGATCTCCGCCCCCAAGAGCCGCATGGAACCCCTCAGTGGACTCATGCCCGAAAGCGTTGACAAGGTCAGACAGCTCCGTATTGGAGAGCTTTTTCCGATGTTTGCCAAGCTCACGTTTCAGCATTTCCTCGCCGATTCGGATCGAATCTTCAAGATGTTGCTGCTTGAAATGCTTTTTTATTTTCGAGCGTGCGCGGTGTGTTTTGACAAGACGCAACCACTCAACGCGAGGCTGGGCTGATCCACTGGTCAACACTTCAACCGAATCACCATTCTTAAGCTGGTAATCCAGCGGCACCATACGGCCGTTCACCTTTGCGCCGAGAACACGCAAGCCGATGTCCGTGTGGACAGCAAATGCAAAATCAATCGGAGTTGCATCTTTGGGCAACTGAATCAATTTACCACGTGGCGTGAAAACAAAGACTTCATCCGTGAAGAGGTTGATCTTCAACGTCTCCATGAACTCTTCGCTGGTCGCCTCTTCTTTCGACCCCTCGATTAACTGACGCAGCCAACGATAGTACTCATTTAGGTTGTCACGTCCATCACGGCCACCAGCACCTTCTTTGTACTGCCAATGCGCGGCGATACCGACTTCAGCTACCAGGTCCATCTCATGGGTACGAATCTGGACCTCAACTACTCGCCCCTCCCTGTCCATCACCTTTGTATGCAACGACTGGTACATGTTCGCCTTGGGCATGGCGATATAGTCGCTGAATCTTTCAAGGATCGGTGTATAAAGGCTATGAACCACGCCGAGGGTGCGGTAGCAGTCAGAGACCGAACCTACAATCACACGAACCGCGAGGAGATCGAGGATTTCCTCGAAACTTTTCCCGCGCTTTTTAATCTTGTTGTAGATGCTGAAGAAGTGTTTCGCACGGCCTGTGACATCCGCCTCAATGCCATCCTGCTTGAGACGCTCCGTCAGCGGCGCCATGAACGAGGAAAGGGCATCTTCCCTGTCGTCCCGCCTCATGGCAACACGATCAGCGATACGCCTGTAAGAAACCTCGTCGATCACCTTGAGCGAGAGGTCTTCCAATTCCATCTTGATTCGCCCAATCCCGAAGCGATGCGCGAGGGGAGCGTAAATTTCCAGAGTCTCCTCTGCGATCCGTCGCTGACTTTTCTGCGGCAATGCCTCGAGGGTTCGCATGTTATGGAGACGATCAGCGAGCTTGATCAAGATGACACGCAGGTCCTGGGCCATCGAGAGAAGCATCTTGCGGAAATACTCCGCTTGACGTTCTTCATTGCTCTTGCTTTCATAGCGCAAGGCCGCGAGCTTTGTCATCCCTTCGACCAGAAGCCCAGCAACGGGTCCGAATTCCCGGGCCACATCGTCCACCGTCACACCAGTATCCTCGACCACATCGTGCAACAATGCACCGATCAAGGTAATCATGTCCACATTTAACTTGGTCAGGATCGCCATCACTTCGAGGGGATGTGTGATATAGGGTTCGCCAGACACACGAGTCTGGCCGTGGTGCGCACGTGCCGCAAACAGCAAGGCCTTGCGCAGTTGATCGCGCTCCTTGCTGCCATGATGGAACTCGAGCTGATCGCAGATCTGGTTCAGGCGATCCACAATATCTTGTGGCACCAGATCCAGGATCTCTTTTTCGAGATCATCCATGATCGACACGTTACTCATCTCAGAACGGAGCTCCTTCAGATCCGCTGGGCTCAGCGGGGATATAGTCATCTTCGTGATGTGACTCAAGATTTGCGAACGCCGCAAAGTCCGGCAAGAAGGCAAGTTTCACGGATCCAGTTGGACCGTTACGTTGCTTCCCAATAATAATTTCGGAGGTATTGTCTTCAGGTTGTGCAGCCAGCTCATCCTTGCTTTTCTCAAGTCGGTCATAATATGCCTGGCGATAGACGAACATGACCACATCGGCATCCTGTTCGATAGCTCCCGAGTCACGTAAATCGGACAGGATCGGTCGCTTGCTTCCGCCGCGTGTTTCCACCGCACGACTTAGCTGGGATAATGCGACGACTGGGATGTCCAGCTCCTTCGCGAGTCCCTTCAACTGACGGCTGATCTGCGCAATCGCCTGCTGCTGGCTTTCGGAACGTGCCGGAGGCTGCATCAGCTGAAGGTAGTCAAGCACAATCATACCACAACCGTACTGCACCTGTAAGCGCCGCGCTCGAGCTCGGACATCGGTAATCGTCTGCGCAGGAGTGTCGTCGATGTAGATCGGCATCTGGCTCAAGCTGGATGCGGCATCAGCAATGCGCGCCCATTCATCTTTTGAAGCCTTTGCCGTACGGATCTTGTAGAGTGGTACACGTGATTCGACACTGATCAGGCGCATCGCAATCTGCTTCGCACTCATTTCGAGGGAAATCACACCGACCGGCTCTTTATGAATTCGGGCAGCGTTGTACGCGAAGCATAGCGCTAGTGCAGTCTTCCCCATGGATGGACGAGCCGCAAGGATAATCAAGTCGGATCGCTGAAAGCCACCCGTCATCCCATCCAGATCGTCATAGCCTGACCCAATACCGGTCAACGATCCCTGACGTTCGGATATCCGCTGAATTTCTTCGATTGTCTCGTGGTTGACATTGTCAATCGGACGATAACCGGAGCGCTCATTATGACGCTGGAGCTGGAACATCTCGCCGATGGACCAATCAAGCAGTGCATCCGGTTCAGAAGAGGGATCGAAGACTTTTGTCCCCATATCCTCAGCAAGGGTGGATACTTCACGAAGCAGGAACTTCTCCTGCACGATCTTCGCGTAGTAATCGACATTTCTTGGGAATGGTACCGATTCAGACAGTTCTGTGAGGTAGATATCTCCGCCAACATCCTCGAGCTTGTTGATCGCCTTCAGTTCGGCGGACAAAGTGATGAGATCGGTCGGCTCATTACGCTGGAACAAATCGTGCATCAAATCGAAGATGATAGCGTGTTTTTCCCAATAGAAGGATTTTTCACTGACAAAATCGACCACCTTCGCAAAGGCAGTCTGATCAATCAAAATCGCACCCAGGACCGCCTGTTCAGACTGGTAATCACTGGGTGGCACTCGCATCTCAGTGGATTGGTTGTCTCGTCCACCGTTGTTGCGACGTGGTGTTTGTTCTCGTTCGTTCATCAATCCTTCCAAAGGGCATCAGCCTGCAAACGTCTAGTATAGCTTGGTTACACTTCAGCGCGCTTCTCATCCAGTATCCGCTTCATCTCCTGAACATCTTCCCAAGTAGGACGCTTCCAGTTCGGATTTCTCAGTAGAGCGGCAGGATGGAAGGTGGCCATCAATGGTACTCCATGGTAGTCATGGAGTTTCCCACGGAGCTTGGAGAGAGGCAACGTTGTTTTCAACAAGGTCTGTGCAGCAATCCTGCCCAACGCGAGGATCAGCTTGGGTTTTATCAGTTGGATCTGCTTGATGAGGTGCGGTTCGCACTCGTCCACTTCAGCGGGCAGTGGGTCACGGTTGTTCGGGGGACGACATTTGAGGATATTTGCGATGTAGACACCATCCCCACGTTCCAACTGCACGGCCCCCAGGATCTGGTCCAGAAGTTTTCCGGCACGTCCAACGAAGGGCTCGCCCTTCGCATCCTCATCCGCACCCGGCGCTTCGCCGATCACCAGCAGATCCGCGTTCGGATCCCCTACCCCAAACACAAATTTGTTTCGAGTCTTGCCGAGCGGACATTTCTGGCAATTGCAGATCGCATTGTTGAAAGCATCCAGGTCGGTATAAGATGGGAATGGGTTTTCCAACTCGCCCGGTGTTGGGATCACCGGTTCCGGTTCGGGTGCGCCGCGGTCGGCCATAGTCTGATCTATCAGTTTCTCACTCACGTCTGAGTGCAATGCCACATCCAGTTCTTCAGAAGTGGGTTGATCTGCCATGAACGGTTCCTCAACGGTGCGCTTCCCTACACCAGTAGGTCTGCTCCAGAGAGTCCCGCCCCGTTCGGATTGCTGTGCCAGAAAACGCACTGCATCCCGTTGTAGATCATCATTTTTCATGTTGAGGGAATCGGTGTTTTCTTGTTCGCTTTGTACTAACGAAGGTACGGAACGAATATGGGGCGAGCTCCTTCAGAAGAGGAGCGAAATGAACTCACGCAGACGGCGAGAGCCGCTCGATGATCCTTAGTACGACCCACGATGCCAGCTCCCTCTTTGGAGCGTCAGGAGACTGATCTCGTTCCCCGTCCATCGTCAACCATGTGAGACTGCTCGATGCGCCACCAATCGCTGAAACATGGTTCAGCAAGATGACATCCAGCCCCTTTCGTTTCATCTTGTCGAGGGCAATCTCGTCACGGGCATCCACTTCGAGTGCGAATCCGACACGAAGCCCTTTGCATAACGGCGCCGTCTCTTTCGCGATATCAGGATTCTCAACCATTTCGATAGCGGGAGGTCCATCCATCGCCTCCCGTTTCATCTTCCCTTTATACGCATTCTTGGGACGCCAGTCGGAAACTGCCGCCACGTAGAGCATACAATCCGCGTCAGAGGCAACTTCCTGCACCTCTCTCTTCATTTCTTCTGCGGTACCAATCCGTATAGCACGTATCCCTTCTGGCGGCGCTACATCCATCGAACCATGAACCAGGATAACCTCAGCGCCTCTCTGGAACACTTCACGTGCCAGCTCAACCCCCATCCGTCCACTACTGCGGTTGGTCAGCACACGGACATCGTCGATGGGTTCTTCAGTTCGGCCAGCCGTGATGACAAATCGTTTACCCGCAAGCGGCTTATCCTGGTGGAGAAGATTGGCAACAGCAGCCTCTATTTCTTCGGGCTCACTCATCCGGCCAACACCTGGTTTTTCGCCTGGTGCGGCCATCTCACCAGATGCGGGACCGACCAACTTGATTCCACGATCTGTCAAGGTCTGAAGATTTGCCTGTGTTGCAGGATGATCCCACATGGAAGAGTTCATCGCTGGTGCAATAAGCACGGGACATTGTGCTGCAAGGAGAGCAGTGGCCACGAGATCATCGGCGATCCCGTGTGCCATCTTTGCCATCAGGTCTGCTGTAGCGGGCGCAACAAGAACAATATCAGCTGAATGTGGCAACTCGAGGTGATCTACAGAAGGGTTGCCATCGTCCTGAAACATCTCCAGCCCGACCGGAGCACCAGATATTGCGGCAAACGTGGTAGGATGCACAAAACGGGTGGCGGCACGGGTCATCATCACCCGGACTTCCGCTCCCCGTTTCAGCAAACGTCGAACGACATCGACAACTTTATATGCCGCGATCCCACCGCCAACGGCGACAAGGACTCGACGGCCTGCAAGATCATGGTTCATGGGTCACCGGACCCCTTCAGGCATCCTCGCCGTCATCATCAAGGGAGAGTTTCGACGGAAATGGACCCCCCGCGTCCTCGTCCTCATCCGAAAGGTCGAGCTTACCGGGGAACGCCCCGACGGGAGCATCGTCGGAATCATCGAAGTAGTCTTCTTCTTCACGAACCAGCTCGAGCTTCTCAGCGATCATTTCGCGTAGCGAAAGAATCGTCGGCTTCTCGAACTGCAGCACAGGTTCATGATGGACCAACGGCTCATCGTAGGTCTCTTCATCTTCCTGAAACTTTTCGAGCATCTCAACCTGGCTCAAATAGGCATCCATCTCCTTGCGGTGTGACTCACCAATCTGGCGGGCACGGCGGGCGATGGCGATGATTGCTTCGTATACGTTTTTAGCGTTGCGGCCGTGAAAGTCTTCGGCCAGGAACATCTCGTGAGCCAAAATCCACCTCCTGGAAACTCACTTACGGCTTGAACGGAACTCTCTGATCGCCTCGACAACATCCTGTGTTGCGCGTTCGAGGTCATCGTTGACAACAATCTTGTCAAACATTTCAGCTTTGGATCGTTCAAGCACATAACGCTCCAAGCGCCGTTCTATTTCCGCAGCATCTTCACGACCGCGGGCAAGAAGGCGTTCACGGAGCACGTTTGTCGAGAGAACATCAATGTAAAGCAAAAATGAGTCCGGGAAAAACTCCTTTAAACGGAGAGCCCCGAGCACATCCAAATCAAAAACAACATCTACCCCGGCATCCAAGAGGGGTTGAACTCGCTCATAACGGGTGCCGTAGAACTGACCATGCACATTTTCGTGCTCGATGAAATCACCCGCTTCCAGCCCCGCCTCGAACTGCTCATGGGTAATGAAGTCGTAATCGACACCATCTTCCTCGCCTTTTCGGCGTGGACGAGTAGTCGCCGAGACGGAGAACTGTAAATCTTCAAGTTGCTCCATCACTCGGTGTATCAGGGTCGTCTTTCCTGCTCCGGATGGCGCACTGAATACAATGGCACGCCCCTTTGAGCCAGACCCATCAGACGACATTTTGCACCTGTTCGCGAATCTTTTCGAGTTCTTCCTTCGCCTCAACCACCCAGGCGGCAACCTCGCCGTCAGAGGCCTTTGAACCGATGGTGTTCACCTCACGGTTCATTTCCTGGAGGATGAAGTTGAGACGCTTGCCAACCGCCCCACCCTTCTCCAACGCCGAACGGAAAAGCTGGTTGTGGCTGCGAAGCCGGACAATCTCTTCAGTCGTATCAAGACGATCGACGATGTAGGCGACTTCCTGCTCGAGCCGTCCCTCGTCAACACGTTCAGCCGTCACATTCTTTTCGATTCGTTCACGCAATTTCTCCAACTGCGCGGTACGTGTCAGCTCGGACTTGGTCTCCACATGGGCGATGACCTCTTCAAGGTGATCGAGTCGCTGCAGGAAGTCCTTCTCAAGGTTTGCGCCCTCTTCGGCACGCATCCTCTCGAAATCATCCAGCGCTGCATCCACCCCCTTCATAGCGAGTTCAAAACGCTGCTTGGTGTCCTTTTCGCCATCCTCACCTTCGATCCAATCCAGCAAGTGAATCAGATCACCGAGGCTCAGATCATCTTTTACACCCGTCCGACCGGCAAGCGCACGGAGATTCTCAACCAGGGTCAGCGCCGCTTCATCATTAAAGGCGAATTTGGTCGTACGGACCGAGTCTCGCGCCTCCTGGACAAAGAGGTTGACTTTCCCACGGTCGATACGGTTCCGAACACGGGTACGAATATCCATCTCATGAGACATGAGACTGCGCGGCAACTTCGTGCTCAGCTCGAGGTAGCGATTGTTCACGCTACGAACCTCGACGCTGTAATGCAGGTCGCCTGCTTCTACTTCGGCACGGCCGAAGCCTGTCAAACTCTGTATCATGGCACCTTTCCCGAAAGTCGGACGAGTATACGCATCCTCCGCGCACCGTGCAACGACTAGCTGAGGACCTTTTCTCACATGCGAGCGAACAGACCCCTCACCCCATCGACCTCGCTTACCCGCAATCCCACCGATTCTTTTGCTTCATTCTGCTACCAGCACCATAAAACGCTGTTGCGAAATGCTACCTGGTATCGTTCGGATCCCCATTCTACTACTCCTCGCACATCCTACTTACTTGTTGTGATATATAGTGTTAGCACAAGTGGAGTGATTTCTGGCACACCCATTGCTAAAAGTACGGGCAGAGCAAGACACTTTGTTCTTTGATGAGGAAAATAGGTTCGCGTACCCCTAACAACGTGATCTTATTTCCCACCCAATCCCTACTCTCGGTCAGACCCACTGCTGGGTTCGAGATCCGTGGCCATACGTTGAACCGGCTCCGGCGTATGGAGGACATTGAAGCCAGCGTAGGGTTTGAGACCCCCCGATTCCCACAGGGTCGGGGGGTACTTTTTTGCCCAATTCCGAAAAGAAACAGAGTTGCGTCAGATTAAAGCGACTCAATCTCTAATAAACTCCTAAAGATTCCTGTCTCTCTATTGCCCCTGAAATTTAGGTACTCCTATCTTCTGCTTAATTGTCAGGTTCCCGCACACAAGGCCCCCCCGCAGCCTACCTGGAGGATTCATGAACAAGGCGTTCGCCGCCCTTGCCGTACTCTATCTGTTTGTGCTGGTTCTTTCCCTTTCGGGAAACACATACGCACTACCTGAGTATGGGGTTCGTTACGGACAAAGCTGTCAGCTATGTCATTATAGTGTGACCGGTGCTGGTGCTCGTACCCTCTATGGCGCCCAGTTCTTCAGTTATACAGATCTACCGGCTAACCCCTTGGATTTCAGCGAAATTGGTGAAATCAACCCGATGATTTCCGACAATCTGCAGGCAGGATTTGATTTCCGAACCTTTTATTACGCCTACGACGAGAATAATCTCGAAGCGGATCAGAATTCCTTCCTGACGATGCAAGGTGACATCTACTTGACATGGCAGCCTGGTGACCGGACCATTGTCGCCTTCGACAAAGGGCTGCGAAACACCTTCGAAGCCTATGTTCAGACCCAGGCACTTCCGGGTGCGATGGCAGCCAAAATGGGCCGTTTCATGCCTAATTATGGCTGGCGTTTTACCGATCATACCGCCTATGTCCGTCAGTTCACTGGCTTTGGTGGAACTCAAGGGGTCGGCGGTGAGGAAGATGGATTCGAAATAGGCCATTTCGATGAACGTTGGGAATTGTCCGCAGCTGTCACCAATGGTCCAGTTGCCGGACCTGTGGATGGCAATGAGGGAAAAGCGTTCACCTCCCGGATTGCGAAACGATTCCACTTCAGCGATATGGGACTTACGTTGGGCGGGAGTTACCGCTATGCTGAGTTTGGAAACGGTGGAGCGCCAAATCGTCGCCTGGCAGGCGCGTTCTACGGTGTCAGCCTGGGCAAACTTACCCTTTTGGGTGAAGTCGATGGGATCCTCACAGATGAAGCAGGCAGCTCGACAAAAAGTGGGTATGTGGCAACAAACCTCCTCCGCTACGACCTCAAGAAGGGCGTCGCCGCACACACCTCATTTGATTACTACGAACCCGACCTCGACCTGGCTTCTGGCCAATTCTGGCGCGGACGAGTTGGGTTTGACTACACGCCGTATGGCTATGTCACCCTGACCCCAATCCTTGAATACAGCAGCGATCCAACGTATGAAGGTCTTTCAGCACAGTTTCACGTACGGCTTTGGTACTAGGGAGGCCAGCACCTTGAACGTATCGATTCGAAACGGCATAGTTTTCCTGTTCTCAATTCTTTGGATGATTGGGAATGTCGCTGAAGCTGAACCACTTCGATTTATTGTTTCGTCCGGGTCTCCGACAGTCATCAAGTTCGAATCAAAGGCTTCTTTGGAGTCTTTCGCAGGTGGAACTGACCAGCTCGTTGGTTGGTTCAGCTTTGATACGGACAATTTTGGAAGCAGCATTGATGGTGAGCTGGTTGCCGACATGACCAGTTTTCGTACTGGGATTCCTGTGCGTGACAATCACATGCGTGAAAACCACCTCGAGGTCGGAACATACCCGATCAGTGTGTTCAAACCTAAGGGTTTAAAGCCCGGTGCACCCCCTCGAATCACAGGGGGTGAATCGGTATCGTTTACCCTGCTTGGTGATTTCACGATTCATGGTGTGACCAAGCAGGTCGAAGCCGAGGTACAGGCTACCCTTCAACCCGATCGTCGCTCAATCGACGTGTGGGCCGCTATCAATATCCCACTCGCTGATTTCTCAATTCCCAGGCCCGAGTTTCTCTTCATGCGTGTCGGAGAAGTACAGAAAGTCCAAACTAAGTTCATCGCGACAAAAAACTGAAGCAACCATAGAATCGCTTCACTGCGGGGGGTGGTGAATTGCGTGAACCCGATGGAGGCAGCATGCGACACCTGATTCAAAACGTACGACGTAGCATACTCGCAACATGCGCAGTCCTCGTGACCACCGCACTTGTTCAAGCTGAACCAGTCACCCTCAAGGTTGAGCCGAATGATTTCAGCGAGGTAAAGTTTATCTCGACTGCGAAAGTGGAAACCTTTGAGGGAACAACGAATCGTATCGCAGGCAGCTTCACCGTAGACCCCCAGGATTTGCAGGCAGGGATTGAGGGTAAGCTGGAAGTGGACATGACCGCGCTTTCGACAGGAATCGGGCAGCGAGATGGCCACATGAAGGAGAACCACCTGCATACGGATGAGTACCCGCGAAGTGTGTTTGTGCCGAAGAAGATTGTCGACAACAGCTTCAAGATGCTGCCGGACGACGAATCGGTCAGTTTCAAGCTCGAGGGTGATTTCACATTACACGGCGTGACTCACACCATCCAGCCAGATGTGACTGCCACCTGGCACCCGAACCAGAATCTGATGAATGTTATTGCAAAGTTCAGCGTCAATCTTGAGGACTACAACATTCCGCTGCCACAGTTTCTCATCCTGCGCCTCGCCCAGGAGCAGAAGCTCGAAATTCGGTTTACAGCAACAGTCGATTAGGAAACGATCATGCAGATCAGGCACATGTACACCACTGCACGGCAACGCATCCAGCACCTGCTCCCCGGAGTCAGTGTCGTGGCCCTCGCTTGCCTGTTTTCTTTCGCTTCAGGTTGCAGCGACCAGGGTGATCCACTATCCCCCACTCCGCCCGACACCACCAGCAACCAGGGAGAGTTCGACTGGGTGGACAACATCGGCCCCCTCTTTCAGCAACGCTGTATCGCCTGCCATGGGGCATCTCTCCAGGAAAATGGATTTGATGCCCGAACGTATGCTGATGTTTTCAACTACACGACAACCGCCGGTAATCCATTGATTGACCAAGGAAATCCGGATGGTTCTGAACTTGTCGCTCGCGTTGAAGGAGATGGTTTCCAGCGTATGCCAGTCGGTCCAGCGCTGTCAACGGATCAAATCGCCATGATTCGAGACTGGATCAGCAACGGTGCGCCCGAAGATGTTCCAAATGATACGACAGGTGGTGGCAATAACGGTGGCACAGTTGCAGCCGATTCCATCACCTGGGACAACACAGTCGGTCGCATCCTGAACAACAATTGCCTCTCCTGCCACAATGCAGATTTACACTACAACGATTTCCAGGTTGTCAATTTCGAGATGGTTTTCACGCACATGACCGAGGATGGTCGTGCTGCGGTGGATACGGCAGCTGTCGAAGAAAGTGAGTTACTACTCCGCCTGGAGGGCAATGGTGTGAGTTTGATGCCCGATGGCGGACCAGCACTAGCAGCCGAACTCATTGACACCGTGCGTACCTGGATAGAGAATGGTGCACCCGAGAATGATGCGTTCATCGGGATCGGAGGTGGGGATATTGGCGAACCTGGTGTGGGCATCAACTGGGTGGAATCTGTCGGACGTATTCTGGAGAACAACTGCGCCGCCTGTCACAGCGGTGGCGCTCCGCAGAGTGGGCTCGATCTGACCGACTACGATGAGCTGTTTGACCACACAACTGCCCAGAACAACGATGTTATCAAAGAGGGTGACCTCGAGGACAGTGAATTGTACCGCAGAATCAATGGCGATGGGTTTGCCATCATGCCACCTGCCGGGAGCCCTGAACTATCCTCGGCTGAGATCGACACAATCCGTCAATGGATTCTCGATGATGCCCCGTTTGATGGGAGCGAGAACGTTGAGCGATTCCCAGGACAACCTATTCTTCGGAATGTTCAATTCACGTCGAGGTAGATTAGTTGTCATGAGCGACAAAGACCCGGTGGAGTTCCCACCGGGTCTTTGTTTGAAGCCTTGGGCTGTCTACAGCTCAGGATCATAATCTTCATGGAAAATAGAGATTGTTTCGGTGACAGGCTTACGTTCCCGGGGTTTCTCTTCGATCCCTTTGTACTTGTCTGGAACATGGCTGTCATCATGTGCCGGGTAACCGATCGCCAGCATCACAAAAGGCTCATCGCCTTCCTCGAACTCGAAGTTTTCCCTCAATACCTCCGGGTCGAACCCAGCCATCGGCCTGGCTACCAAACCCATCGCGGTTGCAGCGAGCATAATATTCATCACAGACATACCCAGGTCGAACTGGTAGTAGTTGCGATCATGACTACTCTGGCAGTCGTTTTCCCTGTTCGCATAACCAACCACCAGTAAAGGTGCACGTGGCGCCCACTCGACATTCCCACCCGTCAGTGCTTCTGAAGCTCTTCCACGGGATGCTTCATCGGCACAGAAAAGAAAACGCCATGGCTGCTTATTTGCACAGGAAGGTCCCATCCGTGCCGCTTCCGCAAGTGTTTCAAGGAATCCAATAGGCAATGGAACGGTTTTGATGGCACGAGTCGCACGTCGTTTATCGAGCAAATCGAGCACGGGATTTACCGGCATTCTATGTCTCCTGTAGTGGTTTTGAGAAACGTTGGTGAGGGTGAGTCAAGATGTCTCAATTCGACTCACTTGAAGTTCTTTTGTCCGAAGAGTTTTTTGCTCCCCCCACAGCATGATTAGCGGGACTCTCGGAGGCGTAGCCAGGATGCAAAGCACTTGAAGCTCGCACTCGACCCCGCAGGTTATGGTGGGCCAACTGTTTGCGCTTTAAGCTAAACCATCATAAACCAAGAAGTTTAGCGCGCTTAACACCCTCTCCGTAGTATTGACTGTCCTCTCAGATGCGTCTATTTTGCTTACCGTTATTCGGGGAATTCGATAAGCTGTATTCGGCTGAATAATCGAGCAACCGGGGCTTTCAGCGAAGTGAGTCATTTTGGCCCAGACGACAAAGTTCGATTTTTGAGTGCAGCAATCGGGACCACAACCTAACAAACCGCAGTGGGAACGCTGCCGAAACGGAAGGGGACGAGATCGTCATGATTGTTGGAGTTCCCAAGGAACTGTACCCCGGTGAACGTCGGGTCGCGATGATTCCGGATCATCTTCCCGCGCTCATCAAGAAGGGGTTCGAAGTCATCGTGCAAGCTGGTGCTGGTTATGAGGCCGGTTTCACGGATGACTCGTATGAGGCCAAGGGCGCCAAGATCGCCGCAAACCGGGACGACGTCTTCCAGAAAGCGGACATCATCGTCCAGGTGCGTGCGTACGGCGCAGAGGAAAAGAAAGGCGCCGAGGATCTGCAGCGCATGCGTCCCGGCCAGGTGGTTGTCGGTACCACGGACCCGCTTGGGTCGGCGGACGCGGCAAAGGATCTCGCAGAAAAGAAGGTGCTCACCTTCTCGATGGAGCTGATCCCACGCATCACTCGTGCCCAGAGTATGGACGTTCTTTCCTCGATGGCATCTGTTGCCGGGTACAAGGCTGTCTTGTTGGCCGCCTCTGCCCTGCCGAAAATGTACCCGATGATGATGACTGCCGCGGGTACCATTGCACCGGCAAAGGTCTTCGTCCTCGGTGCGGGAGTCGCGGGTTTGAACGCTATCGCCACGGCGAAACGCCTGGGTGCCATCGTCCACGCCTATGACGTCCGTCCTGCAGTCGCGGAACAGGTCGAATCCCTCGGCGGCAAGTTTGTCGAACTCGAGCTGGACACAGCTGACGCACAGGATTCCGGCGGCTACGCCAAGGAACAGGGCGAAGAATTCATCAAGAAGCAGCGTGAGATGATGCTGAAGGTCGTGGCCGGCAGCGATGTTGTCATCACTACCGCAGCGATCCCGGGTAAGAAGTCTCCCATCCTCGTGACCGAAGAGATGGTCAAAGGGATGAGCCCTGGTTCGGTTATCATCGACCTCGCCAGTGAACGCGGCGGCAACTGTGAGCTGACCAAGCATGGTGAAACCGTGGTCGAACACGGTGTCACCATCATTGGTCCGGAAAACATTAACTCGACCGTGGCCTTCCACTCGAGCCAGATGTATTCCAAGAATATTGCCACCCTGCTGGCGCTGATCGTCAAGGACAACGAGATGAACCTCGACATGGACGACGAGATTATTCGTGACTGCCTCGTCACCCGTGACGGCGAAGTGATTCAGCCTCGTGTCCGTGAAATCATCGGCCTGCCCGCACTGCAGACGGCCGCCACCAGCGAAACAAAGGAGGCGTGATGGAACTGGTCATGCTGCTGACGGTCTTCGTACTCGCGATTTTTGTCGGGTTCGAGATCATCACCAAGGTGCCACCGACGCTTCATACCCCGCTGATGTCGGGGTCGAACGCGATTTCGGGCATCACGATCATCGGTGCGCTGCTGCTCGCCGGTCATGTCGAAAGCCCCCACCTCGCCAAGATGCTGGCCATGGTCGCCGTGATTTTCGCGACGATCAACGTGGTCGGTGGTTTCCTGGTGACCGGGCGTATGCTCAACATGTTCAAAAAGAAGTAAAGGGCGGCCATCATGCTTAGTCAGGAACTTGCTAATATCCTCTACGTGATCGCGGCCGTCTTCTTCATCTACGACCTGAAGTGGATGGCGCATCCACGTACCGCGGTCAAAGGTAACCGCACCGGCGCGATCGGTATGCTGATTGCCGTGATCGCCGTGCTGCTGTCTGATGAATTTGTCGTCGACGGCCAGTATTTGATCGATATTCCCACCATCTTGATCGGCCTCGTGATTGGTGCCTCCATCGGTGCTTTCGCAGCCCTGCGTGTCAAGATGACATCGATGCCTGAATTGGTAGGTCTCTTCAACGGCTTTGGTGGTGCAGCTTCAATTCTTGTCGCCGCTGCCGCTCTGGTGGAAGCGACTCACGCTATCACCAGTGGCACCCACCTGGGCATGCAGGAACGGATCGCGATTGTGGCCTCCGGCCTAATTGGTTCGGTCACCTTCTTCGGTAGCTATGTCGCTTTCGGCAAGCTGGCGGAGTTTCTCGCCGTTAAGTGGAAACTGTATCCCTGGCAGAATGTAATCAAGTACGGTTTCTCGGCCATCGTCGTCGCAGGTGGCGCATGGCTGGGATCGGGTTACTTCGGCGAGGATCCAATTCTCGCCAGCCTGCTGATCCTCTCTGCTGTGATCATCGGCCTCGTGCTGCTTGTCAAGAAGGATCGCTTCCCGGGTATGGACGCGCTCAAGTGGATCTCTGCGCTGGTCGCTTTGGTCCTCGGTGTCATGGTTGTGATGAACCCGGAAAACACTCTTCTTTACTGGGTGCTGGCTGGGTACGCAGGCGTGCTGGGTGTTATGCTGACCCTCTCAATCGGCGGCGCGGATATGCCGGTCGTCATCGCCTTGCTGAACAGCTATTCTGGTCTCGCGGCCTGCGCCACGGGTTTTGTCATCAACAATACGGTTCTTATCGTTTCTGGTTCATTGGTTGGTGCCTCGGGTATCATCCTGACCCAGATCATGTGCAAGGCGATGAACCGTTCGCTGACCAACGTACTCTTTGGTACGATGGGTCCGACAGGCGACACGCCGGATGCGGACGAGGTCTACAAGAACGTCAAATCGACCTCCGCAGACGAAATCGCGATGATGCTCGAAACCGCGCAGAAAGTGCTGATCGTTCCGGGTTACGGTATGGCCGTCTCCCAGGCACAGCACGCAGTGCGTGACCTTGCCAACCTGATCGAGACGAAGTTTGAGGGTGAAGTCATCTATGGCGTCCACCCTGTCGCGGGCCGTATGCCCGGCCACATGAACGTCTTGCTGGCCGAAGCAAATGTCCCCTACGACAAGCTGCTCGAGATGGACGAAGTCAACTCGATGATGGACAGTATCGACATGGCGATTGTCATCGGCGCGAACGACGTGGTCAACCCCGTCGCCCGCACCGACCCCAAGTCCCCGATCGCTGGTATGCCGATCATCGATGTGGACAAGGCGGGTACGGTTATCGTGATCAAGCGTTCGCTGAGCCCAGGCTTCGCGGGCATCCCGAACCCCTTGTTCGCCCTCGACAATTCGATGATGTTTTTCAACGATGGCAAGAAAGCCTTCAACGAGATCATCGAAGCGGTCAAGGAAGCGTAAGCTTAGACTTTTTCCGACACACGTACGCCCCCATACGATCCGTATGGGGGCGTTTTTGTTGACACTTTGTTCTCTGAATCTTTCAGTTTTCCACAGATGCCGCATCGATTTCGAGCATTTTCTCTATGACTGAACGGATTTCCTCGCTATCCGGCTTTACGCGTGATGCAAAACGTGCTACAACCCTACCCTTTTTATCAATCAGGAACTTGTTAAAGTTCCATGATATCGGACCTGGAAAGGGCGATTCCTTGGTCAGGTAGGTATAAAGTGGATGTACATCTTTAAACCGAACATGAGTCTTCGCCATCATTGGGAAGGTGACACCCCAGGTATGTTCGACATATTCTTGAATGCCAGCATCGTCTAAAGGCTCCTGGTTCAAAAAATCGTTTGAAGGAATCCCAACTACAGTGAAGCTTTGATTCTTGTAATCCTGGTAAACCTTCTCCAAACCACCAAATTGACTGGCAAACCCACAATTTGAGGCCGTATTCACCACAAGGATAACATCACTATCAAGGGCATCAAGTGTCGTCTGGTCTCCATCAATTGTGGTTAAGGGAATCTGCATCAAACCTGTCTCACCATTCAGCCAATTCGCGGATCCATAACCCGGCGAAAACAGAATGCTAAAAACAGCTCCTATTATTATAACCCTGAGTCGTCCATGTGCACTCACTGAGCACCTCGCTTTCATAGCATAGTCCCGTAAACCGTTTTAGACCAATGGAAAATGGCCGTTTTTCGTGTTTCAACGCGAGGATCTTTAGGAGTTTTGTTGAATCACCAATTCTGTTACATAATATAAGTATTACACTTCCGAACGACAACCTTTACTCCACTGGCTGGCCCTAAATCGGTTCCTCCTGATCATTTATATTATGCTACTCCAGTGTTGATCAGGCTGAACGAAGCGAACACTTTCTTTTTGTCCCCCAACAACGAACTTCCTCAGAAGGGACCATGTATGGCTGACGAGACATTAGCTGCCAAAATCTATGATGCAATGATGAATGAGGAGGAGGATCGTGCGTGTGAAGCGATTCCTGAATCCGCCTGCCAAGAAGTACCTGCGAATTTCTTCTTGAATACCGCAAATGGTGCGTCCACCAAGCTGGCTGAACAGCTCGCTAATCCAGGCTTGGTGCTTCCCTGGCTCTTGTCAGCCATCGGTGCGCCTGCCGCCATGGCGAGCTGGCTGCTTCCGATACGTCGCGCTGGCTCCATGATCCCTCAACTCGCTGTTGCTGGGGCGATCCGTGGTATGGAGCGACGGAAGTGGTTCTGGACCGGAGCAGGCTTGACGCAGGCGATTGCTCTCGCGCTGATGATCCCCGCTGCCTTGCTAGATTCACCCATATTGGCTGGGGCAGCGATCCTGGGTTTGATGCTGATTTTTTCTATAGCGAGCGGAGTCGGATCGGTCGCCTTTAGTGATGTGGTTGGGAAAACCATTCCGAAAAAGAGACGTGGGCGCTTGCTCGGCATTCGTGCAACTCTTGGGGGTATCCTGACACTCGCTGCTGGACTCCTTATGCGGAGCCAGCTGAAAGGGGTTGAATCCCTCACTCCTTACCTGATCCTGATAGGAGTTGCAGCACTCCTTTGGCTCCTTGCAGCCGTGCTCTTTGGTCTGATCCGTGAAATGGAAGGTGCTTCGGAAGGTGGGCGCAATGCCTTTCAGGAAATGAGCCATGGGTGGGACTTGCTGAAGAGATCACCCGGCTACCTGCGTTTCCTGCTGAGTAGAGCACTTCTGCTACTCGGAATCGAGCTGGCACTACCATACTACTCCCTCTACGCACGTCAGATTATCGGTCAGGGCCTTAGCGATCTATCGCTCTTTGTCATTGTTACGGGTATTTCGGCAGCGATTACCAGCAGCATCTGGGGAAGACTTGCGGATCGCTCCAGCCGTCTCACTCTCATACTAGCGGGCGCTACAGGTGCCGCAACAGGATTATTGGCGCTTGGGATTGGCATGCTGCCAGAAAACTTGCACATCGCTCCGGTCTATGCGATCGTCTTTTTTGGCGCAAGTCTTTCTACGGCTGGAGTACGTGTTGGTCGTAAAACCTGGATTGTCGACTTCGCTCCCGCCGAGGACCGTCCAACTTATGTTGCCTTTGCAAATACTGCAATTGGGCTGGTGACAGTCATGGGAGGGCTCTTTGGATTGATTCTCGCTTGGCTGGGCATCCAGGCATCGATCATCGCGCTAATTTTTCTATCTACCGCTGGCGCAGCCCTTTCAGCCCTGATGCCTGAAGCGGATTCAGTGACCTGATCAACGCAAACACCCCATCTCACATGAGATGGGGTGTTTGCTTATCCAACATGGTGGGAAGACCTACTCGTTCACCCCAATCCCATCCAGAAGCTCTTCTATTTTGCTGACCATCTCGTCACTACCCGGCTTCGTCTTCGACCCGAACCGTGCAACAACTTCACCTTCACGATTCAAGAGGAATTTGTTGAAGTTCCACGTAATCTTCCCCTTCTCTGGCGATTCCTTCGTCAAGTAGTGATACAAAGGGTGCATCTCATCGCCTTTGACATGGATTTTCGCCATCATCGGAAAGGTGACATCATAGTTCTCTTTGCAGAACTGCAGAATTTCCTCATTGCTCCCTGGTTCCTGACCAAGGAAATCATTCGCTGGAAAACCAATTACTGTAAACCCGCGCTCACCATACTCACGATAGAGTGCTTCCAACCCTTCATACTGTGATGTAAATCCACACTTTGAAGCGACGTTAACAATCAGGATGACGTTTCCCTGGTAAGCCTGAAGGGAAGTCTTCTCACCCGTGATCGATGTAAATGGAATATCGAGATAGTCCAAGTCGTCGCCAGACTGGCGAGCATGAGCAGGAAATGCTAGAAGCAGGAGGGAAAGGAAAGCAATCCCTGCAGGAACAATTGTGGAAATCTTCTTCATGCGAACACCTTCTCGGTTGCTTCAGCCTCACTCGTAATCCAGGATGCCCCCGGCCGTGGAACCGAATTCAATACCCATAATACTTCTATCAATTATAATATACACGCAAACGGATACTCGATATCAGAATATTCAGACTCCCCGAGCAAATTAAAGTGGACGACTTCTCGCAACGCTGGTCGCTCCAACTGAGTACATAAAGCATCACAACACGAAAGGTAGGGCATGTTACGCCAAAAAATGCGCAGCCATCCTGGTGCAACGTACAGCCGTCCCCTGCTCCCGTTATTGCTCAGTATCACATTGCTGCTTGTTGCATGCAGCTCCTCATCAGGAGGTTCCCGGGAGATGACGTTTGAGTACAAACAGACTGTACGAGCCCCAGATTTCGGGAAGAATGACTCCTGGTTGAATACGGATCAATCCTTTCATATCAAAGATTTGCGTGGAAAGGTAGTTTTACTTGACTTCTGGACCTATTGCTGCATCAACTGCATCCACGTACTGCCCAAACTGCATGATTTGGAGGAGCAGTACGGCGATTCCCTCGTCGTGATCGGGGTGCATTCTGCCAAATTTGAAGATGAAGGGGAAACCGAAAACATCCGTCAGGCGATCCTTCGCTATAACATCTCACATCCTGTTGTTAATGATCGCAGTTTTGATGTTTGGAATGCCTACAACGTTAAAGCGTGGCCAACAATGGTCCTGATTGACCCGGAAGGCTACATCGTGGATACCCAATCCGGTGAAGGTGCCCCGGATACATTTGCCCCGATCATCGGTCAACTCGCCCGGGACTATGCAAAACGTGGCAAGCTGGATACAACACCTCTGAACCTGGCACTGGAACGTGATTCTGCTCCCCCTTCCCTGCTTGAATTCCCGGGAAAAGTGCGTGTAGATGATGCCTCCAACACACTTATCATCTCCGATTCAAACCACAACCGGATTCTGGTGGCAGACCGTACGTCTGGTGAGGTCAAGCATGTGATCGGGAACGGTCAGCCCGGTCTCAAGGATGGCGGCTTCGAGGATGCCCAGTTCAATAATCCACAGGGTGTGCAGCGCGTGGGGGATCTTGTTTACATCGCAGACACCCAGAATCATGCCTTGCGTGTTGCAAACCTGGAAACGGGTGAAGTTACCACTTTAGCGGGAACGGGCGAGCAGGGAAGGTTCGGATCGGGTCCCGCACCGGCGAAGGCCACAGCCCTCGCCAGCCCTTGGGCAGTTGCCTGGGTCAACCCACGTCTCTTCATTGCCATGGCCGGACCACACCAGATCTGGTACTACGATCCAGCAAAAGACGAGGTCGGATTATGGGCAGGTTCAGGACGCGAAAATCTTGTTGATGGTCCTCGTGTTTTCGCCGCTCTCGCCCAGCCCTCTGGGTTGACATTTGATGGCCGTCAGCGTCTCTTCTTTGCTGACAGCGAGGTTTCAGCGATCCGTTCTGTCGACACCACACCAGGTGGACTGGTCAGCACGGTCGTTGGCCGGGGCTTGTTCGATTTCGGCGATGTCGACGGAACCGGTACAGAAGTACGCCTGCAACATCCGCTGGGAGTTTCCTGGCATGAGGGCAGCCTCTATGTTGCGGATACCTACAACAACAAGATCAAGTTGCTCGGACCAGGAACACGGAGTAGCACCACATTCGCTGGTTCAGGCAATGGTGGATACAAGGATGGGTCCCTGCTAGAAGCCCACTTTGATGAACCGGGTGGACTTGATGTCGCCTCTGATGGACTTATCTATGTAGCGGACACCAATAACCACCTGATCCGTGTGATCAACCCTGCTGCCGATACCGTGGGCACTTTCGTCATGAAGGGTCTGAGCAAGGTGATGGGTGAAATGGATGATGAGCAGATCCCAAGCGTCATCCTGCCTGTACAGGCTGTTGCTCCCGGGAATGGGAGCCTGAAAATCGTAATGACCTTCCCTGATGGCTACAAATTGAACCCCGAAGGCGGATTGCGTATCTCGTTGAAAGGACGGCCCGGAGTGGTTACTGTGGACGACATGCAGACCTTCACCATGCATGTACCCGTTGAAATTCCGGTCACATTCACGGCTGGAATGGGCGAACTGGATGTCACGATGGACTATGTCTATTGCCGCAAGGATAACGAGGGGCTCTGCTACTTCGGGAACGTGAAAGCGCGGCTTCCGATCAACGTTACAACCAGTGCTGCATCCGCACGGGTTTCAATCGCGCACAGCGTCGAGGATCCCGGCTTGTAAATGCAGTCACAGGTTGGCTCTCGCGGACGGCGAGCGGTTTGCGCTCGCCGTCTTTCTTGTCTACCATCTGACCGTCCAGGTCAACCATAAGGAGTGGGGTGATGAAGCAGGTTTGTGTCGGTATCAGGTGGGAAGACAAATCCGAGTTGGAACGTCGCTCCCCCCTTACACCGGATGATGTTCAAGAACTTAGTGTGAAGCATGGGATCCAGTTTACCGTGGAACCCTCAGCCTCTCGTGTCTACGACGACAGCGATTTCGAAAAGGCTGGAGCGACAATTAAACTCGGACTCGACGCGTGCGATCTGATCGTTGGAATCAAAGAAGTCCCAATTAAACGTCTTGTCGAAGGCAAACCCCACCTCTTTTTCTCTCACACGATCAAAGGGCAGTCTTACAACATGGGCCTGCTCGCCGAAGTGCTGCACAAACAGATTACACTGATTGATTACGAAAAAGTGACCGATGACCAGGGCCGCCGTCTCATCGCCTTCAGTACCCAAGCGGGCCAGGCGGGCATGATCAACAGCCTTTGGTCCCTCGGGCAGCGTTGGCTCGCGCAGGGCATCGAGACCCCTCTAGCAAACCTGAAGCAGGCCTGCGATTACACATCCGGTTTGGAAGGACCTCGCAAAGACATTCGCGAAGCTGCCGAAGCAATTCGAGAGAATGGCCTGCCTGAAAGCGTCGCCCCGATCGTTGTTGCCTGCACCGGTATTGGACGAGTTTCCAGTGGTGCACAGGATATCCTGGACGACGCAAAGCCGGTTGAGCTGAACCCTGCTGACCTGCTTGACCCCGAGGTCATGAACGGGCTCAAGCGGAACAATATCTACAAAGTCGTTCTCGACATGGAGCACTTCCTGTTGCACGAGGAGGACGATAAGAAGTTCGACTTTACAGAATACCTGGCCCATCCTGAACGCTACCGCTCACGTTTCACGGACTATCTCCCTTCGATTACAGTGCTCGTAAACGGGATCTATTGGGAGGAACGTTTTCCCCGCCTCGTCACTAAGCAAGACGTGAAGCAGTTGTTCAAGGACGCCCCCACTCCACGGTTGACTGTGATTGGTGATGTGACATGCGATCCGGAAGGAAGCATCGAGTGCACCTTGACCCCCACCCTCCCGGACAAGCCTGTGTTTGTTTATCGTCCGGAAACTGAGGATATGGTGTACGGTTTTGAGGGCGACGGCTTGCTGATGATGACGGTCGACATCCTTCCGACCGAAATCCCGATCACATCCTCGGAAGAATTTGGTGCCATGCTGAAGCCTTTTCTGCCAGCGTTGGCCTTCGCCGATTACAGCACCTCATTCGATGAATTGGAACTTCCACCGGAATTCAAACGTGCCGTTATCGCACATAAGGGCGAGCTCACCCCTGACTATCGCTATTTGCAGGAATTTCTCGGATAAACAAGGGAGCGATTTTGGATATTGTCACCCCTCCAATTGGCCAGTATTTAGAATCACTCGTCCCAGAGCGCCACGATGTTTTTCATGCGATGGAACGGGAAGCGAAAGAGACCGGTTTTCCGCATGTAGGCCCCCAAGTGGGCGCTTTGCTGCAGCTTCTGGCAAGCATTAGCCAAGCTGAGAACGTATTTGAGTTGGGATCGGGATTCGGATACTCAGCCGCCTGGTTCCTATGCGGACTTCCTGAACAAGGGAGGGTGGTCTTAACCGACCTGAGCGCGGAGAATCGTTCGAAGGCGATCACCAATATCTCCCGGATCGGACGGGAATACTCGATTGATTTTCTGGTCGGGGATGCGCTCGAATTGCTGAAGAATAGCACGGAAAGCTGGGACATCATCTTCAATGACATTGACAAGAAGGACTACCCGAAGGTCATTGATGTGGCAGAGGGTAAATTGAAGTCTGGCGGATTGCTGGTCACTGACAATGCCCTTTGGTACGGCAATGTGGTTGAAAAAGGTGTTGATGCCGCAACGGATGCTGTCCGCGAGTACAACCAGCATCTTGCGAATCATCCTGGTTTCGACATGACCATCATACCTTTGCGTGATGGGGTTTCTGTCGCGCGAAAACGTTGACAACTACCAGGTAGAGAAAAGAAGGGCAGGACCGTGACCGTAAAAGACCCGAAAACGAAGTATCGCTGCACAGTCTGCGGCTATATCTACAACCCTGAATGGGGAGATGCGGAAAGCGATGTGGAACCAGGAACGGCATTTGACGATCTGCCCCGCGACTGGCTCTGTCCAATTTGCGGAGTAACCACTCAACTCTTTTTCCCCGAAGAGTAGCGTGATCAAGCAATTACATGTAATCTGACTCTCAGCATGTATCCAACAGTAGCCTAAACGAATTGACCGAAGGCTATTTATTACGATATCGTAACATTTAGGGTGGTGGCTGGCATCAGTACCCTTGATCATGTTCTCTACCCCCCGTTTCACCGTTGCCATGGAGCCACTTGATTCGCCTCCACCTCCTCATGCCGTTCTTCTTTTGAACGATACCGTGGCACAACACTATCAGCGGGGCTCTGTAATCCTATCTTGCTTGCTCGAATGAGGTTACAGTCCTGCAGGTCGATCCATCCAAGCATCCACTCTTTGTTTTCCCCTTCACAGTGTCGCCCGATAACATCTACTTCTTGACCGTTCTCCTCAGCTCTGAGCCCTGCGAAGTCGCGTTGACTGGTAAGTTAGGTGCTTCTATCTTGCCATTGACAACACGTACAAAAACAATAGCATGCTTGAATATTTAGCATGTACGAACACGAAAGGAAAGCCGATGCCGAGCAAAGTCTACGCACGGTTCAGCGTATCCTACATGCAGGTATTGGACGAGGACGGCAAGGTTGATTCCAAGCTTGAACCTTCCGTCTCTGATGATGAGCTGCTCAAACTTTATCGAGTGATGCTCACCTCCCGTCGCCTGGATGAGAGGATGTTGAAGTTGCAGCGCCAGGGTCGCCTCGGAACGCTTCCGGTCTGTGTCGGCCAGGAAGCTGTTTCCGCAGCCGCCGCATTGGCGATGGCAGAAGATGACTGGTTTGTTGGAGCATATCGTGAACTCGCCGGCCGCGTCATGCGTGGCGAAGCGCTTGTCAAGCCAATGATGGTCTATAACGGCATGGAAGAAGGCAACATGACAGAGGGGATGAAAAACGTCACCCCAGTTGCCATCATCCTTGCCTCCCAGATCCCCCACGCAGTCGGGATTGCTTACGCGATCAAGATTCGCGGCGAGAAGAATGCCGTGGTATCCTTCAACGGAGATGGATCCACTTCCGAAGGTGATTGGCACGAAGCTCTGAACTTTGCCGCGACGTGGCAGACACCGAACGTCTTTGTGGTGCAGAACAACCACTGGGCCATCTCCACCCCGCTCAGCAAGCAGATGCACAACCGTTCCATCGCACAGCGCGGAATCGCCTACGACATGGAATCGATCCAGGTTGATGGTAATGACCCGCTTGCGGTCTACAAGGCTACAAAGGAAGCGCTTGACCGTGCCAAAAAGGGCGAAGGTCCCACACTGATCGAGGCGCTGACTTACCGCATGCTGATGCACACCACCGCAGACGATCCGAAGAAGTACCGGAAAGAGGATGAGGTGGAAGAGTGGGTCAAACGTGACCCGATCACCCGTTTCCGAACCTACCTCGGGAACAAGAAGCTCTGGAACGCCAAGAAAGACGAGGCGCTCGAAGCTGAGATCAAGGGTGAAATTGACGCTGCGGTCAAAGAGTTCGAATCCATCAGCAAAGTCCGGATGGACGAGCCCTTCGACTACATCTTCGGCGAGAAGGAAGAAATTATCGAAGAGCAGCGCCAGGAGTTTTTAGACGATCTGAGAAAGGACAAGGAAGATGCCTAAACTGACCATGGTACAAGCGATCAACCTCGCCCTGCACCAGGAAATGGAACGTGACGAGTCGGTTCTTGTCATGGGCCAGGATGTCGGTGTCAACGGCGGCGTTTTCCGTGTCACAGACGGCCTGGGCGACAAGTTTGGCTCGGACCGTGCGATTGACGCCCCGCTCGCGGAAGGCGCGATCATCGGTACCGCTATTGGCATGGCGATGAATGGTCTGAAGCCAGTCGCAGAAATGCAGTTCTCAGGCTTCAGCTACCTGTCGATCCCACAGCTCGAAGGTAATGGCGCTCGCATGCGAACCCGTTCACGCGGGCAATTCACCGTCCCGATGGTGATGCGTATGCCCTATGGTGGTGGTGTGCGTGCCCTGGAGCACCATAGCGAATCGAAGGAGACCTACTACGCTCACACCCCGGGTATGAAGACGGTCATTCCTTCGACCCCGAAGGCAGCGTACCACTTGCTTCTCGCGGCTATTCGCGATCCCGATCCTGTGGTCTTCATGGAGCCGAAACATTCCTACCGTGCGTTCAAAGAAGAAGTTGACGACAACGGTGAGGCATGGGAGCTTGGCAAGGCTCGTACCGTGCAGGAAGGAACCGATCTGACGGTGATTTCCTGGGGCGCCATGCTGCACCGTACGGAAAAGGTCGTCGAACAGCTCAGTGAGGATCGCAATGCCAGCATCGAACTGATCGACCTTCAGACCATCTACCCGATGGACGGTGCAACGATTGCCAAGTCTGTCATGAAGACAGGTCGCTGTGTGATCGTACAGGAAGCCCAGAAGACACTGGGCCCGGCATCCGAGATCATTTCGATCATCAACGACAAGGCCCTCATGTACCTCGAGGCCCCGGTCAAACGTGTCACAGGTTACGATGTGATCATGCCCTATTTCGCGCGGGAAAACCAGTACGTCCCGACGATTGGGCGCATCAAGCGTGCTATCGAAGAGACACTCGACTTCGAATAGAGGAGGTCCACGTGTTTGAGTTTAAACTTCCCGACCTGGGTGAGGGCATCCACGAAGGCGAACTGCTGAAGTGGTATGTCGAAGTTGGCGAGGAAATCGAAGAAGATGCCGACTTGATGGATGTGGAAACCGACAAAGCTGCGGTAACCATCCCATCGCCCCGGAAAGGCAAAATAGCCAAGCTGAATGGTAGCGTTGGCGATACCCTCCACGTCGGTGATGTCGTTGTCGTAATCGATGATGGCAGCGGCGGCAGTATGGAGGAAGCGGCTCCGAAAGAAGAGCCGAAGCAGGAATCAAAAGCCGAGGAGCCCAAAAAGGAAGAGGCGAAACCTGCCCCGCAGGCAGCAAAGACCTCCCCCGCTCCGTCAGCAACCACCCCCGGTTCCCCGTTGAACCGTGTTCCCGCTGCACCAGCGACTCGTCGCCTTGCACGTGAACTCGGTCTCGACATCAACCAGGTCAAGGGCAGCGGTCCCGGTGGACGAGTTTCTCCGGACGATGTCCGTGCCTTCTCGGAGGGTAAACCGCAGGCAGCCACCGCGGCTACAACTCCGCCTGAAGCAGCGGGCGAGGAGTCGAGAGAGGCTCCAGTCTTTAGCGGTGGTACCTCCGGCATCCCCTTCTTTGAGGTCGAGCAGATGCCCGATTTCGAGGAACAGGGCCCGGTGGAACGTGAGCCGGTCCGTTCGATTCGCCGCAAGGTGGCGAAGAAGATGGTCGCCTCAATGGTGATGGTGCCGCACGTCGCGCACATGGACGAAGCGGATGTCACCGACATCGAAGCGTTCCGTGCCGCTGAGCGTAAGCGTCGCGAAGGCACACCGGGTGGCAAGCTCACCCTGCTGCCTTTCGTGATCAAGGCGATGACCGGCCTGCTGAAACGTTATCCGATGTTCAACGCCAGCCTCGATCCGCATCGTGAGGAACTGGTCTACAAGAAGTACTACAACATCGGTTTCGCAGCGGACACCGATCGCGGCCTGATGGTTCCGGTCGTTAAGGGTACCGAGTCCAAGAGCATCATTCAGGTTTCAGCGGATATCGTTGACTTGGCCACCAAGGCACGCGAAGGCGCACTTGATCCTGCGGATATGCGTGGAGGAACCTTCACCATCACCAATGTCGGTCCGATCGGCGGCACCGGGTTGATCCCAACGATCAACTACCCGGAAGTCGCGATTCTCGGCATGGGTCGAGTCACCGAGAAGCCGGTCGTGCGTGATGGCGAGATTGTCATCCGTAAGATGCTGCCCCTGACCCTTGCCTTCGACCATCGTGTCGCGGACGGTGCCCAGGCGGCGCACATGGTGACGGAGCTGTGCAAGCTGCTCAGCGACCCGAACCAGTTGCTTCTCGAATCGTAAGGTTTTGATCCGTCCCCGGTCCCCTTGCTGGGACCAGGACGGTTTTCCCGGAGGATATCATGGTCATCGGTGAATTGACACAGGAAACCGATGTCGTTGTGATCGGGGGCGGCCCAGGCGGGTATGTCGCGGCGATTCGTGCCGCGGATCTCGGTTTGGATGTTACCCTGATTGAAGAACGTGAAAAACTGGGCGGTGTCTGCCTGATCGAAGGCTGCATTCCCTCCAAAACCCTGATCCACACGGTTGAACTCGCCAACGCGATGCGTGAAGGCGAAAAGATTGGCCTCTCCTTCAAGGGCGATGTGCAGATTGACATCGAAAAGCTGCGTGCGTACACCCAGGAAGTGGTTGACAGCCTGACCGGTGGTGTTAAAACTCTCGTCGAAAAACGTGGTGTCGATGTCATCCACGGCCGTGCCACCTTCACCAGCAACAACAAGGTGCACATCGAGGGCGCTGGCAATGTCGAGTTCAAGTATGCGATCATCGCGACCGGTTCTCGCATCAACGAGCTGCCGACGGGCTACGATCTCCCGTTGTGGACATCCTACCACGGTGTCAACATCCCCGAAATCCCGAAGTCGCTTCTGGTTGTCGGAGGTGGCTACATCGGTCTCGAACTGGGCTTTGTCTACGCGGGCCTCGGCTCGAAGGTGACAATGGTCGAGTTCATGCCCAACTTGCTCGCTGGTGCGGATCAGGACCTCGTGAAGGTTGTGGTCAAGCATGCGGAAAAGCGGTTCGAGCGCATCATGACCGGCAGCAAGGTGCAGGAAGTGAAGCAGGGTAAAGGCGACAATTACGATGTCACGGTTGAAACAGCCGACGGCAAAACCGAAACGCTCAACTTTGATCGTGTGCTGGTCTCCATCGGCCGCAAACCGAACACCGACAACATCGGGCTTGAACATACCGATGTTGAAGTCGGGGACCGTGGGCTGATTGTCGTCAACGAAGAGGGCCGCACTTCGGTTAAAAACATTTTCGCCATCGGCGATGTCACCCCCGGTCCGGCACTTGCCCACAAGGCTTCACGCGAAGGCAAGGTGGTCGCGGAAGTAATCGCCAAGCATCCAGCCGCCTTTGACAACCGTGCCATTCCAGCAGTCGTCTTCACCGACCCGGAGATCTCCTGGACGGGGATTACGGAACGTGAAGCGAAGGAGAAGGGAATTACGGTAAATGTGGGACGATTCCCCCTGTCTGCCCTCGGTCGTGCCAAGAGCCTCGGCCAGACCGATGGTTTTGTCAAGGTTATCTCTGACCCGGAAACCCACCTGATTCTCGGTGTGGCGATTGTTGGCCCGTCTGCATCGGAACTGATCGCGGAAGGTACCTTGGCTATCGAGATGGGCGCGACCCTGGAGGACTTGATGTCCACCATCCACCCCCATCCGACCCTGTCCGAGTCCTTGATGGAAGCGGCAGAAGTCGCAGCCGGCGAACCGGTACACATCCTTCCTCGGAAGAAGAAGTAAGTGTCTAGATCGTTCCGTCAGATGCTTACATCTGACGGTTGCAGTCCTATGGCCCCGACAGAGATGCCGGGGTTTTCTGTGTCATCCCGGGCTTGACCCGGGATCCAGCATCCGAAGTGACGAGGTTAATTCCGGTGAATCTGCCAACTACAACAGGGTAGCCTGGCGCTTCAGCTCTTAGTTGCAGTCCCTCTCGCCCGATACCGCGCAGTGCTGACATGCACGCTTGGGTGACGGGGCACCCAAGGCCGGTGACAGGTACACGTTACACCAGCAGAGGATTCCCTCGAGGCACTTTCTTCATAGCGGACGGTGTAGACCTTCACAATCCCAGAGTGTACCTGTCACCATCGCTCTTGCCACCTTTGCTCTTGTCACTTTCTCCGGCCTCCGAAGAGACCCGACACTGAAGTGTCGGGCCAGGTACAGGGCCCAGTTCCCTATATTCCCCACATGAGCAGCACACGCGACGACGACAAACTCGGCATCATCCACTACGATACCAACCGCTCCATCCTCGACGAAACAAAGAAGGATGGTCAGCCTCGAATGCGCATCTACGGAGTGGACGAAACCTGTATCGTGCTGGGGCGTGGCAGCGACCCTTACACCGAGGTTTACCTCGACCGTGCCAAGGCGGATGGCATCCCCCTCTACCGCAGACCCGGTGGTGGGTGCAGTGTGGTGCTCGATCCGGGGAACCTGGTGGTGGCAGCGACTCTGCCTGTCGAAGGATTGGGCGAGACGAAGAAGTGGTTCAACCGTTGCACGCAGTGGATGATCGACGGCTTGCGTAAAGCTGGTGTTGAGGGTGTGGATACGGATGGTGTCAGCGACCTGGTGATCGGGGATAAAAAAATCGCCGGGTCCGCAGTCTACCGGACAAAGGATATCCTTTATTACGCGGTCACCATTCTGGTCAATGCCGACCTCTCCCTGATCGACAAGTACCTCCCCCATCCTCCACGTGAGCCGGAGTACCGAGCAGGGCGCTCTCATCTGGATTTTGTGGCGTCGCTGCAACAAGCGGTAGGGATATCAGATGTGAGAATGCTGGTAGAAAAGCTGAAGCAGACTCTAACACTGGATGCCCTGACAGAACGAACAGACTAGCCTACTTCCCCCAATTCACTTCACAAGACCCTCCACTTTGCAGCGCCTTCAGCACGCGCAGTATCTCTTCCGTGCTGCGTCCGATACGGACCTCGTGCACGACCTCGTAGGCCACATTGCCGTCCGGATCGATAATAAAGGCGCCACGATTGGCGAAACCGGCTTCTTCCTTCAGCATTCCAAACGCTTGGGTCACCTCTTTGCGCGGGTCGGCGAAGAGCGGGTAGTTGATCTCACCCAATTCATGCTGCATCCATGCCAACAGGCTCGGGCCGGAATCGGTGCTGCCACCCAGCACCTTCGCGCCAAGCTGGGTGAATTGATCGAGTTCCTCGTTGAAGGCGACCACCTCACTGCCGCAGACCCCGGTAAACGCCATCGGGAAGAAAAAGAGGACCACCCAATTGCCACGGTAGTCGCTCAGTTTGGCGGTCTGACGGCCTTTGCCGGCTTCGACCAGTTGGAGGGTGACATCGGGAGCGGATGTGCCGACGAGGGTGCTCATGAGGTGTTCTCCAAGGGGATTAATTTGGTGTGCTGAAATGCAAGCTTGGGTGACGGGGCACCCAAGCCACTTTGTTGTGCATGTCGTTGCGAGGACCGAAGGGACGAAGCAATCTCGTACCACGCACCCATCGTCGGCTGCGCAAAGCGCAGGGAAACAAGAAGAGTGATGTGAGATTGCTTCAGCTGCTGTGCAGCTTCGCAACGACACCTGGTGGATCGAATTTAGACAATCACCGTCGGGTTGGCATCTTCGGTGGTCGAGGCGTTTTCGCCGGAGCCGCCCTTCTCGTATCGTTCGAGACCTTCTACAAGGGTCACCCAGGCGAGCAAGGCGCACTTGATGCGGACGGGGAATTGACGTACTCCCTCGAGCACTTCGATGTCGCTCAACTCATCGAGCTCGATCTCTTCCGGGACCTCACCCGTCGTCAACATCCCCTTCACCGCTGCTGCGATCACCTTCAGCTCGGAAATGGTTCGTCCCTCGGCGATTTCAGACAACATCGACCCGGAAGCCACCGAAATCGCGCAACCAGCGCAGTGGACACCGAGTTCTTCGACAGTGTCGCCCTTGAGACGCACCTTCATTTCGATCTCATCCCCGCAGGAGGGGTTCATGCCCTCGTTGACAACGGTCGGATCGGCCACATCTTTCCGTCCGCGGGGCGAACGATAATGGTCGAGGATGATGTCACGGTACATCTCATCGAGTTGATGATCGTGGTTGTGCACGGTTCAAATCCCTTACGGCAAAAGATCAACCAAAGTACTTCTTCGCCTCGAGCAGTGCTTCTGCGAGTCGATCCGATTCAGCGGTCGTGTTGTATAGGTAGCCACTGGCACGTGTGGTCGAAGTCTGGCCCAGCAGCTTGGTTAACGGTTGCGCGCAATGATGCCCGGCACGGACCGCCACACCCCGGCTGTCGAGGAACTGCGCCAGGTCATGAGGATGCACTCCTTCCACCTCGAAGGAGATGGCTGAGCCACGTTCTTCGACATCTTTTGGTCCGAAAATGTTCACAAATCCGAGTCCCAGAAGACGATTCATCGTGTATCGTGTCCACTCGACTTCGTGAGATCGGACTGCATCCATGCCGAAACGATCGAGGTAGTCGAAGGCTTTCGACCAGGCAGCTACTCCGGCAATGTTCGGAGTGCCCGCTTCAAACTTGTGCGGCAGCTCCGCCCAGGTGGCACGGTCCCATTTGACCAGCAGGATCATCTCGCCGCCAGTCTGCCAGGGTTCCATCGCTTCGAGCAGTTCTCGACGCCCCCACAAGGCCCCAACCCCGGTCGGACCGAGCATCTTATGCCCGGAAAAGGCGAAGAAATCAACGCCCAAAACCTTCACATCGACCGGCATATGTGGTGCGCTTTGCGCCCCATCGGCCAACACAACTGCGCCTACCGAATGCGCCCTTGCGGCCACCTCGGCAGCGGGGTTGATCGTACCGAGCACATTGGACATCTGGGTGATTGCGACCAGCTTCGTGTTTGGAGTGATGATGCTGTCCATCGAACTCAGGTCGAGTCGACCTTCCCCATCAATCGGCAGGTAGGCAAGCTCAGCACCATTTTTTTTCGCGAGCTGAATCCAGGGGACGAGGTTGGCGTGATGCTCCATCTGGGTGAGGACAATTCGGTCACCCTTCCCGATGTTCGCCCCGCCCCAGCTATGGGCCACCAGATTGATCGCTTCGGTCGTGCCACGTGTAAAAATCACTTCTTCACGTGCAACACCACCGATCCAGCTGGCGATCCGGTCACGAGTGCACTCGTAAGCTTCGGTCGCCTCTTCCGCGAGGGTGTGGATGCCACGGTGCACGTTGGCATTGTGCTTCAGGTAGTACTCGGCTTCGGCATCGATCACGGAACGAGGTTTCTGGGTGGTGGCTGCATTGTCCAGGTAGACCAGCGGCTTGCCCTGGACAGAGCGCTCCAGGATCGGAAAATCCTTGCGGATCTCCGCTGAGTCCAAGACCTGCTGTTGATTGACCGCCTCTTGCACCTCACCACTCCTGAAATACGGGGTGGCCCGGGCAGTCTCCTGCCCGGGTTTCACTCCCGGTATAATTCTGCTCTACCCGTTCCGTCATGTCTTTTGCGTCAGGGGAGACCAGACGGTATAACCATGCCACGACATTTGCGTGCTGACATGCACGCTTGGGTGACGGGGCACCCAAGCCACTTATAAACTCGGGTTACTCATCCACTTCGACAAACACCTTCCCGTTCTCAACCTTGATCGGGTAGGAAGCGATACCGTAGACGGCGGGCATACGTGTCACTTCACCGGAACGTACATCAAAACGGGCACCGTGACGTGGGCACTCAACCTGATGGTCGTGCACCTCTTCTGCATCCAGATTTTCGCCATCATGAGTGCAGTACGGGCTCAATCCGTGGATCTCCCCACCATCATTGACAAGCAGAACATCTTCGCCATTCACTTCGACTTCGTGCGTCTGGTTCAGCTTGACATCATCGACTGCGCAGGCTTCGAAAAACTTCTTCGCGCCCCCCATACTCACACCTCCAGTTTTGCCAGCAGTTGGTTTCGTGTCGTTTCACGCAGAACCTGAGGAAGAGTTTCGAGGCTCTTCTCGAAAAATCCTGTCAGGATGATACGCATCGCTTCGTCACGAGTGATACCGCGGGCCATCAAGTAAAAAATTTGCTCGTCTTCCAGTGCGCCGACAGTCACGCCGTGGCTGCACTTGACTTCATCGTTAATGATCTCGAGTTCCGGGATCGATTCGACCTTTGCCTTGTCGCTCAGCAACAGGTTACGGTTCTCCTGGTAGGCTTCGCAGAAGAAGGCATCCTTATCGATGTTGATCCGACCGGTGTAAGCCGAAACCGCTTTGCCACCAGCTGCGACCTTGAATTCGAGGTTCGAATAGGTCTCGCTGGCAGAATGGTGATGACCGGTGAAGTGGTCAAAGTGTTGCTTGCCATTCCCGAGCAACAGACCATTCCAGTGGCTGTTGGCACCACGTCCCGCGAGCTGGGTCGACCAGTTCACCTTTGTCACACTGCCACCTAGGGCGACGGCGGACGATGTCAGGGTCACATTCTCGCCGATACGGTTTCGGTGAGTCAGGTTGAGCCGTTGACTTTCAGGCAGATTGAACATGCTGGTCAGGGCAACTCGTGCCGAATTATCGACAATGCCTTCAACCACCGCATGCATCAATCCATCCCCATCGCCACCAGCGTACTCATCAATGATGCTGACTTCCGCATTCTCACCAACGACCAACAGCAGGCGAGTAATCGTTGTGCCAGATCCCGGCGTACGTTTCAGGTGGATCGGCTGTTCGAGGGTTGTGTGGGCTGGAACATGCAGCAGGAGCCCACCTTGCCACAAGGCGAGGTTGAGCGCCTCGAACTTGCCGTAGTCCGAACCGATCACACTGCCGAGATGTTTTTCCACCAGCTCCGGCTTTTGCTCCGCCGCTTCCGCAAGACTGATAAGAGTGACACCCTTCTCGGTCGCGTTGTCGGATAAAGCAATTCCGAATTTGTTGTCTGAAGTTTCCACTCCGATGCCATCATGGCCCTCGGGCAACATCTGTTCCGTACGAGAATGGCCATTGGGCCGCACCGGCACAGCCTTCATCACCTCTTCGACCAGCTCGGGCTCGAACTGTTCAGGGGCGGTGTATTTCCAAAGATGCTGGACACGGTCCGGCAATGGCATCTCGTTATAGCGTTCCCAAGCTTGCTTGCGAAGGGTGTACAACCACTCCGGTTCATCCTCAGTTGCGGGGCGAAACTCCAGCGCCTGGCTTTTTGTATCCTGCTCGATCATCAATCGATTCCAGGTTTAGCCGACCGAGCCTTCCATTTCAAGCTCGATCAGACGGTTCAACTCAATCGCGTATTCCATCGGCAGCTCCTTGACGAACGGGTTGATAAACCCATTGACGATAAGGAGACGTGCCTCATCCTCGGATAGGCCACGGCTCATCAGGTAGAAGATCTGTTCTTCAGCGACCTTCGAGACCGAAGCTTCGTGCTCTATGGCGACCTTTTCGTTGTCGATCTCCATCGTCGGGTAAGTATCCGTCCGCGATTCGCTGTCCAGCAGCAGGGCATCGCACTCGACATTCACCTTACAGTGGTGAGCGTTCGGGTAGACCTTGACCATCCCGCGATACGATGCACGACCCGAATCCTTCGAAATCGACTTCGAGGTGATACGGCTGCTGGTATTCGGCGCGGCGTGAATGACTTTCGCACCGCTATCCTGATGCTGCCCTTTACCGGAGAAAGCAACGGTGAGGATTTCACCCTTAGCACCTTCGCCAACAAGGTTGATGCAGGGGTACTTCATCGTCAGCTTGCTGCCGATGTTGCCATCCACCCATTCCACCGTCGCATTTTTGTGGGCCACCGCACGTTTGGTCACCAGGTTGTAAATGTTGTGCGCCCAATTCTGGATGGTGGTGTAGCGGACATAGGAATCCTCGAGCGCCACCAGTTCAACCACCGCCGAGTGAAGCGAGTTTGAGGTCCATACTGGAGCCGTGCAACCCTCGATATAGTGGACACGTGCGCCCTTGTCGGTGATGATCAGGGTACGTTCGAACTGGCCCATATTTTCCGAGTTGATGCGGAAATAGGCCTGCAGTGGCACCGTCAACTCGACACCAGGCGGCACGTAAATGAACGATCCACCCGACCAAACCGCAGAATTCAATGCGGAAAACTTGTTGTCGTTAGGCGGGATAACAGTCGAGAAATACTTCTGCACGAGTTCGGGGTACTCACGTACAGCGGTGTCCATGTCGGTGAAGATCACTCCCTGATCGGAGAGCTCCTCCTTCACATTATGGTAGACCACTTCGGATTCGTACTGCGCCGATACACCCGCGAGAAACTTCCGTTCCGCTTCCGGGACACCGAGACGATCAAAGGTGTTCTTGATGTTTTCCGGGACATCATCCCAGCTACGGCTCTGAAATTCAGCCGGTTTGATGTAGTAATAGATGTCCTGGAAGTCGATCTCGTTCAGCAGCTTCGTATTGCCCCAGCGCGGCATCTCTTTGCTATAGAAGATGTCGAGCGACTCATGACGAAACTTCCGCATCCATTCCGGCTCTTTCTTCATGAGGGACATCATCTCCACGACCTCGTGGCTCAGTCCCTTCGCACCCTTGTGAAAGTATTCTTCCGGGTCATGGAAGCCGTACTTGGTTGCGTAATCGTCGCCAATCGTCGCAAGTTTTTTGTTTTGTTCTATGATATCTGCCATGGGAACACTCCCTACGCTACAAGTTCAGCTTTGATCCAGTCGTACCCTTTTTCCTCGAGCTGATGCGCCAGCTCAGGACCACCGGAGCGAACGAGGTTGCCGTTCATCATCACATGGACATGGTCCGGGGAAACGTAGTTCAGGATACGCTGGTAGTGGGTCACAAGCAGGACAGCGTTATCGTCTGTATGTGCCGCATTGACACCTTTCGACACGACCTTCAACGCATCAATATCGAGGCCCGAGTCGGTCTCATCGAGGATCGCGACTTTGGGTTGCAGCATCGCAAGCTGGAGGATTTCGAAACGCTTCTTCTCACCGCCGGAAAAACCATCGTTGACGTAACGGGAAGCAAACACCTCATCCATCTCGAGCAGCTTGAAGGCCTCCTTCATCTCTTTACGGAAACTGCGCAGGACCGAAGGGTCATCACCACGATGAGCCTTAATGGCGGACCGCAGGAAATTGGTCACCGTCACACCCGGCACGGCCAAGGGATACTGGAACGCCAGGAATAGGCCGGCAATGGAACGCTCTGAGGCATCCATCTCCAGCAAGTTCTCACCATCAAGCAGTACCTCGCCCGACGTGATCTCATAAGCGGGGTGCCCGGAAAGGGCATTGGCCATGCTGGACTTGCCGGAACCGTTGGGGCCCATGATGGCGTGCTTCTCGCCCTTCTTCATCTCAAGGGAAACACCCTTGACGACCTCGATGCCTTCAACCGTGACATGCAGGTCCTTGATCGACAGCAAAACGTCATTTCCAGCCACGTCAAACCTCGTTTTATGTGTTTTGTTGAATCGTTTCTGAATCCTTGATCGTCCCGGCCGTATCGGGCGACATTGCCCAATCGCGAGTATCAATACCAGCCATCGCCAGCAGATTGAGACGACCTTTTGACTTTTTCGATGCGAGATCCTCGAGAGTGATTCGTTCAAGGATGTCGCTGATCAACGCATGAAAGGTGAACCAGACATCGCGCACGGTGCAGTCGCCCAAGTGGACACAATCCCCAACGGTATCACCGGAGGTGAATTTTTCGCAGTGTCCCACTCCGAAAAGAGGCTCGCCCAATGCGTCGAATACCTGCTTCAGGCTAATCCGGTCCGCTCTTCGTGCAAGCGCATATCCGCCATTTCGGCCGCGTTCCGCTTGCACCAGCCCCGCCTGCTTCATCAAGCCCAGCAATTTGCCGACATAGGGAACAGATAGACGTTCACGTTCCCCGATTTCAGTAAGGGAAAGCGAATCGCCCGGTGCGGTTTTGGCCAACAGGACCATGCAACGGAGGCCGTATTCTTCGAGTGCGGTGATCCGCATGGATCGTACCCTGAATTAATCTCTACAAAAAAGTATAGTATTAACGCTGAAAAAAGGGAACTCGAGCGGAGTTCCAACGATTGGCGAGGGTCTAATGTCAAGCCATTTCAAGCGTTTATCGTTCTGCCTACAAGGTATACAGGCGACCGTAAGCTGTCAAGGAATAGACAGAACACCGATCTCCTGAGCACCCACTAAGGGTAGGATGCATCACTCTGCCTGAAGTTGCTCCCACCTTGCGAAGGCTCTCCGCATGTGCGGGACGACAATTGATCCACCGACCACATAGCCTACCAGGATCGCCTCTTCCAGCTCTTCGCTGGTTACCCCTTCTTCGTGGGAACGGCGGATATGGTAGGTGATGCAATCATCGCAGCGCAGGACGAGAGATGCCGTCAGCCCCAGCAGCTCCTTGGTCTTGACAGACAGAGCACCTTCACGGTACGCCGCGGTGTCGATGTTCATCAAACGCTTCATCTGGAGGCCGGCGTTCTTCAGGATGAGGTCATTGCCCTCGCTGCGCTCGTTCTCCCACTGCTCGAGTGAAGATAGGTCCATGATGTGACATCCCTTCGGTTGCGTCAGACGCCAACGTTATGACGCTTCTATCGCGCCTATCGGCGCGATTCACTGCCAGGCTCGGGGGCCTGGCAGAACTACTGGTTTGGTCAGGTCTCCCGACCTGACCGAGTCATGCGTCAGGTCGGGAGACCTGACGCAACCTCTTCCCTACATGTTCTGTCAGGTCCTTAGCGTAGCGAAGACCTGACAGATGATCGCGCCCACAGGCGCGAATCATGCGTCAGATCTGAGGATCTGACGCAACCTCTTATGGATTACTGCCCCACTCAACCTGTCTATGTACAAACAGGTAAGCCCGGGTGACGTACACCCGGGCCACTGTGATAACACAGCAAATCAGGGCCGCCTACCCCTCGTTCGCGATTTGCTCAACGATTTCGGGGCTGATATCGAAGTTGGAATAGACCTTCTGGACATCGTCGCAATCGTCTAACGCATCCATCAACTTCATCAAGGTTCGTGCGTGCTTCTCTTCCACTTCGACATAGTTCTGCGGAACCATGGTCACCTCCGACGAGGTCGGTTCAATCCCGAGGGCCACAATCGCATCGTTGATGCTAACCAGGTCATTCGGGTCACCGGTTACCGTAAAGGTGCCATCATCTTCCGGGACCACATCTTCCGCGCCAGCCTCGAGGGCAGCTTCCATGATGGTATCCTCGTCCTTCTCGCCCGGATCGAGCTCGACTACAGCTTTACGATCGAACATGAAGGCGACTGCATTCGATTCCGCCAGGTTGCCGCCGAACTTCGAGAAGATGTGACGGACTTCCGAGACGGTACGGTTCCGATTGTCGGTAATCGCATCGATCAGAACCGCGCAACCGCCAGGACCATAGCCCTCGTAGGTCAGTTCCTCGTAGGCCTGCCCTTCCAACTCCCCCGTACCCTTCTTGATCGCACGGGTGATGTTGTCGTTCGGCATGTTCGCCGATTTCGCCTTATCGATGGCAAGACGAAGGCGTGGGTTGGCATCGGGATCCCCGCTTCCCATTCGGGCAGCGATGGTTATTTCACGAATCAAGCGTGTAAAAACACGTGCGCGGGCGGCATCAGTCGCACCCTTTTTGCGCTTAATAGTTGCCCATTTTGAATGGCCGGACATGCTTCAGCCCTCTATATCTGGTTGCCTGCCCGGAAGCTGCCCGTGACAGGGTGCATGGTAATGTACGTATCGTTAACCGTCGTGACGGTTCTCGCGAACCCAGTCACGAATGTAATCAATCGGCTCCTGCGTCGTAGAACCAGGACCAAACAGACGACCCGTACCCATCTCCATCAGGGTTTCAATGTCCTCGTCTGGAATGATTCCACCGCCTGTCAGCAGGACATCATCCAACCCGCTCTCTTTCATCTTCTCGAGAACACGTCGGAACTGGGTCATGTGGGCACCAGACAGGATGGAAAGTGCAATGACATCCGCATCTTCCTGCAACGCTGCTTCCACAATCATATCAGGTGTTTGACGCAAACCGGTGTAGATCACCTCGAAACCAGCATCCCGGAAGGCTGCTGCCAGGACTTTTGCACCACGATCGTGGCCATCCAGCCCAGGCTTGGCGAGAACGATTCGGATCTTTTTCTCTTCCTGTTGACTCATCACATTTCCTGTTTGGATCGTAGTTCGTTGCACGTGCGAAATTACGCCATAGGACGACACTTCCGCCACATTGTCAGGAGCCTCATCGGGCATTCAACCCGAATGTGTCTCTATTCCAGAACTTCCGCAAGGACTGATCCCAGATCTTGCAAGCGATAGGGTTTGGCCACCACCCCCTTAAAACCGAAATCAAGGTAGTTCGACATGATCGGATCGTTCGAATAGCCACTCGACACGATAGCCTTGACACCCGGATCAAGTTTTCGGAGATGGGAGATCGTTTCCTCACCACCCATCCCCCCCGGGATGGTAAGATCCATGATTACCGCAACATAGGGCTTTTCCTCCATCCGGGCCTGAAGATACTTCTCGATGGCGCTGGAGCCATCACTTGCCACATCCACAGTAAAGCCAAGTTCCTTCAACATGACGGTGGCAACTTCCTGCACAGATTGTTCATCATCCATCACGAGGATACGACCTTCCCCATGGTAAAGTGCATTCGGCTGAACCTTTGGCTCATGGTTCGCAGTCTCCGCGGCGGGCAGGTAAATCTCGAACTTCGTTCCCTTCCCCACTTCCGAATGGACAGCCATGAACCCACTGTGCTTTTGTACAATAGAGAAGGATGTTGCCAATCCCAGTCCGCTGCCACGCTGTTTGGTGGTAAAGAATGGATCGAACACCTTCTGCAAGTGGTCTGCAGGGATGCCCACCCCTTCATCTTTTACTGTGACATAGATATACCGGCCGGGATTGAGCGGCAGAGTCGACTCCTCATGAACGAGATGGTTTCGCATGCGAATTTCAATTTTGCCACCATTGGGCATCGCCTGGTCAGCGTTAATCACCAGGTTGTGAAAAACACGGCCTACCTGACCACTATCGACGTCCGCCGCCCATAGGTCTGTTGCGATATCGAACTCGCTCAAAACGTTTGAACCACGCAGCGCAAACCCTGCGGATTCACGTACGAGTCCCTCCAGGTTTGTGGATTTTCTGACTGGCTCACCGCCGCGGCTGAAGGTTAACAACTGCTGTGTCAGGTCACGGGCTCGCATCGCCGCGTTTTCAGCCTCTGTCAAACGTTCGTGAATCAGTCCGACGTCATCCTGAATTAAACGGGCGATGGAAATATTTCCGAGCACAGCTGCGAGGATGTTGTTGAAGTCATGTGCAATCCCTCCGGCGAGTACGCCCACCGACTCAAGCCGCTCGATTTTGGACATCTCTTCTTCAAGCTTGCGCTGATCGGTCACATCCCGGAAAACAACCACCACACCAATAACTTCACCATGGACATCATGGATGGGTGCGGCGCTTCCAAGGAGGATCACATCCCTCCCACTCCGGGACTGGAGCAGGGTTTCACGGGTCCAGCCTTCCAACGAGCCTCGTTGTATAACTCGTTGCACGGGGTCAGGTAATTCCTTGCCTGTGTCTGGATCATAGGTTTTGAAAACAGTTGAAAAAGGCTCGCCTGATGCAGCGTTACTCGACCATCCTGTAATCTCCTCCGCTGCCTGGTTCATCATGACAACCTGGCCGGATACATCTGTTGTGATCACCCCCTCACCGATCGAGCTGAGGGTAACCGCGAGACGTTCTTTTTCCTCGGCAAGGTCTGCGACTGCACGCTTCTGTGGGGTGATGTCACGGTAAATCGCGTAGAGCGCGATCACTTTGTCATCCACAACGATGGGTGAGCCGAGCAGGGAAGTCTCAACGAATGTGCCATCTTTGCGTACACAACGTGTCTCATCAAGACGAACCAGCTCACCCTTCGCAATGCGTTTCAAGGCATGGAGATGCTCACCTTCATCCTCATTTTCATCCTTAGGAATAATCCACTCACCAATCGAACGGCTGAGTGCATCAGAAGAGGTAAACCCGAAAAGCTCGGTAAACTCCCGGTTGACTCGGATTGCGCGTAGACGAGGATCGAGCAGTACAATCGCTTCCGGAGATCGTTCAAAGAGCTGCTCCAGATAAATCCTGTTGATTTCCGCACGCTGCTCGCTACGCTTCTGCTCAGTCACATCCAGCGCAACACAAATTCCACCCACAACATTCCCGTCAGCATCCAACAAGGGGGAACTGCGTGCAGAGACGTAAAGCTCCCAGCGAGTAGTTCTCGTTTTATATGGTCCTGAATATTCTTCAGATTTTCCTTCGATGGCGGCTTTCAACATGGGGGTTAAACATTGGTCTGGAAGATCAAGCAGATTCAAACCCACAAGCTGCTCAACCGGCACACCCACCATTTGGCCGATCTTGCTGTTCAGATTGATCATTTTTAAATCACGGTCAAAGAGGAAGACCCCAACGGCGGCCTGCTCAAACAAAGCGCGATACCGCGCTTCAGACACCATTAACTCCTTCTCCGCACGATTGGATTCTACCATTCCAGCTATCTGGCCGGAGATAAATTCCATCAACTCTAAATCATTATCACTCAGCAGATGAGGATTCGTATAGCTTACAACAGAGAGGACACCGAAGACCTTTTCACCACTTCGTAGTGGCACACCCAGCCAGGTCTTTGGCAAATGTTTCCAGGTACCGATTACACCTTCTTCTTCCAACTGATGATAGTCGGATCTGTCGATCAAAATCGATTTCCCTGTGGAACGAACATGATCCGTCAAAGACTCTTTCAGTGGATAGTATTTTTCGGGATCGTAATCGTAATACTGGTCAATATGGTAGGGGAATGCGTAGGCATCGAGCTCTGAATTGTAGAGTGCGATGGAGAAGTTGTCGACCTCAATAAGCCGTCCCAGTTGCTGATGAACCAGCCCGTACAGGGTCGTACTCTCTATACCGGTCGCCGCCGCCCGCGCGATCTCGTATAGAACACTCTGTAAACGTTCACTGCGTTTTCGCAGAGAAATGTCCCGATAAATGAGGAAATAGGCAACCGGCTCTTTCTCCATCAAGACGGGCCCGCCCAGGATCGAGACTTCGATCAACTCGCCCGACTTGTTCTGTCGAATCGTTTCCAGATTGACCCGATCTGCCTGCTTGATCCTGCTCTTCAGGTCAATACTTTCGGCGCCCTCTTTCGGCAGAAGATTTATGTGACTCAGCTTTTTCCCAGGCAGGTCGGCAACATCGTATCCGAACAACCTGCCGAATTCATCATTCACACGAAGGATTCTCAGGCTTGGGTCAACAAATAGAATTGCTTCCGGCGCATCCTGGAACAGGTGATGAGAATACGCACGCTGCAATTCAAGTTCCTGCTCAGTTTCCTTTTTCTCGGTCATATCTTCGATCATGACCAATCCGCCCAGAATGGACTGATCGCTGCCGTAGAGTGGAGAAATGGAACCCGTAAGCCATCGTGAAACGCTCGAATCAAGTGAGGTAAACTGACCATCAATTCGTTCAGTCTGACCCTTGATTGCTCTTTTCGCAATCCTCATAAACCGTCGATCAGCAAGGTCACGAAGATTCAATCCGATGAGTTGAGCCGTCTTCAGCTGGAACATATCCATAAGCCGGTCATTTGAATCGATGACATGAAAATCGCGGTCAAACAGGAGAATGCCAAGTGGGCTCTGACGGAAGAGGGTGCGATAACGTTCCTCCGATGTAGTCATCGCATCCTGCCAACGGCGATGCTCGATCGCAGTTGCGATATGGCCTGAAACGAACTCAAGCAGGTCCATATCTTGATCGGAGTAGGCAAACTCACGATTGTAACTTTGAACAACTACTACCCCGATGGTGCCTTCTGGCGTCCGTAGCGGCACCCCCAACCAGGAGTCTGCTAAAGGACCAACAACTTTAATGTTTTTCAATTTGACCAGCTCGCGCAGTTCAGCCTCAGTGCCAGTCAGTAACGGTCCATTCTTCCTCACATAATCAGTTAAGCTGTCCGGCAGCTCAACTTCAAGTGATTGATCCAGTGTCTCCTGCTCGTCAACAAAATATGCGAACTGGTAGAGGCTACGGTTGGAATTGTAGAGGGCAACATAAAAGTTCGTTGTATCAATTAGATGGCTGACTTCTTCATGGATAATCTTCAGCAGCTCATTCAAGTCGCTTGATGTAGAAGAGGCTTCCGAGATATGAAACAGCGCAGTTTGAAGCTTGGCGCTCCGCGTCTGCTGGGTGATATCCCGATAGACCCAGTACGATCCTGCAAGATGATTGTCGATCCGAATGGGTGTTCCAAGGATACTGACTTCGAACTCGTTCCCGTTTTTTTGGCGACGTACGGATTCGAGGGCGACGCTCTCGCTCTCCTCAACTGCCTGTACCAGGGAAGTGCTTTCCTCCAGAAACCTCTCGGGTACGATCAGCGTGTTCTTCTCCCCTATTAGTTCCTCTTTCGTAAACCCAAACATCCTTGAAAACTCACGGTTTACGGATATAATGCGGTCGTTCGAGTCTACAAATACAATCCCCTCAGGACTGTTCTCGATGAATCGTTCCAAGTGCGCCTTCTGAATCGACAGATCGGTCTCGACTTGACGTCGTACAGTAATATCTCGTTGCGCTCCCCAAATTTGGACCAACCTGTCATCTTCGATAATCCCAATGAGCTGGTTCAGGTATACTCGTTGATTCCCGCCTTCCAGCTCTTCCCAGGATTCCCCATCGGTCATTCTGTACCCCTCACTTATAAAACGGGAGAGAGAGGCGTTCGACTTCTCGGAAATATTCCGTGCTGGTATATCTAAAAGCGTTTTACCAAGTAAATCCTGTTTATTCTTCAGGTTATACATTTGAAGGAAGGTGGCATTGCATTCGATGAAACGACCTGTCTGAGCAATCATACTCACCTGCTCATCAACAGGTAGAGATGTCAAAAGGGGCGAATCAAGCTGAATACACCAGATCCCTTCTACACTCTTTTCGATAAAGGTGGAAAAACGTTCCTCGCTACTCTGAAGGGCCTGCACGACTCGACGCCGTTCTAAAGTTGTTGCTACGGCTGCCGACACAAACTCGAGAACTTCGAGATCTGCATATGTGTAAGCATTCGGATCAGAGTAATGCTGTAGACCAACCACTCCGATCACCCCTTGGGGTGTCACCAGTGGTGCGGCCATCCAGACTTCGGATGGGTGCCCCTTCCTTACCACCTCTTTTTGCCGGACCAATTCCTTGTAACGATCCGGGCCAACAAGCATCGGTTCACCGCTGCGGCGAACAATATCGGTCAAGGTGTTTTTCAGTGGCCCGCTATCGGGACGTTTCTCGACCTCATTTTTGAAATATGGAAACTCATATACCCCCGATGGTTCATCATACAACGCGACGAAAAAATTGTGCGTATCGAACAGGGAGGACAGCCGTTCCCGCATCAGGTTGATCAATTCTTCGAGATCACTCGTACGACTGATCGCTTCGGACAGGTCTGCGAGCTGGGAACGAACTCGTTCTGCCTGCTTTTGCTCTGTTACATCCACCAGAGTCATTGCAAGCAGGTAGTTGTCGGCAATATTGACACGCTGGTGCAATACCCGGAGGTCTCGGTGGACAATGGGGGAAAGCTGAATGGAATAAACCTGATCGGTGACCATCTCATCAAGCAGATCACCAGGATCAAGCAAGGGGTTGTCTTCCTGAAGGCTGACAACGTTCTTTAGTCGTTTCCCGCGGAGACGACTTGGTGGTCTTTCCAGAAACATGGACGCTGCTGTATTTGTCTCGATGATGACCCCTGAATCAGGGTCCAGCAGCAGTTTTGGCTGGGGATCAGCAAGAAACATCTCGAGCATTGGCCGGTACATTTCTGCATGGAGCTGCCCAGAGGTGGTCTTACGTTCCACCCATTTCTCCAGTCGCGCCAGAGTTCTTCCTGCAGCGTCCTTCCCAGCCCTCTTTGCAGCCATTCCTGACCTTCCCAGCGTTCACGTAACCGAAAAGGGGTGCATTTTATGTTCTAGAAATAAGCCGTCTCGACGTAGGTACCATAGACATCTTCCATCAGGCTGACCATCTCGCCAAGGGTCACGTCCGCATGGGCACATTCAATCAGACTCGGCATGACGTTGGCCCCATCTTCGCAAGCTGTGCGAAGATTTTTCATTGTCTCTTCGACTTTGACATTGTCACGTCGCTCTCGAAGCTCCTTCAGGCGCTGACGCTGACGATCTCCGACTTCCTCACCGATTTTCAGGATCGGGATGTCAATCTTCTCACCGCTATCTTTAAAGCGGTTCATCCCGACGACAACCCGTTCACCACGATCAAGCTCCTGCTGGTGGCGGTATGCCGCTCGGGCAATTTCTTTCTGGAAGAAACCGTTTTCAATTCCCGCAACGACTCCACCCATGTCGTCGATCCGCTTGATGTATTCCTGGGCTTCGCTCTCCATTTTATCGGTCATCCACTCGACAAAGTAGCTGCCTCCCAGTGGATCCATGGTATTCGCAACACCAGTCTCGTACCCAAGAATCTGCTGGGTGCGAAGTGCTATCTTCACTGCCTTCTCAGAAGGGAGTGCAAGCGTTTCATCCATTGAATTGGTATGTAGGGATTGAGTTCCACCCAAGACGCCTGCGAGTGCTTCGACGGCCGTACGAACGATGTTGTTCTCCGGTTGCTGAGCCGTCAGGCTGCATCCAGCCGTCTGAGTGTGGAAACGTAGCAGCCAGGAACGTTCTTTCTCGGCACCGTAGCGATTCTTCATTCGATCCGCATAGATTCGACGTGCCGCTCGGAATTTTCCGATCTCTTCAAAGAAATCTATGTGGCTGTTGAAAAAGTGAGACAGACGGGGTGCGAAGGTGTCAACTGGCAAACCGCGCTTCATCGTTTCTTCGATGTAGCAGAAGCCGTCCGCGAGAGTGAACGCCAATTCCTGCGCCGCTGTCGACCCAGCTTCGCGAATGTGATAGCCGCTAATGGAGACAGAATTCCACATCGGCATCTCACGAGTCGCATACTCGATCGTATCGACCACCAGCTTGACACTGGGTTCCGGCGGAAAGATGAATTCTTTCTGGGCGATAAACTCTTTCAGGATGTCGTTCTGCAATGTCCCGGCGAGTTTATCGCGTGAAATACCCTTCCGTTCAGCAGTCGCAATAAAAAACGCCCATATGATTGCGGCGGGGCCGTTGATGGTCATGGACGTCGTAATTTTGTCCATGTCGATACCATCGAAGAGGATATCCATATCCTCTCGCGATGAGATCGCGACCCCACACTTGCCCACCTCCCCTTCACTTAACGGATCGTCCGCATCACGCCCCATCAGGGTCGGCAGGTCAAATGCTACCGAAAGGCCGGTTTGGCCTTTCTCCAGCAGGAATTTGTAACGCTGATTGGTCTCTTCCGGCGTACCAAACCCGGCAAATTGACGCATCGTCCACATCTTGCCACGATACATCGTCGGGTGAACGCCGCGAGTAAATGGATATTCAGCAGGCCAGGCAAGCTTTTCACGAGGATCCCAACCAGTCTCTTCGAAGTATTCGGGTCCGACTATGTGCGGCACTTCAGCAGAGGAAACTGTAGTAAACGTTACCCCATCCTGGCGGAACCGTCCCTTAGGCTTGTAGAGATCCTCTTCCCAGCGCTTACGGTCTTCCACGAAGCTTTTCCCTCCGCGATGGCCATTCCCGTTGGAACCCTTCTTATCGCCGCTCATGGCGTATCTCCTCGTAAAAATCGTCAATCAACTGTTCACCCAGCTCGTAGGGGCTGGACGCAGAAGCTAAACCTTTCACCCGACGCGTATTCCGATCCTCATTCCAAAGCTTTTTACGGATTCCATCTTCGACAAAACGTTTTGTCTTTGCGGCAATACGCGCATGCCTCCGCTCTTCGAGCGAACCGGAGTCAATGATGTGCTGACGATGCTCCTGAATCGCTTTGAGCACCTCATCCAGCCCCTCCCCCTTCTCAGCAACTGTACGAAGGACCGGCGGGCGCCAGCCATCTTCCGGGGCTTTTAGACTAACTGTGCTGACCAGTTCACGGAACGCATGGTCCGCACCATCCCGGTCACACTTATTTAATATATATAGATCAGCAATTTCCATCAGTCCGGCTTTCATCGCTTGAATCGCATCTCCGGACTGAGGGACGAGTACCACGATGGTCGTATCCGCCGAATTTGCCACTTCAAGCTCCGACTGGCCAACACCAACCGTTTCGATGATGATCCGTTCCTTGCCGAATGCATCCATCAGGTCGCATGCCTCGTCCACACCCACCGACAATCCACCTAAATGACCGCGTGTTGCCATGCTGCGAATGAAGACACCAGGATCCTGCGAGACCGTTTCCATCCGGACACGATCCCCGAGCAGCGCACCGCCGGTAAAAGGACTGGTCGGATCGAAGGCGATGACGCCGACTGGAAGTTCTTTTTTCCGATAGGAGCCGACAAGCCGATTAACGAGGGTGCTCTTGCCAGCACCTGGAGGGCCTGTTACTCCCAGACGCCAAGCATCACCAGTTCTCGGGTAGAGGGTATCGAGGATTTCCGGTACGGATGGATCCCTGTTTTCGATCCGAGTCAGTAGTCGGGACAGTGACCGTCGATCCCCTTCACGAAAACGCTCCAGCAGTGTCTGATCCAGGTTTTCCATGAGCTCCAGGCGTGTCAAAACATGCAGTCAAGCGGTAAATGAGATATCCCCGGCGACGAGCAGGTTCACCCTGGACATCGATGCCGGGGATGTCGTTCAAGGTCCTGTAACAGTTACGAGAACAGCCGTTTGAACTGATTGAACTCGTTGAAGACCAGGCTGTTTTCCACCTTCACCAGCACACCCTCGTCTTCGAACTTTTTAATGACTCGGCTGATGGTTTCTCTGCTGGTACCGGCGATATTCGCCAGGTCGCGTTGGAGTGGTAATTCCGCGATTACCACCTTGCCACCACGGATGATGCCTATATCTTCGGCAAGGCGGACCAGGGTGGCACCGACACGTCCACGGGCATCCTTCAAGGAAAGACTCTTGATCTGGAGGTCTGAACGACGGATGCGACGCGCCATCTCTTTCAAAAGAGTAATCGCAATCTGAGGGTATTTCTGCAGCATCTCGAGGAAGTCACCGCGATTCAACACCCAGAGCTCGACATCGTCCATACTTGTGACAGTCGCGCTACGTGGGAGGCCATCGATGATTGACAGTTCCCCGAAGAACTCACCTTCGCCAAGGATGGAGAAAATCGCTTCACCACCCTCATTTGAAATGCCACTAATCTTCACCCGACCGTTCTTGATGATGAACATGTTACGGCCGAGATCTTCCTCAAAGATGATGAGGTTGTTTTTTCTGTACCGCTTGCTCACCATGAGATCAGCGATACGCTGAAGATCCTCGTCGTCCAATTCACTGAACAACGGTATGTTCTTCAGGAGTTGCGCCTCGCGGCTGGGTTCCCCGTGAAAGCTCATATCCCCTCCCGGCTCCCTCAATATGTTTCAGCGTTCGCTGTAACGTTCAATCGCATCACGTATGGCAGGCAACAAATATTGTTCATCAAGGTTCATGTCCGCCAATGTGTTTGCTATAAGTTTCAGATTTGTATCGAGCCCGACTGACTTGTTGAGGATCAGGCAACGTTCCCCTCGGATCACGCAAGGTCCACCTTGAAAATCCCCCGCCCCCATCTCAACTCGGTCAAACAGGGATCGGGCTGTATCAAGCAGGCGATCATATACTTCCGTTCTCTTCATGATCGAGAGCCGAGGGCTTTGTCACGCTGGACAGCTTGGGAGGCCTCTTTCACTTCCTGCACCCGGTCACGCGGGCAGATCAGAGTTCCTTCAGCAGTCTGAACTACAACAACATCCTGCATGCCGATCACTGCCACTGGAAGTTTGGTCTCGTTGGCAATGTACGAGCCATGTGAGTCAAGCGCCACAACGGCTCCAGTTGTCACATTGCGATTGTCGTCCTTCTCAGTGATCCGATAGACCTCATCCCAACTCCCCACATCGCTCCAGCCGAAATCCCCAGGTACAACGTAGGCATTGTGGGTTCGTTCCATCACACCATAATCAATAGATATTGGTTTAATGCTCTGGTACGCTCGCTTGATCCGTTCATCAGGATCGGGGTCATCCAAGGCACTGTTGATTTCCATCAAGGCTGCGTAGAGTTCAGGAAGATAATCCTCAATCTCGGACAGAATACGTTGTGCCGACCAGACAAAGATGCCGCTGTTCCATAGAAATTCCCCCGACTCGATGAACCGAAGAGCCGTATCACGATTGGGTTTTTCCGCGAACGTCCGAACACGGTGAACCCCTTCACGCATCGGTTCGGGTTCATACTGGATATAGCCGTAGCCCGTTTCCGGACGTGTCGGCTCAACACCTATCGTCACCAGGCTATCCGTTTCCAACACAAAATCGATGGCCTGCTTCAAGGTTTCACGGAAGCTGTCACTGTCCATGATACGGTGGTCGGCGGGTAGCACAACCATGATGGCGTCCGGGTCCTGACGAAACAATTCAACAGCGGCCAGACCAATGCAGGGACCTGTGTTTTTTGCAAGTGGTTCAAGAATGAAGGCAGACGATTCCAGGTTGGCGACTTCTTTTGCGATACTGTCGAACAGGTCGGAAACAGTTACAATCCGGATATTCTGTGTGTCAATGAGAGGGGTGATACGATCGACAGTGTGACGAAGCATGGAATGTTCATCGAACAATCGCAACAATTGCTTTGGGCGTTCGGGTGTGGAGACAGGCCAGAATCGGCTCCCTTGTCCTCCCGCCATGATTGTTGCGTAAACCATTCCTCCTCCAGTCACCAGCAAAAATGGGACAAAACGTCCCAATCGTCAAGGGAATATAATTTCCACACCACCGCTTTCCCAACGCGCTCGCACCCAGACCGTATCCGGGTGGACCACATAGGGATCAGCCGGCTCAAAGGGAACGGCCATGCCTGCGAAGAAGCGATCACTCCGGTTTCTGTCCATCCACCCCTCAACCAACCACCCCCCGGCCGGGATCGCAGTCAGATTAAAGGTACCTTCACCTGGTAATACCTTCGTGAAGGGTTGTTGCCGTCCACTTATCGAGCGGAATGCCAGGTGGATTCGCGTTCGTTCATATGGTGCTGCAACCGACCCGGTTACCTTCCCCAGCGAGTCTTCCGGTAAATAGATATAGTTGTAACTAAGCAGACTATCCTTAAGGGCGTTTCCGGCTGCATCCTTGATAAACTCACCAAATAACATCAGCAAGTAGGCCCCACCAGCTGGAACATCTGGCATCGGAACAATCAACTGCTCGGGACGATTCCAGGTATGTGGCGCATCGACCGTATCCTGATCAGGAGTAATCAGTTTAAGCCCAGCGCCAACATCGCTATTCATCGCCTCGCTGAACAAGAGGTCTACGGATGGTTGCCCGCGATGCAATCTCCCGCCTGCCTCGGGAGTAATCCGTACCAGGGTCGGCGGGAAAGTATCGACATCTGATACGTTTCTCAGGTCCACGGTAAAGGTCGAATCGTAGGTCCCATCCTGGTCACCGTAAGCCCCCTGGATACGCAACCAGATAATATCTCCGACCGGTTTTGAAGCAAGCTGCAACTGGACGATGGTCGAGTCACCTGGTTTGAAGCTGCGTGAGGTGAACCGGATATCTTCGTCCTCCATAAGCCACGTGGCCGACGTATCCAGTTCGACATCCTTCGGTTTCGGTTCGAGGGAAAAGAGCCCCTGGATTTTCTCCAGTGCAGGATCAAACTTGACATTGAGCTGGTCGCGTAGTGGCGCACTAACCCGAACCGGAGTCGGGCGAACTCTGGGTGGTGCTGCAACAAGAACAACATCTCGACCAACAAAGCTGCTGTCTTCCGAGGCTTCTACATCGTAGGGAGGTACAGCGAGGGATTCGAGCCACGGGGTATGAAGACGATCCCGATCCTGATCTTTATAGGCAAAGATACGCCATGTTCCTGAACGAAGATTGGACAGAATCCAACCACCATCTGCACCCGCCTGGGTAGTCGCGTCCGGCAGATCCCTGGCTGGATTCGGTTCCCACGCGGTTGTATCGGAAATCTCAGGCTTGAGGTACCCGATCACATTCCAACCCTGCGAACCGCCTTCCGTCTTCAACACACCCTTCACTGTCGCCTGATCCAGCTTCTCCCCTGTTGAAAAAGCGAGCCGGATCGCATCTTCAAGCTTATTACCCCGCATATCACTGAGATCGGTCCCCAGGGTCAGGACATAGGTCCGATCAAGTGCGAGCGGCGGATCAAAGTTGAGCGTCAGCACATCCCCTTTCCATTTGGAACGAACTCGTCCCGGGGGTGGCGGCGAGAGGCTGAATGCTCCCTGTAAAGATTCACGTCGCACTTCTTCATTGAAGGTGATCACGACCGGCAGCGAACCATCGACGTGAGTTGTGTCTGCAGGAGGAATCGTAGAAAGAACCTCAGGTGGTCGTCTATCGACAGGACCACCAGAGGGAGGGCCCATTTTCGCGCAACCAAGCGCAGTCAGGCCTGCGAGCAGCAAGAGTAGGGGCAGCAATCTTCTCATCACGCAGAAGGTACATCACCACCAGTGCGGGTTCAATGGGAATCGGATCAACCTGGGGCATCGTATCCTTCCTTGATCACTCTAGCAACCACCGCTAACTTTCCAAGCGAAAGGAGCAGGGATGCAAAAGTCTGGACACCATGACCACGAGTGGTTTGAGGAATGGTTTGACGACACCTACCTCGCCCTCTATCGACACCGAAATACGGAAGAAGCACGTCAACTCGTGCGTCTGCTCGCAACCCGTTTCTCAAAGGAAGCCGCGAATGGTGTGGTGGACCTCGCTTGTGGTGCTGGACGTCACTCGTGGACAATGACAGAAGAATTTGGGTGGCGAGTGGTTGGCCTTGATCTATCGCCCGTGATGTTGAACCGTGCTCGAGACCACTGCCCCTGCCCAGCATGTCCCCAATTTGTTCGCGGTGACCTGCGTATGCTCCCCTTTCGCGCGAACCAATTCGGGCTCGCGGTAAACCTCTTCACAAGTTTCGGCTATTTCGAAGATGAGGATGAAAATCTCACGGCTCTTCACGAGATGAGGCGCATCCTCCTCGACTCTGGCACCCTGATCATCGACTTGATGAATCCTGAACATGCAATCGATACTCTCGTTCCCATTGACAAGGGGTTTGTCGGCCAACTAGAGGTGGAACAGCATCGTACGTTTGATCGTTCAGCTCAGCGACTCAAAAAGAGGATCACTATCCACTATCCCAATGGGCAGACACGAGATGTGCTGGAATCGGTCCGTCTATTTTCACCTGACGAGATCGAATCCCTGCTCAATGCAGCAGGTTTTTCAGTGATCGACAAGTTCGGAGAATACGATGGTTCACAGTTTAAAGTTGGGGAGAGTCAACGCATGATACTTGTAGCAGGTGCGAAACGATGAAAACTCTTCCCCTTTCCCATCTCTCCTCCACGCCTGAGCTGGTTGCTGACGTTATGAGCGGTTCAGCGCGCGTCGATTTTGGGTTCCAGGTCCGCGCAGAATCAGATCACTGGACCAGGAAGCTCGAAGAGGAACGTCAGGTGGATCGACCACGTGACGAAGTCGCCGCTGCACTGCTGAGGGATGCAGATGGTATTGAACTACCCGAAGCGGCGCGAAACAACATTGAAGCGCTACGCTCCCCTGATACTCTCGCCGTGATTACCGGCCAGCAAGTCGGACTTGCAGGGGGGCCGTTGCTCACACTTTATAAAGCGCTGACAACGATTGAGGTCGCTCGACGGATGGAAGAGAAAACCGGGATTCGTACGGTACCCCTTTTCTGGATGGCGACCAGCGATCATAACCTCCCGGAAGCGGCCCAGATCCACTGGATCAATAAGGATAACAGTCTCGCCAGTTACCGTGCCCCGGGACAAGATAACCGTGTCCCAGTTGGGCAACTCAAACTGGGCCAGATGGCCACCGATATGGTGCAGGCGATGGAACGTGACCTGCCGGATACGGATTTTCGTGATGACATCCTTCCTCATCTGCGCGAATGTTACACCCCTGAAGCAACGTTTGCTGAAGCATTTCGCCAATTGGGTTACCGGCTGCTCGGTTCACGCGGCCTCGTGATGTTCGATCCGGAAAGCCCCGCGGTCAAAACCGCCACCTCGCCTTTCTGGGTTCGTGCGGTCGATGATGTAGACCACCGTCTAAGCTTGATGGCAGATCGCTCACGCCAACTGCGGGATGCCGGATATAACGTGCAGGCACCTGTCGAATCGGGACGACCGGCCATATTCTACCACGAAGACGGCTTGCGCAGGAAGGTGGTGCTCGAGGGAAAAGCAAGGCGTGCACGTAGCGACATGATCTTCTCACGCGAAGAATTGAGTAGAATCGCCCGGACTACGCCTGAACGGTTATCCGCAGGTGTCACCCTGCGACCGCATCTCCAGGGATTCCTCTTCCCTACTGCTGCATACATTGCAGGGCCGCATGAAATGGCTTATTGGTCGCAGTTGGCAGGATCATTCGAGGGCTTCGGGTTGACATCTCCCGCAGTCATTCCACGCGCCAGCATGACCATCATCGAGTCCAAAATTCAGAAGAAGCTTGATAAACTAGACCTTAAACCGGAAGACATTTTCCGTGATTTGCAGGAATTGACCGAACAACTACTGCAAAGCAGCCGTGATGATCGTGCCGAGTCACTTTTCAGCGATATTGAGGAAACTGTTCGAAAAACTGAGGAAGCTGTCTTGATCCTTGCGAACGAACCCGAGTTTGCCGGCCTGAGCACTGCAGTGGATAATGCCTACCGTAAAATCGGGTATCATCTTGACAAACTGCACGGACAGTTCACCGACAAGATCCGACGTCAGAACAGCGATCTTGTCGCCCATCTTGATAAGCTCGCGATCCATCTCAGGCCAGCTGGACGACCACAAGAACGAGTTTTAACACCCTTCTACTACTTCATTCGCTATGGTCTGGAGCTTCGGGATAAATTGGCAACATTGGCTGGGGATACGATTGGTGACCACACCTTTGTCACCGCTGAGGAGTTACTCTCATGAGTGTTGATGTCCTGGCGTTCGGTCCACATCCGGACGATGTAGAATTGTTCTGCGGGGGGACTGTCGCCAAGCTAGTCAACCAGGGGTATCGTGTCGGGATGATCGACATGACCCGCGGCGAACTGGGCACTCGCGGCAGTGCTGAAGAACGTGCAGCTGAAGCCGAGGACGCAGCGAAAATCCTTGGTGTACACCTGCGAGAGAACCTCGGCATGCCGGATGGTGGTCTCAACTCTCGCGACGTGGAGCAGAAATCGCTGATTGTTGATACCATTCGCAGGCACAAACCGGATCTGATCCTTGGGCCCGCAGCGAAAGACCGTCACCCGGACCATTTGCAGGGCGCCACGCTTGTCGAAGAGGCGGTTTTCTTCGCCTATGTCGGGAAATACCCCAGCGAGCTGGAACGTCATAAAGTGAGCGCCTTGATGCGTTACCCGATGTGGTGGCACGCGGATGCTGACCTGATTGTCGATGTCAGCGAAACGTGGGAGCAGCGAATGGCCGCCGCGAAAGCGTACAAAACCCAGTTTTATACGCCTGGAGTGGATGGGCCTAAAACCTTCCTTGCGTCGGAACAGTTTGTTGAATGGGTCGAGGGGCGAGGCTCCCATTATGGTGCGATTGTCGGTGTCAAACGTGGCGAGCCTTACCTGCTTCGCAACCCGGTTCCGGTTGACGATCCGATCCAGCTCCTTGTCAACGGTGCAGGGACGGTGAATGTATGACTGAAACGCAGAAACCGATGAGGATCGGTATAGTCTGCTACCCGACTCCGGGCGGCAGTGGTGTGGTGGCGGTGGAAGTGGCTCATGCTTTAGCGAAACGAGGGCATGAGGTGCATGTGGTCAGCTATGAGGTTCCGCACCGCCTAAATACACTTCTGAAAAACATTTACTTCCACAAAGTGGATGTTCCGCAGTACCCTTTGTTTGACTATCCACCTTACAGCCTGGCCCTGGCGACTCACCTCGCTGAAGCGATCTGCAGGTTTGACCTCGAAGTCCTCCACATGCACTACGCCATCCCTCACGCTATTTCCGGGTGGCTGGCGAGGAAGATCAGCGGCAGAAACGACCTTGCCGTGGTCACAACCCTGCACGGTACAGACATCACCATCATCGGGAATGATCCCTCTTACTTGCCTGTGACACGTTTTTCTCTGGACATGTGCGATGCGGTCACAGCAGTCTCCAACTGGCTTGAGGGTCGGGTTCACGATGTGCTCGGCTGTACCTGCTGCACGGACATTGTCTACAATTTCGTGGACAGTACAGTCTACCGTCCGCACACAACCGAGCTTGGGCAATGGGTACACAACGGGTCAGACGATCCTGTGCTGCTTCATATGTCCAATTTCCGTCCTGTTAAAAGAGTTCAAGATGTGGTTGAGGTATTCCTGAAGGTCCGCGAGAAGAAACGGGTGAAGCTGCTCATGGTCGGTGATGGCCCTGAACTGCCTGAAGCTCGGCGACGGATTGAACAATCTCCCTGGGGGGAAGATGTCCGATTCTTGGGAGCACAACCGAATAGTGAGGAGATATTCCCGGCTGCCGACCTCTTCCTCATGCCTTCTAACGCAGAAAGCTTCGGTCTTGCTGCTCTTGAAGCCCTCGCTTCAGGTGTGCCTGTAATCGGTGCAAATGTCGGTGGATTAACTGAAGTCGTAAAAGACGGCGAAACTGGCCGGTTATTGCCCGTTGGGGACACCGCTGGCATGGCAGCTGCAGCCCTCGAACTGCTTAACGACCGCCAAACCCTCGAGCAGTACTCGAAAGCTGGTCGTGCCGACGCCATCGCTCGATTTTCTCCCGAAGGAACGATCAAGCGGTACGAGGCCATTTACACCAGGGCGCTGAAACGAGTCCTTGAAGAGGGCCCAAAAGAGAATCCTCCGCATCCGATGAAACCCTGCGAGTCGTTTCTATAGGGCATACAATTCACTGATCCAGGTGCTACCTTCCCGGATAGCGAGAAGACAACCAAGCAACGAGAGACGTAGATGAACAGCCACATTTTCCGCCAGTATGACATCCGTGGAGTCGTCGAAGAGGATCTGACTCCGGATGTGGTCGAATTGATTGGTCGTGGTTTCGGGTCCTGGGTACGTGACGAAGGTGGGAGCTCCCTCGCCCTTGGCAGGGATGGCCGTCTGACTGGCCCACAGCTTCGCGACGCTTTTGTCAAGGGAGCACGGTCCGCTGGAATTGATGTGATCGACGTCGGCATGGTACCAACCCCCGTTCTCTACTTTGCCCTCTACCATCTCAAGCCCGATGCTGCTGTGCAGATCACCGGTAGCCACAACCCACCTGAATTCAACGGCTTCAAGATGATGATGGGTAAGAATACCGTCTTCGGTGACATGATCCAGGACCTTTACAAACGGATTGAGGCTGAGAATTTCACTGATGGCGAGGGTGGGTATAAAGAAGTGCATGTGGTTTCCGACTACATCAACTACATCACCTCAAACATCACGCTGAAGCGGCCTGTTAACCTCGCACTCGACAGCGGCAATGGGATTGCCGGTGCGGTGGCACCGGACCTCTTTCGCGCATTGGGTTGCAAACCTGTAGAGCTTTTCAGTGAGGTGGATGGCCTTTTCCCCAACCATCATCCAGACCCGACTGTCGAAGAAAATCTTGTTGACCTGCACAAGGCAGTAACCGAGCAGAAGCTCGAATGTGGCGTTGCATTCGATGGTGATGGAGACCGGATTGGCGTGATTGACGATATGGGCACTGTCCTCTGGGGGGATCGCCTCCTCGCCCTCTTCAGCCGTTATGTGCTTAAAGACTTCCCTGGTGCCACAGTCATCGGCGAAGTAAAGTGCTCAAAAGCGTTGTATGACGATGTCGCCAAGCATGGTGGCAACCCGCTGATGTGGAAGACAGGCCATTCCTTCCTCAAGGCTAAGCTGCGCGAGACCGATGCAAAGATTGCAGGTGAGATGAGCGGCCACATGTTCTTCAACGACCGCTATTTCGGCTATGACGATGCGATGTATGCTGCCGTACGTCTTGCTGAAATCATTGCCGATGAGGGACGTCCCCTCTCCGAACTACTCGCCGACCTTCCGGTTCTTCCGGTCACCCCGGAAATGCGTGTCGATTGCCCGGACGAAATTAAGTTCGATGTGGTCGAAGAGGTGGCGAAGTATTTCAAAAGTCGCTATGACGTTGTGGACATCGACGGGGTCCGTGTCAACTTCGACAAGGGTTGGGGCCTCGTTCGCGCCAGCAACACCCAGCCGGTTCTTGTAATGCGTTTTGAAGCCGAAGAGGAAAGCCTGCTCAACGAGTATCGAAACGAAGTCGAGAATGTCGTAGCAGACGTACGGTCCCGTCTCGGTTAACCGGACTAGGTAATGACTCTCGCTGAAGCCCAGGACTGGTGCAGAACCTACGCGGCCTCGAAACTTGAAAACTTCGAGGTCGTGTCGTTGTTTCTCCCGCGGAATAAACGCAGCGAGTACCTCGCGCTTTATGCCTTTGCCCGTGGTGCGGATGATCGTGCCGATGATCCGCACCAATCCCTTGAGGATCGTCTTGATGCCCTCCAGAAGTGGAGAAGCTTCCTTACCGAGCTGTACGATGGTCACTCTCCTACTCATCCCGCCTTCATTGCCCTCAGGCCTGTGATCGAAAAGTATTCCATCGAGCGGGAGCTGTTTGACAGGATGATCACCGCTTTCGAACAAGACCAGAGCACGATGCGCTACTCCTCTTGGCAGGAGGTTCTGGGCTACACGAGAGGTTCCGCAGACCCGGTCGGTCGTTGGGTTCTGCGTCTCTACGGCCATTCAGACCCGGAGCTGGATGAGCTATCCGACAAGATTTGTACGGGTCTGCAATTAACCAACTTTATTCAGGATGTTTCAGAAGATTATCGCGATCGGGATCGTATCTACCTTCCTCAGCAGGATCTAGAGTTGTTCGACGTCCAGGAGAAGGACTTCGGCAAACCCGACACACCGGAGAGACTTCGACGACTTCTCGCCTATGAATCCGAACGAGCGGAGCACCTGTTGGACCAGGGCAAAGCTTTGATCGAGAGGGTGCATCCCTCCTTCCGTCGGCAATTGAGTTTGTTTCACGGAGGAGGCAGGCTGGCCTTGCAGGCCGTTCGTTCTGCACATTACAATGTTGCGTCTGAACCTGTGCATGTACGGCCGCTGCATAGAATTGCCTTATTGCTACGTGTCCTTCGAGGGAGAACCCTGTGAGGCATCTGGGGAGTGCATACGGTTACTGTAAGGAAGTGGTGAAACGGTCTGCTGGAAACTTCTTCCTCGCCTTTCAGCTGCTCCCTCGAACAAAGCGATACGCGATCTACGCGGTCTACGCCTTTTGCCGTGCCGCAGACGATGCTGTCGATGAACTCCCTGAACCTTCCCTTCGACGTGCCGCACTCAACATGGTCAAGACCAACCTTGAGCGCGTATATCGTGGCGACCCACGTACCCCACTCGAACTTGCATTAGCAGATACTGTTGGACGATACCGTTTAACCAAACGATATTTTGACGACTTGATACTCGGGATGGAAGGTGACATCGGTCCGGTCGCACTTGACAAAATGAGCGAACTGGACGAGTACTGTTACCGTGCGGCCGGCACAGTAGGCTTGCTCTGCCTCGAAGTCTTTGGTGTGGCGGGAGATGCTGCACACAAGTATGGCCTGGCACTTGGCCGAGCGCTTCAATTGACAAATGTGATTCGTGACCTGCGAACCGATGCCTTGATGGGACGCTGCTATGTCCCGCGTGAGCTACTTGAAGAACATGGGATTACGCGTGAAGACATCGCTGAGGGGCGTGGCGGAAGCGCCTTCGACAAACTTGTCCATTCCCTTATCGCATTGGCAAAAGCGGCCTACGAGGAGGCGGAACGTCATCGCCCACGCAGCGCAGCAGCTCGTCTCCTGACCAGCGAAGCGATGCGTCGGGTCTACCATGCCTTGCTGCTGAAAATCGAAGAGGACCCAACCCAGGTTCTCGTCCGTCGTGTCTCGCTGTCACCCTGGCGAAAAGCAGGTGAAGTGATGGCGGCCATCGCCATCGTGCGCTGATCCTACCCGATCCCGATCCACTGGAACAGGTACCAATATCCCACTGCAAACAGCAGGGCGGGCAGGAAATTCAACAGCCTGATCTGTTTGATATCCAAAAGCTTCAGCGACAATCCTAGCAGCAAGATCCCTCCAACAGCGCTGATCTCATCCACAACGGGTGTCGAGAGGTTGGACGCGACAAATACCCCAACAAAGGTCCATCCTCCCTGGTAGATCAGGAGCGGTAGCACGCTGAAAAGCACACCCATTCCGAGGGTTGCTGCCAGGGCAACCGAGGCGAAGGCGTCGAGCGCCGATTTCGCGAGGAGAAGCTCCATCCCTTGCCCCATTCCCTCCTCCATCGCCCCCAAGATGGTTAACGGTCCCATGCAGTAGACAAGAAATGCGGTAACCATCCCTTCGGAGAATCGACCATCCCGTATGGAGAAGAGGGCTTTAACACGATCCGCACCACGCTCCACCCAATCCTCAAGCTTGAGAGTTTCTCCCACAAGGGCCCCGGTCAACACGCTCAAAATCAGGATGAGCGCATTGTGACTTTTTAAAGCCATGCTAACGCCGATGTAGAGAGTGACCAGTCCTAATCCCTGGAAAGCAATCCGTTGGTGACGTTCCGGCAGGCGACTGTGAATCAGCAGGCCAATAAACCCGCCGATAATCACAGCTGCCGCATTGATCCACGTTCCTGTCATTTCACATCTTCTCCTCACCACCAAACGTGCGAAGAAGAAAGTACAACAACGGAGCCCATCTTGCAGGAGATCATGTCAACTTCGTACCCTTTCGCACGAGACCATTCTTCACGAGGGCAAATTCGGGCATGGGTTTGTTTCGTCGCACCAGACCACTTGTCGTGATTGTCTGCACGGCAAACATCACTCGCAGCCCCTATTTCGCAGGGCGGCTTCGTCAGGAGCTGTTGGATGCCGGCATTCCCAAGCGAAACATCCCCGAAATCACCTCAGCGGGAGTTTCTGCTACTGACGGTGTCGCCGCGCATCCTGTGATGCAAACCGTCGCCCACTTACATGGTTTCAGTCTCGGAGCGCACCAGGCGAAACGATTCGACGAACAACTTGTTCAGGAAGCTGTACTCATACTGACGATGGAGCAGGCTCACGCGGATCGAATTCGTTTCGAATATCCCGAGCATGCGGAAAAGGTTTTCACTTTGCTCGAATTTGGAAGAGAGGGTGAATGGGAAGGACCGTGGGATGTTGAGGATCCGACAGGAGGTGAGGTTGAAGATTTCCAGCAATACGCCAACCTGGCAGATGCGCAGGCGCAACGCATTCGTCGCTATATCCGCAAGCATGGCAGCCTGATCTAAACAAAACACCCCGGAAACCGCTTCCCGGGGCAAAGGTATCAGCCAGTCAACCGATCACTTCTCAGCATCTTCCGGCTTTACTTTTTCCGTTTTTGGTTCAGGAATCGGATGAATGCCATGTCCACTTGCATGCAATTCATCACGTAACGCCCGAATCGCATCGACCATCCGTGTCGCGATCTGCTGATAAATATCACGGCTGTCGTTCTGATCATAGAGATCGGTGAGATCCAGTGGTTCGCCAACGATCACTTCGACCCGTTTCCCGACCCTCAAACGATGTGATCCGATCGGGAGCAAATCCTGGGTGCCCTCATGGTAAACGGGCAGCACTTTCGCCCGCGACTGATACGCAAGCCGACCAACCCCAACCTGCCCTTTGCCGATATCGCCGGAACGAGACCGTGTCCCCTCAGGGTAAATATGGACGATGGCATCATCTTGCAGCAGTTCTTTCAAACGGGTCATCCCCGGCTGAAAGACACCATGACCTCGTGTTAAGGGAATGCACTGAGCCTTTTGCATGAAGAAGCCAATCACCGGCCCGAGGAAAAAGTTTTTCTCCTCCGGTGCATGCCATGGAAAATTGCGGATGTCAGTGAAGGCATACGGCAGGTACAACAACGAGTCGATGAAGAAATCATCGAACATTGTCAGGTGATTGCTGACGTACATGTAGGGTCGAGTGGTGCTCTTCAGACGTTCACGGTGGTGGACACGAGTTTTGTTAAAAATCCGCATGTACACCGTGGTAAAGATGGCGACCCCCAACTGCACAAGCCAGGAGATCGCCTTGTTGAAGGGACCCTTTGTCCAGCGGCGCATTTTCTGCAGACGAGCTTCTACCTCTTCTGCTGTACGTGCGAGACGAGGACTACGACCCATCTTTTTAATCGCTGAAAATTTCAGCATGGTCCAATCACTTCCCTAATCCCCTGAAGTCCACTTCTTCCCCGTAACCTGCCGGGCACCCCAATGTTACCGAGTCACAATCGAGGCAGATGGATAATAGTGCATTAAGAGGCGTTCGGCATTCCAACCTCGAGCCGCGAGAGCCGCTGCCCCCAGCTGACAGAGACCTACTCCATGACCCCATCCAATGCCTTCCAGAAGCAGCGTCCCATCCTCGTCGAAGGTGGCTCGAAAGGCGCTGCTTGGCAGGTGTGAATCAGACAGGAGGCGACGTATTGCAAGTTCTTTACCGACAACGACTTCACCGTCCACGCCAACTACCCGCAGGTAACGAATCCGTCCAGACACTCCTCGTTCGAGAGGAAGTAGTTGCTTAACAGTTCCGAGTTTACGACCCGTTCGGCGCTCAACCAAGGATTGAAGCTGATTCGGATCAATTCGTCGATTCCAGCGGTAGAGTTCCTCCATCTCCTTGCAAGATGGAGGGTAAACCTCCGCCGCCGGGTTGCATGCAGCCCACCCCGGCGGGTGATCCAGAAGTTCGTGAATCAGTTTCTCGGGATCTTTTTTCATCAAGCTTATGGTCGGTTGCTGCTCACCATCCAGGGGCCCGCAAAAGACAGGCTGCATGTAGGAGATGTCTTCCTCGTCCCAAGCCACATGGTAGTGGTCCGCAATGCCGCCACAGCTTTTGGCATAACGTGCATCGGCAACTCGTCCATCCTTGACCAGCAGTTGCCCACGTACCTTTTCGAGGGCAGCGCGTGAAGTTTCGCTCTCCCTGCTTGCTCCCTGGTAACACTGGCAATGGTCGTCATGGCAGAGGTCGAATGCTTCACCGTAGTGGTGACGTCCCCGTGTCGCGAGCACGGTGGATCTCGCTGCGACCGCCTGCGCTGCTAAAGCTTCCACCGGCCAATCGGAACGCATCTCGCTTCCCAGAACTGAAGCCAGGTACTCATCCAGTTCGAGATCGTTAACGGCTGTCACACCTTCCCCATCGGCAACCAGATCAAGCTGACCACGGAATGGAAGTGTTTCAGTATGATCCCAATGGAAATCTATTCCGATCCGAATTTCAGCTAGTTCAAAACGAGATGACAGTTGCCTTGGGATACACTGAACCGGAGAAGCGGCTTCGAAAGATTTGCCAGTTGCATCTGTCAAACGGAGCACGCCCCCAACTGGCCGTTCGAGACGAATCGGATCGGGCCAGAGAAGCTGGTCGGCGAACCGTTTCCATCCTGCCGGTTTCGCCTCATCGGCCAACAGCGTCTCAAAGAATGCTCGTGCCTGTAGTACGGCTGTCTCACTATCAGATGCCTTCCCGGTAACCACCGACCAACTTTCGGTTGACAGTTCCCCAACTTCCCCCCAGTTGGCAGGACGTCCAAGCTGAACGAGTTCGCAGGAGAGGCCGTTTGCAGCATATTCTGCGAGAAGTTCCTCTGCGGCGGTTCGTGTGGAAAAGGTCTGGAGTCTCTGGCCAAAACGTGGCTCACCCGCAGCGACTTCACAGGTGACGGTGTACTCACCTGATTCGACCTGCTGCCTGGTACCATCTGCGGCACGCAACTCGAACCCACCAGTCAGACGGGTGACGACGGAGGGGCGACAAATCGCCAATCCAATACGGACTCGCTCATCACGGCTCATCAAATGACCTCATTCACTCGAGTCCCAACATCTCCATGCGGGCCATGCCCTCCCAGGCCGAGTCGTTCAGCCTGCCTAAAAAATGACCTCAAGAATAGGACCAGCAGGATGATCGCCGGTAACAGGATCAACGGTGAGACATGGTCCCCCATCGAATACCAGCTTGGTTCATCCGTCATCAGGTTTGCAGCAACCAGGCTTGCAGTATTGTTTGTCGCATGCACAACAATCGAGGGTAAGATTGATTCCGTCCGCCAGGCCATTGCTCCCATGACGGTTGCCATCAAGAGGATAGGGATCAGCCAGTACACGTTGAAGTGGTAGGCAGCAAAAATCGCACTCGCGGTGAGCACACCGGACGTGACACCTCGTTTCGCTTCGAAGTAACGTTGGAAAAAACCACGGAACAGCAGTTCTTCTCCGATGGGCGCAATCAAGGCGACCGTCAGCCCCATGGTGAGTACGTCGCCCACACTATTTAATTGGACAAGTTGCTCGATACCGAGCAGCATATCTTCCGGCATCGGAAGGAACATGTTGACGATTCGGCTGATCTCATCACCGATGATCCCGATTGTCACCCCTACCCCAATCGAAAGCATCCATAGATTCGTGGGGACAGGATGAATACGGAGATAGGTTCGGATCGAAAGGTCTCTTTTCCTCAGGAAATAGACGGCTGGTACAACCAGCAACGCTTGAACCACCATCGCAAGTGCTTTTAACCCAAAAGGCAACGAAGCCAATCCACCTTCCGCCATCGTGGTCAATTCTTCTTCTGTGGGCGGAGTGCCATCTGCAGCCATGTACATGTAGCCAACAATCGAAACAACCACAAAGCCTGCAAACAGGATCAGCAACGTCGCCGCGATAACCCGTATCACATCCATCCCACTAATCGGGTAATGGAGGCCATATGGTTTTTCCTGATTCGACTGATTCGGATCGTTTTGGTCAAACATCATGCTCCCCTGGTGGGGTGTGAAAGGTAACGGTCGAGAAAAACGGTTCCCGCCATGGCAACGTTCAGCGAATCTACCGGGCCAATTCGTTCAATCGCAACGGGCCTGTCGGCCATTTCTACATACTCCTGCTGGATGCCATGCGGCTCGTTCCCCAACACCAGTATCACCGGAGTATCCGGCTGATTCCGTACCACCTCGGTTGAACCGTCGACGACGGCGACATGCACCTGGGCACCCTGTTTTTGGGCATGTTTAAACGCCTGCCCAAGGTCGACCGGTTGGCAGACCTTCAGGTGGAGATGAGCTGCCATTGCAGCACGCAGCACTTTTGGGTTGTACAGTTCTGCTGTACCCTCACCCAGCCACACCTCACGAACGCCATAAAATGCGGCAGCACGCAATAAAGTACCGACATTCCCAGGATCTGCCACCTGATCGAGAGCGAGAACCAAAGGATCTGCAAGCGGAATGGTTGGTTGAGCCGACCCTTCAGCCACCATCACAGCAATCACGGGGGGTGGTGTGTGCTGGTCACTGAGTCGCTTGTAGTCTGCGGCATTCAGAGCTGTAAGCGGAATGCCTGCCTCACGCATCTCCTCAACCAGGGCGTGCTCAGTAACCCTTTCCTCGACGCGAGCATCGTGGACGACACCGAGAACCTGACCACCCTGCTTCCACGCATCATGAACTGCAGCTGTCCCCTCCAACAAGTACAAGCCGAGCTGCTGGCGGTACTTTTTCGATGTCAGCTTGTGCAAGGTGGACTTGCCAAGCGGCCAGGAAGGCAGGGATGGGGTCACGGTTAGGTTTCCTTACTTAGCGATTCTTCACACACCCGGGCAAGGTACTGGATTTCCAAGGCGGGAAAAACAAGAAACCATCACAAATGCAAGGCTCGCAGGCGGACCCTCCGGCCCGTATCATTCTTCGGCTTCTCATTTGCTCTTCCGACCTGAACAGAATACGTTCCGTTGCCGGTTCAGGTTTCAAGGAGACAGACCATCCAGCTGTTACAGGACCTCGTCACCCCCCTGGCAATCCTGGTCGGACTCCTGATTGCCAATCGTCTCAGCAGCCTCACTCTGCCTGCGGCAGGCGTGGCCTGGCTTCTTGCAGTGTTGCTCTTGCTGGCAGCAGGGTTGAAACTGGTACTGATCGCATTCCTTTTCCTTGCCACCAGTTCTCTGTTTACACGTTGGCCTGGAAGGTCTTCTCAGCGCGACCATCCCAGACGGACCCGGCAAGTTATTGCGAACGGCATTGTCGCAGGAATTTGCGCTCTTCTCGCCATTTTGCTGGACGAATCATTAATACTCCGTGGAATGATCGTGGGCTCTTTTGCCGCCGCCACTGCAGACACCTGGGCATCCGAATGGGGTGCAGGACTGGGAGGCCGTCCCCTTTCGCTCAGGAGCTTCAAGCTGACCAGGGCAGGAGAATCAGGTGCGATTTCGGTGACTGGAACGATTGCCACCCTCGCCGGCTCGGCTCTGATTGCTGCATCAGCGAAAGTTCTCGGGCTGATTCCGACGGCTCATGTGCCTATCATCACCGTTGCAGGGTTCGCTGGCAGTCTGCTGGACAGCATGGCTGGCGCATGGTTACAGGCAGCCTGGAAAACAGCGGATGGCCAGGCCACGGAATCCCGTCCTGAATCAGGAGTTCTGATACGCGGGATTGGATGGATCGACAACGACATTGTAAATGTGATCGCAACCCTGACTGGTGCCCTTGTTGCGGGATCATTGATTGCCTATGTTCCGGTCGGTTAATCAAGGAAGAGGAGACAGCCATGGTGAGGAAGCTGGAGAGCTTCGCAGCGGTTGCAATACTGACAGCTATGCTTTTGTTCACGGTCGGTTGTGGATCAGCCTCAGATGCGAACCGTTTGCCTTTCGGAACCATTGACACTGTCGAGATGGATCATATTCTTGATCCTGAAACCCACATCCTGACCTCCAAAGTCAGTCTCAGTTGGACCGATTCACCATCCGATACCTTCTTCTTCCTGCTGAACCGTCACCTTCTCATCGAAGACTTTGACGTCGAGGGTGGAACTGCTGCTGAGCTATTGCAGTTGGGGGAAGGGGATCTGATTGGGCCCCGCCTCCTCTCACATACCGTCGATTCGCTGCATACGGATGACTACGGTCACCTTGCACTCCTCGCCCTGCCTATTTCAGGACGGAGTGACACTGTTAAAATTTCGATGTCCTATGCGGGTGAGATTTACGATGACATTGAAGTACCCGAGTTTTCACGTTGGGCGATCGCCGATGAGACCACTGGTCTGATCGGTGAAAAGGGCGCCTTCCTGACACCAATGACAGGCTACTACCCTTCCACACCTGGAAAAGCACCACTCAGTATATTTACCACCACGATCCACTACCCGGAGAACTGGGAAGCCCTTGTCGAGGGAAACATTCTCAATAAGGGTGATGGAACCATCACCTTCGAAAGTGGACAGCGGATCGATGGTAGCTACCTGGTTGCCGGACCCTATGATTTGAATACGGTGGATGCGGACGGAATCGAAATAGCGATGTACTCCTACCCGCAGTCCGCAGACCTTGTTGACAAGTACCTGCAGTTTTCTACCCGCTACATATCGATGTATCAGGAGATGCTCGGTCCTTATGCTTTCGACAGGTTCAGCGTTGTGGAAAACTGGTTCCCCACCGGGTACGGTATGCCCAGCTTCACCCTGCTTGGGACCGATGTCCTCCGCCTCCCCTTCATCGTCTACACCAGCCTTGGGCATGAAATATGCCACAATTGGTGGGGGAACGGTGTGCTGGTCGATTATGAGACAGGAAACTGGTGCGAAGGTTTGACCACGTATTGCGCGGACTACCATTACAAAGTGCAGCGTGGGCCGGACGAAGCAAAGCAGTATCGTCTCGATGTTCTGCGTGATTACTCGGATTATGTGATCCGTGGGGATGAACAGGACTTCCCTGTTCGCGACTTCACCTCCCGCACCACTGCGGGGACGCGTACCATCGGGTACGGCAAGGTGATGATGATCTTCCACATGATGGAAGAACGAATTGGCGAGGAAGCCTTCTGGACCAGCCTGCGTGACATCTACAATGAAAAGATGTTCCAGCGTGCGGACTGGACCGACTTTATGGATATGTTCGCCAAGCAGTCCGGAGAACGGTTCGATTGGTATGAGCGGCAGTGGGTGGACCGTGCTGGTGCCCCCCAGCTAGTGATCGAGAACCCGATGAAGTCGATGCGTGACGGTGGTCAGACTGCGATGATCGAGTTCGACCTCCGCCAGACCCAGGAAAGCGATCCCTTCGTGCTGGATGTCCCCATCCGGGTGCACTTTGCGAGTGATTCAGTCGCGGAGCACGTCTTGCGCGATGTACGAGGGAAGATGTACCATGCGCGCGTCGAGGTGGAAGGACAGCCAACCCGCGTCGAGGTCGATCCTGACTTCCATCTCTTCCGTGTCCTTGACATACGTGAAGCTCCAGCAACCTTGTCCGGCTTCTTCGCCGACGAGACACCTGTGGCTGTCGTTCCGTCAGGATCAAATGGAGCCATGTACCGAGCGTTCACGGAACAATTCCTGTCTCGCACAGGTGTTGAATATGTCGATGAAGCTGACTTCGATCCATCAGCCCATGAGGGGCACGCGATCATTCGATTTGGGATGACAACCCAGATCGCGAATGCAAAAGTCGACATGGAATCGAACGGAGTCGACTTCAGTGGCGGAAACAGCGCGATAGTTGCCGCACACCGAAACAGCGAAACACCTGATCTAGTTCATCTGGATGTATATGGGGTGTCCGCGGAAGCATTGGCACCGATCGCACGGAAATTGCCGCACTACGGAAAATACAGTTACCTGGCCTTCACGGCAGGTCAAAATATCGGGAAGGGCCAGTGGACAGTTACAAATTCACCGCTGGCAATTGATCTTCCCTGACCAACTTGTAGGCTAAAACAGTTAGGTTTCGGAGTCTGGATGAGGTACTGCCCGATCGATCTGATCGACTTCGATGATGAAGTTGATGAGTGCACAGAATGTGGTGGACCGCTTGTCGAGGGGTCTGCACGTGAATCGTTCGAGGATGTCGGCGAGGAAGAATGGGTCGAACTGGATCCTCTTCCCGGGCTGGCCTATGCCAAGCTTGTAAAGGAAGCCCTCGAAGGAGAAGAAATCCCCTGCTACATTGAAGCCCTCCTTGCTGGTGGCGGCCTTGAAGCCGGGTACTACGGTACGCAGGCAACTGTGATGGTCCAGGACAGCAAGTTCGACGAGGCGCTGGAAATCCAGCAGGGCATGGCACCGCCGGATGATGATGATCTTCTGATCGATCCGGACGCTGATGACTTTTAACGATCATCTGCTCCTGTCGGACTTATCCGGTGGGGTCAGATTTGTCGTACTTGAGATTACTCCGCCACTTTAAATGGTGGTGAACACAGTGTAAGTCTGCCCCGGTTAGCTGGGGTTATCGTTAGGAGATACGGTCCATGACCGAGATCATTGACATTTTCGCACGCGAAGTACTCGACAGCCGTGGCAACCCGACTATCGAAGTTGAAGTCGTCCTCGACTCTGGTGATGTTGCTCGTGCCATCGTTCCCTCCGGCGCATCGACCGGCGAGCACGAGGCCATTGAGCTGCGCGACGGCGACAAGAAACGCTATATGGGCAAAGGTGTTAGTAAGGCGGTTGACAACGTCAACACTGTCATTGCCCCTCGCTTGATTGGTCGTGATGCGACTGACCAGGTTGAAATTGACCGTTTGTTGATCCAGCTCGACGGCACAACGAACAAGGCAAAACTGGGCGCCAACGCGATTCTTGGTGTCAGCCTGGCCGTCTGCCGTGCAGCAGCACAGGCGTTGGACCTTCCGCTCTATCGCTACATCGGCGGTGTATCGGCACGCGTCCTGCCTGTTCCGATGATGAACATCCTTAATGGCGGTCAGCATGCGGACAATACGGTTGACATCCAGGAATTCATGATCATGCCCAAGGGTGCTGATTCCTTCAAAGAAGCGTTACGGTGGGGTGCGGAAGTCTTCCACAACCTGAAGAACGTGCTGAAGGAACGTGGCCTCAATACAGCTGTTGGCGATGAAGGTGGCTTCGCTCCTGACTTGAAGAGCAATGAAGAAGCCTTCCAGGTGATCATTGAAGCGATCAACCGTGCCGGGTACAAACCGGGCGAGGATATCGTCTTCGCCATCGATGCTGCTTCCAGCGAGTTCTACGACAAGGACAAGAAGAAATACGTCCTGTCCGGAGAGAACAAAGAGCTGGATGCCAACGGTATGGTTGAGCTGTACGCTGAATGGGCAGACAAGTACCCAATCTTCTCCATCGAGGATGGACTCGATGAGAATGACTGGGATGGCTGGAAAGCCCTGACCGACCGTATCGGAGACAAGGTCCAACTGGTTGGGGACGATCTGTTCGTTACCAACACGGAACGCCTTGCTCGCGGGATCAAAGAGGGTATCGGCAACAGCATCCTGATCAAGGTCAACCAGATCGGCAGCTTGACTGAAACACTTGATGCGATCGACATGGCAACCCGTGCCGGTTTCACCTCCGTCGTCTCCCACCGTAGTGGTGAGACTGAGGACACCACGATTGCTGATTTAGCGGTCGCAACCAATGCCGGCCAGATCAAGACCGGAAGCCTTTCTCGTACAGATCGCATTGCGAAATACAACCAATTGCTTCGTATCGAGGAAGAATTGGGTGAAGCAGCCCAGTTCGCCGGTACCAGGATGTAACACTTGGCTTCGTCACACCATGACAGCTCGTTTGGTTCAAACTTGATCAACCGTCTCCGGCATCTCTTGATGCCGGGGCTTTTGTTGTTGTTTCTTGGGTTGTCGGTGTATTTGGTTTTTAATCGAGACAGTGGTCTTCTGCTCATCCTCGACCTGAAAGATGAACGTGACAGGCTGCAGCATGAAGTCGAACGGTTAAAGACAGAAAAAACAGAACTCGAACACCAGATTCAACGGTTGGAAGCGGTGGATCCAATGGTGATCGAGGAAGAAGCCCGCAGAAAAGGAATGGTACGTGAAGGCGAAGAAGTCTACCGCCTCAAGTACCAGGAACTGCCTGATTCGGGCAAGGTTGATAAACGACCCCAAACACTTGAGGGCCGCTGACGATGTCGTTTTACGATGAGCTCGGTGACAAGTACGACATGATGGTACGTTGGAAAACCCGCCTTGAACGAGAGGCGCCCTTCTTTCAGCGACTCTTTGTCGAAAACCGGATCAATCGTGTGCTGGACCTCGGCTGCGGCACGGGCCATCACTCTGAAATGTTCCACAAATGGGGATGCGAGGTTGTGGGTGTTGATTCTTCCCCGATGATGCTGGAAAAAGCCCAGGAACTTGTGGGCGAAGAGGATGATGGAACCTTGAGCTTTGTCCAGTCTGATTTCACCGATTTTCAACACCATGTCGAAGGGCAGTTTGATGCCATTATCTCGCTGGGCAACACTCTTCCCCATTTAAGCGGTGATGGTGATCTGGACGCTGTTTTTCAGGCCATTCATCAGACCTTGCGTCCCGGTGGTGTCTTCGTATTCCAAGGTCGAAATTACGACCGCCTGCTGCAGACGCGTGAACGCTTCCTCCTCCCGACTACCCATCGACAGGCGGATAGCGAACAGATCTTTTTCCGTTTCAATGATTTTGAAGGTGATACTGTTCGCTTCAATGTGGTCCATTTTACCAGAGTTGGCGAAGGTTGGATTCACGAAGTTTTCTCGACCGACCTTCGTCCCTGGAAACGAGACCAGATCAGCAACACACTGAAGAAGGTCGGTTTCCATTCTCAAGATTTTTACGGCGATTTTTCTGGGACGCCGTTTGATGCGGAAACTTCGAGCGACCTGGTTGGTCTCGCCAGGAAGGCTCAGACAAAAGCCTGAGTGATCTTCACCAAGTAAATAACAAAGCTCAGCAGATCTCTGCTGAGCTTTTTCTATGAGGTTTGCTACAATCCTTAGCTTTGGAGGCTTTCCAACCCTTCTTCATCCGCCTGGACAACCACACTTCCGGGCAATGGCAACGGTGGTCCATAAAACTTATCCGAGGGGATGGAACCAGGGCGATTCATTGTTTTTGTCCAGGGTTCATACCACTCCTCGATGAAGCTGGCAAGCTGGGTGTCATCCAGCTTCTTCACCGGTGAGGTCTTGATGCTCTTGGGGTTGACTCGGCGGCCATTGGAGAAGACTTCGTAGTGCAAGTGGGGTCCGGTTGCATATCCGGTCATCCCCACTTCACCAATTTTCTGGCCCTGTTTGACACGTAAGCCTACTCGCATGCCGCTTGCGAAACGACGCATGTGGCCATAACGGGTCTCGTAGCCGTTCGGGTGGCGAATCTGGATCCAGTTGCCGTACCCCGGGTGGTTCCGCGCCACCTTGGTGATGACCCCATCGCCTGCTGCGAGAATCGGAGTGCCCATCGGTGCAGCGAGGTCCATGCCATTATGTTTGCGCCACTTCCCTGAAATGGGATGATAGCGGTTGCCGTAATTGCTGGTAACACGAACCGCGACACGATCCTCAAAGGGAATTTGCATCAGCGCGCGTCGATATGAAAAACCTTCCACATCAAAGAAATCACCACCGGAGTGTGTTCCCTCAAGCGGTCCCCAAACCGCGGTAAACTCCCCGCGTTGCCCGAGGTATTCCGCCACCATCACTCTTCCATATCCTACCGCGCGGCCTTCATGCTGAATCTCTTCAACAATCATCCTGTAGCGGTCGCCAATCCGAGTTTCGGAATTGAAGTAGAACACATCACGGAAGACTGAGTAAAAGATCGCAGCGAGTTCCACCGACCCACCATTGTCAATGCAGGTCTGATAGAAAGAATTCTGAATGGTGCCTTCGTAGCGAACCAACAAGGTATCGAGTTGAGGTCTCTCAACCTGTGCAACAAAAAGCATCGGGCCGGTGCGATAAAGGGCTACCGACTCGAGCTTGGATGGTTCTTGAATAACCAACCTGGCCAAGCCACGACGATCCAGCTCGAGATGCAGCCGTGTCCCAACCTGAATTCGGTCGAGGTCGACAAGGTGGCGAGCCACACCGGTGACCGCATTGACCTCGTCACGCGTCGCCCCCATATCGAGCAGTTTTGATGCGAGGTTGTCGCCCCAGGTCAACTGGCCAGTGCGCGAATCGTAGATAGTGAAGGTTGAATCTGCTGCATGAAGGGTGTCCGATAGATCAGACAGAGAAGATTCCGGGGCAGCACCGGATGGTCCCCCCTGGAGAGCAACAAACGAAAGTGTCGCCAGGGCCAGAAATATGGCGGCGACGAAAGTAAAATGCCGTCGTCTCATCGCGACATGGGTTCCTGTCTAAACTCCTGTGCTCGAGTTTTTGCGGCATTTCCTCCGGCCCGTGCGGGGCTTACGGAGCGTCCTGTCCAACAATTCAATCGATTGATCCGGTAGTTCAAGTCGTTCACTCTTCAGGAGCTGATGTTTCCAGTTCAATCCGCACCAATATACCGATATCATCAAACGATATCCACAACATCACAAAAGAATCAATGTTTCAGGGTTACTCAACAACAATTACCCGATCCGGTACAACCCAAGCACCCCGGAAACCCATTGCTTTGGCTTCCCCGGCCGCACGGTCTGCATCGGAACGGCGGGTGAAATCTCCCGCACGAACTTTGTAGTTAGGTGAATGGAAGGTAATGTAGATGTTTTCAAATAGGGGCTTGGCCCTCAGTTCGATAGATCTAGCCTGTTCTTCGCTCATCACATTGGCGAGCTGTACACGGAACCCCTGGGTCCGTCGCGTACGCCGAATCTCACCGGTGGCAGAATCAGCACTCGTGGTGGTCCTGGAGGGCTGGTAACGCGTCCCAATATCAAAGGTCGCAGGCATGGGTGGCTCAGGGGACCAGACGGGGATCCAGTCATCCGACGAGGTACGGTAGAGGTTAACATATTCCTGCTCTCGACCACGCTCGGATCGTGCTTTCCGACCACTCTCCTTTTTCACAGGAATGAGGACCGGAACTTGTGCACCAGCACTGTTCTGCCCCAGCCCGGGCAGAAGAAAGGACAGCACCAACAGCAGGATGAAAGAACGCGACTTCAAGATGAAGACCTCAACTGTTTACCTCAACCTCATCGAATCAATATAATCCGTTGAGCAGCAGATGCTTTTCCCGCAACGGCCCGTAATATATACATACCGGATGAGGATGCGCTCCCCGATATGTCCTGGCCATCCCATGAGAGCCGAGCGGTCCGTCCCGTACCTGTTGATACATCCCAGGTCGCCACTGCCTGCCCGAGAAGGTTGTAGATCGTTGCCTGCACCACCCCGGGACGATCCAGTTTCAGTGTCCAGTTGAAAACGCCATTCGACGGATTTGGCCATGCCGATTCCAGAGAAATCTGAGCTGGATCACCCGCACGTTCCGGTATTGCTTTCATGGTAACCGCTTGCCCGCTGGCATCAAGTGCGATTGCAGCCACCGCTGCCCAGGTTCCATTTACCACAGAGGTGTCGCCCTGTGGAAGTAACGACACAGTACTCCCGGAACGAACCATGCTAACCTGGGTAAACAAACCGGTTGAGCTGGTGGTCACCTCCACCCGACCCTGCACCCCCCCCGGCAATACACCTGGAAGAATCCCCCACTCGCCAACCATTCCGCACCAACTCAAATCCCCACAGTTCCCCTCCGTCAAACCGAGTTCAGGGAACCATCGAGCATCCTCGAATCCAAATCCGGACACAGCGTTTCTCCCTGTCGCGATAAGTCGTGCCGCAAATTCTTGAGCGAGCACTTCTGGCGTGTAGCCTACTTCGTTTGCCACTACGAGAAGGGTCTGGAAGGGATCCACATTCGTAGCAGCGAAACGGACCCATGCTTCGTGAATGACCGCATCACCTGCCAGGTCGCTTATCGTAAGTGGAAGAATCGCGGAAGCGTATTCCCGCAAACCATTGAAGGTTCGAATGGAAAACTCAGGTGTATCAAAAAAGGCTGGCAAATAGTAGAGATAGTCATTGATCTCGGGGTAAACCTGCTCCTCCATCCAAGTGGAACTCCATTCATAAAAGTAGAGATGGAACGGGTTTAATCGCATGGCAAAATGGATCAGGTGAAAAAATTCATGCGCTGCTGTCACACGAAGACCGTTAATCCCGCGAGTAGCGTGTGCAGGATTGAAGTAGTCATTATCCAGTACGAGGTCAGCGTTTAATCCAATTCCAGACGCCGCAACTGGATCGGTATAACCGTAAAGTGCAGGCAGATCCATCAGGAAGACATGAACATAGCCATCGACAGCTGGAACGGGTTCGGGATACCCCATGCTGTCCACTTCAATGGTCCAACAGTGGTCGAGAATGGCCTCCGCACTATCGAGAAATGTCTCGGTAACTCGATCCTGACCATTTAAAGCATAGTGAAACATGAAGCGCCCCGATTGGGATGCACGAAGGAGAGGCAGGTCACGCGACACATGCTCCCCTTCTTTCCCTATCTGGATATGTTCCGATGTACCGCACTTTGCACCGAGAACATCGCCAGAAGGACGAAGCACAGCCATAAAAGCGATCAGAAGAAAAAGGTATTTGTGAAGCGGCTGTTTCACCGTGAGCATTTCACCCTGTTTAAAACCCCGCATAGATCCATCGATCTATCCAGATACGATTCGTTGCAAGAGTCGTACATGAGCAGAAATGAATCAGTCATTCTCCGGGAGACTAAGCTACCTGCAATCGAGCTGCACCAAGCTCATTATACTCACATTTTTACGGCAGATGCCCAAGGGACCACCCGAGGAGAGAAGGCGGACGATAGATGAGTAACGTGCCTGAACAAGCTTGGTTCGATCGTCGTCCATTGGTTGCTCTCGCACCAATGGAAGCGGTGACCGATATCGCATATCGTCCTGTGGTACGATCCATCGCACCCGAAGCCATTCTCTATACTGAATTTACCCCGGCCCGCGGCCTGATTCATCAGGCGAAACGTGTCTGGCAGATGGTCGAATTCAGCGAGATGGAACGGCCCCTTGTCGTGCAAATCTACGACAATGATGCCCCCTCCCTGGGAGACGCCGCGGGGTTGATTGTCAAACATCACCGTCCTGATGGTCTTGATCTGAACATGGGCTGCCCGGTACGTAAGGTAGCCAACCGTGGCGCAGGATGTGGCATGATGGCCTTCCCGGAAAACGCAGCGGACAGCGTACGGCGTATCGTAGACCAGGCTGACGGAGTACCTGTTTCGATAAAAACCCGCCTCGGTATCAAGGACAAGCAGCAGGTGATTGAAGTTGCCCAGGCATGTGTGGAAGCCGGGGCGCAACAAGTGACAATTCACGCCCGACTCAAGGCTGACCGTCCTCGAGTACCGGCAGATTGGGATGCCCTGGCTCGTGTTGTCCCTGAGATCAACGCTCCTGTCATGGGAAATGGTGACATTTGGAGTGAAGAAGATGCGGTGCGCATGATCGACCAGACGGGTGTGATTGGAGTGATGATTGCCCGAGGTGGAATTGGCAACCCCTGGCTACTGAAGCGATGCCAGCAGGCTCTTTCCGGGCAAACAGTTGATGCTCTTCCAGACCGCGAGGAACGTGCAAGGGTTGCCATTGCCCACTTACAGGCGAATGTTGAGACTAAGGGAGAACGGCGTGGTGTCCTCGAGATGCGTAAAGTGATCCGCAATTACATTAAGGGATTTCGAGACTCCAAGGCGACCTGGATGAAGATTATTGAGACGGAGACCGAATTGGAAACGGCTGCCATCCTCGAAGCATTTGGCAAACGAACGGATTCTGGAACCTATGTAGAGTCCGATGATCACGACAGTGCCCCCACCGCCGGATAGATTAGCAAAGCTCCCCCTTTGATTGCACCACTCCATGAATGTCCTTATTTTCCAGAAGGTTTCATTCTGGAGAGGACTGATGGATTATCGTGTTCCGATTTTAAAAATTCGAGACGTACTGATCGTTCCGATCCAGATTGATCTCGATGACAACACCGCTGCACGCCTGCAGCACGATATCCTTACACGCATTGAACAAACCGGCGCATCCGGTGTCATCATCGACATCTCTGTCCTCGATATGGTCGACAGTTATCTGGGACGAATGCTGGGTGACACGGCGGTGATGGCAACGTTGATGGATGCAAGTGTGGTCCTGACAGGTATGCAGCCCCAAGTTGCACTGACCCTCGTTGAACTTGGGCTGAAACTTGACACAATTCATACAGCTCTCGATATGGAAAGCGGCATTGAGCTGCTGGACGCGATGAAAAAAGCGTAGGATGGGCCAACCCAATCCATGAGTGTTCTGCGCGAAATAGCGATTACGACCGAGCATGATATTGTGCTGTGTCGTCGTGCCTGCCGCGAGGTTGCGAAGGAATACCACTTCAACCTCGTCGACCAGACACGGATCACAACCGCTGCCAGCGAGCTGGCTCGCAATATCTTCGAGTATGCCAAAACAGGAACTGTAACCATCGTAATCCTGGATGGCCCCAACGGCGATGTTGGTTTGAAGGCAGTCTTTCAGGATAACGGTCCGGGTATTGAAGACATCGATTCTGCAATGCGTGAAGGCTGGACCTCCCACAAGGGGATGGGACTTGGCCTGCCAGGGTCACGCAAACTCGTAGACGATTTTGACATTCAATCGACCCTCGGAGAGGGCACGACTGTCACGATCACCAAGTGGCGCAAACAGGGTTGAAGGAGTAGGTGACATGAGTGAGACAACATTGAACCGGCGTCAGCTATCTGACTTGATATCAATCAGCGCGGGAATGCTACGACTCAAGTCGATCGAGGGAGTTTGCCAGACGACTGCCGAGGCAATGGTTAAACATTCCGTTTTTGCACGCTGTGTCGTCTCCCTGCTCGAACCGGATGACACCTTTGTCCGCTTAGGTTTTGGTGGGTTGAATGCTAAGGAAATATCCGCACTTCGTGACATGCCCAAAAGCACCCTTGAAAGCATGCAGGACCAGCTCGTTAAAAAATTCCTGATCGGTCGTTCCTACTACATGCCCCACGACCAGACAGATATGCAGGGATTGGAGAGCAGCAAGAAGGCCAAGGGACGCAGTAAAACGGACAATCAATGGCATCCTGATGACTTTCTCTTCATCCCTTTGTACAATCCGGACAACCAGATTATTGGATTAATCTCGGTTGATGATCCGGCGGACGGTCTGCGTCCGACCGAAGAAATTCTCCTCCCCCTCGAACTTTTCGCCACCCAGACTGCTGCCGTGCTTGAAAACCTGCGCAACGTAGAACGTCAACAGGAAATGTACGAGCAGCTTCGCAACCAGCAAATGGTCGTTCTCGAGCTTTCAACGCCAGTTATCCAGGTGTGGGAGAAAGTTTTAGTCCTTCCCCTGATCGGCAGTGTTGATAGTGCTCGAGCGCAGCAGATCATGGAAAATGTTCTGGTCAAGATCAGTGAAACCAGCGCATCAGTGATCATTGTTGACATCACCGGTGTACCAGTGATTGACACCTTGGTAGCAAGTCACCTGATTAAAACGGTCAGCGCGGCACGACTGCTGGGAACGAAAACGATTATAACCGGCATCAATCCGGAAGTGGCGCAGACTCTTGTCCACCTGGGTGTTGAGCTTTCAGAAATCGCTACACGAAGCAACCTTGCTCGTGGAATCGCAGCCGCGCTGGAGATGACTGGAAAGCAGATTGTTGACGTAGACTGACAACCTGGTATCCCCCAACTCGTTCCTATTCTTGATGAGATGGAATGGCACTCGAAGGCGAACGACAGTTCTCGAAGAACGCCGAACCGATCGGTGTTGATCCGAAGACAATTCGGGTAGAGGATGAGTACGCCTTTTATTCCATCCGGAATGCAGCAATTGATCGAGGGAAGAGCATCGGCATGGGGGAACGCGACATTGCCGAAATCGACATTGTTATCCGTGAACTCCTTAATAATATCATTTCGCACGGTGGCAAAACAGGTCATGTGACGATCAGCCACCTCACAGAACATTCCTCCTCGTCGCTCGTGCTCGATGTGGTCGATCACGGCCCTGGATTCAAAGATTTTGACAATGCATTGCTTGATGGTGTCAGCGGTACCGGCAGCATGGGGGGAGGATTGCCCTCGGTTCGAAGGTTTGCAGAACGAGTCGAACTTGTTCGCAGCGGGCCTGCTGGCAGTCATTTACGTGTCGTAAAACGTGCCGCATTCACTACAGAGCAGGAAAACAACTGGGTCTTTGCCCTGTTTACTCGCCCCCATCCCGGTGAATCCGAGTGCGGGGATGCTGGTACGATGATCCGTCAGGACGACACAATTCTATTGGTGCTTGCAGACGGGCTCGGGCACGGACCCAAGGCTGCTGAAGCAAGCAGGAAAGCAGTCGAGGTGGCAAACAATAATCATCGACTCCCCCTCCCTGACCTGGTGAAAGTCCTGCACAGTGAATTAGCTCGTACTCGTGGCTCAGCTCTTTCATTGGCACGGATCTACCCCGAACACTCCCGCATCGACTGGCTTGGCCTGGGGAATGTCAGCGGTTCACTTTTTAGACCCGGTGTTGATTCCTCTGAATCGCACCAGGTCTTCGCGAACTATAATGGGACCATAGGCGTTCAACTTGGAGCCTACCGTACGATTCAGTATACCTACCAGAAGGGTGATTGGCTCGTTCTGTCAACCGATGGTCTCACACAACGATGGCAAGATGTTTTTTACTCGAGCCCGACGCGAACACCGCACACAATTGGACGCGAGGTTTTGCGGGTATCCTCCCGAAAAAACGATGATTCTGCCATCCTGATCGGACGGTCCAGATGAGCGCGCAGAATCAGAACCAGCATGAACCAGTCAATCCCCTGCAGCAACAGGTGGAGCAGCTCAAGAGAGAGCTGTCCGAGATGCGCGAGGAACTTGAAGACACCACTCGCGGTACCCTGGCTCTCTACAACGAAATCGAAAATAAAAATGCCGAATTGAAATCACAGCAGAAGAAGCTGGAGGAGAAGAACAGCGAGCTGCAGAAAGCAATGGAAAACCTTCGTACGAGCGAAGAAGCACGAATTCGAGCAGCTCGAACTGCAGCAATTGGAAACATCGTTGTAACGTACAATCACGAGATTAACAATCCACTTGCGATCATCACAGCAAGTCTTGACTTATTAAAGATGGAGAAGAATATTTCCGATGAGGAGAGTACCTTACAACTTGCAAAAATTGAACGTGCCACAGATCGCGTGAAGGATGTGATAGCGAAGATCAAGCAATATGAAAACCTGCTCCCGAAGAGCTATATTAATTGGGATATGCTTGATCTTGAATCCGCGAAGGTGCATTACAAACGTTCAGAGCGTTAACACAGCCATCAGTTGCTTGATGGCTGTGCGCCAGGTGTCCAGGGGGTAGGCTTGGAAAGCAGAAAACCAACCGTACTGATTGCAGAAGACGAACCTGATCTCCTGGATTTGTACAGACAAGGTTTGGAAATGATCGGCGCTACTGTCCTCAAGGCAGAGGATGGTGAGCGCGCGTGGGATGTTTTTCAGTCTAATGCGGATGCCGTCGATCTAGTCATCAGCGATATCTTCATGCCTGGCATGAACGGTGTCCAACTGATGAACAAAATCAAAGATCACTCCCCCAAGTTACCCGTTTTCCTCGTTACAGGCTATGCGCACCTTCGCACATTGGTTGAAGAATCTGCTTACGAACCCGACGCCTACCTGGAAAAACCCTTCAACCTGCGTGATCTGTTCAGCCGCGTAAAACAAGCCCTTCCACCGGAAATGGATTTGCCCGATTTCTAGAGCGACAGATTGCATCGACGCACCAATCGTTCTCGCTCCTTGGGTGAAGAGCTCCCTGAAAGGCTTTCCTAACCCTCGCAGCCTTGTCCAAATCCATTTTCCACATTGCATTACGCAATTCTACATAAGCCATATCCTTCTCTTTGATCGTCTCTCGTCTACTTGATGTAGGTTATCAGTTTTCGCCCGTTTCTGATTTCCGCGCTTTATGGCATGTACTTTTCTATTTGTTGAGGAGATACGGAATTCCTTACTCCATCAACTCATAGAACTCTATCGATTTAAACTTGCTCAACTTCCTATGCGTTGAGTAAGGGGGGGGAAACCATGCGTCTTCATGAGACGTTCTCATCTTTCGTACTCGTCCTGGTGCTCACTACATCCACTTTAGCTGCCGGCCAAATTGAATTGAACACAAGTTACCAAGCCTCAACATCCTATGTGGCCTATGGGTGTGAGTATGGCAGCTACCTCTACCTGAGTGTGGCATTTTCTGGTGATTACGAACTATACAAGACGGATGGCACAGCAACCAACACCAGCCTCGTCAAGGATATCAACAGCTCAGGCAGCAGTTCACCTGAGAACTTCATAGCAATGAATGGAACCCTCTACTTCGAGGCGACCGACGGAAGCAATGGGCGGGAGCTTTGGAAATCTGATGGTACCAGCGGTGGAACATCCATGGTTGTCGACATCTATGACAGTGGCGATGGTGGGTTTGAAAACCCCTATGTCTGGAACAGCAAAATCTACTATGGTGGTGTCGGCTCATTTCTTTCCCAACAGGAACTTTGGGTATCCGATGGAACATCCGGAGGGACAGAACTGCTAAAGGAAATTCACACGAATAACTACAGCAGTGGGGCCCCGATGGATTTCTGTGAGTTTGATGGAAGTCTTTACTTCTCCGCCAACTCATCATCAGGTCGAGAACTCTGGGTGACCGACGGGACCACTATTGGCACGTCCATTGTCAAAGACATCCGTAGCGGCAGTAGCAGCAGCTCCCCTGAACACCTGATTGATCTCGGCACCCTGCTCGTTTTTCGAGCTGCTGATGCGGACTCGGGAAAAGAAATCTGGCGAAGCGATGGCACAGAGATCGGCACGTACTGTGTTAAGGATATCAATTCTGGTTCGGGCAACGGGATCATCGATACTTCATACATGGCTTTGTTCGACAGCTTTATATACTTTGGAGCCTACACCCCTGATGACTCCACCGAGTTATGGCGGACGGATGGCACCTATTCCGGTACAACCCTGGTGAAAGAAATCAATCCCAGCGGCAGCTCGTCACCGAACTCGTTTGTTGAAGCCAATGATCTTCTTTTCTTTGTCGCGACGGACGCAGATGGAAAGGAATTGTGGGTTACTGACGGCACAGAAGGTGGCACCCAACAGGTGAAGGATATTAACACCTCAGGCGATTCGAGCCCGAAGTACTTGCGTGAAGTAAACGGCCTACTCTATTTCCAGGCGACGGATGCAGACGGTGACGTGCAGGTGTGGAGAAGTGACGGCACGGAAGCAGGCACCTATGCTATGTTTGATCTTAATTCACTCGGATCAGATGCCGCTAGACCTCTTGCATCGATTGATAACTACCTTCTTTTCAACGGTACGGACGAGACCAACGATTGCCTGCGAAGCACCTATGTCTCACCCACCCTCAATATCGATCAGAACAGTTGGCAGATGATCGGGTTCCCCGTTGAGCTGGAAGGCGGAGTAGGAACTGCCTCCGATCTCTTTCTTGACGACTTTGGCGAAGCTCAGGATGGCACCAATTGGCGCATCAGCCGTTGGAATTCTGCACTGCAGACTTATGTGCGTTTCGATGAACTGGAGGGCGATGGCAGTGATCAGGGTGATCCTGATTCGTTCGCACCTGGGCTGGGCTATTGGGTAATCCAGGACATGGCATCCACCATTACGATGCGAATCGATGACGACCAGGTCAGTGGTGTTTTGTCGGAGGAAACACAAGAAAGTGTCAGTCTGGAGCTTGCATCAGATGGTGAATACCAGGGACAGACGATGCTTGCCAATCCATTCCCCTACACCCTCGACCTGTATGATTCAGAGATATCATCATCTGGGTATACCCATTCGACGACTTCTGCTGTCAGTAACAGCATCATCAGCCAATGGGTGTACACGTGGGATTCAATCGGCGAGATGTACAATGGTCAAGAGATAAATGCGGCAGACTGCAACATTAATCCTTACCAGGGTTTCTGGTTGGAATTGCTTGAGTACACGGATACCTGGTCCATCAAGTTTACCCCTCAGGGGTACATGCCAGCAAAGCGTGGAGTAGACGATCTATCAGAAAGAACCATCACGGACAATGATGCCGACTGGATGCTCGATCTTCATCTCTCTTCAACGGATGGTCAGTATCGAGACTATTTCAACAAGATTGGGGTTGGGCCGGACCAGGAAGATGGATACAGTAACCTGGATGCATCCGAACTGACTCCTCCCCTTTCGAGGTTTGCCCAGCTCTACTTTGACCATCCTGAGTGGCAGGGTGCGGTCAAACGTCTGACAGTCGATCGTCGTTCTGACGATTTTACCTCGGGCCCAAAGACGTGGGACATCACGATTCGTACATGGCGCACCCCAAATCGGGAGTTTGAACTGAGTTGGCCAAATCTTGCCGAGATCGATCCCTCCTACTCCTTCACCATGAGCAATCTTGACGAGGGTGAACCGTTTGAAGTAGAAATGCGAGGACAGAATGGCATCCGTTTTACCACAGGACCTCACACTGGCGATTACGAGTACCACAATTTCCGTATCACGATAACTCATGATGGAGATTGGGTAGCCATTAATCCAGAGATCTCACCGTTGCCCACAGCCTACTCCCTCCACCATGCCTATCCAAACCCCTTCAATCCAACGTCTCACATTCAGGTCGCCCTTCCTGAACATGGGAACTTGACACTTGCGGTCTATAATGTACTTGGTCAGGAAGTGGCCAGACTGGCAGATGGTAGCTATCAGGCTGGCTTCCACAAATTCTTGCTTGATGGATCCAACCTTGGTAGTGGCAACTACTTCATACGCGCAACGGTCCCAGGAAAACTGGAACAAACAAGGAAAATTCAGCTGCTGAAATAACATGGAATGGACGACTGTCCTGCTTGACAGAAAATCGCGCCAGGGAAGATCCTTGCGCGATTTTTTCTTGCCATACAACGTAGTTCAGCTTGAACCAAGAAGCGTCCAGACCGTATCATACTTACACTTTCAAGTACAACCACAACCCGCCAAGGAGGGATCAATGCCACGCAAAAGTACCCCACCAGCCTCAACGTCCGAGAATCCCGATTTCTATTATCCTTCAAGGGATGTTGTCAGAAAGGCTCATGTAAAGGACTGGGAGAAACTGCGAAAAAAAGCATTGGACGACCCCCTGGCATTCTGGGAGGAACGGGCGAAGGAACTGGACTGGTACAAACCCTGGACCAAAGTACTTGAGGATTCCAAAGCTCCGTTCTACGAGTGGTTTGTCGGCGGAAAAACCAATGTCATCCTGAATGCCCTGGACCGTCACATGCGGGACGCCCGGAAAAACAAACTCGCGTTGATCTGGGAGGGGGAAAATGGCGACCAGGTGACCATGAGCTACTACCGCCTGCGCCAGGAAGTGAACAAGTTTGCCAACGTGCTTAAAAGTATGGGCGTCCGAAAAGGGGATCGTGTCACCATCTACATGGGGCGTATCCCTGAATTGATCATTGCCATGCTTGCGACAGTGAAAATCGGCGCAGTTCACAGCGTCGTTTACGGCGGCTTCTCAACAGAAGCGCTTGCGGAACGTATCGAAGATGCACGAAGCCGGGTGCTCGTCACCTGTGATGGAGCCTGGCTGCGTGGTAAAACGGTCAATCTGAAAGAGATCGCGAATGAGGCTGTGGGACGTTCCGGCTATGTGGAACATGTCATCACCGTCCAGCGAACTGGGCAGGACGTAGAGATGGTCACAGGCCGTGATTACTGGTACCACGACCTTATGGCCCTGCCGATCGCCAGCCCCAAGTGCGAGACAGAGCAGATGGACGCTGAGGATCCGATGTTCATCCTCTACACCTCCGGTACGACAGGCCGCCCAAAAGGCGTCCTCCACACACACGGTGGCTACCAGGTGCACATCTCAGCAACCTTGAAGTATGTCTTTGATATGAAGGATGAGGATCGATGGTGGTGCGCTGCTGATCCGGGTTGGATTACAGGCCACAGCTACATCGTCTACGGTCCCTTGATCCTTGGTGCAACGAGCTTCATGTACGAGGGTGGACCGGATTATCCCTATCCCGACCGTTGGTGGAAGATGGTTGAGGAGTACGGAATTACCATCATGTATACCGCCCCAACCGCGATACGTGGCTTGATGCGTTTCGGTGAAAGCTGGCCGGAACGTCACGACATCTCCAGCCTGCGGCTCCTCGGAACAGTTGGCGAACCGATCAACCCGGAAGCGTGGCGCTGGTACCATCGCGTGATTGGACGAGGAGAATGCCCAATCATGGACACCTGGTGGCAAACCGAAACGGGCGGCCACATGATTACCCCCCTCCCCTCCGCTCCGCTGAAACCAGGATCCGGCACCAAACCCTTCCCCGGTGTCGACATGGACGTCGTACGTGACGATGGTTCTTCCTGCGGTCCCAATGAGGAAGGCCGTCTCGTGATTAAAAATCCATGGCCTGGCATGCTGCGGACGGTTTATGGTGATCCGGACCGGTACATCGAGCAATACTGGTCCTTTTTCAAGGAACAGGGCTGGTACATGACCGGTGACAGCGCCAAGAAAGATGAGGATGGCTATTTCTGGATCATCGGCCGTCTCGACGATGTCATCAAGGTCGCGGGGTATCGTCTTGGGACTGCTGAGGTAGAGAGTGCCCTGGTCAGCCACCCGGCAGTGAGTGAAGCGGCGGTGATTGGTGTGCCAGATGAAGTCAAAGGCAATGTTATCCACGCCTTCTGCATCCTGACCGCAGGAGCGGGCAAGCCGGGTGAGGATGCCTTGAAAAAGCATGTCCGAAGCGAGATGGGGCCGATTGCGGTCCCAGCCCACATTGAGTTCGTGGACTCGTTACCCAAAACTCGATCCGGCAAAATCATGCGACGTGTCCTGCGTGCCCGAGCCATGGGCGAGGACGAGGGCGATTTGAGCACCCTGGCGGACTAATGACCAAGTCACGAAAAAAAAAGCGGCTCGCAAAGGCGAGCCGCTTCTCTTTGATCTAAACGATAGGTCACGGTCGAGCATACATCAAGTAGACAATTACAATAAGGCTGACCAGCAGCACCCAGCCCAGTGGTCTGGATGCAGCCTGGGTCTTTTCGTCATCCCTAGAGGCACGCTTGATGATAACACGCTGTAAGGGTTCCAGCGCCAGGTAGAGGACGAAGGCAACCCAGAACCAGGCTGCCTGCAGATAGCCCCAGCCGGTGACGTACAAGAGGTAGATACCTGTCAACAGCATCAGCCCCATACTGGCGCTTGCCCAGCGAGATAACTGTTTCCCAACGTGGGCAACAAGCCCTCGCTCCGTTTTGCTCAGCGCCAGAACAGCAAGCGCCGCAAGCGGACCGATTCCGACAACAGCAACCAGTACATGAAGCATCAAGGTATGTTGATATCCAGCCATCAAGAGACTCCTCCGTTCACTGCCCCCCAGTACCAGAAAAGATAGGGCTCACTTGTGCAGTGTGCCTGGAATGCCAGGCCTCTTCACGAGCTTCTCGCAGTAAAAAATAAACCGCCAGCTCTTTCGAGCTGGCGGTTGGCAGTTTGTGGCAATGTGCAGCCACGGAGCCTCACTTATCCGACAAGGCCAGCCACGATCTGGGGGACCATGTTGGCCTGCGAGAGCATCGCAGTGCCGGTCTGCATCAGGATCTGAGCACGTGTGAAGTTGCTCATTTCCATCGCGATGTCGGCATCACGAATCTCAGATTCGGATGCAGTCGCATTCTCACGGCTGATCTGCAGGTTGATAATGGTATTCTGCAGACGCGAGACGTACGAACCGATCTGGGTTCGCTCGGTATCCTTCGCGTCAATGGCTGTATCGATCGAGCCAATGGCCGACTGAGCATTCAGAGTGTCCGTCAGACTGAGGGACGAAATGCCCAGGCCGGAAGCGGTCATGTCACCAATGTTGACATAGTAGTAATCCTGACCGCTGACGTTGTAGGTACCGATGTGGAACTTGATCCCGGTTGTTCCTGCGGAGAAATCTCCGTTGATCAGGTTCAAGCCGTTGTAGTTCGTCGTCGACGCAATACGCGAGATTTCAGAACGCAGCTGCACGAATTCAACATTCAGTGCATTGCGGTCTGTCGACTGGAGGGCGCCGTTGGACGCCTGAATCGCCAGTGCACGCATTCGGTTGAGCTTCTCGTCGATGACCGAGAGGGCGCCTTCCGCAGTAGCGAGCAAGTTGACATTGTAGTTCGCGTTTCGTTCCGCTTCGACCATAGAATCGATCTGCGCACGAAACCGCTCACTGACAGCCAGCCCTGCGGGGTCGTCCCACGCATAGTTGATCCGGAGACCCGAGGACAACCTGGTCAGCGCGCTGTCCAAGTCATTCTGGGTATTCCAGATGTTCCTCTGCGCCGTCATCGAGAGGACATTGTGGTTAATCCTGGTACTCATGTGGTACCTCCTTCTTGGATGGGTGGTGCTGGTACACCTTGTGTGCCCTAAACCTTGAGTGTTGCCTGTTCGACATTACGTCCGCGAATGTTCTCCGCGATGGATAAAACGGTTTCGCGTGGACCGTAGGTTCAGTAGAACCAACGTGTGAGCGTGTGGTCTCCGACGATGGTCGATCAGGCTCGATTGTCAAAGAGCAGGGGCTACATCACCCACCGAATACGTGGTACTGCCTACCCATGACTGACGGGGGGTCATGGGGTCCTGCAACCGGTCTCAGTTAGATGAATCCAACTTCGCCCGGGAAAACAACTTCTTCAGCAAATAGTCGGACATGGTTTCCGCGAGCTGGTGCAAGTGCTTCTCATCAATGCCGGGCAGTGCTGCTTCCGCTGCTTCCTTCGCAGCTTCCTCTGCCCCCAGTTTCTTGCGGGCGCCCTCGAGTGTGTATCCTTCCTTGTGAACGAGCTGATTGATGCGCTCAATCTTCTTGATAGTCGGCTCGTCGTACCGACGCTGGTTGCCCTGCGTACGGTGTGGGATTAGATAGCTCGAGAACTCTTTCTCCCAGAACCGCAGGGTCGGCTTCGGGATTCCCGTGATCGCGTGCACCTGCCCGATGCTGTACAGCTTTTGTCCTGGCGTTGTCGGCGTGCTCATGTAGCGAGCCTCCTTTCGATCCAAGAGTTCATCAGGCGGTACTTCCTCTCACTCGAACGGTTGATTAGCCGACCAACTGCGACACGACCTGCGGGATCATGTTTGCCTGAGCAAGCATGGACACACCAGTCTGCATCAGGATCTGGGCACGCGTGAACGCGCTCATTTCGGCTGCGATGTCCGCGTCACGAATCTGCGATTCGGACTGGGTTGCGTTCTCACGGCCGATCTGCAGATTGGCAATCGTGTTCTGGAGACGGTTGACGTAGCCACCAATCTGGGTACGTTCCGTATCCTTCAGCTCAATCGCCTGGTCGATGATCGTGATCGCGTTCTGAGCGTTCAGTGTGTCGGTCACGTCAACATTTGTCGCAGTCAACCCGAGTGCGCTGGCGGTCATGTCCCCGATCCGGACGTAGTAGTAGTCCTGGTTCTGGGTGTTGTAGGTGCCGATGTGGAACTTGATGCCACTATTGGTAACTCCAGGAGTGCCACTCAAGGAACCATCGAGCAGGCTCAAGTTGTTGTAGTTGACCGACTGTGCAATCCGGGTGATTTCCGAAACGAGCTGGGTGAATTCCGTGTTCAGCGCGTTCCTGTCTGTGCTTGTCAAAGCGCCGTTGGAAGCCTGAATCGCCAGCGAACGAAGACGAGTCAGCTGCGTATCAATGGTCTGCAGCGCGCCTTCTGCCGTCGCCAGCAGGTTGATGTTGTAGTTCGCGTTACGCTCGGCCTCTTCCATGGAAGAGATCTGCGCACGGAACCGTTCACTAATCGCCAACCCTGCGGGATCATCCCACGCATAGTTGACGCGCAATCCTGAACTGAGCCTTGTCAGCGCAGTGTCCAGGTCGTTTTGAGTCGTCCAGATGTTCCGCTGGGCGATCATGCTGAGGACGTTATGGTTAATCCTCGTACTCATGGGCTCCTCCTTCCGGTCGGATAGGGGGTTCTTTCATGTCGAAGGCAAATCGGGTGGCGCCAGGGGAGGTTCCAATCCGATGCCAGTTATCTTTCTTCTCGTTTTATCGGAATCCTGCACCCGGAACTTTAACTATCGAGGAGAGACAGCTAGGCTATAAGCTGCAAGAGAGACGGTATTGCAACCGACAAAACTCTTTCTATGCCAACGTTTTTCCGTGATACAGACCCTACCGACCAGAATGAGAGCCAACTTTAGAGTTCGCTCAATACTTCCAGTTCGCGAGATAAAATCTCAAAGAACGGATCAGATTCAGCACCACTATTCTGTTGGTGAAGTTTAGAAACAGGGTTATCCAGGCAGGGATTCTGGTTCGATGAAGAAATAGCTATCGAAATGGCGAGTCCTTGACCCGCATACTGAACATCTGTACATTACCCGTAACTTTAGTTCCTCAAATCATTGGTACAAAAAGGAGATGTTGATATGTCAACACGGGACTACCTGCATGAGGTGCATGAGCGGGTGCATCGTAACCTCGCCACCTTACTGGACCATTGTGATACTCTGGCTGATGGATCGATTGACAAGAAGATGGAAGGATTCGGCTATGAAACGATCCGTCTGCAAATTCACCATGTGCTCGGTGCGGAGGAATACTGGGTTGGGGTGATCAAGGGGAACTTCAATGCAGATGACGATGCCCACCTCTACCCCACCATCGAATCGCTCAAGCAGTACCGTGAACGGGTATTCCAGATAGGACGTGATTGGTTGGAGAGCGCGAGCGAGGATGAGTTGCTGTCGGCTCGTCCGATGGACACCTGGGGTAGCAAGCAAAAGGTGATGACCCCGGCACACATCTTCATGCGAACCCAGACCCACATGTACCATCACAAGGGCCAGGTGGTCGCCATGTGCCGTCTGCTTGGCCATCCCTGCAGCGGGACCGATTACCCAATTGAGTAAGAGTTTCGGTTACATACAGAAAGCCCTGCCGATTGGCAGGGCTTTCTTATGGAAGGAGTACGTCAGGAGTGTCTGATCTTCCGTTCGATCACTCCGGGAAAAAAACGAGCCAGCCGTTTTGCTGTCCGGACAGGTCCGATGTACACCTCCTCTTTGCCATGTTCAAGCGCGCGTATCATCTCTTCCGACACCATCTCCGCACTAATCTTCTTCGAGTCACGACCTCTTGTCATTGGCGTGTCCACAACAGGCGGTATTACTTCCAAGACTTGAACAATCGATTCTTCAAGCTGGTAGCGAAGCGATTTACTGAAGCTGCGCAACGCGGCTTTTGTCGCACAATAGATCGCAGCATCCTGCTTGGGTACCTGTGCAAGGAACGATGTTACGTTCACAATCGCCGCACTGGGTTGCACCATCAGGTGAGGCAGCATCAGGGTTGTAAGCCGGACAGGAGCCAGAAAGTTGATCGTCGTTTCCAGTTCAATCTTCGAAAGCGGTGATGCCTCAGCCGGGAATTGATAGTTGAACTGTACTCCCGCGTTGTTCACAAGGATGTTCAGAGCGGAGTATTCCTTCTGTACACGCATCACTAGCATCTCGATGTCCGTCATGTCGGAAAGATCAGCACGAATGGCCTGAACATTCCGCACATCTGCAAGCTTATCTAACTGGCGCGGATCCCGTCCCACCGCAATGACCTGGTTCTGCAATGTTGCCAGCTTAAGCGTCAGTTCAAATCCAATTCCGCTGGTTGCACCGGTGACTAGAACCGTCTGTCCACTCATTCTCATTTGTCCCTCCCGAACCGGTAACTCAGGCCGAGGTTAAAGATGTGGTAGTTATTATGGCTGTTCGTCTTGTACTTGTCGAGGATTTGGTTTCGCAGGACCTTTTTATCCCCGCTCAAGATCGATTCGCCAACAATTTCTATGTCCGGAATGGGGGTGTCTCCCAAAAGGGCCATGGCGATACCAGCGTTGAGGTCGAGACGATCATTCAATTTGATGTCGTACCCGATTCCAAGCGCCGGTCCCCATCCTGAGCGACGTGTCTGGACAATTTTCATCGCTGAATTGTAGCTGCCATCCCCAATTTGACGCTGACGGTTATCGAAGAGCATGCGTTCTATGTCCGTACCATTGACCACCACTCCTGCGCTGAGATAGGGACTCCAGGATGCGAGACGATAATCCACGCCGAAGAAGAAGCGCATACCGGTCCGTTCCTTCGAACGAAGCAATCCGTCCAGTCCGGTATTCTGCGCGTTAAATGAGCTACCATCCCGTTGCAGGTGATCCTCGCTCTGCACGACCAACCGAACACGCACTTTCTCATTGAGTAGATAGCCAACTGTGAATCCCGGTTTGAAACTTTTCGCCATGATCGGAATCTCCCCGAAGGTCAATCCCATCTCCCATCGTCCATATTCCAAATGTCGATCCGCAGCGTACGCTGCCATCCCACCTAGACTGCTCAACAGGGCCAGTACAATCATTAGAAATCGCTTGGCCATCATGGTCTCCTTTATGGTTGTCGACGTGACAGCCAAAAGGAACCGCCGAACGGAGTTCGGGCTCATTAACATGGGTTAAGAGGGCTCCAGACGGGCTCTTCGTGAGTGACTTACGGATCAGCGGCCCGCCATTTCAGCGCGGATACGGCTGAGGTGGATAGGGGTCACTCCCAGGTAGGATGCGATGTGGTACTGCGGGATTTCTTCTTCGAGGCCGGGATGATCTGCGAGGAAGGTCTCGTAGCGAGATCGTGCAGTCTGTGTCACGAGGGCAATTTCTCGCTCCTCCTTTTTAGCCCATTCCTGCTGGATGACGATACGGACGAGACGTTCCAATTCGGGGTAACGGTCATACAAACGGGTGAATTGGTCGTAGGGGAAAATCAGGAGTCTGGATGGGATTAGGGCCTGAAGGTTGATCTGGTTCTGTTTGCCACGGACCAGCGCGGTCAGCGGGGCGATAAACGATCCCGGCATGAAGAAGGTCTTGTTGTACTCATCCCCTCCCGAACTGCGATAAAACGCACGGAAGAGCCCTTCTGTCACAAAACCAATCGAATAGACCTGTTCCCCAGCCTCTGCGAAGTAGTCAAATTTAGCATACTCATGCTCTATGGCAAGGTTTCTGAGCTCAACACTGCATACTTCTGGAAGTGTATTTATCGAGTTAAAAACCTCTTTCAGGAATGGAAAACCTGCCTTCATAGGATATCCTGTTGTCAAGTTTGCACCCGGAAAAAGTAGGCGGTTATCTACCCTTCAACCAATCCCGGCTAGTCTGTTTTGCTGTTTGAAAGGAGGTACGAGATGGTACACTTGAGGGGCCGATGCGCGAGTGCGTACCATCCACTACCATCAAAAGGTGACGAGAAAACGACAAACCAGGAGCAGCAATGCAGAAGCTTGCCTATCTCGGTCTTGGCATCATGGGCGGCAACATGGCCGCAAACCTGATTCAGGCGGGATATGAGGTTATGGTCTGGAACCGGACTGCGGCGGCTTGTGGTCCTTTGAAGGAACAGAGTGCTGAGGTAGCAACTTCCCCGGCCGAGGCAGTCAGGCAAGCAGACGTCGTCCTCTACTGCCTGAGCAATGAAGAAGCGATTGAGGAAGTTGTCTTCGGTGATGAGGGGGTGTTGGCTGCGGCGAAAGCGGGCAAGATCATTGTGGACATGAGCACCGTCCACCCTGCGACCAGCCGTCATGAAGCGGTAGCGATTGAGGCAACGGGCGCCAAATTCCTCGATGCACCGGTCCTGGGTAGCCGAGACAAGGCAGAAGCAGGTACGTTGACCGTTGTCGCTGGAGGTTCGACTGAGGCCTTCGAAACGGTCCGTCCCATCCTCGAAGTGGTCGGTGGGCCTGTTTTCCACATGGGGGATCATGGCGCGGGCACAACGGCAAAACTGGCGGGCAACCTGCTGCTGACTGCCGAAGCTCAGCTCTTCAGCGAGGCGATGCTGCTGGCGTCGAAGAGCGGACTGAAGGTCGATGCAATGGCCGAGATGCTTCGCACCACTCCCCTTTGGCCACCCCTTTTTGAGCTGATGACTAAAACGGCGCAGTCACGAGACTTCGGAGTCAACTTCCCCTTGAAGCACGCCTACAAGGACACCAACCTGATCACCGAGCTTGCCGCCGAGGTTGGTGCGCCAAGTGCCATAGGATCTGCCATTCGCGAGACACTGAAGGGCGCGGTCAACCAGGGTTGGGGCGACGAAAACTTCACCGCCCTCTTGAAGATGTTGGAACTACAGGCCAGTCAGAAACTGAGTTAGTCGTCCCCACGATTTCTGGCGTAATAGATATCATCGTCAAACTCACCCTCCCCCTTCGCGACAAGGGTCGTTGCCATCAGGTCGCCGGCGATATTGATTGCCGTGCGGGACATATCGAGTAGACGATCTACACCGAGGATGATGCCAATCCCTTCCAGGGGCAGTCCGATTTCGGTCAACACCATCGACAGCATAATCAGGCCGACACCCGGAACCCCGGCGGTACCAATGCTGGCGAGAGTGGCCATCAGGACGACTTGCAGGAACTGCGATAGGTGGAGGTCAATGCCGTAGACATTGGCGATGAAGACGGTCGCAACCCCCTGCATGATGGCGGTGCCATCCATGTTGATCGTGGCGCCGAGAGGCAGGGTAAACGCGTGAACCGACTCCTTGCTGCCAAGCCTCTTCTCAGCCACCTGCATCGTTACTGGCAGGGTGGCATTGGAGGAACTGGTTGAAAAGGCGACAATCATCGCCGGGTAGATATTTTTGAAAAACTGGATCGGGTTGAGACGTGTAAAAGCGACCAGGTAGGATGGATAGGTGATAAAGGCGTGCAGCAGCAGTGCACCGATGATGGTCAGCATGTATTTCATCAGCGGTATAAAAACGGCCAACCCTTCCCCCGCGATCACCTTCGCAAGCAGGCCGAAGACACCGATCGGGGCGAACATCATGATCATCTCAACCATCTTTTGGATCACAGCATCGACAGCCTCAAGGCCCTTGATGATCGGTTTACCCTTCTCGCCCACGGCTGTCAGCGCCAACCCGGACAACATGGCGAAAAAGATGATCTGCAACATCGACCCCTCCGCCATCGACTTGAAGGGGTTGGTCGGGACGATGTTGACAAAGATGTCCATTATGAAGGGCTGTTCCGCCCCCTCAAACGTACTCTCGATGGGAATGCTGAGGTTGGCGCCGGGATGGACAAGGAAGGCAAGCGAAAAGCCGATGGTGATCGCGACTGCGGTCGTGGTCAGGTAAATCGCGACCGTCTTCCCGCCAATCCGGCCCAGCTTGCTCAGGTCGCCAATCCCCGCAGTGCCCAGTGTCAGAGAGACGAGGACAAGCGGCACGACCAGCAGACGGATGCCATTGAGGAAAATGCGTCCGATGGGATCATGGATGTACCGGATCAGGATCTCGTTGACATGTGCCGGCAGGACCAGGTACTGCAGCAAGCCAACAACCACACCCGCACCAAGCCCGATCAAAATCCACGCGGTCAGCCGTGCTGATTTGTCCTTCACCCCATCCTCCGCTAGCGTTTATGAATGATCGTGCATCTTAGGCTTGAAAACTACCGATGGCAAGCAGCGCCCACCCCAGGAGGAAACTGAGTCCACCCAGCGGTGTCACCGGACCGAGCCAGGAGGGGCCTCCCAGTGCAAGCCAATACAAACTGCCAGAGAAGAGGATGATCCCGATCAAGAAGGCCCAGCCCGCGAGACTCAGGAGACGGGAGGCTGGTTGACGAAGCAGCAAGCCGGTCCCGATCAGAGCGAGGGCGTGGATCATCTGGTAACGGACACCAGTCTCGAACGTGTTCAGGTGGGTGGCATCCAGGATCTCACGCAAACCGTGAGCCGCGAATGCACCCAATGCGACCGCGAGGAACCCGTTGACCGCACCGATTAGCAGGTAGAGTCGTGCACGTTTCTCGTTCATCACTTCTCCTCGGCGGGATGGGTCAGCCCGGACCACCGATTGAAGGCCTTTTTCTGTGCGCGAGATGGCTTCTCCATCGCCTTCAGCGGTCTCGTGGATTCGTTGATACCGAAGGTAAGTCTACGTTCCAGCAGTTTGCCTTCACGGGCGACCAGAACCACCACCTCATCTCCTGGCTGGTAGCTCACGAGACGATTCTTCAGCGCTTCCACCTTGTTCGCCCCGTGCCCGGCGACACGCCAACCATCAATCGCCAGGAGTTCATCGCCGTTGCTCAACCCCGCATCCGCTGCGGGTCCACCTGTGAGAACGGTTTTCAGGTAGATACGGCTGCCCTTCTCATTCACCACTGCTCCATGCCAGGCAAGGCTGTCTGGTGCACCCAGTTCGAGCCCAACACGATCCAGCCACGGCGTCAGGTCGAGGGGGACCGTTCCGGTGACATAGTTATTGTAAATGTCGGAGACATCAACTCCGGTCGCCTCCTTAATGATGGGACGCAACCCTTCACGGTCGTTAAAGCCCTTTCCATCCTCGCGGTATTTCTTCCAGAGGGCACGCCAGACATCATCCAAACTCTGCTTGCCATCGGTCTCCTGACGAATCCGTGCATCAATCAACCCGGCCACCAGAAACCCTTTTCGATAGTAGCTGATCCCGACATTTGGAGTGTTTTCATCTTTGCGGTAATACTTGATCCAGGCATCGTAACTGGATTCACGCAGGTTTTGCACGTGACGCCCCGGCATCTCATGGTGCTGACGGATTTCACGTTCCAGCAGCTTGAAAAAGCTTCCGCGCCCATCCTCCGTATCAAGAGTAGCCAACGCACGACCGGTCAGCAGCAGATCATAGTAGCTGGTCATACCCTCCACTTCAAACAGAGTGCGTACGTAGTTTTCTTCCTGGTAGGTCGGCGCCACCAGCGGTTCCGGAGCGATGCGTCGCACGTTCCACAGGTGGAAGTACTCATGGGCGCAGAGGGTTGCAAAGCGGATATGGTCATGCTCCGTGGCGAATCCCCACCTGTACCAGGCGAGGTGAGTGCCGCGGTCATGTTCGAGACCTCCACCCGAATCGCCAAGGCTGATCAGGATGGCGTATTCGGGTAGGGGCAACGCCGGGGAAGTGCCATCCTCCTTCAACGGCTCATCGCCACGGAAAAGCATCTCGCCCTGTTCAAGGGTAGCAATGACAAGTGGGAGAAGTTCCTCGCGATTGTAGTTGCCGGGCCCATCGAAGACAATTCGGTGCGGACGACCACCCAGTTCAAAGTTCCATGTTACCAACGGCCCGGCGATCCCCACGGTATCGTAGAACGTGCGCAAGCCGCTCCCCTGCCAACGGCTCGGATGACCTGCATCCCTGTCGAGCAGCATGTCTGCGCTCCAGCCTTTTGGTAGGACCAGCTCGATGGTATAAGCTTCGTTCCAGTTCTCCATGGGGGTCACAAACAGCGATGTATTTTGCCATGAGGCACGGTTGCTGGTCAGGTAGGGTGTTCGGACGGTCAGCTCGCCACCATAGACCTCGTACTGTACGGTTATGGTTGCACCCGGCTCGTGTGTGATTTGCCAACGATCCTTTGCGGTCTTCTCGATGGGCAAAGCGTTTCCCTGTTCGTCCATCGCGCTCATCTGTGGAATGTTTTTCGCATACTCACGCACAAGGTAAGAACCAGGAGACCAGACTGGCAGGCGAAGAACCGTCAAATTCCCGGGTCGATCCGGAAAGGTCGCCGTCACGGCGAACTGACGTGACGCATTATCGGTCAGGTCCAGCTGATAGACGGATGGTGCATCGCTGGAGAAAGCAGGAAAAGCAACCAGAAGTAAAAGGACAAGAAAGGGAGAAACAGGGGCAATACGCTGGGGTGTCATGGGCAGTCCTCTGAAATGAATCTGCTTGGCTTGGCACTCAAATGTTAGTAGTAACTAATATTGAAGCTGACAGCCTGACAGACAAACGAAACCCGGACGCTTCGGGAGCCTCCGGGTTTTACGATGCGCCTATTGATGTTCCTGTTCTATCAGAGGTTGCCCGTAACCGCCTCCTGATGGAGCTTGCGCAGCAGGGTAACCATCGCCGGGGTCAGTTCACGTTCCCGCCTTTGCATCACAACCCGTGCTGTATCAAGAAACTTCTCGAAATCATAGTATTCGAAGTCAACCGGACCACCCCAACGGAAAGCACCGATCGTCTTCGGCGGAAACCCTGCTCCAAATACGTTGGTCCCCACTCCAACCACAGTGCCCGTATTCAACTGTGTGTTGATCGCGGTTTTTGCATGATCGCCCAGCAGGCAGCCAAAGAAGGTCTGACCTGTGTCGATCGTCTCGCCGTCAATCACCACGCTGACATTCGAATAGTTGTTCTTCAGGTCGCTATTGTTGGTATCCGCACCGAGATTGACCCACTCACCAACAATCGCATGGCCAAGGAAGCCCTCGTGCTGCTTGTTTGCGTACCCGAGGAAGAGGGAATCCTCAATCTCACCACCAAGCTTACAATGAGGGCCTGTGACCACCGGACCGTAAATCTTCGCCCCGGCTTTGATCGTCGAATTCTCCCCGATCACCACGGGTCCCATCAGGATAGCACCGGGCAGGATGACCGCCTTGTCCTTGATGATAACCGGCCCCTTGCTGGCGTCCAGGATCGCCCCTGCGCCCACCACAGCACCTTCAGAAACGTGGATGTTGGTCTCCTCGACCAGGATGGCACGGTGATCCACTTCCCCATCGATGTAGCCATCTCCGACACGACTCAATGATTTGGCAATGGCTTCACCCTGCCGCTTCAACAGGTCCCAGGGCCACCACGCCAGTCCACCATGTACTTCATAGATCTGTACGCTGGGTGCCGTCTTCTCCTGTCCCCAGATCTCTAACAACCGTCTGGCAGAGTACTCCTCCGGGTTAAACGAGGGATGGGACAGCCATTTTTTTGCCACGGTGGCTGGCATCCGAACAGCAACGACATCCGGGCCATCGGTCCAGAGGGTCCACGGACACTTGGGGTCCAGCCCATCCTTTGGGATCTGGGCTACGGATCGTCCGTTGACAAGGAAGACTTCGCCGCTGTCAGGCAAGTGACCGGCTCGATTGCCGCCCTTCACCTCACGAACGATTCCGAGCAAGTGCTGACGGGGGATGTAGCCATCTGGCTCACGGTCCAGATGACGGCCAATTCGTTCATCAAGCGTCTCCAGACCAAGCCGCAGGTCCCACGTGGGGCGAACCGTGCAGATCGGGCCAAAGCGACGCCATCCCGGATCTTCAAACAAGTAGAGCGGGATTTGACTCATAGAATCATCTCCTGGTTGAGTGCTGGAAAGTACAATTTCTTCCCCCCCGGTCCCAACCCGATCGCAGCGAACGGAGCTCCTTTCTCCGGGAAGCTTGGTTCTTCACTTTACTTGGGTTATGGTGCCGATTAGATTTACAAGCGAAAAGTTCGACGAGCCTAAACCTTGAAAGGTCCCCCCATGAGTGATCGACCTCGGACGTATATTAAGAGAGACGTGGTTGAGCAGACAGCCCATAACACCGGTTTCGACCCGAAGGTCGTTGCACCCATCGTGGACGCGACTTTTTCAACGCTGCGCGAGATGATCGTGACCACCCCGGGTGAATGCAGGATTGAGATTCGTGATTTTGGCGTGCTGCAAGTGAAAAACACGGCACCCAAGCCGAAAGCCCGTAACCCTCGGAAACCAGGTGAAGAGATCTTTATTCCGGCTCGAAGGAAAACCCATTTCCGGCCGGGGCGCAAGATCAAGGAAGCCCTGCAAGTCCCGCTTGATGAACTGAAAAAATCCTGAAAAGGGTTCGGAAGCGATGGATATCCATATTGAGTACTGTGTTGTTTGAAACTATTACCCACATGCCGCCAGGTTGGCGGATGAACTCAAACAACAGATTCCCAACTGCACCATCCATCTTGTAAAAGGCTCGGGTGGCATCTTTGATGTGCACGCAGATGGTGAGTTGGTCTATTCCAAATCCAGCACCTTTCGATTTCCCCTCCCCGGAGAAGTTGTTCAGAAACTCCAGAACCCCGGATAGAGAGTCCGGGGTTTTCTTCTACCTCCACTCCTTCGCATCTTCCTCTCAGATCACGACCACGAGGAGTCCATGGCCAATCTTCCCACCCACCTTGTCTGCCCGCATTGCGGTCAGGAAATAGAAAAGTATCGTAACCCTTTCCCTACCGTTGACGTACTTATCCGTTACAGAGGGGGCATTGTCCTGATCGAACGAGGCAATCCACCCCATGGCTGGGCGATTCCTGGAGGCTTCATGGAGTATGGTGAATCCGCGGAAACGTGTGCGAGAAGGGAAATGATGGAAGAAACCGGGCTTGAACTTGACAACCTGGAGCTGTTTACCGTGCGATCTGAACCGGATCGTGACCCACGCTTCCACACAGTAACAATTGTCTTCACAGCAGATGGTCTTGGAGAACTTCAAGCCGGAGATGATGCAGACAATGCTCGGGTTTTCACTCCTGACAATGTGCCAGAACAGATGGCATTCGATCATGGTGATGTGCTGACTCTTTATAACAGCTCGGTCCGCTGACAGGACCGTATCGTGCAACAACTCACCTCAACAGGAACAATTATTTCAACCGTTATGAAAAAACCAGGGTGGCATTTTTTACCCAGCTGGAAAAGTTTGCCGAGTGCGCAATCTTGGGAAACGGCTACTATTTCCCATATTTCGCATCCAGCATCCATGATTCCATCATCGTTCTCCCTATTAAATGGTTTGTTTACGCCAGTTTCGAGAGGTAAAGCATGAAGAAATGGGAAGCGTGGAACAGGGAGGCAAAAATCTCCTTTCTTCTTGGCGTACATGAGGCATTTTTTGCGAGACGCTTAACCCGTAATACTTATACTGTCTAAATATATATACATCAACTCTATATCCTTACTCATAATCAGGAGTTGCAGCATTTAGCGTATTTAGCGTTTCCCGAAAGCCATCGAAACCCCAAAATCTGCCTCCCTGGTGTTGCTGTCAAGCTAGAATTTTTTTCGCTGCAATCTAGAGAGATCACCAGAGATTAAACCCATTCACCAAGCACTCCATTTACTTTAATAGATACCATTTATGACAGTTCCAAACCAAGAGAAGAGCGGCACCCTTTTCCAAAGGTACCGCTCTTCGCAGTCAAGTTATCCACACGTGTGACCTGGGTCACAATGGTATGTTGCCGTGCTTCTTCTTCGGGTTGTGATCCACCTTGCTGTCCAACATTGCAAGTGCATTGATCAGCTTCGGACGAGTCTGATCGGGTTCGATCACCTCATCCACATAACCCCTCGCGGCCGCGATGTAGGGGTTTGCAAAGCGGTCACGGTATTCTTCGATGTACTCGGCGATCTTCTTGGCCTGTTCATCAGGATCATCGATCTGCGCAAGTTCCTTCCGGAAGACGATCTCCACTGCCCCTTCGGCTCCCATCACAGCAATTTCTGCGGAGGGCCAGGCGTAATTCAAGTCACCACGGATATGCTTCGAGTTCATCACGTCGTAGGCACCGCCGTAAGCCTTTCGTGTGATGACGGTGATCTTCGGGACGGTTGCCTCGCTGTAAGCGTAGAGTAGCTTCGCGCCGTTGGAGATGATGCCGTTCCACTCTTGATCGGTCCCGGGCAAGAAGCCCGGTACATCCTCGAAGGTGACAATCGGGATGTTGAAGGCATCGCAGAAACGGATGAACCTCGCCCCTTTGCGGCTGGAGTTAATGTCCAGCACCCCTGCCAGTACGGACGGTTGGTTGGCGATGATCCCGACCGATCGTCCGCCAAGGCGTGCGAACCCGACAATGATGTTTTCCGCCCAGGTCTCGTGCACCTCGAACAGATCGCTATCATCAACCACCCGTTTGATCAGCTCGCGCATATCGTAGGGCTTGTTCGGGTTGTCCGGGACGATGGTATTAAGTTCCGCATCCATGCGGTTGGTGGGATCGTCCGTCGGTTGAGACGGAGCATCTTCCATGTTGTTCTGCGGAATGAAGGAGACCAGTTTCCGCAGAGTGCTGATGGTCGCCATCTCATCATCGCAGGCGAAATGGGCCACGCCTGATTTCATCGCATGGCTGTCCGCGCCGCCGAGTTCCTCGCTGCTGACATCCTCATGGGTCACTGTTTTAACGACCTTCGGCCCGGTGACAAACATGTAGGAGGTGCCGCGTGTCATCACCACAAAGTCGGTGATCGCGGGGCTGTAGACCGCGCCGCCGGCGCAGGGCCCCATGATCGCGGAGATTTGCGGGACGACACCACTCGCGAGAGTGTTGCGCAGGAAGATGTCGGCATAGGCACCGAGGCTGACCACGCCTTCCTGTACACGCGCCCCGCCGGAATCATTCAATCCGATCACCGGAGCGCCCACCTTCATCGCCATGTCCATGATCTTGCAGATCTTGGCACCGTGCGCTTCGGAAAGCGTCCCGCCGATGACGCCAAAGTCCTGGGAGTAGACAAAGACCACGCGTCCATCGACACGGCCATACCCGGTCACAACTCCATCCCCGAGGTATTCGGTCTGATGGAAGCCGCTGTCCGTCTTGCGCGGGCGGACGAGCATGTCCACTTCCTCGAAGGTGCCTGGATCCACCAGCAAGTCGATCCGCTCACGAGCCGTCAGCTTCCCCTTCTTATGCTGCGTCTCGATCCGCGCCTCGCCCCCACCCAGCAGCGCCTGCGCCTTCAAGTCTCTCAGGTTGTTTAGTTTGTCACTCATGACACCTCGGGTCTTTCAGAACAGCTTTCCCATCGGCTGCAAATTACAGACTCTCTATGATCTGCATGATATATTTATGCCTGATCATTCTTTCTCTCTTATTGTTAACTGCCTCTTTTGCAGCAATTGTATATTCCTCTGGCACCGATTTTTCGAACTCCAACAACTTCTCTCTTAATTTACCAAGCTTTTCAGTTTTTGCTTCATCGTCCCATTCATACAACACACACATTAGGCTAAACCAATTTGACTTGTTTCTCCAATATGATTTTTCTGGAAGTTTTAGGGCTTTATAGATTGCCGCTAGCAGCTCCAATACATCCACTATTACATCCTTATACTCAAAATCACTACTATATAACTCAAGATTTTTCTTTACGTTATCATTCCTATTATAATACCCACCTATTATCGTCGACATCAAGTTCAGTGTAAACATTAAATGCACTTTTCTACTCAATTCATACGAAGTAAATATTTCATCATCTAGCATCAAACTTTTGTACGACTTTACTTTCTTCTTTTTAGCCCAAAGTTTAGACTCTTTCGGGACATTTGGATCCCATATCATAGGTTTATCTTCATCGTCGTTCAAGTTTAACTCACCACTAAGGAGTTTCGCGACGATCATAAACTCCGAAGGGGCAAATTCAGTGGCTAATTTTTCTATCATCGTCAGCGAAAAATATGTTCTGTTGAGTCTATTAAATATATCAATTATCCTCTTATCATTATCATGCATGTCAAGTTCAATAATTGCCACTTTATATTTGAAAAAATCACCCTTCTCTTCTTCACTCATTTCCTCGTAAAACCGTCCTTCTACATCAAATTTATTCTCTATAAATTCCATTATACTACCTAGCCTTTGCTGGCCGTCAACCACACAATACGTCGCTTGCATAGTATTAACGTCAATCGTCCCCCTTGATATGAATATCTGCGGGAAGGGATATCCCAAAAGAATTGTTTTTATAAATTCTTGTTTATGTAGGTCACGCCAAACCATATTTCTCTGAAAATATGGAGATAGCACCAATTTTTCGTCTTTAATATCATTTATAATACTAAGAAGGCTATCCGACCTTACTTCATAGTTCAACATCGCTTACCCCTCCTTACGGAACAATCCTTTTTTGACTCTCTTCAAATAACTGATAAGAGGCGAATATTCCAATACTAATATGCGAAAACAAAGTAGAATGCCTTCTTGACAGGCTTGACATCTTCGTTTCCCAATACCGCTTTAAATTAGAAGTTGGAAGTAAATCAGGGCGCAACCAACCTCTTGCATGATACAACAAAAAGGAATGAAAGAGAGAATCACCATTGTCTTTTCTCGGAAACTTGCTGGTATCACTAAGATATCGAGTATCCTTACAAATTTCCTGTGTGTAATTATTGTATAAGCGAGAATCAACAACTGCTAAATCCAGGTCGGACACTGCAGCTTCAAATTTTCTCTTTTTTGTTGGACTAACTCCGAAATGAGCAGATCCGATAATATAGATAGAATAAATGTCGACTTCGAATATACTTGCTACATCTTGGAGTATAGAGTATATAACCGACTCATTTCCTGCTACTATTGATGAGGGAAGAACTTTGAAAGCTTTTTTTACAATCTGATCTTTAGCTAGTTTTTCATTAAGAACTGCTGAAATATCTTTAAGCATTTCATCATCTCCAGATACCTACACCATCCCAGTCCTCGTCCTGACAAGCCACTCAACGGCCAGCAGTCCCACCACGAGCAGCAAGGTAAGCCAGAGGCCGAAGGGACGCCATGTTCCGGCGATTTCTTCTACACCTTCTTCCAGGGGTAGACGCTCCGAAAGCGAGGCGACCTCGTCGGGCAGCAGGAACTCGCCGCCTGTGGCTTGGGCGATGCTGCGCAAACGGTCGGGACGCATCCTCAATTCGGCGTGCTCGAGGTGGAAAGGATCGACCATGAACTCAGTATCCCGACGGATGGTCTGCCCGTCCATTTGCACATCGGCAGTCACCGTGTAGCGTCCTTCGCCCCACGGCGCGACCTCAGCACGGTAGCGTCCCCCACCCAGCCCACGGAACTCGACGGTCCGTTCGCTGCTACCATGCTTGACCTGCGCGGTAATTCGTGCGTTGTCGACCGGGCGGCGGGCTTCATCCCTCACCTGAACCTGCAACTCAGCAGCTGATCCACCAGAGATCAGGTCTCGTGAGGAAGCCAGGGAGACCTGTTCTTCCTGCTCAGAGGTGACCAGGAACCGGAGAATGCGGTCCAGCAGGGCACGGAATTGAGCGCCGGATGGGTCCTCGGTGCGCCGCCCCAGGTCCCACTTGAACAGACCGCCTGCGAACCATGCGAGGGTCCGTGGTGAGGAGGTGACCGATACGATCGCCCGTCCCTGCTCCTGCGGCCCACCATCAGCGAGGGTGATACCACGCTCCGTCTCAAAGGGCGGCAACCACAACGGTGGGGGAACATCGGCCGATTCAAACCAATTGCCATCGGTAGTAAGGATCGCGTGCGGCGCAGTCGGGAGAACGGGAACCGCATCCCGCAAAGGACGAGTTCGGACCCCACCAAGCCGTTGCTCGAGAATCGTCAGCGCTCGTCGATCCGGTTCACCGCCGGTTACAATCATCATCGGCAGGGTACTGTCCGTCAAACGTTGGACCAACTCTAGTCCAGCGCCCGAAAAGGGTTGCTGGCATAGTAGTACGGCGGCGTCAAAGGTCGAAAGATCAGCCGCCGAGTTGTAGGAACCCCGTACCGGGTTCCTGCGACGTCCCCCACCAATCAACACGGTCACATCGGTATCAGGGTCCCCCTCGAGGGCGCGAGCCAGCGCGCCGGCATCAGCATTGGGTGCACCAGCGTAGAGCAGCACAGAACGTCGTCGCTCCGCAGCACGCAGAGTTGTTCGGCGACGGTTGTTCGTTGTATCGACCTCGCCCGCAAGCTGTTCCACCTCAACCTGCCAGGCGTTGATGCCAGCACGTTCCGGGGTGACATCGAAATGGACGGTCTGCTCGCTCCATGAACCCTCGAGGGTAACCGTTTTACTTTCGACTTGAACACCCAGCTCATTCAGCAGACGTACCCGAACCCTCTCCCCCTCCATCCCCGTCGCGCGCAGGGTGGCATCCAACGGCTGCGCTTCGCCGACATAACCCTCTCCAGTTCCGGCAAGGGTTGAAAGGACGAGATCACGAGGAGGCAGAGAATCACCGATTGCCACGGCATACACAGGAACAACCAGGTCGCGTGCTGCGGAAGCCGGTGCCTGTCCACGGTTCACCGCACCATCGCTGAACAGAAGCACGGCATCCGGCAGACCTTCGGGCAGGGTGGCTAATTCACGCAGGGAACGGTCCAGATCAGTCACCGGACCGTCCAACTCTGGCAGTTGGCCTTCACCTATCGAGGCAAGGTTGCTGTCAAACCTGTACCACTGCCAATCGATACGATCTTTCAGCTCACTGAATGGCGTTTCATCCAGTGCCTTTTGAAGCTGGGCAGCCCGCTCCCCGCGTCCATCCTGAAGCCCCATCGATTCGCTGCCATCAACCAGGACCGCGATCCGTGTCTTGACAGGCCGTTCAAACGACCAGTGCATGGCGAATTGAACAATCAGCAGCCATGTGGCGACCAGGGCGAGGGCACGCAGCACCGCGAGGGCGATACGTCCAGCGCGTGGCAGGGGTGGACGGGTGAAACGGTAGGAGAATAGCGCCAGGCCGACAAGCGCGAGGACTCCCAACCACACCCAACCCTGGCCGATCGAGCTTTGCAAACTGATGGCGAGGAGTGGGGAGTGCGGGATTACCATTCGGGAACCAGGCTTAGGTTGGGATCGGCTTCAATCTCGAGGGAGTCGGCTCCACGTTCCTGCAGCATACGATAGCCGACATAGGCAATCATCGCGGCGTTGTCCGTACAAAATTCAAAAGGAGGAACAAGCAGGGAAACATTGTGACGGCGTGCCAGCCCTTCAAGTCGCCTGCGCAGCAGCTTGTTCGCCGCCACACCGCCGCCAATCATCAGGCTACGGTAGCTGTCATTTTCAAGGGCGCGGTCGGCGCGAAGCAGCAGCTGAACGATGACCGCATCCTGGAAGGAGGCGGCGACATCGGCACGCCACTCCTCCCCATCTCGCTCCGTTTCCAATCGCTTGATCTCACGCATGGCAGCACTTTTCAGGCCTGAATAGCTGAAATCAAAGGGGGATTGGGTGGTTGCGACTGCGAAGGGATGCTTGGATGGATCCCCACCTTCGGCCAGCTTCGACAGCTTGGCACCTGCCGGATAAGGAATGCCGAGCAATCCCCCGACCTTGTCGAAGGCTTCGCCAGCAGCATCATCCAACGTGCCACCGAGGTAGGTGTATTTTCCGAATCCATCGATCCGAATCAACTCCGTATGTCCACCGCTGACCAACAAGCCGAGCGCAGGGAGCGAAAGGGTTTCGCCACCCGCCTCCACCGCCCAGAGATGACCTTCGAGGTGGTTCACTCCGGCAAGCGGGATGTTGAGTGCGGTTGCAAGCCCCTTGGCATAGCTCAAGCCGACCAGCAGAGCACCGATCAGGCCGGGCCCTCGTGTCGCGGCAACGCCATCCAATTGCGACAAGGACCAACCCGCATCCGCGAGGGTCTCCTGGACCATCAACGACAAGGTTTTCTGATGGAGACGGCTGGCGAGTTCCGGGACAACTCCACCCCAACGGGCGTGAATTTCCTGGGTGGCGACACGGTTGGAGACCAAACGGCCATCCTCAACGAGGGCAACCGCGGTTTCATCGCACGAACTTTCAATTCCTATCACCCGAAAGGGCATCAGGGCCCCTCCGTGCGTTCCAGACGGACTCGCACCAGGTCCGGATTCAGATCCTTCAGTTCAATCCCCAGAGGCAAGGCCACACCGGGCTCGTAATCACGTATCGAGGAACGCCAGCGACGCATATCGAGGTAGACGCTGATCGAATCCGCCGTCAACTGTGCCAAACGTTCGCTCGGACCCTGCACACGAACATCCACGGTCGAGGGTTCCAGAATAGCGGAGCGACCAAAGGGAACCTGGCGGGCGCTGATTGGGACACGTTGTATCAAGCGCTCCCCGATCTTGTCAATGACAATCTGCGACCGGACCTGAGTCGGAGTAATACGCATCCGTTCATCAGGCACGATCACCGGGATTTCCTGCTCGGTGGATTCCTTTAACCCAACAAAGATTCGCTCTTCCGTCTCGATGCGTCGCAACCGCCGAACCAGGCTCTGCGGTCCGCTGACGGTCACACTTTCAGGCGAAGTAGAAACGGGCTTGCTCAGAATGTAGCCCGGCTCGGGTTGCACCTCGACGCGAGGGACTATCGGGAGACGCTGAACAAGCTTATCCTCGAGCCGAATATTGACCGTGTCCGGTCCGATGATGTACAACGGTTCAACTGCAATCCCGGGCGGCACAACGACATAGTCGGTTAAAATCGGGTAGTCGTAGAAGTAGTTGATCGTGTGAATATCGAGTTCCAGCCGTGCAGGCTGGATGTACTTCATGATGAGCAGGTCTTTCCCCGCCCCGGCAAAGCGCACGGATACTGCCCCAGGGACATCTGAGACAAGGATTTTATCCTCTTTCATGTCCACGATATCGAGGGGAACATCAATCCCGGTCTCGTAGGTCTGGTTGGTCACCACAAAAAACCAGAGCAAAATGGCGAGGAGGAACATGTAGAGCTTCACCTGCCAGTTTCGCTTCAGTCTTTGAACGATGCGATTTTTCATCGGTTGGGTGCCTGCGGGATAGACGTTGACTCAGTTTCCATGTTCGCAATCTGCTGCTCAAGGTACAATGCAGACAACCAGCTTGCCAGTCACCTGCAATAGGTCACTCAGGGTTGCTGAGACTGCATCGAGACCCTCTCCATTTGTTCCTCAAGCCAGAGGACAAGATCGAGCACCATCTCATCGGACAATTCATGCTCCGCAGGATACATACGGAGGGTAACGTCTACCCCTGAGGTTTCGCACAATTCTTCGATGATCGACGCTTCCGACTTGGTCACCTCACGATCATTTGAACCGTGCCCGAGGAAAATGCTGGTACCTGCTTGCTTCAGTTGGTCAAATCGAACACGTTCACGGTGGGATTCGGGGAGATATCCCGCAATGGATGCAATCCCCTGCCAGGGAGCAGGATGTTCCAGCCCGGCCAGCAAAGCTGCCGCGCCGCCCTGCGCATAGCCGACCAAGTAGATATTCTCGGGGTCCACAGATTCGGTTTCCATCAGGGACTGAACGAGATCCGCATACCAATCGGCGGAGAGAGCGCGTGCATTGGTGGCAGCATCGGCAGCACCAGTTAAAGCGAGGTCGCGTGGCCAGTACTCAAACCCACCTCGCGCCTCCTCAACCGGATAAGGTGCACGCGGAATCGCATAGAGCACATTTGGCACCGCCATCCTCTCTACCAGGTCACGCATGTCTTTTATGTCCTGGCCCCGGTCATGCAGCAGGACAATCAAAGGCACAGGCTTGTTCTCATCCGGAACGTATCCAGGTGATTTGACCACCATGCAGGGAGTCAGGGCCGATTGGCGTACGTATAAATATTCCTCCCGTTCAACACCACTCGCGATGTGTGCCGCAGCTGTTCCCATTCTTTTCAGGATGGCTTCGAATCGTTTGTGCGATCGCACCGCCTTCAAATCGGGATCACCAGCTGTCCAGGCTGAATCGGTCCAACCCGCAGTGCAGGCATTTTCCAGTGTCGCTAACGCTCCCAGGGTATCTCCCAGCAACGCTCGTGTGCAGGCAAAATTGTACCAGCTCACATAATCGGAGGGGTCAGCTTCCAACCACTGTTCAAAGAGATCCCGAGCCAGGGGAAGATCACCCGCGACAAGCGCACGTTCAGCGAGAGTCGCTTTGCTCGGATCGCCGGGACGAGCCATCAGACCTGTACAGAAGATCAGTACGAGCAGGGGGACAAGCACAATTGCGGTTCTCAATCGAGACATGAACACTTCTCCGGAGATCAGCTGGGGGATTCGAGCCATCATTCGCAGTAAATCGTGCATGCAGAAACCAATGCTCTACAATCGGGAATATAGCCTGTTTCTCAACAAAGTGTCCCTTTCCACCTCTGCTTTCGAAAGAAAGCATTCCAGATGCCTTTCGGAAAGGAGATCATCGCTTGCTGAGGGCGTTTGGCATGATCTACTTTGAGCAATTCCGCTGACTCGTCAGCCAATCGCTCAAGGACATTGCCCGCATGACTGCAAAGCTGGATACTCCCCTTCCACCAATCGAGCGCGCCTCCCTTGACCGGGACAACCGTATCGTCCTTCTTTTCTCGCAGGCATTCCAGGGCACTCCCGAGCTGTCAAGGTTTTGTATTACGCCCGACGTTCCGCTAAAAACAGTCCGTCAGGACAGCCATCGCAGACTAACGCTGATCGGTGGCCCGTTCGACAGAAAGCAGCCCCACTTCATCAACATCGACAAGCAACAAGCAGTCCCAGTCCTCCCAGATGGGATCCTGGACAGTTGCACGACCGATGCTCCGATGGGCCTGACCTGGTCAAACAAGGGTGCGATCCTGCGTTTCTTTGCACCGCGTGCGCGGGAAGTCGATCTGCTTCTTTACACATCCACCACTGAGGATGCGATCACCACGCTGCCAATGACCGAGGAATCGACGACCGGTTGCTGGATAGCTGATACGGATCAGCTAAAGCCTGGCATGCTCTATGGGTACCGTGTACGGGGCACGAATCTTGAACAGGGTGTGGAAGAGCTGATTTTTGCAGATCCGTATGGCTGGGCCATCGCGAAAAAGGATGCCTGGCCCCGTCCCTCGCTAACTGTTGCCCATGACCCCGCCCTGCTTAGGCTGCCTCCAGCAACGCATGTCACTCATCCTTCTCGTCAACTGATCATCTATGAAGCTCATCTAAGGGATGCGACTCGTCTGGATGATCAGCTTGAAGCCACGCTGCGGGGTAGCTATCCGGGTGCAGCGGATCCGGAACGTTCTCGATTTCTCAGCCACTTGAAACGTCTCGGTGCCAATACAGTTGAATGGCTGCCCTTGCAGGATTATGACTACCACGAACCGCCCTATACTCCTACGGGCGGGATAAACGATTGGAACCCGACAGCCGTCAATCATTGGGGTTACATGCCCGCTTACTACTTTGCCCCCGAGGCGAGATATGCAAGCCGTGGTGGACAAGGGACAACCGCTGGTTGGATCGGTACGAATGCCCGTCAAATCCTTGAAACTCGGCAACTGGTGCAAGCCTGCCATAACCAAGGCATAGCAGTCATCCTCGATGTGGTCTACAATCATGTAGCTCAGTACGGAGAAAACCCGCTACGACAAATCGACCCCCACTATTTCCTGCGGCATGATGGAAAGGGTAATCGTCTCGGGTACAGCGGCTGCGGAAACGATCTTGCTACAGAAAGACCGATGGTGCGCAGGCTGATCGTTGACTCCCTCAAACACTGGATGACCTTCTACGGAATCGATGGCTTCCGCTTCGACCTGGCAGGGCTCATCGACGAGGGCACACTTGACTCGATCAGCAACGAACTGCGTGCCATCTACCCCGAGGTTCACCTTATCGCAGAACCCTGGGGGGGCCTGTATGACAAGTCAAGATTCGTTCGACGCAACTGGGCAAGCTGGAACGACCATTTTCGTGATGGATTACGTGGGTTCGAACCGATCCACTCAAAAACATGGCTGTTCCAACAGGGATATTCCGACATTCTGCGGCACTTGAAAGGTGACCGTATTGAGGAGGGTGGGCCATTTAAGGAGGCATCACAAACTGTCAACTATCTCGCTTGCCATGACGGCTACACACTCCCTGATTTCATACGCTTGGCGAATGGCGATGCAAAACCCGGCGAGACCTTCTCAGATCAGGAGGATGTACCGCTAAGCAGCATGAGCCTCGCCACCCTCCGTCTCGCTTTCCTGCTACTTCTCACTTCGCGCGGAATGGTGATGATTCACCAGGGAGACGAGTGGGCGCGTGCAAAACGGATCGATGGTCCGTCCGAAAAAGCAGGTATGCTGGACCATGACAGCTACAACCGGGATGACCGAACCAATTGGATCGACTGGATTTCACTGGAAGAACACCCGGATCGTCAAGCGCTGGTGGATTATATCGGCCAGCTCGCCAGGATTCGCTTAAACCATCCCAGCCTCACCACCAGTCGCCCCGAAAACCTCTCTCTGCTCCCGAGCCCCTCTCCACGAGCTTTTGGATACCGTACCACTGTCGCCTCGGATAGTTGTATTGTCCTCGCGAACTCGTTGCGCAGGGATGAGGTAACCTTCCCTTTGCCTGCGGGAAGCTGGAAAATCCTTGCAGGTGCAGAGACAGCGGATGCCAAAAGAGGTATCTCGGGTGTTCTGGAAAGAAAAATCAGCCTCCCACCTCAGTCCGGAATGATCCTCACAGCAGTCTGATTCTTGCAGTTCTAACACTGCCGCATGCGTAAGACAATTACGTGTAATTCTGTAATTTCATCTATTTGGTTTTATTTACCTTGCCAGTCAAAAACGTCTCCAACAAAACCCTAACAAGTTGACTTCGATGGCTTGCAGCCCTTGGACATGCCTCCCTCAGGCCTCATCTTTACGGGCAACCGTAAAAACGGGCTACAAAGGATAGCAGAAGGCGCTTTTTTGCCTTCAAACCAAGGAGGGGACCATCTTGAAAGGGATGAGACGAGTCACAACCACTCTTGCCATCGCCGCCCTGTTTCTCTTTGCAGGATCAGCGTTTGCAGGTGGATACAATCTTGCAGGTGTCGGTGCGAAAGCGCTTGGTATGTCGGGAGCTTTCCGTGGCATCTCGGATGACTGGAGCGCAATGTACTGGAACCCAGCTGGTTTGGCGGGACAGGACAACACGCTCTATCTCGAAGTGAAAAGCCTCTACCCGGTTGTCTGGGTGACTCCTGAGGTGCCGAATCAGGTGGAAGGGTACGAGTTCTACCGCAACGGCACAGAGATTTCGACACGTGAAGCAGCTTTCCCGGCTGGAGCATTTGCTGCCGTCTACAAGGTCAACGACAAAATGACCGCTGGGCTGGCTATTTTCGCTCCGACGGCCATCGGGACCAAGTGGGAGCACCTCACAACAGGGACTCCTTACGGCTACAACAACACCGTAGCCTACCCGGAAGATGACTGGGCGAGCGACTTGAAGGTGATTGACATCCATCCGACCGTCGGCTACATGGTCAACGACAAGTTGAAGGTTGGCTTGGGCCTCTCGGTTGTTTATTCGACGATCACCTTGGGTAGCCCGCTTCAAGTTCCGACCGGCGCGCCAATGCCCTACCAGAATTTCTATGCGGTTGGTGAATTGGAGGGATCCGGAATCGGCTTCGGCTTCAACCTCGGTGCCCTCTATGATGTCACCGATAAGTTGAGCGTTGGTGTCTCCTACAAGGGACCGACTACAATCGCTATTGACGGAAATGTCAACCAGACTGTCTACCACCCTTACAACGCTGGTATCTATGCCCAGACTGGTGACGCGCGTTTCCTCGGTGGTACAGAAGCTGCATCCCCGGAAGCCACTGCCGACTTCCCCCTTCCCCAGGAAGCGGGTATAGGATTTGGGTTCAAAGCGACGGATGCGATGACCATCGGATTTGATGTCATGTGGACCAACTGGTCATCCGTGGAAGTTGTCGAGATCGACGCCTCCGGCGACGGCCCCTACGGCGCCCCGGCGACTGATTCCGAGCTCGAGCTGAACTACGAGGACATCATCCGCTTCAACGTGGGTGTGGATTACGCGGTCATGCCGGACAAATTTAACCTTCGTCTCGGTTATTACTACGATCCGACCGCGATTCCGGACGAAAGCCTCCGCCCGAGCATCACAGATGTAGGCACCAAGCACAATGTCAGCATCGGCTTTGCCTACATGCTGAACGAGCGGATGTTCATCGAAGGCTACTGGGAGCACCTGGTTTCTGCTGAACGCGAAAACGAGGTGTACTACAGCGATGAATCCCTCGAGAACCTGCCCGGCACCTGGAAAATGCAGGTGGATACTTTTGGTCTTCAGTTTGGCTTCCGCTTCTAAGGAGATGATAAACGATGCGTAAACAACATTTTGCCTTGCTGACGCTCGTCGCAGCTCTTCTCCTCTTCGCAGGATGCGGATCGGAGACAGATCTGCCGACAGCACCTTCAGTTTCGAAGGGTCAGATCATCCCCGTGGATGATCCTTTCGCCACAGCGTTGAATGGCGGTACGGCATCCTTCTACAACGTATACCTGCCTCCGGGCTACAATGCGAACCGCGCTGAAGGATATCCCGTCCTTTATCTGCTGCACGGTTTTGGTGGCAACGAGAACTACTTTGTCGCACTGTTCAGCGCCACAGATGTTGCAGATAAACTCATCGCGGAAGGTGACATTGATCCAATGATCATCGTCTTCCCTTCGGGTAAAAACCTGCTGGGCGGTAGCTTCTTCACTGACAGCCAGCACCCGGCGGTCAATGCAAGCGAAACCCACGTCATCAACCTGATTACGGCTGTTGATGCTGCATACAACACGGATGCAACCCAGGCAGGCCGTGCCATCGGTGGTACCTCGATGGGTGGTTTCGGTGCGATGAACATTGCTTTGAACAACCCGGGCATGTTCAGTAGCGTATCATCCCTCGCTGGCCCGTTATCCTTCCTCGGCGGTCAGCTCACCCCTGGCGACACTTCGGATGATGCTTACACAGGTGTCTCGATGCTTCTGCCGCAGGTCTTGGCAGAAACTGGCTATGGCGACTTCCTGGCAGACAACCCAGCAGGTGACCCGGCTGTTTTCCGTCAGATGGTCTACCCGACACCAGACCGGATCATCACCTCCTTCATGTTCGCAGCTGCTGCGGCCTGGAGCCCGACCGACCCGAACAACCCAGGGCCGACCTCGTTCGCAACTTTGCCTGATGGATCTCCAATTGGAGTCGACCTGCCGATCAACCAGGATGGTTCGATCTATGGACCCGTCTTCAATGATCGCTGGATCGCCAACTTCGATCCTGTCACCCGTCTTCAGACCCAGGGCGCGAGTATTGCCCCGGCGGCTGGAGTTGCGGTCTATCTTGATGCAGGTGAGGGTGATGACCTTGGCTTCAATCTCTCGCAGGCATTTTTCGCTGGTGCGTATTTGACTGCGTTTGGTCAGCCGCCTGTGATCAACAACAGCAACGGATACGAAAACGCCTCTGATCCCTACCCGGGATATGGCGATGTTCCGAATCCGGGTGCCGATGTGCCTGCTGATCACACAACTCAGACGTTTGACCGGCTCTTTGATTTGATCACTTTCCACGCAGACAACTTCTAGACATTCCTAATTCTTCACTACATTGAGCCACCCCTCGTATTGCAGAGGGGTGGCTTCTTTCTTCTGCTATCCTCTTCCCCCGGAGGAGCTTTTTATGGCATCCAGGCAATTGGTGACGATTCAACGTCAACTTGCGAAGCTGGGCTATGATCCCGGTCTTGCTGATGGCATCATGGGACGGCGCACACAAGCGGCTGTGAAATCTTTCCAGCTTGACAACGGTCTTCTTGTCGATTGTATTCCCGGCCCAAGAACACGCCTTGCACTACAACTAGCAATCGAAACCCTGAACACCCCATCGCCTGAAGCTGTCCCGCTACCACGCCGAACTCGTACGCAAATTCGTCGAGACCGTCGATTCTCGGGTGGGACTCTGCTGGACGCTCTGCAGCGCAATGGTACTCAGCTCGAGCTGTCACGCGGAGTGGTTCATCTTATCGGGGTTCGAGGTTGGAAGGATAGCGTTGCAGTCGAAAACAAGTTTGATGAGTACAACGACACCATTGTCGTGGTCACCTCAAACGGCAAGAGCAGTCGTGCCTACCGTTACACGGCTTCGGTTGACCCGGGTCGTCTCAATGAACCCAACCCTCGTGGGGTTGCCCATCTGGTCGAGGGATCCTACCTGTATCAGATCGGGCTTCATCGTGGACGTGAAACCGCCCTGGTTCAAGCGGGCGAGGTGAGAGTACGTCGTTACTTTGATGAGGGCGCCGAACCCTTCGAGCCCTATGAGGAGTCCGGCTGGTTCGGAATCAATATTCACCGTGGAGGTACCAGCAGGAATGTCGGCTCATGGTCAGCGGGTTGCCAGGTGGTGCACGGGAGTGAATGGACACGTTTCCTTGGGCACGTCCAACGAGCGGCCAATCAGGGCCAGAAACAGTTCCTCTATCACCTGATTGAAGGAGACCATCTCAGCCAACTGCTGCGTGGTTAACACCCAAGTTTTACTAGTCAGCATCCTCCCCCTTGTACAGCATCCGTCCCAAAAGATGGATGTATTCGGTGAATGCTCCCCCGCCCCCTTCTGCCTTCTCGAGCTCCCTGTCGATCGCATTCAGCTTGCTGTCGATCTCATCTAGGAAATAGAGGACAAAGGCTTCACGTGTCATCGGTTCGACAGGACAACCATTCTCGCGGCTTCCCTGATGACTCAGGATGAGGTGTTTCAGCTGTACCAGGGTGGGTTCGTCAAGTTCTTCAATGGACGCTGCACGATCCTCGATGAATTGCGCCCCGAGTACGATGTGCCCCTCGAGGCGTCCTCGGACTGTATAATCGATCGCGGTATCAAACCGAAGTTCCTGAAGTTTGCCCACATCGTGCAGAACAGCACCAGCCACCAGCAAATCCCGGTTCAACTTTGGATAATGTTCGCAAAGTTTCGTGGAGAGCTGAACCAGGGATGCCGAGTGTTCGAGCAGGCCACCCAGGTAGCCATGGTGCCATCTTTTCCCTGCCGGAGCAGTCTGGTAGGCGCTGACAAACTCCTCGTCACCAAATAATCCTCCCAGCAACTCTTTCAGTCCAGGATGCTCAATTCGCTGGATCGCGCTGCGGATCATTTCAAGGTCGATTTCCGGGTCACGACCGCTTGAGGGAAGGAAACGGGATACATCCTGGGAATCCTCCGGGTCGAGAGGACGAATGCGAATCACCTTCAGCTCGGCTGCACCCTGGTACTCTTCGACACCTGCACGAACTTTCACCACCAGCCCCTCACTTAGCCCCTGGTAGGCACTGGCGGCATCTTCCCACATCTTTCCCTTGATATGCCCTGTTTTGTCTGTCAGATCTAGGATGAGGAAGGGTTTGTTGGTACGCGTTGTCCCCATCTGGAGGGTACGCAGAACGAAGTAGCTGTCGAAAAAATGTCCTACCTGGAGATCATTAATAAACGGGTGATCATCCCTCGTCAGTTCCATCCCACTTCCCCTCTCTTTATTCGCCGTACAACTCCGTTACAATTGCGATCGCTTCTTCAATATCCGAATCGTTCACATCAAGGTGCGTCACAAAACGAACTTTCTGAGCACCAGCCAGGGTCACTTTCAGACCGCGCTTGCCAACGGTTTCGGCAAAGTTCTCGGCATCCACACCACGTTTAGACAAATCAAGCAAAATGATGTTGGTATCCACATGTTCCACATCGACAAAGAAGCCTTCGATGGTGGAAAGACCTCTCGCCAGTGTGTGGGCACGCCGATGATCTTCTGCCAAACGAGCACGATTGTTCTCGACTGCATAGAGAGCACCAGCTGCAATGATGCCAGCCTGACGCATACCTCCACCCAGTTTTTTACGAATCCGGTGTGCTTTCTCAATCAATTCACGGCTTCCGACCAGCGCGCTGCCAACTGGTGCACCGAGTCCTTTGCTGAAACAGACGGAGATGGTATCTGCATGCTGCGCCCAGACATGTTCAGGCGTTCCTGAAGAAACGGCTGCATTCCAGAGACGGGCACCATCCAGGTGGACAGACATGCCACGTTCTTTCGCCAGTTCGGACAAACGCCTTACTTCAGCAAGTGGCCAAACTGTTCCGCCACCACGGTTTGCCGTATTCTCGATCTCGATCAGGCTGCCCCGTGCAAAATGGCTATTGTCTGGCTTGAGCACCTCTTCGACTTGTTCACGCGTATATATCCCACGCACACCGCGCAGGGGTCGTAACTGCACGCGCGAAACAAACGCCGGGGCACCACCCTCATAATTGAAGATGTGGCAACCATCCTCACAGTAGACCTCATCTCCCTCCTCGGTAAGGATCGAAATCGCAATCTGGTTACTCATCGTCCCAGAGGGTACGTATAGAGCCGCCTCCTTGCCCAGAAGTTCAGCGACGCGGTCCTGCAGACGATTGATCGTCGGATCTTCCCCAAAAACATCATCACCAACATTAGCTTTGTGCATCGCCTCCCACATTTCGGGAGTGGGACGAGTGACGGTATCACTACGAAGATCGATGGTACGCATGGCTGTCGATCCTTTTCTCACTGGTTTTGAAACACTTACTCTCGCTCGAAGAACATAATTCCGCCCCGTGCAATCCAGGGCCGGACATCATCGAGTGCGGTCAAATTGCTTTCTGCACTGGTCGGAAAATAAATCCCCGCTCCACCAAAGAGCATCACATTTTCGGTTAAGGCATAATCACCACCGAAGCCCAAGAGGAAGGCAGGTTGATCCGAACCGTCCAGGAAACGGTAATTTACCCCGGCTGTCAAACGCAGCTGATCATCAACCCGGCCACGTCCACTGACTCCCAGCTGCAACTGGTGATCATTGGCTGAAAGCGGATCATCACCACGACGAATAAAGCCAGTATATGCATACTGTAGCTCTACTTCGAACCCGGTGCCATTCTGCTTCTCACGGCCAACACCTGTCCGGACAATCCAGGGACCACGGAACGTGTAGGCTTCATTGGTCCGTTTCCTGGCAACATTTACAGGTCTTTCCGCCATGAAGGTCCCGATAGCTGGAAACTCCAGCACCGTTCCCCATTTCCAGCTGTCCGAACGGTCCTGCAAGCCGAGCTTGAGGGTCCATAGGCGTGGCGTGAAGATCGTGTCAAGGTCGGTGCTGTTCAGGAGGGTTCCGCTGAAGGATGTGCCGCGCAACGACCCAAAGTAAGCACCAGCGGTAAGCTCCTCCCCAACAGTGTGTGCATATGCAACACCGATATCGGTGTAGTTTTGAGTGTTGACAATCTGTGTCTCACCATACCTCGCGCCACGATCCAGTTGCGACCTTGCCTGGTAGACAAACACGAGGCTGCTGTTGCTGTAGCTGGTCAGATAGCCAATGGTCCCGGCACCATACGAGATGTCCGCCGGGGAAACGCGGTTTTGGACGGAAAAAGTCCCCCACGCTGACCCTTCACCATAGATCTCATTTCGATCGGTGACGTACGCTGCCGGATTTCCATACCCACCGATCAAGCCGGTATCCAGAGCTACTCCGGAGGACGCATTAGCAACACTCCAGGCATCCTCCGCGCCGAGTGGCAGGTCATACATCCCCAGAATACCGCCCCGACTGACTCCAGGAAACAGGAGAAGAATCAGCGCCAGGAATGAACAAGCCTGCCGAACGGAGACATTCAGCAGGCGCGAGAATATTGGAATCATCATCGTTTAAAACGAGAAGGTTTCGACGTAGACAATCTTGATTTCACGTCCAATTCCCGGGGTTGTCGCATTGACATTCAGGACATCGGTGAAATCAAACTGAAGGACGAGCGACTGCGCGAATGTCATGCGCAATCCGAGGTTGAGAAAACCACCGGGACCCTCGCCGAACAGATTGTCTTCGAGGTTGTCATCCATCGCAAGGTCGTACTCCGCAAGGATCGCCATCTGCTCGTTGATGCTGAAGTCGATTCCGGCGAAGCCATCGATACTCTGCTGATCTTCCGCTTCAATCGTGTTGTAGTTCACACCCAGATGCACGCCAAAGCGTCCAAAGTTCGACAACCAGTTGCGTGACATGGCGACAAAACCACCTGGGGCCTTGAAAAGATAGCGTTGCGGCCCTTCATACCAGGTGCCGTGGCCTTGCATGTCAAAACCAACCGTCAGCGCGGGAAGAGACATCGACTCTTCAAGGATGCGGTATTTCACCATGACGCCGGGCAGTTTGTTGCCTTTAGGGTCGCCATAGCCAATCAAACCATCACCACCATAGGAGATGCCGAACATGAAGCGATTGAAGAGGCCAATCCCGATCCCCCCCATCGCTCCTCCGTTGCCAAAAGCTGTCAAATCAATCTGGTACTGCCCCTGCTTTAAAACACCAGCGGTGGGTGCGTGCACCACTTGTGTCATCTCGAGGCTGTTCACATTGTCTGCAACCTGGGCGGATGCCGGTGCGGGGTAAGCCCCAAGAATGCAAGCAAGCAGAAAAAGAATTGTCAAGAGACTCGCACGTTCAGGACGCATACGTCCCCCTCGTTTCAAATCAACAACCATCTCAAATGCTCCCCATCGCGGCTTCACTTCCCATTCCCATCGCTGAATATAGCACTCGCACCCTCTCGGGACCAGACGCAGAAGGACATTTCCCCGCCGTATGGTGGCTTTCTTAGCTCCTCGCTTGCTCTGCGGGAAAGGTGCGACTCATCCTGAACCAAACCCTCATATCCCCGCTTGCACGCTGTCTGGAGGACACCTACCTTCCAAGGTTCCCCGGCGAGCTTCTAAACTGGAACCGTCATGGGACATCAGGAGTAAGGCAATCGAACACTCATAGTAAAATTCTCTAGTTGATCCGAACTGTTTGGAGGCTTTGTGCCCGGCATGATCCGTACTCTTCGCATTCCCATCCTCTTGACCATGATCGCGCTGCTTGCTGTCGCATGCAGTAACCCCCGCACCGAACCTGTTCTCGAGGTCGGGGAGAGCTACGAACTCCCGATAGCGTCCTACGAAGCGCTTGCGGCAAGACGTTTCAACAGCGCGGAAATTGCTGAAACAGAACCTATCAGCAGCCATGAAGCCTACTTGAACGAGATTCTGGTTCGCCAGCTGAAGGTGATTGACGGACGCCACAAAGGTTATGACCAGGACCCGAAAGTGCAGGAAGACTACGAGCAGGGTCTGCAACGTGCCGCAATCACGAAATTGTACAACGATGAAGTTCTTTCCAAGGTGATCCCTGAATCAGAGATGCGTGACTTTTACAAGCACGATACCCATGAAGTCCACGCATCCCATATCCTGATCCGCACGGAAGAGGGAACGGATGACGGTAGTAAGAAAGCCTTGATCGATTCAATCTATACCCTCGCCACTACAGGCTCTGACTTTGCTGAGTTGGCTAACAAGTACAATGAAGATACCTCCACCCAGCAGGGTGATATCGGTTGGTTTCGTCGCGGTGTGATGGTTCTTCCTTTCGAAGAGGCAGCGTTCGGCCTCAATCCGGGCGACGTATCCGAACCGGTCAATACTCGTTTCGGTTGGCACATTATCAAGCTGCACGAAAAACGTAAGATTGAAGACCGTCCCTCCTTCGAGGACGACAAGGAACGCATCAGCAAACAAATCGCCCGTCAGCGGTCTGAAGAACTCGTCGATCGCGCACAGGAATTCATTGAAGGTCTTCGTGCAGATCGTGACGTGGAGATCGACACAACTCGACTCGAACAGCTTATGAAAAAGCTTCAAGGACGAGTGACAACACCCGATGTCGTTTCTCTCCTGACCGAGGAGGAGCAAAACCAGGTGGTGACCACCTTGGATGGTGGGACTATTGAGCTAACCCTTGATGATATGCGCGAAGCAGTTAACCAGATGGCTGGCCGCCTCCGTCGCTTTGATGATGTCAGCCAGATGTACGACATCATCAATGGATATGTTGCTCAAAATCACCTCCTCCCCGACGCCGCCCGCAAAGAGGGGTGCTTTGATGACGAAGCAGTTCTCGAAGCGGCGAAGGATGCCGCGGACCGTCGCATCTACCAGATTGTTCAGCAGAACATCGTTTCTAATCGGATCGAGCCGACGGAAGAACAGCTTCGGGAGTACTTCGAGGAGCATCCAGAGAAGTACATGATCGATGCACAGTACACCTTGATCGAATGCCTACTGGATGACAAGCAGACGGCAACGGACATCTTCCGTCGCGCAAGCCAGGGTGAGAACCTTCGTGACCTTGCCAACAAGTATACGAAGCGTGTAACGGTAAAGAACGGAGTATTTGGCCCAATCCGTCGCACCCAGTACGGTGCAGTAGGCAGGCTTGCATCCGAATCGGAAATCGGGAAGTTGGTCGGTCCGGTTCGCATTGGTAACGACTGGTCCGTCTTCAGGGTGATCTCGAAAGAGGAACCGAAACTGGACGAGTTCGAGAATGTGAAGTCTCGCGTGCGCAATGATCTACGTATCAAGTTGCGCACCGAACTGGACGAAGCCTGGCTGGACAGCCTGAAGCAAAACATTGATTATTCGATCAACTTGAACGTGCTGAAGAAGGCATATCCCAATGCCAAAGCGCCGTCTGACAACAACTAGCCTACTGATCTGGGGTGCACTTGCCACCCTGTTCTTCAGTGGCTGCATCTTCGACCGAAAACCACCCGAAGAATCGATCGCAGTGGTTGGGGAGGACTACCTCACACCGGAGGATGTCACCCATACGCTCGAAGAGATGGGTCTCGATGCCGACGATCCGATGCTCCGTGCCCAAGTGGTCAACCGCTGGGTGGACCGAAGGATCATGATGCACGAAGCAAAACGGCTCGGTTTCCATAAGGACGACAGAATCGCCCGCCGGCTGGAGGAGCTCCAGACGGAGATGGTGATTAATAAATTGATCGAAGAAGAACTACGGGTGGACGATCCGACTGACGAGGAAGTGGTCACCTACTGGCAGAACCATACGGGTGAGTTCACTCGTGTGACCGACGAGGTCAAGCTGATAATCAGCTATGCTCCAACCCGTAACCAGGCGTGGGGCATTCGCAATGGTCTGGACCGTTCAGCAACTGGCAAAGAGCTCAGAGGGCTCTACCCGGAAGTCAGGATTGACACAACCGGAGCCGTTTCAATCGAACGACTGCCGAAGCGGCTTGTTCGAGCGATTGAACCCTTGCGTTCCGGGCAGGCCTCCCTCCCCTTTGAGCTGGAAAAGCAGTGGCTGGTAGTGCGACTCGTGGAACGAATCAACAATGGTCGTCCCCGTCCGCTGGACGAGATGATGCCGTCGATTCGCGCCAGGATGATCGCTGAAGAACGTGCCAGACGTCAAGTTGCCTATATAGCTGCATTAAGACGTGAAGCGCGTCGGCGCGGAATCGTGGATGTCCGAGTCCCTGGAGAGATCGGGATGGACTTGAGCGAAGACGTTGAGCAGGATACGACCGGGAGCAATCCCTAACCCAGGAGCACCCCAGTGCAGATTTCCAAGTGCTGGATCATATGCCTGATCGGCCTTGCAGTCATCCTTCCGATGACCACGCAAGCCCAGGAAGCACAAACTGTTGATCGCATCATTGCTGTAGTGAATGAAGAGATCATCCTCGAGTCTGAAGTGCTGCAGTACGTGCAGGATATCATCCTGCGGAACCGTCAGCAGTACTCTCAGCCCGAGCAAGTGGCCGCTCTCCGCGACCAAGTGCTAACGGAGCTAGTCAACCAGAAGATCCTGTTGGCGGCTGCAGAAGCGGACACCAATATTATTGTGGAGGATCGTCAGGTTGACCAGACACTTGACGAGCGGATCAACCAGGTACAGCAGGATCTGGGTGGTGAGGAACGGCTTGTCGAGTATTACGGCAAACCAATCCGTCAGATCCGCCGGGAGTTCCGCAAGCAGGTTCGGGATAACCTGATGGTGGAACGGCTGCGTCAAATGAAGATGGCCAGTGTTTCCGTCACCAAGAGTGAAGTCGAGGATTTCTTCGAGCGGAACAAGGCGAACCTGCCGACACTGCCGGAACGTGTCCACCTGGCCCACCTTCTCATTCCCATCGAGCCGACCGAAGAGGCAACTGAAGATGCAAAAACGAAGGCTGACAGCCTGTTTAATCTCCTGTTGACCGGGTCAGATTTCGACCAGCTCTCAATTGAAAACTCGGATGACCGTGCCAGCGGTGCAAAAGGCGGTCTGCTGGGGACTACCCAGCGTGGTGACCTGGTCCCCGAGTACGAGGAGGTAGCGTTCGGCCTGGAAGAGGGAGAAGTCTCAAGTCCGGTTCGAAGCCGATTCGGCTACCATATCATCCGGCTGAACTGGCGTCGTGGTGAAAAGATCAACACCAGCCACATCCTCGTCAAGCTGACTCCTTCCGCGCTTGATGAAGAACGTGCCTTCCTGCAGGCCCAGGACCTACGTACTCGGATCCTCGAGGGCGATGACTTTGCTGAGTTGGCGAAAGAATTCTCCAGCGACGAGGAAACGGCGAAGGATGGCGGCGACCTGGGTTGGTTCGATGTGCCCCAGATGCCGGAAGAATTCCGCATCGTCACTCGTGACCTGAATCCGGGTGAATTGACGGAGCCCTTCAAAAGCCGTGTCGGAGTTCATATCGTCAAAGTGATCGACCGCGAGAAACCTCGAGCCCCCGGTTTGAAAGAAGATTGGGACCGTCTCAGCAGAATGGCCCTGATGGAGAAGCAGGACCGTATGTACCAGGAGTGGATTACCGAGAAGCGAAAAGATGTCTACATCGAGGAATTCACCTCGAACTAGTCCTAACGCTCTAACTATCTGACCCGGGCAATCCAGTTGTCCGGGTTTATTCTTTTCATCCATTATCTTCTCAATTGCACTCAGTACGAAGACAACATTGGATCTACAATGGCCGCTGCACACGGAACCCTGCATCACATCGAACTTTACGTCAGTAGCCTGAAAAAGTCTCGACAGTTCTACCAGTGGTTGCTGGAGGATAAACTCAGGTATACCCTCTTCCAGGAATGGGAAAATGGCATCAGCTTCAGGCTGGGCGACACATACATCGTGCTGGTTCAAACTGAATCTGATTATCTAGCAGGTCCATTTCACCGTAAACAGACAGGACTTAACCATCTCGCTTTTCATGTAGAAAGCAGAGAGGTTGTGGATAGCCTTACAGAAGAATGCCAGCAACGACTGATTCCCATCCTGTATGCGGATCGTCACCCCTTCGCTGGTGGACCAGATCATTATGCGCTCTACATCGAGGACCCGGATCGAATCAAACTGGAACTAGTCGCCCCTGAATGAAAAAATGCCGACCCTGAAGAGGGTCGGCATTTGATTAATCAGCAAACAAATCAAGCGTTCAACTGACGCAGAACAGTCTGCAAGATCCCGCCGTTGCGGTAGTATTGCAACTCAACCGGGGTGTCAAGACGAACAAGAAGCGGAACTGTCTTCATCGTTCCATCCTCAGCAGTCACCACCAACTCAACTTCCTGTCCCGGCTTCAAGTTGTCATCGAGACCATTTAAGGAATAAGTTTCCTTACCAGAAATCCCGAGGCTGGTCCAACTATCGCCCTCTTTGAACTGCAAAGGCAGAACACCCATGCCAACGAGGTTCGAACGGTGGATTCGCTCATAGCTTTGTGCGACGACCGCACGGACGCCCAGCAGGTAGGTGCCCTTTGCAGCCCAGTCACGGCTCGAGCCGGTACCATATTCCTTGCCCGCGAAAATGACCAGTGGTGTCCCCTGCTCTTTGTATTTGAGCGAGGCATCGTAAATGGTCATCTCTTGATCGGCCGGCTGGTAGCGTGTGAACCCACCCTCGGTGCCGGGAGCAAGCTGGTTCTTCAGTCGGATGTTGGCGAAAGTGCCTCGGACCATGACACGGTCATTGCCGCGACGGCTACCGTAGCTATTGAATTCCTTCCACTCAACACCATTCTCATTCAGGTAAGATGCCGCAGGCGAAGTACGCGCGATGTTACCCGCCGGGCTGATGTGGTCGGTGGTCACCGAATCGCCCAGTAGGGCGAGGCAGCGTGCCTGTTTAATCGGCTGGATCGGTTGCACATCAACAGTCAGATCGACAAAGAAAGGCGGTTCCTGGATATAGGTCGACTTCGGATCCCAATCGTAGATGGCCGAATCACCGGACTGAATCTTGTTCCATTCCTCGTTGCTATCCCAGACATTGCCATACTGGTGACGGAACATCTCCGGATCGAGGAAATCATGAATCGCCTGCTTCACCTCGCTATTCGTCGGCCAGATATCCTTCAGGTAGACCGGACCATTGGCCCCTACCCCGATGGGCTCGCTATCAAAGTCGATGTCGACACGTCCTGCGAGGGCATACGCGACGACCAACGGCGGGCTGGCAAGGTAATTAGCGCGGGTATGCGGGTTGACACGACCTTCGAAGTTACGGTTACCTGAAAGCACTGCTGCGGCGACCAGGTCGCCTTCCTGGATAGCGCTGACCACCTCTTCCGGTAGGGGGCCGCTGTTGCCAATACAGGTCGTGCAGCCATAGCCAACCGTATGGAAGTTCACCTTCTCGAGGTATTCTGTCAGCCCGGCTTTATCGAGGTAGTCGGTCACCACCTTCGAACCAGGTGCGAGGCTTGTCTTCACCCATGGTTTTGCAGAGAGTCCCGCTTCCACCGCTTTCTTCGCGAGTAGGCCGGCGCCGATCAGAACCGAAGGGTTTGAGGTGTTGGTGCAGCTTGTGATAGCAGCGATTACAAGGCTGCCATGCTTCAAGGTCGCAGTGTCGCCGTTGTTCTTGTAAGTTCCGGTCGCATCAAGCTGAGTCGGGGAAAGCTCAAACCCACGCTCCTTGATAGGAGCAGTCAGGCTCTCGTTGAAGCTCTTCTTCATCGACTTGAGAGCAACACGGTCCTGAGGACGTTTCGGACCTGCGAGGGCGACTTCCACACCCGCAAGGTCGAGCTCGAGCTGGTGCGAATAATCGGCATCCGCGGCGGCATCATCACGCCACAGCATGTTTTCTTTACAGTAGGCTTCTACACGGGCTACCTCGGCATCCGTACGACCTGTAAAACGCATGTAACGTAGCGTTTCATCGTCCACAGGGAAGAAGCCAACCGTCGCACCGTATTCCGGGGCCATGTTCGAGATGGTGGCACGATCCGGCAAGGTTAGATTGGCAAGGCCGGGACCGTAGAACTCGACAAATTTTCCTACCACACCATGTGCACGCAGCATCTCGGTCACTTTCAGCACCAGGTCGGTAGCTGTGGCACCTTCCGCCAGTTTACCGGTCAACTTCATGCCAACCACTTCCGGCTGCAGCATGTAGATGGGCTGGCCAAGCATTACCGCTTCCGCTTCGATACCACCGACACCCCAGCCAACCACACCGAGACCATTGATCATCGTCGTGTGACTGTCGGTCCCAACGAGGGTATCCGGCAGGGCAGTCATCTCGCCATCCTGATCCATCACCTGGACTACCTTGGCGAGGTATTCGAGGTTGACCTGGTGGACGATACCCGTTGCAGGCGGGACGACACGGAAATTGTCGAACGCCTTGGCTCCCCAACGAAGGAACTCATAGCGTTCACGATTTCGCTCGAATTCTTTCTCCGCATTGTACATCAGCGCGAATTTGCTGCCGAACTGATCGACCTGCACCGAGTGGTCAATCACGAGATCGACGGGAACCAGCGGGTTGATCTTCGTCGGATCTCCACCGAGCCGGTTCATTGCAGAACGAAGTGCCGCGAGGTCGACGACAGCGGGAACGCCTGTAAAGTCCTGCAAAATAACTCGAGCCGGTTTGAAAGGCAGCTCGCTCTTTTCAGGTGAGGCGGCATTCCAGTTGGCAAGACTACGGATGTGCTCTTCGGTCACAATAAAATCATCCTGCGTGCGAAGTAGAGCTTCCAGCAGAATGCGAATGGTGAAAGGAAGGCGACTAACCGTGCCAACACCTTTTTCTTCCAGCGTTTTCAGTCGGTAGTAGCTAACCTTGCCTTCCGGCAGAGATAGTGTCGATTTTGTTCCGAATGCATCCAGGGTCTTGCCAGGCATGTAGTGCCCCCTTTTCAGCGGGTTGCGGAAAGTGGTTGCTAAGGTCCATCAGGACCGGTACTTTTGGACTCGAAAGATACGCTTTTCCCCCGCCTGCGTTCAAGGCAGACAGCAGAACGAATCAGCGGTTCGGAACCAATTGTCTGCCTCCTGGCGACCGGGGGAGATGACGTTACATCTCCTGATCTTAACGGGATTTTGGAGGAGTGCATGCGTTTCATCGGAATCCTCGGCGTGCTGATCGGCATCTTCCTCATCGGTGGAGCGATCTACATCGGGATCAATGACATTGAATTCCTGACGATTCCGGCAGCCTGGGGGATCTTCGTCAACATTCCGGCCATGATGATCGTGCTCGGAGGGGCTCTCGCCGCCACCATGGTCGCTTTTCAGTCCAACACACTCCAGGTGGTATTCCGAAGTCTTTGGGTTGTCGCTTCGCGTCGACCACCGGATTTCGAAGGCCAGAGACGAGCCATTGTCATCCTCGCCAGCCGAGCCACGCAGGGCAATGTCGAAATTGAAAAGATGGTGCGTTCCGCTCGCAACCCCTTCCTCAGGGATGGGATTCAGATGTTGGCGGATAACTACAGCCTGGAAGAAATCGCGGAAATCCTTGGTCAGCGGATTGAATTCAGGATGCGCAAGGAACAGGCAGACGCCGAGGTGATTCGCACCATCGGCCGCTTCTGCCCCGCTTTCGGGATGGCGGGAACCATCATCGGCCTGATCAACATGCTGGCGAACCTCAGTCTCGAGGGCGATGCCACCGCCACCATCGGCTCCGACATGGCAGTTGCGCTGGTGACCACTTTTTACGGGCTCATCCTCGCCTACCTCCTCTTCATTCCCCTCGCCGTCAAATTGGAGAAACGGACAGAAGAGGAGATTCAGCTGATGCAGATGATCATCGACTCGATCCGTATGATCAAGGAACAGTGGCATCCGCGTAAGGTTGAGGACTACCTCAACAGCTACCTGCCGCCCGCGAAGCGGACCAAACTAAGACGTCTCCCGGTCCGGTAAGGAGCTCCTGTCATGATGTGGAACCAATCGAAGCGGAAGGGCTTCAGCGGCCAGAAGCCAAAAGAGGATGATGACGCCTGGGCGATGACCTATGGCGACATGATGAGCTTGCTGCTCGTTTTCTTCATCCTGATTGTAGCCATCTCAACCGTTGACCCGGTCCGTATGCAACAGGTCTCCCAGCAGTTGCGTGAATCGATCGGTGGCAAGGAAGAGGATGTCCCGACACTGAAAGAGATTGAGCAGGAACTGAAGGAGAGTATTTCTCAGTTGCAGATTGAAGAGGTGGTGGCGGTCAGCCGTGACAAAAACGGTGTCTCGCTGGTCATGCGTGGCGAATCGTTCTTCCCGTCCGGCAGCGCCACCCTCTACCCAGGCACCGCCTCATTCCTGAACGAGGTCGCCTGGCAGATTCAGAAGAACCCCTATATGATTTCGGTCGAGGGACATTCGGACAACATCCCCATCTCGACCAGCCTCTTCCCCTCGAACTGGGAACTCAGCGGGGCACGTGCAGGAGCCGTGGTCCGTTACTTCGAATCACGGGGGATTCGCCGCTCACGGATGCGGATCATCGGTTGGGCGGATGCCAAGCCAGTTGATCCGGACGTCGGCAACAGCACCCCGCAGGCACGTGCTCAAAACCGTCGTGTCGTCATCACCTTCCTCAACGAGTTCGCCGAACGCAGCGTGGACAGTGCGTATATCCCAAGCCAACCTTGATGGTCCTTTTGAAGGAATCCAGCCATGAAACGGTTCCATATTACCTCACAAATCCTGTTCCTTCTCGCTGTTCTAGCGTTGATCCTGACCGCAACTCCCGTTAAGGCCACATGGCCGCCCCAAGGCTGGGTGTACCAGCTACAAAATGTCAGCATCCCGGAACTTTCGGACGTTTCGCCAGATGTGGTGGTGATCGACTATTCCACAGATGGTGATGAGAATGGCGAATGGGACAGCGATCAAATTCAGGCGCTTAAAGATGCCGGGATCACTGTGCTCGCCTACTTCTCGATAGGTGAAGCCGAAGATTACCGTTTCTACTGGCAAGATGGCTGGACACCCGGGAGCCCAGAGTGGTTAGGACCAGTCAACCCGGACTGGGCAGGCAATTACAAGGTGCGCTACTGGATGCAGGGGTGGCGTGATATCCTCTTTGGGACCGCGACCGGCGACAACGAATCCTACCTCGACCGAATATGTGACCAGGGATTCGACGGCATCTACATGGACATCATTGATGCCTACTACTACTGGAGCGAAGTGGTGCCGGAGAACGAGGACGCTGCTGGCGATATGATCGCCTTGATCTCTAATCTGGCGACCTATGCTCGCGATACTCGAGGCATGGGCGAGGATTTCAAAATCATCCCGCAGAACGGTGAATGGCTGCGCTATGATGCATCGGAAGTGGATGTGGATTCCTACTATTCCGTCGTGGATGGGATCGGTGTGGAAGATGTTTTCTACTTCGGCGATCTAGACAACGACAACCCCTACAATCCGCGCAGCGAAGAGATCGACATTATCGACGAAATGATCGAACGGGATAAGGTGGTGCTATCCGTCGAATACCTGACCAACACCACGACCATCGAGAACTATTACGATCTGGCACAGGGGCACGGCTGGACTCCCATCGCGACCACTCGTGAACTGGATCAGCTCATCTACTACCCCGATTTGCTGACCGTGAACGAGCGAACGACTACCCCCCTCCCCACCACCATCGGCATCAATGCATGGCCAAATCCCTTTAATGCCAGCACTAGGGTTTCAGTCGATTTGCCGTCCGCCGGTTACACGGAGATTCGCCTCTTCAACATGTTGGGCAAGCAGGTGATGCTCTTGTATGCGGGTCAATCTTCAGGATCGATGACCATTGCACTGCAGCCGGACGGCTTGGCCAGCGGGAACTACATGGTTCAGATACGTCAAAACGGGAATCAAGCTACACGCAGAGTTACCCTGTTGAAGTAGACGGTTAGATGTATCCCTTCTCACGGAACCAGCGGAAGGAATCGACGAGCATCTGATCCGTAGTCAGATGGCCAGGTACATAGCCGATTTCGTTCACTGCTTGTGCGCTGCTCAGGTGCGTGCCGTAGAGGGCAAACTCAACGCCGACGATGGGCAGCTGCGGTTTTGGCAGGCGGAAAAGCTTGCTGACCCACTCGCTCAGCACCGCGACGGGACGCAAGGGTGCTGGATTCAAGTAGAGGGATGGTGGCCGCACCCCGAAAACCTTTGCTGCTTGCTTGAGGAAGGCTTCCAAGGTGGTATTCTCGCCGCCGAGGACATAGAGACGTCCCATTTTTCCATGCTCCAATGCACTTACCGTTCCCATCGCCACGGTCCTCACATCGACCACGTTTAACTTTGCTTTCAAGCCAACTGGAAGCTTGCCTTTCGCCAGATCTACCAGTACTCGCCCACTGGTCGGCTTTCGATCCCCCGGACCAAATACGCCAGTCGGCGCGACAACAACTGACCTGAACTGATCCGCCTCAGCCAATACCCATTCTTGCATCGCACGCTTGACAGAGTTGTAGGTACTTCTCAGGCGGAAATTGGGATAAGGCGCATGTTCATCCTCCGGACGGTCGTCCGGGTACTGCCCCACTGCTGAAAGCGAGGAGACATAGACAAATCGTTGCACACCTGTTGCGGCGAGGACAGTGTGAATCAGACGAATCTGATCCACTCCCCGCTCCACCTGCTTCTGCTTGCCGAGCGAATAGGTTGGATACCAGGCGGCTGCGTGAATCAACGCATCACAATTCCGGAGCAGGTTGTGCAGATCGGCCACATTCTCCATGTCGCCAATGATCTGCTCGATGGGAAGCCCTTCTAGCAGGGAGACATCTGTCGTGGTCCGGACGAGGGTCCGTACCTGATGGCCACGTGTCAGCAACTCACGCACGATGTAGGAGCCGATAAAACCAGCTCCTCCCAAAACAGCAACCTTGCTCACAAAACACCTTCTAGATGAGGGTGACCCGACATGTTTGAAAGTCGAGTACAGCCATCAGATTAAAAAGACCCGGCTTGCAAGACAAGCCGGGATACACATTTTGACTGGATTCAAACCACACTATTCATCCAACATGGTAGCAATCGCTTCTGCAACTGTCACCACCGCCTGCTCCGATTTGGCGAGCTGCTTCAAGCTCACCTTCAGGTTCTGTGGATCGGCAGCTTCGTCTGGTCCGATCACCGCAACAAACGGAATTCCCTGCTTGTCGGCGTAGGAAAAGGGCTTTTTGAGCTTGCCAGCAGTCGGGAACAACTCACTGGGTAACCCTGCTGCGCGGAAGGCTTTCAGCACGTTCAACGCAGCAGGAATTTCCTCTTTGCTGTAGGCAGCGATCAGGGCACGAGTAACACTTCCGACCCCGGTATCCACCATCCCAAGCTGTTCCATTGCGGCAAAAATACGGTCGAGGCCGATGGTGGTTCCGACAGCGGGCAGGTCACGTCCCGAGTAGAGCGCAATCAGCTCATCATATCGTCCCCCACCGGTCAAACTGCCGATGTGTGGCTGTCGGGGCAGAGTCGTTTCAAAAACCGCACCCGTGTAGTAGTCCAGCCCACGCGCAAGGTTTGGGTTGATGTTCACTGCTTCTACCGGCACATCGAGGTGGGAGAGGTAATCAAGAATGGCAAAGAGGCTGTCAATTCCTTCCTGGGCGGTCTCAATGCCTGCGAGCCGTTCACGGAGTGCCTGCAACGTCTCGACGTTTGTATTGTCGATGGCAAGCACCTCGCCCAATGCTTCCAGGTGGTTGTCCGTTACACCAAGGTCGCCCAACTCCTTGAAGACAGCATCCCGTCCGATTTTATCAAGCTTATCGAGAATGCGGGTGAATCCAGAGAGTTGCTCTTTCTTGAGCCCGGCAAAGGTGCAAAGCCCCTCGAGCAGTTTCCGGTGGTTGAGTTGAACCACCGCAGTTCGATCCCCCTCATCGAAGCCAAGGCCACGGATCATTTGCACGGTCAGCGCGATGATTTCCGCATCCGCAATGCCTTCTGGCGCGCCAATGGTATCAACATCGCACTGGTAGAACTCGCGGAACCGTCCCTGGTGAGGCTGAGGTTTGTCAGCACGCCAGACCGGTTGCACCTGGTACCGCTTGAAGGGCATAGGCCAGTCAGGATTGCTCGCGACAACTCGTGCCAGGGGCACGGTGAGGTCGTAACGAAGCGCCACTCGGTCCCGTGGCTTATCGTTCTTGTAATCGAGCTTGTAGAGCAGTTTCTCGCCCTCGTCGCCATACTTCCCCGACAACACCTCGAGCATTTCGAGGGCCGGTGTCTCGAGAGGCGAGAAGCCGTAGAGACGGAAAACACTCTTGATCGAGTCGATCAGGGCTTCACGTGGAATCATCTCACGTGGTGTAAAATCACGTGTTCCCTTGAAACTGCGAGGTTGAATCTTCGCCATGGTTCCACCTGTTAACGTTCGGCGGTGCAAAGTAGCACCCGCAACAACAGGATTCAAGCAGGCTTGACCTGCCGGGGGGCACAGCGATACTTTCCAGTATTCGGGCTGCCTAACTTTTCTTCAACATTTATAGCGCGCAGCACGTCAAGCAAACCAGGCCGAGGTGCCTGCACACTTTCAGGAGAGTTCGATGAGCACAGCCGTTGCATCCACCCTCGACCGTCTCGATGAGGTCATCCGTAACCGTCACCTGCTCGACCACCCCTTCTACCAGGCCTGGACCCGTGGCGAGCTGTCCATGGAAGCGCTGCGTGACTACGCCGCCCAGTACTATCAGCACGTGGATGCCTTCCCGCGCTACCTCTCCACCCTTCACAGTGTGACCGAAGATGGTGAAGCCCGTCGTCATATCCTGCAAAACCTTGTTGATGAGGAAGCCGGTCATCCGAACCACCCTGAATTGTGGCTCCAGTTTGCCAACAGCCTTGCCCTTGAAAACGCTTCGGTCAAGGCAACAACTCCGGAAAGCGAAACCAGCACACTGATCCAGCACTTCATGGCAACCTGCGCCAGGAGCACCGCCGAAGGTCTGGCCGCGATGTACACGTACGAAAGCCAGATCCCCAGTGTCAGCGAGACCAAGATTGATGGCCTCAAGAAGTTTTACGGCATGGACGACCCGAAGGGCTACGAATACTTCACCGTTCACATGGAAGCGGATGTCGAGCACAGCCGTGTGGAACGTGAACTGCTGGGAGAGTTCATCACCGAGGGAAACACCGATGCGGTGATGACGGCGGTTGAGGGGACGCTGGACCAGCTCTACAGCTTGCTGGACGGGGTCTGTGACCGTCACGGGATCGCCTGCTGAGACAGGGAGAGACTCTCGAGACCTGTCCGGTGCGACCTTTGGGCAACCTGTGCATCCAAGGGACGTAAGCGGGATGCGGTCGCTACATTTGGCTCACCGAAAGAGGTGAGGTTCGACCGTCGCAACCCGGCGGTCGATTGTGTTTTGGACGATGGGAGGTAATGTCTCCCCCGGAACTCGACCCGTCCACACGATCGTTGTATCTTCGAGCACAACATAAACAGTGGAAAAGGAGTGTTAGGATGAGTGAGGCAGCCACGTTCACCGTGACAGATGCTTCCTTCGAGGCGGATGTACTGAATTCGGATGTCCCCGTGCTGGTGGACTTCTGGGCTCCCTGGTGCGCCCCCTGCCGTATCGTCGGCCCGGTCGTTGAAGAGATCGCTGGCGAGTACGGTGGCAAAATCAAGGTTGGCAAAGTCAACACGGACGAGAACCAGACCCGTGCCGGCTCCCTGGGCATCCGTGGCATCCCGACCCTGATTCTCTTCAAGGATGGTAAGGAAGCAGATCGTGTCGTCGGCGCCGTACCGAAGGCAATGCTGACCCAGATGATTGACCGCGCGATTGGCTAATCCCTTGAAACGGTACCTTCCAACCCCCATCACATGGCTCGCACTAAGCGTGGTCGGTGTATGGGGGTTTTCTTTTATTGCCATCGAAGTGGCACTGCGTGAAGTGGGTCCCGGCATGCTGGTCAGCCTGCGTTTCCTGCCCGCGCTTGTCATTTTCGCTGCGATGTCGATCCCGAATCTCGTAAAGCGCAGAATCCGCCCAAAGGGTGGCGACCTGATCAAGCTGGTGGTGACTGGGCTGTTTGGGGTGATCATCTACAACATCGCGTTGAACACAGGACAGACACGTCTACCAGCCTCCCTGGCAGCCCTGGTAATTGCGCTGAACCCCGCCGCTATCGCAATCACCGCCTCGCTTTGGATCGGGGAAAAACCTTCGCTTCGAACCTGGGGCGGATTGGTCGCGGGATTGGCCGGCATCCTGATTGTTGTGTTAGGACGTCACGGCGCTCCAGAAATACGCTTGCAATACCTGATAGGAGTCCTGATAACACTCGGCGCACCGCTGAGCTGGGGGATTTATACGACGGGGATTCGACGTGCTGCACCGAAATTTGGCGCGTTGACGACAACGACTACCGTCATCATGGTTGGCAGTTTACCGCTACTGTTCACCATTTCCCCATCGATGATTGATTCGGTACGGCATGCGTCGCCAGAACTGATCCTTTCGATCCTCTTCCTCTCGATTGGGTGTACGGTCTATGGCTTCACCGCCTGGTCCAAGGTGCTGAAAACGATGGAAGCTGCGAAGGCGGGCGCCTTCATCTATCTCGTCCCCCTGATTGCAGCACTGGGCAGCTATTGGCTGCTGGATGAGCCCATCGACCTGCCGCTGATCTCAGGTGGTCTCATCGTATTGGGAGGAGTTGCGGTGGCAACAGGCCGTTTCACAAAACACGCTTCAAGCTAAACCGTTATCCCATATTTCACCAGCTATTCTTGCAGGCTTCACTCCCAACAAAGGCCCGTTTCTCTTGAAAGAGACGGGTTACACTTGTACTTTTCCCGACGACCTTTACACAAACAAACACATTAGATGGAGACGCTTTTCCGATGACGGTTACCGAAGCCATCCACAAGCGACGTTCTGTGCACTCCTACGACCCGAACAAAAAGGTGTCCGAGGAAGATTTACGCGAACTGATCGAGCTGGCCGCCCTCGCCCCCTCTTCTTTCAATCTGAACCATTGGCGGTTCATCATTGTTGAATCGGAAGAGGGCAAGAAAAAGCTGCATGAGTGCTCGCTGAATCAACGTCATATCCGTGATGCGTCTGCCGTGCTGATCGTACTCGGCAAAATCGATGCGCACAAAGATGTGGACCACTTCATCCCGGATTGGTTGGAAAAGGGCTACTACCCGGACGATAAGCACCTGAGAATCGTCTCAGAAAAGTTCTACGGGACCAATCCGACGGTTCAGCGTGATGAAGCGATCCGCAGCACCTCGATCATGATCGGTGCGATGATGCTTGCAGCCGTCGAGAAGGGGATTTCTACCGCCCCGATTATCGGCTTTCGTCCACCGGAAGTTATCAAAGCTTTCAACATCCCGGAAAACTACATGCCGGTGATGCTGCTTTCGGTCGGGTACGAGCTCAATCCCATGCCGCCACGTGTCAAGCGCCTTGATTTTGATACCATCACCTGCCGTGAGACATTCGATTTTATAGATGTTGTGTAATGCCCGACTGTTGCAGCAGGTCCTCAGACCTGCCGCATTCTCTGTCAGGTCTGAGGACCTGACATAACACGACACGGAACGCTGTTGAAAGTAGTCGTGTGCTGACATGCACGCATGGGTGACGGGGCACCCATGCCACTTGAATGTGTTACGGCAGATCCTCAGATCTGTCGGATTTTCGCTCAGGTCTGAGGACCTGACCGAACAGCTACATAGCTCTGAGCGTTTCAGCGTCCCCCCCGTGCCCTCCAGAGTCCCTCTCTGTACTCCTCGTTGCGCAACTCCTACCTTTCCCCTACAGCTGGCTTGACATGACCACAGAAGGGCATTGAGCACCATGAAACGGATTCTAGTGTTGGGCGCCGGGCAAAGTTCCCCGAGTCTGATTCGCTACCTGCTGGACAACGCGGATGAGCATGATTGGTTTGTGACGGTTGGCGATCTCGATGAGAGTGCCGCAGCAGCCCGTATCGATGGGCATTCACGCGGTACAGCAATCCGTTTCAACGTGAACGACCCCGAAATGGTCGAGGCACAGGTCAGTCAGGCGGACATCGTTGTCAATTTCCTCGCGCCACCTTTCCAACCCTTTGTCGCCCGCGAATGTGTCCGTCGTGAAGTCCACATGGTTTCGGCCTCGTATCGTAGCCGTGAAATCCTTGAGCTGAATGAGACCGCTCAACGAAACGGTGTACTCATTCTCAACGAAATGGGTCTCGATCCGGGCATTGACCTGATGTCGGCGATGGAAATCATCCAGCGGGTGCGTGACAAGGGCGGCCGTATCCTGAAATTTGTAAGCTATGGCTCTGGTCTGCCCGCCCCGGACAGTGTTGACAACCCGATGAAGTATGTCATCACCTGGAACCCGGCAAATGTGGTTGGTTCTGGCCGAAATGGTGCGCAGTACCTCGAGGACGGCAAGATCAAGATGCTGCCCTACCACCATGTTTTTAAACAAACCTGGCCGGTGGAGGTGGATGGTATCGGGACGCTGGAAGCCTACCCGAACCGTGACTCGCTCGCCTACAAAGAGCATTTTGGCCTGCCCTATGTCGACACGATGATCCGTGGCACCCTGCGCTACCCCGGCTACTGCGAAACCTGGTCGCAGATGGTCAACCTCGGGGTGACCAACGAGATCCTGACCATCCCTGAACTCGCAAATCGATCTGCTGCGGAGCTGGTCGAGATGTGCCTGCCGCAGCATGCGAATGGTTCGGAGCTGCGCCAACGAGTGGCCAATTACCTTGGCATCAATCCGACGGGCCACACGATGGATCAACTTGAGTGGTTGGGGCTGTTTGATACGGACAAGCCGGGCTACAAGGGTGCGACCATCGCCGATGCGATGAAGCATCATCTGGTTGAACGGATGCCGTTACGCGCTGACAAACGCGACATGGTGATCCTGGTTCATAAAATGCTGGTTGAGTACGAGGGCGGGAAACGGGAAAAGATCATCTCGACCTTCGTCCACTATGGCACCCCAGGCGGGCATACGGCGATGTCACAGACGGTTGGTATTCCTGCAGCCATCGCGACCAAGCTGATCCTGACCAACAAAATCCCGTTGACCGGCTGCCAGATTCCATTGCACGCCGCCGTCTACAAACCGGTGATGAAAGAGCTGGAAGGTCTCGGCATGAGCTTCACCGAGCGGACGGAAGAAGAAGAAAGCTTGCAGAAGTAGGCTACTTTTCTATTACGATTTTTACTACTGAACCGCAATATATTTTAATTACAGACTTGTATTGCAAAGCGATGTTCCCGTCATCTAGCTTGTGCAATAATATGTCTAATTTATTCCCGTTATCATTACCTATTTTATATTTTATTTCATTATCATTCATCATCATATACATTTCCTCACGTTTCATAAAGTTATTATCGTATATTTTTGCATCTTTACTTCTTTTTGGAACCCATTTATCACCTTCTATAATCATTTCTAGATTTTTCAGGTACGGACTTAAGTATATCACAACCTTTGCGCCTTCGATAGAACTATATTTTTGTTCTTTTACAGCCTTATTTCTAAGTATCTCAGACACGCTTTGCTTCATTCTTCTCGCTACACTACTTCCAATAGACTCGGCTAGGTATTCGTACAACATCTCACTACCAATAAAATCTTCTTTCTTCACTCCAATAGTCTCATCGATTTTAATCTCCTCATATTCACCATCACCGTCCTCATAAACCAGACCATCTTCACGTAGTTTACTCAATTCTCTACTTACGCTTTCATCACCATATCTCTTTATTTTTTCTACATCCACCACATAATTATCAACCATGATACGTACTGCTTGTCTTATTTTTAACTTATTATTTTTCAATATGTTGAGTACTTTGTCTTTCATTATATTAACTTTCTTACCATATATATTATCTAGCATTTCATTCACTCTATCCGCCGCTAACATAGCCTCTAATTCCCCTATTTTTCTTTCTATATTTTTAGCATGATTATATTCTCCTATTTCTATTTCTTGTAAATGCTCATTTGCAATACTTCCTATGTTGACGATCATTAGCACTCTAAAATACAATAGTGGACCATGATGACGATCCCATCTAATTGATAGACCTGCCCTTTCCTCCAACCTCTGATGATTTCGAAATATATCATTCATCTTATCTGGAATAATTAGCCCATTACCATATGTTGCTATTGCATCATCCGGTTGATTAAAAGATATAAAATCTTTCACATAACTATACTTACCTTTATAAAGTGCATATGACATTATCATTACAGCTAATTGCTGTACTAACGTTGTTTTTAATGACCTCTTTACTTGTTCATATGCATTATCTATTGCTTCTTTATCTACAACAACATGTTTTTTTAATATATTGATATATTCTTTTAATTCTCCTGTAACTATAGTATAATCAGCGTATTTATTAATATATCTAATTTTACTATCTATTTTATTATGTGTTGATGTTAATTTATCATATTGTTCAGGATTTTTTCGTATTATTTCTAACATATATCCGTGCAGATCGAACAATCCATTAGTCCATGAGGCCATATTACTATGAAGGAAATGCTGTACTATCTCTATATAATCCTCATGACGTTCCTTATCTATCACTAATTTTGCTATATCAAACATCATATTGTCGAATGATTCTAAGTATGACAACGTTATCTCATTACCATAGTCATATATCAGTGAATACCAATGAACAAGCGGAGAGTATCTTGCTATATGACCAACATCACTAGCCTTATCATAATTAATATATAATATATTATGTAATTTAGATAATATATTGGCATTATCATTTTCCATAGAAAGATCTAACATTAAGTTAGCAATATAATAATTAATATTTCTTGCGGCATAATCATAAGGAGATGCTAGCGATTCTCTATATATATTACTAAGGACATATATAAACTCTTGATTACCACCAGATAGCTTATTCAATAGTATATTATCTTTGTATATACTCATGATACGATTAAATATACGATCTGTATCTTTTACATCTTGCATATTCTTATATTTATACACTACTACTCCTAACAGCCCTTCTAATGTCGCCGATTCCTCATCCTGACCTACTTTATTAGCTAGTTTAGCAGCAATTAACTGTAGTATATAGCTACCACGAGTATTAGATATATAAAGATAATAAATAACAGATAACGTAAATACCATTATTACTATAAAAAGCATTATAAAGATAATATAGAGCGTTACACTACTATTATAGTACACTATTATACCTAAAAAGATATTAGATAATAATATTGCTAAATAATACCAAAGTCCTATTTTCCTGAAGAATAGCCTAGAGAGATAAGTTGTTCCATACGTACTAAATAGATGAGAAGAATAACTAAACAGTAAGGGAACAAATAACGATAGAAGAAGTAAGCATGAAGAGAACAGAAGTGAAATGAACGAAGAGTCCTGCTTTAAGTATGAACCTTCTATACTAAAGACAATATTAGTTAAGATATATGCCATTGCCTTGTAGCTCATTTCTCACCTAGTTCAGGTTTGACAGGTGAACGGCCCGAACCTATTTGTAGTATTATAGTAATGGGCATCTTGTTTGAAAGAAAGTGACTCCAATTTATTAACTTAATCAACCTGATAGCCCCAATTATTAAGAGTTTCTCTGATTTGCTCTTCCACCTCCCGCACCTTCTCTGGATCCTCGCCCTTGTACTGCCCCAGCTTTTTCGCGTTAACACCGGTCTCGAGGTAGCTGCGGCATTCGTCATTCATCGGGATGTCGAGGGACGCACAAAGCTTTTCGATCGTCTCGACAGGCTTCTGCAACAGCTCCTCGAAGGTCAAGGTATAGACCGGGGCATCCAGGCCCGCTTCGAATTCATCCCAGCGATTCACTTGAAACTGCCAGGAGAGCGCGCTGCGCAGGTGTTGGGGTTTGTCGAGAGCGTTGAGGTGGTTGAGGACGATCTTGCCGAGTTTCCGTGGACGATCTGTCGAGTGGGTTTTGAAGGCGATATCACGACCATCACGTATCATATGGATGTAGCGCGCCTTGGGAAAGGTCGCTTCCACATAGTTGCCGATCAGGTAGGTTTCGGGGAATTTCCAGCCCCAGTAGGGCTTTCGGTCCCCCAGCCACTCGAGGTACTGGACCATCCGTTTCTGGAACAAGCGCAGGTCGCTTTTACTGGGTTCGGAACGTGCTGGTTCATGCAGGTGACGGCCTGCGATCTTCTTGATCGATCCGGTCAGCTTGAGGAATTGCGTATCCGCCGCGGGGTTTTCGGAGAGGGTCCCCATCTTGACCCCCAGCTTGTCGAGGGACCAGCTGAGGACACGAGTCCCGGAATGCCCACGGCTCATGATGACAATAGGCTGCTCGTCGCGGAGGATGGATGCGTAGTCTTTGCCGAACAAGGGGATACTCCCGTGGATGAATGGGCTAAATGGGCGGAAACAATGTAGGTCGTGAGCGATCCTGTCGCCAGTTGAACCGCGTTGTGGATTAAAGGCCGGGTGGCCCGACTTGCTCGTCAAGTCGGGTGTATTCATCGGATGGGAAGGTTCTACAACATCGCGCTCAGGCGCGTGAAGGTGTGAAGACAGGATCGACCCGGGCCTCAGGCCCAGGCCACGCAATTAATAAATCATTCTCGTAAAGTGAAGAAACCCGGGCAACAAGATTGCCCGGGCCATTTACGAACAGTCCAACAGCGGGCTACTCCTTCGGCAACCAACTCCGTGGGTAGTCCATGTCCTCGACGGCAATCGGATCCTTGGCAACGTAGATGGGATCGAACGTATCCATCATGACTGCCATTTCCTTCGTTTCCTTCTTGCCAATCGACCCCTCATACTTGCCCGGATGGCCACCGTGGATCAGACCGGCCGGGTGGACGGTCATGCTGCCCATCTCGATGCCTTTTCGGCTCATGAACTCGTCATTCGCATAGAAGAGGATCTCGTCGCTCATAACGTTCGAGTGGTTGTAGGGCGCCGGGACCGCATCCTTGTGGAAGTCAAAGAGGCGCGGCATGAAGGAGCAGACGATAAACCTGTCGTTTCGGAAGGTTTCGTGCACGGGCGGCGGCTGGTGCAGGCTGCCGACAATGGGCTCGAAATCGTTGATGTTCAGCGCCCAGGGATAGTAGTAGCCATCCCAGCCGACGACATCGAACGGATGGTACGCCATGGTGATCTCGGTCAGCATGTTTTGACGTTTGACCACAATCGGAAATTCGCCCTTCTCATCGTAGACCGGCAGTTCGGTCGGGCGACGGATATCCCGCTCGCAGTAAGGGCTGTGCTCCATCAGCTGACCGTGCTCGTTGCGATATTTGCTGGGAGCGCGGTAGTAGCCGCTACCCTCGAAGATGAGGAAACGTTGCTTACCCTTTCCGAGCTTCATCCGTGTGGTGATGCCACGATGGATCACCAGGTAGTCGCCCTGATGATACGGCAATTCGCCATAGCAGGATTCGAGTACCCCTTCCCCTTCCGCGACATAGACCAGTTCATCACCCTGGCTGTTGCGGTAGAAGAAATCGTCGGTCGAGGTGGGCTGAGCCCAAGAGACAGCGACATGGTTGTTGTAGAGGACCGGCATACGGTCCATCACGAAGCTGCCACCAGGCTCCGCTTTGAAGAGTCGGAAGTGACGCATCCGGACCCGCTGATCCGGATCCTTCTCCCAGGGAATCGGCTTGAGCACCTTTTCACGGATCACCTGTGTCGGTTGACGCAGGTGATACAAGAGGGACGCCGGCCCATCAAAGCCTGTTGTCCCCATCAGGTGTTCATAGTAGATCCCACCTTTGGGATTTTTGAAGACCACATGACGCTTACGCGGAATATTCCCCACTGCATGATAGATCGGCATTTCTCACTCTCCGCTATTTGAAATACTATTCACGGCTGTTACCGGTAGCTGTCATTCCCAGCTCCCAATCCGGTGGCAACCGGATCATGTGCGAAGCACATCAGGGAGCGTCGGGAATCTCCCTGATTCTGTGACGACAGGTCCGTTCTTAACCCAAGGGGATCCACAACGTGCGATGGTGTCCTGTGGACACGAGGCCGTTGCCACGGCCTTTCGCACTGGGGATGACATCACTCCTTCCCAACTGGTTACTTCTCTTCCTTACAAGTTCCCCCGGCGGCGCTGTTCCTGCTCGATGGCGACAAAGAGCGCCTTAAAATTACCCTTGCCGAAGCCCTCGGCGCCCTTCCGCTGAATCACTTCGTAGAAAAGGGTCGGACGATCTTCAACTGGCTTGGTGAAGAGCTGCAGCAGGTAACCCTTGTCATCGCGATCCACGAGGATATTCAACTTCTTCAACACGTTGATATCCTCGTCGATCACCCCGACACGTTCCGCAAGGTGGTCGTAGTAAGCATCCGGGGCCTGGAGGAAATCGACGCCCTGTTCGGTCATCGTCGAAATCGTATCAACAATGTTGTCAGTATAGAGTGCAATGTGCTGCACACCGGGGCCGTTGTTGTAGTCCAGGTATTCTGTGATCTGGCTCTTCTTCAAGCCATCCGCAGGCTCGTTAATCGGGAACTTGATTCGTCGATCCTCACTGGCAACAACCGTACTGCGCAAGGCAGAGTGATCCGTGGAAATATCCTTGTCATCAAAGGTGAGGAACATGTCGAAGCCGAGGACTGAATTGTACCAGTCGACCCACTTGCTCATGTGGTTGTCTTCCACATTCCCGACCATGTGGTCGTAGGCACGCAACCCGGTGGACCGCCCCTTGAGCTCATAAGGCTCAAATTTCGGCAGGAAAATGCCCTTGTAGTCAATCGGGGTGATGAAGGAATGGATCACGTCCCCGTAGGTATGAATCGCCGCACGACGGACGCTGCCATTTTTGTCGGTTACAGTATGTGGTTCCTGCGCAGATTTGCCGCCACGTGCAACCGCTTCCGTATAGGATTCATCTGCGTTGCGGACATGGAACGCAATATCGACAACTCCATCACCATGCTCATGGATGTGTCTGGCCAGGGGATCGTCTTTAAACAACGGGGTAGTCAAGATGATGCGAGCATTGCCCTGCCGGAGGAAATAGGAAGCTCGTTCACGCTGGCCTGTTTCCGGTCCTGCATACGCTTCCTGGGTGAAGCCAAACGTATTGCGGTAGTAGAAGGATGCCTGCTTCGCGTTGCCAACCGCCAGTTCGACATGATGGATGTGATTAATCGGAAGGGGGGGTGCATGCATTGCTGCTTCTCCTCTTCAAACTCTGCCGCTGCTCCACCAGAGGAGTAACGGTCCAACAGAATTAAGTAAACAAACGCCCGGACATTAGGCAAGCCAAACCCGGACTCCATGTGGAGGGATGTTACCACGCGGAAACCATTGTATCTCGTTTATCTGGTTGGAATTATGAACCCTGGCAAGAGAACCGCCCCCACTTTGCAGGGGGGGCGATGGTCCAACATCTTCTGTGCCAAAGCCATCCGGGGGCTTCAATCGCGGGTTCTTTCGTCGCCACAAGGTTCTGTCAGACGCCCACGTCTGACAGAAAATCCCGTCAGGCTCTGGGGCCAGACGGAACTCAGACACTACACAAGCGACCCATACAGCCCGGTCATCCTGTCCTCAAAGAGGTGGTTGTACTCGGTCACATCTTTGTTGTCTGCATCGGACGGATCAATATCTGCCAATCCGATAAACTCTTCCGTCTCCGGCGCCTTTGAAACCGTCTCCCCAACCGGAGTCACCACTTGGCTGGCCCCGGTAAAGGTGAGCCTACGCCCCACTCGCTCCTCGGATCCGATACGGTTTGAGGTAATGGTAAAGAGGCGGTTTTCAACACTGCGAGCGAACATAGAACGTTGGCACCATTGCAAAACCAGGTTGGACGGGTGTGCAAGAATCTGGGCTCCCTGCAAGGCAATCATGCGCGCTGTCTCGGGGAAAATCCAGTCAAAACAAATCATCATCCCCACTCGTCCTGCTTTTGTTTCATAGACTGCAGGCGGCGCATCGCCAGAATTGAACAGCTCCTTCTCACGACTGAAGAGGTGAATTTTACGGTAGTTGTACGTGCTGCCATCCGGGTTGACCAGCATCGAGGAGTTGTAGAACTTGTCGCCCTCCACTTCAGGATAGCCGATGACATAGCTACAGTTGTTCGCCTTCGCGAGGTCGAGGAGGGTTTCATGGGTCGCTCCCCCCTGCTTTGGTTCCGCGAAGACACGTACCTCATCCGGGTCCATCAACTCATAGCCCGAGGTCGCCAGCTCTGGGAAGACCAGCAAGTCCGCGCCCTTCGCCTCCGCTGCAAGCCTTCGTACCGCCGAGAGATTGACAAGCACTTCACCGACCTTCGGCTCGAATTGTGCAAATCCTATCTTTTTCTTACTCACAACAAAACCCCCGTCTATCAAACCAATTTCGGCAATTCATCTGCAAGGATCTCAGCAGCATCTCTCACCATCTTAGTGCTGCAACCATAGGAGAAACGTATGCAGTGGTCCTCGCCCTTCGCATTAAAGAACGATCCGGGTACACAACCAAGCTGCCAGGTATCAATCAGCAGATCGCACAAGGCACTTGACGAGGTGTCGCCCTTGTAGCCCTTCCAATCCGGGTTGAAATGAGCGTGCACATAGAAAGCACCCTGGGGAGTGGTACAGTTCAGGAAGCCACTGCGGTGGATACCGTTCATCAGGATGTCACGTCGCTCTCTGTATGCATCCCTGAACTGTGTCACACACTCCTGCGGACCTTCCAACGCTGCGATCCCACCGGTCTGGGTAAGCGTGCTGATACCATTGCTCGAGTAGAGTACCATCTTGCGGATACGTTCGCTGGCTTTCTCGTCATTGGTAATGATGTACCCGAGACGCCAACCAGTCATCGAATAAGATTTCGAGAAGGTGTAGACTGACGCGATTCTCGCTTCCCCAGCGAAGAATTCCTCGTTGATCCAGCCAAGTGCCGGGGGACGTTCCTCGGTGTAGTAGATGTCCTCATAGGCCTCATCTGCAATCAGGAAGGTGTCGTGCTCGATGCAGAGACGGACCACCTCTTTCAGTTCGTCAAGCGACACAACCCCACCCGTTGGATTATGCGGACTGTTGACTACCATCGCGGCAGGTTTGTTCTGCTCAAAACCTTCTCTGAGTTTGTCCAGGTCAAAGGTGTAGCCCATCGGCCCTTCCACAAGGTCAACAGGTGATGGATTCAACTCGAGGCTGCGTTGGATGTGTTTGGTCGCACCCCAATTCGGATTGGGAATGAGGATGCGATCTCCCTTTTCCGCGACGGAAGCAAGGGTGGTATAGAGGCCATGCATCCCACCGTTCACCACGATCACTTTGTTCACATCCGCGGTAAACCCGGAAGCTCGTTTCGCTTTGCGAACGATGGCTTCTCGCAGGGATGCCAAGCCTGCGCTGGGTGGATAATGGGTCTTGTGGGGTTGGGTCAGGACCTGGTCGATCACCGCTTGCTTCACATGGGCGGGCGCATCAAAACTGGGTTCGCCGGATTCGAGACGGAGTGGGTCTCCTGCTGAAGCAAGCAAACGGTCACGAATCGAAACAATCTTGGAGAATCGTACTTCTTCGAGGGGGTGGGTCATCGGCAACCTCCGACTGGGTTGGGTTGGGAGGCACCCGAATCAGATCACTCAACCAACAAGGTTGGTTTGTGGATTAGGGTGGCCGAACTCCAATATACCCTCTACAAGAAGTTTGACTAGAGCTTTCTATGTCGATCAGCATGAAGTGAACAAGCTGCTTCTCGTGGAGGCCCACTAGCCATTATGCCGGAACTACAATATAAATAGCGACATGGGATTCCCATGTCGCTAAAATCACTGTAACTTCCTTGAATCAGCTGTTTTTCCACCTGGGACTGCGCCCATCAAGCACCGCCTGGATACCTTCTCGTGCATCATGACTCGGCAGCAACTCGTTGAGGTAGATGTTCTCTGTCGTACGCATCGCAACCAAGACTTTCTCGTACAGAGCGGATTCGATCGCCTTCTTGGTCAAGCGCAGAGTCAAGGCGCTATTCGATTCGATCAGATCGCAGACCTTCTCGACTTCGTGGCTGAACATGTCGCGAGGGATCACACGATTCACCAAACCGTACTCAAAGGCTTCGGCTGCGCTCAGTTCACGTCCCGTGGCGAGAAGTTCGATGGTCCGGTTTCGTCCCATGAGGTGCGGGTAAAGCGCCGCAGCGACGGGTGGGAAGATGCCATGGTGCACTTCGGGATGACCGAAAGTCGATTTGTCGGAAGTCAGAACCATATCACAGAAAGTTGCCAGCTCAAGGCTGCCGCCCAGGCAGGCGCCATCCACTTCGCATAGCACAATGCCAGTAACCTCGTTCATAATCGTCAGCAGGTGCCCGAAAGCGACAATTAACGGACCGATCTTACCTTCGGTCCGTTCCTCGTAGTCAAACCCACGACTGAACACTCCAGGCACACCGGAACGAATCCGAATCAATTTGATCTCATCTTGACATCGGGCTTGTTCAAGAGCCTGCGAAATGGACTGGATCAATGGTTCATTCAGCAGATTGTTCGGCGGATGGGAGATGGTGATGGTCAGCCGTCCCCCATTGCAATTCGTTTGTACTTCACCCGTATGGCTCATCGTTTCCCCCTCCTGCTGCCAGCTGTGATTGTCAATCATTACCAAAGTACAAGCAAAACAAGCAGGAACGCCGTTTTTCAGCAGTTGCGCCCCAGATGATTCAGCGGTGTATTCTCCTTCACCTCCCCTAACAATCATGCTGAGCCTACCTCCCCCATTCCCGGGAGGCGAGTGGGCACCTTGCATCCGGCGGGGCGAACGAGTACATTTTGCGCCGATTGATACCCTTCGGAGAGGTGGCCGAGTGGTTGAAGGCACACGCCTCGAAAGCGTGCGTGCGGTGACCCCGTACCGTGGGTTCGAATCCCACCCTCTCCGCTGATAGACACGAGATCGCCCCGGCCAGATGTGGTCGGGGCGATTGTTGTACCCTAAACGAGGGGATATGCAGGGGATAAAAAATCACGGCGACGAATGCACCAACGCCCGCAGTGTCGCGGATCCACCCGAGTGATTCTTAAACCCAACCCCTGCCCCAGCATCGAACACAGACAAGGTCCCTGCAGTCGAATCCGTGTTCGCATTCGCGTTATCAATCAAGGTCACCACCCCTGCAGACGTGAAACTGAAGGACGCCCAGGCCGCATTATCGCCCAACTGGACAAACCCCCACCCTGCTTCGCCGGTCGGCAGATAGTAGCTCGTCGCATCCGCAAGCGCCTGGCCGATCATCAGCTGCCGCAGGGGTGACTGCACGCCATCCACGATATTGCCCGACAGGTTGCCGTTGTAGCTGTCCGTCTCTTTCAGCGACAGCATGATGTTGTTCTGCGCGATGTACGTCGTATCCGTGTGGAAGGTGACCCCGGATTCCGCCCCACCAGGTGCACCCGAATCCTCGCTGTACATGTTGCCCGTGAAGATCAACTCGTTGATCTCACGCATGGTGAACCCTCGCCCGAACGACTTGTTCTTCCTGTTGGCCGTACGGACCACATTCCCCTCAACCGTCACACGGTCTGCCGTGTAGATCTGCACCCCATCAAACGAGACATCCAGGATATGGTTGTTGGCCACAATCACATCATAGAGGAAGTTATGGTACCCCAGCTCGTTCCGCAGGTAAATGCCATGCTGCACGTTCCGGATCTTGTTATCCGTCACGATCAACGAATAGAGCAGCCCAATCCCTTGAATGTCCA
>JAHLLH010000008.1 GCA_020444265.1 bacterium
GATACGAACTCGAGGGGGACAACACGAATATACAAGGCCGGATTCTTGAATCCGGTATCAAATCTAGGCCGGGGTTTCCCAACCCCGGCAAAAGAGAAGGGGCCTCAGGGCCCCTGATACCTCAGCAAAAGGAACGTCATGGCTTCGCCATGACCTCGCCGGGTTCGGAGAACCCGGCCAAGGATAGTGAGTCACCATGCATGTCCACAGCCGGAACCGATTCCGTCAAGTCCACAGGCTAAACGAATGCGCGAAGGAATACACAAGTCTTTCACTATCTACTATATCCCATCCCGCGCCGCACTAGAGCATTAACTTTTACTCTTAAGTTGAAACAATAATTTTTGCAGTTTCATCTGCCCCAATGTGTGTTTCTAAAACTACCGCAAATTCATCACCTTTATACTTTGAGTAGAGATGCTTCCAGTGTTTATAGAGGTAATATGCTGCACCAGAGGTACCGTAACATCCAAGACCAGCACATAATATAACGAATTTATCCTTATAAAAAGGATTACGGGTTTTTATTATTACGCCTTTATCTTTATTGTCACTTATATAGTATTTTTTATTATCAGAATTCCACTGAATGAAAGTACCAGATTCATTTTGGCCGAAATATAGGTATTTTTTGTACATTTCACCTTCATATATTTCGGTTTTCACATTGGACGACTTGCTACCAATCAAAATTAAGTTATTATCCCATGTAGCTTTTTCACTGTTGTCCATTAGGAGGGTTGGGTCAGATTTAAGAGTTCCAGACAACCAAGAACTGAGATATTGAATACTTCTGGCCGTGCAGTCGCCAATCAAATCTCTAGATCCATTAATATGAGCCTGATTATCATCTTTTTTCTTAAAAACATGTTTAGAAGGATCAATATCAAGTATTAATAAATCAGCAACAAGAATAATATTATTATTATTGTCCTTAATGTTAAGAAATCTAAAAATTTTTATATTTATAATAAATGCCAATATTTTTGGGAAATATATTATTATTACTGACGCCACTAGTGAGGTGACTATACCTGAAAGTATTGTGATCCAAGCAGAGTTCTGGCAATAGAATCTTGTGAGCATAAATACCTCTTCTGTCTCCTACATCCTGAAAATCCCCATCTCCATATCCGGGACAGTCTTGTTCAGGGCTGTGGCGATGCCTAAGCCGAGCGCAGGACGGGTGTCTTTCAGGCAGATGATGCCATCGTCCCAGATACGGGCGGTGGCGTAGAAGGGGTGGCCCTCGGTCTCGTATTTCTCGAGGATCGGGGCCTGCATCTCCTTGATCTGCTCCTCGGTCAGGGGTGCTTCGCCACGGGCGACGAGCTGATCCTGCTTGACCTGGGTGAGCACATTGGCGGCCTGTTCGCCTCCCATCACCGAGATGCGCGCGTTGGGCCACATCCACATCATGCGTGGGAAGTAGCCGCGTCCGCACATGGCGTAGTTGCCTGCCCCATAGCTGCCACCGACAACCACCGTGAACTTCGGCACATCGGCATTGGCCACCGCGTGCACCATCTTCGCGCCATCACTGGCGATTGCCCCGTGCTCGTACTCGACCCCAACCATAAACCCTGTAATGTTTTGCAGGAAAATGAGCGGAATCTTACGTTTTGCACAAAGTGTAACAAAGTGGGCGCCCTTCTTCGAGGATTCGCTGAAGAGGACCCCGTTGTTCGCGACAATCCCGACTGGGTAGCCCATCAGGTGGGCGAAGCCGGTGACCAGGGTGTTGCCGTAGCGCGCTTTGAACTCGTGGAACTTGGACCCATCGACCAGACGGGCGATGATCTCACGGCTATCGTAGGGATGTTTCAGGTCGCGCGGGATGACACCATACAACTCATCGGGATCGTAGGCCGGGTCTTCGGGCGCGATCCGTCCGATGTCAAACTTCGGGCGCTTGCCCAGGTTCTCGATGATGTTGCGCAGGATTTTTAAGGCGTGCTCGTCATTCTCGGCGAAGTGGTCGGAAACACCGGAAATCCGTGTGTGCACATCCGCGCCTCCGAGTTCCTCGGGCGTGGTTTCGACACCGGTCGCGGCCTTCACAAGGGGCGGTCCACCGATGAAAATGGTACCCTGCTCCTTAACGATGACTGTCTCGTCGGACATGGCCGGCACATACGCCCCGCCGGCGGTGCAGGAACCCATCACGCAACTGAGCTGAGGAATGCCCAAGCGGCTCATCAAGGCCTGGTTGTAGAAAATCCGTCCGAAGTGTTCCTGGTCGGGGAAGGTGCCCGCCTGTTCCGGCAGGAAAATGCCGCCGGAGTCAACCAGGTAGACACAGGGGAGATTGTTCTCGATGGCGATCTGCTGGGCACGCAGGTGCTTCTTGATCGTCATCGGGAAATAGGTTCCGCCTTTCACAGTCGCATCGTTCGCCACCACCACCACTTCCTGCCCATGTACGACACCGACTCCGGTGATCACCCCGGCGGCGGGTGCTTCGCCCTTGTACATGCCATAGGCAGCGAGGGTCGAGAACTCGAGGAAGGGGGTGTCCGGGTCGATCAGTGCCTCGATCCGTTCACGTGCTGTCAGTTTGCCACGGCTTTTGTGACGTTCCACGTACTTCGGCGGTCCACCGGCCTTGATCTTATCGAGCGTCTCGATGTAATCGGCCTCGATTTTTTTGTGATGGGCATGGTTTGCCTGGAAGTCTGGATCGGAGGTCTGGACCTGCGAAGCGATGCGGAACACGGTTCCCCCTGACGGTTTGTCGTGTTGGTGTGATTTGATCCGATAACGTACGCACCTCCCGTGCGGGAGGCAAGGCGGTGGATGCGTTCTGACTGGCCCGACACTTCAGTGTCGGGTCTCTTCGGAGGTGGGATGAGTGAGGGGCTGATCATCTCTCCTAAAGAGACCACCAGCGAATCGGAGATCTCTTACCCGGTGCGAGTGGATGGGGATCCCCGACGCTCCCAGGCGCTACGCGCGGTGCCCATCTGCGATGGGCATGGGAAATGGGGATGACACACACGAAGTGACTGTTTCGCTGATGAGATGTGAGAGGGGGCTGATCGCTCTCAGGATTCACCTCGGTAGAGGAAGTATCCTTTGCGAGCGTAACTGTCACATGGGTTGGGTGGAGCACTCACTCTCGTGACTGTTACCCTCACACGCATCGACTCGCCCGTGCGATGTTTTAGTGCGCGTATCCGGCTCCGATGAAACCCGACACTGAAGTGTCGGGCCAGCATCGAGCGATGAGCGGGGAAACAGTCACTTCCGTCCCGTCACCAATTCCTTCTGCTTGCGTTTCCGGTTCATGTCGCGCTCGACGAAGACCTTGTCGCCGGTGAAGGGGTCGATACCGGTCCAGTACATCAGGGCGGACCAGGTGGAGGGGAGGGGAGTGAAGATCTGGACCTGTTCGGGGGTGAGCTGCAGTTCTTTGCGTGTGTAGTCACGCAGCGCTTTCATCTCGGTTTCGCCGCAGCCGGGGTGGGCGGCGATCAGGTAATAGGTGAGGAAACTTTTGCGTCCCGTCTTCTTCTCGGCACGTTTTGATGCCTCGTTGAACCGTTTCCGAAATTCCTTCAACAGCTTCTGCTTTGGCTTGCGCATCGCCTTGAGCACTCCCGGTTCCGTGTGCTCGGGCGCGATCTTGAGCTGTCCGGAGACATGGTGCTCGACCAGTTCGCGCAGAAAGGGTTCGCCGTAGTGTTCGTCGGCGAGGATGAGGTCGTGACGCAGGCCGCTGGTGACAAAGAGATGTTTGACCCCGGGCAGCTTGCGAAGCTGTTTCAGCAGGTCGATCTGCCCTTTGTGGCTGGCGCGTAGTGCCTTGCAGACGCCGGGACTGATGCAGGATTTGTCGGAACAGGGTCCGCGCTTGTCCCATTTTGCACAGGATGAGCCGTACATGTTCCCCGTCGGCGACCCACCATCGTAAAGGATGCCTTTGAACTTCGGGTGTTTGGTCAGGGTGCGTGCTTCGGCGAGGATCGATTTCTCGCTGCGGCTCTGGATCATGCGCCCCTGGTGCACAGCGATCGCACAGAAATTGCACTCGCCATAGCAACCACGATGGGTGGCGAGCGAAAAACGGATCGTGTCGAGGGCACGTATCTCACCGCTTGACGCATCCGACGGGTGTGCTTCTCGTTCGTAGTCGAGGCTGTAGACACGGTCCAGCTCTTTGCCCTGGATCGGCAGGGCGGGAGAGTGCTGGAGTAAATAGCGGTCGCCATGCTTCTGGGCGAGGGGTTTGCCCACGATCGGGTTGGTCTGTTCGTAGAAGGCGCGGAACATATCGGTGAAGCGTCCCTTGTCGTCCTTCACATCCTCGTAGGCAGGTAGCTCCTGAACCCCTTTCGGCAGCTCTTTCACGATGCGGCAGATGCCACGGACATCATCCAGCGGTCTGTCATGCTTCAGATGGTCGGCCAGTTCGAGGACGGTACCCTCCCCCATGCCGTAGACCAGCAGATCGGCTTTCGCATCGAAGAGGATGGAGCGTCGTACGGAATCCGACCAGAAATCATAGTGCGCGATTCTGCGAAGCGAAGCTTCGAGCCCACCCAGAACGATGGGTTTTGTCCCTTTGAAGTGACGGCGAATCAGGTTGGAGTAAGCGATGGTGGCGCGGTCGGGTCGTCGATCATTGACCCCGCCGGGAGTGTAGTCATCGGTGCGACGGCGTTTCTTCAGGGCAGTCGTGTTGGCGACCATCGAATCAACTGACCCCGCGCTGACCCCCCAAAAGAGGTTTGGTTCACCGAGACGAGAGATGTCATCTCCCTCGAGGTCAGGCTGGGCGATGATCCCAACACGGTACCCGGCGTCGACCAGCACATGCCCGATCACCGCGATCCCGATCAGGGGAGAGTCGATGTAGGCATCCCCGGTGACCAGCACCATATCCAGCTCGGACCAGCCGAGTCGGATCATTTCATCACGTGTGGTGGGAAGAAACATGGACGCCTCGTCTCAAAAGTGTCATCCCCAGCGCGATAGGATGCGCAAGCAGCCTCGTGTCCGAAGGACACCACCAGCGCGTCGGGGATCCCCCTGGTTTCGCTCGACCATGGGGGACCCCCGACGCTCCCGGGTTCCCTGCGGTCACGATCCGGCGGCAGCCGGATTGGGAGCTGGGGGTGACAAAACGTTCTACTTCTTCACTGCCACAAAATAGAGGGTATCACCCGGCGCGAATCGCTTGAAGGGGTGTCGTGCCAGCTTTTTCAAACGGCGGCCGATGTCGGACTTATGCAACGGCGCGACCAGGCCGACTTTCCGTACGGTAAAATGTTGCTGCAGGCTGGCGACCAGCTTGGTCTTGTCGAAACGCTGCTTGTGGCCAATCCGATGGAACTCATGGCCGCAGTTTGGGCAGGAGACCATGCTTTTGGCGAGATTTTCCTCGTTTGGGACTGTCCCAATGAACAGCCCTCCCGGCTTCAAAGCTGCGTGGATGTTTTTCAGCGCCTGGGCGTATTCTTCTTCACTGATGTGCTCGAGGATGTCCAGGCAGAAAAAGGCGTCTTGCCCCTCAATCGTGTAACCCTTCGTATCCGCGATGTCTGCCTGGATGAATGAAATACTGCGTCCTTCCTGCTTCGTCAGCTCGCCAAGCCGTTCGATCAGGTAGCCGGAGAGATCGAGCCCGGTGACTTCCATATGGGAGTCGAACATTCTTCGGATCAGGTACCCTTCGCCAAGTCCGAATTCGGCGACCTTCATCCCAGGGTGCATGAAGGGACGAACCTGCTGGATGATGTGGTCGATCTTGGGACGATTGCCCCGGTAAATCCCACGTCCCCCCTCAAGATTCATCCGCCCGATGTAATCTTCGAGACCGATCCGGTGGTCCTGCTTCAGCTTGCTCATCTGAATTCCCCAGTGTGGTCGTGACAAGTGCGCGCTAAAGTAGTGTGGCGGACGAGGAAAGTCCAGCATCCTTCACGGTATGCGGTCCCTAAAAGGGTGCACCCCTCTGTCTTTCGGGGAGACAGAGGGGTGCGGGGATTGGGAATGGTGCTGCCTGCAATGAGATGGGAGCCATTCATCTCATCACACTTGTATGGAAAGCCTCAGAACTTGCCGAACTTGAACGTGACGTTCGCAATCGGACCGCTGAGGTCGCTGTTGTCCAGGCCGACGACATTTACACCCTGTGCAAGCTGGTAGCCGACGCCGGCGTTGATTCGGAACCAGTTGGTGACATTCAGCTCCGCATTAGCCTGCGGGTAGAAGCTGAAGTAGTCATCCGAGTCGCTGAAGTTGATCGATTCAGACTGTGCGGTGATCTGTCCACGGCCGATCATCGCGTAGAGGCTGTAGTGCAGAACCTCATCCGAGTTGAAGAAGTACTCCATATCGAAGCCGCCGAAATCGACCTGCATGTTGTACCGATCCCCGCCTTGGATAATGTCGGGGACGTTGTAAAAGCTGTAGCCGCTGAATCCGAGACCGATCTGATGGTTAATGATCCACTGTCCACGTCCACCGCTCAGGCCGACCAGGTCACCGTTGAACATTGCGGCACCCGTGCTGAAGGAACCCATGCCGCCGTGGTCAAGATCTCGTCCGCTGAAGATGGACTGAGGGGCCGCCTGTGCGCTGAAGGCGAGGGTCAGGATCAGGACTGTGGTCAGGATTATCTTTTTCATGGTACTATCTCTCTATGTTGAAGGCTGGCAAAGCAGCCGTTGATTTCGCGTTGTTTAAAACTTGCCGAACTTGAAGCTGATACCCGCAACCGGACCGCTGAGGTCATTGTCATCCATGCCGAAGCTGTTGACCCCATTGACAATGCGATAGCCACCTTCGAAGCCGACTCGCCAGAAGGAGAGGACGTTCACTTCGATTCGTGCCATTGGCTGTACGACGAAGAAGGGATCGTCGTCATATTTACGGCCATTGTCCCAATCGCCATCCGAATCGTAATGGGGGGTAAGACGGTCATCGAAGTAGTGGTTGACGACTGCTCCAGCACCGACGAGGACATCGGCTGACATGTGGACGACATCGTCACTGTTGTGAACCAGGCCCAACAGCATACCGCCATAACCCATCTCGAAACGGGAATCGCTGGTCCCGATTCCGGCGCTGGGTGCGCGGTGACGTGTTGCCATGCCGTACCCACCGGCTCCGATGTAGAAGCTCTTGTTTACCAGCATCGCGCCCTGGCCACCGACAATAACGGCGTCCTCTGAGCCGAACGTGGTGTACGCAGCCATCGGGCCACCGTACCCACCTAGTTCAGTTGTGCGGGAATCAAGCAAGGTGCGAGGTGAGGCGAACACACTGGCTGTCATGGCCAGGACCAGAATGCATACCGCGCCAGCGGTTTTCAGTACGTGCGTCATGCTCCCCTCCAGGGTGCGCGTTTCCGTGCGCTTCAGTTCAAAGTTGAATGTTGTGGCGGTCATCATGTTCACCAGGTATCTCTGTTGTCTTGTTGTTGGGCTGCGTCGCCTGTTCTGTGCAGAGCTGTATGCGAAGCGTGTGCCAGTTTCGATGCGTCGTACTCTCGACGATGTTTAATCGTTGAAAATATGGAAAATAAGAGAGGTGCGAGAAGGAATCGTCCTTCTCGATAGGTCAATGTGACACCGTTGTTGGCGAGGAACAGGCGGGCCAAGCTGTGGTTTGTTTGCCACAGGTCCTAGAGTGGAAGCATGCTACAAGGGGTGGCCATCTGTTGCACACAAAAACGCCCGGCGCAGGCACCGGGCGTTGAATCAATAAAACTGTCTGGATCAGTCGAGACTCTTATATGTGAACCACCAGTCGTAGCCCTCGAATTTATCGAGGCGAGTCTTCGCATCGGCTTCGGTGGTCGGCGGTGGAATGATCACCTTGTCGCCGAGCAATTCGTTGTTCGGCCAGTTGGCAGGCATCGCAACCTTGTTCGCATCGGACACCTGGAGTGCTTTGACCGCACGCAGGATTTCCGCCATGTTGCGACCAATTTCCTGCGGGTAGTAAATGACAAGACGGACAATGCCTTCCGGATCAATCACGAAGACTGCACGGACCGTATTTGAGCCCTTGCCGGGATGGAGCATGCCGAGCTTTTTACTGATGTTGCCTTGATCGTCAGCAATCACCGGAAAACCGATGGTCGTGTCCATCTTTTCATTGATCCACTCCACCCACTTGATGTGGCTGAAGACCTGGTCAATGGAAAGGCCGATTAGCTCAGTATTCGCGGCACGGAACTCCTCTTCCATCTTGGAGAAGGAGTAAAACTCTGTCGTGCAGACGGGTGTAAAGTCACCCGGATGGCTGAACAGCACCACCCACTTGCCTTTGTAAGCGTCCGGCAGCACGAGTTCGCCGTGAGTGGTTTTCACAGTCATCTTTGGAAACGGATCGCCGATCAGCGGGAAGCCAGCGTTGCCAGTATTTTCACTCATTCTAAACCCCCAAGGGCTAAGGTTAAACTTCTACACCGTGAAGATGTTCGGTGTTCCTAATATGCTGTAGTATTCTGATGAGTGAATTGTCACAAAGTTTCAGGTGCTCCGGAGCCTGTTTCTTATAGAGTTCAGGTGGTTGAAACCAACCGGAGGGTTCTCCAGTCGTATGATAGAAATCAATTGGATTTACGGGAGTGGGGGATGATGATGAAGCATTCATCATTTGCATTGATTCTCTTGGTCGTCCTTCTTGTCCTACCTGCCCAAGCGAGAAACAAGGAGAAAATTCGCACGGAAACTTTCGACCCTCCGCATGAAGTGCTCGGCCTGATGGCCAGCAGCGCCCGGTACCGGGAGGCGGGCACACTCTACCGTGTCGACCTCGCAGAAGCAGACACTTTGCTGAACTGGATGATTCCTGCCAAATCGATGGTGCACTTCAGGGAGGATGGTGTCACCCCGAAGTATGTCTTCCTCTCCAGCAAAACCCGTCTCGATTCGCTGCTCGTCCATGGTTCCGGTCACAATTGGATGACCACCTTTCACCCGAATGGACGATTGAAAACCGTCTGGCTTGCCGAGGATATCGTGATTGACGGAATCCCCATCCGCAAGGCAACCTTCTGGCGCGCGGTTCGTTCACGAGCTGCCACAAGGTTCCATGATAACGGTCAACTAAAGCTGGCCTGGTTGAGCCGTGACATCGAGATTCAAGGACACGCATTCAAGAAAGGCGATTGGGTTGCCTTCGATAAAGAAGGGAACGTCGATTTGGACCCGATCATCGACTAATCTCAGGTAGAGGCCTCGGCCTAATTTGTAAAAAGAACGAGCATGACTTGCATCAATCTTTGGTTAACCGAACATTGACGACTGGCACGGTACAACAACAAGGAAACCATCATGGACCTGGGTGTATTCTCGATCAGCCTCGCAGTCAAAGATTTGAAAGCCTCCCTGGATTTTTATCAGAAACTGGGATTTGAAATCCTCGACGGGGATGGCGAGCATTGGCAGATACTGCAACATGAATCGGTGAAAATCGGCCTCTTCCAGGGAATGTTTGAGAAGAACTGCCTGACCTGGAATCCGACAGATGTTCGCAGCCTGCAGAAGAATCTCCGTGAACAAGGAGTCGAGCTGATCCAGGAAGCGGATGAATCGACCACCGGTCCTGCTCATATCACCATGCTCGATCCGGATGGAAACCCGATTCTCTTCGATCAGCACAACGATTGATCATTACGATAGACCATTTTTGACGTCCGGTTCCGTCAGATGTGATTCATCACAAAGGGGGAGTTGATGAACAGGATATCTGATGTGGTGAAGGATGCACAGGGAATGAGGGTGAAAAACCCTCTTCTACGGCTTTTGATCGCCACGGGGTTTTTTCTTGCACCCGTGCTGATTGCGGCTGTGATCAAAATGGGGATGCGTTCGGCAGGGATCAATGACCTGCTCGCTCTCCGTCTGGTACATCTCTTCGTGACAATCGGTCTGCTGGTCTGGAGCTACTCGCTCTATTTAAAGTGGATTGAGCGCAGGTCCCTCTCGGAACTCTCCTTACGCCACGCTCCGCGTGACTTGGGAATCGGGTTGCTGGTTGGATTTGTGCTGATTTCCCTGTCCGTCCTCATCCTCTGGATCGCCGGGGTATACAAGGTTGAGGGTGTGCAAATCGCGTTGCGCCTCTTTAAGTGGCCTGTGCTCTTCCTGGTAACCGTTTTCATAGAAGAGCTGTTCTTCCGTGGCATCATGCTGCGTCTGCTGGACGAAGCTCTGGGGACCATCATCGCCGTTCTAATCAGCGGTACCCTTTTCGGCCTGCTGCACTGGACGAATGAAGGAGCCACCCTCTGGTCGAGCCTCGCGGTGGCGGTGGAAGGTGGCATCATGGTCGGCTTCTTCTGGCGGCTGTCGGGTCGGCTTTGGGGTGTCCTCGGCCTTCATTATGCCTGGAATACCGTCCAGGGCCCTCTTTTCGGATTCGATGTATCCGGCAGTCCCCAGATGGGATTCATGCAGGCCTCCCTCACTGGTCCCACAATCCTGACTGGGGGCGCATTCGGCTTGGAGAACACGATCATCACAGTGACTCTGACCCTGATCGCCACTCTGATCTTCTACCGGATGGCACGGACCCGAGGAGCATGGACCTCGCCACCCTGGAAACGATCTGTGTGACTCAAAAAACGCTTGGATCATCCGATTCAAGCGTTTTGAATGTGGAGCTTCCTTAGAACAGTAGAAGCATGTCTTGCGACCGGTCTTTGCGGGAGGAGAGGATGGATCGAGCTGAACGAGTGGCTGGAGGATTAGCTCCCCTCGCTTGGGTAGGGCTTTCCGCGTTTGCCATGGCACGTCTGATGATCTACCTGTTCACCGGGGCGCCAGGTGAGTTCGGTTGGTTTCGGGACGAACTCTACTACCTCGCCTGTGCGGATCATCTTGCCTGGGGCTATGTCGATCACCCTCCCCTCTCCGTCTTTCTGCTCGCGGTCGGTCGCTTCCTCTTAGGTGAGTCCCTGTTTGCTGTACGTCTGGTCTCTTCCCTTGTCAGCTCGCTTTGGCTGATCGGAATCGGGCTGCTGGCTCGTGAGATGGGGGGTGACAAACGAGCGCAGCTCCTTGCAGCGGTCCTTGCCTTTGCTGCTCCCCAATTCTGGGGGATGCATGGCTACTACTCGATGAATGTCTTTGATGGGCTCTTCTGGCTGGGAGCATTTCTGCTGATGGCCCGGATGCTCCGTATCGGGGACCAAAAGCTCTGGTTAGCACTGGGATTCTGGTTGGGGATCGGCCTGCTGAATAAAATCAGCCTGCTCTGGTTTGGTGCCGGACTGCTGGTGGCGTTGCTGATCAGCCCGCAACGAAGATGGCTGCTCAACTGGCGTCCCTATGCCGGGGCGGGGATCGCATTCCTGCTGTTTTCACCTTATCTCATCTGGCAGATGGTCCATGACTGGCCGACCTTGCTTTTCATGCGCAACGCCATGCAGTACAAGTACGTGGACCGTTCCCTGCTTGACCTGCTTTCGTCTCTTGTCCTGGACATGCACCCGGCGACCCTGCCGTTCTGGCTGGGTGGATTTGTCGCGTTGCTGTTCTACAAGCCGATCCGAGCTTTCCGCCCCCTTGCCTGGCTTTTCATAACGGTCCTTGCGATCCTCACAGCTTCAGGATCTGCAAAACCGAGCTACCTTAGCCCCTCTCTGGTCCTGCTCTTCGCAGCGGGAGCGATTCTGTTAAGCGGCTGGACCAGGAACAAGCTTCGCTGGCTTCCTCTCGCAATCACCCTTCTTACAGCAGCCCAGGGGCTACCCTTCATTCCATTCGCCATTCCAGTGCTGGATGAGGAAGAGTATGTCTCCTACGCCGAATTAATGGGGATTGGACCTTCGACCAGTGAGCGCAAGGAACTTGGACCTCTGCCGCAGCACTTCGCAGACCGTCACGGCTGGGAAGAGCTTGCGGTAGAAGTATCGACTGCGTATCAATCCCTGACTCCCGAAGAGCAACTGGACTGTGCCGTGTTGGTCTGGAACTACGGTGAAGCAGGGGCAATCGATTACTACCGTAGCAACAATCCACTTCCACCGGTCTACTGCGGACATAACAACTACTACCTCTGGGGTCCTCCGGCAGAAACCGCATCAGTTTGGATCATCCTGGGGGCGGAAGAGGATGACCTTATGGATGAATTTGAGCAGGTTGAGATGGTTGGAGAGTGGGACAACCCTTGGGCGATGCCCTACGAACGTCACCAGTGGATTCGCATCTGCAGGCAGCCCTACCGTACGATTCAAGAGATTTGGCCTGAGTTGCGGAACTTCAACTGAACGATCTGTATTGTAGCAAGATGATGTGGTCTACTGGAGAAGCCATGATGAAGCAGTCTGGTTGCCTTTTGCGATTTAGTCTGGTGATGCTTGCCGTGACGCTGATGAGCCTTCCACTCCAAGCTCAGGGCATGGATAATGCCAATACTGAAGGTACTGGCTATACCTATCCCGGACTGATCGATGCCCACGCTCACCTCGCTGGTTTGGGAAGGACCTTGGAAGAGGTGCGTCTCTTCGGCACAGAGTCGGTCGGTGAGGTGGTTGAGAAGGTCCGAGCACGATCTGAGACTCTCTCGCAGGATGTATGGCTCAATGGGAGAGGGTGGGATCAGAATGATTGGCCGAAGAAGGAATACCCCACCTGGCGCGACCTCGAGGGAATCCCGCAACCGGTTTACCTTCGACGTGTCGATGGCCATGCTGCCTGGCTGAACCGAAGAGCCCTCGAGCTTTGCGGGATTGATGCTGCGACAATCGATCCGGATGGTGGGAGGATTGTACGCGATAAAGAGGGGAACCCGACCGGGATCCTGATCGACAATGCTGTGGACCTCGCAGCGGCGGCGCGTCCTAAGAAGAGAGCCGAAGATGTGGAACGTTGGCTGGTCACTGCGATGGAAGAATGCAACCGTCTCGGCCTCACCGGGGTTCATGATGCCGGCATCGATTCGATCACCCTGGCTGTCTACAAACGGCTTGCTGATGAAGGACGACTGACACTTCGTATCTACGCTATGCTTGAGGGGGCGCATCTCAACTGGGCCATGCGGAAGATGGAGGAGGGGACGTACCAGCATCCGAGTGGAATGCTGACCGTCCGAGCTGTCAAGCTGTACGCAGATGGTGCGCTGGGGTCACGTGGGGCGGCACTGCTCGAGGATTATGCAGATGATCCGGGCAATCGTGGCCTGCTGGTAACCCCGCTCGACACCATTCAGATGGTTGCAGAGCATGCGCTTCGGCACGGTTTCCAGGTTTGTACACATGCCATCGGGGACCGTGGGAATCGTGTCACCCTCGATGCCTATGAAGCCGCGCTGAGGAATATGCCTGTCGAGGATCACCGCTTCCGGATCGAGCATGCTCAAGTTGTTGCGTTGTCTGACATCCCGCGATTTGCTGAACTGGGAATCATTCCATCCATGCAGCCGACGCATGCGACTTCTGATATGCCTTGGGCAGAGGAGCGGCTGGGGGAGGATCGTCTGGAAGGAGCCTATGCATGGCAGCAATTTCTGGATGCGGGCTGCTTACTGCCATTTGGCTCCGATTTCCCGGTGGAGCGTCCAGATCCTCGTCTCGGCTTGTACGCAGCCGTCACTCGTATGGACGCAGAAGGAAACCCGGAAGGTGGATGGCTACCCGATCAGCGAGTCAGCCGTGAGCAGGCGCTGGCTGGCTTTAGCAGGAATGCTGCCTTTGCAGCATTCGAAGAAGATGCATGGATGAACGGGGACCTGGGCGACTCGACAACATTCGATCGCGACCTACTTACCTGCACCCCGCAAGAGCTGCTCGAGGCAAAGGTTCTGTTGACAATTGTCAATGGCAGGGTTGTTTACGATGCTGATCATTCAGACGATGGGGATTGATCTCACGGCTATTCGTGACGTATGATAAGAGAACCCCGCACTGATCCGCTAGACTGCAGCAGGACCTGAGCCGGCCTTTGTGTTTGCTGCACCAGCACGGAGACAAACCATGAAGCATGTGATGGCACGGTTCCGCTTCCCGCGTCGGCCACAATCCGTCACCCAGACATTGATTACCCTTTCGGCGACAGCTCTAGTCGCCCTGCTGTTGCTCGTTGGTGCCACCAGTACCGCTGTGGCGCAGGGGTATGGTCGTGTGATCTACGAGGAAGAATTGGATGCCGAGCCGCCGGTTCGGCCCTACATTCTCGGCTATGTGGGCATGGGTGACCCAGTGGACGACGCCTACAAAGAAGTCTTCTCAGACCCCTACTTCCGTATCGGAGGTGGTTTTGGAATGCGTTTCGGTTCTTTTGGAGCAGAAGTCATCCTTCGTCAGGGATCGGTGAAAGAGACCCATCTGGTTCCAATTCAAACGATCGGGACTGAGGAATTCCGCACCTTTTCCTTCGGCACGACGGAGGTCCAGGCTCGTTTTTACGTGACCCCGAACGTTGGTCCCGTGCGGCTTCCCGCCGGTTTGGGCATTGGTATCATGAATATGACCGTTGACCGTGGCTTCCCAGGCGTCTATGATCGTTTCGGTAGCGGGGATGTCTTCATCAGCCCATTTCTCGGCGTTGAATACGAGGTGAATTCCTCCCTTGCTGTCGGTCTTGAGGTGGAATACACTTCGGGGGATGTCACCTTCAACCAGAGCCAGGTGTGGGTCGATCAATACGGCAGCATCAACCATGGCCAGATTGGTCATGGAGAGAGCTTCTGGGATACGGTAGGTGGTTCGGACAAGAATGTATTTGAGTCGGGGGGACTCGTGCTTTCCATGCGTGCAGTGATCTACATTCCGACCTACCGGGGTAACAACTGAGCCAACGATATGCTCAGCCTGTCGATATGCTTTTGATCCCGGCTGACGCTGGGATTTTTTTTACCACAACACGAGAGGGATCGTACCGTGGAACTGGCTACCGTGAAAGTTCATACACTCAATGGAACCGCCTACATCACGATGAACCGTCCCGAGCGACGGAACGCCTTCAACAGCCAGATGGTTGCCGACCTGACTGAAGCATTCCGGTCAATGCTGGATAATGAGTCCCGTTGTATCGTCCTCAGTGGTGAGGGGAGTGCGTTCAGTGCCGGGGCAGACCTGAACTACATGAAGCAGATCCGAGACGCGGGCAAAGAAGCCAACCTGGCCGATGCGATGGCACTTGCTGATCTGCTGGACCTGATCTACACCTTCCCCAAGCCTGTCATCGCCCAAATCCCGGGACCGGCCATCGGCGGAGGGCTGGGATTGATCGCGGCATGCGACATGGCGATTGCGAAACAGGGTTCCTTCTTCGCTTTTTCCGAGGTAAAACTTGGCCTGATCCCTGCTGTGATTGGACCGTTTGTCGTAAAGAAAATCGGGGAAAGTGCCGCGAGACGATACATGCTGACTGGGGACCGTTTCCACGCTGAAACGGCTCGCGAGATGGGTCTTGTGCACCAGGTTGTCGTCCATGGCGACCTCGATAATGCGGTGCGCAAACTGGCGGAAACAGTCGAGCAGGCAGGCCCGAACGCATTGACGGCCTGTAAAGAGCTGATCCGTCGCTGTGGCGAGGAGCCGCTTGATTCACTCAAGGAATGGACTGCACAACAGATTGCCACGTTGCGTGCCAGTGATGAGGGTCAGGAAGGCATGGCATCCTTCCTTGATAAACGGGAACCTTCCTGGCGAAAGGGAGTCTGATCAACTGTGAAACGATTTCTCCTGATCCTGTTTCTGCTCGGTTGGTTGCTGACATATTCCCAGCCAGCCGTAGCTATTGATGATCGTATCCTGATCCTGCCGCCATCGCTGCACACAAGCAGCAAAGCGGGTGACGTCGGTTGGCTCTGGGACCGGAGTGTTACCCTCTACCGCCAGGCCGTGTTGCAATCCGAACCCATCTCCCAGCAGGAGCAATTGGCCCTCTGGACCGGGGATACACTCCGGATTGATTTCTTCGATGTCGATGCGGCCTTGGAGTGGGGACAACAGTTCGAAGCGGATGTTGTGGTTCTGCTGGAATGGAACAGCGTTGGAGATGGACCCATAACGACGGTGTCGATGCAGCGATTCGACCTCTGGTCTGGTGAAATCAGCGGGCCTGTCGAGCAGCCGACTCTCGAACTGGCTGTAGCAACTCTCGAACAGGAACGGTTTGTCTTCAATACAGATTTTACGCCGGTTGATCAGCTGCTGCTGGACGCTGGACTGCCTGAGTCGGCTTACTCACCTCCGAGCTTTGGCGAGGGTCTGGATGCGGTTCACGATTACGCTCACAAAACTCGGAGTTATCCTCCGGATGCGCTGATCCAGGGGATGGTCGGTACGGCGGATGTTCAGGTTACCGTTTCGTCAGCAGGGGTACCGGTTGATGTAAAGCTGCAACGGGTAACTCCTAAGTACCAGGACTTCGAAGCAGCGTTTGAAAAAGCATTGTGGGCGGTGAAATATTCGCCGGCACGATGGCAGGGTGAAGTGGTCAATGCCGTACTGATTCAGCGAATCCGTATGACACCAGTACCATAAAATGAAAATGGGAAACAAGCTGCTTGTCTCCCTTGTGATCCTCACTTGAAACCATCCTGTTAGATCGGTTGCAGCAGAAAACGTTCCGCTGGTGAGACTCGCTTCAAGCGCTTATTCACTGGAACTGGGACCTGGTAAGCTGCCAAATCAATCGTTTTTCCACGTCTTGTGAGGAACAGTTTATCCGGACGTACGACCTGGAACAGGTAGACACTCTGTTTCGGGTTGACAAATCCGTGATAGACGTTGAGCTGCTGGTCATAGTAAGGTTTTCCACGACCTGAATGGATGCGCAAGGCGGTTAGCCCCGGCAGCGTGCCTTGAAGCCGCATGATAACTGTCTGTTTTGCCTCGCTACTGCCCAATGGGTAGGTCAGGTGCATCAGGGTGATATCATCGAGGGGAGCCGCAGAGCTGCTGGTGTTACGAATTTGAACCCACTCATGGTTGAGTTCTTCGTTTGATACCGCCGTGTTGAGCTTCTCGCTCTTCCCCTGCGGATTAACCATCGCAGCTTCAATGAGGAGTGATGCCATCGTTTTCATCTCCGGGGAGGCGTGAAACATCAAGGTCCACGGACGTTGGCAACCGCAAATGCCAAGAAGAAAAAGATAGCGGCACGATGTTCATATTGCCAAGAGTAAGCCCCGATCTGTGTGAAAAACCATTCTTTGGCACACAGAACGGGGCTGATAGCGGAACAGAACCAATGTCAGTCGGTTGCCAGCGCAACCGCGAACGCAAGACTGCGAACCAATCCCTCTTCTCCCTCTGACGCATCCGGCAGGGCAAGCGGCACAGGACCGCCAAGCAGCAAGGTGGCGGCTGGTGTGTCACTCAGCAGGGTCCAGGCGTGCAAAATCCCACGAGCGACCGTCAGGTTTGGTGCATTGAGCAGATCGGCCTTTCCCGGAACCTCGCCGGTGGCTTTCTTCTTCTTCGCCGCATGTTCGCTGATCGCAAGGTCCATCGATAGCGGACCCTGCACATGGAAGCTGTCAGCATGTTCGAACGCAGCCGCGACAGCTTGTGCATCCATGGTAGCCGGCAGGCCCGGACTGGCCACTTCAACTGCCGTCAACATCGCGACACGTGGTTCGCTGATCCCCAGTTGTTTCAGCAGATCGACCAGTTTCGGAAGCATTGTGATACGGGTTTCGACATCTGGTTCTGCATGGACGACTGTGTCCGTGAGGAACAGGGGTCGTCCCAAGGTTTCAGGCACAACCATCGAGAGACCGAAGGAGTGTGCATCGGCTTTGAAGGGATCACCTTCAAGCTGCTGCAACAAGTCCCACGCAGCGATCTGGTCGCTTGGGGCAAAGGCGAGCGCCTTGACTGAACCGAGGGTCGCAAGCTGGAGCATGGTCCCGAGTGCTTCGGATGGGGTCTCCCACTCGCTAATCTCCAGACCTGCGAGATCTTCCCCACGGATCAAACCTTGGATTGTCGTTTCCGAACCCACCAGCACCGGCTTCATCCATCCTGCACCGGCAGCGGTACGCAGGGCAGCCAGGGTTGCCACAGACATCCCTTCCGCAAAAACAGCAACCGGTACCGGCTTCTCTTCGATCGCATCAACCAGCTTCATCAGGTGGAGGTCAAGAGGGGTACTCATGCGTTCACCTCCTTCGGGGTGTAGGCTGGCAGTGGTTCAAATCCACGACGCTGGTAGTCTGCGAGGCAAACTGCGAGGGCGATGGAGGCCATCTTGTTCAACATTGTATCGCTTCGTGAGACGAGACTGATCGGAACCTTCGCACCAGCAATCACTCCCATGAAGATGGCTCCGCCGAACTGGATCAACGTTTTAGCGATGATATTGCCCTCTTCAAGGGTGTGGGCCAGCAGGACATCGGCATCGCCAGCGACAGGGCTGATGTGATCCTCTACCGGCTCCTGGGTTGCAGTTTGCAGGGTCATTGGGCCGGCGACATCCATCCACTCACCCCAAGTCTGTCGAGCCAGGTCGGCGAGCGCATGGGCATCTTCTGTTTCAGGTCGATCCGAACTGACATCATCCGCCGGTCCCAGGATCGCAATTTTCGGACGATCAATACCGACCGACCGCATGACAGTTGCCCCGTTCGCGATGGCAATCATCTTCTGGTTAATGGTCGGTTTGACCAGCGTGCCGCCATCGGTGACGTTCAGCAGCTTTCCGTATCTGGGCACATAGAGGACGGCGCTGTGGCTGACCAGCTCACGGTCCCGCAAGCCATGCTCACTCTTGAGCAGTGTTTTCAACAGGGTTGAGGTCTTGAGGTAGCCTTTCATCACGACATCGGCATCACCTGATGCGGCGATGGTCGCGGCCTTTAAAGCGGATTCCTCGTCCGATTCGGTTTCGATCAGCTCAAAGGTGTCCGCAGGAACTCCTGCCAGGTCGAGAGCTGCGTGGACCTTCTCGCGGTTTCCGACCAGGATGGCATTGGCGATGCCTTCCTTCTTGCACTCATACAACGCGGCGAGGACATCATCCTCTTCTGCTGCCGCCACCACAACCCGCGCAATGCCATTGGCCTTGCCAAGTGCACGGGCGCGTGCGATGACCTCATCATGATCCCTCAAGGCATCCTCGAGGAAGGGTAACTCGTTCATAGTATGTCCAAGGTGTGGTTCACTCAATGTGACGGAAGGTGCGAAAGCACGACCATTATCTCAAGGGAGGCGAGAGCGGGGGGGGGCGGAGAGTGACAGTCACCTGATTCATAGAATCAGGTGACTGTCACGTATACCTACCTGCATTCAAACATTCCTATTTCACAATCACGGCCTTTTGTACAGCGTGGTGATAAGTGCCGTTAACTCCGTGCAGATCAACCACGACGAAGTACAGGCCGGTGGCCCAGGTGCGGCCATCCAAGACCAGGCTGCTGCGTCCGGGATTCTTCTGGCCGAGGGAAAGGTGCTGCACCTCACGACCGAGGATGTCGATAACCCGGACGGTTACCTCTGCTGCGACGGGTAAGCCGATTTGCAGCGTCGAGGTCGGGTTGAAGGGGTTGGGGTAGAGTGGAGCAACCTCGTAGTTCTGTGGTAGACCAGAGTCGGTTAGATCTCCAGCACTGGTGTTGGTTCCTGCAGTTACGGCTAGCAACGAGGACCAGCTGCTGATATCTCCTTCTTCATCGATCGAACGTACCATGTACCAGAAATCCGTCGGCTCGGTCAAATCTTCTTTCACGACCGTCAGGAAGGTGTCTTCTACCGCTTCCGCAATCATCTCCTGTGTCTCAAAGCCGACCACCGGGCTGATGTCGTCCACGTAGAAGCCTTCCTCACTCACATAGGTGTCCGTGATGTAGGCAAAGCGGAATTGTAGAGATTGCCCAGCGTACTCATCCAATGGGAATCGTGCTTCGATCCAGTCGTTCTGAGGACCTGTGATGCCATTGCCCTGGTTTGCACCATTGGGGTTGGCATTGGTGGTGATACTCCCCTCGAGATTGACATATTCGCCACCATTCACCCTCGCTTGCACATAAGCGTAATCGTAGTCATCCTCAATCACAAAACGTGTGTTGAACGACAGGGTGTCGCCTTCTGCGATGGTAATCGGATAGGTCGCTGTCAGGGTGTTCGTTACCGAGTTTTCGTTGCCGGAGTAGTATGCGTACGAGCCGCCGTAGCTTCCACGACTGAAGCCATCAAAATCCCAGATGTTCACCGTCGCAGATTCGGCATCATCGGAATCGACAAAGCCAGTCATTTCGGCGACATCATAGTTCGCTGCCACGTTTCCAACGGTGTCAGCGACCGGGTGCCAGGTCAGGGTGAAGCTGGTCGCTGTTTCGTCGGACAGGAATAGTGTGGGAGATGGAGCGGGCATCAGGATCCACGGATTGGCACCCATCTCGCAGAATCGGAACAGGGGCTCTTCCTGCTCGGGGATGAGTTCATCACGACGTGCCAGCGTAGGCCAGAACCCATCCCAGCCGGTACCAACCTCGAAGGTGAAGGTCCACATGTGGTAGTCTGCGCCACCTTCCTGCCAGTCCTCGGCGCCACCATTGGTTGCATAGATGATCTCCGGACCACCTACCTGCCAGCCCAGCGTTTCGTTCAGGTGAGTCCCGAGGGCGAAGTAGACATCGTAGTTCGGAGGACGTTCGTAGGTGTAACCCCAGGGAAGCAGGATCAGGTTGCTGTAAGAATGGTAGTTCAGGACTGCACTGAACTCACGCTCGTTTGTAAAGTTCATCATCGCCTGGGTTTCCGGCTCGCTGCCCGCTTCGGGACCACGATACGTACCATCACTTCTGTCAGGCGAGGAGCCTATGTCATCGTATCCCCACATATAGGGGAAGTTTCGATTCAGGTCGACACCATAGACAAAGTCCTGGAATTCATACCTGTTTTTCCGCCACATCCCGCCACCATTCGGATCAGTCTGTTCGTTGTAGGCGTACCCATCAGGATTGACATTGAGCTGAAACCAGATTTCGCGGCTGTCGAGCAGATCGGTGGCACGTTGGTCGGTGCCATAACCTTCCAACAGCAGATCGGCGAAGTTCATCAATACGAGGGGGGTGATCACCTCGCGAGCATGAATTGCAGAGTTGAGGAAAATTTCCGGCTCATCCTCATCGACCGCTGCATTGGCAGAAAGCTTGAACACGAGGAGCGGCCGCTCTTCATGGGTGTACCCGATGGTGTCCGGTCCGGCCACAAGCTCTGGGTAGGAGGCTGCAGTTTCCATGATCCACGCATTGATCTCGCTGAGCGTCGCATAACCGCCCATGTCATCGAGGTCGCTGTCGAGACGGTTCCGGTAGAACTCCTCAACATTCTCAATCCGGGTGTTCCAAGTGAGGCCGAGTTCGGCGAGACGTTCTTCATCACCGGGCCAGGCGACTACAGCAGCCATCCGGCCATGCCATTCAACAATGTCAAGATTGCTACTGCGAAGGTCCTGCGCGGCTATCCGGTCAGGCAGGTAGACATCGAGCAACGATGTCGCTTCTGCTACAGCGAGTGGGAGCGAAAGGACGGCAAGGATCAGGAAAAAGTGAATAAAACGGCGGGTTGAGTGCAGGCTGTGCACGAGCTACCTCCAATCTTCGTCTCGGTCAGATCCAGGCAAAGATAGAAAAAGAAAGGGGTGGTCGCTCTTTGCGGCTCCACCCCAGCCTCGATCAGCGATTCTCCAACAGTAATAGAAGCAACGCTCGTGCCACTCGTGCGGCGTAGACATCGCTACGGCCGGTCGGGTCGATGGAAGGGGCCAATTCGACGACATCCGCGCCGACAACCTGTTTGCCCAGCAAGAGCTTGACCATGGGCTCAAAATCCAGCCAGCGAAAGCCGCCGGGTTCAACCGTTCCGGTACCGGGGACTTCCGATGGGTCGAAACCGTCAAGATCAACGGAGATGTAGAGGGGGCGATTTCCAAGTTTATTCATCGCTTCGCTCAGTCCGTCGGGTGTCATTACATGCAACATGTTATGTTCGCGCATGAAACTGAATTCGTCACGCAGCCCCGACCGAATACCGAACATCGCGACACGTTCCGGCCCGATCAAATCCACCACACGATGAGTAATGCTGGCGTGGGAGTGGGGCGACCCTTCGTATTCTTTACGCAGATCGGCATGAGCATCGAAGACGATGTGGGCGAGGTCGGGATACTGCTTCAACGCACGCTCAAAGGGAGGCAGGGTGACCGAGTGTTCCCCCCCGAACATGATCAGCGGCAAATCTTCAGGTAGTTCGTTTAACGAGTTTCGGACCCGTTCAACCATTTCACCAGGGTCGCTGGTTTCGAGAAAGACATTCCCGAAGTCGATATAGATGTGGTCCTCAAGGTCGCGGTCGAGGTTGGGATCGTAGGTCTCTATGGAATCCGAGGCACGGCGCAGCGCATCCGGCCCGAAACGTGTGCCCGGGCGATACGATGTGGTGCCATCAAAAGGAATCCCCACGATTCCAGCTTTTGCATCGGTCCGGTCGCCGGCCGCTTCGAGGAACCGCAACGGTGAAAAACTCATGAATCCCTCTCTACACGTTCCGCCAGGTCTCCTGACCTGGCGGAAAATGAGTCAGGTCGTGAGACCTGATACAACAACTGGTTCACCCTGAATAGCTCGGTATCTACAAACCTAGTTCCCGTTTCACAAAACTCGGCTGAGCAAAAGCGGCTTTGTGCAGGTCACGGTTGTAGTACTGGCCACCTTCCTCAATCGGTTCCGCACGCTCTTGATCAACATCTGCCACCGGATCAATGCCTTTGCTGGCGTACCCGAAGGACCATGTGCCCGAAGGATAGACCGGAATCTGGCTGGAGAACGTCTTGACCACAGGGAAAATCTTCTGCAATGTCTCAACAATAACCTTCAGCATCGGCATGTTATACCAGGCCGATTCCGCCTGGCAGACCATGATTCCATCATCGGCGAGGATACGGTCCACGTTCCGGTAGAACTCTTCGCCGAAGAGTCCAAGAGCAGGGCCGAAGGGATCGGTTGAATCGATCAGCACGATATCGTAGCTGCCATCCGGCGCAGTTTTCACATGCTCTATGCCGTCGCCAATGATCAAGTCGACTTTCGGGTTGTCGTACGCCGCGGCGATCTTCGGCAAATGCTCTTTGCAAATGCGTACCACCTCACCATCGATCTCAACCTGACGGGCCAGCTCTACGGATGGGTGACGAACCACTTCACGAAGCGTGCCACCATCGCCCCCACCGATCACCAGCACCCGTTTCGGGTTAGGATGGGAGAGCAGGGGAACATGGACGATCATCTCGTGGTACGCAACCTCGTCCCGTTCGGTCAGCATCACGCAGCCGTCCATCACCAACAATTTGCCGTGAGTTTCCGTCTCGTACAGTTCGATCATCTGTAGCGGAGACTGGGCACTCTCGATGGTCTGGACAATGCGAAAACTAAGGCCAGTGCTTTCCGGAAACCATTCCGTAAACACCAGCCCCATTGCGTTTTCCTGAGTTGGCAAATTCTGCTCACTCATGGTCAAACATCTCCATAGCCGAAAACAACCGCCGCAAACGTGGATCCGATGCTGGTGACATGATGCTCGACGGAGGTCGAAAGGATTTCTTTCACTTCACGGCCTCGTGCCTCGAAGGCATGACGCGCCATGTCGCGGACAATCTCTTCCGCACTTTCCTTGCTTCCGCGTGCCGAGTACTCCATGATTACACCCGGCAGTTCCGGATCCACCGGCACCGCACAGGCCACCGCAGCAGCGATGGTCTCGCCCGGAAGGTGGGAGGTGATGGAGGCATAAGCGACTGGTGTCAACGATCCCGGCTCGAGCTTAAAGCGGTCCACCTGCGTGCAACTGGGCGGCAGGATGCTGGACAGTTTCACCAGGTTCACATCCCCGACACTAGCGTTCAACAAGGCGGCGTCGAACGCATTCAAGGGTGTATACCCCTCCGCTGCACCGGCGGTAAGGAAAAATTTCGTAGGACGAGGGATGCTGTGCACGGGCTGCTCGTTATGCATGATCAGGCTACCTTGGTGTGAGCGTTACCATTGCTGTGCTGGAAGTGGCCATTCCCTGCACCATTCCCATTCTTTGCAAAGTCGGGCATCTCCGCATCTACCGCAAGTGGCTTGTGTACACCGTTCGCCTGTGGGAGCAGACCACGCTTCATTTCGACAACGGACATGTTCTGCGAACCGAGACGTTCCTCGAGAAGCTCGAAGCCCTTCATCGGGTCTACTTCGGTTCCACAGGTGAAGAGGTCCACCGCCGCATAGCCATACTCCGGCCAGGTGTGAATCGCAAGGTGTGACTCGGCAATGACAACAACACCACTGACCCCGAAGGGGCTGAAACGATGAAAGACTTTCTCGACGATGGTGGCACCGCTGACAATCGCGGCATCCTGCATGGCTTTTTCGATCCCGGCGAGATCGTCCAGCATCTGCTTGTCGCAGTCATAAAACTCAACCATCAATTGATGGCCAAGAGCCTGAGTGGTCAAGGTTGGATCCTCCTACAACACCGGATCATCCGGTGGGAACGTCTCCGGCAGCCTCACTGCCGTACTTGTTGCTTTCAGCACTCCATGGTGGAGTACTGCGATCAGAAAAACGGGGGGCTTGTTACCCAAAGAAAGCTCGCGTCACGCTGTGACACGTTTTCAATCGTCAATTCGTAGTCGCCCTTCGCATAGAAGGACTGCTTCTTCGATGCCTTATCAGTACGGCCCGCGTAATGAACCGCGACCCGGCCCGACAACACATACCCGAACTGTTCACCGCTGAAAGGCTCCAGGCTGGTTGATTCGCCGGGAGCAAGGTGGACACGGATCGGCTCCATCTGACGATTGGCCGCACCGGGTACCAGGGCGATGAACTGGCTGACTCCTTCACGATCGAGTTCAACGGTTTCCGAATCTCGGAAGACGACTCGTGCGCCTCGCTGGGGACGGAAAAAGTCCGAAATGTGGATGTTCAAGGCATCCAGGATCATGATCAAGCTGTCAATCGAGATCGATACTTTCCCACGCTCCAGCTGGCTGATGAAACCTGCCGTCAAGTCGGCACGTTCCGCCAGTTCGCCCTGGGTCATCTCGGCCGCTGTCCGTAGACGGCGAATCCGTGATCCGATCTCTTGAAGCTTTTCAGGAGCCATACTATACTAAAATTCCGTTGTTACTATACTAACATTAAAATGTGGCCGGTAATATAGCCGGTCCCTCCGTTTTGCACAATAGGGTAATGGTCCTCCGGAGCCCTCAACTAGAAGAATAGTGAGGATGGAATGTTAGTGACACTATGAGGGGTTGATAAGGCGAAGAACAGCCAGATATTCAAGAATATAAAAGGGTTTCAGGCTGTGAGGAGGTGAAGAGAACTACTAGTCGTTTCGTGGATCCGCATTCATTTTTGCCAGAAGCAACGAGACCTGTTTTCTGGTTAACACTCGGTAGTGCGGCTGATAGTTTTGCTGGTAAGTATCCGAATGGTGGATGGCGGGCCATTCGTTCGCTTTTAAGAGTTCGGTGAGTTCGTCAAATCGCGCCAAATCGAGTCCGTGCAGAGAGTAGTTGGCAACAGAAAGCCGTAACTCATCCCAGACCTTCGGTAGCCGGGCTGGGTCGGGTTGAGACTTCGCCGACTCGATCTGCGCGTGCGCCAGTGCCTCGATTGATCCTCCTGCCGCGATGTAGGGAGCGAGGTAGAGACGGCTGTAGTGTGGACCAATCTCTTCCACCATCCGGTCCGACTGCGTGGAATCCACCGTCATCCCCTCTACTTCTTTACGCAACCACGTCTCCACAGGACCATAGGACATGCCATAGTGCCCCGGCCCGCGTGTCGCCTGGAAGAGTAGTTTGTAGGCATCCTCCTCGTTCATCATGGGGTATCGATCCATTTGCTCACGAACCAAATCGAGGTAGGGGGTGAGATCCTGTGTGGTTGGTGGATCAGATTCAGCAGTCGCCGGACGGGGTGTCAGGCCGAGAGAAAGAACGAATAACAGGGCCCCCACCCGAACGAATCGACCGATCACCGCACCGCACCCCAGTGGTAGCCGACGCTGATACGGTGGGTTGCGCCGAGGTCATCGTGCCCGACAAACGCGTAGTCGAGGCCGATGGGCCCAATGGCGAGTCCTGCACCGTAGCTCAGACGGTCATCATCCATACCGCCGCGCAGCGAAACGATGTTCCGAATCGTCCACTCGAGCCCGACATGGGGGATGAAGGCATTCTCGGTGCCGAGGGCTTCGCTGCGGAATTCTGCTTCGACCACAGGGGTTGCAATCGCATTGAACCGTTCGACCGGGAACGAGAATGCGGCACCAGCACGCAGGGTCGGCTTGATAGCCTCCTGACGACCACCTTCCCAGGTCAGCAGGGTGGTGATCGCGTCACGCAACTGTGCACCCAGGACCAACCCGCCGAATCGTTTCGTATATCCGAGGTCGAAACCAAGCCCGAAACCATCTGTGGTGTCGAGCCGTTTGTAGAGCAGCTTCGCCGCGCCGCCGATTGTGCCGTAGGGACGGTCCTGGCTGTAGGCGAGCAGGAAGGCATATTCGGAAGCGCTCGTCCAGTTGGCGACGTAGGGACGGTTTTGTGGGTTAATGCCGCTGCTGCGGTCACGGAGTGCGGTCACCGGGATGTCATCGACTCCCTGACGAACCAGCCCGAAGCCGATGGCGTGGTCCCCGTTGTTCCGTGCCCAAGCGGCATGATCCACTTTGACAGCGGACTCAAAACGGTCCGCGTGCATCAATGATACACCCTGCCCCGCGAGAAAGCCGATGCGCGATGGATTTCCCAACACAGCGGAGGGACCGTCCGAAATGGCGACTCCCGCTCCGCCCAGTGCGAGCAGGCGTGCGTTGGATTGGCCGGTGATGAAATCTCCGGCATACTTGGCATCCCAGTCAAATTCGGCGTACGACGGCAGCGCCAGGCTCAGCAACGCGAAGCCGGCGACAAGAGTGATTATGCGGCGGTGCAGTGTCATCATTCTACTCCCTTCACACGAGGGTCATGCGAGCCACGGTGTGCCGCGCCGAGACAGTTCACCCTTTTCGGGGTCGGGTGACAAGGTCCGGTACGGTGGGCACCGACGGGGATAGGCCCGTCTCCATTAACCATCAACCGTGAACAAAGGACCGTCTTCCGCTCTCCGAAAAGGGTGAACTGTTATCTCAGTATAGCATACTGGCAGGGGATACGTCAAGTTCCCACCCCCGATTCTGGTCCAGCCAGCGAGCTTCCACTACTTCACTTTGAACCCGTTGAAATGATAAAAGACATGGAAGACCTTGTCCGGTGCTTCCGGCTGGGCGGCCATGCCAAGGATGAACTGGACATCGGCATCATCGTCGCTCACCTCCAGCGATGAACGCATCAGCAAATAGATCCAGTTGATGCCGGCCGTCTCCTCGACTTTCCACGCCAAAGGTGCCCAACCACCCATTGCCGCAGGGAGTTTGGGCAGCAAATCGAGATCGTTGGCACGTTCCTCGGGACCAAACTCCTCGAGGTCGTAGTGGCGGAACATCACCGCTTCGATGCTGTCTGCGGACTCGCTGCCAATGGCGTGCGCCATCTCGAGGATGGCTTCCTCCAAGGGGTGCTCGGCCTCGTCCCATCGGTCGATGTGGTAGTAAACATCCTTCTTCTTCGACCCGGAGAAATCGACCTCGGCGGCTTGCATGGCCAGAGTGGAGGCGAGGGTCAGGATGTCGTCCATAGGTTCGACGTTCTTGTTGATGAAGAGGGCGACAATCAGTTCACTCGGACGATCGATCAGGATTCGGTTGCTGTAGCCGGGCAAGTGCGCCGCGACGGAGAGCTGGTCTTCGCCGCCTTCTTCGTAGCCGAAATCATTGAACAGCAGATCCAGGTGCTCTTCGTCGAGAATGTCTCCCGCCATCAGCAGATCGATGAAACGGCAGACATCATCCAGCGAAGCGACATAGCCGCCAGACGTGTATCGGGTCCGCAGATCGATTTTGATGGTGGGGAAGCTGCCATCCATCTCGAAACCGGGGAAAGGTTTGTGACGTGCGTAGCCGAGGGTTTCAAGGCCGTACGGCTGTGCGATCAGGCTGTCGAGCAACTCTGTGATGGTCTGCCCGGTCGCCGCTTCCATCGCTCCACCCAGCAGCCAGTAGCCGAGGTTGCTGTACTTCGAGTCGCCGCCGGGTACGGTTTCCGGGGTGATGGACAATCCATCCAGCCAGGGGCCGACATAGCCTTCTGCATTCCATTCGGCCGCCGATTCTTCCGAGCTGCCGTTGATTTCGCGTGGCAATCCTGCACGATGGGTGACCAGGTGACGGATGGTGATCGAGTCGAGACCAGTTGAGGCAAGCGAGGGACGGACATCCAGCAATCGTGCATCAAGGTCCAGCAGGCCTGCCTGATCGAGCTGCAACACCATCGTCATGGTGAAGAGCTTGCTGACCGAGGCGAGAGCAACGGGTGTACTTGTGCCGGGGGTTCGATCCGGGTTGGTCCCGAAACGGGTTGAACTGGTGTAGGCGAGGGTGTCCGTTCCGACCCGGACGAACGCCGTACCCTGCCAGGTTCCTTTGTCTGCAGCTTGTTTGAGTGTCGCCTGCACACGGCTCGCAGGGTCCTGGCAGCCTGTGAAAACCAGAGCGATGAAGAAGAGGATCAGGAATGCGATGTATCGGTGGGCTACCGTGCTCCGCATCTCTGAATGGGGGGACATCCAAACTCCTTTCTATGAGTGTCACCCGACGGTGACTGGTACGCGTTCTATGATGTACGACGAAGGTATCCAATTCGACAAGGGTTTGTAGCGGGAGAATGGTGGACACTCGGAGTGTACCTGTCACCATCTGCGGCACGTTCGATTTGGTGACAGGTACACTCTGGGATTGTACTGCATCGGTTGAGCAGGATGATCTCGCAGATTGCGACCGAATTTCTCTCACATGATGTGTACCAGTCACCCACGGGTTACTCATACCGCAAGCTGACAATAGGATCCATGCGGCTCGCTTTCCAAGCAGGCCAGGTTCCGAAAACCAGGCCGATAAAGCTGCAGAAGAGGATACCGACCATCACACTCCACGCCGGTACCGCGACTGGTAAGTCGGCTGCCTTGCCTAGCAGGAAGGCGCCTGCAACTCCTACCACTACGCCAATGAACGCACCGATTTCTGTCAGGATGACCGCTTCAACGAGGAACTGACTCATGATCGAACGCCGTCTTGCGCCGAGTGCTTTACGCACCCCGATTTCACGGGTTCGTTCGGTCACCGAGACCAGCATGATGTTCATAATCCCCACACCAGCGACAATCAGGGCGATGGAAGCGATCCCAAAGGCGGCGATTCGGATCCACTTGGTCATGTCATTGAAGCTGTCCACGAGCTGGTTCGAATGGAAGATACCGAAATTGTTCTTTTCACCCGGTTTTACGTTCCGTGCGCCACGCAATGCAGCAACCGTCTGGTCAATGCAATCCTGGATTTTCGAAGGGTCGCTGGTCTGCACGGTGATAAACCAGCTTCGGCGATCGCCCCACCAGCGGGTAAAGGTGGTGATGGGCACGACACAGTGGTAGTCGGAATTGTCGTTGAACATGCTGCCACGTCCCTCGAACACACCGACCACTTGTGCACGGTTACCATTGATGGTCACATATTCCCCGACTGGATTTCGGAAGGGGAAGAGTTTGTTGGCGACACCTTGCGCGAGTACGACCACGGGTCTCGCAAAATGAACATCCTGGTCGGTGAGAAATCGTCCCCGTTCGACCATGTAGCCGTTGTTTGGAGCGAAGCCGGGAACTCCACCAGCGACGACGATATTCGGGTTGGTTGCCTCGTCCTTGTACTTGACCGTGATGACATATTTCCACACCTCCGGTGCCACAATCTGGGCGAGGGGGACATTTTCCTCAATGGCACGGACTTCACGCATCCCGATCTTAGGCGGCGATTCCCGTCGCCAGTGGTTGCCATTGAAATCCCGCTCAAACTGCTGCACCTGGAAAACGCCAGCGGAGAGGATCGACATCTCCTTTTCGACCATCTGTTGCAGGCCGCGGATCACCGACATCGTAGCGATGATGGTCATGACGCCGATGATCACCCCGAGCAGGGTGAGTGAGCTGCGAAGCTTTTGCGAGACAATGCTGTCCAGCGCAATGCGGAAGGATTCTATGAGGTTCATGGCGTACTCACCTTACCGGTTGTGTCTTTTTGTTGCGTCCGGTCTCCGGACCTGACGCATCTTTCGCTCAGGTCGGGAGACCGGACAGAACAGTCCTACATCGTTGTGTCAGGTCCTCAGACCTGACACATGATTCCGTCAGATCTGAGGATGTGACGGAACACTCGTTCTGGAACATCTTTACTCCGACCTGAGCGCGACGATAGGATCCAACCGACTCGCTTTTGCGGCCGGGAAAATCCCGAATAACAAGCCGACGGTGGCCGAAAAACCGACCGCCGCGAGTGCAAGCCAGAGTGGTAGAGAAACCGGCAACTGCGATTTGATCGCGGCACCCGCAGCGGCGGCCAGTCCAAGTCCCAGCAGCCCCCCGGCACTGCAAATCAGCATCGCTTCGACCAGGAATTGCCACAAGATGTCTGTCGTCTTGGCACCGACTGCCTTGCGCATCCCGATCTCCCAAGTACGTTCGGTGACCGAAACGAGCATGATGTTCATGATCCCCACTCCACCAACCAGCAGGGCAATGCCGCCAATGATCAGCCCGGCTGCGTAAATGCCAGACGTCATCCGTTTGTAGAACGACTCGAGCATCTCCTGGCGATTGATGACAAAATTGTCTTCTTCGAGGGGTTTCAGCTCACGGGCTCGCCGCATCAGGTAGTGCATTTCATCCTCGAGATCATCCACCGACACTCCTTCGGCTGCCTTCGCAACGATTTGGACACCACGACGGTGACCGTACACCTTTTCGAAGGTCGAGAGGGGGATGACGACACGTTTGTCCATTGTCTCGCCGAAGGATTCTCCCTGTTCGGTGAGGATGCCTACGACACGGAAACGGTTGTTGCCGATGCGGATATCCCGTCCCATCGGGTTGACCGAACGGAAGAGATCGTCCCGAAGGTCCGATCCAATCACACAGACTTGGCGAGCGGCGCGTTCGTCTGTGTGGCTGAAGAAACGGCCTACGTCCAGATCAAAGCCGGAGGCATCGAGATACTCTGGCGTTGCGCCGTTGATGCGCACTCGTTCGAGGCGCTCATCACGGTACCCGACCGTGCGACGGGTCCCGGCACCAGCGGCAACAGCGTAGGCATCCTGGCTGTGGTCACGCAGGTACTCGTAGTTCGCTGCGGTCACTTCTGGACGATTGATGTACTTCCACCAGGAACCGTCCGTAATGATCCACGGCCACCGTTCGATGTAAATGGTATTGGACCCGAGGATGGAAAGCTGGCTGGTGAACGAGGTGTTCAACCCCTGGATAATCATCAGCATCACGGTAACCGTGAGCACACCGATGACAATACCCAGGGTCGTCAGCAATGACCGGGTCTTGTTGGCGATCAGGGCGCGGAACGCAATGTTCAGCCCTTCTCGCAGAGTTGTCGTTGTAAACGCCATACTGGGCTCGCGCAGGAGTTCCGGCTCCTTCTATGCGCACCTGGACCGCGATCCACACAATTGGATCTCGTCCAACAGCCCCAATCCCTATGGAGGTGAGACACTCTCACCGGATAATAGGTTACAGCTGAATCGACTGGCCCGACACTTTCGTGTCGGGTTTCTTCGGTGCGAAGATTGCTTCGCGTATTGCGGTTACCCAGAACGCGGTCATGGACCGCGTATACACGGGCAAGATGCCCGTACTACAGGGTGGCCAGTGATTTTTGTCCTGGGTTTCAGTGTCCATTCGTACTGTACATCTTTCATGTTTCGTCGGGTCTCCTGACCCGACGAATATTCGGTCAGGTCGGGAGACCTGACCGAACAACTTACTCGTATCTCAGCGCTTCGATCGGATCCAAGCGGCTTGCTCTCCATGCAGGCCAGGTTCCGAAACCTAAGCCAATGGCGGAGGAGAAGAGGATGCCGACGATCACACTCCAAAGCGGCACTGAAATCGGCAGGTTGGCCGCGCCACCGAGCAGGTAAGCGGACCCAATACCGACCCCGACCCCGATCAGCGCCCCGATTTCCGTCAGGATGACCGCTTCGACAAGGAACTGTGCCAGGATCGAAGTACGTTTCGCGCCGAGTGCTTTGCGGACTCCGATTTCACGGGTTCGTTCGGTGACCGACACCAGCATGATGTTCATGATGCCGACCCCGGCGACGATTAGCGCGATGGAGGCAATGCCAAAGGCGGCGATCTTGATCCATTTGGTCATCTCGTTGAAGCTGTTCACAAGCTGGTTCGAGTGCCAGATGGCGAAGTTGTTCTCGTCGCCCGGTTTCAGGCCGCGCGCGGCACGCATGGCGATGGTCGTCTGCTCGATCGCTTTGTCCATCTTGGTCGGGTCTTTCGCCTGGACCGTGATCGCGTAAGATCGTTCCTTTCCGAACCAGCGCTCGAAGGTGGTGATGGGGATCAACGCCACATGGTCCGCATTCTGGTTGAGCATGGACCCTTTTTCCTGCAGGACACCGATCACCTGGGCACGTTGCCCGTTGAGCGTCACGTGCTGCCCCACCGGGTCACGGTAGGGGAAGAGACGTCTCGCGATGGCGGCGCCAATCACGACGACCGAGCGGGCGTATTGCAAATCCTGTTCGGTGAGGTTGCGTCCGTTCTCGATACTATGACCGTTGTTGGCAACAGTCGCGGTCACTCCACCGAAGAGAGTGTTGTTAGGTGGCGTGGCATCGTTCTTGTATTTAATCTGCACGCCCCATTTATGAATCTCCGGGGCGACCATGCTGACCTGGGGTACATTCTGCTGGATGGCTCGGACCTCTTCCATGCCGATGTGGGGACGGTATTCCCGTTTCCTGCCGCCGACATGCATCCCGACCTGAACGTCATATCGCTGGACCTGGAAAACGCCTGTCGACAACTCGGACATCTCGTTTTCCATCATCTTGTTAAGGCCACGGATCACTGACATGGTGGCGATGATGGTCATCACCCCGATGACCACACCGAGCAGGGTCAGCGAGGAACGAAGTTTGTTCCCCGCGATACTTGCCACCGACACCCTGTAGGATTCGAGCATGTTCATCGAGCTGGTTCCCTTTGTTGCGTCAGACGCCCACGTCTGACGCAATTCCCGTTGTGTCAGATCCGTAGATCTGACACAGAATTCGCGCCATTGGCACGATCATCTGTCAGGTCACCGCTGCGCTAAGGACCTGACAGAACAACAATTCTTCCGTCAGACTCAGGGGTCTGACGGAACAACAGTCAGGTCAGGAGACCTGGCTGAACGGTTCTTCGGAACTCTTTTACTGCGCCCTGAGCGCGCTGATGGGGTCGAGACGAGCGGCTTTTGCCGCAGGGAAGATGCCGAAGACAATCCCGACTCCTGCCGAAAAGAGGACCGCCATCCCCGCCAACCAGAGCGGGAGAGAGGTCGGCAAGACATTGTTGATCGCAAGGCTGCCGAGGTAGGCAAGCCCCAGGCCGACAACACCTCCTAACACGCAGATCATCATCGCTTCGACCAGGAATTGCCAGAGGATGTGGCTGGTTTTCGCGCCAATCGCTTTTCTCATCCCGATTTCCCAGGTCCGTTCGGTCACCGAGACCAGCATGATGTTCATAATGCCGATCCCACCAACCAGCAGACTGATCCCGCCAATAATCAACCCAGCGGCATAAACTCCGCCGGTCATGGTTTTGTATAAGTTCTGCAAGGCCGCCTGACGATTGATCGAGAAGTTGTCATCATCCTGCGGTTTGAGATTTTTGGAGGTACGCATGATGCCGGTCAGTTCATCGACCAGGGCATCGATCTCCACTCCATCTTTCGCCTTGACAGCGATTTGCAGGGAACGGTTTCGTCCAAAGGTGTTGAGCAGGGTGAACGTCGGAATGATGATGGTATTGTCTCGGCTCATACCGAAGGTCGAGCCCTGCTTTTCGAGGATACCCACCACACGGAACTGGTAATGCCCAACACGGATATCCCGTCCAATCGGATCAAGCGGGCCGAAAAGCTCGTTTTGAACGTCCTGACCGATTACACAAATACGCCGTGAACTGCGGTTGTCCGAGTCATTGATGAACCGTCCGAATTCCGGCACCGTACTGCTCACATCAATGAAGGAAGGAGTCGCACCCATGATCTGCACACCTGTGAGGGTCTTGTCACGGTACGCAATGGGGCGTGAGGTGCCGGTCAACGGGGCAACTGCGGCTGAAAGGTCCGACCGGTTGAGGATATCCTGGTAGTTCTCTATGGTGACTTTCGGACGATTGATGTACTTCCACCACTCGTCATCCCAAATCCAGGGGTACTGATCCACATAAACCGTGTTGCTGCCGAGGAAGGAGATTTGCTTGGCAAACGAAGCGTTCAACCCCTGAATGATCGTCAGCATCAGGGTCACTGTCACCACCCCGATGATAATGCCGAGGGTGGTCAGCGCCGCACGGGTCTTGTTCGCCAACAATGCTCGGTTGGCGATGACAAACCCTTCTGCGAGGGCATGGGAGATGGTGGTCAACTTCTTGGCCATGAATGGGTCCTTACCAGGGACAATCAGACGTTCAGGCTACCGATCCCAAAAGCAACGGGGTCTGCGACCCCGTATCAAAGATAAATTGCCACACTGCGCCGTGCTTGTTCGCCAGGTCGTTCAAGCAGATATGTTGCAGCTACGAAGCCGTTTCTTCATCCGCAGGTTTTCCTGCAAACATGCCGTTTTCACCCGTACGCGGTACCTGGGTCTCATCCGAGGAGATTTTGCCGTCCAACAGACGTACGACACGATGGGAATAAGCAGCGATATCCTCTTCATGGGTCACAAGGATGATCGTATTCCCGCCCTCATAAAGCTGGCCAAACAGCTCCATGATCTCGTAGCTGGTGCGGCTGTCCAGGTTACCCGTCGGTTCGTCCGCCAGCAGCAGGCTGGGATTATTCACCAGCGCACGCGCGACCGCGACCCTCTGCCTTTGACCGCCGGAGAGCTCGTTGGGCTTGTGGTGCATCCGGTCGGCGAGGCCAACCTTTTCAAGCGCAGATTCAACCTGTTCCTTGCGCTGAGAGCGAGAGATGCCGGCATAAATCAGCGGCAGCTCGACATTGTGAAAGGCATCAGCACGCGGGAGCAGGTTAAAGGTCTGGAATACAAAGCCAATCCTGCGGTTGCGGATGTCCGCGAGCTCGTTGTCGGTCATCTGGTCGACACGTTCCCCAGCCAGACGGTAGATACCGTCAGTCGGTGTGTCAAGGCAGCCGATAATGTTCATCATTGTCGATTTGCCCGATCCCGATGGTCCCATGATGGCGACGTACTCGCCCTCGCGGATATCCAGATCAACCCCAGCTAGAGCCGGGACCTTGATCTGCCCGATCTCGTAAACCTTATGCAGGTTTTTCAGATCAATTATACTACTCATTACGACTCCCCGTCACTGCTTTCACCTTCGGCCATCGTGCTGTCGGCTTCTTCACCCGGCATATCAGGCTTGGAGTAGGATACGATGGTTCCGCTGTGCAGTTCACGTGACAGCAAACGGAACGGCCCGGTGACAATGACATCACCCTCGTGGATTCCCTCGAGGATCTCGAAGTGGGTGTCCGAGTAAATGCCGAGCTTCACCTGCTTTGCCCAGACTGTATCACCCTGCGCGATGAAGACAACTTCCACGGGCTCTTCCTTATCGGTACCCATGTTGCCACTCTTCATCTCGCCTTCATTGTCGTCCTTGTCGCTGTTGCGAGCCTGTTCGGCGCGACGGTTTTCATCGCTCATCGTCCGCACCGCGACTGCTTCCTGGGGCAAAACGAGGGTGTTGCTGCGAGTCTCGGTTACCACCTCAACGGTGGCACTCATCCCGGGACGCAGTTCAACCACCTGGTCGGTGACCGCGACGGTGACACTGAAGTTGGTGACCTCTTCGGAGGAGCCACGGTTCCGGATCACGCCTGAATGGGCGATCTCGGTTACCATACCATTGAAGCTGGTGTCCGGCAGGGCGAAGACTTCGATCTTGACGGGGTCACCGATCGCAATCAGGACCACGTCATTCTCGTTAACCTCGACATCGACCTCCATCTGGTCCAGCTTCGACACCACCATGATGATGTCCTGGCTGAAGGTGGCACCAATCGCCATCTCGCCCACTTCTTTATTCAGCTGGGTGACGGTTCCGGAGATGGGGGAGTAAATCCGTGTTTTGGAAAGCTGGTCCTCACCCTGAGTCACGTTGGCTCGCATCCGGTCCACATCGGCTTCAAGCCGTTTAACCGACGCCATTGCGGTTTCCAGGTCGGCATCGCTGGAGAGACCGTTTTCATGGAGCTCACGGGTACGCTTCAAGCGTGACTTCGCCTCGTCCAGGCTGGCGACCCCGCTGGCGAGCGAGAAACGCATCTGCTCGAGCTGGGCGGCGTAGTTCTCGTCCTCAATTCGGACCAGCAACTGATCCTTCTGGACCATGTCGCCCTCTTCGGCACCGAGATAGAGGATCCGGCCGCTGACATTGGCACTGATCTTCACCTCTTCCTTCGGCTGAATTTTGCCGGAGGCGGTAACAGTCTGGGTCAGACTGTCAAGCTGGGCGACGGTTACATCGACATCCACTCCCTTGGGACCACGTTTGGTCAGGAGATTGGCGGCTACCAGGCCGGCAATAATCACGACGACACCGATGATGATCCAGAGCTTTTTACCATTCTTTTTCTTGGGACTCACGGGGCTACCTCCTCAGCGCGAACTACCTGTTCGCGGCGTCCAACGATGTTCCCAGGTCGCGTTCCAAGGTTGCCTGGGTGGTGTAAAAATCAAGCACCTTGGTCAAATAATCCTGCTCAGCCGTAATGAAGGTTACCTGGGCGCTGCGCAGGTTGAGCTGGTCCGAAGCACCGACCCGGTACCGTTCCTGCTCAAGTTGAAGTTGACGGCGGGCCAGGTCGCGATTCTTGTTCGAAACCTGTATCTGCTGGTACAAGACTTCGAGATTCCGCCATTCGGAACGAAGGGTGGTCTGAATCTGTTGACTCTGCTGGTGACTGTCCCACATCGACTTGCGGGCCTGCACCACGGCATTCTGACGGTTGTACTCGCGTGAGAAACCGTCAAACAGGGTCCAGCTCATGTTGAAGCTAAGACGGCTACCCGGAGTGTCGGGGGAGAGCAGGAACTTGTTTGCCGCACCCGGAACTGTCTCCGAACGCCCAAAACCGTAACTCATGCTTACCGTCGGGTAATAGTTGGCAGTCTGCCGTTTGACAGCAAGTTTGTTGATCTGAACCGTATTGCGCAGGGCGAGGTAGTCTGGTCTTGATTCCAGTGCAACGCGGACCAATGTATCCGCATTCAATTCGGGCAGAACCGGGCTGAACTCATCCACCACGGGGAAACGGCTGTCCAAGTTTAATCCGGCGGCCAGGTTAAGCGCTTCTTGCGCGTTCTCAACACCCTGTTCGGCTTGAAGCACAAGGTTCTGCTGCGTGCCGAGGTCAATTTCCGCCTGCATCACGTCCAACTCAATCACATCACCAGTCTTGAACCGGGCGTTCGCGAGTCGATGAGCTTCCCTGCGCTGTTCGAGTACCTCTTTTTGCACCTCGAGATAACGATGGGAGGCGACGAGGTTGTAATAGTAACTCTTGACATCTGAGACAATCATGTCGCGTGTGCGCTGGGTATTGAGGTAGGTGTTCTCGACGGTAAGTTTGGCCTGCTTCATGCCATGCAGCCGCGAGAATCCCTGGAAAATCGACTCACTAACACCAAAGGAGAGGCTGCTTGAGCTGCTCGTCTGGTCTTCAACGCCAATCGGTACACCACCAACGTATTGGGTGCCTTTTGTGGTATTGTTGCTGAAGCTTCCGTCTGCAGAAATTCGCGGAAGGAAGGAGCCGATTGCGGCAAGTTTCATCACGCCGATGACACGTTCGTCCTCAACGGCCTTCTGGTAATTGGCCTGATTTTGCAGCGCGAACTCGATCAGCTCGTCCACCGCCATTGGGGTGTCCTGCTGAATCAAGGGCGGTTCAATCAGTTCCTCGCTGAACGCCTGCAACGGCAGGAGCACGATGATAAGGACGAACATGGCAAAGAATGAAAGCTGCTTCATGAAATACCTCTTTACACAGGCGGTTGATGATCTGTAGACGATGGCAACCGGGAGATCGTTACACCCAGGCCTGACCAGTCAAGAGTGATGTCAGCAGGCCAAGACCGAGATAGCAGACAAGACCCCAGGCGATTCCCTTGCCCTGCGATACCTTTGCCACCATCGCCAGCCCGATTCCTGCGACAATTCCTTCCCAGATGCTGAAGACATTGAAGACTGAGAGAATCTTGTGGGCAGTCGAGGTCGGGTCACCCTTTGTAATGATCCCAAGACCCAGCTGCGCACCGTACATGTCACCGGTGGCATTCATCAGGATGCCGCCGACAATCATCCCGATCGCACCAATAACCGAGGCGTACCAGAGGACCGCCCAATACTGGCCGAACTTGGCGTTGCCACCGAAGATGACGTTTCCACCCAATAGAAAGAGACCGGCGAAGAGCAGCTTGACCAAGAAGGTTGCAATCACTGGGTTGACAATCATGAATACCTGCATCATGCCGCCACTCTGCCGCTGCATGAACTGGTCTGCCTGTTCCTGGGTGAGCTGGCCAGTCTGGACCATTTCATCAAAGCGTTCTCGGGTCTGATCCATTGCAAACTCGGAGACCACATCGCCCGCGATCAGGCTGAAAATGCCTACTGCGACGATGAAAACCAGTAGCGGCACCCACCAGCTACCCTTCTGCGCAACACCGCGCATGGCAGCAGCGGGGTCGGTGATGACTGCAACTAATCTGGACCAGGGGTTGACGACTGCGGATTCTTCGGATGATTCTTCTGTGGTTGGCATCTGCTGATCATTCTCGGTGACCATGCTCCCTCCTTCAAGTCTCCCATTTGAACGACCCACTCCCTCCAGAATGGTCCGTTCCCCGGTAACACAGGGTTGCATTTTGCAACTCCCGTGCCTCTTTTTTTCCACGTAAATCCTTGAAAAAAACTCCTATTTCTAACAATCATTGTGGCAAAACGCACCACACTGTGTGGTACGAGTAGCGGCATGATGCACGATAACGAACACTTGGTGTACGGTATCGTTCGTCCGTAAGACAGCCTCAACGAGTGATCGTTACACCGTTTTCTTCATTTTTCCGCGGATCAGCTCTGATCAGCCGATTCCAAAATACTTCTATCTCAGAAAGATGGACTTCAACAGGCTGAAGCTCAAGGGGACGAGAAAAAAAGGCCGCCAATCGGCGGCCTCAACTTTTAGCGTTTGTTCAGCGCTGCTTCCAGAATCTGGGTACTTCGTTCGACAAGGCTTTTTGGGTCTACAAGCAGACCCGCCGCGATTCGTGCATTGTCCAGCATCAGGTGAACTGCTTGGCCAGCCAGGTTGCTGCCACCCTCTTCGTTGCGCAGCTCCTCGATCCGTTTCAGGATCATGTGACCGGGGTTGATTTCGAGGATCAATTTCCCCATCGGACCTAGGTCGCGATTGGCGGCCTGCATTACCCGTCGCATCCCGGTGGTCATCATCTCGTCCGGGTTGACCAGCAGGGCAGGGCTGTTGGTGAGACGTTTCGAGACTCGAACTTCTTCGACCTCGTCTCCGAGCTGGTTTTTGATCCAGCTGGCCAGATCGCCCGCTGCCTTGTCATCAAGCGCATCCTCCTGCGCCTCGTTCTCTTTGTCCGGTAGCTTCAAATCCGCCTGATCTGCAGAGATCAGGGACTTGCCGTCAAACTCGCGCAGTGTGGTCATCACAAAGTCATCGATGCCCTCGTAGCAGTAAATCACCTCGAAGTCACGTTCCTGCAAAGCCTCGAGATAGGGACCGGCTTCGATTGCTTCACGGTTCGGGCCGCTGATGTAGTAAATCGCCTGCTGATCCTCTTTCATCCGCTCGACATAGTCGGGCAGGGAGGTCATGGTCTCGGTGTCGTGGGTTGAGTCAAAGCGCAACAGCTTGGCGAGATCATCCCGATGCTCGAAGTCCGAGGCGGCACCTTCCTTGATGAACATGCCGAAACTCTTGAAGAACTCCTCGTACTTCTTCGCGTCATCCTTCGCTTCTTCAGCGAGGAATTTCAACAGACGACCTGTCAGCACTCGTTTCAGCTTTGCGACAAGCGCGCTGTCCTGCATCGTTTCACGGCTGATGTTGAGTGGCAAATCTTCACTGTCAACCACGCCACGGAAGAAGCGGAAATAATCCGGAAGCAGCTCCTCAACATCGTTCGCGATCATTACCTTCTTGCAGTACAGCGAAACCCCTGGCTCCATCCGACTGAGGCCGAATTTTTCCAGGTTTTCGCCCGGGACAAAGAGGAGCGAACGAATGGCGAGGGGCGCATCGGCATTAAACTGGAACTTGTAAGTCGGCTCGTCGAAGGCATTGGCGACGAAACGATAAAACTCGGTCAGCTCTTCGTCGCTGATGTCACTCTTCGACTTCATCCAGAGCGGCTGGATTGTGTTGACCTGCTCACCGTTCACCTTGATCGGAAAGGGGACAAAGTTGCTGTACTTCCGGATCAAGGACTTGATCGTGTCAGCCTTCGCATACTCGGCGTCCTCCTCGCGCAGGTCGACCGTGATGGTGGTACCGCGTGGAAGATCGTCCGTCTCACGCAAGCTGAAGTTGCCCGCACCCTTGGAACTCCAGACCACGGGGTTCTCGTCACTCTGCCAGGAACGTGTGTGGACGGTGACCTTGTCGGCGACCATGAAGGCGGCATAAAAACCAACCCCGAACTGCCCGATCAGGGTGGCATCGACCTTTTTTCCTTCCTCGATCTGCTTCATGAATTCACGGCTGCCCGAGTGGGCGATGGTGCCCAGGTTGGTGGCTGCTTCCTGTCGTGTCATCCCGATGCCGGTGTCGGTGATCGAGAAGGTGCGTGCCTCTTCATCGGTGTGGATGTTGATTTCGAGCTCGCTGCCCGCATCCGCCATCTCGCCTTTTTCGGTCAACTGCAGGTGACGCAGTTTCTCGAGGGCGTCCGAGGCATTGCTCACCAGTTCACGGACAAAAATTTCCTTGTCGGTGTACAGCGAATTGATGACAATGTTCAGCAGTTCGGCGACTTCCGCCTTGAATTTCAACGTCTGCTGTTTCGGTTTCTTGTCGGACGTTTCACTCATCCTTCGGACTCTCCTGATTGCGTTGTACTGGCCCGGACCTGCGGCCCGGGTTTATCCTGTTTTCTCACCCTTTTGGGTGCCCCGGCTTGGCTTGCAAGCCGGGTTTTTGTAACGGATCAATCGTCCGATCTTGATCGGACCCCTTTTCGCGCCAAAGGCGCGATTCAGATGCAGGCCAGGGTGTCCAACCCCGGCAATGCGAACCATACGGTTTGCGTTCCCTATTGCGCCTTTGGTGCGACGATCTGTCAGGTCAGAGGACCTGATGGAACAGCGAAGCGGTCGATGGGCTGCGCCCATCCTCGCCGGGGTTGGAAACCCCGGCCTACACTGGACAAGATCTTCAGACTCGCGGCCTGACGGTGTGTAGTCAAGCCACCTGTTACATGCTGATATGCACGCTTGGGTGACGGGGCACCCAAGCCACTTCAAGCCTACTCCTTATCCCACTCACGCGGGTTAAACGAGCTCCTCTCCTGCAGAAACTCGAACAGCTCTTTCTCGTGCTTGCTCATCTTTTCAGGAATCTGGATCTGCAACTCAGCGAGCAGGTCGCCGCGTGTCCCATCCTTCGTCGGCAACCCTTTACCGCCGATCTTCAGCTTCTGCCCGGACCGTGCCCCCGGCTTGATGTTAACACGCAGGGTGTCCTCGAGGGTGGGGACGGTCACCTTCGCACCGAGCGCCGCTTCCCACGGAGTGATCGGGAGAAGGAGCTTCAGGTTAAATCCATCGACGGTGAAACGGGGATGTTTCTTGAAGCCGATCTTCAGGTAGAGATCGCCTGCGTGCCCCCCGCCGGAACCGGGTCCGCCCTGTCCAGGGAGACGGATTTTCATGTTTTCGCGCACGCCCTGCGGGATTTTGAACTCGATGGTCCGTGTCCCGGGACGTAGATCGCCCGTCGGGGAGGTCTCGGTGGTTTGCAGGCTGATCCGATGGCTTCCGCCCTTGAGTGCTTCTTCTAGAGTGATGTCAACTGCTGCCTCGTGATCCTGGCCGCGAAAGCCCTGGCTGCGACGGCTTCGGCCCTGGTGCTGACCACCAAAGCCACCCATTCCGCCCATGCCACCACCGCCCATTCCCCCGAAAATGAATTCGAAGAAGTCGCTGAAGTCACCACTGCCGGAGAAGCCACCGCTCCCGCCGCTGAAACCGCCTCCGCCGGGTCGTCCGCTGTATCCGCCAAAGCCGCCACCGGGTGGGGGACGGAAATCATCACCCATCTTCCAGTTGGCACCGAGCGCATCGTACTTCTTGCGCTTGGTCGCGTCCTTCAATACCTCGTACGCTTCACCCGCTTCCTTGAAACGGTCTTCCGCGCCCGGCTCCTTGTTCACATCGGGGTGGTACTTCCGCGCGATCTTGCGGTAGGCCTTTTGGATGTCCTCTTGCGTGGCCTTCCGCTCCACCCCGAGGATCTGGTAATAGTCCTTGTATTTCATGGTTTTGGGCGTTCTCTACGACTGTTTAACGTTCCACGGGAATATACCATGCTCTATCGGGGAGAGTTCCAAGGGATAGGGGAAGGGAGAGCGTATCCCTTGGATCATGGAACCTGCTCGCGTAAGTTGAAGGAAATGTGAAACGAGCATCCCCCTCAATACTGAGTCACGTATGAAATATTCCTTAGCCGTCCTCACTCTTACAGCGGTTTTTCTTTTCTCCCTGCAGATCATGCCTGTCTATGCAACCAACCCGGTTCTGGTCACAAGCCGACCTGTTGACTCCCGGCATTCGATCATGAACGAAGATGAAGGGGTGACAGAGATATCCTCTCTCTTTTCCGCATGGTCGTACTGCGGAGACCTGGTGGTGGATGACAGCATCGCGTATGTCGCGACGGGGGTGACGGGTGTGGAAATCATTGACCTGCACGATCCCTTGCATCCAACAATCCTGGGTACATGCCGCCTCGATGGGAACCCTGCCCGGTTGGTAAAACAGGATACGCTCCTTCTGGTCCATGAATATGGCCGGATGCTTTGGGTGGTGAATGTTGCTGATCCTTCAAATCCTTATGAAATCGGCCACTTTGATGGCAGTAGCTATTATGACTTGGGAAGAGTCTCTGTAGAGGGTGATTTGGCGGCAGTCGCTGGGAACCGTTATGGTGTTCGCATCCTCGATATCAGCGACCCCGCTCACCCCGATCAGATCGGCTTCCATCTTGTTTCAATTGGGGCTATCCGTGACGTCGACCTGCAGGATTCCCTCCTTGTGGTTGCGGCAGATGATGAGGGTGTGTGGACGATGGATGTTTCGGACCCAACGGACCCTGAAGTCATCGGCACCTGGGAGTTGACGGGAACCTACTATGACTATTTCAAGGCGGTTGTTCGTTTCGGGGATATAGTCTATGCTGGAAATGAATCGACGGGATTGTATCTGCTGGATATTTCGGATCCTGCGAATATTGTCGAAATCGATCATCTCTTTGATGAACTGCCCATATCTCATCTTCGTCTCTTCGGTGATCGACTACTTGTTGAAACATCAGCCTACCAACAGGATGATGGGCTCCTCTGGTTCGACGTCAGTAACCCACTAGCACCTGTCCAGCTTGGAGTCCTGCTCGATCCACAGGTCTACCGTCGATATGGAAAAGGTGTACTGATGGGGGACTATGTTGTTACGGCTGGTGCACCGGATAACCTGGAAATCTATGACATTACTGACCCTGCCAACCCTCTGCTTACCTCGCGTTTGATCCGGTCAGAACGATTCAATCATATCGCACTCGCGGGAGATCTGGCAGTTGTCGGAAATCGTATCGTGGATGTCTCAGTTCCATCCGACCCCGTTGCCTTGATCCCCCCTGCTGAAGGGTACGAATTCAAGGAACGAGCTATTCAGGACAACTACCTCTATTTCGTGAACGAGGATGATGGCATCCACTGCTTCGATATCTCCAATCCCACGTCACCGATATTTACAAGCCAAAGCTTGCCGGGGACCGATCTTCGTCAGATCATCCTCTCCGGTAACCAGGCATTTGCCGCCTCGTATGCACAAGGATTATTCAAGCTGGATGCTTCCGATCCAGCAGTTCTGGTTCCCCAGGATACTTTGAATGATGTTTACGTTTACAGCATGTGCTGGCGTGATGGCCTGCTATACGTTGCGAGTTCCAGGAGAATCAGGATCATCCAGGCGAGTGAGGGGCAACCGCTGTCACTACTCAACACAGTGGATATCGAAGCCTATGATACCTATGGTATGGCTGTGGAAGACACTCTCCTCTGTTTGACCTATGCCCATGGGATGATGTCATTTTCCATCGCAGACCCGGTTTCGCCCCGATACCTGGGTGAATATGTGGAAGAGAATGTTTCGCCAGCGGATTTGAAAATGGAGAACGGGCACGCGTATCTCTCAAGCCTCAGCGGGGGAATCAGAGTTCTTGATCTGACGGATCCTGCCCAGCCTGTCCTCGCAGGCAGCTACGAGTCCGAGTGGGAGACCTATGGGATTGAAGTGCGTGATGGCCTCCTCTACGTGGCGAACAAGTACTCGTTCCGGATACTCGATGCCAATCCTGCTCTATGGACTCCCGAAACGGGACGAACTCACGAGCAGCCGACGGCCTTAAGTATCAGTCAAGTCTACCCCAATCCCTTTAATCCGACAACCACCATGACTGTCCGTGTCCCGGAGATTCAGACAGTACGTTTGTCTGTGTACAACCTGCTAGGACAGGAGGTGGCGCAGCTTCACAGAGGGGTGTTGCGGGTCGGGGATCACCGTTTCACTTTGCAGGCAGAATCATTGGCAAGTGGGGTCTATATCGCCGTTCTAAGCTCGCAGGGAGAGTGGATGGCAGCGAGACGGTTGGTACTGATGAAATAGGAAGATGAGGAATTGCTGCGAAGCTGGAAGCAGATAAATCAACCCCCTCAACTCTGGCAAAATTCTGCCAGGACTGAGGGGGTTGCTTCGTTGGCGCGGGGCGCCGCCTCGCAATGACTTGAGGGCTAGACCTTCACCAGAATCAGATCTTCCTGGTCCGAGCCTTCCGAGAAAACCGGCTTGCCATCCTTGTCGATCAGGACATCGTACTCGGTGCGCATGCCGAATTCGGGCAGGTAGATGCCGGGTTCGATGCTGAAAAGGGTGCGTGGGATCAGCGGGCGCAATTCCTTGGTCTCGAGGTTGTCGATGTTGGCGCCGGAGCCATGGTCTACAGTAGTGATGCTGTGGCCCGTGCGGTGGAAGAAGTAGTCGCCGTAGCCGGCGGCGTCGATCGGGGCACGGACCTCATCATCCACCTCCCAGCCGTACACAGGTTCGCCCGCATCGATGCGCGATTTGACCAGGTTGAACCCGGCGCGACGCGCATCGCGCAGCAGCTCCCAAACTTCTACCACTTTCTCCGGTGGATTGTCGCCGATGTAGCCCATCCAGGTCTGGTCGGAGAAGATGTCCTCGTCCCCCTTGCCCTTCGCCCAGAGATCGATCAGCAACACGCAACCCGGTTCGATGGCGGCATCGCTGTCTTCCTGCGGATCGTAATGGGGGTCGGAGGCATTGGCATCGACCGCAACAATCGGCGGATGGTCGGTGGTCAACCCTTCCTGTGCAAAACGTTGCATGATAAAATGCTGGATCTGCGCCTCACGAGGGGTGTCCCCCTCACGTAGCCTCCGTCCAACTTCCTCGAACGCTTCCTTTGCGACACGTTGGGTAATTTCCGCAGCCACGAAGTGCGACTCGATCTGCTCGTCGGTCAGACGCGCCTCGAAGTACTGGATCAGTTCGGCACTGGAGACGACCTCAACACCGAAGGAACGGATGCGTTCGATGGTTCCTGCATCGACCCAGGAGACGGTGGGGATCAGGGAGTTGGGGCTGTATTCCATCGCCACCTTTTTCGCATCGCCGATCATCGTCTGCAACTGTTCGGCGAGGCTGGTGTAGCTGAGGTAGCTCTCCGCTTTGCCGGGCAGATGGGCAAGGGTGTGAGGTTCGATAGCGTGCTGGAGCTTGCACGGCTCGCCCTCGGTCGGAATCCAGTAGTAGGCGCGACGGGACCGTGTCTGGCCCGCTGGCAGCGCGAGGGTGGTCACCGCGACCGGGTTCATGTCACGGAAGACATGCAGCAGCCAACCGTCCACCACGAGTTCCTTCAGCCGTGCCTGGATCTCTGCAATCGTCGCTTTCATCCTACTCCTCACCATCCTCAATGATCGTTTCATCGTTCACAACAGGTCGTGGCTGGGGCGGCAGCGCACGGACCAGATCCTCGATCGTCGTTTCCGCGAGGAACTCGAGCATGCCACGCTCATAGGGACGCCACCGTTCCTGGATCGCCCTTTTCAGATCGGCGCTGGCATCCTCAAAGCCTGCCGCTGCGAGGTCGAGCACATCGCTGTCCTCGGTGGCACGTGCGATGTCGACCAGACGGATATCGCCAGGGGGTGCCGCCAGACGGACTCCGCCTCCTCGTCCACGAGCGCTGTCGACCAGCCCGGCGTTCGAAAGTTGATGCAGCACCTTCGAGAGGAAGGAGGAGGGTAGTCCGGCAGATTCCGCCAGCTCACCTGCTTGCCAACGGTACTCCGGATCCTCGAAGGTGGCCGCTAGACGGACCAGTGCCCGTACTCCATAACCCCAGGATTTGCTGAACGTCATCGCTTGCTCTCCTCTTCACGCCGGGTGGTCCATGTGCCCCGGCTTGGCTTGCAAGCCGGGTATTTGTAAAGGGTCGATCAGGTCTTACCGATTTGCCTCGTGCTTGCCAACGTCCGCAGAGGTTGCCTATGTGCAAAGTCGAGACGGATAAAACGGTAACACTTTTTTGATTTTGTTACTGAAACCCGGCTTGCAAGACAAGCCGGGGCACCCTTGATCATAACAGCTGTTCCCTACTCCTCACCCTCTTCAAACTCTACCAACGGCACATTCGCGTCGACCTGCTGGCCTTCGGCGCACTTCAAGGCGGCGATACGACCAGCGACGGGAGCGCGGAGGGTGGTTTCCATCTTCATCGCTTCGACAATCAGGACCGGCTGGCCTTCCTCGACCTCATCGCCAACCTGCGCCATCAGCTTGATCACTTTGCCGGGTATCGGGGCGGCGATCATGTTCTCCGCTGCCGCACCGCCCGCCATGTCATCGTCGGTGGCACGTTTGAACGTAAAGACACGGCCATCAACCGAGACCCAGACGACCCCATTGTGTTCGGCAGCGGCGAGTTGGTACCGTTTCCCGTTGACCTGCCAGATACCCTGGCCGGTTCCGGTGCGCTGGAACTCGCCCTCGACCGGTTCGAGATTGTCGAGGGTAACCGTCAACCGCTGCCCACGGACGTCGCCCCGCACCACCTGCTTTTCGCCATCAATCAGCCATTCCGCGCGGCTCATTGGTCACCTCCGATCCGCCAGTTGCCCAGGGTTGACCAGGGGGAGGCAAGCTCCGCCGTACCATCCTCGCCCATAACTGCGGCTTGTTTTTTCTCCGGCAGGATCGTCGCCGCGCCCAGCGCGATTTCCTTGATTCCATCCAGCTCCGGCTTCCACCCCTCGAAATGGGTCGGGATGAAGTCGGTGAAGGTTTGGCCGTCACGGAAGGCATCGTGTGCCAGCACATCGCGCAGGAAAGGGGCGGAGGTCGGCACGCCGAGGGCGACATAGTGTTCAAGGGCGTGGATCAGGCGAAGACGTGCCGACTCACGGTCCGGGCCATAGGCGATCACTTTCGCCATGATCGGATCGTAATGGACCGGCACAGCAACCCCTTCTTGCACGCCACTGTCGACACGGATCCCCGGGCCGACCGGTTCCTCGAGATGAAGCAGAGGGCCGGCTGCAGGCAGAAAACCATTGGCTGGGTCCTCGGCATAGATACGTGCCTGGATCGCATGCCCCCGCTGACGTAGATCCTCCTGGGTCCAGGGCAGGGTGCCACCATCGGCTATTCTGAATTGTTCTGCGACCAGATCGACCCCGACCACCTCCTCGGTCACCGGGTGCTCGACCTGGATACGTGTGTTGACCTCGAGGAAGTAGAAATTCTCTCCAGCTTCGTCCAGCAGGAACTCGACCGTACCGGCATTGACATAGCCGGAGGCACGTGCCGCTTCCACCGCCGCATCGCCCATCTTTTTCCGCAGCTCCGGGGTCAGCGCGACAGAGGGGGTCTCTTCGATAACTTTCTGGTGACGTCTTTGGATCGAGCATTCACGTTCGAAGAGGTGGACCACATTGCCGTGCGAGTCGGCGAAGATCTGAAATTCGACGTGACGTGGTTTCTCGACGTACTTCTCGATGAAGACACGGCTATCGCCAAACGCGCCCTGTGCCTCACGCATTGCCCCTTCGATTGCTTCAGCGAGCTCGGATTCCTCGCGCACGACACGCATCCCCTTGCCGCCTCCACCCGCCGCCGCCTTGATCAGAAGGGGGTAGCCGATCTTTCCGGCTTCGGGCAGGAAGGTTTCGAGACTGGGATTGTCCGAATCAAAGCCAGGGGTAACGGGGACACCCGCTTCGGCCATGGTCCGTCTGCTGGCAACTTTGTCGCCGAGCAGCTCGATGGCGGAAGCTGAAGGTCCCACCCAAACCAGCCCAGCCTCTTCAACAGCTTTTGCAAAGGCGGCTCGTTCGGAGAGGAAGCCATAGCCGGGATGGATGGCATCACAGCCGGTCCGTTTCGCGGCTTCGATCAATTTGTCAATCAGCAGGTAGCTTTCCGCAGCGGCGGCGGGACCGAGTAAAACGGCTTCATCCGCCAGTCGCACATGCAGCGCCTCACTGTCCGCTTCGCTGTAGACCGCCACCGGGCTGATGCCCAGGGAGCGGGCGGCACGGATGATGCGGACGGCGATTTCGCCACGGTTCGCAATCAAAACACGTTGAATCATACCCCCCTCAAGGGTTTGGTCAGGGCTAAGATGTGTGCTAGAGGTTACGGTTCAGCAGTGCCCTGTGCAAGCAGGGAAGGGGGTTGGGAGGTCTGCTCGGTGGGAAGCGAGAGGCAATATTCCCGGTTCTGTCATGTCCCCCGACCTGACCGAAAGATACGGCAGGTCGGGAGACCTGCTGTAACGTGGACAACCTGTCATCCCCAGGCCCCATGTCCGGCAGCTGCCGGACAAGGTGTTTGTGTTGGGGGCGTCGGGGATCCCCGTTGGTCGAAGCCGCCAGGGTGTGACACCTGTGATGGGGATTCCCGACGCTCGCCGGTTCACTTCGTTCACGATCCGGCTGCCGCCGGATTGCGAGCTGGGAATGACAGGTGGATGTAAGATTAGTCCTCTTCCAGGTTCAGTCATGTCTCCCGACCTGACCGAAAGATTCGGCAGGTCGGGAGACCTGCCGTAACAGGCTATGTGCGATCTCAATCCTGCGTTAGATATTCGGAATTGACGCAACCCGCTTAGCCTCATATCCAAAAATGGCCGGGCAATTCGCCCGGCCATCTGGATCGACTTCAAACGGCTACTAGAACAAGAACTGCGTCGCCATCAGGTAAAGCGCGAAGGCGACCATCATCAGACCTTCACCGGCGATGAAGCCGCTGGCGAGGCTGGCACCGTACTTGTCGACACGCACCGGGTGCTTTTTGTTGTAAATCTGCGTCAGCAGGGCACCGAGCCACATGCCGATCGAGTAGACGGCGGGGACCATGAAGGCGATGCCGAAGGCGACCGGGCTGGGGATCCACTTGGAGACGCTCTTGGGCAGGAAACGGCTGCCGAGCGGCAGCAGGATGCCCAAGCCGCCACCGACCGCTGCACCCCAGAGGGCACCAGCTGGAAGTGCAGACAAGCCAACCGCGAGGATTTCCGCCATCTTGTACCAGGCGAAGACCGCCGGGCCGGGGAATTCATGGCCGGGGATCTCGTAGACAATGGTCAGTACACGGAACGTTGCTGCCGCCGCAAAGACACCGACAATAACACCGAGCAGCTGGGTCAGGACCTGGCGACGGATCGACACCTTCAGCATGTAGCCCGCCTTCATGTCCTGCATCAGGTCGCCCGCTTGGGAGGCCCCGGCGCTGGTGATTGCGGCGGCCATCAGGTTGGTCACCATCTTGCCCGGGGCGAGGGCACCATAGACCACCTGCGTGATCTTGCCCATCGCGCCGACCGGGTTGATGTCGGTTTCGCCGGTCGCACGGACCGCAATCGCCGCGATGAAGAGCGAGAGGAAGATCGCCAGCAGCCCTTCCCAGATGGGGATGCCGAAGTAAATCTTGGCGAGGGTGACGGTAAATGCGGTGGCCAGGGTCATCCCAATCACCCAGAATTTCATCGGGTAGGGGTCGGGCGCATCCGGTTCTTCTTCATCCTCACCGTTTTCGTCACCCGGTCGTTTGGTCGCAGCACGCATGCTGGTGAAAGTTCGGGCGATGGTCTTCCACTGCATCGCAAGGCTGGTGAAGGACGAGGTGATCATCAGGGCGACACCGGTCCAGAGGACCCAGTTGAAGCCGGCGCGATAGGGGCTGGTGGTGTCCGGCGCCTTGGTGATTGCCGGGACCGGTTTCGCCTCATCCGCAGGCTGCATGCCCGCCGCACGGAGCAGCTCGGCGGGTGCCTCGTAGTGACGCAGGACATCTATCGCTGTCACACCAGAACGGTGCGAAGCGATCCGTTCCGCTCGATGAATCGCATCGCCGATCTCGCTATCGAGGTGCCTTTGCGCACGATCACTATCGGGTTTCTCCTGCACGTGAACCAGCGCGGATGATACCGCGCCCACGTTCGGCGCTACTTCGACGGTGCCGTTATTCAGTAGAATCGGGGTGAGGATGCCCCAGGCGAGAATCGATCCGGCCAACAGGCTCCAACCCACTTTTGGCCCGATCAGTACACCAGCACCCAACATCATTGGTGAAAGGTTAAAGCCGATCTGGAGTTGGTAAATCGGGACGCCGAGGATAGCGATCATCCCAAGGCCGAAATCGTTGAAGGAGAGATCCTCGACCAAGCCGATGCTGTCCGGGAAGGCGAGGTAGAGCAGCTTCAACGCTGCCGCGCCGATGCCGGTCCAGAGTAGGATTTTTGTCTTCTTCATCGCTTCAACACCGGACGCGTACATCGCTTTGATCGTCTCAGCGGTGGCGGTTCCGGTCGGGTAACGAAGCTTCTCTGTGACAATCATCTGACGGCGCAGCGGGACGGCAAAATGGACACCGAGGAAGGCAACTGACATCCCCCAGATCACCAGGGAGATGAAAGGAAGCGGGCCGAGGCCCTGGTCAGCGCGGATCATTTCCAATGCCGGAATCGCGGCGACAAACCCGCCTGCGGAAGCCATCGTACCGGAAGAAGAGCCCGCGGTCGCGGCGATCAGGTTTTCCTTCGAATCAAAGGGTCGTTTCATCCCCTTCATCGTGCTGAAAAGGGCAAACGAGATGACAGCTGCGGTGATTCCTGCTCCGAATGTCCAACCGATCTTGAGACCGATAGTGACATTCGATGCGCCGATCAGGCAGCCGACAAAAAGGCCGGACAACACGGCTCGCAAGGTGAGTTCGGATGGAGACTTGACTTCCATGGGCTTCCTCAGCAGGTGGTGGATTCGAGAATACCGTGCAAGATAGCCGCCCCAGCGAAACCTTGCAATGCGGGAGCGAGCCCGTTCCCGAATACATCCCTGGACCCGACACTCCCCTGTTCCCTTCAAGAAAGCAGCTTTTCCCCTTGTCCCAACCCAGACCTAAGCGGTATGCTCAGAGACGGACCAAACAGGAGAGTAGAATCATGCGATCAAAGGAAGCAGTTAAAAGTCCCCTGCGGAACCTGATTGGCGGCCCCTGGCTGGTGATCGGGATGCTCCTGCTCTCCGGCGTGGGCCTCGTTCTTGCAGTGTTGCGAAGACGCAAACTGCGTGAGAATCCACCGGAAACGGTCGCCGAAGTAGATCTTGCGAAGTATGCCGGTCTCTGGTATGAAATTGCACGGCTGCCCAGCAGCTTTCAGCAGGATTGCGCGGGCAGCACGGCCTTCTACGAGTTACGTGACAACGGTACCCTTTCGGTGAGGAACCACTGTTATGTGGGGACATTGGATGGCCCGGAACGAGAGATCAGCGGCTCTGCGTGGATCAGCGACCCGGAACAGCCTGCACGACTGAAGGTCCGTCTCGGTTGGATGCCTTTCACCAGCGACTACTGGATCCTTCAGCTCGGCCCGAAGTACCGCTATGCAGTCGTCGGTACCCCGGATCGTCGTCACCTCTGGATTCTGAGTCGTGAGCCGGAGATGGATATGCATCTCTACCAGGACATCATCGCTCGTGTGGAACTGGCGGGCTTCAATACAGAACGTCTCGTCGACACCTTGCAACCGCTCGAGAGTGATTTCGAGTCCGATGAGGACGTTACGGACGAGGATTAACTAGTTCGGCGAACATGTTCGGTCAGATCTCCTGATCTGACCGAAAAATGCGTCAGGTCAGGAGACTTGCCGCAACGGCTGAATTGTCATCCCCAGGCCCCATGTCCGGCAGCTGCCGGACAAGGTGTTTCTGTTGGGGCCGTCGGGGATCCCCTTTGATCGAAGCCATCAGTGAGTGCAGTCTGCCATGGGGATTCCCGACGCTCGCTGGTTCACTTCGTTCACGATCCGGCTCGTGCCGGATTGCGATCTGGGAATGACAGGTAATCATGCGGCAGGTCAATGGACTTGCCGTTACGTATCTTGAGTCGTTTTTACCCAGTGAGGATTCAGGACGGTGAGTAACGTGCGTTTCAAGATTTGTTGCATTCAGAGTGTCGAAGAAGCAAGGACCGCGATGGCCTGGGGCGCGGATGCGCTCGGGCTGGTCGCATCGATGCCAAGCGGCCCCGGACCGATCCCGGAAAAAGAGATCGCACGGATCGCTGCGGAGGTGCCGGTGGGTGTCAGCGCGGTTTTGCTGACCAGTCGTACTGATCCAGCCGAGATCATTGAGCAGCAGCGCCAGACCCGTACTGATTCCATTCAGCTCTGCGCCTGGCTCGAAGCAGATGCGCATGTAGTCCTGAAACGTGAGCTGCCGGGTATTCGGTTGATGCAGGTCGTGCATGTAACCGGTGAAGAGTCCTATACCCAGGCAATCCAGGCGGCGAAGAGTGTGCACGGTCTCCTGCTGGATACTGGCGCTCCCAAGGCGGACACGCCTGTCCTTGGTGGAACCGGCAAAACCCATGATTGGTCGATCAGCCAACGGATCGTGCGGGACTGCAACAAGCCAGTCTATCTCGCGGGGGGGCTGAATGCTGGCAATGTGGTAGAGGCGATTCGCAAGGTTCGCCCCTGGGGAGTCGACATCTGTACTGGCGTGCGCAAGGATATGTTGCTTGATGATCAGAAGCTTGCGGACTATGTTCGCGCGGTGAAGTCTATCTAGCTGAGAATGGCGGGGGTTGCTACCATGAGCAATGATCTACTCTTTATCCTGATCCTGATCGCCGCGTTCAGCACGGTGCTGGTCGGTTTGAAGCTGGGACGTGAAGGGCTGTTGGCGACGGTGATCATTTTCACGCTTACCTCGAACATGTTTGTCGCCAAGCTGAGCATGGTCTTCGGGGTGGTCACCAGCCTGGCGTTGCCGCTCTACGCTGCTGTCTTCCTCGCGACCCACCTGCTGATCGAGCATTATGATCCGAAGGATGCTTTCCGTGCCGTCTGGTTGGGTTTCCTCGCGCAAGTGTCGCTGGTGTTGTTTGGCTACTTGATCAAATTGGGCGAACCCTTCGGTGACCCGACAGCCTCCAATGCGCTAAACGAGATCCTCTCCTACCTGCCGCGTCTTGTGATTGCCTCCTTCATCGCCTACATCACGAGCCAGAACCTGAATGTCTACCTTTACAAGCTGATGAAGCTGCTGACTGGCTCGAAGCATCTCGGTCTTAGGAATTTCCTGAGTACGGCGGTCTCGCAGTTCATTGACACGGTGATTTTTGTCGGTATTGCGTTCTGGGGGGTGATTGATAATATCGGCCTCTTCATCGTCAGTTACTGGTTGCTGAAAGTCTTCGCCGCTGCGATCGACACGCCCTTCATCTACTTGAGCTACCTGGTGCTCGGAAAAAAACGAACCGTCTGATTACACCCCAGAAACGAACATGGCCCGGGCAACATTGCTCGGGCCATGCCATTTTACACCTACCACTATCAAAACGTAATGAAATAAACCCCTTCCACCTGTTCCACAAGCGCATCATGCCCTTCTGCTGCCGCGGGATTGATCGCATTGGTGATGGTGACACGATCACCGTTCTGCAAATCTTTGAATGTCACGCCGATCGGGCCGCCATTGGTGACACGATTGGCGAAGAGACCGGTACCATCTGCGTTCAATGAAGGCTTTGTTGCCCCGAGAATCTCGGTATCAATGTTGTTGTTCAGGGCAAGATGGACACGGACCACATCGGAGAGGCTGCCTGGGTTCAGTTGGCTGGCGAAGACAAAATTGTTGGTCGGTGCCCAAATGATATCCGTGCCGATCCGGTCCCCGATCTCGAGGACGTCCAATGTTTCGAGGGGAGCGTAGCGAAGCGCCAGCCCGGGAGTGCTCGAGTTGACGAGATAGACGAGGCGTGTACCATCGGGTGAGATGGCAGCATGACTGCCCTCGTTGGCCAGCAGTTCGGTCTCGCTGCCTTCAAGAGTAAACTGGACAAGTCGTCCTTCCGCATCTGTCATCACCAGTGATGCATCATCGACCCAGGCGGGATTCTTCCCCGGTCCCAATTCAAGGAAACCATCGGTGCCGAAGAAAACAACCAGCACACCGCCGCTCGGATTGGGGGTGCTGAAGGCGACAATTGAACCATCCGGGGAAGGCGTGTAGTCATGGTTATGGGCACCGATGTAGACCGTTTCAACGTTACCGTCCAGGTCGGAATAGTAAATCCCCGGATCGCCTCGCCCTTCCTGGTAGACAAAAAGGAAGGAGCTGTACTCATTGTCGATCCAGACCGGTGCAGCCCCATCTTCGACAATCAGGGTGCGGTCAATCACCACTTCGTCTTCCGGCGGATCATCCGGGGAAGGGCACCCGATGACCGCGATGGACAACACGGCTACCAACAAAGCAACCAGCCATTTACCGCGCATAACGTATCTCATAGCTCACCGTTTCTGTCAGTCCGGCTCCGACCGGGACATCAAAGCGTGCCGTGCGTGCATCCACACGCTGGTACTCGACCGCATCACCACCACCGGTCATCGTGATCGACCAGTCGCCGAAGAGACGTTCCAACACACGGACCGTGACCATCTCGCGTCCCGAGTTACCGAGGGTAACCTGGACTCCCTGAACGGTCTCGCCTTCCTCACGCGCACCTTCCGCCGTACGAATCCGTTCCGCAGAGAGGTCGAAAACCTGGCCCAAGGTCAGCTCGAGGGTTGAACCAGCGGGGGTATCGTCGATGGTGTCCTCGCCGGTAAACATTGCGGGTCCATCATCACGTTCGAAAACTCGGACGATTCCGCCGGGCAAGGCGGATGGCAGCGAGAAGGCGAGCTTGGCGCTGGCACGGTCATCAAAGATGGTCGCGTCATAGACATAATACCGCTCGACATCCCGCCCGACCAGTTCGCCCCGTGGATGGAGGGAGGTTATCCCGACGGTCAGGGTGCCGGGGATATCGATTTTCCAGAAACGGAGATCGCCGGTTTTGAAGGTCGGGTCGTAACCCGAGGCACCCGGTTTGGGGTTGAGACGATCCACGCGCCGTTTGTCACCAGCCCTGTGAATATCTCCACCAACAAGGTTGAGGAGACCGTACTCAATCCGTTCCCCAGTCGTATTGGTGATCGCAAATCCTGGGCTGACCGTCGCGACTCCTTCGGCCAGAGCAACCCGGTGCGCACCGGACCAGTGCAAACCATCCACCATGTAGGTCAGTTTCAACTGGCGTTTTCCGTCAATGGTGGTGCTGCAACGTAAAATCAGGGTTGGTTCAGTTACCAAGCCTGCCGGGATGGTTTCGATCTCAAGGGATTTGTCCGCCTGTGACCTTGCCACGATCTCCAGCATCCCCTCCCGATCCAGGAAGAGGTTGGATGAGGTCACTCGTTTCAGGATGCCGGTCGAGATGGTGTCATCATGGAAGATGGTAAGGTCCTCCCCGACACGAGCGTCCCAATACTTGTCGATATCCAGTAGGTTGGTGTTGAACTGAACCGACTCGAGGTGAATCTCCGCTCCCTTGGTCACCTCCACACGGACCGAACCATCCACGATGGCTGGCACAATACCGGTGATGAAGAGGTCATGAGTGCCCTTATCCAGCTCGACCGATCTCAGTTCGGTCACGACACCCAGGTCACGGGTGTAAAGGGTCAGATGCCGAAAAATCTCGCCTGCCTGCAGCAGGGAAGGGATCAACAGGAAGAGGGTCAGCAAAAGAGCGGTGGGGGAAATCCCGCGTTTCATGGTCCACTCCGTAGGGTTGGTCGTCGATGAAAAAAGATACAACAGCAGATGCGAGGATGCTCAGCGGTGTCTGTCACGAATTACAGTCTTACCATGTCCGATTCAACGTACTTGTGATCGGTTCATCATGATTGAGGAAGAAATCCAGGGCAGCGGTAATTCGTGACTGTCACGAGAGACAGTGCTCCTACAACAGTGACTGCACCCGCTCACGCAGCCGTTCGACCTCGTTGCCCATCTCCTGCAAACGCTCGTCAAGGCTGAGCAGCTCGGACGGGTCACGGCCGATGATCACAGCGCCGACAATATTGTTGGTGTCGTCAATCACTGGTGCAACATGCACGGTGAGGGTGAGGGCGGGCGCATTGACTCGCTGAACCGTCCATGGGCCCATCTGGGGACGACCCGTTTCGAAGGCGCTTTCCAGCATGGGGATCAGGGAATTGGGCAGTGCAGCGGTGATGGCATCCTCAAGGTGCGCACCGATGTCATCCCTGGTGACGTTCAGCAGGTTACGTCCGACAAGGTTGACATCCTGGATGTTCAACACGCGGTTCACAACCAGCATCATGTCGAGGCTCGCTTCGGAAATCGCTTCGTACCGTGCCTTGATCTCCTTCAGACGCGCCTCACTACCGCGTAGCTTGGTCGCTTCTTTTTTCAGATGCTGGTAATCGTCCCAGAATTCCTGCTGATCCATGCGGTCCTCACGTCAATATTCGGGTTGGCAACCAATGTAGGCCGGACGATTGGTTCAAGCAATGAACTGTTGGGAGGGGGGACGTTCATCGTGTCACCCCGGACTTGATCCGGGGCCCAGCATCTGCTGTTGGGGACGTGCTGCTTGATCTGATTTGGGTATCCTGTGATAGAGGCGTGTGAGGGCTCTGGACCTCTCACCACGAGGCTGACCAGCGTACAACGTCGAATCATCCTCGGCTGGATCCCGGGTCGTGGCCCGGGATGACAGTGTAGCCGATCAGGGGAGTACTGTCAGCTCTTCAGACCGGACAGAAAATGCGGCAGGTCGAGAGACTTGCCGCAACGTGATTCACCAATAGACACCGAAGTTGAAGCTTCGTGGAATCGAGTACCGCTCCTTACTCTGTCTCCGCAGCTGTGTCGGCCTCTTTCTGCTTTTTCTTGTCTGCTGCGAAGATGCCTACCTGCGCAAACAAGCTGATAACCGCACCTGCTCCAAGCACACCCTGGATCTTCGGATATGCGTCTGTCCCGATCAGAAGAATTGAGCAGAAGATGATCACCACTCCCCAGATTATCGCCTGGGCAAGGATTAAACGACCCTTCATGGATCCCCCGAACGTGTAAAAGCACCTGTAAATCGTCTCGTTCTCCGCATCATAGAGAAAAGCGGGCTCTTCTGCAAGTACCCGCGTCGAAACAAGGAATATTTCTTCGGTTCGGTCAGGTCACCCTATCTGAACGAAAACGCGGCAGGTCGGGAGACCTGCCGCAACGGGGTTGCTCAGACAACGAGATGGAGGGCTATTCCTCCGAAGCGTCCTCGGCCTGGTCCTTATCCCGCAGTAGCGGGAAGAGGATGACGTCACGGATGCTGGAGCGGTTGGTCATGATCATCACGAGACGGTCCATGCCCAAGCCGAGCCCGGCGGTCGGCGGCATGCCGAGTTCGAGGGCTCCGAGGAAATCCTCGTCGAGCGGCATCGCCTCATCGTCGCCGCCTGCACGGTTTTTCTGTTGTTCCTCGAACCGGGCCCGTTGATCGACGGGGTCGTTAAGCTCGGTAAAGGCATTGGCGATTTCCATCCCGCCGACATAGGCCTCGAAACGCTCTACAAGACGTTCATCGCTGCGGTGCTTCTTCGCCAGCGGGCTCAGCTGCAGCGGGTAGTCGGTGATGAAGGTGGGCTTCTCGAAGGTCGGTTCGACCAACTCGCCCATGATCTCATCCACCACCTTGCCCCAGCTCGCGCCTTCCGGGTACTTCACATGTTTCTCGTCCGCGAAGGCCTTTACTTCCTCGATCGTTGCACCCAGAAGGTCCTTGCCGGTCACCGTCTTGATCGCATCGAAGAATTTAACCCGGTCCCACGGTGGCGTGAAGTCGAGGGTCTTGTCGCCGAAGGGGATCTCGTAACTGCCGTGAAGCTGCATCGCGATGTCGCTGACCATCTGCTCCATCAGGTCCATGTGGTAACGGTAATCCTCGAAGGCGATGTAGCATTCCATCATGGTGAATTCGGGGTTGTGGCTGCGATCCACACCCTCGTTGCGGAAGTCCTTTGATATCTCGTAGACACGATCCAGTCCGCCGACAATCAGCCGCTTCAGGTAGAGCTCATCTGCGATTCGCAGGTAGAGGTCCTTCTTGAGCTGGTTGTGATGGGTGACAAACGGGCGCGCGGTACCGCCTCCATAAAGCGGCTGCAAAACCGGTGATTCCACCTCGAGGAATCCGGCATCATCCAAGTGCTTGCGCACGAGCTGGGTGATTTTTGCGCGGGCGCGAAAAACATCGCGCTCGTCCGGGTTGACAATCAGGTCGAGGGGACGGTTGCGGTAGCGTTCGTCAGGATCGGCAAACTCATGGTACCGTTTGCCTGTTTCAGCTTCTTCTTTGACGACAGGCAATGGGCGGATGCACTTGGCAAGCGGAGTCCAGGAGGTAATCTCGAGGGTCTTTTCGCCAGTCTTGGTGACCATCGCTTTGCCATGCAAGCCGATCCAGTCACCAAGGTCAACAGCATTCTTGAAGAGGGAGTAGGGGGTTTCCGACCCCTCGGCACCTTCCGGGTTGATGGTGTCCCGTTTTACATAGATCTGGATCCGGCCGCTGTCGTCCTGGAGATGCGCAAAAGCCGCCTTGCCCATGACACGTTTCGCCGCGAGTCGTCCCGCAAGGACTACTTCCTCGCCCTTTTCCATCAGCTCGTCGAACTGCTCGAGCAAACTCTGAACGGTGTGGGTTCGCTGAAACTCGTAGGGGTAGACATCGTATCCAGCCTTGCGAAGCTGCTCGAGCTTCGTTAAACGTGCCTGGATCAGATCGTTGTGGGTTTCCATCCTTCGCCTTCGTAAATCCGCGGCACCCGTGGGGTCCAGCCGCATAAAATCTCGTACGCAATCGTATCCGCCCGGGTAGCCAGCTCCCAGGCACCAATAAACTCGTCGCCATCACGTCCCAGCAGGGTCACCGGCTCACCGACGGCGAATTGATCCTGTCCCGTGAAGACCATCATCTGGTCCATCGAGATGTTGCCAACGATGGGGTATCGTTTCCCGCGAATCAAGACCTCGCCGCGATTGGAGAGGATGCGCGGGTAACCATCGCCATACCCCATTGGCAAAGTTGCCAGCCAGCCATCCTCCGGCGCGTTCCAGGTGTGCATATAGCCGACACCGGTCCCCTTGCGAATCCCCTTGAAATAAACAATTTCGGTCCGCATCGCCATCGCCGGCCTCAACCCAAGACCATTGTCGAGGTGCGCTCCGGGCGGGTAGCCAGCCAGGGAAATGCCGGGACGAACCATGTTGAAACGGGCGTCGGGGATGTTGAACAGCGCGGAACTGTTCGCCATGTGGACGTAGGGGAATTCTAACCCCTGCTTTTTGCAGCCGTCCAGCACATCGGTGAACTGCTCGAGTTGCTCATCAGCCAAACTCATGTCCGGCCCTTGTGCGCGGACAAAATGGCTGAAGATGCCGACCAGCTCGATGTGCGGGAGTTTGGCGACTGACAGGGCGAAATCGACCGCACCCGAGGCACGTACCCCGATACGATTCATCCCAGTATCGATCTTGAGGTGGACGCGAGCCGTACGTCCAAGCCGAGACGCTTCCTCGCTGATCTGCTGAGCTTTATACAGGCTGCTGGCAGTAATGTCGAGGTGGTAGTCGATAAAATGTTTCGTCTGGTATCCAACCAGCCCACCGAGAATAAGAATCGGTGACTCGATGCCAGCGTGACGCATCTGCACCGCCTCCTCGAGGAAGGCGACTCCATAAAAGTCAACACCCTCGTGCGCGAGACGCAGGGCCACCGGCAGAAGGCCATGCCCGTAGGCGTTCGCCTTCAGAATCGCCATCACCTGCGCGCCAGCGGCACGTTCCCTCAACTGGGCGAGGTTGTGCGCGGTCGCATCCAGATCGACATGGAGATAGGTCGGACGCTGACGGAACAGCGCCGGGAGACGATACCCCGCATGGGGGTCGTGCATGTCGTTCATCAGGGCCACGATTGGCGCCTCGGTGGTTGCTGGTACATTACCTGAACAGGGTACGGTGGTTCGGCGCCAATATACAAAGGCAACAAGCCTTTCGCTTAAGGCTGGCGGAAAGGTGATAGCGTGCTGGAGGTGGTACAGTCTGTACGATTACGGACAGTTGATGCACGGAGGCGGTCGATCTTCAGCTATTCCATCCTGTATTGGAACTGGAAATGCAGCAACAGCAACACTAGCCGCTATGGCACAGCGGTTGCAAATTAACCCCTATTGTCTACCCAGGGAGAATCCATGTGGCGTAACAACCTGAAAATAGCACTTCGTTCTCTGCTGAGGACTCGTACCTACAGCCTGATAAACCTGGTTGGCTTGGCCATCGGTATGGCGATCCTCTTGATCGTCGTTCAATATGTCCGGCACGAATTGTCCTTCGACAAACAATGGACCAATGGGGACAGGATCGCCCGAGTCTTGTACCGTGCGGAACGTCCTTCCGGTGAAATACGCTGGATGACAGCCATCCCGGATAATTTCAGCGATATCGCACTCCCGCAAATCCCCGGCATCGAAGCAGCAAGCCGACTCACCAGCATGGACGTGCAAATCTTTCGACCGGAGCAGGTCCTGCGTGGGGAGGTCACCTTTGTTGAACCGGGCTATTTCGACATGCTTCTGCCCAAATTTGTCAAAGGCAATCAGAACACCCCCTTTCCAGGGGTGGACAATGTTGTCCTGACCGAATCTGGTGCGAAACGTTACTTCGGAGATGTCAACCCCATTGGTAAGCTGCTGGATATGAGCCTGTTCGATGTACGCAGGCCGATGCTTGTCACTGCGGTGATCGAGGACATTCCTGCGAACAGCCGACTGGAGTGTGAGATCCTCGCACCATACAGCATTTTTTATGAGAACGCCTGGGAGGAGAAGGGCAAAAGGTTATGGAGTGTGGTTTCCTCGGTCCTCTTTGTCATGGTCGAGGAGGGGACAACGTTTGAGCAGGTGCAGGATCGAATCCCTTCGGTGAAAGTCGAATTTGACGATAATATCCCCTGGGGCGCTCGATTTGAAAAATACCGCCTGCAGGCATTAACCGATGTCCATGTTATGCTGAATAACCCTGGTGCTTTCCCGACGGACACCTCCGCTCGAGCGCTGACCATCTTGATCATGATTGGACTGGTTATCCTGCTGCTCGCATGTGTGAATTTTACGACCCTTTCAATCGGTCAGGCTGTAACCCGGTTGCGTGAAGTGGGAGTTCGCAAAGTCCTGGGGGCCAGACGGGTGGATTTGACACGCCAGTTCTGGACCGAGACAGCACTCATCGCTTTTCTTGCCTTGCTTGTCGCGATTCCACTGGTCGAGCTGATCCTGCCCGGATTTCGCACTCTTTCTGGCGCGCAAGTTAAGCTCTGGTCTGATCCGGTTGTTCCCCTTGTACTTGCTGGGGTCTGGTTGATCACAGTCCTGTTCGCCGGGGCCTATCCTTCTGTGGCCATGTCCAGATTTACCATCGTTTCCGCGATCAAGGGGGAAGAGAAGGTTGGTGGACGGGGTGCACTACGGCGGACTCTCGTATTTTTTCAGCTAAGTGTAGCCATTGGGCTGCTTACCTCAACATTTGTCATGGTCAACCAGATGCGCTTCGTCCAACGGCGCGACCTTGGGTTTAACGGCGACCAGGTGGTGATCCTGGATGCAACCACTGATGAGGGATTATCCACCCAAGCGGCAGAACTCTTGCGCAATGAGTTGTCCGGTGATCCGGATGTTCTGGCGATCAGCGAAGCAGACTGCAGCTTTGAGACGAAATGGTCCCGCATGGGTTGGGGCGATGTCGAAGCGGTCAAGGACATTCATATCTACTACAATGGGGTTGAACCCCAGTTCAAGGATGTGATGCAGCTTGAGATGGCCGCTGGACGCTGGTTCCGCAAGGGCGACGAATCGGACAGGACAGGGAGTGTGGTTCTCAATGAGACGCTCGCGGGATTGCTGGGTGGTCTTGATATCGTAGGGAAAACCTTCCCCGATATGTTCGGTGAGGCAACGGTGATTGGAGTTGTGAAGGACTTTCACTTCCATGACCTGACCAACGAGATCGAACCGTTGATCTTCGCCGGTGAATGGGGGGTAGTTGATGGGTTCAACACGCTCTGGTTCGAACAGAGTCAAGGTTGGGTCTATCTCCGTCTATCGGGCACAGATATCCCTGGGACGATGACACGGTTGCGGAACGCTTGGGAGACTACACTGCCCCAGGCCGAGTTCAACTACCGTTTCCTCCTGGATGAAATCGATGAGCAGTATCGTGATGTGGCACGGTGGAACCGCATCATGTCCATTTCGACAGGTCTCGCGATCCTGATCTCTGTCCTGGGGTTGATCGGGATTTCGGCAATGCAGGTTGCCCGACGGACCCGTGAAATCGGCATCCGAAAAGTACTTGGCGCGTCTCTGCCGAATCTGCTTCGAATGCTCTCGCGCGAGGTCCTGGTGCTGGTGGCGTTGGCCAATTTGATTGCCTGGCCTGTCGCCTGGTGGGCGATGAACAACTGGCTGCAAAATTTCGCCTATCGAATCCCGCTCAATTGGCAGCCTTTTGCGGGGGCGGGCGTGCTAGTCCTTACGGTCGCATTGGTGACTGTCAGCCTGCTCTCGATCCGTGTTGCCAGCATCAATCCGGTCAACACACTTCGCAGCGAGTAACTGAGTTCGCACCTGCACAAAACGCGCCCGAACCGCCTGGTTCGGGCGCGTCTCATTTTTATGCGTCAACGTTTACTTGATCAGGGTGATGCGACGTGCGGCAACCTCCCCACCTGGACCTTCCATCCGAAGGAAGTACTGCCCTCCAGAAAGAGATTCGAGCTGAAGGCTGTGATGATGCAGCCCGCTCTGGCCCACATGAACCTGATGCGCATAGACTCGCTGCCCGAGCAGATTGAACAGTTCCATCTTCACAAGTCCCGCAGCGGGAAAAGCGAGAGTAACCGTCGTCTGCCCATTGAAGGGGTTGGGGTAGATGTTTTCGATGGCGAACCGGTATGGGAGGTTGCTCGCTCGTTCTTCCTCGATAGACATCTCTGGTCGGTCGAGACGGAAGGTGTAGAAACGGTTGCTCGAGCAGGCGAAGAGATGGTCCGGGCTCGGTCCAAAATAGGTTAGTCCTGAGTCGATGATACTCGTCATTATTACCGGAAATTGAGGCTGGCGGTAGTCGAAGAGGGTTAGTTCACCGGATGATGAAACGGTCCCCATCCAGTCTTGGCCGAGTAAGAAGTCCGCCTCTTCCGCATCCGGTGCGGGAAGGCTGGAGAGGAGACGAATGTCCGTGGGGTCCGAGATATCGAAGCTGCGGTAGTTTGGCGAACCGGATGCCAGCAGTACATTCCCTTCGGCATGGAGGTCGTATATGTTGCCCGACTCGAGAGATTCAGCCACTTCTTCAGCGCCATGGGCCAGATCATACGTCCTCAGAACCGCCAGCGGTTGGACCACGAATAGGTAGTCCCCTGAGATCGTGGCTGAACGGATGTCGGACATCGTCATCGGAATGTGGATACTGTGCAGCATGCTGGGCGGAAAGCTCTCGGTCGAATAGACCTGCAAGCTGTCGTTGACTGTCCAATGCAACAGATAGTCTCCCTCCCCGGCAAGCATCGGAAAGTCACCAAATGCCCGGAATCTAAATTGGTCCCATTCGCCGAGTGCTTCCGGGTTCAACGGGTCGCTGTAGTCGATACCCACGGCATAACTTGTGACATGCTGGAAGGGCTGCACTAACAGCACATTTCCATATGCAAGGGCGTGCTCGATTTGCCCGATTGGAAAAGAGCTGAGTTCAATCGGTACGCTGGGATCGCTCACGTCGACACACCGAATGTTCCAGCTATCGTAGAAGTAAACAAGATTGCGTGCCTTGTCTACAGTCAAAGGGCTGAGCCGTGAGTTTGTGACGGAGGTCAGTGAATCAGGTACGCCCTCTCCATCATCTTCATAGAGCATCACCCCTGCGACATCATCACTCACGACCATCTTGCCATTGTTAAAAGTGATACCATCCACGTTGTGTGCACGGGTATAGCCCAGGTAGATGGGAATTCCATCCTCGTCCAGCGGATAATAATGGATAACGCCGCTTCCACCATCACTGTGGATAAAGCGTTGATTTTGTACCTGGCCATAGTGATTGTAGAAATGGTCGCTGTGGGCAAACTGGATGTCCAGGATTTCCAGCTCTTCAGGATTGCTGGCATCTAGGGTGAGGAGTGATGACTGATACATCATCTCTTCCTCATAAGCGATTCCCCAATACAACCGCAAATCGCCTTCGCTGGTCAGGAAAATATCACAAGGCTTGCTCTGGTTGATATGCTCGAAGCCGGTATCTGGCAACTCAAGGGATATCTGGACAGGAGCGTCCGGATCGCTTAAATCGATCAAGGTGTGTTGATCAAAGTAACTGCTGACAAGCAAGTAGGAGCCGGCAAAAGAAAAGTGGGGATGGTAAACCATGGGATTTGTGATGATCGAATGGATAGCCATCGATGTAGGGGTGGCGATGTCGATGATGACAATCGCGTCCTGGTTGGTTTCCCAGTTATAACCGATGTAACAGGCGAGCCCACCTCCCAATCCGATTTTAATGTCCACGGGCGTTATGGTTACAGGTAGGGTACCAACCACAGTCAGGTATTCGGAATTGCTGGCGTCATAAGCTGTAAACGTATTCCCGGTAAAGCTGAAGAGGGTAGTTCCCCAGGCAGCTAGTCCGAAAAAACCGGCCTCCAGGCTATCGCTTCGCAGGAAGGATGGTGACGTGGGCTCGGAGATGTCGTAGACATGCAGCACGCCAATCCCCTCGGATTGTCGTCCGCTGATATACAATTGGTCTCCGACAACAACCGACGGGCTGTCGCTTTCAAAAATCGGCAGATCATAGAGCATGCCAAGTTCGGTCACTTCTACTTGGGCTTGTAGAAGACGCGGAAAGGCGAAGATCAGCAATATGAGTAGAAGAACATTGTATCGCATTGTGCCCCCCATTCTAATAAGAAACAAGAGGAGTGGATTATTATGGATACGAGCAATGTACGATTGTGGACTCGAAAATGCGAAGGTGGAACTCTACCGTACCAAGGTAATCCGCTGAGTCGCAGATGCTCCCTTCGTGTCCGAAGCTCTCAAGAAATAGGTACCAGACGATAGCTGTTCCAGTTGCAGCGGAAGCACGAATCGTCCGGCTAGCTGTCTCCGTTCCTGCCTTGTGACTTCACGCCCGAGCAGATCGAAGAGCGACAGGGTCAACAAGCCATCCTGTGGAATTGTGAGGACAACTGTTGCCTGCCCGTTAAATGGGTTGGGGTAGACTTTCTCGATAGTGAAGCTGGAGGGAATAGAGGAGCTGCCATCCCCAAATCCGGCCTGTAAACGCTGAAGCTGATAGAGGCTGATGGTATGGGCGGAGATGGTGATGATGTGGTCCCTTGTCCCGGAGAAGGGGCTGCCGTCCTCGCCGAAGAGAAGGCTGGTATGGGGCGCCGGGAAGGTGGCATCGGTGTCGAAGAAGGTGGAAATGCCCCGTGATTCAACACTGACCCAGCCAGGACCGCTCCAGCACTCGCCATGGTATGGAAGCGGCATGTCTCCTGCGAGGAAGGGATTGGCCTCGTCAGAGGGATCCACCTTCAGCAGCACGTCACGAGACCGTACCAATATGTACTCATTTTTCCAACTGACACGATTCAGATCTACGAAGGGGAGGATCAATGTGCTCAGAAGCTGGGGGCCGAATGGGTTGACGATATCGTAGAGGCGGAGCTCTGATTGTGGGAGCAGCACCGCCAGAATATCTCCCCGAAGCGCAACACTGAGCGGAGGTGGCTCGCCAATGATTCGCAACGTGGCGACAGGCTGTGGTGGATGGGTGAAGCTGCTGTACACATGAATCTCGCCAGAGGGCTCGATCTTGACGAGCCGATCCCCTTCGCTGGCGGGAAAGAGATCACCGGGGAAGACCGGAACCCTGGGCATCCAAGGGGACATCTCACTGGGGATGGCAGGGTTGTTCGTGTTGATAACGAAGATGGTGTCCCCGCTGGTCCAGTGGTAAAGACGGTTCCCGGACACGCAGACCTGTTGCCGGATTTCAATCGGTGATGCATTCAACTCTTCGAACCAACCATCCAACTGCTGATGAACTGCCACCGTACGAAGTAATTCGCCATCGTGGAGGAATAACAGGTTTCGGCTTGGGTCAAAGGCGAGCGGACGCAGTTCTCGTCCCTCGATCGGCGCGAATTCGATGGGACTCGAAGGGGAGCTCAGATTGTAGCGGCGAATGGGGGATTCGAGATGGTTTGTCAGGAAAAAACCATAGTTGCTGTCGACAATCTCATTCAGCAACCCTTGGAGGCTACCGACAAAGCTCGGGTTTTCGTTCCCCTGAAGCTGGTACATATCGGTCATGCCCAGCGAGGTCGGTACAAACAGGATATCGTCCAGCAGACGTGACGGCAAGCTGGGCAGGAGGTCGCGTGTCACCTGCGCGGAACCGATGGTGTCCGGTGCTTCGGGGTTGGCAACTTCCAGGGTCAGGATCTGGTCAAGCTCGTTGGTCCGTTCAATGTGGTAGTAAAGATTGACCCCATCGAGGCCGATACCGGCAGCCAACAAGATTGAGTGGCCAGGGTTGTCCGATTCTACGGTACCAAGTTGGAGCGGGTTGGCCGGATCGGTGATGTCCAAGATCGAGGTTTCATCATCGATCTCGAAGATGAGAAGATTTTCGACAATGGACAAGCCACGAGGAAGACCATCAACTGGCATTTCAGTCAGTAGCTGTGGACTGCTGAAATCATCCATGCTGATCAGCAGGAGATCGTAGGTTTGCGAAGCGGGATGATCGACCAGGCTGATAATCGTTGTGCCGCTTACCCAGCTGCTCAGGAAACGCATGCCCTCGTGGCCGGAATAGGAGGAGAGCAGGTTCAGGTTGTTCGAATTATGAGTACCGTAGATACGAATGGCCTGATCGCTGGTGGAGAGCAGGTAATTTCCGAAATTCGTCAGGTCGTTCACCGCTTCTTCGAGGGGGAGCGTGGTGACAACCTGAGCGGGGTTGGTCCGTGTGTCGACAACCAACATACTCGGCCCCTGCCAGGGCGACTCCAGGCCAACATAGAGGTGGTCGCCGGAGACTGCGATGGACTTCTCGGTCGGCATGTACGTGAAATTGTACAGGTGGTCCTGCGGCTGGAGGGCAAGGCTATCCTGTGCGGATGCAGCGCCTGGAAGAAGCACGACAAGCACCCAAAAGAAAACAATGCCAAGTTTGATTGGACGGCTCATCAATCCCCTCCTGCCCGGGCCAGCGGAAATGGGGGGAGGAGGAATTCCGCATGTCTGGATAGTTGGCCCGAATCCGAAGCCGGCTACTTGCGTGAAGGTAGGGTTTTGCTCATCCATTCAACAGGGAGATAGTCGATTTTCTCGTTTTTCGTGTTGATACGAGAGCGAAAAAGGCCCGGTTGCAAACCGGGCCTTTCGGATCAATCGTGCCTGAATCAACTACTCTTTTGCTGCACCATGCTTGTCACGTCGCTGCCCGATAAGGAACGCGGCGATGAACTCATGGATATCGCCATCCATCACCTCGTCCACGTTGCTCGTCTCAACCCCGGTACGCAGGTCTTTGACCATTTTGTAGGGATGGAAGACATAGCTTCGGATCTGGTTGCCCCAGGCGATGTCACCCTTGGTGTCTTCCAGCTCGGATCGCTTCTTCATCTCCTCTTCCAGCTGACGCTGGTAGAGCTTCGCCAGGAGCATCTTCATGGCGGAGTCTCGGTTCCGGTGCTGGGACCGTTCGGTCTGGCAACTGACAACGATATTGGTCGGGATGTGGGTGATCCGGATGGCGGAATCAGTCTTGTTTACATGCTGGCCACCGGCGCCGGAGGCACGGAAGGTGTCGACACGTATATCAGCCTGGTTGATCTCGATCTCGCCAGTATCTTCCACTTCCGGGTAGACGAATACGGATGCGAAGCTGGTATGACGGCGAGCGTTCGAGTCGAACGGGCTGATACGGACCAGACGATGCACACCGATCTCAGCTTTCAGGTAGCCGAAGGGGTGGTCACCGCTGACATCGATTGAGGCCTCCTTGATCCCGGCTTCCTGCCCGGGCTGAAGGTCGATCACATCAAAATCGTAGCCCTGTCGTTCGAGGTAACGGGTGTACATGCGGAAGAGCATCTGGGCCCAATCCTGCGACTCTGTCCCGCCTGCACCCGGTTTAATTTGGACAATGCACCCTTTTCGGTCGTCCTTGCCGGACAACATCTTTGCCAATTCGAGTTCACCGACACGCTTTTCGAGCTTCAAAAGTGCCTTTTCTGCTTCGTCGGGTGCATCATCGAAGAGTTCGAGGTAGATCTCGAAATCCTCTAATTGCTCGTGGACCCCTTCGAAGTTTTCCACCACACGCCTGTGGCTGGAGGCAGATTTCAGGACCTTCTGCGCCGTTTCCTGGTCGTCCCAGAATCCTTCCGAAGCAGCTTGCTCGTCAAGCTTGGCTACCGCCGTGCGGTGCTTCTCAACGTCAAAGATACCCCCGAAGCTGATTCACTTTGTCGCGCAGCTCGTTCCAGCGTTCCTGCGCATCCTGCTGGGTGATCATCACAAACTCCTCTTCCTGCGGTTAAACCCCTCACGCTTGAGGTGCGTCCAAGATACGACTGCCGCCCGAGGTGCTCAACGGCAAAGCAAGACTTCTTCTCCAGCATGAGGGCACGTTGAGATGAACGACCACCCTGCGAGGACGATGATGAAACGAACGCTGAACGCTCTAGCCCTGCTGACTCTCCTGTTTGTCGGATGTGCATCGAGCAAGCAGACGGTCAACTATGGCCCGGTGCCCCCGCTACGCGATGTGATGAACCACTTCGAATATTTACAGCAACGTTTGCAACTGTCGGATGTACAAAGCGACAAGGTCTACGACATTCTCGAAGACCATGTGACAGCACTTGAGAAAACACGGCTACAACGGCAGGCGGGGCAGCAACTGGCTCAACCTCCTTCAGGTCCGCCATCCGGTGGGATGAGTGGAGGGCGCGGAGGTCTTACCAGGGGGAAACGTCAGCAGAATAGCCAGATCAGTCGCCTTGATGAGATCCTGGTCGACAGGATGAAAGCTGTGCTCGACAAACCGCAGTTCAAGGAGTACAAACGTATCCGCAAAGAGATGGAGAAGCAGAGGGAGCAGGATCGTCCACGTGGCGGCCCACCCGGCGGCAGAGGGGGATTTGGCGGGGGGCGTAGAGGGTAGATTAAGACCCCCGTGCTGACACAGCGCATCGGGCGAGGTGGATTTCTCACATTCCGGATCGTAGCTTTCATCCTGTTCCGGGATCACTGTGGAGTCCATTTCATGTCCTTTCCAACATCCGTTTCTTCACGCCTGCACTGGCTGCTGCTTGGTGTGTTGCTGTTCACCCTTGTCGCTGGGTGCGCCTCACAACGCTACCGTGACGCGGTCATTCCCCCGATGGAAGAGACTGAGGCGATGCTCGCCTTTATCGGTGAAGATTTGCAGTTGAATGAAGAGCAGCTTCGTAAGCTTCGTGGGATTGTGACTGAGAATGCGAAGATTAAACGGAACATTCGGATGCAGTATCGCAGCCGTCCCCTCGAAGTCCGTGAAGCGACCGATGCTCGCATTGACAAATTTGAACGCAAGCTCGGTGCGATCCTGACACCGGAACAGCGGAAGCTGTTCGGCGCGTTGATGCGTGCTATCCAGCGTTCCGAACTCGAAGACCTGCCGGACGCCAATGGTGCGAACATGCGCGCTCCCTCCGATCCAACCTTCGATCCGACGAGGGGGTATTAGAGGCAGACAAGTCCGGCCTACATCTGATTGCCCAGATCGGGCCAGCCTCAGCTATCCAGCCGCTGCTCGACCAACTCTGCGAACCTATCCGCAGATTCCGGCACCATGGAGAAGAAGAGCTGTGGTTCAAGCAACTCGAGTTCCATCAGGAAGAGCTGGTTGTAGCGGACGATCCCATCAACCCGTGCATAGAGCGGAACCTCGTCCAACATCTCGAGTAGAGCTTTGCCCTGATCGATCAGGGCGGGGGTGGGGTGGCCCAGTTCGAGGCTGCCGCCGTGACGCTCCTGCACACGAAAATCGCCCGCCTTCGGCTTCTTCACGACAGCATGGCTGTACTCGCCGTTGAAATAAATAAGGGACCATTCGCCTTCACGCTCAATTTCCGGAGCGTATTCCTGCACCATCATTTCCTGCTTCGCCAGCGCCTCGGTCCACTTTTCCTGTTGCACACGGGCAAAGTCGACGTGGAGACGCCAGGTTCCTCGTGCGCTGGCTGAGACAAGCGGCTTGATGACTGCTTCGTCCAGCAGCAACGAACGCAGATGGTGCTCCAAGGTCCAGGGGTCGCCAGACTGTACGACCATTGTCGTCAGCAGGTTCGCGCCTTTGTTCCGCAGTTCGAGGAGGTATCGTTTGTTGAGGTTCCAGCGGAGGGTGGCGGGGGGATTCAAGAGCGGGGCTTGCGTCGCTTCGAGACGATCCAGCCAGGCGAGGAACTCCTCTGCATGATCACTGTAGTCCCAAGGGGTGCGGACCAGGATGAGATTGTACTTCAGCCAGTCGGCATCGGGATCGTTCCACACTTCTGCGTTCGCTTCAATCCCTCGTTCCTCGAGGGCGGTGACCAGCAGACGTTCATCCGGAAGCAGGGTGGCCAGCTCTTGTGAGGTGACCAGCGCGACACGTTTCATCCAATCCGTCCTACTCGCTTTCAATCCGGAAAAACTCAGTCGTCAGGCCCTCGTAGAGGGGCTCATAGAACTCCCACTCTTCCGGGTGATACTCCTTGAAATAGAAGACGCGCTTGATGCCGCAGGCAGCGATCATTTTCGCGCAATTCCAACAGGGCATGACGGTGCAGTAGACGTCGCAGCCATCCAGGGCGGGACCATAACGTGCCGCCTGTGCGATGGCATTCATTTCCGCATGGACCGTCCGTACACAATGGCCGTGTAGCATCGCATGTCCGACATCGTCGCAATTGTCCGATCCCGCCGGAGCGCCACCATAGCCGCTGGCGATGACTCGTTTGTCACGCACAATAATCGCACCGACCTGGGCACGGTCGCAGGTCATGTACTCCGACCAGAAGGTCGCTAGGTCAATGAATCGTTGCTGCCATTTATCCGCTCGAATCACTGTATGGGATTTCACTTCGTGCTCCGTGGCTTGAGCTGCTTGATCTCGTTGTCCCTGTTGGCTTCGCGTAATCGTTTCTGCTCCGCGATGTACTCCTCTTCGCTGATCGCGTCCCCAAGGTCTTCAATCGCCAGGCTTTGCAGGTTTTCATTGAAGAGTTCAGCGTACTGCTTTGCATCCTTTTTCGGAGCGATGTATTTGAGGCTGATCATGCCCTGGTGGGCCTGGAGGAAAATCATGACCACGTGACGCGGTTCATGGTCCTTCTCCTGGAAGACAGGGATACGTTCGAAGGTGTACATGATCCCTTCACGGCCCGCCGCTTCCACACGGCTGCTGTCGAGGACCTCGTAATAGTGGCTGCTATTACGAATCATTCCCATCTTAAACAGTGCGTCACGAGATAGCCACTGGAAGTCCATCGGACGTCGCATGTTGTCCGAAATGACCTGGATCTCCGGCTGTTCACCCTCCGGCTTGGTCGTATCGGGAAGCAGCGTCAGCACCTGGTACATCACACGATCCTGGATACGACTGCTCCAGCCATCGGGAATGGTGATGGTGTAGCCATCGCGTGGATGTGTGTACCGTTCAGCGGTCTTGCTCTTCTGTTTGCTACAGCCCACCAAACTGACAGAAATGGTTATCAGCAAGAGCAGCGAAGAATAGAAAAGAAGTTTGGTTTTCATCTTAATGGGTTCGTCGTAAAGAGTCGATTTGTTCGAGGATGCGAGCAGGGACACGAACCGGCCTGCCGCTTTCAACCTTGAAGAACATTCCCACCTGTATGGCACGGGCCATCACCTGATCATTGTACCGAAACTCCGCCTTCATGGTTGCGCGCAGTTTGTCAAACGAGGCGACCCAGAGGGTGGCCTCGATGGGACGGTCCAGCAATCGGATGGGACGAAGGTAATCGATTTCGGTTCGCAACAACACCGGACCAATCCCATCTTTCATCAACTCGGACAAGGGAGCATAGGCATCCAGCCATGCGAGACGCAGGTCCTCGAGCCAGCGGATATAAACGATGTTGCTTACATGGCTCGCATAGTCAATGTCATAGGTTGTCGGGGTCAGGTTGAGAGTCACCGGCAGGAGGTGATGGTCTTCCTCCGCCACGAGCGCGGGCTTGTTCACCGTTCCTCCAGCTCACGTTCGACGTACATCTCTATGCCTTCGGTCGCTGCTGGAACACGGTCAGTCGAAAGTATATCCGCGCCATTTTTGTAAAGGTTGTAGTAGATGCGCGGCCCACGTTTGTCAGCCTTCCTGTCGAGATTGCCCATGGTACCGAGGATGGTACGGACGCCGTTTTCGTGCAACAGGCTGTAGAGGGACAGCTCAGGTTCGCCGACACCTACAAAGGCGACGATGTTGGGAGGTTGAATGCCGGAGGCGAGGGTGCGCTCCCACTCATCCTGGTTCCGAATCGTGACCGACAGCATCAGGTCGGGATTCAGCTTGTGGACACGAGCAGCCTGATCAAGGTTGTACGTGATGACAATGCTGCAGCTCTCCGCTTCGTGCTCCTCGATGACTGCCACAACTTCCTCGTGGCTCACGGTCCTTTTGACATCCACAGTCAGGATGGCATTGTTCTTCGCCCAATCGAGCACCTCGCCAAAGGTCGGGACCTTGAAAGGTGTGGGGTTGCCATCATTGTCCAGCAGGTTCAGGGCACGTATCTCCTCGAAGGTGAGACTGTTCACATCTCCAGTGCCAGTCGTGGTGCGATCGACGGTATCATCGTGCATCATCACCAGCACGCTATCCGCAGTCCTTGCCACATCACATTCGATGATACAAGGTCCGTACGTGAGCGCATTCTGAAAGGTCTCGAGGCAGTTTTCCGGGTAGCCCGGTTCGGGGCCACCGCGATGGGCACTGATCAACGGTTCCCCGCCGGGTGTCCAGCGCATGTAGAACTGCAAGGCGGTAGCATCCGGCAGACGGATGCTGTTTTCGGATGCGACGCCCGGCAGGGTGAGCATCAGGGCGATCAAACCGACCAGCATGAGACGTTTCATCTCGGCGAACCTTTCCCTCTTTCCACGAGTGTGCTCCGGCCTGTCTCACCAGGCCGAGGCAGTCATCTACTTACCGCTGTTCCTCGAAAAAGCGCATCATTTGCTTCCAGGCATCCTCCGCAGCGGCTTCATTGTAGGCTGCTCCGACAGAGGGATCATCACCCGCATTCAAGTCTGTGAAGGCATGGACGGCATCGCTGTAGACGACCAGCCTGTAGTCCGCACCAACCGTCTCCATCTCACCCCGGAAGGTGGTGACATCCTCCCAAGGGACGTGCGGGTCCGACCCGCCGTGGCAGATCAACAAATCCGCCTTGATCTCACCTTCGCCTGCGGGATGCGGTGATGTCAGGTTGCCATGAAAACTGACCGCGCCGGCTAGTTCGGCACCGCTACGCACCAACTCGAGGGTGTTGGTACCACCGAAACAGAAACCGATTGCATAAATATGCTCATCATCGACCATCGGTTGCGCATGAAGTTGCTCGAGAGCGGCGTTGGCGCGATCCCGCATCATTTTCCGTGACTGATCCTGGTAGAAAGGCCCCGCGAGGGCACTGGCTTCTTTGCGCGAGGTGGCACGCTTGCCCTTGCCGTACATGTCAGCAACAAAGACCGCGTAGCCAAGCTTTGCCAGTTCACGTCCCCAGCGCATCTCATGGTCACTGATCCCTTTCCACTGGGGAAAGATGAGGACACCAGGTTGATCCTCTTCGATGATTTCGCTGCGGATCGCCTGGCCCTCGAAGGTGATGCCTTCGAAGGTGTACTCCTGCGGAGTTTCGGACACCTGGGCGATCAACGGTGAGGTGAGTAGAAGGAATAGCAAAAAGGTAACAAATCGTTTCAGAATGGTTTGCATCGGTCTCTCCCGGCTCGGACGATTCCCCCATTGGGGCAAAGGTGCTTTGTGAGTATGGCAGGCGCAAAACCGGGCCGGTGGAATCCGGAGAGAAGGGGAGGCAATAAACCGGTTACCGATTACCGGGACTTATTTCGAGCAGGTAGAGGGAGGGCATGGCAACTCGTGTCGCGCTCAAGTAGTCGTTGCCCTGTGCGGCATGCCAAGAGTTTCTGACACGTAACGTCCCTTGTTCAAATCCCAGACGGCGGGCCATGAATCCGATCAGCCGTGGATTGCGTGGAGCGGGCAGGATGACCCATCGGACGTGAAGCTCGGTAAGGTAGTCATGTACTGTCCCCGCATACATCCGTCTCACCATGGCCCGGCTGTTCAAGCCACCGATATCCACGATCGGATGCCCGGATTCCCAAGCCAATAGCCCGATGTCGAAGGCGGCGACAGGTTCTGCGGGAGGAAGCTCACGGCGCACCGTCTCCGCCATGAAATGGTGAACATCGTAAAGGTGCCTGACAGAGCTTGTGTGCCACTCTGCCCAGCGCACTCCCTGCGGAACGAATCCTGCGAGCAGGAGCACAGTGACTGCAACTCCCAACCAACGCTGCAACGGATCCCTCAAACGTGCCATGGCTCGTGTCCAGCCAACCAGAGCGAGCAACGGCAAGCTTACCCAGAGGGGTTCGAGATAGCGTCCTAAATGTCCGCTGCTACCCAGTCCGAACAGGACGAAGATGAGTTGCAGGAAGAGGAAGATGATGAAGGCGCGTGGAGCCCCTTTTAATCTCCACATCACCATTGATCCGGAGATGACCAGTTCCAGCACGACCAATCCCCAGAACCAGCCGATTATACTGCCGGGTCCGATGTTGCCCGCGATACAATGGGCCAAGTCCGTGATGAACCGCAGGTAAATTGGCAGGGCCGGTCCCTGGGTCGAAAACCATCCCTCACCAAGGCCGTAGAGCCAGCGACGCGCCGCGAATGTCGAAGGCAGGCTACCGCTGAGCAGGCTTACCAGCAGCAGACCAGAAATAGCGACGGCTGTGATGATTCCGAGATGGGACCAGTTGAGTGAATGGTCCTTCTTGCCTTTGTTACCCGTTGACAGTAGGCGAACGATCATCAGGGCAAAGGGTGCCAGCAGCATTTCGGGTCGTGTCAGCACAGCCAGCGACAAGCAAACTGTTGCAAACCGTTTCTGCCTGCGTATGAGCGCGCCGAATCCGCCAAAGAGGAAAGCAGTCGCGAGTTGACTTTCCATTCCTGTCAAGGCCAGTGCTGCCTGCATGCCGGATAACCCCAGCAGTAGAGTCGCATAAAAAGCATTCCGTGCTGTGAGAATTTCAGAGGCAATTCGGTAGACGGTCACCAGCAGGAAGAGAAATGAGGCTATGCCGAGAAGTAGTGCCGCCAGATCAGCGGGGATACGGAACAGCGCCAGGATGGAGATGAGTGTTGTCCAGAGCAGCGAACTGCTGCCACCCAGTTCAGCCCCGGGTTGAATCGCAAACTGACCGGTGGAGGTGAATGTGCGTGCGATGGAGGCGTGAATGTAGCCGTCATCCAGGCTCAGCAGCACACCCGGACCGAAAGGCCGTGCCACAAGATGAAAAGTCAGGGTGAGGGCGAAGGCGATCAGGAGGAGGGTCAGCAACGGCAGTCCCTCCCTCAGGGGATGAAAGCGTAAAGATTTTGGGTCTTTCATAGGACACCCATGTCCTGACGGCTACTTCTCCGATTCCACTGCAAGGTACAATCCTGATTGATGCACATCCGACGGCATCTTCACCGAGTTGTCGCGCAGGGCGGCCACTACCTCGGGGAGGGATTCTTCGGAAGTGGCATAGATGTGAACCGAGGGGAAGCCATTGGCAATGTTGTTGTCAATGGTCCAGGTACCGGCACGAATCCACTCGTCCGGCACACCGCCCCACCAGTTCATCCATTCCTCATAAACGATCGCTAAAGTCGCATCCTTTTCACGAGCGATCAGGCCCGCATCTGCGGCAGCATAGCTGTCCGCCCATTTCAACTTCATGATCTCATCGTCCGCTAATCCATACATATCGACAATCTTGACGTCGCTGAAATAGGAGACTGCTCCGATGTCATGAATCGCGACGGTTGCCGTGGGGAAATACCGTTGCAGGAAACGGGTCGTCTGCATCGGCTGTTCGCTGATGTTCTGGAAGCAGGTGTGGACGGTTCGGTAACTCCAGACATGACGCAAGGCGTCATGTGCGATGGGGTAGAGGGTCACCAGCGCTATCAAGATTGCTGCCCATTCCGGCCAGCGTGTCGCATGACGTCGAATCCAGTCCCACAGATCTTCAACTTCCCCGATCCATATCCACCCAGCCACAAAGGGAATAAGTACGTACAGATAGAGCTCGTGACGGAAGAAATTGGCGGTCACAGAGACCAGAAGATGGGCGAGAATGGTGCTCGCCAGCAGAATGGAGGCAGTGACTCCACGTTCCCAGGCGGTACCGTAACGATGAAAACGTCTCAGGACAACGATCGCTGCGATAAACGCACCGGCTGTGGCAAACATATTGAAGGTCAAAGGGTTGAAGACATGCCTGAAAACCCAATCCTCAAGCGAAGCAGCATTCCCGATCGAGGAATCGGAATAGAAGGCGTTTGGCAGCGCCATGCCGCCGTGGCTCGTAGCATACCAGGCATATAAAACGACGGGCAGCAGCGCGGCGAATCCGACCAGGATGCCATAGAGGAAACGGCGGCGTAAGAGGAAGAGAAGGGTTGCCATACCGGCCAGTGCGAGTCCCTCATAGCGTAAACCAACCATCAGGAAGGCCAGCATTGGGAGGAGGAATAGAGTGTAGTGCTTTGGTGCCGGGTGGATATCATCAAGTCGCAGGACAACCTGGTGCAGGAAGAGAACCGCCAGCAGGGCATGCAGCACATGCTCCATCGATAACATCGAGAGGGTGCCAAGCGGCCCGACGAAGAGGATGAGGAGCAGGATCAGTAAACGACTACCTGTTCTGCGGCCTGCTTTTGCGAGCACCAGGTCGACAAACATCAACAGGCCTGAGCCGGCCAACAGATTGATCAGCAGTGGCAGACGCAGATGAACACCGAACAGCTTAAAAAGGGTTGAAAGCAAAACCGAATAGAGCGGCGAAGAAGATACACCCTGGAATTCACCCGGCGTGATGCCCCAACTGCCATGCAAAGCAAGGTTCTTCGCAACGCTCAGGTGGATGTAGCAATCGTCCAACGGGTAGACAAACCATCCCTGTCCGGTGCTCATGCTGCTGCTCATCATCCAGAACATGAGCAGGCCATACAACAGCAGGGCTGTAAGAAACGCGTAAGGTTTCCAGCTCTGTCCCGGAGAAAGGAAAGAGGTTTGGGTCATTGGACGAGGTCCTCAGAGAGAGAACTCCCCGGTGGCGGGATAGCGAAACCCCACACCTCCGGGGAGATGGTTCACCAGATTTTCTCGATCTTCGCGCCCTTGTAGAAGGTCTTGAGGATGTCCTCATGCTTCTTGCCGTTGACCGCCATAACCCCAGCAGCGGTCTGATCCATCCCGACGCCATGACCGAAGCCAGCACCGATCAGGGTAATCTCAACCGGATCACCAAGGTCGCCCATCAACAGCTCGACGATAAAGCAAGAGCTGTTGAGGGTGGATTCTGAAAGAACGCGACGAATATTCAACTCGCCTCGCACCTTGTGGTTGCGGTGGCTGCCAAGGATTTCCAGCTCGGTGATCCGTCCCGAAACACCACGGCTCAGCGGCTGAATGTCAACAAGGGTGCCAATATCGAAGCCAAGCTTGCGCTGGATGATGTCTTCGAGATCTCGACGCGAATAGGTAACCGACCAACGGAAATAGCGTGCGTTACGGTCGAGAATGTCGATCCCGGTTCCCCGTGGGTTGGACCAGGTCAAGGGATAGCTGCGTACCCACTGCGCAACATCCTTCTCGTTGGTCAGGTCCAGCTCCAGCTTTTTCGCTTCTGCCTTGTCCATGATCGGAACGCCTTCGAGGTAACCTTCGCCCGGAGGATTCCAGAATTCCTTGCTCTCGGTGTGGCCACCGGAGTTCGATGAGAAATAGGCTTCACAAACCCTGCTGCCACTCTTCAGCACCTGGCCCGCTGTTTCCATGACCGCCGTGGTAGTCGGTTCCGACTCACGTGTCACTCCGGAATAGACCTGAAAGTGAACGGTGGCCGGGAAGTCGATCGGGTCGTTCGGTGGACGGCTGGCCAACTTGGCCACGGTGTAGCTGCGTGCCGCCACCGCCTGTGCCTTGAGTGCTTCCAGCGGATAAGTGTGGTGCATTTCGGAAGGAATCACACCCTTGAGGTAATCATCAAGCAGGAGCTCATTGATCCCCATCAGGTTTCCGGTGTTGTCAATCCGCACCTCGATGGCACCACGGTAAACACGATCTTCCAAGTGTTCCCAGTGGAAACCTACACCAACACGAATGTCGTAAATGGTGGTTTCTGTAGTCGTGTCTTCCGGTACCAGACGGAAACCGAGTTCAACGACTCCGCTGCGATCATACTCGGCATCGTAAAACTCGATCTGGCCTGTTGCCTCTTCGACACGGTGACGCAGGATATGAGGATGGAACTCGAGGCCATGGTCCGACAATTTTTCGAACAACGGTCGAGCTTCTTCCTCACGGTCGAAGGCGCCAACAATAATTCTGAAGCGACGGCCTTCGTGGATCACCGAACCAGCGATATGCACTTCGCGTCCGATCGGTAGCACACGGGCAGGAAAATCTTCCTTGCGCAGCCGTTCGGCGATTTCTTCAGCTTCTTTTTCCGTTTCCAGGGTATCCACGAGAATGCTATAGACAAACCGTGCAGGCTGGGATGTCTCTACCTTACAGCGCCAACGAAGATCGGTGTCAACGCCTGTGTACAGATCCTCACCATCCAAAGTTGTTACTTTGAACGGTCCTTTTACCCGGAAGTCGACCTGGTCATAACGCTCGAACAAGCCGACGCGCACCAAGGGCTGTTTTCCCTGGACGACCCGGTTGTCCTGCGACCCTGAATCGGACGATTCAGGCGCTTGAGCGACTGGGCTCGAAGCTTCCTTCGGGGATGCCATTACTACTTCCTCCCGTACGGGTACAACGAAGGTGACTGCGATCAGTGCGAGGGCACCTAGCCATTTTGTCAGCCGGGCCCTCACTCCTTTCGGTTCCTGTTACTCGACTTCAGCCATCCATTGGTTCGGACGGCTTCATGCAACAGACGCTCCGCGTTTGCGGCCTGGTCCGTGGCGATACACACCCACATCTCCTCCTGGGATTCAACGATGCCGTGGACAGGAATCTCCGCAGTTGCCAAAGTCTCAGATACACACGCATGGAGACCTGCAACGGATCGGCCGGTTGTAACAAGTGTGATGCCGGACAAGGTGGACGTCTCATTTGGTTGGGCTTCACGCCATACCATCCAACGGCCATTCTGTTCGACAAGCCGCGACCATCCGACTGACTCCGGAACCACGCCTGTGCCCTGGGATCGGACGATCCGGTCACGACGCGCAACTCCAAGTATTTCCCCGCAGTCAAAGGGACGGTCGGTTACAATCGTACCAATTTTATCCGTCGCCGTATTTCCTATACCTAAAGGTACGCGATGATCGAGCGCGAGGCGAGCAGCCTCGCTCTGGAGCGCTTTTGCGCCACCACGGGCTAACCGCAGTGCGCTATTAAAATCAAGAACTTCGATCACATCTGCATCCGGAACATCGTTCGGATTCGCGGTGTGAAGCCCCTGTACTTCCTTCATCAGTTCGCAACGATCCGCCTTGATCGCTGCGGCCAGGGCAATCGCGGTCGCATCCGACCCGCCCCGTCCAAGAGTCGTGATCTCCTTGTCCACCGAAACCCCTTGGAAGCCTGCTACTACAACGACTTGCCCTTGCTCGAGGGCTTGTAGCAAGCGAGTCGGGCGGACATCGACAATACGTGCTTCGCCGTGGTGCGTGTCCGTGATGATCCCGACCTGGCTGCCCGTATAGCTGATCGCAGCGACACCCTCCGCTTCGATCGCCATTGCCAGCAATGCACAGGAGATACGTTCTCCCGTGGAGAGCAACATGTCCATCTCACGTCGCGGTGGATCAGCATGCAGGGTGCGTGCCAGGGTCAGCAACTCATCGGTCGTCGCGGCCATTGCGGATACCACCACCACCACCTCATCGCCATTCCATTTCAGGTCAGCGATGTAGCGTGCCACCTGGCGGATCTGCTCCGGTTCTCGGAGACTCGAACCGCCGTATTTACGTACGATTCGCGCCATCAGTCAGCCCCAGAACATCGGCCATGCTGTACTGGCCGCCCTGCTTGTCGGCGAGGAAACGGACCGCGGGGGCAACCCCGCGTGCAAATGCCAACCGTGACTCAGCACGGTGGGTCAATTCGATCTGTTCACCTTCCACTGCAAAGGTGATCTTGTGCTCGCCGACTACTTCCCCAACCCGCAGGCTGACCACCTGGATGTCAGGTCCTTCACGATTCAGCCCTTCCGCCAGCTTCTTTGCCGTGCCGGAGGGGGCGTCCAACTTGTGCTTGTGGTGGACGTCTACCAGCCCGACATCGTAGTCCGGACCCAGTATGCGTCGGATGAGAGGTGCCATTTCAAACAACATGTTGACCCCGACACTCAGGTTCGGCGCATTGATCTGCGCCACCTTGAGGTTGTCGAGTTCGGCACGCTGCTCATCGGTGAATCCGGTTGCTCCGATCAGGATCGGCAATCCTGCGGCTTCGGCGAGTTTCGCATGACGCATGGCAGCTTCGGCGAGGGAGACATCGACACAGACATCCGCATCGAGCACCAGTTCCGGGCCATCCGAAATCGTCTCAATTCCCCCGACATCCAGCCCGGATCGTGATTCAGTCTCGATTGCCTGAACGAGTTCGATGTCAGATTCTCCCGAAAGGGCTTGTACAACAGCCCGTCCCATCCTGCCGGAAGCACCAAACAACGCGACTCGAATCATGCTCTGTCCACCTGCTTGTTTCTGAAGATCAATCAAGGTACGAAGATGCGATAATTATTTGGCGTTCGCACCCCCCCTGTCTCCGTTCGGGCCTCACTCGGAAGCCGGGGGACAGTTCAGTTGGTTGGAGTATACAACTCGTTCCATGCAGGAGGTGTGACGCAGGTCGTCAAATCAGCCCGAGCTCGCGTAAATCCGCTTCAACAATCTTCTCGGATGCTGCCTTGATCGGGGCCAGAGGTTCGCGGACATCCCCACCGGGCAAGCCCATTGCTTTCAGGGCATGTTTAACAGGTCCGGGGCTGGTTTCGACAAACAGGCTTTTCGCGAAGGCGTTCAGCTTGTCGTGCAACTCCAGGGCGCGGCTACGGTTCCCCTGTTGCTGTGCATTGTACATCTCGACACACATCTCTGGGACGATGTTGGTCAGCACGGATACTGCACCATCACAGCCCGCTTCGAGAATCGGGAGATTGAGCGCGTCCTCACCGGAGAGCACCGCCACTTTATCACCGAATCGTGCCGCGACTTCCCAAGCCTGAGCCAGGTTGCCGGAGGCTTCCTTGACCGCTGCAACACCGGGTATCTCAACCAGACGTCCGATGGTTGCAGGCAAGGCATTCACACCGGTCCGTGAAGGGACATTGTAGACCATGATCGGGAACTGGCCTGAGCCTTCCGCAACGCGGCTGAAATGCAGTACAAGGCCATCCGGGGTCGGCTTGTTGTAGTAGGGAGTGATGACCAACGCACCATCGGCACCAAGTTCACGTGCCCTCTTTGTCTTCTCAACACTGATCGCGGTGTTGTTGGTACCTGTTCCAGCAACGACCCACGCTTTACCTTTGGCAGTATGGACGGTCAATTCGACAACTTTGGCCCATTCATCGCTGTCTAACGCGGGCGATTCACCTGTGGTGCCGCAGGGTACGAGGCCGTGAATGCCTGCTGCCAGTTGACGTTCCACCAGGGTTACGAGCCCATCCTCATCCAGCGTCCCATCCGCCTTGAAGGGGGTCGCCAATGCCGTAAACATCCCTTTCCAACCGATCTTGCCGCTCATCGTCTTGCCTGTCTGTTTTGAAGTTCTGATTTGTGCCAGGTCTCCGTTACGCTAAGGGCCTGATACAACATCTGTTGTTTCGTCAGGTCTTGAACGCAGTGGAGACCTGACGGTGTAGCACGGGCATCCTGCCCGTGCATCGCGCCTTGAGGCGCGAATGGTGTTTCAGACGTGGGCGTCTGACACAACTCGGTAGCGCTCCGGCAGGCGAACTGTGTGTCAGGTCTCCGCTTCGCTAAGGACCTGACACAACCTCGGGAAGATACAAAACCAGTGCAACGAAAAAAGGCTGCTCCCTTGTGGGAACAGCCCTCGTTCGATCAAATGTCGAAGTAGAGTTCGAATTCCCAAGGGTGCGGTCGCAGGCGCAAAGCGTCTACTTCTCGTTCCCGTTTGTACCAGATCCATGTATCGACCACGTCCTCGGTGAAGACGCCGCCTTTGTAAAGGAAATCCTGATCCTTCTCGAGGGCATCGAGCGCACCGGCGAGTGTCGCAGGGGTTTCCGGAACATCCACCAATTCTTCCGGGCTCAGGTCGTACATGTTCTTGTCAAGTGGATCGCCTGGGTGAATCTTGTTCTGGATGCCGTCCAGCCCCGCCATCAACATCGCCGCGAAGGCGAGGTAAGGGTTGCTGGAGGAGTCTGGAACACGGAACTCAACACGCTTCGCCTTCGGGCTGCTGGTGTAGCCCGGGATACGGATCGAAGCGGAACGGTTCGCCTGGCTGTAAGCCAAGCGTGTTGGCGCTTCAAAACCGGGGACCAGGCGCTTGTAGCTGTTGGTCGTCGGGTTGGTGAAGGCGCAGAGTGCCGGGGCATGCTTCAGCAGACCGCCAATGTAGTAGAGTGCCGTTTCCGAAAGACCGGCGTAACGATCTCCAGGGAAGACGGGGCTGTCACCCTTCCAGAGACTCTGGTGGGTGTGCATTCCGCTACCGTTATCCCCGAAGATGGGCTTCGGCATGAAGGTCGCTGTTTTGTTGTGACGGTGGGCGACATTCTTGACGACATACTTGAAAAGCATCAAGTTGTCCGCCTGCCGCAGCAGGGTGTCGAACTGAATCCCGATTTCACTCTGTCCACCGCTGGCGACTTCGTGGTGATGCACCTCAACTGTCATTCCCATCATTTCGAGTACAAGGGCCATCTCGGTGCGCATGTCCATCAGCGAGTCGGATGGTGGAACAGGGAAGTAGCCTTCCTTGTAGCGCGGCTTGTACCCGAGGTTTGGGTTCTCTTCACGGCCCGTATTCCAGTGGCCTTCATTAGAATCGACGCTGTAGAAGCCGGAGTGCTGGTCCTGGTGGTAGCGGACATCGTCGAAGACAAAAAATTCGGATTCCGGACCGAAGTACGCCTTATCGGCAACACCGATCGATTTCATGTACTCTTCCGCTTTTCGCGCGAGGGTGCGCGGGCACTTTGAGTACGGTGTCATCGTCTGCGGATCAATGATGTCGCAAAAGATGATCAAGGTCGGTTCGGCACGGAAGGGGTCAATGACTGCGGTCGATGCATCCGGACGGACAATCATGTCCGATTCATTGATTTGTCGCCAGCCACGAATCGAGGATCCGTCAAACCCGTATCCCTCTTCAAAGCTTTCAGCCGTCAAACGGCCGACGGGAATGGTCAGATGTTGCCAAAGACCGGGAAAATCCATGAATCGAAGGTCAACCATCTTGACCCCCCGGCTTTTGATCAACTCGAAAATGTCACGAATCATGTCCATGGCGCTACCCCTGCTCGTGGGTGATGGTCTTCGGCCCTTGTACCGAAGTGTTCTTACAAAGCATCCGGGCCGGACTCGGCAGTCCGGATGCGAATTACATCCTCAATCGAGGAGACAAAGATTTTTCCGTCCCCAACCTGATCGGTTCGCGCCGCCTGCACGATTGCTTCAATCGCGCGATCTACCAGGTCACCTGTCAGGACGATTTCAACTTTCACCTTGGGAACGAAATCAATCTGGTATTCACGTCCTCGATAGGTTTCCGTGTGTCCCCGCTGACGTCCGAAACCACGAACCTCAGTAACCGTCATCCCACGAACCCCCATTTCAAGGAGAGCTTCCTTGACCTCATCGAGACGGTAGGGACGGATAATCGCTTCAATTTTTTTCATCGTCTTGCCTCCGGTTCAACTGAACCGTTCCCCTATCAAACGGCGAAGCGGATGTGCATGACATCACCATCTTTCACGACGTATGTCTTCCCCTCGAGTCGCAGCAGGCCATTGTCACGGCAAGCAGCGAGGGTGTGCAGACGCAGCAGGTCCTCACTCGGGACCACTTCCGCTCGAATGAAACCGCGCTCGAGATCGGAGTGGATCTCTCCAGCGGCGGGCTGAGCGGCCATACCAACAGGAATCGGCCAGGCGCGGCACTCGTCATCCCCGACGGTGAAAAACCGAATCAATCCCAACAGGGCGAAGCTGGAACGGATGACACGGTCACTTGCCGCAGCTTCCAATCCCATTTCCTCGAGGAATTCCCCGCGGTCCTCTTCCTCAAGCGAAGCGATTTCCGCTTCGAGCTGAGCATTGAGGACTTCCATCGTCTTCAAGGTACCCTGGAGTTCAGATTCCGCTGCTGAGCGAATGCCCTCGCCATCCTGATCCTCACCAAAATTCACCAGAATCATCAGTGCTTTCTGGGTCAGGAGGCCGTAAGGACGAAGTGCCTTTGCTTCTTCCGTGTCAAAGTCGACCTCACGAAGCGGTTTCTCTTCGCTGAGCGCTGCATGAGCTTTTTCGACGGCACGCTGATCTGTTGGATCAACTTTGATGCCGCGATGTTTGCTCGATTCGATTTTCTCGACACGATTCTCCATCACCTGCAAGTCGCTAAGCAGCATCTCGGTTTCGAGGTCGGTAACCTGCTGGACGACATCTTCCGCAAGGTCGGCGGCGGGCATTTCGCCATGCTGGTAGACCCCAACCACGGCAGCGAGCACATTGGCACCCTGTAGATGGTTGATCAGCGAACGTTTAAAGCCAGTCCGTTTCTCACTGGCAGCCAGGCCGGCGACGTCGAGATAATCGACCCGCGCGTTCACTTTTTTCGATGTAGGGAAGAGGTCGTGAAGCTGGTCGAGTACGGGATCCGGAACACGTGCGATCCCGGGGTGAGCTTCTTCACCGAATGGAGAGTCCATTCCTGTCAGTGCTTTGAACAGGGTGGATTTCCCCCCACTCTGCCATCCGATAAGTGCGATCTGCATCGAAGTCTTCTGTGGTGTGAGGTGTACGATAAATTCTGGAGCGGTTGGAGGGCTGTTCCACCGGGTAAGAATCACTTTTTTGGCACCGCCCCGACCGCTGCGGTAATGTAGGCGAGGCTCTACGGGCAGTCAAGCGAGGATGATGTTTCGCGGGACGAGGCAACTATGTGAAAATCCAGTAACAACGAGGGGTCTAAGAGTGTGTTTCGACTAACCTAACTCAACATCTCAAGTAAAAGATGTCGCTCGCTCGAGAAGTCAACTTCAAGGGGTGAGCCGAGGGCCTCCTTCGAGTTGTGTGTGAGCAACAACTTCTTCACCGGGAGGACCGATTCTTTCTTCGGCAGGCTTTTTACCACACCGCAAAAACCAGTGTATCGACCACTGCTGTTGCTGCGGATTCGCACCTGGCTTCCAATGGGGAAATGCTGGATCAAGCTGGCCAAGGTGCGGACAACGTGATGATTAAAGAGGGTACCGCTGTGTTCAAGGAAAGAGGTCAGGGCGGTTACTGGTTCGACCGGTTCATTCCCGGGTCGCGTGCTCGTCTTCTCCATGAACAAGGATGTAACTGCCAAAATTTCGCTCAGGCGAAGTACCATTGGCAAATCGATCGAATCAGGGGGTAGCCCTTTGCTTTTTGTTCCCAGCGGGTAGCCTGAGCCATCCAGCCTTTCATGATGACGAAGCAAAATGGCTTGCTCATCATCGCTGCCCGGGTAAGCGCCACGCAACAGCATCACCGTATAAGCAGGATGTTCACGCAGCATCATGCGCTCATCCTTGCTGAGTTGGTCCGCTGGGACTTCATGGAGTGGTGCGAGTAGCGAATAGCCGAGGTCGTGCGTCAGGGCGGCTGTCGCAAGCAAACGCAGTTCGCGTTCCGGAAGCTGATACTCTTCACCGATAATCAGCGAGAGGATCGCCGTATCCACCGCAAAACTACATTCTACTGCACCAAACATCCTTTCCGGGAAGGCAAGGAATAGGGGACGGTACTCTTCGACCACTTTGTCGAGGATGATTGTAGCTCGATCTTTCGCCTGGTGGAAACTGATTGGGTTGGCTCGACTTGTTGCACCACGCCAGGCTGGATGCTCCTCGACCTGCTGCTGGATTGTTGTCAGCGAGCAATGCTTCAGTACCTGTTTATTTGGATCGGGTACATCACCTGTCAGAGACACCTGGATCTGGACAACTCGTCTTGCAAGATCGCGAAGAGTGTTTCCTGGAAGGGGGACACGATCCGAGGGGTCCATCAGATAAACACGGACTGTTCCTGTGTCACAGAGATGGGCGACCTGGTCGGCAGTCAGAGCAAATCCTGACGGAATCAGAAGGGTGCCGTCCTCGCTGTAAATCCCTTTACCGAGTACGTCTCCCTGACGAACGGTTTGTACGTTGGCGATTTTCATTGAGTGGAGTTCCCGCGCCCGTGCACTCGTCCCCAAGTGGGTCGTGTCCGGTGAAGTAACAGCAATCTGGTTCAAAATTCAATCCCTCGGGAGAGCACAGATCAAAAGAATGGTCTCGGAGGCATGTTGGCTAGATGGCGTAACGCTGCCCTAGACGACGATAGGCGACAGGCAGTAACAGAGCAAATAACAGAGTGTTCGACAGGATATGGATAAGGGCGAAGGGGATCCCAGCAACCAGGTAGGGCCACCAGTTGGCTGGAGCGACTCCGGTCGAGGCGGGGAAGGCGAAGTTGGTCAAGATGTCAAACAGAAGGGTGACTGCAAATCCTCCTGCACCACATTTGAAGGCGATAGAGGTGCTGGAGCCTGTAATAAATGAATGCCTGAGTCGTCCGAAGAGGAAGCCTGCGAAGGCATAACCGAGAAGCTGGGCGATCCAGACGGGTGGGTAAGGCAGGCCCATCACATTAAGAGTGCCGAAGATAGCACCTGCTGCGAGGCCGACAAGCATGGCCGATGAGGCACCGAGTAGCAACCCGGAGAAGGCGATGGTCAGGGTCAGAATTTCAACGTTGGGGACAGCTACGAGCAGATAACCGCCGGCGACAGCGACGGCGGTCAACATGGCAATCCGCGCAACCCGAAGCGACGAGGTGCGCGGATTTGATGTTCTATGAGATGAAGATGGGTCCATGACCGATCGTCCGATCAGGCCGTGGCCTTCTTCGATTTACCATCACCCTTTTCACGGATGCGGGCTGCTTTACCGGTCCGCTCACGGAGGTAGTAAAGCTTTGCACGACGAACCCGACCCTCTTTCTCAACCTCGATCTTGGCGATCGACGGTGAGTTGAAGGGGAAGGTACGTTCCACACCAATACCGCTGGAAATCTTGCGGACGGTGAAGCTGGCACGGCTGCCATGGCCGCTGAGGGCGATAACAACACCCTTGAATACCTGGATACGCTCTTTCGAGCCTTCCACAACGCGCTGATGCACGAGGATGGTGTCACCCGCACTAAAAGCCGGCATATCTTCCGGGGCGTCCCGGCGCTCGAGTTCTTGAATGATCAGGTCCGACATGGTCCCACTTCCTTATCGAAAACTCAACTGCTTGAATACTGCTTGAAAGCTATCAGGATGTTTTCCCCTGATCAGCCAACCACTTCTCGAATAGATCGGGGCGCAAACGACGGGTTCGTTGTACCGCTTGCTCGTGCCGCCACTTTTCAACATTGCCATGGTGCCCACTCAAGAGCACCTCGGGTGCATCCTCACCCTTCCAGGTTGCTGGCTGGGTGTAATGGGGATGATCCAGCAAACCTCTGCTGAAGCTATCCCCGGCTGCCGATTCCGGATCACCAAGGACACCGGGAAGCAGCCGCACCACCGTATCGACTATTACTGCTGCGGGCAATTCACCACCTGTCAGGATGTAATCGCCGATACTCACTTCCATGTCAACTCTACGGTCAATCAGGCGTTGATCCACACCCTTGTAATGACCACAGAGGATTGTCAATCGCTGTTGCTGTGCAAGCTCTTCGGCCAGTTTCTGGTCCAATTTCCTGCCCTGCGGGCTGGTAAAGAGAACCAGTGGCTTCGGGTCAGGCCGGACCTCCAACAGGTGATCCAGCGCTTTCTCGATCGGGTCGGCCTTTAAGACCATTCCCGGTCCACCACCGAGAGGTTTGTCATCCACCGTACCGTGCTTGTCCTTCGCGAATTCGCGAAGCTGAAGATACTCCAGCTCAACAGCACCGAAACGTTGGGCGCGGGCAAGGATCGATTCGTTGAGGATCGCCTTCAACCCATCGGGGAACAAGGTGACGATTTCGATTGTCATCGCCATCGTCTCTCCCTCGTTCTCCTTGATCCACCCCGCACGGAACCCGGAAGGTACATCACGGAGCTATCCTGAATCCAGCACTCGACCGGGTCAAGGGAGGCTCAGGAGGATGAATCCTCGCTGTCCTGCTTTTCCCCGCTTTGTGCCGCGAGTTTTTTCTCGTCGATCAACCCTTCCATCAAGGTAACCTCGATCCGTCTGGCGGTCGTGTCCACCTTGTGGACGACTTCCTGAATGGCAGGGATCAAAATTTCTCCGTACTGGCCGCCATTCACAATCCAGACATCATTGGCTGGTAAATCCATTACTTCACGCAAGGTACCCAAGGGCCCAAACGTACGGCAGTGGATTTCGCATCCAACGAGATCGTCGAGATAAAAACGATTTTCCGGGAGTGGATCCCGTTCATCAGCGTCAATGAACAATTCCCCGCCGACCAATTCTTCAGCGAGGTCCCGGCGCGGAGCTTCGTTGAACCGCACATAGACCATGCCGCCTTCGAGACGCACCCGCTTGAAAGTGAAGTATTGTTCCTCTTCACCTTTGCGTGCGACCCACACGCCATCCAGATCATCGAAGCGATCGGGACGCCATGTCAGCGGCACAATTTTCAGGTCTCCACGCAATCCCCGCACTTTGACAATCGTCCCAATCAGGACGCGTCGCTCAAGGGGGGGAAGCGGGGGAATTGAAATGCTCATGCACTCGGTTCGTTGGCAATCTCCAGAACCGCTCGTTTACCGCGCATGGCGGCACTGGCGGTCAGAAGAGTGCGCATCGCTTTCGCGTTCCGTCCATCTTTACCGATCGCACGTCCGAGATCCTCGGCTGCAACCGACAGGATGTAACGGGTTCGCTCCTCTTCGTCCTCTACGGCGACTTGTACACTCTCTGGTCGTTCGACCAGGTGTTGCGCCATGAACGCAATGAAATCTTCCAGCACGGTTCCTCCTCAAGCGAATCGTGTCCACCGGCTGGGAAATCGCGCTACGGGAATCCGCAGGAGTTCGGCGCCGCCCCCCGTCAAACGCTTCGCCCGTCCCCAGAAATTCGGGCATCTGCGTCAGACTACTCCTTCTTGGAGTCGTCCTTGGCAGTCGGTTCCTCCGCAGGCGCTGCTTCCTTGGCCTCGGCGGCCTCGTCTGCTTTGTCTGCTTCGGCTGCGGTGCTGGCTTCGGCCTTTTTCTCAGCCTTTTCCTCTGCCTTCGGCTCTTCAGCCTTGGCTTCGGCTTTGGCTTCTTCCTTCGGCTCGGCGTCTTCCGCCTTTGCCTTCGGCTTGGCCTCTTCCTTCGGCTCTTCTGCCTTCGGTTCCGGTTTCACCTTCGCCTGCTGCTTCACCGGTTCCGGAGACTCCTTTGTGAGCGCCTGCTCTTCACGGCGTGCACGGTGAGCCTTGACCGCTTCCTCAATCTTTGCCTGGTCGTAGTCCCGCTTCGACATGTCCCAACGGAGCATGACGCCATCGCGACGGAACAGGTTTTTGACCGTGTCCGACGGCGTCGCACCCTCATTCAGCCACTTCAACGCGACGTCATGATCAATGACCAGGGTCGCAGGACGTGTCAGGGGATCATAATGGCCGATCTTGTCCAGGTAGGCGCCGTCACGACGCTTACGGGAGTCGATTGCCACAATACGGTAAAATGGACGCTTCTTGCGTCCCATCCGGGTGAGCCTCAACTTGACGGCCACACTGCCTCCTTTATGCGGGCGGGAAGGGCATGCCTCGCATGAGCCCCTTCTTATTGCCACCCATTTTCTTGAACAGTTTCCGCATCTGATCGAACTGGTTCAGCAAACGGTTAACATCCTGAACCGACGTGCCGCTGCCCATCGCGATGCGCCTTCGACGGCTGCCGTTTAACATGCCGGGCTTCCGGCGTTCCTCAGGCGTCATCGAGAGAATGATCGCTTCGGTACGCTTGATCTCCCGGTCGTCAATTTCGACACCCTTCAGCGCCTTACCGGCACCAGGAATCAACTTCATCAGGCCCTCGAGCGGGCCCATATTCGAGACTTGCCGAAGTTGTCCGAGAAAATCCTCAAGATCAAAGTCGGCCTTTTTAAGTTTCTTTGCAAGCTTCTCAGCTTGCTCCAAGTCCAGCGAGGCTTGCGCCTTCTCAACGAGTGTAACCACATCGCCGAGGCCGAGGATACGATTCGCCATCCGGTCGGGATGGAACTCCTCGAACTCCTCGATCTTTTCACCGATTCCGGCGAAGCGGATCGGGGCGCCAGACACCTCACGGACCGACAGCGCCGCACCACCACGTGCATCGCCATCGAGCTTGGTCATCACCACACCGGTGATGTCGAGCTGTTCGGTAAACGCTTTGGCAGAGTTTACGGCATCCTGACCGGTCATCCCATCCGCAACGAACAGGATTTCAGAAGGATGGAGCTGATCGCGAAGGTCGCGAAGCTCGTTCATCAACTCTTCGTCGACGTGCAGACGTCCTGCTGTATCGACGATTAACGTATCCTGTCCACCAAGGCGGGCCGCCTCTTTTGCGGCGAGGGCCGCCTCGAGGGCCGAAACACCACGTTTGGCGTGAACCGTTAGACTGGACTGTTCACCAATGCGTTCGAGCTGGTCGATGGCGGCTGGACGCTGCATGTCACAGGCGGCGAGCATTGGACGCATGCCATGGGAACGGAGATAATGCCCCAGCTTCCCAGTCGTCGTCGTCTTACCCGACCCTTGCAGACCGACCATCATGATGACGGTTGGGGTTTCCTTGCTGCGTTTCAGCGGACGGAAATTGCCACCGAGCAGTTCGGTCAACTCGTCATGCAGGATCTTGATGACCTGCTGCGCCGGGGTCACCGACTTCAGGACATCAACACCGACAGCCTTTTCTTCTACACGCTTGAGAAAGTCACGCGCCACTGCAAAGTTGACATCCGCTTCCAGCAGGATGCGGCGCACATCACGCAGCGACTCGCGAACATTGTCTTCAGTGAGCTTTCCACGGCCTTTCAGCCCGGAAAAAAAGCCCTCAAGCTTTTCAGTCAACTCACCAAACACGGGTCCATCCTCACTTTGTCCGTTCCGTCAGGTCCTGAACGCAGTGGAGACCTGACGGTCTAGCACGGGCATCCTGCCCGTGCATCGCGCCTCTGGCGCGAATGGTGTGTCAGATCTAAGGATCTGACACAACTCTTTCCTACCTGATCACACAACCTTCAACAGTATCGCTCTCGGATGATCTCCACCACATTCGTGGTTGAACGACCTTCCACCAGCGGAACAATCTTTACCTCGCCGCCTGCATCGGTCACCGTCTTCGCGCCGATCACTGTCTCCGGGCTCCAATCGCCGCCCTTCGCCAGCACATCGGGAATCAAGAGATCGATGATCTCCTGCGGCGTATCCTGATCAAACAGAACCACAACATCGACGGCACGCAAACCTTTCAACACAGCGGCACGATCCACTTCGGGGACGATGGGCCGTTTCTCACCTTTGATCCTGCGGACGCTGGCATCGCTGTTGATCGCGACGATCAACACATCACCAAAGCCTTTGCAGGTCTCAAGCAAGGTTACATGGCCCGAATGCAGGATATCGTAGCAGCCGTTTGTGAAAACGACTCGTCTGCCCAGGGCAGCCTGATCCTCGCGCCAACTCCTGGCTTCATCCCAAGTCAAAAGCGGAGTGTCCATCTCTCTCTCCTCATCGCTCCTGACCAATACGAAGAAGGTCCCTCTCCCGGGACCTTCTCGGATCGCCGATAAAATTGAATGAAACGATAGCCCCGAAAGGCCTGCTCCATTCAACCGATCTGGTGGGCGATACTGGAGTCGAACCAGTGACCTCTGGTATGTGAGACCAGCGCTCTAACCAACTGAGCTAATCGCCCCTGAAAATCGCTCAACCCGTTTCCGCATCAAGCGCGTAGAGTATAGCTTACTTTTCAAGCTAAATCAATCCCCGCTCTCAGTGAGCAGGGCCTCTTTGGTGACCGGTACAACTCCCACCTGCCCAACAACATACCCCGCTGCGAGGGTAGCCAGATGAGCCGCTCGTTCTCCATCCAACCCACCAACCAGACCTAAAGTGAGTGTGCTGATGACCGTATCTCCCGCCCCGGACACGTCGGAGATCTTGCGGGCACGGGTCGGAATGTGTCTGCTCGACTCGTTGGGAGTGAAAAGGCTCATCCCCTGCGCACCACGTGTAATCAGAACCGTTTCGGCCTGGAGGCGCAGGAGTAGTTCGCTGCCCGCTCGTTCAATATCCGGGTCGTTGAACAGCCTGCGACCCAAGGCACTTTCGGCCTCACGCATATTCGGCTTGAAGACGGTTGCCCCGAGGAAATCGAAGAAATTGTCATGTTTCGGATCAACGGTGATTGGAATCCTGCGCTGCTGGGCGGCCTGGATGACTCGGCGGATGATCTGCGGTGTCAGGGCTCCCTTGTTGTAGTCCTGCAGGATGACAGCATCGGCACGTTCCACTTCCGCTACTGCCGCGTCCCCCAGTTTTGTTTCCAGCGATCCTGTGACATTGTCGGTCCGTTCACGGTCCACGCGGAGCAGGTGTTGATCCTCTGCGATGACACGAGTCTTGATGGTGGTGGGACGATCCTCGGCGGTGATCAGCCCATCGACCTCGGCACCGGCTGTCTTCATCAATTCGATCAGGTCGCGTCCATTGAGATCGTCCCCACAGAGACCCACGGTGCTGCACTTCGCGCCGAGGCTGATCAGGTTGAGCACCACATTACCCGCGCCACCGGGACGTAGGTCATCCTGCGACACTTCCACCACAGGCACCGGCGCTTCCGGACTGATCCGGCGCACATTGCCCCAGATGTAGCGGTCAAGCATGTAGTCGCCGATCACCGCAACCCGTTTCCCCTGGATCGCTTCGAGGGTTCGCTTAATTTCCTGATGCGTCAGCATGCAACTCTCACTCTGTTCCCTCATCACCCGGTTTCGGGGGAGGAGTTTTCCATCGTTTATGCAACCAGAGGTACTGGTCGGGAACGGTACGAATGTGATCCTCGAGGCGATTGGTCAAATCGGTCATAAGGGTGAGGATATCCGCTTCAGTGTCACCGGTCTGCGGCACCTCGACCTCGTCACAACGCACCTGAATCACCCCTTTTTCATCCCGCCACGTCCGCATGAAAAGGACACTGGGGTTGTATTTCACCGCGAAAAGGCCGACCCCTTTGAAGGTCGAGGCGGGTCGTCCAAAAAAGTCAATGAAGATGCCACGGCTGCGCGCATCCTGGTCGATCATCATCGCGACAAGGTGGTTCGCCTTGAGTGCTTTCGGGATGCCACGCGGAGCGCTTTTCCGTTTCACGATATGCAGACCGGCCGCACGGCGTAAATCGTCCATCAGCTCTTCAATATCGTCATTGGTCTGCTCGCCGACGACAAAGGTGGTGGGAAAGCCGTACTGCGCGGCCATCGCCCCGGCATATTCCCAGTTACCGTGGTGTCCGGCGGTGATGAAGGTGCCCCTGCCACGTTCAAAGGCACGTCTCACCTTCATCAGTGTTTCCTCATCGAAATGGACCCACTTGTCATAATTGCCTGCGAGCACGGGGTTACGGGCCATTTCGGCAGAAACGGCTCCGAAATGACGGTAGACATTCCGCACCGTCTGCTTCGCCCACGCCTCATCCTTGTCGGGGAAACTGCGCAGCAATTCGTCAACCGCGTGATTGACACGGATGTGGAGGAGATCATGGAAGGTCGCCCCGACCCACATCCCGAATTTCTGGGCAGTGCGGTGGGGAAGACGTTGGATGATCCAGAAGCATCCTTTCGCCAATCCGGTTTCGAGACGCTTCTGCCATGTTGGTTTGGGTCGTTTCGCCATAGCGGGGGAAGGTTACGACCATTGCAGCCTTGACCGCAAGCTGGAATTGGTGCGGGGTCTTGTGTCAGGTCTCCGCTTCGCTAAAGACCGGACACAACGACTTTGGTTCAGTCAGGTCTCCCGACCTGACTGAATAACTGCCAGGTCGGGAGACCTGGCGGAACCATGTGGTCCCAGGTAGCGCGGCGGGTACATGTCATCCCGGGCTTTACTCGCCCTTGGCGAGTTGACCTGGGATCCAGCATCCGAGGGAGGTGTATGGCGAGGTGGTGAAATCCTCGGTCCGTGGCTGGCAAGGAGGAGGAAGGAGGTGCCCCCACGGCTCGGGCGACCCCGGATTTGGCAGAGTCGCTCGTTGCAAGGGTTGGTTGCTGGATCCCGGATCAAGTCCGGGATGACACAACTCGTCCAGTCATGGCTTAGCGGAGGGATGATGAATACTCGCGCCTCGGGCGCGAATGGTGTGTCAGACGAGGGCGTTTGACATGACGACGAGAAACAGCTACCACTGCCTACTTCTCGGTCAACTCGAAAACGCAGTCCCAATCATCCGGTGGCGGATTCTCGATGCAGATAATGCAGCGTTCGAGGTAGGTCTTGGAGGGACCATCTTCCGGGTCAATGGCGAGGGCCTGTTCGAACTTTGCTTTACCCTCGGCGAACATCCTGCTTCGGTAGAGCTCGATGCCCTCGTTGTAGAGGGGGATCACATCTCGGTGGCCGGTCAGAAGGTTGTCGAGGTCCTCGCCCATCAGCTCGTAGACTCGGACCGGCTCGCCTTTGCCTTTCACACGGAGATCGTCCAGCATACGGGTGACAAAGGTTTCGTTTACATCCGCCCAGGTCTCCGGGCCGATCATGATCGTGGTGCCGTAGGATTTGTTGGCCCCTTCGAGACGGCTGGCCAGATTGACCGCATCGCCCATCACCGTGTAATCGAAGACTTCCAGGCACCCCATATTCCCGACAATCATCGGGCCGGTGTTGATCCCTACACGGCTGGCGAGACGTGGAATGCCACGTTCTTCCCACCCCCCGCGCAGTTCCCCGAGACGACGCTGCATCTTCAGCGCTGCACGGCATGCCCAGGTGGCATGATCCTCGAAGAAGACGGGTGCGCCCCATTCTGCCATGATCAGGTCGCCCTCGTACTTGTCGATAATACCCTCGTTATCGAGGATGATGTTCGACATTTCCGAGAGGTATTCGTTGAGCAGGCCGACCAGTTCTTCCGGGCTCATCTTTTCCGAGATGCTGGTGAAGCCGGCGACATCGGTGAAGAGGGCAGTCATCCTTCGACGTTCACCACCCAGCTTTAACATATCCGGGTTCTGGATCAGTTCGCTGACCACTTTTTGCGGGACATACTGGGCGAACATGCCACGGATCATCGCCTTTTCACGCTGCTCGAGAATTGCATGGTAGAGAGTGGTCGCTAAATAGGCGATCACAATCGAGGTCAATGGTGCAATAAGCGCGACCCAGATCCTGTGTTCGATGAAGAGGTAGAAGACAATAATGGTCAGGACGAGACCGAGACCGAGGGTAAACAATGAGCCAGTAACCAGCTTGGTCGAGTTGTTGAGCAGGAAGACCAGGATGGTGAGGGTCAGGATCAAGAGGTATTCCCAAACCGGGGGCACGTTGTAGATGTAGGCTTCGTCGAGGATGGTCTGCAGAGCATTTGCATGAGTCTCGACGCCCGGTGTTTCAATCAGGTCCTTGCGACCGTCGGGAGAGGTATAGGAATAGAACGGGGTCCGTTTCAGGTCCTGCAGTTCAGCGGTCGAGGCGCCGAGGAAAACAATCTTGTCCCGGAACGGATTCGCACTACGCAGCTCACGGAAGGGTTCGACCGCTTCGGGCGGCAGCAACATTTCCAGCAAGGCGAATTGCTCATCGCTCATCGTGAACCACTTCATATAGTCGGTATCATCGACAAGCAGATCGAAATCTTCGGTGTCGAGCACATGGGCGAAGCTGAAGGTGGGGAAGGTTCTGGCTGGGCCGTAGAAGTTGGTCAACATGGTTGGCTCGCCATCACTCGCCATTCGTGGAATCTCAAAGGAGCCGAATTTGACCCCGTGGTCGGTCGGGTAAAGGCGTGCGGTGTCAGGGATATCAGCGAGTAGCTGAAGCGCCTTTACCCCGAGTGGCAGCCAGCTTGTCGAGTCAACATGGATAAAGATCGGGTACTGACGTGTGAAGCCGTCCGGGTCTTTAATCTCGTTGACAATTCCCTTCGCGACCCCTGTATCTGAGATTGGTTTGATTGGAACCAACGCCCGTTCGATCACCTCTTCGACTTTATCATTTCGGGTGAAGCTGATTTTGGCCGCGTGAATGATCTTGTCCTTGTACGTCTCAGTCGCATCGGCGAGAGCCTGGTCCTCCGCCGGGTCGGAGGGTTCGAGGAACTGGACGTCGAATACGATCAGGCGTGCACCTGCGGCGAAGAGATTTTCGACCATCTTCGCGTAATAGGAACGTGGAAAGGGGTAGCGTTGCGGCAGTGTCGAGAAGGATTCATCATCAAGGTCGACAATGATGATGTCGCTGTGGTCCACCGATTCCGGGCCACGGATCAGAAAGCGGGCATCGTAACTTTTCAGTTCGAGGTCGTAGAGGATGCCGAGGCGCCCACCAAGCATAGAAATCGCCGCAAGCGCAGCGCTCGCAAGGATTCCAAGCCACCAGGAAACCCTTTTTTTACCCTTCGATGGACTGGCATCGTTGGGCCCTGGTTCAGCACCATTTGTGCCCGGCATGCGAGCCACCTGTTAGAATCGCACCTGGTAGGTCAGCATCGCGAGGATGTCGTCACGATCCAGCACAGGCGGCTGATCGACGGTCTGGCCGTCATTGACGATGATGTCCTCGTTGACACTGAAACGTTCACCGTTCCAGTATTCGAACTGACCATTTTCCGTATACATCGTGTAGCTGATGTCGAGCAGGATCTGGTGGTTCTTCCCGATGTCCCAGCGGGCACCCATCAACCACTCAATGTCGCTGAAATCGACGTGCAACGAACGAATCGTGCGTTTACGAAGCTCTTCAACCTCAACAGGGTCATAATCCGGAGATGTCGGATCGTAGGCACTCGCCGGATCAATGTGAATCACACTGTTGACACCACTCCCGAGGGTGATACGAGGGCCGAAATAGGGGACCAGCGTACGGTTAAACAGGAAGTAATCCGCACGAAGGGTGATCAGGTTAAAGCTGAGGTCCGTCAGCCCACCGATGGATGTCTGGGACGAGTTTGAGAAGTTCGCACGGGTCATCAAGGGCATGTCGTAGCGGGTGCGCACACCGAACGCCAGCATGTTGGTCGATGCTTCCCCGAGGGTGTTGTAGCTGTCCGCACGGTCCGAAGTAGTCATCGCGAAGGTCAACTGGTTGCTGGTTCCCCTGTAATAAAGATTCTGCATCAGGGAAAGCGTAATGATGTCGGTCGTGTTTTCCTTGCGCGTATCGATTGTATCGATGATTGTCGGCTGAGATGGATCAGGAGCGTAGGTGCTGAACGTACCGTCGTTGGTGTTCAGGTTGTTGCGGTAACTGAGGTTGACATCCGGTAAGACATCCCCGGTATACGCGTTGATCGAAGCGAACACCACATCCTGGGTATTGCGGATGTCACCCTTGCCGGTCACGTTGTCCCAGTAGTGCTCCATGCCGCCTTCGATATAGAGCCGGCTCTTGAAGAGTCGGAGACGGTCCTTGAAGTAGTAGCCCTGCTTGTCGTTGAGCAGGGTCGGGTTACCCATCGTCCGGAAAGAGCGGTTGATCAGCTTGTAGCCGGCTTGCAAGTCGTTGTTGAGGTAGCGGATACGCAAGCGGGTTTTATGGGACAAAGCATTGCCCAGGATCGATCCCACCACCTTGTTGACATCCAGACTACCCGTGGTGTCAATGCCTTCCGCCGGAAGCGGATCAAAATACTGGTTGATCCAGATAATGTTCTGGTAATCCTTCACATCATCCAGCGCGGGTTCGGAGGTATTTTCGTTGAAGAGGGACAAGGCGACCTGGCTGGTCAGGGTGATGCGACGACGGTCGAGATACATTTCGAGGTCAGCACCTGTTACCAGGTTGTCCTTCGGGTTCTCCCCATAATCGATTGATGTGATGTCATCCTTCGCCTTCATGGTGGTAAAGCCGATCATGAAGGTGTTGGGCTTCCCGAAGGAGACACGTGCCGCACCCAGCCAACGACGGTAGGTACCGGGGGCAAAGGTGGTGTCCATGAAGGGTATGTCGTCTTCGGTTGTATCCGGTGTGATCGAAATAAGGTCAGCATCAATCGGACGGGTCAGGTTACCGTAAATCATCTGGAGTCGGGCCGCGCCGGCATTCATGTCGAGCGAGGTACCGCGGATGCGGCGGCCCCATAGGATCAGCTCGTTGTAACGTGGCTTGATGTCACCATAGCGCAGGCGGAAGGAGGGCCAGCCTGCGGTGACCAGGTAACGGTGCTGCGGTTGCAGGGAACCTTGTTCTTCACTGGTTAAACGACCCGAACCTGTCAGAGCGAATGAACCGGCAGAGGCGCGAATATTGAAGCTTTCACGGAAGATGTTCTGAGCATCGCCATTGTATTTCTGGTGGCGCAACTCCGATGTGAAGTTGGCCTGCACATACTCACTGACGCGGAACGATCCTTCTCCTTCGGGCACCCAGGTAAAGCTCCAGGACCCGAGGTTTTCCATGCCTTCCGGTCCCATGTAGTCGATGTCGAGACGTTGACGGCCTTTGTTCTGCAAACGAGGGATGACGACTGTGAGCAGCTCAGTGGAAACATCCGCCTGGTTGGTCCGGTCACGACCATTGATCCGCATCCGAATTTTTGTCACATCAATCTCACGTGCCGCCTGGTTAAAGGCGACCGCGATCAGCAAGCGACCTTCTACTTCTGTGAAGGGTGTAGGACTGATCAGGATGACCGGCTCTTCCGGCTGGCTGGAAGCCGCACCGCGAACATTTACTTCAACCGGGGATGTGATCGGATTGTTGGCGGGGAAGGTGTAGCTCGACCCATCATCAAGAATAATTTCGATGAAATAGTCAAGTCCTTCGACGACGATGTACTGAGCTTCAATTTCCGCACTAAAATTGCCTGCAGAATAGTACATCTCCTCGAAATCGTAAACTTCCTGGTTGCGGGTCTTAAACCACAATTTGGCTTCGAGGATGTCGGTCTGGGATACCTCACCTTCAAGGAAGGCTTCGACGGTTAGTGGCTTGCCTTCTTCAGCGAACGAAATTGGGGTGTGTACCACTCGAACGGTACCGTATTGCGCAAATGCTGAAGTGAGTGGAAACAGAAGAGCGAGACAAGCGAGAAGAACAGTCTTCCCTGCAAAGCGCATGGTATCTCCTCCACCGATGCGTTCACATCGGAACCAGCGTTAAACGAAGTCACTCAAAAAGTCAAGGGTGGCAGACGACCGGGTTACCCGATCGCCTGCCACAAAAAGATGTATCAAAAGGTCCTGCCTGGCCCGGCCAGCCTGGATGGACCTTTACAATCCAGTATTACTGATTATCCTGGTACTGGATGATGATCGTTTTCTCGTTTCCTTCATCATCGAGGAACCTGATTTCAATCGACTTCAGGTCAAACGTTTCCTCGGTGAAGTCCGGAACGTCAATATCTTCGAGGGTCACTTCTTCAATCGAACCGGATGGGTCGATGTTCGCGCCCATACCAGCGCCGACATCAACCGTTTGACCCGTTATCAGGGAGAGCATTTCAATCAATCCCTGAAGGGTCAAAACCTGTGAAGAGCCATCCTCGTTGACAATGACCCAGAATTCGGTGCCCTTGACCGATGCCACCGAGGTCGGTGTCGCAATCTGGAGGGCACCTTTCTGCTTGGTCACATCCGCGAACAACTCACCCAATTCCATGTTGACACGCTTTGAGATGCTGTAATCCTCATCGCGCTCACCGTCCACCGTGATTGCAGTGTTCGGACGGATTTTCAGTTGGGTTTTATCATCTGTGAAGACGATGGAGATGAACCCATCATTCCCGGTGCGCAATTTGTCGCCAGCGTTCAGCACGGCGCCAAAGTTGGCGCTTTTCCAGGGGGCATCACCCTTCTTCAGCTCGGCATCTCCTTTTGCAGTCAGGATCACTGCAATGGATTTGGATGCCTCTTTTTCCTCTTCTTGAGCCCACGCCGCTCCGGCCAGCAGCCCGGCAAGAAGCAAACCCAGGGTCAGGGTACGAACGAATCGCAACGACATGAGAAATCCTCCCTGAGTGCCGGACTATTCTTCCAAGCCGACAGTGATGATCGTGATGTTCGGGTTGTTCAGCAGGCTCATCAGGTCCTGTTGGGTAAAGCCGCTGATACCGTCAATGGTGAGGTCTTCGTACGTGAAACCTTGAAGCTCATTCATCAGGTTCTGCATCACGTCCGAGGGAAGCATCCCGGAAAGCTGATCCAACAGCGGATCATTGCCGCCCTGGGTTGTGCCACCGCTACCTCCACCGACATTGCCACCTGTCGTTCCGCCACCTGTACCCGGATCTTCAGCCGCATAGGTGAAGCTGAAGACATTTGAGTCGAACTCACGCCCCTCACCTGGAACAACGGTATTCACGTTAAAACGGACCATCCAGTAGTAGGTGGCGCCGGGGGTCAGGCTGCGTTCCTCGCCTGCGAAGCCGGTGTAAGTGTACGAATCCAATAGTGCAGGGCTGCCCCTGAACATCGTGTTGGAAGAGTTCGCGGATGAAATGACTGTTTCACCATCTTCACCGGGATCACCTTCCACGATGATCAGTTCAATTTCGTTCGCGTTGAGGTTACTTGAACCGGTCCAATCCCAGGTGAAAAAGATGGGGAGTGCAGTGATCTCTTCGCCCTCGTCCGGCGACTGAAGTTGGGGAGAGGAGGGATTGAAGACCTGTACCTGCTGCAACTGGATGCCGTTGGCAAGTGGGCTGCCTTTTTCGCCACCTTCCTCGTTTGGCTCGACAGCAAAAACGGTTACTGTCAGGATGTAGACGCCACTGGAGAGGTTGCTGCCATCCAACAGGTCGAGGAAGGTCTCGAGATCTCCATAATAGCTCTCGTCCCGCTCGCCTAGTTCAAGATTGTCCAACTCGACATTATTGTAGACACCGTTTCGACCCGGACCATTGATCCAATCACGAAGCTGGAAGTTGCTTGAGACGTAATTGACCAGCACCAATCCAGCTGTTTCAAGGCGAACCTCCAAAACCATCCAGTCATCGAGTTCATCAGGTGTTGAGTTGGTGATCTCGACTTCGAACAACTCAGGGAGTGTGCTCAGGTCAATGTCTTCGTCGCCTTGAATCGCATCGATGTCGACAATATCGCCGACAGGGAAGATCTGCGGGTTGGATGCAACAAAACGCGTTTGCACCTGGATTGCACCAACTGGAGATGCAAGTACCAAACCCAGCAGAACTGTTGCGACCCAGTAAAGGCTGCGTCGCGTCATAAGCCCCTCCAAAAAGGACGTTGACGGCGGCGGTGTGAACGAAACTACCGGAGAACAAGCCACCGTATACATACTTCTAAAGTACATGAACTGGTGCGCAAACCTGTGTTCCCCATCACGATTTCAAAAATCGCTGGAGATTGTTCGGAACGCGTAAATGTAGAGAGTAAGGAAGCCTGAAACAATGAGAAATCACAGCTGGAACAAGGAAAAAACAGGGGCTGAGGATGGTCTATTCCTCCGGGAGCGGGATGCTGCGATGAATACGCCAGGACCCATCCTCCTGCAGCTTCCAGATGGTGAGGAAGACTCCGGTGGAGTGATGCTCGATGTCCTCGTCGCCACTTGTCCAACTGTATGTGAAGTAACCGGTCTCATAGGCGTATGGATCCAGACGCCATAAATCAGAGCGCTCAAAAGAGACCTGGGCTGGTCCTAATTGTTTCATCCAGCGCTTCATGGCCTCGTGGATCTGTTTTGAACCAAACGTGATAGAACCGTGTTCCCCAAGTAATGCACCATCTCTGTCGAAGAGAGCAGCCGCCTTTTCAGCGTCCTGGGTCCTGAACGCATGCACCCATCGTGCGTTCATCACGTCAATATCTTCTGTCGCTTCCTCAACAGCACGGCTGAGAAGGCTGGGGTCAAGGTCAGTCTTCGATGAATCGGTGCCCGATTTCAACCCAGTCTGTGCCTGGGCGGGGACGAGGATCGAGATCATCAGAAGGACGAACAAACTCAAATGAACCTTGTGTCGCATCGGGGTCTCCTGATAGGCCTTGGGTATCGTGCAAACTCTACAGGCCGGATGCAAGCCCCAGATGAGCGGAAGCTTTCACCAAAGCCCGAAGAGAACTCCCGGTGTGCATCGACACATGTTTGCCGCCCGGCAAGCCGAGCCGTTAGCTTGCGTGCATGATGATTCGAACTGAGAGTAAACGATTCCTTCCCGTGATTCTGGGAAGCTTGATCCTTACTGCCGGGCTTGCGACTGCGGCCTTCTCACAGACCAGCACGGTCCGTGAACCTGAAACTACGCCATCGATCGAGGAACAGCGCGAACAACAGCGAGAAGCGTTCCGTCGGGAACGACTGCGACGGAACCGGATGTCGACAGCTGCACGACAGCTGGAGACCCGCGGAAACAATGAATCTGCTCTCAAACTCTACCGCGACCTGTACGAACTCGACCCGAACCGTCATGATTACTTCGAAGGGATGATCCGCAACCTGGTGGCGTTAACCCGCTTCGACGAAGCAGTATCGTTGCTGGAAGAACAAATCCAAAATCCCACCGGCCTACGGAATGAGGCGAACCTCTACGCCCAGCTCGGATCGGTATATCATCAGGCGGGGCAGGACGATCAGGCCAAACTCACCTGGCAAAAAGCGATCCAGACGACCCCCGGATCGACGATTGGTTACCAGACCGTCGCATCGTCCATGATCCGTCTCCGCTTACTCGACAGGGCAGAGGAGGTGTTGCGCAGAGGACGCTCTGAGCTTGGCGATTCGACACTTTTCTCCGTCAACCTCGCCACCCTGTTGCAGGCAAGGATGGAGTGGGAAGGGGCGGCCAGAGAATACCTGACCTCGTTGCAGACCTCTCAAAATCGAGTGTCCTACATCGAACGTGCCATTGCGGGTTTTCCAGACACTCCCGAATCCCGTGAGGCAGTCGAAGCTGTTCTGCGTGATGAGATTGAACGGGTCGAAGATGTTGGTGACCCCTGGGAAGGGTATGGCAATGAATTACTCCAGCTCCTGGCCGGCCACTACACCTCTAATGCGGACTATGACAAAGCGCTGGATGTAATCGTGCCGATCGATGAAGCCTCCCCGAATCCCGGTTATCGCTTACTCGATTTTGCGGGGGAAGCATCGCGTGAAGGTTTCCCGACAGTTGCCCGGCATGCGCTCGAACTGGCAGCGGAACGGTTTGAGGATCCGGAGGGGACGGCTGTCGCGAACCTGACGCTGGCAAGGATTGCACACGGGGAGGGGGATGGTCCGCTGGCGGATTCCCTGTTGACGACCCTGTTGGAAAAACCTGTTTCTCCTCGCGTGGAACGGGCTGCTCGCTACCAGCGTGGCATCGCTCGTCTTGACCTGCTGAATGATCCCGCTGGTGCGGCGAAGGATTTCCAATCGCTGCTGGTCGTGCCCGATCCCTCAACCAACGAACGACTACGCTACCTGCTGGCTTTCAGCCTTGCCAGTATGGATAGCCTCGAGATGGCGCTTGGGCAACTGGGCGAAGTAGGAGAGCAAATCGCCTCCAAGACCCAGCCCCCGCCCCTGCCGGGCCGTGAGGATGCATGGGTGCTCGAGGAAGCTGATGCGGCTTTTCTCGAGGCACGCATTGCCTTGTGGCTGGGACGTCCTGCAACAGCGGCGGAACGGATCGAAGAGATTTTTGCGCCGCCGACCGGGTCGAACTCGGAAAACGAGGCCCTCGATCTATTGCACATCGTCTCTACCACGCAGGACAGTCTTGCATTGATTGATTTCGGTAAAGCGGATCGTGCCGCCTTCCAGGGGGCCGATGCCATCGCCATCGCGATCTATGACACTCTCGCGAATGCTGGCGATACGTACATCAACAAGGAATCCGCCTGGCGAGCCGCACGGATCCGTTTCGAATCCACGCGGGATAGTTCGCTTATTCACTATGCCGGTCTCTATCCCGATGCTCCCCATGCCGAGGATGCCCTCTTCCAGACGGCACTGGCGTGGCGGGATGCGGGACGAACGAACGAAGCACAGTCCACCTTCGAGGAATTGCTGATCCGTTACCCGGATGGCATCCTCGCAGCCGAAGCACGGCTGTTGCTCGATGAGATTACGCTTCTTCCCTGAAATTGACTGGATGGATCGCACGATTGCGATTCCCAAGTCCACACGCGTCGCGGATAACCGCTGCGGGCTGAGTCTGCTCTACCGCACGATAGGCGGGCAGGTGCGAAAGTGACTGGCATCGACTTTTTCGGTCGAGCCATCGACTGTGCACGCAACCAGGCGAAACAAGCTGATAGTCATCCGAAGATTTAATCCAGATGGCATCGGACAATGCATTGAAGAATGAACTTTGCACCAGATTCGAATTGAATTCAACGCACGGTTTCTCCATATTACATCATTGGTGCGAATAGGTTCATACTGAATTTAGCGAGGTAATAATGAAGACGTTCTCAGCTATACTATTGCTTTCCTTTCTGCTCACCAGCATTTTTTTCTCGTCCGGTTGCGAAGTTGAAACAGAACGGCAGCGGCTCAATGTCATTGCCTCGCGTACAATCGAAAGTTTACAAGAAAATGTTGCTGACTCAATCCGTGTGACGATAGAAGAATATGTTGAACATGAGACCTTGAAGACTGATGTTACGGAGCCAGGGAATACCAGTGATTATGTCTACAACGGATTCGTAACCTACGATGGTCTGGAATTGACACCCCCGAACCCAGGTAGCGACGAGTGGACTCTGGTGTCTGATGAACCACTTTTTTTTGCAGGGCAACCCGGTAGTATCACAACGGATACGCCTGATAGACCGTCGATTACCTACTCATTTACCCATCCAACCTGGATTGACTCTCTGGACGCATTGCCTGATTCTGTTGCACGGGGTGATGAAATTGAATACGCAATTCGCAGCTCGGATCCTGTGACGATCCTTCTCATCCTCGATGAACTGGAAACCGAGCTGTTCGAAGGCCGGGGTCGTGTAGCTGGTCAATCGATAATCTTCAGAGTGCCCGAAAGCTTTCATGGTGATATGTTGATTTTACTGCTTCAATGCACAGGGTCGCTGGCAGTTAACCATCGTGATGAATCCATGGGGATGACGTACAATCTCACCATCCGTGATACCGTTCGAGTTGTTGATCCTGAATAATTTTTCACAGGCTCCTGAATAGAGATAAACCCCAATAGCGGACTCCCATCAAGAACGGCCGAGATTGTGCTCTCCTTCACATGGTCTGTTTTTAGATTATTCCCTTTAGGAACAGATAGTAGAAGAGAGAGGAGGAGGCGGGAAAACCCGTCTCCTGAATGGTTTCTTTTTCTTGTCCCCCTCTTTCGAGTACCGTACATTTCAGCGTGCCGTCCGGGGGGAACCGGGTCGAAATTGGACCCCGCTCCGACGGCCTTTTCTGCATCTTGACGAAACGTTTAGCGTACCTAAACAGGTTGGTACAGGGTCATGGACTCGATTGAACAAAAGCTGAAACTGCTTCAGCAGCTGCGTGAACAAGCACGCATGGGTGGCGGTGAAAAACGCATCGAAACCCAGCATCAGAAGGGTAAATACACCGCCCGTGAACGCATCATGCGTCTCCTCGACGAAGGCAGTTTCGAGGAGTTTGACATGTTTGTAACGCACCGTCAGACGGAATTTGGCCTTGACAAGGAGGTCTTCCTTAGTGATGGTGTTGTGACGGGTCACGGCACCATCCACGGTCGCCAGGTAATGATCTTTTCTCAGGACTTCACCGTCCTCGGCGGATCGTTAGGCGAAATGTTCGCTAAAAAAATCTGCAAGATCATGGACTACGCGACCAAGGTCGGTGTTCCGGTGATAGGGTTGAACGATTCCGGCGGTGCGCGTATCCAGGAAGGCGTCATGTCGCTCGGCGGCTACGCGGATATTTTCCTGCGCAACGTGATGGCATCTGGCGTAGTGCCTCAGATTTCCGCCATCCTTGGCCCCTGTGCCGGCGGTGCAGTATACAGCCCGGCGTTGACCGACTTTACCATCATGACCAAGGGGACGAGCTACATGTTCGTGACTGGTCCGAAGGTGGTGAAGACAGTGACCCATGAAGATGTGTCGGTCGAACAGCTGGGTGGTGCGGATGTCCACGCGACCAAGAGCGGTGTCACCCATTTTGTTGCACAGAGCGAGGATGAAACGTTCGAGCTGATCAGGAAGCTGATCACCTTCATGCCGCAGAACAACATGGAAGAGGCGCCGATCGTTGCCAGCAATGATCCCGTCGACCGGGTCGAGGACGACCTCAACTACATCGTCCCGACCGATCCGAACATGCCCTACGACATGCGTCAGGTGATTGAGCTGGTGGTGGACAACAACGATTTCCTCGAAGTCCGCCGTCAGTGGGCCGCCAATATTATCACTGGATTTGGCCGATTTAACGGCCGCTCGGTGGGTATTGTTGCCAACCAGCCGAGTGTGCTGGCGGGTGTTCTCGACAACAAAGCTTCGCGTAAAGCGGGTGCGTTTGTCCGTTTCTGCAACGCATTCAACATTCCTGTGGTCACCTTCGTGGATGTACCGGGCTTCATGCCGGGAACGGTGCAGGAATATGAGGGGATCATCCTCAACGGCGCGAAGCTGCTGTATGCGTTCGCCGAGTGCACGGTTCCGAAGATCACCATCATTACACGTAAGGCTTATGGCGGCGCGTACGATGTCATGTCGTCCAAGCATCTGCGTGGCGACCTGAACTATGCGTGGCCAACTGCAGAAATCGCGGTGATGGGCCCGAGTGGTGCGGTGGAAGTGTTGTACAGCAAAGAGTTGCGAGCCCTTGAAGGGGAAGAGAAGGCGAAATTCATCGCGGAGAAGGAAGAGGAATACCGTGTCAAATTCGCCAATCCTTACAACGCTGCTCGTGCCGGCTTTATAGATGATGTGATTGAGCCCCGTAACACACGGTTCCGGATCATTCGTGGCCTCGAATCGTTGGTCGGGAAACGTGACAACAACCCGTTGAAGAAGATCGGCCTGGTGCCGCTATAAGGGGCACACAGACAGTCTGACAACCACAGGCGAGCGACACGTGTTCTTTTTCGGAGCAAGATGGTTCGTGGACCTGGGATGGATCACCATCAGACTGTCTGGAAAGAGTAGGCGTGATGTCTACTCCAGACAGTTTATTCACAGGCAAAAAGCGAAGGATGTCTGGAAACGGGCTCGAGTTGACCTGTGAAGGAACTTGTTGGCGACTTTAAACTGTCTGGGACCAACGGGATTTACTCAAGTAAACCAAGTTGAATCCCCCAACCTTGGGGAGTTGCATATGTACGGATGGGCTGGAATTGAGCAGGGAGGTGGCCTGAAGCTGATGATCGTAGGCATGATCGTCGTGTTCGCCGCACTCCTCCTGCTGATGGTCATCATGATCTTGCTCAAGCGTTACCAGGAGTGGATCCATTTACGTGTCCAGCGTAAACAGCGCAGCCTGGAAGCCCTGGAGAACCTTCGGGTTGAATCCCAGGAGGAGATTCCGGGGACGGTGATTGCCGCAATTGCCCTGACCCTCATTTTCGAGGATGATCAGGTGCATGACGACGAAGCGCTGGTGTTGACGTTGCGCAGTCTGCGGACACCGTATCCAAACTGGTGGCAGAACAGGATTGACCACAATTGGACGTCCGCGATCACACCTTCACGTGCAAAAGCGCTTACGATTGTGGACCCGATACGTGGTAAACAGGTTTGATGTGAACTGCCGACATCAACGGCAGCCATTGGATTTTTAACCTCGCCGGACGATCCGGCAAGGGGACAGGATGAACATCTACAAGTTCAAGATTTACGGTCACGAGTACGAGACGAAGGTGGTTCGTCGCGAGGATGACGAGATTGTCATCTCGGTAAATGGGCAGGAGTACAAGGCCTACATCGAACCGACACGTCGTCAGACCCTCGCCAAGGCCACGCCAAAGCTGGAACGGCCAAAAGTGGTGCACTCCTCGGACGATACCAAGAAAACGGCAGCACCATCCGAAGCAAAGGGTGCTGGCTCAATCAAGGCACCGTTGCCTGGCCTTGTGTTGAAGGTGATGGTCAAGGAAGGCGATACGGTCAAGAGCGGACAGCAGCTGCTCATCATGGAAGCGATGAAAATGCAGAACAGCATCGCCTCGACAACCGATGGTGTTGTTGCCAGCATCGCGGTCAGCGAAGGCGCATCGGTCCTCGAAGGGCAGGAACTGGTCACGATCAACCCGGCGTAACGATTCGGACCACTCAAAGAGTGGAGCTGGGTCTGTTGTGCAGGTGAGGGGCAGGTCAACCTTCACGGTACTTGGGACAAGGCATGGAACATCTCTTCGAACAGTTCATCAGTTATACCGGGTTCGCTCAGCCGGGAGCTTGGAAGAACCTGATCATGATTGTGGTCGGGTGCATCTTCATCTACCTGGCCGTCAAGAAGGATTATGAACCCCTGCTACTCGTTCCGATCGGGTTCGGTATTCTGCTCGGGAACATCCCCTTCCCGCTCGATGCGAATTTACGGATCGGGATTTACGAGCCCGGTTCGGTGATGAACTACCTCTATTTCGGTGTACAGCAGGGGATCTATCCTCCCCTGATTTTCCTGGGAATCGGGGCAATAACGGACTTTTCGGCATTGCTTTCCAATCCAAAACTCGTACTGTTGGGTGGTGCGGCACAGATTGGTATTTTTATTACCCTGCTGGGTGCACTGGCACTCGGATTCAGCCCGCAGGAAGCGGCAGCAATTGGCATCATCGGTGGTGCGGACGGCCCAACAGCCATCTTTATCTCCGGTAAACTGGCCCCTCACTTGATGGGTGCTATCGCGATTGCGGCTTACTCCTACATGGCGCTGGTGCCGGTTATTCAGCCACCGATAATGCGTCTGATGACCACAAAGAAGGAACGGCTCATACGGATGAAGCCGAGCCGTTCTGTGCCGAAAAGCGAAAAGGTCATTTTCCCGATCATCTCGCTACTCGCGATCCTCTTTATCGCGCCCGGTGCGCTGCCGCTTCTAGGTATGCTGTTCTTCGGCAACCTGCTGAAAGAATCGGGTGTGACAGATCGTCTCGCGAAAACGGCAGGGACAGCTCTGATCGACATCGTGGTTATTCTATTGGGTGTTACGGTTGGTGCGTCAACCCAGGCGGATGTATTCCTGACTCCGCAGTCGCTCTACATCTTCACCCTCGGCGCGGCGAGCTTCTGTGTTGCAACTGCGGGTGGACTGCTGGCGGCGAAGTTGATGAATCTCTTCCTCTCTGAGGATAAAAAGATCAACCCGTTGATCGGCGCGGCAGGTGTTAGTGCGGTGCCGGACAGCGCACGAGTTGTGCAGATGATCGGTCGCCAGTATGAACCGGACAACTACCTTCTGATGCACGCAATGGGTCCGAATGTCGCTGGCGTGATCGGGTCCGCAACCGCTGCTGGTGTTTTGTTGGCCTATTTCCTCGGTGCATGATCCAAACCTTTATGAAAGTTGAGACCACTGCCCGGGCAATCCAATTGCCCGGGCTTTCTCTATGGATTGTCTTTCCCGTTGTTTCTCAATACCTTCTCTGAATCGTGAATCAACTCGAGTGTGCCATGACCCATCAGGATGTGTTGCGGCGATTGCAGGAGGGGAATCGACGGTTTGTCGCGGATTCGGCGATTTACCCACGGCTCACCAGCGATCGACGTGAGGAGCTTCGCAGCCAGGGGCAGGACCCGATAGCGACAGTGATTGCGTGCAGCGACAGCCGTGTCCCGGTTGAGCACATCTTCGACAAGGGGATGGGGGATCTCTTCACTATACGTGTGGCGGGCAATATTGCTGGAAGCACGCAAATCGGGACGGTGGAGTTCAGCCTCTCTGCTCTCGGGGTGCCCTTGATTGTGGTTCTCGGCCATGACGATTGCGGTGCCGTCAAGGCTTCGGTCGACGAGGTAGAGGCGAGCGGGCACCTGCTGCGTCTAATCCGCGTCATCCATCCCGTCACCGAGATGGTCCGTCATGAGTACCCCAATCTCAGTCGCGAGGAGCTGATCCCGCGTGTGATCAACGAGAATGTCTTCCTGACGATCGAGAGCTTGATAACGGGTAGCAACATGATCGCCGAAGCAGTGAGGAAGAAAAAGGTGCGAATTGTCGGGGCGGTGTTCGACATTGCGAGTGGAAAGGTGACCTGGATGGGCGATCATCCCGATCAACGTGCTTTCCTCAAACAGAAAAAGCTGCCCCTGAGGTATCGAATCGGACGGCATTCATCGGTTGAAGAAGATATTGTGGAGTAGGAAACGTTGGGTAAAAACCAAGGTGACCCGACTTGTTTGTCAAGTCGGGCCACAGACATTCTATTGAAATGAGTCTATCATCTGCACTCGCTACGTCAGTTCCCCATGCTCAATTTTGATGCAACGGTCCATCACGACATGCAACCCTGCCTGACGAGCCTTTTCTGCCGCTTCTTCATTGACCACGCCGAGCTGAAACCAGATGATTTTGGCGCCTTTCTCGATAGCGGCGTCAACCACCGGCCCAACGCTGTCCGGGTTGAGGAAGACATCGACCACGTCCACCTCACCCTCGATATCAGTGATCGACTCATAGGCTTTTCGCCCGAGGACCTCGTCCGCTTTGGGACGAACCGGCACAATCTCATAGCCGTGGTCGATCAGGTACTGGCCGACCTTGTGGCTGTCACGATGCGGCTTGGGCGACAGGCCGACAATCGCGATGCGGCTGTCCGGGTTGAGCGCTTCACGTATCGTCTTTGGATCGTTAATCGGTCGCATGTTGCCCTCATGTTGGTTGTAGAGTTGATACGTTTTAGATGCCAGCTCGTTCCCTTATTAGTGACAGTTACTAATTAATCTAATTAGTAACTGTCACTAATAAGACCGTCTCCCATAAGACTCTCAGCTGAACGGTGCAAAGGGTGGTGCGACCAGGCTGATCAGGGAGAAGATGGCGAGGATGATCATCAGGATGCCGAAGCCGATGGTCAGCAGGGAACGTGGGTTGTTGTGGTGTTGCTGCATCTGAAGCTTGAGCTCGTCTATTTTAAGGCGAACCTCTTTCGCTTCCGGATCGTCCGCCAGATCAAGCTGTTCGGCGCGTGCTATGAGCGCACGAAGCTGGTCACGCCATCGTTTCGGACGACGTATCACCATCTCGAGAATCAACACGATCCCGAAAGCGAAGAGGATCCCGTTTACCCCGGCGATTACAAGACGCATGATGCTGATGCTATCACTCGTCAAACCAACCCCCAAGAATTACCATTTCATTTGCCAGCAATAGCCCGTCAGGAAAAGGATGTCACGGGTCTGCGCTTGCTGTGAGTTTCCGCCAAAGCTGCCCATCCCGGCACGAAACCGCAATTGCATCGTCGCAAAACCAGGCCCCAGCTGCAAATCACCGCCTGCACCCACCGCGAACGAAACCTCAACCGATCCGAACCCCGGTTTGTAAGGTTCATACTCCTCATTGGGGACAGGGGTCCAGGTTGGGTAACGCTTGTTGACCTCCTCCGTACTCTCCTGGTGCACCTTCGCCCCGAAGGAGAGACCATACTCGAAGAAGGGGGTGAAGCTCCGTCCAGACCCGGACACCTGGATCATGTCCGCCTTGCCGAACTTCAATAATACCGGCAGCTCGATGTACTGCAACCGCCATTCGGTTCGTGTGTCAATGTGGTACGCGAAAAAGCCGGTGTCCCGGTTGTAAACATCGACAGACCGTCCTTGGATCCCACCACGCAGGCTGAATAGCAGTTCGGTATGCAGGGCAAGTGTGGGGCTGATCCAGTAGCTACTAGTGATGCCGAAAGCGGAGGCAGGGCTCGCTTCCGTATCAGTACCGATATGGCTGCCGCTGACTTCTCCATTTCCGTACCCGGCTCGGATGCCGAGATGGAAGGGCAAGGTGGTGGCTGATACCTGCACGACAGGAAACAGGATCAGGCCAATCAGAAGCAGAAGTGTGTGGACGTTCGGACGCATGCAACGGCTCATATTCAGTTTACAGCAGCGAACAATATACCGATTAATCAACTGCACGACTCAACAGGCAGCGGTTGTAGACAACCTGAAAGCCAGCTCGCTCCACATTCCTCTGCGATGCACTCCCTGGGTGGCAAGTGACTATCGCGATTTCGAGGCCGGCGTCACGTCCCATCTGCAAGCGCTCCCGTATGAATGCCATCTGAATCCCTCGTCGGCGAAAATCTGGCAGGGTGGAGGAGGACATGATCGAAAGCACGCCAACCTCCGGAATGAGGCTGACTATTGACGCTCCCGCAATCTCGCCATCCACCCTAGCGAGCAGGCAATGCACTCCCGCGGTACGTGCCAGGCCGAGGTGCAGGGCACGGTCATCCTCGCTGATCGCTTCGTCGCCCTCATAGCCACGCCCAATCGTCTCCGCCCACAGTTCCATCTCGTCCTGCCCGGCGATAGTAATGGAGATAGATGGGTTGACCGGACCAATATCTGGCAGTTCATCAAGGCAGGCCGCAAGCAGGGTCCCCCAATCGGAGATCGCCCAGCCTCGTTTCCCGGTTACCTCGAATAGAGAGGGGTGGTGCCAGGGGGTCGCGGAAATCGCGGGTTCGAGCGAACGTTCCTCGAAAATCGCTTCCATTCGGCGGATATCGTCGTCACCAACCTCCCGATTGAGTCCGACACCGATCGCCTTACTCCAGTCTGGCACATCCTTGTGGAGATAGATCGCACCGTCGAGGATGGGGACCACTTCGACCAGATCCCCCTTGGCTACGGTCAGCTTCACACCGAAAAGACGGATTGATTCCTCAACCCGCAGGGCAAAATCCCGGTCATGAAAGATGCTGCTCATCGGTACACTCCTGTGGGCTATCCCCGACCCAAAGTTGGCCGCTCAGCCAACCACAGGCAAGAGGTGGAAAGGATGAGACTGATTAGATTCAGGAATGGACGATCCCCCCTGACAGCTACTACCTTTGCGCAACGAACAACAGAGCAGACTGGATGATGGACAAGACGACCGATAACCACTACGCCCTCGAGGCACTCAATTTTCACAAGGTGCTGGATGCCGTCGCGGATCGAACCGGGACCGACTACGGTCGTGCTCACATCTTCACCCTCGCACCCGGTCGTGAAGGGATCGATCTCGAGGCTGAATTTGACCGGATCGAAGCACTGACTGGTGCAGTACAGCGCGGAGAACCACTGCCATTAGGCGGGATTCACGATGTCGATGCTCCGCTGAAACGGTCCCGTACCGAAGGCACCCATCTAGAAGTCAACCATCTGCTCGACATCGGGCAGCTCGCTGTTGTCACCCGCAAGCTCCGTCAGTTCATCGAGAAACGGCGTCAGGCGTTCGAACCCTTGATGCACTTCGCCGAGATCATCGAAGAGATGCCGAAGCTGGAACGCGACATCTTCAAAGCTCTCGATGAGAACACGGCGGAAGTACGTGACGAGGCCTCCGCTGCGCTTCGCAAAATCCGCCGTGAGATCGAATCCTCCGTCCAGCGAGTCCGGAAAAGGCTCGATTCGATGGTGCGTCAGTTCGGCAATGACGGCTACCTGCTCGAAAGCGGGTATACGATCCGTGATGGCCGCTACGCGCTCGCAGTCAAGCAGCAGCACAAGAACAGAGTTCGCGGAATTGTGCACGGCTTGTCTGCTTCCGGCGGAACAGTCTTCATCGAGCCGGATGAGCTGGTCGAACTGGGCAACGAGGTCCGCAGGCTGGCCGAAGAGGAAGCGGAAGAGGTGCGTCGCATCCTCACCCTGCTGACCGATACAGTTCGTGAGCATGTCCCAGCTCTTCGTGCGGCGATTGATGCTGTCACTCAGCTTGACAGTTTACAGGCGCGGGCGCGGTTTGCCTGGGATGTCGGCGGAATGCGCCCCGCGGTTCGCGACGGTCAGCTCAACCTTGTCAGTGCCCGTCACCCTCTGCTCGTCCTGCGGAAGGGACTCGAGGAAACGGTCCCGCTCGATCTGTCGATGAACAGCGATGATCGTACCCTGATCATCACCGGCCCGAATGCGGGTGGGAAGACAGTGGCCCTCAAAACAGTCGGCCTTGTTTCCGCGATGATCCACAGCGGCATCTGGCCGTCGGCAGGGGATGGGACGGTCGTCCCGCCAATTGAACAGTGGCATGTGGTGATTGGGGACGATCAATCCCTCGATGGCGACCTCTCCAGCTTCTCCGGTCATCTTGAGAAATTGAAGACCATCACCCACGAACCGCGTCAACCGAAACTAGTGCTGATTGACGAGATCGCCTCCGGCACCGACCCGACCGAGGGGGCCGGGCTGGCGATGGCGCTGCTCGAGGAAGCCGTTGCCTACGGCTGGTGGTCGATTGTCACCACCCACATGGGTGCGTTGAAAGCCTTCGCGCATCGGACCGACGGGGTCCGCAACGGCTCGATGCAATTCGACCGTGAACACCTCACCCCGACGTACCGTTTCCAGCCCGATCTGCCCGGTAGCTCGTATGCGCTGGAAATCGCTCAGCGAGTTGGCATGCCGGAAGCGGTGGTCAACCGTGCCCGCGATTATGTCGGCGAGGAACGGCTGCGTCTTGAGGATTTGATCGAGGAATTGACAGAACGTTTGCAGACCTTGCAGGACCGTGAACGCGACCTCGCAACACAGATCACTCGCAATTCAGGTCTCGAAAAAATCCTGCAGGAACGGATTGAACGGCTTGAATCGCAAAAGGCGGAGAAGATGGACAAGGCAGCGGCGGAAGCGGAGAAGCTGCTCGCCGAGGCAAACCGAGCCATCGAGCTGAGTGTCAAGGAGATCAAGGAGAAGCAGGCCGCCAGCGAGGCGATCAAGGCAGCGCGTGAACGTGTTGAGCAGCAGAAGCAGGCGGTCGAGGCGGCACAACGGGATGCAAAGGCGAAACGTCGCAAGGACAAAGGGAAAAAGGCTAAACCGGAAAGCTTCGAGCAGCTCGCACGGCAGGCTGCACCTCGTCAAGAAGCATTGAGCGAAGAAGAGCTGACCGCGCCGATCCAGGTGGGGGATGAAGTGCGCTTGGAAAGCGGGATCCGTGCAGAGGTTCTTGCGCTGAAAGGCGACAAGGTGCAGGTGACAGCTGGCTCGCTGAAGATCTGGATGTCGGTGGCGGATGTCGAAAAGGTGCGGAAACACCGTGCCGGGGGCGGGGTGAAGGTGATGATGGACGAGTCCGCTTCCACATCTTCCCCAGCCGATGCACCCCCTGTCCGCACCGAGCTGAAGCTGCTGGGGATGCGTGCCGAGCAGGCCGAAATTTCCCTCGACAAATACCTGGAGAAAATCGCCTTATCGGGTATGCCCTACGCGCGTATCGTCCACGGCAAGGGCACCGGTGCGCTGCGTTCGATGGTTCAGGAAGTCCTCGAGGACCATCCCCTGGTCGCCAGCTACCGTTTTGGCGATGCCCGCGAAGGCGGGGACGGGGTGACGATTGTGGAGTTGAAGGAATAAGATTATCGCGGGAGCTTGATCGACGCATTCTCCCTGCTTGCTGACTTCGGGCTTTTGGGATATATTGCACGGCAGTGGGAGGGGTAGTCCTCCGCAGTCACGACAGAGTGGATTGGTACGGATGAAAAAGCTTAGCTGGATTGTTCTCGCACTGATGTTGCTTGCCGTCGATGGCTTCGCAGCGAGTGCGGAGTACCAGGCACGGTACGATACCGGCTATGGCTTGTTCTCCCGTGGACGATTCACCCAGGCGGTCCGTCACTTCCGTAACATGCTCGAGGATGACCGGAGCAATGATCTCTCCGACAATTGCCAGTATTGGATCGGGGAGTCCTACTTCAACTTGAAGCAGTACGACCAGGCGTTGATCGAGTTTGACCGTGTCCTGACCTTCCCCGGCACTAACAAGCGCGAGGATGCGCTCTACAAGATCGGCGACTGCCAAGAGAAGCTCGGCCAGCCGGAGAAGGCGAAAGAAATGTATTTGCGTCTCCTGGCCGAATATCCTGACACCCGCCATTCAACCTACGTCCTGAAAGCCATTGAGACCCTTGGCCAGCCCTGATAGCCGCTCATGATGCAGAGATCTTTCCGCACGACTCGACCTCCCCTCGCCACGGTGACGAACGGGCTGACCGTCCTCCGCAGGAGTATGGTTGGTTTGCTGTTGCTGGGACTTCTTACATCCATCGCGCTGGCCGTGAAACCGGACCCGCTCACCGCCACCGGCCTGCGCTGGCCGACCGATGCTTCCCGTCGCTTCACCAGCACCTTTGGCGAACCACGTCCGGACCGTTTCCATGCCGGCCTCGATTTTTCGACCAGCGGCTCCGTCGGCTATCCCTGCTACGCGGTTGCCGATGGCTGGATCACTCGTGTCCGGACCAACTTCAAGGGGTACGGCAAGGTGGTCTACCTCGCACTTCCCGATGGACGAATCGCGGTCTATGCCCACCTCTCCGCATTCGACAAACGGATCGAGGAACGTGTGCGAGCCGTGCAGCTCGAGCAGGGTGGCTACGAGACCGAGCTCTTCTTTGAGAAGGATGAGCTGCCATACGCTCAGGGTGAAGTGCTCGCCTATTCGGGTGATACCGGGTCCGGTCCGCCGCACCTCCATTTCGAAATGCGTCAAGGGATCGCCGAACCCTACAACCCGGCGCTTGATGGCTTTGTGGTACGTGATTCACGCTCCCCGGTGATTCGTCGCCTCTCGTTACGTCCCCTCGATGGGTCGAGCGAGGTGGATGGTGACATGCTGCCGGTGGTCCGTTGGGTCAATGGTGGGACGGTCGAACCGATCACCTTCTACGGTCGCATCGGGGTGAGTGCGGAGGTGATGGATTGGCAGGATGGCGGCTGGCATCGTCTCGGCGTGCGCACCCTTGAGCTCTACCTCGATGGTGAGTTGCGGCACCGCGCCGACCTGCTCCGATTCAACTACCGCAAAAATCGTCAGTCGCGTCTTGACTTTGATTATGAGCTCTGGCGGATCGGGTACAAACGGTTCCGTCGGCTCTACCTGCTGCCGGGTAATGAATTGCCCTTCTACGACCGTTCGCTGCCGGGTGGAATTATCAATTCTCGCGACCTGACCCCGGGCCGTCACGAGATCCGTGTCCGCATCACCGACATGTCCGGCAACTCGACCGAATCGAGCTGGCCGGTGAATGTGCGTCACGATCCCACCATGCCACCCGCTCTGACCAAGGGCCCGCCAAAACCGATTCGTGGAGAATTAATCGAGGACGAAAGCCTCTCGATTGATGTGCGGCTAATCGGACGAGTGGCGCGTGTCAGTGTCCACAAAGTCCCTGCCGGGACGGAACGTGTTCAGCTGCGCGCTGAACCTTTCGCGCAGACCCTGCCCCTGGTCGATCATGGGCATGGTATCTGGGTGGGGCGCGGGGAAGTGCCTCTTTCTTTTCGCGGTCCTGCGACCTTTACCGCGATGGTGAAGAATGGTGGGGAGGGGTTGAAGACCGTCTCGAAGACGATCCGTCTCGCGGGGTTCCGAGCTGGGGCACGAGACCGTTGGCCGATCCCCGACGAGGGCATTGAACTGCGTTTCGACGAAAACGATATGTGGTTTGACCTGATCGCCGGGATGACCAGGAAGCCGAAGGAACCGTCCACACTGACCCCTCTCTACAAGTTCCACCCGATGGACTATCCCTTCGAACGGCCCTACGAGATCGCCTTCACTGCGCAGGATGCACCGTGGGACAGCCTTAGCGGGATTGTCTACCGCGAGGAGGGGCAACTTCGCGAATGGACCTGGCTGGGCAACGAGCGCGAGATGAGCGGTTTTGTACTCAAAGCGGAGGCGTACAGCTTCGAGACCTTCGCCGTCGCTCGCGACACTGAAGCGCCACGTATCAGCCGTGTCAGTCTGCAGGATGGGGCACGTGCCTCATCACGCCGTCCCTTGCTTTCCGCGATGGTGACCGACGACCTCTCCGACCTCGACCTGGACCGTTGCCGGATCGATCTCGATGGCAACGAAACCATCTGGATCTATGATCCCGACGCGAAAACCATCTCCTTCCGCCCCTGGTCCGACCTGACCCGTGGCACCCACACCTGGCGTCTCCATGTAGTGGACCGAGTCGGTAACTCGAAAGAAATCTCCCGGACGTTTCGTGTGAGATAAGTCCGTTTTCTCCTTCCTGTTCCCAATCCTCCTTAACGATGTTATACTCCTGCACGTGCGTGATCAAAGGGGGTAGGATGTCTGCAACACTGCTGCGGAACTTGCTCTTTGCGGGGTTGATGGTTCATGCAATTGGTCAACTGATGGGAGTCGTGCCTGCGCTGGGGTTGTTCGGTGCGGGTGGTGCGAGCGGCCCGGATTGGCTGCAACGATGGTCGGTGGAATCGGGTGTGCTGTCCCATGCGTTGAGCCCGAAGGCAAATCATGCTGTGGGACTAGTCCTCTACTCGCTGGCATTCCTCGGCTTTCTGCTGGGAGCGTTGGCCTTGCAGGGGTGGGGTGTGCCGCATGCAGGGTGGCGGACCATCCTGCTATGGGCATCGGTCTTCTCGATGATGGCGCTGATCCTCTATTGGAATGGTCTAATATGGCTGTTCCCGCATAAAATCGGCGACATTGCGGTAAATATCTTCTGCATCGTCGCCGTCTACATCGCTCAATGGCCGGATGAGACGATGATCGGAATTGGGTAAAGGGAGTGGATTTCGGATGAATTGGATCGCATTTCTGCGTGCCATCAATGTGGGGGGGCACAATGTAAAGATGGAGGAGCTGCGTGCCCTGTTCGAGGGGATGGGCTTCTCCGATGTAGCGACCTATATCGCCAGCGGCAATGTCATTTTCAGCAGCGGGATCAAGGATGCTGCCAAACTGGAAGCAACCATCGAAAAGGGGCTGGAGAAGGCTCTCGGCTACGAGGTCGTAACCTTTGTTCGCACGCCACAACAAATCGCCGATGCTGCCGAAAAGATCCCCTTCCCGGCCGATGAGATCGATAACGCCAAAGCTCTCAATGTCGCCTTCCTCAAAGCCCCCCTGACCGATGAGCAACAGGCCGCTCTAAAGCAATTCGAAACCGAAATTGACAGCTTCGCCACACGCGGAAGCGAACTTTACTGGAAATGCCTCACCAGGCAGTCCGACTCGAAGTTCAACAACAACCGCCTCGAACGTGCCCTCAAGCTCAACGCCACGTTCCGCGGCATCAACACCGTCCGTAAACTCACCGCGAAGTATGGGATGTAGGCGAGACGTTTGTTATTAGTGACAGTTACTAATTAGATTAATTAGTAACTGTCACTAATAACGGATGCCGACAAATGCCACGACAAGCGAGACTCGTTCTGCCGAATGTCCCCCACCATGTAACGCAGCGTGGTGTGCGGAAAATGCAAACCTTTTTCTCGTCTGATGATTACGAACTCTACCTCAAACTCCTCTCCATTTTTACCAGGAAGGCGGAGGTCTCCGTTCTCGCATGGTGCTTGATGCCGAATCATGTTCATTTATTGTTGGTTCCAACGTCTGAAAAAGGACTGCGTGCAGCGCTGGGACCTTTGCACCGGACTTACTCTTCCGAAGTGAACAAACGTGAGACATGGACCGGTCATCTGTGGCAAGCTCGATTTGCTTCCTTCCCAACGGATCCTTATCACACCACCGCTGCGGCACGTTACATCGAGCTGAATCCAGTTCGTGCCGGATTGGTTTCCGTGCCCGGAGCATATCGATGGAGCAGCGCGAGGGCACATCTGACCATGGAGCCGGATGGGGTTACAGATCTAGGAGCGATGAGTTCCATCGCTGATGATTGGAATGGCTTGCTTGCTAGCGGGTTGGACGATCAGACTTTAGAGTCCATTAGGCAGCACGAGACGAACAACTTCCCGCTCGGTGCAGAGCATTTCGTGCAAGCACTCGAGCAGGAATTCGATCAGAAACTTCGACCGGGAAAGCGTGGCCGACGGTGGAAATGAGGAAGCAGTCTTATTAGTGACAGTTACTAATTGGATTAATTAGTAACTGTCACTATTAAAGAGCGATGCCGCTTAGAATGTTCGCTCCAAATAATCACTGATCATCTCAGGCAAGTCCTCGTGAAATGCTTCCCGGTCAAACTTCTCGGGATCGACTGATGGCAGGAAAGTGGGGGAACGCATCTCCTCGGGCCAGGGGCTGAGGAAGGAGAAGTGGCCAGCGTTTTTGATCAGCTGGTATTCGACGAGGTCGCGGTTGGGGACTCGTTCACGGACCAGGTCGGTGACCGGGGCGGGGGTGATGTGATCGTGTTCTGCGACGAGGAGCAGGATCGGTAGCTTGACCTCGTCCAGAGCGGCGGGTGCGCCGTACCAGGCTGCCGCCGGTGCCATCAGGACTAGCGCTTTGATGCGTGGATCGGGACGGACCCCGACCTGACGTCCCGACCTCGTCCACGGCTGCCCACCCGCCAATGCCAGCGCCGTATACCCACCCATCGAATGGCCGATCATCGCGATACGGTCCAGATCGATCACCTTTCCAAACTCAGTATCTCGCAACAGTGCATTGATGGTCAAGGTGATGTGCACGGGACGGTTGAGCAGGTTCTCAACCGTGTTGGTCAGCCTGCCATCATCTTTGTTGTCGCCATCATGTTTCGGCAGGGCGATGATGAAACCTTCGCTCACCAGGTGGCTGGCGATGGTACGGTAGACCATGTTCGACCCGCCGCCACCGTGCGACAGGACCACCAATGGGAACAATCCTCTCGCCACCGCCGCATCGACCGCGACATCCATTGTAAAGGGGCCGAATCGGGTTGGTTTCGACTCCGCATCGGTGGGGTAGTGGATCAGGACGGGGAACTGCGTGTTGATTGCCCGGTCGGACAGGTGAATGGTTCGCGTTCCAACGTTCACGGATGCCTCTATATCTACCAAATCCTTCTAACATCTATAGCCATTAATTTTGCAATCAACTTATCCGCCATGACTTTATGTTCTGTATCTAATTCCTTATTAGCAGCATCTATCATAAGGTTTCTTAGTTTATTATAATAAGCTAGGTATAAATCATCCTCTTCTTCACTATTTGATTCAAATATAGTAAAAGTGTTATGGTCTAGATTATCAATCCAACTATTAAATGCATCTATATCTTTTGATAATACATTAAAAAATGCAGAGGGGCTATTCACAAATGCCTTGGACATTTCGGTTCCAACCTCGGCCACTAAAGCTCCATCTCGTGAATTCCATTGATCAACTAAGGATGGAATACTTATTTCTCCCATTCTGTTATCTAATGATCTTAATATTTTAGGGCCAAACTCTTTAACCCAATCAAAAGTTCTATTATCTGAATGATCACTGTGCATAGCTTTTTGTAATACTGGAATTATATCATTGATAGCTTCTCTTTCGTTGTTATTTAGTATATTTTTTTCATATAGATCATTCGTAAGATCAGTAATATGCCGGTTGTCTGTCGTAATATCCCAACTTGCTGCTAGCATCTGTAATTTAGATCGTAATTCTATAGATAAGCCTAAAATATAACCAGTTGGATCGCTATTAGTTACATGTTCAAATGAGTATATATGTCTTTTCTCCTTAGGATTGTTACTTGATGTTTCAATAAGGCCTGAGTCTATAACCTTTTTTTCAACTTCCTTCAGCTGTTGAAATTCAAATTTAAATCCGCCTGGCAATTCTATTGATTTGAATATTGGGTTCAACCAAGGTAGAATAGCAATTACAACTATAATCAAAACACTTGAGTTGACTTCAATCGTAGGGAAAACTGATAATAGGATGGCTATGGCAAATAGTACAGTGGTAAAAATCACCTTTATTTTTCGCGCGCTCATGTTATTCTCTTGGAATTGAAACTGTTGGAATGCATCTACAGTCCTTCACAGTAAGATATTCACAATTAGAGTGTAACCAAACCCTTTTCCAAATGCTAATTTGATCTCCGTTCCTGTTCGCTCTTCTTCATTGCCCCCGCACTACCGCTCCCCTATATTAACCGGGCTATTTCCGGGGCATACGGCCTCCGGCCCTAGAACCAGACAGCACAAGGCGACGAACCGTGAGCGACATCCAGCAGCACGAGATCCCGAAGCAATACGACCCGAAAGCCGTCGAAGAACGGTGGAAATTCTGGTGGCATGAAAAGGGCTTCTTCGCTTCAAAGCCGGAACTGGCGAAAGACCCCTACACGATTATGATGCCGCCGCCGAATGTAACAGGCGTACTGCACATGGGGCATGCGCTTCAGGATACGATTCAGGACACCTTGATCCGTTACCACCGTATGCTGGGCTACAATGCCCACTGGCAGGCGGGGAAGGATCATGCCGGGATCGCCACCCAGACCGTCGTCGAACGCCAGATGAAGAAAAGTGGCGAAGTAGGCCGAATTGAGATGGGCCGTGACAAGTTCATCGAGCGTGTTTGGGAATTTGTCGAGAAAAATCGCGACACGATCACCCGTCAGAAGATGGCGCTCGGTGATTCCGCTGATTGGACACGGGAACGGTTCACCCTCGATGAGGGCATGTCCACCGCGGTGCGCGAGGTCTTTGTCCGTTTGCACAAAGAAGGACTGATCTACCGTGGGCCGTATATCGTCAACTGGTCCCCGCAGCTTCAGTCGGCCATTTCTGACGAGGAAGTGGACCACAAGGAGGTGAAGGGCCACCTCTGGCATATCCTTTACCCGGCGGCTGACGGCGGCGAGGGAGTGGTGGTCGCGACCACTCGTCCCGAAACCATGCTCGGTGATACGGCGGTGATGGTGCACCCGGATGACGACCGGTACAAAGATCTTGTTGGCAAGGAAGTTACCCTGCCACTTTCAGGACGCACCATCCCGGTCATTGCCGACGATTATGTTGATCGTGAATTCGGAACCGGCGTGGTAAAGGTGACCCCGGCGCACGATCCGAACGACTTCGAGGTGGGCAAACGTCACGATCTCGAGATGCCAGTCATCTTGGATGAATCGGCGAAGATCTGTTCGCCGGCACCATTGCAGTACATCGGCATGGACCGTTTCGAAGCCCGCGAAAAAATCGTCGAGGACCTCGAAGCCGAAGGGCTGATGGTCAAGATCGAGGAGTACACCCACTCTGTGGGGTATTGCTCGAGGACCAAGGTGCCGATCGAACCCTATCTCTCGACCCAGTGGTTCCTCAAGATGAAGCCCCTCGCCGAACCGGCGATTGAGGCGGTGCGCAGTGGGCAGATCAAATTTGTGCCTCAGCGCTGGGAGAATGTCTACTTCCAATGGATGGAGAACATTCGGGACTGGTGCATCAGCCGTCAATTGTGGTGGGGTCATCGTATCCCGGCCTGGTACTGCCAGGATTGCAGCCATGTGATGGTCGAGACGGACAAACCGGGCCGTTGCCCGGTCTGCGGATCGGAACGGATGAAGCAGGAAGAGGACGTTCTCGACACCTGGTTCAGCAGCTGGCTTTTCACCTTCTCGACGCTTGGCTGGCCGAAGACGACCGCCGACCTGCTGCATTACCACCCGACTGATGTGCTGGTCTCCGGCTACGACATCATCTTCTTCTGGATCGCCCGGATGATCATGGCCTCCCTGCATTTCACCGATGAGATACCGTTCAAGACGGTCTACATCACGGGGATGATCAAGGACAAGCAGGGACGCTGGATGTCCAAGTCGCTTGGCAACGGCATCGATCCGCTCGAGATGATCGAGCAGTATGGTGCCGATGCAGTGCGTTACTGCTTAACGGTACTCAATAGCCCGGGGCAGGATATCCGTCTCGACCCAAGCCGTTTCGAGATGGGCCGTAACTTCGCCAACAAGCTCTGGAACAGTTTCCGTTTCCTGGCGAATCGTGACTTGGCAGCCGTCCAGACAGCCAAGGGGGATGCCCTCGAAGTGGAGGATCGTTGGATCGAGGGTCGTCTGATCGAAACCTCGAAACTGGTGCAGGAAAAGATAGAGCAGTATCGTCTTGATGATGCGCTGATGGAGTTGTACCGCTTCATCTGGAACGACTTCTGCGACTGGTATATTGAAGCGATCAAGCCGCGCATTGCGGACGATGCCGACCCCGCAAAGGCCGCCCAGACACTTCGTTTCGCGCTTGAAACCTACAACCAGGCGATCCACATCCTGCATCCCTTCATGCCCTTTATCACGGAAGAGATTTACCAGACCTTGTTGACTGAAATGGGCGATGCGTGGAAGAAGGATCGTCCCGAATCCATCGCCCTGGGTGCCTACCCGGTTGCTGAGGGACGGACCATCGACAAGGCCGCGGTGGAAGAGTTCGGTTATGTGCAGGAATTGGTCAGCGCCATCCGGAACGTGCGCGGCGAGCTGCTGGTTTCCCCGGCGAAAGAAGCGAAGCTGGTGGTGCCTGGAAACGAACCTCGCCTCGAGATCATCAAGCGTGAGTGGAGCACGATCAAACGGCTGGCCCGTATCGAAGGTGATGTGATCGAGGCGGATGCGAAACCGTCCACCTCAGCGAGTACGCTGGTCGAGGGACGTGAAGTCTACATCCCGCTCGAAGGGCTGATCGATCTCGATTCGGAACGTGACCGGGTCAAAAAGGAAATTGGCAAGCTGGAAGGCTTGATCAACGGGCAGCAGAAGAAGCTGGCCAACGAGAAATTTGTCGCCAACGCTCCCGAAGAGCTGGTCGCGAATGAACGTGAAAAGCTGACCACCTATGAGGCGGACAAAGAGAAATTGACCGCCCACCTGGCGGATCTGGGATAAGATCATCCAGCTATCTGATATTTAATGTGGCGTCCCTGGCAAGGGACGCCACATTAATCTTATCTTGAAAACAGCTAGTACCTGTCTGGTTCACAGGAATTGTGAAAGAAAATGAATAGAATGTTGCTTCTATGCCTGCTCGTCTCGTCCATATCAAGCAGTTCAATTGCAAACTGGCGTCCGGGTGGGATTCGTTTCGAAATGGGGTTGCGGCAGTCGCCTTCCGTGGTAGCCGATGAGGAAGGTGGTGCCTGGATGTTTTACACTGGTACCACGGGAGTTGAGGGAGGGTCAGCGGCATTCTTCCAGCATGTGTCGTCAAGTGGCGAGATACAGTTTCGTGGTGCTGGAGTGCGAATCAGCGATGCTTCAGTTGCGAATGCAGCTCCTGTCGCGATGTTTCCGCGGGAAAATGGAAATATTTTATTTCTCTACTGGCAATGGAATGATCCTCAAAATAGCAGATTTTTAGCAACCATCTGCAATAGTCAGGGCATTCCTGTGGTGAATAGTCCTACAATATTACACCGAAGTTCACTGCCCGCCGTAAACAACTTCAATCAACAACAACTGGTGTGTCTGGATGATTCAGGAGGCGCATGGTGTCTGGTGACGAGCGACAATGGTGATTCCCTGTTTGTCGTTGGAGTCAATAGAAATGGTACGCCAAAATCAATTCCCCAACCGTTGGTATCATCCTCAATTAGTGGACGAACTCAATTTGCCATCGCGCGGTCTGATGTGGGCGATGCATGGATCACATGGCGAGATTCTACTGCAGGCATGCTCTATTTACAGAACATTGGATTAGATGGAGAGATGGGTGATGAGCCGGTAGTAATCGGGCAAGTAGAACAGTGTGAAGATCTTCATATTTCTGTGAGGTGGAGTAATTGGGTCAATATCTGGTTGCTTGATCAACCGGGGCGTAGATATTACACGAAGGGTTCTCAAGGAAACATTGATTCTTATCTGGATTCAGCCAATATGGCGGAGGGATGGCATGTTCCTCAGATCTCTAATCAACCCTTTGATTTAATTGGGCGGTCCCTTAATGCAAACACGATTACAACGAGCAGCTATGGTTTTGGCTGGTGGCATGATTCTCTTAACGTAATTAACACACCACTGTTTACTTCAAGTGAGTTGACAAGCCAGTCGATAGAGGTTGCTTTCAATTCAGATTCTGCCTATGTCATTCTTGAAAGAACTCGCACCCACTTGCCTGAACCGGAATACTTGTACACCGCGTATCGATTTGAGTTTGTATATGATGGGTTTGTGGATACCTGGGAGATGAACAACCCCGTATTTGCTATTGAGAATCTCAGTGTAGATCCTGGTGTCCCGTGGAGTTGGGTACTGAGCGATGGGGGGGTCTTGGTAGCTTTTAATCAAGTCCGCAACGTGGTTGACCGGGACATTCTGCTTTACCATATCAACTCGAATGGCTACATCTCAGGGCAGACCTCAGTCGAGGAAACATCGATCCAACCGGATCAGTTTCAGTTATACCCCGCCTGGCCGAACCCGTTCAACGGGTCAACTCGATTGACATATACTCTTCCAGCCGCCGGCGAGGTTCGTTTCTCGGTTTATGACCTTCTCGGCCGTGAGGTAGCCTTGCTCGAACAGGGGCAACGAACGGCTGGCCAGCATAGCCTCCTCTGGAACAGCGACTCGCCTCTCGCTGGATCGGTCGCATCGGGCGTATATTTCGTGCAATTGAAAACGGCGGCCGGTCTGCAAACTCGACGTGTAGTTCTGCTGAAATAGAGGCACGTTACAAGCCTGTTGCCGTACACATGCTCTCTTAGCCCGGCCCGCTCTGCAGGTCGGGTTTCCTGCTCGGCCCCTGGGAGGGGTGGAGGTGATGGATGAAAGACATTTTCAGAACCAAAAGGATCCGGTTCGCAGCACTCCGGCAAGAGGATGCCCATAGCCTGCTGGCATGGTTTGAAGATAGCGAGTTTGTCCGTCCCTGGGACAGCAAGCCCGCCTTGCCGCGCACCATCGAGGATCTGGCCGACCAGTACATCGGACCGGGGAACTCCTGGCACGAGATCGGATTTGGGATTCGAACGCTTGACCAGGACCGTCTGATCGGAATGATCGGCCTCGAGGATATCGAATGGAACAACCGTGTCGCCTTCATGTACATCGGGCTGGGCGACCGGACGGTGTGGGGAAAGGGCTACGCCTCCGAGGCGATGCAGCTCTTTCTCGCCTACGTTTTCCACGAGTTGAATTTCCGTCGCATCCAGCTCATGGTCATCTCCTACAACACCTCTGCGATCAAGCTCTATGAGCGATGTGGGTTTGTGCGGGAGGGGGTCTTGCGCGAAGCGGTGGAACGGGATGGGCAGGTCTACAATCTGATCCAGTTTGGTCTGCTGCGCAGGGAATGGGTGGGGTAAGGGTTCTTTGTGAGTGGCATCTTATTAGTGACAGTTACGAATAAAACTTATTCGTAACTGTCACTAATAAGGACTATCACCGAATCGCGGGAACCGCTTCCCGCTCGACAGAGTGCCCACCAAAAGACGATCCGCCGTTTTGATTTGTGCCTGAGACCGTTACCTTAGCCCTCATTGCATCTCGTTGATCTTATCCCTGCCCGGAGTGACCATGAAACGACTGCTGCTGCCGATCCTGGCTTTGCTCATTGCCATGCCGGTCCTTGCGGAACCGGACGTCTCAATTACCATTTACAACCAGAACCTCGCGCTGGTCCGTGAGCTGCGTACCCTGCCGCTTGTCAAAGGCGTGCAGGAGTTCAGCTATGATGGCGTTGCAGCGTCGATTGATCCCACCTCGGTCCGTTTCAGCGCAGAGGATGTCGCGGTGCTCGAGCAGAACTACGAGTTTGACCTGGTGGATCGTAGCGCGCTGATGGAGAAATACCTCGGAGAAGTGGTCGATGTGCAGATGGATGATGAAGCTGCGCGAGGTCGTCTGCTGTCGACACGCGGCGGGATCATTCTCGAGGATGGGGATGGCACCGTACGAATGATCGACCTCTCCGCCGTCAAATCGGTCCGTTTCCCGGAACTGCCCGAAGGGTTGATCATCAAGCCGACCTTGCGCTGGATGCTCAGCTCGAAAAACAAGGGCGATATCGCGTCCGAGTTGAACTACCTGACACGCGACATCTCCTGGGAAGCGAGTTATGTGGCGGTGGTCAACGAGGAGGATGATGGACTCGAGTTGTCCGGTTGGGTGCAAATCAGCAATCGCAGCGGCGGCAACTATGTCGACGCCACTCTCAAGCTGATGGCGGGTGATGTACGCATCGAGCAGCAGGCACGGTACAAGGGCGGGATGGAACGGATGACGGTGGCGATGGATGCCGTGCAGGAGCAGGGCTTCCAGGAGAAGAGCTTTTTCGAGTACCATCTCTACACCCTGCCAAGGCCTGTCACCATCCATGACAACCAGGTGAAACAGATCCGTTTGATCGAACCGGCGACCACCCCCGCGACCAAGCTGTATCGTTACGAGGCATGGCGCGGCGGCAACGATGTGGCCGTCAGCCTTGAGTTTGTCAACAGTAAGAAGGTGGATCTCGGCATCCCACTTCCTGCTGGCAAGGTCAGGATGTACAAAGCCGACACCGATGGAAGCTTGCAGTTTATCGGCGAGGACCGGATCGATCACACCCCGCGTGACGAGAAACTGACTCTGAACACCGGCAACGCCTTCGATATTGTCGCGGAACGTGAACGGACCGACTACAAACGGCTGGGTGGATCAACCCGTGAGGAAGCCTACAAGGTCGAGCTGCGCAACCGGAAGGATGAAGCTGTTGAAGTGGTGGTGCAGGATCGATTCGGCGGGGATTGGGAGATCATCGAACAGAGCCACAAAGGCGAGAAGAGCGGTGCCTGGTTCAACGAGTGGACGATCACCATCCCGGCGAACGACGAAGTGACCTTGAGCTATCGTGTGCGGGTGAAGTAAGGCGAGATTCAAGTAGATGATCGGAGTCCCCCGTGAAGACTGGCAACCCGGGTCTCTTTATCGATTTTGACACACCCGGCTTGGCACGTCAAGCCGGGGCACCCTTTTAGGGGCATTTGATCCCATGAGCGAGAAAAAAGTACCCCTCGACCTGTCGATACGATTTGTCCGTCAGGTTGGTAACCGGTCGGAAGCCTTCGAAAAGGCGGGGGTACTCACCCTGCGTGACCTGCTCTATTATACGCCACGGCGTTATATCGATCGGACGACAGCGAGTCCGATCGGGCAGTTGACGGGCAATGAGGATCGGGAAGTGACAGTGATCGGGACCATTGCCGATGCCCGTGAAATCCGTATGAAGAAGGGGAAGTCTCGCTACGAGGCAATCCTGGACGATCCGACCGGGACGATGAAACTGATCTGGTTTCGCAGAACCAACCAGATTAAAAAATGGATCAAACCCGGCCTCACCGCCGCCTTTTCCGGGAAGGTGAATGCCTTCCGTTTCCAACTCCAGATGGCCCACCCCGATCTGACCTACCTCTCCAAGGGCGAAGTGGAGGATTTGCAGGCCGGGAAGGGGAAGATGATTGCCCTCTATCCCGGCGGCGCAGACTTTGAAAAAGTCGGTCTCGACGCCCGAAAGCTGCGCACTCTGATGGACCGTGTCATCGGCGAATACCTGCCCCAGATCCAAGATTTCTGGCCGCAGGAGTGGCTCGACAAGCTTGGTGTGGTCAACCTTCGGGAAGCGTTCGAAGCGGTGCATCGTCCACGCAGCATTGAGCAGTATCGAAAAGGGATGGAGCGCCTCAAAATGGACGAGCTGATGATGCTCCAGCTCCTCTGGGCGTGGACGAGGAAATACAACCGACGGAAAGCGAAGGGGATCGCCTACAAGCAGGTTGGAGAAACGACACGCGATTTGATCGAAAAGGAACTCCCTTTCGAATTGACAGCGGCTCAGAAACGAGTAATGCGGGAAATCTGGACCGACATGCGTCAACAGGAGCCGATGAGCCGTCTCTTGCAAGGCGATGTCGGGTCGGGCAAGACGGTGATCGCATTGATCGCCATGACCATTGCCGTCGAGAACGGCTACCAGGCCGCCTTGATGGTCCCAACCGAAATCCTCGCCGAACAGCACTACCTCACCAGCCGTCGTTTCCTTGAGGACCTGGGAGTGCCGGTTGTGCTGCTGACTGGGAGCGCGAAGGCGGCGGAACGACGCGAACGTCTCGCTCAGATTTCCAGCGGACGACCCTCGATTATCATCGGTACGCATGCACTGATCCAGGATGCCGTTCAGATGAAGAATCTCGGCATCGCCGTGATCGACGAGCAGCATCGTTTCGGGGTCGCGCAGCGCCTGAAACTGATGGACCCCGGCACAGACAGGCGTCCCGATGTACTTGTCATGACCGCCACTCCGATCCCGCGCAGCTTAGCGATATCAATGTATGGCGACCTCGAAGTGTCCCGTCTCGATGAAATGCCACCTGGACGTGGGACGATCAAAACCATCGCGGTCAACGGCGCGAAGGATCGAGACAACCTCTATCGCGATATTCGGAAACGAGTGGAGCAGGGGGGACGAGCGTATGTCGTGTTCCCCCTGGTCGCGGAATCGGAAAAGCTCGATCTGGCTGCGGCGGAAGAGGGGCGCGAAGAGTTGATGCAGGGAGCTCTCAAGGGACTCAAGGTCGGACTTCTGCATGGACGCATGAAGGTCGAAGAGAAGGCCGCCGCGATGCAGGCCTTTGCGAGTGGGGAAACTCCGGTATTGGTATCCACCACAGTGATCGAGGTGGGTGTCGATGTGCCGGAAGCGACCGAGATGGTGGTCGAGCACGCGGAACGGTTCGGGTTGGCGCAGTTGCATCAATTGCGAGGACGAGTGGGTCGTGGGGGACGCGACAGCCGTTGCTATCTCGTCGCCTATCCACCCGTAGGGGAAGTCGCACGCGCCCGGATCAAATGCCTGGTCCATACGCTCGATGGGTTCCTCGTGGCGGAGGAGGATCTCCGTATACGTGGTGCGGGGGATATGTTCGGGGTTAAGCAGTCCGGTATGCCACCGATGCGTTTCGCCGACATCGTCGAGGACCAGGGCCTGCTGCTCAAGGCGAAAAAACTGGCCGATGATCTGATCAACACCGATCCCCTTATGAAAGCTCTTCCAACGGTGAAAAAGGAATTTGAACGTGTTGCCCTGCGCAAGGTCGAGTGGCTGGAGGTGGGGTAAGATTGCGTGGCCAGGGCTTGCAAATGGGCCAATCCAACTTCCCAAGCCCCACCCGATTTCGTGCACCGAGAGGGTCGAGGGCTTATATTACCGGGTTGTACAGGGTCTGGACGTGAACCCGGTCGTACCTCAACGGAGCTCATGGTAGAACATGGCGAAGATCATCGCGATTGCGAATCAGAAGGGCGGTGTGGGGAAAACCACCACCGCCGTCAATCTTTCCACCGGCCTCGCGGTTGCTGAGAAACGTGTGCTGCTGATCGACCTCGATCCGCAGGGCAATGCAACCAGCGGCCTCGGCATCGAGATGAGGCCGGACGATCCCTCTATTTATGAGGTGATGATCGGCGACATGCCAGCGGAAGAGGTGGTCCGCAATACCGAGGTGCCCTACCTCGACATCCTCCCAGCCAACATCAAACTGGTCGGCGCGGAGATCGAGCTGGTCAGCATGGTGGCCCGCGAGCATGCGTTGAAAAACGCCATTGCGCAATTTGCTGATCGCTACGAGTACATCCTGATTGATTCGCCACCGAGCCTGGGCTTGCTGACCCTGAATGGCCTGACCGCCGCGACCAGCGTGCTGATCCCGATCCAGTGCGAATACTACGCGCTCGAGGGGCTCAGCCAGTTGCTGAATACGATCCGCTTGGTCCAGCGTCACCTCAACCCCGACCTGAAAATCGAGGGCGGTGTGCTGACCATGTACGACCATCGCTTGAACCTCTCCCGTCAGGTGGCGGAAGAATTGCGCACCTATTTTGAGGGACGAGTCTTCGAGACGATTATCCATCGGAATGTCCGTTTGAGCGAATCGCCGAGCTATGGCAAGCCGATCATCCTGTACGATATCACCAGCCGTGGCGCTGAAAATTATCTGGCACTCGCCGAGGAGATACTTACCCATGACAGCGCGGCCTAAAGGCGGTCTGGGCCGTGGCCTGTCGGCGTTGATCCCTGATGCGGATGAACGTCCCGGCGAGGGCTATGCTCCAACCGAAATTCAAGTGGCGCGGATTCACCCGCGTCCCGATCAGCCGAGAACCCGTTTCAATCCCGAAGCTTTGCAAGAGCTTGTCGATTCCGTCAAGGTGCAGGGGGTGATTGTTCCGTTGATTGTCACCCCGCGTGACAGCAACAACTACATCCTCGTCGCAGGTGAGCGACGGTTGCGTGCCGCCAAAGCGGCAGGACTCGCCGCTGTGCCCTGTAGGATCATCGAGGGGCTTGACGACAAGGCGATTCTCGAGATATCGCTGGTCGAAAACCTCCAGCGCGAAGATCTTAACCCGATTGAATTGGCGGAAGGGTATCGCCGTTTGATCGATGATCTCAGCTACACACAGCAGGAAGTCGCGGAACGTGTCGGGAAAGACCGTGCAACCGTCGCGAATACCCTGCGCTTGCTGGCGTTACCCTCCCCGGTGCTCGACATGATTGTTGAGGGAAGGCTGAGTGCGGGGCATGCTCGTGCCCTGCTGGCCGTACCGAATGAGGGAGACCGACTTTCCCTCGCTAACCGGATTCTGACCAAAGGGATGACGGTTCGTGACATCGAACGGATTGCCAAGGGGCAAAAATCGGCGACTGTCGCAAAGAGGAAAGCCGATTCCGCCGAGCAGCGACGCAGCCAGCTCGCGGCCAAAGAGGTCGCCCAGGATATCCAGAGTGATCTCGGCCTGCCGGTGGTGATACAGCACAAGGGACCCGGGGGGAAATTGACCATCCGGTACCGTTCCCTCGATGATCTCGACCGCCTGGTCGAGCTGTTGAAGCGTGAGGTGGAACGCTCAGGATGACCCCTCTTTCTGCAGCAGGCGATGGAATCCGGACGGCGTTGCAACGTACCGCCGATGCGGATCGTCTGCTGCAAGCTCTGCTGGACCCCCTTCCTTCTGAACAGAGTGGCATGGCAATTCTTGCCACGGGTGGCTACGGGCGCGGTGACCTCTCGCCCTACAGTGACCTCGACCTGATCATCCTGCTCAGCGGCAACCCGAATCATCACGAAGCCGCCATTCGTGGCCTCGTCCAGGGGCTCTGGGATTCGGGGCTGCATCCGGGGCAGACAGTCCTCCACATTGACGATATCGACAATAATCTCCTCGCCATTCCTGATCGAGCGGCCACGCTACTTGAAACACGCACGCTTTGGGGAGACGAAGCTCTGATCGGGGAGTTTTCCAGCACCCTGAACAGTCGTTTCGATGAAACTGCCTGGTCCACTTTTGTCTCTGTCAAACATGAAGAATTCCTGGCTCGCCGCAAAAAATTCGGGGATGTCACTCGTGTGGTTGAACCCCACCTCAAAGCGCAGGCAGGCGGGTTGCGAGACATGCATCATGTCCTTTGGCTTGAACGTGCTCGGATCGCGTTGGACGGGAATTGGAGCATTAGACGATCGCTCGGCTCGGAAATCCAGAGTTTTCTCGGACGGTTGCACGATGCCGATCTGCTGAACCGTGATGAGTGGACGCGCCTGGTCGATTCCTACGATCTGCTGCTACGCTTGCGCGAAGCGTTGCGAAAGTTGAAAAAATCGGACGAGGACAAACTGTTGGTACAGGATCAGCCAGCAGTTGGTCGGTCTCTCGGCTACCGAGGCTCGGATCGTGAAGTGATGCGAGACCTGATGCGCAGCGTTTACGAGTCCAACGAGCGCATCGCACGTTTTTCCGTCGAGTTTGGAGCGTTGCTGGCAGAATTCGGTGTCAGCAGAGGTCCGCTGTCGACCCCGATCCCCGCTCTGCCGGGCGCACAGCGGTCTCGAGGAAGACTTGATCTTGACGATGAGGCGCTGGCATCCGCATCCTCCAGCCCGGAACACCTTGTAGCGCTTGTTGATGCCACCATTCAGTTCGATTTGCCACTCTCGGGACGCACTCGTCATGCGCTCCGTCGTCGCATCCGAGAGCAGGAAGGAACTATCCATAATCCCGCTGCCTGGTCCGAGCCGTTACGTGAATGGCTACACCTGGAAGAGGGGTTTGCGAGACGGTTGCGAGTGCTGGACGAGCTCGATGCAATGAGTCTTTGGTTGCCGGAGTGGATGGAGATTGTCGGCTTGACCACAGGCAGCTATTACCACAGTTACACGGTGGATGAGCACACCCTGATGGCGCTCGAGAAACTGGATCAGCTCCCGCCGGATGGACCAGAAGGATTGCCGCTTTCGCTCTGGGATGAGCTGGAAGACCAACCGCTACTTTACCTATCGCTCATCTTCCATGATATCGCCAAAGGACGTGAAGAGGGGGAGCATCATACCATCGGGGGGGCAAGGCTTGTGGGGCCGGCCCTGAAGCGATTGGGATGGAATGAGTGGGCGGAACCAGTCGCAAAACTGGTTGAGATTCACCTGAAAATGGAACAGGTGGCGTTCCGTCGCGATATAAAAGACCCCGATGTTATCGCCCAGTTCGCAGGAATGGTGGGAGACCAGGCACTATTGCGTGTCCTCTACCTGCTGACCGTTTCTGATTTGAGCGCCGTCAGCCCTCGAGTCTGGACTGCGTGGAAAGGGCGACTGCTGGCCGAACTTTTCCTCGAGACTCGTGACTGGTTCGAACGCGGAGCGAAGCCTGCCGATGCTACGGTGGCGCATGAACTCGAACGAGTTGCACCCCTGCTGGACGATAGCGACACCTCCGAAGATATGGCACGTGATTTCCTCGCCCTGATGCGTGAGGAGTATCGTCGTGCGGTGCCACCGGATGAAATCGCGGTCCATGTACGAGCTGCAGCGGCTCTGCGCGCGGGTCGTCCCTTCCACTGGCAGATTGACCCGCACCGGGGCTATCTCGTGCTGACCCTGGTCACCTGGGACCGTCCCGGCCTGCTCGCGCAGGTAACCGGGCTGCTGGTAACCCAGGGGATCGGCATTCGCGAAGCACGCATCTTCACTCGCAAGGATGGGATCATTGTCGACCGTTTCCGTGCCGAGGACATCGAGCCGCACGGTGTACCACTCGAGGAACGGTTGGCCCGGATCAACGACTTGTGGAAGCAGCTTAGCGAGGGGGAGATCGCGATTGAAGAGCTCTTCGCGCGCTTTCAACGGCGTCGTCGCTTTGAACGAACTCCTCCTGCAGCCCTGATTGATGCGGAGATTTCGGTCACTCCCGGTCCTACCGGGGTGCTGGTCGATGTCGCCGGCCCGGATTCGGTTGGCCTGCTGCACCGCTTGTGTTCGATTTTTGCCGCCGAAGGACACGATGTCCATGCTGCGCGTGTGTCGAGGCGACTCGATGGTGTGATGGATAACTTTGTGCTGCACGATTCTGCTGGGAAACTGGAGGATGAACCGGGTCGCAACGACCTGGTCAAACGCCTTCGGGAGGCAATCGATGTGGCGGTGTAAGGCGCTTACCAGTGCTTCCATTCGGCTCGCCCTGCCAGCTCGATGGCGGGGTTTACTGGGGTCTCGGCGAAGTGATCACTCTGCATCCACCCTGTCATCCTCAGCGCCCATGCCCGTGTCAACGGGCACATGCGAAGCATCCGGGCGCGTCGGGGATCCCCTTCCTCTCGCACCGCCTCGGGGGATGCCCGACGCCCCCAAACGAAAGACCCTGCCGATTGTCATCGGCATGGGGGCTGGGCATGACACGTTATCAAGGCGCTCTGTAACAAGTGTGGTGAAACCCGGCCAACGCAAGGGCCGGGCCACCCGTTTGCTGCTGATTGTGCTCCTAAGCGCCTTCCTCATTGGCTGTGCGGGGTTGAAGCCGAACCCGAAGTACAATCGCGACCGTCCGGACGGCAAACCGACTCAATCGAGTGGAAGCCGACGAGGCAAAGCGGCTCCGAAGCAGGAGACGAAAACATCCACTCCTCGCACTCAGGCGCCTCGCGGTGCGATTGGTGGCGATGCGCTGGACCGTGAAGTGGCACGATGGTGGGGTACACCCTACGTACTCGGCGGCGGCAAGCTGCAGGTCGGGGTCGATTGCAGCGCCTATGTGCAGTCGGCGATGCGCGCCGCCTATGGAATCCACCTGCCTCGCACGACCAACGAGCAATACCGCATGGGCCGTCAGGTGGACAGACGGTCCCTTCGTCGCGGCGACCTCATTTTCTTCAACACCTCCGGCACAGGTGTCAGCCATGTCGGCATCTACCTTGGCGCCAACAAATTCACCCACGCCTCCAATTCCGATGGTGTCACCATCAACGATCTCGGCGAGAAGTACTACCGCAAGCGCTACCTCGGGGCGAGGCGGGTGAAGTAAGTCTTTCCAGTGGCCCGGCTGCCCCGTCAGCCGGGTTTTACATTTCAGCACCCTCGCCTTTTACTACCTGTCATCCCCAGCGCCCATGCCCGTGTCAATGGGCACATGCGAAGCATCCGGGCGCGTCGGGGATCCCCGTCCTATCGCAACGCCCCCGGGGATGCCCGACGGCCCCGACTGTGACACCCTGCCGATTGGCATCGGCATGGGGCCTGGGCATGACAGCTGAGGTCGAGGTTGTAAGGTGTAGGTCGAACGGGGATGAAACCCGGCCAACGGAGTGGTTGGGCCACCCTTTCAGGGCACGACGGGTGAAGTAGGTCATTGCGAGGAACAATGTGACGAAGCAACCCCCGTCCACGAGGCACGATTCTGCCTAATGGAGGCGGGATTGATTCGTTAGTGCTTCGCACCGCCTCGAAATGACTTGTTGTTCACCTCTTACTCGACTCCCTTCTTAACGATATATCGCTTGACTTCCGAATCGTCGTTTTCTTACTCTAACGATATATCGAAACGATAGTCTGTTTCGACAGGTCGATAGAAAACGAGAGGGACCGGATGTTCGACCATCAATGGTCCCCAGAAGAAGGAGATAGAGATGCATCATTTTCATCATCATGATCCCTGCGGCCATAGCCGTTTCCGCCAGTACCACGGTCATCATGGACATTTCGGCAAAATGCCGCCTTGGTTCGGACGTGAGATGTTCGGCGGCCACCGTGCAGAACGCGGCGATGTCCGTTACATGATCCTCGATGCCGTCAAGGATACCCCGGCGCACGGCTACCAGGTGATTCAGACGATCAAGGAGAAGAGCGGGGGCCGTTACCAGCCCAGCCCCGGAGCGATCTACCCGACCCTCCAGATGCTTACCGAAGAAGGGCTGCTCGAGGCGAAGCCGGAAGGCTCGAAGACGGTTTATTCGATCACCGATGCGGGCCGTGAAGCGCTCGAAGAAAATGCCGACGAGGTCGAGGATGCGTATGACCGTCTCGGCTTCGACGCCAACTGGAGCGACCTCGATTTCTCGCGGATCAAGCCACTGGTGAAACGTCTCGGACGTGCTGTGAAATACGCCGCGCGAAATCGTGTTCTGAACCAGGAGGCGGTCAACAAGGTGACCGACATCCTCGAGGAAGCGGTGGACAGCATCGAGAAGCTGCTGAAGCGGAGGTAAGAATGAGTGGTCTGGGGACACTGACGCTGGTTCATGACGATCCAATGGTCCAGCAGGACAACGACCATGTGATGCCGTGGTGGATGGGCTACCTCTTGATCAACCCGTTGCGTCGCCTGAGCGATCCACCCGAGCTGATTGTCGGACCCTACATCAAACCAGGGAACACCGTTCTCGATATCGGGTGCGCGATGGGTTATTTCACGCTTCCCATGGCGAAGATGGTTGGTCAGGAGGGGCGGGTCATCGCTACTGACATCCAACCGGAGATGCTGGTCCGTCTCCAGAAACGGGTTCAGCGCGCAAAGCTCGGAAATCGGATTGATCTGCGCCGTTCCTACGACCTCTCCCTCGGCCTTGCTGATCTCCCCGGCCAGGCGGATTTCGCCCTGGCATTTGCCGTTCTGCACGAAGCAGTCAGCAAGCAGGCGATGCTCGAGCAGATTTATGCGACTCTCCGCCCCGGTGGACGGCTGCTGATCGTCGAACCACCTTCCAAGGTTAACGTCAGCAACTGGGCGAAGACAGAGGAGACGGCGTTCCGTGCCGGGTTCATCCTGGAAGAGCACCCCTCGATCCACGGACGAATCGACCGTTCAATGCTGTTGTCGAAACCTGCGCAATCGGGCAAGCGCGCTTAGACTAAGCTAGGAAGGTGCACGTTCCAGTGGCCCGGCTGCCTCGTCAGCCGGGCTTTGCATTTCAGCACCCATGCCTACATCTAATTGTCATCCCCAGCACGCAACAGGGTGAGAACCCTGTCGTGCGCATCGCGCACCCGCGTGCGTCGGGGATCCCCTTCCTCTCGCAACGCCCCCCGGGGATGCCCGACGGCCCCGACTGCGACACCCTGCCGATTGGCATCGGCATGGGGCCTGGGCATGACATGTGGTGACTGAGAGGGGTTCGTGTCCAGGTTCATGGCGATGACATCTCTGTGCTGACATGCACGCTTGGGTGGCGGGGCACCCAAGCCACTTTGTTGTCGGACCCGGCATTGCTCCCTGCCTGCCTCACCCCCTACTTTCCGTCACAGTATCACTCACGGAAGACCCATGAACGCACGCGACCGGTACGAGCAGCTCAAGGCGGAGATTCGTCAGCACAATGAGCTGTATTACGAGAAGGCGACCCCCGAGATCAGCGACCAGCAGTACGATGAGCTCTATCGTGAGCTGGTCGATCTCGAGGAAAAACACCCCGATTGGGTTACCCCGGACAGCCCCACCCAGGAGGTGGGAGGTGCGCCCTCGTCCTCGTTTGAGACGGTCACCCACCGTATCCCGATGATGTCGCTTTCGAACACCTACTCCGAGGATGAGGTCCGTGAGTGGCACGAGCGCCTGGATCGTGAGGTTGGGACCACTGGGCACCTGCGTTACACCTGCGAGCCGAAAGTGGATGGGATCGCGGTAACCCTGCGTTATGAGCAGGGCCGTTTCACGCTCGGCGCGACCCGTGGTGATGGGCGTGAAGGCGAGGACATCACGGTCAACCTGAGGACGGTTAAGGATTTGCCGTCCACCCTGAAACAAGGTCCATGGTCAGGCGAGACCATCGAGGTGCGTGGGGAAGCCTACATGACCCTCGACGGCTTCGGTGCGCTGAACGAATCTCGTGAGGAAGCGGGGCTCGAACCCTTCGCCAACCCGCGGAACTCGACTGCAGGGTCGCTGAAGCTGCTCGATTCCAGCGAGGTCGCGAAGCGGCCCATCCATGTCTGGGCCTACGAGCTGCATGCAGAGGGCGACTGGGCGGGAACCCTGCATTCAGAGCGGTTGAAGGCGCTGAAGCAGATGGGCTTCGCGGTGGTGGACTGGGATTTTGCGTCCGATGGGGATGCGATCCAGCGCTACTGGTCGAAGCTCGAGGGTCAGCGTAACTCGCTGCCCTACGAGATTGACGGGATCGTGGTCAAGGTCGATGATCTGCGTTTGCGTGAAGAACTCGGCACCACCGCCAAGGCGCCGCGCTGGGCAATGGCCTACAAGTTCAAAGCTCAGCGTGCCGTGACCACTCTGAACGCGATTACACAACAGGTTGGACGGACCGGGGCGGTGACCCCGGTGGCGGAGCTCGAACCAGTGAAGCTGGCCGGGTCGACCATTCGCCGTTCGACGTTGCACAATGCCGATGAAATCCGTCGCCTCGGTCTCGGCCCAGGCATGAAAGTGGTCCTCGAGAAGGCAGGGGATGTCATCCCGAAGGTGATCGCACGAGCCGAGGGGGAACCGGAAGGCCATTACGAGCCGCCCACCGAATGCCCGGTCTGCGGTGAGGAGCTTGTCCAGCCGGAAGGGGAAGTCATTCGCCGCTGCATCAACATCTCCTGCCCGGCGATGTTGAGGGGACGATTGGTCCATTTCGCCAGCCGTGGCGCGATGGACATCGAGGGACTCGGCGAAAAGACGGTGGACCTGCTGCTCGAGCACATCGAGGTGACGGATGAGGGGCAAGGCAGCCTGCTCTTGGATGAGGAAGCACGGACCATCACCGACCCGGGCGACATCTACTCCCTGACCCATGAGCAGGTTCTGGCATTGCCCGGCTTCGCCGAGATCTCGGCGAAAAACCTGCTGGACGCCATTGAGGCATCGAAGAAGCAGGACCTGGCGCGAGTGCTGTTCGCCCTGGGCATCCGTATGGTTGGCGCGGGGGTGGCGAGGACGTTGGCACGTCATTTCCAAACCCTCGACAACCTCCAGGAAACGGCAAAGACACCGGAAAAGCTGGTCGAGATCGACGAGGTCGGGCCGAAGATCGCGGAGAGTATCGGCGAGTTTTTCGCCCTCGACCGTAACCTCGCATTTATCGAGAAGCTTCGTCGTGCGGGGGTGAATTTTGGCAGCGAAGAAGAAATATCTGAGGTCGGCCACCAACCCTTGGAAGGCAAGACTGTTGTCCTCACCGGATCGCTGGAAGGGTGGACACGCGACGATCTCTCCGCGAAACTGCGCAGCTTCGGCGCGAATGTGACCGGGTCGGTGTCGAAGAAGACCGATTTTGTCATCGTCGGCGAAGCCGCTGGCAGCAAGCTCGCCAAGGCGGAAAAACTGGGTGTGCGGGTGATTCTCGAGGATGAGCTGAACGAGCTGCTGCCGAAGTGGGAGGCGGGGGAGGAGGCTTAATGTTGTGTCAGATCCTCAGATCTGACACATGATTCGTGCCATTGGCTCGATTGTTTGTCAGGTCTCCGCTTCGTTAATGGCCTGACAAAACGTATGCCGTCGGCTAGGTAGTGGACCTCGGATTGGACGGTCGTATTTCTGATAGGCAGCAGAGGCTGGATTCCGGGTCAAGCCCGGAATGACAAAATTGCTAAAATTTTGCCAACTTGGTGGGGTTGCTTTGTCGCTTCGGTCCTCGCAATAACTTGTTCATGCAAAAGTCACCCCTCGTAATCCTGTAACTCTGTAATCCAACCGCTTGATTTTCCCTAACGTATCACAGAGAATCGCCTGTCATCCCCGGTTGCTCTTGGCAGAGTGGGGTCTTATCTTGATGGGCTGAACTGATTCTGATTGGAACCAACCAAACCTGCAAGGAATACGGAGATGGCCTCGACGGCTGATTTTCGCAACGGCATGGTGATCAAGTACAACCACAGCTTGGTGACCATCGTAGAATTTCAACATGTGAAGCCCGGCAAGGGCGGTGCATTTGTGCGTACGAAGCTGAAGGACGTGATCAGCGGCAAGGTGCTGGACAATACGTTCCGTGCCGGTGAAAAGGTGGAAGAAATTCGCCTTGAAGCGCGCCAGATGCAGTACCTCTACCAGGAAGGCGATGGTTTTGTCTTCATGGACCACGAGACTTATGAACAGATCTCGATGGGTGCCGACCTGGTCAGTCCTGACATCGCCAAGTACATGAAGGAAGGCGTGGACTTCAAGGTCCTGTTTACCGAGGGCAGCCCCCTCGTGCTCGAACTGCCCTTCTTCCTCGAGCTGGAGATTGTCGAGACGGAACCGGGCGACAAGGGCGACCGTGTCAGTGCCGCGACCAAGCCGGCCAAGCTCGAAACCGGTGCCGTTGTGCAGGTGCCCCTCTTCGTCAGCCAAGGCGAAGTGGTCAAGGTGGATACCCGCACCGATGAATACATCGAGCGGGTCAAGGGTTAAGACGTGAACCGGGACTGAGGTCCTGTTACCAAAGCTTACTCTCCATTCTGGGGAGGGGGAGACCGGATGAATTTTACCGAGGTGCGCAAGCTGGTCAAGTTGCTCGAGTCCAGCGATCTCAACGAACTTGAATTCGAACGGGACGGTTCTCGTCTCCATCTGAAGAAGGCCGAACCGTTGCCCGCACCGGTGCAGACCGTGCTCGCCGCACCGCCCGCGATGCAGCAGGCGGCCCCGGCAGGTGCGCCATCCGCTCACACTGCAGCGCCAACCGCCGCAGGATCGGATGCCCCGGCTGCGAGTTCGAAGAAGTTCCACGAATTGAAGTCGCCGATGGTTGGCACCTTCTACCGCGCCCCGGCTCCGGATGCTGATCCCTATGTCCAAGTGGGCGACAAGGTGAAGCAGGGCCAGACGCTCTGTATCGTGGAAGCGATGAAGCTGATGAACGAGATCGAAGCGGACGCCACCGGGACGGTGGTGGAGATCCTGGTCGAGAATGGCGAGCCGGTCGAGTTCGGCGCGGCGCTGTTCCTCATCGATCCACAGGGCTGATCGTGTTTCAGAAAATCCTTATCGCCAACCGGGGGGAGATCGCGCTGCGGGTGATCCGAGCCTGCCGTGAGATGGGTGTGCCTACTGTGGCCGTCTACTCCGAAGCTGATGCCGAAGCGCTTCATGTCCGTTTTGCGGACGAGGCGGTCTGCATTGGTCCAGCGCCCTCCCCAAAGAGTTACCTCGACTATCGCCGAGTGATTGCCGCCGCCGAAATTTCCGGTGCTGATGCGATCCATCCCGGCTATGGTTTCCTCGCTGAAAATGCCGAGTTTGCGGAAGTGTGCGCGGACAACGGCTTCACCTTCATCGGCCCTTCGCCCGATGCGATTCGCAGGATGGGCGATAAGTCCCTTGCGAAAAAGACCATGCGCGATGCGGGGGTACCGGTTACACCCGGTAGTGATGGCCCGGTTGCAACCCTTGCCGAAGCACGCAAGGTTGCCGAAGAAATTGGCTACCCGATCATCCTGAAGGCATCTGCTGGTGGTGGCGGGAAGGGGATGCGAGTCGTACATACCCCAGACAAGATCGAGTCCGCCTTCGAGCTGGCTCGTGCCGAAGCGGAATCCGCCTTCAGCAACCCCGAGCTCTACCTCGAGAAGTACATCATCAAACCGCGGCACATAGAAATCCAGGTGATGGGCGACTCGTTTGGGAACGTGATCCATTTTGGGGAACGTGACTGCTCGATCCAGCGTCGTCACCAGAAGCTGATCGAAGAGGCTCCCTCACCAGCTCTTTCCCCTGAGATGCGTGAAAAGCTCGGCGCAGCGGCGGTCGCGGGGACCAAAGCGGTCAACTATGTTGGTGCGGCGACCATGGAGTTCCTGCTGACCCAGGATGGCAACTTTTACTTCATGGAGATGAACACCCGCATCCAGGTTGAGCACCCCGTGACTGAAGAGGTCACCCGTCGCGACCTGGTGACCGAGCAGATTCGAGTTTGCTCGGGAGAGGAACTTAGCTGGAAGCAGGAAGACATCACGATTGAGGGGCATGCGATCGAGTTCCGTATCAATGCGGAAGATCACACCCGCAACTTCCTGCCCGCCCCGGGAACCATCACCGCGCTGCATCTGCCTGGCGGATTTGGTGTGCGTGTGGATACCCACATCTATGATGGCTACAAGATTCCTCCCCATTACGACTCCCTGATCGCGAAGCTGATTGTGCGTGGACGGACCCGTGAACTGGCCCTGCTCCGTGCGCGGCGTGCGCTCGAGGAGTTTGTGGTGGAAGGGATACCTACAACGGTACCTTTCCACTTGGAAATGCTCGAAGCGGAAGAATTCCAGAAGGGTGAAGTCTGGACTTCGTTCCTTGATGAGTGGATGGCCGCTCGCAGCGGCAAGTGATTCTGGAGGCCAGGATGGCGAACGTCCCGCAGGAGTTGAAGTACACAGAGGATCATGAGTGGGTGCGTGTGGAGGGTGACACCGCCACATTTGGCATCACCGACTACGCGCAGGGGGAACTGGGCGATGTCGTCTTCCTCGAGCTGCCCGATGAGGGCGATGATGTAAAGCAGCACGAGACATTTGGTTCAATCGAAGCGGTAAAGACCGTGGCTGATCTTTTTGCCCCGCTCAGCGGCGAGGTTCTTGCTGTCAACGGCAGCCTGGAAGATGAGCCGGAGACGATCAACAAGGATCCGTACAACGCCGGTTGGCTGGTCAAGATCAAGATGTCCAAGACGGATGAGCTGGACGGTTTGATGGACGCTGAAGCTTACAACCAGCACATTTCCTAGGAGTTTCCGTAGCATGGCCTACGTGCCGCATACTGATTCTCAGATTGCCGAGATGCTCAAGGCCATAGGCGTTGAGCATTTTGACGATTTGATCGCATCGATCCCGGAAGAGGTTCGTCTTGAAGGCGGCCTGAGGATGGCCGATGGCCTGTCCGAATTCGATGTGACGCGTGCGATGGAATCCATCGGCGCAGCAAACCGAGACGCTGTCAATGCCGTCAACTTCCTCGGCGGTGGCAGCTACGATCACTTTATCCCGTCCGCCGTCGGCGCGATCTTAAGCCGTAGCGAATGGTATACCGCCTACACGCCCTATCAGCCGGAAGTGTCGCAGGGGACGTTGCAGGCGATCTACGAGTACCAGTCGGTCATCTGCGACATCACCGGGATGGATGTATCGAATGCATCCGTCTATGATGGCCCTACCGGCGCAACGGAAGCGATTCTGCTTGCCCTTCGCAGCCAGAAGAAGCGCGAGAAAGTGCTTGTTTCCGAAGGTTTGCACCCGCACGCTCTGAAAGTGCTGACCACCTATGGCAAGACGAGCGGGCTGGACATCAGCACGATTCCGCTGGGTGCTGATGGACGAACCGACCTCGACGCCCTCAAAGCGGCATTGAGCGATGAGACCGCGGTGGTTTCCTTCGCGCAGCCCAACTTCTATGGTGTCCTCGAGGATGCGGAAGCGATCACCAACATCGCCCATGAGGCAGGTGCCCTGGCGGCTGTTTCGGTGTACCCGGTCAGCTTGGGGATCGTCGCCCCGCCCGGCCAATATGGTGCGGATATCGCGACGGGCGAAGGGCAGAGCCTGGGCAACCGAATGTCCTTCGGCGGCCCCTACCTCGGCATCTTTACCGCGACCCAGAAGTTGATCCGTCAGATGCCGGGCCGCATCGCGGGCGAGACGGTCGACAAAGAGGGGAAGCGTGGCTACGTGCTCACATTACAGACTCGTGAACAGCACATCCGCCGTGGCAAAGCAACCTCGAACATCTGTACCAATGAAGGCCTCAACGCACTCGCCGCGCTGGTTCACCTCGCGATGCTGGGTAAGCAGGGCTTCAAGCAGGTGTCGCAGCTCTGCTACGACAAGGCGCATTACCTCCACGACCGGATTGTGAAGGAGACTTCTTTCAAGTCGTCGTTCGATGCGCCCTTCTTCAATGAGTTCACCCTTGAGACCCCGGTTCCAGCGAAGCAGGTGGTCGACACCCTCGCTGACCAAGGTATCCTCGGTGGTATTCGTCTGGATCGTTTCTATCCAGAGATGACCAATCGCATGCTGGTCGCGGTGACGGAGAAGCGGACCCGTGAAGAGATGGATGCTTTTGTCGAGGCGTTGAAAAAGATCGGTTAATCTCGATCTACTGGATGACTATTGCTGGGCAGGGAGTGATCCTTGCCCAGTTTTTGTTAGTGTGTGTCACCCCGGACTCGATCCGGGGTCAAGCCGAGGAAGCTCTGGCTGACGAAGGATGCTTGATCCCGGGTCAAGCCCGGGATGACACAGCGTTCCGTCAGGTCTTTAGCGTAGCGGAGACCTGACGGTGTAGCACGGGCATCCTGCCCGTGCATCGCACCTCCGGCGCGAATAGTGTGTCAGATCTGAGGATCTGACACAACGAGGAAAATCTGACACTCCAGGCGATTGGTCGGTTCCGTCAGGCCCCCGAACCTGACGGATTTTCAGTCAGACGTGGGCGTCTGACTGAACGAAACGCCGCTGTCATGCCCAGGCCCCATGCCGGTGAGAACCGGCAAGGGTGTTGGTGTTGGGGCCGTCGGGCATCCCCCTTGATTGCGCAGCCTGGGGGGGGATCCCCGACGCACACCGGTTCGCTGCGCGAACGAGCTGGCTGGCACCAGCTTGTGTGCTGGGGATGACAGGTGCTCAAGTCGGAAAGGATAGTTGTACCCTCGCAACGACAATCCCATCACCCGAGCTTGTTTCCATCACCCTTCTCATTTGGGTAGCCCGGGTTCTGTGAGCATATTACCCTCATCAGAAAAATGTTCGGTAACGACCATCCTAACGGTGGGGGAGTTGAGCCATGCCTCCTATTTCAGTGCTAGTTGTTGTCCTTGTCGTGGTGGCGATCCTTGCCTCGGCGATCAAGATTGTCCGCGAGTATGATCGTCTCGTGGTCTTCCGCCTGGGCCGCCTGATTGACTCGAAAGGCCCGGGTATCGTCTTCATTATCCCGATCATCGACCAGGTGCAGCGGGTCTCGACACGCATCCAGGTGTTCGACGTCATGCCGCAGGACCTGTTGACGAAGGATAATGTCAGCGTACAGGTCAACGCGGTTGTCTACTTCCGCGTGCTCGAGCCAAAACGCTCCGTGGTCAACGTCGAGAACTTCTACCAGGCGACGGTCCAGATCGCGCAGACAACCCTGCGTGCGGTGGTCGGCGAGATCAGCCTGCAGACTCTGCTGGATGATTTGTCGGCGGTCAATGCTCGCTTGCAGGAGATTATCGACGAGCACACGGATGCCTGGGGTGTGAAGGTTTCCAACGTGGAAATCAAACATGTCGACCTGCCGCAGGATCTGAAGCGCGTGATGGCGTACGAGGCGGAAGCGGACCGAGTCCGTCGCGGTAAGATTGTCGCCGCCGAGGGTGAGTTCCAGGCCGCCCAGCGTCTGACCGATGCGGCTGCGTTGATGGCGGATCAGCCCAACGCGATGACCCTGCGTTACCTGCAAACCCTGGTTGAGGTGGCCGCCGAAAACAACTCGACGACCCTCTTCCCGGTCCCAATCGACCTCTTCCACCAGTTCCTCGGGAAGAAGGGCGAGGAGAAGCAGGGATAGGCTAAACTGCGAAACGAGTTTGTTGGCCCCGGCAGCTCGATGCCGGGGTTTCCTTTTTGTGTTCCAGACTGTATGAAATCCGGGACACCCTGCGGATTTGGCCGCCAGGTAGAAGGTGAGGGAAGAGGTTGCGTCAGGTCTTCAGACCTGACGCATCTTGCTCGATGAATAGACCCGACTTGACGAGCAAGTCGAGCCACCCACCAGACGAATCGTGGCCTGGGTGCCCCGTCACCCAAGCGTGCATATCAGCACTTTCTGCCAGGGTAGCACGAGACCATCCGCTGTCGTCAAAGAGAAAACCCCGGCATCGAGCTGCCGGGGCCAACAATCAGCATGATATCTGTCCCTAATCCAACCGAATCCCGAACCCCAACAGAATTGTCAATCCCTCTTCATCCGAAGCAGCGGGGTGAGTCAAACGGGGCTGGTCGAGCAGGTTGCGGACCGCCAGACTTGCCCGTATCCGATCCTTCCACATCAATTGGCTGACGGTCACATTCAGGTTAAGGATGGGGTCTGTGCCAGCCTTGAAAAACCCATTGCTTGAATCCGCAGCTGATTGGAAGGCCGCCCATTCAGTTTCGCTGCGCCATGTGAGGTCGGTGTGGAGACGGGTGCCGTGTCCGGGTGCCCAGGTGACACGCCAGGCTGCCTGATGTTCGGGGAGGGCTTTCCATGTTTGCGCGAAGAGCCAGGTGCCATCCCGATGGTTCAGCCATCGGTAGGAAAGGCTTTGACGGATGGTCTTACCCAATCGATTGCTCAGCTGGACACTCCCGCCAAAGAGGTTGCCGCTCTGGTAGGATACGATCCACGCTTCACGGTTCACGTGCAGAGCACTGTCTGCGTTTACAAAGCTGTAGCTGTATGAGGGAATGACGGTCGCTGGGACAAACCGGTAAAACGCACCGAGGGTAAGGCGGGTGCTGGAGCCGATTCGCTGCTCAAAGTCGAGAAAACTGCTGTATTGACGCACGCTCTCTACATCGTAATACCCTGTCCCCTGGAAGGTCACGAGGGTGTCCGGGGCGAAGTTGTAGCCATCGAACCCGTAGGTGACCCATGTCGCAGGATCGGCGTCGAAAAGACGTTCCGTATAGGATGTCGTGAAACTCAGGCGACGAGTGTCGCTCAATAATAGCTCGCCACGGTAACTTGCTTTCACCCCACGCATGTCGATTCGCGCATCCAGATCGGCAGCGAGAGTGTGACGTAGAATGGGCGTCTGATCATAAATAATTGATCCGTAGAGGTGACTCTGTCCAAAGGTCTCGTCCCCCGATTTGTGCGAATCGGACAACTCATACCCACCATGCTGCTGAAAGCCGACCAGCAGGTGTGCCGGGCCCAGCCAGCGTGATGCCTCGATACTGCCGCGATAGTCCTGCCGCTGGTAGTCAAATCCGATGGAGTAAGGGTTGTCCTGGTAGTCGAGGGTGTTGATCACAGCTCCCAGACGATAATCGACCAGCGCCCATTTTGTCGGGATGGATCCTGACATGGTAGCGGCATCGAGGGTCATCTGGGTTGGGATCTCACGTCCGTAAGGAGGGAGAAAGAGGAAACCCGGATCGATGCTGCTGCTGCCGACAAGGGCACGATGGCTGCCGCCGAACATGGTCCAGCCAAAGCGGGTGGACCCACCCAGCAGGCCGAGTTTTGCATCCCCGTTTGGTTGGAAAGTCCTCAGTCGAGGGCGCATCTTAGGGCCGTCAAGTGGTTGCTCTTCACGTTTGAGCGAGTAAGCCACCCATGTCTCGCCATGTCGCACCGCCCCGTTCAACGAAACATCCGGTCCGACCCGATCAGGATCGTCAGTCGCCAGATCACCCACGCCAGAGAGGGTACCGTTGTCCCGGGTCACGTAACCGCGACGAACCGACGCGCCCAGCGAGTAACCTGCCTCCGGTTGCTGTGTATGGATGTGGATCAGGCCACGATCGGTGAAGATGCCCTCGTGCAATCCGGGCTGATTGAAGAACTCGACCGAATCAATCTCGTTGATTGAAATAGGAAGTCGGTTCAGCATCTGGCTGTCGAACAATTGCAGGTCGACAGGGACTCCATCAATGAGCACCGTATAGTCTTGCCCCTCGAAAGGTTGCAACACCCCGGGACTGGCGAAGTGAGTGAAACCATCCATGGTCGAGGTGGACCAGCTGTCCGCCAGCAGGACTACATCACCGAGACGGGTAATGCCGGCATCCAGGATGTCCTGACGGTGGATCACCTCCCGGCCGTGCATGGTGGCCTGGAGGGGAGCCGCATAGGCACCAAGAATCAGGACAATCCACAGCGGGAGCATCCTAAGGGAGTGGGGGGGAATGTTCTTCATGCAAGACAAGATAACCTGTGAAGCCCCCTCGGATCACCTATCCTGCTCTTCGCATCAGAAGAACTCGTGCGAAGGTAGCAGCACATCCACTTTCAGCCAGTAGGAACGTGGATAGATCGATCCGCCCATGTGGGTCCATCGTTGCTGACGGTTTGTCATATTGCGAAAATCGAGGGTGGCACGGACACGATTCTTCCAGAAGCCCTTGGTCAGGGTCAGGTCGAAGCTGACCAGCTCATCTGTCTTGTCCACCCAGACCAGGGTGTTGGATGGCAGCTCAATACGGGACCGTCTTAATGATCCACGAAGCATCACGGTGAGATGATTCGGTGCATCGTAGCGAACCGAACCGGATACCAGCAGAGGCAGAGTTGCTGAACGGAGAGTGTGATAATAGCTGTCCCCGCTTAAGGTCTTCCTCCATCGTGCCGAAAGACGATAGCTGAAACGATTGGTCAACCGTTGGTTCAGCTTGACTGAAAGCAGGCCAATGCTGCCCTTTGTGTCGGCATAGTAATAGTAGATCGAGCCAAATTCGCCAGGAAATGGGTAGGGGTCAATTATTCCACCCCGATCATTATAATAGCTGGAATAGGAAGTCAGCGAGACCTGTTCATCATCCTGCAACGACCCGTGAATTACCGCGTCGATTCGATAGGGCAGCCGGGCGGAGATTTCCGCATCGAAACGACTGAAGGTTGAGGTGTTTACCTCGCTCGATCCAACGAGCATGTTGTAATTCCCGTTGTAGCCTCGTTCGACATAATCCATCGGATTGTCCAGCACCTCAACCTGGCTCATACCGAACGCAGCGCGCCACTTTCGGTTCAGACGGTACTGGAACCAGCTACCAAATGATATCGCGCTTAATTCGCTGCTGTTGGTTGTATAGACCCCGTGGGCTTCCATGGTGAAATCGTGCAGATCCAGGGAACCGTTGAGATAGGTCTGTCGCTCATGCCAGGATTCGTCAATCGGATCAGATTCCAGAACCTGTGGATCATGAAAAGAGGTCGATGTAAGCCGATGTCCGAATTCAGCATGGAATGCGCGATATTGCCCGAGCAGCGCACCATTGGTCGATTGACGCTCCAACCTAACGGGATTCTTTGGGTAAGGCCATGGAGCCGGGGTGCCGAAGTAGCTGGAGTCTGGATAGGTCGCCAGATCACTTTCCGTCTGGAATTGTTGGGCACGAATCACGAGGCCGAGGTTCGTGGTCATCTGGAACCGGGCGCTCGCACTTCCGCTCTGGATACCGTTCTTGAATCGATCAGAGTAGTGGCCATTCCAAGTGTAGGGCATCTGATCTTCTTGCTCGCGCAACCCGATCCCATACACCTCAAGGGCCCCAAGTTCAAAACCTGTATGGACGGAGAATCCTTCAGTGCTGCTGGTCGTTTCATCGCTCAGCATGAAGAACGGAGACGACCAGTTCAGCAAACTGATCAGCGCAGGATCGAGCAAGGAATGGTTTGTCGTGCGGTAGTCACCTGCGAGGTAAAACTTTTTGAAGGCAACACTTCCACCGTGAGTCTGGTCATCGGCGACTGACCCCATTCTGGGGACTGCGGGGCCCGGGACATAAATATTTGGGCCACCATCTCCACTAAGTTCACCGTGCAACACCGACCCGCGATAGTTCACACCATCATCCGGATCGTCGAGGATGATTTCGAGTGCACCCTGCGGAGCGTGCGTACCGGCCAGGATCACAGGACGGCTGTACACGTTAATCCGGTCAATCCGTGACAGGGCTATCGGGAGACGGTTGAGGTTACTGCGGTCGTTCATTTCGATGTCAATCGGGTTACCATCAACAACGATCAGGATGTCCGACTTGTCAAATGTGCCAAGCCCATTGGCGCTCATCTCCCATGTGTAGCCATCATTCGTTGAGAGGTCCCAATCGTCGATCAGCAACAGGATGTCGCTCAGGCGCATAGAGCCGCTCTCACGGATCTGATTATCGCTGATGACCTGGTCGGGCTCCGGTTTCGGCCACCAGGTACCGGCATGGAGGGGCAGCGAAAAGACGAGGAGGAAAAGGAGGATCGTAAGCCGTTTCATCGAAGCACCCCCTCAAGCCAGCGAGGCGTCCGGAAGGTGGAACCGAGGGTAACCAGGTAACGGATTTGGTCATAGGGATCGCTTGTATAGGTGCGAAGAAATTCAGCACTCGCTTTCAGGTAGATGGGTCGAACGAGGCAGATCTGCATCCCCAATCGTCCCCCCGAAACCAAATCATGACGAGTGGTCGCCTCCAATGCGCCCTGCCTGTCAAAGCTCATCGAGGATCGACCGACCATCACACCCGGGACTATCGCGACACAAGGGTTGATCGAAAAGGGAACATCCCAGGCGAGAGAGAGCAGCAGGTTATCATAGTCGGGACGTGTACTCCTGGACGATGTTACCGTGTGGTAGCTGACCGCCATCTCCACCCAGCCTAGACCAGCATCGACAGATGCGAATCCGCTGAACCCCGGGTCGGAGGAGTAATATGTGGACAGGTCACCTTGAAGGGTAGGTTGCATGCCTGAAAGGCCGATACGGACGGCGCCAAGGGCATCTGCATAATAGCGGGCTGAGGCGGAACTCGTGCAGATCATCAGCACGAATCCCAGCAGCAGGACTCTGGTCTTCATTGCATCCTCTATGTCGGCTGTCGTCTATTAAAGATGAGAGGGGATTGCTCCCGGTGCAACAGGGGAGAGGTATTCGTCTGCCAATGGACCATCCCGGTTCTCACCCTGTGTACATTGACAGCTTGAACAGGAAAAAGGTACAGGCAGGCAGGATATGCGAATCGCGCAGTTGATCGCCCAGCGTGGGGTGTGCAGCAGACGGGAAGCGGAACGGCGCATTCAGGATGGTCGTGTGATCCTGAATGGAGAACGGCTGCTGGACCCGGCAACCAATGTCGACCCTGACAAAGATATTGTCGAGGTGGACGGTGAGGCGCTGCCACGTTCGAAACAGCCGCTCTACATCGCTTTGAACAAACCGCGCGGAGTGCTTTCCAGCTTCAGCAAGGATCGTGAAAAGGGTTTCACCCTCGGGGATGTCATTCCGCACCAGAGGAGGCTCTTTCCTGCGGGAAGATTGGACCGTGACTCAACCGGTCTCTTGATCCTGACCACGGATGGCGACTGGGCGAACCGTGTGATGCACCCACGGTACGAGAAGGAGAAGGAGTACCTGGTCAAGGTCTCCGGCCTGCGCCCCACGCCCGCCGCGAAAAAGATGAAGGAAGCCTACTTCTGGGAAGAGGGCAAGAAGCACGGTGCCGATAGCGTCGAGGCCGATGGTAGCTACCTGCGAATTGTGCTGCACGAAGGACGGAACCGTCAGATTCGAAGGCTTGCGCAGGCGGCGGGACTCGAGGTTCGCGAGCTGATTCGAGTTCGAATCGGGGAAATCCAGCTGGGAAACCTGAAACCCGGCAAGTACCGCAACTTGAGCAGCCAGGAAGTGAAGTCACTTTCGGGAGAATAAGAACAACCACCGCTAATCCGTGTGAGGCTGGAAATGGAAACGCCCCGTTTGAAAACGGGGCGTTGACTATTCTATCAGATCGAGAACATCAGATGCTACCATCCTGCTTGTCCATCCCTGGACAGCAGTCCGAGGCATCCTTCTTGGCCGCCTCGTGCATCTTCATGCCGTCGCTGTCGCAACCAGCTTTGACTTCGTCAACACAACTACTGTTGACTTCATCGGCGCACATGGTGGCGCAATCCGCCATATTGTCCGCCTGGGTCATGCCTGCATCCACCTGCTGAGCCGTTACAAACAGGCCTGCTGTCAGTATAAGTGCGAGGGCAAAGATGGCAATCGGTTTCAACATGCTGTATTCCTCGTTGGGGGTGTTCAATAGTCCTAATTTATCATTGCAATTTCAGTAGGATCAAGTACTATCTCCAGAGAGAGCGACTAGGGCCTCATCGAGTTTAAGCCTTGAATTATGACTCTTCTAAAGCTTATACTTCTTATAACTGGGATGACATTGATAACGACCTTCTGGGGAGAAGGGATTACCCAGCCCATGGAAGCAAAAGGCACGCTGCTGATTTCTGTCCAGGAATTTGTTCTCGCCTATTTTGGTGGTGATGGCTATGTTCGCTGGCTGACTGCTCTCCCGTCCCAGACCGCTGAAGCCTATCGTTCAAAGATTCCGCCTTCCCAGTGGTTCCCCATGAACCAGTACCTGGCTCATCCACTACGTACCATCTGCGATCTTTTTTTTGATGGTGAGGCAAAAGGGGCTTGGGAGTGTGGCCGTTACAGCGCTGACCTCGCCTCAAACCGATTCCTTCGCCTCTTTGTCAGGATGGCCTCCACGCACTTGTTGCTGAAACGGGCTACCGACATCCTGGAAATGTATTACAAGCCCTGCCGCTCGAAGCTGTTTGATTACGGTACCGGTCATGCTACCCTGCAAATCACCCAGTTTGAGAGCATAAACCAGGACCTGGAGCACCGTATCGGCGGGTGGATTGAACGTGCCCTTGAAATCAGTACAGGTGGCAAGGTGGACGTAAAAATCACCAAATCGATGGCTGGCGGCGATGACTATACGGAATATGTTACTAGCTGGTCAGCGAAGTAGCCTGCCTGGTTGCCCCGATGTTTCCCTGGTCTTGTTCATAGAACGGGATCTCCACCACATAGACTAGAAATTTTTCCAGTTTTTTGCCTGTTTCTGTTGCAAACCTTGTTCTGTCGCCTACTTTAAGCCGAGCCGTGGGGGGGACACCCACATTGGAGGAGACAGGCATGTTTGATACTCAATTGCATGTATGGGCCGTACTGCTGGGAGTGGTGGCGCATGCGGTGCTCGGAATGCTCTGGTTTGGACCGTTGTTCGGGAAACGATGGATGGCGCTGGTCGGGAAAACTCCGGACGACCTCGGAAACCCGATGCAGGCAATGGTGGGTGGCCTGGTCACCTCACTCTTCAAGGCGTACTTCCTCGACCGAATTGTAACCGGCATGGGGGCGGACGGCATCGGATCGGCGATCATGATCGCCTTTTGGATCTGGTTCGGCTTCATCCTGATGTACGATTTGCTGAAGTACTTCTACGAGGGCCGTTCGACCGGCCTGGTTTCCATCGATACCGGTTTTGAACTGGTCTGGTTTGTGGCTGCCGGTGCGATCATCGGGGCGTTTCTGTAAGGAATAAGTTGTTGCGAGGAAACACGGCGTTGCGAAGCATCGTTCAAACGTTCCGGCAGGTCTTCTGACCTGCCGGATCTTGTGTCAGGTCGGGAGACCTGACACAACACATTAGGCGATAGCAGGGGGGAGGTCAGAATGAAAAATCTCAGCCTGAAAGCGTTCACTATCTACCTGATGGTCCTCGCTCTTGCGCTAGTTGCGGCGGGATTGACCCTCTACCTGACAAATCAGCCCGATCCCTCCCTGTCGGACAACCTGGTCAGGGCGGCTCTCAACCTGCCTGCGATCTATGACCGCTCATTCCGTATGGGTATCGGCGAGATGCTGCTGGTGGCAGGTGGGGTGCTTTTTCTGGCGGGGGGAGTGGGCTGGTTGGTTGCGAGGAGCTCCTCAGTAAGTTAGCACCAGGAACGAGTTCCGGCAGGTCTCCTGACCTGCCGGATCATGTGTCAGGTCGGGAGACCTGACACAACGTCTACACAATCTTTCTAGACCCTGTACCGCTTGAAATAATCTTCCAGCTCAGGCAGGCCGCCCTGCATGACGAGGTAGCCGTCGATCGGCTCACGTTCGGTGATCTCGCCGTTGACCGGGGTCAGCATCAGCTGCTTCACTTCCTCTCGGTCCTGAGTGTGGCCCAGTGCCCAGCCGAGTTTCACGTAGGCGACTTCCGGTAGCATGTTTCCGAGCGGGGTGACACCGAGCTCCATGATGTCACGGCCCGTATCGTAGACATACATCTGCACGTAGCCCCACAAGGTCTGGACGGTCATGTAGATGTGGACCCCAGCTTCAACCGCCGCCTTGATCGCGGGGTAGAGGGGCTTGTTGACATGACCCAGCCCTGTGCCGGCGATAACGATGCCCTTGTAGCCGTTCTCGATCATGCTGTAGATGATGTCCGGCTGCATGTTCGGGTAGTACCAGAGGATCGTCACCTTCTCCTCGAAAGCGGTGTCCAGCTTCGGTTTCAGGTCGCTGTTGCGCGGCTTGAACTGGCCAGGCCCCTTGATCATCCCGAAGCCGGTGGAATCGACACGGGCGATCGGAGTGTCGGAGAGTGTCCGGAAGGTGCTGCGGTAACTCGAGTGCATTTTGCGGACACGTGTGCCGCGATGCAGCAGGCCATAGCTGTCGGAGGTCGGCCCGAACATGCAGACCATCACCTCGCCGAAATCGCCTTCCGCGGCGGTTTTGACCGCACGCAGCAGGTTGTAAGCGGCATCGCTCGAGGGACGGTCACTCGAACGCTGGCTGCCGACGACCACCACCGGGCAGGGCAGGTCCTGTAGCATGAAGGACAAGGCGGCCGCGGTGTAGTGCATCGTGTCAGTGCCATGCCCGATCACAACTCCTGCCACCCCACGTTCAATCTCCTTTACCACTTCCTGCGCGGTGCCGATCCAATGCTTCGGGCCGATGTTCTCGGAAAACTCGCCGTAAAGTTTGCGCGTCTCAAGGTTGGCGATGTCCGCCAGCTCCGGGACCGCGCCATAGAGCTCGCCTGGGCTGAAGGCGGGGATGACCGCACCGGTACGGTAGTCCAAGCGGCTGGCAATGGTGCCGCCCGTACCGAGCAGGGTGACGTTTGGCTTTTTCTCGTCGTAGGGGAAGGCCTTTTCCGGGATCTGGTAGTTGGCCTTTTTATAGCCGATGATCTCGATGTGGGTGATGGTATCAACACGCACGCCGATGTTGTAGCCGTTGTGGGTCAACTTGATGACAAGGTGCTTGTCATCCGCTGTTTCACTACGCGGCAGCAGGGTACCAACGAAGGAGCCCTGGGTCGTATCAAGGCGTACTGATGCCCAGACACGTGCCCCGGTGGTTTCGAGTAGCGTACGCGCCTGTCCACGGTACCCTTTGAGATCCTCTTTCGCATCCGCCGCCGGGAGGGTGACCCCATCCTTCACCGATCCTGTTGCCTGCAGTACATCACTCATCGTCTTCCCCATAATCGCGTTGAACCCGGGCAAAGTACGGCGGCAGGCGTTGACTGGCAAGAGAACGGGAGATGGGGTTAGATAGGAGTTGTCTGTTCTATTTCAGCAGGGTAACTCGTTGGACTCGAGTTTCCAGTTCTTCAGTTCTCAGGACAACAAAATATTGTCCAGAGGAGAGGCAAGACCCTTCGAGAATGACAGAATGGAAGCCCGCCGCATGTACCCCACTTGAGAGGATGGCAACTCGTCGACCTAATACATCATGCAAGGAGATTGTAGTAACCTGATCGCGTGGTAGTCCATATCGCATGGAAGTGTTTGTATTAAAGGGGTTTGGAGTCGGAGGAAATACAACGAGAGATGTGGGGAGATCATCTTCCCTGCATGAGGCATCGTTCGGTGGTACACCAGTGCCGCTGAAAGGAATTGAGAGAAAGGGCTGATCCGGATTGTTAGTGGTCAATGTCATCCAGTCAAGAAAGTCGCCAACATGGTTGGGCCTGAATTCAATGATGATTTGAGTTGAATCCAAGCCGCCGAGAATAATCGGGAATTGCGCTGGAAGCGTGAACACCGGTTCGGGCAAATCGAAAAGGTCAACCACAAGTGTGTCGAAACCGAGATTTTGTAATTGCACGACTTGCGAGGCATTGGAGTCAACCGAAACCTGGCCGAATTGTACGTCCGCCGGAGTCAACTCAGCACGCGGGGCAAAGAAAGAGTGTGTCGCATATGGCTCGAAGGGGATGGGTGGAATTCTTGCCTGAAGAGTATCCCCGGTCCCCTCAGTGTGGTGCATCGCCTCGTATGGTCCATTGGGGCTACCCCAATAGTTGTTGATTGCAGCGACATTTCGACCAGAAACCGACATTCCTTCATTACTGATGAAATCGCATTCGGTTACTGTTAAGCTGGCAGAATCCCCGGCCGCGTTGGTAATGCAACCAAAACGAATGGGCTCTGGGTTTGGTTCTTCAATAAAATGATTGTTCTGGCAAATGTTACGTTGAAAATTGACTCTTGGATAGAGGTAGTTCGTTAAATCCCAATTAATCACCAGCGCCATAATAAGTTGGCTTCTAGCTTCATTTTCGGAGAATCTATTATCTGATACAATTCCGTGGGATCCCATAGTAATACACCCAACTTGCTGATCGGAACGGTTATGAGTGAACCTGTTCTCAGAAATAACAGCTATAGGAGAAAAATGGACAGCGATAGCACCAGAAGTAGCAGTATAACCAGGTGTATTATGGCCAATATTTCCAATAAACCTATTATTAATTATGGATATTGGTAAATAGCAGTCTATTTGCAACGCTGGTGCTTTTTCGAAAGATCCGTGATTGTTGACAAAATCACAATCTTCAACTAGCCAAGGACCAGTTTCCAGCGATTCATCGGTTGTACACCTAACCGCACCGCTAGGATGTTCAATAGAGTCAGTGCTGAAATATGATCCAACTATGCTTCCACTAGATGTATTGGCATATAACGAATTTCCCCATAATTCACTTCTGTTGTTGATAAAGATTGATTCATGAATTACAATACTTGAACTAGAGGCAGATACTGCCCCACCGCTTCCTGTAGAAGTGTTATTGTCAAAATAACAATTATATAATGTTAGATTAGAATGATTAATAGCTAATGCACCACCTGTCGAGGCTGAATTATTTGTGAAATTACAAGATGTAATAACTAATGTACAGTATGTTGCGAATATCCCAGCTCCATGTTCTAAGGGAGAGGCTCGACTTAAATCGCAATCCTCCACAGTGAGTCCGGCAATACAATAGACGCGTTGAGGCTCCTCATAATTGGCAGGAATACGAATGGCACGGCGAATTGGATTCGATGAATCTCCTAAAATTTTAGTCGTTGCGATAGACGCTGTATCTCCAGTGACCAGCCATTCACCAGCAAGTGTTAGACCAAAGGTTGGAAAGCTTAAGGATTCATAGTAGTTCCCCTCTACAATTAGAACTGTATCCAGAGCTGAGGATGCATTGATTGCTGATTGAATTGTGGTGAATTCTTCTGGTACTGTTCGTACTGTAGCATTTGTAATTGCAGTAAATAGTGAAAGATAAGCATATAAGGTTATCTTAAATACTAGTAAATGTTGTTTAGTTAGTTTCTTCATAGGTCATCACTAAATGAACCGCCCTGATTACAATTCATCAGGGCGGTAAAATTGCTACCAAATTGACTTGAAAGTTAAAGTTCCGTAGCCGCTGGTTCCCTGTACCCTTAATAATGAATGCTGGATACTGAGGTTGTGAATTTCAAGATCATTGTAAAAATGTGTGTCATCGTAATAGCCAGGATCATCATACTCAGTCAATGTGATTCTAAGGGTAACCGGATCAGACCATTCTTCTCCAACTTCAATAAAACTGACTTGATTCAAGGCTACATCAGAGTCTTGACCGTTCCCGCCAATTTTTGCCTCAGGATATTCATAGATAATACTGGCACATGCATAATCCCCGGCACTCGCGGTAAACGTTGGCTCGCTCCAAGAATCAGATTCTGTACTCGACAGATATGAGTATACCTGTCCGTTGATTGCCAAAACATTGGAAGTGGCAAGTAAAGAAAGACAAAGGATCACCAACACTACCGTTGAACGTCTCATCTCAACCCCCCAAATAGCAAATATACCTGCCGAACGCAGGTACTTCATAATATGACGCAATTGTATTTTTTTTTAAGTGCCGATTCGAGATTTCCAGTAGTACTCTGAAGAGGGAGCTCTACTCCGCCAAAAGAACTTGCACAAAAAGGAGTTATCTAGCTCTCATTGCAGTACGATTCGGGTCGAAGGCAATCTCGAATAAAAAGCGCCTCGAAGTGAGAAACCCCTGCTTGACACCCTGCCAGCTACGGCGCTACTTTTGGCGTTGTGCGGCGATGGCGCAATGGTAGCGCACCAGCTTCCCAAGCTGGTGGTTGCGGGTTCGATCCCCGTTCGCCGCTCTTGGATGGGGAGGCTCAGCTTGGAGCGCCCCGGGTTCGTGAAGGAGAATGCCTCCACCCCTTGTAACGCCGTACCGCAGGCCTGATCTTCGATAGGCCCCGGCACGGCGTTTTTCGCGTGGTCGCCGAGTGTGACTGGTACACGTTCTTCGAGCAGCAGATAGTCGATGATGTTGGCAGCGAGATCGAGTGTGTGAGTCGCTTGGTACTCAGAGTGTTCCTGTCACAGGAACTTGGACGATACGCGTGGGATTGGTGACAGGTACGCAATCGCGGATGCGTGTGAGGGTAACGGTCACGAACCGAGGGCGTGGGGGACTCGGAAGCACGAGGGGTTGGTGACAGGTACGCTCGAAGTCGATGCCTTGTAGTCGTACCGTAGCGGGTGAGTGTTTGGGGGAGTTTCCCACTAGGGTAGCGTGCGTACCAGTCACCGTAGGGTTCCGCACTGGCGAGGAAAAAAGGAAAACACGTGACAGTTACGCTCGCAGGATCGCGCCTTCGGCGCGAATATCCGTCAGGTCAGAGGACCTGACGGAACAGGACCGAGAGGGATCAGCAGTCCAGCCGCTAGCCAGAGCGAAACAGTCACTTCGAGAGACCGATGAAAAAACCAATGATTGCTGTGGTGGGCAGGCCGAATGTGGGCAAGTCCACCCTCTTCAACCGTCTGTTGCACAAACGTCATGCCATTGTGGAGGACACTCCCGGTGTGACACGGGACCGTTTGTACCGTGACATGGACTGGAACGGCATCCCCTTCACACTCGTCGATACCGGCGGGTTGATGACTCGTGCGCAGGAGCAGATGGATGAGCTGGTGTCGCAGGCTGCGCAGGTGGCGATTGCGCAGGCGGACAAGGTGATCTTCGTCATCGATGGCCGTGTCGAAGTGACCGATCTCGATGTGGAGATCGCACGGCTGGTGCAGAAGTATGACCGTCCGGTCAAGCTAGCCGTCACCAAGATCGATGCTCCCCACCTCGAAGCGAATGTCTACGAGTACTACTCACTTGGGCTCGGTGATCCGTTGGGTGTCAGCGGTGTGAGCGGGATGAATACCGGTGAGCTGCTCGATTGGGTTGTCGAGGGCTACGAGAAGCTGGGGGATGTCGAGGATGATCCGAATACGATTAACTTCGCGATCCTGGGTCGTCCGAATGTCGGCAAATCCTCGCTTGTGAATCGTCTGCTGGGTGAAGATCGACAGATTGTCAGCGATATACCCGGCACGACACGTGACGCAGTTGACCATACGATCAGGTACAACGGGAAAAAGGTTGTGCTGGTCGATACAGCCGGCCTGCTGCGTAAGGATGTGCTCGGCCGTGGCGAACAGCTCGACTACTACACCTCGCTGCGTACGATGAGTGCGTTGGAACGCTGCGATGTGGCGGCAGTGTTGATCGATGCGGAAGAGGGGCTTACCCAGTACGAACGCCGTCTGATCGATGAAGTCCGTCAAAAGGGCAAGGGACTGATCGCGGTCTTCAACAAGTGGGACCTGATCGAGAAGGAGACAATGACCCAGAAGCGGACGGATGATGAGTTTCTCCGTGCGCTGCCGGATTTGTCCTTTGTGCCACGCATGTACATGTCGGCGTTGACCGGTCAAAGGGCTCGCAAAATCCTCGACATGGCGCTCCAGGTGCATCAGGAACGACTCAGGAGGATCACCACCTCCAAGCTGAACGATTTTATCGAATACATCACTGAGAAAGTACCGCCGCCCGCGGTCAAGGGGAAGCACCTCAAGATCAAGTACAGCAGCCAGGTGGCGACCGCGCCGCCGATCTTTGCCTTCTTCCTCGGCTTCCCGGAACTGATGCCTGACAACTACAAGCGCTACCTCGAGAACCGTCTACGCGAAGAGTATGGATTCGAGGGGGTGCCGATGAGGGTGGTGTTCCGGAAGAAGTAAAGGGAGAAGTCATCCCCAGCGCGATTGGGTGCTTTAGCACCCTTGTGTCCGCAGGACACCACCAGCGTGTCGGGGATTCCCTTGCTATCGCACCGCTTCGGGGGATCCCCGACGCCCACGGGTTCCCTGCGGTCACGACACCGTTGGCACGGTGTTGTGGGCTGGGGATGACAGATAATGACGAGAGAACTTCATGCCCAAACCGATCACATCCCTGCAAGTGGCGGTTCCCGGTCCGAAGGGACGGCTGCTGAGCTATGCACCGCCCGAAGGTGGGGTGCAAGGGGAAGTGATCGGCTGCCGTGTCCAAGTGCCAATCGGACCGAGGAGATCGGTTGGTGTGGTGGTGGGGATCGACAGCAACCCGCCGACCATGAAATTGCGTCCCATCGAAGAAATCCTCGATAATCACCCCTCTGTCCCCGCCGATTTGCTCACCCTGACCCGGTGGGTTGCCGAGTACTACTTTTGCGACTGGATTGATGTACTTCGTGCCGCGCTTCCCGCCGGGCTGATGCGTGCTCCGGATTTATTGATCGAATGGACCGGCCCGCAGCTCGAAGGGCAGTGGCCACACGAAGTGCAGCAGGACAAGACGATGGTGCGTATCGCACGGACCATCGCGGGCGCGGGGCGCCTCACCTCGGGGCAGGTCCAAAAACAGGTGAAACGAGCTCCCGGCCTCTACCGTGCCCTGAACGCCCTGCGTGATCTTGACCTGCTCACGCTTGAGGATCGTCAGGTGCTCAACCGGGAACGAGCGCATTCGGTCGAAATGGTGCAGCTTGCCGAGAAAGCAGACTGCGGAACCCTCCCCGCCAATGCCAAGGCACGAATCCGTCTCTTCGACTACCTGAAAGCATGTGCCGCACCTGTCGAATGGGGAGTGGCAAAGAAGGAGGCCAGGGTCGAGCGGAACAGCCTCGATGCACTGGTCGATGCTGGGCTGGTCGCTATTGAACGCAAATCCCGAGACACCTTCACGGCAGGCTTTGACCCACGCGCCGCCGCTGAATTGCCCGAGCTGAGTGAGGGGCAGAAGCCGGTCGTTGAAGAGCTTGCCTTGGCAATTGAGAAGGGCAAGTTCAGCCCCTTCCTGCTGAGTGGTCTTCCGGGAGCGGGGAAGACCCGTGTTTATGTCGAAGCGATTCAACGGACCCTCGCAAAGGGACGAGGTGTACTGATCCTCGTCCCAGAAATCGGCCTGACTCCACAGGTGGTCGCACGAATTCGTGCTTCCTTGCCGGAAAAGGTCGCAGTGTTGCATTCGGGGCTTTCTGCTGCGCAACGTGTTGCGGCCTGGCGTGAGGTGCTCGAAGGGAAAACGAAGGTTGTAGTCGGGCCACGTTCCGCCATCTTTGCACCCATCGCCAACCTCGGGCTGATCGTGGTGGACGAGGAACACGAAGAATCCTACAAGCAGCACGATCCGGCCCCACGCTACCATGCACGAGATGTTGCGCTGGTACGTGGCAAACAATCGAATGCCACGGTGATGCTGGTATCCGCAACCCCCAGCCTTGAAACACTTCGTCTGGTTGAAGAAGGTCAACTGAAGCAGTTGACCTTGCCCAGCCGTTTCGGGGCAGGTTGGCCGGTGGTGACTATTGTCGACCGTCGCCGTGAGGGTCCGGATGCGCCCTATGTGGGGCCGCATTTGGCACGCGAAATCGAGGAACGTGGGAAACGAGGCGAAGGAATTGTTCTATTAATTACCCGCCGTGGATTTGCGCCGGTGTTGACCTGTACCGATTGCGGTCACCGTATCTCCTGCCCCAACTGCGAAGTGAGCCTGACCTATCATCGTGGCGAACGACCTTTCCTGCGCTGCCACCTTTGTGGATACAACAAACCGGCGCCCGGAATATGCCCGGAATGCCGAGGTGAGACAATGACCCCACTCGGGGCGGGCACCCAGCGAATCGAAGAAGAGATTCAGGAACGATTCCCCACCCTTGCTCCGATCCGTATGGATAGTGATACCACCAGACGCAGCGGCGCGCACGAGCGCATCCTGCGTGAGTTTGGTGAGGGGGATGCTCAGCTACTGCTCGGCACCCAGGTGGTTGCGAAGGGACATGACTTCGCCCATGTAACTCTGGTCGGTGTGGTCAATGCCGATCCTGCGCTGTCGCAACCTGATTTTCGCAGTTCGGAACGGACATTCCGTTTGCTGGTGCAGGCGGCGGGACGCGCAGGTCGTGGCGAACAGGCGGGCGAAATGATCGTCCAGACCCTCGCCCCGGAGGAAGGTGTTTTTACCTCTCTATCTAAGCCGGATATTGATGGCTTCCTGCACACCCTGATGACCCAGCGCAAGGCCCTTTCCTACGCTCCTTATTCACGGATGGCGATGGTCACTTTCATAGCGCCGCAGGATGACCGTGCGCGACGAGATGCTGAGAGTTTTGCCGCCGAGATGAGAAAAGCGGGAGAAGGGTTGATGGTCCGCGGACCAGTGCAGGCCTATGTCCCACGCGTGAAACGGCAATGGCGCTGGAGGATCCTCCTCTCAACGGACCGTGAAAGGGATCCATCCGGCAGTCGAATGCGTGCAATCCTGAAGCAAACCCTCGGGAGTCAGCTTCTGGAAGCCGGAGTGGCAGTGATTGTGGACATCGATCCCCTGGAGGTGGCGTGAGACGATTCTTCTTCGTCCTGATGGCCACCCTCCTGCTGTTCCAGGTCGTTCCAACCTGGGCGCAACAGGGGAATCTGCCCCCAGGTGAGTGGATCGAAAAGCAATCAGGTGGGATAGTTGTGATTCACGAGCCGGGTGAACGTCAGGCGGCGGATGCCCTGCTGAAGCTCTATGATGAACGATTGCCTGAGATTTCCGCGAATCTCGGATTGGACGTTCCTGCAGGGATTAGGGTCTTTATTGCACCGAGTCATGCCCGTTTCCGTTACATGACTCGCGGTTTGCCGGAGTGGACGGGTGGGGTGGCATATCCCCGGCAGAAGGTGATCATCCTGCAAGCTCCTCGCCTGTACCAGCAGCAGGGGCAATTTGCGGTGACAGCCTTGCACGAGGCGATCCACATCATGACGGATCACGATGGGGCTTCGCATTTACCGCGTTGGCTGTCGGAGGGATTGGCGATGTACCTCTCCGGCGAGACGATGTACAAGCAGCGCACTCCGCTGGGCCGTGCGGTGGTCTTCGGCAAGACCTACACGCTCGAAGGGATCGAGGAGATGTTGCGTCTCGGGCCGGAACAGGCACGGGTCGCCTATTTGCAATCGATTAACTTTGTTGAGTTTATCGTCGAACGTTACGGTTGGCCGGCGATTGCACAGCTCGTTCAGGGCTACAAGGCAGGTGAGAACGACGATGAGATGTTCATCGCGATTACGGGACGGGACCTGTTTGATGTTGAATCAGCCTGGCACCGTGACCTGCGGCATCACTACAGGTGGTATGGTTTGTTGAACTGGATCAATTTTGATACCATTTTGTGGAGTAGTGCGGCATTGCTGGTAATCATTTCGGGTGGCCTGGCCATCTACAGGAGGCGCAGCTATTACAAGGATAAGGGTGATGAAGAACCCCCGATCGATGGGGGGGAGAAGCAGGACCCAATTACGGGAGAATGGTATGTTGACGATGATTACTGGCAGTAAACGGCTCGCCGTGTTGCTGCTCGTGGCGCTGCTTGCCTCGGCAGCCCATGCATCGAATGGCTTCGATATCCTGCGTCAGGACCCGACTCCGCGTGGTGCCGCGCTGGCAAGCCACCCTATTGCCCTGTCCTATGGTGATCCAGGCGCGATTGCTTACAATCCAGCTGGATTGTCTGGTGTGGATCGACGGTCCGCCCTGGTGTCGTATACGGACCACCATCTCGATCTTTCCGGCGGGCAGGTGGCCTACGCGATGCCCTACAAAAAGGGTGTCGGAGCGGTAGGGGTCAATTGGTTCAGCTACGGAGAATTCCAACGACGGGAATCCTTCGAGACACCGGCAAATGGCAGTTTTACACCGTCCGACTTCGTGCTCTCTGCGGCCTACGCTCAACCCCTCTTTTACGGAATCTCCGCAGGGGCGACAGCCAAGATGCTACGGATGGAGATCGACCAGTATACCTCGACAGCGTTCGCGGCAGACCTCGGCGCGATGTGGCGTGAGGATGTGAACGGGGTGACCCTCGCCGCGACCCTCTCCAACCTGGGCTACCAGTTGTCCACCTTCGATGGCTTTCGTGAGGAGCTGCCGTTGACAGCTCGCCTCGCCTTTGCCAAGCAACTCGCCCATCTACCCCTCGAGTTGAACGCGACCGCTCATTATGAATTGGATGGCAGCTTCTACGCTACGGGCGGAGGTGAGTTTACCATCTCGCCGCAGTTGAAACTGCGTGCCGGGTACACGACCCTTGCATCCGATTATGCTGTAGGGGGAGCGGAAGATGGCACCGCCGGGATTTCGGCTGGTCTGGGGCTCTTCGTCGACCGATTCCGACTTGATTACGCGTTCCTTTCCCAGGGAGCGCTCGGGTCGATTCACCGCTTTGGGTTCGGGCTGATGCTGTAGGGTGATAAGGGAGCCAGGGCGATTCCTTCAGGTCTCCGCTTCGCTATTCAAGGTTGTGTCAGATCCATGTAAGATGTTGTGTCAGATCCTCAGATCTGACACTTGGTTCGCGCCGAAGGCGCGATAGTCCTTCAGGTCTCCGCTACGCTAATGACCTGACGGAACAGCATGTGGCCCCCGAGCCTGACGCATGATCCACCAGACGTGGGCGACTGACGGAACGGAGGTCGTTGTGGCTCCCACTGTCTCCCTCGTATCCTGTCGCTATTAAACCGTTCGTCCCTGCGGAACGTCCTACCTGTGACGGTACCGCAGAATGACCGGAGGCAAGGTGATCGAGGTGGCGCTGAAAGGAGGGAACATCGTGCTTCGAGTGGATCCACAAGCTGGACCCGCGAAGGAGCATGCTGTGCACCCTCCGGACGACCCCGCTCCCCGTCCCGCGCAAGCCCCTTCCGATCCCTTCACCGCGCGTGATTTGCTCGCCCTGGTCGAAGTCGACCGTGAGCAAGCATTAAACGACCTCGTTCAGCGGTATCGTCAAGAGATCTTTGACCTGTGTGCCCGAGTCAGCGGCAGCCGCAGTGAAGCGGAGGACCTGGCGCAGGAGACCTTTATCCGCGCCTATGAGAACCTCGGTGGGTACCGTGGCGATGCCGCTCCGCGATCCTGGCTCTACCGGATTGCGATCAACCGATCCATTACGTTTACCCGTCGTCTGAAACGGTGGCGGATGAAACGTGGCGGGGAGGATGAACTATTCCCCGAGTTGCCGGAGCTGGCCTCGGAATCGGCGGAAAGGGTGACAGAAAACCGTGACCTCGCCAAACGAGCGCATCGGGTGTTGCAGGATGTGTCTGATCGTCAACGAACCGCGGTGATTCTACGAGTGGTCCGTGACCTGCCCTATGAAGAGGTAGCGCAGATCATGGGGATTTCGGTAGGTGCCGCAAAAGCCAACGTCCATCACGGACTGAAAAAGGTACGCGAAGCGTTGGGGGAGGATGTATGATTCGCCAGAACAACAATCCTGTGGGCGATCCCCTCGACCGGTACAGTGAGCTTGAGATTCGCCCCACAAGGATGAATGACAACGCCTTCGCCAGCGAGGTGCTGGCGGGAGTACATCAACGGAAACGTCACCGTGAGACGCGCAGGCACTCCCTCGCGGTGCTCACTTCGGTCTTGCTGCTGGTGTTGACTCTCCAGGGGCAGGATAGTCTGCGCCTGCTCGGAGTGAACAGGACCGATTCTACCAACAGCGAATCCATCGCATTGGCGAAAGCCGACAGCATGCTCGATGACCTCGCCTCCTCGACCCTGGAGGAGGATGTTTCCAGCTTCATCGATTACCTGAACAGCGACTTGCCGGCTGATCCCGTCGCCGGATTAGCACTGTATGACGATGATGCGGTGGACGAAGCGTTGAAACAGCTGGCAAACGGCTCCATTTTTGACATGAGCTCGAACCAGACCGACAACCAGACCTCCGGCAAGCACGCCGGGTTGAAAGAGGGGGTGTAGGATGAGACGGATGCTGATGCTTTTCTGTGCCGTCCTGATGAGTGCAACACTCTTCGCACAGCCGCCAACTCCGAACCCGGATGTGCCAGATCCGCAATGGATGCGACGGGAACGGATCAACGAGCGCATTGAGGCGATGCGTATCTGGAAATTGACCGAGGCGCTATCACTCGATGCAGATCGTGCCGTGGTCTTTTTCCCGCGGTACAAGGTGTACCTCGCGACGATGGATTCTCTCGAGATGAAGCGGATGGATATCCTGCAGGCGATATCGGTCGGTGTTGAAGCGGACTCATCGATGGACTACAAGGCGAAGGTGAGCGAGATTCAGCGGACAAGCCGTGCCATCCTCGACCAGCAGGAAGCGTTCCTCAAGCAGAACAGCGATGTGCTGAGCGAGAAGGAACAGGCGGCCTTCATCATGTTCGAGCACCGCTTCCACCAACGGTTGCGTGATATTGTCCGCGACCTGCGAAGGGACCACGCGCCACCGGCGACGCCACCGCCTCCTTTCCCAGAGAAGGATCACCGACGTCGTCGCTGATTCTGGAAAAATGCAGCACCCATATTCCGTCAGGCCCCAGAGCCTGACGGTTTTTTTGTCAGACGTGGGCATTTGATAGAACGGAACAGAGGAAACCCCGGAGTCAAGCTGCCGGGGTCGGTATTAACCATCACGTTTTGTCAGTGGGCTAGGCTGGTGGACTGCCTGCCAGTTCTGCGGAGGGGTCCACATCTTCTTCTTGCGGGTGGCTGAATCGTTCGGCAGCTTTCTGGTTCGCGTCGCTCTTGGTGCGCGTGGGAACACGGTTCCCGGCAAAGGTGCTCAACGCATCCAGCAGGAACTGGACATTGCGGACATGGGTATCTGCTTTGCGAGGCTGGACCAGCAGATCGGTGTAGCTGTCCCGTGCCGGGTGAAACAGTGCGCATTTGAAACGAGAGGGTGCAATCGCGTAGAGGGATTCGGTAAATGGCTCGTACCCGGTTTCGATCAGCAGTGTAACAGAGGATCGTGACTGCGCGAGGTGACGGCGCAGGTCCCGGGATGGCATGTAGCTGCGTGTGATGTCATCCTCGGTGATCACGATGGTTTTTACGGACGTATGCAAGGTGCGTGCTTCCAATTCACTCCCCTCGGGTACCACTGCGAGGATGGACTTTTCTTCCCGTTCATTGAGCCAGTCACGGACCGGCTGAAACAGGGGTAGCGCTGTCTCCTTGTCACGAGGAAACAGCAAGAGGATCCCGCTCGCTTCGGCGGTCGCCTGCGACTTCGAGCTCTTCCTGCCTTGTTTGATGGCGGACTTGAGAATCCACCGCTGGACAAATTCACGCCAACTGTTCATGCAACTCCATCCGAGGTTCTGCATCAAAGGTAGAAACGGGGGTGAAGTCGAAGCAAACCCTTTGCGACCGATGAGCATCGGTGAACCGCTCGCTGGAAGACGAACTGTCTCGTTGCTTGAACCCTGCGCAGCGTCTATTTTAACATGACCCCGCCAGTCCCACGAAGGAGAGAAGAGTGAGCAAGTCAGAACGATTTCCAGCACGGTTGACTCCGTTTCTAGCAGGAGCTCTGCTTCTCCTGCTCGCACTGCCCCTGTACGCTGCGCCAGATGGGTTCTGGCCGCTCACGAGGACATCCCTCCAGCCCATCTCCAATCAGAATCAAACCAGTCAGACGGCACGTATGACCGGTCTGGTCAATGAGGAGAACGGTGCCCCGGTGCGGATGCTCACTACCGGTTCCTTCGCACATGTGAAGGGAACAGTCAACGAAGCTTCCCTACTCAATTTTATCGACCGGGAACAAGATTTCTTCGGGATCAGCAGCAATCAGCTCGATATCCTCCATTCAGGTCGTGTCATGGGCAAGCAGTACCTGACCGCTCGTCAGGCGGTGGATGGACGGCCTGTGCTCGGTACAACTGTCCTGCTTCGTGTCCATGCCAATGGCCAGGTTGGCATGGTTGGTGCAGATGTGGAACGTGACCAGGCGGACCGGATCTGGAGTGGTATGGTTTCGCAGGATCAGGCTGCGGAAGCCCTGGCGGCCTTCGCTGAGACCGAACTGGTTTCGATTCTCACCGCCGAGCAGGTCTGGATGCGTGATAACGGCGTCATCTACCCTGCCTGGATGCTCGAGCTCGAAGGCGGAAGCTCACTGGAACGTCCCTTCGGTCTGGTCTCCGCGCAGTCCGGCGAGATCATGGGTTACTACAACAATGTCCAGCATGCCGATGTCAACGGGACTGTTACCGGCCCGATGTACCCGATCCAGATGCAGGAAACGTTGGAGTATCCAGCATTTGGGTTCCAGAATGTGACTGTTGGTGGGCAGACGGTTACGACTGATTCAGACGGCGCATTCAGTGTCCCCGGATTTGACGATGAAGCGGATGTCGCGGTCAACATGACCTTGTCCGGCCCGTGGGTCACCGTCCAGAACGATGACCAGCCTTCTGCGGCTTTCGACACAACAGTTGTTGCGCCGTGGGACGATGTTCTTGGCTGGAGGCATCAGGATCATGGCCGGATTGATGAATTTAACATGTTCTACCACACGAACTTCATCAACCAGTACTACGATGTCCTTGATCCCGGTTTTACAGGCATGGACTGGTCCGTGCCCGCTGTTGTCGGAGTGGGTGACAACTACGACAACGCCTACTGGAACGGTAGCGGGATGTTCTTCGGCACCGGCACCCAATTCAACAACCTCGCATTGTTCTCCGATGTGATTTACCATGAATACACGCATGGTGTGACCGGCTTCCAGTATCCCGGTGGGGTTCTGCCCTACATCGATCAGCCGGGTGCGATGAATGAAGCCTGGTCAGATTATTTCCCCTGTTCCATCCACAACCATTCGACCCTGTCGCCAGGGATCAATATCGGGTCTCCAACGGCGCCGTTGCGCGACCTCAACAACAATCGCCGTTTCGACACCAACTGGGTTGGGGAAGTCCATGCGGACGGTCTCATTATCGGTGGCGCGTTGTGGCGTCTGCGTGGCCTGTTGAACGACACCGAGTATTCCGACAGTCTGATTCATTATGCCAAGTATGGCTTCGCGAATACCTTCGAGGGGTTCCTGCTCGAATTGCTCGAAGCGGATGATGATAACGGAAACATCGAGGATGGTACCCCGCACTCCGACGAGATTTACCAGGCCTTTGGCCACCACGGCATCGGTCCTGGCAATGAACCGAACCTGATTGTGACCGCTGTAGATATCCTCGAAGCGACAGGCGATGGCATGCTGGTCGCCGGTGAGATGGCGGACATCAACCTGACCCTGCTGAATGATGTTTATCTTTACCCGCCGCCTGCGGAAAACATAACCATCACTCTTTCTGCCGGGGAATACATCCAGTGGACATCGAGCGAAGCTGTGCTCGAATCAATTGGCGCCGGGGAAGAGGTGCAGGTGCCAACCACCTTTACCCTCCAGGTGCTGGAGGATGCCCCTCCACACTACGACTGGATCACGTTCACCGTCATCGCGAATAATGGTGAGTATGTGATCACCGATTCTGTCCGGGTAACGGTCGGCACTCCCGACTTGCTGCTGGTGGATGATGGTGGGGAGACGAGCTACCTGGACCGTTTCGCTGGCGCCCTGCACTCGATGGGGAAGACGGCGCTGGAACGTGCCACGATCACCGATCAACCGACAACGGAACTGCTCAACGCCTACCCCTATGTGATCTGGTTTACCGGCGATCAGCAAAATCCGATCAGCCAGGCGGAAGAGGTGCAGCTTGTCGAGTATGTCGAGGCGGGTGGCAACCTGATCCTGAGCGGGCAATACATCGGCGAGCAGCTGACCTCTCGTTTTTCATTGATTAACCTGCTCGGAGTCGAATTCTACCTGCCTGACCTGGATGAGTACGGCGGCCAGGGAATCGAGGGAGAACCGGCCAGCGAGGGGAATCTCTTCGTAATCGTTGGAGGACAGGGCGCCAACAACCAGAACGCCATCGGTGGCATCACCGTGACCGACGGCACACGGCCCCTCTACCAGTATTTCCGCACCCAGGCCTACGCCGCAAGTATGCGTGAGCATGAAAATGGTGGGGCAGCGGCCTACTTTACCTTTGGTCTCGAGGCGGTTTCGGGTGTTTCGACTACCAATACTGCAGGGGATCTTCTCGAGTCCCTGCTGACGGCGATGGGGTATCATGTGGATGCACCGGAGGTCGAGACTGGTAGCGTTACCCCACTCACCTATGACCTCGCTGCACCGTGGCCCAACCCCTTCAACCCGGAAACACGCGTTGCCTTCACCCTGCCCAACAACGGCAAGGTGAAACTCGCGGTGTACAACTCACTGGGTCGTGAAGTGATGCGTGCGGTGGATGGCACTCGCAGCGCGGGACGATACGAAGTCAGCCTGAACCTCTCCTCCTTCGGTTCAGGTACCTACTTTATCCGTCTCGAAAGCAGTGAGGGTGTCCGGACGGTCAAAGCGGTCCTGATGAAGTAGACGGACTGGACCGACACGTCAGTCTCTGCTTTAAAACATACAGGGCGCCCGACGGGGCGCCCTGATTTGTCTCATTCCCGGCTGTCATCGCGCATCAGTGATTATACCGGTGAATCTTCTCGACGCTGCCGTCATGACGCAGCAGCACGAGACGGCTGGGGGCGTATCGACGTGCAATGGCACGTGCGATGGAGGTGAGGGTCTGTTTGTCCGGGTGACGGCTGAGGGGTTTCCGTCGCTCATGCAACAGGCAAATCCAATCGTCCGCGTTGCCCGGCTGGAGGAAGAGGGTGGTGATGGGCATATCTGTCCGGCTCCCTTGTTGCTGTCCCAAAGGAAGCCTACGAAAGAAGTTTCGCCACTTCTCGCCAGATATCGCTATCGCTAGAAAAAGCCGCACCCTAAATGGCACGGCCTGACTTCGTGTGGATCGATCCACATGGCCACATCTTACGTCATTTCACCCGCGATGTAGTTCTTCAGGAAGTGGATCTCGTGCTCCTGCTGGTCGGCGAGTGCTTTGACGACATCGCCGATGGAGACGATTCCGACCAAGAGGCCATCCGACATGATGGGCAGGTGACGGATTCGTTTCTCGGTCATGGTCGCCATCGTCGATTCGACCGTATCGCCCGGGAGACCAATCACAATGTCGCTGGTCATGTGGGGGCCGACGGTGGCGGTATTGAGGTCCACGCCACGGTCTGCGGTCAGCCTCAGGTTGTCGCGCTCGGTGAACATGCCGAGCACCTTGGACCCGTCGGCGATGATGACGGCACCGACTTTATTTGTCAGCATGGTATCGACAACTTCACGGAGGCCGGTCTCGGGTGGTACAGTGATGACCTTGGTCCCTTTGCGGGAAAGTATGTCTCGGATCAACATGGGCCAGCCCTCCTTTGGTAGGTAATAATTCGTTCGAATTGTTCTTCCACAATAATTCGAATTTCGCAACAACTCAAGAGGAACTTTCCCATTTCCAATAGTTTTGCTTTTCACAATCTTTCGTAATTTTGGTCTCGTAAGGTTAGGAGGGACGAAGTTTTCTCTTGCCAAACGCTGAGGTCCGCCTCTACTTTTCGCGATGCGACGGCGAGGGGAGAGTCAGCAGCGTCGTACGCTTGAGACTACATATGATGCGGAACGGAGTGATCATGTCGGACTTGAAGGGAAAAGTTGCGCTGGTGACGGGTGGGTCCCGTGGGATCGGACGCGCGATCGCGTTGAAGCTTGCCGATCAAGGGGTCAACATCGCCATCAATTTCATGCGCAACCGTAAGGCGGCCCAGGCTACGGTTGAAGAGCTCGAGGCAAAGGGGATCAAAGCGAAGGCCTACCGAGCCAACGTTGGCAAGGAAGATGAGCTGCACGAGATGTTCGAGCAGTTCGAGGCCGATTTTGGCAAGATCGACATCCTTATCTCCAACGCTGCCTCCGGTGTCCTCAAGCCGGCGATGGAACTGACCAGACGTCACTGGGCGTGGACGATGGACATCAACGCCGCCACCCTGCTTCACCTTGTCCAGCATAGCGTGCCGCTTATGAACGGCAATGGCAAAGTGGTTGCGATTTCGTCGCTTGGCTCGGTTCGTGCGATCCCCGACTACACGGCAGTCGGCGCGTCCAAAGCCGCACTCGAATCGCTCGTCCGACACCTTTCCGTCGAACTCGCCCCGAAGGGGATCAATGTCAACACGCTCTCCGCAGGCGTGGTCGACACCGAAGCGCTGAAGCATTTCCCGGAACGGGACCAGATCCTCGAGAACAGCCGTGTCCGTACCCCGGCAGGACGTCTTGTCACCCCCGACGATGTCGCCGATGTCGCCCTTTTCATGGTGACCGATGCCGCGAAGATGATCCACGGAGCAACGATTGTGGTTGATGGCGGCTATTCGGTGGTCGCCTGATCCATTTGTGAATTCGCTATAGACTGGCCCCGGCAGCTTGCTGTCGGGGTTTACTGTTGTTGGAGTGCACCCTGGTGCGCCCGAGGTGTCACCCCGGACTTGATCCGGGGTCCAGCCTCAACTGTTCAAGATGGAAACGTAAGCTGGATTCGGGGCAAGACCGCTTCCCGTTTCGGCAGGTCTCCCGACCTGCCGAATTTTTCAGTCAGGTCGGGAGACCTGACTGAACGGGTTGAACGTACCAGGTGGGGTTACGTCATTGCGAGGACCGTAGCGAAGTGAAGGGACGTGGCAATCTGCCCTTGATACGGTGTCGCAGATACCGTTCCGCCTCCTCGCGTACCTGACTGAGCGGGTGTTCTTCATGGTGCGGACAAGGATTTAACAGGGGTACTGTCCGGGACTTCTTCGACTGGATCCCGGGTCAAGCCCGGGATGACACATGCATGAACTGGGAGTGCTGATATGCACGCTTGGGTGGCGGGGCACCCAAGCCATGTAAATGCCCTCCCTCGTCTCGGGGGGGGAGGGATTCGGGGCCGGTTCGTGAAACTCGACGGCCCTATATTGAGTGCAATCGACGCCCGGTGGGTGCAGGGGTTCCTGCACAGTCCCCGGCAAACCTGACAATGAGGCCTTCGTGTTTCCGGTTTTGATTGATCTCGGCCGTTTCAAACTGCACAGCTACGGCCTGATGATGTTTATCGCCTTCCTGCTGGGTATCTGGATCGCGCATCGTCGCGGGAAAAAAGCGGGACTCGGTGAATCCACCGTCCTCGACCTCTCCACCCTGATCATCCTCTTTGGTCTGCTCGGCGGACGGTTGCTGTATGTCCTGACCCACCTGTCCGAGTTCAAGGGACGGTGGCTGGATGTCATCAGCCCGATTCAGTCGAACGGTCAGATCGGGTTTGCGGGGCTGGTGCTTCTGGGCGGGGTAATCCTCAGCTTTGTTGCGGTGGCCGTTTATGTCTACCGGAAAAAGCTGAACATCCTGACCATCCTCGATGTTTTCGCGCCCTCGACTGCGCTTGGTATTGCGATCGGTCGATTGGGCTGTTACCTCAATGGCTGCTGTTTCGGGTTGCCGACCGAGTTACCCTGGGGAGTCGTCTTCCCGCATGGCAGCCCGGCGGGATACATCTTCCCGGGAGTGCATGTCCACCCGACCCAGATCTACGCATTTCTCTATGGAGTTTCACTTTTCCTGTTGCTTCTCTGGGCGGAAAAGAAGTTTACTCTGTTTCCGGGGTTTACCTGGTCGCTCTTCCTGACCGGCTATGGTACCCTCCGTTTTCTCAACGAATTGATCCGTTGGCATGAAGAAAGTTTGCACTTCATCAATTTCGCCAACGGCGGCTTTGTAACGGTCAGCCAGACCATCTCTCTCCTGATGATCCTCACGGGAGTGGTTCTTTTCCTGCGTTCGAGACGAGTTCATCTCGCTGCCGGTGCGGACGCGGGCAAGTAAGCACGGAGTACACCATGACGTTTCGTTCCCTTCGCCCCCTCATTCTGGCCGGGCTTCTTCTGCTACCGGTTCTGCCACTCCAGGCCCAGTCTGGAGGTTCTGAACCGCAAGACCTGCGTCAGCAGCAGCTCACCCAGGATGAGATGCGTGCCCAGGCGGAGATGATTCGCGCCATCCGCGAAAATGTCGGCCTGTTTGGCAACATCTACCGGCAGATCAGCATGCGCTATGTCGATCCGATCAACCCCGAAACCTTCATGAAGGCCGGGATTGAAGGGATGCTGGCGACACTCGATCCCTATACCGAGTACATGGAACCGGAGAACGCGGATGATTTGCAGATCATGTCGCGTGGTCGCTACGGCGGCGTTGGGCTGCAGATCGGTACACGTGGTGCGGACCGTGTTCTGACTGTCATCAGCCCGATCGAGGGTACCCCTGCCTGGCGCTTGGGCATTCGTGCCGGGGACCAGATTGTCAAAATCGCGGGCGAATCGACCAAGGGTTTCACCACCTCGGATGCGGCGGAACGTCTCCGCGGCGTGCCGAACACCCCTGTTGAAGTGACAATTCATCGTCACGGGGTTGACGATCCGCTGAAGTACACGATTATTCGTGAAGAAATTGCGGTGAAAGATGTAAGCTATGCCGGGTTTGTCGAACCGGGCATCGCCTATGTTCGTTTGACACGATTCAGCCGTGCTGCGGGCGAGGAAGTACGTGCCGCCATTCTCGACCTGGCCAGCCAGGAGGAGTTGAAAGGCTTGATCTTCGACCTTCGTTCCAACCCGGGCGGCCTGCTGCCCGAGGCGATTGCGGTGGCGGAGAATTTCCTGCAAAATGGTGACCCAATTGTCTCGACCAAGGGGCGTAGCGACGAAATGTTCGCTCAGTACTTCTCGCAAAATGAACCATCATTGGCGCCGAATGTGCCGCTGGTCGTGCTGATTAACCAGGGTAGTGCTTCGGCGAGTGAGATTGTATCGGGTGCGGTACAGGACCTGGATCGTGGGCTGGTCGTCGGCATGCCCTCCTTCGGCAAGGGGCTGGTGCAGTCTGTGGTGCCCTTCAATGATGGTACCGCGCTCCGGATGACCACTGCCAAGTACTACACCCCTTCAGGCCGTCTGATCCAGAAGGTGGATTACTTCTCGGACAACGAGTCCCTGCTATCGGTCCAGCCGGAAGAGGAGGATAGCCTCTTCCACACCAAGAAGGGCCGTGAGGTGACAGCGCATGGCGGAATCCATCCGGATGTGGAAGTCGAGATGGACGAGGTCGGTGAGTTGACCCTCTCGCTCTGGCGTCAGGATCACTTCTTTGATTTCGCCAATGCCTACCGAAGTGAGCATCCCGAGGTGGACTCCTGGGAAGTGGATGACGATGTCTACGACCAATTCCTCACCTACCTCGATTCAACGGGCTACGAATACGAGAGCGACATGGATTCTCGCCTGGCCAAACTGCGTGAAGAGGCGGAGGAGATGGGCTACAGCGAGGAGTTCCTGAAGGAGATTGAGGACCTCGAGGTGATTGCGGACAAGCGGAAAGAGGAGGAGTACATTTCCGAGCGCGAGGAGCTCAAGCAGCGGATAAAACTCGAGCTTGCCTCCGTTATGGCAGGCAATGCGGGTCGAGTGCAGGCCTCCATCAGCTTCGATCCTCAAATCCAAAAAGCAGTGGAAGTGTTAAGCAGTGACGAGGAATATGCCTCCGTACTCAACAGCACGACCACCGCGCAGGCTGATATTGAATAGCGAAAATTCCAAGAAACGATAGTTGCATCCAACCCCGGCGCCGGATCACGGTAGCCGGGGTTGTCGCTCCCTGTTTTTTCAAGTGTGCGTAAGGTCACAGCGGATTCAACGATCACGATCTACTTTATCATCAACAACTCTTCTGTCGGCCGGCCCCGGTGGAAGGTGTTGGCCCGTCGCAGGCGTAACCTCCTCCACGTCGCGACGGGTTTTTTCATGTCCTTAAATCTCACCCGCGAGCCCGCTTGCAGGCTCAAGAGGACGCGCCCTATATTGGCCCCGGATCATACGCAGGAGGTAAGGGATGGGGGAGTACAACGCCTGGATCAAAGCCACTCGTGAAGAGGGCTATGGCACATTGCACCTGGCCCGTGCAGTTGCACTGGCTGAAGCGGCTGTGCGTGAAGGGCTCGACAGTGTTACAGTCATTACCGATCAGGCCGGTGCCGAATTGATTGAGGCCCACTTGCCGAAGAAGGCGAGTGTCCTGATCTGGAACGAGAGCCTGACCCCGCCGCAGGAAGCGGCTCAGTTGGTTGAACTGCTGAAGCCGATGGTGCCGAAGCGGGTCGATGAACGTTACCCGCGTCCCCTGCTCTATCTCGTGGGCAACAGCTATGTCGCCGAGTACCAGAAGATGCTCTGGAAGTCCGGGGTGGAAGTGGTGCTGGTATGTGATGAGGCAGATCGTTCCAGCGCGGATTGGTTTGTCATCGGAAAGCCTTATGGCGGTGGATTGGGAGTCACGTCGGACACCGGGTATACCCGTTTTCTTCGTGGGTCACAGTATGCTCCCCTTCGTTTCGAGGCGGTGCGTGGCATTTTGAAGCAGCATGCGCACAAGACGGTTGCTTCTGATTTCTGCATTGCGACGGAGAATCTGGATACGAAGAGCTGGCTGCCGCTGATCGCCAAGGCAATCAAGTCGGTCGATCTGCCGGAGCATGTTGAAGCATGGACTCCGACCCTGACTATCCTTCCCGGGCCGGATTGTGCGTCGGACGAGGAGTTGAAAGGTCTGGCTGCCGAAAACGGCTTGAAGGTCACCGTCTCGAAGGATCGGTTCAGCCATGTTGCGTCGCTGCTGAACACGGATGTGCTTTTCTCCGCCGACAATATGACACTTCATGAAGCGCTCGGATTGGGTGTGGTACGGATGGCGCTGCCACGAGCCGGAGCAGAGCAGGACCTGATGCTCGAGCATATGGTCGAGCGTGAAGTCTCCCAACCGGTCCCTGATCCCAACGCCTCGGATGCGCTCGAGCAGCTGACCACCAAGCTGACCCGTCTCTGCTTCGACCCAGCGTACCGTCGCGGCAACGGCCGCATTGGCCAGTACCTCTGCGATGGTATGGGTGCGGTGCGTGTGATCCGTCAGACGGCGCTCAAGGTCTACGCGGTTCCACAGAACCTGGTCCGTTTCTTTGAAGCTGCTGATCCGATGATTGAGAAACTCTGATCGATTGTGGTTATTGTGAACCTGGCCCGGGCAATCTTGTTGCCCGGGTTTCTTTTGTTTGGCAGGCAGGTGTGGGCTTCTAGCAGAAGGCAGCGGTGGAGTTGAACTGGTGTCGTTGCGAGGAGCGAAGCGACGAAGCAATCTCTCCGCACGTATTTGGTTTCCCTGCGCGCTTTGCGCGCACCTATGAGCTGGTGAGAGATTCGAGACTGCTTCGTTGTCCGGCAGTTGCCGGACGCCTCGCAGCGACACCGGGTTGCATCACCACTCGTGGGCACCTCGCAGCGACACGACCTGTCATCCCCAGCCCACATGTCCGGCCACTGCCGGACCGGGTGCTGGTGTTGTGGGTGTCGGAGATCCCCGTGGGGGAGCGACGCCTTGGGGGATTCCCGACGCGCTTGTGGCAGCCTTTGGCTGCAAGCCTACTGATGCAGGCTATCGCGTTGAGAATGACAGAATGGACGGGTAGGAGCATCTCCGACGGGGCCCCCCGACGCGACAGGGTTCCCTTCGGTCACAATCCGGCAACGGCCGGAGGGGGAGACAGAGGCAGGAAGCCGACAGCCGCGCCCCCTCCTTTGTTTGAAACGGAGGGCTGTGTGATTGCTGTTTGGGATTGCTTCGCCTATTTTTCCTTCGAAACCACGACCACATCCCACGTCTGGAGCGCATGACCCTTCCACTGAACGAACTGCTCGGCCTCGGTCTTGCTATTCTTTTCGGCCTGCTCGGCGGAAAGCTGGTGAAACGGTTTGGCATCCCGAGTGTCACCGGCTACATCCTCGCCGGTTTGATCATCGGCCCGCATGTCCTCGGTATGTTGACCCAGGAGGTGACTGGAAACCTTGGGGTCATCAATGAGATCGCCCTCGGTTTGATCCTCTTTGCCATTGGCAACGAGTTCGAATGGAGCCACCTGAAACATGTTGGGGTCAAATCCCTGTTGAAGCTTGCCTTCTTCGAAGCGGGCGGGGTGTTGATCCTGGTGACTGGTGTCTTCCTGTTGTTGGGAAATCCCCTTGAGTTCTCGTTGCTCGCTGGAACTGTAGCAGTCGCCACTGCTCCCGCGGTCACGCTGCTTGTAGTTCGCGAATATCGTGCCCAGGGACCCGTGACAGAACGTCTCCTCGCCCTGCTGGCCGTCAACAACGTTATTGCCCTCGGGCTCATGCGAGGCGTTCGTGCCTTGGTCGCTCTCGAGCATGGGGGAGATCTTTTTACTGTGATGATCACACCTTTCTACGAACTGATCGTCTCGCTCGCCCTCGGTTTTATCCTCGGCAAGCTGCTGTCCATCTGGGAAGACCACCTCGACGAGTTGTCCGAGCTTCTGCTGGTGATTATCGGGATCATTTTGGTCGGTTATGGGCTGTCTAAAATCCTGATGTTATCCCCAATGCTGGTTGCGCTTGCCGCAGGGGCAACTGTATCCAACAGTAGCCACTTACACCGTCTGATCTATGTCGAGCAGCGACAACTGGAAAAACCGATCTACATTGCTTTTTTTGTGCTGGCAGGGAGTAAACTGCATCTCGATGCACTGCCCCAAATGGGGTTGGCGGGCGTCGCCTTTGTGATCGCACGTGTAACAGGCAAAATCGGTGGGATCTGGTTGGCAGGCCGTTCGATGCCAAACCTTCCCCAGGTCGGTAAATACATGGGGATGACCCTGCTTTGCCAAGGGGCCGTGGCAATTGGTATGGCGTATGAAATTGCCCGCGACTTCCCCGCACTTGGGGAGACTCTGTTGACGATTATCCTTGCCAGTGTTGTGCTTCATGAGTCGGTCGGTCCCTTAATCGTACGGTTCGCACTCGGCAAGGCGGGTGAAATTCCCAAGAAAGGGGCGCCCCAGATCGAGACTGATCTGCCGAGACTCGATAGTTCTAGCTGAACAGAGTAGCGAAAGCTGAATCGTTGATACCCATTGAACTGCATGAACTTTTCGGCCTCGGGGTCGCCATTCTGGTTGGCCTGTTCGGGGGGAAGCTCGCGAGACGTGTAAAAGTCCCGCGAGTGACGGGGTACCTGCTGATCGGGTTGCTGATCGGGCCGTATGTGATGGGCTTGATCTCGCAGGATGTAGTCGGTGAACTGGGTGTGATCAATGATATCGCACTCGGGTTGATTCTCTTTGCGATCGGCAACGAGTTTGAGTGGTCCCATCTGAAGGAAGTTGGCCTGCGTGAACTGCTTCGCCTTGCCCTTTTTGAGACGATCGGTGTTTTTATCCTGGTCACCTTCGCGTTTGGATTATTGGGATTCGACTGGATTTTCAGCATGCTGGCGGGTACGGTTGCAATTGCAACGGCTCCGGCGGCAACGCTTTTGGTTGTCCGTGAATACAACACACGGGGGCCGTTGACCAATCGCCTGCTGGCTCTGGTCGCGGTGAACAATGTCATCTCGCTGCTGCTCTTCCGTGTCATTCACTCCTTGATGGCCTGGCAGCATGGTGGCCCGATCCTTGGCAGTATTCTCGCGCCGTTCTATGAGATCATTGTTTCGCTTGCCTTGGGCTATCTGTTGGGCAAAGGGCTGGCGATATGGGAAGACCATCTTGATGAGTTACCGGAGTTGCTGCTGGTGATTATTGGGGTGGTCCTGCTTGGCACCGGTGCGGCGCACATGTTGAAACTTTCCCCGATGCTGGTGGCCATGGCAGCTGGTGCGACAGTCGCAAACAGCAGCCACCTGCACCGATTGATTTATGTCGAACAGCGTCAATTGGAACAGCCTGTTTACATCGCTTTCTTCGTGTTAGCGGGAACCTCCCTGCACCTCGATGTCCTGCCCCAGATGGGATTGGCCGGCGTGCTCTACATCGTGGCGAGGACCATTGGGAAAGTCGGGGGCATCTGGCTGGCGGGCAGGAAAATGGACCATTTGCCGCAGATCGGCAAGTACCTCGGGATAACGATGCTGTGCCAGGCGGGTGTCGCCATTGGCGAGGCATACGAGATCCTCGATCACTTCCCGGCTGAGGGGGAATTGTTGACGACCATTGTACTGTCGACCGTGATTGTGAATGAGACATTTGGCCCCTACCTGGTTCGTCTCGGCCTCTCCCTCTCACGAGAGTTGCCGGACGACTCATCTGGTGGGAACCCCTTGGAGGAGCTGGAGGAGTTGACTCCGCTTGAGCAGGAGAGGTCGTGACCATGCGTCCGAAGAGGATGTACCTTTTTTATCGCCATGCATTGAGGAGCCTGTGACCCCATTTGCCCAGACACCGACCGAGAGTTCGCTGCAAACACTCGATCCCGTCACCATGTTGATCGGGATCGCGGTTGCGCTCCTTCTCGTGCTGGTGACAAACCTGTTGCTGAAGCAGCGGGGACGGCATAACCGTTCTTCCTATCTCGCACGAGCGATGGTGGGTGTCCCGGAAATCATGCAAATCCAGTCCGCAGATCGTGAGGGTGCAATCGGCGAAATGGTTCGTTTTGCTGCACGTCTGATCCGTACGGTGGATGAAGAAACCCTGATGAAAGCGGTCCTGAGACGTGAAGCGGACATGTCAACCGGTCTTGTTCACGGAATCGCTGCACCGCACGCTCGCCTTCACCAGTTGAACCGCTCCATCGTCCTGTTTGGGCGATCTGCACGCGGAATCGAGTGGGAATGCCTGGATGATCAGCCCGCCATACTTATTTTCCTGATCCTCTCGCCGGAAGACGATGCACAGGAGCAGCTTCATATGCTGGCGGAAATCGGACACTGTGCGGACGATGACGATTGTCTGGACCTGCTGCGATCGGCAAAAGACTGCCGAACAATCACCCGAGCTATCGAGCATAAAACGAGCAGGCGGAAGAAGAGTTGATCTATTTAGTCCGACAACTCAGTGTCGGGTTTTATCGGTAGTAATCTTTCTTTCCCACAAGAAGCAACACCTCTCGTATGGGTTTGATCTTCCCCCGTTTTGGTGGACAGGGAGTTAAGCAACGTTTTTGTGTTTCAA